>OY970215.1:0-3010287 GCA_963713945.1 uncultured Actinomycetota bacterium | reverse complement strand
GCCACAGCCGACCTCGTTGGCGACGAGATCCGGCTGGTGCTGCGCCCGTTCCAGGTGTTGACGCTGCGGATCGCTCGCCCAGCGTGACGGGTCCGCTCACCTCGTACCAATGGCGTGTCTCGTGCTCTCAGCCGGTTCGATCCTCGTCGCCCTGCCGACCCTGATCGTGTTCTTCGCCCTGCAAGAGCAGTTCGTCGCCGGCCTGACGGTCGGCGCCACCAAGGGCTGAGGTCCCGGCCCCCGCCCCCGCCCGCTCCAAAGTGAAAGGTCCGCCATCGTGCTGAGCGTTACCACCCCCGTCGTCGTGACCCTGCGATCGGCGGGGGTGGCAGTCATTCTGGACGTGGCCGGCCCGCTGCTGCCCCGAGTCCTGCACTGGGGCTCCGACCTGGGACCGGACATCGGCTCGCTCGACGTCGCGACCTACCCGCCGGTCACAAACAGCGCGCTCGATGACCCGCCGCCCCTGACATTGCTCCCCTCGGAGTCCGACGGCTGGTCGGGCACGCCCGGGCTCGAGGTGGTTCGCGCCGGACGCAGCGCCCCGGTCCGGCTGCAGCTCGCCGAGCCTGTGGCGGTCGACGCGAACCGGGTCTCGGTCGTGGCCGACGACGCGACCACCGGCGTGCGGGTGCGAACGCTCCTCGAGCTCGACCCGTTCGGTGTTCTCACGTGCCGGACCAGCGTGCACAACGAGGGTCACGACGACCTGGAGATCGCGGCACTGAACCACGTGATGCCACTCCCGGAGCGCGCCGTGTCGGGGCTCGACCTGACCGGGCGGTGGCTCCGGGAACGGTCGCCGCAGCGATTCGACGTCCAGCACGGCACCCACCTGCGCGCGAGCCGGCGTGGGCGCACCGGGCACGACGCGACCCTGCTGATGAGTGCCGGCACGGCCGAGTTCGGGTTCCGGCGCGGCGAGGTGTGGAGCACCCACGTGGCCTGGAGCGGTAACCACCAGCACCTCGTGGAGCAGCTGCCCGAGGGAGCCGGGCGCCACGCCGGCGTGCTGGGCGGCGGCGAGCTGCTCGCACGCGGCGAGGTCCGGCTGGCCCCAGGCGAGGTCCACACCTCGCCGCCCGTCGTCTTCGTGCACTCCACGGACGGCCTGGACGGGATCTCGGCCCGCCTGCACCGGCGGCAAAGGGCCCGTCCCCAGCACCCGTCGTCCCCGCGCCCGGTGGTGCTGAACACGTGGGAAGCCGTGTACTTCGATCACGACGAGGCGCGGCTGCTTGCGCTCGCGCAGACCGCGGCATCGGTCGGCGTCGAGCGATTCGTGCTCGACGACGGCTGGTTCGGCAGTCGCCGCGACGACACCCGCGGGCTGGGCGACTGGGTCGTCAGCGATGACGCGTGGCCCGACGGGCTGGCGCCCCTGTTCGACAAGGTCCGTGCCCTGGGCATGCAGGTCGGCCTCTGGGTCGAGCCGGAGATGGTGAACCTCGACTCCGACCTCGTCCGGGCCCACCCCGAGTGGGTCCTCGGCCCGGCGGACGCCCGCCCGTGGCGGCACCAGTTCCTGCTCGACCTGACGAACCCCGACGCGTGGGCGCACCTGCTCGCCCGGCTCGATGAACTCGTCACGGAGAACGGGATCGACTTCCTCAAGTGGGACCACAACCGTGACCTGCACGAGGCCACCAGCGCCGGGCACCCCGCGGTGCATCGGCACACGACGGCCGTCTACGCGCTGCTCGACGAGCTGCTCAGGCGGCACCCCGGGCTCGAGATCGAGAGCTGCGCGAGCGGCGGCGCCCGGGTGGACCTCGGCATTCTCGAGCGCACGCACCGAGTGTGGACGTCGGACTGCAACGACGCGATCGAGCGCACGGACATCCAGCTGTGGACGACGTTGCTCGTGCCACCCGAACTCATGGGGACCCACGTGGGTCCCCCCGTGGCACACACCACGCACCGCACGGTGGACCTCGGCATGCGGTGCGCCGTTGCACTGTTCGGCCACGCGGGCCTGGAGTGGGACCTCGCCACCTGCACCCCCGACGAGCTCGAGCAGGTCCGTGCCTGGATCGCGCTGCACAAGGAGCTTCGCCCGCTGCTGCACGGCGGGGACGTGGTCCGGGCCGACAGCGACGAGCCCGGCGAGCGGCTGCACGGGGTGGTGTCCGCCGACGGATCGGCCGCGGTGTTCGCCTTCCTCCAGCTGAGCACGGGCCGGTCGACCCGCCCCGGGATCCGCCCGCTGCCCGGGCTCGACCGGGCGCGACGCTACCGGGTGACCCTGCCAACGGGGATGCCCGCCCCGCAGACCCTGCACACGAGGGAGCCGGCGTGGATGGAGGTGGCCCGGGGGGAGGGTGTGACCACCACGGGTGCGGTGCTCGGCGACGTCGGGCTGGCCATGCCTGTGCTTGCCCCCGGCCAGGCGCTGATGCTGCTGCTGACCGCCATGAAGTGACCCCGCGCCGTCCCGCCGTCCTGCTAAGCAATTGATCGGCACACTGATCGAGAATTGCCCGTCACGTGGCGGTTCCACCTGGCGCCGCGGGCAGGTCTCGCCCTGGCGGGCTTCGAGAAGCCCGGCTTCGATGACGCGGACTGAAGTCGAATTGAGGTTCCGGCCACTGGCAAATGCAGGGCCAAGGCAGCCCGGACTCCTCGACGCGCCGGCCGATGCTCCCCACGTGCGGCCTGAAGTCGAGCCCTGCTCACTGGACCTCGGGGCCACCCTCCGTGATCGTCGGGTGGATGACGCAGGTGCTTGACCTTGCCGACCACTGCTCGGCTGACATCCGCTCATCAAGCATGAGCGTGAATGTCCAGAGGCGCGAATCCAGGGCTCAGAGACGCGCAACTCTCGCCAGGGTGATCCGCGCCTCCTCATCGCCGACGAGCCGACCACCGCTCTCGATGTAACGGTTCAGGCGCAAATCATGAAACTGCTGCGGGACCTGCGGACAGAAAGCCATATGGCCGTGGTGATCATCACTCACGACCTCGCGCTCGTCGCAGAGGAAGCCGACACCGTGGCCATCATGTACGCAGGCAACGTTGTCGAAACGGGTCCGGTCAGGGAGGTCTTCGGTTCTCCACATCACCCGTATACCAAGGGACTGCTCGACTCGGTTCCCGGCGATGCCGGTCGTGGATCCGAGCTCAGATCCATTGCCGGTTCCCCGCCCGAACTCCACCGCATCCCGGAGGGCTGCGTGTACCAGTCCCGATGCCCGCTCGTGCAGGACATCTGCCTGTCAGTTCGCCCGGCACTGGAACCGTCCGGCGATGGACGGACTGCGGCCTGTCATTTCTCTGAGGAGCTCACCCATGCCTGACGTCACCCGACCGGTCCCGCTGCTCGAAGTACGGGGCCTGACCAAGAACTTTCACGTGCCCGGGCGCGGCAGCAGGGTCTTGTGCGCGCTGGACAAAATCGACCTCGACGTTGCCAGGGGCGAAACCCTCGGCCTCGTGGGTGAGTCCGGCTGCGGAAAATCCACGCTCGCCCGAACACTTCTCATGCTGGAACAGCCGGATGAGGGCACGATCCGGTTCGACGGAACCGACCCATTCACGCTGAGCGGCAAGAAGCTGCTCGCCTGGCGCCGGCGCGTGCAGATGGTGTTCCAGGATCCGTTCGCGTCCCTCAACGCGCGAATGAACGCGGGAGAGATCATCTCAGAGCCGTGGATGACGCACAAGGACCTGTATCCGACGCGGAAACTGCGCCAGGAACGCCTGGGCGAGCTGTTGCAGCTCGTCGGGCTGCGCGCGAGCGACGCCGGGAAGTCTCCGCAGGAGTTCTCCGGAGGGCAGCGACAGCGCATCGGCATTGCGCGCGCCCTCGCACTCAACCCCGATGTGATCGTGCTCGATGAGCCCGTCTCGGCACTCGACCTGTCGGTGCAGGCGCAGGTGCTCAACCTGCTCAACGAGTTGCAGCAGCGCCTGGGGGTGGCCTACATCTTCATCTCGCACGACCTCTCGGTCGTCAGACACGTCGCCGACCGGGTGGCGGTGATGTACCTGGGCCGCATCATCGAGGCCGGGACGACGGAGGAGGTCTTCGACCGTCCTCGGCACCCGTACACGGCAGCGCTCATGTCAGCGTCGCCGCAGCTCGATGTCTCGGGAACCTCAGCCCGGCAGCGCATCGTGCTCGAGGGCGAGATACCCTCGCCCCTCGATCCGCCGTCGGGATGCCGGTTCCGCACGCGCTGCTGGAAGGCGCAGGAAATCTGTGCCACAGACGCGCCCCCGCCCATCGGCTCTCCAGACAGCATCACCCATGTTGCCGAGTGCCACTTCCCGCTCGCGCCCGGGGCGACCCTGGAGCTGCTCGCCCCGGGCGCCGGCGCCCAGGCGGCTTCGGCACAGAACTGACACGGCGTCAGGGTCACGGCTGCCGCGCGCCGTCGATCTCTTGCGCCTCGTACCCATCCGCACGATTGACCCCGGGAGAACCATGCTGACCACAACCAACCCCACGACGGGCGAGACCCGCGACACCACCATCGCGGCGACCACCCCGGAAGACACCGCCAGGATCGCTGACGCGGCACGGCAGGCTTTCGAGTTCCTGCGTGACACCGGCAGGGAGTGGCGGGCCGGGCTTCTCGAGGCCATGGCCGACGGACTGGAAGGCAACCGAGCCGAACTGGTCGCGGTCGCGCAGGCGGAGACCGGACTCGGGGAGGCACGCCTGAACGGGGAACTTGGGCGCGCGCAGTTCCAGTTCCGGCTGTTTGCTGAGGCGCTCCGGGAGGGGAGCTACCTGGAGGCGACGATCGACCACGCTGGCGACACCCCGCTCGGCCACGGACCTGAGTTGCGACGGATGTTGATTCCCATCGGGCCGGTGGCCGTGTTCGGGTCCAGCAACTTTCCGTTCGCGTTCTCGGTCGCGGGAGGAGACACCGCGTCGGCACTGGCCGGGGGCAACAGCGTCGTGCTCAAAGCGCACGGCTCCCACCTGTTGACGTCGCAGCTGTCGTTCGAGACACTCGCCGCAGCCGCCGCTCATTTCGGTGCGCCCGCCGGCACCATCGGGATCGTCTACGGTACCGAGTCCGGCCGGGAGCTCGTCGCCGATGCGCGGATTGCAGCGGTGGGATTCACCGGGTCGCTCGGCGGTGGCCAGGCGTTGATCGAGATCATCAATGCGCGTCCCGTTCCTATCCCGTTCTTCGGAGAGCTGAGCAGTCTCAACCCGTTGGTCGTCACCCCAGGGGCCGCAGCTGAGCGTGGCCCGGCAATCGCCGAGGGGCTTTTCGGGTCGTTCACCATCGGGTCAGGTCAGTTCTGTACCAAGCCCGGCATCGCGTTCCTCCCCACAGGAGCGGCCGGGGACGCGATACTCGATGACCTGTCCGCCCGCACAACCGCGGCTGACGGAATGGTGCTGCTGAACAGCCGTATCTCGACCTCCCTGACCGATATTCTCGATCGCATTACCGGGGACGGGGGAGCCCGGGTCGTTGCTGCCGGAGCGGTCGGAGGCGCCGGCATCCGTGCGACCCCGACGCTTCTCGAGATCGACGCCACTGAATTCAGTGCGGCAACGGCCGAGGAGGCGTTCGGACCGGTCATTGTCGTCGTGCGATTCGACTCCCTGGATCAGGTGTTCTCCGCCGTCGACGTCATGCCGGCATCCCTGACCGCTACCGTCCACCATGGAACCGATGAGGCCGAGATCCTGCGGCGGATCAGCATGAAGCTCGCACCGATGGTCGGCCGCCTGGTCTTCAACGGGTTCCCGACCGGAGTCCGTGTGTCGTGGGCGCAACACCATGGCGGGACGTGGCCATCGACGAATTCGCAGCACAGCTCGGTCGGCGTCAGCGCAATCCGACGGTTTTTGCGTCCGCTGGCCTATCAGGACGCACCAGACGCGATCCTCCCTGAGGAACTCCGCGAAACCTGCCGCTCCATTCCGCGGCGAATTGACGGAACGTTGGTCCTGCCGAGCTGACGCGCCCCGGGCGCCTAGCGCTCCCGGGCCACCAAGGTGATCAGTGTCGCCTCAGGGCGGCAGGCGAACCGCACGGGTGCGTAGATCGACGTGCCCAGACCGGCGCTGACGTGCAGGAAGGCGGAGTGCAGGGCATGGCGCCAGAGGCTCAGGCCCTTGACCTGGGTGCGCGGGATGTCGCAGTTCGTGACCAGCGCGCCGTAGCCGGGAACGCAGACCTGGCCGCCGTGCGTGTGACCGGCGAGGATGAGGTTGGCGCCGTGAGTCACGAACGAGTTCAGCACACGCTGGTAGGGCGCGTGGACGACACCGATGTGCACGACGTGCTCCATCCCGGCGTCGTCGGTGTCGAGGGACTCGTCATCCTGCTGGCTGTCGAGCAGCCCGGTGAGCAGGTCCAGGCGGTCGGCGCCGATATGCGGGTCATCGACTCCGAACACGTCGAAGCGCGTGTTCTTGATGGTGACGCTTCCGACCGCGTTGTTGAGGTTCTGCCAGCCGAGGGCATCCGTGAAGAAGCGGTCGAGCCGGGCGGTGTCCAGGTTGCGCGTACGGGGCTCCCTGGGCCCGCGGCCCGCGCTGGATGGACCGCTGAAGTACTTCAGCCAGTTCTTGCGCATCGGACCGAAGTAGTCGTTCGAGCCGTGCACGTAGAGGCCGGGAATGCCGCCGAAGTCAGCGAAGGCCAGCTCGATGCCGGTGATGCCCTCTTCGTGTCCGAGGTTGTCGCCGGTGTCGATGATCAGGTCTGGTTTCAGGCCGGCAAGCGAGCGAACCCATCGCTGTTTGTCCCGCTGCCACGGCGCCATGTGCAGGTCGCTCAGGTGCAGGATCGAGACGGATGACGCGCCCTTCGGCAACACAGGAACCGTCTCGCGGCGCAGGGTGAACAGGCGGCGCTCGACAAGCGAGCCCCAAGCGAATGCTGCCGCACCGACGAGGGCCAGGGCGCCGAACGCCGCTCCTACCCGCCGTCCACCGGTGGACCTGCTCAACTGCACTTCTGTTTTCTGACCGTGATGGTCACTTCGGATTCGGTGTCCGCTTCGGTGCCCGGTGCCGGGTTCTGGGCGGTCACCACCCCTGGTCCTGCTCCGGCGCCGTTGTCCGGCTCGCAGACTTCTGTGACGGTGTTGTACCCAGCGCCCGAGAGGGCGCCGCGCGCAGCATCCGGAGCTGCTCCGACGACGTTCGGCACACTCGTTGCCGGGGTGCCGCTTGAGGGCCGGAGGGTGATGGTGGATCCGCTCGACACGTATGAACCGGACTGCGGGCTCGTGGAGGCCACGAGGCCGGCTTCGATGCTGGAGGACACGGCTGACCCCACCTGGGCGCCGAAGCCGGAGTAGGCGAGCGTGGCCTTGGCCGACTCGACCGACTGGCCCGTCACATCCGGGACCTGCACCTGCTTGGCGCGGATGAGCGCGTCGTCGGGAGCGCCGAAGTCCTCGCCGCCGAATCGGCTGATGGATTCGCGCAAGATGCCCGAGAAGATACCGAACTTCGCGCTGAACCCGGTGACACCCTGTTTGACGAGCACATCGTACATGCTCGCCTCACCGGTCGTGTTCCCCACCCAGAGGGAGGTGACCGCTTCGGTCGTTCCTCCGGTGATCCACGAGTGGACGGCGTCGTCAGCGGTACCGGTCTTGCCCATCAACGGGGCACCGGAGACGGCTGCGCGTGACGCGGTTCCGCCACTGTCGAAGACGGTCTCCATCGCAAAAGCGGCCGTGTTGGCGACCTCGGGGGTGACTGCCTGGGTGCACTCACTCTTCGGTGGCGCGATCTCTTCCCCGTCCGGTCCCACGACCTTGTCGATGGCGACCGGGGTGCAGGTCAGGCCTTCGGCGGCGATGCCGGCAATGGCGGTCGCGAGCGACAGTGGAGCGATCTCATTGGAGCCGAGGAGCGTGGCGGGGAACCGCTGGAGGTCTTCGCCATCGGCTCGATGCACGCCCATGTCTGCGGCGGTCTGGAAGATGTCGCACATGTCGAGCTTCTGCGCCATGGCGATGAAGGCGGTGTTGACCGATCGGCGAGTGGCGTCGATCGGGGTGACGCGTCCCGGGCTCGTGCCGTCATAATTCTTGGGGCTGTACGACTTGGTGTAGTCCCCGGAGCAGCTGTCCGTCCAATTTGTGAACGTCCTCTGGCCGCCGTTGACCGATTCTCTCAGCGAGTGACCGTTCTTCAGCCAGTCGAGCAGGATGAAGGCTTTGAACGTCGAACCGACGTTGAACCCACTCGATCCGCCGTACGCATAGTCGGTGTTGTAGTTCACTGAGGTGAACTCCCCGCCGACAGAGGTTTTCGAGGAATCATTGCTGTACGACTTGTTCTGCGCCATTGCCAGGACACGGCCCGTGCCCGGCTGGACGGTCACGGCCGCAGTGCCGATGTTGACTGACTCCATGGACTTCGGAATGTACTCGTCGATCGAGTTCACTGTCGCGTCCTGAAGCTCCAGGTCGAGGCTGGTGTAGATCTGCAATCCGCCGCGCTTGAGCTTCGCCGCGCGTTCCTCGGGAGTGGCACCGAAAGCCGGGTCCGTCTTCACGATTCGGGTGACGTAGTCGCAGAAGTATGCAGCGCCGCGAGCGCTCACACACCCCGAGCTCGGTGGATGGATGCTCGGCGTGATCGGCAGTGCGATGGCCGCATCATGCTGCTCCTGGGTGATCTTGCCCTCATCGAGCATCTTGTCGATCACGTAGTCGCGGCGAATCTGGGTCTTCTCGTAGCCGTTCGCCGCACCGTTTGACTCGCTGTCCGGTTTGTCGATTCGAAGAGCGGTCGGCGAGTTGACGATGGCGAGAAGCGTGGCCGCCTGCTCGATGGTGAGGTCAGCTGCGCTGACACCGAAGTAATACTTTGATGCCGCCTGGATCCCGTAGGTGCGGGCACCGAAGTTGGCGATGTTGAGGTAACCGAGAAGAATCTCGTCCTTCGCGTAGTCCTTCTCGACGCCGATCGAGTAGCGCATTTCCTTCAGCTTCCGGCTGGCGCCTTCAGCGCCCGAAGCCGTCGTGGCGTCATCCGCGCAGGCCTGAAGCTCTTCGTCGCCCTTGGAATCGATCTCACACTGTTGGACCAGAACGTTCTTGACGTACTGCTGCGTGATCGATGACCCACCCTGCGTGGCTCCACCGATCACGTATGTCTTGATAATCGCTCGCGTCGTACCCATGACGTCGATGCCGCCATGCTCGTAGAATCGCGGGTCCTCGGCCGCGATCGCTGCGTCCTTGGCGAACTGGGAGACCTGCTCCCACGCGACCTCCTCGCGGTTCTGGTCGTAGAACGAGGCCATGATCGAGGTCCGCCCGTCGGAGCGGGTAGCCAGGATGTTCGTCTTCTCCATGGTCTGGCCGACCTTGAGGTAGTCGGGTAGGCCGTCGAACACGCTGATGGCGTTGTTGGCGGTCATGCCGGTGACGGCGAGGGCGGGGGTGACGGCGGCAGTGACGAGGAGTCCGGCTGCTGCACTCAGGCCGATGAAGCCCAGGAACCCCCCGAGCACACCTCTAGCCGTGCGTTTTTGTTCAGGCATAGGATCGAGTTTAAGCGACAAATCTGAAAAACCGCCTGTTCGCCATCAAACAAAAGGAAAACATGCCCCGCTGGGAGTACCTCACCACCCCCCTGATGATTCACAACACCGCCGCCATCCTCAACAACTGGGGCAGTGACGGCTGGGAACTCGTGCAGGTGGTCAACGGCCCCGAGGGCGGCCTCGTTGCGTACCTCAAGCGTCCTTTGGCGGATGCCTGATGTCGCGGATCGCCGACCGGCTCGCTGAGCTCGGTCTCGCGCTTCCCGCTGTCGCGGCCCCCGTTGCCGCGTATGTCCCCGCCGTCGTGCAGGGAAACCTCGTCTACACCTCCGGCCAGCTGCCGTTCGTCGACGGCGCGCTCGCCGCGACCGGCAAGGTCGGCGGCTCTGTATCGGCTGAGGACGCGCAGTCCTACGCGGCGACCAGTGTGCTCAACGCGCTGGCAGCTGTCGAGGGAGTGATCGGCTCGCTCGATCGCGTCACCCAGGTCGTGAAGGTCACCGGATTCGTGGCATCCGATCCATCGTTCACCGGGCAGCCCGGCGTGATCAACGGCGCGTCGACCCTGCTCGGCCAGATCTTCGGCGACGCGGGTATCCACGCCAGGTCGGCTGTCGGAGTGGCTGTTCTGCCGCTCGACGCGCCCGTCGAAGTGGAGCTTGTGCTCGCGTTCGCGTAGCCACCTCGGCTCGAACGACTAACAGGAGATCGTGCGGTTATCAGGATGCCTTCGGGCATGTGGTCCTGAAAACCGTGCGATCTCCTGTTTTGGTTGTGAAGAGGTGAGTCCCCTCACAAGGCGGGTGCAACACCCGGCTGTCCCCGGGTGTGGGCCGCCCCGGCACGAGCCTCATCCGGGGTGCAGAGTCGAGCGGTGGACATCGAGGGCTGGGTGCGACGCAACGGGCGAATCGCGCATACGAGCGACGTCATCAAGGCCGGGGCGACGAAGTACGGGATTCGCGCCGCGGTCGGAAACGGTCCGCTCACCCGGGTGCGTCGGGACTGGCTCGCGTTGCCTGACTGCGACCCGCAGCTCGTGGCCGCAGCCCGGTACGGTGGGCGACTGACCTGTCTGACAGCGGCCGAGCGCTACGGCCTCTGGAGCACGACCGATCACCTCATGCACCTCGCCGTTCCGTCGACCGCTGGTCGACTCGGGCTCCCGGCGGGAGTCAAGGCCCACTGGTCGGTCGGCCCGGTGTTGGGTACCGCGCTCACGCTTGTCGACCCCCTGGAAAACGCCCTGGTCAGGGTAGCCGAGTGCCAGACCTTCGAATCGGCTGTTGTGGTGTTCGACTCGGCGTTGCGGCTCAGGAAGGTCTCGCCAGGCCAGCTGAAGCGCGTGGCGACCAGGTCGTCGCGTTTCCGGGCCGCCACGGATGCTGCCACGGCATTCTCCGATTCAGGGATCGAAACCATTCCCCGCATCCGCCTGGCGAGGATCGGGATCCTGATGCGGCAGCAGATCGTCATCGACGACCATCCGGTCGATGGCCTGATCGGCGATCGCCTGGTGCTCCAGATCGATGGCTACGGCCCCCATTCCGATGCCGGTCGGCGGCGGAGGGACCTGCAGCAGGATGCCCGCCTCACCCTCATGGGCTACACGGTGCTGCGCTTCGACTACGCCCAGGTCGTCGGCAACTGGGCCTACGTCGAGGCGACAATTCTCTCTGCCATGGCACAGGGTTTACACCTTGCCTGACGACCGGCGCGTGCACATCGCTGGGAGGCTCAGCAGGAGATCGCACGGTTTACAGGACGAAATGCCCGAAAGCATCCTGATAACCGTGCGATCTCCTGCTAACCGATCGCGAACTACTTCGCCGTCACCTGTCCCGTGATGATCTGCATCACCGTCGTGTCGGCCAGCGTGGTGGTGTCGCCGACTTCGCGGCCCTCGGCGACATCGCGCAGCAGCCGCCGCATGATCTTGCCCGACCGGGTCTTCGGCAGCTCGTTGACCACGAAGACATCGCGCGGGCGGGCGATCGGACCGATCTGCTCACCGACGTACGCCCGAAGAACTGCTGCGATGTCCTCGACCGCGGCCGACTCCTCGAGCATGCTCTCCTTGATGATGACGAACGCCACAACCGCCTGCCCCGTGGTGTCGTCGTGTGCTCCGACGACGGCCGCTTCTGCGGTGAACGGATGCGCAACGAGGGCGGATTCGATCTCCGCCGTCGACAGGCGGTGGCCAGACACGTTCATCACGTCATCCACGCGGCCCAGCAGCCAGATGTCGCCGTCGTGGTCGAGGCGCGCGCCGTCGCCGGCGAAGTAGAGGTTCCTGGCGCCGAATTTGTCCCAGTAGGTCTCCTTGAAGCGCTCCGGGTCGCCCCAGATTCCGCGCAGCATCGACGGCCATGGCTCCGTGACGACGAGCAGGCCGCCGTTCCCCGTTCCGACGTGCTCGCCGTCGTCGTCGACTACGTCGATGGCGATGCCCGGGATCGGAACCTGCGCACTGCCCGGCTTCGTCTCGGTGACGCCGGGGAGGGCGGAGATCATGATGGCGCCCGTCTCTGTCTGCCACCAGGTGTCGACGATGGGGGCAGCCTTGGCGCCGATCACCTTGCGGTACCACATCCACGCCTCGGGGTTGATGGGTTCGCCGACCGATCCGAGCAGGCGAATGGACGAGAGGTCGAACTGCTTCGGGATCTTCCGCCCGAGCTTCATGAACGAACGGATGGCCGTCGGCGCCGTATAGAAGATGGAGACCTTGTACTTCTCGATGATCTCCCACCACCGGCCGGGGTGCGGGGTGTCCGGCGTGCCTTCGTAGAGCACCTGGGTCGCACCGTTGGCGAGCGGGCCGTAGACGACGTAGCTGTGGCCGGTGATCCAGCCGACGTCTGCGGTGCACCAGTAGACATCCGTCTCGGGCTTGAGGTCGAAGACCGCCTTGTGGGTGAATGCGCTCTGGGTCAGGTATCCGCCCGAGGTGTGCAGGATGCCCTTCGGCTTCCCGGTCGTGCCCGAGGTGTAGAGGATGAAGAGCGGGTTCTCGGCGGGGAAAGCCTCGGCCGCGTGTTCCGGGCTGGCCTTCGCCATTTCCTCGTGCCACCAGAGGTCGCGATCGTTCCAGTCGACGTCATTCTCGCCGCGCTTCACCACGAGCACGTTCGTGACGGTCTCCTGGGGTCCAAGATCCCCACGGGCGCCCAGTGCGGCGTCCACCGCGGGCTTCAACGCCGAGACCTTGCCCTTGCGCCAGCCGCCGTCGGCGGTGATGACGAGCTTCGCGCTCGCGTCGTCGACCCGGGAACGGATGCTGTCGGCACTGAACCCTCCGAAGATGACGGAGTGCACGGCGCCGAGTCGTGCCACGGCGAGCATGGCCACAACAGCTTCGGGGATCATCGGCAGGTAGATCGCGACCCGGTCGCCCTCGCCGATGCCCAGCCCGGAGAGCACGTTGGCCGCCCGCTTGACCTCCTCGGTCAGCTCCGCATACGTGACGGCGCGGCTGTCGCCCTGCTCGCCCTCCCAGTACAACGCCACCCGGTCGCCGTTGCCCGCATCGACGTGACGATCGAGGCAGTTGTACGCGACGTTGAGGTGTCCGTCATCGAACCATTTCGCGAACGGCGGGTTGGACCAGTCGAGCGTGCGGGTGAACGGTGTCTCCCAGTGCAGGAGGTCCCGCGCCTGGCGAGCCCAGAATTCCAGTCGGTCGGTCGCGGCCTCTCCGTACACCGCATCGGTCGCCACCGCGTTCGCGGCGAACTCCTCCGATGGAGGAAATGTGCGGTATTCGTGCAGGAGATTGTCGATCTGAGTGTTCATCTTGTGGCTTCTCGCTCCTTCGCGGTCGATTCACGGGGTCACCCCTGTGTGACTCATACAGACTGTACTCCGATCGACCCAGCCGCTTTTGTGCGGAAGAGACCGGCCGATCAGGGAGACTCGGGCCGGTCCACTGTTTGGGGGACTAGAAAATCAGCGTCCCGGCTTGCGTCGCCGGTGTGAACGCGTACACTTGGCCACGGCCGAATTCTTATATTCGCGCGTGCGACGTACAGATTCCCCCCAATCGAGCGTCGCGTGAGGCGGCATCCGTTCCCCCCAATGGATGCCGCCTCAAATTTTTCGGGTCCGAGGGCGTGACGTTCCTCCACCTGCGGTCCGTGCTCGGCTGTTCCTCCACGGATGTCGCCGGCTCGGTTCCGGGGCGTTCCAGATTCATACCCTCGGTGCATGACCGATCGTTTCGTTGCGACGCCGTTGCTCGGGGCCCGACTCGACCTCTCCGCGGCGCGCACGCCTGATGGCGTCGGGGTGGGTGACGGCCCGGCACCGGGCACGGGCATCCGTGCGGGACCGACGGCCGACCTCAGCGACGTGCGCCTCATCCGGATGCAGGTCGCCGCGGAGTTCGGCGCGCTTGCCCCGTACCTGATGGGCTCCGATGTGACCGACCTGTTCATCAATGGCGACGCCGGTCTGTGGGTAGACCGCGGCGACGGCCTCGAGCACGACGGGGCGTGGGCGATGGCCGAACGGCCGCTTCGTGAACTGGCCGTTCGGCTGATCGCGCTCGGCGGCAGGCACATCGACGAGGCAACGCCGTGTGTTGACGTGCGGCTCCGCGGTGGCGTGCGAGTACACGCAGTGCTGCCCCCGGTCTCGGTGAGCGGGACTCTGCTGAGCATTCGGGTGCCGCAGGCTCGGAGGTTCGGACTTGGTGAGCTGGCGGATGCGGGCATGTTCGGCGCCGATCCGCTTCCGACCCGTGGCCGGCTCAGTGAGGCGGTCGCCGACCGCACGAACCTCCTCGTCACGGGGGCCGGCGGATCAGGAAAGACGACATTGCTCGGGGCGCTGCTCGCGGGGGCGCCTCCGTCCGAACGAATCGTGGCCATCGAGGATGTGGCCGAACTCGGCGTCGATCATCCGCATTTCGTGTCTCTGGAATCGCGACAGGCGAACCTCGAGGGGGCGGGCGCGATCGGTTTGGAACGGTTGCTGCGCGAGGCGTTGCGCATGAGACCCGACCGGCTGGTGGTCGGCGAGTGTCGCGGGGCGGAGATCCGGGAACTGCTTGCCGCCCTGAACACCGGGCACGACGGCGGTGCCGGAACGCTGCACGCCAATTCGCTCCGGGATGTGCCAGCGCGCATCGAAGCTCTCGGAGCACTGGCCGGGATGACACCGGATGCCGTCGCTCGGCAGACCGTCAGCGCCATCGGGCTGGTCCTTCACCTGGAGCGGATCGAGGGCGTGCGCCAGTTGGCGGCGCTCGGGCGATTCGAGCTGGACGATCACGGCCGACTCGGCATCCGCGTGGAATCGACGCCCGCGTGATGGCCCGGGATCGCACACCGCCGATCGAACGGGTGGCGGCCGTCACCGAGCGACTCGCTGTTCTCCTGGCCGCGGGCGTGTCGCCGTCGGCTGCGTGGGCCTACCTCGCAGAAGGGAGCGCATCGGGTCGTCGACGCCGCCAGGCACCCGCGCTCGGGGACAGCGTCCTCACTGAGGCGGCCGCCGCGGCCTCTGACGGCTCAGACGTTGCCGAAGCCATTGCTGCTGCGGCGGATGGGGCGGGGCGCTCTCGAACGCGGCGCCCCGGCAACCCGATCCAGCAGAGCCCTGAAACGGATGCATGGCTCACCGTCGCCGCCGCCTGGTCCGTTGCGATGGACACCGGCGCTCCGCTCGCCGGCTGCCTGCGCGACCTGTCCCGATCGCAGCGCGCACTCGGACAGGCGCAGCGAGACGTCGAAGCGGCCCTGGCCGGCCCCCGGTCGACGTCGCGGCTCGTGATGATCCTGCCCGCCGTCGGTCTGCTCTTCGGGCTCATGCTCGGCTTCGACACGATCGGCACCCTGCTGGGAACGATCCCCGGCCTCGTCTGCCTCGGCGCGGCAGCGCTGCTCATGCTGTCTGGCGTGGCGCTGGTCTGCTGCGATGGTTCGCCGCGCGACGCCGCGCTCGAGTGCCCCCGGTCTGGCGATCGACCTCACGGCGATCGCGATGTCGTCCGGGGCATCCGTCGACCGCGCGATTTCTTCTGTCGATGCGGCGCTCGCTGCCTACCGACCGGAGGGCTCGTCTGCCGATCGCACGGCGATCGATGCTGTGCTCGCACTCTCCCGGGCCGCTGGCGTGCCCGCTGCTGAACTCTTGCGCGGAGAGGCTGACCAGGTTCGGCGCGACGCCAGGTCCTCCGCTCAGCAGGCAGCGGCCGCGCTGGCCAGCCGACTCATGCTTCCCCTCGGGGCATGCATCCTTCCCTCGTTCATGCTTGTCGGAGTCGCGCCCCTGATGATGAGCGTCCTCTCCTCCACCGTGAGGGGCATCGGGTGACCCGCCCCACAGATCCCAGCGAAGCGCCCGGGGGATGCCGCACCGCGCGACGATGGAAGTCCTCGAGCCAGAAACCGCATCACACGGTGCAGAAAGAGGGTAGACATGGCGCGAATTCGAGAACATGCCGCACGAATCGGCCGCCGGTTGGGCGACGACACCGGAGCCGCGACCGCTGAATACGCGATCGCGACGATGGCTGCCGTCGGCTTCGCCGGGCTGTTGGTCGTGATCATGCGCTCAGACGAAGTCCGTGGGATCCTCACCGATCTCGTCCGCCGGGCGCTGACCGTCGCCGGCTGATCATGCCGGTCGGGCTCTACGGATTCGGCGACGGCCCCGTTCGGGCGGGCCGTCGCCGGGTACGCCAGGGGCACTCGAGAGGGCCGGAATGCGCGCAGGATTCGGGCAGCGTGGTGGCTGAGTTCGCCGTGGCGCTGCCGGCGGTCGTTCTCGTTCTCGGGTCTGTGTCTCGGTGCCGTGCAGGTCGCTTCGCAACAGGTGCGGTTGACGGATGCCGCGGCGGACGCAGCCAGGACCCTCGCTCGTGGAGACGCGGCGGCAGTGGCGGAAGCGCGCGTGCGCCGACTGTCGGGGGACGCACAGATGAGCACGTCGACGCGGGGCGAGTTCATCTGTGTCGAACTCGCTGCGCCGGCCGGTCTGGGTCCGGCATCCCTGGTCGGTTTGCGGGTGCGGGCTTCCGGGTGCGCTCTTGCCGGGGGCCTCTGATGGTCGTGCAGGTCGGCGCCAGAGTCAGCATCGGCGCCAGAGCTAGAGCCGAGAGCCAGAGTCAGAGTCCGGGTCGGGCTCAGTCCTCGTCGTTGCGCTCATCGCCTCCGTCCTGCTGCTGACCGGGCTCGTGCTCCCGCTCAACGCGGCCCTGACCACACGCCAGCTCACTGCAAACGCCGCAGATGCCGCAGCGCTGGCCGCCGCGGATACGGCGTCCGGTCTCGTTCCCGGCGTACCGTGCGTGAACGCCGCCGACGCGGCTCGCCTGAACGGGGCTGACCTGACGGCCTGTTCCGTTGAGGGGCTGGAGGCGCTGGTCTCCGCCTCGAGAGCGGTGCTCGGGGTGACGGTAACCGTCGATGCCCGTGCCGGACCCCCGCCGCGCTGACCCGAGCCGGGGCACCGGTGCGCTGACTCAGGTCAGTTCACACACGCGGACGAGACAGGATGCACGGATGTGCAGCATGGCTGTTCTAGCGCGATGCGAGCGTTGGCTTCCGCGCTACTCTTCGTCGAAGTTCGTCGTCAGGAAGCGATAGTTGACGGCGGTCGGACGGTCGGAGTCCTCCGATTCGAACTCCTGCCCGGAAGTGCGCGCATAGACATAGGTCTTGCCGCCCTGCGCTGCGATGTCCACGGTGGGACGGGGCTCACCCGAGTCGAGGAAGTCGGCTGACATCGTCTTGCCTTCCAGCGGCCCGTCGGTGAGCTTGGCTGTGTATGTCGTCGTGGTTGATGCGCTCATAGCCCCATTCTGCTCTTTCCCGCGGTCTTATCAAGGGGTTGTCACGGATGTGACGCCGCATCCTGATTAGGCGGACACCGGGACAGGGTGTGTATGGTGTGCACGACGAAGGGAGTCGGGTGCCAGGTACAAAAAAGCTGGTCATTGTAGAGTCGCCGACCAAAATGAAGTCGATCGCCGGGTACCTGGGCGATGACTACGAGGTTTTGAGTTCTGTGGGTCACATCCGTGACCTCGCCGAACCCAAGAACCTGCCGGCTGACCTCAAGAAAGGCGCCTTCGGCAAATTTGCCGTCGACGTCGACAATGACTTCGAGCCCTATTACGTGGTCTCCGACAACAAGAAGAAGACGGTGGCAGAGCTCAAGCGAGCACTGAAGAATGCCGACGAACTTCTGCTCGCAACTGATGAGGACCGCGAGGGAGAAGCCATCGCGTGGCACCTGCTCCAGGTTCTCCAGCCGAAGGTTCCTGTGAAGCGGATGGTCTTCCACGAGATCACCAAGGACGCAATCCTCGCGGCCAAGGACAACACCCGCGACCTCGATGTCGCCCTCGTCGATGCGCAGGAGACCCGACGCATCCTCGACCGTATCTATGGGTACGAGATTTCCCCCGTGCTCTGGCGCAAGGTCGGCCCGAGCCTGTCGGCCGGTCGCGTCCAGTCGGCAGCCACCAGGCTCATCGTCGACCGCGAGCGGGAGCGCCTCGCCTTCACGGCCGCCCAGTACTGGGACCTCACCGCCCAGGCCGCTCCTGACGCCGACGCCACGCACTTCGAAGCCCGCCTTGTGCGCCTCGACGGCCAGCGCGTCGCCACCGGCCGCGACTTCGACGACACCGGAAAGCTGACCGGCAAGGCCGTCACGCTCGACGAGCAGGGCGCGCGATCCGTTGCCGCAGCGCTCGCCGATCCCGCAGCATCCGCTGTCGTGTCGAAGGTGGAGTCGAAGCCCGTACTCGCGTCGTCCGGCCGCGCCGTTCACGACATCGACCCTGCAGCAGGAGGCAGCCCGCAAGCTGCGTTTCTCCGCGAGGCAGACCATGAGCGTTGCCCAGTCTCTCTATGAGAACGGGTACATCACCTATATGCGTACCGATTCGCCCTCGCTCTCCGGCCAGGCGATCAACGCTGCCCGGGCACAGGCCACGGCGCTCTACGGCGCAGAGACCATCCCGGACAAGCCGCGCCTTTATGCAGGCAAGAACAAGAGCGCGCAGGAGGCCCACGAGGCCATCCGTCCCTCCGGAGACACCTTCCGCACACCGTCGTCGCTGTCCGGAAGCCTCCGCGGCAACGACTTCAAGCTCTACGACCTGATCTGGAAGCGCACCGTCGCCAGCCAGATGGCCGATGCGAAGGGCCAGACCGCCACGGTCACCATCGAGGCGCAGGCCGACGACCGGGTCGCCGAGCTGACGGCATCCGGAACGGTCATCACCTTCCGCGGATTCCTCCACGCCTATGAAGAAGGCCAGGATGAGGAGCGCAACGCCAGCGACAACGCCGCGCGCGAGGCGAAACTGCCGCCGCTGACCCAGGGTCAGAAGCTTCAGCTCACCGAGGTCGAGGCCAAGGGCCACGAGACATCGCCTCCGCCGCGCTACACGGAGGCGAGCCTCGTGAAGACGCTCGAAGAGTTGGGGATCGGGCGCCCGTCGACCTACGCGCAGACCATCGCGACCATCACCGACCGCGGTTACGTCACCGCGCGCGGACAGGCGCTCATTCCGTCCTGGATCGCGTTCAGTGTCATCCGTCTGCTCGAGGAGCACTTCACCGACCTGGTCCAGTACGACTTCACCGCCGAGATGGAGGAAGACCTCGACCGGATCGCCGGGGGAGAGCAGGACCGCACCGCCTGGCTGAAGTCCTTCTACTACGGCAGCGACCAGCACCGCGGCCTGCGGACGGTCGTCGACAACCTCGGCGACATCGACGCCCGCGAGATCAACTCGCTGCGACTCTCCGACGACGTCACGATCCGGATCGGCAAGTACGGGCCCTACCTCGAAGTGACGGATGCCGACGCACCGGCGCAGGCGGACGGTGAACCCGCTGTCCCACGCCGGATCAACATTCCAGAGGACCTGGCCCCGGACGAGCTCACCCTCGCCAAGGCCCAGGAACTCATCGACGCACCGGTGCTCACCGACCGTGTCATCGGCGTGAATCCGGAGAACGGCAAAGAGATCGTCGCGAAGGACGGTCGTTTCGGCCCGTACGTGACCGAGCTCGAACCCGAGATTCCCGAGGAACCCGCCGTCGACCTCGCCACAGGTGAAGTGACGGATGCGCCGAAGAAGAAGGCGCCGGCGAAGAAGAAGGCCGCTGCGGTAAAGCCGCGGACGGCATCCCTCTTCAAATCGATGTCGCTCGACCTGATCGACCTCGACACGGCACTCCAGCTGCTGTCGCTGCCGCGCGTGGTTGGTGCCGACCCGGAAACCGGTGAAGAGATCACAGCGCAGAACGGCAGGTTCGGACCGTATCTGAAGAAGGGCACGGACTCGCGCTCGCTCGAGAACGAAGACCAGATCTTCGGCATCGAACTTCCCGGCGCCCTCGAGATTTTCGCGCAGCCGAAGTACGGCAACCGTCGTGCATCGAGCGCTCTGAAGGAATTCGAGGCGGACCCTGTCAGCGGCAAACCGATCAAGGTGAAGGACGGCCGCTTCGGACCGTACGTCACCGACGGCGTGACGAACGCGACCATCCCGAAGGCCGAGTCGGTCGAGGAGGTCGACTTCGACCGCGCGGTGCAGTTGCTCGCGGACAAGCGCGCCAAGGGGCCGGCTGCGCCGCGGAAGAAGGCGCCCGCCAAGAAGGCCGCTGCCAAGAAGCCCGCAGCGAAGAAGCCTGCAGCCAAGAAACCTGCAGCCAAGAAGCCGACCGCTGCCGCGGTCAAGAAGGCTGCTGCGGCCTCGAAAACCGGAGTCTCGACCGCGACGGCCACGAAGCCCGCGGCGAAGAAGTCGGTCGCGAAGCCCGCGCCGGCTGAGTAATGGGCACGACGGACTCGTATCCCGGGCTGTTCATCACCCTCGAGGGTGGTGACGGCTCGGGCAAGTCGACGCAGGCCGCCGACCTGGAGGCCTGGCTCACGACCCAGGGCCGCGAGGTTGTGCGCACCCGCGAGCCCGGCGGAACGGACGTCGGTGTCGAGATCCGCGAGATCGTGCTGCACCATCGCGGCGAGATCGCGCCGCGCGCCGAAGCCCTTCTCTATGCTGCCGACCGAGCCCACCACATCGCGACCAAGGTGCGACCGGCACTCGAACGCGGTGATGTCGTCATCCAGGATCGCTTCATCGATTCGTCGATCGCGTACCAGGGCGCCGGCCGCGACCTGGGCATCGATGAGGTCAGAGACCTGTCGATGTGGGCAACGGGCGGGCTGATGCCCGATCTCACGATCCTGCTCGACCTCGATGAGGATGCCGCGCGCCTGCGCCTCGATTCCGCGCGCACCCGGTTCGATCGGCTGGAGTCCGAGGCGGCGTCGTTCCATCGCCGCGTCAGGCAGGTCTACCTGGAACTCGCCGCTGCCGACCCTGCCCGCTTCCTCGTGCTCGATGCCGGAAACACGGTCGAGGCGCTCGCCGAGAGCATCCGTTCGCGGGTCCTGACACTGCTCTGACACCCCGCGCGATCGCGCGCACCTTCGGGTGGGTGACCACAAATTCAGGAGAACCGGGCTGTGCTGCGGCGTGTCGGCCTCGTCCGCCCGGCGTGTCGGCAAAAACTCCTGAATATCGAGCACGCTCCTGAATTTGTCGTGGAGTTTGTCGTGTGGGGATCCGCGGCTTGTGGTGACGCCCTCGGCGACGGCGACGTCGGGGGCCACGGGTAGGCTGGAAGCCATGGCCACCTGGGATGACGTCATCGGGCAGACAGACGCTGTCTCGCTGCTCCGCGACGCCGCAGCCGACCGCGGCTCAGACGCGCATGGTGCCATGACCCATGCCTGGCTGATCACCGGTCCGCCGGGTTCAGGCCGCTCAAACCTCGCGTATGCCTTCGCGGCTGCCCTGCTCAGTCGCGAGCCGGACGGCGACCCGGTGACGGCGGCCCAGGTCGACGCGCGAACCCACCCCGACCTCACCGTTCTGGCGACGTCGAACGTCATCATCAAGATCGACGAGGTTCGCGATCTCGTGCGCAGCTCCCAGTTCTCGCCCGCCGTCGGACGCTACCGGGTGATGGTCATCGAAGATGCCGACCGGATGGCCGAGCGCACCTCGAACGTCCTGCTCAAGGCGCTCGAAGAACCGCCAGAACGCACGGTCTGGGTGCTCTGTGCGCCCAGCGAAGCCGACCTCATTCCGACAATTCGATCGCGGGTGCGCGCTCTTCGACTACGCATCCCGGACATCGCCGAGGTTGCCGACCTGATCGTGCGCCGTGACGGTGTCGATGCCGAACTGGCGGAACGCTCAGCCCGCCAGGCCCAGTCCCACGTCGGCATGGCCCACCGGCTGGCTACGGATGCCGGGGCGCGGGCGAGACGCGACGAGACGCTTCATGCCGCGCTCGGCATACGAAGCGTCTCTGACGCGGTCCTTGCTGCAGCGCGCATGCTCGCGATCGCCGGAGACGACGCGAAGGCGTACACCGAACAACGCGATGCCGAAGAACGCGAGCATGCGCTGCGGTCTCTGGGCGTCGAACCCGGACAGACTCTTCCGCCCGCGTTGCGCGCGCAGATCCGCGGCCTCGAGGAAGACCAGAAGCGCCGCGCGACCCGCAGCCTCCGGGACGGCCTCGACCGAATCCTCGTCGACCTGCTCTCGCTGTACCGGGACGTCATCATGCTGCAGCTCGGTCGAAGCGAGACGATCATCAACCGCGAGCTCCAGGCGGAACTCACCGCAGCAGGAGAATCCAGCACACCGGCGGAAACCATGGCGACGATGGATGCCATCCAGAAGGCACGCCAGCGTATCGAGGGAAACGTGGCCCCAGCGCTCGCGCTCGAGTCGCTGCTGGTCACCGCCATCAGGTGAGCCCATGCCCGCTCATCGACCCCTCACCCCACCGAATCCCGACCATGCAGTGGAGACCACCCTGTGACCAGCCAGACCACGACCACCCGTCGACGCACACGGATGGCGTTCGTCGCGCTGTCCGCCGGAATGGCACTCACGTTGAGCGGATGCGTCACGGCGTTCTTTCCCCCGGCAGGAGGGTCGTCGACGTCGACGCCGACCGGTGAGGATGTCGCCGAGAATCTTCGCAGCTTCTATGAGCAGCAGCTCAATTGGACCGGCTGCGAGAAGGACATGCAGTGCGCAACGGCCACGGCGCCGATGGACTGGGACAATCCCGGGGACGGCGAGATCGAATTGGCGCTCGTCCGCACGCAGGCCGGCGGGGACCCGATCGGCTCGCTTCTGGTGAACCCGGGCGGGCCGGGTGCCTCCGGCTTCGATTTCGTGGCCGAATCGGTCGACTATGCGACCGATGAGCGACTGCAGGACAACTTCGACATCGTCGGCTTCGACCCGCAGGGGAGTGGGCAGGTCGACTCCCGTCGAATGCCTCGCCCCTGACGAGATGGACGAGTACCTCTACGGGATCGCCCGGGACGAGCGGGGGAGTGACGCGTGGCTCGACGAGGTCGCATCCAGTGCGAAGAACTTCGGCGACGCCTGCGCCGAGAACACCGGGGAAGCGCTCGAGTTCGTCGACACCGTGAGTGCGGCCCGTGACCTTGACCTTCTCCGCGCCGTCCTCGGCGACAAGAAGCTCAACTACCTCGGCTACTCGTACGGCACGTTCCTCGGCGCCACATACGCCGAGCTGTACCCGGAGAAGACCGGCCGGCTCGTCCTCGACGGCGCGATCGATCCGTCGTCGAGCAACTACGAGGTGAATGAGACACAGGCGAAGGGGTTCGAGAGCGCTCTCTCCGCCTACCTTGACGATTGCATCGGCGCGAACGATTGCCCGTTCGCCGGCAGCACCGACCGGGCGATGACCACGATCGGCAACCTGCTGGCATCCGTCGACGAGACACCGATCAGGAACGAGGACGGCCGCCTGCTCGGATCCAGCACGCTGCTCACCGCGATCATCTACCCGCTGTACTCGCCAGACCCCGGTTGGAGCCTGCTCAGCGAGATGCTCGCCGATGTGATGAACGGCAACGCCGCGTACGCATTCTCGTTCGCGGATGCCTACAACGGACGCACCGAAGACGGCAGCTATGCAGACAACTCGACCGAAGCGTTTTCGGCATACAACTGCCGTGACTACACCTACGATGACGACCCGGTGCGGATGGCAGCTGAAGCCGCCCAGTTGGCGGACGTGGCACCGGTGATCGGCCCGTTCTTCGGTTACGGCGATCTCGGATGCTCCAACTGGCCATACCCGGACGGCGCCGAACGTGACGAGATCCACGCGGAAGGTGCCGCACCGATCCTCGTGGTCGGGACGACGAACGACCCGGCCACTCCATACATCTGGGCCGAGGCGCTGGCTGACCAGCTGGAGAGCGGCGTGCTCGTCTCCTACGAGGGGGAGGGGCACACCGCGTACAACAAGGGCAGCGCGTGCGTGAACGACGTCGTCGACGATTACCTCATCAACGGCACCGTTCCCGATGCAGATCCGATGTGTTCGTAACCACGGCGAACACACGGTAAGATCGATAGCTGTGCGTCGCAGCAGTCTTCGGACAGCAGCGAAACACGCCGCCTTAGCTCAGTCGGCAGAGCGTTTCACTCGTAATGAAAAGGTCGTGGGTTCGATTCCCACAGGCGGCTCCATCAAGCCCCCTTCCGTGCGAAGGGGGCTTCGTGGTTTCACTGCCCCGCCCACCCCCGGAGGACCGACGTGACCCGAGACGGTGTGGTTGCTGCCGGGTTCCGGATCCGCCTTCTCTCCGGTGCCATCGACGGCCTGATGGTGAGCGTGACATTCAGCATTGTGACCTTCGGCATCGTCAGGCCGCTCAGCGCCCGGTTCGGGGGGCAGAATTCGTTGGTCATCACGACTCTCGCCGCACGCCTCGGTGTGCCTGCTGAACTCCTCGCAGGGACACCCGTCGTCATTATCGGGGCGCTCATCTCGCTGCTCATGCCGATGGGGCTCATCCTCTCGACGGCGGTGTTCGGGCAGACCCCGGGCAAGCGGCTTCTCGGTCTTCGCGTTGTCACGAGCGCCCGGATGCGACGCCCAGGCCTGGCGCGGGCCGTGTCGCGGAAGATCATCCCGCTCGTCGTGCCTGCACTGATCCTCCTCGTGCTCGGCGGAACGGCATTCCTGGTCACCCTCCGCCCCAGCTCCGAATCGCTGGCATCGCTCCTCGGTCTGCCGTGGCTGACGCTGGTCGTTGCCCTGCTTCTCGTCTCCGGGCTGATCTACGGATCCATCGTCTGGGGTCCGCACAAGCGCGGATGGGTCGAATTGCTGACCGGGACGCGCGTGCTGAACATCGCGAAGGGCGCTGACCCGTACACCAGGGGGAGCTGGCGAGCGCGGTGATCGGATGCGCACGACTCGCTTGCCCTCGAACGGGGGGAGCGTCGGATGCCCGCTCGCGGGTTACGCTTCCTGCAGGCCGGAGGTGGCGATGATCAAGCGAACCGCGAGGAGCGCGAGGCGTGTGCGAATTGCGCTCGCCGCGACCACGATCCTGACCGCTGGGCTCCTCACGATAACCGGATGCGCTGCGGCCGAGCCGCCCCCACCCAGCCCGACCCCTGAGAAGCCCCCCGTGGTCGCTTTTATCGGCGATTCGTACACGACGGGATACGGAACAACGGACCCGACCCTCGCCTGGGCCAGCCTCGTTTCCGAACAGGAAGGCTGGAAAGCGCTCAACCTGGGGCGAGGAGGGACCGGATACCTGACCACGAGCGGTGTCAACGGGTGCGGCAAGGAGTACTGCCCGAATTACCAGGAGATGGTGACGGATGCGGTCAACGCGCGCCCCGACATCGTGGTCGTCGGCGGAGGGCAAAACGACTTCACCGTGTTTTCGGAGGACGCCGACGCGGTCCGCGCGGCTATTGAGGCGACCTTCACCGCCCTCAGGGAAGGACTTCCCGATGCCAGGATCATCGCCGTCGGTCCCTCGATTCCGGCTGCGGCGCCGGGAGGACCAACAGCGACGGCTTTCGAGGCGGCGGTGAAGGACGCCGTCGAGGCGGTCGGCGGCTCCCACATCAGCCTGCTCGATCCGCCCGTGTTCACCGACGCGATGATTCTGCCCGACAACGCCCACGTTGACGATGCCGGCCATGCAGCGATCGCCGCACGCGTCGAGGAGGCGCTCGCCGGCTGAGAGCCGGCAATGTCAGCCGCCCGACATAACCTCAGGGGCATGCCCGACCTCTCCAACGTGACCACCCCGGTGGAGTGGGTCGTCACGCACGCCGCAGCGAAAGGCCCGATCGCTGTCGTGCGGCGGCTTCGCCTCGGCAGGGCACGCGACGTGTACTTCCGTGCGGTGACCTGGCACGCGGATCCCTCTGAACGCAGCCTCGTCGGCTACTGGGGTTCAGCGGAAGAGGCCGTGCAGAACATCTACGGGCTCTACGAACGCTCGCTTCCCCCGCAGTTCCTCATGACCGGGGGCGGTACGACGCGCGCGCCGTTGCCCCTGACGGCACCGAAACCTCCGCCGGAGGGATGACCGCCGGTTCGTTCAGTCGACCGCCAGCTCAAAGATCAGTTCGACCCCGTCGATCTCGTCGACCTGTTCGCCGACGTGGACGAACGGGAACGGCTCGAGCGTCCCCAGCGACGCCGTGTTGTCAGGGCTGATCGTCGCCCGGAGCACGCGGACATCCGGATGCTCCCGGCCGTAGTCGATGAGCAGGCGGAGCATCTCGGTGGCGTATCCGCGACGCCGGAACTCGGGCAGGACCGTGTAGCTCAGCTCCACCCGTCCATCGGCGTCCGGTGCGCCATGGAATCCCGAGTGTCCGATGGCGCGGGCGTCGACCGCCCGCGCAACGACCCAGGCCACCCAGCGTTCGTCGGTGGGAGTGGCCCGCAGTTGCTCGAGCCGCAGCTGCCAGAGCCAGGAGTATGCGAGGTACCCGTCAGGCAGGTCGAACCCGGTGAGTCGGGATGCTTCGGCCAGGTCGCCAGCGACGAGCGCCCCGAGCCCGGCCGCGCCGAGCGGGGCGAAGATGAGGGTGTCACCGGGTGCTGCCATGAATCGCCTCCGCGCCGTTGTCGCCGATAGTCTAAACCGGTGACTACAACTGGGCTCCGCTGGGGCATTCTCGGACCGGGCGGCATCGCCCAGGCATTCGCCAACGATCTCGTTCTCTCGGGTCTCACCCTGCAAGCGGTCGGATCCCGCCGGCTCGAGGTCGCGACAGCATTCGCTGAAAAGTTCAGCGTGCCGAACGTGCACTCGAGCTACGAGGACCTCGTCGCTGATCCCGAGGTCGATGCGATCTACATCGCCACGCCGCACCCGTTCCACGCAGCCCAGGCGCTCCTTGCCCTCGACGCAGGCAAGCACGTGCTCGTGGAGAAGCCGTTCACACTGAACAAGCCGGAGGCCGAGGCGGTCGTCGCCCGCGCCCAAGAGCGTGGACTTGTCGTGCTCGAGGCCATGTGGACCCGCTTCCTGCCCCACATGGCACGCATTCGCGAGATCCTCGCCGAGGGCACGATCGGCGAGGTCCGGTCGGTCGTCGCCGATCACACGCAGCACCTGCCGTCAGACCCGAACCACCGCATCAACGCCCTCGAGCTCGGCGGCGGCGCACTTCTCGACCTCGGGATCTACCCGATCTCGTTCGCCAACGCCATCCTCGGGACACCCGCGACGGTCACGGCATCCGCGACCTTCCGCGAGACCGGTGCGGATGTCACCGTCGCCACGATCTTCACCTACGGCGACGACCGGATCGCGACGACCTTCTCGGCCAGCAACGCGCACGGAGCGAACGTCGCGAGCATCCTCGGCTCCCAGGGGCGGATCGACATCGACGCCGTCTGGTACACCCCGACATCGTTCACGGTGTACAACGATGCCGACGAAGTCCTCGAAACCTACACCTCGACGGTCGTCGGGCGTGGCATGCAGTACCAGGCGATGGAGTTCGAACGGCTGGTCTCCGAAGGGTTGGCCGAATCCGACCTTCTTCCGAACACCGAGTCCATCGCGATCATGGGCACCCTCGACGACATCCGCCGGCAGATCGGTCTGGTCTACCCGGGCGAGTAGCCACCGGACCCGGGTAGCCTGAAAGGGACCACGGGAGGACACCATGACCAGGGCGCTGTTCATCATCGACGTTCAGAACGATTTCACCGAGGGCGGTGCCCTCGGTGTTGACGGAGGCGCAGCCGTCGCTGCCCACGTCAGTTCCTTCCTCAAGCACGCGGCAGGCAATTACGGCCTCGTGATCGCGTCCCGCGACTGGCACAATGCCGACGGGGACAACGGCGGGCACTTCGCTCCCGCCGGGGAAGAGCCGGACTTCCTCGACACCTGGCCCGTGCACTGCGTCGCGGGAACGCCCGGGGCCGACTATCACCCGGCGCTCGACCAGTCCGGGATCACCCTCCATGTGAAGAAGGGCCAGGGCGAACCGGCATACTCGATCTTCGACGGCCGGGTCGACGGGGGAGCCTCTGACGGAGCCACCGTCACCGAAGTCCTCGAGGAGCACGGGGTGACCGAGGTCGACGTCGCCGGAATCGCCACCGACTATTGCGTCAGGGCATCGGTCCTCGACGCGGTCTCACACGGCAGGCACGTGCGCGTGTTCACCGACCTCATCGCCGGTGTGGCGCGCGAAACCAGCGACGCGGCGCTCGCCGAGATGGGGCACGCTGGCGCCGTGCTCGTCGCGAGCGACAGCGACTGACACCGTCACTCGGGTCTCGGGCGCGGACTACAGTGTGTCGCCAAGCTTGAATCCCGTGTCGACATCGCCCTCGCGTGTGTACGAAAAGCCATCTGCACCGACGGTGACCGCCATCTCGCTCGGATCCGTGCGTTCGACCAGCGGCTGCACGTTGCCGTCGAGGTCGAGCACGGGGGACGCCTCGGTGTACCAGCTCGGGACGACGGGGTTGCCCCACCAGTCGCGGCGCTGGTTGTCGTGGACATCCCAGGTGACGACCGGGTTGTCCGGGTCGCCGGTGTAGTAGTCCTGGGTGTAGATCTCCACCCGGTGACCGTCGGGGTCCAGCAGGTACAGGTAGAACGCGTTCGATACTCCGTGCCTGCCAGGGCCGCGCTCGATCAGGTCTGACTTGCGGAGCGCACCGAGCTTGTCGCAGATGTAGAGGATGTTGTGCTTCTCGTGGGTGGCGAAGGCGATGTGGTGCATCCGCGGGCCGTTGCCCCCGGTCATCGCCGTGTCATGCACGGTCGACTTCCGGCGCATCCACGCGGCATAGGTGACGCCGTCCTCGTCCTGGATGTCTTCGGTAACCCGAAAACCGAGATCCTCCATGTACCCGCGGGCGCGGGGCACATCCGGGGTGACCTGGTTGAAATGGTCGAGGCGCACAAGCGCGCCTGGCCCGTACAGGTCGTAACGCCAGGCCAGCCGTTCGACGTGCTCAACGTCGTGGAAGAACTCGTACGGAAACCCCAACGGGTCCTCGACGCGGACCGAGTCGCCGATACCCGTCGTGAACCCCTCGGAGCGACGCTCGACCCGGCAACCCAGCTCGGTGTAGAAGGCGACAGCGCGGTCGAGGTCCTCGGGGCTGCGCACCCGGTAGGAGAACGCGGCGACGGCGGCCACAGGGCCGGCCCGGAGAACGAGGTTGTGGTGAATGAACTCCTCGAACGACCGCAGGTAGATCTCCGTCTCGGTCTCCTCGGTCACGACGAGGCCGAGGATGTCGACGTAGAACTCCCGCGAAGCCGCCAGGTCGGTGACGACGAGATCCATGGAGGCGCAGCGAAGGATATCCGGCGGCGTCGCTGTCGGCGTTGGAACCGGGTTCGGGTTCGGATTCGGCCGTGCGTGCGGCTCCGGAATCGGGCTCGGGTTGTGGTCCATGACAGCTTCCTTGCGTGAGAGAGACGAAACGGTGGTCAGGGGTTGGCCGTGACAACGGTCGCGACGGGGGCGTTCGCACCGAAACGCGCCGTGTGCACCTCGCCGATGGTGATGTGCACCGCCTGCTGGTCGGTGTAGAAATCGATGGAGCGATAGCCGCCCTCATGGCCAAGGCCCGATGCTTTCACGCCACCGAACGGTGTGCGGAGATCGCGAACGTTGTGCGAATTCAGCCACACCATGCCGGCCTCGATGGACTGCGCGAAGGTGTGAGCGCGGGTGAGATCCGAGGTCCAGAGATAGGCAGCCAGCCCATAGCGAACGCCGTTGGCGAGCTCGAGGGCCTCGTCGTCGGTATCGAACGGGGTGATGGCAACGACCGGGCCGAAGATCTCCTCCTGGAAGATCCGGGCGCCAGGCGCAACATCCGCGAAGACCGTGGGGGAAACATAGTTTCCGTCGGGCAGGTTGTCCGGGCGTCCCCCGCCGGCGAGGAGCCTGCCCTCGGATTTGCCGATCTCCACGTAGCCCATCACCTTGTCGTAGTGCTCGGGATGCACGAGCGCGCCGACCTCGGTCTTCGGATCGTGGGGGTCGCCCACGATGATGTTCTTCGCGCGGGCGGCGTACCGCTCGAGGAATTCGTCGTAGATCGGGCGCTCGACGAGGATCCGGCTCCCTGCGGTGCAGCGCTCGCCGTTGAGTGAGAACACACCGAACAGGGTCGAATCGATGGCGGCGTCGAGGTCGGCGTCCGCGAAGACCACGGCGGGGGATTTGCCGCCGAGTTCCATCGACATCCCCTTGAGGTTCGCTGCACAGTTGGCGAAGATCGTCTGTCCGGTGCTGCTCTCGCCGGTGAAGGAGATCAGCGGGACATCCGGATGTTTGACGAGGGCGTCGCCTGCAGATTCGCCGAGGCCGTTGACGAGGTTGAAGACCCCGCGCGGCAACCCGGCCTCCTCGAAGATCGACGCCCACAGGCTCGCGGACAGCGGAGTGAATTCAGCCGGTTTGAGCACGACGGTACACCCGGATGCGAGTGCAGGTGCCAGCTTCCAGCTCTCGAGCATGAACGGGGTGTTCCACGGCGTGATGAGGCCGGCGACGCCCTTGGGCTTACGGTTGACGTAGTTCACCTGCCGACCGGGAACCTTGTAGTGGTCGTCGGCCTGCGCAACGATGAGGTCGGCGAAGAACCGGAAGTTCTCCGCAGCGCGCTGCGCCTGCCCGAGAGCCTGGGTGATCGGCAGGCCGGTATCGAAGGTTTCGAGTTCTGCGAGCCGGGCGTCCTGCGCCTCGACGGCATCCGCGATGCGATTGAGGATTCGTGACCGGGCGCGGGGAAGCATGCGCGGCCATGGGCCTGAGTCAAACGCTCGCTTCGCGGCTGCGACGGCGCGGTCGATGTCCTCGCGCTGGCCGGAGGCAGCGGTCGCGTAGTTCTCGTTCGAGACCGGGTCGAGCACATCGAAGGTCTCGCCGGACATGCTGTCGACGAACTCGCCGTCGATGTAGTGCCGAATGCGGGTCGGCAGGTTCTCCGGGATGTAATGGGCCATGGTGTGCTCCGATGCAGTTAGGGCTGAACAGGATGGGTGCGCTTGCGGGCGGCCTGATACTCGGTGAATGCGTCGAGGGTGCGGGTCCGGTGCGCTCGCGCCGCCAGCTCGATCTCCAGGCTGTCTGCCCCGTTCTCGATGAGGGTCAGGATGCCGTCGTGTTCGGCCACCGACTGGCGCGCGCGCCCGGGGACGAAGCTGAACGTCGAGTCCCGCAGCATGTTCAACCGGTTCCAGCTCCGGTGCACGAGGTCGAGCAGGGAGTCGTTCGGGCATTGCGCGAACAAAATCGAGTGGAACTCCCGGTTGAGTTCGGTGAACCGATGGGGGTTGAAGTCGTCGAGACCGTCCGCCATGCGCGCGTTCACCGCGCGGGCAGCCGCGATGTCGTTTTCGCTGATGTGTGGCGCGGAGAGCATCGTGGCGGCGCCCTCGAGAATGCTCAGGGTCTCCATCGTGGTGACGTACCCGCTCTCGTCGAGCATGGCGACCTGCGCGCCGACGTTGCGTTCAAAGGTCACAAGACCCTCGGCTTCGAGCCGTCGGATCGCCTCGCGGACCGGGACAACGCTGACGTCGAGTTCCCTCGCGATTGCACCGAGCACAAGGCGGTAGCCGGGAACGAAGGCGCCGCCCACGATCTTCGCCCTGATCCAGGAGTGGGCGAGTTCTGACTTGCTGCGGTTCACCGGCGCATCGAGAACGCTCATGCGGGGGAGTCCTCCCACTCGGCGTACCGGGCTTTCCATCCGGCATTCATCGGATACAGTCCGTCGACGTCCTCACCGAGCGCGACCTGCTGGGCAATGAACCTCTCTTCCCGCTCCTGCTCGATGGCATCGCGAACCACCTCGTGGACGAGGGCAGGCGGGATCACGATCAGTCCGTCCGCGTCGCCGACGATCACGTCTCCGGGCTGCACCGCCGTCCCGCCGCAGGAGACGGTGATGTCGATGTCCCACGGAACATGGCGTCGACCGAGGACCGCCGGGTGGCCCCCGGCGGAATACGTCGGCAGATCGAGGGCGGCGACGGCGGCGAGGTCGCGGACGCCCCCATCCGTGACGATCCCGGCTGCCCCGCGAACCTGGGCGCGCAGCGCCAGGATGTCGCCGACGGTGCCCGTTCCCCGCTCGCCGCGCGCTTCCATGACGAGAACGTCACCGGGGCCGAGGGAATCGAATGCGCGCTTCTGGGCGTTGTATCCGCCGCCGTGGGTTGCGAACAGGTCCTCCCGGTTCGGGATGTAGCGGAGCGTGCGGGCGCGTCCGACCAACCGGACGTTCGGTTTCGTGGACACCAGCCCGTCGATCGAGACGTTGTTGAGGCCTCGTCTGCGCAGTTGCGAACTCAGCGTCGCCGTTCCCACAGAATTGATGCGGCCCTTCAGCTCGTCCGTGAGCTCAAACACCGGTGCTGTGGCGAGCCCGGCGTCCTCACGGCTGCCCCAGGCTTCTTCGCGCTGCGTATCGTCGACGCTCGGTTGGGTGCCGAATTCGCCGAAGGCATCCGTCCCCTGGCTGATCGTTGTCACGAGGCGACCCGATGTGGGCGCTCCGTTCGCGCCAGGGCAGTCCACCTCGACCTCGACGGTGTCGCCCGGTTCGGCGACGGAGGAGCCGGCGGGAGTCCCCGTCAGGATGACGTCTCCCTCGTCAAGCGTCATGAGTTGGGACAGATCGGCGACGAGCTGGCCGAAGGGGAACAGGAGGCCAGCGGTCGTGTCCTCCTGGACCAGCGTGCCGTTCAGCCACGTGCGAACGCGAAGCGCGCCCGGGTCGACCGAATCGGCGGGGATGACATCGGGACCGAGCGGAGTGAAGCCGTCGCCTCCCTTTGACCGGACGTTGGAGCCTTTGTCTGCTGTGCGCAGGTCGTAGATGCCGAAGTCGTTGGCGGCGGTAACCCCGCTGATGGCGGCCCAGCCGTCGTCGGGGGAGATGCGACGGATCCGACGACCGATGATGAGGGCGATCTCACCCTCGAAGGCGAGAAGCTCGGTGCCTGCCGGTCGTTCGAGCACGCCGCCGGACGCCGCGATCGACGATGACGGCTTGAAGAAGTAGGAGGGGAACTCAGGAACACGTCCGCGCTGCTCGGCGCGCGACCGGTAGTTGAGGTGCACGGCGACGATCTTGCCTGGCCGTGGAGTGGCTGGATATGTCATCGACATCCTTGTCTGGGTGAGATCGGGCTGTGTCCGGGTGCGCTAGTAGCCCGAGCGGGGCGGCTCGTCGCCTGCGGGAATGTACGCGGAGGCCAGCGCCTCCGAGCCGCGGGCGAGCAGCGCGACATCGGCGCCGACGAGAGCAAACGTCGCGCCGGCGGCGAGGTAGCGCTCGGCCATCTGCGGGTTGAAGGCGTTGACGCCCACCGGCCTGCCACGTGCTGCAATCGTGCGGATGGTGTCCTCGACCGCCGCAACCACATCCGGGTGTTCCTGCTGGCCGAGCAGACCCATCGACGCTGCGAGATCGGACGGACCGACGAAGACACCGTCGACGCCATCGACGGTGGCGATCTCCGCCGCGTTCGCGACGGCATCCGTGGTTTCGATCTGGACGAAGAGGGAGACGTATTCGTCGGCCAGGCCCAGGTAATCGTCGACGCGATTCCACCGGGCGGCGCGCGCAAGGGCGCTGCCCACGCCACGGACGCCCCGTGGCGGATAGCGGACCGCCGAGACCACGTCCTGGGCTTCGTCGGCCGTGTTGATCATCGGGACGAGCATGTTCTGGACGCCGAGGTCGAGGAACTGCTTGATCAGGACGGTATCGCCCGATGGCACGCGAACGAGCGGTGTGATCGGATACCCGGCGACGGACTGGAGCTGGGACAGGATGGACTCGAGACCGTTCGGGCCGTGTTCGCCGTCGATCAGAAGCCAGTCCAGGCCGGAGCCTGCGCAGATCTCCGCCACGAGCGGGCTGCCGGATGAGACCCACATGCCGATGAGCGGGCGGTTGGACCCGGCGAGGTCATCGCGAAAGGTGGGGGCTAGCTGAAACGGCATGTGATGGATCCCAACTGTCCGTAGTCGGCGTGCACGGTGTCGCCCTTCCCGACCCACATCGGGCGGGTGAAGGAGCCGGCGAGGATGATCTCGCCTGCGGCCAGGCTCGTTCCGTGGGCGGCCAGTTTGTTGGCGAGCCAGGCGACGCCGGTGGCAGGATGGTTGAGAACGGCGGCGGCAACGCCTGACTCCTCGATGGACTCATTCCGGTACAGCAGCGCGGAGACCCAGCGAAGGTCGACCTCGCCGATTCGAACCGGGTTTCCGCCTATGACCATGCCGCCCATCGCCGCATTGTCGGAGATGGTGTCGACGATCGTGCGCCCATCCATCTCGATCCGCGAATCGAGGATTTCGAGGGCTGGGACAACGTAGTCGGTCGCGTCGAGTACATCGAAGAGGGTGCAGTCCGGGCCCGACAGGTCCGCGCCGAGCACGAATGCGAGTTCCACTTCGATGCGCACGTTTGAAAACGTGTCATGGGGGATCACGGCACCGTTCTCGTGGACCATGTCGTCGAAAATGATGCCGTAGTCGGGTTCGGAGATTCCGGTTGCAGCCTGCATCACTTTGGACGTCAGGCCGATCTTGCGACCGACCAGTCGCCTGCCCGAGGCGAGGCCGCGTTCCTTCCAGACGTTCTGCACGGCGTAGGCGTCCTCGACGGTCATGTCCGGGTATCGCGCAGTGAGCCGCGGGATCGTCGTTCGTGACCGCTTCGCCTCGTACAGTTCTGCGGCGATACCGTCGATGACGGACTGTTCAAGCATGCGCCGGGCCCTTCGATGGTGTGGATCCCGACAGGACCTGACCCGTGAGATCGTCGATGATCGTATACGAACCATATCCGATGCGCGCTTTCTCCGCGCTCCCTGCCTGGACCACCGGGCTCAGTCCTTCGTCAGTTGGTCGAAGATCTCCTGCTGGAAGGGGGCAACGACCGACGTCGAGATCCGGCAGTCCAGCAGGTACACGCCATCGTCTCCGGATGCGATCCACGCCTCGAAACCAGCGAAATCCTCGAGGGAGCGGATGATGTCCCCGCGGCCACCGAGCGACCGAGCGATGCCGGCAAAGTCGGCTTCATCGATGAGCATCGGGCCGGTTCCGATTCCCATCCGCCCGTAGACGTGGACCTCGGCGCCGTACGCTGCGTCATTCCAGACCACGATGACACCCTTCTTCGCGGTGCGAATCACCGTGTCGAGATCGGCCAGCGCCATGAGTCCCCCGCCGTCTCCTGTGGAGAGGACGAGTGTGGCATCGGGGAGGGCTGCAGCAGCGCCGACCGCGCTGCCGAAGCCCAGTCCGATGGTCTGGAACGCGGTTCCGACCATGATCCACCGGTCGGGGGCCGCGGCATCCCAGTACGTGTTGGACCAGCCGAGGAAGTGACCGCCGTCGGCGACAGCGACGCGGTCGTCCGGGAGCGTGGCAGCGAGGCGGATGGCGACGCTGCGGGGGTCGAGGCGACCGTCGGCGCAGGTGCCGATGCCGGCGTCCCTGGCACGGTATCTGGCGGCATCCGTCGTCAGGGTGTACCTCCAGCCCCGGTTCTGCTGGTCGGTCTCAGTGAGGGCATCGCACAGGGCGATGGCGGTGAGGGCTGCGTCACCGTGAACCGCGATCGAGACGGAGGGGTGCGCCCCGGGGGCGCGGTCGTCTACCCGGATCACGGTGGCGTCCGGCGCGAACAGCGTGCCGAACCGCGTCGTGAACTGGTTGAGGCTCGCGCCGACGACGAGAACGACGTCGGCCTGGCCGATGAGGTCCATGGCCGCGTCCTGCCCGAATCCGCCGACGGTCCCGAGATCGAACTCGGGTCGGTCGAACAGGGAGCGGCCGAGCGCGGTCGTCGCGGTGAGCGCGCCGGTCGCGTCGGCCAGTCGGCTGAGCGGGGCGCCGGCGTCGGCGAGCCAGGCGCCGCGGCCGGCGAGGATCACCGGTCGCCGTGCGCCGGACAGGGCGGATGCGGCCGAGGCGACCCGTGCAGGGTCCGGCTGCACGCGCACCGGCAGGGAGGGCGCGGGAAGCTCGCCCTCGTCCTCGGCTTGAGTGGCTATCAGGTCGTAAGGGAGGGCCAGGACGACCGGGGTGCGGTGGGTGAGCGCATGGCTGATGGCGGCGATGGTGACTCGGCCGGCATCCGTTGGTCCCACCGTGAAGGTGCGAACGCCGACGGATGCCGCGAGCGCCCGCTGGTCGATGTCCCAGCGCCGGGGACCCGAGGTGGGAGCGTCGCCGACAAGGAGAACGAGGGGAATCGCAGCCTGGACGGATTCGGCCAGTGCCGTGATGGTGTTCGTGAAACCGGCGCCGTAGGTGGTGGTGGCGAGGGCGAGCCTGCCGCTCGCGCGATAGAAGGCATCGGCGGCAGCGACCGAGGCGACCTCATGACGAACGGCGGTGTAGCTCACCGGTGTTCGGCTGAGCGCGTCGATGAGGTGGGCGTTCCCGTTGCCCATCACGCCGAATGCATGGGAAACAGACGGGGCGAGGGCGTCGGCGATTCTGGTGACAACGGTGGTCATGCTGATCCTTGGAGTTCATATAGCGGGAGATTCCGTATATGTCTCACGATCCGGGGACCGTCCAGCGCCCCTTTTCCGAGCGCACCGGCGCCATGCCGCTGACGTGGGAAGTCTAACGCCCTCCCTCACCGGATGGCGAGAAACAGGGAGGGCCCGTTCGTGATGCTCCGGCTCGGTAAACTCCCGGAGTGCCCGTTCTCGAGATCTCCGACCTGGCCGATCCGCGACTCGCGGACTACGCCCACGCCACCGACGTCGCCCTGAAGAAAGCCAGGGGCACCGAGCACGGACTCTACCTCGCTGAATCTCTTCTGGTCTTCGAGCGTGCGCTGCGCGCCGGGCACCGGCCGCGGTCGGTGCTTGCGCTCGGCAGCACCGTGGACGACGCCCTCGACCTGCTGGGGGACATCGACGTGCCCATCTTTGTCGGCCCTGGCGAGCTCCTCGCCGAACTCACCGGCTACGTTCTGCACCGCGGTCTGATCGCGTCGATGCATCGCCCGGCACTTCCCGACCCGGATGACCTCCTGGCCGGCGCTCGCCGCGTCGTGATTCTCGAGGATGTCGCAGACCCCACCAACGTCGGTGCGATCTTCCGGTCGGCTGGGGCGATCGGGGCGGACGCCGTGCTGGTGACGCCGCGGTGCTCCGACCCGTTCTACCGCCGGTCGATCCGGGTCTCGATGGGCACCGTTCTCCAGGTGCCGTGGACGCGCGTCGGCGACTGGAATGAGACGCGGGAGCTCCTCACCCGCCACGGGTTTCATGTTGCGGCGCTGGCACTCAGCCCGGACGCCGTCAGCCTCCGAGAGGTGAACAGCAGCGACCACGAACGACTCGCGCTCGTTCTGGGCGCCGAGGGCGGCGGGCTGACGGATGCCGCGATCGCCGCAGCCGACAGCGTGGTCATGATCCCGATGAAACACGGCGTCGACTCACTCAACGTCGCTGCGGCCAGCGCGGTGGCGATGTGGGCGCTCGGCTGAGGATCCGCTAGGTCGTCGGGTCGCTTGGGCGAACCGGGGCTTCGTCGGCGATGTCGATCCGCGTTGCGCCATTCTCGCGTTCGCTCACCTCGACGCGGGCCGCGGCATCCGCTTCCGTGGATTCCGGCGCGCTCGTCAGTTGGTCGCGACGGTTCTCCTCGTGCGATTTCTCAGCCATGAAGGGAGGTTAGCACCGGGCAGCGATCAGCCTGCGCTGTGCCGGTCGAGGAATGCGTACACTTCGGAGTCGTCGACGCCCGGGAACGTTCCGCTCGGCAGCGGCGAGAGGATGTGCGCGTGCAGCCGGGCGCTCGGCCAGGCCTGGTCTCGCCAGCGTTCGGCGAGGCCGTTCGGCGGCCGACGACAGCACGAGAGGTCGGGACACGTCGACTCCGCTCGCGCCGTGGTCTCTCGTCCGCGGAACCACTTCGCCTGGTTGAACGGCACACCGACCGAGATCGAGAACTCCCCAGCGCTCGTCGTTCCGGTCTGGGTCGCGCACCAGTACGTGCCAGCAGGGGTGTCCGTGTACTGGTAGAGCTCGGTGGTCCGGTTGGTCCTGTCGAATGCGCTCCGTGCGCTCCACTTGCGGCAGACGATCTGTCCCTCGATCGCCCCCGTGACATCCATCGGCAGGGGGAGGCCGTCGTTTTCGTAGCCCTTGGCGAGGGCCCCATCTTCCGACACCCGGAGGAAGTGCAGGGGCATATCGAGGTGGTGCGTCGCCAGGTTGGTGAACCTCAGCGCCGCGGCTTCGTGGGTCACGCCGAACGCGTCGCGAAAATCCTCGACGGCGAGGTTCTTGTCGCGTTTGGCCTGGCTGAGGAAGGCGACCGCTGCTTCCTGTGGCATGAGACAGCAGGCAGCGAAGTAGTTGATTTCGAGACGTTGCCGCAGGAACGCGGCGTAGCTCGTCGGGCGGGTGTGCTCGAGCAGCCGGTGGGCCATGGCCTGCAGCGCCATCGACCGGAGTCCGTGTCCGCCGGGGATCGAAGCAGGCGGCAGGTAGATACGACCATTTGCCAGATCCGTGACGCTGCGCGCCGAGTGGGGGAGGTCGTTCACGTAGATCAGGCTGAGGCCAAGCTGTTCGGCCATGATGCTCACCGTGCGGTGGGTGACGGCGCCGCGGACGTGACCTGCCGCTTTGATCTTCGCCTCGGCGAGCGACTCGATCTCCGGCAGGTAGTTGTCGCGTTCACGCATCCACTCCCTCAGCTCGGTGTTCGCCCGCCTGGCCTCTTCCGGTGTGGCGATGGCCTCAGTCGCCTTGCGCTGGAGTTCCCGGTGCAGGCCGACGAGAGCGGTGAGCGCGTCATCCGTCATCCCCTTGGTGGGCTTCACCGACGGAAGACCGAGTTCGGTGTACAGGGCCGTCCGCTGTGCCGCGCGCAGCTCGATCTCGAGCGCGGCGCGTGGATTCGGTGGCGCTGCGGCGAGGAGGTCGGTCAGGTCCACGTCGAGAGCGCCTGCAATCGACTGAAGCACAGAGAGCTTCGGCTCCCGCTTCCCGTTCTCGATCAGAGAGAGCTGGCTGCCGGCGAGGCCGGCCCGCTCCCCGAGTTCGTCGAGCGTCAGGGAGCGTTCGGAGCGGAAGTGGCGAATGCGGTGCCCGAGGGTGGACAGATCTGACGTTACCCGATTCATATTTGAACAATATCGTAAGAATCAGCATTCTTAACGCACGCGTGGCCCATATCTCTGGCTGTTTCTGCGCCACAGTAGAGATCAGCCGCCGCACGAAGGAGCACCAGGGACATGAGCATCGCCGAAATCGGACACCACACGCACGTGGATCACGAGACGGATGTCGACGAAAAATCGACCGGCGGCGCCACTGATCCGCTCGCAGCGCTTCATCAGTGGGTCGACCAGATCGCCGCACTCGCCCAGCCCGATCAGGTTCTCTGGTGCAACGGATCGAAACGGGAGAGCGACCTGCTGACCAAACAGATGGTGGCAGAGGGCAAGCTCATCAAACTCAACCCGGAGTGGCGCCCCAACAGTTACCTGGCACGCAGCGCCCCGAGCGACGTCGCCCGGGTCGAATCCCGCACCTTCATCTGCTCGGAACGCGAGGAGGATGCCGGTCCCACCAACAACTGGCAGTCCCCGGACTCGATGCGTGATGAGCTCGACGGTGTCTTCGCCGGGAGCATGCGCGGCCGCACGATGTACGTCGTTCCCTTCTCGATGGGACCGGTCGGCGGGCCGTTGTCGCAGCTTGGTGTGCAGGTCACTGATTCCCCTTACGCGGTGCTCTCGATGGGCATCATGACGCGCACGTCCGATGCCGTGATCGATCTGATCGCGGACGGGACGCCCTGGGTCAAAGCCGTGCACTCGGTCGGCGCGCCGCTGGGGCCGAACGACGACGACGTGGCTTGGCCCTGCAGCGACACCAAGTACATCGTGCAGTTCCCCGAAACGCGCGAGGTCTGGTCATACGGTTCCGGCTACGGCGGCAACGCCCTCCTGGCAAAGAAATGCTTCGCGCTCCGGATCGCGAGCGTCATCGGTCGCGACGAGGGGTGGCTGGCCGAGCACATGCTGCTCGTCCGGATCATTTCGCCAGAGGGCAAGAAGTACCACGTCGCCGCGGCTTTCCCCTCCGCGTGCGGCAAGACGAACCTTGCGATGCTCCGCCCGACCATCCCGGGTTGGCGTGTCGAAACCCTCGGCGATGACATCGTCTGGTTGCGTCCGGGCGACGACGGCCGGATGTGGGCCATCAACCCCGAGGCCGGCTTCTTCGGAGTGGCCCCCGGCACCGGCGCGTCGACGAACGTCACCGCCGTCGAGACGCTGTGGGGCAACACGATCTTCACCAACGTCGCGCTGCGCGATGACGGGGATGTGTGGTGGGAGGGTCTCACCGACAGGGCTCCCGCTCACCTCATCGACTGGGAAGGCAACGACTGGACTCCCGATTCGGGCCGCCCGGCCGCGCACCCCAACTCCCGGTTCACCGTCGCCGCTGCACAGTGCCCAGCGATCGCCGCTGACTGGGAGGACGCCGTGCCGCTCGATGCCATCCTCTTCGGCGGGCGTCGTGCTACCAACGTTCCGCTCGTCGTCGAGGCGACCGACTGGACACACGGCGTGTTCATGGGCGCAACGATCTCGAGCGAGAAAACGGCCGCGGCAGAGGGCACGGTCGGCGAACTCCGCCGGGACCCGTTCGCCATGCTCCCCTTCTGCGGTTACAACATGGCCGACTACTGGGCTCACTGGTTGTCCATCGGGCAGAAATTGCGCTTCGACCGGGCCCCGAGGGTCTACCAGGTCAACTGGTTCCGCAAGGACGACGACGGCAGTTTCCTCTGGCCGGGCTTCGGGGACAACTCGCGGGTGCTCGAATGGATCGTCCGTCGCCTCGAGGGCCAGGTTCCCGCTCGCGAGACTCCCATCGGCAGAATCCCGGCGGAGGGCGACCTCAACGTCGACGGCACGGATGTCACAGAGGTCGCGCTCGCGAAGCTCTTTGCGGTCGATCGGGCGTCGTGGCTCGCGGAAGCCGACCTGACCGACGAATTCTTTGGACAGTTCGGCAGTAAAGTCCCGCCGGCGCTCCGCGCCGAACTCGCATCCCTCAGGTACCGGCTCCGAACGCCCTGACGAGATCCCGACGCACCGCGAGGTGCCCGGAAGTGCTCTGAGATACCTTGGCGGGATGTCTCGGAACACTTCCCGGCACCTCGCGGTGTTTCACGGGCTGTGCATTCTGCGACCACGCTGTCCTACTATCGAACGTGGGCTGGCTAGTGCCCGCGACGGGAGGTTCGACGATGTCAGCGGATGCGAAATCCCGCGGGGGACCGCAAGCGGGATCCCAGACGCTGAGTCGCGGCATCCGATTGCTCGAGATCCTCGCTGGTTCTGACCGGAATCTCTCGATCGCCGAACTCGCCGGCATTCTCGGCGTACACCGTTCGGTCGCGTACCGGTTGCTTCGCACGCTGGAAGCGCATGACCTCGTCACGCGCGACGCCGCTGGCCTTGTTGCGCTAGGCGCCGGTCTCGCTGCGCTGACCTCCGGTGTCGCGCGGAACCTGCAGCAGGCAGCCCTGCCCGTGCTCAATGAGATCGCGAACGAACTCGGCATGACCTGCCTGCTCGCTGTGCGTCTCGACAGCGGCGAAGCGGTCACCCTGGTCAGTGCCATGCCGAGACAGAGCGTCGCTGTCGTCTCCTATCGACCGGGCCACCGGCATCCGACCAGCCGAGGCGGCCCTGGCAAGGCGATTCTGCTCGGTATCCCGGAGAGCGCCTGGCCCGCTGAGGTGAGCGACGACCTGCGCGCCGAGCTTCGTGAGAGCCGCGCACGGGGGTACGCGTCGAGCCACGACGAAGTGGTGCCGTCGCTGCTTTCCGTCGCGGTGCCGCTTGTGCTCCCCGGCCAACCGGCAGCATCGATTGCGGTGATCCACGTCGCACTCCCGCGCCCGGAAGCCGAGATTGCTGCTCGGCTCACCGCAGGCGCAGAGAGCATCGCGCGAGCATTCGGACGATGAGTGCTCCCGGCATTGCCCTCTGTCCACCCCGCGTTATCGCGGCAGGAGATTCTGCGTGAAGAACCCGGCCAACGCATCAGTCGCTGACAGCGGCAACACGTGGGACACGTACTGGTCGGGGCGCACGACGATGACCGCACCGTTCCTGTCAATTCCCCGGAGCTCGAAGATGTCGCTCGCCGGGTTGGTGGCGTACACCTTTTCGTAATCGATCAGCCCGAACGGCCCGACCCGGGGCAGGAAGACCTCGGGAACCCGGCCGATCTCCATATCGGAGTGCGCCTGCTGGTAGATCACCTTGACGTCGAAGATGCTGTCGATCTCTCCATCCGCAGGGGTGTGGACGAGGAGGGGCGAGGTGGGTGATGTCTGGAACCAGTGCGCCCAATCGGCGACGGCCGAGGCTTCCCCCGGCGAAGCGGCGTCCGCGAAGACATACACGCGCCAGCGGCCATCAGCGCGGTGGTGATGCCCGAGTTCGACCGGGTTGGTGTCCGCCACTCGAACGACGGGAGCCGACTTGAACCGCTTTCCGACCGGATAGCCCTGTGCCAGCGCCTGGTGGGTTGTGTCGCCGACGATCATCGAGGGCTCGTAGGTCGTCATGAACCCGGCCGGAAACTCTGCGGTGCTCGTATAGAACGTCTCCAGCTCGGCCGGATTCTTGAGTTCCTCCGGTTTGCGCGCCATCAGGCTCGACCACTCCCTGTCGAAGTCGATGAGGTTCTTCGCGACGACCTGGCGTTCGGCGGAGTAGGTGCTCAACAGCGCCTCGGGGCTGCGTCCCTCGAGCACGTGGGCCAGTTTCCAGCCGAGGTTGAAGCCATCCTGCATCGACACATTCATGCCCTGCCCGGCCTTCGCGCTGTGCGTGTGACAGGCGTCGCCCGCGATGAACACCCGCGGGGTTCGTGCGCCGAGATCCTCGGGCAGCACATCGTCGAACCGGTCGGTCAGCCGGTGTGCCACCTCGTAGACACTGTGCCAGGCCACGTTCTTCACATCGAGGGTGTATGGGCTCAGGATGTCGTTCGCATGCTCAATGATCTCCTCGATCCGCGTGCTGCGGATCGCCCCCTTGTTGTCCGGGGCCACCTCGCCGAGGTCCACGTACATGCGGACGAGGTACCCACCCTCTCGAGGAATGAGCAGGATGCTCCCACCCTGAGACTGGATGGCGCATTTTGTCCGGATGTCGGGGAAGTCGGTGACGGCGAGGATGTCCATCACTCCCCAGGCGTGGAACGCCTGGTCGCCGGCCATGGTGCATCCGATCGACTGGCGCACACCGCTGCGGGCGCCGTCGGCCCCGACGACATATTTCGCGCGAACGATGCGTTCTTCGCCTGTGCGCTCTCCGGTCGTATGGCCGAGTGTGACCGTCACCGGGTAGTCGTCCCGCTCGTTCTGTTCGTCCTGGTCGTTCACGGTCAGCCCGCGGAACTCGTAACCGTAGTCCGGTGTCATCCGCGTGGGCGAGAAGGCCATCACCTCGGCGAAGTAGTCCAGCACCCGGGCCTGGTTGACGATCATGTGCGGAAACTCGCTGATCCCCGTCGGGTCATCGACGGCACGGGCCGTCCGGATGATGTGCGCGGGGTTGGCCGGGTCGGGCTTCCAGAACGCCATCTCGGTCAGCTGGAACGCCTCCTGGATGATTCGCTCAGCGAAGCCGAAGGCCTGGAAGGTCTCGACACTGCGCGCCTGGATGCCGTCGGCCTGCCCGATCGCGAGACGCTCTCCGCGGCGTTCGATGATCCGAGTGGTGATATCGGGAAACTGCGACAACTGGGCCGCGGTGATCATCCCGGCCGGGCCGCTCCCGACGATGAGAACATCAACCGCGTCAGGGAGTTCATCGGGCCGATCGATACCGACTCCAGCAGCGGGTTGGATGCGTGGGTCGGTGGACACATACCCGTGGTGGTGAAACTGCACAGGTTTCCTCACTTCGTCGTGGTGGAAAATCTGACGATGCGGTCACAGAGTTCTATAATCGAACATTAGGTTCCGATATCGCTCCGGCGATTGTACGTCCGCGCCCTCTTCAGGAACAAGCGCAAGCCCCTCAAGCCACGCACGGTGTCGAGTGGGCGGCGCGCTCCCGGCAGGTGAGTTGAGCGGAGGGCTAAACGAGCAGCTGGTGCTTGGCGAGATCCCGGTACAGCGGCACTGAGGCCACGAGCTCGGAGTGCGTTCCGGTTCCGACCACGCGGCCGTGGTCGAGCACGACGATCGAGTCGCTGTCCACGACCGTCGACAGCCGGTGGGCGATCACGATGAGCGTGCGGTCCTCGGCTACGGCGTCGATGGCGAGCCGCATCTTCTGCTCGTTGACTCCGTCCAGCGAGGATGTCGATTCGTCGAGGAGCAGGATTGGCGGAGCGGCGAGGAGCGCCCGGGCGATCGCGAGGCGCTGGCGCTCGCCGCCGGAGAGCATGATGCCGTCCTCGCCGACTGCTGCGTCGAGGCCTCGCGGGTTTCGGTCGAGCACGTCGGTGAGGTTCACGGAGTGCAAGACGCGGATGCAATCCTCGTCGGTCGCGTGGGGCGAAGAGAGCAGGAGGTTGTCGCGCAGGGAGCCTGCGAGCACCGGAGCATCCTGTTCCACGTAGCCGATCTGGGACCGGAGGCTGGTGCGTGGCATCGTTCGGATGTCGACACCACCGAACCGGATCGCACCGGCTTCAGGGTCGTAGAACCGCTCGATCAGCCCGAGGATTGTCGATTTGCCGGCTCCGGAGGGTCCGACGAGTGCGGTGCGCTGGCCACGGACGGCGGTGAAGCTCACGCCGCGAAGCACCGGCTGCCCGGGCTCCGCCGGCGGGTCCGTGTCCACGGTGGGCGAGGGTTCCGACTCGTCGGAGGGCGCGGACTTCGCCGCCCCGGTCGGATACGCGAAGACGACCCCGTCGAATTCGATCGCGGGGGCGTCGACACTCGCGATACCCGGGGCGGGAACGGCTGCCGCGATGTCGGCATCCGCTGAATCCTCGAGGGGCAGGTTGATGATCTCCTGGATGCGGCCGAGGGCACCGAGTGCCTGGTTCGTGGCCGAGATCGCCCCGAAAGCCTGGCCGAGCGGCATGATCATCATGAAGAGGAACAGGATGAATGCGACGAGGCTCGCGATCGTGATCGCTCCGCTCGCGACACGAAATCCGCCGACGCCGAGCACGACGAGGAACGACACCTGCATCGCGATTCCGGCGACAGGAACGACGAGGGCGGAGATCCGGGCGACCTGGATGCCCATGCTCCACGCGCCGGTGGCATCGGCGTCGATCGCCGCTACTTCGCGCTCGGTCGCGTTGGACGCACGGACGGTGCGCACAGCGCTGATCGCGCGTTCGACGCTGGCGGCGAGGTCGCCGACCTTGGCCTGGGCGCGCTGGCTCGCGACGCGGATGCGCGTGGAGAGGAGCACCACTGTGACGATCGAGACGGCAATGACGAGGGAGGTCAGGCCGAGCAGCACCGGGTCGATGATGAGCATGGCGATGAGGGCGCCGATGAAGGTGATGCTGCCGCCGACGGCCTCAACGAGTCCCTGGGTGAGCACGGCGCGAAGCAGCGTGGTGTCACTTCCGACGCGCGAGACGAGGTCGCCGGTGCGGCGGGTGTCGAATTCGGAGATGGGCAGGCTGAGCATCCGACCGACGAGCCTGCGCCGGCTGGAGAGGACGACCCCTTCGCCGGTGCGCTGGAGCAGGTAGTGCTGGTAGCCGGAGATGATGCCGGAGATGACGACGAGTGCAATCAGAGCCCAGACGAGGCCACCGAGCGCAGCGCCGCGTTCGACGACGCCGATGACCTGACTGACCAGGAGCGGTTGGGCGAGGGACGCCGCTGAACCGACGATGCTCAGGGCGATGACGAACCACAGCACGCGCTTGTGTTCGAAGAGGTAGGGGATGAGCTCGGCGAACCGTGCGCGGGGCCCGTCTTCCGGGCGCGGTTTCGCGAACGGCGAGCGACGCGCCGGGCGCGTGGCGGTGGAAGATGACATCCGGGTCCTCACGGTGGTACGAAAAAGGGGAGCGGGCTGCTCGAGGAGGCGACGTCAGTACGCGCTGATGCCGGCGCCGACGAGGCTGACGCCGAGAATCAGGTAGAGCACGGTCAGGATCGTTGCGTTGTTGCGACCCAGCCAGTCCCGCAGCTCGAGGAGGGGCCGGCGCCATTGTTCGATGGCCGCCATTCCGCCGACGACCAGGATCAGCATGCTCAGCACGGCGATGCTGACGAAGACCAGAAGAACAACGAGCACCTCACGCGTCATGAAGCCGGCTCCACCCACCGTGAGCCCGGCGGCGACGCCGAGGGTGAGGTTCTTCGGGGAACCGGCGGCGAGGCCGAAGCCCAGTGCGAGTCCCTGGGGCACCGTCATCGAGTCGAGGGCGGCGACCCAGCGCGGAAGCACCGGTGCCCGTCCAGGCAGGGGCCGGTTACGCCATTCGCCGACGGCGAGGAAGAGAAGGAGGCCTCCGAGGAGCAGGAGGATCGTTGCCGCGAGCGGCCGGGAGGCGTCTGGAGCGCTCTCGGGAAGAAGCCCGGTGAGGGTGGCGACGGTGAGGATCGGCACGATGACGCCGAGCAGCCAGCCGCCGAGGAACCCGAGACCCGCGGCGTTGCCGCGCGGCGAGAGCGCCAGGGTGATGGCGGCGAAGAGCGGAATAGGGCTGAGGCCGATACCGAGCGCACTCGTAAGAATGTCGCCGATGATCGAACCCATGCTGCGCTCCTTCTAAACGGGTAGGTCCCCAGCATAATCGTGGTCCACCTGCGAGAGTCGCCGGAGCAACGTGAGCCGCCCGGCCCACACGGGTGATGCGTGACTCGTGGGCCCGCATCGCCGCGGTTCGGGATCGTTGCTACAAATTCAGGAGATCCTGCTCGACACGCCGCTGGGTTGCGCGGCCAGCCCGGCGTGTCGCACATTTCTCCTGAATTTGTAGTGGGCCAGCGGGACTGGAGCGGAGGAACTGGCCGGCCGGGGGAGGAAGAGCTTGGGCGGGGCGAGGGATGCGTCCGGCTACCGGGAGAGCGACAGGTGGTCGCCCCGCTCGACCGCTGCAAAGATCGTCGCAGCAACGGTCGGCCAGTCGAAGAGGATCTGGTGGTACGAGAAACGCAGGATGATGAAACCCACACCGCTGAGCGTCGCCTCACGAGCATGATCGGCTTCGAATCGGTCGGTGCCGTGATACTGGATGCCGTCGATCTCGACCAGGAGCCGGTCGCCGATGACGACGTCCAGCCGGAAAGCATCCAGAGCCCTGACCTGGATGCGACAGGCCAACCCCGCCAGGCGGAGGCGCACCCGAAAAATACTTTCCGGGAAACTCTCGGCGCGAGAGTCGATGAGCTCTGTGAGGGGATGAAACCGCGGCGGCCAGCTGTCGATCAGGGCCGCCAACCCACGGGCGGAGATCTTTCTGCGAAACAACGCTGAATCGAGGATCGCCACCGTGTAGTCGAGCGGCATGCACCCGGCCACCTGGCGGAGGGCGAGGGGAAGGGGCAGCACAAGAGTGTGCCGTGAAACAGCGTCGAGGCGGTTCCAGTGCACGGTGGCACTGCGATCGACGGCCGGCTCGAACCGTCGGTGCTTGTCTGCCGGAGTCCTGAGCCGGGATGCCTCCGGGTGAACCCACACATGCAAGTGGATTTCCGGGCGGTGTCGCAAGTCCGTGGAAACCCGCCGCGCTGACGCAACCGAGGCATCCGCCCAGCCGCACTGCCCTGATGACGTGGGGATCGGCATCCGGACGTGCGTACCATCCCTGCATCGGTCGGAAGAGAATGCCCTGCCTGACTGCGGTGGAGAGGGCGGATGCCGGAACCCCGAGAGCGAGTATGCGTTGTTTCTGGGCAACCCCACCGAGGGTGCTGACGGCGTCGTGTGGATCGAACATCCCCACACGATGGCGGTGCTCGTGCGTGTTCTGAGCCCGGGCGAGCAGACCGGGGAGTGTCCCGTCATCGGTCGGTGCCTGTGAGGGAGTCACATTCATCACCGCGCTCGAAGACGACAAATTCAGGAGAACGACCGCGACACGCCGTGCGCGTGGCCCATCTGGCCGGCGTGTCGCTCGTTTCTCCTGAATTTGGGGTCTTCTCCTGAATTTGGGGTGACGGGCGGGGACGCAGAAACGGATGCCGTCCCTCGCGTGGCGAGGGACGGCATCCGTGTGAGCACACCGGGCCTAGCGGTCGATGTCGATGTCCTTGGTTTCCTTGCCGATGATCAGCGCGATCAGCGTGATCACGGCCATCACGGCGAGGTAGACGCCGACGAGGAAGGGGCTTCCATCGGCCATCGCCCAGAGCCAGACGGCGATGAACGGAGCGACGGCGGCTCCGAGAATCGACGACACGTTGTACGAGACTCCCGAGCCGGTGTAGCGGACATTGGTCGGGAACAGTTCAGGCAGCAACGCGCCCATCGGACCGAAGGTCATGCCCATGAGGCTGAACCCGATGATGAGCAACGCCATGACGCCGATGAAGCCACCGCTGAGCAGCGGCACCCAGAGCAGCGCGAAGACGATGATGCCTGAGGTGACGATGATGAGCGTCTTGCGGCGCCCGAACTTGTCGGCCCACGGTCCGGAGAGCAGCGTGAAGATTCCGAAGAAGACGACACCGGCGATCAGCATGAGCACGAACGTGCTGTAGTCGTAGCCGAGACCAGGCTGCTGTCCTTCGGCCGGGTCGATCGGTGCGCGGCCGTAGCTCAGCGAGAACGTCGTCATCAGGTAGAACAGCACGTACGTGGCGAGCATGAAGAACGTGCCGAGGATGAGTTCGCGCCAGTGGCTCTTGAAGACGAGGCCGAGCGGGAGCTTGACGACCTTGCCGGCCTTCACCGTGTTGGTGAAAGCATCGCTTTCGACGAGCCTGAGTCGAACCCAGAGTCCCACGATGACCATGACAGCGGAGAAGAGGAACGGGATGCGCCAGCCCCAGTCGAGGAACGCCTCCGACGGGCGCGACGGGTCTTCAGACGGCAGGGCGAACGCGATGAGCAGGAACAGGCCGTTGGCGATGATGAAGCCGATCGGGGCGCCGAGCTGCGGGAACGTGCCGTACCAGGCGCGCTTGCCGGCCGGGGCATTCTCGGTGGCGACGAGCGCTGCGCCGCTCCATTCGCCGCCGAGCGCGAAGCCCTGGGCGAGACGGAGGATGACGAGCAGCAGCGGGGCGAACCAGCCGATGACGAGGTAGGTCGGGAGCAGGCCGATGAGGAAGGTCGCAATTCCCATGGTGAGAAGCGCCGCCACGAGCGTGGTCTTGCGACCGACCTTGTCTCCCAGGTGCCCGAAGAAGATCGCTCCGAGCGGGCGGGCGACCATGGCGGCACCGAAGATGGCGAAGGATGCCAGGAGCGCGGTCGTTTCATTCCCCGCCGGGAAGAAAAGGTACGGGAAGACGAGGACCGCAGCGGTGGCGTAGACGTAGAAGTCGTAGAACTCGATCGTCGTGCCGATCAGGGAGGCGAGGATGACCCGCGACTTCGGATTGGCCGGGGCCTGGGGAGTGGTGGTGGCTGAGACTGACATGATGCTTTCTCGTTGGTGAGGGGAACCCGTGGAAGCAGGCCGAAGCGCCCGCGACCCGAAGGACTGAATTCTCGGAAGTTCTCGCACGCGTGGCGCGACTTTCACACCTTACGCGCAGACGTCCCTGCCGCAAAAAATAGCGCGGGAGCGCGAGCGGGGTGGGATGCCACGCTCTACCCGCTCCCGGGTCGACTTACGGGTTGTCGGGGTCGAACACCACGCCGTCGTCGTGCTGCACCGCCCAGCTGAACCACATCTCGAAGTAGAACGGGATCTCGGTCCCGTCGGGGCCTGCCACCACAAGCTCGTTCTCCACCTTGGTGAGCGTGACGGTCGCGCCGTCGACATCCGTTTCGTAGCTCCGTCCGTCCCGGAGCGCGAGCCACGGTGCAGCCACGTCGGTGTCCTCCACGCGGAACGCGACGAAGATCTCTTTCGCGGCGAAGCGTTGGTCGATGTGGCTGGGGGTGAAGTAAAACGCGCCATTCTCGTCGTACTCGCCGTAGGGGTTGCTGGCGTAATTGCGAGAGTGGCCGGTGTCCTCGCTCAGGATGAGCGCGCCCGGGTGTCGGTCCCTGATCTCCCCAACACTCAGCAGCTGGAATGGGTACAGCTCGAGCTGATGGGAGAACTGTTCACCCGCCAGCGCTCGCCCCGTGCTCTGCTGCCACAGTGTCTCGGTAGCGCGGTCGAACATGATCATGTTGCTCTCGAGCAGCGCCCCGCTGACGCCGAACGTCGTCGCAGTGCCATCCTGCAGCGTCCGTTCGTACACGATCGCACTACCGCACAGCGGGCAGAAAGTGATGGCGAGGGGAACGTCCTCGACGGTGTCGTTGACGATCTCATGCCAGGTCAGGATGTTGTACGGGTAGGCCTTCACCCCGTCGCCGCTCTCCACCAGGATCGCCTGGATGTCGTCAGCGTGCGCAAAGTCTGCGATCGGCTCGAACTGTGGAGCATCGATCGCGGGGATGCCGTCCTTGCCCGGCCCGCCGCTCAGGGCAGAGCCGATGGCAGGGTCTGCGCGCGACCAGTCAGTGTCGGGAAAAGCCTCGCGGAGAAACCCGGGAATCTCCACGCTGCCGGATTCCGGTGTTCGGTCGGTATCGACGTTGTCGAGGAAACCGCGCTCCAGGAGCACGGTGCCGAGCAGTCCGCGGTCGACCAGCCATGCCTCCACCGCGCGAATACTGCCCGTTCCGATCAGCAGACCGGTGAGAATGAGGAACACTCCCAGGCCGCGACGGAAGCGCCCGCGCGGGTCTGTTGCCCAGCCGAGACGCGATGTCACGGCTCGCCCGCCCCAGGCGACGGCGAGCATCACGGCGCTCAGACCAAGAGTGTATGCGGCGATGTTCAGGACGCCGTCGGCGAGGCTTGCGGGGAGCACGACGGCGAGAATCAGGCCGTACGTCGGGCTGCAGCTCGTGAACACCGGTCCGAGGGAGAACCCGAGCAGAAGACTGCGGGTCGTTCCGCTCGCCCGTCCGGACCGTTCGGAGAGCTTCCCTGCCGCGGACTGCAGACCGATTCGCAGGGAAATGGTGTCCCAGACGCGGGGAAACGCGAGCGAGGCGCCGATAAAGACCACGAGAGCGCCGGACACGATCAGCCACACGTTGCTCGGGACGCCGAGAAGCGCTGTCGTGGCCTTGAGCAGCAGGGTGAAGAGCATCACCGAGACCGCGAGGCTGGCGATCACCAGGAACGGGGCCCGGCGGTTCTTCTCCGCGGCTGACCCTGCGAGCACGACGGGCAGAAGCGGCAGTACGCACGGAGACAGGATCGTCAGCACGCCGGCCAGGAGGGAGAGCGGCAGGAGATCCATGGGATCAGCTCAGATCGCTCAGCAGTTCGTCCAGCGTGCGCGTCAGCCGCCACGTCTCGAGCGGGTCGCCGTCGGAGTTCACCTGCACGAGGGTGTGCTGCACCGCCACGCCGTAGCGTTGCTTGAGTTCCGTTGAGCTGTCGTAGTCCACCAGCAGGATTCTGACGTCGTCAGGGACCTGGTCGGCGTTGGCGACGATGTCGTCGGCGAGCAACTTGCAGGTCGAGCACCAGGTGGCGTGGAAGAACAGAACGACTTTTTCGCCGTCCGGGGCCTCTGAGACCGCCTGCGGGGTGTACTTCTCGATCTCGAAGGATGCCGCAGGGCCGCTTCCTCCGGCTGGCGCGCCGGTGTTCGACACGGCGACGAAGACGACGCCGACCGCGAGGAGCGCCGCAGCGATCACGGCGACGAGCAGTGGCTTCTTCATGGTGTCGTCCCTCGTCCGGTTGTCATTCGTCCCCTCAGACTAGTTGCGCGGCCGGCGCTCGTTCGGTGAGCTGGCACACACAACGCGTCGAGTGAGTCCCTCCGCCGACGGCGCTTAGAATCGGCGCATGCCGCGCCTCGTTGTCGTTCTCCCGCTGGAGCCGCTGCGTGCCGATGAGAGCTTCGCCGTGCCCGACTGGCCCCTGCACGTGACCCTGCTTCCGCCGTTCGAGACGGATGCGGCACCGCGTGTGATCGCGGAATTGATCGCGTCTGCGTCCGCGACCCAGCATCCGCTTGTCGTCGTCGCGGAGCGCGACGAGCTGTTTGGCCGCCGCAACGACGTGCCCGTGACCGTGCTCGAAGCGAACGACGAGCTGGTCTGCCTGCACCAGTGGCTCGTGGATGCCGTGCGGCCCTATGCCACGCGGCCGGACGAACCGGCCTTCACCGGCATCCGTTTTCGGGCGCATATCACCGCCAAAAAACACGCCCGCGCGCACCCCGGCGACGCGTTCACCCTGTCGCAGATCGCACTCGTCGACATGGCACCGAGGGCCGCGCCGAGCGGGCGGACCGTGCTGGCCACGGTGGAACTGTCCGCGAGCGGCGCTCCGCACGGCCGCTGAGGCCGCCGTCAGGCGCGCAGTTCCCGCAGCAGGACCGCGGTGGCGACCGCTGCCTCCGCGGCTTCGCGCCCCTTGTCTTCCTTCGAGCCAGGAAGTCCCGCCCGATCGATCCCCTGCTGTTCGTCGTCCAGCGTCAGCACGCCGAACCCGACGGGCTTGCCCGTCTCGATCGAAACCTGGGTGAGGCCGCTCGTCGCGGCATCAGACACGTACTCGAAATGCGGGGTCCCGCCGCGGATGATCACGCCAAGCGCGACGACGGCGTCAGCTCCGGCGTCGAGGGCGGCCTTCGCCGCGACCGGTAGTTCGAAGCTGCCCGGAACCCGAACGAGGCGATGGGAAGCCCCCGATTCGGTCAGTGCCGCCGTTGCGCCGGCGATCAGGCCGTTCGTGATCTCGTCGTGCCACGTGCCCGCGATGACGACGATGGTGAGTCCCGTTCCGTCAGCGTGGATGCTCGGGGATCCCTGACCGCTCATGATGTTGTCCTGCTTTCCTGGCCTGCGGCAGTGATTGCCGTCGAAGTGAATTCGTGACCCATCCGGTCACGTTTGGTTTCAAGGTATGACTCGTTGAACGCACCGACGCCGACGACGAGCGGCACGCGTTCGGTCACGCGCACGCCGTACTCCTCGAGCTGTCGGACTTTTTCCGGATTGTTGGTCAGCAACCGGATCTCGGACAGGCCGAGGTCCTGGAGGATCGCCGTCGCGGCGAGGTAGTTTCTCGCGTCGGCGGGCAACCCGAGCGCGAGGTTGGCGTCGAGCGTGTCCATGCCCTCCTCCTGCAGCCGGTACGCCCTGAGTTTGTTGATCAGGCCGATACCCCTGCCCTCGTGCCCCCTGAGATAGACGACGACCCCGCCATGACGCTGCACGGCATCGAGGGCGGTGTCGAGCTGGTCCCCGCACTCGCACTTCAGCGAGCCGAACGCCTCACCGGTCAGGCACTCGGAGTGCACGCGAACAACCGCCCCAGGCCCGCTGATGTCCCCGGCCAGAATGGCGACGTGGTCTGCACCCGTGTTCCGGTCACGGTAGGCCCGAACGGTGAAAGTTCCGTGGGTCGTCGGAATCGTCGTCTCCACCTCAAAAAGCACGGGGGAGGACTGCGCGATGTCCTCGGCGCTCTTCCGTGTTCCGGAGCAGGCTTCGGATGCCTCAGGATGCTCGTTGATGTACTCGATGAGTGCAGCGATCGTGATCACGGGGAGCCCGTCGCGCTCGCCGAGTGCGATGAGGGCGGGGAGTCGCATCATGTCCCCGTCGTCGTCCACAACCTCGCAGATCGCTCCGACCGGAGTCAGGCCGGCGAGCTTCATGAGATCCACGGCTGCCTCGGTGTGCCCGGGGCGCTGTCGAACCCCGCCGGCGACGGCGCGCAGGGGGACGATGTGGCCCGGGCGGATGAGCTGGGAGGGAACGGCATCCGGGCTGCCGAGCGTGCGCAGGGTGTGCGCGCGGTCGGCGGCGCTGATTCCCGTGGTGATCCGGTCGGCTGCGTCGACGGTGATCGTGTACGCGGTGTGCCGAACATCCTGGCTGTCGCTGACCATGATCGGAAGCTCGAGCCGGTCGGCGATCTCGTTCGTCATCGGCGCGCAGATGTATCCGCTGGTGTTGCGCACGGTCCAGGCGATCCAGTCGCGGGTGGCCAGCTCAGCCGAGAGGATGACGTCACCCTCGTTCTCGCGGCCTTCATCGTCGGCGACGAGCACCGGTTTGCCCTGTCGGAGCGCGTCGAGCGCTTCGGGGATCGTTGCGATGCTCATGCGTCGCTCCTTCCGCCGGCGGGCTGTTCCGCCGGAGTCCATTTCTGCGCTGCCTGCATCGAGAGCATCCGCTCGACATGCCGGGCGAGGATGTCTGTTTCGATATTGACGCGGTCGCCTGCTGCCCGCTGTCCCAGGGTGGTCGCAACGAGCGTCTCCGGGATGAGGGAAACCTCGAACCACTGGTCGGGCAGGGTGGCAGGGGAGACGGCACTCACTGTGAGGGAGGTGCCATCCACGGCGATGGATCCCTTGTCCGTGACGAGCCGGGCGAGGTCGTCCGCGATGCTGAAGCGCAGGACGCGCCAGGCGCTCCCCTCGGTGACCGTGAGGAGCGTGGCGGTGCCGTCGATGTGGCCCTGCACGATGTGGCCCCCCAGGCGATCGCCGACCCGGGCCGCGCGTTCGAGGTTCACCAGCCGTCCGGGGGCGACACCGTCGAGCGTCGACATATCGAGCGTCTGGGCCATCACATCGACCGTGAACGAGTCGGAGGTCTGGTCGACGACGGTCAGGCACACCCCTGATACCGAGATCGAGTCCCCGTGCCGTGCGCCGGTGACGGCCAGCGGGCCGCGAACAGTGAGGCGTGCGGCGTCTGCGGTGCGGTCGACCCGGGTGACCTCGCCGATCTCTTCGATGATTCCGGTGAACATGATCAGTGGTGTCCTTTCGGCCTGGCGACGATGAGCATGTCGTCGCCGAGGGTATGCACGCCGACGACGGCGAGCCGTCTGGCGTCAGAGATGGAGCCGACGCCGATGTCGGTGACTGCCGTGCGCGGCCCGCCGAGGAGGGCGGGGGCGAGGTAGATGAGGTATTCGTCGACGAGTCCCGCGGCGATGAACGAGCTGATCAGGGTCGGCCCGCCCTCGAGGAAGAGCGAGCGGATGCCATGGGCGGCCAGTGCTGTGAGGTCTGCGGCCAGATCGTCTCCGGTCAGCCGTAGTGGCGGCCGGGGGTGCTCGCGCAGTGCCGCAGACCCGGGGAGGGTGCGGTGTCCGAAGACGACGGGCAGGGGCTGGGTCGGGTAGAGGGCTCCCGATGCGGTCCGTGCGGTCAATGCCGGATCGTCGCTGAGTACGGTGCCGGTGCCGACACCGATGGCCCCTGCGGCCGCGCGGCGCGTATGTACGTCAGCCCGCGCATCCGCACCGGTGACCCACTGGCTGCTGCCATCGGCCGCAGCGGCCCGACCGTCGAGGCTCTGGGCCCACTTGGCGATGACGAACGGTCGGCCGAGCCTCGCAGCGACGAGCCAGTCTCCGAGGAGGGCCTCGCCAGCGGTGTGCTGAACGCCGGGAACGACCTCGATACCGGCGGCGCGCAGTCGCTCCGCTCCGCCGCCCGAACGCTCGCCGGGGTCATCGATGGCGTAGACGACCCGGGAGACGCCGGCGTCGATGAGGGCCTGGGCGCAGGGTCCGGTGTGGCCGGTGTGGTTGCAGGGCTCGAGCGTGACGACCACGGTGGCATTCGCTGCTCCGCCACCGGGGAGGCGGGAGAGTGCATCGATCTCGGCGTGCGCCGTTCCCGCTCCGCGGTGCCAGCCTTCGGCAATCGTCGCACCGTCGGGGTCGAGGATGACGCAACCTACCTGCGGGTTCACGCCCCTCGACGGGCCGTTGTGGGCGAGCAGGAGGGCGCGGCGCATGGCGTCACCGACCACGCCGGCGTCAGGGCCATTGCCCCGTGCCTCGCTCATGTCGCTCGCACCCATGGAATCTCTTCTCGTCGTGGACGAATTCCGGGGTGACGCGATCGGCGCATGCGCCGTCGACGACCGCGCCGCTCAGACCCGAGGGTCCCGCGACGCGCGTGTTTCCTCCCATCCGGACTCGAGCCGTGGGGCTTTCGCCTCACGACCCATAACCGTCGGTACCGGAATTACACCGGATCAATCACCTGCATTGCTGCACGCGACTCGCGGACTGTCACCGCCGGTTCGGACTCTCACCGACCCCGGAACACGTTTCGTTGTCTCTATCGTATGGGCAACGCGTCAGGGCGTGCAGTATTCCTACCGATTGTGTCCCGGCCTCCTCAGCCGGCCAGGATCTTGCGCGCCGTTCCAGAGTCGACGATGAGGTCGGTGACGAGCCCGGCGGCCAGCGCGCCACGGAGGCTCTGGAGCTTGCTCTCGCCCGAAACCACACACACCCGTCTGGCGATCCCGCGGAGCACGTCGAGGGCGGGACCACTCGACCGTTCGTTGAGGGGGATGCCGTCTGTGGTGCCGTCCTCACGGTAGAAGACCGTCGCGATGTCTCCCACCGCCCCCGTTGCGCGCAACTGGGCGAAGTCGTCGTCGTCGAGATAGCCGCCGATGTAGACGTGGCTTGGCACGCCGGCGAACGGCGAGCCGAGGCCGAACACGATCACGTCGAGCGTCTTCTGCATCTCCAGGACGCGGCTGATGCTGCGCTCGCGCCAGAGCGCGGCTTTCGTGGCCGGGTCGTCGAAGACAGCCGGCACCGGAAATTGCTGGACGGTGGCGCCGAACGCAGAACCGAAGCGCTGCAGGATTTCGCTGGCGTAGAGGATGCCGGTGGTCCGCGGGTTCGCGGCCCCGTTGAGCTGAACGATCGACGAGTTGTGCGTCGCCTTGGAGAGCAGGTGGCGGGAGAGCGCGCTCATCGTCGATCCCCAGGCGACCCCCATTGACATGTTCGAGTCGAAGAAGCCACCGAGAATTCGTGCAGCGGAGAGGGCGACGCGGTCGAGCCGCTCGACGTCGCTGGTCAGGTCGGGGACGGGGACGACGTGTGCGGTGACCCCGAACCGGGATCGGAGGTCGCCTTCCAGCTGGCGCGGCATGTCGAGAGGAGATCGCACCTGGATCTCGACGAGGCCGGTTTCGCGCGCGTGGCCCAGCAACCGGGAGACCGACGATCTGGAGGTGTGCAGTTCGTGCGCGATGGCATCCATCGTCAGATCCTGCAGATAGTAGAGCTGGGCAGCGTGAGGGCGTCCCGTGTCTTCGGGTTCAGCTGCGCTGCTGTCGGGTTCATCCGGGCTCCTTGCACGTTTGTGCAGAACGTTTGCACGTTAGTGAATATACCCGAAGAATTGCAGGATACGAGAAAGTACGCGATTCGGATGTTGGCGGCGAGACCCACTGCTCCGAACAGCAGACAGGAGCACAACGCAATGAAGCAGCCAGCACCGCAGTCAGGCGCCTTGCGCGCATCCGTCGGGTCGCTCACGAGCCGCCCGGACGCCAGCGTCCTCGTCATTGGCGGCGGCATCAACGGGATGGCCGTCTTCCGTGACCTGGCCCTCCAGGGTGTCGACGTCGCACTCGTCGAACGCGGTGACTACTGCTCCGGTGCCTCGGCCGCATCGAGCCACATGATCCACGGAGGCATCCGCTACCTCGAGAACGGCGAGTTCCGCCTCGTCCGGGAGTCCGTCACCGAACGCAACGGCCTGCTGAAGATCGCCCCTCACTACGTCAAGCCCCTGCAGACCACGGTTCCGATCTTCTCCACCTTCTCCGGCATCATCTCCGCTCCCCTCCGGCTTCCTCACCCACAAGCAGGGCAAGCCGCAGGAGCGCGGCGCACTCCTGATCAAGGTCGGCCTGGTGCTCTACGACTCCTTCTCCCGCGACGGTGGATCCGTTCCTCGGCACCGTTTCGTGGGAAAGAAGAAGGCGCTGAAAGCACTTCCCCAGCTGAACAGCGGGCTGAAGTACACCGCCACCTACTTCGACGCCTCGGTGCATGACCCCGAGCGACTCGCCCTCGATGTACTGCGCGATGGCCTGGACGCCGGGTCGCACGCCCGATCAGCGAACTACGTCGAGGCGGTCGGATTCGATGGAGGTGCTGTCCGCCTGCGTGACCGAGTCAGCGGCGACGAATTCTCGTTCACCGCCGACGTCGTCATCAACGCGTCAGGGCCATGGACCGACCTGACCAACGACGCCCTCGGGCAGTCAAGCACCCTGATGGGCGGCACCAAGGGATCGCACATCGTCCTCGACAACGCCGAGCTGCTCGCCGCCACAGCGGGCCGGGAGATCTTCTTCGAACACGAGGACGGCCGCATCGTTCTCATCTACCCGCTCAAGGGCAGGGTGATGGTCGGAACGACCGACATCGACGCGGATCCCGCAGAGCCGGCCGTCTGCACCGAGGAAGAAGTCGACTACTTCTTCGACCTCGTGAAGCACGTGTTCCCCGCGGTCGAGGTCGACCGGGGAGACATCGTCTACCGGTTCAGCGGCATCCGACCCCTGCCCGGCCACGGGGACCTCGAGCCCGGATTCGTCTCCCGCGACTACCGGATCGTTCCGACCCCGCTGGGCGACGGCACCATGCTCAGCCTCGTCGGCGGAAAATGGACGACGTTCAGGGCACTCGCCGAGCACCTGGCGACCGAGACTCTCGACCTGCTCGGCCGGCCCAGGACCGTGTCCACCGTCGGAATGCCCATCGGCGGGGGTGCCGGGTATCCGGCGACGGACGCCGCGCTCCGGGTGTGGCTGGCAGACAACTCGCGCGAGGTGGGAAGCGCCCGCGCCCGGCAGCTGCTTGAGCGCTATGGCACGCGTGCCGCAGGGTTCATCGAAGAACTCGCGGACGCAGGGGACACCCGGCTCGCGGCGGCACCCGACTACAGCAGGCAGGAAATCGCCAGGATCATCCGCACCGAGGAGGTCGTTCACCTGCTCGATCTTCTCCAGCGCCGGACGAGCATTGCCTTCACCGGAGGAGCGTCGACTGCCCTGCTCGAGGAGCTCGGAGGGCTCCTTGCGGCAGCCCTCGGCTGGAGCCCGGACGAGACCGCGGCCGAGGTCGATTCGGCGGCGATGACCCTCTCGACCGTGCACGGCGTGCAGCTGGAAACCCGCACGGCGGGTGTTTCCGCCGGAAACGGCGAGTGAACAGGCGAATACCTGCACGCATTCTCACCTGAACCACTTGTCTCGGGTGGAGGAAGGTCGATACGTTTCACAGGGGATTGAAAACCCATCACCGGTCCGGGCCTCAATGCCGGGGCGATATAACCAAGGAAGGTCAACGTGGACGTTACTTTAGGCTCTATCTTTCTCTCGGAGGTCGTCGGAACGGCGCTCCTCATCCTGCTCGGTGGTGGCGTCGTCGCCAACGTCGTGCTGGCGAAGACGAAAGGCTTCAACGGCGGCTGGCTCCTGATCAACTTCGGCTGGGGTTTCGCTGTCTACATCGGTGTGCTCGCGGCCTACGTCTCGGGCGCACACCTGAACCCAGCGGTGACCGTCGGTTTGATCACCTCGGGTCTCGATGAGTTCGTGCCCGGCATCGCCGTTGACTTCGCCTCGACGTTCACCTACTTCGGTGGAGAACTGCTCGGTGCCTTCATCGGTGCCGTCATCGTCTACCTCACCTACAAGCAGCACTTCGACGCATCGGAAGACGCGGGAGCCAAGCTCGCCGTGTTCTCGACCGGTCCCGCCATTCGCGGATACGCCTGGAACGTCGTCACCGAGATCGTCGGTACCTTCGTGCTGGTCTTCGTCGTGCTCACCTTCGGCCGTCAGGGCGAGACACCGGGGCTCGCCGCGCTCGGGGCACTCCCCGTCGCGCTGGTCGTTGTCGCCATCGGTATCTCGCTCGGTGGACCCACCGGGTACGCGATCAACCCAGCGCGTGACCTCGGTCCCCGCATCGCTCACGCCCTCCTTCCGATCAAGGGCAAGGGGTCGAGCGACTGGAGCTACGCCTGGGTCCCGATCGTCGGACCGCTGCTCGGTGGAGCGATCGCCGGCTGGGCGTCACTGGTGCTGCTGCCCACCGTCGGAGCCTGATCCCCTGGGCGGCGGCTGAACATCGCCGTCGCCCGTTCTCGTCAACACCCGCATTGCCAACAAAGGAGTTACTCATGGCGGACTACGTCATCGCAATCGACCAGGGAACGACCAGTTCCCGGGCCATCGTCTTCGACAAGGCCGGATCGATCATCTCGTCGGGACAGCTCGAGCACGAGCAGATCTTCCCGAAGGCCGGCTGGGTCGAGCACGACCCCACCGAGATCTGGAACAACACTCGCGAGGTCATCGGCCAGGCGCTCTCCAAGGCCAGCCTGACCCGGCACGACATCGCCGCCATCGGTATCACCAACCAGCGCGAGACCGCAGTCGTGTGGGACAAGACCACCGGGAAGCCGGTCTACAACGCGATCGTCTGGCAGGACACCCGCACGCAGTCGATCGTCGACCGGCTGGCAAAAGACGGAGGAGTCGAGCGGTTCAAGCCCACGGTCGGACTTCCGCTTGCCACCTACTTCTCCGGAACCAAGATCGTCTGGATCCTCGAGAACGTCGAAGGCGCCCGGGAGAAAGCCGAGGCAGGCGACCTGCTGTTCGGAACGACCGACAGCTGGGTCCTCTGGAACCTCACCGGCGGAACCGACGGCGGTGTCCACGTCACCGACGTCACCAACGCCAGCCGCACCCTGTTCATGGACCTCGAGACCCTGCAGTGGGACGACGAGATCCTCGGCATCTTCGACGTGCCGAAGTCGATGCTTCCGGAGATCAAGTCCTCCAGCGAGGTCTACGGCCACGCGCACAGCTCGACAGCCTGCTCAGGGAGACCCCGATCGCCGGCATCCTCGGCGACCAGCAGGCTGCCACGTTCGGCCAGGCCGCTTTCGACACCGGCGAGTCGAAGAACACCTACGGCACCGGAAACTTCCTCATCTTCAACACCGGTGAGGAAATCGTCCACTCCAAGAACGGCCTGCTCACGACGCTCGGCTACAAGCTCGGCGACGCGAAGCCGCACTACGCGCTCGAGGGTTCGATCGCCGTGACCGGTTCGCTCATCCAGTGGCTGCGCGACAACCTCGGCATCATCAACTCGGCTCCCGACGTGGAAAAGCTGGCGACGACGGTCGACGACAACGGTGGCGTGTACATCGTCCCCGCGTTCTCGGGACTGTTCGCCCCCTACTGGCGCCCGGAGGCTCGCGGTGTCATCGTCGGTCTCACCCGGTTACGTCAACAAGGGCCACATCGCCAGGGCAGCGCTCGAGGCGACGGCATTCCAGACCCGCGAGGTGCTCGACGCGGTCAACGCCGACTCCGGGGTCGACCTCACGGAGCTCAAGGTCGACGGCGGCATGGTGGCGAACGACGCCCTCATGCAGTTCCAGGCCGACATCCTGGACGTCCCGGTCGTTCGACCGGTCGTTGCCGAGACCACGGCACTCGGCGCGGCATACGCCGCAGGACTCGCGGTCGGCTTCTGGGCCGACCTCGACGAGCTTCGCGCCAACTGGCAGGAAGACAAGCGCTGGGAGCCGTCGATGGATGCAGACGAGCGCGACCGCACCATCCGCCTGTGGAAGAAGGCCGTCACGAAGATCGTTCGACTGGGTCGACGAGGACGTTCAGTAGCACCGGCAAAACGCTGACGGGTCCGTCCTCCGAGTGAGGGCGGGCCCGTTCTCGGTTAGAGAGCGGCGAGCGTCGCGATCGTCCGCACGCCGGACGCCTCGGCCAGTTCGAACGGGTTGCTGGTGTCTGCGCCGTGACCGATCCCGCCGACAACGACCTCGTCGCCGAAACGGTTGAGCCACACGCCCGCGAGTGACGCGGATGCTGCGCCGACGGCATCCGTCAGCAACCGGTCGCCGACGTACAGCGCGTTTCCCGGCTCGATTCCGAAGAGAGAGCACGCGTGCTCGAAGATGCGCGGGTCAGGCTTCGCGATTCCGAGGTCGCCCGAGGCGATCACGTGTTCGAAGCGGTCGGCGAGGCCGGTCCGCTCGAGTTTCACGCGCTGGTAGTCGAGCTCCCCGTTGGTGATCACGCCGAGTCGCCAGCCGGCGTCGGTCAGTCGGTCCAAACACGGGAGGGCATCGTCGAACAGCTCCCACGCGCCGCGGTAACTCTCGAAATAGCTGTCGAACCAGCTGTCGGCTTCGGGATCGGCGAGGGTGACGTTGTGCGCGGCGGCAAAATCGAGAGCGCGCGCACGCCGCTGGCCGACGAAACTGAGCTCGCCGGAGAGGTAGCGATGATAGTGGCGATCCTCCAGTTCGTGCCAGAGGGCGATGGATCGCTCGCGATCCTCGATGACAAAGCCGTCGAGACCGTCGACGTGGTGGGCGATGCCGCGCGACACGGCACCCCGGTGGTCGAGCAGCGTGTCGTCGAGGTCGAAGAGGGCGAGCCGGGTCACCGCGTGAGCGCTTCGGCGGGCCAGCCCTCTGCAGGACCGGGTCGGTCGGCGGCGGTCAGCTCGGCGCGATGGCTCGACGGGAACTGGCCGAAGTGTTCGATCTCGCTACGACCGGTCCCGGTGTAGCGGAAGCCCACGCGCTGGGCGACGATCGCTGATCCGACGTTGCCGACCATGGCTTCCCAGAGGAGTGTCTTGTTCGGGGCATGGTCGGGGAACGTCCACTGGTCCGTGAACATCCAGTCGATGATCGCGCCCACCGCCTCTGGCGTGTAGCCCTGGCCGCGCCAGGGTGCGCCGAGCCAGTAGCCGACCATGGCCTGGGTGTCATTCCAGTCACGCAGGGCGACAACCCCGAGGATGGTGGGCTCTTCCTTGCGGCGGAGTGCCCAGGTGAGTTCGCGGCCGCTGGCCCAACCGGGTTTGACCAGCTTCGAGATGAAGCCTTCGGCGTCGGAGAGCGCATATGGCTGGGGCACCGTCGTGAACTGTTGGATCAGGGGGTCCTGGCAGTACGCGTAAACGTAGGGGATGTCCTTCTCGGTGGGCGCGTCGAGAATCAAACGGTCGGTTTCGAGTCGCACGACATCCATGGGCACAGCTTACCGGCGCGCGTGTTCGAGCCGCGGGTTCACAACTCCGCCCAACCGCGCCCAGTACGAGCCGCCGCTCGCGTGTTCCCGCCGACTTCCGGAGTGGGGGTGTGAGTTCTGGCGGAGTTGTGCGCGGGCATCAGTGAAGCCACCCCCGGGCGCGCAGGGCGAACGGCGTCCTCCACAGCGGTCACGGTCGAGTGAGTTTCCCCCGGATTCGATCCGGAGCGTTGTGAGTGCAGCGTCAGCAGCCAGTCTCTCTGCGTGAGCTACCGAGAATTCTTCCACCAGACCGGAACACTGATCGCGAGCCGCGACGAGCTCTGTGCGGGAGGTGCGTCCGGCAGAACGCTGACCAGGGACATTCGCTCGGGGCAGCTGATCCGGGTCTATCGCGACCACTATGCGCTCCCTGGCACGCCCGATCCACGTCATCCGTGCTGTACGAGTCGGCGGACGACTGGCCTGTGTCTCAGCGCTCGCCGACCAGAACGTCTTCGTCTTCCGCGCTGACCCGGGACATGTGCACCTCGAGCGCGGTGCCTCCCGTCTCCGTAGCCCGGCCGAGACGGTTGTGCCGCTGTCGCACGGCAACCGCGACGGGGTCACCCTGCACTGGCACCCGTTGCTCCGCCCGTGGGAAGCGCACGCCCACGCTGTCAGCCCGGTAGACGCAGTCACGCAGTCGCTGCGCTGCCAGACACCGAGGATGGCCGTCGCCACCCTGGACAGCGCTCTCAACAAACGGATCATCGGACTCGATGACGTCCCGCTGATCTTCGATGCGCTTCCGGAGCGATTCCAGCCGATCAGGGCGCTGAGCGACGGGCGGGCAGAGGCCGGTTCTGAGACGATCCTTCGGCTGCTGGTTCGCGCTGTCGGCCTGCACTTCGACATCCAGGTCTCCATCCGGGGTGTCGGACGGGTCGACATGCTCATCGAGGGGTGCCTCGTGGTCGAGGCCGACAGCCGGGCACATCACTCCGCGGAGGATCGATACCTCGCCGATCGCAGGCGAGACACGGCGCTGGCCGCTCTCGGCTACCTGACCCTGCGGCTGCTCTATGAGGACATCATGTATCACCCGGAACGCGTGATCGCTGCGATTCTCGGTGTGCTGCGGTCACGATCGCGGGACCGAACCTTCATTCTCTGATCGACTCGGCGTGCTGCGATCGCGGTGCATAACTCCGCCAATCTGCACCAGAGGAACGTGCCGGGCCGCGCGTTCCCGCTGCCTGCCCCGGTACCGCAGGGCAGGCAGGCGGAGTTGTGCGCACCCGGGGGCGTGTCGACGTCAGGGGCGCAGCAGGCCGATCCGCTCGTAGGCGGTGGCCAGCGTCTTCTCGGCGACCTCGTTCGCCTTTGCCGCGTTGACGGCAAGCAAGCGGTCGAGCTCGGCCGGGTCGTCGAGCAGTTCCAGGGTGCGCGTACGGATCGGCTCGAAGACGGCGGTGACGGACTCGACGACGCCCTTCTTCAGGTCACCGTATCCGCGGCCGGCGTACTCGTCGACGATGGCGTCGATGGTCCACCCCGACATCGCCGAGAAGATGGTGAGCAGGTTCGCGATACCGGGCTTTGCTTCCCGGTCGAAGCGGATGCTCGCATCATCGTCGGTGACCGCACGCATGATCTTCTTCTGGTTGACCTTGGGGTCGTCGAGCAGCTTGATCAGGCCCGCTTCGCTCTCCGCCGACTTCGACATCTTCGCTGTGGGGTGCTGGAGGTCGTAGATCTTCGCTGTGTCCTTGAGGATGACCGGCTCCGGCAGGGTGAATGTCTCACCGAAGCGGCTGTTGAAGCGACCGGTGAGGTCCCTGGTCAGCTCGAGGTGCTGGCGCTGGTCCTCGCCGACGGGCACCGCGTTCGTCTGGTACAGCAGGATGTCTGCGGCCATCAGCACGGGGTACGTGAAGAGGCCGACGGTCGTGGAATCCGCTCCGAACCGCGCCGACTTGTCCTTGAACTGGGTCATCCGACCGGCCTCGCCGAATCCGGTGATGTTGTTGAGCACCCAGGACAGCTGCGCGTGTGCAGGAACATGCGACTGCACGAACAGGGCGCTCTTCGCCGGGTCGATGCCCGCGGCGATGTACTGGGCCGCCGTCGACCGGGTGCGCGCCCTGAGCTCCTCCGGGTTCGGGGAGCTGGTCAGGGCATGCAGGTCGACGACACAGTAGTACGCGTCATACTCCTCCTGCAGGGCGACCCACTGCTGGAGCGCTCCGACGAAGTTGCCGAGATGGAGCGAATCGTTCGAGGGTTGCATTCCCGAGAACAGGACGGGCTTGGTCATGGGGTGATCCTTCTCTCGCCCCGCAGGGAGGCGATCGGGTGAGGTCGAGCGGACGGGACGAGCGGCGGGGGCGTTGCTGGGATTCAGATCGCGTAGTCGACGACGACAGGAGCGTGGTCGGACCAGCGCTGGTCGTGACTGTCGGCACGGTCGACGCGGTAATCGACGACGGCACTGGCCAGGGCGGGAGTAGCGACCTGGTAGTCGAGTCGCCAGCCGGTACCGGTGTCGAAGGCGCGACCGCGCTGGGACCACCAGGTATACGGCCCGTCCACATCGCCGGCCCAGGCGCGTCCGACGTCAACCCAGCCGAGCCCGGAACCGACCGAGCCGTCGACGCCGGTGACGGGTTCGCCGCTTGCGCCAAAGAAACGGTCGAAGTACGCGCGTTCCTTCGGGAGGAAGCCGGAATTCTTGACGTTGCCCTTCCAGTTCTTGATGTCGAGCTCGCGGTGGCCGACGTTGAGGTCGCCGAGCACGACGGCATACTCCGAGTGATGGGCGATCTCCGGGAGTCGGTGGGTCATCGCGTCGAGGAACTTGTACTTCTCGACCTGCTTGGGGGTGTCCACGGAGCCGGAGTGCACATAGGTGGACACCACCGTGACGATCGACCCGTTGACCTCGTAGTCTGCCTCGAGCCAGCGACCGGCGCTGTCGAAATCATCCGCGCCCAGCTCGACGCGGTGAATGGATGCTTTGGCCCGGCTCAGCAGTGCGACCCCGGCCCTGCCTTTCGCGGTTGCCGGGTCGTGCAGGATATCCCAGTCCGGCCCGAACAGGCCCTCGAGGTCGCTGGTGGCCGCTCGGACTTCCTGAAGAGCGAGGATGTCGATGTTCGAGGCGTCGAGCCAGTCGCCCATGCCTTTCCTGAAGGCCGCGCGCACCCCATTCGTGTTGACGGAGGCGATGCGGAGGGGCGCTGCAGAAGACATGAATACCAGCTTAGATCAGGGCGCCGACGCTCTGATCGGAGCTACGAATGGCGACAGGGTCGCCCAAAACGGGGGTACAGGGCAGAATAGACACGACAGGTGTGCTGTCCCGGTCCTTCCGGGCACCGCCTTCACCGCATTTTCGAGGGGCACCGTGAACACAGCAGAACGCGAACAGCCGTCCACCTATCGTTACGCGATGACGAATTCGGGTGCGCCCTGGATCTACATCGTCGGCGAAAAATTGCTGATCGCCCTGCGAACGCCGTCGGAGCCAACGATCGTCGAGCGGCTCTGGGAAATGGTGCAGTCTTCGGCGACGACGTTCGATGACACCCTTCGAGCCATCCCGAACTCCTCCGGTGGCAAACCGGCGTCCTTTGTCGCTCTCGAACGCGACGGCACCAGCCAGGCGACGCTGAAGCTCCTCGTGCATGGGGATGCGATCGTGGATGCGCACTCTGGCGGCGCCTGGACCCGCATCACAAGCGGGGACCAGCCGTGGCGAAGGGATGAGCTGAGCGGCGTCGAAGCGGTCGCCGCCGGCGGCCTCACCGGGGAGCCCGGCGACCCCGTTTCCGGTGTCTCCTTCCCACTCGGGTCAGGAGTCATCGTCGCCAACCGCATCGACTGGGTGGCCGACGGCACGAACACCTCCCCGTATGCCGCCCCGTCGCCGGCCGTGGCCCACGCACCCGCGAATCATTTCCGACCGTCCGCAGCCGAGACGAACACGATCATCCGTCCCCCGGTGCAGCGCGTGAGCCCCGAAGACGACCCGGCCATGCGGCACGACGGCGAGACGGTCCTCCGTCGGGACATCGCCCCGCCGATCCAGGACGAGACAGTCCTGCGGGAGGCCCCGCTGGTCCCCAACGATCCGAAGACGCTGCTCTACGGTTTCCGTATCAACGGGGGACAGGCATACCCGCTCGACGCGGTCCACTACTTCGGCAGGAATCCCCGTCAGCCACGTATCCCCCTGCCGGACCCGTCGCGACTCGTCCCAGTGGTCTCGGGTTCGAAGTCGGTCTCAGCGACGCACCTGGAGATCAAGCAGATCGGTGATTCGATCGTCGCCACCGACCTGAAGTCAACCAACGGGACGTCAGTGATCCCTCCCCAGGGGCACTGGCGCCGCTTGCGCCAGGGCGAGTCAGTCGTGGTCGTCCCCGGAACATTTATCGACATCGGCGACGGCAACGTCATCGAGATTTTGCCCCCCTGGCCGGGGGCATAATTCGGGCGGGCATTTGCCTACAATGGGGAAGGTTGCCTTCCCGTGCTCGTCAATCAGTGAAGGGAGCGCCTCGTGACCCGACGCCTGCCGTCACAGCCGCCGCAGCTCCCCGGCTTCTCTTTCGTGCGCATCCTGGGCTCGGGCGGGTTCGCTGACGTCTTCCTGTACGAACAGGACAACCCGCGCCGCCAGGTCGCGGTCAAGGTCATGTTGCGCGAGTACGTGAACGCGGATGTCAGGCGGATGTTCCAGGTCGAGGCGGACCTGATGGCGCAATTGAGTGCGCATCCGGCCATCCTGACGGTGTATCAGTCCGGGGTGGCGGCTGACGGCCGTCCGTACCTCGTCATGGAACTGTGCTCCTCAGCGATCGGCCAGCGCTACCGCGACGAACCGCTGTCGGTCTCCGAGGCGCTCCGCATCGGGATCAAGATCGCGAGCGCCACCGAAACCGCACACCGGGCCGACGTGCTCCACCGGGACATCAAGCCGTCGAACATCCTCATGACGGCATACGGGAACCCTGTTCTCAGCGACTTCGGGATCGCGGGAACCGTCGGCGACTCGACGCAGGACGAGACCGTCGGGATGTCGATCCCCTGGTCAGCGCCCGAGGTCCTGCACAGCCAGACGAACGGCACGGTTGCAAGCGAAGTGTGGTCACTCGCCGCGACGATTTACTCGCTCCTGGCCGGACGCTCGCCGTTCGAGATCCCGTGGCAGAGCAACACGTCGGCAGAACTGATCGCCAGGTCCAGCAAGGGCAAGCCGCAGCAGATCGGGCGCGAAGACGTTCCCGGAACGACTGGAGAATGTGCTCGCGCGCGCGATGTCACGCCGCCCCGAGGCCAGGCCGCAGTCGGCGATGGAGCTCATCCGCGAGTTGCAGTCGGTGGAGGCGGACCTGGGTCTCCCTCCCACCCAGCCGGATGTTGCCATCGACGACTGGGCTTTCTCTCCCGTTCACGACGCCAGCGACCGTACCCGGGTCAACGCCATCCGAACGGTCGAACCCGGTCGACGACGTCGAAGGACCCCGGACGACGCCGCGAGGCAGCCGGGGGCGACCAGGCTCGCCGTCGCTGAGCCGTTGACACCGCAGAGCGACCGCAGCGGAAGCAGGCCGGGCCAGTCGCTCGGTCGTCCCTTTGTCCTGGCGATCATCGCCTGTTCAGCGCTCGTCGCCCTGCTCGCAGTGACCACCGTCTTCGTCGTCCTCCGCCTCGCACCCGAGAACGACATCCCGACCGTCGTGGACATCGCCGCCGACGTCCAGGGTTCGAGCGTGCAGTTCAGCTGGGCAGACCCCGGGCTCGACGAGACCGACTCGTACGAAATCCGGGCGGAGGGCGAAACAACGAGCATCCAGCGTGCGGGTGAATTCACGGTTGAAGGACTGCCGGGCGAGCAGGTGTGCCTGCAGGTCCTCGTGAACCGCGCGGGGAAGCTCGGGCCGCCGAGCGCAGAGAAGTGCGTGGAAATCCCCGAGAGCTCTCCCTGATGTTCGCCACCTGGTTTCGTTCCCGACGTTCCTTTATCGCCACACTCACGAGCGGTACCGCCATCTGTGCGCTCATCGCCACCCTCGCCGTCATCTCCACCGGCTATCGGGCGCAGCAGCTCGACCTCGGCGACGGCGCCGTGTGGGTGGTGAGCGAGACCCGCCAGGCCGTCGGCAGGGCGAACACCCAGGTCTTCCAACTCAACGCCGGGATCGCGTCAGATGCGACGCGGCTGGACGTCCTGCAGGACGGCAAGACCGTGCTTGCCGTCGATGTTGCCCAGAGCTCCCTCGACGTCATCGACCCGGCCACTGCGGCCATCGCCGAGAGTGTGCCGCTCCCACCCGGTGCATCCGACGTCTCTCTCGCCGACGGACGGGTCGTCATCGCCGACGACGGTGATTTCTGGCTCATCCCCGTCGACGACCTCGAATTCTTCGATGCTGAGTCGGATCCGACCCTGTCGCTCGGATCCGGAGCGATCGGTTCGATGAGCCCGTCAGGGGACCTGTACGTCTTCTCCCCGGCCGACGGAGAAATCTATCGGATCGGCGCGGACGATGAGACCGTCCGAGAGACCATTCCGGTGGAGCGTTCCCGTCGATTCGGATGACTTCCAGCTCAGCTCCGTCGGCACCACCCCGGTGCTGCTCGACGAATCCGCCGGTCGCCTCCTGGTCGGCGGGAATTCCGTCGACCTGGGCGAGGTCAACGACATCGTCCTTCCGCAGCCGTCGCCTGGCGGGTCGGTCGCCCTCGTCGGCGTCGACGGCGGGCTCCTCTCCGTGCCCCTGGACGGCGGAGAGCCGACCGCGCTCGTCAGCGACGTTTCCGGTGTTCCGTCCCGCCCGGTGACACTGGCGGGGTGTGATTACGCCGCGTGGACCGATGGAACCATATTTGAACGATGTGACCGGGAGACGAGGCAGACAACGATCGAGGTCGCGGGCAACGCCACCCTCGATTTCCGCTCCAACGGTAGTCATCTCCTGCTCAACGATGCCATCGGCGGGGCATCGTGGGCGGTCCAGGCCGAGAATCAGCTCATCGACAACTGGGACGAGCTGATCAACGTCGAGGACGACCAGCAGGAGATCGACGACAACCAGGAGGACACCCCGCCGGAGTATGAGCAGCGACAGTTGCCGCCGACCGCGATCGCCGATGAGTTCGGTGCCCGGCCGGGAAAGACCTCGCCGCTCCCCGTCCTGCTGAACGACATCGACCCGAACGGCGATGTTCTGATCATCAGCGCTTTCACGCCCATGGACGTGGATAGCGGTCGACTCGAGCTCGTCAACAATGCACAACAGCTGCAGGTGAGCCTGACGCCGGACGCCTCGGGTGAATTCCGGTTCGACTACACCATCTCCGACGGCAAGGGCGGGACGTCGACGGCGGAGGTCACGCTCACCGTCCGGTCTGAAGACGAGAACAGCCCGCCGAACCAGGTCCGGAAGTCCAAGGCATCCGTCAACGCCGGCGGGCGCCTGACGGCACAGACCCTCGGCGACTGGGTCGACCCCGACGGAGATCCGTTCTATCTCACACAGGCGAGCGTGCCGGCTCCCGATCAGGTCCAGTACACGCCGGACGGAACCCTCATCTACACCGACGCCGGCGTCGGTGGCGCGCTCAAGGAGATCGGACTGGTGGTGTCCGACGGCACCGCTGACGGCGTCGGGGTGTTCTCGGTGACCGTGTATCCGACCGGTGAAGTGCCGATCATCGCTGAGCCATTCCCCGTGCTCGCCTACGCCGGGGAAGAAGTCGTTGTCTCACCCCTGCCACACATTCGCGGTGGCTCCGGGCCGATCCGACTCGCGAACGTCCCGGCGCGGGAGGGCGCGACGATCACCGCAGACTACGACGGCGGGACGTTCCGGTTCATCAGCATGGAGGTCCAGACCTTTTACCTCGAGTACTCGGTCACAGATGGCAACCGCACCCAGACCGGCGTGGTCAGGATCGAAGTGATCGATCCGCCCGATGCGGGCGAGCCGCCGGTGACCGTCCTGCACACCGTCTACATCCGCGAGCAGAGCGTTGAACGCGTGGATGTCCTTGCGCGTGACTTCGACCCTGCCGGGGGAGTCCTGGTCGTCACCGGCACGCTCAACGTCCCCACCGATTCGGGCCTCCGCGTGGAGATCCTCGAGCAGCGGATTCTTCGCATCACCCTGACAACGCCGTTGGACGCCCCTGTGTCGTTCAACTACAGCGTTTCCAACGGCATAGCCGAGTCGCTGGGAACGGTGACGGTGATTTCCATCCCCACCCCTGTCGTGCGGCAGCCGCCGGTCGCCTATCCGGACTCCGTGTCGGTGCGCGTCGGTGACGCCATCGATATTCCGGTTCTCGAGAACGATACCCACCCGGACGGCGACACCCTGCGCCTCAACCAGGCACTGAGCAAGAACCTTCCGAGCGCGGCCGGTCTGCTCTTCACCTCCGGTCGAATCCTGCGCTATCTGGCACCGGACAAGCCCGGCAACTTCACCGCCACCTATCGCGCGGTTGCGCCTGACGGGCAGTGGGCAGACGCGCAGGTGACGCTCAATGTCCGTGAGGTCGACGCCGCGTCCAATGCGGCGCCGGTGCCGAAGACGGTGACCGCGAGGGTGCTCAGCGGGGAACGGGTTCGCGTCACGGTTCCTCTGTCGGGGATCGACCCGGACGGGGACTCCGTCCAGCTGATCGGTCAGGCCTCCAACCCTCAAAAGGGCTCCGTCGTCGGGGTCGGGGAAGACTGGTTCGACTATCTGGCCGGCGCCTACTCGACGGGGACCGACAGCTTCACGTACACCGTCGTCGACGCGCTCGGCAGCCAGGCGATCGGAACCATCCGGATCGGGATCAGCGGGAAGCTCGACGGGTCGCGCGTCCCGATCGCGGTCGCCGACGAGGTGATCACCCGACCAGACCGGACTGTCGCCGTCCAGGTCCTGGCCAATGACTCCGATCCCGACGGCGGAACACTCACCGTCACCTCCGTCGAACCGACCACCGAGGGGGCGTCCGCCGTCATCGATGGTGACCTCGTGCGCGTCACCGTGCCCGATGAGGAGGGACGGTTTGGTTTCATCTACGAGATTGAGAACCGGTGGGGCAACACCTCGTCCAACTTCATCACCGTGACGACGAGAAACGATGCACCACTGGCCCGTCCGATCGCCGGCGACGTGGTCCTGACCCTCGACGACATCCTCGAACGCTCGACCATCGAGGTCAACGTGCTCTCGCAGGTGTTCTGGGCCGACGGTGCCGTCGCACGACTGCGCGTCTCGCTGCCGGTCTCAGGCTCTGCTGCCGAGGTCACCTCGAACAAGCGCGTGCGCGTGTCCGCGACAAACGAATCCCAGATCATTCCCTTCCGGGTGACGCGTCCCGACGACGACAGTGTGAGCGCGATCGCCTTCATCTGGGTGCCTGGGCTGGATGACGCACTGCCACAACTGCGAGCGGGGATTCGGCCCATCAGTGTCGTGAGCGGCGAGCCGGTGACAATCGATATCAACGACTATGTCGTCGCCGTTGGGAAGAAGGCGGTCAGACTGACGGATGCTGCGAAGGTCCGTGCGTCCAACTCCGATGGCAGCAACCTGGTCGCGGATACGCAGACGCTCAGGTTCACGAGCGCTGAACGGTATTTCGGACCCGCCTCCATTTCCTTCGAGGTCACGGACGGTGCGTCCGCCACCGATACGAACGGCCGGATCGCAACGATCGTCCTGCCGATTGACGTGACGCCGCGGGACAACCAGCCTCCCGTCTTCGACGGCGGCATGATCGACTTCGAACCGGGCCAGGAAAAAGTCATCGACCTGACCAGGCTCACTACGTACCCCTACGACGACGATGTCGACGAACTCGTCTACTCGATCCTGGATCCCCGCCCCGTGGGTTTCAGAGCCAGTATCTCGGGCCAGCAACTCACGCTGGCGGCGGACGAAACCGTGCCGATCGGGGCGACCCCCGGCATCCTCATCGGCGTGCGCGACGCGGTAAATACCGGCGAGTCCGGGCGGATCGTGCTGAGCGTCGTCCCCTCGACACGTCCGCTCGCCGTCCCGGCTGCAGACAACGAGATCGTGCGACGTGGTGCAACCACCGTCATCGATGTGCTCGCCAACGACGCGGCAACCAACCCTTTCCCGGCAACACCGCTCCGCGTGGTGGCGGTCCGTGGCATCGGAGGCGGGCTTCCCGCCGGGATTTCGGTCACGCCGAGCGCTGACAACCGTCGTCTGAGCGTGGCGGTGGCGCAGGACGCGGCGGCAGCCGACACCACACTTCAGTACCAGGTGGCGGATGCGACGGAGGACCCGTCCAGGCGCGCATGGGGTACCGTCCGGATCTCGGTCCAGGACCGCCCTGATCCGGTGACGAACGTGCGAGTGACCGGCTTTGCCAACCGCACGGTGACTTTGGCCTGGGAGCCCGGCGCCGCCAACAACTCTCCGATCACCGGTTTCACCGTCGAGATGACCGACGCGAGCTCAGGCGCGTCGGTCGGAACGACGGCATGCTCGACGACGACCTGTGAGATCCGTACCCCGGGCAACGGAAACGCCAACGCCGTCCGGCTGCAGGTCACGTCATCCAACGAGATGGGAGCTTCTGACCCGCAGAGGCTCGCCGACTCTGTGTGGAGCGATGTGATTCCGCCAGCGCCAACCGGACTCTCGGCAGCGCCGCTCGACGGGGGGCTGCGGCTCGCCTGGGATGTCGTGCCAGCAGGGGAGGGCAGCTCGATCAAACGCTACGCCGTCACCGTCGGTGGCGCGTCGAGGGGCGAGGTCTCGGCGAGCGTCTGTTCCTCGGGCCGCTGCTCGGTCACGGTGGACGGACTCGCCAACGGCACCAAAGTCCCCTTCACCATCTCTGCCAGGAACGACGCGTACCCCTCGCTCTCGACATGGAACTCCTCACCGGGGGATGGGACACCCTACGGTGCTCCCCAGGCTGGAACGATCTCCGTCAGCGGCAACTCGGCCGATGGATCCGCTGCCGTGAGCTGGGGAGCGTTCGCTTCCAACGGCGATGCGATCGGCGGCTACTACGTCCAGATGCTGAGCTCGAACGCTGCACCGGCCCCCTGCACAGTTTCCTCACCGGCGCCGGGAACAGTGAGCCCGCCCGGCGGCGCAAACGTGCTCGAGACACGGCCGGTGGGTGGCGGAACGACGAGCACGACATTCACCGGGCTCGACGCGGCGGACAGTTCGTACTACTTCATCGTGTGGGGATACAACCGGGCAGGGTGCGTGGCCACGGGGATCAGTAGTGTGACACTGCGCCCAACACCGCCCCCGGCGACGAGTGTCTCGGGAGCGATGGTCTGGACAGATGGCCCGAATGCCGTGCGCGACGCGGATGCCGTGCGCGACTACTACATCTCCGCCGTCGCGCCCGCCGGCTACCAGTACGAGATCCGGAGTCCTGGCGGGGCGTGGCAGGCGTTCAGCGGAGCCGGCTATCCGCGACAATTGCTCGGCGGACCCTTCGGGGAGGCAGTGTCGTTTGAGATCCGGACGGTCAGCCAATACGGGGGCCTCGTCCTCTACGGAGAACCGGTCCTTGCGCAAACCGCTCCGTCGCCATCGATCACCCTGGTGCCGGCGGGGTTGAGCTATGCCCCTGAGATCGCCACCTGGACCTGGACCGGCGACCCGCCGAATGGTGGCTTCGCCTCGACGTTCTCGTGCGGCGCCGTGGACGACGCGACAGTCACCGGCGTCGTCGGACCCAATTCGTGCACGTTGAGCTCTCCACCCACGACAGGGCAGGCCTGGCTCGACGTGAGCGTGATTGTCGGCGGAACGGCACTCGTCAAGCGATATTTCGCGCCATGATGGTCTCAGTACTGCAATCGACCGTGAACCAACCGGGGAAGGCCCGACAGATGACGATGACGCCCGAACAGGCAAGCCGGTTCGCCGGGGTCTGCGACCAGCTCGTTGAGAACGTCGAGCAGGTGCTCCTCGGTAAGAACCATGTCATCAGGCTGGCATTCACCGCTCTGCTCAGCCGCGGGCACCTGCTGCTGGAGGACGTCCCAGGCACGGGCAAGACATCCCTGGCCAGGGCCATGGCCGAGAGCATCGCCGGGTCGGCCAGCCGGGTGCAGTTCACTCCGGATTTGCTCCCCGGTGACATCACCGGGGTAAGCATCTACGACCAGCGCAGCGGCGAGTTCGCATTTCACCGCGGCCCGATTTTCGCGAACATCGTGCTCGCCGACGAAATCAACCGGGCAAGTCCGAAGACGCAGTCGGCTCTGCTCGAGGTGATGGAGGAGCAGCACGTCACCGTCGACGGCATCACCCACCCCGTCGGCTCACCGTTCATGGTCATCGCCACCCAGAACCCGATCGAACAGGCTGGGACCTACCGGCTGCCGGAGGCGCAGCTGGACCGGTTCATCATGAAGACGTCCATCGGCTATCCGGACCACCAGTCGACGATCCGCATCCTCGAAGGCTCCGACTCAACCGGGGACGGAGTCATCTCACCCGTCGCCTCCGCCAGCACCATCACAGAGCTGACGCACCTCGCCACCACCGTGCACGTCGACGCCTCGATCAACGACTACGTCGCCCGCATCATCGAGGGGACCAGGACGGCGACGGAGATCCGACTCGGCGCGAGTGTGCGTGGAGCACTCGCGCTCATCCGGACCTCGAAAACACTCGCTGCGGCGTCAGGTCGACCATTCGTCATCCCCGACGATGTCAAAGCGCTCGCCGACACGGTGCTCTCGCACCGGCTCATCCTCGACCCCGAGGCCGAGTTCGACGGTGTCAACCCGTCCAACGTCATCGCCCAGGTCCTCATCGACACCCCGCCCCCCACCGACAGCCAGGTGGCGTAGGACTGGGATGGTCAAACAGGGCATCGCAGACGCGAAGACGGCGCGCGCCACGAGCACCCGCCTGACCCGTTCCCAGGCACAGACGGTGCTCGGCGAAACGCAGCTCAACAACGCCCGAACGCGTCTGGTTGGCTCCCGCGAGGGAGCGCTTGCCGACGCGGTCGTCGCCGTGGTCCGTTCGTGGCGCCGGGCGAAGCGCGTCATCGGGACATGGTGGTCGGCGGTCGCTGCCGTCGTCACCCCACTCGGGTGGGGAATCGCGACGACCGTCACGCTGGCGTTCATCGGCGGCTATGCCCTGGGCTGGCTCGAACTCGTCGCGGTCGGTTGGGCGGGCCTGCTCGTGATCCTCGCGGCCGTGCTCTTCCTCATCGGTCGGACCTCCCACGATGCGGTGCTCAGCGTCCCGGTGAACCGTGTCGTGGCCGGGGAGAGCGCCGTCGGCCAGCTCACCGTCACCAACCCGACGCGTCGCCTCCTGACCGGCACGCGAATCGAGGTGCCGGTCGGAGAAGGGCTCGCTGACTTCCAGGTTCCTGCACTGTCGCCAGGCGAGACCTACGAAGATGTCTTCACTGTTCCGGCGCTCCACCGCGGGGTGATTCCCGTCGGCCCCGTCAGGGCGGTGCGCGCTGACCCGATCGGCCTGGTCAGGCGCGAACGTGAGTGGGATGAGCAGGTCGACCTGTTCGTCCATCCGCGAACGATCTCGGTCCCGAGCATGAGCACCGGATTCGTCCGCGACCTCGAGGGAAACCCGACGCGAAATCTCACAGCGAGTGATGTTTCCTTCCACGCACTCCGCGAATACACGCCCGGGGACGAACTGCGGAGCATCCACTGGAAGAGCACGGCGAAGACCGGCCAGTACATGGTGAGGCAGTTTGAGGAGACACGCCGAAGCCACCTCATGCTCGCGCTCACGCTCGCCGAAGAAGACTATGCGGGCGATGAGGACTTCGAGATGGCGGTGAGCGTCATCGGCTCGATCGGCGTGCGCGCCATCCGCGACGCCAGGACGATCTCCGTGGTTGCCGGCGAATCGACCCCCGAGTTCGCTACCAGGAGGCTGCTCGCCCTCAAGGAACTGGCGTCGGTAACCGGGCCCCGGCTGCTTGACGATCTCAGCCGCGTCGACCGCTCGGACTCCACCCTGGCACTGGGGGACCTGGCGCGGGTGGCCGCAGACGCTGTCGAGGGTATTTCGCTCGCGTTCCTCGTGTGCGGTTCTCGCGTGAGTGTCACGACTCTCCGCCACGCAGCCCAGCATTTTCCGGTCGGCGTCGACGTCGTCGCCATCATCTGCGATCCGGACATCGTACCGAGCTTCAAACACGCCGGCGGGCTGACCATTCTCACGATCGGGTACCTGGAAGACCTGCAACAGTCGATGGCGCGGGTGACGGGATGAGGGCGACTCGACCGGCATCCGTCGTCGCGACGGTGTTCTTTGGGATCGCGTCGATCGCGGTGGCCTCGAGCGTCTGGTGGCCGGTCTACCAGTCGCCCCCGTTCGTGGCCCTCGCCGTCGCAGCGATCCTGCTGGGAACGACCGTAGCGCTCGTCGGCTGGTTATTCCGTATGCACGGCGTGCTGGTGATTGCCCTCGCCGCCCTTGTCTACCTTGCCGCTGGCGTACCCCTGGCCATGCCGGACCGGATGGGCAGCAGCATCCTGCCCTCACTCGATGCCTTCCGCGGCCTCGTCGTCGGCACGGCGGAGTCATGGAAACAGCTCGTCACGATCCTCGTCCCGGTCGGGTCGTACCAGGGCCTGCTGATCCCCGCGCTCGTCGCCATCCTCGGGACAACGGTGCTCACGCTATCCGTGGCATTGCGTGCCCGGCATCCCGAATGGGCAGTTCTGTGGCCGATCGTCCTCCTCATCATCGGTATCGCCTTCGGCCGCGCCGACTCCTGGTACCCCCTGCCCATTGGGTTGAGTCTCCTCGTGATCATCCTCGGCTGGCTGATCTGGCTCAGGGGCGCACGCCACAGGGAACACCTGCGCCAGCACGCGAGCGTGGTCGCCAGTGTGGCCCCCTCCCGCAGCGAAAGGCGACGCGCTGCGCTTGTCGGAGCAGTGAGCGCCGCCCTCATTCTCGCGATCGCCACCACCGGCGGTGCCGTGCTGACGAGTGTCCTCCCCGCGGAGAACACCAGGAACGTCATCCGCACCAATATCGAACAGCCGTTCAACCCCCGGGCGTACCCCAGTCCTCTCTCCTCGTTCCGTCGATATCTCCTGCCAGACACGGTCGACCAGCCCCAGTTCACGGTCTCCGGAATACCGCAGGACGGCCGGATCCGCCTCGCCACCATGGACAGCTATGACGGGATCGTCTACAGCGTCGGCGATGCGGACATCACGAGCGCCTCGGGCACCTTTGTGCGAGTTCCGTACCGGCTCGAACAGGCTGCACGTGGTGAACGCGCCTCGCTCAGCGTCGCCATCGATTCGTACTCCGGGGTCTGGGTGCCCGGTGCTGGTCGCCTCGCCGAGATCCAGTTCACCGGCGCGAACAAGGACGCGCGGGCTGACGCGCTCTACTACAACGACTTCACCGGGACGAGCGCCGTCGTCGGAGGGCTGGCTGACGGCGACGGCTACCGGATGTCGTCGATTGTCACTCCGATGCCGTCCACCTCCAGGCTCGCCCAGATCACACCGGGAACAGCCGAGCAACCCCCGATCGACGAGCTCCCTTCCGTCATCCGCGACCGGCTCGACGCCTACACCGAGGGCGCCTCGACACCGGGGCGGCAACTTGTGGCGATGCTCGATGGCCTCAGGAACGACGGCTACATCAGCCATGGGATCGGTGCAGACGAGCCTCCAAGCCGGTCGGGCCACGGCCTCGACCGGATCGAGGAGCTTCTGACGGAGAAGCCTATGGTCGGCGACGCCGAACAGTACGCGGTCGCTGCAGCCCTGATGGCGCGGCAATTGGGTTTCCCGACCCGCGTCGTTGTCGGGTTCCTGGCCGAGGAAGCGGCGGGCACTGTCACCTTCACCGGGGGCGACATCAGCGCCTGGATCGAGGTGCAGGATTCTGGTGGTCGATGGCTGGCGGTCGACCCCGTACCCGCGATACGGGAGATTCCCGAAGCGGAGCCCGAGGACCCGCTCAAGGTCTCGCGCCCACCCGCCATCGTCCAGCCGCCCCTGGAAGAGAACGCGGAGGATGTGGAACAGACGCCGCCGGCAGACAGCGACCAGAACGACGATCCGGCCGAGAACCCTTTCCTGGCGGCGCTGCTCCTCGTGGCGCAGGTCACCGGCATCACGCTCCTCGTCATCGCCCTCCTCGCCTCCCCCTTCCTCGTCGTCATCGCGGCCAAGCTCCGCCGCCGTGCATTGCGGCGCAAGAGGACCCACCCTGCCGATCGGATTCGCGGTGGCTGGCAGGAATTCGCCGACGCGGCCGTCGATTACGGCATCGAACCGCCGCCTTCTGCAACCCGCAGGGAGGTCGCCGCGAGTGTCGGGGGCAAGCGTGCCCTGGCGCTGGCATCCGTCGCCGATCGGGCGACCTTCTCGACCGAACGACCGAGCCACGAAGACGCCGACCGGGTGTGGGCTGCCGTCGATGACCTCAGACGGGCGCTCGGAGCACGGCGCACGAGGAGGCAGCGGCTGCGGGCCGCGAGTTCGCTTCGGTCACTTCGAATCCACCGGCGTTAGTTGCGTCAGCGCCGCGTCCCGTCGCGATAGGGTCGAGGTCAATCCGGAAGGAGCCCCATGCGGTTACAGGGAGTGGGCGTCGGTCGCGGTGTCGCGCACGGCCCTGTCGTGCGGGTGCCGGATCCCCTCCCCGAGCCGGGAACCGGGCACAGGACGGCCGAGCCCGACGCAGAATTCGACCGGGCACTCGGAGCCCTGCGGTCGGTAGCCGCGGACCTCGCCGAGCGCGCTGACCGGGCGGGCGGAGAAGCGAGGGGAGTGCTCGACGCCCAGTCGATGATGGCCCAGGATCCGGCGCTGCTCGATGACGTCCGCTCTCGCATCTCGACGGGTCGTACCGCCGAACGCGCGGTCTTCGAGGCTTTCCACGGATTCCAGCAGATGCTGTTCTCGATGGGCGGCTATATGGCCCAGCGTGCAGCCGACCTCGGTGACGTCTCCCAGCGCACCATCGCGCAGTTGCTGGGCGTGGCGGCACCTGGTGTCCCTGACGTCGATCATCCGTTCGTGCTCATCGCACACGACCTCGCCCCAGCAGACACCGCCTCCCTCGACATCGGCAAGGTGCTCGGCCTGGTCACCATCGGCGGAGGACCCACGTCGCACACGGCGATCCTCGCCCGTTCGAAGGCCATCGTCGCCGTCGTCGGGGTCGCGGATGCCGCAACGATCGCCGAGGGGACGATGGTTCTCGTCGATGCATCGGACGGGAGTGTGATCGTCGAGCCGACCAGCGACGAGGTCGCCGAGGCCGAGCAGCGGCTCGCTGCCAGACGCGTCGATGTTCCGATCGGACCAGGCAAGTTGGCCGACGGCACAGAGATTCCGCTGCTCGCCAACATCGGCAGCCCGGCCGATGTGGCCGCAGCGCTGCTCCAGGGGGCAGAAGGTGTCGGCCTGTTCCGCACCGAGTTCATGTTCCTGGGTTCGGACTCGGCACCGACAATCGCGAAACAGCAGGAACAGTACCGGGGCGTCTTCGCAGCGTTCTCCGGCCGGAAAGTGGTTGTCCGCACCCTCGACGCCGGGTCGGACAAGCCTCTCTCGTTCCTCGCCACCGGCCACGAGGAGAATCCGGCGCTCGGGCTTCGCGGGCTTCGGGCAACACGTGCCAACGAGGACATCCTGCGTGACCAGCTCGCGGCGATCGTCGCGGCAGACGCGGAGACCGACGCCGAGGTCTCTGTCATGGCGCCGATGGTCGCCGACGCTGCCGAGACCGGATACTTCGTCACCCTCGCGAGGTCGATGGGCGTGCGGGTCGTCGGCGTGATGGCAGAAGTACCCTCCTGTGCCCTGATGGCCGGTCAGGTGCTCGGTATCGCCGACTTCGTCTCGATCGGGACCAACGACCTGACCCAGTACACGCTCGCCGCGGACCGCATGCTCGGTTCCGTCGCCTCGTACCAGGACCCCTGGCATCCGGCCGTTCTTCGCCTCGTGAAGCTCCTCGGTGACGCGGGCATCCAGTCCGGGCGACCGGTCGGGGTGTGCGGGGAGGCGGCGGCAGACCCGATGCTCGCCGTCGTTCTCGTCGGTCTCGGCGCTTCGAGCCTGTCGATGGCGCCGTCAGCCCTCGCTGAGGTGCGTACAGAATTGCGGCAGCACACGCTCGAGCATGCCCGTGCACTCGCGGTGCGCGCGCTCGACGCGTCGAGCGCGGCTGAAGCGCGGGCGGCCGTCCGCGACTGAGGCCGGCGCCGATTGGTCCCGAAGGGTTGCTGCCGGGCGCCGCGGGTGACCCTTTCGGCCCACTCGGTGGCGCGAGCGACCCTTTGGGCCCGATCAGCGCATCCGATTCCACCTGAGTTGTCGCCCAAGGCTTCGCGGCGTCGGAGGTAGCCAGGCGTTGCGGCGTCGTGGAGTCGTGGCAGTCGCGGGGTCGTGGAGTCGTGCCGCATGCCGGACGGATGAGCTCCGCTGATCGACCCTGATCGGTCCCGAAGGGTTGCTACTGGGCGCCGCGGGTGACCCATTCGGCCCACTCGGTGGCGCGAGTGACCCTTTGGGCCCACTCGGCCGCGCGGGGACCCGCAGCCCACTCGGTGGCGCGGGTGACCCTTCGGCCCACTCGGTCGCGCGGAGACCCTCCGCCCCCGACCAAGCCCGAGGTCACACGAAAAACCCCCCACTCCACAGAGGGTGAGGGGTTCTCGACTGATCGAAGAAGACCTACGGCTTGCCGCGCATGATGGCCTGCTTGACCTCGGCGATCGCCTGCGTGACCTGGATGCCGCGTGGGCAGGCATCGGTGCAGTTGAACGTGGTGCGGCAACGCCACACACCCTCTTTGTCGTTGAGGATGTCGAGGCGCACCTTCGCTGCATCGTCGCGCGAGTCGAAGATGAAGCGGTGGGCGTTGACGATGGCCGCAGGCCCGAAGTACTGGCCATCGGTCCAGAACACGGGACAGGACGACGTGCATGCCGCGCAGAGAATGCACTTCGTCGTGTCGTCGAACCGCGCGCGGTCGGCGACGGACTGGATCCGCTCCTTGCCGGCGCCCTGGCTTGGACGACGGCATCAGGAACGGCTGGACATCGCGGAACGACTCGAAGAACGGGTCCATGTCGACGATGAGGTCCTTCTCGAGCGGCAGGCCCTTGATCGCCTCGACGTAGATCGGCTTCGAGATGTCGAGGTCTTTGATCAGCGTCTTACAGGCCAGCCGGTTGCGACCGTTGATCCGCATCGCGTCCGAGCCGCAGATGCCGTGCGCGCACGAGCGGCGGAAGGTCAACGAGCCGTCCTGCTCCCACTTGATCTTGTGCAGCGCATCGAGGATGCGGTCGGTGGCATACATCTCGACGTCGTAGTCGACCCACTTGGGCTGCTCGTCGGCCTCCGGGTTGAACCGACGGATGATGAGGGTGACCGTGAAAGACTCGATGACTTCGGGAGCCGGGGCGGGTGCTGCCGCGTCCAGGGTGTCTGTCGTCATGTCAGTACTTCCTCTCCATCGGCTGGTAGCGGGTCATCACGACGGGCTTCCAATCCAGGCGGATGTGATCGGCGGCATCCGAAGAGTGCGGGTCACCGGTCAGGTACGCCATCGTGTGCTTCATGTAGTTTTCGTCGTCGCGGTCGGGGAAGTCGTCGCGCATGTGGCCGCCGCGGCTTTCCTTGCGGTTGCGGGCGGAGTAGACGACGACTTCGGCGAGGTCGAGCAGGAAGCCGAGCTCGACGGCTTCGAGCAGGTCGGTGTTGTACCGGCGACCCTTGTCCTGCACGGAGATGTTCCGGTAGCGGTCTCGCAGCTGGTGGATGGTCTCGGTGACCTCAGCGAGTGACTCGTCCGTGCGGAATACCTGGGCCTTCTGGTCCATCTGCTCCTGCAGTTCGCGACGAAGCACGGCGATGCGCTCCGTTCCGGTGTTCGACCGGATGCCTTCGATCGCCTCGCGGACGGCCTTCGCCGGGTCCTCGGGGAGTGGCAGGAATTCTGCGGTCTGTACGTACTGCACGGCGTTGTTGCCTGCACGCTTTCCGAAGACGTTGATGTCGAGGAGAGAGTTGGTGCCGAGCCGGTTGGAGCCGTGGACGGAGACACACGCGCACTCGCCGGCAGCGTAGAGGCCGGGAACGACCGTGGTGTTGTCCCGCAGGACTTCGGCGTTGACGTTCGTGGGGATGCCACCCATCGCGTAGTGCGCGGTCGGCATGACGGGGACCGGCTCGGTCACGGGGTCGACGCCGAGGTAGGTCCGGGCGAACTCGGTGATGTCCGGCAGCTTGGTCTCGAGTACTTCGGCTCCCAGGTGGGTGCAGTCGAGGTAGACGTAGTCCTTGTTCGGTCCGGCGCCGCGGCCCTCGGCGACCTCTTTGACCATGCAGCGGGCGACGATGTCGCGCGGGGCGAGGTCCTTGATGGTCGGGGCGTAACGTTCCATGAACCGCTCGCCGCTGGCATTGCGCAGGATCGCTCCTTCGCCCCTGGCTCCTTCGGTGAGGAGGATGCCGAGCCCGGCAAGCCCGGTGGGGTGGAACTGGAAGAACTCCATGTCCTCGAGCGGGAGCTTCTTGCGCCAGATGATTCCGACGCCGTCCCCGGTGAGGGTGTGCGCGTTCGACGTGGTCTTGTAGATCTTGCCGAAGCCGCCGGTGGCGAAGATGATCGCCTTCGAGTGGAAGACGTGGAGCTCGCCCGTCGACAATTCGTACGCGACGACGCCGGCCGGCTGCTCGACACCATCGACAACGCTCATCACAACGTCAAGCACATAGAACTCGTTGAAGAAGTTGATGCCGAGGCGGACACAGTTCTGGAACAGGGTCTGGAGGATCATGTGGCCGGTGCGGTCAGCGGCGTAGCAGGCGCGCCTCACGGGGGCTTTGCCGTGGTCCGAGGTGTGACCGCCGAAGCGTCGCTGGTCGATCTTGCCCTCTGGCGTCCGGTTGAACGGGAGTCCCATGTTCTCGAGGTCGATGACCGCGTCGATGGCTTCCTTCGCGAGGATCTCCGCCGCATCCTGGTCGACGAGGTAGTCGCCGCCCTTGACGGTGTCGAAGGTGTGCCACTCCCAGCTGTCTTCTTCCACGTTGGCCAGCGCGGCGGCCATGCCGCCCTGCGCTGCTCCCGTGTGCGAACGGGTGGGGTAGAGCTTGGAGATGACCGCGGTCTTCGCTCCGGGGCCCGCCTCGATGGCCGCGCGCATTCCGGCGCCGCCGGCTCCCACGATCACGATGTCGAACTGGTGGTAGTGAACTCCGTCGATGATCGTGGAGTCGTTTTCTACAGTCACAGATGCATCCAAAATATTCGGTTGGTCGTTACGCAGCGCAGAACGAGGGGAGGAGGTCGGCGGCCTGGCCGGCGGGGCACGGGTCGAAGGTGAACACGACGAGGGTGCCGAGCAGGATCAGGATGGCGACGGCAGCGAAGATCGCGCCCTTGAAGGCGAGCCGGAGCTTCGGGCCGCGAGCGTAGTCGTTGACGAGCGTGCGCATGCCGTTGCCGCCGTGGATGAGGGCGAGCCAGAGCATCGCGACATCCCACCACTGCCAGAACGGGTCGGACCACTTTCCTCCGACGAACGCGAAGTCGATGGCTTTCACGCCGTCACCGACCATGAGGTTCACGAACAGGTGCCCGAAGATCAGCACGACGAGGACGACGCCGGAGACGCGCATGTAGATCCAGCCCCACTTCTCCCAGTTCACGCCCTTCCTGCGGGCGGGGCGAACGGGGCTGCGGGGAGCATCGAGAGTTGCAGACATGGTGCTTCCCCTCCTAGTGGCTGAAGACGTTGATGAGGTGCCGCGGCACGAAAGCGAGCATCGTGACGACCCAGAGGGCGATGACGACGTAGAACATGGTCTTCTGGTACTTCGTCCCCTTCGACCAGAAGTCGATCAGGATGATCCGCAACCCGTTGAAGGCGTGGAAGACGATCGCTCCGACGAGGGCGACCTCGCCCAGGCCCATGATCGGTGTCTGATAGGTGCCGATGACCGCGTTGTATGCCTCGGGCGAGACGCGGACCAGTGCCGTGTCGAGGATGTGCACGAGGAGGAAGAAGAATATGGCGACACCGGTGATGCGGTGCAACACCCACGACCACATGCCCTCGCGTCCCCGGTACAGCGTCCCGGCTGGGCGAGGTGAGGTCGTGGAGTCCAACGGTGGTGTTCTTGCAGTCTTCACTGACAACGAACGGCCCTCCCTGCTTGAAGCGTTCTCGACCCCTGAAAACAACGGTCGTGCGTCACAAACGGCGCGTTTGACCAGTCTACGGTCCCGCACCGACCGAGCGCCGGTAAGGCGAGCCTAAGTATCTTGACGTCGAGAGAACCACTCTGTTTCCCAGTGCCTCAGCGGGCTGCCGCTACTCTGGGGACCATGACCAGTCCTCTCGAACGCTTCTACAGTGTCATCCCGGCCGGCGGCATCGGTTCACGGCTCTGGCCCCTGTCCCGGGCGGACGCCCCGAAGTTTTTGCACGACCTCACCGGGTCAGGCAGCACGCTGTTGCGCGCGACGTGGGATCGCCTCGTTCCGCTCTCCGGAGAGCAGCGCATCATGGTGGTGACCGGTCGCGCGCACCGGGCAGCGGTCGAAGCGCAGCTGCCTGACCTCGCCGATCACAATGTCGTGCTCGAAAGTGACCCGCGGGACTCGTCTGCGGCTATCTGCCTGGCTGCGGCCATCCTCATGAAGCGCGAACCGGATGTCATCATCGGCTCGTTCGCGGCCGATCACGTCATCCGGGGTGACCGGTTGTTCCGCGCCGCTGTCACCCAGGCCGTCGCGGTGGCTGACGCCGGTTACATCACGGCGATCGGGATCCAGCCCACCGAACCTGCGATCGGATTCGGCTACATCCACAGTGGACGCCCGCTGGCGATCGCGGGGGCCGACTCGGCACTGCTCGTCGACTCGTTTGTGGAGAAGCCCAACCTCGTCACGGCAAAAAAGTACGTGTCTGGCGGAACCCACCTCTGGAACGCCGGGATGTTCATCAGTCGCGCCGATGTCCTCCTCGAAGAATTGCGACGCAACCAGCCTGAGTTGCACGACGGACTCGTCGAACTCGCCTCCGTCTGGGACGATCCAGCCACGCGGGGTCCCGCCGTTGACCGAATCTGGCCGACACTGACGAAAATCGCGATCGACTACTCCGTCGCCGAGCCGGCGGCAGCGGCCGGGCGGCTTGCGGTCGTCCCAGGCCACTTCGACTGGGATGACGTCGGGGACTTCGCGTCGCTCGCGAAACTGAATTCCGGGGGTCGCAAGACCGACCTCGCCATCCTGGGTGAGAACGCCCGCGTGCTGTCGGATGCCTCGAGCGGAATCGTCGTGAGTCAGAGCAATCGCGTGATCAGCCTGATCGGGGTGAAGGATATCGTCGTCGTCGACACCCCGGACGCCCTGCTCGTCACGACGAGCGCGAACGCGCAGCGGGTGAAGAGCGTGGTCGATGCGCTCAAGCTCTCGGGCAGGGACGACGTGCTCTGACGCCGGTCAGACGTCGTTGCCGAGTGCGCGGAGAGCGCGATCAGCGGCCCCACCGAGCCCGAGGTCGACGGCGAGTTGCCTCACCACCCGGAGTGTGTCCTGGTCGAGCGGGCGGATGCGGGCGTCCGGCTGGTCGAGCTCGAGGGTTCGCACCACCCCGACCACCGTCGGCGCCACGCTGAGATAGTCGGCTGCGGCGAGAATCCTGGCGCGAACCGACTCAGACATCCCCGCTCCCCGCTCTGCCGCGGCCGCGATAATCGCGTCGAGGCTGCCGAAGGTATCGATCAGTCCGGCCGCCGTCTTGTCCCCGACGCCCTTGACGCCGGGAAGCCCGTCAGAGGAGTCGCCGCGGAGCGCCGCGAAATCGGCGTACTGGTGTGACGAGATCCCATACTTCGCCCGCACGGATTCCTCGGTGAGCACCTCCAGGTTGCTCATGCCACGCGCCGTGTAGATCACCCGGACGTCGGCGGCATCATCGATCAGCTGAAACAGGTCCCGGTCGCCGGTGACCACATCGACAGGCGTCGCGGCCTGTGCCGCCATGCTGCCGATCACATCATCGGCCTCGTGGTCGGTCGCTCCGACGATCGCGATACCGAAGGCATCCAGGACCTGTCGGATGAGGGGAATCTGCGCGACCAGCAGGTCGGGGATCGTTTCGACATCGGGCGCACCGTCGCGCACGTGCTCGACGCGGTGTTCCTTATAGCTGGGGATGAGATCGACCCGCCAGCCGGGCCTCCAGTCGTCGTCCCAGCACGCGACCAGCTCGGTGGGCTCATAGTCGGTCACGAGCCGCGCGATGAAATCGAGGAGCCCGCGAACAGCGTTGACCGGGGTGCCGTCGGGCGCACGAAGGCTGTCCGGCAGCCCGTGGAACGCGCGGAAGTAGAGGGAAGCGGTGTCGAGGAGCATGATTCGCCCGGTCATGACTCGATCATGGCACGGTCGCAGTCGGAGGTCCCTGCTCTCATGCTGGATTTTCTGCTCATGCGAGCAAGCGGATTCGAGAGTGACGCTCATGAGAGCGGTCGCGCGATTACCGCTCGTGATCCGGCCTATGATCACGATCAACAGCTCTATAACGCTTCTGTTTCGAGAGTCATCCACAACGCAGTGGCCTTCGTAACATTCGGTAACGTATGCCCATACCCGCCCTCGCGAGTCCCGCAGGGCAGCATCCTGGAGGTCACATTGACAATCAATACCCGTAAGGTCGCTTTTGCAGGCCTTGCCAGTGCAGGCGTCATCGCCCTGCTCGCCGGCTGTGGACAGGCGCCAGCCAGCAATGACGGTGCAAACGACGACGCGCCTGACTTCCTTCCCTGCATGGTCTCGGACGAGGGCGGATTCGACGACAAGTCGTTCAACCAGCTCGGTTACGAGGGCCTGGTCAAGGCTGCAGACGAGCTCGGCGTCGAATTCAAGGAGGTCGAGAGCGCGTCGGAGACCGACTACGCTCCGAACCTCACGAACCTCGCCGACCAGGGCTGCGATCTGATCATCACGGTCGGCTTCGCGCTCGCAGAGGCAACGTCCGAGTCCGCTGGCGCCAACTCTGACATCGAGTACGTGTCGATCGATGACACGGTCGACACCGACTTCGACGGCACGACCGACCAGGAGAACATCAAGCCCCTCGTCTACGACACGGCACAGGCAGCGTTCCTCGCCGGCTACGCCGCAGCGAGCTACTCGAAGACCGGTGTCGTCGGAACCTTCGGCGGCCAGAACTTCCCGACGGTGAGCATCTTCATGGACGGCTACGCCCAGGGCGTCGCACACTTCAACGAGGTCAAGGGCACAGACGTCAAGGTTCTCGGCTGGGACGGCACCGACGGTGTCTTCACCGGAGGCTTCGCCGCCGGCACAGACGCACAGAACGCCGCACAGGGCCTGATCGACCAGAACGTCGACGTGCTCCTGCCCGTCGGTGGCCCGATCTACCAGAGCGCGGCAGCCGCCATCCGTGACGCCGGTCGTGAGATCGCCCTCATCGGTGTCGACGCCGATGTCTACGAGACCGACCCGTCGGTCGCCGACCTGCTGCTGACCAGCATCCGCAAGGGCATGGACGTCAGCGTCTACGAAGCCGTCGTCGCCGCGGGTGAGGGCAACTTCTCGAACGAGCAGTACGTGGGAACGCTGGAGAACGAGGGCGTCAGCCTCGCCTCCTTCCACGACTTCGAGAGCAAGGTCGACGCCGGCCTCGCCGGTGAGCTCGACGAGCTCAAGGCTGCGATCATCGCGGGCGATGTCACCGTGACGTCGTACCTCGCAGGCTAGTTACACAACCGGCGGCAGGGGGCCAGCTACTCAGCTGGCCCCCTGCCCCCGTTTTTGCCTCCTTCTTTCGTAGAATCGGAAACCATGAAGCTCGAACTTCGCGGCATCACGAAGAAATTCGGTGCCCTGGTCGCCAACGACCACATCGACCTGACCGTCGAATCCGGCGAAATCCACTGCCTGCTGGGCGAAAATGGGGCGGGCAAGTCCACCCTGATGAACGTCCTCTACGGTCTGTACCAGGCCGACGAAGGCGAGATCCTGCTCGACGATGACGTCCAGCACTTCGCCGGCCCCGGCGATGCCATGCGCGCGGGCATCGGTATGGTCCACCAGCACTTCATGCTCATTCCCGTGTTCACGGTCGCCGAAAACGTCATGCTCGGGCACGAGAAGACCGGCCTCGGCGGCACCCTCGACCTGGACTCGGCCCGCACGCTCGTCACGGACATCTCCGCCCGATTCGGATTCCATGTCGACCCCGATGCCCTCGTCGGCGATCTGCCTGTCGGCGTCCAGCAGCGCGTCGAGATCATCAAGGCGCTCTCCCGCGACGCCAGGGTCCTCGTCTTCGACGAGCCGACCGCCGTGCTCACCCCGCAGGAAACCGATGAGCTGATGACGATCATGCGCCAGCTCAAGGCCGACGGCACCTCGATCGTCTTCATTACCCACAAGCTGCGCGAAGTCCGCGAGGTTGCCGACAGGATCACCGTGATCCGGCTCGGAAAGGTCGTCGGCGAAGCAGCCCCGACCGCATCCAACGTCGAACTGGCCACACTCATGGTCGGGCGAGCGGTCGAGCTCACCGTGCACAAGGAACCGGCGACCCCCGGGGATGCCGGCCTCGTCGTCACCAATCTCAACGTCATCGACCCCAACGGCCTCAAGGTCGTCAACAACGTCAGTTTCGAGGTTCGCCAGGGCGAAATCCTCGCGATCGCCGGAGTCCAGGGCAACGGCCAGACCGAGCTGATCGAAGCGATCATGGGCCTCCAGCCCAGGATCACCGGCAGCATCGTGCTCAACGGCCAGTCACTCACCAAGCTCAGCGTCCGCCGCATCCTCAATGAGGGCGTCGGATTCGTACCGGAGGACCGAACGGAAGATGGCCTCGTCGGCTCATTCACCATTGCGGAGAACCTCATGCTCGACCGAGCGGACCAGGCTCCGTTCGTGAAAGCAGGTTCGCTGCAGCTGCGTTATCTTGCTGAATTCGCCGAGGAGAAGAAAGCGGAGTTCGATATCAGGGCTCAGTCGATCTCGTCGCCTGCCGGCCAGCTCTCGGGTGGCAACCAGCAGAAAGTCGTTCTCGCACGCGAACTCAGCCGGGAGCTGAAGCTGTTCGTCGCCAGCCAGCCCACGCGCGGCATCGACGTCGGCTCGATCGAGTTCGTGCACAAGCGAATGGTCGAGACGCGGGACGCAGGCATCCCCGTCGTCGTCGTGTCAACCGAACTCGACGAGGTCGTCGCCCTGGCCGATCGCATCCTGGTGATGTATCGCGGGACCATCGTCGGAATCGTGCCAGGGACCACACCGCGCGATGTACTCGGGCTCATGATGGCCGGCGAAAAGCCGGCCGGAACGGAGGCCGCGTGATGAGCGACCCGAAACCAGCACAGGCCGAAGCGCCCGAAACCGTCGAGGAAGACGGGCGGTGGCACCAGACGCTCCGCGACATCACGGGCGGCAACGCGATGATCTCCATCCTCGCCGTCGTGCTCGCCCTTCTCGTCGGCGCCATCATGATCGCGTGGACGGATGAACGCGTCCAGTCAGCCGCCGGCTACTTCTTTGCACGCCCGGGAGACATGCTCGCGGCGATCTGGAATTCCGTCTCAGGAGCATACGGAGCACTCTTCCAGGGCTCGATCTACAACTTCAGGCGTGACGGTTTCGCGGCCGGGATCAAGCCGCTCACCGAAACGCTGACGTTTGCCACCCCGCTCATTGCTGCAGGACTCGGCGTTGGGCTGGCGTTCAGGGTCGGGATGTTCAACATCGGTGGCCGCGGACAGATGCTCGTCGCTGCCGGGGCAGCCGGCTGGGTCGGCTTCGGCGTTGACCTGCCACCCGTCATCCACGTCACCGTCGCCGTCCTCGCGGGTGTCATCGCCGGAGCGGTCTGGGGCGGCATCGTCGGTCTCCTCAAAGCACGCACCGGTGCACACGAGGTCATCGTCACCATCATGATGAACTTCATCGGGTTGTACCTCATCGCGTTCCTGCTCCGGACACCCGGTCTGCTGCAGGCGCCTGGATCCAACAACCCCAAGACCGCACCGATGAAGGAAAACTCGATCTTCCCCGACCTGTTCGGACCGAGCTACAACCTCCACGCGGGGTTCATCCTCGTCGTCGTCGTCACCGTCTTCGTCTGGTGGCTCATCAACCGCTCGAGCCTGGGATTCCAGTTCCGTGCGGTGGGCGAGAACCCGAATGCCGCACGCGTCGCCGGGATCAACGTCAAGAACGTCTACGTCTACGCCATGCTGCTCTCCGGCGGCCTCGTCGGCCTCGCCGGCGTGAACCAGGTGCTCGGCACCGTCACCACCGGTTTCAGCCAGGGAATCGACGCCGGAATCGGCTTCGAGGCGATCACCGTCGCACTGCTCGGACGGTCACGGCCGTGGGGCATCTTTGCCGCAGGAATCCTCTTCGGCGCCTTCAAAGCCGGCGGATTCTCGATGCAGGCCGCCGAGGGAGTCCCGATCGACATCGTCGTCGTCGTCCAGTCGCTGATCGTGCTGTTCATCGCCGCGCCTCCGCTCATCCGCTCGGTCTTCCGCCTGCCGACACCGGGGACGCCCCCGCGCAGACGCCTGCCGGTCGTCACGAAGGAGGTGGCCGCGAAATGAGCACAATCATCCAGCCGACGGCTCCCAATTCATCCGGTACCGCTGACAAGACGGTCATCACGAGTTGGAAGGCCCCGATCGCCCTTGCGGTGTTCACGATCGTCGCGGTCATCCTGTTCATCCTCAATCGGCGCCCGGAAGACCTGAGCACCTTCCGCCTGACCCGGGAGCGGGATGTCATCCATCTCCCGCACATCGTCCTTCCCACTTTCGCGACCGGCGTGATCATCTGCATCCTGCTGCTCGCACTCACCGCATACGCTGCCTTCCTGACCTACCGGAAGAGGCGTTCGCCGTTGTGGGTCATCATCGTGTTCGCCGTGCTGTTCCTCATCGCCTTCCTGGCCTGGGCATCCGCCGGCGAATCGATCCCGATCTACGGACTGTTGATCGGAACGGTGACGCTCAGTGTTCCGCTCATCTTCGGGGCGCTCGGCGGCGTGATCTCCGAGCGCGTCGGAGTGATCAACGTGGCCATCGAAGGGCAGTTGCTTGCTGGCGCCTTCTCGTCGGCGGTTGTCGCCAGCGCGACGGGGAACCCGTACCTCGGCCTCGCGGCCGCAGCGGTCGCCGGCGTGCTCGTCGCATTCGTGCTTGCCGCGTTCTCGATCAAGTACTTCGTCGACCAGGTCATCGTCGGTGTCGTTCTCAACGTGCTCGTCGTCGGCCTGACGAGCTTCCTGTTCTCGCAGGTTCTGGCCAAGGACGCAGCGACGCTGAACACGCCCCCGCGGTTCAGCGCACTCCCCATCCCGGTGCTCAGCGAGATCCCGATCATCGGGCCCATGCTCTTCCGCCAGACGATCATCGTCTACGTGATGTACGTGGCGATCTTCGTGGTCTGGTACGGGTTGTTCCGCACCAAGTGGGGCCTGCGGCTCCGTGCGGTCGGCGAGCACCCGACAGCGGCGGACACCGTCGGCATCAACGTCACGGGGACCCGGTTCTGGAACGTGTCGCTGGCCGGGGCGATCGTCGGTTTCGGCGGCGCCTACTTCACCCTCGGACTGGTCGGCGCGTTCAACAAGGAAATGACCGCTGGCATGGGCTTCATCGCCCTGGCCGCGGTGATCTTCGGACGCTGGGATCCGATCCGTGCGACCCTCGCCGCACTGCTGTTCGGCTTCGCGACCAACCTGCAGAACGTGCTCGGAATCATCGGCTCGCCGGTGCCGAGCGAATTCATGCTGATGCTTCCGTACGTCGTGACCATCTTCGCCGTCGCTGGACTCGTCGGACACGTCCGCGGCCCGGCTGCTGCGGGCAAACCATACATAAAGGCATAGACAGATGAGTGATTCGATCGACTGGGGCGCCTTGCGTGAGGCGGCCACCGAGGCCATGGCGAACGCCTACGTCCCGTATTCGAGGTTCCCTGTTGGAGCGGCGGCCATCGTCACGGACGGCCGCATCATCGCCGGATGCAATGTCGAGAACGCCAGCTACGGGCTGACCCTGTGCGCCGAGTGTGCACTCGTGTCGAGCCTGCACATGACAGGAGGCGGCCAGCTCGTCGCCTTCACGTGTGTCGATGGCGAGGGCAACACGCTCATGCCATGCGGTCGGTGCCGGCAGCTCCTCTTCGAACATGCCGTTCCGGGGATGCTCCTGGAAACGGTATCCGGCATCCGCACCATCGACGAGGTCCTCCCGGACGCCTTCGGTCCTCGCACACTCAACGAATATGCAGGGGTACCTGGCGATGACCGCATCTGACACCACACGTGAGCCATTCGACGCCGTCGACCTGATCCGCACCAAACGCGACAAGGGTGAGCTGTCGACCGACGAGGTCAACTGGCTGATCGATGCGTACACCCGGGAGTATGTCGGCAACGAGCAGATGGCAGCGATGGCCATGGCCATCCTGCTCAACGGGATGAGTCGCCGCGAGATCCGCGACATGACCCTCGCCATGATCGCCTCGGGCGAGACGATGGATTTCTCCACCCTCGGCAAGACTACAGTCGACAAGCACTCCACCGGTGGCGTCGGCGACAAGATCACCCTGCCGCTCATGCCGCTCGTGGCATCCTTCGGCGTCGCGGTCCCGCAGCTCTCCGGGCGCGGTCTGGGCCACACCGGCGGCACCCTCGACAAGCTCGAGTCGATTCCCGGCTGGCGTGCCGACCTCTCCAATGAAGAGATGTTCGACATCCTGCGCGACGTCGGTGGTGTGATCTGCGCTGCGGGCGCCGGGCTGGCCCCCGCAGACAAGCGCCTCTACGCTCTGCGCGACATCACCGGGACGGTCGAGGCCATCCCGCTCATCGCCTCGTCGATCATGTCGAAGAAGATCGCTGAGGGCACGAGTGCGCTGGTGCTCGACGTGAAATTCGGGTCCGGCGCCTTCATGAAGGACTACGCGAAGGCGGAAGAACTCGCGCGCACGATGGTGTCGCTCGGGCAGGATGCCGGTGTGAAGACCTCCGCCCTGCTGACGAACATGAGCGTGCCGCTCGGGCTCGCGATCGGTAACGCCAACGAGGTGCGTGAGTCGGTGGAGGTGCTCGCGGGCGGAGGGCCCGCCGATATCGTCGAACTCACCATCGCGCTCGCTCGTGAGATGCTCACGCTGGCCGGGCAGCCGGATGCGGACGTCGAGGAGGCGCTCGCTGACGGACGCGCCATGGACACCTGGCGCCGGTCGATCCAGGCCCAGGGTGGCGATCCGGATGCCGCGTTGCCCGTCGCTCGCGAAACCCACACCGTGACCGCCGACGTCGACGGCGTTCTTGTCCGCCAGGATGCGCTGCCGTTCGGCATCGCGGCCTGGCGTCTCGGGGCCGGTCGGGCTCGTGCCCAGGACCCGGTGCTGCACGCATCAGGTGTCGACCTCCACGCGAAGCCGGGCGACACTGTTCGCGCTGGCCAGCCGCTGTTCACCCTGTCGGCTGACGACGCGGGGCGATTCCCGCGGGCGCTCGAGGCGATCGAGGGCGCGTTTGAGATTGCGGCCCCCGGGACGGCGTTCACCCCTGAGCCGCTGGTGCGGACCCGCATCCAGTAGCGCGGAGCACCCCTGCCGGGCCGGCGATCGGTCCCAGAGGGCTGCTCGAGGCGCGGTCTTACTTCGGGTGGTCCCGAAGGGCTGTTCCCTCGGCTCCGACGTGACCGTTTGGGCCCGGTCGGACGCGCCAGTGACCGTTTGGGTCCGATCGACGTGCATGGGTGCCTCACCGAGCATCCCGCCTGTCCCGCGGGGTCTCACTTCGAGTGGTCCCGGAGGGCTGTTCCCTCGGCCCCGACATGACCCTTTGAGCCCGGTCGGACGCGCCAGTGACCGTTTGGGTCCGATCGACGTGCGCAGGCATTCACGGTGTCTGGCGTCGATACTCGGACGGCCAGCCGCGCGAGCGTAGGCGGCGTTCGGTTCGCGCGAGAACGTCAGGAAGGTCGAGCAGGTCGTCGCCGGTGAAATAGACGAGGCTCCATCCCGCGTCGACCGCGTCATTGCCTCGACGGATGTCTCCTCGCCACTGTGCGCGATCCGTGCGGTGGTGGTCACCCTGGTATTCGAGTCCCACCCTGTATGCAGGGTAGGCAAGATCGACCTCGCGTCGAACGGGCCCGAACCACACCGGGAAGTTCGGCACCGGATCCGGCAGGGCGCTCTCGACGAGGGCGACGCGCACGATCGACTCCGGCTGAGACCGGGAGTGAGAGCTGAGCAGTGGGAGTGCTCGGCGCAACTGCACCCGTCCCCGTTGCGAACGGTATTGAGCGACGGCATCCTGCAACCGCCCGATCGTGGTGACCGGAGCCTCCCGCCAGAGGAGCATGTCGCCGGCGGCGACGAGATCGGGGAGATCGAGCATGGCAGCGAGGTCGCACCAGGTGCGCTCTGCGCTCGTGATCCGGACTCCGTAACGCTCGATGACCTCGGACGGGTGGAGGGTCACCGAATGTCCGATCGCACCGAGCGCTTTGGTTGCGCGAGCCGGAGACGGTGAAATGACATGCAGCTGACCTGCTCGGAGCATCGGAGGAAGCGGAATCCCGAGCATGACTGCCGCGGTGACATGGCTGTACACGTAGTGGCGTGGCATCCGCATGGAGAAGGCATTGCACCTGTCGATGACGTCGGCCTCGACCCCGGGAGCAAACCGAACGCCGTGAAACGGCCGCTGCAGCGCCGGATTGCGAAGCTGGGAGCGCGTCATGCCATTCAGGTAGGCGTCATGCACCGAGAAAGCGTGCGGGAGTGGTTCGGGAACGTGGCTGCGGAAGGTCATGCGCCGATGATCGCGCCATGCCGGCGAGTCGCGGTGCGCCATCCGCCCACGGTGGACAGGGCAGCCGGGTGGACGCGGTGTGGAGGATGCGACGGCGTGGGCGTCGGTCGGTCCCGAAGGGAGGTTCACCGCGAGCCGGGCCGCCTTTCGGGACTAGTCGACGACGCGACTCGCCCTTCGGGCCCGATCAGCCGGCCCGGGGGAGGACGCTACGCCGGCTACTTCGGGTCGCCGATGCGCTCGATCGCATCCACGACGAGGTTCCAGAACCGGTCAACGTCGAGGTCGACGGCCACCTGTGTTGTGCAATCCGGTGGAGCAGGCATCCTGAAGTCCGCGACGGTCATTCCCAGGGTGAGCGCCCCGGCCAGCTCGACATCGAGTGGCACCCGGCGGACGTGCAAAACGGCGGGGTCGATCACGTATGCGACCGCGACCGCGTCGTGCACCGGCGGAGCGTCGAAGCCCTGAACGTCGCGGTAGGTCCGGGCGAAGAAGTCGAGCAGCTCGCCGACGAAACGTGCTGGCGCACTGCCTATCGCGTCGATGCGGGCGACGACGTCGGGTGTCGCGAGCGCCTGGTGCGTGACATCGAGCCCGACCATGGTCAGTGGCCACGACTCGTTGAAGACGATGTGTGCAGCTTCGGGGTCGATGACGATGTTGAATTCAGCCACCGCCGACCAGTTTCCTGTATGGAAACCGCCGCCCATCAACACGACCTCCTTCACCCGCGATACGATCCGTGGCTCCTTCCGAGCAGCCAGAGCGATGTTGGTCAGCGCCCCGGTCGGGACAAGCGTGACCGTCCCCGGTTCGCGTTCCATGATCGTCTCGATGATGAGGTCGACCGCGTGTCGATCATCAAGTTCAAGCACCGGATCGGGCAGCGAGGGCCCATCGAGCCCGGATTCGCCGTGGATCGATGGCGCGGTCTCGATCGCCCGAACGAGCGGTCGAGCACACCCCGCAGCGAACGGGATGCCGGTGATGCCCGCAACGCGGGCGACAGACAGTGCGTTCCTGGTCACCTTTTCCAGCGTCTGGTTCCCCATCACCGTGGTCACCGCGAGGAGGTCGATGTCAGGATTCCCGTGGGCGAGCAGCATGGCTATCGCGTCGTCATGCCCGGGGTCGCAGTCGAGAAGAATCGAGGTCGGCATCGCCCCAGCCTAGATCGCTGTGGAGGTGCACGTCTGGCCGGAACCGGTGCGTCGCAGGAAGCGGGGCGGTAGTCTGGGCGGGTGACTTCTGAGAACCGGTTCCTGCTTCCGAACGGCGTCGACATCGCGGCCCTGCCGAAGATCTCGCTGCATGACCACCTCGATGGGGGACTGCGCCCGCAGACCATCCTCGAACTGGCGGATGCCGCCGGCGTCGATGTCCCCGAGACTGACGCAGACAAGCTTGGACGCTGGTTCCTGACGCAGTGCGATGCCGGCAACCTGGTCGACTATCTCAAGACATTCGACCTCACCACCGCCGTCATGCAGACCGCGGAGGGCCTCGCCCGCGTCGCCCGAGAGTTCGTCCAGGACCTCGCGGCAGACGGTGTCATCTACGGCGAGGTCCGCTGGGCTCCCGAGCAGCACCTCGCGCGTGGCCTCACGCTCGACCAGGTCGTCGAAGCGGTGCAGGAGGGCATCGACCAGGGTGTCGAGGACGCCGGGCACGCCGGCCGCGACATCCAGGTCGGTCAGCTCATCACCGCCATGCGGCACGCGGACCGCGCACTCGAGATCGCCGAACTCGCCGTCCGCCACCGCGGCAACGGCGTCGTCGGCTTCGACATCGCGGGCGCCGAGGCTGGATTCCCGGCCAGCCGGCACCGTGTCGCCTTCGACTTCCTCGCCCAGGAATACCTGCCGGTCACCGTGCACGCCGGCGAGGCCGACGGTATCGACTCCATCAAGAGCGCTCTCTTCGATGGTCGGGCTCTTCGCCTCGGCCACGGCGTTCGCATCGCCGAGGACATCACTGTCGAGCGCACCGACGACGAGGGAACGTATGTCTCACTCGGGCCAGTCGCGCAGTGGGTCAAGGATCGCGAGATCGCGCTCGAGCTGAGCCCGTCGTCGAACCTGCAGACCGGTGCGATCGCCGCGTGGGGCACCGATCTCATCGATCACCCGTTCGACCTGCTGTACCAGCTCGGGTTCAAGACCACGGTGAATGTCGACAACCGCACCATGAGCGGCACGTCGCTGACCCGTGAACTCAGCCTTCTCGCGGATGCCTTCGCCTACGACATCGACGACCTGGAAACCTTCCAGCAGAATGCGGCGAGTGCGACATTCCTGCCGCTGGAGGATCGCGACGAACTCGCCGAGACCATTTCCGCGGGCTTCGAGGATGCCGAGAGTTACCGCGGCTGACCTGCGCGACCGCCGGATGGAGATGTCGAGAGGCTACGCTGTAGCTGGTTTCGACCGCCCCCATCCCTCGAAGTGAGACCACGATGTCCCTGCCTCCCCTTCCGAATTCCGCCATCGAACTCGGTGCTACCGCGTCGGACTGGCGCGAAGCGATCCGGCTCGCGGGTGCCGCGCTCGTCCGCAGCGGGGCAACCGAGGAAACGTACACGGACCGGATGATCCAGGTCATCGACGAGTTCGGTGCCTACGTCGTGATCGCACCCGGGCTCGCCCTTGCGCATGCCAGACCCGGCGACGACGTGACCAGGGAGGGTCTCTCCGTCATCACGCTCGCCGAACCCGTCTTCTTCGGGCACCCGCACAACGACCCGGTGAGTGTCGTCCTCGGGCTCGCCGTCACGACGCCGGAGTCGCACGTGACCTCGGTGGCCGACCTCGCCAACGTCTTCAACGACGCCGCGGCGATTCCCGCCGTCGCATCCGCTGCCACGGAGGATGACGTCCGACGCGTGCTCAACGCGACCGAATAGTCCCGACCAGCCAGGGAGAACCCATGAAAATCGTCGCCATCTGCGGTGCCGGTGTCGGAACATCCGGCATCCTCAAAGTCAACGCCGAGCGTGTGCTCACGCGCCTGGGTATCGAAGCCCAGGTGACAGCATCGGATGTCGCGAGCATCGCGGTCGAGGCCGCCGACGCCCAGGTCATCCTCACCTCACCGGAGCTCGTCGGCCACATCGGCAAGACGTTCGCCGACGTCGTGGTCATTGAGAACTATTTCGACCTCGAAGAGCTCACCGTGAAGCTCGAGCGCGCGCTCGGCTGAGAGTTCCTTCACGGGTCAGGAGGTCGCCGCGGCAGCGATCTCCTGCAGTTCTGCTTTCACAGCGGCAAGCACCGTCGACGCTTCAGCCCGACGGTCGTTCGGTCGCTGCACGTCCAGATAGAACTTGATCTTCGGTTCTGTGCCGCTCGGACGGGCCATCACCCGCGAGCCGTCCTCGAGCCGATACCGGAGGGCGTCCGTCGGCGGGAGGTCACCGGATCCCTCGCGCAGGTCGTCGATCCCGGTGACGGGAATTCCGCCGAGGCTGTCGAGCGGTTGTGCTCGCAGGTGCGACATGATTGCGGCGATGTCGGAGAGGTCGGTCACCCGCAGGGAGAGCTGGTCGCTCGCGAAGTAGCCGAACTTCTCGGCGAATGCCTCAAGCACGCGCTCGATGGTAATGTTCTGCGCCTTGAAGAAGCAGGCCATCGCGAGGAAGTCGATGGCCGCGGAGATGCCGTCCTTGTCGCGGACGGTGCCCGGGTTCACGAGGTACCCGAGAGCTTCTTCGTACCCGAAAATCAGACCGGGAACGCGCGACACCCATTTGAACCCGGTGAGCGTTTCGACGAAGTCGAGATCGTATTCAGCGGCGACCGCCGCGAGTGCGGGGGAGGACACGATGGAGCAGGCGAGCACTCCACCCGGTGTGGGCTGCTCGGCGTTGAGGATTGCTGCACGCCAACCGAGCAGGGCGCCGACTTCGTTGCCGGAGAGCTGGCGGTAGCCCTCGGGGTGCGAGGCGTCTGGTACCGCGATCGAAAGCCTGTCGGCATCGGGGTCGTTGGCGACGACGAGCTCGGCGCCGACCTCGCGAGCGAGCGCGTATGACAGGTCAAGCGCGCCCGGTTCTTCCGGGTTGGGGAAGGCGACGGTGGGGAATAGCGGGTCTGGTTCCTGCTGTTCGCTCACCGAGTGCGGCAGGGTCAGGCCGGCCTGCGTGGCGACCCGGGAGAAGGTCTCCCAGCCCACGCCGTGCATCGCCGTGTAAACGACATTGAGTTCGATCGGCGCGACCGGGATCGCGGCGACGGTGGAGTCGACATACGCCGTGACGACGTCGTCGCCCGCGGTTTCGTAGTTGTCACTCCGCGGCAATTCGAGCACGTTGCCGGTGGTGGCGACGCGGGAGATGTGCGCCTCGATCTCGGCGTCCGATGGAGACACGATCTGCGAACCCTGGTCCTCGCCGCCCAGGTACACCTTGTACCCGTTGTCTGCGGGCGGGTTGTGGCTGGCGGTGACCATCACCCCGGCGGAAACGTCGAGGTGTCGAACCGCAAACGCGAGGACGGGGGTCGGCAGCAACCGTGGCAGCAGGATGGCGCGGATACCGGCTCCCGCCATGATCTCTGCGGTATCCGTCGCGAAGACACGCGAGTTCCGCCTGCCGTCGTATCCGATGACAACGCTCGGTGTCGTTCCGGATGCGCGCTCGAGCAGGAAGGCAGCCAGGCCGGCGGCGGCCTGCGAGACGAGGACGCGGTTCATCCGTGCCGATCCTGCCTCGATGCGGCCGCGGAGCCCGGCGGTCCCGAACTCGAGCCGCGTGTCAAAGCGGCTGTGCAGGTCGTCGAGCGCGGGCTCGCTACCTCCCTGCGCGTCACGGATGAGGGTGGCGAGTTCGTCGCGGGTCTCGGCGTCAGGGTCCTGGTCCAGCCAGGCCTGAGCCGCCGTGAGGATGTGCTCGGCGCCGGCGTTATTCATCACAGTGCTGCCACGATCCGTGCGAGAAGAGCGCTGATCACGGGTTCAGCATCGCGGCCGGCCTCGAGGACTTCCTGGTGGCTGAGCGGCGTCGACTGGATGCCTGCGGCGAGGTTGGTGATGAGGGAGAGCCCGAGGACCTCCATGCCTGCCTGCCTCGCGGCGATGGCCTCGAGGGCGGTCGACATCCCGACGATGTGTCCGCCGATGGTCTTGGCCATCTGCACTTCGGCGGGGGTCTCGTAGTGGGGCCCGCGGAACTGGCAGTACACGCCCTCGTCGAGCCCGGCGTCGATGCTGTGTGCGAGGTCCCGCAGGCGAGAGGAATACAGGTCGGTGAGGTCGACGAACGTGGCGCCTTCGAGCGGGGAGTCGGCGGTGAGGTTGATGTGGTCGCTGATCAGGACGGGTGTCCCAGGGGTCCAGGTCTCCTTGATCCCACCGGCTCCGTTGGTGAGGATCATCGTGGTCGCACCGGCCGCTGCAGCGGTCCGCACGCTGTGCACGACCCGGCGTACACCGTGGCCTTCGTAGTAGTGGGTGCGCGCGCCGATGACCAGGGCTCGCTTGCCGCTCGGCAGCAGCACAGACCGCAGGGTTCCGACGTGCCCTTCGAGCGCAGGACGGGAGAACCCGTCGATCTCGTGGGCCGGAATGGTCGCCGTCGTGACGCCGATCAGTTCGGCGGCTTTTCCCCAGCCCGAGCCGAGGGTGAGAGCGATCTCGTGACGCTCGACCCCGGTTTTCTCCGCGATCTGGGCGGCAGCGCGCTGCGCGATGGCGAAGGGGTCGGCCGAGAGGTCGTCGAGCGGGTTTCCTGGAGCATCAGACATTCCCCCATCATATTTGCCGGGTCAGGCTCCCGCGGGGAATTCGGACAGACGCCGCCAGCAGGCAACATCTGAGCAGGCGACGGTCAGAACCGCGCACTACTGCGGATCCGGTGACCCGGTGCGTTTTGGGGAACGGTGTTCCAGACTGCGAGAATGGAGTAATGACCTACGAGTTCGAGCGCAAACAACGGATCGCTGTACTCGGGGGTGGCCCTGGCGGCTATGAGGCAGCCCTTGCCGGAGCCCAGCTCGGTGCTGACGTCACGCTCATTGAGCGCACCGGTGTCGGCGGAGCGGCCGTCATCACCGACGTCGTCCCCTCCAAAACGCTCATTGCGACGGCCGAAGCCACCAATGCTGTTCGTGGTGCCAGCGAACTCGGGGTCCAGTTCTTCGCCCGCGGCGACCACGGCAAGCCGGTCAAGCCGGAGGTCACCGTCAATCTCGCCGCGGTCAACAAGCGACTGCTCGGGCTCGCCCGCCAGCAGTCCGAGGACATGCGCTCGAACCTGGAGCAGGCCGGAGTGCGGATCGTCAACGGAGACGGGCGACTCGACGGGCGCGATGCCGTCATCGTTTCGACGGAAGGCGGCGGCCGCGGGACGGATTTCGACCGCGTCGAGGCCGACACCATCGTCGTCTCCGTCGGTGGCAGTCCCCGCCAGCTCCCGTCCGCCATGCCGGACGGTGAACGCATCCTCAGCTGGACCCAGTTGTACAACCTCAAAGCCTGCCCCGAGCACCTCATCGTCGTCGGTTCCGGTGTGACCGGGGCCGAGTTCGCCTCCGCCTACCGCGCCCTGGGCTCAGAGGTCACCCTCATCTCCAGCCGTGACCAGGTTCTCCCCGGTGAGGACGCGGATGCTGCAGCGGTGATCGAGAAGGTATTCAAACGCCAGGGAATGACGGTGCTCTCAAAGTCGAGGGCATCGAGCGTCGTCCGAACCGAGGATGGCGTCGTCGCGACACTCTCCGACGGCAGGACCGTCGAAGGCAGCCACTGCCTGATGGCGGTCGGGGCCATTCCGAACACCGCAGGGATCGGGCTCGAGGATGCCGGCGTCCAGATGACCGAGACGGGTCACATTCGCGTGAACCGCGTCGCACGCACGTCGATCCCCAACATCTACGCCGCTGGCGACTGCACGACCTTCATGCCCCTGGCATCCGTCGCTTCGATGCAGGGCAGGTCAGCCATCTTCCATGCCATGGGTGACGCCGTGAACCCCACCGAACTGCGCAACGTGGCTGCGAACATCTTCACCCAGCCCGAGATCGCGACCGTCGGCTGGACCCAGAAGCAGATCGAGGACGGCATCGCGCACGGCGAGATCTATAAGCTGCCGCTCAAGTCGAACCCGCGCGCCAAGATGCTCGGCATCAAGGACGGCTTCGTCAAGCTGTTCGCCCGGACCGGCTCTGGCACCGTCATCGGCGGCGTCATCGTCGCCCCGAAGGCGAGCGAGCTCATCTTCCCGCTGGCCATCGCCGTCGAGCACCGGCTCACTGTCGACGAGATTGCCCGGGCGTTCGCCGTGTACCCGTCACTGACCGGCAGCATCACGGATGCCGCCAAGGCGATGCACATCGTCAACTGACGTAAACGCCGAAGGACGGCGCCCGGTCCTTCGGTCCGTTTCGTCCGTCGCGAATGTCGGCGTATGTTCCCGAAATCCGGCACAGGTGACGGATGAACGGTTCGATGCCAGCCGAGGAGGCTCGCGATGGGCGCAGAGGTCAGGCGCTGGTGATCGTCAGCAGCTGATGACCGCTCGAGACCGTTGTGCCGACGTCGGCGTTGAGGTTCCCGATGGTGCCATCCTTGTGGGCGGTGATGGGCTGCTCCATTTTCATGGCCTCCAGAACGAGCACCAGGTCGCCCTTGACGACCTGCTGGCCATCTTCGACGGCGAGTTTCACGATGGTGGCCTGCATCGGGGATGCGACGGCGTCGCCGGTCGCTGAACTCACGGTTCCTGACCCGCCGTGTCGTTTCGGTGCCGGGGCGAGGGCACGGCCCGGCTCGCCTGTGCCCGGGATGAGACTCGTGGGAAGGCTGACCTCGATGCGCTTGCCCTCGACCTCGACGACAACGGTGTGCCTGCCGGTCGTGGCTTTCGGCCCGTCGAGTTCGCCGTCCCACGGTTCGATGTCGTTCACGAACTCGGTCTCGATCCAGCGGGTGTAGATCCCGAAGGTTCCGTTTTCAGCGGTGAAGGCCGGGTCACGCACGATCTTGCGGTGGAACGGAAGAACGGTGGGCAGGCCGGACACCTCGAACTCGTCGAGCGCACGGCGGGATCGCTCCAGCGCCTGTTCGCGGGTGGCGCCGGTGACGATGATCTTCCCCAGCAGCGAGTCGAAGGCGCCGGAGATCTCGTCTCCGGCGGTGACGCCCGAGTCCAGACGGATGCCGGGGCCCCCGAAGGTCTTGAACACGTGAATCGGTCCCGGCTGGGGGAGGAATCCACGTCCGGGGTCTTCACCGTTGATCCGGAACTCGATCGAGTGACCCTGCGGGACGGGATCGCCGTATTCGAGCGTGCCGCCTTCGGCGAGACGGAACTGCTCGCGAACGAGGTCGATACCGGTGATCTCCTCTGAGACCGGGTGTTCGACCTGCAGCCGGGTGTTGACCTCGAGGAAGGAGACGGTTCCGTCCTTGCCGATGAGGAACTCGCAGGTTCCTGCGCCGACGTAGCCCACCTCTTTGAGGATCGCCTTCGACGCGCTGTAGAGGAGGTCGTTCTGTTCGTCGGTGAGGAAGGGTGCTGGGGCCTCTTCGACGAGTTTCTGGTGGCGGCGCTGCAGGGAGCAGTCGCGGGTCGAGACGACGACGACGTTTCCGGCGGCATCCGCGAGGCACTGTGTTTCGACGTGGCGTGGCTGATCGAGGTACTTCTCGACGAAGCACTCGCCCCGACCGAACGCGGCGATCGCCTCGCGAGTGGCTGAGTCGAACGCTTCGGCGACCTCGTCACGTTCGCGGGCGATCTTGAGGCCGCGTCCTCCTCCGCCGAATGCTGCTTTGATCGCGACGGGCAGCCCATGCTCGTCGACGAACGCCAGGACTTCCTCGGCGCCGGAAACCGGGTTGAGGGTGCCGGGGGCGAGCGGCGCGCCCACCTTCTGGGCCACGTGACGAGCGGACACCTTGTCGCCGAGTTTTTCGATCGAGTCGGGCGACGGCCCGATCCAGGTCAGCCCAGCGCCGATGACGGCACGGGCGAAGTCGGCATTCTCCGCGAGGAAGCCGTAGCCGGGGTGGATCGCGTCCGCGCCCGAGCGGCGGGCGATCGAGAGGATCTTGTCGATGACGAGGTACGTGTCTGCGCTCGACGAGCCGTCCAGCGCATAGGCCTCGTCGGCCAGTTTCGCGTGCATGGCGTCACGGTCCTGGTCAGCGTAGACGGCGACCGAGCCGATCCCGCTGTCGCGCGCTGCGCGAATCACTCGGACGGCGATTTCGCCCCGATTGGCAATGAGGACCTTGGATATACGCGACACAGTCCCTTAGCCTATTGCCCCGAGCGACGAGGTTTTTGGTCGGTGCCCACAGAAATGCTCCGAGAAGCACTGCGGATGCCTACAACGCCCCGCTGCGGTTCCACAGAGAAGTCCACTCGAACCCCAGCTTCCTGACCAGGGTGCGAAGGGTGGGCAACGACAGCCCGACCACCGTCGACGGGTCTCCAGAGATGCGCTCGATGAACGGCGCGCCGAGGCTGTCGATGGTGAAGGCACCGGCGACCTGGAGGGGTTCGCCGGTCGCGATGTATGCGTCGAGCTCGGCGTCGGTGATATCGCCGGCGAACGTGACGTCGGCCCAGGCGACGGCTCCGGCGGAGCCTCCCGCGCTCCCGTCCGCCCGATGCTCGATCAGCCAGTGCCCGGAGTACAGCCGCCCTGTTGCCCCGCGCTGGAGCAGCCACCGCTGGCGTGCCGCTGCCGCCGTGTGGGGCTTGCCGTAGATCACCCCGTCGACGACGAAGACGGAATCTCCGCCCAGGATGAGCCCGTCTGCTCCGTCGAGGTCTCGCCACACGGACTCAGCCTTCGCGCGGGCGAGCAGGGCGACGGTGTTCTCGGGGCTGAGCGCGGCACCGGACGCGGATTCTGCTGCCGCAATGACGGCATCCTCGTCCACGTGGGACGGGACAACAACCGGTTCCACGCCGCTCTGTCGGAGCAACATGAGCCGGGCCGGGGAGGTGGAGGCCAGGTAAAGCTTCATCACTATTCCTTCTGCGCTGCCGTCAGGAGCGGCGTCCGCGAGCGAGCGGCGGACATCCGTGGGACGATTCAAGGGTGAACGCGCAATCCAACACCACACCAGACGTCGAGCTCGAAATAACCAACGTAGCCCACGGGGGTGTCTTCGTTTCGCGGCTTGACGGTCGCGTGATCTTTGTTGCGGATACGCTTCCCGGGGAGCGGGTACGGGCCAGAATAACCGAGAGTTCCAAGAAGAGCTTCTGGCGCGCGGAGACCGTCGAGGTGCTCGACGCGTCGCCGCACCGGCAGTCCCATGTCTGGGCGTCCTCGTCGATCGACGTCGCCCCGTCCGATCGCGCGGGCGGCGCAGAGTTCGGACACATCGAGCTGTCCCACCAGCGTGAACTCAAGCGCCAGGTGCTCGCAGACGCGCTGCAGCGATTCGGCGGGGTGGAAAGCGACGTGGTCGTCGAAGCAGCCCCCGGAGACGACGAGCGTGATGGTCTGGCCTGGCGGACGCGCGTGAGCCTGCACGTCGACGAGGAGGGATACGTCGGCCCGTACGCCGCGCGGAGCCACCGCGTGATCCGGGTCGGAGACCTTCCCCTCGCGACGGATGAGGTGGCATCCGCCGCCCCACTCGACCAGCTCTTCCGTGGCGCAGAATCCGTCGACATCGTCGCCCCGAGCAGCACCGACGGGGCCAGGATCGTGGTCCGCGAACCCGTGAAAAAGGGCGTGAGCCCGGCGAACCGGCGTGAGCAGACCATCATCGAACGCGTGGGCGACCGCGACTTCTTCCTCGACGAGGGCGGATTCTGGCAGGTGCACCGTTCGGCGGCCGAGCTGTTGACCGACCTGGTCCAGTCGACCATCGACGAGGCGCTGTTCGACCCGCGGGCCGCGAACCTCGACCTCTACGGTGGCGTCGGCCTCCTTGCCGCCGCCGTCGGTGACAAGTTCGGCAGCACAACGAGGATCACGAGTGTGGAGTCGTCGGCGCGAGCCACCGACCACGCGGCCGAGAACCTCAGCGACTGGGTCGGCGCCCAGAGCATCACCGCGCGCGTCGACTCTTATCTGCGCGGACTCGTGTCACAGTCCAGCGCGACCGAGCGTTCACGACTCGCCGCAGGAACCGTCGTCCTCGACCCGCCCCGCTCGGGTGCTGGCAAAGAGGTCGTCGCCAGTCTTGCCGAGCTGGGCCCGGCCCAACTCGTCTATGTGGCCTGTGACCCCGTCGCGCTCTCGCGCGACATCGGACTCCTCGCCGCAGAGGGGTATCAGCTCAAGACCCTGCGGGCGTTCGACCTCTTCCCGCACACGCACCACATCGAATCGATCGCATTGTTGACCCGATGACCGCTGCACGACAGGAATCGCCCCCGCACCGCCTACGATGGGCATTGTGGTGCGCATAGCGGTAATTGATGATCATGAGTCCGTCCGGATGGGCCTGACGGCTGTCTGCGAGGCTGCGGGGCACTCGGTCGTGCACAGCGCGTCGACCGTCCAGGAGTTCGTCACAGCGGCGAACGGCGTCCCCTGCGACGTCGTCGTGCTCGACCTGAACCTCGGTGACGGCAGCAACATCACCGACAATGTGCGCGCCGTGCACGGTTCGGGTTCAGCCGTTCTGATCCACAGCATCGCCGACCGGGTCGCCTCGGTTCGTGAGGCGCTCGCCGCCGGGGCTGCCGGTGTCATCCCGAAAAGCGCGCCGACGGATGCCGTGGTGTCCGCCATCGAGACCGTCGCCAGCGGTGAAGCGCTGAACAACCTCGAGTGGGCGAGTGCGATCGACGCGGACGGCGACTTCAGCCGGGCCCAGCTCGGTCGACGTGAACGCGACGTGCTGCACCTTTACGCGTCGGGACTCCCGATGAAGGACGTGGCCGTCCAGCTCGGCATCGCGCCGTCGACGGTCAAGGAGTATCTCGACCGGATTCGTGGGAAATACGTCGAAATCGGCCGCCCGGCGCCGACGAAGGTCGACCTGTTGCGTCGCGCCGTCGAGGACGGCATCCTTCCGGAGCTCAACCCGGGCAACGGCGATGACTAATCAGCCACGGTCGGGGGCGATCTTCTCGCCGATCCCGCGTGGCCCTGTCCTCGACAACCTCGACCGCGCCGCGCGGGATGCCGCGCACACCCAGCCGCGGTTCAGCGTCGCCAGGATCGAGAGACTGATCGCGCGCTCGATCAGTCTCATTGCACTCGTTTTCGGCGCCCAGACCCTGAGCATCGCGCTCGGTTCAGGGGTTGTCGTTCCCGAGCCCCTCGGGACGGTCTATCTGCTCACCCTCCTCGGCCTGCTTGTCATCGTCATCATCGGCGGGGTGGATGCTCGCGTCCAGCGGATCGCGAACCTCGTCTTCGCCATCACCTACCTCGTCGCTGTCGCGGTGTGGCCCGTCGTGACCGCCGGTGCCGGTGCGGATTCGAAGGCCGAGCCGTGGACCTGGTACCTCTGCGCCATCGCCTGTGGTTCGATCTCACAGGCCGTGCGACCGTGGCTGGCTGCCGCGTACATCACCGTTACTCCTGCGATCTACGGCTTTGCCCGGGTGATCGACGAGAACGGCGCCATTACGCACCTCGACATCGCCGTGCAGGACGCTCTCTACGGTTCGATGATCGGTCTGGTCATCATGGTGCTCATCACGATGTTCCGACGTGCGGCTCGAGCGGTCGACGAAGCGCGTTCCGCCGCGTTCGGCCGGTATGACGAGGCGGTTCGCCAGCACGCGCTCGAGGTCGAACGGATTGAGGTGGATGCACTCGTCCACGACACCGTCCTGGCGTCGCTCCAGGCCGCTGACCGCGCATCCACGCCCGAGCAGGCGCGGGCGGCCGTCGCGATGGCGAGCGACGCGATCGGCCGGCTCGCTGCTCTCGAGTCGTCGCCAGCCGAGCCGACATCCGAAACCACCATCGGCTGGCTCGTGGATCTCCTCCGGCAGCACGCGACCCACCTGGAGGCTCCCTTCGAGGTCGCCGTCGTCGGATCGATCGAGCATGAATTGCCGTTCCGCGTGGCCGAGAGCCTGTACCTGGCCGCCGCCCAGGCGATGAGCAACAGCGTCCAGCACGCCGGCGATCCCGTCCGTCGCGTCGCGACCGTCGACGTCCAGGATGACGGCGTCGTGCACGTGCGAGTCAGCGATGACGGGGTCGGCTTCAACCGAGCCGCGGTCGACGCCGATCGACTCGGGATCCGCGTCTCGATCATCGAACGCGTCGTGGCGGTCGGCGGGTCGGTCGATCTCCGTTCCTCGCCGGAAGCAGGGACGACGATCTGTATCCGGTGGGCTGGCGGAGCCGTCTCCCGCTCACATGATCTCGAGGCAGCAGGAGGAACGACGACATCGTGATCTCCCTCAACCGGTACACCATGATCGCCCTCGCGGCGGCATTCTCGTTCTACCACGTCGTTCGCGGACTGCTCACGCTGCCCCAGGCGGATTCCCCCTGGCCGAGCCTGGCAGCCATGGCGTTGTACCTGACCGCAACGGTGATCGCTCTCTGGCCGAGCAGTCCGACCGCGATGCCGCCCTGGCTCGCCGCCTTCTGCCTGGCCACCGCCGTCACCGTCCCCCTGCTCGTCACGAGCCAACTCGACCCGACCGTCAACAACGGGTACGCCACCTGGCACGTCTCCGCTATCGGGACTCTGATGACGATCACCGTCGTGCGCCAGCGGGAGCTCATCGGCTGGATCGGCGTGGTCGTCCTCACCGTCCAGTCGATTCTCTGGTGCGGACTCGGCACGTCGATGGAGATCGGTGTGACCGGGAGCCTGATGTGGGTCTTCGTGGCCGGTATCCTGACACGGTCCCTGACGAAGGTGGGGCACGACGCCCAGACACTGACCGTCGCAGAACAGGAAGCCGCGAAGTGGCAGGCGGCCCAGGATGCGCACGAGCAGGAGCGTCGCCGGCGCCTCGACCAGACCGGCAAACGGGCGTTGCCCATGCTCCGGGACATCATCCTCGCCGGCGGGGAACTCAGCGACGCACAGCGGATCGAGAGCCGGGTCCTGGAGGCGGGCCTGCGCGATGAGATCAGGGGCAGACGACTGCTCAACGATCGGGTACGCAACAGCGTCCTCGCCGCCCGGCGCCGGGGGACGGCGGTGAGCATGCTCGACGAGGGAACCCTCGACCACATGCCGGACGACGAGCTGGAGATCGTGCTCGACACCGTCGCCGACGCGGTGGACCGGACCGAGGCCGACAGAATGATTGTGCGCACAGCCCCGGCCGACTCCGAGGTGGCCGTCACCCTCGTTGCGCTTGGTGCCTCGACCGATCCGGACGAGCCGGGGGACGCGGTCCGCCTGTGGCTGGAGATTCCGCGCGAGTCGAGCACGCCCGCCGTTCGCCACTGACGCCGCGGAGTGCGCCGCTGTCACTGCCCCTCGCGCAAGGAAAGGGCCGGCTCTTGCGAACCGGCCCTTTCGAGACTCCGGGTCAGAGCAGTAACCCGAATAATGCTCTGACCCGCCCCCAGGCGACGCTGCTACCCTAATTGAGCGGATCGCCCGGTGATGTAACCCTCTAAGAGAGACACCTTGCGGTTTCATTCTGATCGGAAAACCCTGGGCCCGCTAGTCGTCTCTTTGGGGGACCCGCCAGGAGATCTGTGAACGGGTCAGGCGGAGAAGTTTCGCCAGCGCCCCGGCCCGGCGATCACGGGTGAGCGCATCGCTCTCTGGCTCCGCTGCCAGGGTGAGGGCCCGTCAGAGGGAACAGCGTCGGAGTGGGAGGCCTCTTCGACGACGGCTGAGGTCAGGACAGCGGTGACCGCGGCAATGTCGTCGGGTGTCGGGGATCCGCGGAGAAGCCGGACATCGACACCGTGCGTATCGATTCCTTCCGCGGTGAAGAGGCCGGAGCTCACGGGTGATGTCGAGCGCTGCCTGCGGCGGCGAAGCGGTTCAGGGTCGGTCACAGCGGAATGTTTCCGTGCTTCTTCGCCGGGAGGGTTGCGCGCTTGCCCTTGAGGGAGCGCAGCGCCTTGATGACGGCGACGCGGGTCGCTGCCGGTTCGATCACACCGTCGAGCTCTCCGCGTTCGGCAGCGAGGAACGGACTGGCCACGTTGTATGTGTACTCGTTCGCCAGCTTCGTGCGCACCGCCGCGACGTCTTCGCCAGCGGCCTCCGCGCGCTTGATCTCGCCGCGGTAGAGAATGTTGACGGCGCCCTGGCCACCCATCACGGCGATCTCGGCGGTCGGCCAGGCCAGGTTGATGTCTGCACCGAGCTGTTTGGAACCCATCACGATATAGGCGCCACCGTAGGCCTTGCGGAGGATCACTGTGACGAGGGGGACCGTGGCTTCGGCGTATGCGTAGAGCAGTTTGGCCCCGCGGCGAATCACCCCTGTCCATTCCTGGTCGGTGCCGGGCAGGTAGCCGGGCACGTCGACGAGGGTGAGGATCGGGATACTGAACGCATCACAGAACCGGACAAAGCGCGACGCTTTCTCGCCGGCTTCGATGTTGAGCGTTCCTGCCATGGCGTTCGGCTGGTTGGCGATGATACCGACGGTGCGCCCCTCGACCCGGGCGAACCCGATGACGATATTGGGGGCGAACAGGGGCTGGACCTCGAGGAAATCGCCGTGGTCGACGACGTGTTCGATCACGGTTGTGACGTCGTACGGCTGGTTCGGAGAATCGGGGATGATCGTGTTCAGCTTGCGATCGGCATCCGTCGTCTCGAGTTCGACGTCGCTCTCGTACAGCGGAAGCTCGGCGAGGTTGTTGTCGGGGAGGAAACCGATGAGCGTCCGTGCATAGTCGAGGGCGTCGGATTCGTCGCTCGCGAGGTAGTGGGCGACCCCGGAGCGGGTGTTGTGCGTGAGCGCGCCTCCGAGTTCTTCCATACCGACGTCTTCACCGGTGACGGTCTTGATCACGTCGGGTCCGGTGACGAACATCTGGCTGGTCTTGTCGACCATGATCACGAAGTCGGTGAGGGCGGGGGAGTAGACGGCGCCACCGGCAGCCGGGCCCATGATGATGGAGATCTGCGGGATCACTCCGGATGCTGCCGTGTTGCGTCGGAAGATCTCGCCGTACTTGCCGAGGGCAACGACGCCCTCCTGGATCCTCGCGCCGCCCGAGTCGAGCATGCCGATGATGGGCACGCCGGTCTTCAGCGCGTGGTCCATGATCTTGATGATCTTTTCGCCGGCGACCTCACCGAGCGATCCGCCGAAAATGGTGAAGTCCTGCGAGTACACCGCGACCTGGCGGCCGTGGATGGTCCCGGTTCCCGTGACGACGGCGTCGCCGTACGGCCGGGACTTCTCCATGCCGAATGCGTGCGTGCGGTGGCGGACGAACTCATCCAGCTCGACGAAGCTGCCCGGGTCGAGGAGTTCTGCGATCCGCTCCCTGGCGGTCATCTTGCCCTTGGCGTGCTGCTTGGCGATCGCGGCGTCGCCGGATGCCGTCACGGCTTCGTGGTAGCGCTGCTTCAGATCGGCCAGTTTCCCGGCGGTCGTGTACAGGTCGGGGGCGTCGGTCGTAGCTGCGTCTTCGGTCACTTATTCACTCTACTGTGCAGGGATAGTGGCATACCGTTGGTGGATGCCTACAAGGAGGTCGTCGGCGCCTTGTGGCTTTACGGCGCGTATCGTGGTGCCATGACTCTCGAGTTTCCTCGTTCCGCTGCCATCGCCTCCCGTCTCGAGATCCTCTCCGAGACGCCATCGACCAATGACGTGCTCGTCTCGTCGGCTGCAGACACCGACGCCTGGCCGGACTTTTCCGTCGTCGTCACCGACAATCAGACGGCGGGGCGGGGTCGCCTGGGTCGTGTGTGGGTGAGCCCGCCGGGAACCACCCTCGCGGTCTCCGTCCTGGTCAGGGCGGATGCGTCGCTCAGGATCGATGCGCTCGGCTGGCTTCCGCTGGCCGCGGGGCTCGCGATGACCCGCGCCGTGCGCGCCTGCCTTCCTGCCGCGGATGACGTCTGGCTGAAATGGCCCAACGACGTTCTCGTCGGCGGGCGGAAGATCAGTGGCGTTCTGAGTGAGCTGGTGGTTGGAGCGGTTCCCAGCGTCGTGGTCGGCGCCGGCGTGAATCTCTCGATGACCGAAGATCAGCTCCCGGTGCCGACGGCGACCTCGCTCGCCCTGGCCGGGGTGCAGCATCCGGATGCCGACGCCGTGCTGGAGACCTACCTGCGCGAATTCCGCGATCTGCTCCAGGCGTTCCGCGAGGCCGGGGGTGACGCGCACGGCCAGTGGACTGCAGAAGTCCGTCACCGAAGCGTGCGGCACCATCGGCGCGCGGGTCAGTGTCGAACTTCCCGGAGGCAATACCCTCGCCGGCATCGCCCGTGGCATCGACGCCTCCGGGCGAATCCTGGTGCAGGCGGACGGGTCCGGTGACCTCACGCCGATCTCGGCCGGGGATGTCACCCACCTCCGGGCACGCTGAGAACCACCCCACCCCCTGCAGATTCAGGAGAACCGGGCCGACACGCCGCTGAGCGCTGTCAGTGGGCGGCGTGTCGGGTCACTTCTCCTGAAAGTGGACGAGTCTCCTGAATTTGTGGTGGTGGATCGCCTGTGGGGTGGCCGGAAGCATACAGTCATCGGGGCGACGGCGATGCGGTCGGGCCGCCCCGCCGTGCAGTGGTAGGAATGAGGCATGGCCGAGTACCCGAGCGCTCCGACGAGCCTGTCGCACGATGGCCAGCGACCCGTCGTACCGACCGAACGGGTGGTCGCCCGACTGCGTCCAAACGCGCGGGCCCTGTTCTGGCCGGCACTGCTGCTGATTGCCCTTCCGGGGGTGACGGTCTATGCGGTCAGCCTGTTCTCCGAACCCTGGCAGCACATCGCGATCGTCGCGGCAGCCGCAGCGCTTGTTGTCCTGTTCGTGCTGTTCCCGTACATCTTCTGGCTCAATCAACGCTGCACGATCACGACACGTCGCGTCATCGCCCGCCGCGGATTCTTCGTTCGCGAGCGGAGGGAGATCTTCCACAGCAGGGGCTTCCACGTCACGCTCAAGCGCACGTGGTTGCAGAGCGCGTTCCGATCGGGAGACATCCTGATCAGCTCCGGCGTCGAGAAGCCGCTCGTCCTCCGCGACCTTCCCGGCGCGGACCAGGTGCTCGAAACCCTGCAGGACCTGATCGAAAAGAACCAGGTGGTTCTCGGGAGTCAGGCCGGTTCGCTCGGAACCGCAAGTACCGCCTTCTGAACTCGCGCGGCGTCCCTCCCTGTGGCGTCCGACGTCGCGACGGATGCCTGCCTGCGCGGTGAGAACACCCAGTAGCGGTACAGCGTGAACCGGAAGATGGCACCGAGACCGAGGCCGACGACATTCGCCGAGATGTTGTCTGCGAGCACCGAGGTGAAACCGAGCGCGTAGTGCGACACCCACAGGCAACCGATTCCGATCCCCATCCCGGCGAGCGAGACCGCGAAGAACTCGAGGCCCTCGCGTGCGGTGTTGGATTGTCTCTCGCTGGAGAAGGTCCAGTAACGGTTGCCCAGCCAGTTGGTGATGATCGCCAGCAGCGTCGACACGATCTTGGCGACCAGCGGTCCCGTGTCGATGTTTTCCGGCGCGAAGATGGTCAACCGGAGGGCGTTGAACACCATCAGGTCGACGAGAAGCCCTGCGGCGCCGACGATGCCGAACTGGATCGCCTGCGTCACGAGACGCCGGACGCGGCCTGGTGGCGCGATTCGGGTCATGTCCTGCTCCGGTTCAACGGGGGGCTGGATGGGCGGATGCCGGAGCGCATCATGCGCGACGATAAGCTGGCGTACGCAGTTTATGCGACTCCCCCGCAGTCCCCGCTGGGAGTTCCCTGCGCTCGAGGAGCGACATTTTCCGCTGGGAGGCGACGGCCGTGGTCCGTGTTGGAGTAATAGGCGGCGGACAGCTCGCCCGGATGATGATCCCGGCAGCGGTCAACCTGGGCATCGACGTTCGCGTCCTCGCCGAGTCAGACGGGATGGCCGCGCAGCTCGCGGCCACCGGCGTCGGCGACTATCACGACGTCGACACCGTGCTCCGGTTCGCCGCAGACGTCGATGTCATCACGTTCGACCACGAACACGTTCCGCAGCATGTTCTCCGACGACTGGTGGATGCGGGGATCGCCGTCCACCCGGGCCCGGATGCGCTGCTGTACGCGCAGGACAAATTGCTCATGCGCCAAAAGCTCAGCGACCTCGGGTTGCCTGTACCCGTCTGGGCACGGATCGAGACGCGCGAGGAGCTTCAGGCGTTCCTCGATGACAACGGCGGCCGGGCGGTCGTCAAGACCCCACGCGGCGGCTACGACGGCAAAGGTGTCCGGGTGGTGTCCTCTGCCCGCGACGCGGACGACTGGTTCACCGCACTCGCCGAGACCGGCGCCGGCGATGCCCTGCTGGTCGAAGAACTGGTCGACTTCCGCCGCGAACTCGCACAACTGGCCGCACGACGGCCGTCAGGCGAGTTCATGCTCTGGCCGGTGGTCGAATCGGTGCAGCGCGACGGCGTGTGCGCCGAAGTCATCGCCCCGGCACCGGGCGCGACCGGGCGTATCGCCGAGGTCGCCGCGCAGATCGCCACCGATGTCGCCGATGGGCTCGGGGTCACCGGCGTGTTCGCCGTCGAGCTCTTTGAAACCAGCGACGACCGGCTGCTCGTGAATGAGCTCGCCATGCGACCGCACAACTCGGGTCACTGGACGCAGGACGGGTCGACGACCAGCCAGTTCGAGCAACACCTGCGAGCCGTGCTCGACCTTCCGCTCGGGGCGACCGGGTGTCGTGAGCCACACACCGTGATGGTCAACATCCTCGGCGGCCCCGCCCAGGGCAGCCTCGCCGACCGGTATCCGGTCGGCCATGGGATCGCACCCGACCGCCAAGATCCACAACTACGGCAAGGACCCGAGACCGGGACGCAAGGTCGGCCACGTCAATGCGAGCGGGGTCGACCTCGACACCGTCGCCTACGAAGCGCGCGCCGCAGCGGCGTTTTTCCAGGACTGACATTTAGCATGGGCTTCATGCCATTTCACGATTCAGCGCGCCCTCTCGTCGGCGTGGTCATGGGCAGCGACTCCGACTGGTCGGTGATGGCTGCTGCCAGCGAGATTCTCTCCGAGTTCGGCGTCGACCACGAGGTCGAGGTCGTCAGCGCTCACCGCACCCCCGAGAAGATGATCGCCTACGGGCGGGATGCCCACGCGCGCGGGGTGAAAGTGATCATCGCCGGGGCAGGAGGTGCCGCTCACCTGCCAGGCATGCTGGCATCCGTCACCACGCTCCCCGTCGTCGGCGTCCCCGTACCCCTGTCGAAGCTCGACGGACTCGACTCGCTGCTCTCGATCGTGCAGATGCCCGCCGGGGTTCCCGTCGCCACGGTCTCGATCGGCGGTGCCAGGAACGCCGGGCTGCTCGCGGTCAAAATCCTCGCGACCGCTGACAGCGGGCTCACCGCCCGGCTGGCGGACTTCTCCGACGCGCTCGCCGCCCAGGTCGATGAGAAGAATCGCGCCCTCAAGTCCACCCTATGAGCGTCTACGCGTCCAGTCCGTTCCGCCACCCTGACCTCAAGGCGCCCGCGCTGATGACCAGGCGCGCCTGGTGGCTCGTCACTCTCAATTTTCTGATCCCCGGCTCCGCCCAGGTGCTCGCCGGCAACCGCCGACTCGGGCGTCTCGGTCTCGGTGCCACCCTGTTCATGTGGATCCTCGGCGTCCTCGGCGTGCTGGCCTGGTTCCTCTGGCGGACCGCCGCGCTCACCATCGTCACCAACTCCTGGGTGCTGACCGGCGCCCAGCTTGTCCTCGCCGGGTATGCGGTGCTGTGGCTGGTGCTCACGGTCGACACCCTGAGGCTGCTCCGGCTCATCCGTGCGGCGCCTGGGACCCGATTCTGGATCGCCGCGTGCACCGTGGTCTTCCTCGTCATCTCCGTCGGGACGGCGTCAGCCGGGGCATACTACGCGGGCATCACCCGGGGTACCCTGCAGTCGATCTTCGGCGGGGGAGGGGCCTCCGTGCCGCCCGTGGACGGTCGGTACAACATCCTTCTCCTCGGCGGTGACGCTGGGCCCGACCGGGAGGGCCTTCGCCCCGACAGCATCTCCGTCGTCTCGCTCGATGCCGACACCGGGCGGATGACGATGATCGGGCTGCCCCGCGACATGCGGTACGTGCCCTTCTCCGCCGACTCACCCATGGCCGAGCTCTACCCGGATGGATACCGGCGCTGCGACGTCAGCGTCTGCAAGCTCAACTCGATCTACACCGAAGCAGACCTGCGTCACCAGGATCTCTACGCGGATGCGGCATCCCAGGGCGTCCAGCGCCGGCGTCGAGGCCACGAAGGAAGCAGCAGAGGGCGTCACCGGTCTTGAGATCCAGTACTACGCCCTCATCGACATGCAGGGATTCTCCAACCTCATCGATGCGCTCGGCGGGGTGGAGATCACCGTGGAAAAGCGACTGCCGATCGGCGGTGACGAGAACCTCCGCGGCGTCGACGAGTGGATCGAGCCAGGCACCCGGACACTCAATGGCTACTACGCCCAGTGGTATGCCCGGTCGAGGCACAACACGAGCGATTACGACCGGATGGAACGCCAGCGGGAACTCCAGGCCGCCATCCTCGACCAATTCACGCCGACCAATGTGCTATCGAAATTCCAGGGAATCGCCCAGGCCGGAACCCAGGTGGTGCGCACGGATATTCCGCAGGACATGCTCGGATACTTCGGCAACCTGGCCATGAAGACCAAAGAACAGCCCACGTCGTCAGTGGAACTCACGCCAGCGAACAATGTCGACCCAGACGACCCTGACTTTGCCGCGATCCGGGAATTGATCCAGGCCGACCTGAATCCTCCGACGTCGACGCCGACGCCGGAGTGACGGCCGCTCCGTCGGTGTGCCGTTTTCGCGTGGATAGACTCGGTCGATGACATCAGAGACGGGCCGGCACCTCGGCATCGATCTCCTCAGGGTGGTCGGCATCGCTGCGGTCGTCTTCGGACACGTCGTCGCGGGACCCGCAACGCATCAGTGGCTGTATCCCTGGCACGTTCCACTGTTCTTCTTTCTCACCGGGTACTTCTGGACCCCGGGTCGAACGCTCGGCAGAGAGGTCGGAGCTCGCTGGCGAACGCTGATGGTCCCCTATGTGGCCTGGCTCGTCGTCATCGTCATCGCGTACTGGCTCGTCGCAACCGTGTTTTCTACCCCGAGTGTGGATGTCGTTCGCGGAGCGATCCTCGGAGGCGCCTTCGCGGGCGGGCCGTTCGGCGCGTACTGGTTCGTGTCCGTGCTGGGCTTCACCGCTGTCCTCTATCGGTCGATCGAACGGTTGCCGCTCCCCGTCCAGTACGGTCTCGCGCTCACGGGCGTCGTCGTCGCCTACCTGCTACCAACTGTCTTGGGCAGGACACCGCTGGGTATCGGTCTTGCTCTGCCGTGCCTGGTCTTCGTGCTGGCCGGTCGTAGCGCGCGGACGGCCGAGCGGCGACTGCGCAACCGGGCGCTGACTGGGTGGGCGATGCTCGTCATCGGTGCGATCGTTGTCGCCTTTGCGCCGATTTCAGCTGTCGATCTCAAGGCCGGACAGTTCGGGACGCCGGGTATGGGGATCCTCGTCTCGGTAGCGCTGTCCTGGGGGCTGGTACTCGTCTTCGCGTCGTTTACGGTGCCCGGCCGGTTCGGGCCGGGCGTTTCGGCTGTGGCATCGGTGGGAATCGCCGTCGTGCTCTCGCACACGGCCGTCATCTGGGTCTTCAACTTCTTTACCGTTCCGCCGGTTGTCGTCGTCATTGCCGCGGTCTTTATCCCGTGGACGACAGCCCTCCTGCTTCGAAAGACTCGCCTGTCGACCCTGTTCATCGGGGCGCCTCGACCGTCTCGTCAGCCGGCAACGGGGTCTTCGAGCGCTTCGCCCCGGTGAGTTGCCGTGGAGGTTTCAGGCGAGGACTACAGGTCCGCGTGTAATGCCCAGACACGTTCCGCGGAGTCTCGCCAGCTGAACGCGCGAGCACGATCCTGGCCAGCAACGCGCAACCGGTCGGCGCGGTCGCCATCGTCGAGGACAGAGACGATACCGGCGACGAGTCGCTCGGGGTAACCCTTCTTGCCCCGTTCGACGGCGACTCCTGCGCCCCCGGCGACCTCGACAAGCGCAGGGTCATCCGAGTGCACAACGGGTGTGCCGAAGGTGAACGCCTCGACCAGAGGCAGGCCGAATCCCTCGTGCAGGCTGGGATAGACGAAGACCGTCGCCCGTTCAAGAACCACGGCCAGATCGGCGTCCGACAGGTACCCGAGGGCCCGGACGTGTCCCTCCGGAAGGCCGGCCTCGTCGGCGACGGCGGCCAGTGAGAGTTCTCCCCAGGTATCAGGCCCGAGCACGAGGAGCGGGAGATCGGGCGCACCGGATTGGCCGAGCCCGCTGATCAGCGACGCGACACCGCGCCGGGGATCGAGTGTTCCCACTGTCAGGATGTATTCGCTGGGGAGGTCGAGCGCGGCTGCGCGCTCGTCGGATTCCGTCGGGCGGATGAGGGTGGTTGCCACGGCGCCGGAGATCACCCGGACCCGATCGCCGAAGTCGATGATGTCTGCAAGCTGTTCGGCGACCGCGTGCGTCGGTACGACGATCGCGTCAGCATGCTTACGAGCACGCTTCGCCATCGCTTTGTGCCACGCCACGCTCGTCGGGGTGAGCGATTTTGGATGAGACCACGCCAGAGTGTCGTGAATGGTCACCACGATCTGGGTCTGGTCGAATTCGCGTTCATGCCTGCGCAATGGCGCGAGCAGGCTCGGCGAGTGGATCATGCCTGAGCCGAGTGTGGGCACGATGCCCAGTTGCCACGCCGCAGCGAGTTCGCGGCGGGGGAGCGTCGTTCGGTGCAATTGCCCAAGGCCAGGGAGCCCGTCCTCAATGACGGCGATCTTTTCAGGCGGAAGCGCGGACACGATTCCCTCGACCCGACACCCGCCTGGGGCGGTCTGGATCAGCGCACGCGTCAGCTCTTCCGTGTACCGGGAGATCCCGTTCGGTACCGGGGTGACCATCTGGTCGACGACCATTCTCAGTGTTGTCGCCATCCGGATGCGCCTCTTTCTTTCGTGCTCGTCGTCCCTACCAATGTAAGCGACACGGAGTGCCACCCGTTTCGGGGAGCGCGGTTGACGCACGCATGCACATACGATAGAGCCCATGTCTGGGGTCAAGAAGGTTTCACGCGTGCGCGCGAGCGCACTGTTCATCATCGGTGTGCTGGTAGCGGCGGTTTTCGTGGCCGCTCCACTTCCGTCGTCCCAGACGCCGACAGCGTCGGCGGCCGGTTTCAACCCCGGCAACATCATCGACGATGCTGTGTTCTACAACAGCTACGCCATGACCGAAACAGAAATCCGGAACTTCATCAGTTCCAAAGGTGCTTCGTGCAAAGGCGGAAGCCTCTGCCTGAAGAATTACACGGTCACCACAACCAACCGCGCGGCGGACGCGATGTGCGACGCATACAGCGGCGCGGCAAACGAGACGGCAGCACGGATCATCTACAAGGTGGCCCGGGCGTGCGGCATCAATCCGCAGGTGCTGCTGGTGATGTTGGAGAAGGAACAGAGCCTCGTCACGATGACCTACCCGACCCAGGGCAGATACAACATCGCGATGGGATACGGCTGCCCGGACACCGCTCCGTGTGACACCGCCTACTACGGTCTTTTCAACCAGCTCTACAAGGCGGGTTCCCAGCTGATCCGCTACACGAACCCCCCGGGAACGTCGAAGTACTTCACCTGGTTCGGACCGGGCAAGACAGTGCCGATTCAGTGGCACCCCAACTCGTCCTGCGGCACGAGCAACGTCTATGTCGCCAACAAGGCGACCGCGAGTCTCTACTACTACACGCCATACCAGCCGAACGCGGCGGCGCTGAAAGCCGGCTGGGGCACCGGTGACTCCTGCTCCGCGTATGGCAACAGGAACTTCTACAACTTCTTCACGTCGTGGTTCGGATCGACAACGGGCGCCGTCCAGGTCGGGGAGCCCCTCGCGCCGCAGCTCTCGTCACTCCACACCTCGAGCGGGGGCAATGGTGGCTCTCTCGGCCCGGCCACCGACACCGCGCTGACCTACGCCGACGGCGGCGTCGGCCAGGAATTCGCGAATGGATGGGCGTACTGGCACGCCAGCACAGGCGCCTATTCCACCTATGGAAATATCGGACGCTCATACATCGCTCTCGCGGGACCCAATGGATTCCTCAAGTACCCGGTCGCCGCGCTCCGCAGCGAGTTCGGCGGCGAGAGCATGCAGTACCAGAATGGGTCGCTGTACTACTCGCCGACCCTCGGAATTCACTACGCGCTGACCTCGATCGACACGCTCTTCCGTTCGAGCGGTGGCGTCGGCGGTCCTCTCGGCCACCCGACCAACAGCACCGTGACGAACAGCGACGGAAGTGTGGAACAGAGCTTCGCCAAGGGCTGGATCTACCAGCCGAAGGGTGGCGTTCCGATCATCGTGTCTGGTGCCGTCGGTTCGGCATATTCCGCACTCGGTGGTCCGAAGGGCGTGCTCGGCCTTCCCACAGGACCGCTGCGATCCGAGGCAGGCGGAAATTCGCAGTCGTTCGCCAAGGGCACCCTGTACTGGTCTGCTTCCACGGGAACGCATTACGTATTGTCCGCCCTCGCCGGGGAGTTCGAGAAGCAGGGCGGGGTCAGCGGCAAGCTGGGATTCCCGGCCGGCGACACTGTGTCGTACTCAGGAGGTGTGCTCGGCCAGAAGTTTGAGAATGGCTGGTTGTACTGGTCGAGTGCGAAGGGCTTTGTCCAGACGTCTGGTCAGATCGGGCGCTCGTTCGATGCGCTGAAGGGTCCTGAGGGGATTCTGGGGTATCCGGTTGCTGCTCAGAAGTCTGAGGTTGGTGGCGGGGTGAGCCAGGCGTTCTCGAAGGGGTCGCTGTTCCACTCGTCGTCGAAGGGTATTCACTTCATGCTCTCCGCGATGTCGACGGAGTACGCGAAGCAGGGTGGTGTTGGCGGGAAGCTGGGGCACCCGATCGATAGCACGAAGACGTATTCGGATTCGTCGATGAGCCAGAAGTTTGAGAATGGCTGGTTGTACTGGTCGAGTGCGAAGGGCTTTGTCCAGACGTCTGGTCAGATCGGGCGCTCGTTCGATGCGCTGAAGGGTCCTGAGGGGATTCTGGGGTATCCGGTTGCTGCTCAGAAGTCTGAGGTTGGTGGCGGGGTGAGCCAGGCGTTCTCGAAGGGGTCGCTGTTCCACTCGTCGTCGAAGGGTATTCACTTCATGCTCTCCGCGATGTCGACGGAGTACGCGAAGCAGGGTGGTGTTGGCGGGAAGCTGGGGCACCCGATCGACAGCACGAAGACGTATTCGGACTCGTCGATGAGCCAGAAGTTTGAGAATGGCTGGTTGTACTGGTCGAGTGCGAAGGGCTTTGTCCAGACGTCTGGTCAGATCGGGCGCTCGTTCGATGCGCTGAAGGGTCCTGAGGGGATTCTGGGGTATCCGGTTGCTGCTCAGAAGTCTGAGGTTGGTGGCGGGGTGAGCCAGGCGTTCTCGAAGGGGTCGCTGTTCCACTCGTCGTCGAAGGGTATTCACTTCATGCTCTCCGCGATGTCGACGGAGTACGCGAAGCAGGGTGGTGTTGGCGGGAAGCTGGGGCACCCGATCGATAGCACGAAGACGTATTCGGATTCGTCGATGAGCCAGAAGTTTGAGAATGGCTGGTTGTACTGGTCGAGTGCGAAGGGCTTTGTCCAGACGTCTGGTCAGATCGGGCGCTCGTTCGATGCGCTGAAGGGTCCTGAGGGGATTCTGGGGTATCCGGTTGCTGCTCAGAAGTCTGAGGTTGGTGGCGGGGTGAGCCAGGCGTTCTCGAAGGGGTCGCTGTTCCACTCGTCGTCGAAGGGTATTCACTTCATGCTCTCCGCGATGTCGACGGAGTACGCGAAGCAGGGTGGTGTTGGCGGGAAGCTGGGGCACCCGATCGACAGCACGAAGACGTATTCGGATTCGTCGATGAGCCAGAAGTTTGAGAATGGAACGCTGAACATATCGGCATCAGGCGCGGTGACTATCGGCTGAGAGCCGGGTGCCGGCGCACCAACGGCATCCAGGAGCCCGATGCCACGGTAAAGTGGCCTGTCGCCCGATCGCGGCAGGAGAGGTGAATTGCGTGTCGAACAATGCCCGGGTCGTCGCCGTTGTCGTGGCGTACAACCGGCGGGAGTTGCTGGCCGAGGTGCTCGCTGGACTCCATGCTCAGACGCGAACCGTCGACGCCATCATTGTCGTCGACAATGCCTCAACTGACGGCTCGTCCGACGTCGTTCGATCGGTCTCGCCCGGAGCGACCCTCATCGAGCTGAGCGAGAATACCGGAGGTGCGGGTGGATTCGCCGTGGGCATGGCAGCCGCTGTCGCCAGGCATGCCCCGGACTGGATCTGGGTGATGGACGACGACACCATCCCGGAACCGGGCGCCCTCGATGCCCTCCTGGGAGCCATCGACGCCTACGCCGGTGTCGGACTGACCGCTGTCGGATCGCGAGTCATCTGGACCGATGGCAGCGAACATCCCATGAACACCCCACGACCCAATCCGTTCGCCCGCGCGGCCGAGAGAGCCGCAGCCGCAGCCGTCCAGTCGCGTCCGGCGCGGTCGCTGTCCTTCGTCTCCTCGATGTACCGGGCGGACGCGGTCAGTGCGCACGGTTTCCCGATTGCGGACTACTTCCTCTGGAACGACGACTTCGAATTCAGCGCACGGCTTCTTCGCCACGGAAAAGGCTTGTCGGTCGACGGGAGCGTCGTCGTGCACAAGACCAAAGCGCTTGCCTCGACCGACGTCGATCCCGGTCCTCGCTTTCGGCTGGAAGTTCGCAACAAGGTGTGGCTTTTCCGACACTCGGCGGCTCTGCGTCGACGCGAGAAGATGATCTATATCGGTGCGTCATTCGTGCGCTGGACCCGCACCTTCGTGAAATCCAGCGATCGAGTCACTCTCCGTCGTGGATTGCGCGATGGCATCCGCGAGGGGTGGGGGACGTCCCCTCGGCCGAACTCCGCAGTACTGTCGACGGCAACCGTCCCCGCCGACGTCCTCGCGATCATCGACGGTCGGTCGCGATGACGACGGATGCTTCGGGGCCGGTCCGGCACTTCTCGCTTCTCCTGCCCGTCTACGGCAACGACGATCCGGCGCAGTTCGCCCGGGCATTCTCGAGTTCAGTCCAGGGGCAGACCGCCCCGCCGACCGAAGTCGTGCTCGTGCAGGACGGGCCTGTGCCTGCTGCGCTTGCCTCGACCATCGCAGCGGCTGTCGAAACGTCGTCCGTCCCGGTGAAACACGTCGTCATCGACGAGCGCGGCGGGCTCGCGAATGCACTGACCGTCGGGCTTGCCACCTGCTCTCACGACATCGTGGCGAGGATGGATGCTGACGACGTGTCATTGTCGACGCGATTCGAACGCCAGCTCGACAAGCTGGGCGAGGGTCTGGACCTCGTGGGTACCGGAATGTTCGAGTTCGCCGATGACACGAGCGCGGTCATCGGGCGACGGACACCGCCGACAGGCTCGGCGACGATTGCCAGCTATGCCAGGTTCCATGACCCTTTCAACCATCCGACGGTGATGTACAGCAGGGCAGCGGTCAATCGCGCGGGCGGGTATGAGGACATCGGATTGATGGAGGATTACTGGCTCTTCGCCCGGATGATTCAGTCGGGCGCACGCGTCGATAACCTTCCCGACGCCCTGGTGATGTACCGGGTCGGTGCTGGAGCCTATTCACGCCGCGGTGGCCGCCAGCAGTTCCGAGCCGAACTGAGCCTGCAACGTGCCCTCCGATCCTCCGGATTCACCACGCGAGCGCAGTTTCTCCGCAACGTCACGGTGCGTGGTCTCTACCGTTTCGTCCCCGTGGGTATCCGAACGAGACTGTACCGTCGGCTCATCGCCCGGGATTTCCAGAACCTCGACCGGGGCTGACCGCGCCGGAAATTGCCAGATCCTGTCCCGTAGGATTGCCGGGTGTCAATACTCGTTACCGGCGGCGCCGGATACATCGGCAGCCATGTGGTCAGGCTTCTGCAGGAGAACTCGGAAGATGTCGTCGTCATCGACGATCTCTCGACGGGAGTGGAACGCCGCGTGAGCGGCGTCGACGTCGTCCCGATCGATTTGAGCCGCAACGAGGCGGCGACGGCCGTGCACTCCTGCATCGAGTCGCGTGACGTCACCGCAGTGATCCATCTGGCGGCGCTGAAGCAGGTCGGCGAATCGGTTCATCACCCCGCGCGGTACTATCGCGAAAATATCGCCGCTCTGGCGAATGTCCTCGAGGCGATGGAAGGCACACGCGCCCGCCAATTCGTCTTCTCGTCGTCGGCCGCTGTCTACGGCAATCCGACCCACGAACTCGTGTCGGAGGATGACCCGACGATTCCCGTGAACCCATACGGAGAGACGAAGCTCGCTGGCGAATGGCTGACGGCGGCAGCTGCGAGCGCCGCCGGGCTGAAAGCGGTCAGCCTCCGATACTTCAATGTCGCAGGGGCGGGCTGGCCGGACCTCGGCGATTCGAAACCACTCAACCTCGTGACACTCGCCATCGCTGCCATTCGCGCGGGCGACCGACCCACTATCTTCGGGACCGATTTTGCCACGCCCGATGGTACCGGCGTGCGTGACTACGTCCACGTCCGCGATCTGGCTGCGGCGCACCTCGCGGCTCTGCAGTTCTCCGAAACCCAGAGTTCGCCATTCGAGACCTTCAACGTCGGGACTGGAACGGGTGCGAGCGTCCGCGAGGTCATAGCCGCCCTTTCAGCCGCGAGCGGTCGCCCCATCGAGCCGCACATAACGGATCGTCGCGTCGGCGACCCCGCCCGAGTCGTCGCCGACGTTTCCCGGATCGCCACACGGATGGGATGGGTCGCTGAGTTCGACCTCGCGGATATGGTGGCTTCCGCATGGGAAGCGTCGACGCAGGGGACCCCCCCGTTGTGACCGTCGTGACTGCCGTGGGCGTTGCTGCCGTCGTTCTCGCCGTCCTCTTCCTGCCCGGCATCCTTATCTCGGCGCTGGCGGGGCTTCGGGGGTTAGCTCTCCTCGCTGTCGCACCGCTCGTCACGGTCGGAGTGATCGCCGTCGCCACGGTCATCCTGCCCATGCTCGGTGTCGGGTGGAACCTCGTCTCGACGGCTGCGTCGATCCTTCTGGTCGCGCTCATTGCCGCGATTGTGGGGCGCAGACTCCGACGGCAGCCGGACGCCGATCAACGGGACAGCCGCGTGACGCCGGCGACGGGGCTCGCGCTTGTGCTCGCGGCGACCATCGCCGTCATCCAGCTTGCGATCGTGTTCGGCGCTCCCGACAGCATCTCCCAAACGTTTGATGCTTCATTTCACCTCAACGGCGTCAAGTATCTGCTGGAAACCGGGAATGGATCGTCCTTTCACCTCAGCGGTCTGATCCTTCCGGAATGGCGCTCGAGCTTCTACCCGGCTGGCTGGCACGATATCGTGGCCCTCGTCGTGATGGCCACCGGTGTATCCGTACCCATCGCAGCCAATATGGTGAACCTCGTCGTCGCCGCGTTCGTCTGGCCCGCCGGTGTGATTTTCTTCATCCGATCCGTCACCGGTCATAGCACGCCAGCGACCATCGCCGGGGGCGTCCTCAGCATGGGTTTCGCGGCATTCCCCATCCTCCCTCTCGATTTCGGCGTTTTGTACCCGTATTTTCTCGGGCTCGCCATGCTGCCAGCTGCCCTGGCGCTGGCCCTGACGTTCACCGGGCTTGTCCCGCGGACAGCGGTCCACTGGATTCCCCGTCTTCTGCTCCTCGCCGCGGCCCTCGCCGGGATCGCACTTGCACAGACAGCGGTAGTCTTCGCCTGGGCGGCCCTCCTGGTGCCCGCCGTTGTCGTCGCAGCGATCCGCCGCTCTCGCGATGCAGCCACTACCATCGGCAGAGTTCTCCCGCTCGCCATCAGTGGTGGAGCAATCATGCTCCTCGCGATTGCCTGGTACGCAATCGGGCGCATGGGCAATAACGCTCCATGGAACGCCTATGCCTCCGTCGTCGAGGGGCTGTTCGAGCTCTTCAGCAATTCGCGGGAGGGCGCCCCCGTCGCCCTGGCCGTCAGCATCCTCGTCGTTGTTGGCCTGGTGTCGTGCATCCGCTCCCGCGACACCCTCTGGCTTGCCGGAATGTGGGCGGTCGGCGCGCTTCTCTTTTTCCTCGCAGCGACACTGGAGTTCGGTGACCTGCGCAACATCGCACTGGGGCTCTTCTACAAAGATCCGCCTCGACTTGCGGCACTCCTCGCGGTCATCGCGGTTCCGGTCGCGGCCGTCGGGGCTCATGCCATCTGGACCGTTGTTTCAGACCAGCTGATCCCTCGGCTGATGCGCCGGAAGACTCTGAGCCGAAGCGCCACGCGCATGGTGTCCGTCGCAGCGATCCTCGTTCTTATTGTTGTGACGCAGGGCACAGCACAGCGGCACGCCGTCGACGTCGCGTCGACGAAGTACGCCATGACGGACTCGTCCCCGATCCTGTCGACGGATGAACGCTTTCTCATCGAGCACCTGGACGACCACGTTCCGGAGGATGCCGTCGTGGTCGGGAACCCCTGGACAGGGACGTCGTTCGCCTATGTCGTCGGCGACCGCGAGGTCTTGAACCCGCACTTCAACGTCTCCACTGACCCGCTGCACGTCGCGATCAATACGGGGCTCAAAGATGCATTGACCGACCCGGATGTCTGCGCCGCTGTTCTGGCGACCGGTTCAGAATATGTGCTCGACTTCGGGGTTTACAGCAGAGATTCAGGCGGTGTTCTCGTCTTCGACAGTACGGTCGACTACCCCGGACTTGTGGGCCTCGAGGACTCGGGCGTCGTCGAGGAGGTCTACAGCGTCGGAGACAAGGTGCTGTATCGCATCACCGCGTGTGACTGACGGCAGTTACTCCCTGTCGGCGGATCGCTCGATGTCTTCCAGCTGAGCTTTCGAGATCGCCAATTGCCGTGCGAGGCTCGTCAGCTTGCGGTTCAGCAGCACATTGCGGCGGTATGACGTGGAGACGTACACAAGGAAGGACATCACGAGCGCGTAAAGCAGCAGGTCGGTGCCCCGCCCAACACCGACCAGGTTCGCAATCCAGGTGAGCCATTGCGGGAAGAGGATCGACAGGACGGCGACGAGGACGAATGCGGCGAGAAAGAGCCGGCGCAGCGCCAAGTGGCTGTCGCTACCTGACGGTCGGGTGAAGAAGAGCCCGATCAGAATGACCGAGATGACGAGGATGATCTGAATCCACATGCGCGGTGGCCTTTCTATCGAACGAGCAGGTCGACGAGGATATTGACCGAATTCAGCACGGACTGGCCCTTGGCCTTCGAATAATCCGTGTAGAGGAGCTCGACAGGGTACTCCTCCCAGGGCAGATGGGTGCGACCGAGCTGCAGGACGATCTCCGTCGCATGCGCCATGCGATCCTGCTGCAGGTCGACGAGGCGTGCGGCATCCGTCCTGATGACGCGTAAACCGTTGTGGGCGTCGGTGAGGCGAAGGCCCGTCGTGTGATTTGTGACCCAGACGGCGGTCTTCAAAATCAGCTTCTTGATCCAGCCCGGTTGCGTCCGGTCATCGAGAAATCGGGACCCGAAGACGATCGCCAGGTCGCGCTCTCGTGCTCGACCCAGCATGCCCATCGCGTCCTCGACTCGGTGCTGCCCATCTGCGTCGAATGTGACGATGAAGCGAGCTGCCGGCATCTCACTCACATACGAGATCCCGGTCTGCAACGCTGCGCCCTGCCCCAGATTCACCGGGTGTTGGAGAATCCGGGCGCCGGCCTCGCGCGCCACCGAGGCAGAACCGTCCGTACTTCCATCATCGATGCACACCACGTGCTCGAAGTGCTCCAGCAGTTCGGTCACCACGCCACCGATGACCGTTGCCTCGTTGTACAGCGGGATGACAATCCACGTCTCGGGGTCTCGTCCCCCGGCAGCGGCGGGCTCGAGCGGAGCAACGGGGGTCATAAGCCCATTGTGACAGAAGGCGATAGTGTTGGTGCGCATCAGGACTGGTAGAACGTGTGCGAGGAGCCCACTTGAGTATTCACCCCACCGCCCGAATCGTCCCGTCGGCAGACGTCTCCGAGCAGGCCGACATCGGCGAAGGGAGTTCGGTCTGGCATCTCGCCCAGGTCCGCGAGGACGCAAAGCTCGGCAGCAACTGCATCATCGGCCGCGGAGCCTACATCGGCACCGGCGTCGAGCTGGGCAACAACTGCAAGGTTCAGAATTACGCGCTCGTCTATGAGCCGGCGAAGCTGGGCAACGGTGTGTTCATCGGACCGGCCGTCGTGCTGACCAACGACACCTACCCCCGCGCCATCAACCCCGACGGTTCGCAGAAGAGCGCACACGACTGGGAACCGGTCGGCGTCACCATCCTCGAGGGTGCTGCGATCGGCGCTCGCGCCGTCTGCGTGGCTCCGGTCACGATCGGTGCATGGGCCACCATCGCGGCTGGTGCCGTTGTCACCCGTGACGTGCCCGACTTCGCCCTGATGGTCGGCGTTCCAGCCAGACGCATCGGATGGGTCGGCAAAGCGGGACTCCGATTGACCGAAACGGAGGCCGGCTGGCAGTGCCCGGAAACCTCCACCCTGTACGAAGAAATCGACGGCACACTCAGAGAGGTCGCCACACATGACTAAGCCCTTTATTCCGCCGGCGAAGCCGATCATTGGTGACGATGAGCGTGAGGCCGTCGATCGTGTCCTGCGTTCGGGAATGGTCGCGCAAGGGCCTGAGGTTGCGGCGTTCGAGAGGGAGTTCGCTGATGTGATGGTCCAGGGTCGGGCGAGCGTTGCGGTGAACTCGGGAACGTCTGGTCTGCACCTGGGTCTTCTGGCCGCGGGTGTCGGGCCGGGGGATGAGGTCATCGTGCCGTCGTTCACGTTCGCGGCTACGGCGAACTCCGTCGCGCTGACGGGTGCAACACCGGTATTCGTCGATATCGAGCCGGATCAGTTCACTCTGGACCCTGTCGCGGTCGAGGCGGCGATCACGGGTCGCACGAAGGCGATCATGCCGGTGCACCTGTATGGTCACCCGGCGCATCTGGTGGAGCTTCTCGCGATCGCGGAGAAGCATGGCGTGGATCTGTATGAGGACGCAGCTCAGGCTCATGGTGCCGAGTTGAATGGTCAGCGGGTGGGGACGTTCGGTCGGTTCGGGATGTTCAGCCTGTACCCGACGAAGAACATGACGAGCGGTGAGGGCGGCATGGTCACCTGTGACAGCGACGAGTTCGTTCGCCGGGTGAAGCTGTTCAGGAACCAGGGTATGGAGACCCAGTACCAGAACGAGGTTGTTGGATTGAACAACCGAATGACGGACATTCATGCGGCGATCGGTCGGGTGCAGTTGACGAAGGTCGGTGCGTGGACCGAGACCAGGCAGCGGAACGCGGCGTTCCTGGACGCGAATCTTGAGGGCGTCGTTGTGCCGCCGGTCGCGTCTGGCGCTGTGCACGTGTATCACCAGTACACGATCCGGGTGCCCGAGGACCGTGACGGTTTCGTCACGGCGCTGAAGGAGGAGTACCAGGTCGGTGCGGGCGTGTATTACCCGGTGCCGAACCATCGCCTGCCGTCGTTGACACATTTCGCCCCGGGGCTGGATCTTCCCGAGACGGAGAAGGCTGCGGCCGAGGTCGTGTCGTTGCCTGTGCACCCGTCGTTGTCCGAGGATGACCTCGCGCGTGTGGTTGACGCGGTCAACGCTGTGGTGAAGGCGGGCGCCTGATGGCTGCGGAGTTGCGGGTTGGTCTGCTCGGGGTCGGTCAGATGGGGCGCCACCACGCCCGGGTGTTGCGGGAGCTTCCCGGGGTCGAGCTGGTCGGGATCGCTGACCCTGGAGGCGACCCACACGGTGTCGCCGGGTCGTTGGACGTGTTGCCGGACATCGACGCTCTGATCGCGACCGGGATCGACATGGCTGTCGTGGCCGTGCCGACGGCATTTCACGAGGCTGCGGCGTTGAAGCTGGCGGATGCCGGTGTGCACACCCTGGTGGAGAAGCCGATCGCCGACACCGTCGAGGCGGGGCGCCGGATGGTCGATGCGTTCAAGGCGAAGGGTTTGGTCGGTGCTGTTGGGCACATTGAGCGGTTCAACCCGGCGTTGCAGGAACTCCGCCGACGGATCGCTGCCGGTGATATCGGTGAGGTGTATCAGATCGCGACCCGGAGGCAGGGCCCGTTCCCGTCCCGGATCGCTGATGTCGGGGTGGCCAAGGACCTCGGATCCCACGATGTGGACCTGACGGCGTGGGTGGCGCAATCGCCCGCACAAGACCATTTTCGCGCAGACGATGTTGAAGAGCGGTCGGGCGTATGAGGACATGATCCTCGCCACCGGCCGGTTGGAGAACGGGATCATCGTGAACCACGTGGTGAACTGGCTCTCCCCGATGAAGGAACGGGTCACGATCGTGACCGGTGAGCGTGGTGCGTACGTCGCCGACACGAACAGCGGCGACCTGACCTTCTACGCCAACGGCACGTTCCCGACCGAATGGGAGTACGTGTCCGCGTTCCGCGGTGTGTCCGAGGGCGATGTCACCCGGTTCGCGCTGAACAAACGGGAACCGCTGCGGGTGGAACACGAAGCGTTCCGCGACGCCGTCCTTGGCCTGCGGACCGATGTCGTCACGATGGAAGAAGGCCTGCGCACGCTCGCCGTCGTCGAAGGGATCATCGACTCCGCCGCCACCGGGAAGTCGGTCGAGTTCTAAGCCGATGCGCGTCACGATCGCGAGCAGGATCTTCTCTCCCGAGCCCGCCGCTGCCTCTTTTCGGCTCGCTGCTCTGGCGGATGCCCTCGACGAGTCAGGGCACGATGTCACCGTCCTGACCAGTACCAGCCCACTGACGGCGGTGGCGATGGTTCGACCCGGCGTCCTGATCAGGCGAGCACCGGTGCTTCGCGACAGTGCCGGCTACATCCGTGGGTATGCGCAGTACATGAGCTTCGACCTGCCCGTCTTCTTCCGGTTGCTGTTTCGTCGACGTCCCGATGTCGTCGTCGTCGAGCCGCCGCCGACAACAGGCTTGGTGGTTCGCATCGCCTGCGCCATCCTGCGCGTGCCCTACGTTTACTACGCGGCTGACATCTGGTCGGATGCGAGCGAATCGGCTGGGGTCGCTCGGCCGGTCGTGAAGGTTGTCAGATTCCTCGAGAAACGGGCACTCCGTGGTGCCCGGCAGGTCATTGCCGTCAGCACCGGCGTCCGTGACCGGGTCGTGGAAATCGCCGGCATCGACCGGGTGAGCGTGGTGACCAACGGGATCGGAACGGATATCTTCACCCCGGACGGAAGACGAATCGAGGGGACTCCCTACGCCGTATACGCCGGAACGACATCAGAATGGCAGGGTGCCGACGTCTTCGTGCGTGCGATGTCGATCGTGACGAAATCGCACCCGGAGGCGCGGTTGATTTTTCTCGGACAGGGCAGCGCCTGGTCAACCTTGCGCGACCTCGCGTCGGATCTCGGTCTCGACTGCGTCGAATTTCGGGGCCAGCTTCCGCCGAAGGAAGCAGCCGTGTGGCTTCGCTCCGCAACGGTGGGCCTCGTCAGCATCAAGCCGGGACAGGGATACGATTTCGCGATCCCGACCAAGATCTACGCGGCGGTGTCGAGTGGAACCCCGGTGATCTATGCAGGCGTGGGGCCCGCCGCCGAGATCGTGGCGTCCAACGGGCTCGGCGTTTCGTCCGCGTACGATACGGAAGCCGTCGCCGACGCGCTGATCAGCGCGTTTGACAGCCCAGCGGATGACGTACGGCGTGGCGCCCTCGTGGAGTGGGCTCGACGCCACGTGAGTCTCGAAAACACCGGGCGGTCCGCTGCTGCTGTGGTCACCGCGGAACGGTCAGTCCAGGATTAGACCGGTGATGATCGCCCGGCCGGCGGGCATTCCATAGACGGCAGCGCATTCCGGGCGTGCGACGGAGCGAACTGCGGTCCAGACGGACAAGATCGCGTCTCGTTCAGCGGCGACGATCAGGTCCGCGTTGGCCAACGCCGCCGTCGCCAACGGATCCCGCCGAATCGCGCGCCACATTCTCCGCCCGCCATCGAGTGGCGACAGGCGGAGGGCATTCCTGCCGACCGCCGTCTTCGCCAAGACCGACATGAGCCGCCGACGCGCTTTCCCCGGTGCGCGACCGACTGCGATGACTCTCACCCGCGTGTCCTCGACGGCCACGTCATTCCAGGTGAGTACCACCGCGGATTTTCCTGTGTGCGGATCGAGACCGCTTTCGTTCAGGTTCGAAAGTACACTCCCCGCGGGGCTGACAAAGACGACGTTCACGGGGCCTCCGATATTTCAGGTCGTGCCTGGATGGGACCAGACGCGGCCGCGCGGAGGGCAGCGATGCGAGGCGCGAGCTGGCTGAGTCGCTCATACTGTGCAGACCAGGCCTGGGCCGCCGCCCGGCTCGTCTCAGTCTGTGCGATCGACTGCTCCATCGTCGCAAGAAGGGCATCAGCGATGGCTTCGGGAGCGAGCGAAGCCGATGGCGTCCAGACGGGCGAGCCTTCGAGGACCTGGGTGGCAGCGTTTCCCGGGTCGTGGATCGACGCGATCGGCAAGCCCGTCGCCGTGTATTCGTACACCTTGCCGCTCGTCACGTAGCGGCCCGTTCCCAGAATGAGCAAGAGGGCGTCGAAGCTCTCATAGGTCGAGACGATGTCGGTCTTCCCAACAGGACCTTCGTAGCTGATACCGTCGTCTCGAAATTCGGCAAACAGTCCGAGAATCTGATCGTTCGGGATGCCGGAATGATCCAGGTAGCCGTAGATTTCGACCCGGGAAGCGGCGAGTACCTTCGATCGTTCGCGCGCTCGGCGCCAGCCCTCGAAAAATCTCCGCATCGGCACGTGGCCGGAGACGGTACCGATGTAGCCGAAGACCAGCCCGGATTCACGGTCGGCTCTGACTGTTGCTCCGACGCGTGTCATGTTGTTGTCGAATCCGTTCGACACCACGTGCATGCGCTCTCTGTGGTCGGGGTAGAGGTCCTGGTGCCACCGTTGAATCGGTTCGTTGACGAACCAGACCTCGGATGCCGCGGCCACGAGTTTTTGCTCCCACTGGTCGATCGAGCTGCCGCGAGCCGATAGTCGGCGGCCCGAGAAGACGTCAAGTTGCCAGGCATCGCGATAGTCGAGAACAAACGGCACGCCGTGTGTCTCGTGGAGTGTGTACCCAGCGGTGAAGTCGACGTAGGGATTGGCTGTCGACAGGACGAGGTCGACGGGGTCGTCCGCGTGGATATCGAGCGCTGCGCGCTCCAGCGAGGACCGCCACCCGCCGTAGGTCGCCTCGGGGAACCTTCGACGGTCCAATCGAGCCCGCACCACGTTCCACAGCTCAGGGGCGTGCGCACGGAAACGAGACCAGCTCCGCAGGTCGGTCTGGTACGCGCTGCCGGTGAACGGGATGCGGACGACCGAGATCCGTGGGTCGATCTGCGCTTCGAGGGTCGGATCGATCCCGGTTCCTGCGGTGAACGTCTCGCGGCTGGCTGTCAGAACGGTCACTCTCCAGCCGAGCGATGCGAAAGCGTTCGCGGTTGCCAGCGCCCGATAAACACCTCCGCTTCTCGCCGGTGGGAAGCCCCATGCGACGTAGAGGAGATGTGGTTGAGTGTGCGTGGTCACGATTCCTTTCCCATGCGAGCTGTATCTGTGTCGGAGGCCGGGAACAGGTCAGATACCATCTTAGACATGCCCGACATAGACGGTCCCAGGTCCTCCGGGCGCAACGATCGAGTGCTCCACCTCTTCGACGCTGCCGACGTCGGGCGCATTCTCGTCGACACCGCGCAGGCTCGGGCGCTGCCGTGGGACTTCCTCGCGATGCGTGACACCTCGAGAGACAGATCCGGGACGCTGCCGGCTGTCGCCACAAAGGCCAGGGCTGGCGCGTGGGAAGCAGCCAGGGCCACGCGGGCTCTGAGAAGTGACGTCATCCACCTTCACTACGGCGCCAGGGCTTCGGCGTTGAAGAAGCGCCCGCGCAGGCCGTTCGTGCTCCATCTGCATGGCACCGACATCCGCGAGCTCTGGCTTCTCCCGAGGGTGCGCGAGGTCATGCAATGGGCCGGGGACCGGGCGCAATCTGTGTTCTACTCGACCCCGGACCTGGCGTCACACTCACATGAGCTACGAGCGGACGCTGAACATTTACCGGGGCCGGTACAGACCAGCCTCCTTCCGTCGTGGAACCCGGGCGGTACCGGCCGTTCACGCGTCGTCTTCGCGTCGCGCTGGGACGACTCCAAAAACGCTGTCGAGATGATCGCCACCGCCACGGCGCTGCGTGCAGCGTTCGGCGATCAGGTGGTGATCGAAGGGCTGGACTGGGGAACACGCACGACAGCTGCACGCGAGGCAGGCGTTGTGCTCGTTCCCCGCAGCACAACGCCTGAATACCTCCGGTGGCTCGCGTTAGCTGACGCTGTCATCGGCCAGGCGGCCGGAATCCTGGCGCTGAGCGAACTGCAGGCGATGGCGATCGGCGTGCCCGTTGTGGCGCGTGTGGACCGTGCGCTGTACCCCGACGCTCCCGTGATCGCCACCTCCTCGACTGACGACGATGTGGAGGCCGTACGGGGAATTCTGGAAGACCCCGTGAGAACGTCCGCCAGTCTCATGGCTCGCGCGTGGGTGGTCGAACGGCATGACCCGGATCGCCTCGTAGACCGGCTCCTTCCTCACTACAGGCGTGCCGCCGACGGAGATGGCTGGTGGAAGGCGACATGAGAGTCGCCGTCACAATCGGCACACTCCGGGTTCCTCCGACGTACTTCGCAATCCAGCATTCGCGCGTCCTGAGCACCCGTCATGCCATCCGGACGTTCGCACTCGCTGCTGACATCCGGGACGAACGGGTGAACGCGTCCGGGATGGAGATCGAAGACTTTGTGCGTCCTCGTTCGATGGGCTTCCGGCGACGCGAGGTCCTCATCCCCGCCGTCATTCCCGCAATGGCGCGAGCGGTGGTTTCGTATCAGCCCGATCTGATCCACCAGCACTTCGGTACCTGGTCGACGGCCGCGGTCCGCGCCCACCGAGTGTCCGGCGTACCGCTGATGGTCACTGTCCACGGCGCAGATGTCTTCGCTCTCCAGCGTCGGCTGGACTCCGTCCGTCCGGCAGCTCGCGGGATGCTCGCGTGGCACCAGTCCAACGTGACCCGTGCATTTGCCGCGGCGCAACAGATCAACGCGGTCAGCGAGTACCTGGCCACCGAAGCCATCCGAGCGGGCGCAACGCCCTCGAAGGTCGTGGTGCACTATCAGGGCATCGATACCGACTACTTCGAACCAGCGGCCCAGCCGGTGGTTTCGTCCGGACCGCCGGTCGTCCTCTTCGTCGGCCGCCTGAGCGCGTCAAAAGGCATCGAGGACATCGTCCGATCATCCATCGAGCTCGCACAAACCCACGAACACATCCTGCGCATCATCGGAAACGGGCCCCTCGCAACCGTCGTCGAAGAGGCGGCGGCGTCCTCAGGTCACATCGAGTATCTGGGGCCACGTGATCGCTCAGATGTCAGACTCGAGATGCAGGGTGCCAGCGTGCTCATCCTGGGGTCGCGTGAAGCATCGGGTGCGCGGGAAGCAGCAGGCCTCGTGCTCCTCGAGGCGCAGGCATGCGGCACCCCCGTCGTGACCTACGCCAGTGGCGGCACCGCCGAGATGCTCCGGGACGGCGAAACGGGACGGGCGGTTGCGGAGGGAAACCAGCCCGGACTGCGCGACGCGGTCCGATCGATCCTCGACCTCGGCGCTACGGAACGCCTGCGCATGTCGGAGGCGGCGAGATCCTTCGTCGTAGCGGAGCGGAGCCTCGCGCGAAGCGCGCAACTTCTCGAGGCGGACTATTTACGAGTGGGTCAGGCTCAGGCCTGATCCTCGGTCTCGGACACGGAGGCGGCAAGACCAGCGAGCGCAGCCTGCTCAGCGAAGTCCGGCACGGCCCGAACGACCTCATCGAAGGTCCCGCTCGCGCTCAGTTTGCCGTCCTTGAAGAAGAAGACCACATCGGCATCCCGAATCGTCGCGAGACGATGGGCGACGGTGATCACGGTCACGTCGCCGCGAAGAGCGCGAATAGCAGTGGTGATCGCGGCTTCGGTACCGGTGTCGAGCGCACTCGTCGCTTCGTCCATCACCAGGACGGTCGGCTGGTTATACAACGCGCGCGCAATCCCAAGCCGCTGTCGTTGGCCGCCGGACATCGACATTCCTCGCTCACCGATCGGGGCATCGATTCCCCCCTGCCTGGTATCGATGACGCTCGACAGCTGTGCACGCGAAAGGGCCTCGTTCACCCGGATCGGATCGATGCCGTCTGAGGACCAGCTGAGCGCGACGTTCTGCGCAACCGAGGCATCGAACAGCGCAACCTCCTGGGGCACATATCCGATTGATGCACGCCACGCGTTGAGCACCGACGGGAGTGGTTGTCCGCCCACCGCGATCGTCCCCTGCGTCGGCGTCAGCAGGCCAAGAAGGACATCCACAAGCGTTGACTTGCCTGCCCCGGACGCGCCCACGAGAGCGACATGCGAACCGGACGGAATGCGGAGGGATACCTGGTCAAGCGCCGGCTGGTCGGTATCCGGGTAGCTGAACGAAACGTGATCAAGCACGATGTCCCTGGCCTCGTGGCTCAGGATCTCTGAGTCCTCCGGGGTCCTCTCGGCCCGCCGGTTGGCCGCTTTCGATATCTCCTCGATGACCAGCTCTGCGAACGACGAGTTCGAGTGCATCTGAGACAGAATCGCCTGAAAGCGCGTCAAGGACGGAACAATGCGGAAACCGGCAACCGCGAAGAGAGCGATCGAGGTGATCGCGCCCGCCTGGCCGCCGGTGAGCCAACCTGCTCCGCCGACCAGGAGGAATCCGACGATGAGCGCCGACTCGAGGACATATCGCGGAACGACCCCGAGGAACGAGATGGTCGCGCGAGACCTGGATGCAGCCACACGATTCTCGTGCACAGCCTGTTCCACCCCGCCGGCCGCTCCGCGCAGCGTGATCTCCTTGAGGGTGGCCACAGCCTCGGTGATCAGGCGCGAGGTTCGGAAGGAATACTCCCGGTTCCGTCGGCCGTGCGCAACCGCCTGACGCGAGACGACCCGCGACAACAGAAGCGCGATGAGTCCCAGGTACACCACGGTGATTGCGGCGGTGGCCGGTTGAGCGATGACGAGAACAATCAGCACCGACGCCGTGGAGACGATTTCGCCTGCCAGGCTCGACGCCGGGATCAGGACTCCATAGACGGTCGAATTGACGCCCTGGTCTACGGACCGAACGATATCGGCGGAGTTCATTTTCAGTCGGGCGACCCAGGGAGTCTCGAGGTAGGCGCTGAAGAGCTTGTCGCCGATTGCCACTTCGTGGCCGGCGAAGCGACGGGTGCCGATCCGGACGACGACCACGTTCAGGACGGACTTGAACACGATGGTGAATGCAACGATGCCGAGAATCAGGGCGTACTGCTCGATCTCGCCGATCGTTCCGATGATCGGAAGGGTGGTCGGCTTTCCTGAGATCATTCCGGGCAGGACGATGGCCAGAAGCCCGAGGGCAGCAATGTCGAGAACGGAGAGAGCCATCATCGAAGCGGTGTAGCGGGCCAGGAATCGTCTGGATCCATCGGGGAGCACCGAGATGACCCGCTTGATGAGGGCAAAGATCGTCATCGAGGTACGTTTCTCCTTGTGTGGGGGCAGAAAAAGGGTGATCCCGGCTGGCGCCCGCGCAGGCGTCGTTCGATCACTCTGCGGACTGCTCTGCGCCCCAGTCTACGATCGTAACCATGTCCATCCCACGCATCCTGTGTATCTCACTGTCGACGATCGAGCGGGATGCGCGGGTGTTGCGCCAGATCGGCGTCCTCGCCGAAGCGGGCGAGGTCACCACCATCGGGTACGGGAGCGCTCCCGTCGGGTCGACCCATCACATCCAGGTCCCTGACGGGCTCACCTCTCTGCCGCAGACGATGAGCGGCGTCCTGAAACTTGCGGTGCGTGCACATCGACGTGTCGAGCTCCAGGCCCCAGCGGTCGCCTTCGCGGTTCGTGCGCTGAAGGGGCAGACGTTCGATCTCATCGTCTCCAACGATGCGCGGGTGCTTGCCCTCGCCCACCACGTCGCGCGCGGCGCCCCTGTGTGGGCGGACATGCACGAATGGGCGCCAGAGGAGCGGACGCATGTCCTGTCCTGGCGGCTTCTGGTGGCACCATTCATGACCTCCTTGTGCAGGCGATACCTGCCGCAGAGTGCGTCCGTGACCACCGTTGCCGAGTCCATCGCCACGCTCTACCAATCGAACTTCGGTGTGGCAGCGCAGGTGATGCGGAACAGTTCACCCTGGCTCGACCTCACTCCCAGTGCGCTCGACGGCGATTCGATCCGCCTGGTGCATAGCGGTGGCGCCGTGCACGGGCGCAGCCTGGAGACGATGATCGAAGCGGTGAAGCGCCTCGACGACAGATTCACCCTCGACCTTTACCTCGTCCCAGCCAACGACGGCGGACGATATCTCGCACAGTTGAAAAATCTGGCCCAGGGCACCACCCGCATTCGGTTTCACGATCCCGTGCCGCCCGCGGCGTTACCCACGACCCTCAACCAGTACGACGTGGGAGTCTTCTGGATCCCGCCGACGCACACGAACGCCCGTCTCACACTTCCAAACAAATTCTTCGACTACGTGCAGGCCAGGTTGGCTGTCGCCGTCGGGCCCACCATCGAGATGGTGACGCTGGTCGACCGGTTCGATCTCGGCATCGTTTCCGACGGCTTTACGGTGGCAGACTGCATCCGGTCACTGATGACGTTGACGCCGGACTCCATAGCCGCAGCGAAGGCCGCGTCGGATCTGGCCTCGCCCCAGTTGAGTTTCGAGGTGGACGCCGCTATCGCCCGGAGCATCGTTGAGCGGCTGGTCGACGGGCGGAGCGGCACTATCGCTTAGAATCGTCGCTGTGAAGCTACTCAGTGTCGTCGGGGCCCGCCCTCAGTTCGTGAAACTCGCTCCGATCGCGAAAGCGGCAGCCGAAGCCGGAGTGGAGCATGTCATTGTCCACACGGGGCAGCATTACGACGCGATGCTGTCCGACGTCTTCTTCGACGACCTGGAGATCCCTGCGCCGACGGTGCATTTGGGAGTCGGCTCCGGCTCCCACGGTGTTCAGACCGGGGCGATGCTCGGAGCGCTTGATTCGATCCTGTTGGAGCACCAACCGGACTGGGTGCTCGCGTACGGGGACACCAATTCAACAGTGGCCGCGGCGCTGAGCGCCGTGAAACTGCATTTCAAGCTGGCGCACCTGGAAGCGGGGTTGCGGTCATTCAACCGCCGGATGCCCGAAGAACACAACCGCGTGCTGACCGACCATGCCGCTGACCTGTGCCTCCCGCCCACCGAACTCGCATTCACGAACCTCGTTGCTGAGGGCCTGGGCGATCGCTCGGTCATCGTCGGTGACGTGATGACGGATGTCCTCGATCTCGTTCGCAAGAAGGTCGTCTCGTCACCGTCTGGAATCGCTGAACGTTTCGGGACGTTCCCGGACGGCTATTACCTGGCGACCATTCATCGCGCAGACAACACCGACGACCCCCAGCGTCTCCGGAGCATCGTGGAAAGCCTGTCGACCCTCGACAAGCCTGTCGTGATCGTCGCGCATCCGCGACTGATCGCGAAGGCGGCCGAACACGGAATCGAACTCGCGACCGGTTCGCTGATTCCGCACGCGCCCCTGCGATACCCGGAACTCGTCGAGGCAGTCTCACACAGTGCGGGAGTCGTCACCGACTCGGGCGGACTTCAGAAAGAGGCATTCCTGCTGCGAGTACCGTGCACGACCGTGCGCACGGAGACCGAGTGGGTCGAAACCGTCGAACTGGGCTGGAATGTCCTGACGCAGACACGTGACGAAATCGCTGCAGCAGTGACGAGAGCGCGTCCAGCAGCCACAGACTCACAGCCGTACGGCGACGGACATGCAGCCGGTCGGGTCATCTCTCAGTTGCTCGATCGGACCTAGCAGACGGTCGGGGTGCCCGGGGTCCGGCGCTCGATGCCGCCGTCCCTTAGACTTGAGCCCATGCGTATTGCGGTTGTAGCTCTCGGTAAAATCGGTCTCCCCCTTGCTGTCCAGTTCGCGGATGCGGGGCACGAGGTCATCGGGGTCGACGTGAACGCGTCGACGGTGGATCTCATCAACCAGGGGGTCGAGCCGTTCCCGGGTGAGGACCACCTGCAGGAGAAGCTCTCCGCGCTGGTCCCGGCCGGGAAGCTTCGCGCGACGACCGAGTATGCCGACGCGATCCCCGGCGCTGACGCCGTCGTCCTCGTCGTGCCACTGTTCGTGAACGACGAAACCTGGGCCCCCGACTTCGCCTGGATGGATGCCGCGACGAAGTCGCTGGCTGAGCACCTGACCCCCGGCACACTGGTCTCGTATGAGACGACGCTGCCGGTCGGGACCACCAGGACCCGGTGGAAGCCGATGCTGGAGGAAGGGTCCGGCCTGGTCGAGGGCACCGATTTCCACCTGGTGTTCTCGCCGGAGCGGGTGTTGACAGGTCGGGTGTTCGCTGACCTGAAGAAGTATCCGAAGCTTGTCGGTGGCCTCAGCGTCGAAGGTGCGAAGCGCGCGACAGAGTTCTATGAGGCGGTGCTGACGTTCGATGATCGGCCGGACCTGCCCCGTCCGAACGGCGTCTGGGACCTGGGGTCCGCTGAGGCGGCTGAGATGGCAAAGCTTGCCGAGACGACCTACCGGGACGTCAACATCGGCCTCGCGAACCAGTTCGCGTTGTTCGCCGACCAGGTCGGGATCGACGTGTATTCGGTGATCGATGCGTGCAACTCGCAGCCGTATTCCCACATTCACCGACCGGGGATCGCAGTGGGTGGGCACTGCATCCCGGTGTACCCGCGGTTGTACCTGTCCACGGACGGGGATGCCGAGATCGTGCGCACCGCTCGCACACTCAACGCGTCGATGCCCGAGCGGGTCGTGGAGCAGGCGGCCAACGTTCTGGGCGACCTGACCGGGATGCGTGCGGTCGTTCTCGGCGCCGCCTACCGGGGAGGGGTGAAGGAGACCGCGTTCTCCGGAGTGTTCCCCACCGTTGAAGCACTCTCCTCTCGCGGTGCGACGGTATCGGTGCATGACCCGATGTACACCGACGAGGAACTGGGCCGGTATGGGTTCACCCCGTACACGATCGGTGAGCCCGTCGACCTGGCGATCGTGCAGGCCGACCACGCCGAATACCAGGACCTCACCGCATCCGACCTGCCAGGCATCCGCCTGCTGGTCGATGGCCGCAACTCGACCAAACCCGAGGCCTGGGTCGGTACCCCCCGCCTCGTCATCGGCGCCGGCGGCGCAAAGTAGGAGGAACGGGCGACCATGACGATCAGACGAGCTTTCCTCTCCGGCACGGTGCTGGTCGCGGCGCTGGCGGTCTCGGCGTGCTCGAGCCCCGCGACCGAGCCGGTGAGAACGTCCACCATCCCGCGCGGTTCGACTTCGACGCCGGTCCCGAGCGCAGAGACCAGCGCCCCTCCTGCGGCCACGGCCACGACATCGCCTGCCGAGTGGACCCCCGAAGTCCTCACCGAGGTCTGCGTCGACTTCCAGGCGGAATGGGCGACCGACAACAACTACGCGCCTGACGACTTCAGCTGGAATTCACCGGGGACGACCCAGTTGAACGGCGGCGTCTGGTACGTCTTCATCGACGGCACCTTCTCGGAGTCCGGGTCGGATGGCGTCCAGGCCGAATTCTCCTGCGCCATTTCCGGAACGCCTGACGCCCCGGTCATCGTGGAATCAGAAGACGAGTAACGATCGCCCGAGCGCCGTTTCGTCGTTCGGTATCGCCCCCGGCGATTGTTAGGCTGTGACCGCGCGCCCGCGCACCGACCCGCTCAGGAGCCCCACGTGAATGCAGACCTCGTCATCGTCGGATCGGGGTTCTTCGGCCTCACCATCGCCGAACGGGCCGCCGAGATCGGACGCAAGGTCGTCGTCATCGACCGCAGGAACCACATCGGCGGCAATGCGTATAGCGCCGCCGACCCGGAGACCGGGATCGAAGTACACCAGTACGGTGCCCACCTTTTCCACACCTCGAACCCCGTGGTCTGGGAGTACGTGAACCGCTTCACGGCGTTCACGAACTATGAGCACAAGGTCTACACGAACCACAAAGGCGTGGTGTATCCGCTGCCGGTGAACCTCGGCACCATCAACCAGTTCTTCCAGGCCGCGTATTCGCCGGGAGAAGCACGCGAGCTGATCGCCGAGCAGGCATCCGAATTCGATTCGAAGACGGCGGCCAACCTGGAGGAGAAGGGCATCTCGCTCATCGGGCGCCCGCTGTACGAAGCTTTCATCCGCGATTACACGGCGAAACAATGGCAGACGGACCCGACCGATCTTCCGGCCGAGGTCATTTCGCGGCTGCCGGTCCGTTACAACTACGACAACAGGTACTTCAGCGACACCTGGGAAGGCCTGCCGGTCGACGGGTACACCGCCTGGATCGAGCGGATGGCCGACCACCCGAACATCGAAGTCAGGCTCGACACCGACTTCTTCGATGATTCCCAGCCGATCAACAAGGCCGCCGTTGTCGGCCAGGTTCCCGTCGTCTATACCGGGCCAGTTGACCGATACTTCGACTACTCGGCGGGCGAGCTGTCCTGGCGCACCCTCGACTTCGAGCAGGAGGTCGTGCCGGTCGGTGACTATCAGGGCACCCCGGTGATGAACTACGCCGACGCGGATGTGCCGTACACCCGAATCCACGAATTCCGGCACTTCCACCCGGAGCGCGACACGTACCCCGCAGACAAGACGGTCATCATGCGGGAGTTCTCGCGCTTCGCCACCCGAGACGACGAGCCGTATTACCCCGTCAACACCGCGGACGACCGTGCGGGTCTGCTGGCCTACCGGGAGCTGCAGGCGGGGGAGAAGGACGTCTGGTTCGGCGGGCGCCTCGGCACTTACCAGTACCTCGATATGCATATGGCCATCGGCTCGGCGCTGTCGATGTGGAGCAACAAACTCCTCCCGGCCCTCCACGGCGAGTGAGACAGGAATCCGCGCCGGGCGACATGCTGCCTGGCGCGGATCGCTGAGCGCTTCTACTTCTCGAAGGTCTTTCGCCACTCCTCGACAGAGGTGATCTGCGGGAGGGCGTCCTTGTACTGGCGGGACAGTTCGTCCCACTTGTCACCGATCTCGCGGTGAAGACGGATGCTCTCGCGCAACATCCGCCTGAATTCACGGCGGTCACGGGAATACCAGACCTTGCCAGACCCGTCGGCGGTTGAGACGAGGGCGCTGTCGAACGCCGGCGCGCGGAACCAGGTGGCGTCGCGCTTGGACAGCTCGACCTGCGGGTGCTCACGATCGCGTTCGCTCGGGTCGGTGAGCCAGTGCCTGGCGACCATCCTGGCCGTGAACGCGACGAGTGGGACCCCTCGGGGGCCCTTGGCCTGCTGGGTCCCTGACGGGGCTTCGTAGACCTGTTTGCCCTGGTTGGTGACCGGAGTCTCCTCATCGGTGCGCAACACCGTTTTCTCACGGAAATCGCCCGCCTGCCTGCGCAGCTCGCCGAGCTGGGTGGGCATGGTGGCGTGGAGGTGATCGGGGCCGGAGAGGATGTCGACAAGCGCCTGGTGGCGCAGGCTCACGGCGTAGTACTGCATCGACAGCAGGTGCTTGAGGTCCCAGCGCTTGCTGTCCTTGAGGATCTTGCCTCCGCGCTTGTGGCGGGAATGCAGCAGGGCCGCGAGGAAACGGTTGCGGGCGTGATAGTACGCCTGCCAGTCGATCGCGTCATCCTTGTCGATCCACGACACATGCCAGAGTGCGGCACCGGGGAAGCTCACCGTCGGGAAGCCGTGCTCGCGGGCACGCAGGCTGTATTCGGCGTCGTCCCACTTGATGAACGCGGGGAGGGAGAGGCCAACCTCTCGGATCACCACCGTCGGGATGAGGCAGAACCACCAGCCGTTGTAGTCCGAGTCCATCCTGGCGTGGAGCATGCGGGTCTGGCGGAGGTTCGACACGCGGAAGTCGTGCGGGAACCGGTCCTTGAACTGGGTCTGCCAGACGAACGGAACCGGGTCGATGACCTCGGCGAATGCGTGCATCACCGGGCGGTCGAGCAGGTCGAACATGTGCCCCCCGACGATCGTCGGCCGGCGGCTGTGCCTGGCGAACCGCAACGCCCGCAGGATGCTCTCCGGTTCCACCTTCACGTCGTCGTCGAGGAGCAGCACGAAATCGCTCTCCGGACGGTCGAGCGTCTCGGCCATCGAGCGGGCGAAACCGCCCGAACCGCCGAGGTTCGACTGCGTGATGATCTCGAGCTGGTCGCCGAGCCGATCGGCGAGCTCTGGGTAGGCGGCCTCGTCAGCGACGCGCTGGTTGCCCTGGTCGACGATGAAGATGCGGTCGATCTCGGCGAGAAGCTCGGCACTGGATTGGAGCGTGGCGAGCGTCTCGACGCAGTAGTCGGGCTTGTTGAACGTGGTGATTCCGAGCGAGACCTTGCCCGAGACGACCTCAGCGGCGTCCGTTGCCCACCTGCCATGTTCGAGAATGACTGGCTCGCTCTCGGCCACGATGTCGAACCAGTACCAGCCGCCGTCGCCGAAGGACTGGATCGGCAGGTCGACGACCGTCTCCGAGGTTCCGGTGACGGGGCGTGAGGTGACGCTCTGCTGGATGCCCTGCGAGTTGGACCGGAAGACGAGGACGGTGCCGGGCCCTGTCGTCGTCACGGTCAGGCGAACGGACCGTACGTTCGACCAGTGCTGCCAGTAGGAGGCGGGGAACGCGTTGAAGTAGCTGGCGAACGAGACGCGCCGGCCGGCGGGGATGCGCATGCTCGAACGGGAAAGCACATCTTCGATGTGAGCGTTCTCGGTGATCCGGACGGTTTCGCCGCCGATCTGGGTCCATGTCTCCGGGTCCGCATACAGCGGCAGCACATCGGGATCGCCATCCGTGGAGAAGACGACGTTTTGCAGGGTGGACCAGCCAGTCACGATGAATTCGACTCCGTGTTCGTTGCAGTAGATCGGGGGTATCGGGCGATGTGAGCCGCCGTGTCGAGCCTAGTCGTCGCTCCTGTGACGCTCAGACGATGCTCTCCGGATGCGAGGGACCCGGCCCGCGAGCCGTCGGCGGCTTCTCGGAGAGCCGGGATCGCCAGCTCATGCCCTGTGAGCCCTTCACCGCGCTGATCACGAGGAGGAGCCACCCGGCTTCACGGAGGAGGAAACTCTCGGTCATGCCGGTCGCGAGAAGGGCAACCAGGACGAGCGCAGGCCAGACGTAGATCGTGCTGCGGCGGTTGGACGCGAGGAGCCAGCTGCGGAGGAAGGCGAACCCGCAGAGCAACACGAAGGCGAAGATCCCGACGAGGCCCACCTGGAGGTAGACATCGAGGTACGCGTTCAGGGCTGAGCCGTGCTCGCGTCCTACGGTCCAGGTGATGTAGTTGAACGGTGGTTCGTCGCCCTGCCAGCCGCCGATCCAGCCCCAGCCCTCGAGCGGATGGACCTGGATGTAGTTCCACACGCTCAGCCACAGCCGGTACCTGACCTCGAACTCGCTTCCGGCGTTGAGCAGGTCGATGATGCGCGTCCGGATCAGGTAGGCGACGATGAGGGACAGTGAGCCCACCGCAAGCAGGGCACCCTGGAGCAGCCGGCGCGTGTCCGGACGGGCCCGGCGGAGTCCGTACAGCGCGGCGGACGCCAGGGCGAGCACGAGGACGACGATGAGGGTTACCGGCGAGCCGCTGAACAGCAGGCAGAGCAGCGCGATCGAGATCGAATACTGTGCAACGGGCTTCGGAACGGAACGGGTGCGCCACTCGATGACGAACGTGACCAGGGCGATGGAGGTCACCATGCCGAGCAGGTTACGGGTCTCGAACAGGCCCTGGATCGGCCCGCCGCTCGCGAGCAGGCCTTCGATGCCGAGGAAGGCGAACGGCTGGTCGAAGATGATCCCGCTGGCGACCTCGAGGAGCAGGGATGCCGTCAGCAGCACACGCAGGACGGCCCCCGTCGTTCGCACGATCTGGATCAGGTCCCTGGTGAGCGCAATGGTGAGTCCGAGGAACGCGTATCCGGCGAGGGTGAGGACCCCGTCGATCGATTCACGCGGATACCCGCTGTACGCCACGGACACAGCGGCCCAGGCGATGAACGCGATGATCGACAGCGGAAGGAGGCCATGCCAGTCGAGGTACTGTCGCCTGGCGATGAGCACGACGGCAGCTCCCGCGACCAGGGTGACCAGCATCGCAACGAGTCCCGGGGCACCGATGATGCGTTGGATCGCCGGTGCACCGAACGCCACCCCGATGATGCACCACGCCAGCGCCTGGGTGACGGGGGCCGACCCCATGGTCTTCTCGATCGCGGCGAACCGGTGTGCGGGCAGGCCTCGCCCGGTGTTCATCGCCTCGCGGTCTTTCCGGAGGACAGTGCCACCGATTGTTGTTTCGTCGCCACGGCAACAAGCACGACGATCACCCAGCCGGATTCGATCAGGATGCGGCTCTCGGCCAGGCTCTGCACGAGTAGAACGACGACCAGCAGGATGGGCAGGAGTGAGAGCGGTGAGTAGTCCAGGGTGTCGTCGAGACCCGCGCGCGGCCGGTCAACCGCGGTGAACCAGGAACGCCAGGTCACCGACACGATGAGTGCGGAGAAGAGGACGAGCCCGATGATGCCGAGCTGGAACCAGACGTCCAGCCAGGCGTTGTGGGCATGCAGTTGCAGCACTCCTCGCCGCACGACGAGATCGTCGAATGGTTCCACCCAGGGAACCCACGGGCTGGAGAAGCCCCAGCCGAACAACGGCCGTTCCGCTGCGGCGGCGGTCACCGTCTGCCAGATGTCGAGTCGCCCGGTGAGGTCATCGCTCTTGCCGAACACCGCCAGCACCTGGTCGCTGAACAGCAGCGCCCCGGTGACAGCGGCGACCAGTGCTCCCGCGAATGCCAGGTAGACCGGGGTCCGGCGTTCCGGGGTCCCGGCGTTGCGGATGAGCAGCGCTGCCGCGAGCACGAGCATCACGGCGACCGCGGCGATGATCATCGTGCTCGACCGGGTCAGGACGAAGATGCCGCCGGCGAGCGCGAGCCAGGGAAGCGCTGAGCGACGCCGGACGGTGCCAGCAGCCCACTGCAGGCCGAAGACGATCAGGCCGAACAGGGCGACGATGCTCAGCAGGTTCGAGTTACCGAGGATGCCCTGGATTTTGCCGCCATCGAAGAGCAGGTTGCGCGACCAGAACGCCAGCAGCGGCGGATCATCGCCGAAGTCCACCCAGAGCGGCAGGACCATATCCCTGACCACAATCGAGACCCAGAGTTCGAACAGGAGAGACAGTGCCAACACCCATTTGAGTGCGTTCGCGAACACGCGCACGAGCTCGGACCAGTCGAAGACGAGGGCGAGGAAAACGCCGACGAGGGTGCAGAGCAGCATTCCGGTCAGGGTGAACAGGCTCGCCCCCGGGTACGCGGACCACGCAACGGAAAGAAGGGCAAAGACAATATAGGCGACGAGAGCCTTCGGGACGAGTCGGCGGTCGAACCGGGGTTTCAGGATGACGAGCAACGCCAGGCAGGCGCCGGCCACGAGGAAACACACCGCCACAAAACCCCACAGGCCCAGAAGGTGACGGATGCCGTCGCCCGCGAGGGCCACGAACAACGCCAGGGTCCCGACGCCGGACGCCCAAAGCCGACGAGTCGACAGCGCTTCGGGGGGTGCGACGGTCGGCGAGGTCATGCAGTCAGGGTATCGCGCCGCCAGAGAAATGGCCGCAGCGTCACCAGCTGCACGACCAGCACGACGAGCTCGGAGACGGCGAGGCCAACGGCGATGCCCGGGGTTCCCCAGAGAAGCATCAGCGGGACGAGGAGGACGGCGCCGCTGATCGCGCCGGCGATCGTGCTCGCGGCCAGTGCCCTCGTCAGACCGAAAGCGGTGAGGCACGCGAATCCGGTGGTCTGGGAGACGAGCATGGCGGCGAGGGCGATCCCGAGTGGAACGGAGAGGGCGGAGGAGACCGTCAGCCCGCTGCCGGAGAAGAGCACGACGATCCACGGTGTGGCGATCGCGAAGGCGAGTCCGCCCAGGATGCCGGTGGCAGCGGCGATCCGGATGACGACGCGCGACCGGCGGGTCTGGTCGGCGATGTCCTGCGACGGCACGTAGCTCTGTGCCACCTGCACCATCGGCCGCGTCGCCATCAGGGCGAACCGCATGAGCCGCTCGGCGAGGGCATACGCGGCCGTCACCTGGGTCCCGGCGAACGCACCGACGATGAGGATCGGCAGGTTCACGTAGACGGCACTCGTCGCAGACATGGCGACGGCGGCGGACTGGCCGGACAGGCGGCGGAAGGCGCTGCCGGCCGAGAAGTCGCGGACCCAGCCCGGGTAGCGTCGCGCGATGCTGGCGGTGCTCAGGGCGATGGCTGTGGCCGATCCGAGCCCCTGCACGATGATGAACCAGAGTGCGTCGTGAGTCAGGAAGAGCATCCCGGCACCGGCGAGCGTTCCGATGCTCTTGGGGATGGTGTCGAGCACGAAGTACCTGCCAGGACTGGCTTCCCCGACGAAGAACCAGGCACCGGACAGGGCGGCGACGAGGCCGGTCGTGACGGTCATCGCCGCGACCAGGCGGTAGTCCGAGCTGAACAGCAGGGCGATGATGATCGCCGGCGGCAGAACGACGAGCAGCAACCAGCTGCGACTCACCAGGGAGTCGAGGTAGAACCGGCCGCGGGACTCGGGGGAGAGGCTCGCCACTTCTGTCGGGCCGGTGACCCCCCAGCCGAAGATGACGAGAACATAGGCGAATCCGGCGACCCCCTGGGCAACAGCGATCTCCGCCCAGGCCGCCTCCCCGGCGAGGATGATGATGGCGGGGAGGACACCGATGCTGATGACGCCACTGATGACGACCGATGCTCCGTACCCGCCGGTGAAACTCGCCAGCCGGCGCCGGCTCACCACGGTGTACTCACTGCATCACGCCATTCTGGCCTCACGGCCGAAGTCGACAGGGAGGACGGCACGCGCCTCTGGTCGGAGCAAGTATAGGCGAGCGTCACCCACCTCAGCGCATGTGAACGCTGAGCTCGGCGAGCTCAGCGAGATGGTACGCACGCGCCGATTCGACCGGGGTGAAAGGATCACCCGGTCGCCGGAACATCACCGTGCCGTGGTGCGCTGACGGCACCTTGAGAATGGTGCCGTCAGCGAGGGATGCCCGCAGGTCGGCGGCGGGAAGCCGCTCGTCGACCCGCTCTGCCGCAAGCAGGTCGGCGAGGATTTCGGGGAGTTCGGACGGGTCCCCGACCACGCGGGTCGCGAGGGCGAGGGCTCGCGTCTGGCCGTCGGTCAGGGCTGCTGGTGTGGTCGCGGAGATGAGCACGCGGCTGGCGCCGGAGTCGGCCAGGGCGCTCGCGAGGTCCGCTGCGCCGACACTGTCGGGAGCGCCGAGCACGAACTCGTCGAGAACGCCGATTCCGAGCGGCTCCACCTGGATGTTGAGGATGTTCACCCCGAGCCGCGCCAGGCGGCCGCTGACGCTTTCAAGGGCTCCGGGCTGATCCGGGAGGACGAGGCGTACGCGCCAGAGCGTGTCGAAGGTGTGCAGCCTGCGGTGTCGCGACACGGCGCTCGCGTGGAGCCACTCGCGGAGTATCCGCCTCACCGATGGCTCAGCGACCCAGATGACGAGGGCAGTGGCGCTCAGCGCGAGGACGGCGACCTTCGCCAGGTAGGGGAGACCGGTCTGAAGGACGATGGCATGGACGAGGAGTTCGATCGGGAGAACTGTCGCGACGTTCGCCACGGTGAGACGCACTCGCGGTGCCTCTGGCAGTCGGCCGCATGCTTCGCAACACAGCGCGACGGTAGGGGAGGAGCTCGATTTTCGGGTCATGCCCCATGGTGGGCAGGTCGTCGTTTCCGCGACGTTTCCGTTGTGTTCCGGCTTGGAGCGAGTGTGGTGGGGCTCAGACGAATGCGGCCTTACCGGTGATGGCGCGACCGACGATGAGGGCGTTCATCTCCCGGGTTCCCTCGTACGAGTACAGGGCCTCGGCATCTGCAAAGAAGCGAGCGGCTTCGTAGTCGAGGACGATGCCGTTCCCTCCCATCGACTCCCGCGCCCAGGCGACGGTCTCCCGCATCTTCGACGTGCAGAACCCCTTCGCCAGGGCTGAATGCTCGTCACGCTGGGTGCCCTCGTCGAGCATCTGTGAGACCCGGACACACATGGCCATAGACGCGGTGATGTTCCCGAGGCACTTGGCGAGGAGGTCCTGTACGAGCTGGTGTTCCGCGATCTTCTTGCCGAACTGCTCGCGTTCCTTCGCGTACGCGACCGCTGCTTCGTATGCGCCGACCGAGACGCCGACGCTCGACCAGGCGACAGCGGCGCGGGTCAGGCGGAGGACCTTGGCCGTGTCACGGAACGAGTGCGAGTTCTGCAGCCGCATGCTCTCGGGGACGACGACGTTCTCGAGCGTGATGTCGGCATTCTGGACCGCCCGGAGAGCGATCTTGCGCTCGATCTTCGTCGCCGAGTAGCCGGGTGTCGACGTCGGGACGATGAATCCCTTCACCTGGTCGTCTGCGGTGTCCTTGGCCCAGATGATGGTGATGTCGCTGAAGGTGGCGTTGCCGATCCAGCGCTTGGCGCCGGTGATCGTCCAGGAGTCCCCGTCGCGGGTTGCTGTCGTGCGCAGGCCACGAGCGCTGTCGCTTCCGGACAGCGGCTCGGTCAGCCCAAAGGCACCGAGAACCTCGCCTGAGGCCATCTTCGGCAGCCACTCATCGCGCTGCTCCTGGGATCCGCAGACACTGATCGCACCCATCGCCAGGCCCTCCTGCACCCCGACGAATGTGGCCATCGAGGCATCCACCCGGGCCATTTCCATCGCCGCGAGCCCGCGGAAGACAGCCGAATTCTCGAACGGGCGAGTCTCCGCGAACGGGAAGCGTGCGACATCCGTTTCCAGGAAGGAGGGGATGAGGTGGTGGGGAAACTCGGCACGTTCCCAGTGATCGTTGATGATCGGACGGACGGTGCCCTCCATGTACGCGCGGATCCGCATCAGGGCGTCCTGCTCCGCACTCGACAGAAGCGTCTCGAATCCGTAGAAATCACTGGCGAGGGGTTCGAACGACATGCGGGCTCCATTGCGTCTGTGGTGTTCTGGTCGGGAACTCCCTGCAGCCTAGGCATCCCAGGGCCGGCCGACAACGACATTGGCCGAACGGACAAGCCCGGCCGATGGCCGCACCGTCCCTCTTGTAGGGTGGCGATAATCCCGTCCACCTCCGACGAACGGTGAGGTCACACCCGTGTTTGTTTCCATTGCCAACACTCCACGCGACTACGCATGGGGGTCGACGACCGCGATCGCGGACCTGCTGGGCACTGTCCCGACAGGTTCACCCGAAGCAGAGTTGTGGCTGGGGGCACATCCGGGTTCGCCGGCGCGGATCCTCTCGCCCGTCGTCGTCGGCGGACATGAGACGCTCGCCGACTGGGTCGCGCAGGATTCCGCGTCCGCCGGCCTGAGTGAACCGCGACTGCCGTTCCTGCTCAAGCTGCTCGCCGCCGATGCGCCGCTGTCGCTGCAGGCGCACCCGTCTCCGGAGCAGGCCCGCGAGGGATTCGACCGTGAGAACGCCGCAGGGGTGCCGCTTGACGCCGGGCAGCGCAATTACAAGGACCCGTTTCACAAGCCGGAACTCATCTTCGCCCTGAGCCCGACCTTCGACGCCCTGTGCGGGTTCCGTCCGGTCGCTGAGGCTGCTGTCGACATCGACGCGCTGATCGGGGTGGAGGGGCTCGAGCCCTCTGCCCGGGAAGCGCTGGCCACCTTCCGGGCCTCGCTCGACGGCGACGATGCCGCTGTTCTCCGCCACGTCGTCGGATCCCTCCTGGGCGACGATGTGTCGGAGCTGGTCCGCGCGGTCAGTATGGCCGCAGCGTCGGCACCGGTCACCCCCGCGGTCGACACGGTCCGTCTGCTCACGGAGTTCTACCCGGGGGACCCGGGAATCGTCGTCTCCCTCCTGGTCAACAGGGTCACCCTCACCAGGGGGCAGGTGCTCTTTCTGCCCGCAGGAAACATCCACGCCTACCTGCGCGGATTCGGTGTCGAGCTCATGGCGGCGAGCGACAATGTGCTCCGCGGTGGACTCACGCCCAAACACATCGATGTTCCCGAGCTCCTCAGCGTGCTCGACTTCACGCCGTTGCCGCTGCCGTACCTCGAGCCTGTTCGCCCTGGCGAGGGGATTGAGGTCTTCCGGCCGGATGTTCCCGATTTCGAGCTGGCGCATATTGTGCCGACCGGGGGGCAGCCGACTGTCGTCGACCTGTCCGGCCCGGCGATCGCGATCGTTACGGATGGAAGCCTGAGCCTCACCGGGGCATCCGGCCAGATCGACCTGGCGAGGGGCGAGGCGGCGTACATCACGCCGGAGGAGCGACGCCTGTCGGTCGTCGGAGACGGGGAGCTCTTCGTGGCAACGACGCGCGTCTGAGTGGGGTCAGCCCGCGGCCATCGCCGGGTGACCGGTGCAGCTGAACGTGTTCCGGTAGGCGTTCGGAGTCGTGTGCAACACCTTCACGAAGTGATGTCGCATCACAGCCGAGGAACCGAAACCGGAATCAGCCGCGATCTGCTCGAGGCCGAGGTCCGTCTGCTCGAGTAGCTGCTGCGCCCTGATCAGGCGTTGGCGATTGAGCCACGCGGCCGGCGTCGCTCCCATCTCCGCCCGAAATCGTCGCGCGAACGTCCGCTCGGACATGAGCGCCTTCTCGGCGAGGACATCGACCGGGAGGTCTTCGGCCAGGTTCGTCACCATCCACTCGGTCACGTCGGCAAACGAGTCGCTTCGTCGTTCGGGGATCGGCGCCTGGATGAACTGTGCCTGCCCCCCATCACGCTGCGGCGGGACAACCATGCGTCTCGCAATGACATTCGCCGCAGCCGCTCCGAGTTCCGTGCGCACCAGGTGGAGGCACGCATCGATGCCTGCCGCTGTCCCTGCACCCGTGATCACCCGGCGATCCTCAACGAAGAGGACGTCAGGATCGACCGTGGTCTGCGGGTAGTCCCGGGTGAGCCTGTCTGTGTACATCCAGTGGGTCGTGCTGCGCCTGCCATCGAGGATTCCGGCTTCGGCAAGGGCGAAGGCGCCGGTGCACACGCTGAGGATCCACGCCCCACGCGCTTCGGCAGCCCTGAGCGCTGCCACCGTCCGCGGATCGAGCGAGCCGGAGTCATAGGCGGGCACGGCGATCAGATCGGCATCCGCAGCGTGCTCCAGGCCCTCGCGGACGACGATGTCGAGGCCGAGCCTCGTGGGCACAGGGCCGGGCTCCGCGGCAACGACATGGAAGTCGAACACCGGGCCGCCCATGTCGCTTCGGTCGATACCGAAGACCTCGCAGATCACGCCGAACTCGAATGGCGTCATTCCGGGAAGGGCGATGGCCACAATTTTCCTGAGCATGAGGGGCCTTTCGAATTGGCGGAAATCGACTGAATGATGGCAATTCTGCCACTGTTGGCAGAAACTCGCAATGCATAGATTTACCGCCATGATGTTGTTACTGATTGCAATTGTGGCCGCGATTGTCCTCGCGACGATCGCCACCGTCGCCGAACTGCGACGCGACGGATTCCGCCGGCTGCCCGAGCGCTCCTTCGGGCCGGCTTCGAACGAGGACGCCGACTCGATGGGCCGGAGCCTCATCTCGGGCCTGCGCTGACCTCCTCGACCGCGCATCGAGTGCCCTATGCTCGGTGTCGGGCGGCCTGGCGGCGCCCGACACCGAGGAGGAAATATGACCTGGCTGGTCACTGGAGGAGCCGGTTACATCGGCGCCCATGTCGTTCGCGCGTTTCTCGAGCAGGGAATCGACGTTGTCGTTCTCGACGATCTGTCCTCGGGCCACGGCTCTTTCGTTCCGGACGGTGTTCCGTTCGTGCAGGGCTCGATCCTGGACCGCGACGTCCTGTCATCTGCCCTCCGGGAACACGGGGTAACCGGTGTCGTGCACGTTGCCGGGTTCAAATACGCGGGAGTCTCTGTGCAGCGTCCGCTGCACACCTACGCGCAGAACGTGACAGGCACCCTCGTGTTACTCCAGGCCATGGCCGACGAGGGGGTGTCGCGGATCGTGTTCTCGTCGAGCGCTGCCGTCTACGGCACTCCAGACACTGAGCTCGTCACGGAGGAGACGGCGAAGAACCCGCAGTCGCCGTATGGCGAGTCGAAGCTGATCGGCGAGTGGATCCTGGCAGACCAGGCCGTCGCCGCCGGGCTGGCGCACACCTCGCTGCGCTATTTCAACGTCGTCGGCTCCGGCTACGAGGATGTGTACGACACGAGTCCGCACAACCTCTTTCCGCTGGTCTTCGACGCGCTGGTCGACTCCCGGTCGCCGAAGATCTTCGGCGACGACTACCCGACTCCGGACGGGACCTGTGTTCGCGATTACGTGCATGTGTCCGACCTCGCGATCTCACACGTGGCGGCGGCGAAGAGGCTCGACGCTGGCGAGCCGATCGAGGCCGTCTACAATCTCGGCTCCGGCGATGGGGTCTCTGTGGGGGAGATCATGACGGCGGTCCGCGAGGTGACCGGTGTCGAGTTCACCCCGGAGATCGCACCGCGCCGCCCGGGAGACCCGGCGCGGATCGTCGCGTCCGGTGAGCGGGCTGCGCGAGACCTCGACTGGGTCATGCGCCATTCGCTCGCCGATATGGTCTCCAGTGCGTGGCGGGCGCGCAAAACGTCGGAGCGCCGCGAGCGTAGCTCGCGTCGCGACGAGATTGAGCGGCGGGCCACGCTTGGCCCGACAGTCGAAATCCGCAACAACACCAACCCCTCCGACACGCCGGTAAACAGCGGGTGAACCCTCCATTGGGGGTTGAGGGTTTACTATCTGCGACTTGACGTGAGCGAACTACACGGGTGTAATTATGTTTAGCGCCGCGTGGCGCACGGGCAACGAGTGGGGAGAGAGATATGTCACCTGAATATCGCTCTGGTGTTCCCGAAGACTGGTTCATCGATCCGATTCAGCTGGGTGTCCCCGGGGTTCGCAAGGTTGTCGAAGACGACAACCCGCTGTCCTGGCAGACGGACTCCCTCTGCGCTCAGACCGATCCTGAAGCATTCTTCCCTGAAAAGGGAGGCTCGACGCGGGATGCCAAACGTATTTGCACGAGCTGCGAGGTGCGGACGCAGTGTCTCGAGTATGCGCTCGACAATGACGAACGATTCGGTATCTGGGGCGGCCTGTCCGAGCGCGAGCGTCGCAAGCTGAAAAAGCGCGCGGTCTGATCTGACTCTCGCACGGACCGGGGGCCAGGCGGGGGCGATATTGTGCCACGCCGACAGGGTCGGGGGCCGAGCCGCTGCGCCGACATAGTCTTGACGCGATGTCTCCCCGAGTTACCGTAATCCTTGTCGTGCATGACGGCACCGGCCCTGCCGGCGCCGGACACCTCCAGGGAACCCTTGACGCGCTCGCCGCACAGTCCAGGCGGCCTGATGCCGTCATCGCCGTCGCGTGCGCGGCCCCGGCATCCACCACGCTCGTGCTGGAAAAGGCTGCGGTCGACAGGATCGTCACCTCCGGGGAGCGTCTGAACTTCGGGCAGGCCCTCGCCGCTGGGATCCGCGTCGTCGAACAGCCGGACGGCGCAGACGAGTTTCTCTGGCTACTGGCCCAGGACACGGCGCCGGAGCCCGAGGCGCTCGAGCGCCTCCTCGGGGCCATCGAAGTCGCGCCGTCCGTCGCCATCGCTGGACCCAAGCTCACGGACCTGGCCGATGGGTCCACGATCGTCTCGCTCGGGGAGTCAGTGACGCCGTTCGGCGCCACCGTGCACCTCGTCGAGGATGAACTCGACCAGGGCCAGCACGACACCGTGAGTGACGTCCTCGGGGTCGCGCCCGCTGGGATGCTCGTGCGCCACACGGTCTGGGAAGAGCTGGACGGATTCGACACCGCATTCGGTTCGGCAGATGACGCCCTCGACTTCTGCACGAGGGCCCGGCTCGCCGGCCATCGCGTCACCGTCGTCCCCGGAGCCACCGTGCTCACCGCCGGTTCGGGCATCGCGGGGCCCAGCCGGTCAAAACGACCTGGTGCACGCAGAAAGCGGGTGCGTCAATCCCGCGGAGCCCAGCTGCATCGTCGGCTGGTCTACGCGCCGACCGCCGTCGCGTGGCTGCACTGGCTCACCCTGGTCCCGCTCGGGATTCTCCTCGGCGTCCGCCGAGTCGTCGTGAAGCAACCGGACCTGGTCTGGTCCGAGATCGCCGCCGCCTTCCGCGTGGCCGTCAGCCCTGTCCGCATTCTCCGGGCGAGAAAGAATCTCCACCGCGCCAAGAAGGTCAGCTGGTCGTCCCTGTCGGCATTGCGAACACCGTTGAGCGAGGTGCGTCGACGCCGCAGGCTTCGCCGGGAATCCGGCACCGCTGTGTACGTGATCGAGCGCAGCGACCTCCGTTTCTTCACCGGCGGAGGTGGATGGCTCGTCATCGCGTCAGCCCTCGTCAGCGTCGGACTGTTCTTCACCCTGCTCGCGGCCCCCGCCGTCGAGGGCGGCACGCTCCTCCCGCTGTCCGCCGCCGTCAGTGACCTCTGGCAGCACATCGGGTACGGCTGGCGCGACATCGGCCTCGGATTCACCGGGGCGGCAGATCCGTTCTCCGCGGTCCTCGCGGTCCTCGGCACACTCACGTTCTGGGAACCGTCCTATTCCCTCGTTCTCGTGACACTGCTCGCGCTTCCCCTCGCGACCCTCGGCGGATGGTTCGCGGCAACGAGGCTCACCGAGCAGAGCGGCTACCGCCTGGTGGCTGCCGTGCTCTGGACCCTGGCCCCGACATTCCTCTCGGCTCTCGTCGCCGGGCAGGTCGCGGGGATCCTCGTGCATCTGCTGCTTCCGTGGCTGTTCTACAGCGGCTCGGTCGCCGCCCGCTCCTGGGCCTCTGCCGCAGTGGCCTCCGTGCTTCTGGCTGCGACAATCGCGACATCCCCGTCGCTCGCCCCCGCTCTGCTCCTGATCTGGGCGCTCGCACTCGTTCTCTCCGGTCGCCACCTGGCGCGGGTCATCTGGCTGGTCCTGCCGACGGCTGCCCTGTTCGCCCCGTTGGTGTGGCAGCAGGGAATCGTGGGTGGCAACTGGCTTCGACTCCTTGCCGACCCGGGCCTGCCTGTCGCCATCGACCGTCCGACGGGCTGGCAACTCCTGTTGGGGCTCCCCTCAGACAATCCCGGCTGGGACGGGGTGACGGATGCCATCGGCCTGACCGGTGTCCCCGCCCACCTCCTCGTTCCCCTGCTCTTCGCGCCACTCGCGGCGATGGCATTGCTCGCGCTCTTCCTGCCGGGAAGTCGCCGCGCTGCCGTCCTCCTCTTCGTCGGCCTGCTCGGTCTCGTTACCGCCGTCGGCGCATCCCACCTGTTCGTGACCATCACCGGCGCAGCGCCGACGACGATCTGGGCGGGCGCCGGACTGAGCCTCTACTGGCTCGGCCTCATCGGAGCCGCTGTCGTCGGCTTCGACAGCCTGCGCCGCACGGCCGCGGTTCCTGCCCTGGTCGTCGGCATCCTCGCTGTGGTCCTGGCCGTGCCGATGGCCGCAGCGCTGCCGACCGGCTTCGGACACATCACCGCCAGCAACGGCCGTACTCTGCCCGCATACGTGACGGCCGCGGCATCGGCGGACCCGTCGCTGCGTACACTCGCCCTCACACCCCAGCCCGACGGCGGGGTCTCTGCCCGAATCATCGACGGGATCGGGGATACCCTCGATAACCAGTCCACACTCGTGAGCACGAATGCCACGGTCACCGAGGGTGACGACATGGTTGCCCTGCTTGCGGCCAACCTCGTGTCGCAGGGGGGCCTCGACCCGAGTGCGATCCTCTCCGAGGTGGGTGTCCGATTCGTGCTGCTGACACCGGCGGCAACAGGACTCGGCGCCGATGTGGCCCCGCAGGCACAGGTCATGTCAGACAGGGCCGCCACAGCGCTCGACTCGAACTCCGTCTTCGCTCACGTCGGTCCCACCGATCGCGGAACCCTCTGGCGGTTCGAAGGCGAGCTCGCCCCGCCGGCGGCACCGGCCTCGGTTTCCCTGACCTCGACCCTGGTGCTCGTCGGTCTCGGCCTGGTGTTCGGCTTTGCGCTGCTGCTTTCCATCCCGACGGCGGCATCGAGGCGCGCAGCTGAGGGACGCCCGCGCACCGTCGGGCGTCGAGGTGTCGAGCCGGCACCGCGGCTGAGCCGGGCGGAGAAAGCCGAGAACAAAGCTGAAGCCGAAGCGGAGAAGGCCGTGGAGCTGAAACTGGCCGCTGAATCCGAGGCAGCGGACAAGCGGGAAGCGAGGCAGGCGGCGGCTGACACGGCGCGTGCGAAAGACGAGGCCGCGGTTGCGGGCGACACCGCCGTCGAGAGCCACCGATCCGATGAGAGCCGTCCAGCAGCGCTGGTCCCAGACGCCGCCGAAAGCGAGAACTCCCATGGCCGATAGGCGACGCATAGCCGTGAGGAGCGGCCGAATTCTCAGCGGTGTCGTGGGGATCGCCGTCGCGGTGGTGTCGGTCGTCGCCGTCGGACGGCTCGACCTTCCTGTCTTCGCCGTCAACGCGCCGAGCTCCACCGTCACCCCAACGGCGTCAGACCAGTTCCGCCTCTGCCCCGGTCCGCTCCTGAGGCAGGGAGATGACGTCGCCTCTGCTGGCGCCGCCGGCGGCTTCGGCGCGACGGGAGCGACGATTGCGACGGACACGGTCCCCGAGCAGAGAGCACTGGCCGCCCCGGACAACCTCACCGGCGACCAGTTCGGTCTGCCGACCGTCATCAGCGTTGCGAGCGAGCCGGGTCAGGGAACTCCGCCGATCGCCGCCGCGCAGTCGCAGGCAGCGGGACTCGACGACCTCAGCGGGTTCGCCGCGACGGCGTGCGCCGAGGCAAGCGCAGACAGCTGGCTTGTCGGGGGATCCACCGACGTCGGACGCACAAGCGTCATCTCACTCAATAACCCCTCCAGGGCCGACGCCGTCATCGACCTGACGTTCTTCAGCGAAACCGGGGAGCTCGAAGCTCCCGGGGCCCGCGGCATCATCGTCAAGGCCGGTGAGCAGCGGCTCTTCTCCCTCGCCAGTTTCGCCCCTGGCGTCCGTACCCCCGTCATCCGGGTCCAGGCCACCGGCGGCCAGGTCTCAGCCGTTCTCCAACAGAGCGTCATCCGCGGGATCACGCCAGGGGGCGTCGAACTGTCTGCGGCGACGACCGGGCCCGCAACCACACAGATCATTTCCGGGGTCGTCCTGTCCGCGTCCGCACCGAAGGCGGTCGGTGAAACGTACGACGACAGCGTCGCGGCGATCCGTGTCTTCGTCCCCGGCAGTGAGCCAACCCGGGTGACGGTGAACTTCGTCAGCGAGCAGGGCGCAGAGGCGCCCCTTCCGCTCAGCTACGACCTGGAAGGTGGGATCGTCAGCGAGGTGAGCCTCACAAACCTCCCTGCGGGGAGTTATGGCGTGAGCGTCACAGCCGACCTGCCGGTCGTCGCCGCGGCGCGCACCACGGCGGTGTCCGGTGAGTTCTCCGATTTCGCGTGGTTCGGTGCGTCCGCGCCACTCGCCGAGGGCACGAAGATCGCTGTCGCGCCAGGGGATGGGCCCCGGATCCATCTCTTCAACCCGACCGATACCGTTGTGGACGCCGTGCTCACAGACCGGAACGGCGTCGCAACGCCTCTCTCGGTGCCCGCGGAGTCGGCGATCGTCTCTGACGTCAGCGCTGGAATGGCCTACACCCTCTCGGGCGGTGCAGGCACCCATGTGCAGATCAGCTACGAGGGTGGTGCCGGATTATCGGCGTACGCGATCCAACCGGCGAAGCCATCGGCGTCCCCTGTCACGGTCTACCTCCGCTAGTCGCGAACCGACTGCTCAGAAGTGGAAGCGGTCGGGCCCGAGATCCCACGGGTCCTTGCCAATGAGCTCCGCGGTGGCCCGGAACACGCAACTCTCGATCATCATGCGCTGGTGCAGATCGTCGTCACGATGCAGCTTGCTCATCCGCTGGATGGGGAGGCGGTAAAGAACGATCCGTCGTTCGGCTGCGCTCGTCCACCAGCGCGGAACCGTGCCGTCGGGGAGAGCGCCCATCGGCATCGCGCCGACTTCGTACCGCACATTCACGAGGTCATCCGGCCAGGCGCTACGCAGGAAGTCGGCGGCAGCGGCGACGGTCATGTCGAACGTGTCGATGCGGTTCTTCAACGGGTCCAGGTGGGGGCCCGTTGCGGCGCTGCGCTCGGAGCGCCCGTGGCGATCGTGACGAACGGCCCGCCGGGCGAAGGTGCTGCTCCGGGAAGTGCGTCTGGACATGACGCCATCCTATTCGTCCTGAGCCATGCCTCCGGCGAGGTTCCCGGGCGAACGCCTGCCGGGCTTGTATGGTGAGGAGAATGTTTGACAGGCCCTGTTCAAAAGTCGGATGCACCCGGGACGCCGTGTCGACCCTCACCTACGACTACGGGGACTCGATGGCTGTCCTCGGGCCACTGTCGTTGTCTCGTGAACCGCACACCTACGATCTCTGCTCCATCCACGCGGAGCGGATGAGCGTGCCGCAGGGCTGGCAGGTCATCCGTCACCAGATCCTGCGCGACATCGAGTCGACCGCCTGACCCGCTCCCGGGTTCCACCCACCTGGTATCTGCGAGAATGTCTGCATGACGCTTACCCCGCCCGCAGCATCCGCGCCCGCCGTCGAATCCAGCCCAGTCCTGGCGTTCCAGGTCCGCGACCTCTCACTTGCCGAAGCCGGTCGCCACCAGATCAGGCTGGCCGAAAACGAAATGCCCGGGCTGATGGCCCTCCGCGAGGAATTCGGTGCCTCGAAGCCGCTCGCCGGCGCCCGCATCGCCGGATCGCTCCACATGACCGTGCAGACCGCCGTGCTCATCGAGACCCTCGTCGCACTCGGCGCCCAGGTGCGCTGGGCGAGCTGCAACATCTTCTCCACCCAGGATGAGGCGGCCGCGGCAATCGCGGTCGGACCCGCGGGAACCGTCGATCACCCGGCAGGCGTGCCCGTCTTCGCCTGGAAGGGCGAGACCCTCGAGGAGTACTGGGCGGCAGCCGAGCAGATCTTCGACTGGTCGGCTGAGGCCCGAGCTGCCGGCGCGGACTGGATCGGCCCGAACATGATCCTGGACGACGGTGGAGACGCCACCCTGCTCGTCCACAACGGCAGGAAGTACGAGCTCGCCGGGGCTGTGCCAGAGACAACCGATGCCGACAGCACAGAGGGACGTGTTGTCCTCGACCTGCTCCGCCGCTCGCTGGCCGCCTCACCTGATCGCTGGACCCGCATCGGCGCCGAGATCATGGGCGTCACGGAGGAGACCACCACCGGCGTTCACCGCCTCTACGAACTTGCCCAGGCCGGCGAGCTGCTGTTCCCCGCGATCAACGTCAACGACTCCGTGACGAAGAGCAAATTCGACAACAAGTACGGCATCAGGCACTCGCTGCCCGACGGTCTCAACCGTGCAACCGACGTCCTCATCGGCGGCAAGGTGGCCTTCGTCGTCGGCTACGGCGATGTCGGGAAGGGTGCTGCCGAAGCCCTCCGCGGACAGGGCGCCCGGGTCATCGTCAGCGAGGTCGACCCGATCTGCGCACTGCAGGCCGCCATGGACGGCTACCAGGTGGCGCGCCTGGAGAGTGTCATCGAGCAGGTCGACATCTTCGTCACCGGAACAGGGAACCTCAGCGTCATCACCACCGAGCACATGCTCCGGATGAAGCACCAGGCGATCGTCGCGAACGTGGGTCACTTCGACAACGAGGTCGACATGGCCGGCCTCGAGTCGCTCGCCGGTGCTGAGCGCGTCGAGATCAAGCCCCAGGTGCACGAGTGGCGGCTGCCCACCGGGCGGTCGATCCTCGTCCTCAGCGAAGGCCGCCTGATGAACCTCGGAAACGCCACCGGGCACCCGTCGTTCGTCATGAGCAACTCGTTCACCAACCAGGTGCTCGCGCAGATCGAACTCTACGTACGCCAGGAGAACTACCCGATCGGTGTCTACGTGCTGCCGAAGCACCTCGATGAGAAGGTCGCGCGGCTCCACCTCGATGCCCTCGGCGTCGAGCTCACCACCCTGAGCGACGAACAGGCCGCGTACATCGGCGTCCCTGTCGACGGCCCGTACAAGGTGGACCACTACCGGTACTGAGACTCGCTGTCGGTATGACGGCGTCGCCGGGCTTCGGCCCGACGGCGCCGTTCGTCCGTCACCGATGTCGATTCTCGCGGCGGAAAACGAGCAACCGCGACGGATGAGCCCGGGCTAGCGGTCGGGGAAGTCGTGCGGTCGCCCGGTCAACACCGGCCGGACGCGGGCGAGACGCTCACGCTCGAGCAGGTGCGCGGCGTATTCGCGATCCCGTCGAACGGCCGCGACCGCGTACAGGAAGAGCTCGGCGTCGACGCGGGGGACTGGTGAGACCCAGACGGATGCCTCCGAGGCGAGGTCATGCGCGAGCCGCGCCCGGGTGGACGGTGTCAGCTTCGGTGCCTGCTTGAGGAACTGGGCGATCCTGCGGGACAGGCGGTCGGGCATCCGTCCTACGTCGGCGAGTTCTGCCCAGCCGGCCAGCGCTGGGGGAACCCCGTAGACGGGCTCAGCCACGTGGGGAACGCGTTCCTGCTGCGCGTAGGTGCCCGCCAGCAGGTCGCCGAGCCGTTTCGAGCGGCTGGAGAGGAGACCGGTGAGTGCGGCAACCCCGCCCAGGGTCATGTAGATCTCGAAAAAACCGACCAGCGCACGGATGAAGGCGTGCCGGAATCCACTCGCGCCGCCATCGTCGCGAACGATGCGAGCCCCGACCGCGAGCTTTCCGAGCGAGCGACCGCGACTGAGCGTCTCGACGGTGGTGGGCACGACCACACAACAAAAGACAACAATCGATGTCGAGAAAGCGGCGGTGGCCGACTCATCGATCGCTCCCTGGCTGGCCAGGACGAGGAGCAGCCAGAACAGCAGGGCGGCCAGGAGAACGGTTGCCGCGAAATCGACGATCGCTCCAGTGGCTCGCAGGATGAAACTCGAGGACTGCACGTCGAGGGCGACGGCTTCACCCGTGAGGAGCTCCGACGAGTCCGGCGTGTTCGAGAGTGTGCCGACGGGCTCTGCCATGCATAGTATCTAATCAGATGGATCTCGATGCATACAGCGCCGCCCACCGGGATGAGTGGGATCGCCTCGACGCGCTTGCGTCGAAGCGCTCATTGTCGGGCGCCGAGGCGGACGAACTCATCGACCGGTACCAGGCCGGGGCGACCCAGCTCTCGGCCATCAAGACCACGGCGGGCTCGACCGCCCACGGTGACCGCCTGAGTGTCAGTCTGTCCCGTGCCCGCCTGCGCTTCACCTCGGCCGGCTCGAATGTGCTCAGCCAGCTGCCCCGGTTTTTTGTGCTGCAGCTGCCGGCTGCGCTGTACCGGCTGCGCTGGCTCACCCTCGCCGTCGCGCTGGTGACCTTCGTCGTCGCCGGTCTGTGGGCTGCCTGGATCCTCGGCGATCCGCAGGTGCTCGCCAACTTCGGCAGTACCGAACAGCTGAGGAAGCTCGCTGAAGAGGATTTCATCGACTACTACTCGGAGAACCCCGCTGCGTCGTTCGCCGGGCAGGTCTGGACGAACAATGCGTGGATCGCTGCGCAGTGCATCGCCTTCGGGATCACCGGCGTCTGGGTGCCGTACGTGGTGCTGCAGAACGCCCAGAACCTCGGGGTCACCGCCGCCGTCCTGTTCAGCTTCGGTGAGGGCGACACATTCTTCCTCTACATCGCCCCGCACGGGATGCTCGAGCTCACGGCGATCTTCGTCGCAGCGGCGGGCGGGCTCCGGATTTTCTGGGCCTGGGTGTCGCCGGGGAAACGCACACGGGGACAGGCGCTCGCTGAGGATGCACGGGCACTGTTCACTGTGGCCATCGGTCTCATCCTCGTCCTCCTCGTCTCCGGTATCCTCGAGGGCTTCGTGACGCCCCAGCCGTGGCCGTGGCCGGTGAAGATCGGGCTCGGTGCCGCAGCACTCGGCGCATTCCTGTTCTACATGCTCGTGATCGGACGCCGGGCTTTCCGTGCGGGCGAGACCGGTGACCTGACGGCCTTCGAAGCCGGTGCAGCGCGCATCTACGCCAACTGACGCCGCCCCGGCGACGCGCCCGGGGTCATCCTAGTTTTGAATGACTCAAAAGAGGCGATACGGTGGAGGCATGAACACGACAGAGGCGATCACACCGCGTGACCGCCTCCGTGCCGTCGGACTCCGCGCCACCGACCAGCGCGTGGCAGTACTGCAGGCGCTGGATTCGCACCCACACGCAGACGCGGCCGGCGTCTTCGCCGCCGTGGTCCCCACACTTCCGGAGACCTCCCTCCAGGCGGTCTACGGCGTCCTCGCCGCGTTGACGGACGCCGGCCTGGTGCGTCGGATCGAACCGGCAGGGTCCCCCGCCCGATACGAGTTGCGCGTGGGAGACAACCATCACCACGTGGTCTGCTCACGGTGCGGCGCGATCGGCGACGTGGACTGTGCTGTCGGACACGCTCCCTGTCTGGCCCCCTCCGGGGCATCCGGATTCACCGTGACCACGGCCGAGGTCACCTACTGGGGACTGTGCCCCGCCTGTGCGGCCACCCCGGCCTGACGCCATTTTTCTCGCCCCAGGCACCATCGCGGGTGAGCAACCTGTCCCTGTCCATCCATCCCAAGGAGATTCATGTCCGATACCTCATTCACCACGACCAACACCGGCAGCCCTGTCGCTGCTGACTCGCAGTCACTCACCGTCGGCGCTGATGGTGCGATCCCGCTGATCGACAGCTACCTGACCGAGAAGCTCGCGCACTTCAACCGGGAACGGGTGCCGGAGCGCGTCGTCCACGCCAAGGGAGGCGGGGCTTTCGGAGTCTTCGAGACGACAGAGGATGTCTCCCGCTACACCCGTGCCGCGCTCTTCCAGCCCGGGGTGTCGACCGAGATGCTCGCGCGGTTCTCCACGGTTGCCGGCGAACAGGGGTCACCGGACACCTGGCGCGACCCGCGTGGGTTCGCGCTCAAGTTCTATACCTCAGAGGGAAACTACGACCTCGTCGGGAACAACACCCCGGTGTTCTTCATCCGCGACGGAATCAAGTTCCCGGATTTCATCCACTCGCAGAAGCGTCTCCCAGGATCCAACCTGCGCAACAACGACATGCAGTGGGACTTCTGGAGCCAGTCGCCCGAAAGTGCCCACCAGGTCACCTGGCTCATGGGCGACAGGGGGCTCCCGTCCTCGTGGCGGATGATGGACGGCTTCGGCAGCCACACCTACCAGTGGATCAACGCCGATGGGGAACGATTCTGGGTCAAGTACCACTTCAAATCCAACCAGGGCATCGGCATCCTCAGCGGAGAGCAGGCCGCAGAGATCGCAGGCCAGGACGCCGACTTCCACCAGCACGACCTGTACACGGCCATCGCCGACGGCGATCACCCGAGCTGGACCATGTCCGTTCAGGTCATGCCGTACGAGGATGCCAAGACGTACCGGTTCAACCCGTTCGACGTCACCAAGGTCTGGCCGCACGCGGACTACCCACTGGTCAGGGTCGGCACGATGACCCTGAACAAAAACGCCGAGAACTATTTCGCCCAGATCGAGCAGGCCACCTTCTCGCCGGCGAACTTCGTGCCGGGGATCGCGGCCAGCCCCGACCGGATGCTCCAGGCCCGGATCTTCTCCTATGCGGATGCCCACCGCTACCGCGTCGGTGTGAACCATGCCCAGCTGCCGGTGAACGCCGCGAAGAGCCCGGTCAACAGCTACTCGAAGGACGGAGCCGGACGGATCGAATTCCCACCGGCTGACCGTCCCGTCTACGCACCGAACTCCTTCGGCGGCCCGCACGCCGACGCCGCTCGCGCGGCGGAGTCGACCGGCTGGCAGAACGACGGTGAGCTGCTGCGCACCTCTGCGACCCTGCACCCGGAGGACGATGACTTCGGCCAGGCAGGAACGCTGTACCGCGACGTGATGGATGACGCCGCGAAGGCGCGACTGCTCGCGCAGATCACCGGCCACGTCGGTGCCGTCGAGAACGGCGAGATCCGTGCCCGCGCGATCGCGTACTGGTCGAACGTCGACATCAACCTCGGCTCGAAACTCGGTGCGGCGCTGGCGGCGACCAGCGTCGTCTAGCCGACCCGCACGGCGAGAGCATCACGTCCGGTCGAAAACACCCCGCGCGACGGGAGTTTTCGACCGGACGTGGTGTTTTCGCGTTACAGGCGCCCGGCGGCCTTCAGCGCGATGTAGTGGTCGGCGAGTGCGGGCGGCAGGTCGGCGGGTGCCGCTGTGACCACGTCGGCACCGAGCTGCCTCACCGCTCCGGAAACGCGAGCGACGTCGAGGAGTGCCCGCTCCGCCGCTGCGGCGAGGTAGACCGCATCGCGGTTTCCGCGTTCCCGGCTGGCGGCAAGCGTGTCCGGGTCTGTGACGGATGCCACGACGACCGTGTGCCGTTTCGTCAGCTGTGGCAGCATGGCGAGCAAGCCGGTCGAGGCACCGGGGGCGTCCACCGAGGTGAGCAGGACGACGAGGGAGTGCTGGCTCGTGACCCCACGGACGAGCGCAGGGACCGCTGCCCAGTCCATCTCGAGCAGCTCAGGGTCGATGGTGGACATCGTGTCGACGAGTTTCGACATCAGGTCGGCGCCTGTCGCCCCCTGCACCCGCCCACGCATCCGCCGGTCGTAGGCGAGGAAATCGACCCGGTCACCGGCGCGGGTCGCCAGCGCGGCAAGCAGGAGAGCCGACTCGAATGCGGTGTCGATCCGCGGTTCGTCCGCGACGCGTGCCGCCGAGGTGCGCCCGGTGTCCAGGACGATGACGATCCGGCGGTCGCGTTCCGGCCGCCAGGTGCGGACGACGACATCGCGACGCCGCGCAGTGGCCCTCCAGTCGATGGAGCGCACGTCGTCTCCGCGCACGTATTCCCTGAGGGAGTCGAACTCGGTGCCCGGGCCGCGCACCATCACGCTCGTGGCACCGTCGAGCTCCCGGAGGCGGGCCAGTCGTGACGGCAGGTGTTTCCTGGCGTGGAACGGCGGCAGGACCCGGATGTGGCCGTGGCTCTTCAGGGTTGCCTGTCTCGCCCACAGCCTGAACGGACCGAACGACCTCACGGTGACGAGCTCGACACGGCGCTCGCCGCGACGGAACGGGGTCAGCGGCACGGCCACCATCCGTCGTTCGCCTGCGGGGATGGTGACCCGGCTGCGTGAGACGGCGGGCCCGGCGGACGGCTGCCAGGCATCGCGAACGATGCCGCGCAGCGTGCGCCTGCCCGGGTTGGCCAGGAAGAGCTGGCTGGTCACGGTCTCGCCGAGCCTCGTCCGGGCGGGGATCGACCTCGCCAGGACCAGGATGCGCGGAGACGCGGCCAGCAGGATGTCGAGGACGCCGATGGCCACGACGAAGAGCAGCCACGCGCCGAGCACGAGCCCGGGCTCGCCGGTCGCCGACCCGAGCATGACGACGGGCACGACGCCGACGGCGACGAGTGCCACGAACCACCCGGAGACGGTCATCTAGATCGGCACCTGTACCTGTTGCATGACCGAGCGCAGGATCGCGTCGGAGCCGACCCCCTCCAGTTCGGCTTCCGGTCGCAGCTGGAGACGGTGCCGCCACACCGGCAACACCATGGCCTGCACGTGGTCGGGGGTGACCCACGAATATCCGCTCAGCCACGCCCACGATTTTGCGGCCGCGAGGAGCGCTGTCGTGCCACGAGGGCTGACGCCCATGCGAACCGACGGGCTCCGCCTGGTCGCGCGGGCGAGGTCGACGATGTAACTGAGCACGTCAGGGCTGACCCCGGTGGCGGCCGCGGCGAGCTGCGCCTCGGCGAGGTCCTCCGCGCCGAGGACAGCGGTGACCCCGGCGGCGCGGAGATCACGCGGGTTGAACCCGTCGGCGTGGCGACGCAGCACCTCGACCTCAAGATCCCGTTCGGGCACATCGAGGACGAGCTTCAGCAGGAAGCGGTCGAGCTGGGCCTCGGGGAGCGTGTACGTACCTTCGTATTCGATCGGGTTCATGGTCGCAGCAACGAGGAACGGCACAGGGAGGGGCAGGGTGACGCCATCGGTGGACACCTGCCGCTCCTCCATCGCTTCGAGCAGCGACGACTGGGTTTTCGGCGGCGTGCGGTTGATCTCGTCCGCCAGCATGATGTTCGTGAACACCGGGCCGCGGCGAAACTCGAATTCGCCGGTCTTCGCGTCGTAGACGAGCGATCCGGTCACGTCCCCCGGCATCAGGTCCGGGGTGAACTGCACGCGCTTCGTGTCGAGGTCGAGCGCCTGGCTGAGGGTCCGGACGAGCAGGGTCTTGGCCACGCCGGGCACGCCCTCGAGCAGCACGTGTCCCTTTGCGAGCAGGGCGATGATCATGCCGGTGACGGCGGGCTCCTGGCCGACGACGGCCTTGCCGACCTCGCGACGCACCTGCGCCAGTTTTTCCCGGAGTTCAGCGATTCGCGGCGCCTCGGGCTGCGTCACGCGCCTGCGCTCCTGGGTGTTCTCCCCGCGGCTCGGGAGGTCCTGGTCCTGCTGGGGGAAGCCCTGCGGATACGGCTGGCCGTGCGGTGTCGGAGTGGTCATGTCGTATTCTTCCGGTTCGGTCGGTGGGGGAGAGGGGAAACTGGTCGGCATCAGCGCGGCCCCGGTGTGCGGGGATCGGCCGCAGCGGACACCGCGGCTTCGAGGTCGCGGAGGGCGTCAGACAGCGAGAGCACGTCGCGTTCGGTGGCGGGGAGGGTATCGACGAGGATGCCGCGCACCTCGGCCGGACTCCTGCCGGTGGCAGAAGCCGCGGCGTCAGAGACTTCGGCGAGGCCCGCGGTCCTCGGAAGCCCGAGCGTCGCCCCGAGCCGCCCGATCGCTCCGATCCTCAGCGCGTCGACCGCGCGCGTGCGGGCTGCGGTGCGCTGGTATAGCCGGGATCGGCCCTCCATCGTCTCGCCAGCCGGCACGGTCACCGGGAGGTCCTCGGCCATGAGCGGACCGAACCGGCGTCCGCGCCAGAACATGGCGACGAGGGCGGTGAGGACGAGCAGCGAGGTCACCGGCACCAGCCACGGCGGGGTGAGATCCCCCAGGCTGGGCGGGCCGGATGCCTCGACGTCGGCGAGCGAGGGAAGGTACCAGACGACACGATCGGTCGTCCCGAGCAGGCCGAGGGCGAGCGCGGCGTTACCGTGCAGGATGACTCGTTCGTTGGTGAACAGGTCGCCGGGCCCGACCAGGGCAAGGGTGCCATCGCCATGCGGCACGGTGACAACCCCGAATCCGTCGGTGTCGGCGGGAAAGCAGCCGGTGGCGTCCGACGTCTCGGAAATGGCGAGGGTGGGGCCAGCGCTGATCGTCTCAGCACGCTGGGCGGCGCCCATCGCGCAGGCGGCGTCGAGGGGAACGTCAGCCTCTGCCGCTCCTGCGGCGCGCACCCCCGGGGCGAGGAGCTGGAGCTGCAGGAAACCGGGCGAGAGTACGGTGACGTCGCCTGCCCCGTCGACGAGGTCGGCCAGGCGGTTGTCGGTCAGGTAGTTGGATGGGTCATAGAGCGCCAGGGACGTGTTCGGCGTCGACAGCGCGGCGAGGGCTTCGTCGTATCCGGCAGGCAGGATCACGTCAACGCCCTGCTCGCGCAGGACCTCCGCCACGGCCTTCGCGCCGTTGGGTGCTGCGCTCGCCGGGTCCAGCTGCAGGCCACTCGCCGCGCCCCCGCGGGTCAGGGCCAGCGTTGCGCCGACCACGAGGATGCACACGAGAGCGACGCCCGCCCAGAACAGGCCCCTCCGTGCGACGGTGCGCGCCAGGGGGGTGAGTACTCCATCCTCTGCCGTCGGGGGATCGAGGGTGGCGGTCATGGCGCTCCCACCAGGTCGAGCGGTTCGTGCGATGCGGGGGATTGCTTCTGCAGGCGGTCGTCCAGGCTTCTCAGCCGTTCGTACTGCTCGGGGGTGCCGTCCTCACCGAGGTATCGCAGGCGGTCGAAAACGTCGGCGGCCCCGGCCAGCGCAGCAGACTCAGCGGGGAAGGCGCGCGCCGCTCGGGCAGCGAAGTCGTGGGCGGTCGTCCCGGGGCTGACAACGAGGATGGTGCGCTCCGCGAGGCCGCGGGCTACCGCCCGGAATTGCTCCAGTGCAGCCCGCGTCCAGTCCCCGTCCCCCGCAGCGGCAGCGGCGGCGGACCGGAGTTCAGCGGCGGTGCGGCGGTCGTCGTCTCCGAACAGGCCGGCTGCCGGTCGGCTCCTCCTGTTGATCCTGGGGATCCCCCAGATGAGGAGGGCGGCGGTGAGTGCCGCGGCAACGAGCCCGAGGATGGCAACGGGCAGCCAGTCCAGGGGCACAGAGTCTCCCGGCTGGAACAGGCGCATCAGCCACGCGAAGAATTCCTGGCTGAGGAGGTCGAACAGGCTCGGCGTCGCCGCCGCGTATTCCGGTTTCGACAGTTCCTCCACCAGCCAGTTCCGCGCCTCTGGCGCGTCAGGCACCACCGGTACGTCGAAGCCGAACGCGCGCGCTAGCCCCACGGAGAACCCGCCGACGCGAGCGGACCGCTGGCCCGGACGAGGTACGGGTCCTGAACCGACAGGTCACCGGACTGCCGGGCCTCGACGAATCGGATGAGTTCGAGATCGAGCCCCTCCTTGCGCATCCGCAGGTCGATGTAGATGAAGGCGATGGTCGCCGACTGCACCACAGAGGTGATGGATGCCACCAGAAGCGACACGATGATCAGGGCGACATAGAGCAGCGCTGGGGCGATCCACTCCTCAGCCGTTGCCCCGGTCGGATCGATGACGGTGATCGCCATCATGTAGAGCACCGTGATCGGCGTCACGACGACCTGGGAGACCGTCCCGACGATGAACGCGATCAGGTATTCGATGCCGAGCGTCTTCCAGAAATAGCCGTCAGTGAGTTGCCAGGAGCGGCGCATCCCGGCGAAAACGCCGACACGCTCAAGCACGATCGCACTGGGGACCAGCGAGAGTTTGGTGCCGAGCCACACGCCGACGACTGCGAGGGCGAGCCCGGCGACAACCGCCAGGATCACTCCGGCGGCGATGAATCCGCCGCCGAGCACGACGAGCAGCCACACGACCCCAATGATGGAGGCGAGGACCACGACGACGGCGGCGCCGGCGATGAGGGTCCAGAGCAGGAGATGACCGAGCCGTGGCCAGGTCGCTTTCCAGGTCGCCCCGAGGGTGAGCTTCTCTCCCAGGGTTGACCGGGCAGCCTCGGTGACAATGATTCCCTGCAGAAATACGGTCGCGGCGATCCCGATCAGGAACGGCACGAGAGATCCCAGGAGAATCGCGACGATCCCACCGGCGGCTACCGCCTCGGCGTCCTCGGGGGCTGCGCTGGTGATCCTGCTGATGACGAAGAAGGTGACGATGCCGACCACGAGGAGACTGACGACCACGGTGATGGCCTGCACGAGCAAAGCGCTGCCGAATGTGGCCTTCGGATTGCGCTTCAGCGTCAGGAACGGAGCGCCGAGCAGGGTGCCGAAGCCGAGGGGGCGCAGCGGGATGAGCCCCGGTTTGGGGGGAGGAGTCCAGATCGGTGGGTTCGTCGCCCAGGATTCGGGGGTCGGAGGTCCCCAGTGGGCCTGTCCGGCCGATCCGTATCCCGGCTGGGTCGGCGCATACGGCTGGGCGGGAGGCGCAGCGGGGTAGGTGCCCTGACCAAAGGGATTCACCGGGGCCTGCGTTGGGGCCTGCGTCGGGAACTGCGTCGCCGGTGGTTGATGAAAGTCCTGGTCAATACGCCAATCTGAAGACACCGACTGCACCGCTGCCCCGGACTCGGATGGGCGGTTTTCTTCGCTGCGCGCCGGGGTGGCCTCCGGCCATTCCGCGTCGTGCCCGTTCTCGTCGGTCCTCACTCCAGCGGCTCCCTCAAGCTGTTCGACTTCCTGCGCTCCTCATCGTGCCACACCAGCCCCATCCCCACCATGACGGAGCGCGCATCAGCGGGATTCCGCGCTTCTCGGCGAACTGTCAACGGGTTGCGGCTAATCTGGTGCCAGGTACCGCACCGATGCGTCCACCCGACGCGGCCTGCAGATGAATCGAGAACGAGGCGCATGAACTCACGAATCCTGGTGGTTGACGACGACACCGCCCTGGCTGAGATGATCGGCATTGTCCTGCGTACGGAGGGCTTCGAACCCTCATTCTGCGCAGACGGTTCTGGCGCACTCGATGCCTTCCGTGAGGTGAAGCCGGACCTTGTCCTGCTCGACCTCATGCTGCCCGGAATCGACGGTATCGAAGTCTGCAATCGCATTCGCAGCGAATCGGGGGTACCCATCATCATGCTTACGGCGAAGACGGATACCTCCGATGTCGTCAAAGGCCTCGAGTCGGGCGCTGACGACTACATGGTCAAACCGTTCAACCCGAAGGAGCTTGTCGCGCGAATCCGAACGCGCCTGCGCCCCGCATCCACCAACTCGCAGGACGCGCTCCAGATCGGCGACCTCACCCTCGACGTGGCCGGTCACGAAGTCACCCGGGGCGAGACGCGGATCAACCTCACCCCGCTCGAGTTCGATCTCCTGCTCACCCTCGCATCGAAGCCGCAGCAGGTGTTCACCCGGGAGATGCTCCTCGAACAGGTCTGGGGTTACCACTACAAGGCGGATACCCGCCTGGTCAATGTGCATGTCCAGCGGTTGCGGGCCAAGGTCGAGGACGACCCGGACAACCCGCGCATCGTGATGACCGTGCGCGGCGTCGGCTATCGAGCCGGCGCCGGCGCCGCAGCCTGAGCACGCGATGGGACCAGGTCAGGGCGTTTCGGGCATTCGGCTCGATAACTGGAGGACGTGGCCGGCTCGAGCCGGTCGGTCCTGGCGCCAGTCGCTGCAGTTCCGAACCATCGTCGTCACGCTCACGCTGTCGCTGTTCGCTCTGCTCATCTCAAGTTTTTACATGGCCCTGACCATCGGGAACGACCTGTTCCAGTCGCGGGTGAGCCAGGTCCAGCAGGACTCGGCCCGGTCGATCGAGGCCGCGCAGGGCATCCTCGATTCCTCCAGCGACCAGGGCAGGGCAAGCACCCAGGAGCTCATGGGGGCAGCCAGGGAAGAGATCGCCCGGACGTCGTCGAGCGCGATGATCGCCGGATACCGTGCACCAGGCCAGGAACCGAGCCCGACCGGGCCACAGGATTTTGAGAACGTCCGGCTGAACGACGTCGTGAGCGATGAGCTGCGCGCCCTCGTGCAGGAGAACCCCGACGAACAGTGGTGGCAGTCGGTGTCCCTGACGACCGCCGATGGCAGCCGCGTGCCGGGAATCGTCGTCGGGTCGCAGATTACGCTCCCGGAGGGCAGCAAGTGGGAGATCTACATCGGCTTCGATCTCAATGACACCGAACAGACGCTGCTCTTTGTTCAACGCACGCTTGTCATCGGTGGACTGACCCTTCTGCTGCTCGTCGGCGCGGTGGCGTGGGTGATCGTCCGCCTCGTCGCCAACCCGGTGCGAGTGGCTGCCGAAACCAGTGAACAACTGGCCCATGGCGACCTCGAGGTGAGGATCCCGGTGAGGGGAGAGGACGAACTCGCGACGCTCGCCCGCTCCTTCAACGGCATGGCAGACAGTCTCCAATCCCAGATCAAGGAACTCGCCGACCTGTCGCAGGTGCAGCAGCGCTTCGTCTCCGATGTCTCCCATGAGTTGCGGACGCCACTCACGACCATCCGCCTGGCCGGCGACGTGCTCTATGACCAGCGCGCCGGTTTCCCGCCGGCCACAGCGCGCACGGCTGAGTTGCTCCACACCCAGACCCAGCGCTTCGAGCTTCTTCTTGCGGACCTCCTGGAGATCAGCCGCTACGACGCCGGGTCTGTCCAGCTCGAGATCGAACCCCACAGCCTCGTCCACCTCGCGCAGGATTCGATCGACGGGATGGCATCGCTCGCCGAGCAGAAAGGATCCGACGTCAGGCTCGTTGCGCCAGGCGGCTACTCCGACGTGGAGATCGACCCTCGGCGCATTCGTCGTGTCGTGCGCAACCTCCTCGGAAACGCGATCGAGCATGGAGAGGGCAAACCGATCGTCGTTTCCGTCGACAGCAACGAGCAGGCGATCGCCCTCTCGGTGCGTGACTACGGCCACGGGATGAGCGAACAGGACGCCCAGCGGGTGTTCGACAGGTTCTGGAGGGCCGACCCGTCCCGCAAACGCACCATCGGCGGTACCGGTCTCGGGCTGGCGATCGCGCTGGAGGACGCACAACTCCACGGCGGAGCACTGGAGCTGTGGTCGAGGGAGGGAGAGGGGACCTGCTTCCGGCTCACACTCCCGCGAGTCCTAGGCGACCATGTCACGCTCTCGCCCCTCCCGTTGGAACCCGATGATGCCGTATCGGCGGATGAGGACGCCGCCGAAGGTGTCCGGCACGAGAACGGAGTCGGCGTATGACGCGAAAATCCTGGGCGACAGCCGTCGCTCTCGGAGTCACCATCCTCCTGGCCGGGTGCGCAGGAATCCCGCAATCCGGCGCGCCGCGGATCGGCCAGCCGGTCACCGGCGCCGAGGATCCGGAGGTGCAATTCATCGCGAAAGGACCCGAGGCCGGGGCAGACCAGGAGCAGATCCTCCGCGGCTTCATCGACGCGGCGTCGAGCCCGCGGGATGACTACGGCACGGCGCGGGAATACCTTGCGCCGGCCATCAAGACCGACTGGAACCCGGACCTCAACGTCATCGTCGACACCGGGGCACGCGAATATGTCGCTGTGGACGGCCTGTCGATGCAGCTCACCGTCACTCCCCTCGCCGAGGTCAACGAGCAGGGCGAATACAGCGAATTCGCGTCGAGCACCGCGTTGACCCAGGGGTACAGCTTCGTCAAGGTCAAGAACGAATGGCGGATCAACGTTGCCCCCGACCGGGTCATCCTCGACTCGCAGCGCTTCAGCGACGTGTTCAGTTCCTACGTCGTCACCTTCTTCGACCCGTCGTGGAACTACCTCGTCCCCGACCTGCGCTGGTTCCCATCGAGGACCTCCACAGGGACAAGGATCGTCAAGGCGCTGCTCGAGGGACCGAGCCCGCTCCTGGCGGGAGCGGTGACCACGGCATTCCCCGAGGGCACCAAGCTGACGAAGAATGCCGTTCCCGTCGTCGGAGACGTCGCGCAGATCGACCTCAGCAGTGAGGTGTTCCAGGCGGATGACGTGACGCTGCAGCGCATGCAGGCTCAGCTGTCCGGCAGCCTCGACGGTGTTTCCGCCATCAACTCGGTGAGCATCACCGTCAACAACAACACCGAGGACATCCCGGCGCTCACCGTTCCCTCGCCGCGGGTGGACTCGCGAGCCCTGGTGCTGAACACCGACGGCTTCGGATTCCTCTCCAACGGAGATGCACTCGAACGCCTCCCCGGACTGTCGCCGCTGATCGAGTCCCTCGCTCCGACATCCGTCGTCGTCAACGACACACACAGCCTCGCGGCGGCGCTCACCGCTGACGGGATCGTCTCCGTGCGTGCGTCAGGGGCTGACCCGGTCGTGGTGGATGCCCGTCCCGGGGTCATCGCACCCTCCCTCGACGTCTTCGGTCATATCTGGAGTGTTCCGGCATCGACTCCTGGGGCGCTGCTGGCCTCCCGCTCGGATGGCTCGCACGTCGACGTCCTGACCAGCTGGCCCGAAGCATCCTCGATCCTGTCGATCGCTGTCTCCCGCGACGGGACCCGGCTGCTCGCGCTCGTGCGGGTCGGTGATGAGGCCCGGTTGCTCGTCGCCGGGATCCAGCGCGACAAGGATGGCGTCCCGGTGAGTCTCGGAGACCCTCAACCGCTCGCCGTGGGATCAGGGACCGCTGTCGCTTCCACCTGGGTCGACGATCTCTCCGTCGCCACCCTGATGACGTCACCCGACGGTTCCACCGAAACCGTGAAGCAGGTCCATCGGCGGCCAGTCCGAGATCGTCGCCGGCCCGGCGGGTGCGGTCTCGCTGGTCGGCGGAAGCGGGCTCCGGCAGTTGCGCGCCGTGAGCGTCGGCGGCAACCTCACCGCTTTGCGTACCTCCGCGTGGCAGGTCGTCGGCTCGGGAGTCTCGCTGATCGCCACCCAGCTGGGCAACCCGGGCTGACCCGGGGCCAGCGATCCTGGCGCGACTGGTGACAGTGCCCTCTGTCGCCTCCACAGGGGGACCGTCGGAGCGGTGTCATCCACAAACGACCAGCCAGCGCCGAGCGTGCGGGTGGGTCGGTGCACGCTGTTCTGATGGATTCCTCGCGGATGGACGCTGCGCTGGACTGGCTGGGCGCGGCTGCGAGCCAGGCGCTCGCGTTCATCATTCCGGTCAGCTGCGTCGGCTGCGGGGAGCCGGATGCCGCCGTGTGCCCAGGCTGCGCCGGGCGCATGGCAGGCCCGGTGACCCGCCGCGATCTGGACCCCGGACTTCCGGTCTGGGCGGGGACCGCATACACAGACGTGGCCAGGCGGACCATCCTCGCGTTGAAGAACGAGCAGCGAACGGATGTCGCCGGCCCGCTCGCCGAGGTGCTGTGCCTGGCGATCGGTTCTGCACTCGACGCGCTCCCTGGCGGAGCGACCGGCGAGGTTGCTCTCGCGTCGCTGCCGTCGACGCGCGCGGCGTTCCGCAGGCGCGGATACCGTCCGGTCGACGTGGTCGTGGCACGGACGGCGTTCAAGCTCGAGCATCCACTCACCTGGCGGCGCCAGCCCGGAGACCAGATCGGACTCGGAATTGATGCACGGACGGCCAACCTCGCCGGGTCGCTTCGCGCGGGGGCATGGGCGCGGGGGCGTCGGTTTCTCCTCATCGATGACGTCGTGACCACGGGAGGCACCCTGCGCGAGGCTCGCCGAGCCCTCGTCGAGGCGGGAGGGGCGGTCGTTGGAGCGGCCGTCATTGCGGCGACAGGACGCCGCGGCGTGACCACGCCGCGCCCCACACAGGTTGCTGAGTGACTTCTCAGCCCTGCGGGACTACGGTGGGGGCTAAAGGCGTGAAAGTCCGCCCTGGATATTGCGGCGGCACGCCTGATCTGGGAGGTTGACGTGGAAACAAACATTGTCGGACATGGCCTGGGACTCACCGATCGCTTTCGCGATTACGTGGAAGAAAAGTCGGAGAAGATTGCCCACCTGTCGGACCGGGCCCTCGCATTCGAGGTCAAGGTCAGTCGTCACCACGATAAGAGCGGAAAGGCCGGGGACGATCGCGTCGAGCTGACCCTCATCGGCCCCGGGCCGCTCGTGAGGGCGGAGGCCGCCGGCTCTGACAAGTACGTCGCCTTTGATCTGGCAATAGCCAAGCTCCTCGAACAGGTTCGTCGGGCGAAGGATCGAAAGAAGGTCCTCCGCGGGAAACGTCGAACATCGCTCTCTGAAGCGAGTGCGGCAGGCTTCAGCTCCATCGATGTCAAGCCCGCCGACCTCGACACCATCCGTCGCGTCGCGACCGGTGGCGTGGCAACCCTCGAGGACGAGGAGCCGGAGGAAGCGGACTACAGCCCGGTTGTGATCAGGGAGAAAGTCTTCGCAGCAGAGTTCATGACCGTCGACGAGGCAGTCGACCGGATGGAACTCGTCGGGCACCCGTTCTTCCTCTTCGTCGATGCGAAGAACGACCGTCCGAGCGTTGTCTACCGTCGGAAGGGCTGGGACTACGGCGTCATCGGCCTGGACGACGACGCTGGCAGGGAGAAGCAGCGCGCCTGAGGCTCGTCGTGCTCACGCGGGTGCCCCAGGGTGCCCGCGTGAGCCGCGTTCGGGGGAAGGTATCCGTCCGGATTCAGGATCTGTACACCGCACACCGGACTAACATAGAAGCGGTTGTCTGCGGGAGTGCCGGCGACCACACCGTGCACACGGCACGGCCGCACGTTGAGACAGCGTGCCCCGAGAGCAAAGTGGAGTTCAATACGTGGCCTCAGTACTAGAGAAGGTTCTTCGCCTCGGCGAGGGACGGATCGTCAAGAAGCTCGAGAACCTCGCGACGGCAGTCAACTCGCTCGAGTCCGACTTCGCAGACCTCACCGACGACGAACTGCGCAACGAGACGGCCGAGCTGCGCGAACGTCATGCGAACGGCGAATCGCTCGATGATCTGCTGCCCGAGGCGTTCGCCGCCGTCAGGGAAGCGTCCAAGCGCACGCTCGGCCTTCGGCACTTCGACGTCCAGCTCATGGGTGGAGCCGCGCTTCACCTCGGCAACATCGCTGAGATGAAGACGGGAGAGGGAAAGACCCTCGTGGCCACCCTGCCCGCGTACCTCAACGCCATTGCAGGCAAGGGCGTCCACGTCATCACGGTCAACGACTTCCTCGCCACCTACCAGTCAGAGCTAATGGGACGCGTCTTCCGCGCACTCGGGATGACAACCGGCGTCATCCTGGCCGGCCAGACCCCCGAGCAGCGCCGCGAGCAGTACAACGCGGACATCACCTACGGGACCAACAACGAATTCGGCTTCGACTACCTCCGCGACAACATGGCGTGGCAGTCCAAGGACCTCGTCCAGCGCGGTCACTTCTTCGCCGTCGTCGACGAGGTCGACTCGATCCTCATCGACGAGGCGCGCACACCGTTGATCATCTCCGGTCCGGCCTCAGGCGAGGCCAACCGCTGGTTCGCCGAATTCGCCCGTCTCTCCAACGTCCTGGTCAAGGACGAGGACTACGAAGTGGACGAGAAGAAGCGCACCGTCGGAGTGCTTGAATCGGGCATCGAAAAGGTTGAGGACTACCTCGGGATCGACAACCTCTACGAATCCGCGAACACGCCGCTCATCTCCTTCCTGAACAACTCGATCAAGGCCAGAGCCCTGTTCAAGAAGGACAAGGACTACGTCGTCATGAACGGCGAAGTGATGATCGTCGACGAGCACACCGGTCGCATCCTGATGGGACGCCGCTACAACGAGGGCATCCACCAGGCGATCGAGGCCAAGGAAGGTGTCCAGGTCAAGGCCGAGAACCAGACCCTCGCCACCGTGACACTGCAGAACTACTTCCGGCTCTACGAGAAGCTTTCGGGAATGACCGGAACCGCGGAGACTGAAGCCGCCGAGTTCATGTCCACATACAAGCTCGGTGTCGTCGGCATCCGCACGAACAAGCCGATGCGGCGGATCGACCAGTCAGACCTCGTCTACAAGAACGAAGAGACGAAGTTCGCCCAGGTCGTCGAGGACATCGCCGAACGCAATGCGAACGGCCAGCCGGTGCTCGTCGGAACGACCAGCGTCGAGAAGAGCGAGTACCTATCCCGCCTTCTCGCCAAAAAGGGCATCAGGCACGAAGTCCTCAACGCGAAGAACCACGCCCGAGAAGCCGCGATCGTCGCCCAGGCCGGCCGTCTCGGTTCGGTCACCGTCGCGACCAACATGGCTGGTCGCGGAACGGACATCATGCTCGGCGGAAACGCCGAATTCCTCGCCGTGCAGGAGATGAACCAGAAAGGGCTCAGCCCCACCGAAACGCCCGACGAGTACGAGGCTGCCTGGGACGATGTCTTCGCCGGAGTCAAGGAGACGGTCGACGAAGAGGCCGCGAAGGTCATCGACGCCGGTGGGCTGTACGTGCTCGGCACCGAACGGCACGAGTCTCGCCGCATCGACAACCAGCTGCGCGGACGCTCGGGGCGCCAGGGCGACCCGGGTGAGAGCCGCTTCTACCTCTCGCTCACCGACGACCTCATGCGCCTGTTCAACTCCGGTGCCGCTGAAGCACTCATGGGTCGAGGGGGAGTGCCGGACGACATGGCCATCGAATCGAAGGTCGTCAGCCGTGCCATTCGGAGCGCGCAGTCGCAGGTCGAGGCCCGCAACGCCGAGATTCGCAAGAACGTGCTGAAATACGATGACGTTCTCAACCGCCAGCGCGAGGCGATCTACGCTGACCGCCGCCACATCCTCGAGGGTGACGACCTGCACGAACGCACCCAGAAGTTCCTGGAAGATGTCATCGACGAGGTTCTCGACGTGCACATCGGCGAGGGAAACGGCGACGACTGGGACTTCGACGCACTCTGGGTCGACCTGAAGACGCTGTACCCGATCTCCCTCACCGTCGACGAGGTCGTGGCCGAGGCCGGGCAGAAGGGCAGGATCAACCGGGACTTCATGCGCCGCGAAATTCTGTCGGACGCCACGCTCGCATACTCCCGCCGGGAGGAACAGCTGGGGTCTCCGGCGATGCGCGAACTGGAACGCCGCGTCGTGCTTCAGGTCGTCGACCGTCGCTGGCGGGACCACCTGTACGAGATGGACTACCTCAAGGACGGCATCGGCCTGCGCGCCATGGCCCAGCGTGACCCGCTGGTCGAATACCAGCGCGAAGGGTTCAGCATGTTCCAGCAGATGATGGGGCAGATCCGTGAGGAATCCGTCGGATACCTGTTCAACCTGGACGTCGAAGTGAAGAGGGGCGCGACCGAGGAAGTGACCTCGGTCGAGGCCAAGGGTCTCACCCGGCCGGAAGACGAAGACGAGAAGCTCAGCTTCTCTGCTGCGAACGAAGGCGGAGAGGTCGAGGTTCGCAACCAGAAGGGCCAGATCGAGAAGTCAGCCACCGCGCACGCACAAAAAGTGTCTGAGGTCACCGGGGCACCACGCACCGGCACCACCGCAGCGCAGCCGCCCGCTCGCGGCGCCTTCGGGCAAAAGGGCGACGGTGGTTCAGGCGCAGCGGGAAACCGCGCCGACCGTCGGGCGCAGGGCAAGAAGAAATAGGACGAAGCGACACCCCGGACACCCCCGCCCGGAATTCCGGCGGGGGTGTTGTCGCGTAACCGGCAAGCGGGTCGACGCCTCACAACACGGAGATCGCCGTGGCCCTCCAGCGCCGGTCCATGCCCTCGAGACGAATCGCCACCGCGCGGGATCTTGTGCGCTGGTGCACCATCACGACGGCTTCTATGACGCCGTCCCGCGGCTCGTACGTGGTGATGCGCCCGATCCTGAGCACCGGTCGGACCGCCTGGAGGCCCTTCACCTGACGCGCCCGCGCCGAGACCACCTGACGTTTCAACAGGTGTTTGTACACCTCCTCCGAGATCCAGCGGGCGAGCTGGTCGAGGTCTCGTGCACCGGCGAGAACCTCCATCACACATCTTGTGAGGTTTTCCAGCAGGGGCTCGGGCGGGGGGAGCAGGCTGGTGGGGGTCTTTTGCCTCCCGAAGAACTGGTCGGGGTCGAAGGACTGGTGTGGCGCGTTGCCTTCGAAAGAACGGGAGGCGGGCGCGCCAGCGGGTGGGGAGTTCATGCATTGCTCCGGGGAGAGACGAAAACAACCGGGAGGGGGAGGGCACGGAGACCCCGACGGGGCCTGGATGGCGCGACAGTACAGCCGGTGGCTCGGCGTCTCGCCGTGTGACAGGATGCCTGTTTCGGGTCCACGCATGGCCTGCGTCAGCAGTTCCCCCGATTGGGGGTCGTTATGCCGAGCTACTCTCCCAGCGACTGCCCGCTCCTGTAAACCCCACATTTTCAATCTGTGGATAACTCCGGCGGGGCGAAGGGCGGAGTCGCTACCCTCCATCCATGCGCTGGGACAGCCTCTTCGACGATCTGGAAAGCCAGCTCGAGCATGAACTGCACGCGGAGGAGCTCGACCGACGCGCAGAGGAGCACCGGCTCCGGGTCGGGCGGTTGACACTCCGCGACCGGCTCCAGGCGTTTGCGGGTCGCGATGCGCCCCGGGCTGAGGTCTCTCTGGAACTGGTGACCGGAACGGTGATCACCGTGCTGCCTCAGGCATTCGGGCGAGACTGGATGAGCGGGGACCTCGTCAGCCCGGACGGGGCATCCGCGGCGTGCATCGTGCCGCTCTATTCCGTCGCTGGGGTCCTCGTGCCGAAGACAAGCCTCTCGAGAAGCCTGGACCTGCCCCCTCCGGATGACCAGGCGCCCCGTCTGACAGACCGGATCGGGCTGTCATTTGTCCTGCGGGACCTGTGCCGGCGCCGTGTCTATGTCGAAGTCCACTCCCGCTCGCGCCCCGTGGTGCACGGGGGAACGATCGACCGGGTCGCCGGTGACCACCTTGACCTCGCCGTCCACGAGCGCGGCGCGCCCCGGCGGGAACGCAATGTCAGCCATCAGCGACTCGTGCCGTTCGGCGACATCGCCCTCATCGTGCTCTGACGGGAGCTCACGCCACGCTTCGCGAGCCACTCGACCGGGGTCACTCTCGTGAGGCCTGGTCGTTCACCGGAATCCGTGCACGCAACCAGACTCTCCCGGCGATCACACCGCAGAGGCCCATCCATAGCGGCGCACCCCAGATCATGAACGTTGTGAAAGTGGCGACGGCAGACCAGCCAGGACTGAGGCCAACGACACCGACGGGGCGTACCACCGTGGCCAGGATCCCGGAAGCCACGGAGAACATCCCCAGCGCGCCAGTGCTTGCGAGGGCAGTCCTCCAGAAAATAGAGACGAGAGGAAACGGCCCGGTGGCACCAACGGTGAGCCACAGAAGCCAGACCATCGTTGCGGCGGCCAGGGCAGTTGCGAGCGTGGCATTCATTTCCAGAACAATGAGGAACGCACCCGCAAACGTCTCCTTCGGCACCCCGACCGTCATCAAGCCCACCGTGGAGTGGACGATCCACAGAGCGAAGCACAGTGCAACGGTTGTGGTCGCGAACAGCAGGAACCTTCTGGTCGACACAGACTCAGCATGGCAGATCCGCTGATGATGACCGGTGTCGGTGTCGGTGTCGGTGTCGGTGCTGGGGTCAGGTGTCGTCCGGTCGGATGATCGCCCCGTTCGACAGCTCAGGAAGGCTTGCGAAGTCGGATTCCTGCCACAGCCCCATCCGCCGGGATTCCTCGTACTTGCCGACGATGTACGCCTCGAGCACGGCGCGCTCGATCCGCCACCGGCCCGGGGTCCCGACATGGATGGCCGGAAGCTCGGCTGTGCGGACGAGTTCGATCACCTCGGTCTGGGGAAGGTTCAGGATGTCCGCTGCGTCTGCCACCGTGAGAAAGCGACCGACAGAGTCAGAAGAGACCGTATCCATGAGACCGATTATTCCTCTGACGGTCAGCGAGCGACGTGGGTGTGGATAACTTTCTCGTCCGCCGCCGGAACTTGGCACGATGGGACGACTCGCAGGCACCGCGGTCCAATCCCGGTTCAACGGCTGGAGATCGAATGAAGGCAGGGCGTTCGAGGCGGTTCGGCCTCGATCCACGACTCGGCATCGGCATCGGACTGGTCGTCGTCTCGATCGTCGGGGTCTGGTCGCTCGTGCAGTCGGCCGATCGCTCCAGCCCCGTCTACGTCGCGTCCTCCACGCTTTCTGTCGGGGACACCATCACCGCCGGCGATCTGGCCGTAGCTCACGTCAGGCTCGACTCCGCCGCTGAACGATACCTCTCTGCCATCCCGGAAGCCGGACTCGTCGTCACTCGAACGATTCCCGAGGGGGAACTCGTCCCTCGGACAGCGGTCGGGACGGGCGCCGAGGTTGACGTCAGCGCCCTGGTCGTCCCGTCAGCCGTCGCGCTCGCCGGTTCGGTGAAGACCGGTTCGCGGGTCGACGTGTGGGTTGCCGAGCAACAGGAAGGCGGGTCATTCGCGCCACCGACGGTGATCGTCTCCGATGCGAGCGTGGTTCGGGTGGTCGAGCAGCAGGGCCTCGTGTCGGCGGGAGGTGGCGACACCGTTGAGATCCTCGTTCCGCACGGCATGGTGGCCGCGGTGCTCGCCGCACTCTCCGGCGACAACGCCCTCTCGATCGTGCCGGCGGGCTGAGGCGTGGCCGCCCTCGCGTTCGCCCTCGAGCGAGACGACGATGACCGGCTGGTTGCGGCCCTGGTCGAACGGGGGCACCGGGTGGAGGCTCGGATCCCGCCCCACGTCGACCCGGCTATCGCCCTCGAGGGCCGGCACCCGGACATTCTCCTCGTCTCCGCCTCCGGGGAACGGCTGACCGCCTCCCTCCTCGCCGCGTGCGACAGCCGAGGCATCCGAATCATTGCCGTCGCCTCCGCACCTTCCGGCAGGCGAAACGCTGCAGCGCTCGGCCTCTATGACATCGTTGACGCGGATGGCCCGGCGTCGGTGGTCGATGACGTCATTCGGGGCATCACCGTGAGTGCGTCACCCGCTGGAGTCGAGAGGCATGGCACGGTCCTGGCGGTGTGGGGACCGGCAGGGGCACCAGGGCGCACCACCGTCGCCGTCTCACTAGCCACCGAACTCGCCGCGCACGGTGGGGTGATCGCTCTCATCGACGCGGACACCCACAGTGCGTCCATCGCTCCGCTCCTCGGAATGCTCGATGAAGCCCCCGGCTTCGCGGCGGCCTGCCGCCTCGCGGGGCAGGACGGGCTCAGTCTCGCCGAACTCGATCGCATTCGACAGCCGTATCCGGTGCACGGTGGCACCCTGAACGTGCTGACCGGCATCCCCAGGGCATCCCGGTGGCCGGAACTCAGTGCCGAGAGGGTTGCACGGACCATCGCCGCGTGCCGCGACTGGGCTGACTATGTCGTCATCGACACCGGGTTCAGCCTCGAAGACGACGAGGAGATCTCGAGTGACCTGTTCGCACCCCGGCGAAACGCGGCCACGCTGCAGGCGTTGCGGTCCGCCGACAGCATTATTGCCGTCGGTGCGGCCGACCCGGTTGGACTCGCCCGCTTCCTCCGGGTCTACCCGGAGCTCGTCGAGCTCGCCGAGGAACGACCGATCACGACCGTCGTGAACAAAGTCAGGGCGAGCGTGGTCGGCCTGAACCCGCAGGGCCAGGTGCGCGCGACGCTGCACCGATTCGGTGGGATCGAGGACGCCGTCCTCATTCCCGCGGACGACAGGGCGCTGGATGCCGCTGTGCTCGCCGGACGTGCCCTGCGCGACGTGAGCCCGCGATCGGCAGCGCTCGCAGCCATCACGCGACTGGTCGCCGATCGCATCCTGCCCATAGCCGTTCCCGCGGACCATCGGGCACGGCGGAAGCGCCGGGTACTCCTGCCACTCCGGGCCGGATCCTGACCTCCGTCCGCGCACCGAGCCGCCTGGGCAGCCGTCGTAGACTGGTCGAATGTCGACGCTCAGTGACCTTGTCCTCGCCAACGGCCGCTCCACCGATGAGGACGTCGACTGGCTGCACATGCTCGTCGGGGATGCACAGCTCCTCGCCGACCTGGCCTTCGCCGACATCGTCGTCTGGGTTCCGACAGGGGACGGCAGCTTCATGTCTGTGTCGCACTACCGGCCGTCAAGCGCGGCCACGCTGTTCTACCGCGACTTCGTCGGCCAGCTGGTGAAGCCGCAGTGGAAGACACAGATCACCGAGGCGTTCGAGAGTGGCAGGATCACCGATTCGACCGCACCGGACTGGTACGAGGAGACGCCCACCCGGGTGCGGGCCGTCCCGGTGATGCGCCGTCTGACGGCGATGTCGCCGGAGAACACGACGGTGCCGATCGCTGTCCTCACCCGGCACACGAACCTCGGTGAGGCGCGCACCCCCAGCAGGCAGGAACTCACCTTCAACGAGTGCGTCAATGATTTGTTCGAGATGATCGCCACCGGTGACTTCCCCGACCTCTCCGCTCCGACCGGCCCCCGTCGCGGCGCCCCGCGTGCCTCAGATGGGCTGATCAGACTCGACGTCGATGGCACAACGACGTTCGCCAGCCCGAACGCGCTGTCCGCGTTCAACCGGATGGGGTTCAACGATGAGCTCGAGGGGGAGTCACTCGCCGAGGTAACCACGCAGATCCTTCCGGGCAAGCAGATCATCGACGAATCGCTGCCCCTTGTCGTCACCGGTCGAGCGCCCTGGCGGACCGACATCGAGGCTCGCGGAGTGACCGTGTCTCTCCGCGCCATCCCTCTCCGTCACCGCGGCGAACGGGCGGGTGCCATCGTGCTCTGCCGTGACGTGTCCGAGCTCCGCCACCAGGAACGCGAACTCATCACCAAGGACGCGACGATCCGGGAGATCCACCACCGGGTCAAGAACAACCTCCAGACAGTGGCTTCTCTCCTCCGGATCCAGGCGCGCCGGGCCCGCACAGACGAGGGCCGCGAGGCACTGACACAGGCGATGCGCAGGGTCGCGGCGATCGCCGTCGTGCACGACACCCTGTCTGAGGGCCTCACCCAGGATGTGAACTTCGATGAGGTGTTCGAGCGCGTCCTCATGCTCATCGCCGAGGTGGCATCGTCGCACAATACGACGGTTCGTCCCCGCAAGACGGGGGAGTTCGGGGTTCTCCCGAGTGCGTATGCCACGCCGCTCGCCCTGGCCCTCACCGAGCTGGTGACCAATGCGGTCGAGCACGGGTTGGCCGGACGGGACGGTGAGGTCGAGATCGTTGCCAACCGCTCAGGCGACGAACTCGCGGTTCTCGTGCGGGACAACGGAGTCGGGCTCCAGGAGGGCAAGGTCGGAACGGGGCTCGGAACCCAGATCGTCCGGACTCTGATTCAGGGCGAACTCGGGGGGACCATCGACTGGCACACCGTGATGGGGTCTGGGACCGAGGTCACCATCGACGTTCCGCTGCGGTGGATCTCGCGGACCTGACGGCTCGCTTAAAAACAACGCACCCGCTCACCGGTCCCGAGGGACAGGATGAGCGGGTGCGAGAGTAGTCAGGACGCGCGGCGGGCGCGAGCGGCGCGGCGCTTGAGTGCGCGGCGCTCGTCTTCGGAGAGCCCGCCCCAGACGCCGGAGTCCTGTCCGGTTTCGAGTGCGTACTGCAGGCAGATCTCGGTGACAGTGCACCGGCCGCAGACGGCCTTTGCTTTGTCGATCTGGTCGACGGCCGGCCCTGTGTTGCCGACCGGGAAGAAAAGTTCGGGGTCTGCGGTGAGGCAGGCGGCTTTGTCGCGCCAATCCATACGGGTGCTCCTTTGATGCGGGGGGTAGTCGACCGATATGGTCGGGATGACGGTTGCCGAGTGTGAGAGAGGGCGATCACGGAAAACGGATCTGCTCACCTCTCTGTGAGCGTCGTACTCGGGCCTGAACAATCGTGACATAGTGCCTTCACCAAATCAATAGCTTCGTATGGGATACACCTGTGAATAACACTGACGAAACCGGTTCGACATCCGGGGAGGCTAAGATTCCCGCCCCATCACCCCGGACAGGCACCTCGCTCGCCCTGGGGATGTTCATCGTGCTTCTCTGGGCGGAGGCTCTGGCGATGATTGTCCTCGTCGGCGTGCTCGTCGTCGACATTTTGATCCTGGATGCGTCGTCCATCAGCAGCGCCATCGCGCTGACCGTGCTTGTCGCCATCGGCGCGACCTTCGTCGTCGCCGTCGCGGTCAGCGCTGTGCGCCGCAGGCCGTGGGTCCGAGGCGGAGCGGTCATCGTCCAGCTGGTCCAACTCGCTATCGCGCTTGGGGCGTTCCAGGGTGCGTACGCCCAGCCCGCCATCGGATGGGCGATTCTCGCTCCAAGCGTTCTCGTCCTCGTGCTGCTCTTCACCCCGTCGGTTCTCGCTGCAACTGCACGGGACGTGTCGGAGTAATACTGGGCGCAGCCCCGACGCGCAAGCCCCGCGATCATTCTCCGGATGCGGGTCACTCCGGTGGCACAATAAAGCCGATTCCCGCGACGACGGGGCAGAAAAGGAGATCACGATGGGTGCTGACAACGAACCGACTACCCTCTCCGAGGAGGAGCTCTCCGCCCAGGGGATCACGGCGCTCCCGGACAAGGAAGTCGCATCGATCCTCGACCTGAATGCGGACCTGGACCTCGCGCTCGACGTCGCCGCACCGATCGACCTGGCCGTTGCCGCCAACGCCAACGTGGCCGCGCCGATCGACGCCGCCGTCGGTGCCAACATCCTCTCGTCCGGCTCGAGCGCACAGGCCCTTGCCGACCAGGGTGTCCTCATCGACCAGGGCATCACCGGGGACGCCACGGCGGAGTCCGCCCAGGACAGCACCATCGACCAGGCAGCGGACGGAGACCAGCCGGTCGCAGGGGCCACGGAGCCGTCAGGCTCGATCGATGGTGGCGGCCTGCCGACCGCTGGCGGGTCTGTGCCTGCTGACCTCGGATCTGCGCTCGACGGTGACCTGCTGAACGTCGACGTCAACCTCGCCGCCGATGCCGACATCGCGGCACCGATCAACGGTGCCGTCGCCGCCAACGCCAACGTGGCGGCTCCGATCGACGCCGCGGTCGCTGCCAACATCGGCTCCGTCGACAGCGACGCGGTTTCGATCGCGCAGCAGGACGCCATCATCAACCAGAACATCACCGGCGACGCCACCGCCACCGCTGACCAGCAGTCCGACCTGCAGCAGTAAGCGGCGATGTCGCAACAGACGGGTGACGCGCCGGGGAGTGCGTCACCGGGAGCCGATGCGCCTGCCCCAGCGCCGGTGCGGGCCGACGGCGTGCAACTCCTCGGTGAGACGCAAGGCTCGGGATATCGCGAGCCGCCGTCGCTTGTCAGGCGAAGTGACGGCCAGGTTCTCCAGCTCACTCCGTTGCTGTACCAGGTACTCGTCGCGTCCGACGGGCTCCGCGGCCCCGACGATATCGCCGTGGCGGTCGGGCACGCGCTGAACCGGACTGTGAGCGCCTCAGACATCCACACGCTGATCAGCAAGCAACTGGTGCCCCTCGGGTTGTACCAGCGTGCTGACGGCTCACAGCCGGAATTGAAGCGATCCGACCCGCTCTTACGGATGCGGTTTCGGGTGGCCGTCACCGATCCCCAGACGACCCGACGGATCACCCGGCCGTTCCAGGTGCTGTTCTCCCCATTCATCGTTGTTCCGGTCCTGGTGGCGTTCGCGATCGCGTGCTGGTGGCTGCTGATGACGAAGGGCCTCGCTTCCGCGGCTCACGAAGCATTCGACAAGCCGGGACTGCTCCTGTTGGCTTTCGTCCTCACCCTGCTGTCGGCCGGCTTCCACGAATTCGGCCACGCGGCTGCTGCGGCGCGCGCGGGAGCAACCCCGGGGAAGATGGGCGCGGGCCTCTACCTGGTCTGGCCCGCGTTCTACACCGACGTGACCGATTCATACCGGCTGGATCGCCGGGGCCGGCTCCTGACCGACCTGGGCGGACTCTACTTCAACGCCATCGTCGCCGTCGTCATGGTCGGTGTCTGGTGGGCCTCCGGGTACGACTCCCTCCTTCTCATCGTCGCCACGCAGCTGATCCTCATGGTCCGCCAGCTGGCACCCATCGTCCGGTTCGACGGCTACCACGTCCTCGCGGATGCCACGGGGGTGCCCGACCTGTTCCAGCGGATCCGCCCCACGCTCCTGGCCCTCCTTCCCTGGCGTCGGAATGACGCCGAGTCCCAGGTGCTGAAACCGAAGGCGAGAGCGATCATCACCGCCTGGGTACTCATCGTGGTCCCCCTGCTCCTGATCGCACTGGTCGCGCTCGTCCTGTCCTTTCCCCGGCTGGTGGGCAGCGCACTGCAGGGAATGCAGGAACAAGCCGGGCTGGTCGGGGCGGGGACGGCCGACGGGGACCTCGGAGCCGCAGCGGGTCACATCCTCGGCATCATCGCCATCGCCATCCCGGTCGCAGGCATGACCTATATCCTCATCCGTCTCCTCCGCCAGGTCGTCACATCCGCGTGGGCCTCGACGGCCCGACGACCGGTGCGACGGGTGATCGCCCTGGGACTCGTTGCTGCCGTGCTCGCCGGAATCGCGGTTGCGTGGTGGCCGGACTCAGACCGTTATCGACCGATCGAAGCGTACGAGGGCGGGACGCTCGTGGACGCTGCCCGCTCGCTCAGCCCCGCAACGCCGGGCCTCCATGACGGCCAGACCGGAGAATCCGTCGTGCTGTGGTCAGGGCAGGACGAGCTGCCTGGACCCGAAGAGCCGCAGGTTTCGGTCGTCCTCGTCCCCCGGGAGGAGGGCTCCGGTGCCCCGTCGTGGGTATTCCCGTTCACCCGTCCAGACCCGGCTTCCGGCGACGACAACCAGTCACTCGCGGTCAACACCGAGGATGGCTCAGTCGTCTACGACGTGGCATTCGCGCTGGTGTGGGCAGACGGCGACAAGGTCGACACCACGAACGAGGCATATGCGTTCGCCAGCTGCACCGACTGCGCCGCTGTCGCCGTGAGTTTCCAGGTCGTGCTGATCGTCGGGCAGGCCAACGTCATCGTGCCCGCAGAACCTCTCGGGGGCCGTCAACTACGAGTGCATCGAGTGCGTGACCTTCGCGCTCGCCAGCCAGTTGGTCGTGACGCTGGACGGTCCGCTGAGCGACGCGAGTATGACCGAACTCGATCGGTTGTGGGCGGAGATCGCTGCGTATGGCGAGTCGATCCGCGACCGGCCGCTGTCCGAGCTCGCGGATGCGCTCGCCGCATACAAGCTCCGCATCCTCGACATCCTTGAAGCCGACCCCGCATCCGGTCTGTCCGGGAAGAGCTCGACGTCGCCGACGGGAGAACCGTCGCCGACGCCGTCACCCGTACCGACGACCGGCCAGACACCTGCGCCCCCGACACCGAGACCAGGGAGCACGGGTACCCCTGCGCCGAGCCGGCCGGGGCAGACCTCCACTCCGACACCGACGGTGCCGACACCCACTCCCACGCCGACCGGTACACCCCAGCCGACGTGAACAGACCCGTTCAGTCCGTGATGCCGAGGCGTCTCCGCAGCGAAGCAACGTGTCCTGTCGCTTTGACGTTGTAGAGCGCCTCGGCGATCCGGCCGTCCTCGTCGATGACGAAGGTAGAGCGGATGACACCGGTCACGATCTTGCCGTAGGAGTTCTTCTCACCGTACGCACGGTAAGCATGATGAACGGCGAGATCTTCGTCGCTCAGCAGCGGGAACGTGAGGTGGTCGCGCTCGCCGAACGTCCTGAGCCTGTCCTGACTGTCCTTCGATACGCCGAGGATCGTGTAACCGGCCGACTGCAGCGCTCCGAGGTTGTCCCGGAAATCGCACGCCTGGGTGGTGCAGCCCGGGGTCATGGCAGCCGGGTAGAAATACAGGATCACCCGCGAGCCGGCCAAGTCGGCCAGGGATACGCGTTTTCCCTCTGAGTCGCTGAGGGTGAAATCGGGGGCCAGGTCTCCGCGGACCAGTCGAGCGTCAGTCATGAATCCAGCCTAGGTGTTCGGGAACGAGGCCTCAGTATTGGGCTGGCTTCATGAACGTCGCCAGCAGCCGCTGCAGCGAGTCCAGCCGCGCCGGCCCCGTGTCGCCCAGTTCACCGGACTCGACCGCCTCCGCGATGGCGCAGTCAGGAGCGTCTGGCAGGTGGGTGCATCCGCGTGGACAGCGTTCCGCGGCCTCGGCCAGGTCGGAGAAGGCACGAATGATGTTGGCAGGATCGATGTGCCCGAGACCGAACGAGCGCACACCGGGAGTGTCGATCACCCAGCCGGTGCCGTTCTGGCCCTCGATGCGGTACGAGACGGTCGACGACGACGTGTGCCGCCCGCGGCCGGTGACGGCGTTGACGTGGCCGGTGGCGCGCTGCGCGCTGGGGACGAGCGCGTTGACGAGGGTGGATTTGCCCACCCCCGAGTGCCCGACGAAGACGGTGTCGTGGTCGACGAGCGCCTCGGTGATCTCGGCGAGGGGCATTCGGTCGGTTGAGCTGGTGAAGACCGTCAGGTCGAGCCCTGCGAAGTTGTGCAGGAACTCGGTCGGGTCGGCGAGGTCGGTTTTCGTGATGCAGAGGATGGGACGAATTCCCGCGTCGAGTGCAGCGATCAGGTAGCGGTCGACGAGGCGTTCCCGGGGCTCGGGATCGGCAGCGGCGACGACGACGAGCATCTGGTCGGCGTTGGCGACGATCACTCGCTCGACCTCATCGGTGTCATCGGCGCTGCGGCGGAGGAGCGTCGTACGTTCGACGATCTGCACGATCCTCGCGAGGGTTCCTTCGTCTCCTGTGAGGTCACCGACGACGCGAACCCTGTCGCCGTTGACGACGGCGTGCTTGCGGAGTTCTGACGCGCGGGAAGCGGTGATGCGGCGCTCCGAGCGGGTGCCCTCGTCGAGCAGCACGGTGTACCGGCCACGGTCGACGGCGAGGACGCGGGCCGTTTCGGCATCGTTGTGCTCCGGCCTGGTCTTCGTGCGAGGCCGGTTGCCCTTGCGGTTGGGGCGGACCCGGATGCTCGACTCGTCGAATTCGGGTTCGTCATCCTCTTCGGTCTCCCACCAGCTCATCCGGTGACGTTCCCGGCCAGCATCGCGGTCCAGAGTTCGGGGAACTGGGGGAGGGTCTTCGCCGTCGTGGCGATGTTCTCGATAACGACACCGGGGACCATGAGGCCGACGATCGCGCCCGTTGTCGCCATCCGGTGGTCGTGGTAGCTGAGCCAGGTGCCGGCGGAGAGCGGCCGCGGCTCGATCTCGAGGCCGTCCTCGAGTTCGGTCACCTGCCCGCCGAGCTTGTTCAGTTCGGCGGCGAGGGCGGCGAGCCGGTCGGTCTCGTGGTGACGGATGTGGCCGATGCCGGTGATCGTCGACGGCCCATCGGCGAACGCAGCGATCGCGACGAGGGCCGGTGCGAGCTCTCCCGCCGTGGTCAGGTCGAGGTCGACGCCGGGGATGGTTGGGCCGCCGGTGACGGTCAGCCGGTCGCCGCTCAGCGTGACAGTGGCACCGAAACGGGGCAGGATGTCGATGAGTTCGGCCCCGACCTGCGTGGTCTCTGCGGGCCAGCCGGTGATGGTGACGCTGCCACCGGTGACGACGGCGGCCGCCAGGAAGGGGGCGGCGTTGGACAGGTCCGGTTCGATATCCACGTCACGTCCGGCAATGGTGCCCGGGTTCACCCGCCAGACACCGACAGAAGGGGAGGAGACGGGGATACCGCGAGCGGCGAGCGCCGCGACGGTCATCTCGATGTGGGGAAGGCTGGGCAGGCGCTCGCCCGAGTGGGTGAGAGTGAGGCCCTCGTCGAACCGTGCCGCCGCGAGGAGAAGACCTGAGACGAACTGGCTGGACGACGACGCGTCGATGGTGAGCTCGCCGCCACCAACCCGGCCGGTGCCGTGGACGGTGAACGGCAGCGAGCCGCGCTTGTCATCGTTGATGTCCACCCCGAGGGCACGCAGCGAGGAGATCATCGTCCCCATCGGCCTGCCCCTGGCGGCGTCATCCGCGTCGAAGGTTGTCGGCCCGAGCGCGAGGGCTGCGACCGGGGGGACGAACCGCATCACCGTCCCGGCGAGTCCGCAGTCCACCGTCGTCGACCCGATCAGTTCGCCCTGGCGTGATGAGCCAGTCCGGACCGAAACTTCCCGTTGCGCCCATCTCGGTGATCGTCGCGCCGAGAGCGCGGAGCGCCTCGACCATGTTCTGGCTGTCGCGGGAGTGCAGCGGCGAGCGCAGGAGCGACGGCGAGTCCGCGAGGGCGGCGAGCACGAGTTCGCGGTTGGTGAGCGATTTCGACCCGGGCAGCGACACGGTGGCGGCCACCGGCATCGTGCTCGCGGGCGCAGGCCAGGACCCGTCGCCGTCCGGCTGATGCCGGTCGCCGTACAGGTCGAACTCCGGCGCGGAATATTTCGACTCAAGCATTGTTCCTCTAATGTATCGAGGATTTCACGAGAAAGGGCGTACACAGCGTGGCAACAGCAGTGCTGGAACGACCGCTCGCATCACCGACGGACGTAGACTGGTCCGTGATGACCACCGTGAACGAAGCACCAGCGCCCGAGCCGGAGAACGATCCGCGCGCCCTGTTCGAAGAGCAGGCGCTGCCGTTCATCGATCAGTTGTACGGCGCAGCGATGCGCATGACGCAAGAACCCCTCCGACGCACAGGATCTCGTGCAGGAGACGTTCGTGAAGGCGTATCGCCGCTTTCGGCCAGTTCAGCCAGGGCACCAACCTGAAGGCCTGGCTGTACCGCATCCTCACGAACACCTACATCAACATCTACCGCAAGAAGCAGCGCGAGCCGTACCAGGGCACCATCGACGACCTCGAGGACTGGCAGCTCGGCGGCGCTGAATCGACCACCGCCATCGAGCTCACGGTCGGCCGAGGCCGAGGCCATCGACCACCTGCCTGACAGCGCGGTGAAGGATGCCCTCCAGGCCATTCCGGAGGACTTCCGCCTCGCGGTCTACCTGGCCGACGTCGAAGGCTTTGCCTACCAGGAGATCGCCGACATCATGAAATCACCCATCGGGACCGTCATGAGCCGCCTGCACCGGGGCCGCCGCATGCTCAGGGACCTGCTGGCCGACTATGCCAGGGAACGCGGGATCGACACCGACCGGGCAGGAGCGAAAAAATGACCGACTGCGGATGCGAAAAGGCGAAACGCGACCTGGAGGAGTACCTCAGGCACGAAGTGTGCTCGACGAACGCCTCAGACATTCGGGAGCACCTGGAGAACTGCCCGTCCTGCCAGGACGAGGCTGTGCTCGCCCGTACCCTCACCGAGGCTGTGCAGCGTGCCTGCAAGGAGACTGCTCCTGAGGACCTGAAGATGCAGGTCATGGCGAAGCTTCGGGCGGCACAGGCAGCGCACAGCGCGTAGCATCGCCGGACGGTCTTGCGACGTTCAACCTTTTGATCGACGCGCATCGGCCACGCACACCGTAACGTCGGTGCTGTGATTAAGACTCCTGCCCATGTCAAAGAGAAGCGGGTGCCGACCTGGCTCCGCGTCCTCATTCCCGTCGCGCTCATCGTCATCTGGTTCGGACTGTTCGGCGCCGGTGGTGCGAGCTTCGGGCAGATCAGTTCCGTCAGCACGAACGACCAGTCGCAGCAGCTGCCCGCCAGCGCTGAGGCGACGAAGGTGCAGGAACTCCAGTCGGGGTTTCGGAGCGATGATGTCATCCCTGCTCTCGTCGTGTATGAGCGTGACGGCGGTCTGACCGACGCGGACCTGGCGCAGATCGAGGACGACATCGCCGCCTTCGGCGACGTCGACGGGGTCCTGCCGGACGACAGCTCGCCGGCGATCATCTCGGATGACGCCGAGGCGGCCCAGGTGATCATGGTCCTCGACACCGACGCCACCGTCTCCGACACGGTCGAGGCGCTGCGGGACATTCTGGTGGACAACACCGTCGCCGGCCTCACGTCGGCGATCACGGGTCCTGCCGGCCTCACCGCTGACCTCACGTCGGCCTTCGCCGGTATCGACGGGCTGCTTCTCCTCGTCGCGCTCGGGGCGGTCTTCATCATCCTGATCATCGTCTACCGCTCGCCCCTGCTCCCGGTGCTTGTGCTCTTCTCCAGCCTCTCAGCGTTGTGCGCGTCCGTCCTCGTCGTCGTCGCACTGGCTCGCGCCGACATCCTCCTGCTCAGCGGGCAGACCCAGGGCATCCTCTTCATCCTGGTCATCGGTGCTGCCACGGACTACTCCCTGCTCTACATCGCGCGTTACCGTGAGGCGCTCGCCATCCAGCCGTCCAAGTGGGCCGCGACCTGGGCGGCCCTGAAGGGGTCATGGGAGCCGATTCTCGCGTCGGGCGGCACCGTCATCGCCGCTCTGCTCCTGCTGCTCTTCTCCGATCTGAACTCCAACAAGTCGCTCGGCCCCGTCGCATCCATCGGCATCGTCTTCGCCCTTCTGGCGTCGCTGACTCTCCTCCCCGCGCTGCTCTTCTGGGCGGGCAAGGTCGCGTTCTGGCCGGTGAAGCCGAAGGCGCGCGCCGCCGCTGACAACCCCATCGGCGTTGACAAGAAGGGCCCCTGGCCGTGGCTGGCGCGCCTGATCGAGCGGCGGCCGCGCATCATCTGGATCTCCAGTGTGATCCTTCTCGGGGTCATGTCCCTCGGGATGTTCCAGCTCAAGGCGGACGGAGTTGCCCAGAGCGAGTTCGTCCTGGGGGAGTCCCAGGCGCGCGACGGCCAGGCCGTGCTCGCCGACCACTTCCCCGCCGGGTCGGGTTCGCCCACGGTGATCATCGCCCCGGAGGGCGAACTCGATCAGGTCGCGTCGATCGTCCTGTCGACCGACGGCGTCGACTCGCTCACCGTGCTGTCCGAGGGCTCTCCATCAGGGTCCCTTCCGGTGACGGATGACGGCGTACAGCCCCTGGGGCCCCCAGGCGCCCCTGTGCCTGACCCGACCGTTGTCGACGGTTCCGTTCTGTTCCAGGCCACTCTGGACGACGCCGGTGACTCAATCGCCGCCGAGAATGTCGTCGTCGAACTCAGGGCGGCACTGGCAGACGTATCCACCGGGGATGCTCCCGTGCTCGTCGGAGGAACGACAGCGATCGCCCTCGACTCGAACGTGACGGCGATCGCCGACCGGAATCTTCTCATCCCGCTGATTCTCGGAGCGATCACGATCATCCTCATGCTCCTGCTCCGGTCGATCGTGGCCCCGCTGCTCCTCATCGCCAGCGTCGTCCTGTCGTTCGCGGCCGCGCTCGGCGTCTCGGCCTGGGTGTTCAACGGCTTCTTCGACTTCGCCGGCGCAGACCCGACCGTCCCACTGTTCGGGTTCGTCTTCCTGGTGGCGCTCGGGGTGGATTACAACATCTTCCTGATGACTCGGGTGCGGGAGGAGTCGAAGAAGCACGGCACCAGGCAGGGACTGCTGCGCGGTCTCGCCGTGACCGGAGGAGTGATCACCTCGGCAGGGCTGGTCCTTGCCGCCACCTTCGCCGCGCTCGGGGTCCTTCCGATCCTGTTCCTCCTGCAGATCGCCTTCATCGTGGCATTCGGGGTCCTGCTCGACACGTTCCTCGTCAGGACTCTGCTCGTCCCGGCGCTGAGCTACGACATCGGCAGGGCGATCTGGTGGCCGAGCCGGCTGTCGCGTGCGGAAGCGGAGCCCGGGCAGGCCGTGGGCAGGCACCAGGCAGGCGACGCGGCACTCGCGTCGTCGAGGGACTGACGCCGGCGGACAGCGACACCACAAAAACCCGGAGGGTGTCGGCTTCGGCCGACACCCTCCGGGTTTTGTGCTGTGTCTTAGAGGGTCAGCGCCTCAGCGAGAAGGTTCGCCTGCTCAGCAGCGTGCCGTTTCGCCGAGCCGGTGGCAGGCGACGCGGCCGCAGCGCGGGAGACGACGCGGATGGAGCGGCTGCCGAGGTGCTTCGACGCCTCGAGCGCGATGAAGGGCCATGCGCCCTGGTTCTCCGGTTCGTCCTGCACCCAGACGAGTTCAGCGTCCGGATACCGGGCTGTCACCTCTTTCAGCTCAGCGACCGGCAGCGGATAGTACTGCTCCAGCCGAACGAGCGCGATCTCGTCGTTGGGCTTCTTGTCCAGTTCCGAACGCAGGTCCCAGTGGATCTTGCCCGCGTGCAGGAGAACCCGCTTGACCGCAGCGGGGTCGGTGATGCGTGCATCATCGAGCACCGGTTCGAACTTGCCACTGGTGAAGTCCGCGACGGAGCTCGATGCCCCGCGCAGGCGCAGCATCGCCTTCGGCGTGAACACGACGAGCGGGCGCCGGGGACGGGCGTAGGCCTGTCGGCGCAGCAGGTGGAAGTACGACGCCGGGGTCGACGGCCGCGCGACGGTCATGTTGTTCTCGGCGCAGAGCTGCAGGTACCGCTCGATCCTGGCGGAGGAGTGGTCGGGACCCTGGCCTTCGTACCCGTGCGGCAACAGCAGGACAACGCTCGAGCGCTGTCCCCACTTCTGCTCGGCGCTCGAGATGAACTCGTCGATGATGGTCTGGCCACCGTTGGCGAAGTCGCCGAACTGGGCCTCCCACAGAACGAGGGCATCGGGGCGCTCGACCGAGTAGCCGTATTCGAAGCCGAGGACCGCGTACTCCGAGAGCAGCGAGTCGTAGATCCAGAACCTGGCCTGGTTGTCTGCAAGGTTCGCGAGTGGCAACCACTCCTGCCCGTTGATCCTGTCGTGCAGGACCGCGTGGCGCTGCACGAAGGTCCCGCGGCGGGAGTCCTGGCCGCTGAAGCGGACGGGCGTGCCCTCGATGACGAGCGAGCCGAATGCGAGCAATTCGCCGAAGGCCCAGTCGATCGAGCCGTTTCGGCTCATGTCGAGGCGCTTCTGGAGCAGCTGCTGGAGCTTCGCGTGAACGGTGAAGCCGGCAGGCTTGTTGTTGAATCCGTCACCGATCAGCTGGACGACGGCCTCGGAAACGCCCGTCGTCTCGGGTTCCCCGGAGTATCCGTCCTGGTCCTGGTCGTCGATGATGACGGGCGTGGATGCCGTCTGGGCCGCGTGGGTCTCCATGAACGCTCGCTCGAGACGGTCCTGGAAGTCGCGGTGGGCGGCCTCGTATTCCTCCTCGGTGATATCACCACGGCCGACGAGGGCTTCGGTGTAGAGCTTCCGGACGCTGCGCTTCTGCTCGATGAGGTTGTACATCAACGGCTGCGTCATCGACGGGTCGTCGCCCTCGTTGTGACCGCGACGGCGGTAACAGATGAGGTCGATGACGACATCCTTCTTGAATTCCTGACGGAACTGCAGGGCCAGCTCGGCGACGCGGACGACGGACTCGGGGTCGTCGCCGTTGACGTGCCAGATCGGCGCCTGGATCGTCTTGGCGACGTCGGTGGAGTACACCGACGTACGACCTTCCCCCGGGGGCGTGGTGAAGCCGACCTGGTTGTTCACGACGACGTGGATCGTTCCGCCGGTGCGGTATCCGCGCAACTGGGACAGCTGCATGGTCTCGAGGACGACGCCCTGCCCGGCCATGGCCGCGTCACCGTGGACGAGGATCGGCAGGGTGGAGAACGTGCCGATCGGCTGGCGGTCCTGCTTGGCGCGGACGATTCCTTCAAGGACGCCGTCGACGGCCTCCAGGTGGGACGGATTCGCGGCGAGGTAGACCGGCAGTTCCGAACCGTCTGAGGCACGGAATGTTCCCTCGGTGCCGAGGTGGTACTTCACGTCACCGGAGCCGGAGTTCTTGGAACTGTTCGTCCCCTCGAACTCCTGGAAGATCTGCCCGTAGGTCTTGCCCGCAATGTTGGTGAGCACGTTGAGCCGGCCGCGGTGAGCCATGCCGATCGCGGCGCCGTCGAGACCGGATTCCGCTGCCCCCTGAAGGATGGCGTCCAGCAGGGCGATCGTCGATTCGCCTCCCTCGAGGCTGAATCGCTTCTGGCCGACGTACTTCGTCTGGAGGAAGGTCTCGAAAGCCTCTGCCTCGTTGAGCTTGCCGAGGATCCGCATCTGCTCGTCGTGGCGGGGCTTCGCGTACGGGCGTTCGACCTTCTCCTGGATCCACTTGCGCTGCCCGGGGTCCTGGATGTGCATGTACTCGAGCCCGATGGTGCGGCAGTACGAGTCGCGCAGGAGACCGAGGATGTCGCGGAGCTTGGACTGCCGCTTCTCGCCGAACCCGCCGGTGACGAACTCCCGGTCGAGGTCCCAGAAGGTCAGTCCGTGGTTGAGGATGTCGAGGTCGGGGTGCGATCGCTGGACATACTCGAGCGGGTCGACGTCGGCCATGAGGTGACCGCGGACACGGAACGAGTTGATCAGTTCCTGCACCCTTGCGGTCTTGTTGACCGTGTCGCTGAGGTCAACGGAGATGTCAGGAGCCCAGTGGATCGGGTCGTACGGGATCCGGAGCGCGGCGAAGATGTCCTGGTAGAACGTCTTGGAGCCGATCAGGTTTTCGTGGACCTTTTTGAGGAACTCACCGGAGCCCGCTCCCTGGATGACACGGTGGTCGTAGGTCGACGTGAGCGTGACCGTCTTGCCGATGGCCAGTTCCACGAGCGTGTGCTCGCTCGCTCCCTGGAATTCAGCCGGGTAATCGAGGGCACCGGCGCCGATGATGCAGCCCTGGCCCTTCATCAGTCGAGGCACGGAGTGCTCGGTGCCGATACCGCCCGGGTTGGTCAGCGAGACCGATGCGCCCGAAAAATCTGCGGCGGTCAGCTTGTTGCTGCGGGCGCGGGTGACGAGGTCCTCATACGCGGCGAGGTATTCGCTGAAGGTCAGGGTCTCGGCGCGCTTGATCGCGGGAACGAGAAGGGCGCGGGTTCCGTCGGGCTTCGGGATGTCGATCGCGATACCGAGGCCGATGTGGGCGGGGGAGACGACGCTCGGCTTACCGTCGACGACGTCGTAGAAGACGTTCTGGCTCGGGAACTCCTTGAGCGCCTGGATGAGTGCCCAGCCGATGAGGTGGGTGAAGCTCACCTTTCCACCCCTGGCGCGCTTGAGGTGGTTGTTGATGACGATGCGGTTATCGATCATCAGCTTCGCCGGGATCGTCCTGACGCTCGTCGCGGTGGGGACGGTCAGGCTGGCATCCATGTTCGTCGCCAGGGACTTGGCCATGCCGCGGAGCGGGGCGACCTTGTCGACCGGTTCGGTGCCATCCGTCGGTGTCTCCTCCGGCGCAGGCTTCGACGGGGCCGAACGCGGGGCATCCGCGGGGATCGGCGCAGACTTCGGCTGGACCGATGTCGTCTTCGCAACCGGCTGAGACCCGATCACGGGGACCGGCGCAGTAATCGGGTGGGCCGGGACCTCCCCGGCGGACTTGTCACCCTTGACAGGTGTGTAGCTTTCGAGAATCGGCCACCAGGACTTATCCACCGAATTCTTGTCGGCGCTGTACTGCTCGTACAGTTCGTCGACCAGCCACTCATTGGCCCCGAATTCTCCCGACGAACCGTCGTCAGTTCCCACTCCGGTCAACTGGCTTGACACCGCCAGACCACCACTCTCTTACGTCGATGTGAGTACGACAACGACATCCGTGGGACGCGTTGCCAGATCCGTGTTCCAGCCTAATCCCTAAAGTGGAGGCTGCGGCCCGCTTGCGGGATGGGTAGCGTTGGGTCATGGAGTTCTACGGCGACGCCCCGACGTTCGATCTCACCTACTCGGACGTCTTCCTGGTGCCGTCCCGGTCGGGCATCTCGAGTCGGCTCGATGTCTCGCTCGAACCGGAAGATGGCACCGGCGCGCAACTCCCGATCGTGTCGGCGAACATGAACTCGGTCACCGGACCCAGGCTCGCTGCGACGCTTGCGAGGCGCGGAGGACTCGGTGTCCTGCCCCAGGACCTGCCATTGCAACGGCTGGATGCCGCGATCCGGTGGGTGAAGGAGCGTCCGCGTCGCGTTCGATATCCCCATCGAGCTGAACCGGGAGTCGAGCGTGGCTGATGCGCTTGCACTCCTCCCCGCGCTGGCAGGACACGGCATCGTCGTCACTGAAAACGACGGCGAGTACGCCGGTTGTCTCCACGCCACCGACCTGGAGCACGCGCTTTCGGAGGCCAGGCTCGGAGACCTCCTGCACGGCTCGCTCGCCGCCATCGACGCCGAAGACGTGACCAATCCGCGCGCGGCGTTCGACCTGCTCGTGGCAGCGAATCTCGAATTCGCTCCTGTCCTGAGCCACGGCCGTCTCGTTGGGACCCTGAGTCGGACGTCTGCGCTCCGGTCGACGCTGTACACACCAGCCGTCGACGCGTCCGGGCGACTGTTGATCGCCGCGGCCATCGGCATCAACGGAGACGTTGCCGCGAAAGCGCGCGCGCTCGTTGCCGCCGGCGTCGATACCCTCGTTCTCGACACGGCACACGGCCATCAGGACGGGATGTTGCGTGCCCTGGCCACCGTGAAGGGTCTCGGGCTCGGAATTCCGCTCGTCGCCGGCAACGTCGTGACCGCACGCGGGGTCTCCGACCTCGTCGCCGCTGGCGCAGACATCGTGAAGGTGGGTGTTGGCCCTGGTGCCATGTGCACGACCCGCATGATGACCGCTGTCGGTCGTCCGCAGTTCTCAGCCGTGCTCGAAACCGCTGAGACGGCCAGGGACCTGGGCGCCCATGTCTGGGCGGACGGGGGAGTGCGTTACCCGCGCGATGTCGCGCTGGCGCTCGCCGCAGGAGCCAGTTCCGTGATGATCGGATCCTGGCTTGCCGGCACCGTCGAAGCGCCCGGCATTCTGAAAACGGATGACGCCGGTCGGCTCTACAAAGAGAGCTGGGGCATGGCGTCCACGAAAGCAGTGCAGGAGCGCTTCGACAGACTCGACCCCTACGAGCTTGCGCGGAAGACCCTGTTCGCCGAGGGGATCTCGTCATCGAAGATTTACCTCGACCCGGCCAGACCGTCGCTGGAGGACCTGATCGACATGATCATCTCCGGGGTGCGGTCATCGTTCACCTATGCCGGAGCCTCGTCCCTGGCTGAGTTCCGGGAGCGTTCTCTCGTTGGACTTCAATCCGCCTCAGGCTACGAGGAAGGGAAAGCCCTGCCGGTGTCCTGGTAGAGCAGGAGCACGCGAAACCCTGGGGGCGGACTCTCACCCTGAGTTGCGTATACTGGGGCGCACAATGGACGACCCTCCTCCTGCCCGTTCGCCCGAAGCTCACCAACCCATCCCGCCCCTGTGGGAGTTGACCCATGTTTGAATGGATCCTCCTCGGTGTCGGCCTCCTGCTGACCGTCGGTACCGGTCTTTTCGTCGCGAGCGAATTCGCACTCGTCAACCTCGACCGGTCCGAACTCGAAGCCCGCGAGGCTCGCGGCGAGACCCGGCTCGGCATGACGATCGCTGCGCTCAAGATCACGTCGACACACCTGTCGAGCGCGCAACTCGGGATCACACTGACCACGTTGCTCACCGGTTACACGATGGAGCCGGCGATCTCCACGCTCCTCACACCGCCGCTCGGAGCCGTCGGGGTCCCCGATGCCGTTGTCGGCCCGATCGCGGTGACCATCGCGATCACGGTTGCGACGCTCCTGTCCATGATCATCGGGGAACTCGTTCCCAAGAACTTCGCCCTCGCCCTGCCCGCGGCGACCGCGAAACTGGTGATCCCGTTCCAGACGGTGTTCACCACCGTGTTCAAACCGGCCATCGTCCTCCTCAACGGCAGTGCGAACGGCATCCTCCGTTCGATGGGTATCGAACCGAAGGAAGAACTGTCCGGCGCGAGGACCGCTGAGGAACTGTCGAGCCTCGTGCGCCGCAGTGCCGGAGCAGGCACCCTCGAGAGCGACACGGCAACCCTGCTCAACCGGACCCTGCTGTTCGCCAATCACACCGCCGCCGATGTGATGACACCCCGCCCGCGGGTCGAGTCCGTGCGGCGGAATGAATCCGCCAGGCTCGTCGTCGAACTCGCGCGCACCACCGGCTATTCACGGTTCCCGGTGATCGACGAGGACGCTGATGACGTCGTCGGCCTCGTGCACGTGAAGCAGGCCATCGCCGTTCCCCGTGAGCGGCGCGGAGATGTTCCCATCTCCGCCCTGCAGTACGACATCGTCCGCGTCCCGGAGACGATGCACCTCGACGCGCTGCTCGAGGAGCTCAGGGGACGCGGGTACCAGATGGCCGTCGTCGTCGATGAGTACGGCGGAACCGCCGGTATCGTCACGCTGGAGGACCTCGTCGAAGAACTCGTCGGGGAGGTCGCCGATGAGCACGACCGCACCCGCGCCGGCGTCGTCAAGACACTCGATTCCACGGTGTTCCCCGGCAGCCTTCGGCCAGACGAACTGCTCGAGCGCACAACGATCTCCGTGCCGGAGGATGGACCGTACGAAACTGTCGCCGGATACGTCATGAGTGAGCTCGGACGCCTCCCGCTCGTCGGCGACCAGGTCGCGATCGACGCGGGTACGCTGCGGGTCGAGCGACTCGACGGTCGTCGGATCGACCGCATCCGCTTTACCCCCCACCCCGCCGAGGAGGGCGAAGACGATGAGTGATTGGGCAGGAATCGCCTGGCTGTTCGTGTTGCTGGCCGGCAACGCCTTCTTCGTCGGCGCCGAATTCGCCGTGATCTCCGCAAAACGGTCGCAGATCGAGCCCCTGGCCGAGCAGGGCAAACGGAGCGCCATCACCGCGCTCTGGGCGATGGAGCACGCCACCCTCATGCTGGCCACCAGCCAGCTGGGGATCACCGTCTGCTCGCTGCTCATCCTCAACGTCTCGGAGCCGGCGATCCACCACCTCCTCGAGGTGCCGCTGAAGGTCACAGGCCTGCCGGAGGAAGCGGTTGGAACGATTGCGTTCATCATCACGCTGCTGCTGGTGTCATACCTTCACGTCGTCTTCGGCGAAATGGTGCCGAAGAACCTGTCGTTCTCGGTTCCGGACCGGGCCGTGCTGCTGCTGGCGCCTCCGCTCGTCTTCGTCGCCCGGGTATTCAAGCCGGTGATCTGGTCGCTCAACGCCGTGGCGAACGCGGTCCTTCGACTGTTCGGCGTCGAGCCGAAGGACGAAGCCACGTCGACATTCACCCTCGACGAAGTGGCGAACATCGTCAGCCAGTCGACCAAGGAAGGGCTGCTGCTCGATTCCACCGGGGCACTGCTTGCCGCGTTCGAATTCACGAACAAGACGGTGATCGATGTCGCGATCCCGCTGGAGCGGCTGGTCACCCTGCCGCCGGACACCACGCCTGCACAGGTCGAACGGGCGGTCGCCAAACACGGGTTCTCCCGGTACGTCGTCGTCGATTCCCACGGACTGCCGAGCGGTTACCTGCACCTGAAGGACATCCTCAGGCTCGAATCGTCGGCTGAAGTGGGCGACGAGAACAAGCCGGTCCCTGCGAAGCGGGTCCGACAGCTAGTGTCGATCTTCCAGGACACCGATCTGGAAGATGCGCTCGCGATCATGCGTCGCTCAGGCGCGCACCTGGCCCGAGCGTTCAACACCGAGGGCGAAACGACCGGCGTGCTGTTCCTCGAGGACATCATCGAGGAGCTCGTCGGTGAAGTGCAGGATGCGACGCAGCGACGCTAGGTCGGGTGGAGTGTTGGTCAGCTCGCTGGTCGGTATGGGGCGCGACGGTACTGCCCCGGTGTCGGGTCTTCTGCCTCGAGCAGGGTCGCTGCCCGCAGCGCGAAGTGGGGATCGCGGAGGGCTTCTCGCGCGATCATGACGGCATCCGCCCGGCCGGACCTGACGATGTCCTCGGCCTCGAGCGGATCCGTGATCAGGCCGACCGCGGAGACCAGGACCTGGGCGTTGTCCTTCACGTGCGACGCGAACGGCACCTGGTAGCCGGGGGAGAGCGGGATCTGTGCACCGGCGACGGCTCCGCCGGTCGAGATGTCGAAGAAGTCCGCTCCGGCGTCCGCCGCCCAGCCGGCGACCGTGGCCGTGTCGACCTCGTTCCAGCCGCCGTCGACCCAGTCGGTCGCCGAGAACCGGACCATGAGCGCGGTCTCGCCGATCACCGCGCGGACGGCCTCGACGACGCGCAGCAGGAACCGAGCCCGGTTCTCCAGCGAACCGCCGTACGCATCGCTGCGGGTGTTGACCAGCGGGCTGAGGAACTGGTGCAGGAGGTAGCCGTGGGCAGCGTGCAGTTCGATGACGTCGAAACCGATGGAGACGGCACGGGTTGCCGCGGCGGCGAATGCCGACACGATGTGGTCGATCCCCGCCTCGTCGAGCGCGTGTGGTGCGGCGAAGTCGCCGAATGCGTCAGCGGTGGCGCCGACCGTCGGCCAGCCTCCGTCCGTTTCGGGAACACTGCCGTGCTTGTCGGTTCCCCAGGGGGCGTATGTGGACGCCTTCCGTCCGGCGTGGGCCAGCTGGATGCCCGCTGCCGAGCCCTGCTCGCGAATGAATCGGACAACCCGTTCCCACGCCGCGGCCTGCTCGTCGTTCCAGATCCCGGTGTCCTGCGGTGAGATCCGTCCCTCCGGTGTGACAGCCGTCGCCTCGGTGACGATGAGTCCGGCGCCGCCGATGGCGAACTGACCGAGGTGGACGAGCTGCCAGTCGGTGGGGACGCCATCCTGTGCCTGGACGGAATACTGGCACATGGGGGCGATCCACAGGCGGTTGCGCAGGGTCAGGGCACGCAGGGTCAACGGTTCGAAAAGGGCAGACATCGGTACTCCTGGTTGTCCAGCGCGGTGAGGGATGTGCGGCTCCGGCGGCGTGCGACTGCACGCGACCGGTGATGCCGAGTGCTTCGGCATCCTGCACATTGGCGGGTGCGAATACCGCCGTCCTGGCAGGATTCAACCTATCGTGAAGGGATGGAGAATCTTTCCGCCGCGCACGCGACCCCGTGGGGTGAGCGCGAGGCCGCCGCCTTCATCGCCGTTCCGACCATCGCGAGCGACAAGTACAGCCGCGGCGTGCTCGGGGTCGTGACCGGGTCGAGCGTCTACCCCGGAGCCGCAGTGCTCGGCGTAGAGGCAGCGGCCAGGACCGGACTCGGCATGATCCGCTACCTCGGGGATGCGACGGACGCCGTGCTGGCCAGGCGCCCGGAGGTCGTGTCTGCCCAGGGTCGTGTGCAGGCGTGGCTGATCGGTTCGGGAACCGATTCGCAGGATCTCGGCCTGCTCGGCGCCCTGTTCTCCGACGCGCTGGCGTCTGACCAGCCCGTCGTGGCCGACGCCGGCGCGCTCGAGAGTGTTGCGCTGGCGCCGAGACGAGGGGTGATCGTCACCCCCCATGCCCGGGAGTTGGCCAGGATGCTCGCGGCAGCGGGCACCAGGGTCGAGGTGTCGGACATCACTGCAGCGCCGGGATACTGGGCGGCTCGAGCGGCACGCCATCTCGACGTCACTGTCTTGCTCAAAGGCTCGACCACCTGGATCGCCAGCCCGGGCGGTGAACTGTTCAGTGTCTCTCTCGCCCCGCCGTGGACAGCGACGGCCGGTTCCGGAGACGTTCTGGGCGGCATCCTCGGCGCGCTCCTCGCGACCCACTCGGAGGCGGCATCCGAGCCGGGTATCGCCATCCGACTGGCGGCATCCGCGACGGTGATCCACTCGGTGGCTGCCTCTATCGCCTCGCGTGGCGGACCGATCGTTGCCCTCGACATCGCCGAACGGGTGCCGGATGCCGTTCGACGCCTGCTCAGCTCAGGGCCGGAGTGACGACCGGAGCCCGGCGAAGCCCGCCGGTCTCGAGTCGGGAGCGGTCGTCCCACCTAGGATGAGAGCGGTGAGCAGGCGAATCGGCATCTGGGTGGCATTCGTCGCCGTGCACGCCGTCCTCGCCTGGATCTGCCTCGGATTGCCCGGCACCGGGATCGGCGACTACGCGATCGGTCTCCCGCTCGGCGACGTCACACTCGTCTACCGCCCGTGGGTCGAACAGGCACTGTCGGGCGGACCGATCGTCGGAGTGACCGAGTCGTGGGTCTACCCGGTCGTTGCGATCCTGCCGATGCTCGCGGCGATGGGGCTGGGAGACGCCTGGTACGGCCAGCTCTGGCTCGCCATCGTCACCGTCCTGAACGCCGGTGCGTTTGCGTTTCTGCTCGGCTCCGGCGCGTCCAGGCGACGCGAACTCTCGGCCTGGTGGTGGCTCGCCTTCACCGCGGCACTCGGCCCGATCGCGCTGGCGCGGATCGATTCGGTCACCGTGCCCCTCGCGATCGTCGGACTTCTCCTCGTCGGCCGGCATCCGAGAGTCGGTGGAGCCCTGCTCGCCGTCGCCACCTGGATGAAGGTGTGGCCGGCCGCTCTGATCGGGGCGTTGCTGGTCGCGTCCAGGCATCGCCTGCAGATCCTCGTAGCGGGGGCGGTCACCACCGGACTCATCGCTGCGGCCGTCGTCGTCGCCGGCGGTGCTCGCTTCCTGTTCGGGTTCATCACCGAACAGACCGGGCGCGGACTGCAGATCGAAGCACCGGTGTCGACGCCTTACCTCTGGCTCGCCTCTGCAGGGACGCCGGGCAGCGTCATCTATTACGACCAGCGGATCCTGACCTTCCAGGTCACGGGCCCCGGTGTCGACGTCGCGATCAGCGTGATGACGCCGTTGCTGGCCCTGGCCGTCACGGGGACCGTACTCGCCGGAGTCCTCGCCGCCCGCCGGGGGGCATCCCCGACCCGCCTGCTTCCTCCGCTGGCGCTCGCCCTCATCCTCGTGCTGATCGTCTTCAACAAGGTCGGGTCGCCGCAATTCCAGACCTGGCTGATCGCGCCCGTGATCCTTGGTCTCGTCTTCCGCGGCAGGCAATTCGCCTGGCCGGCCGGTATTGCCCTCGCGCTTGCCGGTCTCACCCAGGTCATCTACCCATATCTCTACGGGTGGCTGCTCGCGGCGTCCCCGGCGATGGTCCTCATCCTCACGGTGAGGAACTCAGGGTTGCTCGTCTTGTTGGCCTGGGCGCTCGCCGACGTGTGGCGGGCGGGCACAGCGGCCGATCAGTCGTCGCTGAGCGCCGCTTCGAGGCGGTCGACCTTGGCCGTGAGCTCTCCGGAGTAGCCGGGACGGATGTCAGCCTTCAGGACGAGCGACACCCGTGAGCCGTACTGGCCGACAGCATCGGTGGCGCGCCGGATGACGTCGAAGACCTCGTCCCAGTCGCCCTCGATCGTGGTGAACATGGCGTCGGTGTGATTGGGAAGTCCGGAGTCCCTGACGATTCGGACAGCGGCAGCGACAGCGTCATGGACCGAAGCGTCAGCGCGGCCGGTACCGGAAGGGGCGATAGAGAAGGAGACGAGCATGTGCCCATCCTCCCACCGAGAGCGACGTCAGTCGAGGATGATGCCGTCGAGGATGGCACGCTTGCGGAGCGCCACCTTCGTTCCCACGTCGAAACCGGAGGTGCGGTACTTCTCGCGGATGCGCTTGAGGTAGCTTTTTGCGGTCTCCTCGGAGATCCCGAGTTCGTAGGCGACGCTTTTGACCGGTTCCCCGGCCGCGTACAGCGCCATCACACGGCGTTCCTGCGCGCTGAGCTTCGGTGACCCGGTGGTCGTTGCGTTCAGCGCAATGTCGAGTTCGTGGGAGATGAACGATTCGCCCGCGTAGGCGGAGCGGATCGCCTCCACGATCATCGTGGGATCCTCGGTCTTGACCAGGTAGCCGAGCGCCCCGGATGCCAGGGCTTCACGGACGACGGCCGGATCGGAATAGGTGCTCATGAGCACCGTCTTCACACCTGTGGTCTTGAGGATGGACAGCTTCAACGACACCGGGATGTTGTCCTTGAGGTCCAGGTCGAGCAGCACAACGTCAACGGGGAACTCGGGATGCGTGAGCAACTCGGGCCAGGTCGGTACGGCGGCGACCATGCGGATGTCCGTGGCTGCGCCCCGAATCCATTCCGTGAGTGCTCCGAGGAGCATCTTGTGGTCGTCGACGATGGCGAGACGTATCGGATTTTCCGCGCTGCTCATGTGGTTCCCCTCTTGGCGTTGATGGTCTAGTGATCGATCGGACTGTCGACCGAGCACTCGATGACGACCATCAACGCACTCGGCGTTGTGGTATCAACATACCGCCCTGCTCGGCTCAGATGCTGCCATGTGGCAGGTTCGACGTCGACGCGGCGCATGCCTTTCGCCTCGATCCGGATCGGAAAGCTCAGACGCGGTTTTCCGTTGATGGTCGCGGCCACCGACGGTCCGAGGGTGACGATGGCGTGTCTGGTGGTTCGCTGCTCGCCGTACATCAGGAGCCAGAGCGCCGAGAGGAGCCCGTCCCGCTGGTGCTGGTCGAGCTGCGCGGCTAACGCGTTCTCATCTCGAAGCTCCACCGAGACCGAGAGAAAATCCGACTCGGCGATGGCATGGTGCAGCCAGGTGTGATTCCTGCCGGCGATGAGGTGACGGCGGAGAACGGTGGAGAGTTCACCCGCGCGTTTTGCGCGGTCAGGGCCGAGCGGGAGTGGTTCGCGGCCGGAGGCGATGTCATCGAAAAGCTCTTCCACCTCGAGGTCGACGCTCGCGAGTTCTTCGGATTCGAGCATGCTGACGCCGAAGGCCGGGGCCATCACCGTCGACTGGATGAGGACCCGGTCGAGCGCCATGAGAACCATACGGCGATACGAGCTGACGATGATGCAGGCGATCAGCGGCGGCGCGATCGCCAGTGCAGTCAGGAGAATCTCTGTCCCGGCGGTCAGGGAATCGTTGCCTTGCCCGGTGACGAAGGCGATGGCGAGCACGATGCCCAGGACCGTTGCGGAGACAGCGACGTCCCACACCGACCGAAGGGTCACCAGTCCGAGGAGTACCCCGCCGACCCCGATGGCGGCGGTCGGATACAGGCCCTCCTCGCTCTGCCCCCAGATTGCCATGAGGTCGAGCGCAACGACGATGGCCAGGCACAGGAGGACGAGGGCGAAGGAGAGGTCTCCGAGCCGGTATCCGTTGGCTCGGACGGAGGCGATGGTCACGACCGAGACGGTGATGAGCAGAAGCCAGGCGGCCGCATTGAGCATCGGCGTGTCGTATTCGAGCAGGTGGAGGCTGTAGCGCCACAGCGCGTTCGCGATGATGATCGCGCCGGCGATGGCCAGCGAGGTGCCCAGCTGGCTTGTTCCGAGCGTCGTCCTGGCGGATGCTGTCCGGTCCGGCCGGTCCCTGACATCGGTCATTTCGGCATCTCCAGCACAACGGTCGTTCCGGCATCGGGGGCGCTGAACACGCGGACGCTTCCGCCGGAGTCACGCACCCGGGCGACAACCGAGTCTGCGAATCCCAATTTCCCCTGGGGGACGGTGGCCGGATCGAAGCCGCTCCCCGCGTCCGTCACGACGCCGCGGACGATCTCCCCGTCGTCGCTCAGCGTGACGTGGACGTCACTGACGCCGGAGTGCCTGCGCACATTCTCCAGGCATTCCGAGAGGGCGAGGATGAACGCCTCGAGTTTCTTCCCGGGCAGACCGATTTGCCCTGAGCCGTGCCAGTCGATGTCGAGTCCCATCGACCCGAAACGGCCCTTGAGCGCGTGCAGGGTTCCGCCGAGCGCGAGTTCTGCGGTGTTGGTGAGGGTGTATTCGCCCGATGAGCGAGGCTGGGGGGTCTCGCCGAGCCGGAGCCGCTGGAGCAACTGCCCGTCGGACTCCGCCTGGGAACGCAGCGCCGCGGCGGGAACACCGACCCCGGAGTGCGCCAGGAGGGTCAGCGTGGCGAGCACGGTGTCGTGCAGAAGCCGCGCATCCCTGTGGCGCTGGGCTTCGGTCTCGCTCGCGCGCCGTTCCACGTTGTGTGCCCGGCCGATGCTGGAGATTCTCTGCATCACCCGCGGAAAGCTCGACCGGAGCCAGGTCCCGAACAGGGTGGAGATCATCCAGCCGGAGAGAATGAAGAAGAGCAGCGCGTCCGTGCGCGGGTTGTTTCCGATGCTGAGCAGCGAGAGGTACCCCACCGTTGCCGCCAGGGCAAGGAGCAGGCAGACGAACTGGCCCCACGAGGACACCAGGATGGTCGCCATCGAGCCGATTCCCCACGCGCCGACCGCGGCGATGGCGGCTCCGGTTGCGACGTTCAGTTGCCCGTCTGTCGGCATGTAGACGGCGGCGATGACCGTGAGACCGATCGAGAAGGCCAGGATCATCCACAGCGGATGGGGACGGTGGGTCATCATCAGTTGGGTCGCGGCCAGGGCGGTCAGCAGAGCGAGGCAGGCAAGCGCATTCGCGGTGGGCAGCGCCCCCGGAACCGACACGCAGATGGCGGCGATGAGGGTCCCGGTGAGGCCGAACAGCCGTGTGGTGCGGTACAGCAGCCGGGCAAGTTGCCAGGAGAAGCGATCACGCTCCTCCGGGCTCAGACGGGAGGGGCTCACGACACCTCCCACCCGGTAGTGCGCACATCGTCGTCGCAGCCGATCATGTCGAGCAGTCTATGGCGATCGAGGGCTCAGGACAGGGAAGCGGCTCGCCGGTCGGCTGTATTGAGCAGGCGTCGCAGGTGGATGCTCACCGCGTCGGACTCGATCAGGAACCCGTCGTGTCCGAACTCCGACGTGATGACCGCCGGATGCGATCCGTCGATGTTGTGGCGGATGCCCCGCGCAATGACCTGCTGCCCTTCCAGGGGAAACAGCCGGTCGGAGTCGATGCCGAGCACGAGGGCACGTGCGGTCACCCGGTCAAGTGCAGCATCGATCCCGCCGCGTCCGCGCCCGATGTCGTGTGAGTTCATCGCTTCGACGAGGGTGATGTAACTGTTCGCGTCGAAGCGCCTGGTGAACTTGTTGCCGTGGAAATCGATGTACGACGCGACCGCATACCTTCCCCCATCGCCCTGGGGACTGATCGCTGACTGCCAGGTCCGTCCGAACCGGGCATTGAGCTCGAATGGGCTGCGATAGTTCAGCAGGGCCATCCGTCGGGCGAGGGCGAGACCCCGGTGCGGGCCGTCGCCGTCCTGTGCGTCGTAGTAGTGACCGGCGGCGAAATGGGGATCCATCCGGATCGCCTCGATCTGGACCGTGTTCAGGGCGATCTGGTCCGCGGTGGTCTGGGGAGGGGCAGCCAGAATCGCCAGCCTGGCGACGCGTTCGGGATGCTCGATCGCCCATTCCAGGGCGTGCATTCCGCCGACGGAGCCGCCGACGACCGCCGCCCAGGTCTCGATTCCCAGGGCGTCGGCCAGTCGCGCCTGGGCCGACACCTGGTCCCTGATGGTCGTGTGGGGGAATCGGGTAGACCACTCGAACCCGTCGGGGGCGAACGAGGCGGGGCCGGTCGAGCCCTGGCAGCCGCCGAGCATGTTCGGCACGACGACGAACCATTCGTCCGTATCGATGGCGAGTCCCGGTCCGACGATGGCACCCCACCACCCGTCGGTTGGGTGTCCGTCGCCGGCCACTCCCGCGACGTGACTGTCGCCGGTGAGCGCGTGGGTGATGAGAACGGCGTTGTCCCTCGTCGCATTGAGTGTGCCGAGTGTCTCGTAGGCGAGCCGAACATGCGGGAGGTGACCGCCGCTCTCGAAGTCGAGGGGACCGAGGTCGGCGAACAGCCGGGAGCCGGCCGGGTCACCGTCCCGCCATGCCCCGGTCGCGGGCGGCTTGCCGAGCAGGTGCCGCGCCAGCTCTTCGGTGATAAAGCTCGACGGCACGGTGTCCTCGGGTGTCTGCCAGTCCATGGATCCATTCTGTCTGGTGGGGTGACAGAGGTGGCGCGTATTACGTGGCAGCCGGTTTTCGGTCGCCGTCAGCGGTTGTCCGTCACACAGCTCACGATCCGGGAGCCGAGGCTCGCAACCGGGCGATTCGCCGGCGGGCGGCGTCTTCCGACGTCGACGATTCACCGAGGACGCGGCGGACAGCCCCGAGAACGGCCCCGGTTGCCGTGATGACGGGGAGCCGGGACCGGCGAAGCCCCAGCAGATCGCGGTACTCCCGCGGAATCGAGGCCACAGCTCCGGCGAACATGATCCGGTAGGCGGGCATCATCGACCGGCGCAGCGGCGGATTCCTGATGAATCGGACCGCCTCGGCGACCCGTTCGTCATACTGCAGGATCCCGGCGTCGCGGTAGGCGGCGAGAGCATCCTCGAGGCCGGCGGCTGAGCGAGGTGGTTCGACCACGCCGACGAGCGTCCCGGCGCGTGACCACTCGTCGACATACGCGTCCGCGCCCCCGGGGATCGAGCCGCCCCAGAGGGAGTGGCAGGCGAGGAATGAGTCGGTGAAGACGATGTGAACCCAGCGGAGCAGCTCGGGGTCGCCGGCGGAGTATGGGTGTACGTTCCCGGCGGTGTCCCGGTAGGTGCCCGAGACGCGCTGATGAAAGGAAGCGACCCGGGCAGATTCCCGTTCGGCCGTGCCGGTGTCGCCGAAGGTGACGGTGATCAGCCACTGGATGGTGCCGGAGAGCCTGCCGAGGGGATCCTCGCGGTACCTCGACCAGTCATGGACGCCGGCCATGGCACCCGGGTGCAGGGTCTGGAGGAGAAGTGCGCGGATGCCGGCGACCATCGTGGCCAAACCGCCGTGCACCGCCCACGAGGCCGACCCGGGCCCGAAAAAGCCCTCATCCGAGCCCTCCTCGATGGAGTCGACCCAGCGTGGCCTGCCGTCACTGGAGCCGGAGAGAGTGGTGAGCAGGTGAGAACGCCATGTGTCTGTGAACCTGCCCATGCAGGAAGCGTAATCCCGCCAGCCGTGAACATGCCTGTGGCGGCCAAAGAGGCCGCCACAGGGTCAGGATCGTTCAGACGGCGTCAGTTGCGGGCAGCGACCACAACGGCTCGGGCTGCCGCGAGCCCCTGCTCGAGGTCGGCCTTGAGGTCCGCGACGTTCTCGAGTCCGACCGAGAGTCGGACCAGGCCGGGGGTGACCCCGGTGGTCAGCTGCTGCTCGGGGGTGAGCTGCGAGTGCGTCGTCGACGCCGGGTGGATGACGAGTGAACGCACATCGCCGATGTTCGCCAGGTGTGAGAACAGTGAGAGCGTGTTGACGAGTTCCCGACCGGCGTCGACGCCGCCCTTCAGCTCGAACGACAGCACAGCGCCGACACCCTTCGGGGCGTATTTGTTCGCGGCCGCGTACCACGGGCTCGATGGCAGCCCCGAGTAGTTCACGCTCGCGATGTCGGGGTGGTTGTCGAGCCACTCAGCGATCTCCTGCGCATTCTGCACGTGCCGTTCGATTCGCAGCGACAGGGTTTCGATGCCCTGGATGAGCTGCCAGGCGCTCGCCGGGGCGATCGCGGCACCGAGGTCACGGAGCAGCTGCACCCGGGCCTTGATGATGTAGGCGAGGCCGTCGCCGACCGCGGTCGTGTAGCTGGCACCGTGGTACGAGGGGTCTGGCTCGGTGAGGCCGGGGAATTTCTCGACGTTCTTCGTCCACTCGAATGTTCCGCCGTCGACGATCACACCGCCGATGACCGTTCCGTGGCCGCCGAGGAATTTCGTGGCGGAGTGCACGATGATGTCTGCGCCGTGCTCGAACGGACGGATCAGGTACGGGGTGGCGATCGTGTTGTCGACGATGAGGGGGATGCCGGATTCGTGCGCGATCGATGAGACGAGCTCGATGTCGAGGATGTTGATGCGCGGGTTGCCGATGGTCTCGGCGAAGAACGCCTTGGTGTTCGGGCGGACGGCTCGGCGCCACTCGTCAGCGTCGTCCTGGTCCTCGACGAAGGTGGTCTCGATGCCGAGCTTCGCGAGCGTGTACTTGAACAGGTTGTACGTTCCGCCGTAGATCGACGACGACGAGACGATGTGGTCGCCAGCCTGGGCGATGTTGAGGATGGAGAAGGTCGACGCAGCCTGGCCCGAGGCGAGGAGGAGGGCGCCTGTGCCCCCTTCGAGCGCAGCAACGCGCTCCTCGACGACGGCCTGGGTCGGGTTCTGGATGCGGGTGTAGATGTTGCCGAATTCGGCGAGCGCGAAGAGGTTCCTGGCGTGGTCAGCGCTGTCGAAGACATAGCTCGTGGTCTGGTAGATCGGGGTGGCGCGTGCTTTGGTCGTCGGGTCGGGTGCCGCGCCCGAGTGGATCTGCTTGGTTTCGAACTGCCAGGTTGGTTCGGTCATGGGAGCCCCTCGTTTCGGGTCGGGTGGAAGATGACGGAAAGATCGTTGGCCTCACGCTATGCAGGATGGGCCGACAACTCAACGTGAAGGAAACATGACGTAACGCGCGCAATAGGCTGGCCACATGAGTGCACAACGCGTTGTCGTGACCGGGGCGAGTTCGGGGATCGGAGCCGCCACCGTGCGGTTGTTCCGTTCGCGGGGATGGGACGTCGTCGGTGTCGCCCGCAGGGCCGACCGACTCGAGACGCTGGCCAGCGAGACGGGAGCCCAGGTCATCGTCGCCGACCTGACCGTGCAGGCGGATGTCGACCGGGTCCGTGATGTGGTTGCGGCATCAGGGGGACTGAACGCCCTCGTCAGCAACGCGGGCGGTGCGTTCGGCATGGAGTCGGTCGAGGCAGGTGACCCAGACGACTGGGCGCGGATGTTCGACATCAACGTGCTCGGAACCAAACGCATGGTCTCAGCTCTGCTTCCGCTCCTCCGCCAGGCGGAATCCGCGTCGATCGTCGGCATCACGTCCATCGCCGGATCGGTGGCCTACGAGGGCGGCGGCGGGTACAACGCCTCGAAGTTCGCCCAGCGGGCGCTTCTGCAGGTTTTGCGGCTCGAACTCGCCGGGGAGCCGATCCGCGTCATCGAGGTCGCACCAGGGATGGTGCGGACCGAGGAGTTCTCTCTCGTACGGTTCGGCGGGGACCAGGCGAAAGCGGATGCCGTCTACTCCGGCGTCGCCGACCCGCTCAGCGCCGAGGACATCGCCGAGGCGATCGTGCATGCCGTCGAACTCCCCGCCCACGTCAACATCGACTCGATCACCATCAAGCCCGTCGCCCAGGCAGCACCGCACAAAGTGATCCGCGGCGGCCTCGCGATGAAGCGGGACTGATCATGGCTGGATCGCTGCCCGGTGGCAACATGAATTCGGTGCGCAGGGTAGACGACACGGTCGAGCGCAGCGCCGGGCCGTGGACGCCGACCGTTCACCGCTACCTGCGGTACCTGGAACGGAACGGCGTGTCGTGGGCGCCGACCCCGGTGCGGATGGACGGCGACCTCGAGGTCCTCACCTTCATCGAGGGAAACGTCCCGCTGTACCCATTGCCGATGTTCGTCTGGGACGATGCGGTCCTTGTCGACGGTGCGAAGAAGCTCCGGCAGCTCCACGATGCGTCAATCGGTTTCGCCGTCGACGACGCCGTGTGGCAGTCACCGACGAAGATCCCGTCAGAGGTGATCTGCCACAACGATTTCGCCCCGCACAACCTCGCCTTCAACGACGAGGGCGCGATCGTCGGGGCGATCGACTTCGATATGTGCTCGCCAGGGCCGAGGCTCTGGGACATCGCGTACTTCGCCACGCGCGTCTGCCCGCTGACCGCTGACACTCCGGACGGAGCCCCCGGCCAGGCCGACGCCCGCAGGCGGGTCGAGGTCATCCTTGACGCGTACGGTTCGGATGCCACCTGGAGTGACGTCGTTCGGGTTGCTGTGACACGCCTCCTGGACCTTGCCGAGCTGTCGGTCGAGAAGGCCGACGAACTGTTCAGGCCGCAGCTGCGGGCCGAGGCGGTCGCCTACGAGCGGGATGCCAGGTACCTGAAGACGCTCCTGGACTGAGGCCCACCGCGTCAGAACGGCGTGATGCCGTAGACCGGGCGGTCGGGTGCCAGCAACCCCCGCAGCGTGGCAACGGCACCGGCGGTGTGCTCGATCAGCTGCCCGCCGGCCAGAACGGTGAGCGGGTCGGCTCCACCGAGGTAGAGCGAGCCGAGAACCCACGCGTCGAGCTCGATGTCCGGATGTGCTTCGTCCTCGCGGGTCACGCGGGCCGCGGTGTCCGTGACCGTCAGCCGCCACACGCCCGCCGCGTGGCCGAGGTCATCCCGCACGCCGAGAACGAGGTCGCCATCAGAGCGGTACGACCGAGCCTCGAATGCGGCGGGCACGTCGAGAATTCGCAGCCAGAGCCAGTCCTCGACACTCTCGACGGCGACCCGGCGCGGGTCCTCGAGGGCCCAGGTGAGCGGTTCGTCGACGCGGCCCATCCGCCAGGTCACCCGCTCGACCAGGTCGATCGATGCGAGGTACTGCCACAGTCCGAGGGCGGCATTGTCGTCGGCGGCGACGAGGTCGAGCACCGTCACCGTTCGCTTCTCCGACTCGTGGCCGGCGAAACGGTACGAGACGTAGCCGTCGACGCCGCCGTCCTCGTCGTAGTGCAGGGCGGCCCTGACGCTCCTGTCCTCCTGGCCGTCGGAATCGACGAGTCCGGTGACATGGTTCCAGATGCCGACGTGACGGTCGACCGAGCCCGTTTGCGCGGTGTGGAACCGGGAGAAGACCCGCGGGCCGATGGTCTCCAGGTCTGCAGCCGCAGCCCAGTCGCAACTGCCCCCGGGAGCGGTGAGCAGACGGAACCCGGCATCGGTCGACACGGACATCGACCGGTGCCAGACGGCAGGACCGAAACCGAACCGGCGGTAGATGGAGGCCTCGGATGCCGTCAGCAGGGCGACAGCGAACCCGTCGGCGGCCGCTGAGGCCAGGTTGTCCGTCATCATCCGGCGGAGCAGTCCGCGGCGGCGATGGGTGGGCCGGACGGTGACGGACGAGATGAGGTGCGCGGGGAGCATCCGTCCGGCGCCGATGTTGAGCGACTTCGCGAACGAGGCGAACGTGGCGACCGGATAATCGGCTCCCAGCGACCCGTCCAGCCTGGTCCCGGCATAGACGCCGGTCAGCGTCTGGCCGTCAGCGACCAGTCCGGCTGCAACCCGCGCCAGGGACTCTTCGGTGTACCGTTTCGCGTGGAATCCCTGGGCATCTGCCTGCAGCCAGCCCCTGGTCTGCGCATCGATTGTCGTGCCCGATGGGACGAAGCGGCGAAATTCGTAGTCGTCATCGATAGTGCTCACGCCGATACCTTACGCCGCAGTGTGAACATCACGAGGCCGCCGACGACCAGGCCCCAGAACGCACTGCCGACCCCGAGCACGACGATGCCCGAGGCGACAACAAGGAATGTCGCGATGGCGGGGATGCGCGACCCCGCATCGTCGAGGGCGCCGCTGAGGGACGCGACCAGTGCGCCGAGGACGGCGAGCCCGGCCACGGCCGTGATGATGATCGGGGGAGAGACAGATACCAGTGCGGTGGCGACGCCGGCGCCGAGGCCGAGGACGAGATACACCACGCCGGCGGTGAAGGAGGCGACCCACCGTTTCGCCGTGTCCGGGTGGGATTCCGGGCCGGCCATGAGCGCCGCGGTGATCGCGGCGAGGTTGATCACGTGTCCTCCGAACAGGGCGCCGACGCCGGAAGCGGCCCCCGATCCGATCAGCGCAGCCCGACCGGGCACGGTGTAGCCGAACGTCGACATGACGATGACGCCGGGAACATTCTGGCCCGCCATGGTCACGATGAAGAGGGGAAGCCCCAGGCTGAGAATGACGGCAGGCTCGAACACCGGGGGGACGAAGACCAACTGGGGCGCGAGCGTCGCCGTCGCCATCCACCCGGTCCCCGCCGTCACCGCGATCCCGATCGCGGCGACGGCCATGGCCGCCGGGACCGCCCAGCGCGGTGCGAAACGGGAGAGCACAAGCCAGACGGCGACGATCGGCAACCCGAGGAGGGGCAGCTCGACGGATGCCTGGATCGGGGCCAGGCAGATGGGAAAGAGAATGCCGGCGAGCATGGCGGAGGCGAGCGGCTTCGGGATGAGCGTGATCAGGTTCGCCAGCGGCGGCCAGAGTCCGCACAGAACGATGAGGAGGGCGCAGACGAGGAACGCGCCGACGGCGGCCGCGAAGGTGATCCCGTCATCGGTCGTCGCGAGAAGGAGCGCCGCTCCCGGCGTCGACCACGCGAACGATATCGGGATGCGAAGCCACCAGGTCAGAACGATACTGACGGCGGCCACGACGAGGCACAGGGAGAGCAGCCCGGAGGATGCCTCGGCTTCCGTCGCGCCAACCGCCCGGAGACCGGCGATGACGAGCGCGAATGACGTGGCGAATCCGGTGATCGCCGCAACGATACCGGCGGAAATGGGCTGGAGAATGACGAGTCCTCGTGTCGGGGTGGTCCCTGGTGACCGGCTGGTCACTCTGGCATCGTGTCGGCAGTCGCGGCCGGATGCAATGTGCGGTGCCGGCCAACCGGCTTCCGTGTAGCGTATCTCCATGACGATTCCCCACACCGGAGAGCTCCCGGCGTCCTTCCCGCCTGATCGCGAAGTGCTGGGGTGGGATGAGTTCGGGACGGCGGCCAGGGAACTGGCATCTGATGTCGTCTCCGCCGGCTTTGACGTGGATATCGTGGTGGCGGTCGCCCGGGGCGGACTCCTGCTCGCCGGAGCGGTCGCATACGCCCTGGGCACGAAAAACTGCGGCAGTATCAACGTTGAGTTTTACACCGACGTCGATGAGCGACTTCCCGAGCCGGTGCTGCACCCGCCGCTGCTCGACGCACCGGCGCTGTCGGGCAAGAACGTCCTGCTCGTCGATGACGTCTCGGACTCGGGGCGCACGCTCGCCATGGTCGTCGACCTGTTGCAGGAACACGGAGCCACGGTGCGCACGCTCACCCTCTACTCCAAGCCCCGCACGGTGCTCGTGCCTGACCATGTCTGGCGAGACACCGACAAGTGGATCACTTTCCCGTGGTCGGCGCTGGCCCCCGTGACCGCACCGTAGGCTCGATGCATGAGTGTTCACCTTGTCGGCGGGGGTTGGTCCGCAACCAACGACCCGGCCGTCTATTCTCCTTTCCTGGCCGAAGCGACCGCGCTCGCTGCTGATTCCGGATCGGAGGGACCTCCCCGGATTGCCGTCATCGTCGTCCGCGACGGAGACGGAGGCGAGCACGCGGCCTCCCTCATCGCCGCGGCGACACCCGCCGGCGCTTTCGAGCCCGTCATCACGGTGCTCGGCCACGGTGACGAAGCGACGAGCGTTGCGCTCGCCGACGTCCAGGGCATCCTGATCGGTGGAGGACTGACGCCGGCCTACCTCGAGGCGCTGCGCCCGATTTTCGGTGAGATCCGTCGCCAGGTCGCCGCTGGGATCCCCTACCTCGGCTTCTCGGCCGGGGCTTCGATCGCCGCCGAGCACGCCCTGGTCGGCGGATGGCGGATCGGTGGAATCGAGGTGAGCCGCGAGGACGGCTCGGAGGACCTCGACGACGTGACCGTGGAGAACGGCATCGGACTGATTGATATCTCGGTCGACGTTCACGCCGTGCAGTGGGGGAATCTCTCGCGATTGATCGCCGCGACAGAGGCCGGGCTTGTCGCAGGAGGCATTGCCATCGACGAGAACACCGCCTTCGTTGTCGGCGAGGGCGCGCTTCGTGCCGTCGGCTCCGGCAACGTGTGGCAGGTCCTTGCCACCGAGGCAGGAGTCCGCGTCTCGACGCTGGCCGCCGGATGACGGGAATGTTCGACCTGGCCGCACTCGCGGCCTCCGGTCGGATCGATCGGGGCTGGGCGACGGCGCTCGCACCCGTGCAACCCCGTCTCGATGCCATCGCGGAGACGCTCGCGGCCGAGACGGCCGGAGGGGCGGTGGTGTTGCCGGCCGAGCAGGACGTGCTCCGCGCCTTCGCCGAGCCCCTCGACGATGTGCGGGTGCTCATCGTCGGCCAGGATCCCTACCCGACACCCGGGCACCCGATCGGACTCGCCTTCGCCGCCGATGAGGCGGTGCGACCTGTGCCGCGGAGCCTCGCCAACATCTTCAAGGAACTCACCGCCGACGTCGGTGCTCCGCCGCCGGCGTCCGGCGACCTGGGTGTCTGGACCCGCCGGGGTGTCCTCCTGCTCAACCGGGTGCTGACCGTTCGAGCGGGGGAGGCGGGGTCGCACCGGGGCATCGGCTGGGAGGCTGTCACCGACCTCGCCATCCGGACGCTCGTGGACAGGAAGACGCCGCTCGTCGCGATCCTCTGGGGCAGGGATGCCCAGACGCTGACGCCGTTGCTCGGCGAAACGCCGATCGTGGCGAGTGCCCACCCCAGCCCACTCTCCGCATCGCGCGGCTTCTTTGGATCTGCGCCGTTCTCCCGCGCGAACGCCCTGCTGACGGCACAGGGAGCTGAGCCGGTGGACTGGGGCCTGGAATCCGGCCACCTCTGGTGACAATCGCTCGCGGTGCGGTCGTCTACGCTTGACGCGTGCTAGAAGAGGAATATCAGCCCCGCAGACAGTTGCCTCCGCACCTGCGCAAGAAGCCTGAACCTGAGGCCCCCTTCCAGTACACGATCCGCGACGCCGAACCGGCCGATCTGCCGTACATCCGTGAGATCTACAACTACTACGTCACCAACAGCGTGGTCACCTTCGATGAGGACGCCATGTCGCTTGCGAAGTGGAAGGCGAAGTTCGCCCATCTCCAGAAGCTCGGGATGCCGTTCATCGTTGCGGAGTCGCCGAACAAAGTGATCCTCGGCTACGCACTCGTCACGCCGTGGAAGGAGAAGCGGGCGTACCGGTTCACCGTGGAGAACTCGATCTACCTGGGGCCGGCGTCGACGGGCAAAGGGCTCGGCCGGGTCCTGCTCGGAGAATTGATCGAGCGGTCCACTGCTGCAGGCCTGAAGGAGATCCTCGCGGTCATCAGCGACAAGGGTGCCGAGGCGTCCATCGCGCTGCACGAATCCTTCGGTTTCACCGAGATCGGCCGGATGGGGCGGGTCGGGTTCAAGTTCGAACGCTGGCTCGGCACGGTGCTCCTGCAGAAGTCGCTCAAGTAACGGATGCCGGACGGCTGCGATAGCGTGTCCGCATGCCGACATCCGCTTCACATGACCGCCCGGCCACGAACACTGTCCTCCGCTCATACGCCGGAGAGATCCATGCGAACCCGGCGGAGGTCTACGCCGCCATCAAGAAAAGGCTGACGCCGCCAGACCCTGACGTGACCGCGATCACCGCCGATGACTCCGAACGGCTGATCATCGTGCAGGGCGGCTGGTGGTATCGGGGGGAGTACCGGGTGCTTCCCACTGACGGCGGTTCCCGGATCGAACACGAACTGGTCAACGTCGCCAGGCCCCTGCACTTCGCTGGGCCGATCATCGGCCGCAAGTCGGTCGTCCAGTCGGCGCATGTGTTCGGTCGTCTGCTGACCGAACTCGCCACGGAACTCGAGTCGTAGGACAGGCCGGGAGGATTGCTCCTCCCGGCCTGTCGCATCCGTCACGCGTGTCAGCCTTTCGTCGTGGCCCTGCGGAGGATGAGATAGCCCGCGATCGCGGAAATCGTCGTCGGGACGAGCGACCAGGCGACGACACCGACGGGGCCGGACGCGACGAACCAGCTGCCGACGAGGGGCCAGCTCTGTGTGGCTGTGATCAGGGTGATGACCCCGACGAGGAGCAGGATGCTGATTGCTCCGGCGATGAGCAATCCGATCGTGCGCCAGCGCATGAAGACGGCCCCGCTCACCGTGCCGAGGAAGGCGAAGAACAGCATTGCTGCCGAGAAGATGAAGAGTCGCTGCCAGACAGGGCCCGAGCCGAAGTACACCGAGGTGAACATGTGTCCGCCAGCTCCCCACCCCTTGGTCCACTCTTCCACGTAGGACAGGGCGGTGAGGATGGCTCCGTACGAAACGGAGAGGATCGCGAACGCCAGGGCGGCGCCGAGGTAGAACTCCCGACGACTGAGGCTCAGCCCAAGCGCATAGGCGAACGTCATGTTCATCGACTGCACGGCGATGACGAGCAGGTAGATGAAAATGTAGAAGGAGGCACCGCTCCACTCGGTACCCTCGAGGGCAGCCGCGCGGTCGGGACCGGGGACGGTAGCGCCGATGATCGACCAGACCCCCATGTTGATGAGCCAGATGAAGGCGAGGATCATCAAGGGGATCCAGTACACGGTCCACTTATTGACGAAGTTCAGCCGGGCTGCGTTCCAGATGCGATTCATGGGGTGGGGACTTTCTGCCTGGGTCGACGGAGTCACGATGGTGGGTGTTGTCGCTGTCGTTGTCATGACTGGGACTCGAATTCCTTCTCGGTGAGGTTGGTCTTTCTCACGATGAGTTGTTGCAGGGAAACGGGCGAGAGCTCGAGTCCCGCCTGCGCGGCCTCTCGGCGCTCATCGGCGTCGAGCCTGCCGGTTGTGACGGACGCGAGGCCGCCGATACCGTCCCGGTGGAGCACCTCCCTGCCCTGCACGAACGTATCGACGGCGGCGCGCGTGCCGACGACCGTGGTTGCGGATCCGCGCAGGGTCTCTGCCGCCTCATCGATGAGGATGGATCCCTGGTCGATGACCAGCACGTGCTCGAGCAGCTGGGCGACTTCATCGATCAGGTGGGTCGAGAGCACGACGGTGCGCGGGTGCTCCGTGTAGTCCTCGAGGAGCCGGTCGTAGAACAGCTGGCGGGCAACGGCATCGAGGCCGAGGTAGGGCTCGTCAAAAAAGGTGAGTGGCGCGCGGGAGGCCAGGCCGACGATCACGCCGACGGCGGAGAGCTGTCCGCGGGACAGCTTCTTGATTCGCCGGTTCACCGGGAGTCGGAACTCGTCGACGAGTTGTGCGGCGAAGTCAGCGTCCCAGTTCTCGAAAAACCAGGGGGCGCTCGCAAACACGTGCCTGGGCTGGAAGTCGTCCGGGTAGCGCTGGCTTTCCTTGACGAAGGAGACGCGGCTGAGCACGCCTGGATTCTCGGCCGGGAGTTCACCGAAGACCCGCACATCGCCCGACGTGGCGAAATCCTGGCCCGTGAGGACCTGCATGATGGTCGTCTTGCCTGCTCCGTTCCTGCCGAGCAGGCCGGTGATACTCCCTGCCTGGATGTCGAAGCTGGCGTCGTTCACGGCGGTGACCTTGCCGAATCGTTTGGTCAGGCCGCGGACGCTGATGACCGGGTTGACTGCGGGAGTGCGTGGGGTGCTCATATCGCGACACCTTCCGTTGAGATCATTTCTGTGAGTTGGTCTGGGGTGATGCCGAGTTTCGTGGCCTCGGCGATCAGAGGTCGAATGAATTCGTCGCTGAATCTGGTTGTGCGGGCGTCGATGAGTCGGGCGCGAGCGCCCTCGGCGACAAACATGCCGATTCCTCTTTTCTTGTACAGGATTCCGTCGTCGACAAGGCGATTCACGCCTTTGCCTGCCGTCGCGGGGTTGATGCGGTAAAAGGTGGCGAACTCGTTGGTCGACGGTGCCTGGCTTTCCTCTGCGAGGGTGCCAGCGATGATGTCGTTTTCGATCTGCTCGGCAATTTGCAGGAAGATCGGTTTGCCTTCGTCAAGCACGGGGCCTCCGGGTTCAGTGGTTAATTACTTCACTAACTAACCAACATTGAATCAGACATTTTGTCAAGACCCCCGCACGATTTTTTCCGGAATAGGCTCGTCCTGTGACGGAACTGCATGAACTCAGCGCCCTCGACCAGTGGCTCGCCCTCCAGCGCGGGGAGGTCTCGCCCGTCGAGTTGACGACCCACTACCTCGACCGGATCGACAGGCTCAATGGCGAGCTCGGCGCCTTCGTGACGATCACGAGGGACGACGCCATCCGCCGCGCACAGGACCTCGAGAGACTCGTTCCGCGAACCAGCGCACTCTGGGGGCTCGCCTTCGGGGACAAGGACCTGACCATGCGTCGCGGTGTGGCCACCGGATTCGGCTCCCGGGCATTCGCCGGCACGATCTCCCCGCGATCGGACGAAATCGTGGACGTCCTCGACGGCGCGGGCGCGATCAGCCTCGGCAAGACGAATACGCCGGAGTTCGGGATGCACGGCTACACCGAATCGCTGGTCGCTCCGCCCGCCCGAAACCCGTGGGACCTCGGCCTCGGGGCCGGAGGATCGAGCGGGGGAGCAGCGGCTGCTGTCGCCGCTCGACTCGTGCCGTTCGCACCGGGAAGCGACGGGGGAGGATCGATCCGGATCCCCGCCGCGGCGTGTGGGCTCGTCGGCCTCAAGCCCTCGCGCGGTCTCGTCCCAGCCGGTTCCGGGATCGACTCGATCGGCGGCCTCGCGGTGAAGGGGCCGATCGCCCGGACTGTCACGGATGTTGCGCTGCTGCTCGACGCGATGATCGGTCGGCGCAATGGACACATCGACCACCATTTCGCGCTCAGGGCCCCTGACGAGAACGACGGTGACCTGCTGGGCGCCGCAGTGAGGGGCGAGGGCCGGTTCTCGATCGGGGTGCTGGCGAACTCGCCGTTCGAGGATTCGATGGACATCGCTGTCGCGCCTGAAGCATCCGCTGCGGTGAGTGTGGCACTGGCTCATCTCGGGTCGATCGGCCATGGAATCGAGGACGTCCGGCTGGACCACGACGGTGTCTACCTCGAGGCGTTTCGCAGGCTCTGGCGCATCTCTGCTGCCACCATCCCGGTCGAGGACGATCGTCTGGACCTGCTCGAGCCGGTCACCAGGCACCTGGTCAGGAGCGGCCGTGACCTCGGGGCCCGGGAGGTCGCGGAGACGCTCAGCGTGCTCGCCGCCTTCGAACGGAGTGTCATCGCGCAGTTCTCGGCGTTCGACGTCGTGATCACACCGACGCTCGCGCAGACGCCACGGCCGGTCGGTTTCTTCGACACCGAGGATGCTGATCGCAACTTCGTCCAGCAGTGCCAGTACTCCCCGTTCACATCGTTCGTGAACGTCGCGGGTCTCCCGGCGATCACGCTGCCGGTGGCTGAGACCGCTGACGGGCTCCCGATGGGCGTCCAGCTGATCGGGCGACCCGGCGGAGAGTCGACCCTGCTGGCGCTGGGGAGCCAGTTGGAGCGCCGCATCCGGTGGCACCAGCGAACCCCGCCGATTGCTGCACGCTGACCGGCGCAGCATCGGCGTTCTGCTGCGCGGGCGGATTCCTCCCATTCGCCGGCGGATGCCCCAGAATGGACGCATGACGACTGCGGCCCGAGTACACCTCTCAAAGACCCGTCCGACCGCGTATGCGAAGCTCGCGGCGCTGTCGGCCGAAGTGGGTCAGCTCGCCCGCGAAGCCGGCATCGAACCGCTGCTCTCCGAGTTGGTGCAGATGCGCGCGTCACAGATCAATGGTTGTGCGTATTGCCTGCGGGTACATACGGCAAAGGCGCTGAAGCACGGTGAGACCACCGAGAGGCTGACCGTTCTTCCGTCCTGGCGTGACGCCGGACTGTACTCGGAGCGCGAGCGTGCTGCGCTCGCGCTGACGGAGGCGATCACACTCGTCGCGGAGGGAAACGTGCCCGACGACGTTTATGCCGCCTCGCGGGAGATCTTCGATGAGGTCGAGTTCGCCACCCTGTCCTGGATCATCGTGTCCATCAACGCCTTCAACCGCATCGCTGTGACCAGCCGATATCTCGTCGACCCGGAATAGTCGCCCTCGGTCGCAGTGAGGTTCGCTGTGAGCAGGCTGGGGGAGTCGGGAGCACGTTGGCGAGTTGAGGTAAGGCTTGCCTATACTGGTAACGACATGACCGTTCACACCCGCACAGACCATTCCGGCCACCGAGCCAATGAGGCGAATCACAAGCACCGGGTTCAGTTTCTGATCGCCGGTGACGAGACAGCGCTTCCTGAGCTCGAGGCGATGCTGGCCACGCTTCCGCTGTGTGCGACGGGTCGGGTCTTCGTCGAGGTCGGGACCGAGGATGCCATCGGCACGCTGCAGGTTCCGCCGCGGATGACGGTCAGCTGGTTGCCCCGTTCGCGTCGTTCAGGTGCTCCGGGGACCGGTCGTACCTGCGCGACCGGTGAGGCAGTATCCCGCGCCGTACGCGCGTGGGCCGGCGAGATGCTCTGTGAGAACCCCGAAGAGGTTCACGTCTGGCTCGGGGGCCACTATCGCGGGGTCGCCGAGTCCCACGATTACCTCACGGCTGAGCTCGGTGTGTCCGCCGACGTCATCCAGACGCCTCCGGCGTACCGGCTCGACGTTCGTCACTGAGGTGTCGTTGGCCTGAGACGATGGTGTTGACGCGCTCGCGCGTTCCGTCGCTCCGGAAGAATGCTGCCTCTTCGACCATCCATCGGTTCCAGAGCTCCCGGTGGCTCTCGCCGTCGCGTTCGATTCCGCGATGGAGGCGCACGTCGGCTGGAGCATCGACCCAGACCGAGTAGGCGAGGTCGTCGTGCGCGGCTCGGCGGCAACTTGTGACGCCTTCGATCACGACGATCGGAGCCCAGGGCTGGGTTCTCCAAATGCCGAGGGACTCTCCGAATTCGTCACCCGTCCCAGTCCCTCACCTGCCAGTGCGCGGGGCGACCGGCCGACGAGTGGGGTGAGAACCTGTGCATCGAATCGCGGCCACCAGCCGGAGAAGTCCGACCACGACACGAAATCGTCGATCTGGATGAGTGGTGCGTCGAGGGCGGCCGCGACCTGTTTGGCGAGTGTGCTCTTGCCTGCCCCGGACGGACCGTCGATGCCGACGATGCGGATGCCGTTGACAGCGCCAGACGCTCGAACGTCGCGAACGATCCGGTCGATCGGGTCGTCTCGGTCGGTCGGGACGTCCCGGTCGTTTCGGCCGATCTGGTCGTTTCGGTCGACCTGGTCGTTTCGGTCGGCCTGGTCAGTCTCTGCTGAGCTCATCGAGCCAGCCTACTGACGCCGGATTTGTTCCACTGCGCCAGGGAGGCCTGTGCCGGTATCGAGCGGCTGGAGCAGCTACGCCCGCTGCGGCCTCAGGGGTAATTTCTGGGGCTCCGGCGCCCGCGCCCGCGTCTGGACCAGCGGCGACTTCCCGGGGAGCGGGATGGGTCTTCGTTGCGGATCGACCGACGGCGGGGGAACCGCACAGTAGTCGCTGCCGGTGCGCGTGATCTTCCACCCGTTGTTGTGGATGAGCATGTGACAGTACCGGCAGAGAAGAATTCCGTCGGCGAGGTCCGTTCTGCCGCTGTCGGCCGCCCACTCCTGGAGGTGATGGGCTTCTGTGTATGACGGTGGCCGGTCGCAGCCGGGCATCCGGCAGCCGCCGTCGCGAATCGCGAGCGCGATCCGCTGTTTCGACGTGAACAGCCGGTGTTCGCGCCCGACATCGAGAGGGGTGCCGGATTCATCGACAGTAACCGGGGTGACTCCGCTGACGCAGATCTGGCGGCCGATGACGCTGCCGGGAACGGCGTCTCCGGTTTCTTCGAAGTACCCGATGCCGGGCGCCACAGTGCCGGTGGCCGGTGCGCCGTCGGCAGCAGGATTCTCACGGGTGGCGACCACGCGAACGCCGGGCTGGCGGGAACCGAACGCCAGAGTCGGATCGGCTTCGGAGCCCGCCCTGAGCAGGTCCATCATCAGGTCGAACACCATCTGGTCGTTGCTGCGGGGGTCGAGGCTCAGTTTCTCTGCCCGGTCGGCCTCGGCGGCGTCGACGAATCGCGGGCCACCGCGGCGAGGACGCATCGCGGCGCCGACGATCGCATCGGCCCAGGCAGCGGACTCCTCGTCGAACTGCACCCAGGCCGTTCGGGCGCCGTGCTGGTTGCGGCCGAACCGCCAGCTGCGGTTCTGGTAGCGCTCGTCCCAGCGGATCGCCACACCGGCCGGATCGAGCTCGTCGCGCAGGTGCCGTGCCCGTCGCCCCAGTTCATCGGCGTGGATGCCCGCTGCTCCCGCGACGAGCCGCTCTGCAGCGCGGCGAAGAGCCTCGGCATCGAGTCGCTCGTTCGGCTCCCCGAGACCCCGCATGATGATCGTGACGGATTCGGAGTGGATGACACCGTCGCGGGCCGCTCGGGTGAGGGGCTCATGCCACGGGAGAGTGGGAGCGGGCGGCCGATCCTGCTCGCCCCGGGGCACCCGGCTGGTTGCCGCGTCTGCCTCGCCCATCGCGCCCCCGAGCTTTACCTGCCGGGACGCCTCGGTGCGTGTCGAGCCGGTGAGGCGCTGCACCAGGTCGACGGCCGTCCGGTCGCCGGTCGACTGCGCAAGGCCCGCGTACCCGAGCGCGCGTTCGGAACGCTTGGCAACGACGCCGGCCCCGGCGGCGATGATCGCGTCGAACCCGGATCTGACCCGGGCGGCATCCCGCAGCATTTCTTGCAGCTCTGCATCTGACGCTGCATCGATGACCGCTGAGAGCGGCACCGAGAGCGGCAACGAGAGCGGCAAAGGCTGCTTGGGGCGCGTGCGACTCTGACCCGCATCGGCCCTCGAACACCGCCAGTCGATCGCACACGGCGAGTGCGATCTCCCTGACCTGTTCTGACATCTTTGCCATGCCTCGATTTTACCAAAACAACTCGACATTAGAAAGTATCTTCGATCAATCTGTGGAGAACTCGCGCCCATCCCCGGCAATAATGGACGCATGGCATCCGACATTCCCACCCTGTCCCTCAACGACGGAAACACCATTCCGCAACTCGGCCTCGGCGTCTACAAGGTCGACGACAGCATCGCGGCGGATGTCGTCACCACCGCGATCGACGCGGGCTACCGGCATCTCGACACCGCCACCCTCTACGCCAACGAGCAAGCAGTTGGGGAGGGCATCCGTCGCTCGGGCGTCGACCCGGGCGAGCTTTTCGTGACCACGAAAGTGTGGAACGAGGACCACGGTTTCGACAGCACCCTGCGGGCATTCGACCGCAGCATGGAGCTGTTGGGTCTCGACATCCTCGACCTGTACCTCATCCACTGGCCGGCACCGACCCAGAACCGCTACGTCGAGACCTGGCGGGCACTCGAACGGCTGAAGGCCGACGGGCGTGTCCGCTCGATCGGGGTGAGCAACTTCCACCCCCACCATCTCGAGCGGTTGTTCGCCGAGACCGACATCGTCCCAGCCGTCAACCAGATCGAGTTGCATCCATGGCTGCCCCAGACCGCTTCGCGGGCGTTCCACGACGAGCACGGTATCGTCACGGAGGCGTGGTCCCCGCTCGCCCGCGGCGGAATCCTCGCCAACCCGGTGCTCGACGGCATCGCCGCGAAGCACAACGTCAGCGTGGCCCAGGCCGTGATCCGGTGGCACCTCCAGCAGGGCATCGTCGTGATTCCCAAGTCGGCGACGGCGTCGCGCATCGTCGAGAACATCGACGTGTTCGGGTTCGACCTCGACGACGCAGATTTCGCTCAGATCGCCACGCTCGAGTCGGGCGAGAGGACCGGGCGCGACCCCGACGATCTCGACTGATCCCGGCTCAGCCGATGGCGGCGCGCACCTGCGGGAGCACCTCGGTAGCAAGGAGTTCGATCGAGCGCATCACCAGGCCATGCGGAAGCCCTGACCAGTCCATCTGCAGGGCGTGGCGGTCGTAGGCGAGGTGCCCGTGCAGCGCGATGATCTTGTCCGCGACCTCGTTCGGGCTCCCGGCGAAGATCGCGCCTCGCTTCGCCGTCTGGCTGTCGTAGCCGAGCCTGCTGGGGGCGGTGAAGCCGCGCTCGGCGGCGATCTTCGTCATCGAGCTGTGCCAGTACGGGTAAAACGTTTCCTTCGCCTCCTGGCTTGTCGGGGCGATGAAACCGGGCCCCGAGACGGCGACCTTCAGTGCGGATGCGTCGTGGCCGGCCTTCTGGCCCGCCTCACGGTAGAGTGCGGCGAGCGGGGCGAACTGCTCCGGGTAGCCGCCGATGATCGCGTAGTTGATCGGCAGGCCGAGGTACCCGGCCCGCATCGACGACTCCGGGTTGCCACCGGTCGCGATCCAGATGTCCAGCTTCTCGCCGTGGGGCCGCGGCAGGATCAGGGCATCCCTGAGGGCGGGGCGGAACCGGCCGTTCCAGGTGATGCGGCCCGGGGAATTGAGTTCGAGCAGCAGCCCAAGCTTTTCTTCATACAGCTCGTCGTAGTCGGCGAGGCTCGCGCCGAACAGCGGGAAGGACTCGATGAACGAGCCACGTCCGGCCGCGATCTCCACGCGTCCGCCGGTCAGCTGGTCGATGGTGGCGAACTGCTGGAAGACCCGCACCGGATCCTCCGTCGACAGCACGGTCACGGCACTGGACAGGCGGATGTTGCTGGTGACGGTCGCTGCAGCGGCCAGCACTGTCGCCGGCGAACTGATCGAATACTCCGGCCGGTGGTGTTCCCCGATGCCGAACCATCCCAGTCCCGCCTCGTCGGCGAGCCGGATCCGTTCGATCGTGTCCCGCAATTGCTGGCCCGGTGAGACGAGCGCCCCCGTCGCAGGGTCGGTGGGGATGTCGCCGAAGCTGTAGACGCCTAATTCCATACTCATGAATACAACCGGCCCCTCGTCACTATTCCCGTCCGCTACCGCCCGCGCCCACCCGATGGCCTGACGTAGCCGCCGTTCTCGAGACCCGCCTCGATTTCGAACCGGTTTTTCAGTGGATTCCGACCGGCGAGAAAGTACAGGATCGGGAAAAGCATGCCGTATCGCTGCCACTGGCGTTTGTGGACCGCCTCGTGTTCGAGGATGGCGTCCGACACGTTGTTCCGGGTCAGGTAACAGCCGCCGACGCAGGAACCACCGCGACCGAAACTCCAGTTCGGCATGCCGGTGAACACCCACAGGCCGTTGCGGCGCCGAACGCTCCCCGTCGACCAGATCGATCCCCAGACCAGCCCGACAAGGTTCGCGTACAGGTAGCCCAGCCGGCTGAGCGGCGAGTCGACGAAGATCCGACTCATCCGTCGTACCGGTACGTTTCCAACAGTCGCAGCCAGACCTCGCTCATTGTCGGGAACGAGGGCACAGCGTGCCAGAGTCGCGACAGTGGCACCTCACCGACGACAGCGATCGTCGCAGCGTGCAGCATCTCGCCGACGTCCTGGCCGACGAAGGTGACACCGAGGAGCACCCCGCGGTCCTCGTCTACGACGGCGCGCACCGCTCCTTCGTATCCGTCAGCGTGCAGTGCGGCGCCGCTCACGCCGCCGAGGTCGTAATCGACGACGCGCGTCCGGTAGCCCGCCTTCTCGGCGGCGGCCGCTGTGAGCCCGACCGAGGCCACCTGTGGGTCGGTGAAGATGACGCTCGGCACGGCTTCGTGGTCTGCGGATGCCGCGTGGTCGCTCCACGGGTCCGCCTCCACATCATTCCCTGCAGCGCGGGCACCGATCACGGTGCCCGCTGCGCGGGCCTGGTACTTGCCCTGGTGCGTGAGCAGAACACGGTGGTTGACGTCGCCGACGGCGTAGAGCCAGCCGCCGTCGATCCCAGGCACGCGCATGGTGTCATCGACGTCGAGCCAGCTCCCCGGAGTGAGTCCGATCGTCTCGAGTCCCATGTCGGTCGTGCGCGGGGTCCGCCCGGTGGCGGCAAGGATCTCGTCCGCCGTCACGGTCTCGCCGGATTCAAGGTCGATCGTGACGCCGTCGGACGTCCGTTCGACCCGCGTCGGCGAGTCCTGCAGCACCCTGGCTCCTGCGGCGCGGAGGCTTTTCGTGACAGCCTCCCCTGCGATGTCCTCGAGGCCCGCAAGCACCCCGCTCCTGGCGATCACCGTGACCGTCGAACCGAGTGCGGCATACAGTGTCGCCATTTCAGCGGCGACGACCCCACCGCCGATGATCGCGATCGAGCGGGGGACGATCGTCGCGCTGGTGGCCTCCCTGCTCGTCCAGGGGGAGGCATCCCTCAACCCGGGAATGTCGGGGATCAGTGCAGCGGAACCGGTGGTGACAGCCACAGCGTGCCTGGCGGTGAGCACGGTGACGTCGCCATCCGGACCCGTCACCTCGACGCGGCGCACGCCGGCAAGTCGACCGTGGCCGCGGACCAGCGCGATGCCGGCCTCCTCGAGCCAGGGCAGGGAGCCGGAGTCGTCCCAGTCGCTGACCCAGTAGTTGCGGCGTTTCAGAACGGCGTCCACATCGATGGTCTCGGCGACGGACGGTGCTGCTCCGCTTACCCGGCGAGCAGCGTCAAGAGCGCCAGTGGGGCGCAGGAGAGCCTTCGACGGGATACAGGCCCAGAACGAGCATTCACCGCCCACGAGTTCGCTTTCCACGATCACACAGGACAGTCCGGCCTTTCGGGCGTAGTCGGCGACGTTCTCGCCAACCGGCCCTGCGCCCAGAACGATGAGGTCATACTCGGTGTCGGTCATGCTTCGAGGCTACCGGCCCCGCCGGGAGTACGGTCGGTCAGCGGGCGAGAGAGCCGAGAATTCTCAGGATGGTGCCGAGATCGTCGATGGCGTGGGCCGCAGACGCCGGGGCGAAGCCGGTGATGCCGGCCCCCGCGAGGGCGAACTCCGCTTTGACGGCCCCGATGAGGTCGACAAGGTGTGAGGCGGGCAGGCCGAAGGGTTCTGCCCAGTCTGTTCCGGCGATGTCGGCGGGGTCGAGAACGTCGAGGTCGATGTGGATGTAGACCCGGGAGGCGCCCGAGGCCCTGACCGCGTCGACCAGATCGGCGACGGTGGCCTCGACCGACAGCGTCCGGATGGAGGAGCCATCAAGGAACTCCTGCTCTGGCGCGTCGATGTCCCTGGCACCGACCAGGATGAGACGCTCGGGTGCGAGTGGCGCCGTCACGGCGAGGTCGGGGACGCACTCTCCGGTGAGGGCTCGCAGCACCATCCCGTCGAAGGAGCCGGACGGCGACCCGTCGGGGGTGTTGAGGTCGGGGTGTGCATCGAACCAGAGCACGCAGGTGTCGTCGCTCGTCGAGAGCACATGGTCGACGGCGGCGAGCTCGACGGAGCATCCGCCGCCGATGGTGATCACGGGTCCCGTCGCCGCACGGAGCGCGGCGTTCTGCCGTTCTCGGATGATCCTCAGCGATGAGAGCCGGTGCACACCGGTATCGAGGGACTCTCCTGCCTCGATCGGCACGTCGACGACGACGGTTGCGGTGGAGGGAAGATCCCCGCGGATGGCCTCGGCCCCGTCGATCAGCCGCATCGCGCGAGAGGAACCGGAACCCTGCCACGCGGGCACAACCACGAAAGTCGCCATCCCCCCAGTATCCGGCTTTTGCCGATCCGGCGCGACGTTCGAACGCAACATCCGGCCGTTCCTGTTGCCGCCTGTTGCGTCCGGAATGGCAGGGGCACCGCGAGCAGGGCAGAATGGTCCCACCGCGCACCGCGACGAAAGACACGATGCACTGCGCCAGGGTAACGATGAACCGCGACACAGAAGGAGACGCCATGACCGAGAGCACCGCTGGTCGGCGTCTCGTCATGGTCGAGGTGACGGCGCAACGCGAACACTCACCGGCCTATGACGCCTACGTTCGCACCATGATCGATCGCGCTGCCGACGACGCGCGTGCGTCCGGCTGGCACGTCACCCAGCTCTCCGCCGCCGATCTGGGCGTCGACGGTCTCCTGCACGCCGCCGACGATGCAGACGCTGTCGTCATCATGGGCGGTGAAGACATCGATCCCCAGTTCTACGACGGCGAACGCGGCTATGAGGGTGAGGGTTACCACTTCGAAATTGCGGATGCCGCCCAGATCGAACTGGTCAGGGCTGCAGCCGCGCGCCGCATTCCCGTCCTCGGCATCTGCCGCGGGCACCAGATCATCAACGTCGCCCTCGGCGGAACGCTCCTGCAGCACGTGGACGCGTCCGGCCACCGCAACATCGACCTCCCGGTCGAATACGCGCTCGTGGAACACCCGGTTCGCCTGCTCCCGGGCAGCGGACTCGGCGAACGCTACGGCCGCGAGCACCTCGTCGTGCAGAGCGCCCACCACCAGGTTGTCGACCGCCTCGGTTCCGGTCTCCGTGCCGTCGGCTGGGCGCACGATGGCCACATCGAGGCGATCGAGCACGACACCCTTCCGATCACCGGCGTGCAATGGCATCCGGAGGCCCTTCTTGCCCCGGCCGGTCAGCTGCGAGTACTGCTTGACTCCCTCGCCGTGCAAACCGAGACGGTGCTCGAGCGCGCCTGATCGCCGCTTGCGTACCCGCACCGATGCCGGGAACGGAGAGGGCGCGAGAAAGGATGCCGCTGGCGTGCGGCCCGTCTCTCGCGCCCGTGTCCTTCAGCCGTGCTTCAGCCGTGCAGGCCTAGTCGTTCGGAGTGTACGGTGCACCCTGAGTCGACTCGACGGCGTGCTGCTGCTGGGAGCCCGAGACGGCAGGGGTGCCTGACTTCATCGCGGCGAGGCGAGCCTCGACCTCGGTGAGTTCGCCGATGTCCTCGAGCGACTCGAACTGTGCGTCGAGGCTCGATGCCGCGAGTTCCTGCTGGCCGCGCACCTTGGCTTCCTCGCGGCGGATCTTGTCCTCGAACCGGCTGACCTCGCTCGTCGGGTCCATGATGTCGATGCTCTTGACGGCATCCGCGACCTTCTTCTGGGCTTCGGCGGTCTTCGCCCGGGCGAGGAGCTCGCTCCGCTTGCTCTTCAGCTGCTCGAGCTTGCCCTTCATGCCGTTGAGGCCGTTCTTGAGCTGCTCGACGACCTGCGACTGCGAGGCGATCTGCGGCTCGGCCTGGCGTGCTTCGCCCTCGGAGGTGATCTGCCGCTGCAGGGCGATCTTCGCGAGATTGTCGAACTTGTCGGCGTCGGCGCTGTTCCCCGACGAGCGGTACTCGTCGGCCTTTCGGCTGGCAGCGAGCGCCTTCGTTCCCCAGTCCCCTGCCGCTCGAACGTCCTCGGCGTGGTCCTCCTCGAGCAGCCGCAGGTTGCCGATGGTCTCGGCGATGGCGCTCTCGGCATCCGCGATGCTGTTCGTGTAATCACGCACCATCTGGTCCAGCATCAGCTGGGGGTCCTCAGCCTGGTCGATGAGCGCGTTGATGTTCGCCTTCGCCAGTTGGGCGATGCGCCCGAAGATCGATTGCTTGGCCATGTTTCTTCCTCTCGATCGGTATCTGTCATCCGGCGGCCGTTAGAAACGACCGCCTCCCCGCCGGGAGCGTGTACCGCTCCCGCCGAAACTTCCTGCGCTGCGACCGCTCCGCGATCCGCCGCCCCCGAATCCGCCGCCTCCGCCGAATCCGCCAAATCCTCCACTCGAACGGCCCCCGCCGCCGAGCACCGAATTGATGATGATGCCGCCGAGGACAGCACCCATCATGCCGTTTCCTGACTGGCGCCCTCCGCCCATCACGCCGCCGAGGCCGCCCTGTTGCATGCCGAATCCTGAGACGTCGGACTGGGCAGCGTCGATGGCGGCGCGGGCGAGCTGGTCCGCCGTCTGCGCCTGGGCGAGAGCATTGACGGGATCGGACGCGGCAAGCTGCCTGGCCTGGACGAGGTTGCGTCCCGCTTCGGCAAGCCGGGTCCTCGCATCCGCACCGACCGCCCCCCGCCTGGCCGTGATGTAGTCCTCAGCGGCGGAGACCTGGGCGCCAGCAGCCGAGAGCGCCTGCCCGAGCTGCGATTGCGCGCGCTGCAACTGTGCCTGGGCGTCGCGCACCCTCTGGAGGATGCCGTCGATCGAGGTGTTCGCTGCCTCCAGCTGCTGGAGCAGGTCGCGGGGGGAGTGCCCGCCCGCTGCGCGTTTCTGCTCGGCGCCCGCGATGGCGGTTTCGGTCGCCGCGATCACGTTGACGAGTGTGCCGCCCGGGTCCGGCTGCGACTTCGCCAGTTGCAGGTCGTTCCTGAGATCGGCGATGACAGCGGTAATCGACCGGTCAGCGGCGTCGAGGTCTGCCCCGAGCTTGTCGATGGCGTCCAGCAGAAGTCCGGCCTGGTCGACGGCTTCTTCGGCGGCACGGATGCCAACGGCCGCATCGGCGAGGTCGCCGGAAGTGACGTCGGCGTCGGCGTCGGTGAGGGCCTGGTCGGCGAATGCCAGGCGTTCGGCGGACTGCTCGACGTTGTCGGCGACCGTGCTGATCGCGGCGGGGGCAAAGCGGGAGGAGAGCGTATGCAATGTCTCGGCTGCCGAGGTCGAGCGTGCGGTGACCTGTCGGTGCTCTGCGCGGAGCGCGGTGAGGGCCGCTGGGGCATTCTGTTCCAGCTGTCGCAGCTCGTCGAACGCGTCCGCCTCCCGGTCGAGTGCGGCGTTCGCCTCGACGCAGAGCCGGATGATCTCAGCGTTCCACGCGCGGACCTGCTGCTCGGTGTCCGGCGTGACGTCCGTGAGTTGCTGCCGGATGGTGAACGCCTGCGAGAGGTTGTTCTTCGCCGTGGCGATCGCCGTGCGGAAGGCCACGACCGTCTCCTCGCCATACTGGGCGACGGCGAAACCGAGTTCTTCCTCGCTGGTCTTCACCGCGTCATCGGTGGCCACCAGGGCGCTTCCTGCCTGTCGTTCGAGGTCGGCTGTCTCCACGGCCGCCAGTTCGGCGGGTTCCCCTTCCCGGGGGTTCACCGTCGGTTTCCGGCGACGCAGGACGACGACGATGATGATGATGCCAACCACGACGACGACTCCGAGAATTGCCCAGATGACCCCGCTCGACACGCCCCCGTCGTCGGCCGAGGCGGCCACATCCTTTCCGGAGATCGCGTTGCCGAGCCCGGAAGCGGCAGCAACCGCTGAGCCCGCCCAATCGTCTTCCCTCAGCTTCGGCTGGATCAGCTGTTGTTCGATCTCACCAAGCTGGTCATTCGTCACGGGCCCGTCGCTGGCGCCGGAGAGATAGTAGCTGCGCTGGTCGGTAGCAACAGCGAGGAGGTACTGGGCGGGTCCGAGCCCGTTGGCCTCCGCCGTGCTGTTCGCCCATTCCGCGGCGTCGCCCGGGTTGGTGAATTCATCGACGTAGACCACCCACAGGTCTGCGCCGGAGTCAGCGCTGAGGGCGTCAATGGCGGTCTCGATCTCGGCGACATCTGCGCCGGAGAGCACCGCTGCCTCGTCGAGAACTCGGCCAGAACCCAGTTCGACCGGATCGGCGGCGAGGGCTGCGGTCGATGTTCCCAGCACGATCGCGGCACTCATCGCCGCAACCGCCCAGAGTGAGCGTGCCCGCATCTGCCCGCCTTCTGTTCGTCGGTGGAGGGTACGACCCGAGTCTATGGTTGTGCGGCTGAGTGAGTCCAGCGATGAACGAGGGCCTTGCGGAGCGCGCGTGCGCGTGGCATCCGGACGCGCGCGCAGGAGGCGACTACCGTAGCCCGGGTGAGTGACGACCCATACGGAACCGATGTGCTGGCGACCAACTGGCGCGCCAGCAGGACGCCGCCCCCGATCGAGCATGAAGCGGTTCAGGACCTCGTCGTGGAGGAGACGGCGACCGGCTGGTGCGGAGCCGTCACCGGGATCGAGGGCAAGACCGTCCAGCTCGAAGACCGCCATGGCAAACGCCGGGTCTTCCCGCTCGGGGCCGGGTTCCTCCTCGACGGGAAACCAGTCGTCCTGGTCGCGCCGAAGAAGAAGGCTGGCGCAAAAACGCGGACAGCTTCCGGTTCTTTCGCGGTCGCTGACGCCCGGGCCCGGGTTGCACTGCCATCACGCATCTACGTCGAAGGGCGCCACGACGCCGAGCTCGTCGAAAAGGTTTGGGGAGATGACCTGCGGGTCGAGGGTGTCGTCGTCGAATACCTCGGTGGCATCGACGACCTCACCGCGATCATCAACGATTTCGCTCCAACACCGAAACGGCGGGTGGGCGTCCTCGTCGACCACCTGGTTCCCGGGTCCAAGGAGAGCAGAATCGCGGATGCCGTCATGCGCGGCAACCACGGAGGGAACGTGCTCGTGGTCGGGCATCCGTATGTCGACGTCTGGCAGTCGGTGAAGCCGGCCCGGGTCGGGCTGAAGGCCTGGCCGGATATTCCTCGGTCGATCGAGTGGAAAAAGGGCATCTGCGCGGCGCTGGGGCTGCCGAACGAGAGCCAGGCCGACATCGCACGGGCGTGGCAGGCGATTCTGCGTCGCGTGCGGACCTACTCCGACCTCGAACCGGCATTCCTCGGCCGGGTCGAGGAGCTCATCGACTTCGTGACCGCCCCGTAGCGAGAGCATCCGCACGATTCGCAGGAGACCGCACGAAGATCAGGATGCTTCGCACGATTGTCTCCTGACAATCGTGCGATCTCCTGTTTTTCGTAAAAAAAGTGTCTGGCGGTCAGCCGATCCGGGGCTGGTCGTGAGCGAGCCGTGACCTGAGTCCGGTGTGAATCGACAGGTAGGTGGGCACTCCAGCCCCCGTCAGCACGGCGAGGTTCTTGAGGAGATGGTCCACGTCATCCGCGACCTGCCGCGGGGACGTGTTCTGGCGTGGTGTGACGCTGAGGTGCATCATCGGTTCCCGGCGGATGTTGGCGGCCGAGACCCGGGAGAACAGGACCTCGGGTTGTTGGTTCAGCGACTGGCGCAGTGCGTCGGAGGCGAAGCCCGTGTCGATGACGATCCGCCCGTCGGTGCTGTCGTGTCCTCCGGTGTGCAGCAGCTCGTGCGTGCGGCCGCCTCCCAGGCGGGCGAGAGTGATGATCACCAGCACGATGATGAGCACGATGAGCGCAAGGCAACCGACCGCGACCCAGCTGAGCGCGCTGCCCTCGATCATGGTGGTCGCGATCGCCTCGTCGATCCAGCCGCGAGCGGCCGTCGATACCGCGGTCCACCACCGTGCGGCGGCCGGCCAGACGTGAACGGTGACGGCCCCGACTCCCGCCACGAGCGTGAGCAGTCCGACGAGGAAGAGGATGAGACGGTTCACAAACCGATTGGTGTGGTTCATGACGGTACCCCTTCGCGCTGTTTCGACGCCCGCACGCGGGTCTTCACCGGTCTTGTGAGCCGATAGCTGTCCACTTCGGTGGCGACAAGGTCGCGGATCCGGGCATCGGGGACAGCAACGCCGGCGTCCGGGGCAACGGTGACATCCACGACACGGCGAGACACGCCAACCGTGATGCGGTCCCTGGCCACACCGATGTGGTCGCTGAGGTGCTGTGCGAGGGCGGAGGCGAGCACTCCGTTGTCGACGAGCACGACGCTCCCGTCCGCGACCATCTCGTGTTTCGGGAGCCGGCCAGGGGAGAGGGCGAGGGCGATGAGAAGGAGTCCGATCATGGCCAGCAGTACCCCAGCGGCGATGATCGCCCCGGCCGGCTGCTGGTCGGGCAGAGTCGTCACCCATGTCGCTGCGGCTTCGGGGGAGGCGAGCAGCGCTCGTGTGCCCAGGGCCGAGAGGACGATTTCGATGCCGAGATACGCCAGGCCCACGGTCACGATCACGACCACGATCACCATCGCGACCGTCCGGGGGGAGTGGGATTCCCGACGGATGACCCGCCGGGATGCGGCGCTGCTGTTCATTTCGTTCTCCGTTGCTCGCTGACCAGGGCGCCGGTGATGGTGATGTTCACGCGGGTGACGTTCTTTCCGGTGATCTGTTCGATCCGCTGTCGAAGGCTCGCCTGGACTGCGCTGAGACGGTCAACGACGGACCCTGCTGCGGCGACGGCTTCGTCGTCGCTCAGGGGAGGAATCGGCAGAGCGGCGCCAACCGTCACGGTCATTCCGCCGAAGGCGGCGGATATCCTCACGGTGACCGCGCTGCGGTCCACCCCGAGCGCGACGGCTGCTGCTTCTTCGACCACTTTCTGGATCACCCGATCGTGGATGACGACCCGGCCGGGGCGCAGCGTCACCCCGGCGGCGATCCGCCCCTGCGGTGCGGTGCCCGGTCGGAGCGCGGTCTGCGTATCCATTACGAGGTGCGACGGCCGCGGAACGCGTCCGCGATTCCACGCAGATCGACCTGCCCGGTGACGACGCGCGCGACAAGCGCACCGACGGCCATCAGCACCAGGACCAGCAGGAATCCCCAGAACCCGAACTGGAGGATCGCGAACGCGAGGATGGCCCCGCTCAGGATGCCGGTAGTGGTGCTATTCATGAGACGCGTGACTCTTCGGGTTCGGTGTCCTCGCCGGGGAGGTGAACATCATTGACGGCGATATTCACTTCGACGACTTCCAGGCCGACCAGGTTCGTGATCGCGCCGGCGACGCTGGCGCGAACATTGTCGGTGACCTCCTGGATCGGCGACGGGTACTCGACCACCAGCGTGAGGTCGACAGCCGCCTGGGTTTCGCCGACCTCGACCCGCACACCCTGGGAGAGGTCGGTTGCATTGAACGCGTCGCGCAGCGCCCCCATCGCCCTGGCGCCACCGCCACCGAGCGCGTACACACCGGGGACAGCCCGGGCGGCGATGCCGGCAACCTTTGAAACGACGTTTTCGGAGATCGTCGTCTTCCCGGACGTCGATGCGTCGGTGGAGAGCTCGGATCCGGAGCTGGGGCGATCGACGCGCGACACGGAGCCGCCGCCCTTGGGCGTGCCGCTCTGCGCGGGGGAGGTGGAGCCGGCGGTGGGGGTCTGTGTCTCGGAGTCCATGATTGCTCAATCTGTGAGAGGAGAACCCGTCACCTGGTGGTACCGGGTCGAAGCGGTATCGTCGCTCTACAGGTAAGACGCAGCTCGACTCGGATTCGTCACAAAATTCCGGCAGATTGGTCGCCACATGTCTCCAGCAGGCGAGGACGGTGGTGCAGGCGCGCGGGACGACGTTGCCGACGGGATCCTCGCTTCGCGCGCGATCGACGGCGACGACGCAGCGTTCGAGTGCCTCGTGCGGCGGCATTCCCCGATGATGCGTGCCTACCTCGCACGGATGCTCGGATCAGTCAGCGCCGCGGACGACGCCGTCCAGCATTCCCTCCTTCTCGCGTGGAGGCAGCTGCCCACAATGCGCGACCCGACGGCGGTGCGGGCATGGATGATGACGATCGCCTCGAGGCACGCCCTCACGATCCTTCGCGGGCGCCAAGCCGATCGTGCGCTGCCCGATCGAGAGCTCGCAGCTCCGCACGCGGCCGAGCCCGAGGTCATCGCGGTACACAACGCCCAGCTACGAGCCTTGTCCTCCGCGCTGGATGCGCTCAGCGACGACCAGCGGCAGTGTTGGCTGCTCCGCGAGGTTGCCGGTCTCAGTTACGACCAGATCGCCGAAGAGCTGGGTGCAAGCCCGTCCACGGTTCGTGGGATGCTGGCGCGAGCACGGGCAAGTATTTACACACGAATGGAGGGGTGGCGGTGACCGAGAACGCGCCGACAATGCTGGAATGCGGAAAGACGATCGATGAACTCAGCGACTACCTCGCAGCAGAGCGCAATCCACCGAACGTGGACATCGATACCTGCCCGGGGTGCCTCAGCACGCTGGCGGGAATGGATCACGTCGCGCAGCTGTCCCGAGACCTGGTCGCGCATGACGCAGTCCGCCTTCCCGACCCCCCGGAGTTGTGGTTGACGACGATCCTTTCGAACATCGCCAGCGAAGTCCGCACGGGGCGCTCCCTGCCGCTGCACCACGATGACGATCGCGTCTCGCTGAGCATCACCGAGGGCGCGGTGCGCGCGCTCGTTCGCGCTGTCGGTGACGACATCGACGGGATCATCATTGGAGCGTGCCGCATCGACGGTGACGCGGAGACCCTCGGCGCCCCGGTGGACGTCACCGTATCGGCGAGCATCCTGTGGGGCCGATCTGCACAGGAAGCCGGCGACACCCTCCGCCGCCGCATCCGCGACGCGCTTCGGACACACACCGACCTGAGCGTCGCCGCGGTGAACGTCAGCATCGATGATTTGCACGGAGTCACCGCAGACCAGAAGGGCACCACATGACCAACCGACCAGATGAGTCTGAGCTTTCCGCCCGCGTTCTTGCGGTCCGCGGAGTCACCGACCTTTTTCCGCCGTCGCACGGGGTGGCGCGACGTCGGAGCGCCGCGGTCGGTGTGACCGAACACCCGACCCGGGTTGGCGGCACCAGCCTGACGGCCCGGATCGGCGTCACCGCCGCACGACCGGCACCCGAGACAGCCAGGGAGGTTGCCGATACGCTTCGCGCCGCTGCGCCCGACGCGACCGTGACTGTCCAGATCACGCGCATCGCCTGATCTGGCGCACGGGGCGCCGATGAATTCGGGTACGTATGCGTACCACCCAGTGTGCCCTCGACAGGATTCGAACCTGCGACCTACGGTACCGGAAACCGACGCTCTATCCCCTGAGCTACGAAGGCGTACGAAACAAAACTACCAGAATTCGGCGCCCCCAAATGCCTCAGCAGGCTCACCCACACAGTGACGGATTCAGCACCCGCGGCATGTGAGGATTGTCGAATGCACCGCACTGTTTCGGCCCACCTTGAATTCCGTCTCGGCGGCTCCAGCGATGTCATCCTGTCGGTCGCGGTCGCCGCCGGAACACCCATACTTTCCGAGACGCTCTCCATCCGTTCGATGAGTGGATCGATCACTCCCGTCGAGCTGACGGACAGGCACGGCTCGAGACTTCACCGCTTCACCGGGCACGCCGGCAGCCACGAGATCCACTACCACGCCGTCGTCGCCGGGCAGCGTCCGATCGAAGCTGCCAGCGCCCTCGACCACATCCTGTACCTGCGCCCCAGCCGCTACGCCGAGTCCGACAGGGTCTTCCGCCAGGCTCGTGAGCTGTTCGGCGGCCTGCACGGCCAGGTCCTGCTCGATGCGGTTGCGTCGTACGTTCACGACAGCCTGAGCTACGTTCCTGGGGCGAGTGACGTGGGCGACAGCGCGGCGACGACTCTCGAGGCGAAGAAAGGCGTCTGTCGTGACTATGCGCACCTGGTCATCGCGCTCCTTCGCGCCTGCGACATGCCCGCCCGCATGGTGTCCGCCTATGCGCCCGGCCTGAAACCGATGGACTTCCACGCGCTCGCCGAAGCCTGGGTCGATGGCCACTGGCAGATCGTGGATGCCACGCGGCTGGCGCCCCGGCAGTCCCTCGTGCGGATCGCCACGGGCCGGGATGCTGCCGATATCGCGTTCCTGACGAACCACTTCGCGAACCTCACCCTCGACCGTGTCGAGGTCGGCGCCGTCGCGGAGATGCTGCCGATGGACGACCAGCACACGCCGGTCACGCTCGCCTAGGGACCCGAACGGGCCCGCTCATCGCGTGGACGGGTCGTACCCGCTGTTCCTACGAGGTCAGGTTGGCGATCGCCGCCTCGGCGATCCGCTCGGCGTCGCCCGGCTCGAAGAACGCAAGCGATCGCAGCGCCACCCAGTAGGACCCGGTGAAGACCTGGGCTTCTCCCTCGCGGCCGACCACGGTGAAGTAACCCTCCACCGGGGGAGCACCATACGTCGGGACCTGCTCGCTCTCGGTGACAGCGAGGTTCTTCAGGGTGGTCAACTGATCCTCGGTGAGGCTGGCGACGCCCACATCGAGGGTTTCGTTGCTCGAGTTGTTCACCCACTGGCACGTGAGTCCGCCCATGCCGGCGATCTCGCCGACCTTCGTGTCGGCGTCAGGGACACCGTTCTCAACGAGACTGACATTCGGGTTGTACTCGTACATGTCGTCCGCGGTGAGCAGCGCATCGCAGGTCGTGTCGACGGGCTCACTCGTGATCGCGCCGTCCGTGGGCGCAGGCGTCGGTGTCTCAGTGGACACGGATCCCTCACTCGACTTCGGCGTCGGACTCGCTGAACTGGCGGGGGCATCGGTGGGAGCGCAGCCGGAGAAGAGAAGCGAACCGAGGACGACAGCGCCGATGGCGAGCGGACGGGACGTGCGGAAGCGAAACGACGAGGAAGCCATGTACAACTCTCTGTGAAGGATGCTCCGACGATAGCAAGAGAGGGATGCCCGGCAGCGCTGCACACGCGTCCGGGCGGATTGGCGGCGGCGGATAGAATCGAGCGCGTGACTCCTGACGATCTTGCCGCTGCCCTGTTCGATCTCGTCGTCCCGCTCGCTGAGAGCCGCCGCGCCGGAGCCGGTGCCGAGATCAGCCGCGACGACGTCATCCTGGAACGACCGAGGAATCGCGACCATGGCGACTGGTCGTCAAACATCGCGATGCGTATCGCCAAGAAACTGGGTGCAAACCCCCGCGAGCTGGCAACCGAACTTGCGGCCGGACTGGCCGCCGTCCCCGGCGTTGCCACCGCCGACGTCGCCGGCCCAGGCTTCCTCAATGTGCGCCTGGACGCCGCCGCCGCTGGAGCGCTCGCCCGGGTGATCGTCGAGTCCGGAGCCGTCTACGGGCACAATGCCTCCCTGTCGGGGCAGAGCATCAACCTCGAGTTCGTCTCGGCGAACCCGACCGGTCCGCTCCACATCGGGCACACCCGCTGGGCTGCCCTCGGCGATTCGCTCGCCCGCGTGCTGAAGGCATCCGGTGCCACGATCGCCAGCGAGTACTACATCAACGACGCCGGAAGCCAGATGGACACCTTCGGCTCCAGCGTGCTCGCCGCGATCAAGGGCGAACCGACGCCCGAGGGTGGATACCCCGGAGCGTACGTCGCTGAGCTGGGACGCCAGGTGCTCGAAATCGAGCCCGGACTGCTCAGCCTCCCGGCGGACGACGCGCTGGCGACAGCGAGGGAACTCGCTTATAAACTCCAGCTGGTCGAAATCGAGAAGTCCCTCGCCTCGTTCAACGTGCACTTCGACGTCTGGTTCTCGGAGCGCGAGCTCCACACGCCGGACGCCGCTACCGGACAGAGCGCGATCGACAGCGCGGTCGACCGACTTCGTGAGCAGGGCCACGTGTTCGACGAAGAGGATGCCGTCTGGGTGCGCACCACGGACTTCGGCGACGACAAGGACCGGGTCATTCGCCGCGGCAACAACATCTACACCTATTTCGCCGCGGATGCCGCGTACTACCTCTCGAAATCCGATCGCGGTTTCGCGCACAAGATCTACCTGCTCGGCGCAGACCACCACGGCTACGTCCACCGCCTCAAGGCACTCGCCGGGGCTGCGGGAGACAACCCGGACACCGACATCGAGATCCTCATCGGCCAGCTGGTCAGCGTGAACGGCGCGAAGCTGTCCAAGCGCGCCGGGAACATCATCGAGCTCGACGACCTCCAGGCCTGGATCGGAACAGATGCGCTGCGCTACTCCCTGGCCCGCTACCCGGCGGACTCACCCCTGACGCTCGATCCTGAGCAGCTGAAGAAACGCAGCAACGACAACCCGGTCTTCTACGTGCAGTACGCCCACGCGCGCACCCAGTCCGTCGCCCGCAATGCAGCGGCGACCGGCGTCGAGCGCAGCGCGTTCGCTCCCGAGTTGCTCGACCACGAGACCGAGTCCGCCCTTCTCGGCGCCCTGCAGGAGTTCCCACGCATCGTCGCCCAGGCGGCCGAACTTCGTGAGCCACACCGGGTCGCACGGTACATCGAGGAGGTCGCGGGCCTCTACCACCGCTGGTACGACAACTGCCGCGTGATCCCGCTCGGGGAAGAGGCGATCGGCGACGTGCATCGCACCCGGTTGTGGCTCAATGACGCTACCGGCCAGGTCATCCGCAACGGCCTGGATCTCGTCGGAGTCTCGGCGCCGGAGCGGATGTAGCGTGGCCGCTTCAGCTGGCCGGTCCACCGCCGGGAGAACGTGGGCGAGGGCGCTCACGGTGATCGTCATCGTCCTGGTCGTTGTCGTTGGCGGTGCCTTTATCGCGGAAACGGTGGCTCGGGATCTCACCAGGGATGCCGTCCTGGCGAGCGTCGAGGCCAACCTCCCGCCGAACGTCGACGCGGACGTCGATGTGGAAATCGCGGGTGACTGGGTGATCCTGCAGTTGCTCAGCGGTCGGATGGACGAGGTCACACTGTCCTCTGACGACGTCGTGTTCGACGGCATCCGTGTCGAAAACATCAGCGTCACCGCATCCGGAGTGCCGGTCGACCTCAAATCGGCGGTCTCCGAGATCGACGCCACAGCCACGCTCGACCAGGCGGCGGTCAACGAACTGCTCACTCTGCCCGGCAACGATCCCGAGCTCCTGCTCGGTGATGGCACCGTCGGCTACCAGGACTCGACGACGTTCTTCGGCTTCGACATCGGATACCTCGTCACCGCGATGCTCACCCCGGACGGTACGGATGTTCTCCTCACGTCCGAGAGCGCCGAGGTCACCTCATCCGTGGGAAGCGTCGATGTCTCGCGGGTGATCGAGCGCCTCCTCGGGTCAGAACCGATTCGGATCTGCGCGGCTGACCGACTCCCCGTCGGCGTCACGATCTCGGACATCGCGGTGGGGAGCGAGCAGGCGACGATCGGCCTCTCCGCCGAGGATTTCGTCCTCTCAGACACGTCTCTACAGACGACGGGGGAGTGCCAGGGGTAGGTGCTGCCATCCCGCCGGATTCCGGGGCCCGCATACGCGACGTGCCACAATTCGTCTGGGAGTTCTGACTTCTCGGTAGAATTCACTAGTCTCCACCGCTCACCCGCGCGGTACGTCCCCCGCACGATTGGTTCCCGCCGTGGCTTTTCACCCACTTGCCCCATCATGGCTGCGCGTCCCGGACGATGCGAACGCCCTGGCGTCGTCGATCTGGTCAGCGAACGCCGGTCGATCCGCAGCCGGTGAACTCACCGTGGCAGGGGTCGGTGCCACCGCCATTGCCGCACAGTTTGGCACCCCCGTCTACGTTGTCGATGAGGCGGACGCCCGCGACCGTGCTTCTGGAGTCCTCGCCGCCTTCCAGCGTGAGTTCGACGCCATCGGCGGCACCGCGAGCGTCTACTACGCCGGCAAGGCTTTTCTCTGCACCGAGGTGGCCCGCTGGGTCACCGACGCCGGCCTCAACATCGATGTCAGCTCGGGAGGCGAACTCGCTGTCGCCCTTGCAGCCGGAGTTGATGCCTCCCGCCTCGGCTTCCACGGCAACAACAAGTCGGTGGCCGAGATCGACAGGGCCGTCGGCGTTGGGATCGGCACCATCGTGATCGACAGCCTGCAGGAGATCCCCCGGGTCGCGGAGGCCGCGACCCGCCACGGTCGCATGCAGGCGGTCCGGCTGCGCGTCAACAGCGGAGTACACGCGCACACCCACGAATTCCTGGCCACGGCGCACGAGGACCAGAAGTTCGGTCTGCCGCTCGAGCACGCCGCTGACGCTGTCTCGGCCATCAGGGGTTTCGACTCGCTCGACTTCCTCGGCCTGCACTGCCACATCGGCTCCCAGATCTTCGGGTCGGACGGATTCGCCGAGTCTGCGGCGCGACTGCTCGCCATCCACCGCGACCTGCTCGTCGACGGCCCGGTGCCCGAACTGAACCTCGGTGGCGGATTCGGCATCGCGTACACCGCAGCGGATGATCCGACCCCGATCGATGAACTCGCCCGCGAGATCGCACGGATCGTCGAATCGGAGTGCTCAAGGCTCGGCATTCCGCTGCCCCACGTGGCGTTCGAGCCCGGCCGCGTCATCGTCGGCCCCAGCACGTTCACGCTCTACGAGGTCGGCACAACGAAAGACGTCGAGGTGCAGTCGGAGACCGGGCATCCAGCCACTCGTCGGTACGTCAGCGTCGACGGCGGCATGAGCGACAACGCCAGGCCCGCACTCTACGGTGCCGAGTACTCCGTGCGCCTCGCAAGCCGGACATCCGACGCCGCCCCTGCCCTCATCCGTCTCGCCGGGAAGCACTGCGAATCCGGTGACATCGTCGTCAACGCCGACTACCTCCCCGGCGACGTCGCCCCCGGTGACCTCGTTGCTGTTCCTGCCACCGGTGCATACTGCTGGTCGCTGGCGAGCAACTACAACTACCTGGGACGCCCGCCGGTCGTCGCTGTCCGAGACGGTCACGCTCGCGTGATCGTCCGCGGTGAGACCGAGTCCGACCTACTGGCGCGAGACGCCGGATTGGATGCACGATGATCGAATACCGCACTGTCCGAGTGGCACTTCTCGGGGCCGGATCCGTCGGTTCCCAGGTGGCCAGGCTCCTCCTCGCCAATGGGGATGAACTCGCTGCCCGTGCCGGCGCCAAGCTGGAACTCGTCGGGATCGCCGTGCGTGACCTCGACGCGCCTCGCGACGTCGACCTCCCCCGGGAACTCCTCACCACGGATGCCGAGGGACTCGTCGTCGGCGCCGACATCGTGATCGAGCTGATCGGCGGCATCGAGCCTGCACGCTCGCTCATCCTCCAGGCGATCAACGCAGGGGCGGATGTCGTCACCGGCAACAAAGCGCTGCTCGCCGCCCACGGCCCGGAGCTCTTCGACGCCACCGAGCAGGTCGGCGCGGAGATCTACTACGAGGCCGCCGTCGCCGCTGCCATCCCGATCATCCGTCCCCTGCGCGACAGCCTCGCCGGCGACAACGTGAAACGAATCCTCGCGATCGTCAACGGGTCGACCAACTTCATCCTGGACCGGATGGACAGGTTCGGCGACACCATGGAGGATGCGCAGAAGACGGCGTTCGAGCTCGGTTTCCTCGAGGCGAACCCGACCCTCGATGTCGACGGCTACGACGCGGCCCAGAAGGCCACGATCCTCGCCAGCCTCGCCTTCCACAGCACGGTCCCCGCCGATGGCGTTTACCGTGAGGGCATTGCGGACATCACGCCGGAGCAGATCGAGTCAGCGCGCAAGTCGGGCCACGTCATCAAGCTGCTTGCCATCGCCGAGCGGATCACCACCGAGGACGGCATCGAAGGCATCTCGGCACGGGTCTACCCGGCCCTGGTCACCCGCGATCACCCCCTCGCCTCCGTGCACGGCGGCAACAACGCCGTCTTCGTCGAGGCCGAGGCGGCCGGCCCGCTCATGTTCTATGGGGCGGGTGCCGGTGGCGTGCAGACCGCGTCCGCCGTTCTCGGGGACCTCGTATCAGCGGCACGCAGGCACGTCGCGGGTGGCCCAGGTCTCGGTGAGTCCACCCACGCCGATCTTCCGCTGCTTCCCATCGGCGCCGTGATCACGAAATACCAGATCACGCTCCGGGTGAGCGATCGCCAGGGAGTCCTCGCCGAAGTCGCCTCGATCTTCGCAGACGGAGGCGTCTCGGTGGAGACCGTCGAACAGACGGTCGACCCGGACCAGGGCGGAACAGCGTTCCTCGTGATCGGCACCCATGCCGCCCGGGAGTATGCACTTCAGGCCACGGTCGACGCCCTCAAGGCGAGCGACGTGGTCGATTCAGTTGTCAGTGTTCTACGAGTTGAAGGAGCCTAGAAATGGCCAAGCAGTGGCGCGGAGTTCTGCACGAGTATGCAGACCGCCTGGACGTAACGGACAAGACCCCGATCATCAGCCTCGGTGAGGGCGGCACGCCGCTCATCTACGCTGCCGCGCTGTCGGCGCGCACCGGCGCGAAAGTCTGGGTGAAGTACGAGGGCATGAACCCGACGGGCTCGTTCAAGGACCGCGGCATGACCATGGCCGTCTCCAAGGCGGTCGAGGCCGGCGCGAAGGCCGTCATCTGCGCGTCGACAGGAAACACCTCGGCATCCGCAGCGGCCTATGCGACCCACGCGGGCATCACCGCCGCCGTCCTCGTCCCCGAGGGCAAGATCGCCATGGGCAAGCTGGCCCAGGCCATCGCCCACAACGCCCAGCTCATCCAGGTGCAGGGCAACTTCGATGACTGCCTCGACATCGCCCGTGAGCTTTCGGCCAACTACCCGGTACACCTCGTGAACTCGGTCAACAACGACCGGATCGAAGGACAGAAGACGGCGGCATTCGAGGTCGTCGAGGTGCTGGAGGATGCTCCCGACTTCCACTTCATCCCGGTCGGCAACGCGGGAAACTACACCGCGTATACCCGCGGATACACCGAGGAATTGCAGCGCGGTGCCACGACGCGCCTCCCGCGGATGTTCGGATTCCAGGCCGCGGGCAGTGCCCCCCTCGTCACCGGAAGCGTGGTGAAGAACCCGGAGACGGTCGCCAGCGCCATCCGCATCGGCAACCCGGCATCGTGGGATCTCGCGCTGGCAGCCCGTGAAGCCACTGACGGCTACTTCGGTGCCATCGAGGACGACATGATCCTCGCCGCGCAGCGTGTCCTCTCGGCCGAGGTCGGCATCTTCGTCGAACCGGCGTCAGCCATCAGCGTCGCCGGGCTGCTCGAGCGAGCGGAAGCGGGGGAGGTCCCCGCAGGATCGACCGTCGTACTGACCGTCACCGGCCACGGGCTCAAGGACCCGCAGTGGGCCCTTCGCAATGCCGACGGCGGCGACATCGCCCCGACCATCGTCCCCGTGGATGTCAGCGAAGTTGCGAGCGTGCTCGGGCTGGTCAAGGGCACGGTATGAGCCTGGAGGGCCGGTCCGTCACGGTCCGGGTCCCCGCAACATCCGCGAACCTCGGCCCCGGTTTCGACACCCTCGGGCTGGCGCTCAGCATCTATGACGAGGTCACCGTCACGGTCCGGGCCGAGCCGGGAGCCACCGTTGAGGTGAACGGCGTCGGTGCGGGGATCGTGCCGACGGATGAGACGAACCTCGTCGTGACGTCGATGGCGTATACATTCGAGGCCATGGGCCAGCCGGTGCCAGGGGTCGATCTCATCGCCAACAACGTCATCCCGCACGGACGGGGTCTCGGCTCGTCAGGGGCAGCTGTCGTTGCGGGCATCGTTGCAGCGAAAGGCCTGCTCGAGGGCATCGTTGACATCGACGGCGACACCCTGCTCCGCATCGCAACGGATCTGGAGGGGCATCCGGACAACGTCGCTCCTGCGCTGTTCGGGGGTCTCACCATCGCCTGGCTCGAGGAGACGGGCCCCCAGCACAAAAAGCTGCTCGTGCACAGGGGAGTGGCACCACTCATCTTCGTTCCGCAGCACACCCTGTCCACCAAGCTCGCACGAAGCCTGCAACCGGTCAACGTCCCGCACGAGGATGCCGTCTTCAACGTGTCGCGTTCGGCCCTGCTGATCGCCGCGCTCACGCAGAGCCCTGAGCTCCTGTTCGCCGGCACCGAGGATCGACTGCACCAGAGTTATCGTGCCTCGGCCATGCCGGAGACCGACCGCCTCGTCACCCTGCTGCGCAGCCACGGATACGCCGCGGTCGTGTCCGGGGCCGGCCCGTCGATCCTCGTCCTCGCAGACGGACCGGGCCAGCGTCTCGCTGCAGCTGAACTGGTAGCCGAGAAATCGGAGACCCCCTGGGAAGCTCACTTCCTCGCCGTGGATGTCAGAGGCGCATCGCGAAGCGATGCGACAGGCGGCAGCGGCTACTAAGGCAATCGCGCTGCCGTGACGTCAACGGACACTCACTCTCACTAATCTCAATCTCGCTGCCGTGACGTCAACGGATACTCTCGTCGCGATCCACGGGTCCATCCCGTGGTTGCCCGTCGCCGTCGTGTTCTCAAGGGTGCCTTGGGGAGGGCTGCCGCCATTCACGGCGCGTCGCGCCGCGCCCTGTTTCGGGGGTTCTTCGTGCATGGTGCCGTAGTGATAGAGTGGTGACGATCCCGACAGGCAACGCCCTCACAGGTAAATCTGGCCTTCGGGTGATTTCTGCAAACCCAACGCCATCGCCAACAGCATTGTGTACTTGTGCTCTGAGGTATGCACGGCGTGTAGGGTGCGAGTCAATCTGACGGACCCTCCTGCACACGCGATGAGCTCTCCTGACGCGTACTGCGTGGTTCAGGGGGAAGGAACCCACTCTCAGTGACAAACGTCAATAACCGTATCGATACGGAATCAGGCGCAAACCTGTCGTCCCTCAAGGTCTCAGACCTGCAGCTGCTTGCCAGCCGTTGGGGGATCCAGGGCGCATCCAAGCTTCGCAAGGGGGAACTCGTGGAGAAAATTTCTGAAGCGCAGGCCGCTGCCGGGGTCGACGGGGCAACGCTGCCCGGCACCCTCGACGCGCAGCTTCCCATCGACGCTCCGGCCGAGGCATCCGCCCCGGTCGAAACTGTCGCCGACCCACAGACGCAGGCCCCGGCCGCTGCCGCCGAGCAGGCCCAGCCCGAAGTGCCCGCCGTGCAGGCGCCGAAGAAGCGTGCACCGCGACGTGCGACGACCCAGTCCGCGAAGGAAGCGGCTCCGGTCGCCGAGGCAGAGCAGAACATCTCTGCCGAGACCACCTCGACACCCGACGCCCCGGGCGTCGATGCTCCAGCCACCGATGCGACTGCCACGGCAGACCAGGCGGACAAGGCCGACTCGACCCCCGAGAACGCCCCGAACACCGAGGACGCCGACGCATCCGACCAGGCATCGACCCGCCCGGCCGCAGACGAGCAGTCGGGGGATGAAGCCCCGCAGCGGTCCAAGAAGAACAACCGACGTGGCCGTGGCTCGAAGGCCGACCGCGCCGATCGTGCCGACCGCGCCGAGGGTGCAGACGACCAGGCTGAATCGGCTCCGGCCGAAGCCGAGTCCGCAGATTCCGACGACTCCTCACAGGAGCCGCGCCAGGGCCGTGGCCGTGGCAGGAACCGCAACCGCAACAACTCCGACCAGGCGCAGGCCCAGGACGACAAGCAGGGCCAGAACGACAAGCAGGGCCAGAACGACCGAGGCCAGGGCGACAAGCAGGGCCAGAACGACCGTGGCCAGGCTGACCGCAACCAGTCTGATCGTCGCGGGAACGACCGCCAGTCCGACCGCTCGGACCGCAACGACCGCCAGCCGGAACGCGGCGACGGCGACCGGTCAGGCAACGATCGCAACCAGCAGCGCGACCAGCAGGACGACGGCAGCCGCAACGGCCGCAACCGTTACCGCGACCGCAAGCGCCGGGGAGGCGCTGACAGCCCTGAGTTCGAGCCGGAGATCTCGGACGACGATGTGCTTCTGCCCGTCGCCGGAATTCTCGACGTACTCGACAACTACGCGTTCGTCCGCACGTCCGGATACCTGCCCGGATCGAACGACGTCTACGTCTCTCTCGGACAGGTCAAGAAGTACAACCTGCGCAAGGGTGACGCCGTTGTCGGCGCCATCAAGCAGCCGCGGGAGAACGACTCCAACGCGCGCCAGAAGTACAACGCGATCGTCAAGGTCGACTCGGTCAACGGCCAGAGCGTCGACGAGGCCGCTGCCCGTGTCGAGTTCGGCAAGCTGACCCCGCTCTACCCGCAGGATCGCCTGCGTCTCGAGACGGAGCCCGGCAAGCTGACCCAGCGCATCATCGACCTCATCGCCCCGATCGGCAAGGGCCAGCGCGGCCTCATCGTCGCGCCGCCCAAGGCGGGCAAGACGATCGTGCTGCAGCAGATCGCCAATGCCATCTCGATCAACAACCCTGAGGTCCACCTCATGGTCGTTCTCGTCGACGAGCGCCCAGAGGAAGTCACCGACATGCAGCGCACGGTGAAGGGTGAGGTCATCGCCTCCACCTTCGACCGTCCGGCAGAGGACCACACCACGGTCGCTGAACTCGCGATCGAGCGGGCCAAACGCCTGGTCGAACTCGGCCACGACGTCGTCGTGCTCCTGGACTCGATCACCCGCCTCGGCCGGGCGTACAACCTGGCCGCGCCGACGTCCGGACGTATCCTGTCCGGTGGAGTCGACGCATCCGCCCTGTACCCGCCGAAGCGTTTCTTCGGTGCTGCGCGCAACATCGAGAACGGTGGCTCGCTCACCATCCTCGCCACGGCGCTCGTCGAGACCGGGTCCAAAATGGACGAGGTCATCTTCGAAGAGTTCAAGGGAACCGGCAACTCGGAGCTCCGCCTCTCTCGCCAGCTCGCAGACAAGCGCATCTTCCCGGCCGTCGACGTCAATGCGTCGTCGACACGTCGCGAAGAGATGCTGCTCGGTGCCGATGAGGTCCGGGTCACCTGGAAGCTGCGACGCGCCCTCGCCGGTCTCGACCAGCAGCAGGCTCTCGAGGTCGTGCTGGGCAAGCTCAAGGAGACCCAGTCGAATGTCGAGTTCCTCGTCCAGATGCAGAAGTCGATGCCAGCCCCCGTTGCAGGCACCGGACACAGCCACGGCCACGAGCGCGACCACCGCTAGCTGAGCTGACGAACCCGTTTGCTCCGGCAGGCACCCTTCGGGGTGGCCGGCCGGAGCAGGCGGGTTTTCTCATCGGCCAGTGACAGGATGACATCGCAAGAGGACGGAAGAACACATGTTTGAATCGGTACAGGTGCTGATCGACGAGCACAAGGACCTGCAGGATCAGCTCGCCGACCCGGCCGTTCACGCGGACCCGGCCCGGTCGAAGAAAATCAACCGGCGCTACGCGGAACTGTCCAAAATCATTTCGGCCCACAGCGCCTGGCTCGAGGTGCAGGATGACCTCGCTGCGGCACGGGAACTCGCCAGGGAGGATGACGCCTTCGCCGCCGAAGTGCCCGGCCTCGAGGAGGGCCTGGCCACGGCTCAGGAGAAGCTGCGCCGGCTGTTGATTCCGCGCGACCCCGACGACGGCCGCGACGTCATCATGGAGATCAAGGGTGGTGAGGGTGGCGCCGAGAGCGCGCTGTTCGCCGCGGATCTCCTCAGGATGTACCTGCACTACGCCGAGTCGAAGGGCTGGAAGACCGAGCTCCTCGAACGTACCGAGAGCGACCTCGGCGGCTACAAGGATGTCCAGGTCGCGATCAAATCGAACGCAACAGACCCGTCTCAGGGTGTCTGGGCTCACCTCAAGTACGAGGGTGGAGTGCACCGTGTGCAGCGGGTGCCGGCGACGGAGTCCCAGGGACGCATCCACACCTCAACGACCGGTGTTCTGGTCTTCCCCGAGGTCGACGCTCCCGAGGAAGTCGAGATCAGCCAGAACGATCTCAAGATCGACGTCTATCGCTCCAGCGGCCCTGGCGGCCAGTCGGTGAACACGACCGACTCCGCCGTGCGCATCACCCACCTTCCCACCGGGATCGTCGTGGCGATGCAGAACGAGAAGAGCCAGCTGCAAAACCGTGAAGCAGGCATGCGCGTACTGCGTGCCCGGATCCTGGCCCGCCAGCAGGAGGAGCAGGCGGAACTCGACAGTGCCAAGCGCAAGACCCAGATCCGCACGATGGACCGGTCTGAGCGCATCCGCACGTACAACTTCCCCGAGAACCGCATCGCCGATCACCGCACCGGGTATAAGGCGTACAACCTCGACGCCGTCATCAACGGTGCGCTCGACCCGCTGATCGAGTCGGCCATCCGCGCCGACGAAGAGGCGCGACTCGCCGACATCGGCGACCAGGGCTGACCCACCCGCGCATCCGTCACAGAAGCCGGTCATTCCTCGGAATGACCGGCTTCCGTCGTTGGTGCGGCGGGTCGGTTCGTCCGTCGCGTGTGGTGGTTTTGTCTGCCAGAAGTCGGCAGGTGTGACGGATGAATCCGTCGGTTGCCACCGCGGGTCCGTTCGTCCGTCGCGTATGACTGGTTTGTCCGCCGGAAGTCGACAAACGCGACGGATGAACACCAGGCGGCCCGGCTCCTGTCGTTGGCGCGGTGGGTCGGTTCGTCCGTCGCGTGTGGCGGTTTTGTCCGCCGGAAGTCGACACATGCGACGGATGAGCCCGTTGGCTGCGGCGGCGGGTCGGTTCGTCCGTCGCGTGTGGTGGTTTTGTCTGCCAGAAGTCGGCAGGTGTGACGGATGAGCCCGTTGGCTGCGGCGGCGGGTCGGTTCGTCCGTCGCGTGTGGCGGTTTTGTCTGCCGGAAGTCGGCAGGTGTGACGGATGAGCGCGCTGGTTCCTGCGGCGCGTCCGTTCGTCCGTCGCGTGTGGCGGTTTTGTCTGCCGGAAGTCGACAAACGCGACGGATGAACGCCAGGCGGCCCGGCTCCTGTCGTTGGCGCGGTGGGTCGGTTCGTCCGTCGCGTGTGGCGGTTTTGTCTGCCAGAAGTCGGCAGGTGTGACGGATGAGCGCGACGGTTCCTGCAGCGGGTCCGTTTGTCCGTCGCGTATGACTGGTTTGTCCGCCGGAAGTCGACAAACGCGACGGATGAACGCCAGGCGGCCCGGCTTCTGCGGTGGGGCCGTTCGTCCGTCGCGTGTGGCGGGTTTGTCCGCCGGAAGTTGACAGGTGCGACGGATGAGCGCGCTGGTTCCTGCGGCGCGTCCGTTCGTCCGTCGCGTGTGGCGGTTTTGGCCGCCGGAAGTCGGCAGGTGCGACGGATGAACCCGCGGAGACGTGGGCCGCCGCGGGTCCGACGCCTCAGATGTGGTACTCGGGCTCCGTGAGTCCGTAGGTCCTGCCGGGTTCGCGTGGTCGCGCGACCGCCGGAACCCCGACGAGCAGCGACTGGGCCGGGGCGTCCTTCGTCACGACGGCGTTCGCGCCGATGATGCTGCCTGCCCCGACGGTGATCGGGCCGATGATCTTCGCGCCAGCCCCCACCTGTACGCCGTTCTCCAGCGTCGGATGCCGCTTCTCGCGTCCCCGGGACTTTCCGCCGAGGGTGACGCTGTGGTACAGCATCACGTCATCGCCGACCTCGGCCGTCTCGCCGATGACGACACCCATTCCATGGTCGATGAAGAACCGGCGACCGATGATGGCCCCCGGGTGGATCTCGACGCCGGTGAGGAAACGGGTGAACTGTGACAGCAGGCGCGCGGGCGTGCGCCGCCCGGCCACCCAGAGTCGGTGGGTCAGCCGGTACGACCAGATCGCGTGCAGGCCGGAATAGGTGACGAAGATCTCCACTGACCCGCGCGCGGCGGGGTCGTGCACGCGCGCGGCCGTGATGTCTTCCCGGATGCGGGAGAGAACGCGCATCACTTAGTCGGCGAGGTCGGACCAGAGGGGCGTCGAGATGTACCGCTCCCCGGTGTCGCAGACGATGGCGACGATCCGCTTGCCGGCGTTCTCCGGGCGCTTCGCCAGTTCGGTGGCGGCCCAGATGATCGCACCGGATGAGATGCCCGCGAGGATTCCCTCTTCGGCAGCGAGGCGCTTGGCGACGCGGATCGAGTCGTCGAACGAGACGTCGATGACCTCGTCGTAGATGGTGGTGTCGAGGATCTCCGGAATGAAGTTCGCCCCGATTCCCTGGATCTTGTGTGGACCGGCGGAGCCGCCGTTGAGAATGGGGGAGTCGATGGGCTCGACCGCGACGACCTGCACGTCGGGCTTGCGCTGCTTGAGCACCTGGCCGACGCCCGTGATGGTTCCGCCGGTGCCGACGCCAGCGATGAAGATGTCGATGTCTCCGTCGGTGTCTCGCCAGATCTCCTCAGCCGTTGTCTTGCGGTGGATCTCGGCGTTGGCATCGTTCGCGAACTGCTTGGCGAGGATCGCCCCTGGGGTGGCTGCGACGATCTCCTCGGCCCTGGCGATAGCGCCCTTCATTCCGAGTGCAGGCTCGGTGAGAACGAGCTCAGCACCGAAGGCACGAAGAAGCACCCGGCGCTCAGTGCTCATCGAGGCGGGCATCGTCAGGATGACCTTGTATCCGCGCGCAGCTCCGACGAGCGCGAGGGCGATACCCGTGTTGCCGCTGGTTCCCTCGACGATCGTGCCACCGGGTGTGAGTGCCCCGGCAGCTTCGGCGGCGTCGATGATGGCGACGCCGAGGCGGTCCTTCACGCTCGAGCCTGGGTTGTAATACTCCAGTTTCGCGAGAACGGTGGCGTCTGCGCCATCCGTCACTCGGTTCAGCTGGACGAGTGGGGTGTTGCCGAACGCCTCGGTGATATTGGCGTAGATCTTTCCAGCCACGTATATGCTCCCTGGGTTATCGTCTGCGTCTGGCGCAGTCGTGTGCGTAATAGCTTATTCCCCGGGTGCAACCGAGCGACCTCCCCGTGCATTCCGGATGTGGCCGGAATCGCCTGCCGGTAGGCTCGAAGGCGGCCGGTGCACCCGAGCCACCCCCACCCAGACAGGCAGGAACGACACTCTTATGACGTCGATGACCACGACAGTGGGCGCGCTGGTGAGTCGTGTCAGCGACGAACTGGCCACCGCGGGCGTCCCATCTCCCGACGTCGATTCCGAGCTCCTCGTCGGTCATGTCCTGGGCCTGGGCCGCGGGGAAGTACAGGCAGCCGGGCTCACCGGCCGACCGGTCTCCGATGCTGATGCTGCCTCGATCACGGCGCTCGTCGAACGCCGGGCCCAGCGCGAACCGCTGCAGCACATCATCGGCCGTGCCGCCTTTCGTTCGCTCGAGCTCGCCGTCGGCCGCGGTGTCTTCGTGCCGCGCCCCGAGACCGAGCAGGTGGTGCAGTTCGCCATCGATGCACTGCGGTCAATGCCGGACCCTGAGCCGATCGGCATCGACCTCGGTACCGGCTCTGGCGCGATCGCGCTGGCGATGGCCACCGAGGTGCCGAACGCCCGCATCTTCGCCGCGGAGAACTCGGTCGACGCGTTCATCTGGGCCAGGCAGAATTTCACGGAGACGGCAGCGCCGAACGCCACTCTCGTCTTTGACGACCTGGCCGGTGCCTTCCCTGACCTCGACGGTCAGGCTGCCGTCGTCATCTCCAACCCGCCGTATGTGCCGGATGCCGCGATACCGCGAGACCCCGAGGTGCGTTTCTTTGACCCGGCCGCGGCGCTGTACGGGGGAGAAGACGGACTCGACGTCGTCCGCCAGCTTTCGGAAACGGCCGCCAGGCTGCTGCGCCCGGGTGGCACTCTTGTCATCGAGCACGGCGAGCTGCAGGGACAGGCCATCCGCGACATCCTCACCGCAGACGGCTGGCGGGCAGCGGCGACGTTCCGCGACCTCAGCCAGCGCGATCGCACCACGACGGCCGTCAGGGCCTAGCGACGGGAGGTCGGGGAGCGGATCCGGCTACCGGCGGCCCGTTCGCGGCATCCTCTCACCGGCCCCGGGATAGAATCGGCGGGATGTCTCGCCTCTTCGATTGCTCCCAGGATTCCGACCTCCTCACCGGTATGCGCCTCGCGCGCGCGGCCATTCGCCGCGGTGAGCTCGTCGTCATCCCCACAGACACCGTCTACGGGGTTGCCGCTGACGCTTTCTCACCGAAGGCCGTGCAGCGGTTGCTCGACGCGAAGGGCCGCACCCGCCAGTCGCCGCCTCCCGTCCTCGTCCCAGGCGTCGCCACCCTCGAGGCCCTCGCCTCCGAGATTCCCGACGCCGTGAGGCAGCTCGTTGACGCGTTCTGGCCCGGCGGGCTCACCATCGTGCTTCCTGCCCAGCCGTCGCTGGCGTGGGACCTCGGAGACACCGACGGCACCGTCGCCGTGCGGATGCCGGACAACCGCATCGCCCTCGAACTGCTCGAAGAGACGGGTCCGCTCGCCGTGTCCAGCGCGAACCTCACCGGTCAGCCGGCCGCGACGTCGGCGGGGGAAGCCCAGGAGATGCTCGGAGAGACTGTTGAGACGTACCTCGACGGCGGAGCGAGCGATTCGACGGCGTCGACGATCGTCGACGCGACCGCCCTCGTCGCCCCCGGCGGCAGGGTCACAATCCTCCGCGAGGGCGCGATCAGCCGCGACCAGCTGCGTGGCATTCTTGGCGAACTGCTCGAGGACCCGCCCGCAGACGACGGTGCCTCCAGCACATGATTCTCTACGCCCTCATCGCAGCGGCGACGGCGCTGTTCACCTTTCTGCTCTCGATCGTCGTCTACAAGGTGGCGCTCCGGTACAAGCTGTATCCGGGTATTCGCGAACGTGACGTCCACACCCGCCCGACGCCCCGCCTCGGCGGTGTCGCCATGTTCGGTGGCGTCCTGGCCGCATTTGGGCTCGCGTACCTGATCTCGCGGTTCACCCCCTTTTTCGATCAGACCTTCAACCCGCCTGGGTCCATCCTTGCGATCCTCGGTGCAGCGCTCCTCATCGTGGTGATCGGTATCGCCGACGACATCTGGGACCTCGACTGGATGATCAAACTGGCCGGGCAGTTCATGGCCGCCGGGCTCATCGCCTGGCTCGGCGTGCAAATCTATTCGCTGCCCATCGGCGGCCTCACCGTGGGGTCGTCGTGGATGTCTGCGGCGCTTGCCGTCTTCGCCATCGTTCTCGTGATGAACGCCGTGAACTTCATCGATGGACTCGACGGGCTCGTTGCCGGGGTCGGCCTCATCGCCAATGGTGTCTTCCTGGTCTACGGCTATCTGCTGGTCCGCGACCTCGGCCAGTCCACGTACTTCAACCTGTCGCTGCTCATCTCTGCTGTGCTCGTGGGGGCCTGTGCCGGATTCCTGCCCCTCAACTGGCACCCGGCGAAGATGTTCATGGGCGACGCCGGGGCGCTTCTCGTCGGCCTGCTCATGGCCACGTCTGCGGTCGCCATCACCGGGCAGATCGACCCGTCAGCGCTCAACGCCGATCCGACGGGCGGCGGGGGAGTCGGGCGCAGCCAGCTGCTCGGCGCGTTCATCCCGATCATTCTGCCGTTCGCGATCCTCGTCGTGCCGCTACTCGATTTCGCCCTGGCGGTCATTCGTCGGCTGCGCGCCGGGAAGTCCCCGTTCAGCGCCGACCGGCTGCACCTGCACCACCGCCTGCTCGACATGGGGCATTCCCACCTGCACGCCGTCCTGATCTTTTACGCCTGGACGACGGTCATCGCGTTGTCCTGCCTGATGTTCTTCGTCTTCCAGCCGTACTGGTTCGCCCTGGGTTTCCTGCTCTTCGGAGTCGTCGTCTGCACCGTCGTCACCCTCGCACCCCTCGGGCGCCGAAAGAGCGCTGAGGTTGCGGCGCAGTTGACCCCGGAGGACTCTGGCGGGGCCGACAGCCTCGCGGCTCACGACCCACTCGATGAAGCCTCCGACTGGAGCAGCGACGTTCAGGCGGAGCCGCTCTCCACCCCCACCTCCACGAAGGACCCCCGATGAAGTTCACCGCAGTCTTCCGCACCATCCTCATCTGGGGTGGCCTCCTCGCCCTGGCTATCGCGGTAATCGGAGGCGGGATCGGCTTCCTCGTCGACGGCGTCACCGGGCTCGTCAGTGCGCTGGTCGGGACGGCCATGTCTGCGGTCTTCCTCGGCATCACGACGGGCAGCATCCTCTTCGCCAACCGATTCTTCGGCCGGGACATGTATGTGCCGATCTTCTTCGGGGTCGTCCTCGGCGGCTGGATTCTCAAGTTCATCGTGTTCCTCGTGCTCGTCTTCGTGCTGAAGGATCAGCCGTGGTTGAACTCCACCGTTTTGTTCCTCAGCATCGTCGCGAGTGTGATCGGAGGCCTCGTGATCGACGTCGTCGTGATCGCCCGATCACGAATCCCCTACGTCGGCGACACGGTCGAACCCGGAGGGGCAAGCCGCTCCAATTAACTTGGCTCACGATTCGTTCAGGCGCGCATCCTTTGCTAGAGTTAGCCGAAGATTCCCCCACCAAGCATGTCTTTTTGACTGATGTCTGTGTCGGGATCTGCCCACGATTGTCTTCGCGAGAGCCTTGCTCCACGCCCGAACCAGGAGAGCGCGCTGCTAGCTAACGCCGTGAACATATTCGTTCCCACCGCATCCGACGATGGCACTTTCCATGGGCCATCGATCGACGAATTCTTCCCGCCGGTCATCTTCTTTGAAGGCACGAACTTCGAGATCAACCGGATCATCCTGATCCGTTTCCTCGCCGTTGCCCTGATCCTGCTGGTCTTCTGGCTGGGAACCCGCAAGATGCGGATCGTCCCGGGCCGTGGACAGTCCGTGATCGAGATGGCCCTCGACTTCGTCAGGGTCAACATCGCGGAGGATCTGCTCGGCAAGAAGGACGGCAAGCGGTTCCTTCCGCTGATCACGACGATCTTCTTCATGATCCTCGCGATGAACCTCGCCGGGATCGTTCCGTTCCTCAATATCGCCGGCACCTCGGTGATCGGTGTGCCGCTCGTCCTGGCGCTGGTCTCCTACGTCGCCTTCATCTACGCCGGTGTGAAGAAGAGCCCGTCGAAGTTCTTCAAGAACGCGCTCTTCCCGCCCGGCGTTCCCTGGCCGCTGTACATCATCGTCACGCCGATCGAATTCGTCTCCGCATTCATTCTTCGCCCGGTGACGCTGACGCTTCGACTCCTGATGAACATGGTGGTCGGTCACCTTCTGCTCGTCCTGTTCTTCTCGGCGACGCAGTTCTTCTTCTTCAACGCCGACGGGTTCTTCAAGCTCTTCGGACTCGGGACGCTCGCCTTCGGCTTCGTCTTCACGCTTTTCGAAATCCTCGTAGCGGTGCTCCAGGCGTATGTCTTCGCACTGCTCACGGCTGTGTACATCCAGCTCGCGCTGGCTGAAGAACACTAACAACGTCGTCGGCGCCCGCCGACGACGCTCATCACGGAAGGAAACATCACGTGGACGCAACAACCGTTCTCGCCGAGATCAACGGAAACATCGCGACGGTCGGTTACGGTCTCGCAGCGATCGGCCCCGCCATCGGCGTCGGCATCGTCGTTGGAAAGACCATTGAAGGTGTCGCTCGTCAGCCTGAACTGGCCGGCCGGCTGCAGGTGCTGATGTACATCGGTATCGCCTTCACCGAGGCCCTCGCCTTCATCGGCATCGCGACCTACTTCATCTTCGTTAACTAGTCTCGTTTACGTCTCAGAAGGAGGCAAGATGCTCAACGCACTCGTTGCGGCGGCCGAAGAAGGCGAGGCTGTGAACCCTCTCATTCCCGCGCCGTACGACATCATTTGGTCTGCGCTGTGCTTCGTTGTCATTCTGTTCGCATTCTGGAAGGTCTTCCTTCCGAAGATGCAGACCATGCTCGACGAGCGTTCGGCAGCCATCGAGGGCAACATCGCGAAGGCGGACGAGGCCCAGCGCCAGGCCGAGGCCGCGCTGGAGCAGTACACCGCTCAGCTCGCCGAAGCACGCCAGGAGGCTGGCAAGATCCGCGAAACCGCCCGTGAGGACGGCAAGCAGATCGTCGCAGAAGCCAAGAGCCAGGCCACGATCGAAGCCCAGCGCGTCACCGTGAGCGCCCAGGCGCAGATCGAAGCCGAGCGCCAGGCTGCGCTCGTCTCGCTGCGGAGCGACGTCGGAACGCTCGCCATCGACCTCGCAGGCAACGTCATCGGGGAAACCCTCGCGGACGACGCTCGGGCGACGGCCATCGTCGACCGATTCCTCGCTGACCTCGAGGCTTCGGAGAAGGCGAACAACTAATGGGAAGCGCAACTCGGGAAGCACTGGCTTCGTCGAAGAAGGCACTGTCTGAACTCGGTACCACCGACCTGACCACGGCCCGCGATCTGTTCGCGGCCGGTCGGGTCGTCGGTGACTCCGGTCAGCTGCGCTCTCTCCTCGCCGATCCCGCTGCGCCCGGCACGGCCAAGTCCTCGGTCATCGACCGGGTGTTCGGTTCGCGCCTCGGCGCACAGGCCGTCGGCCTGCTGAGGGATGTCGTTGGAGAGCGCTGGTCGAACTCTGACGACCTGCTCGGCGGTATCGAGGAACTCGGCCTCCGGGCAGCAGCGCTGTCTGCCGGTCCTGACGCTCGCCTTGAAGCACAGCTCTTCTCCTTCGGCCAGGTCGTCTCCTCCGACGCGGAACTCGAGCTCGCGCTCGGCTCCAAGCTGGGAGCCCAGGACGCCAAGGCCGCGCTGGTGGAGAACCTGCTCACCGGCAAGGGGTCGCCGGAGAGTGTCGAAATCGTCAAGCACCTCGTGCTGCAGCCTCGCGGCCGCCGCATCGGTGAACTGCTTCGCCACGCGGCATCCGTCGTCGCAGACCAGAACGGCTTCATTGTCGCAACGGTCACCAGCGCAACAGCCCTCGGACACGTCCAGCTCGAACGCCTCGAGAAAGGCCTCGCCGCGCAGTACGGGCGGGCAGTCCGGCTCAACCAGGTCGTCGACCCCGCTGTCATCGGAGGCCTGCGCGTGCAGGTCGGCGACGACGTCATCGACGGCAGTATCTCCTCGCGCCTCGGCGAACTCAGACTTCAGCTTGCTGGCTAACGCCAGTACAACGTAGGGGACACTCGTCCCCACACAGATAGGGAAGAAGATGGCAGAACTTACGATCAGCCCCGACGAGATCCGGGATGCTCTCAAGGACTTCGTCACGGCTTACGAGCCGGGTCAGGCGACCACCACCGAGGTCGGTTATGTGACCGACGCCGGTGACGGCATCGCCCACGTTGAGGGACTGCCAGGCGTGATGGCCAACGAGCTCATCCGCTTCGCGGATGGAACCCTCGGCCTCGCCCAGAACCTGGACGAAGACGAGGTCGGTGTCGTCGTGCTCGGTGAGTTCGGCGGAATCGTCGAGGGCATGGAAGTCACCCGCACCGGAGAGGTGCTGTCGACCCCGGTCGGCGACGCCTTCCTCGGCCGTGTCGTCGACCCGCTCGGCGCCCCGATCGACGGCCTCGGCGAGATCGCTTCGGAGACCCGTCGCGCCCTCGAACTGCAGGCACCGGGCGTCATGCAGCGCAAGAGCGTGCACGAGCCCATGCAGACCGGCATCAAGGCGATCGACGCCATGATCCCGATCGGCCGTGGCCAGCGCCAGCTCATCATCGGTGACCGCCAGACCGGTAAGTCCGCGATCGCGATCGACACCATCATCAACCAGAAAGCCAACTGGGAGTCCGGCGACGAGAACAAGCAGGTTCGCTGCATCTACGTCGCTATCGGCCAGAAGGGCTCGACGATCGCCGCCATCAAGGGCGCGCTCGAAGAGGCTGGCGCGATGGAGTACACGACCATCGTCGCTGCCCCAGCATCAGACCCCGCCGGCTTCAAGTACCTGGCTCCGTACACCGGCTCGGCCATCGGCCAGCACTGGATGTACGGCGGCAAGCACGTCCTCATCGTGTTCGATGACCTGTCGAAGCAGGCAGAGGCCTACCGCGCCGTCTCCCTCCTCCTCCGCCGTCCGCCGGGACGCGAGGCATACCCGGGTGACGTGTTCTACCTGCACTCCCGTCTGCTCGAGCGTTGCGCAAAGCTGTCCGACGAACTCGGTGCAGGGTCGATGACCGGTCTCCCGATCATCGAGACCAAGGCCAACGACGTCTCGGCGTACATCCCGACCAACGTGATCTCGATCACCGACGGCCAGATCTTCCTCCAGTCGGACCTGTTCAACGCCAACCAGCGCCCCGCAGTCGACGTGGGTATCTCGGTCTCGCGTGTCGGTGGTGACGCCCAGGTGAAGAGCATCAAGAAGGTTTCAGGAACCCTGAAGCTGGAGCTCGCCCAGTACCGCTCGCTCGAAGCGTTCGCGATGTTCGCATCCGACCTCGACCAGGCCAGCCGTCGCCAGCTCAACCGTGGCGCCCGACTGACCGAGTTGCTGCGCCAGCCGCAGTACTCGCCGTTCCCCGTCGAGAAGCAGGTCGTCTCGATCTGGGCCGGCACGAAGGGCAAGCTCGACGAGGTTCCCGTCGAGGACATCCTGCGGTTCGAGAGCGAACTGCACGACTACCTCGCTCGCAACACCGACGTGCTGACGAAGCTGCGCGACACCAACGTGCTCGACGACAACATCGTCTCCGAACTCGATGCTGCCGTCGACGCGTTCAAGCAGGAGTTCCAGACCGGCGAGGGCAAGCCCCTCAACGGACCGGGTTCCGAGCAGTTCACGGAGCTTCCCGCCGAGGATGTCAACCAGGAAAAGATCGTCAAAGGACGTCGATAAGTAATGGGCGCACAACTTCGGGTCTATACGCAGAAGATCAAATCTGCGCAGACGACCAAGAAGATCACCAAGGCGATGGAGCTCATCGCCGCCTCACGCATCGCGAAAGCACAGGCGCGTGTTGCGGCATCGGGTCCATACTCCCGGGCGATCACCCGCGCGGTGTCAGCCGTGGCGACGTATTCAAACGTCGACCACGTGCTGACCACCGAGCCGGAGACCGTCGAGCGCGCCGCCGTGGTCATCTTTGCGTCCGACCGCGGCCTTGCTGGCGCGTTCAACTCGCAGGTCCTGCGCGAAGCCAACGAACTGGCCGAGCTGCTCCGCAGCCAGGGCAAGGACGTTGTCTTCTACCTCATCGGGCGCAAGGCTGTCGGGTACTTCACGTTCCGTAAGCGCCCATCCGAGGGCCAGTGGATCGGCGAGAGCGAAAGCCCGAGCTTCACCATGGCGCAGGAGATCAGCGCTGCGATCCTCGAGAAGTTCCTGCTGGATGCGTCCGAGGGCGGCGTCGACGAGATCCACATCGTCTACAACCGTCTCGTCAGCATGATGAGCCAGGTTCCCGAGGTCGTTCGACTGCTTCCGCTGGAGGTTGTCGAAGGTGTTGAGGAGCCGGACACGAAGACGGTCCTTCCGCTGTACGAGTTCGAACCGGATGCCGAGAACGTGCTCGACGCGCTCCTGCCCGTCTACATCGAGAGCCGTATCTTCAACGCCCTGCTCCAGTCCGCTGCTGCGAAGCACGCGGCAACGCAGAAGGCGATGAGCTCGGCCAGCGAGAACGCGGACAAGCTCATCACGGACTACACGCGGCTGCGCAACAACGCACGCCAGGCCGAGATTACCCAGCAGATTTCCGAGATTGTCGGCGGCGCAGACGCACTGTCGTCCGCCAAGTAACGCGATTACGAAGAGAGAAGAAGAGCATGACATCCACTGCCACCGCTCAGGACACGACGAGTGAGGTGAAGGCCGGCGCTACCGGCCGAGTCGCCCGCGTCACCGGTCCAGTTGTTGACATCGAGTTTCCGCACGACGCGATCCCCGGTATCTACAACGCCCTGAAGACGACCGTCAACATGGCCGGCGAGACCCAGGTCCTCACGCTCGAGGTTGCCCAGCACCTCGGCGACGACCTGATCCGCGCGATCGCCCTCAACCCGACCGACGGACTCGTCCGCGGCCAGGAGGTGACCGACACCGGTTCGCCGATCACGGTCCCCGTCGGCGACGTCACCAAGGGCAAGGTCTTCAACGTCATCGGTGAGGTACTCAACGCTGAACCAGGCGAGACGATCGAGATCACCGAGCGGTGGCCCATCCACCGCAAGCCACCGGCATTCGACCAGCTCGAGTCGAAGACAGAACTCTTCGAGACCGGCATCAAGTCCATCGACCTTCTCACCCCGTACGTCCTGGGTGGAAAGATCGGACTCTTCGGTGGTGCAGGTGTCGGCAAGACCGTCCTCATCCAGGAAATGATCCAGCGTGTCGCTTCAGACCACGGTGGAGTGTCGGTGTTCGCCGGTGTCGGTGAGCGTACCCGTGAGGGCAACGACCTCATCTTCGAAATGGAAGAAGCCGGCGTCTTCGACAAGACCGCGCTTGTCTTCGGCCAGATGGATGAGCCGCCAGGAACGCGACTTCGCGTCGCCCTCTCGGCACTCACGATGGCTGAGTACTTCCGTGACGTGCAGAAGCAGGACGTGCTGTTGTTCATCGACAACATCTTCCGCTTCACCCAGGCCGGTTCCGAGGTCTCCACCCTTCTCGGCCGCATGCCGTCCGCCGTGGGGTACCAGCCGAACCTCGCCGATGAGATGGGTATCCTCCAGGAGCGCATCACCTCGACCCGTGGCCACTCGATCACGTCTCTCCAGGCCATTTATGTTCCTGCTGACGACTACACCGACCCCGCCCCGGCTACGACGTTCGCGCACCTCGACGCCACCACCGAGCTGTCCCGTGAGATCGCGTCGAAGGGCCTCTACCCGGCTATCGACCCGCTGACCTCGACCAGCCGGATCCTCGACCCGCGCTACATCGGTGATGACCACTACAACACCGCTGTCCGCGTCAAGGCGATCCTGCAGAAGAACAAGGAACTCCAGGAGATCATCGCGATCCTCGGTGTCGATGAGCTCAGCGAGGAAGACAAGATCACGGTCGCCCGTGCACGTCGCATCCAGCAGTTCCTCTCGCAGAACACCTACATGGCGAAGAAGTTCACCGGTGTCGAGGGATCGACGGTTCCGCTCAAGGAGACCATCGAATCCTTCTCCGCTATCGCCAACGGTGAGTTCGACCACGTCGCCGAGCAGGCCTTCTTCAACGTCGGTGGCATCAACGACGTCGAAGAGCGCTGGGCACAGATCCAGAAGGAGAACGGCTAGTCATGGCGTCGCTGCAGGTCAGTGTTGTCGGGGCCGACCAGGAAATCTGGTCGGGCACCGCGTCGATGGTCGTCGCTCGCACCGTCGAGGGAGAGATCGGTATTCTCCCCGGCCACGAGCCGATGCTTGCCATCCTCGCCGAGGGTGAGGTCCGTGTGACCGCCGAGAACGGTCAGAAGATCGTTGCAACGGCCGCAGACGGATTCCTCTCCGTGGAGAACAACACAGTGACCGTGGTCGCCGGCAACGCCAGCCTCGTCAAGTAGTTCCCGCCGCAAGGCAACCAGATAACGCCCCGTGCTCATCCTGCTCCCTCCGTCCGAGACGAAGAAGCAGGGTGGCACGGGGCGTTCGCTGTGTCTCGACCAACTCCGGTTCCCGGCGCTCACCGATGCGCGCCGCGAGTTGGCCGACGACGTCATCGCCCTCGCCGCAGACACGGATGCTGCCGTCGCGGCGCTCAAACTCGGGCCGAAGCAGCGCGGTGAGGTTGAGGCCAACCGCGTCCTCTGGGATTCGGCGACCCTGCCCGCACTCGACCGGTACACCGGGGTCTTGTTCGATGCCCTGGATGCCGGGTCGCTGTCGGTCGCGGCGCGCGCGTTCGCCGGGACGCACCTCGTCATCCATGCGGCGCTCCTCGGCCCGGTCGGTGCCCTCGATCCCATCCCCGCGTACCGGTTGTCGCACGACTCACGAGTGCCCGGCCGGCCGCTCAAGCGTCACTGGCGCACCCTCGTCCAGACCTCGCTGGCCGCTGAGCCCGGGCTAATCCTCGACCTGCGCTCCGAGGCCTACATCGCTCTCGGTCCTGCGCCGGTCGGATCTCACTTCCTGCGTGTCCTCACCGAGGGGCCCGGCGGAGCCAGACGGGCCCTCAACCATTTCAACAAGAAGGCCAAGGGCGAGTTCACCCGGGCGCTTCTCGAGTCCCGCATCGTCTTCACCTCGGCGGATGAGCTCCTCGACTGGGCGCCGACAGCCGGGTTCCGACTCGAACGCCTGGACACGGGTACCGACCTCGCCCTCATCGTCTGACGTCAGGACGCAGCGCGCCAGCAGCCGACGACGTGGTCGTCGACGAGGCCCGCCGACTGCATCAGCGCGTACATCGTCGTCGGTCCGACGAAGCGGAACCCACGCCTGCGAAGTTCCTTGCTCAGGGCCGTTGACTCCTCGGTCACCGCCGGAATGTCGCTCAGCTGCGCCGGGCGCGGTCGCCCGTCGGCGGGCTGGAAGCTCCAGAGCAGGTCAGAGAGGCTCTCGCCCAGCCGGGCGGTCACCCTCGCATTGCCGATGACGGCCTCGATCTTACCCCGATGCCTGATGATCGAGGCATCCTGCACCAGCCGGTCCACGTCGGCGGACGTCATCGCGGCTACTCGGTCGATGTCGAAGCCGGCGAAGGCGGTGCGGAAGGCTGGTCGTCGCTTCAGGATGGTGATCCAGGACAGCCCCGCCTGAAACCCCTCGAGGCTGATCTTCTCGAACACGGGCCGGTCGCCGATAAGCGGGGTTCCCCACTCCTCGTCATGGTAGCGCCGGTACTCGGCGTCCGTTCCCACCCACCCGCAGCGAGCTCGCCCATCGGGATCGATGAGCAGGGAGGATGGGGGCACGGGAGGGTCCTTCGGCGTCGGGGAGCCAGCGCTCCGGTGTTGTCAGGATAACCGAGCACGGTCAGCGCCAGGGGATTCCCTCGTGCGTGAGCAGCCACTGTTTGGTGGGAATTCCGCTGCCCTGGCTGTAGCCGGAGATGCGCCCGGCGGTGGAGAGCACACGGTGGCACGGGATCAGCAGGGGAGCGGGGTTGGCCCGGACGGCGCCGCCGACGGCCCGTCCGGCGATTCCCGCACCGGCGTCACCGCCCAACCGGCCATAGGTTGTCGCGTTCCCGTAGGGGACGACGGCAAGGGCAGCCCAAATCCGTTGCTGGAATGGCGTCCCCTGGACCGCGAGCGGCAGGTCGAACCTCGTGCGGTCCCCGTCGAAGTATTCGGCGATCTGGTCGGACGCAGCCAGGAGAAGATCGATCGGAGAGTCACGGTAGCCGTCCAGGGGCAGCTGCCCGTCGCGCTCGATCTGCAGTCCGGTCACAGCGACGCCGTCGCTGGTGAGTTCGATTCTGCCGAGTGGGCTTGAGATTCGGATGAGCCCGACCGGCCGGTCGAAGAGTGTGGGGTGGGGATCTCGGAGGGGAGTGGATGTCGTCATGACCCGACGGTACGACCGGCACAGCGTCCACACCCGGGCATGATCCGTTCTGTGGGCAGGCTTCAGCACCTGGACCCGCTGTGGGGGAGGCGCGGCGCTAGCCTTGGGGCATGGCAGATATCGCATATCGCACCCTCGGCCGGAGCGGCCTCCGCGTCTCGACGATCGGGCTCGGCTGCAACAACTTCGGCAGGCTCGGCACGGCGAGCGAAAGCCAGGAGGGGACGGATGCCGTCATCTCCGCGGCGATCGATGCCGGGGTGACCCTGTTCGACACCGCCGACATGTACGGCAAGGAGCCGGGCCTCAGCGAAACACTGATGGGTCATTCGCTCAGGGGGCGCAGGGATCGGGTGGTGCTCGCCACCAAGTTCGGGCACTCGGGTGCCGACGTGGGCATCGAGGGGTGGGGCGCCAAGGGATCCAGGCGCTACGTTCGCCTCGCCGTCGAAGCCTCACTGCGACGCCTCCAGACCGACTGGATCGACCTGTACCAGTTGCACACGCCTGATCCGGTGACGCCGATCGAGGAGACGCTGTCGGCGCTCGACGACCTGATCACCGAGGGCAAGGTGCGCTACATCGGTCACTCCAACCTCGCCGGCTGGCAGGTGGCGGAGGCAGACCTGACCGCCGAGCTCCACGGGCATCCGAAATTCATCTCCTCTCAGAACGAGTTCAGTCTCCTCGTGCGCGACGCCGAGCGGGAGGTACTCCCTGCGGTCCGCCGTTTCGGACTGGGATTCCTGCCGTTCTTCCCGCTGTACAACGGCCTGTTCACCGGCAAGTTCAGTCGCGAGGGAGGCCCGGCGGACTCGCGGATCATGCGGCAGCGCAGTCACCTGCTCGAGAGCGCGCCGTGGGACGTGATCGAATCGTACGAGAAGTTCTGTTCCGACCGCGGTGTGACCATGCTCCAGGCCACCTTCGCCTGGCTGCTCGCCCAGCCGGCGCTGACGAGCGTCATTGCCGGGGCGACCCGGCCGGAGCAGATCCTGCAAAATGCTGAGGCGGCGACCGCCTGGCATCCGACGAACGAGGACCTCGCCTTCATCAGCGCGCTGTTCGCGCCCGGCGAAGAGTGAAGGCCAGACGCGGATGCTGAGTGAGTGCTCACTCAGCTAGAGTGGCTGGGTGACTTCCGCTCCAACATCCCTTGACATGCCCGGTCGGGCCGCGCCGCTTTCGCCCGAAGACCGACGGTCGATGATCATCGACGCCGTCCTCCCGCTGCTCCTCGAGCACGGAAGCGCCGTCACCTCACGCCAGATCGCCGAAGCGGCCGGCGTCGCGGAGGGCACGATCTTCCGCGCTTTCGGCGACAAAGGCAGCCTTCTGAAGGCTGCTGTCGGGCGCTATCTCGACCCAGCGCCCCTCCTCAGCGAGCTGGACGCGATCGACCCTTCCCTGCCGCTCGAGGCGAAGATCAGGCTCATCCTCGGTGCCCTGCGTCACCGCTTCACCGGGGTCTTCACGGTCATGTCCACCCTCCGCGAGGAGGACCGACCCGCCCCCGTCCCGCTGCGTGAGGATATCGCCGAACGGGTGGGAACAGCGCTCGGTCCAGACCTCGACGCCCTCGGCTGGACGGCCGCGCAGGTCGGTCAGCTGGCCCGCCTGCTCGCGTTCGCCAACTCGTTCCCGCTCCTCACCGCTGGCGGCGAGTTCAGTGACGATGAGCTCACTGAACTCGTGCTGCACGGCATCAACGGTTCACCGAACACGGGAACAGCCAGGAACACACATGCTCGCTAAACTCACCGCCCGCTACCTGAAGCCTCACTGGCCCCTTCTCGTCGGCGTTCTCGTGTTCCAGCTGGCGCAGTCGATCGCGTCGCTGTACCTGCCCACGCTCAACGCCGACATCATCGACAACGGGGTGGCGACAGGCGACACCGGCCACATCGTCCGTGTCGGCATGATCATGCTCGGAATCACGCTCGTGCAGGTTCTCTGCGCCATCACCGCGGTCTACTTCGGGGCACGGGCCGCGATGGCCCTCGGGCGGGATCTCCGCCAGGCCGTCTTCGACCGGGTGTCTGAGTTCTCTGAGCGCGAAGTGTCGTCGTTCGGGGCCCCATCGCTCATCACCAGGAGCACCAACGACGTCCAGCAGGTGCAGATGCTCGTGCTGATGGCGGCGACGCTCATGGTGTCGGCACCGATCCTCGCGATCGGAGGCGTCGTCCTCGCCCTGGGGCTCGACCTCCAGCTGTCGTGGCTGATGGCGGTCGCCATCCCCGTTCTGCTGATTTCCGTCGGTCTCATCATCGTGCGCATGGTCCCGCTGTTCCAGTCGATGCAACGCCGGGTCGACCGGATCAACCAGGTCATGCGGGAACAGCTCACCGGTATCCGTGTCGTCAGGGCGTTCGTCCGCGAAGACGTCGAAACCCAGCGCTTCGAGAAGGCGAACGACGAACTGACGGATGTCGGACTTCGCGTGGGCCGACTGATGGCGATCATGTTCCCGATCGTCATGCTCATTCTCAACGTCTCCAGCATTGCCGTGCTCTGGTTCGGCGCGTTCCGGGTCGAGGAGGGGTCGATGCAGGTCGGAACGGTGATGGCGTTCCTGCAGTACCTCATGCAGATTCTCATGGCCGTGATGATGGCGACCTTCATGGCGGTCATGATCCCGCGGGCGGCGGTCAGCGCCGACCGGATCGGTGAGGTGCTCGGGACGGAGTCCTCCGTCCGCCAGCCGACAACGCCGGTCACGACCCTGGACACGGCGGGGAGCGTCACGTTCGACCGGGTGTCGTTCTCCTACCCGGGAGCCGACCGGCCCGTGCTGAGCGACCTGTCCTTCGTCATCGAGCCGGGCACGACGACAGCGATCATCGGTTCGACCGGCGCGGGCAAGACCACGCTCGTCAATCTGCTGCCCCGCCTGTTCGACGCGACAGCGGGCAGGGTCATCGTCGACGGGGTCCCGGTCGACCAGACGGACCAGGACCTGCTCTGGTCGAAGATCGGCATCGTGCCGCAGAAGCCGTACCTGTTCTCGGGCACTGTGGCGTCGAACCTCCGATACGGCAAACCGGGCGCGAGCGACCAGGAACTCTGGCACGCGCTCGATGTCGCGCAGGCCAGGGGGTTCGTGGAGGACCTTCCCGAGGGTCTCGACGCTCCGATTTCCCAGGGAGGGACGAACGTGTCAGGCGGCCAGCGGCAGCGGCTCGCGATCGCGCGGGCCCTGGTGAAGCGGCCGGAGATCTATGTCTTCGACGACTCATTCTCCGCACTCGACCTGGCGACGGACGCGAGGCTCAGGGCGGCGCTCGCCAGGGATGTCGCAGATGCCACCCTCATCATCGTGGCCCAGCGCGTCTCGACGATCGTCACGGCCGACCAGATCATCGTGCTCGACGACGGCGCAATCGTCGGGCTCGGTACCCACGATGAGCTCCTGGAGCGCTCATCGACCTACCGCGAGATCGTCGAATCACAGCTCACCGCGGAGGACGCATCATGACTGAGACAGACACAGACACCCGCGTCCCAGCTCGCCCCCCGCGCCCGCAGCGCGGCCCGTTCGGTGGGGCTGGGATGCCGGCGGAGAAGTCGATGAACTTCGGTCCCAGTGCGAAACGGCTGGTCAGGCGACTGCAGCCCGAGTGGCTCCGGCTCCTTCTCGTCACCGTTCTCGCCGTGATCAGCGTCGCGTTCAGTGTCGTCGGTCCCCGGATCCTCGGTGACGCCACCAACATCATCTTTGAGGGGGCGATTTCCCTCGGCCTTCCTGAGGGTGCAACCCAGGAGCAGATCGTCGCCGGACTGAGGGCAGATGGTCAGAACGACCAGGCAGACATGCTGGCCGGGATGACCCTGAATCCCGGGTCGGGCATCGACTTCGTCGCCCTCTCCCGGGTGCTGCTGCTCGTCCTCGCGATCTACGCGCTGGCGTTCCTCTTCGGCTGGATCCAGGCCCTCGTGCTCAACGGTGTGGTCCAGCGGACGATGTACCGGCTGCGCGAAGACGTCGAGACGAAGGTGAACACGCTGCCGCTGTCGTACTTCGACAAGATGCCGCGCGGCGAACTGCTCAGCCGCGTGACGAACGACATCGACAACATCTCGCAGACGCTGCAGCAGACGCTCAGCCAGGTGCTGGTCTCTCTGCTCACCGTCATCGGTGTGCTCGCCATGATGTTCTCGATCTCTCCGATCCTTGCGCTGATCGCGCTCGTCACGATCCCGCTCACGGTGCTCATCACCACGATGATCGCGAAGAGGTCGCAGAAGAAATTCGTCGCGCAGTGGGCACACACCGGAGAACTCAACGCCCAGATCGAAGAGATGTACTCCGGTCACGCCATCGTCAAGGTGTTCGGGCGTTCACGCGAGGTCGGCGGACGATTCCGGGAGAAGAACGACGAACTGTACCGGGCAAGCTTCGGCGCCCAATTCATCTCGGGCATCATCATGCCGTCGATGATGTTCGTCGGCAACCTGGTCTACGTGGCGATCGCCGTGGTCGGTGGACTCCAGGTGGCGACAGGGACCCTGAGCCTCGGCAGCGTGCAGGCCTTCATCCAGTACTCGCGCCAGTTCACCCAGCCGCTCACGCAGCTCGGTTCGATGGCCAACCTGCTCCAGTCGGGAGTGGCATCCGCCGAGAGGGTCTTCGAGCTCTTCGATGCCGACGAGCAGTCAGCCGACCCGACGGCGGCGCTGGCGCCGACCGATGACCACGGCCGGCTGGTCTTCGACAACGTGTCATTCAGCTACTCACCGGAGACGCCCCTCATCAGGGACCTCGACCTCGTGGCCGAGCCCGGGCACACCATCGCCATCGTCGGGCCGACTGGGGCAGGGAAGACCACCCTCGTCAACCTGATCATGCGGTTCTACGAGCTCGACGGCGGCCGGATCACCCTCGACGGTGTCGACATCGCCCGGATGACCAGGCTCGACCTCCGCAGCCGGATCGGCATGGTCCTGCAGGACACCTGGCTGTTCGGCGGAACGATCCGCGACAACATCGCGTACGGACGGCCGGATGCCACCGAGGAGGAGATCCTCGCCGCGGCGCGCGCGACCTACGTCGACCGGTTCGTCCACTCCCTGCCAGACGGATACGACACCGTTCTCGACGACGACGCGTCCAACGTCTCGGCGGGGGAGAAGCAGCTGCTGACGATCGCCCGGGCGTTCCTCGCCCGGCCGAGCGTCCTCATCCTCGACGAAGCCACAAGCTCGGTCGATACGAGGACGGAGGTCCTCGTGCAGCAGGCGATGTCGACGCTGCGCCAGGACCGCACGAGTTTCGTGATCGCACACCGGTTGTCGACCATCCGCGATGCCGACGTGATTCTGGTGATGGAATCGGGGCAGATCGTCGAGCAGGGGAGCCACGACGAGCTTCTCGCGCAGGGCGGCGCGTACTACACCCTGTACAACTCGCAGTTCGCCGCGCCCGTGGACGACGAGGTGTAGCCCTCCACAGGCGGCGTCGCCCTGAGCGTTTTCCCCCGTGGAGAGCGACCGCGTGGCATACCGACCTGGCGAGACCAGACTTCTCGCCATGGCCACCATCATCCGGGCCAACGGCGCAGAGGATTTTCTCGCCCTTGTCCCTCACCTGACCGGATTCCAGCCCACTCGGAGCATCGTGCTGGTCGCTTTCCGCGGCAACAGGACCTGCGGTGCGTTGCGCTGTGACCTGCCTGCGGCAGCCTCATCGTCCGCGGTCCGTCGTCGGGCGGTAAACACCATGATCGGCTTGATCTGCCGCATCCCCGACGTCGACGCCCTCGTCCCCGTGATCTACACGGACGAGCCCGTCGCGGCAGGAACCCAGATGCCGCACCGCGCCGTCGCTGACCGGATCCTCGCCCGAGCGCGCGACTCCGGGTTCCTCGTTCGCGACGCCCTCTGCGTCGCCAGCGATGCCTGGGGAAGCTATCTCGATGACGATTTCCCGCCCGGCGGGCGATCGCTCGACCTCATCGCTGCCTCCCCCGCGCGGAACGCGCTGGACGACGCGGGCCCGACGACGCTGGTGGACATCGAAAAAGAGTCCACGGTGCCCGACGCTGACCGTGACGCGAAGAAGAGGACGACCCAGCGATACGCCGAGCTCGACGGCCTCAGGGGATCGCCCGAACTCCTCCCCGTCCTCGTCTTCGAACTGGCCTTCGACGGGGATATCGTCGCCCTCGCCGAGCGGATTCTCAGCACGACGATTTCGGCGTTGTCCGACCTCGACGCTGCCCTTCTTGCGTTCCTCGTGCAGGGGCCACCGGCGCGCGATGAAGTCCTGCTGACCTGGGCGTGGGGGGCGGAATTCGGCGTCTCCGTCCGCGACATGAACGAGAGGCATCACCGCGGCGAAAACATCAGCGGGTTCCCTGGGGCGCTGGCGCTTGGCGGATCCGGGATGCCGCGGCCGGATCCCTCGCGGCTTCGGTCTGCGATCGGGATGCTTCGGAACACCGCTTCCCGGGTGCCCCTGCGAGCGCGGCCGCCCCTCTTCACGATGATCGGCTGGTGTCATTGGGCGCTCGGTGCCGGAACGCTCGCCGGTCGATGGGTCGACCAGGCGAGGGCAATCGACCCGGGGTATGGACTGGCCGAGCTGCTCGACCTGATGCTGCAGGCCGGACGGCTGCCCGACTGGGCGTGGGAGGTGCCCCCTGGCGCGACCGACACCAGCGCAATCGCGAACGGACGGTAAGCCGCGTCACGTCAGGTCTGCTGCGCCCGGTATTATCGACGCAACGCCCTGAACTGTGGGGGGCTCCGAGGGGATGATTGCGTGACCGGCATCAACGTGAGCACGGATTCGCGTGTTGTCGACGTCCCCGGCGGAGCGCCGCTGAGGCTGTCGTGGGCCTCCGTCACCGACACGGGCCGAAAACGCCAGGTCAACCAGGACGCCCTCATCGTCGACTACCCGATCTTCGCGGTCGCAGACGGGATGGGCGGGCACGACGCGGGCGAAGTCGCCAGCGCCGCCGTCATCGGCCGACTTGCAGAAAGCGTGGCATCCGGCGAACCCGTTGACAGGGGAGCGGTGGAGGACGCGCTTCGCGCCGCAGTGGGAGACATGCTCGAACAGGTCGGGAAATCCGACCTCGGAACCGGGACGACAGTCACCGGGCTGGTCTTCGGATTTTCCGGGCCGAATGGCAACGTTCCCGCATGGACGGTGTTCAACATCGGTGACTCGCGGGTCTACCGCCTGCTCGGTGATGAACTCATTCAGGTGACCCTGGACCATTCTGTCGTCCAGGAACTGATCTCGATCGGCGCGATCACCCCGGATGAAGCCGAATCGCACCCGCACGGCAACGTGATCACCCGCGCCGTCGGTTTCACGGACGACCCGCTTCCCGACTACACCGACATCCCATCGGCAGACCGGGCACGCTGGCTGGTCTGCTCCGACGGGCTCACCAAGGAACTCACCGACTTCGGTCTTCGTCACTTCCTGATGCAGGCCGAGACCCCCGAAGACGCCGTCCGCACCCTCGTCGACGCAGCGCTGGAAAACGGCGGACGCGACAACGTCAGTGCCATCGTGCTCGACGAGGTCCTCGTCGACAACGACGAGACGGCCGTCATCGACTGATCCTCCTCCACGGGGACTCCCCAGCGGAGCGTCGTCCACCGATCGATCGGACGGGGGTTCCCGCGCGTCCGGCCGTGCTGTGCTGGGGGGATGGACGACTCCCTCGACACGATCTCCGTTCCCGCCGAGCCCGTCGCCGGTGCACGGTCACCGTTCCCGATCGTGGCCAGTATCGCTCCCGTCGTCGCATCCGTCGTCATCTTCTTTCTCACCCGCTCGCCGTTCGTTCTCGCCTTCGCAGCCCTCGGCCCGGTGATCGCGATCGCGAGCGTTATCGACAACCGCTGGTCGACGCGGCGGCGGTTGCGAGCAGACACCGCCAACTACCGAGCCGAGCTCACCGCGCTCACGGCTGCGATCGATGCGAGGCATGCTGACGAGCGCCGACTGAGGCGGGGCAATTCGTTCGGGGCTCGGACGCTGCTCGACGACATCGACACCTCCCCCGGCGCCGGCTTCGGTCGGTGGCGGGTCCCGGTCGAGCGTCGCACCACTGTCGTTGTGGGCAATGGCGAACAACCGAGCGGCCTCCGTGTCGACGGTCCGCAGGGCCACGAGACCGCGCGGGTGAAAAGCCTCGCGGCACGAGTCTCCGACGTCCCGGTCGAGATCGATGCGGCGGCGGGAATCGGGATCGTCGGACCAGCGGTGCTCACGCGGGCATTCGCCAGGGGACTTCTGGTGCAACTCTGCAATGCGGCGGGTCCTGAGGCGCTGGCGGTGGTGGAGGTTCCGGACGGCTGGGAATGGACAGAGTCGCTCCCGCACCGGGGATCCGGTGGCGCGACGTCGACCCTCCGGGTCCAGGAGCGGTCGATCGCAACCGGAGCACCGACGGCGTCGAGGAACCCGGGGGACCGGTCGGACGTGGTCCTCGTCCTGGCCGACCGGATCGATTCCGTTCCCACCCGCTGCGCCCACGTCGTCGAGTTCGTCGGGGTGACCAGCGCCCGGCTGTACCGGACGACGGCCACCGGTCTGACCCGGGCGACGGACGTCACCGTCGACCTCGTGTCAGAGGCAGAAGCAGCCCTGTTCGCAATCGACCTTGCCGACCAGGCGAGACACGCGGGAGTGCTGGCGCCTGACGACGGCCTGCCGAGCGCGATCGGCCTCGACGCGGCCAACGCGCGCGCCCCACTGCCCTCGGCAACGTCGCTGTCAGCGGTCATCGGAACCTCGGGAACAGCACCGGTAGTCGTGGACATCGTCGCAGACGGTCCACACGCCATTGTCGGCGGCACAACAGGGAGCGGCAAGAGTGAACTGCTGGTGACCTGGGTGACGAGCCTCGCTGACCGATATCCGCCCAGCGAGGTCAACCTGTTGCTCGTCGACTTCAAGGGCGGGGCGGCGTTTGCCCCGTTGCTTCGGCTACCCCACGTGGTGGGCGTGGTCACCGACCTCGACGCGGTCTCGGCTGCCCGCGCACTGGAGAGCCTCCGCGCCGAAGTGCGGTGGCGGGAACGCCTCCTGCGTGACGCCGGGGCACGGGACATCGCGGAGGTCTCCTCGCTGCCACGACTCGTCATCGTCGTCGACGAGTTCGCCGCCATGCTCGACGGCTACCCCGACCTGCACGCGTTGTTCGTCGACGTGGCTGCGCGCGGGAGGTCACTGGGCATGCACCTCGTCCTGTGTACCCAGCGCCCGGCGGGCGTCGTCCGTGACTCGCTTCTGGCCAACTGCGGACTGCGGATGTCACTGCGGGTCAACAATCGCGCGGACAGCACGGCTATCCTCGGCGCTGACGTCGCCGCGTTCCTGCCGGCGACGATTCCGGGCAGGCTGGCGCTCGCCGGGCAGGACGGGGTCGCTACCATCCAGGTGGCGTCCACATCGGAACGGGACATTGGTCGCGCGGCGGATCACTGGCCGGTCGATGGTGAGCTGCGGAGGCCATGGCTTGATCCCCTGCCCGCCAGCGTGGAGCGTGCCAGCCTCGCGGGCGGCAGCGACGGCATCCGCATCGGACTTGCCGACCTTCCTGCGGAGCAGCGGCAGGAGACCGCCGTCTGGAACCCAGACACGGACGGCAGCCTCCTGGTCATCGGGATGGCCCGTACCGGTAAGACCACACTGCTCGACACGATCGCCACCGAGGTTGCGAGGCTCGACAGGTGTGTTGTCGAACGCGTCGGAGCGGATGTGGAACTGGCCTGGGATGTCGTCCATTCGCTTGTCGACCGCCTCGCCAGGCGGACGAGTGATTCCGGTGAGGTGCTCGTCCTCGTCGACGACCTCGATTCGCTCCTGGCCGGCATCGACGCAGACGACGCGGTCGAACTCCGGGACGGCGTTCTCGCACTGTTGCGGGACGGACCGCGGCGTCGCATCCGCCTGGTGATCACGATGCAGCGCCTCGCAGGGCCGATCGGTGCACTCGGTGGGTTCGTGGGTTCAACGGTGCTGCTCGGCACCGCCAACCGGCAGGAGCACCTGCTGGCTGGCGGTGAGAGCGTCGGCTGGGTCGAAGGACGACGCGCGGGCAGCGCGCTCTGGCGAGGAGTGGCGATCCAGCTCTGTGCGCCCGAGCGGGCGGCAACGGGGCCGAGGCACGCCGCGAGTCGGACTGTCGTTCCCATCGACTGGCACACGTGCCCGCTCAGCCTCGTGGTGTCGGGCACCCCGGCCCGCCGCGCCGCGGAAATCCGGGCTCGCAATGCCTCCGGACGATCTGCACCAATCCACGTGGCGGCACTGGGCGACGCGACCGGCGGACGCATCAGCGTCGATGATGTCCGCCGCTCGCGGGACGGCCCGGTCGTGATCGTCGGCGACAGCGACCAGTGGCAGGCGCACTGGTCACTGCTCAACGCGATGCGCGAGAGCGCGACGATCATTGTCGAAGGATGCTCTCCCGCCGAATTCCGCGCCGTCACACGCATCCGAGCCCGGCTCCCGCTACTGGAGCGCGTCGCGGGGCGCGCCTGGTCCTGCTCTCCGGGAGGCGAGGTCACCCGTGTCAGCCTGGAAGCTGGGAACGCCTCGTCGCCGGTTGACTAGCCGAGGGGAGAGGATGCCTCGTGGCTGAGGCCGTGGGCTGCGGCAACCGGGGCGCTATACACGGCTCCGCCGTGCACGTTGAGCCCGAGGGCGAGCGCGGGATCAGCAGCAAGGGCATCCCGCCACCCGGAGTTCGCAATCGAACGGATGTAGGGGAGCGTCGCGTTGGTCAGGGCATACGTCGAGGTGTGTGGAACAGCACCCGGCATGTTTCCGACGCAGTAGAAGACGGAGCCGTGCACGGTGAACGTCGGGTCGGCGTGCGTGGTCGGGTGCGAATCTTCGAAGCATCCGCCCTGGTCGACCGAGATGTCGACAAGCACGCTGCCCGGCTTCATCTTCGCCACGAGCGCGTTGCTCACCAGTTTGGGCGCCCGTGCGCCGGCGATCAGGACGGACCCGATGACGAGGTCGGCGTTCACGAGGGAATGCTCGATCTCGAACGCGTTGCTGGCGATCGTCTTGATCCGGCCGGCATAGAGGGCGTCGAGTTCGCGGAGCCGGGCGATGTTTGTGTCGAGCACCGTCACGTCGGCGCCGAGTCCGACGGCGACAGCGGTGGCATTGGTCCCAGCCACCCCGCCGCCGAGCACCGTGACCCGCGCGGGGGAGGTTCCAGGAACCCCGGGAACGAGAAGGCCGGGGCCGCCGTTCGGCTTGAGCATGGTGTTGGCCCCAACGATGGTCGCCAGTCGCCCGGCGACCTCGCTCATCGGGGCGAGGAGCGGAAGCGATCGGTTGGGCAACTGCACAGTCTCGTACGCGATCGCCGTTACCCCGGCGTCCATCAGCGCCCTCGTCAGGGCCGGCTCTGCCGCGAGGTGCAGGTAGGTGAACAGCACCAGCCCCTCCCGGAAGTGGCCGTACTCGACCGCGATCGGTTCTTTCACTTTGAGGAGGAGCTCAGCGCGTTCCCACGTCGTCGCGGCATCCGGAAGGATCGTCGCCCCTGCGGCCACGTAGGCCTCATCGGTGATCGACGACCCGGTTCCCGCTCCGGTCTCGATGAAGACCTCATGGCCGTGAACGGTGAGTTCATGCACTCCGGCTGGCGTGATGGCCACGCGGAACTCGTTGTTCTTGACCTCGCGGGGGATGGCGATTCTCATGCTTCTCCTTTTTCACGGCCGGACCGGTGGGAACGGCGCACAGGGAATGCTCTCGGCACCCCTGTAGGAGTCGCGACAGCACTGTCAGGCGGGCTGGGATGCCCGGCCCCAGCCTATCGAGTTATCGAGTCAGGACTGGTCGAGCAGCGGAGAGACACGAATCTCACCAACCGGGAGGTCGCCACCGGAAATCGTCAGGTTCAGGTCTGGGAGCACGGCGTCGACCGCGGCACGCTCGAGCGCTCCGGCGTCGACGAGCAGGTTCAATCCGACGACCGTCGCCGCGCGCAGGCTCCCGTCGAGCATCTTCAGCGCGACGGTGGTACCGTCCTGAGCCGCCATGACCATGACTCCCTCCGCGCCGAGCTTGGCGAAGACACCGAGACGGTCGATGACCACGGTGTTCGCTCGCCCGGGACCGTCCAGTGCCCAGCCGTTGTCGAGCACGGCCTGGCAGAGCAGGCCGGCGTTGCGGTAGATCGCGAACGGTGAGGTGGGCGAAGACGTTCGGATGCGTCCGATGCCCCGGGCAAGGCCGGCGAGCGACAGCGCGTGCACCGGGGTGCCGCAGCCGTCGACACCGACGTGCGCCGGGCGTTCACCGGTGAATCGCTCGAGAACGTCGGTGACCTGGACCTGCATCGGGTGGGTGCTCTCGAGATAGGTCTCGATCGGCCAGCCGTTGGTGACGCAGGCCAGAAGCATGGCCGCGTGCTTGCCCGAGCAGTTCATGTAGATCGGGGAGGCCGTGCTGTTGTCGCGGATGAGCTCGTCACGCGCCGTGCTGTCCAGTGGCCAGTCGGCGGGGCACTGCAGGGCGATCTCGGTCAGTCCGGCCTGGGCGAGGATGCTCCTGACCACTGAAACGTGGCGCTGGGTTCCTGCGTGGCTGGCTGTCGCGAGGACGGCGGCAGCACCGCGAAGACCGACACCGGCGTTCATCACCGCGATGGCCTGGAACGGCTTCAGGGTGGACCTTCCGAACACCGGGGCTGCCGTGTCGCCGAGTGAGCGGATCACGTCGGCGTGCTGGTCGAGAACGATGGCTGAGCCCGAGTGCCTGGACTCGATGAACCCGCTCCGGGTGACGACGGCCAGTTCGACGGCGCTCGCCGTGGTGAATGTTTCGACGAGGTCAGGTGCTGTAGTCACCGGTCAAGGCTAGCCGGTGATCTGCGCGGCGGCATGACAAACTGGGGTCATGTTGGGCGAACACGGGTACAGCGTCGCTGTCGAATGGCAGGGCAACCGAGGCACAGGTACGAGCGGCTACCGCGAGTACAGCCGGGAGCTCGTCGTCACCGCGGAGGGGAAGCATCCGCTCGAGGGGTCCGCCGACAAGCCGTTTCGCGGCGACCCGGCCAGGTGGAACCCGGAGGAACTCCTCCTCGCCGCCCTCGCCCAGTGCCACCTGCTGTCGTACCTGCACGTCGCGGTGACCGTCGGAGTCGTGGTGACCGCATACGTGGATGACGCCAGCGGCACGATGGTCGAGGACGGTCAGGGCTCCGGCGCCTTCACCGAGGTGGTCCTCCGTCCGCGGGTCACCGTCGCGGATGCGTCGATGGCGGAGGCTGCGCTCGCGGCCCACACCCGAGCCAACGAACTCTGTTTCATCGCGAATTCGGTGAACTTTCCTGTGCGCCATGACCCGGAGATCATCGTCGCCTGAGACCGACGACGGGATGCGTCAGAGGCGCTCGCGCTGGAAAACGGCGCGTTTGAGTTTCTCGATGGTGTCAGCTGGAGGGGCCTCGTTGTACGAATCGGCGCGTTCCTGGTTGGTGAGGGCATGGATCGCGTTCATGATCTCATCCGTGGCTGCTCGCCTGGCTCGACCGCTCGTTGCGGCGCCGTGGTGGCTGAGGTCGATGGGCTCGCCGAAGACGACCGTGACTCGCTTCAGCCGGGGAACGGAACTGCCCACCGGCATGAGTTCGTCGGTGCCGATGAGGCCGACAGGCACGACGGGCGAACCTGTGGAGAGGGCGAGCCAGGCCATCCCTGTGCGCCCCTTGTACAGGCGGCCGTCGAGTGAGCGCGTGCCTTCCGGGTAAATGGCGAATGCACTCTCCGTCTCCAGGATGCGTCTCCCCGCGTCGAGCGCCTCCTGGGCGGCGGCGCCTGCGCCTCGCTTCACGGCGACAGCGCCGATGGAGGTGAAGAATGTGCGGGAGATCCAGCCCGCCAGGCCGGACCCGTCGAAATAGCTGGACTTCGCGAGGAACTGCACGCGCCGGGGCGCGACGACGGGGATCGCGATGCTGTCGATGAACGAGAGGTGGTTGCTCGCCAGAATGACGCGACCCGCACGTGGGACGTTCGATCGACCAAGAATTCGAGGCCGGTAGACCAGGCGGACGATGGGCATGAGGACGGCGCGGCCGAGGTGATAAACCATCCCTGGGGCGGCCGTTTCGGTGCATTCGTCGGCACTGGTTTCCCTGGTTGACACAAAGGACGAGCGTAGTGGCTGTTGTATTCCGCCTTGCGCATGGTGTACACGCCGTGGCAGGGATTCCGCATGCGGGGCGCTCGCAGGAAACGTGGGGGCGGGTGAGGCAGACTGGGCTCGACCACCCCCTCTCTGTGAAAGCGATTCTCTGTGCGCACTTCCTTCCCCCTTCTCGTCGTTGCTGCTGCGGCGTCAGCCCTCGTGCTGTCCGGTTGTTCAACCCCTGAACCTGTCGCGACCGAAGAATCGGCGGCCCTCAGCTGCGAAGACACGCAGAGCGGAAAAGCGATCGAGTCCGTTTCGGTGACCGGCGACTTCGGAGCCAAACCGACGGTGGACTTCTCAGCACCCCTGAGCGTCACGACGTCGGAACGCCAGGTCATCATCGAGGGCGACGGCGACGAGGTTCAGCCGGCGGACAGTGTGGCCGTAGAGCTGACACTGTTCAACGCGACGAGCGGCGACCAGCTCGCGCAGACCAGGTATGACGGACTGGGGCCGCAGCAGATCGTTGTCGACGACAGCTCAGGCATCCTGGCCGGCATCGTTCGGACCGTGGAGTGCGTCCCCGTCGGCTCGCGCGTCGCTACGCTCGTCTCGCCTGAGGACGGCTTCGGCGACGCCGGATCGACGGATGCAGGGGTGGCCGGCACCGATTCGCTGCTGCTCGTCGCTGATGTCCTGAGCATCATGCCCGAGAAGGCCACCGGCGTCGACCAGGAGAGCGTCGACGGGCTTCCGACCGTCGAGCTGGCGAAGGACGGCGAACCGACCGTCACGATCCCGGACGGCGACGCCCCCGCCGAGCTGCAGCTCGCCACGCTCAAGCAGGGCGACGGTGAACTCGTGATCGAGGGCGACACCGTCTCCGTCCAGTACCAGGGCACGAACTGGCGCACCGGTGAGGTGTTCGACCAGAGCTGGGGCGCATCCATCGCCAGCTTCCAGACCACGGGAGTCGTTCCCGGATTCTCGGCAGCGCTCGTCGGCCACGCGGTCGGGTCGCAGGTGCTCGTCGTCGTTCCCCCGGCAGACGGGTACGGCGAAGCCGGGCAGCCCTCCGCGGGGATCGAAGGAACCGACACCCTCGTCTTCGTCGTCGACATCCTCGCGACAACCCGGTAGCGACACTCCTGCCGCCCGGATGTCGCGGCTAAGCTGACACCGTGCGTCGCGTCATCATTCTCGGATCAACCGGCTCGATCGGAACCCAGGCCCTGGACGTCATCCGGGCCAACCCCACCCGCTTCGAGGTGGTCGGGCTGTCCGCGAATTCGAACAGGGAGCTCCTCGCCGACCAGGCAGCGGAGTTCAGCGTTGATGACACCGCCGTCGGCTCGACCGAGGCAGAGCAGCTGGTTCGGTCCGTCGCGGCCGACGTCGTCCTCAACGGCATCACCGGTTCGGTCGGTCTCGGTCCCACCCTCGCCGCGCTGGAATCCGGCACGACACTCGCGCTGGCGAACAAGGAATCGCTCATCGTCGGCGGCGACCTCGTCACCCGGATCGCGAAGCCCGGCCAGATCGTGCCCGTCGACTCGGAGCACTCCGCCATCGCCCAGGCGCTGCGCGCTGGGACGAAGAGCGAGGTCCGCCGACTCGTGCTGACGGCCTCAGGAGGTCCGTTCAGGGGGAGGACCCGCGCATCGCTCGCGACGGTCACCCCGGCCGAGGCGCTCGCTCACCCGACCTGGAACATGGGACCGGTCGTCACCACGAACTCGGCCACCCTCGTCAACAAGGGGCTCGAAGTGATCGAGGCCCACCTGCTGTTCGATGTGCCGTACGAGCGCATCGACGTCGTCGTGCACCCGCAGTCGATCGTTCACTCCATGGTCGAGTTCATCGACGGGTCGACCCTCGCGCAGGCATCCCCGCCGGACATGCGCCTGCCGATCTCGCTCGGACTCGACTGGCCGAACCGCGTCGCCGGCGTCGGGCGGCCGCTGGACTGGACGACGCCCCAGAACTGGACCTTCGAACCCCTCGACTCCGCGGCCTTCCCCGCTGTGGACCTCGCCAAGACGGTCGGGCGCGCAGGGGGAACCTACCCGGCGGTCTTCAACGCCGCCAACGAGCAGGCTGTTGCCGCGTTCCACGACGGGCGCATCGGGTTCCTCGACATCCTCGACACCGTCAGGCGGGTCGTCGAGGAGCACGAGCAGCAGGACGAACTCTCGCTCGCCAGCCTCATCGACGCGGAGCAGGCGGCGCGCGCCCACGCCGATCGGGTGATCGCCGCGGTCTAAGCCGCCGACCAGCCCGCTTCGGCCAACGCTGCCCTGGTCTCCTCCAGCACCGAGAACGGCACCTTTACCCCGGCGACCTCACGGTAGTCCTTCTCGGCGAGCCCGGCCCAGAGGATCGTGTCGACCGGCGTCGCCTCGCGGATGGCCGCGCGGATCGCCTCCTCGGGTGCAGCGATCTCGCGGATGTCCCCGCCGGGCTTGGCCGCGCGCGCCCCCGCCAGCACTGCCTCGCGGATCAGGGCAGGATCCTCCGAGCGAGGCTGATGATCCGTGATGATGAGCAGGTCGCTGCCGAGGGCCGCCTCCCGGCCCATCTCCGGCCGTTTCAGCTGGTCACGGTCACCGTTGGCCCCGGCGATCATGATCACTCGCCCGGTTGTGAGGTGACGCACCGCCTCGAGGGTTTTGGCGAAGGCGTCAGGCGTGTGCCCGGAGTCGACGTAGACGGTGGGGCCGTCCGCCACCGGAATCTGGACGGCACGACCAGGCAGGTGAGCGGTGATACCGCCGTCGCGCCGGAGGACGGCAGCGATGTCCGCAAGTGCGATGCCCGATTCCACGAGCATGGCGATGGCCAGGGCCCCGTTGGCGGCCATGTGCCTGCCGATCACGGGCACGCGGGTGGACAGCGTGCCGTGGCTGGCGTGAGCGACGGTGAACGCCGTGAACGACGGCTGCTCGTTGTCGATGGTGACCGTCCAGTCGGCCGCGGTGCCCGGCGTCGAGGAGATCGTCGACACGGGGATGCCGGCGCGCGCGGCCACGGTAGCCCCCGCTGGGGTGTCGAGCGACACCACGGCCCGCCTCGCGTGCTCGGGGGTGAAGAGCAACAGCTTCGCGGCGAAGTACTCGTCCATGTCTGCGTAGTCGTCGAGGTGATCCTGGCTGAGGTTGGTGAAGGCGGCGACCTCGAAGACGAGTCCGTCGACCCGGTGGCGGGTGAGTGCGTGCGCACTGACCTCGATGATCGCGGCGTCCACGCCGGACTCACGCATCCTGGCCAGCAGGGCATGCAGTTCGGGCGATTCGGGGGTGGTCAGCGAACTGGCGACGACCTCGCTGCCGATCCGCCGTTCGGCCGTTGAGCTGAGCCCCGTCGTCTTGCCCAGCTGCCGCAGGAGCGAGTCGAGGAAGTGCGCGGTCGAGGTCTTCCCGTTCGTCCCGGTCATGCCGAACACCGGGGGAGCGTCCCTGTCTGTCTGGTACAGCCACGCGGCCATGGCCCCGATGACGAGGCGGGGGGATTCGACGGTGACGAGAACGGGCACGCCGGAGCGAGACGCCGGGACGAGACCATCGGCATCCGTGAGAATCGCGACAGCGCCGCGAGCGACGGCATCCGCGGCGAAGGACGCCCCGTGAAACGAGGCACCGGGCAGGCCGACGTAGAGGTCCCCGGTGCGGACGTCCCTGCTGTCCATGGTGATGCCGGTCAGCATGACCGGCGGCAACTCCTCGTGCAGCGCCAGCCGAAACCGGTCAGCGAAGTCGGCGAGGGAGGCTGGACGGGGATGATCGGGGCGCACAGCCCATGTTCTCACAGCGGAATCCGGCGCTGCTCTCACAGCCGCCCGACAGCATCCGCCCAGTGCTGCGCTGTATCGTGAGCACCGTGGAATCTGTCCTCCTGTACATCCTCGGCATCCTGATCATTCTGGTCGGCGTCGCCGTGTCGATCGGCCTGCACGAAATCGGCCACCTCGTGCCGGCCAAGCTGTTCGGCGTCAAGGTCACCCAGTACATGATCGGGTTCGGCAAGACCCTCTGGTCGACGAAAAAGGGCGACACCGAGTACGGCATCAAGGCGATCCCGCTTGGTGGTTACATCTCCATGATCGGGATGTACCCGCCGGCCAAGGACGGAACGCCGCACGATTCGAGCACCGGTTTTCTTCAGACACTGAGCGAGACCCGGCGGCCCGCCCGGGCAGAGCCCTCCGGTTCCGGCTTCTTCCGCACGCTCGTTCAGGATGCTCGCACCGCCAGCGAGGACAGCGTCGGCGACGGTGAAGACGACCGCACCTTCTACCGGCTCCCGGTCTACAAGCGCATCATCATCATGCTCGGCGGCCCGACCATGAACCTGCTCCTCGCGATCGTCCTGTTCGCGATCGTCCTGATGGGGTTCGGGGTTCCCCAGGCCACAACGACGCTGGTGAGCGTGAGCGAGTGCGTCCTTCCGGCCACGAGCGAACGCACGACCTGCGGCGACGACGACCCGCTGTCCCCGGGGGCGGCCGCTGGACTGAAGCCGGGCGACACCATCCTCTCGGTCAACGGTGAGAGCATCGGATCCTGGACCGAGGCCACCGAGATCATCCGCACCTCACCGGGCCGTGACCTCCCTGTGGTGGTGTCACGGGACGGCGCTGAGACCTCCGTCACCCTCACACCCCTGCTGACCGAACGCTACGTCTTCGACGCCGAGAACGAGCCCGTGACGGATGCCTCGGGCAACCAGGTCACCGAGGATGTCGGCTTTGTCGGGATCGTCTCCCAGCAGGAACTCGTTCCCGAACCGCCGACCGCCGTCCTCCCGGCCGTCGGAGACAACGTCGGCAGCGTGGCGAACATGATCCTCAACCTGCCCGACCGGCTCGTCGGCATCGCCAACGCCGCGTTCGGTCCCGGCGAGCGGGACCCGAACGGTCCGATCAGCGTCGTCGGAGTCGGCAGGATCGCTGGTGAGGTGGTCAGCCTCGAGGAGGTTCCCGTCGCCAGCAAGGTGCAGACCATGGTCGGCATCCTCGGCTCGCTGAACGTCGCCCTCTTCGTGTTCAACCTGGTGCCACTGCTCCCTCTCGATGGCGGGCACGTCGCTGCTGCGCTCTGGGAGTCGATCCGTCGGGGATTCGCCAAGCTGTTCCACCGCCGTGACCCCGGCCCGGTCGACGCGGCGAAGCTGATGCCGCTCACCTTCGTGGTCGTCATCCTCCTCGGCGGGATGAGCGCGCTGCTGATCTTCGCCGACATCGTCAAGCCGGTCAACCTCTTCGGCTGAGCCAGACCGGGCGCTCGCGCCGCTTTCGCAGGGTCCCTTTATGCGTTGGCGAAGCGGCTGAGCGAGCGGGCTTTGGCTTTCTCGGCCTCGACCTCGCGGTTCTTCGGTGGCGCAGTCGTCACGAGGTCTTCGAGCAGATGCCTCGTGATGTGGGCGATCTCCAGGACGGCGTGATCGAACGCCTCCTCGTTGGCCTTGGATGGTTTCGTCGAACCGCTCACCTTGCGCACGAATTGCAGGGCGGCGGCGTGGACCTCGTCGTCCGTGGCGGCGGGTTCGAAATTGTGAAGGGTATGAATGTTCCGGCACATGTTCCCAGATTAACCGCCGGATGCCGGATCCGGTAGGGCACTATTCCTGCGGGGTGCCGGCGATGTTCACGAGCCAGGTGATCCCGAAACGGTCTACGAGCATCCCGAACACGTCACCCCACGGCGCCGCGACGAGCGGTTCGGTGACCGTGCCACCGTCGGACAGTTTGTCCCAGTATCCGCGGAGCTCCGCGTCGTCGTCGCCGCTGAGCGACATCGAGAAGTCCGTCCCCGTCGTGTACTCCATCCTGCTGGGCAGGTCAGCGCCCATCAGGCTCAGGCCGTTCGCCGCCTGGAGGTCGCCGTGCATGATCCTGTCGGCGTCGGCCGGGTCATCGCTCGCCTGCAGCTCGGAGTAGGTGGTGAGGGTGAGTTCGCCGCCGAAGACGTCGTGATAGAACGTCATCGCCTCCCGGGCGTTGTCTCGGAAGTTCAGGTAGGGGTTCAGTCGCACGGACATCAGTGTCTCCTTCGTCGTTCGATCCCTGCGATTATCGCGCAGCGGAGCGTCAGGCAGAACCCCCCGCGCGAGTGCTGCTCGGCCACAAATGGCTGGAGCGCGCGCCGCTCGGCCACAAATGGCTCGAGTTTTCGCGGAAGTTCGACCCTTTCTGGCCGAGCGGTGCCGACCCAGACTCAGCCGACCTCGGCCATCGCCCGACGGACGGCGTCGATGGCTGTCGCGATGTCCGTGGCATCCGTCGACCAGTTGCTCACCGAGATCCTCAGGATGTCGCGGTCCCGCCAGCGCGACCCGGACATCCAGACGGCGCCGTCGGCGATGAGCGCCTGCGTGACCTTCAGGGTGCGCTCGTCGTCTCCGAACGCGAGGCAGACCTGGGTGAACACGACGTCGTTGAGGACCTCGACCCCGGGCAGGGCACTGAGACCGTCCGCGAGCTCGCGCGCTGTCGCGGCGAGACGTTCGACGAGGGCAACGGTGCCCGAGCGTCCGAGCGATTTCAGCGCGGCCCACACCGGAACGCCACGCGCACGGCGCGACAGCTCGGGCACCCGCTCCCACGGGTCGCCGACCGCGTCATCGTGGACGAGGTAGTCGGTGTGTGCACCGAACGCCGATCGCAGCAGGTGGGGCTTGGCCACGACGACGACACCGCAGTCGTACGGCACGTTGAGCGTCTTGTGGGCGTCGGTCGCCCAGGAGTCGGCGAGGTCGAGACCGTCGAGCAGCTTGTCATACAGCGGGCTGACCGCGGCCCAGAGCCCAAACGCCCCATCGACGTGTACCCACGCCCCGTGCTGATGCGCGAGCTCGATCGCCTCGCGCATCGGGTCGAACGCCCCCGAGTGCAGGTTCCCAGCCTGGAGGCAGACGATCACCGGGCCGTCGGTGTTGTCGAGTGCCTCAGCGAGCGCGTCCACACGCAACCGACCCTGCTCGTCCGCTGCCACAGCGGTGGGGGAGCCGAGGCCGAGGTACCGCAACGCCAGGTCCACCGAGGTGTGCCTCTCCTCACCGACGAGAACCGTGACGCGGGGTGCCCCGGTCAGTCCGTCCGCGTTGACATCCCAGCCGGCATCCGCGAGAACACGTCCCCGGCCGGTGGCGAGTCCGACGAAGTTCGCCACTGTCGCGCCGGTGGTGAATCCGACACCGGATGCCGCCGGGAGCCCGAGCAGGTCGAGCAGCCACCGCGCAGCTGCCTCCTCGATCGCGGCGGTCGCCGGGGTGGCATACCGGAGCGCGGCATTCTGGTCCCACGCGCTCACCATCCAGTCAGCGGCGAGCGCGGCGGGGAGCGTGCCGCCGATGACCCAGCCGAAGAACCGGCCGGACGGCATCCCCATCAGGCCGGGTTCCGCCAGGGCTGCGAGGTCGTCGACGACGCGCGCCGCTCCGTCACCGTCGTCGGGGAGCGGTCCGCTTGTATTCGCGGCAACCTCGTCGGCCGTTGCCCGCGGGGCGATGGGCCGGGTGGGCAGAGACGACAGCCACTCCACCGTGTGTTCCCTGGCCCGGTCAAGGGCGGGGCGATAATTCTCCGGCTCCGATGCCACGATCGACAGGGTAGTCCGCCTGACCGGATGACGACACCCCCTCGATCCGCTCTCCTAGGCTGGGGAGTATGACCGTCGACGAGCACGACCCGTACCTCTGGCTGGAAGACATCGATTCGATTCCCGCCCTCGACTGGGTCCGGGCGAGGAACGCGGAGACCCTCAGCACGCTCGCGGCCACCGACGCCTTCGCGCGCACCGAGGGGGCGATCCTCGGGGTCCTCGACTCTGATGCGAAGCTTCCGTTCGTGCAGAAGATCGGTGAGTTCTACTACAACTTCTGGACAGATGCCTCACACGAACGCGGCATCTGGAGACGCACCAGCATGGAGCAGTACCGCACCGCCGAGCCCGAGTGGGAGACGGTGCTCGACATCGACGCGCTCAACGCCGCCGAGAATGAAGACTGGGTCTGGCACGGCGCGAGCGTGCTCAGGCCCGGCTACCGCAAAGCGCTGATCGACCTCTCGCACGGCGGCTCGGACGCGGATGTGACGCGCGAGTTCGACCTCGAGACGTTCCGTTTTGTGTCCCCCGAGAACGGTGGCTTCTTCCGGCCAGAGTCGAAAGGAGGCCTCGGCTGGATCGACGACGACACCGTCTTCCTGTCGGCCGGGCTCGGAGAGAACTCACTGACCTCATCCGGCTACCCGCGGATCGCCGGGCGCTGGCGCCGGGGCACTCCGATCGACACAGCGGAGGTCGTGTTCGAGGGTGAAGAGTCGGATGTCTCGGTGCGGGCATTCCGCAGCCACACGCCCGGCTATCTCCGCGACATCATCTGGCGCTCCACCACGTTCTACACGAACGAGGTGTTCCTCCTCGTCGACGAGGTGCCCACGAGGATCGACGTGCCCGATTCGGCCGAGATCGGCTTCTCACGGTCGTGGCTGCTGATCGAACTGCGGGACGACTGGGCTCCGGTTGGCGTCACCTACCGGGCCGGGTCGCTCCTGGCCGCGGATGTCGACGCGTTCCTCGCCGGCGACCGCTCGTTCGAGCTGGTCTTCGAGCCGACGCCCACAACGTCACTGGCGGGAGCGACGTGGACCCGTAACCACCTCGTCCTCACCGTCCTCGACGACGTGACGAGCCGCATCCGGGTGCTCACTCCGACGGATGCCGCGTGGCAGTCGAGCGATTTCCCCGGCGCCCCCGAATTCGCCACCGTGCAGGTGTCCGCCGTCGACCGGGACGAGAGCGACCTGGTCTGGGTGATCTCGACGGACTACCTCACGCCGACCACCCTGTCGATCGCGACGATCGGCCAGCCGGACGCCCTGCCGGAGATCCTGAAGTCGCAGCCCGCGTTCTTCGACGCCTCCGGTCTCAGGATCGAACAGCATTTCGCGCGGTCGGCAGATGGCACGCGAGTGCCGTACTTCCTCGTCTGCCGTGCTGACCTCCCGCACGACGGAACGACGCCGACGCTGCTCTACGGCTACGGCGGATTCGAGATCTCCCTGACACCGGGCTACTCGGGCACGCTCGGCAGGGCCTGGCTGGAGGCCGGGGGAGCGTATGCCGTTGCGAACATCCGAGGCGGCGGCGAATACGGTCCGACCTGGCACCAGGCGGCGCTGAAGGAGAACCGTCATCGCGCATTCGAGGACTTCGCCGCCGTCGCGCGCGATCTTGTCTCCCGTGGCGTCACGACTCCGGCGCACCTCGGCATCCAGGGCGGGTCGAACGGTGGTCTGCTGACCGGAAACATGCTCGTCTCGCATCCCGACCTGTTCGGAGCGGTCGTGATCCAGGTGCCCCTCCTCGACATGAAGCGGTACTCACGGCTGCTCGCGGGCGCCTCGTGGATGGCCGAGTACGGCGATCCGGACGACCCGGCCGAGTGGCAGTTCCTCCGCACGTTCTCGCCGTACCACCTGGTCGACGCTGATGGGGAGTACCCGCCTGTTTTGCTGACGACGTCCACCCGTGACGACCGGGTGCATCCCGGCCACGCCCGCAAAATGGCGGCGCGGCTTCTCGAGGCCGGCGCCGACGTCACCTACTACGAGAACATCGAGGGCGGCCACGGCGGCGCGGCGAACAACGCCCAGGCGGCACGGATGTCAGCGCTCGCCTATCGGTTCCTCGCCGAACGCCTGGCCTGATCACTCAGCGCGACAGCAGGAGCGCGTCACCCTGGCCGCCGCCGCCGCAGAGGGCAGCGGCCGCTTTGCCTGAGCCTCTCCGCGACAACTCCAGGGCTGCATGGAGCACGAGGCGAGCGCCCGATGCGCCGATCGGGTGACCGAGGGCGATCGCTCCACCGTGAATGTTCACCTTCTCGCCGTCGAGATCCAGGTCGCGCATCGACTGCACGCTGACAGCGGCGAACGCCTCATTGATCTCGACAACGTCGAGGTCGGATGCCGTCCAGTCCGTCTTGGCGAGTGCGGCCGCGATCGCGCGAGACGGCTGCGAGTGCAGGGAGTTGTCCGGGCCGGCGACAGAGCCTGATGCCCCGACGATCGCCAGCCACGGCAGTCCGCGTTCCTCTGCCCACGACCGGCGGGCGAGGACCAGGGCGCACGCGCCGTCACTCAGCGGTGACGAGTTGCCAGCGGTGATGGTTCCGTCCTTCTCGAACGCTGGGCGAAGCGCACCGAGCGACTCGACGGTCGAATCGGGGCGGATGCCCTCATCCTCCGTGAGGACGGTGTCCTCTCCCCGGCGCGAGGGGACGGTCACGGGGGTGATCTCGTCGTCGAAGATTCCGGATGCCTGGGCGGCGGCTGCACGCTGGTGCGAGCCGGCGGCGACGGCATCCTGGTCCGTGCGCTCGATACCGAGCGGGGCGTTGTGGCACTCGGTCGAGACGCCCATCGAGTCGCCGTCGAAGGCGTCGGTGAGTCCGTCGAACGCGGCCGTGTCGATGAGGGTGACGTCGCCGTACTTGAAGCCCTTGCGCGATGCGGGGAGCACGTGGGGAGCGTTGGTCATCGACTCCTGCCCTCCGGCAACGACGACGGACGCCTCGCCGGCGCGGATGAGCCTGGCCGCGTCGACAACGGCGTGGATGCCCGACAGGCAGACCTTGTTGATGGTGACGGCGGGCACATTCCAGCCGACGCCGGCCGCACGCGCGGTCTGCCGGGCGGGGTTCTGCCCGGCGCCGGCCTGGAGCACCTGGCCGAAGATCACTGCTTCGACGTCATCGGCGGCCGCACCGGACCGCTGGAGCGCCGCGCGCAGCGCGATCGCGCCGAGTTCGACGGCGCTGAAGTTCGCGAGCTGCCCGAGCAGGCGCCCTTGTGGGGTCCGCGCACCGGCCAGGATGACCACATCGTCTGAGCTCATTATTTTCGACTCCTTCGTCGGTTAGCGCCTGCGTGATCGACGCGGCGGTTCTGCCTCTAGCTTGACACGGATTCCCTCTGGCCTCTAATGTAACTGAAACCTGAACCACTTGTCAGGTTGCAACGAAGCACACCTATGGCCAGGCAGGAAAGGCACTCACATGCGAGAACCAAAGAAGTATCTTGCACCAGCACTCTTCGCGACGGCGGCACTCGTGCTCGTCGGTTGCGCGCCCACAGCAGGCGGCTCGAGTGACGGTGGCACGACAGGCGACACCCAGGAGCCGGTCAACGTCTCCATCATCTACTCCGAGACCGGGCCGCTCGCGGCGTATGGAGCGGCGTACAAGGGCGGGCTCGAAGCCGGGCTCGACTACATCACCGAGGGCTCGGGCGAGGTCGACGGCCGCGAAATCTCGATCACGTACTCCGACGACGCCGGCGACGCCGACAAGGCGGTGAGCCTCGCGAAGGATGCCATCGGCTCCGGCACGCAGATCATCGCGGGAACCATCTCGTCCGGCATCGCCCTCGCTCTCGCCGAACAGGCCGAGCAGAACAAGATTCTCTACATCTCCGGCGCCGCCGCGGTGGACGGGATCACGGGAATCAACGACTACACGTTCCGTTCCGGCCGCCAGACCTACCAGGACGTCGCAACCGCTGGAACCTTCATCGGTGACCCGGCCGGCAAGAAGGTTCTCGTCTTCGGCCAGGACACCGCATTCGGCCAGGGCAACCTCGCCGGCGTCGAAGCGGTGCTCGGCGGCCAGGGTGCGACGGTTTCCAGCGTGCTCGTCCCAGAGGACGCCACCGAGTTCACCCCGTTCGCCCAGCGCATCCTCGATGAGGCCCCTGACCTGGTCTTCGTCGCCTGGGCTGGCGCAACGAGCGGTGCCATGTGGCAGGCGCTCGAACAGCAGGGAGTGTTCGACGCAGCTCCCGTTGTCACCGGGCTCGGCGACACGGCAACGTACGAAGCGTACGGAGCGGCAAGCGACAAGATCAGCTTCCTCAACCACTACTTCGAGGGCATCCCCGAGAACGATGTGAACACCGCAATGGTCGAGTACCTCGAGGAGAACGGCCAGACCGCCGACCTCTTCTCGCCCGACGGATTCAACGCCGCGCTGATGATCGCCGAGGCGATCGGTGAAGGCGGCGGAGACGACGTCGAGAAGATGATCGACGCTCTCGAGGGCTTCAGCTTCGAAGGGCCGAAGGGTGAGATCACCGTCCGGGCCGAAGACCACGCAATGATCCAGCCGATGTACCAGGTCAAGCTGGTCCAGGACGGTGGAGCCTGGGTCCCGGAGCTGACCGAGGCGATCGACGCCGAGACCGTCGCACCTCCGGTTGCTGAGTAGCCCGTGACCGACCGGATCGTGCTCGAAGTGAAGCACCTCGACCTGCGGATCGGAGGCGCCCACATCATCTCCGATGTGTCGTTCTCCGTCCCGCAGGGTGAGATGCTCGGGGTCATCGGCCCCAACGGTGCAGGCAAGACGACCCTGTTCAACCTCATCTCCGGTGTTCTGCGCCCCACGGGCGGCAGCGTTCACCTCGAGGGAGCAGACGTCAGCATGTCGCCGATCTCCACCCGAGCACGATCCGGCCTCGGCCGCACCTTTCAGACGTCCAGCCTGTTCCCCGCGCTCTCCGTCCGGGAGAACGTTCGGCTGGCCGCGCAGGTGAAGAGCGGGCATCCGCTCTCCCTGCTCCGCTTCCCGCGGGCGTCGGACACCGCGACGTCGGAGGCGATGACCCACCTCGAGACCGTCGGCCTCGACCACCTCGCCGAGCAGTCGGCATCCGGCCTCTCGCACGGGGACAAACGCAAACTTGAAATAGCGATGCTGCTCGCGCAGGACCCAGCCGTCCTCCTGCTCGACGAGCCGATGGCCGGAGTGGCCTCCGGCGACGTCCCCGGGCTCGTCGAACTCATCCGCTCGCTCCACCGTGACCAGGGAAGGACCGTCCTCATGGTCGAACACCACATGGACGTCGTCCTCGGTCTCGTCGACCGCGTCGCCGTCATGCACCACGGACAGGTGCTCGCCATCGGCAGCCCGACGGATGTCATGGCCAACGCCGACGTCCAGGCGGCCTACCTGGGAGAACCACTGTGACCGCGAACATCCTCGAGGTGTCGAACCTCACCGCCTCGATCGGCGGACAGCAGGTCACGGAGAACGTGTCGTTCACCGTTCCGTCCAGCGGCGTCACCGCCCTGCTCGGCCGCAACGGGGTCGGCAAGACCAGCACCATCCGGGGCATCCTCGGCTTGATCGACCGCACCGGATCCGTACTCCTCGACGGACAGGAGATCGGCTCGCTTCCCACCCACAGGATCGTGCAGCGTGGGGTCGGCTACGTGCCGGAGGACCGTGAGGTCTTCGCGAAGCTCACGGTGGCCGAGAATCTCAGGCTCGCCGAACGCGACGACGAACCGCGGCGCCAGCTCGTCGCCGACCTCTTCCCTGACCTCGTCACCCGCTCCGGGCAGCAGGCGGGAACGCTCTCAGGGGGCCAGCAGCAGATGGTGTCGCTCGCCCGGGCGCTGCTCAACTCCAACCGGCTGCTTCTCGTCGATGAGCCGACCAAGGGGCTCGCTCCCAAGATCGTCGGTGAGGTCGCCCAGGCGCTCGCCACGGCAGCCGAGATCGCTCCCATCCTGCTCGTCGAGCAGAACCTCCAGGTCGTCCGCCGCCTCGCCACGAACGCCATCGTCCTCGCAGGGGGTCGCGTCGTCTACACCGGCGGCTGCGCTGAGCTCCTCGACGACCCCGAACTGATTCGACGCCACCTCGGCGTCTCCGGCGAAGAGGGGCATGCCGCATGAGCACCGTCATCCTGTTGCTCGTCACCGGCCTCGGCCTCGGAGCCCTCTACTTCCTCGTCGCCTCCGGGCTGTCCCTGATCTACGGGCTGATGGGAGTCCTCAACTTCGCCCACGGCTCCTTCCTCACCCTTGGCGCATTCGTCGGCTGGGAGGTGGCCAGGCGGATGAGCGACGGGTCATGGCTCACCCTCATCACCTCGCTCCTCGTCGGCGCCCTCGTCGGGGCGGTCTTCGCCGCGGCCACAGAGTTCTTCCTGATCCGCCGGCTGTACGACCGGCACATCGAACAGGTCCTCGTCACCGTCGGACTCGCGCTGGCCACCGTCGCCCTGTTCGAGGGCATCTGGGGCACCGACCCGATCTACGTGAAGGGTCCGGCCTGGCTGGGCCAGACGACATCGGTGCTCGGAGCCACCATCCCGAACAACCGGTTCCTGCTCATCCTCTGCGCCGTGCTCGTGCTCGTCGGCATCGTGCTCTTCCTCAAGTACACGCGGTACGGGCTCATCATCCGCGCCGGTGTCGAAAACCGGTCGATGGTCACCGCGCTCGGGATCGACGTGCGGAGGGCATTCACCCTGGTCTTCGCGATCGGTGGCGCTGCCGCCGGACTCGGCGGGGTGCTCGCCTCGCACTACACCGGCTACGTGTCACCACACCTCGGCGGTTCGCTGCTCATCTTCGCGTTCATCGTCACGGTGATCGGTGGACTCGGGTCGCTGACCGGTGCGGCGATCGCGAGTGTGCTCGTCGCCGTGCTGCAGCAGTTCGCGAACTTCTATGTCTTCGGCACAGGGGACCTCGTCGTCGTGCTGCTCCTCGCCGTCGTGCTGCTTGTCCGGCCGCGGGGACTGATGGGAGTGAAATCATGAACGGCGTCCTGACCCGGGTCTTCTCCCGCAACGTCCGCGGCTGGTGGATCGGTGGGGGACTCGTCATTCTGATGGCCATTCTCCCGCTGCTGAACCTGACCATTCCCGGCATCTTCCCCGGAGCGACATACACCCCGGGCACCCTCCAGCTGCTCGCCCTCGCCATGCTGATGTCTGGCCTCGCACTGAGTTATCACCTGCTCTTCGGCGTCGCCGGGATGCTGTCATTCGGTCACGCGCTGTTCTTCGCGGCCGGGGCATACGGGCTGGGGATCGTCCTCAAACAGTTCGAGCTCGAACTCCTGCCGGCGATCGTGCTCGTCCTTGCCGTCGGGATCGTGCTGGCGAACGTGCTCGGCGCGGTGAGCCTCCGGGTCACCGGGATCACCTTCGCCATGGTCACGCTCGCTTTCGCTCAGGCCGGTTCGGTGCTCATCCGTCGCAATTCGGATGTCACGGGCGGCGACGAGGGGCTGTCGCTGACGACGACCCACATCCCAGACCTCCTGGTCGGCGTTGTCAACACGCGCAACCTCTACTGGCTGAGCCTCGCCGTGCTCGTGCTGGTGTTTCTGATCGTCCTGTGGTTCGAACGATCGCAGGCGGGACACGTCGCCGTCGCCACTCGGGAGAACGAACTGCGCGTTCGGGTCATCGGCATCCGCCCGTACGCGGTTCGACTGATCACCTTCGTGCTCGCGTCGACCCTGGCCACCGTGGTCGGGATGGCGTACCTGCTGCTGCAGTCCGGGGTCACCACTCGCGCTGCATCCAGCGACCTCACGCTGACCATCCTCGTCATCGTCGTCCTCGGCGGAGTCGGTTCCCGGTGGGGTGCCGTCATCGGCGGGGTCGTCTACACACTCCTCGACCAGAGACTCACGGCGCTCGCCGCATCCGAGTGGATCACCGGCCTGCCAGACATCCTGAGGATCCCGCTCTCGGAACCCCTGTTCCTGCTCGGTACCCTGTTTATCCTGGTGGTGCTGTTCCTGCCGGGCGGGATCACCGGTGCAGCCGCCAGGCTCGCCTCCCGTCGTACCAGCCGCAGGACGGCCGTGCCAGTGGAGGAGCTGCGATGAGCCAGGAGTCCCTGCACACCCTCGGACGCTGGACGAGCGACCGCGCCCTCGCAACGCCCGACCGGATCGCGGTCGACGACCGCGGCGTTCAGCTCAGCTATCGTGCGCTCGACGCCCGGGCGACGGCGCTCGCCGACGCCCTCGGTCTCGCCGGGTTCGGAATCGGCGACCGAATCGCCACCATCACCGGCAACTCCAGCGATCACGTCGTGCTCTTCTTCGCCTGCGCAAAGGCGGGCGTCGTGCTCGTCCCTCTGTCGTGGCGGCTCTCGCCCGGAGAGCTGGCAGGCCACCTCGCCGCCTCACGCCCCGCTCTGCTGCTCGTCGAGGACGAGTTCACCTCGCTCGCGGATGCCGCGTTCGAACTCGTGGCCGACCGGCCCGCTCGGAGCACCCTGGGCGCACGTGGCATCGAATCCCGTGTCCCGCCGATCCGCAGCGACCGCGCAACCACCGTTCGCCGGCCGGTCCAGGACGACGACGCCCTCCTCCTGATCTTCACCGCAGGCACGCTCGGGACGCCGAAGGGAGCCATCCTCAGCCACGCGAACTGCTTCTGGACGAACCTCGCGCTCTCGCGGACGGCCGAACTGACCAGCGCCGATGTCATCCTCGCGGTCATGCCGCAGTACCACGTGGGTGGCTGGAACATCCAGCCGCTGCTCGGGTGGTGGGTCGGAGCGACCGTGGTGCTGGAGCGCACCTTCGACGCCGGGCGCGTGCTGCAGCTGATCCCCGACCGCGGCATCACCACGATGATGGGGGTACCGGCGAACTACCTCTTCCTGGCCGAACACCCCGATTTCGCCGAGGCCGACCTCAGCACCCTCCGCCACGCGATCGTCGGCGGGGCATCGATGCCCGAGCCGCTGCTCAGGACCTGGCATTCCCGCGGCGTCGCCCTCACCCAGGGCTACGGTCTCACCGAGGCATCGCCGAACGTGCTCTGCCTGCCCGACGAGGATGCCAGGACCAAGGTCGGGCTCGCCGGAAAACCGTACCCACACGTCGAGGTGGCGGTGGCCGACCCGGTCACCGGCGAGCAGCAGTCGGGGGCAGCCACCGGCGAACTTCTCGTGCGCGGGCCGAGCGTGTTCTGCGGCTACTTCGAGCAGCCGGAGGAGACGGCGCTCGCGCTGCGGTCCGGCTGGCTGCACACCGGCGACCTCGTCGAACGCGACGGCGACGGGTACTACCGGGTGATCGACCGGATCAAGGACATCTACATCTCCGGCGGCGAATCCATCGCGCCGGCCGAGATCGAAGGCGTGCTCTTCGGGCACCCGGCCGTGGCGGATGCCGCGGTCATCGGGGTCCCGGATGAGACCTGGGGGGAGGTCGGTGTCGCGTACATCGTCCCGCGCCGCGGGGTGGCCACGGATGCCGAGGATCTCACCGGGTGGCTGCGGGATCGCATTGCGCGATTCAAGGTGCCCCACGGCATCCGTTTCGTCGACAGCATTCCCCGGTCGGCGGCCAACAAGATTCTGCGCCGAACGCTTCTGGCGGACTACCTGTCGAACGCCCCATCGAATCGAGAGTCAGCATGAGCACGCTTCCCCGAACTGCACGAGGGACCAGGACCCGGGCGAAACTCCTCGAGGCCGCCGAGCTCGTGTTCGCCGAGGTGGGGTACACCGAGGCGTCGATTGTGCGGATCACCGATGCGGCCGGCGTCGGCCAGGGCACGTTCTACCTCTACTTCGACTCAAAGCTCGAGGTCTTCAACGAGGTCGTCGAAGACCTCAACCGGCGCGTCCGCCAGGCGATGACCTCGGCGGCAGTTCGGGCGCCCAACCGGGCCGAATCCGAGCGCGCAGGGTTTCGCGCGTTCTTCACGTTCACCGCTGAACACCCGGCGTTGTACCGGATCATCCGGCAGGCAGAATTCGTCTCGCCCGGCGCCCTCCGGCTGCACTACACCCGCATCGTCGACGGCTACATCCAGGGACTTCGGGAGGCGAGGGGTGCCGGGGAGATCGGCTCGATCGACCCGACCGTCGCTGCCTGGGCGCTGATGGGCATCGGCGAGATGATCGGTATGCGCTGGGTGCTCTGGGGAAACGCGGACACCGACGCCGGTGACGCGGAGGATCCGTATTCGTCTGGCACCTCCGTCGTGCCCGACGACGTCTTCGAACAGATGATGACGTTCATCGAAGGTGGCCTCGGGGTGCGCAACAACAGCATCTCCAGGCCGACAGGGAGCGCATCATGACCGCCCGCACCGCCCTCGTCACCGGGGGAGCGAGCGGAATCGGATTCGCCTGCGCCGAAGCGCTCGCAGCCGGCGGCGCAGCGGTGACCATCGCCGACATCGACCGTGAGGCCGCCGAAGCAGCCGCGCACCGTATCGGCGGCACCGCGTGGGTCGTGGACCTCAGCGACACGACTGCGCTGGAATCCACGAAGCTGGACGTGGACATCCTCATCAATAACGCGGGGATCCAGACCGTGAGCCCGCTCGAGGACTTCGACCCCGAGCGTTACCGCCTGATGATGCGGCTCATGCTCGAGGCACCGTTCCTGCTGATCAGGGCCGCCCTGCCCGCGATGTATGAGCGCGGCTTCGGTCGGATCGTCAACCTCTCGTCGGTCCACGGCATTCGCGCCTCGCCGTACAAGTCCGCGTACGTCGCCGCCAAGCACGGCCTCGAGGGACTCTCCAAGGTCACCGCGCTCGAGGGGGGACCGCACGGCGTGACGAGTACCTGCGTGAACCCGGGCTACGTTCGCACGCCCCTCGTCGAAAAACAGATCGCGGACCAGGCGAGGCTGCACGGGATCCCCGAGGACGAGGTCCTCGAGAAGATCCTGCTCACCGAAAGCGCCATCAAACGTCTTGTCGAACCCGCTGAGGTGGCGAGCCTCGTCTGCTGGCTGGCCAGTGATGACGCGGCGATGGCGACGGGGTCGAGCTACCTGCTCGACGGTGGATGGAGCGCCAGATGACCGGGTACATCCGCACCACCGTCCCCGTCGACGGGGGAGACCTCGCCGTCGGAATCTGGAACCCGGATGCCACGGGGGAGACGATCGTCGCCCTGCACGGCATCACCGCGAGTCACCTGGCCTGGCAACTCGTCGCCGAGCGGATGCCTGGAGTGCGCATCATCGCCCCCGACCTCCGCGGACGTGGCAGGAGCAACGGCCTGCCCGGTCCGTACGGGATGGACAGGCACGCCGACGATGTCGCCGCGATCATCGACGCCCTCGGCCTCTCGCTTCCGCTCGTCGTCGGCCACTCCATGGGGGCGTTCGTCGCCGTGCAGACCGCACGCAGGCACGCGACGCGGATCGGCGGCCTCGTTCTCATCGACGGCGGGCTTCCGCTCGAGTCCAGCGTCAGCTCACCCGAGGAAGCACTCGCTGTTCTGGGGCCGGCAGCCGAACGGCTGTCGATGACCTTCCCGAGTCGGGACGCATACCGGGAATTCTGGCGCGCCCACCCCGCCTTCGCCGATGACTGGAGTCCGAGCATCGAGGCGTACATCGACTACGACCTCGACGGTGACGAGCCGGAGCTCCGGCCTTCGAGCAGTGCCACCGCCATGCTCGAGGACTCACTGTGGCTCGCCGGGGACGACGACTACATCAGCGACGTCAACGCCTGGGGCGGGCCGATCCCGTTCCTTCGGGCCCCGCGCGGACTGATGAACGAGCCGATAGGTTTGTACTCGCGTGACGCCGTCTCAATGTGGTCGTCACGTCTGCCGGGACTGATCGCGACCGACGTCGATGACGTGAACCACTACACAATTCTCATGGGTGAGAAGGGTGCAGACGAGGTACGCGCGGTGATTCTGGCAGAACTCGGCCGTCTACAGGCGGCACATGCAGCAACGGAGGTGCAACGGTGACAATGGACAAGACAGTGGCAAACGCGGCCGAAGCGGTGGCGGACATCGCTTCCGGTTCGTCGATCGCGGTGGGCGGATTCGGACTGTGCGGAAACCCGATGGTCCTCATCGAGGCGCTCCTCGCGAATTGGGCAGCGACGATCTCTCGATCGTCAGCAACAACTGTGGCGTCGACGACTGGGGCCTCGGGGTGCTGCTCGCCAACCGGCGCATCCGCAAGATGACCTCGTCGTACGTCGGCGAGAACAAGGAGTTCGAGCGCCAGTTCCTCTCGGGTGAGCTCGAGGTCGAACTCACGCCGCAGGGCACCCTCGCCGAGAAGCTGCGCGCGGGCGGGTCGGGCATCGCTGCCTTCTTCACCCAGACCGGCGTCGGCACCCAGGTGGCCGAGGGTGGGCTCCCGCGTCGCTACGACGGGTCAGGGGGCGTCGCCATCGCATCCGAGCCGAAGGATGTTCGCACCTTCGACGTGCGCGGTGAGGAGAAGCCGTTCGTTCTCGAGGAGGCGATCGCCACCGACTTCGCCCTCGTGCACGCCAAACGCGCTGACCGGCACGGCAACCTCGTCTTCGACCAGTCAGCCCGCAACTTCTCGCCGCTCGCGGCGATGGCCGGCAAGATCTGCATCGCCCAGGTGGAGGAACTCGTCGAGCCGGGCGAGATCGACCCGGACGCGATCCACCTGCCCGGGGTGTTTGTGCACCGGGTGGTACTCGTCGGCCCCGACATCGAAAAGCGCATCGAACGTCGAACCGTTCGCACAACGGAAGGTGCCTGATCATGGCTCTCACCCGCAACGAGATGGCTGCACGGGCAGCGCTCGAACTCACCGACGGTGCCTACGTGAACCTCGGCATCGGCCTGCCCACTTTGGTGCCCAACTATGTGCCAGACGACATCACCGTCACCCTGCAGTCGGAGAACGGCATCCTGGGTGTCGGACCGTACCCGACCGAGGATGCGGTCGACCCCGACCTCATTAACGCGGGGAAGGAGACGGTCACCACCCTCCCTGGCACGGCGTTCTTCGACTCGGCGCTGAGCTTCGCGATGATCCGCGGTGGCAAGATCGACGCCGCCATCCTCGGGGCGATGCAGGTTTCCGCCAGCGGAGACCTCGCCAACTGGATGATTCCCGGCAAGGTCGTCAAGGGTCCTGGTGGAGCCATGGACCTCGTCCACGGTGCCGGCCGCGTGATCGTGCTGATGGAACACGTCGCCAGGGATGGCTCAGCCAAGATCGTCAACGACTGCTCCCTTCCGCTCACCGGACGGGCCGTCGTGAACCGCATCATCACCGATCTGGCCGTCATCGACGTCACCCCTGAGGGACTCGTCCTCGTCGAAGTCGCGCCCGGCGTCACGGTCGACGAGGTCGTTGCGGCCACAGAACCACCCCTGCGAGTCGCGCTCGGCGACTGACCGGATACGGACAAAGGAGTCCATCATGGCGACACTGCTGCCGGGCATCACGGCGAGAACCCTCGAGACCCCACGCCTCAGGGCGAACATCCTGGAGCGTGAGGGTGCGAGCGACGGAACCGTCGTGGTGTTCATCCACGGCAACGTCTCGTCGAGCCTGTTCTGGCAACCGCTCATGCTCGACCTGCCCGACAACATCCGGCCCATTGCCGTCGACCTGCGGGGATTCGGCGATAGCGAGACCGCTCCGGTCGACGCCACCAGGGGGCTCCGCGACTTCAGCGATGACGTGCTGGCCGTGCTCGACGAGCTCGGTATCGCGAGTGCGCATTTTGTGGGCTGGAGCATGGGGGCCGGTGTGGTGATGCAGGTGATGCTCGACCGACCGGATGTCGTCGCATCCGTCACGCTCTCGGCGCCGGTGTCGCCGTATGGTTTCGGGGGAACGACCGCAGACGGGAGCATCCTGTCGAACGGAGCAGGCACGGGTGGGGGCGGGGCGAACCCCGACTTCGTGGCGGCCCTCGCGGCCGGGGACACGTCGGACGCGTCGCCGACGTCGCCGCGGCAGGTCTTTCGGGCCACCTACGTTGCTGCGGGGTACGAAAGCGGCCTCGAGGATCTCTGGGTCGAGTCGATGCTGTCGACCAAGACGGGCGAGGACAACTATCCGGGCGATTCGGGTGAGAACGCAGCGTGGCCCGGGTTCGGTCCGGGGGAGCGCGGTGTGCTCAACACCATGACGCCCAGACCACTTCAACGCGACGGCGATCGTCGATCTCGACCGCAAACCTCCGGTGCTCTGGATCCGGGGGGATGCCGACGCGATCGTCAGCGACCTGTCGTTCTTCGACCTGAACACCCTCGGCCAGGTCGGGGTGATTCCCGGGTGGCCCGGGGCGGATGTTGCACCGCCGCAGCCGATGGTGAGCCAGACCAGACAGGTGTTTGACCGCTACCGGGCCAACGGGGGCACGGTTCGCGAGCTGGTGTTCGACGGGTGCGGGCACTCGCCGCACCTCGAGCGTCCAGCCGAGTTTCGCGAGGCGCTGCTGGCGCACGTGACCGGGTGAGTGTGCGGCAAGCGCTCAGGGCGCTCGGCGTAGGATGGCAACGTGCCAGCAGTTAATTTGGGAATGCCCAAGGTCCCCGAGGTCCTCGCTCCGCGTCGGAAGACGCGCCAGATCAAGGTCGGCAAGGTTCTTGTCGGCGGTGACGCGCAGATCAGCGTGCAGTCGATGACGACGACACCGACGCCGAACATCAACGCGACGCTGCAGCAGATCGCCGAGCTGACGGCATCCGGTTGTGACATCGTGCGTGTCGCCGTGCCGAGCCGTGATGATGCTGAGGCGCTGCCGATCATCGCGAAGAAGAGCCAGATCCCGGTCATTGCAGACATTCACTTCCAGCCGAACTATGTGTACGCGGCGATCGACGCCGGCTGTGCCGCTGTGCGGGTGAACCCGGGCAACATCCGCAAGTTCGACGACCAGATCGCCGAGATCGCGCGGCGTGCGAAGGCCGCTGACGTGTCGATCCGAATCGGTGTCAACGCCGGATCGCTTGACCCGCGCCTGCTGCAGAAGTACGGCAAGGCCACGCCGGAGGCCCTCGTCGAGAGTGCCGTCTGGGAGGCGAGCCTGTTCGAGGAGCACGATTTCCACGACTTCAAGATCTCGGTGAAGCACAACGACCCCATCGTCATGGTGAAGGCGTACCGGATGCTCGCCGAGCGCGGCGACTGGCCGCTGCACCTCGGTGTGACCGAGGCGGGGCCGTCATTCCAGGGCACGATCAAGAGCGCTACGGCGTTCGGCATCCTGCTCTCGGAGGGCATCGGCGACACCATCCGAGTGTCGCTCAGTGCGCCGCCGGCCGAAGAGGTGAAGGTGGGCCTGCAGATCCTGCAGTCGCTCAACCTTCGTGAGCGCAAGCTCGAGATCGTCTCCTGCCCGAGCTGTGGCCGGGCCCAGGTGGATGTCTACAAGCTCGCGAACGATGTGACCGACGGTCTCGAGGGCATGACTGTTCCGCTGCGTGTTGCCGTGATGGGTTGTGTCGTCAACGGACCAGGTGAGGCGCGCGAGGCGGACCTCGGTGTGGCATCCGGAAACGGCAAGGGCCAGATCTTCGTGAAGGGTGAGGTCATCAAGACGGTCCCCGAATCCGAGATCGTCGCGACGCTGATCGAAGAGGCCAATCGTCTCGCCGCAGAGATGCCGGCGAGCGACACCTCGGTCGGTGCACCGGTCGTCAGCATCAGCTGACCCTGCTCTGAGGCTCGCGCGGGCACGGGGCTTGGTTCGGCTGTCCGGGCGTTGCACCCAAGCGGAATTGCAATGCGCGTGGCGCATCTCCCTGACCTAAACACGAGCCAGAAACTCTTGCCCCAAGGATCATTAGACATTCCACCATGTCGCGCTCCATGGATGGTGGCTCGGCGTCCCCGACTCGCGCGCGGTCCGGCTACCTGCGACTCGCCTCTGGCGAGGTACTCCCTATATCGGCTTGAAGCCTCCGAATGGTAAAGCCGAGGATGCCTGTGGTTAGAAGTCCTAAACCGAGCGGACCTGCGGAGTCCTCATCAAGTGGTGGCAGCTGTCGAAGCGCCGCCCTGACCTGAGCATCCATGTGCTCGAGTTGCCAGGAGATCTCATCGGACACGGCCGAGGACTGATCCGAGGCGGCCAGCCCGGCGGCTTTCGCGGCGTAAGCCGCTGCGCCGAGGGCGTGCGCGCCCATGTGAGCGACCCCGGCGGCTTGTCCGACAGCCCGGGCGGCCGCCACTCCTGCAGGAGAGCTCACTGCCTGAGCGGCCCGCCCAGCAACGAAACGCCTGCGAATCTCACCGGCGCTATCGAGTTCACCCCGAGCGAACGCCCGAGTACGGGCGATTGCATCACGTGGGCGGTCGTCTGCTGGAGCCTCCGTCTCGAAAAAGACCAAGACTCGCTCAGCGCAGTCCGCGGCCCACGCAGCAACGAGGCGCCGATCAACTTCGCTGAGTTACTGCGGAGAAGACATGCGTCACCTACCCGTGCGGCCGTGCCCTGGCCGGCGCAAACCGAGCACAATCAGGATGATGCCGACGATGGCGATGATGAGACCGATGGAAAGCCACATGCGGCTGCCGGTCATGAAACTTCCCGGGATCAAATTCAGCCCCTGCCCGGCCCACACCGCACCAACGATCAGAGCGATCACGCCGACGGTGATCAGGGCGGTGCGTCCTGTGCGGCTAGTCATACTTCCCAACGTACTCTCGACCGACTCAACACCCATGGAACGGAATGATGCGGATTGTGATGGTGAAATCCCGAGAGGCCCGAGTCGCGGGCACAACTCGTCTCGACAAAAGAGTTCGATGGCTGAACCGGATGCTTATGCCTCGATTCATTGAGCCGATGAAGGTCGAGGATGCCGTCCGAAATGGTTGCCGTCGGCGTCCGTTTGAGGGGGACTGGCGCGGGCTGGCGACGCGCCCCCAATGTCAGTGGTCGGGTGTTCACTTGAAATATGGAAGGCATCGAAGCTCCTCACGAAACCGGCGGCGATGACGCGGTCGGGACCGCTACTTTGACGGCGCGAATCGCTGACACCTGTAGTGCGATGTTGGATGCCGTTGCCGTCATTGATCGGATTTCTGCGAAGCAGGATGCGTGGAAGATCGAGTTCATCGACCAGGCCCGCCGGATCTCCGAGATGACTGACCACGGGCTTGTGACGGTCGGCTCGACGCTGAACGAGAATCAGAGGCGTGAGATGGTGCGGCGGTCGTTCATCGCCGAGGTCGCCTGTGTGCTGCGCATCCCGGAGGCTACGGCCGGCCAGCTGATCGACGACAGTTCCGCATTGATGCACCGCCTTCCGATGACGCTCGCCTCCCTCCGCGCGGGGGAAATCACTCTCCGCCACGCCCGGGTGATCGTCGACAACACGTCGACGCTCGACGACAACGCCGCCCAGAAGCTCGAGGAGGCGGCGCTGCCACATGCTGGGTCGCTGACCGTCTCGCAGTTCACCCAGAAGGCCCGGATCATCCGTGAGCGGATCGACCCGGAGTCGATTACGGCGCGGCGGCTGAAGTCAGCGAAGGACAGGCGCATCGAGTTTCAGCCAGCCCGGGATGGCATGGCCTGGCTGAACCTGTACACGACGGCACCCGAAGCGACCTCGCTGTACACGGCGATCCGGGGCGCAGCAATAACGCTCCAGGGCAAGGATGAGACCCGCACGGTGACCCAGATCGCCGCGGATGTCTGCGTCGACGCGCTCGCCGCGGGACTCGTCAACGGCGGCGGTTCGGCAACCGGCGGTTCGACAACCGGCGGGCCGGCCGCGGCGGCTTCACCCGCGGCGGAAACACCAAAACCAACGACAGGGATCACACCCGGGCGGGCGACGGCATTCGCGCGGATCACTCCGACCGTGGTCGTCACCGTTCCTGCCCTGACCCTGCTCGGCAAGAGCGACGAGCCGGGAGATCTGGCCGGGTATGGTCCGATCGACGCGGAGACCGCCCGCAAGCTCGCCGGGAAAGCGAAAACCTGGCGCCGGCTGTTGACCGACCCGGAGTCGGGAATCGCGCTGTCGCTCGGGCGGAAGAGGTACAAGCCGACGAAGCAGATGCGAGAGTTTCTGGAACTCCGCGACGGGACGTGCGAGTTCCGCGGATGTAATCGGCGGGCGACGCACTGCGAGATCGACCACACGAAGGCGTGGGAGTTCGGCGGGCCGACCGACAGCGACAACCTCGCCCACCTCTGCCCGAAACATCACCGGCTGAAACACCAGACCACCTGGCAGGCCAGGCAAGTTGGCGGAGGAACCATCCAGTGGACATCACCGGATGGGCGCACGTACGTCACCGAACCAGAGGTCCGTTTCCTCCCGCCACCACAATCCCGACCCGCCTCGACCGACGTTGCGCTGAAGAAGCCGCCGCCGGACCCGATGGAGGATCCGCCGTTTTGATCGTGGTCGTGTGACCATCTGAGGTAGTCGTCCGATGTGATGGGGGAGCGGAACTAACTGTCCGGGTCGTAGCCGAACTCGCGGAGTTCCTGGGAGCACCGGCATGCGACCGCCAACTTCCTTGCCCACTCGACCGCGTCCTCGCGGGACGGCAACTCCAGCACCGTGAACCCGCCCGTAACGACGCTTCCCGGATAGGTCTCGGTGCTCTCCGATCCGTCGGGAGAGATCAGCACGGGCGCGACGCCCTCGTCGACTCCGCCGCCGAAAACGTAGACACCGGCCGCCTTCGCCTCGGCGATCACAGCGTGCGCTTCAACCGTGACGATCGGCCACTCCTCGTCGGTGAGCACCATCGCTTCGCTGGGAAATGAGATGAGGTATTTCGTCATGTCGCAATGGTGCTCGCGGTCGGGCCCGTCGACAAGGGGTGACGAGCCGTCCGCGGCCGCTAAGCGGAACGGTCGGAGTTGCGCGGTCTTGGAGTCGATGGAGCGAGTGTCGTGTTCCCGTCGGCTCGCATGACCCGTCAGGCGTATGCGCCATTCAGGAGGCTGTCGAAGAGGGCAATCTCGTAGGTTTGCTGACGCGCCATCTGCGTAGCCAGGGTCTGCACTCGCTCTATTGCGACCATCTCAGCTGCGGCATCCGCCATGTGCACTCCACCGACATGGTGGGCCCGCATGAGTTCGAGAAACGCGCGCCCCTTCGTGCGGCCCCCCAGCTCGGCGAGGTCACTCATCTGGGCATCGGTAGCGAGACCTGGCATCGACGCGCTCGGCGTGGGCATGTCCATCCACCCCATGACCTCGGTCGGCGGAGCGGTGCTCTGCCCCCACTGGGCCAGCCATGCGTGCATGAGTCCGCGCTCGTAGGACTGGTTCTGCAGGATTTCAGCGGCGGAGTTCTGCACCGGCCCTCCGGTATCCGTTCCCAGCACGCGCTGGCACATGGCGAGAGCCTGTTCATGGTGAAACGCCATGTCCGTGCAGAAGCCCATGTCTGCCGCATTCGGCGCTTCGGTCGGCTCTACAATCGACGGAGTCGGTGACGAGCAGGCCGTCAGCGCCGCCCCCGCCAGAGCCAGTGTGGAGCCGACGAGAAATCCGCGCCGGTCGGCGAACCTGCCCTGGGCGGGAACTCTGCGCGTCATCGCCGGCTACCGCCCGGGGGCACCGCCGGCGCCGGGCAGCGCGCCATCGGCGACCTCTCCGTGGTTGCAGCCGAGGATGTACGGGAATGTCGTGGTCGTGTAATAGCGATACTGACCATCGGTATCGACGCGGCCGTTGCACTGGTCGAGGTCGCCGGACCCTTCGACAAAGCTGTGGGCTGACCATGTGTCTGTGGCGAACACCGTGTCATCCGTGAGCTCCCAGCTGCTGGTCAGCTGAGTCATCGAGGAGCAGGAGGCGTCGTCGCAGACCAGGCCAGACATGATGGGGTAGCCGTCCGCCGCCCATCCGACGAGGATCGGGTCACCGGATTCCACTTCCTCGGCCGAGTAAAGACAGTCAACACCCTCGGACCATCCGAACAGGTGCATGTGGAAATCGACGGGACCGTTGTGGCTGCCGCACTCAGAGAGCGCACCTTCGAGCGAGAGCACGTCACCGCCTGTGCCCTCTGTGGGGCCATAGATCGGTACGCCGTTGATCGCGACGCCGATCGAGCCCAGCCGGGGCACATCATCCGGGCTGGGATTGTCAGCCTCGACGGGCGTGGCCGGCAGCGTGAAGGTGTTCTCCACCTCGTTCGGAGACCCGGGCGTTGTCCCGATGTAGGCGTAGTCGGGGATCGAGTTGCTCACGACCACGATCGACTCGTCGGTGCAGGTGGCGTTTAGTGATGGGTCAGCCAGGTCCGCGTTCGCCGACGTGACGTCGCGGAAGGTGGCTGCCGTTGCGTCACAGTCGCCGGTGGTTGGGCCAAATGCCGTCGCTGTCTCGGTCGCTTCAGGCGTTACCTCGGCTGTTGCGGTCGGTTCGGTCGTCGTGGCGGAGGCGCACCCCGCGAGAACGATCGTCAACGCGGCGAACAGCCCGACGGCGGTAGCGCGTTTCGTGCTGGAATGTACGGATTTCATGTTCTGTCCTGTCGTCTGTGCGTCCGGCCGACGGGAAGAAGTCATTATCGGCAGGTGGACGGTTCGCGACGAGCCGGGCCATTAGCCACCAGAATCGCCATGCTTTCTCCCAGCCAGTGTGGTCAATCCGGGCGCTTCGGACAACCAGATCAGTTTCCGCGGGGGCGGAACAGGGGCGCGCGGGCTGTGGGTTGTGACAATGCACCTTCCAGGACGAACCGCCTCTCTCGTTGTCATGTGTTCTATCGGGAGACGGAAGATGGTCTGTGCGTCGTGGACGTCGTCTGGTCCACGGTTGAGCAAAAGGTTTCGGCCTTCGTGCACCGGACGGTCGTCGTGCGCCGACGCGGAACAGTGCCAAAGCGGATGACGGTGGACTTGCAGCATTGTCCTCGATAGCATCAGGCAACATCGCCGACCGATCGAATGGATGTCCATGTCGCCGACCGTGCAGCGTCGCTCAGTGCTCGACGTGTCCGCGTTGCCGGGTGCAGCGATTGTGGCACGTATTCGACGACTGATCGTGACCGCGGTGCTTGCTGCCCTTGCCTATAGCGCATTGATGACGGCGAGCAAAGGGTCCTGCCCGGGCAGCATGACAGCCGACGGCGAGTTCATCGACGCGACCGGAAAAGTTGTCAACGCGGCGCCGGACTGTGTCAGCCTCGAGCTCGGGCCAAGCGGATTGGTCTATCTCACGATAGTTGCGATCGTGATTCACGCTCTCACGCTGGTGCTTCGCCATGCGAACGACGTGCCTTCCGCCGCGAGATTTTTGGAGCGAGCTGCTGCCGCGATCGTGGTTCTGGTCGTCGCCAGCATCATCATCGCCCAGGTCTGGTTCGCGATGATTCCTCTCACCGAGGGGAACAGCACCGGCCCATACTTTTACCCGTTCCCATTTGGAACGGTCGAGCTCGTTATCGAGCCAATGACCACGTCGTGAACCCGGCTCGCGACTGAGACAGTCTTTCGCGGGTCCGGGCGTACCCGATTCACTCGCCCGCGAGGAAGCCGGGAGACATCAAAAAACGATCGATCTCGATCCGGAGAGCGACACGGGAGGGATTCGGGCCCGGTACCCGATAGCGCGCCGAATAGCAGGCCACGGCACGGGCAACCGAGGCTTCATCGGTCAAGACCTGTGCTGTGCCCTCGATCGTCGACCAGTGCCGTCCGTCCACCTGGCTTGCTGCAACCCTGCCGTCGCGGGCTATGTGCCTCACCTTGTGCGAGCTGTTGTTTGTGATCACCCAGGCACACTGCTCCTGGAGGTCCAACGCGACACCGACCGGAACGAGGTGCGGCCTGCCGTCAGCGCGGACAGAGGCGAGAGTGCACAGGTGCCGCTCAGTCCAGAATGCCAGGAGGAGCGGCGGGAAGTCCGCCCAGTCGGGTTTCCACGAAGTCACGCTTACAGTCTCGCAGGTGGGTCATCGCGTTCGGTCCAGTACAGGTCGCGCACACACCGATCACAGCTCGCGAAGCCGCACCCCGACGCTCTTCAGTTCGAGCTGAGCGAGCAGGTGCATGACGGTCGCGTCACCGCGCCGCCAGGCGCCCATCGCATCCGGATGAATCTTCGAGAGGGTCGAGATCTCCTGGGTGGCGAGCGCCCGCAGCGCGAGCAGCTCAATGCCAGCACCCGATCGAACTGCCGCCTTGGCCCGCCCGGCCCTTCGCGCGAAGCGGATGCGCGGGACGAGCCAGAACAGAAGGATCATCAGAATGGGCAGGGCAGCGATTCCGACTCCGAGGCCGACGGCGAGCTGGTTCACGGCGACCTGCTGGCTCTGTCCAGCCGCCTCGAGCGCGCCACCGGCACCGCTCGCGGAGTCGAACGGCGCCCGGATCCCACCGCCGATGAACGGAATGCCGCCGAGCGTGGTGCCCGCCTCGGTCATGGTTTTCGCGAAGCCCGCACCCGCCTCCTCCATCTGCTCACCGAACCTCGCGAGGTTCTCGACGAGCTGGTAGACCGTGATGCCGAGCCAGACCCACGCGACGATCAGGGCGGAGGCGAGCACATCGCCGATGATCTGGCGAGTCCTGCGCGGGCCGAAGTCTGAGTACAGAGTCATACGCTCATGATGCCAGCGACCACCAGCCTGAGCCGGTAGTGCGGCCCTTTTCCGGGTGCCGCGTTGTACGTCAGCGGGCTCCATCCTGCTCTATTTGCCGGGCCCGACCCCGAGCGAGTCCCGGAAGCCGCAACCACCATCGGCGATGTCCTGAGAGCGCGTGAGGCCTGTCGGGCGTGCGTGAAGGTCAGGAAGATGGCCGAGGTGCATCGGGCAACGCCAGTGACCCCCCACACTCGACGCCGAGGGTCTCAAGCAAAGTGTCGACGTTGGACCGGATCTGGTCGCGGACGCGGCGCACATCGTCGATGTGAAGATCGGCCGGGTCGCTCAGCTCCCAGTCCTGGTAGCGTTTGCCGGGATAGACCGGGCATGCATCACCGCACCCCATCGTGATCACAACGTCCGCCGCCTGCACGACATCGTCGGTGAGCGGCTTGGGGAACGCCTCGTTCAGGTCCAGCCCGATCTCTGCCATCGCCTGGACGACCGCGGGGTTCAGTTCGTGCGCGGGTGCGGAGCCAGCGGAGCGCACGTGCACGGCGCCCCCGGAGAGCGCCCTGGTAAGTGCGGCCGCCATCTGGGAGCGACCGGCGTTCTGCTCGCACACGAACAGCACCTCAGGCACCGAGCTGTCGATCGCACCCTTGGCCTGGGCGAGGGCGGTAAGGCGATCCGTGGCGAAGCGGATCGTGTTGCTGGTCAGGTGCCCCCTGACGGTCGCGGTGCGAAGCAGCCCGGTGTATGACTCGAGCACATAGCGCTCGACCGTTTCGGCACCGAACACTCCGGCGAACTTCTCCGACAAATCACTGGCGAGGCGGCTGAGGTATTCCTCAGGATAGGTCAGGCCGGGCATGCCGCGGCGGTTGCTCACGTCGTTCATGATCCGGCTCAGCCCCTGGCAGGAAGAAGCTCGGCGAGCAGCTTCTCGATTCGTGCCTTGATGTCGTCGCGAATCGGACGGACCTCGTCGATGCCCTTTCCCCTGGGGTCGATGAGTTCCCAGTCTTCGTAACGCTTGCCGGGGAAGATGGGGCAGACGTCACCGCAACCCATCGTGATCACCACGTCCGAATCGCGAACCTGATCGGTGGTCATCAGCTGCGGAACAGCCTGCGAGATGTCGATACCCTCTTCGGCCATCGCCTGAATTGCCATGGGATTGATCTGATCACCGGGCTCGGATCCGCCGGAGCGCACCTCGACGGCACCGTCGGAGAGTTCGCGCATGTAGCCAGCGGCCATTTGCGAGCGGCCCGCGTTGTGCACGCAGACAAAGAGAACGGTGGGCTTGTCGGACATCGGAATCCTCACTATTGGTTACCCCAAAAGCATAGACCGTCATCTATAGGTCCGCGAACGGGGGCCGAGTGAGTTCACCGGATATTCATCTGTAGCGTCGGCAGCAGTTCACGAACGCGGGCATCGATGTCATCGCGGATCTCGCGCACCCGCACCAGCGGAAGTCCAACCGGATCTTGCAGATCCCAGTCCAGGTAGCGTCGCCCTGCGTAGACGGGGCAGGCGTCGCCGCAACCCATGGTGATCACGACGTCGGCTGCACGAACGACATCGTCAGTGAGGGGTTTCGGGTACTCGCCGCCGATCGGCACGCCGATCTCGTCGAGGGCGGTGACGATCATCGAACGCACGGCAGTGGCCGGTGCCGAGCCGGCCGTTCGCACAGTAACGCTGTTACCCGCCAGATGGCGAAGTACGGCGGCTGCCATCTGAGAGCGGCCGGCATTCTGCACGCACACGAATAACACCTCGGGTGCGCGCTGACCGGGCGGGAGGTCGGCTGCGACAAGCGCAGACAAGCGATCGGCAGCGAAGCGGGAGGTCAGGGATGGGAGGCGATGAGTGATGTGGGCTCGGTCGGCAAGCAGGGCGTAACTCTCGTGCACATAGCGGTTGACCGTCTCGGCTGCAAAGGTGCCGACGAATCGAGCGGCCAGATCATCGGAGATCCGGTCAAGCACCCCGTTCGCCGGCGTCGTCTCCTGGCCGGCTTGCAGGACGTCCGCGACCCGGTCCAACTGTGCCGGACTGATGGAGTACCAGACATTCCGTCCCTCGGGCTGGCGTACGAGCAAGCCCTCTTCAAAGAGAGCCTTGATGTGGTGACTCACCGTCGGCTGCCGCAGTTCGAGTTCCGCAGCCAAGCTGCCGACGAGTACTCTGCCGTCGACGCTTTCCATGATGAGGGACATGATGCGCGCCCGTGTGGGGTCGGCGAGAAGTCGAAGCTCGTTGGTCGATCCCGCAATAACCATAGATGGCAGTCTATGCGTATGCTTAGCCGGTGACCACAGTCCCGCCAGCAATCCTCCGCCGAGTGTCCGCAGAATTCGTGGGCTCCGCCTCCCTCGCCACGATCGTTGTCGGCTCTGGTGTCGCCGCCGCAGATCTCTCCGACGACGTGGGCGTGCAACTCCTGATCAACGCGATCGCCACGGCGTTCGGACTCTTCGTTCTGATCACCGTTTTCAGTCCACTGAGTGGTGCGCACTTCAATCCGCTGGTATCCGCCGTTGACTACGCGCTTGGACTTCGAGGCATGCGGGACATCGGCCCCTACGTTGTCGCCCAGGTCACCGGCTGCATCGCCGGCGGCATGCTGGCAAACGCCATGTTCGAGCTGCCGCCCGTGTCCTGGAGTACCACGGACCGTGCCACGGCTGGTCACCTGCTGGCGGAAGTTGTGGCGACGGCAGGCTTGATCTTCATCATCTTCGCCCTGGTCAGGACGCGCCGCGCCCACTTCGCCGCGCCCGTGGTGGCAACGTACATCGGCGCTGCCTACTTCTTCACCAGCTCGACCAGCTTCGCTAACCCGGCCATCACCGTCGGGCGCATGTTCTCTGACACCTTCGCCGGCATTGCACCCACCTCAGCGTTGCCGTACATCGGAGCCCAGCTGATCGGCGCCCTCATTGGCTTCGCCGCCATCAAATTCCTCACTCCCGACCAGCTCCAACCGAAACCCAGGGTCGAGAAGGTCTTGACCCGGAGTTAGTGTCACATCGGCGCGAGTCTGCCCCGCGTGCAGGCGGAGTGTTCGCCGGGCGCTGACAGCGAAGCGCGACATGCGATTGGGCGCCCGAGTCAGGGAATCCGACCCGGAGGGAGACCTCAGCCGGCTTTGAGGACCGTCGTTGTCACCGGGGTCGCGTTGGCAAAGAGGTCGAGTACCGGGCAGTGCGCGTCGACGACATCGCGGAGGTGCTGGTAGCGCTCCTCGGTCTCCGGTCCGGTCAGGGCGACGGTGAGTCGCACGGCGCTGAAGCCCGCGCGAACGGCCGGGTCGACACCGAACAGCCGGGCAGCGTCGAGGTCGCCTTCCGCGGTCACATCGATCTCGTGGAACGGGATGCCGAGGGCCTGCGCGTAAAGACGGAAAACGACGATCTGGCAGGAGATGAGTGCACCGAGGGCCACCTCGACCGGGCTGGCGGCGACGTCATCCCCGGCCAGGGCCGCAGGCTCGTCGACGACGAACTCGTGCTTGCCGGCGGTGATGCGGCTCGCCACAGCGCCCTCGCCCGTGCCGCGAACGCGGTACTGAAGATGCGCGGCGGTGCGATCGGCGGCAATGCGGTCGTTCCAGGCGGAACCGGCGTCGGTGAGGCGGCGACCGCGCTCCGCAGTGTCGTTCGTGGTCGGGAGGGTATCGATGAGTGTCATGGTGACGAAGTTATACGTTCGGCCGACGCCGTTGGGCGGTTCGGTCACGCGGCGTAACGAAGCACCGTATGCCCACTCACGCAGCTCGTTCGAACCAGTCAAGCGCGAGCTCAGCGACGGCGGCGGGGGCGTCATCGGTGATGAAATGCGCTGCGTCGTCGACGTAGGTGAACTCGACCCGGTCGGCGTACCGCTCCGGATTGCGGCAGGTACGGGAGATGTTCTCCTCGGTCCACGGGTGGTCGCGCCGGCCGAAGACGAACAGGGTCGGGACGGTGAGCCTGCGACGGCGGTAGAAGCCGCGGCTCACGCGCATCGCTTCCGGCAGGATCATGCCGCGGGTCAGTGTGCGGACTGCGCCGTCGATGTCTGGCCGGCGCATCGGGGCGAGGTGCGCTTCGATGGTTTCCTCCGACAGGGGGTGGGCGACGTACGCCTCGGAGAAGATCCCGCGCAGCGAGTCGCCGGGGCGGTGCCAGATGAACCGGGGCAGATGCCTGAAGCCCGAGGAAACCCGGGGGCTGAAGCGCGTGAAGCCCGGTGGCACGGAGAGTTCCACTGCCGCGCGAACCCGTTCGGAATGGTCGTAGCTCAGCTGCATCCCGAGGATGGCGCCCATGTCGTGGGAGACGACGTGGGCGCTCTCGATATCGAGCGCGTCGAAGAGGGCGAGTAGGTCGTGGAGCCGGATCTCGCGATGGACGTGGGGGTCGTTGGCCACCGTCCATCCGGCCCCGCGCAGATCCGGACAGTAGACGCGGTAGCCGTTCGCGGCGATGACCGGAGCTACGTCGCGCCACTGCCACCAGTGCTCGGGAAAGCCGTGCAACAGCACGACCGGATCGCCCTCGCCGATGACGGCCAGGTGGGTGCGCAGCCCGGGGGTTTCGACAACGAGGTGATCGAAACCGGGGGCTCGGGGCAGCGGCGGTGACCAGGCCGCGGTGGGGGTGGACGTGGACATGACGACTCCTTAGAGCGGTGTAACTACTATGTTCATAGTGATTACTAGATTTATAGTAAACCTGTTTCTGTGCCATGTCCACTGCTGCGGCTCTGTCGTCTCTGGCCGTTCGCCAGCACGTCCGAGGGGGTGCAGGGTTCCGCTGGGTTCCTCATCGGAGTAGCGTCTGGCCTGAGTACAGCGGGTGCCCATCGCTCACTGCTTCCTCACCACCACCCCAGTCAACGTGGAGGTGCCGTGCCTACTCCGATCGCATTGCCGCCCTGTCTCATGGACAGCTGCACAGCGCTTTTCCCCAACCTCGACTTCTCCCGCATTCTGTTCTACGAGGGCATGCCCCCCGGAACCTCCCGCGCGAGTGGCTTCACGATGTCGTCCGGTGGCCCGGGGCCCGATATCCGTATCTATCTCAGGACGTATGCTCCGTGCTCGCTGGACACATTCCTGGTGGTCGTTCACGAGCTGGTCCACGCGGTGCAGATACAGGGCATGCTCGGCGGAGGGCACATCCCCGGCTCGTGGGGTACCTACTACATGTCGCACTACCTCGGCTGCGGCGGGCGCGGGGCAGACTGCGATAACGCGCTTGAGAAAGAAGCCTACGACTACTCCAATGGGGGCTGCGGCGATGGAAAACTGCGGGAGTTCATCGACTTACAGTTAGCCGGCGTTGTGCCGTGCGCATGCAGGCGGCCGCCGTGGCCGACCCCCAACTCGATCGGCGGACAACCGTACGCTGACGTTCTGAAGGCGACGCCGGATCTCGCCATGACCGGGAGCAGCGTTGGACGCACCTGGTGCTCCTTGCTCACGTGGCCTATAACCATCATCGCGGGCGGCTACTCCGTTTTCGGGTTCAGCAGTACCGGCGGTGCGGTGGGCTCCGGGATCGGGGCAGTCGTCGGCGGGATCATCGGTGGGATCTTGGGGGGTATCTTCCTCGGTCCGCTTGGGGCGGTTCTCGGCGCCTTGCTGGGGGCCTATCTTGGCGGCATTATCGGCGGCGCCATCGGCTGGGTGATCGGCAAGTTGTTCTCAGGGCCTTCTGCGCGCGTCTGGTTCACGGCTTTCGACGGCGGCAGCTGGGTCATCCCCGACATCCCCATCTCCCAGGATGGCCACACCAAAACCAACAAGGGGCCAGCGCTCGCGACCTACAACGGCAGTCTGTACACGGCCTATAAGGCCAAAAGCAGTAACGACCTCTGGTACAACGTCTTCGATGGTTCGGGCTGGCGCGTGCAGGACATCAAGATCACGCAAAACGGTCACACGAAAACCAGCGAAGCGCCGGCGCTCGCCGACTATAACGGGAAGCTGTATCTGGCCTACAAGGCGGGGAGCAGTAATGATCTTTGGTACAACGTGTTCGATGGCGTGTCGTGGCTTGCGCAAGACCTGAAGATTTCGCAGGGTGGCCATACGAAGACCAACCAGGGACCGGCTCTGGCCGCGTTCAACGGGAAGCTGTATCTGGCCTACAAGGCGGGCAGCAGCAATGATCTTTGGTACAACGTGTTCGATGGTGTGTCGTGGCTTGCGCAGGATCTGAAGATTTCGCAGGGTGGCCATACGAAGACCAACCAGGGACCGGCTCTGGCTGCATTCAACGGGAAGCTGTATCTGGCCTACAAGGCGGGCAGCAGCAATGATCTTTGGTACAACGTGTTCGATGGTGTGTCGTGGCTTGCGCAGGACCTCAAGATCACGCAGGGCGGCCATACGAAGACCAGCGCGGCGCCGGCCCTGGCGGAGTATGGCGGCAATCTGTATCTGGCCTACCGAGCAGGCAGCAGCTCTGATGTTTGGTACAACGTGTTCGACGGCACATCGTGGCTCGCGCAAGACATCAAGATCACGCAGGACGGCAAGGTGCGGACCGGGCGGGGACCTGCCCTGGCGCCAGTCAGCCCGTATCTTGTGATGGTGTACCGCGACACCAGCTGAACGTCGCCGACGACGCACCCGGCCTCTCGCGCTATGGGCGATTGACCCGATCGCCATCCCAGGTCAGGTCGGCATCGGTCCGGAGTGGCAGCGCCTCGATTCCCGGCGTGTGGACGAGTTCCCGGATAAGCGCCGTCGATCCTGCCACCAGCGTGGAGTCGAAGTCGATTTCGGTGGCGAGCACCCACGCATGATCATCGGGCCAGAGGATGCTCGGCGACTGTGCCCACCTGGTCTCGTCGACCCAGGGTGCGCGATCGGGCCAGGAGGCATCCGCCAAGTTCTGCGCGCCAGCCTCGAACAGAATGTAGCTCCGACCGGTGTTTCCGTGCAGATCGAACCTCGGGCCAGCGGCGACCTCGCTGGAGAGCAGCCCGGAGCCCGGCTTTGGAGCGCGCCAGCCGACGTGGGGGAGTCTGAATACCGGCTCGGACGAGAGATACGCGACGCCTGACGAGCTCGTCAGCCCGCCCCATCCCTCCCAGATCGCGGCGATGCCCGCACCCGGGGTCGTGGTGTGCCGGGCAAGCACCGCGGATGCGACCGTGAGCGATGTGGCATCGATGCAGCCCTCGGCCGGGTCGTCGTAGCGCCAGCCGTCCGCGCTGATCGTGCTGCTGTGGCTGTTGCCGTGGTCGCCGCGGACCAGCCGGGCGTATTGCGCCTCGGCGTGCATTGATGTGCCGAACGAGGCCGCGGCATCCGACCAGGAGGCGCGCTCAGCGTCAAGCGCCGCCGCGATGTCCTCAACACCCTCGAAGTACGTTGACTCGTCGACGCCGATCCACGTCTTCGTGGCCCGCGGCCGGTCACGCTCGACAGAATGGAACAGCCGCGCGTATGCCTCGAAGCCGCGGGGCACGATGGACAGGACGCTCCCGAACGGCTCAGCCTCGAGCGGTCGAAGCCACTCGCCCCGTGCGACCTCGGGCACCCAGTCAAACCGTTCGGACATGCGGAGATCCTCTGTGGAATCGATGGGGTCGCATCTTCACGAGACCGGGACTGCCTCAGGCCGCTTCGCAGACCTTCTTCAGGTCGACGAGGTCCTGGTGCAGTGCCTTCTTGGTCGCACCGGCGAACAGGGCGCCAAGCACGCTGGCCAGGCGTGCGCCCACGGACAGCGGGACTCCCTCGAACGTCATATCGACCCGCGTGCCGCTGCCTTCCGGGGTGAACCGGTACACGCTCCGATAGTGGGTCCCGTGCGATTCAGCCTCGACGTCGTAGGAGGCATCCTTCTCATATCCGGTGACCCACATCACCTCGGTCGCCTCTTTCCCGAACATCGTGCGGGTTTCGCGCCATTTAGTGCCGAGGTTCAGCTGGGTGGGGCCGGCGAGCATTTCGACCTTGTTGATGCCGGTGATGTTTGCGGCGACGTTATCCAGGTCGCAGAACACCTCGAACACGCGAGCGCGGTCGGCGTTGATGATGATGCTGTCCTGGATTTTCACGGAATTCTCCTCTAAAGGTCCGCCGGTTTCGGCGGGGTAAAGCACTCCCCACCGTAGCGGCACGGGTCGCACCGCGACGGCCCGGACGGTCCGGTGGCGGCAGGTACGCTCGTGTCATGAGCACCGTGCACTTGAGCGGGCAACTGGTCTGTCGCGATCAGGCACAGGCCGGTGTCGTCGCAGCGTATCTTCCTGATCACATCACTCGAACGCGTGCGGAGCGGGGATGCCTCTCGTTCTTTGTCGTGTTGACCGACGATCCGCTCGTCTGGCGGGTCGACGAGCGCTTTGAAGACAGTGCCGCGTTCACTGCACATCAGGAGAGGGTCGCGACCAGCGATTGGGGTCGGGTCACGGCCGAGATCGAACGCCGCTACGTCATCGACGGACTCTCGTCTCGTGGCGAAGGTTCGGCACCCGACGGCGACGAGGCGTTGGTGAGGCGCCCCGCCGAACCGTCGTGAGTGCCGGTGTCGTCACATCGAGATCTCGACGAGCTCGAAGATGTCGAGCGTGAAACGGCCCTTTCCCTCTGACAGGAACGGGTGTCCGTCGGCGAGAGTAGTGGCGGCTTCAAGGCTCTCGGCCTCGACGATGCCGTAGCCCTGCAGTTCCGCCGGCTCAACGGCAGAGCCGTCATCACTGAGCGCCGTGCGATTGCCGAATGGCGAACCGCCATCCAGCAGGGCTGAACCGACCTTGCCCATCCACTCGCCCCAGGCCGCCATCTGCTTGGCGGACTCTTCCTCTGTGAACTGGTCCATGGGCGTTGCGGGGCCACGGTAGATATAGATGAATTTGCTCATCATCTTTCCTTTCCTTTCCTTGGTTCCACCCTCTCGGTGGAACACGTTATGCCGGGTCGGCGGTGACCCGATCCGGAAATCTCAGCCGGCCTCGAGAATTCGTTTGATGCTCTCGAGGTCTTTTCGGTTCGCAGCGCGCATCATCGACGCCATGAATGGTGCGGCGAGGCGAGAGAACCCCGACGGTTCGCCCCTGTTCCGGAGCGTCATGCGCGTCTTCGCTGCGTCCACAGTCGTCCAGGTGTACGTCGTCTCCATCGGGAACGGTCCTTCCCGCGTGCCCATGACGAGCTTTTCGCCCGGCACCAGTTCGGCGATTTCGTACACGTAGGACAGCTCGCGGCCGAGGAAGTGCGCTACGAATGCCATGCGGGAACCGACGGCCAGTGGACCCTGCGTCTGCCAGGTGATCGACTGGATATTCCGGTACCACTCAGGAGCGTTGTCGGGGTTTGCCGCATACTCCGACACGACCGCGCACGGCCGGTCGATGATGATGTCGGTCGTGATATCAACCATGGAGATGGCCGTCCTTTCGGGATGTGAGTTAGACGGTGGCGACCGGGCGACCGGTGAAGGCGAGCAGTCGGTGCAACGCGTCGGCTGACTCGTGGACGAGGGTTTCTTCGGCAAAGCTTCCGCCGCGCATCTGCGGAGTGATCGTGTTGCGCGCCAACCCGAGGACGTACTCCGACAGGACGGGCGAAACCACAAGCGTCTTGCCGGTGGCGATCGCGAAGTCCCACGCGTGAACGAGGAACTCCAGGTTGAGGATGTTCGCCACGGTGGTTGCGGGCAGTTCGGCGAAACCCATGTCGATGGTGCCGTCGAGGCCTCGAGCATGCAGGGCTTCGATGGTGGGCAGTGCCGCGTCGGCAATACGCACCTCTGGTGCCGCATCCGGCTGGTCCACGATGTCGACGCCGAGCGCGGTGCCGATGCTCGAGATGGACCCGAACAGGTGGTCCACCAGTTGGGCGACGGTGAAGTCGCGGCAGGGTGTCTGCGATGCGCGATCGGCATCGGTGAGGGCGATCAACACGCGGTGGAGCACGGCCAGACCGGCCTCGGCGCCGGTGAGCTCGTCGATCGGATCCGGGGCGGCAGCCCAGTCGTCAGCCCCGGCATCGCCGGTGGTCGCCAGCGTGACGAGACGATCCAGGAAGTGGTTCCAGCCTTCGGCGTGGCTCGCTTCCTGCGGAGCGGTCAGGCCCTCGTGCACCAGCCGGACGTTAGTGCCGCCGTCGGTGGCGTGCAGGGTGACCGATACGGTCGACGCGCCGGGCGGGAGATCCGTAGCGCCTTCCCAGCCCCAAGTGAAGACGACGTGCTTTCCGGGCTCGACCTCGGTGACCGTTCCAGCGGCGTAGTGACCGGGGATGACCGTCCAGCGGTATTCGCCACCCGCTCGCAGGTCGACACGGGCGGCGACGGTCTGCCAGCGTCGCAGCCGCTCGGGCTGGGTGATGAGCGCAAACGCCGCGTCCGGGTCGACCGGGATGAAGACAGTTTTATCGAACGGCATGGGGATTCTCCTCGTTGTTGTCGTGCAGCATGTGGCGGGCGTCCTCAGCCAGCAGGTCCAGTTCGTGGGTCCAGAACGACTCGAATAATCCTCGGAGCCGGGCGACTCCGTGGGCCTCGAGGGCGTAGAACCGGCTTCGTCCCTGTTTCCTCGCCGACACGAGTCCGACGTCGGAGAGCAGAAGCAGGTGCTGTGAGATCGCGGAACGACTCACCGTGAACGACGCGGTCAGCTCGGTCACTGTCCGCTCGCCGCCGGAGAGCAGCTGAAGCAGTCGGCGCCTCGTGGGCTCCGCAGCTACCTCGAGGAGATCCGGCACATTAATACGTTAGCAGCGGCTAACGCGTTTGTCGACGGGTGGCAGCTCGAGCTGGTCTCGGGCTGCTGGACACATGCCCGCGGCGAGGCGTCATGCAGGCATGACCCCTTGACCAACACTTAACTAAGTGGTTAAGTGTTGGTCATGGAGTCGGATGATCTGGATGAGGTCCTGTCCGCGTTGGCGAACACCCATCGGCGTGAGATGGTGCGGTTCCTCGGCCTGCAGCCGAGCACGATCAGCACGCTCGCCGACCAACGCGGTCTCTCGCTGCCTGCCATCCATAAGCACGTCGCTGTGCTCGAGGATGCCGGCCTGATCGTTCGCCGAAAGGTGGGCCGCAGCACCGTCCTCACGCTCGCGCCGCAGCGACTCCGCGGCCTCCAGGACTGGCTGGGGCAGTTCCACACCTGGTGGGCTGCTGACGGCGCCACCTTGGAGAACTACGCCGCCCACCTCGACTCGTCCGAGCCGGGGACATCACCACCGAAGGAGTTCTCATGAAAAAGTTTCTTTTGCTGCACCAGGGATTCGTGACACCCACCCCGGAGATCGGAGCGGGGTGGATGGCGTGGTTCGAGAAGATTGCGCCGCACACGGTCGACACCGGGAACCCGTTTGTGGCCGGCCGCGAAGTCGACAAGGACGGGACAAGCACCGACCTCGATCGCTCGGGCGTGCCGCTGACCGGATACACGATCGTCAATGCGGAGGACATGGACGCTGCCGAGGCAATGCTCGACGGACTTCCGATGATCCACAGCACGCGGATCTACGAACTCGGCGCCATGTGACCGCGCGGTCATATGGACTCTCGATTCACTGCGTGAATTCCCAGCGGGGGAGCGGAACCGGTCGCATAGACTGACCGAATCGTGGGAGGGCGCGGATGCCCGAACGCCACGCGACTTCCGGGAGACCCGAGCCGTGACACTGACTGCTGAATCGAACGCCCCCGTCCAGCCGGCCGAGCTCTCCCGAGCCCATGACATCCTCACCACCATCGTGCGGGCATACGGCACCAAGGTTGTCGGGCAGACCAGCCTGAGAACCAGTCTGCTCGTCGCCTTGATGACCGGCGGGCACGTCCTGCTCGAGAGCGTGCCCGGGCTGGCGAAGACGACCGCCGCCGAGGCGATCGCAGAGTCGGTCAGGGCGACGTTCAAGCGGATCCAGTGCACGCCGGACCTGCTTCCGTCTGACATCATCGGCACGCAGATCTACGACCCAGGCACCGGCCGGTTCGACACCCAGCTCGGGCCCGTCCACGCCAACTTCGTGCTGCTGGACGAGATCAACCGCTCGAGCGCGAAGACCCAGTCGGCCATGCTCGAGGCGATGCAGGAGCGCCAGACCTCCATCGGAGGCGTCAACTATCCCCTCCCGCAGCCGTTCCTCGTGCTCGCAACACAGAACCCGATCGAGCAGGAGGGCACGTATCACCTGCCCGAAGCGCAGCTCGACAGGTTCCTGATCAAGGAGATCCTCGCCTACCCGAGCCTCACCGATGAGGCCGAGATCGTGCGTCGCGTCAACGCCGGCGTCTACGACACACAGTCCACCGACCTGCCACACGCGTCCATCGACGACGTCCTCTTCCTGCAGGGCCTGGTCAGGCGGGTCTACCTCGACCCGTCGATTCTCAACTACATCGTCCAGGCCGTCTTCGTCTCTCGGAACGCCTCCCAGTACATCCCGGCAGACCTCGCCGCCTACATCCAGTACGGCGCAAGCCCGCGCGCGTCGATAGCCTTCAGCGCCGTCGCTCGCGCACTGGCCCTGCTGAACGGGCGCGACCACGTCATTCCCGAAGACGTGAAGTTCTTCCGCCACCAGGTGCTGAGGCACCGGCTCATTCTCGGGTTTGAAGCAGCGGCGGACAACGTCGACCCCGACACCATCATCGACGCGATTTTCGCGGCGATCTCCGTGCCGTAGGGGGCAGAGTGGAACAGCTGCTCCACCGGGTGAAGACCAAGCTCTCCATCCGCGCCCACCGCAAGGTGCGCGGCCTGCTCGACGGAGAGTACGTCTCGCTGTTCCACGGAAAAAGCCTCGACTTCGACGATCTGCGCGCGTATGCCCCCGGGGACGACGTCAAGGACATCGACTGGAAGGCAACCGCGCGGGTTGGTTCTCCGCTGACGAAGCGATACATCGCGGCGCGAAAACACGCCGTGATGTTCATCGTCGACACGGGGCGTGATTTCGCGGCGCTGTCGGCGAGCGGTGCACCGAAGCGGGATGTGGCCGTTCTGGCCGCCGGGGTAATGGGCTACCTGGCTGTTCGCCACGGCGACCACGTCGGACTGGTCGCGGGCGACGCCGACAGTGTCGAACACGTGTCGCTGCGGGGAACCGAGTCGCACCTGGAGCGGATGCTCGGTGTCATCCACCGTCGAACGACACTCTCGGCGGGTCGGAGCCACCTGCTCGGCCAGCTCGAGTACGTCAGGCGCACGTTCCGTCGGCGGATGATCCTCATCGTCATCGCTGACGACGCCGCCATCCACGAGGGGCGTGCGGACGAACTCCAGCTGCTCCGCCGCCTTCACGCCCAGCACGAGATCCTCTGGATCACCGTCGGAGACGCCGACCCCACGCTGACCGAGTACGGCGAACGCGACATGTTCGATGTGGCGGACGGACGGGAGCTCCCGTCGTTCCTCCGACGCGACTCTGGCCTCCGCGCCGACTTCGCCTCCGCTGTCGCCACGCGCACCGCGGCATCCGCGGACCTGCTCGACGGGATCGGGATTTCGAGCCACCGCGTGACTGGGGACCACGACGTCGTGCCCGGGCTGTTCCGACTGCTCGAGGAGCACAACCATGCCCGGCGTTGACGGCTTCTACCCGCCGGCGGCGTACCAGCCGATCTGGGCTGTGCTCGGCATCGGACTTCTTGTGCTCGTCGCGGCCTGGTATGTCTTCATCTGGTGGTGGTCGAAGCGGAAACACCGGATGCCGCCAACACCAGCGGCAGAGAACCCGGTCCTCGTGGCCGGCCGCCTGAAGGACAAGTATTACGACCTGATCGAGGAGGTCGAACAGGCCTGGCGGAGCGAGGAACTCTCCACCAGGGCCGCGCACCAGAAGCTCGGCACCCTCGTGCGATTCTTCGTCTTCGAATCGAGCGGTCGCCAGGCGCACGTGATGACACTGGAGGATCTCAACCAGGCGAACCTGCGATCGGTGGCGGATGCCGTCGAACAGTACTACCCCGCCGAATTCGCCCCTCTCGAGGAGGGTGACGTGCCGCACTCCGCCGGCATCGCACGCGAGGTGGTCGGCACATGGAACTGATCTACTGGTGGCTGCCGGTCGTCTGGCTCGTCGTCATCGCCGCGGTCGTGGCCCTGGCGCTGTGGCTGCGGGCGAGGCGGCGAGCCCGAACGGCGGCGGATGCCGTGCCCCTGGCGCACTCGGAGCGGCTCACCGAACTCCCCGCATACCGTGCAGCTCTCGCCCGCTACCGGGCCACTCTGTACGGTGCGGTCGCCGTGCTCGCCGTCGTGCTCATCGCCGCCATCGTGATGAGTTCCCGGCTGGTCAGCATCAGCAGCTACCAGCCGGAGATGCGCAACCGCGACATCGTGCTGTGCCTGGATGTCTCCGGATCCATGATCGACTACGACGCGGCCCTCGTGCGGACGTTTCGTGACCTCGTCGACGAATTCGATGGGGAGCGGATCGGCCTCGTGCTGTTCAACGCCTCAGCGGTCACGTACTTTCCGCTGACCAGCGACTACAACTTCGTCCGTGAGCAACTGGAATACCTCGAAAATGACCTGTCCTCTCCGCTGTCCGACTTCGAGTTCATCAACGGCACACTGCTCGGCAACGGCTCATCGCTGATCGGGGACGGCCTCGGCTCCTGTGTCATGCGCTTCGACGACATCGAACAGGACCGGTCGCGATCGGTGGTCTTCGCCACCGACAACTACGTCGCGGGTGAGCCGATCCTCACCCTGCCGGAGGCCGGGGATTTCGCCACCGAACGCGACGTTCGGGTCTACGGAATCAATCCGGGCGACGTGTCGAGCAAGGACTACATCGAAGAATTCGCAACCGAGATGGAGGACGTCGTCCGCGCGACGGACGGTGGCTACTACGCGCTCGCCGACCCGTCCGCGATTCCCTCGATCGTCGACGGGATCGAGCAGCAGCAGGCCACCCGCCTCACCGGTGAGCCGATCCTCGTGCGCACTGACCAGCCGACCTGGCCGTTTTTGGCCGGGCTGATCGGAACCGCGCTCATCATGTTCTTCGGCTGGAGGCTCAGACGATGACGTTCTCGCCGATCCTGCCACTCGAAGTGCTCGCCGTTGTGCTGGGCGTCATGGCGCTGTTCGCGATCGTGCAGTTCGCGCGCGCGCCGCGCCGCCCAGGCTCGTGGCACTGGCTCCTCCGGCTCGGCATGGTCGTGATGCTCTTCGGCCTGGCCCTGCGCCCCGGCCTGCCGACGAACGCCCAGCCGCCGACAGCATCCGGTGACGTCGACGTGTACTTCGTCGTCGACACTACGAGCAGCATGGCTGCGGAGGACTTTGGACCGACCGGCGAACCGAGACTCGTCGGCGTTCGCGCCGACCTTGAAGCGATTACGGCCGAACTCTCCGGTGCGCGGTTCTCCCTGATCACCTTCGATGCCGAGACCGTGCAGCGGCTTCCGCTCACCACGGATACGACGGCGGTGGTGTCTGGGGCGAAGGCACTCAACCAGGAGGTGACGGCGTACTCAGGGGGTAGCAGCATTTCCGCCCCGGTCGAGTTCCTCGCAGCCAGGCTCACCCGGGACGCCGAGGCGAACCCGGATCGCACGCGCGTGCTCTTCTACCTGGGTGACGGCGAGCAGACGGTAGCCGAGGCCCCCGGCTCGTTCTCGACGCTCGACCCGTTCATCGACGAGGGTGCTGTGCTGGGCTACGGCACCCTCGATGGCGGGCGGATGAGACAGTTCAGCGGATTCGATGCGGTGGACTCTGACCTGCCGTACATCACCTGGTTCAGCGACTCCGGAGAGCAGGAGGCTGTCTCGCGCATCGACGAGCCGGCGCTGTCGACGATCGCCGCCGACCTCGGTGTCGACTATCTGCACCGCGAGCCTGGGAGCGCGAGCGCCCCGGTGATCGAGGGAATCGACGTCGGGGACATCGGCGCGGGTCCCGACCCGGTCGTGAGCACGCCGGAGTTCTACTGGATCTTCGCCATCGGCTTCGGGATGCTGGCGCTCACGGAGATCGCCGGTCTCGCCGTCGCGCTGCGAGACCTCCGTCGGCTGGAAGGGGTGCCCAGTGCCGGATGAATCGAGCCACCCGGAAACATCGAGACGCAGTGTCGCACGCACGCGCCGGCGGCTGGGGCTGTTCTCGTTGCCGGTCGTCCTTCTCGCGGTCTTCGTCGCATGGAAGCTCCTCAGCATGCCGATGTATGCGGGGCAGGCGATGGATGCGTACGACCGCGGGCAATACGACCAGAGCGCTGAAGCATCCGATGCCCTGATGTTCCTCAACGTCGCCGAGGACTGGATTCCCTATTTCAACCGCGGAACGGCCTTCTCCGCGGGGGAGTCGTATTCGCAGGGGACAGACGACCTCGCGAAGGCACTGGAACGTGCGCCAGATGATCGTCGCTGCGACGTGCGGGTGAACCTTGCGCTGGCGTGGGAGATGCAGGGCGATGCCTACTTCGCTGCCGGGTATTTCGCCGGCGCCATCCAGCTCTACGAGACGGCCAAGGCGGTTATCGACGCGGGTGCTGACGAAGGCTGTTTCGAGGAGTCGCCCCCGGAGGAGCAGTCGGATCCGCAACAACCGGAAGACTCCGCCGAGAGGCTCCAGCAAGCCGACCAGCGGATTACGGACAAGCTCGGCGAATCTGAACGGCAGCAGGGCCGGCAGGATCCGGACGGGGTCGAGGCTTCGCCCGACGACGGATCCGGCGACAAAGTCGACGAGCTCCGCGATCGCGGCGACCAGGCCGAGGAAGAACGGCAAAACCAGGACGCGAACGACCGCGGGCAGGAGAACGGTGGAGAGTACGTGCAGAAGCCCTGGTGATCGCCGACCGGCAGGATGCCGTTGCTGGCGGCGATAGCATGGACGAATGGTTACGCGCCTCACCAACTTCTTCCTCAAGACCCTCCGTGAAGACCCCTCCGATGCCGAGGTGATCAGCCACCGTCTCCTCGTGCGAGCGGGGTATATCCGCCGACAGGCACCCGGCGTTTTCGCCTGGCTGCCACTCGGGCTCCGGGTGAAAGGCAAGATCGAGCGGATCATCCGCGAGGAGATGGAGAACGCGGGCGCCCATGAGGTCCACTTCCCTGCGCTGCTCCCGCGTGAGCCCTACGACATCACGGGTCGCTGGGACGAGTACGGCGACGGTCTCTTCCGGCTCAAGGACCGCAAGGGCAGCGACATGCTGCTCGCGCCGACCCACGAGGAAGTCTTCACGCTGCTCGTGAAGGACCTGTGCTCCTCATACAAGGACCTGCCGCTGTCGATCTACCAGATCCAGGACAAGTACCGCGACGAGGCACGTCCCCGCGCTGGTCTCCTGCGCGGTCGCGAATTCACGATGAAGGACGCGTACTCGTTCGACCACACCGACGCCGGTCTCGACGCCAGCTACCAGTCCCAGCGCGACGCCTACGAACGGATCTTCTCCCGCCTCGGGCTCGAGTACGTCATCGTGAACGCCAGCGCTGGCGCCATGGGCGGGTCGAAGAGCGAGGAGTTCCTGCACCCCACGCCGGTCGGCGAAGACACCTTCGTGCGTTCGGCGGGCGGATACGCGGCCAACGTCGAAGCCTGGGTCACCGAGGCACCGCAGGCGATCGCGATCGACGGCCAGCCGGAAGCCCAGGTCCACGACACTCCGAACACGCCCACGATCCAGACGCTCGTCGACGTCGCCAACGCTGAACAGCCCCGCGAGGACGGAAACGCCTGGACCGCCGCTGACACTCTGAAGAACGTCGTCCTGGCCCTCACCAACCTCGACGGCAGCCGCGAACTCGTCATCGTCGGCCTGCCCGGCGACCGTGACATCGACCTCAAGCGCGCAGAAGTCGCCTTCGCTCCCGCCGAGATCGAGGCGGCCACCGAGGCCGACTTCGCGAAGCAGCCCGCGCTGGTGAAGGGCTACATCGGTCCGTGGAGCGCAGACGGCGCCGTGTTCGGCGAGAAGTCCGTGACCGGTATCCGTTACCTGCTCGACCCGCGCGTCGTCGACGGCACCAGCTGGGTCACCGGTGCCAACGCCGACGGCAAGCATGTTTTCGGCCTCGTCGCCGGTCGCGACTTCGCCGGTGACGGCGTCGTGGAGGTCGCCAACGTCCGCGAAGGCGACCCGGCCCCGGATGGTTCCGGCCCCGTCGAACTCGCACGCGGCATGGAGATCGGACACGTCTTCCAGCTCGGCCGCAAGTACGCCGAAGCCCTCGGACTCAAGGTGCTCGACGAGAACGGCAAGCTCGTCACGGTGACCATGGGCTCGTACGGGATCGGCGTCACCCGCATCCTCGCGATCATTGCCGAGCTGAACAACGACGCCAAGGGCCTGATCTGGCCGGAGACCGTTGCGCCGTTCGACGCCTACGTCGTCGCCACAGGCAAGGATGCCGCCGTCTTCGAAGCCGCAGAGACCGTGGCAGCGCAGTTGGAAGCGGCCGGGCTCGACGTGCTCTACGACGACCGCCCCAAGGTGTCGCCCGGTGTGAAATTCGGAGACGCCGAGCTCATCGGTATCCCGAAGATCGTGATCGCCGGCCGGGGAGTCGCCGACGGTCTCGTCGAACTCTGGGACCGCAGGACAGGCGAGCGGACCCCGGTGCCGATCGCCGAAGCTGCAGCTGCCCTGAAGGGCTGACCCGCTCAGGCGGCACGATGGTGACGGATGCTCGCCGGGTCGGGTAAGTTAGAAGATCGATCCGCCAGTGTATGAGTGGCGGTGGCAGCTGAATAGAGGGGTACCCCGGTGGACATCGATCTCAACGTACTGAAGATGATGGAGCGGGAGAAAGAGATCCCATTCGATGAGCTCGTCGAGATCATCGAACAGGCCATTCGCACCGCGTATGTGAAGAGCCAGACCGAGCCAGGCGAAACCGAGCCTGAGGTCCGCGTCGAACTGAACCGCAAGACCGGCCACGTCGCCGTTCTCGTGCCAGAACTCGACGATGAGGGCGTCGTCATCGGCGAAGCCGAGTCCACCCCGGAGGACTTTGGGCGGATCGCCGCGTTCGCCGCGAAGCAGGTCATCAACCAGCGCCTGCGCGACCTCGCAGACGATGCGATCCTCGGCGAGTTCAAGGGTCGTGAGGGCGACATCGTCGCCGGCGTCGTGCAGCAGGGCCCCAACCCGCGCATGGTGCACATCGACCTCGGCACGATCGAGGGCATCATGCCCCCCGAGGAGCAGGTCCCGGGGGAGGAGTACCGTCACGGTGCCCGCATCCGCGTTTACGTCACGAGCGTTTCCAAGGGAATGAAGGGGCCGCAGATCACACTGTCGCGCACCCACCCGTCACTCGTCCGCAAACTGTTCGCCCTCGAGGTTCCCGAGATCGCCTCTGGCGTCGTCGAAATCGTTTCTCTCGCCCGTGAAGCCGGGCACCGCACCAAGATCGCCGTTCGTGCCAACGACCCGAGCGTCAACGCCAAGGGTGCCTGCATCGGCGAACTCGGCCGGCGCGTCCGCGCCGTGACCGAAGAACTCGGTGCCGAGAAGATCGACATCGTCGACTACTCGCCGAACCTGGCCACCTTCGTGGCCAACGCGCTGTCTCCAGCGAAGGTCACGAGCTCGTACATCCTCGACGAAGCCACCAAGGCCGTCCGGGCCCTCGTGCCGGACTACCAGCTGTCGCTCGCGATCGGCAAGGAGGGGCAGAACGCCCGACTCGCTGCCAAGCTCACCGGCGCGAAGATCGACATTCAGCCGGATTCCATCCTCGGTGACGACTGACGCACGCAACCAGCCGGCTCTCGGCGGACCAACAAACAGGGGGTGCTAGGATGGATCCCGTTAGAACGTGCGTCGGATGCCGCACGCGCGCAGACAGGTCCTCCTTGCTGAGGATCGTCGCCCGAAATTCGGAACTCGTGGTGGACCCCACCGCGACGTTGCCCGGTCGAGGGGCGTGGTTGCATCCGCAAATCCAGTGTTACCAACTCGCAGTGAAGCGGCGGGCCTTCGGGCGTGCCCTTCGCGAGAGCGGGATGCTCGACACGGCAGCACTAGAAAATTCAGTACGAGAGAACAGGCTGAACGGCTAATGGACAACTAATGAGCGGCTCGAAATGAGACCCGTCCGTAACTAACGGTCTGCCCTGTCTGGGTGAGACCCAGAACAGGAGAATTGTGGCTGGAAAACCACGCGTACACGAGATCGCAACCGAGCTCGGCGTCGACAGCAAGGTAGCCCTTGCGAAACTGAAGGAAATGGGCGAGTTCGTCAAGTCGCCCGTCGTCGACCATTGAACCCCCCGTAGCACGCAAGCTTCGTGCTGCCCTCGAGGCAGACGGCGCCAAGCCTGCTGCCGCTGGCGACGCTGCCCCTGCAGCGAAGTCCGGTGCCAGGTCGACCGCCAAGCCGGGATCACGCCCCGCTCCGGCGCCGGCGCCGGCTCCTGCACCTGCGCCTGCACCTGCACCGGCAGCCGCGCTGAGGCGCCGAGCCGCTCAGGCTCCCGCTGCTCGCAGGCAGCCCCGAAGGCGGATGCCCCGGCTCCGGCCGCAGCCGAGGCCCCGGCCGCAGAAGCACCGGCCGCAGAAGCGCCGGCAGCAGCAGAAGCCGGATCCGACGACGCGTCAGCCGCGTCCAGGCGGACCGCGCCCCGGTGCACCGCGTCCGGGCAACAACCCGTTCGCGAGCGCACAGGGCATGGGCCAGCGTCCCGCCGAACACCGCGCCCCGGCAACAACCCGTTCGCGAGCGCGCAGGGCATGGGCCAGCGTCCCGCTGCTCCAAGCCCGAGCAACATCCCGCGCCCGCAGGCACCTCGCCCAGGCGCACCCCGCCCCGGCGCACCGCGTCCCGGCGGCCCAGGCCAGGGCCAGCGTCCCGGCGGCGGCGGATTCCAGCGTCCCGGCGGCGCAGGCCGTCCGGCCGGCGGCGGCTTCCAGCGTCCAGGTGGCGCTGCAGGTGGCGGCTTCCAGCGTCCCGGTGGCGCCCGCGGCGCACCCGGCTCGAACTTCGGCCCGAACCGCCCCGCAGGTGGCGGCGGTCGTGGCCGTGGCCCCGGCGGTGGAACCGCTGGTGCATTCGGTCGCGGTGGCGGCAAGAGCAAGGCGCGCAAGTCGAAGCGGGCGAAGAGGCAGGAATTCGAGCTGCAGGGAAGCCCCGTCGCTTGGCGGCGTGAGTGTTCCCCGCGGTGACGGCACGACACCCGTTCGTCTGCGTCGCGGAGCATCCATCTCGGACTTCGCCGACAAGATCGACGCCAGCCCCGGAAACCTCGTCACCGTGCTGTTCCACCTCGGTGAGATGGCGACGGCGACGGAGTCCCTCGACGAGGCGACCTTCGGCATCCTCGGTGAAGAACTCGGCTACCGGATCCTCATCGTCTCGCCGGAGGAAGAGGACCGCGAGCTTCTCGAAGGCTTCGACATCGACCTCGACCAGGAGCTCGAAGACGAAACCGACGAAGAGCTCCAGGCTCGTCCCCCCGTCGTCACGGTCATGGGTCACGTCGACCACGGTAAGACCCGACTCCTCGACGCCATCCGCAACGCGAACGTCGTCGCCGGTGAAGCCGGTGGCATCACCCAGCACATCGGTGCGTACCAGGTCCACGCCGAGCACGAGGGCATCGACCGCGCCGTCACCTTCATCGACACCCCCGGTCACGAGGCGTTCACCGCCATGCGTGCCCGTGGTGCGCAGGTCACCGACATCGCGATCCTCGTGGTCGCAGCAGATGACGGCATCATGCCGCAGACGATTGAGGCGCTCAACCACGCACAGGCCGCCAACGTGCCGATCGTGGTCGCCGTCAACAAGATCGACAAGGAAGGCGCCAACCCGCAGAAGGTGCGCCAGCAGCTCACCGAATACGGCCTGGTCGCTGAGGAGTACGGCGGAGACGTCATGTTCGTCGACGTGTCTGCCCTGGGCAACATCGGTATCGACAAGCTCCTCGACGCTGTTCTGCTCACCGCGGATGCCGGGCTCGACATGCGCGCCAACCCGAACAAGGATGCACGTGGTGTCGCCATCGAGGCGAAGCTCGACAAGGGCCGCGGTGCTGTCGCGACCGTGCTCATCCAGTCGGGAACGCTGCAGGTCGGAGACCCGATCGTCGCCGGTACCGCATACGGTCGCGTTCGTGCGATGGCAGACGAGAACGGCGATGCCGCGTCGAGTTCGCCACGCCGTCGCGTCCCGTCCAGGTGCAGGGTCTCTCGTCGGTGCCTCGCGCCGGTGACACCTTCCTCGTCACCGACGATGACCGCACCGCCCGTCAGATCGCCGAGAAGCGTGAAGCAGCGGAGCGCAACGCCCAGCTGGCCAAGTCCCGCAAGCGCATCAGCCTCGAGGACTTCACCCGTGCACTCGAAGAGGGCAAGGTCGAGTCGCTCAACCTCATCATCAAGGGTGACGTCTCCGGTGCTGTCGAGGCACTCGAGGAGTCGCTGCTCAAGATCGAGGTCGACGATTCGGTTCAGCTCCGCATCATCCACCGCGGTGTCGGTGCGGTCACCGAGTCCGACGTCAACCTGGCGACCATCGACAACGCGATCATCATCGGCTTCAACGTGCGCCCCGACCCGAAGGCTCGGGAACGTGCCGCTCGCGAGGGTGTGGACATCCGGTTCTACTCGGTCATCTACAACGCCATCGACGATGTCGAAGCAAGCCTCAACGGCATGCTCAAGCCCGAGTACGAAGAGGTCCAGTCCGGTGTCGCCGAGATCCGCGAGGTGTTCCGTTCCTCCAAGTTCGGCAACATCGCCGGTGTCATCGTCCGCTCCGGAACGATCACGCGAAACGCCAAGGCCCGTGTCATCCGCGACGGCGTCGTGGTCGGCGACAACCTGGCCATCGAGTCGCTGCGCCGGTTCAAGGACGACGTCACCGAGGTTCGGACGGACTTCGAGGCCGGTATCGGTCTCGGCAAGTTCAACGACATCCAGATCGGTGACGAGATCGAGACCATCGAGATGAAGGAGAAGCCGCGCGGCTAAGTCGTCGTCGGTAACGACAGCCTCCGCGCACTCCCGGGCAACCCGGGTGTCGCGGAGGCTGTCGCATCCGGCCACCGACTTCCCACCGTGACGGTTGAAGGAGAAGACCATGGGCGAGAACCCACGAGCACGCAAACTGGCTGACCGCATCCAGGAGATCATCGCGAAGCGCCTCGAGCGCGGCATGCGTGATCCCCGGCTGGGTTTCGTCACCATCACCGACGTCCGGGTGACCGGCGACCTCCAGCACGCCAGCATCTTCTACACGGTGTACGGCTCCGACGAGGAACGTGCCGACACGGCCGCGGCCCTCGAAGCAGCCACGGGCATGCTGCGCAGCGAGGTCGGCAAGAACATCACGGCCCGGCTGACCCCGAGCCTCGAGTTCATCCTCGACGCGATCCCCGAGAACGCGAAGCACCATCGACGAGCTCCTCGCGCGAGGCGCGTGAGCGCGACTCGTCGATCGAGGCCCTCAAGTCGACGGCGACGTACGCCGGCGACGAGGACCCCTACGTCAAGCCGCGCGTCATCGCGGACGACGAGAGACTAGACGAGCCGAGCCACCGTTGAGGCAGCGGCTGACGCGTGCCGGCCTCAGAGCCGCGAGCACGGTAGGGCTCCGTCGTTCTCGGTTGCACGGCAGCACGTATCCGCTCGTCGCGAGACCCGAGGCCGTCGCCAGCAGCCGCGATGCGCGGTCGCGCTGGCATCCGGCCAGAGCGAGTCGATCTCGGCATCGCGTGACCGGCACGTGGGCGGCGCGCAGCTCGGCCATGATGAGCCCGCGGACCTGCCGGTCACTTCCCTCGTACTTCTTCTGCACCGGCTTGCGTGGTCCGTCGTAATGCCGGGTAGCCGGCGAGCCGCCAGGCGCAGGCATCCGCAATCGGGCACGCGTCGCAGCGCGGGGATCGCGCGGTGCAGACGATCGCGCCGAGCTCCATGATCCCGGCGTTGAAGTCGGCGGCCTCGTCGAGGTCATCTGGCAGCAGCGCCTCCATCGCGGCGAGGTCGCGGCGCGTCGACGGCGGCCCGGGCTCGCCGTCGCCCATCGACGGCTCGGGCGATCACCCGCCGGGTGTTCGTGTCGACGACCGGATGCCGGTAGCCGTACGCGAAGACGGCGACGGCCCGTGCCGTGTAGTCGCCGATCCCGGTGAGGGCGAGCAGGTCGTCGACGTCGTGCGGAACGACGCCGCCGTGGCGTTCGGTGATCTCGACCGCCGCCGCGGTGCAGCCAGAGCGCGCGGCGCGGGTAGCCGAGGTTCGACCAGGCGCGAACGGCCTCGCCGGGTGGAACGGCGGCGAGGTCGGCCGGCGTCGGCCAGCGCTCGAGCCAGTCGCGTCGAGCCGCGGGATGACCCGCGCGACGGGCGTCTGCTGCAGCATGAACTCGGACACGAGGGTGCCCCACGCGGGGAACCCGGGCCGGCGCCACGGCAGGTCGCGGCCGTTCTCGGCGAACCAGCCGATGATCCGGGAGGCGATGGCTGGCGTTGTGCGCATCGGATCAGCGTAGCCGCGTGCCCGGGCCGCCGGAAATTCGATCGGAGTAGGCTCGGGGCATGAGACTTGTCACCACGCCGCGCGTCGAGTTGCTGCGGGAACTCCGGGCGGAGATCACCCACAATTACCGCGTCGGCCGGGTCATCGTCGCCGTCGACGGGATGAGCGGATCGGGGTCCGCGGGTTCGCCGACGACCTCGCCGAAGTGTTCCGCGAGGACGAACACGCGGTGTTCCGTGCGTCCATCGACGACTTCCACCGGCCCCGTGAGGCACGGTACGCGCGCGGACGGAACTCAGCCGAGGGCTACTACTCGGATTCGTTCGACTACTCACTCTTCCGTCGCGTGCTGATCGAACCGTTCCGGATGGCGGGGAGCACCGGCTTCCAGCTCGTCGGTTTCGACGAGGAGCGGAACGTCGGCGAGGAGATGCGCTGGGTCACCGGCCCGAAGGACGCGATCCTGATCGTCGACGGTGTCTTCCTCCTCCGCCCCGAGCTGCGCGGTCTCTGGCACTACTCGGTCTGGCTCGACGTGCCCGTTGCGGAAGCATACCGACGCCTTCAGCTGTCCATCGGCGTCGATCCGCGGCCGGACGCGCCGGCGAACGCGCGCTACGTCGGCGGGCAGGCGCTGTACCTGGCCGATGCGGGGCCGCGCTCGCGGGCATCCGTCGCGATCGACAACGCCGACGAGGCGCATCCGACCCGGCTGTTTCTCGACAGCTGCTGACGGCATCCGTTCGATCCCACATCCAGGAGCCGACCCCACAATCAGAACACGACCCCAAATTCAGGAGTTGACCCCAAATTCAGGAGTTCTGCTCCGACACGCCGTCCAGCCGCGCGCCTGAACGGCGTGTCGGGCAAAATCTCCTGAATTTGTGGGGGGTTCAGCGGGGGAGTCGGGCCAGCACCTCTGCGGGGGAGAGGAAGCGTCCGGACTCCTCGACCTCGTGCACCAGGGCGGTGAGCGTCGCATTCACCGGGGCGTTGCGGCCGGCCAGCCTGGCCTCCCGCACGATCGCACCGTTGAGGTGATCGACCTCGGTTCGCTGGCCACGCCGGAGCGACTGGAGGGTGGAGCCGGGGTTGGGCACCGAGCCCATCCGTGCGCTGAACAGGGCGGGCAGCAGCTGGCCGAGGGCGAGGGGCAGCCGGGCGAACAGCCGCAGGCGCCGATCGTCCAGACCCTGCAGCGCCCCGAACCGGATGCCTCGCAGCACGCCGGCGCGGACGGCCTCCCGCATGCTTCGGGTCATCACGAGACGCAGCCGCCGGTCGCCGATGACCTCCTGCGCGCTCAGACCGGTGATCGCCGGGAGCGCGTTGATCTGGTTGACGACGAGTTTCGTCCACTGCGCCCCGACGAAGTTGCCGATGGCTCGAAGATGCAGGGCATCGCCGAGTGCTGCCTCCCAGTGCAACACCTCGGGGTCCGGTTCGCCCGAACCGCGGCCGATGTAGGTGGTGGCCGGTGTGGTCACCGTCACCGAGCCGGGTTCGAGGTAGGAGGCGGCGATGATCGACAGGGCGCCGAAGCACGACGAATCCGGCAGGGCGGCAGCAGCTGTCTTCACGCCGTCGAGTCCGTTCTGGACGACGAGCACCGGTGTCGCCGCGAGGCTGTCTCCGTGCTCGGCGAGCGCTGTCGTTGCGTCCTGGGCCTTGACGGAGAGAACGGCGAGGTCCACCGGACCGTCGAGGTGTGACACCGCGACGAGCCTGGCCGTGTGCCAGTCACCGAAACCGCCGGAGAGCGTGAGTCCTGCTGCCTGCACGGCCTCGAGCTGTGCCCCACGCGCCACGAGCGTTACGTCATGACCTGCCCGGTCCAGCAGGGCGGCAAAGGTGCAGCCGAGTGCCCCGGCTCCGATTACGGCGATTCGCATCAGGCCAGCCTACGATCCCCCCGGACGCCATCGCGGCTGATCCGCTGTGGGAAGATGGTCTGTCGGCCAGCCAGAGGAGTGCAGTGAGTTCCGGAATCCTGCTCGTGGACAAACCCCAGGGCATCACCAGCCATGACGTGGTCGCCCGCACCAGGCGACTGGCGGGAACCCGGCGTGTCGGCCATGCAGGCACCCTCGACCCGATGGCGACGGGGCTCCTGATCCTCGGAGTCAACTCATCCACCCGACTGCTCACCTACCTCGTCGGCCAGGACAAGGAGTACCTCGCCACCATCCGGCTCGGCCAGACGACGACGACAGACGACGCCGAGGGTGACATCGTCACCACCGCCGAACCGGATGCCGTCGCAGCGGTCGAGGACGGTGCCATCCGCTCAGGTGTCGCCGGGCTCACCGGCGCGATCAGCCAGGTGCCGTCGAGCGTGAGCGCTATCAAGGTCGATGGCAAGCGCGCGTACGCCCTGGTCCGCGCCGGCGAAGAGGTCGCCCTCAAACCCCGTCCTGTGACGGTGGCGACCTTCGAGGTGCTCGGCCGCACGGATACCGCCGGGTCGATCGACCTGACGGTCAGGGTCGAATGCTCGTCCGGCACCTACATCCGTGCCCTGGCCAGGGACCTCGGGGCCGCGCTCGGAGTCGGCGGCCACCTCACCGCGCTGCGGCGCACCCGCATCGGCCCGTTCACCGTCGCCGACGCCCCCCGGCTGGATGAGCTCGATGTGGCGACCAGCCTGGTCGACCCGGCGACAGCGGCATCCGTCATCTTTCCCGCCATCGCTCTCACCACCCAGCAGGCCATCGACCTCGGGCATGGGAAACGAATCGATGCCGCTGGCCTGGGCGACATCGGCGAACCGGGGGAGGACGGCCTGTTCGCGGCGGTCGCTCCTGACCGCCGGCTCGTCGGCCTGCTCCGTGTGACGGATGGCGTCGCCAAGAGCGCGGTCAACTTCCCGGCTGACGAGGTTCCGAGCCCGGCGGCGGCACCGGCGGAGAGCACCGAATGATCGACTGGTTCACGGGCATCCAGATGGTCGTCGCCGTCCTCGCCGGTGTCCTCTGCCTCTCGCTCGGCTTCGCCGGGCGCAAACCCAGCGACCTCAGCCTGGGCGCGCTCGCGCTCGTCGAGATTCTGCTGATCGTCCAGCTCGTGGTCGCCATCGCGGCCCCGGCAACGGGCAACGAGCCGGTCGGCAACCTGCTCGAGTTCTACACCTACCTGGTCTCTGCCGTGATCCTCCCGGTCGCTGCCGGATTCTGGGCGCTGGTGGACCGCAGCAAGTGGAGCACGGTCATCCTGGGGACTGCCGCGCTGGCCATCGCCGTCATGGTCTACCGTATGCAGCAGATCTGGACGACTCCGCTGCCGTGACGCGCGGATCGGGAGGCTGCCCGCAGGACGAATACACTGGTGTGGTCATGACGAAATCTCCTGCGACGACAGACCCCACAACGCCGGCAGCAGCCCCGGCCACCCGGATCTCCGGTATCGGCCGGGTTCTCGTTGTCGTCTACGGGATCCTCGCCCTCGCTGCCACCGGGCGCTCATTCGTGCAGATCGTCGGACGATTCTCCGAGGCTCCCGTCGCGTACGCGCTCTCGGCCCTTGCGGCTGTCGTCTACGCCGTCGCCACCATCGCACTCATCCGCAGCGGCTCCGGGTGGTACCGCATCGCCTGGATCACCATCGGATTCGAGATGATCGGGGTGCTCGTGGTCGGCCTGCTCAGCATTCTCGATCCCACGCTCTTCCCCCACGACACCGTCTGGTCGTATTTCGGCCGCGGCTACCTGTTCATCCCGCTTGTGCTCCCGATCCTCGGTCTGTGGTGGCTGGCCAGGCATCGCCCGTCCGGCGCCGCTGCATGATCACGTTCTCGAGCCCCGGCGGCGTTCCGGACGATTTCGGTCCCTCCGCCGTGACCATCGGCAAGTTCGACGGTGTCCACGCCGGGCACCGCGGTGTCATCACCCGGTTGCGCGAAGCGGCGGCGGCGGAGGACCTCCAGTCGGTCGTCGTGACGTTCGACCGGCATCCCCTTGCGCTCCTGTCTCCGGAAAAATGCCCGGAGGCACTGGTCGGGACCGAACAAAAACTCGACCTGCTCGCCGAAACCGGAGTGGACGCATCGCTCGTGCTGAACTTCGATCAGTCGTTCGCGCTGCTGAGCCCCGAGCAATTCGTGTCGACCGTCCTCGTCGATGCGCTGAACGCCCGGCTGGTCCTGGTCGGTTCGGACTTCCGGTTCGGGCATAAGGGAGCCGGCGATGTCGCCCTTCTGGCCGAACTCGGGCGCAGGCACGGCTTCACCGTTGAGATCGTCGGCGACGTGATGCCGAGGGATGGCAGGCGTGTCTCATCGACCTGGATCCGGGAACTCCTCGCCGACGGGCGGGTCGCGGATGCCGCGATGCTCCTCGGTCACGCTCCAGCGGTGCGAGGCATGGTCGTTCACGGTGCCAAACGCGGACGCGAGCTCGGATACCCCACCGCGAATCTTTCCCCGGACTCCGATGGCCTCATCCCCGCTGACGGTGTCTACGCCGGCTGGCTGAAGGTCGGCCAGGCACGATACCCGGCCGCGATCTCGGTCGGCAACAACCCGACATTCGACGGCGTCGCCCAGAAACAGGTCGAAGCGTACGTGCTCGACGAGGAGATCGACCTCTACGACCAGGTCGTGGAGGTCCAGTTCGTTGAACGTATTCGCGGCATGATCGCGTTCACCGGAATCGAGCCCCTCATCGTCCAGATGGGTGACGACGTGGAGCGGGTCCGCCAGCTGCTCTCCTAGACCAGCCTGGCTGGCCTAGGCGAGGCCCGGTGCCGGCGCAGGTGCGAAGACTGTCGCAGGCTGAGGAGGCTGCAGCGCCTTCCGGCCATTGAGGTACAGGACGATGCTCGCGGCGTCGGCGACGATCTCCGGCCCCGACCCGACGCGCCATCCGGCATCCGTCGCCACGAGGGAGCGGTTTCGCAGCAGCGCCCGGATCCGCCGCGACGCCGTGACGGTGCTCATCGTCGCCACGCGGTAGGTGGTGTCTGCGCTGAACGACACGGGGATGTCCAGCGGATGCAACGCGTCGTAACCGTGAACGACGACCTCGATAAGTTCACCCGGATTCCTGCGCCCGCGTCCGGCAGCCTTGTCCCTGGCAATCGCGCGGAGGCGGCGCCGTAATTCGTCCGGTCCGCTGCTGTCGGCGATGCCCCTGGCGATGTCATCGAAGGACTCCATCGGGTTGAGGTGGCGCCCGGCCACGGACGCGCGCATGACGTCGAGGGCGAACTGCGCGGATGGCGTGCCCACGCGCCAGGCCAGGTGGGCGATCGCATCCTTGACGCTCCAGCCGTCGCACATGCTCGGCGCTGTCCACTGCGTTGCCGTCAATGTGTCGAGGCCGTCGCAGAGTGCGTCGAGGGCGTCGGCGATCCGCGCACCCCGATCGGAAGCAGAGCGATCCGGGGAAGAGTCGGGGGCAGCCATGTCCCCACCATACGCGGGTCCACTCGGGGCGGTCGAGCATCCTGGGCGGCCTAAGCTGGGCGGGTGCCTGTTGCCACTCGCCCCCTCCTCGCCGGGCGTGTTCTGGCCTTCGTCGGCATCATTCTGGTGGCGGCGAACCTCAGGGCGGCCGTGAGCGCACTCTCGCCCATCCTCGGGCGCGTGTCCGTCGAGATTCCACTGAGTGCCGTGGCGATCGGCCTCCTCGGTGCCCTCCCGCCGATCTGTTTCGCCGTCTTCGGCATCGTCACTCCGATGCTGGTCAGGAAGGCACGTCTCGAGTCGGTTCTGATCGCCGCTCTTGTCGCGATCCTCGCCGGGCATCTCATCCGCAGCACGGCAGGAAACCTGAGCATTCTCGTCCTCGGCAGCGCGATCGCCTTCGCCGGGCTCGGAATCGGCAACGTCCTCCTGCCGCCGCTGGTGAAGAAGTACTTCCCCGACCGGATCGCCCTCCTCACCACCCTCTACGTCACGACCATGTCCCTGAGCGCATTCCTTCCGCCGCTCATCGTCGTTCCTGTTGCCGAGGCCGGTGGCTGGCGGGTGTCGCTCGGGATGTGGGCGATCGTCAGCCTGATGGCCGTCATCCCCTGGATCAGCGCCCTCGTGCACGGCCGCAGGAACGGGGAGGGCAACGCGGTCGAGGAAGCGCGGTCGGACGTCGTCCGCGGCCTCACCCGGTCACCGCTCGCCTGGGCGCTCACCGCGATCTTTGCCGTCTCCTCGATGACCGCGTACGCGATGTTCGCCTGGTTGCCGGTGATCCTCCCCGAGATCGCCGGTGTGGATGAGGCGACGGCGGGCGCCCTGTTGTCCGTCTTTGCGTTGATGGGATTTCCCGCCGGCCTCCTCGTCCCGGTGATCGCGAGCCGGGTGAGGAACGTCTCGGTGCTCGTCTACGTCGCCGTTGCCCTCTTTGTCGCCGGGTACGTCGGACTGCTGTTTTTCCCCGAGACGGTGACGGTTCTCTGGGTGGCTCTCATTGGGCTCGGTCCGCTTCTGTTCCCTCTCGCCCTCGTGATGATCAACCTGCGCACGCGAACGCACGATGGTGCCATCGCTCTCAGCAGCTTCGTCCAGGGCGTCGGATATCTGCTCGGTGCGCTCGGCCCCCTCGTGGTGGGGATCGTGCACGAGATCACCGGGGGGTGGACAGTGCCGCTCGTCATCCTCCTCGCTCTTGCCCTTTCCGTGGCGGCGGCAGGGCCGATTCTCGCGCGCGGAGGGAAGCTCGAAGACGGCGCCTGAGCCGGCAACTTTCGCCGCGCTCTGCGGCCATTTCTGCTCATATGAGCAGAAATGGCTACGAGTGTTGATATGAGCACGGTCGCCCCCTACGCTGAGGGCAACGAGGATGAAGGGACTTGCGGTGACGACGATCGACAACGACGAACTGCTTTCCATTCGCGCAGCCGAGCTTTACTACGACGAGAACAAGACGCAGGACGAAGTCGGGGCGATCCTCAAGCTCACCCGGTGGAAGGTCGGGCGTTTGCTCGCGTCTGCCAAGGAAAAAGGCTTCATCCGGATCGAAATCGTTCATCCTCGCGCACGTCGCCTCACGCTTGAGCGCACACTCACCGAACGCTTCAACCTCTCCGACGCCATCGTGGTGCCGACTGCAGGCACGAACAATGCAGACGACCTTCGAGCCCGCGCCGCCCAGGGTGCTGCCGACTACCTGGCCAGCATGCGCCCGGTTCCCCGCACCCTCGGCATCAGCTGGGGGCGGACGCTCCACGATGTGGCCGAACACCTCGCAGAGGGCTGGGCGACCGGAGTGAACGTCGTGCAGATCAACGGCGGTGTCAGCGTCAACCAGCGCGCAGGCACAGCAGCGGCCACCGCGTTCGAGATCGCGCGGAAGGCATCCGGCCAGGCGACCCTGCTGCCGAGCCCGGCGATTCTCGAACGACTCGAAACCAAGCAGTCGATCGAATCGGACCGCACCGTCGCCGGGGTTCTTTCCATGGCGGCGAATGCCTCCGCCTACCTCTACAGCGCCGGGGTCGCCGGAGCGGACTCCGCCCTCGTTGAAAGCGGATACCTCACCGGCACCGACGTCGACGAACTCGTCCGACGGGGAGCGGTCGGAGACGTCGTCGGTCGGTACATCGACGCCGCCGGGATGATCGTCGACCCGTCGCTGAACGAGCGGACCGTCGGAATGAACCTCGACACCCTCCGCAATGCCCAGACGAGCATCGCGGTCATCGCAGGGGAGGGCAAGCACGCTGTCGCGCGTGCCGTCGTCACCAGCGGACTCTGCACCGTGCTCGTCACCGACGAGGGCACAGCCCTCGACCTGCTGAACCCCGAATTTTCGGCCTGAACCGGCCACCGCACAGGAGGAATCCATGACAGATACCCAGAAGGCCGTCGTCGCACGGCCGACAGCGCTCGAGCTCATCGACGGGCCCGTCAGTGACGCGAGCCTGCGTCGCTACCTCGAAGGCATCCCCGGAGTCGACGCCGTCGGGCTGGAGCAGCGCGCCGCAGGACTCGGGACCCGCTCGATCAAGACCACCTCGAAGAAGTGGGCTCTCGACACGATCATCGAACTGATCGACCTGACAACACTCGAAGGCGCTGACACGCCGGGCAAGGTGCGCTCACTCGTCGCCAAAGCGGTCACCCCCGATGCGTCAGACCCCTCCACCCCGCGGGTGGCCGCGGTCTGCGTGTACGGCGACATGGTCCCGTACGCCGTCGAGGCGCTCGGGTCACATCACTCGGCCGGCACAGACTCCGGCATCAACGTCGCCGCGGTCGCGACGGCGTTCCCGTCCGGTCGGGCTTCACTGGCCATCAAGCTCAGCGACACGGCGGATGCCGTCGATGCCGGTGCCGACGAGATCGACATGGTCATCGACCGTGGCGCGTTCCTCTCCGGCCGTTACGGCCAGGTCTATGACGAGATCGTCGCGGTGAAAGAGGCGTGCCGACGTTCGGACGGCAGCTACGCCCACCTCAAGGTGATCCTCGAGACCGGCGAATTGAACACGTACGACAACGTCCGCCGTGCATCCTGGCTGTCCATCCTCGCCGGTGGCGACTTCATCAAGACCTCGACGGGCAAGGTCGCGCCTGCGGCAACCCTCCCGGTCACGCTCCTCATGCTCGAGGTCGTGCGGGACTGGCACCGCCTCACCGGAGAGAAGATCGGTGTCAAGCCGGCCGGAGGCATCCGCACCTCGAAGGATGCCATCAAATACCTTGTGACGGTCGCCGAGACCGTCGGAGAAGAGTGGCTGCAGCCACACCTGTTCCGTTTCGGTGCGTCGAGCCTCTTGAACGACGTCCTGCTCCAGCGGCAGAAGATGGCCACCGGCCACTACTCCGGCGCCGACTACGTCACGATCGATTAAGGATGACCATGAGCTTTCTCAACTACGCACCAGCCCCCGAATCGACCGCGATCCTCAATCTGAGGAGCGACTACGGACTGTTCATCAACGGCGAATTCGTCGACGGGCACGGAACACCGTTCCAGACGATCTCCCCAGCCACCGAGAAGACGATCGCCACGATCGCCTCCGCGAACGATGAGGATGTCGACCGCGCCGTCGCCGCGGCCCGCAGGGCCTATGACAAGACCTGGTCGAAGATGTCAGGCGCCGACCGCGGCAAATACCTGTTCCGCATCGCCCGACTGGTGCAGGAACGCGCCCGCGAACTGGCCGTCGCCGAGAGCCTCGACAACGGCAAGCCGATCAAGGAGAGCCGCGACGTCGACGTACCCCTCGTCGCCGCCTGGTTCTTCTACTACGCCGGCTGGGCTGACAAGCTCGACTACGCCGGTGCAGGAGCCAACCCGTCCTCGCTCGGCGTCGCCGGCCAGATCATCCCGTGGAACTTCCCGCTGCTCATGCTCGCGTGGAAGATCGCCCCGGCGCTCGCCGCCGGAAACACGGTCGTGCTGAAGCCCGCCGAAACCACACCGCTCACCGCGCTGCTGTTCGCCGAGATCCTGCAGCAGGCAGACCTGCCGCCGGGAGTCGTCAACATCATCACCGGTGCCGGGGCGACCGGCTCAGCGCTGGTGAACCACACCGATGTCAACAAGATCGCATTCACCGGGTCGACCAACGTCGGACGTGGCATCGCCCAGGCGATCGCCGGCACCGACAAGCGGGTCACCCTCGAGCTCGGGGGAAAGGCCGCGAACATCGTCTTCGACGACGCGCCGATCGACCAGGCCATCGAGGGCATCGTCAACGGCATCTTCTTCAACCAGGGCCACGTCTGCTGCGCGGGCTCACGCCTGCTCGTGCAGGAGAACATCCACGACGAGGTCGTCGACCGGCTCAAGGAGCGACTGTCGACCCTTCGCCTCGGAGACCCCCTCGACAAGAACACCGACATCGGTGCCATCAACTCGGCCGCTCAGCTCGAGCGGATCAAGGCGCTGAGCGACGTGGGCGAGAGCGAGGGAGCCGACCGGTGGAGCCCGGACTGCGTGTTGCCCACAGACGGCTTCTGGTTTGCCCCGACGATCTTCACGAACGTCTCGACGAGCCACAGGATCGCCCGTGAAGAGGTCTTCGGCCCTGTGCTGTCCGTGCTCACGTTCCGCACACCGGCAGAGGCCATCGCCAAAGCCAACAACACCCCGTACGGACTGTCCGCCGGTATCTGGAGCGACAAGGGCAGCCGCATCCTCGCGGTGGCAGACAAGCTCCGCGCGGGAGTGATCTGGGCGAACACGTTCAACCGGTTCGACCCGGCCAGCCCGTTCGGTGGATTCAAGGAGTCCGGCTACGGCCGTGAGGGCGGCCGACACGGTCTCGCCGCCTACCTCAAGCCGGCAGGCACCAGCCGCACCATCACCGCGGCGCCCGCAGCCGATACCGCTATCACGACGAAGAAGGAAAGCGCCAAATGAGCCGCCTCGCCGTTCCCAAAACCTACAAGCTCTACATCGGCGGAAAGTTTCCCCGCTCGGAGTCCGGTCGCACCTACGAAGTGGTGACGAAGAAGGGGGCGTTCCTCGCGAACGCCGCCAAGGCATCCCGCAAGGACGCCCGTGACGCTGTCGTCGCCGCCCGCTCGGCCGTATCCGGATGGTCAGGAACCACCGCGTACAACCGAGGCCAGGTCCTCTACCGGATCGCCGAACTCCTCGAGGGCCGTCGCGCCCAGTTCATCGACGAGATCGTCCAGTCGGAGAGTGTGTCCACTGGGGCAGCAACACGGCAGGTCGACGACGCCATCGATCGCTGGGTCTGGTACGCGGGCTGGGCTGACAAGTACGTGCAGGTCACCGGCAACGCCAACCCGGTATCGGGCCCGTACTTCAACCTCTCGGTACCGGAGCCGACCGGGGTCGTCGCCATCGTCGCGCCGCAGGACTCGTCACTGCTCGGCCTGGTCAGCGTCGTCGCCCCCGCGCTCGTCGCGGGCAACACCGTCGTCGTGCTCGCCTCCGAGCGGTTGCCGTTGTCGGCCATCAGCCTGTCGGAGGTGCTCGCGACGAGCGACGTCCCCGGCGGAGTCGTGAACATCCTCACCGGATCGTCAGCCGAGGTCGCCCCCTGGCTGGCGTCGCACGCCGACGTCAATGCGATCGACCTGACAGGAGCTGCAGCCCTCGACTGGGTCGACCTGGAGATCGCGGCAGCGGGGACGCTCAAGCGGGTGCTTCGCCCTGAGGGTGGGACCGACCTGGCAGCACCAAGCCTCGACCGGATCACGGCGCTGACGGAGACGAAGACCGTCTGGCACACGAAGAGCCTGATCTAGTTTCGGTGGTGGGGCTGAGGGCAGTGTGCTCCTCAGCTCAGACATTGAGTGGTTGGTGGACCCTCCGGCCGCTGGGCGGCCTCCGAGCCCACCAACCACTCAAAACTCGACACCCCGCACACTGCCCTCAGCCCCACAGTGGACGATCACACGTCGTTCGCGCGGGGCTGGCGTGGTTGGTGGACCCTCCGGCCGCGGGTGGACGATCACGTCGTTCGCGCGGGGCTGGCCCGTGAGCGCGGGGTGTGGCAGTGTGGCCGCATGGAGGACGAAACGCTCGCGAGCGATGTGAGCGAGCGGTACGAGCGGTTCGCCCGCATCGAAGCCGACCCCCGGTCGCCGCTCTACGCCCAGTGGGCCCGGGGCGTCGCATCCGATACCGAGATTGCCCGGCTGATAGCCACCCTCCCCACGCTGAAACAGCAGGCCAACCTCGTGTTTGCCAGCGCCCGGTTCGCCGGTGTGCCGCTGCGACCGTGGCACGAGGTCCGCGAGCTGGTTCTCGCGTCGTGGGACGACATCGCCTCCTGTGCTCTCGCCAGAAGCACCCAGACGAACGAAGCGCGCCGGCTCGCCACCCTGCTGCCGGCTTTCGGTCTCGTCGACCAGCCGTTCGCCCTGATCGAGGTGGGAGCATCAGCCGGCCTCTGCCTGTACCCGGATCGCTGGCGGTACGAGTTCGGCGACGGTCGTCGAGTCGGCGACGCCCGTGCGCCGCTGCTCTCAACCCGCGCCAACCCGGAGACCCCCGTGCCAGAAGCGCTGCCGACGGTTCTCTGGCGCGCCGGACTCGACCTCAATCCGCTGGATGTCTCCGACAGCGACGACCTGCGCTGGCTCGAGACTCTCATCTGGCCGGTCGGGGCTGGCGATGAAGACGGTGAGCGTCTCAGTCGACTGCACTCCGCGGCGCACATCGCACGGTCAGACCCGCCCCGCGTCGATATCGGCGACCTGCTTGCCGATACGGAGAAGCTCATCGATGAGGCCCTGCGCCACGCCAGGAGTGTTGTCGTGTTCCACTCGGCTGTGCTCGCATATCTTCCCGAAAACGCCAGGCAAGCTTTCTCCGAGCGAATGATCGCCTCTCCTGCCACGTGGATCGCGAACGAGGGCATCGGGATCGTTCCCGAAACCGAAGGCACCCTCCCCGGGGTGAGGGAGGGTGCCTTCGTCATTTCAGCGGATGGTCTCCCGCTAGCGCTCTGCGATCCGCACGGTTCGTGGCTGGAGTGGCTGGAGTGACGATTCAGCCGCTAGGGGCGAGCAGGGCCGCCGCCACCACCCATGCCACCCATGTCGCTCACGGCCGCGACGCCCGCAACCACGGTGGCGGTCGTCTCTCCCGCGACGGTCACCGTGTAGGTGTCGCCCTCCACGACCCCGGCGGCCGAGAGGACGACCGACTGGAATGACTTGACCGAAGTGAATTCGGCGACCACCTCGCCGCTCGCGTCGAGCACCTGCACGTTCTGACCTGACCCATACGTCTGGTCAAGCGATGCGCTCAGCCAGCCCTGCGCTGACGACGCATCGGGCGAGACGGCCATGCCCGTGGTTCCGACGGCGAGTACCGTCCCGCTGTCCACGACCAGGGAACCGTTGGTGTCGAGCGCTCCCTCACGGTCCTCCGGCGATCCGAAGACGGTGGTGGTGCCGCCGGTGACCAGGATCGAGCCGTTCGAGTCGATTCCGTCGCCCGCCGAATCGATGGTGACCTCACCACCGGTCACCGTGACCATCGCGCCGTCATCGTCCTCGACGATGCCGCCGATGTCGGTGGTGGTACTGGTTCCGCTGGTGGCGTTGATGCCGTCGTCGCTCGCGGTGACCCCAAGGGTTCCGCCCTCGATCGTGATGTACATCGCCTCGAGGCCCTCATAGGAGGACTCGACGGCGGTGCTCCCGCCAGCGATGACCAGGTCACTTTCGGCCTTCAGCCCGTCGTCGGTGGCGTTGAGAGTCGTTGTACCGTCGGTGACGACGATGTCGGTCTGAGCTTGCACACCGTCGTCGCCCGCGACCAGGGTGACCGTGCCACCGGCGATGTGCACGTATCCGCGGGTGTCATCCTCCTCGTTGTCAGACTTCAGCGCGTCACCGCCGGCATCCACAGACACGGTGCCGCCCTCGATGGTGAGCGAGTCCTTGCCGCGGAGCCCGTCGTCTCCGGCCGTGACGGTGATGTCGCCGGACAGCACGACCAGGTCGTCGAGGCTTGTGATCCCATCGTTGACGCCGCTGCTGACCGCGAGTGATCCGTCGCCCGAGATCGTGAGATCTGCGTCACTGAAGAGTGCAGCGTTGGCCTCGTCGTCGGCTCCGGTGGACGAGAGAGTGTTGCTGCCGCTGAGCGACACCGCGACGTCCTGCGCCTGGAGAACGGCGATTGCAGCGCTGGTCGAACTGGAGATCTGCACACCGTCGAGCACGAGTGCGACGACCCCCTCCTCCGCGGTGTCGACGACAACCTGTCCGTCGAACTGGCCGGAAAGAACGTAGGTTCCCGCCGCGGTGATCGTCACGGTGCCGTCATTCACGGCGACCCCTGCGCTGTCTGCCGAAGCGGTGGAGCCGTCCAGCGTGATGCTCACCGCGCCGTCGGTCGTCCACTCGTCGTCGTTGACCGTCGTCGAGTTCGCATTGGCGGCGAGCACTTCGCCGGCAACGATGCCCATGTCGACGGCAACGGAGGCAGCGCTGTCGGTCGTCGTGCCCGGGGTCGCGGTCGTGGTCGTGGTCGTGCATCCGGTCAGAAGGAGACCGCCGATGAACAGCGAACTTGCGATGGCGGTGAGGGTGTACTTGTTGCGCTTCATGATCAAGCTCCTGGGATAGGTCGGCGCGCTCTGTGCGCGCTGTGCTGGACGGACGCCCTGGTCCGATGGCGGGTGATGAAGACATTCCACCCCCTGCGCCTATGGCGTTCCTATGAGCCGGATATGAGGTGGCCATGTGTGCGAGCCGATGGCGCACCCGCTGATCGGAAGGTGCCCATCAGCCCCGGATGGGGGGAGTCGTCGACCGATCAATGTAACGAAACGGTAACGGGAGCCCCTAGAGTGGATTCACGCCGAATTTCTGCCCGAAAAGGAACAGGTGGTCGATGACGACACCCAGCACACGCCCCGCGGGGATCTTCCCGCTCGGCGCCAGCTTTTGCGCAGCCGTGGCCATTGTGATCACGCTCATCCTCAACCCGGCGGCCACGCCGGTGTACGCCACGGACATGTTCGGAGAACTGCGCGAACCGGGGGATCCCTCGTTCATCGCCGGCCATCGGGGGGACCGCTCCACGGCGCCGGAAAACACACTGGCCGCGCTCGAGCGGGCCATCGACTCTCCACTCGAGTTCGTCGAGACCGATGTCGCCCGAACCAGCGACGGAGTTCCGGTCCTCTTCCACGACCGCACCCTCGGGCGCACCACCGATGGTTCGGGGCCGCTCGCCAACCGAACTCTTGCCGAGCTGAAGCAACTGGATGCCGGTTCCTGGTATTCGACCTCGTTCGCGGGTGAGCGCATCCCCACCCTCGAAGAATTCCTGGTGATGCTTGCCCCCAGCGGCAAGAAGGCGCTGCTCGAGCTCAAGGGCTACTGGACGGTCGAGGAACTCGGCGTGGTCACCGACCTCCTCGACCGGTACGAACTCGACGGTCGGGTGATCTTCATGAGCTTCAACCTCGGTTCACTCTCGAGCGCTGCAGCTCTCGCGCCGGCGACTCCGCGCGTGGCCATCGTGCGATCACTGCCCGACGATGTCGTCGGGTTCGCCCGATCCTTCCGCGTGATCGGTGTCGTGACGCGGGCGAAGGCCATCGAGGAAAGGCCGGAGGTTGTGGATGCGATGCATGCGGCGGGGCTGGGTGTGATGGTCTACACACTGAACTCGACGAAGACGTGGGAGCAGGCCAGGGCACTCGGAGTTGACGGAATCATCACCGACAAGCCGTCGAGCCTCGACAAATGGCTCGCCGATACCGCCCCAGGCACCTGAGGCGACTTGTCCCTGATACCCCCTAGGGGTATCATTGTGGGACGCGCGCATTCACTGCGCGCAGAAGGGTCGTCATGGCAGAGAACACCACAACCATCGACATCGGTGGAATGACCTGCGCGAGTTGCGTCTCCCGCGTGGAGAAACGACTCACCCGTTTGGACGGTGTCACCGTCGAGGTCAACCTCGCCACGGAGAAGGCCAGCGTGAGGTTCCCTGACGCCATCTCGACCGACCAACTCGTCGCGGCGGTCGAGTCGGCCGGCTACACGGCCACACTCGCGGTGCCGCGAACGACACCCACTCCGGGCGACGCCAGCGGCGACGCCACGTCCACCGTGGAACCGGACCCGCTACGCACCCGCCTGATCATCAGTGCGCTGCTGAGCCTGCCCGTCATCGTCCTGGCCATGGTTCCGGCCTGGCAATTCACGAACTGGCAGTGGCTGTCGCTCGTCCTCGCAGCGCCTGTCGTCGTGTGGGGCGGGTACCCGTTCCACCGCGCCACCTGGGTCAACCTTCGCCACGGCTCCCTGACCATGGACACCCTCATCACCCTCGGCACCGGCGCAGCCTTCCTCTGGTCGTTGTGGGCGTTGTTCTTCGGCATGGCGGGCATGCCGGGCATGACCCACGAATTCCAGTTGTTCACCCCGGACGCCGACGCGACGTCGGCGATCTACCTCGAGGTCGCCGCGGGCGTCACCGTCTTCCTGCTGCTCGGCAGGTACATCGAGCACCGGTCGAAGCGCTCAGCGGGAACCGCCCTGCGTGCCCTGCTCGAACTGGGTGCGAAGGATGTCACGGTTCTTCGCCCAGCGGCGACCGGCGACGAGAGCGTTGAAGTCTCCCTCCCGGTCGCCGATCTCGTCGTCGGCGACACCTTCGTGGTCCGGCCGGGGGAGACCATCGCCACCGACGGCGTCGTGGTATCCGGCTCAGCGGCCGTCGACGCCAGCATGCTGACTGGCGAGTCCGTTCCTGTCGATGTCACCGCAGGCGACAGCGTCACCGGGGCAACGATCGCCGGAGGCGGGATGCTCGTGGTGCGGGCGACCAGGATCGGCAGCGATACGGCGCTGGCCCAGATGGCCAGGGTCGTGGAGGCAGCCCAACTCGGCAAAGGCCGTGTCCAGCGGCTTGCAGACCGGGTCGCGGCCGTCTTTGTCCCGATCGTCATCGTCCTCGCTATCGTGGTGCTGATCGCCTGGATCATCACAGGAAACCCGGTCTCCTCGGGGTTCACTGCCGCCGTCGCCGTGCTCATCATCGCCTGCCCGTGCGCGCTCGGCCTGGCGACACCGGTGGCTCTGCTCGTGGGAACCAGCCGCGGGGCGCAGTCCGGAATTCTCATCACCGGCCCCGAAGCGCTTGAACGGGCCAGGGGCATCGATGTCATCGTGCTGGACAAGACCGGCACGGTGACAACGGGCGCCATGACGCTTGCGAACGCCACCGAGACGCATCCGTCTGCACTACAGCGGGCAGCATCCCTTGAGGCGGCCTCCGAACACCCGATCGCCCGCGCCATCGTCGCTGGAGCCGGGCAGGCACCCCTGTCGCCCGTCGCTGACTTTGCCGCCGCCGCCGGACTCGGGGTCACCGGAATCATCGACGGGGTCATGGTCATCGTCGGGCGCCCGCAGTTTGCTGCGGAGCACGGCTGCGCACTGCCCGGGCACCTCAGTGACGTCGTCGTCGCGGCAGAATCGGCCGGGTCGACCGCGGTCGTCGTCGGCTGGGAAGGCGAGGTCCGCGGTGTCTTCGAGGTGTCTGACCGCCTCAAGCCCGGAGCTCGGGCGGCTATCGACCGACTGCGCGCGCTCGGCCTGACGCCGGTGCTGCTCACCGGCGATAACGACCGGGCTGCGCGGCACGTGGCCGGCCAGGTGGGAATCGACCGGGTCGTCTCCGGGGTGCTGCCCGAGCAGAAGGTGGACGAGATCCTCCGCCTGCAGGCGACGGGATCCCGTGTGGCCATGGTCGGGGATGGGGTCAACGACGCCGCAGCCCTGGCAACCGCCGACCTGGGAATCGCGATGGGCACCGGAACGGATGCCGCCATCTCGGCAGCCGACATCACCCTCGTCAGCGGGGACCTCGGCGGTGTCGCGGATGCTGTCGTCCTGTCTCGCCGGACCCTCGGTACGATCCACGGCAACCTGTTCTGGGCTTTCGCCTACAACGTCGCCGCTCTTCCGCTGGCCGCCTTCGGCCTGCTCAACCCGATGGTGGCTGGTGCGGCCATGGCGTTCTCGAGCGTTTTCGTCGTCCTCAACAGCCTCAGGCTCAGGAGCTTCCGGGCAGGCAGCTGATCGTCGCCGCACCACGCCGTTGGCGGCAAGCTCAGGGAACCCAAGACCTGATGCCCTAGAATGGTCGTGCGCCCGCTGACACCGGTGCGTCGATCCGCAAGCACCCCCCGCGTTGATCGGCCAACGATCCAGCGCCCGCATGTCTCGGCCACCGGCATCCGCCTGGCCATTCGACTGCTCAGGAGGAGCATGCCGTACACCGGTACACGCCGTTCATCCGGACGACAGACGACCCGCGGAACGTCCCAGTCCCGCGGATCCCAGTCGCGAGGTTCAGGGTCCCGTCACGATGACGAAGCCCCCATCATCCCGATCCTCGCCCGCAAGGTGCGCGAGGTCGAGGCGAAGGCACAGAAGGGCAAAGTCGGCCCGACCAACAGGACGAAGTTCCAGGTCATCGCGTTCCTCGTGCGTGAGGAACGCGCCAAGGTGAAGGCCGACAAGGAGCTCAGCGACGCGTCACGCGTCGAACTGCTCAAGCGACTCGACGGTGTTGCCACCATCCTGGCCAAGACCGCCGCACGCGACACATCCCTCATCACCCTGCTCGAAGCGGATGCCGCGACGACACCGGTCGCGCAGAAACTCCGCAGGGACTGGCTGATCGAGTCGGGGGCCGAACTCAGCCCGGACGAACTCATCATCACCACGAACAAGCCCGCCGCCGAAGCTGTCGTGCCCGCTGAGCTCGCCGAGAAGCAGGTCATCCCGCAGTCCGTGAAATCCCGGCTGCTCGCGAACCCGTTCCTCGCGCCCGACCTGGACCAGCCGGCACCGCCGGCGACCATCCGTGGCCGCCTCGGCAACTGGGAGCTCATGGGCCCGCTCTACAAGGCATTCGAGCAGGGTTCAGGCGGACGCGCAGCCAGCATGGATCTGCCAGAGGCACCGAAACTCGACCGTCTCTCGCCAAAGAGCCTCGAGATCATGCGCCACCAGGCCCGCTTCGTCGAAGCCGTGCGAAACGGCCACAGGACGTTCCTCCTCGCAGACGAGCCCGGCCTCGGAAAGACCGCGCAGTCGGTCCTCGCCGCGTCGGTCGCGAACGCGTACCCGCTCCTGGCCGTGGTGCCCAACGTCGTCAAGATGAACTGGGCGCGCGAGGTCGAGCGCTGGACCCCCAACCGTCGCGCAACCGTCGTCCACGGTGACGGCCGCGACCTGGACGCCTTCGCCGACGTTGTCATCGTGAACTACGAGGTGCTCGACCGTCACCTCGCGTGGCTCGGGACGCTCGGCTTCAAGGGCATGGTCGTCGACGAGGCGCACTTCATCAAGAACCTGCACTCCCAGCGTTCGCAGCATGTGCTGTCGCTTGCGTCGCGGATCCGGAAGCAGACACCGGGCGGTAACCCACTGCTCATGGCGCTCACGGGCACCCCGCTGATCAATGACGTCGAGGACTTCAACGCGATCTGGCAGTTCCTCGGCTGGACCAAGGGCGACAAGCCATCCCCGGCCCTGATGGAGAAGCTCGAGGAGACCGGCCTGACCCCGGCTGAACGTGAGTTCTACCCGGAGGCGCGTACCGCTGTCATCGACATGGGAATCGTTCGCCGTCGGAAGGTCGACGTCGCGAAGGACCTGCCGTCGAAGATGATCGCCGACATGCCCGTCGAGCTCGACGACGACCTTGGTCGTTCGATCCGCGACGCCGAGCGCGAGCTCGGGGCGCGGCTGCTGGCCAAGTACCGTCGCATCATCGAGGCTCGAGGTGAACGCGCGTCATTCGCCGGTGGCCCTGACACCGACATCATGCGCCTGGTCGCGCAGGGTGAGCTCGATGAGTCGAAAGCCTCCGGCGGCGCCGAAAACGTGTTCACGATGGTGCGCAAGATCGGGCAGGCCAAGGCGGTCCTCGCATCCGATTACACGGCGCAGCTCGCCCGCTCGGTCGGCAAGGTCGTCTTCTTCGCGAAGCACATCGATGTCATGGACACCGCGGAACAGGTCTTCGCCGGGCGTGGACTCCGCACCGTCTCGATCCGTGGAGACCAGTCGACACCCGCCCGCCAGCTCGCCATCGACGCGTTCAACAATGACCCTGATGTCGCTGTCGCCGTGTGTTCGCTCACCGCCGCCGGCGTCGGACTCAACCTGCAGGCCGCATCGAACGTGGTTCTCGCCGAACTCAGCTGGACCGCAGCCGAGCAGACGCAGGCCATCGACCGGGTACACCGAATCGGTCAGGACGAGCCCGTGACCGCCTGGCGGATCATCGCCGCGCACACGATCGACGCCAAGATCGCCGAGCTCATCGACAGTAAGCACGGCCTGGCCGCGCGTGCGCTCGATGGCAGTGACCAGGACATCGAATCGAGCGACTCGGTGCAGCTCAACGCGCTCATCGCGTTGTTGCGCGACGCACTGGAGGCGTAGCAGTGGCCGCGGCATCCGCGAACCCCGGCTTCACCCGACCGGCGCTCGCCCCGGCGATCCTCGCGTCGATCATCCTGATGATCGGGGTCGCTTTCCTCGACAACAGCTGGTTCATCGTCGTCCACTTCGCCGTGACGATCCTGGCCGCGGTCATCGCCTGGTTCGCGATTCAGGCCGGGACGTGGTGGTGGCTTCTCGCACTGCTGCCGGTCGTGGTCCTGTGGAACCCGGTCCTGCCGCTCGAGCTGAGCGGGCCCGGCTGGTTTTCGGCGCAACTGATCGCGCCGATCTTTCTCGTGGCTGCCGGCGTGATGATCAAGGTGCCGGTGCCAGACGCCGAGCGCGCGCGGCGTTGACACCGAGCGCTGCACATTCTGTCGAGTGCTGCAGTTGCAACTGCAGCACTCGACAGCAACTGCAGCACTCGGGTCAGGCGCCCGGTTCGGCGGTGAGCTCCTCGGCTTCGGCCGGGGTGTCCGCCGTCGTTGATGGGTCGTTCGCGACACGATCTGCGTGCTCGCCCGGATCATCCGTCACGGTGTCACTGTCATTGGCACCGGCACTGTCCGCCGGATCGTCAGCGATGATGTCGGCATCCTGCGGAACCGAGAAGTCGCTGAGCGGGTCGTTGGTGTGTGCGTCTTCGGCGTGCGTTGCGTTGGTGTCGTGTGTCATGCGTCGACGCTACGCGCACGCGCACGGGGGCTCCACCCCCTTGCGCGCGGCGTGCGAACGGGCTCAGACGCCGAGCGCGGCCTTCACGGCCATGAGTGACGGGTTCGTTGCCGTGGTTCCGTCCGGGTAGACGACGGTCGGCACGGTCTGGTTGCCACCGTTGACGCTGGCGACGTATTCAGCCGTCCCGGGGACCTCTTCGATGTTGACCTCGGTGTAGCCGATGCCGACTTTGTCGAGCTGCGACTTCAGGCGGTTGCAGTAACCGCACCAGGTCGTCGAGAACATCGTGATCGTGCCGTCAGCGGGGACAAAGTTCATGAAAATGCAGCCCTTTCAGGGGTGTCGGAATTCGACGTGGACGGGGACGGCCTGCAAGCGGCCGGGTCTCACGCTATTCTCGATGCAGCAACGACGCTGCTCTTTTCATTCCCCCAAGCTCACGTATGAGGAATCAAACCTATGAGAATTGGTGTACTCACCAGCGGCGGCGACTGCCCCGGACTGAATGCCGTTATCCGCGGCGCTGTGCTGAAAGGCACCAAAATCCACAACCAGGAGTTCGTGGGAATCCGCGACGGCTGGAAGGGTGTCGTCGAGGGACTCACCATGCCGCTCGACCGGCACAGCGTGCGCGGGCTGGGCAAGCAGGGCGGCACCGTCCTCGGAACCAGCCGCACCAATCCGTTCGAAGGCCCACACGGCGGACCGGAAAACGTTCAGGCGACACTCGACCGCCTCGGCATCGACGCCCTCATCGCGATCGGCGGCGAGGGGACCCTGGCCGCGGCAAAGCGACTGACGGATGCCGGGCTCAAGATCGTCGGTGTGCCGAAGACCATTGACAACGACCTCGACGCCACCGACTACTCATTCGGCTTCGACACCGCCGTCGAGATTGCCACAGAGGCGATCGACCGGCTGCGCACGACCGGAGAGTCGCACCGCAGGTGCATGGTCGTCGAAGTCATGGGCCGTCACGTCGGCTGGATCGCCCTGCACGCCGGAATGGCCGCTGGGGCCCACGCAATCCTCATGCCGGAGCAGCCGCAGTCGATCACCCAGATCTGCGAGTGGGCCAAGAGCGTCGGCGACCGCGGTCGTGCACCGGTCATCGTCGTCTCCGAGGGTTTCACGCTCGACACGATGGAGTCCGCGCACTCCGAGAAAGGTCTCGACGCGTTCAACCGTCCACGGCTCGGTGGCATCGCCGACCTCCTCGCGCCGATCATCGAGGAGCGCACGGGGATCGAGTCGCGTGCGACCGTGCTCGGCCACCTCCAGCGCGGAGGCGTTCCGAGCGCATTCGACCGAGTTCTCGCCACCCGCCTCGGCATGGCAGCGATCGACTCCGTCATGAAGCAGGAGTGGGGCACGATGGTGGCCCTCCGTGGCACCGACATCGTCAATGTGCCGTTCGCGGATGCTCTCGGTGGGTTGAAGACCGTGCCGAAGGAACGTTACGACGAAGCCGCGATCCTCTTCGGCTAGAGGGTCGCCAGCTTCAGGACGTCCAGCACCCACGCGAGCTCGTACGCACGCTCACGCCAGGCGTTGTAGCGGCCGCTGACCCCACCGTGCCCGGCGCTCATCTCGACCTTCAGCTGAACCGGAGCGTCGACCTCGCGAAGCCTGGCGACCCATTTCGCGGGCTCGACGTAGAGCACGCGGGTGTCGTTGATGCTCGTCACGGCGAGAATGCGCGGGTACCGAACACCCTCCGCGCACGTTCTCGTACGGCGAATACGACTTCATGTAGGCGTAGACCCCGGCATCGTCGAGCGGGTTACCCCACTCGTCCCACTCGATCACGGTGAGCGGCAGGTCAGGATCGAGGATGCTCGTGAGCGGGTCGACGAAAGGAACCTCGGCCAGGATCCCGGCGAAGAGCTCGGGAGCCTGGTTCGCGATCGCACCCATCAGCAGGCCGCCGGCACTCCCGCCCTCGGCAACGAGGGCATCCGCTGTCGTGTATCCGGCGCCGATCAGGTGACGGGCACATGACACGAAATCGGTGAAGGTGTTCTTCTTCGTGAGCGTCTTGCCGTTCTCGTACCAGGCCCGGCCGAGCTCACCTCCACCACGCACGTGGGCGATCGCGAAGGTCACACCGCGGTCGAGGAGGCTGAGCCTGGCGATCGACATCGCCGGGTCCATGCTCGCTTCATATGAGCCGTAGCCGTAGAGGAGGAGGGGCGCCGGACGGCCTGAGCCGCGTTTCCAGACGAGCGAGACCGGGATACGGGTGCCGTCGCCCGCGATCGCCCACTCGCGCTTCTGCTCGTAGTCGTCGGGGGAGTACCCACCGAGAACCGGCTGTTGTTTGAGCACGGTCAGCGACCGGTCGGCGACAGCGAGGTCGAAGACCGTCGCCGGTGTGACGAGTGAACCGAACGACAGGCGCACGGTCGGCTGGTGCCACTCCGGGTTCGTCGCGGCGGCAACCGTGTACAGCGGTTCGTCGAACGCGACCTCGTCCACGCTGATCGCGGCAGGCGAGTCCACGCCGGCCAGGCTCGAGATGCCCAGCCGGCTGAGGCCGTCACGGCGATAGCCGAAGACCAGGTGCCCGGCGAATGCCTCGACGTCCTCCAGCCTCACGGCGTCGCTGTGGGCGCGCACCACGGCGGCGTCCCCAGGGCCGGTGCCCACGGCATCCGGCGAGACGGCAACGAGTTCGAAGTTCGGGGCGCCGGCGTTATGCAGCACCAGCAGCCAGTCCTGGCCGTCGATGACGGCGTGTTCGACGGAGTACTCGACGTCGTCCTGCCGGGGCCAGACGATCCGCGGCGCCGACTCGGGCGCGTCGGCGTCGATGAGGTGCCACTCGCTGGTGACGCTCGACCCGGCCACGACCACGATGTACCGGGAGCTGCGGGTGAGGCCGACGCCGAGCCAGAATCGCTCGTCCGGCTCGGTGAACACGACGGAGTCCTCTGTACGAGGCGAGCCGATGCGGTGTCTCCAGACCGTGTCAGGACGCCACGACTCGTCGACGGTCGTGTAGAAGACGAAGTCGCCGTCCGGCGAGAAGATCGCGCCGTGCGAGGTGTTGTCGATCTCGTCGGGAAGATTCTCTCCGGTGACCAGGTCGCGCACGCGGAGGGTGAACCGTTCGTCCCCCTTCACGTCGACCGCGTAGGCGAGCCGGGAACCGTCGCGAGACACGTCGAAGGAGCCGATCGAGAAGAACTCGTGTCCTGCGGCCTCGAGATTCCCGTCGAGGAGCACCTGTTCGCCGACCACCGGTGTGTCGGCCAGCAGCGCGGGCGGGGTCCAGTCGTCCGGTCCGGCGATCGGAGCCCGGCAGTGCACCCCGTACTCCTGTCCCTCGACGCTCCGGCGGTAGTACCACCACGCGCCCTCGCGTTCCGGCACGCTGAGGTCTGTCTCGAGGGTGCGATTCTTGATCTCGGTGAAAATCGTCTCCCGGAGCCCGGCGAGGTGCGCGTTCTGCGCCTCGGTGTGGGCGTTCTCGGCCTCGAGGTGCGCAATCACCTCGACGCTGTCCTTCTCCCGCAACCATTCGTAGTTGTCGATCACGGTGTCTCCGTGGTGGGTTCGAACGGAGGGACGCATCGCCGCGCGGGGCGGTGTGGGAAGGGCCATGCTCCAACGCTACCCGCGTAGGGTCGACGCATGAGCACACTTCCCTCACACAAGCTGAACGACGGCCACTCTCTCCCCACCATCGGGTTCGGCACCTACCCGATGACGGGCGCCGAAGCGACGGATGCTGTTCTCTCCGCTCTCGACATCGGCTACCGGATGATCGACACCGCCGTCAATTACGGCAACGAGGATGCCGTCGGCCGCGCCATCGCGCACAGTGGCGTCCGGCGGGACGACGTCGTCCTCACCACCAAACTGCCCGGGCGTGACCACGGATACGACGCGACGATGCGTTCGTTCGACGCGTCGTGCGCTGCACTGGGAGTTGACCAGATCGACCTGTACCTGATCCACTGGCCCAACCCCGGGGTTGGTCGGTACGCGGACTCCTGGAAGGCCATGGTCCAGCTCCAGAAGGAGCACCGCGTCCGTTCGATCGGCGTCTCGAACTTCACCCGGGAATTCCTGCAGCGGCTGGGAGCCGAAACCGGAGTTCTTCCCGCTGTCAACCAGGTCGAACTGCACCCGTACTTCCCGCAGGAGGCCCTGCTCGCATTCCATGCCGAGCACGGGATCGTCACCGAGGCGTGGAGTCCGCTGGGCAAGCGCGCCGCCCCGTACGAGGAACCGGTCGTCGGCAGGATCGCCGCAGCCCACGGGGTCAGCCCGAGCCAGGTCGTTCTCCGCTGGCACCAGCAGCGGGGTGTCATCCCCATCCCGAAGTCGGCCAGCCCGGAACGGCAGAGGCTGAACTTCACCGTGCCGAGCCTCGAGTTGACCGCCGACGAACTCGCCGAGATCACGGCACTTGGCCGCGCCAATGGCCGACTGTTCGGCGGGGACCCGAATACGCACGAGGAGATGTAATCCTCCTAGGCTGGGTCCATGACGCAGCCGAGAGACGTTGACCGCCGGATACTGAGTCGAATGACAACGGTGGGAACTGCCCTCGCGGCGGTTGTTCTTGCGCTGGTCCTGCCGACTGCAGCGCAGGCGGCCGAGATCCGATCAGACATCGGCTCTGGCATCCGTTCCGACGTCTCGGACTTCACGTTCAGCTCGTTCGATGGCGAATACACGCTGGGCCGCGACGACAGCGGACACTCGACCCTCACCGCGGTGGAAACATTCGTGGCCGAGTTCCCGGATTTCGACCAGAACAAGGGCATCATCCGGGCGATACCCGAGGGTTACCTCGGAGTGAACCTCCACACGAAGATTCTCTCCGTGACGGATGCCGGCGGTAACCCGGTGGCCTACGACGACTCCGAAACGGAAGACGGGTTCATCCAGGTTGCACTCGGAACGGATGACTTCGTCCGTGGCAGCCAGACGTACGTGATCGAATACACCCAGAGGGATGTCGTCAGGGCGTTCGCGGACACGGCGTCTGACGAGTTCTACTGGGACGCCCCAGGCACGGGATGGGAGCAGCCGTTCGCGCGGGCACAGATGCGGGTCATCGTGCCTGAGGACCTTACCGGCCAGCTGACAGGGGATGCCGCATGCTACGTCGGCGAGCAAGGGTCTGATACGACGTGCGAGATGGCGACAGCGGCGGCGGGGGAAGACACGGAATTCGCATCCGCCGAGATGCCGCTCGGCCCTGGGGAAAACATCTCACTGGCGCTCGGCTTCGAGTCGGGAACCTTCAGCACGCCCGAGATCCCGTCCACGTGGCCGGCCTTCACTGTCCTGCCCGCCGGACTCGCGGGGCTCGGTGCTGTCTCCCTGCTCGGTGCCCTCATCGCCCGGCGACGCAGCACACGCGATGCGGCCGGCCGGGGCATCATCGTCCCCCAGTACACGGTGCCGAAAGGCCTCGACATCTTCGTGGCAGCGGATCTCATCGGCAAGACCGCCCACGCGATGCCGGCCCTCATCCTCAGCCTGGCCGTCCGCCGCAACCTCCGGATCATCGACGACGGCGAATCGTCGTCGTTGTTCTCGTCGTCGAGAACGTACCGCCTCCAGTTCCTGACGGATGCCGGGACCTCCCCGGCTGACGACGCGGTGATGGACGTCCTGTTCGGCGCTCGTCGCCAGCCCGGGGCGTTGAAGGACCTCAGCGCAAAAGACACCGGACTCGCCAAAGCTGTCCAGGCACTCGTGGCCGGTGCTCCGCTGGCATCCGTCGACGCCGGCTTTCGCGTGAAGAAGACCGTGTCAGGTGCACGGCGGTTCGTCGCGGCGTCCGCCGTGGTGTTTGTCGCAGTCCTGGGCCTGTTCATCACGGCCGTCGCGGTGTACGGCGTCAACAACTGGGTGGTGCTCGCGCTCATCGGCAGCGTCGCTGTGCTGGTGGGCACGATTCTCGCGGCCCTTCCGCGAAAGGCGCTGACCGCACGCGGCATCGAGGTGAGGGAATACCTGCTCGGGCTGCGCGACTACCTGGCGCTCGCCGAGGCCGACAGAATCGCCATGCTGCAGAGTCCGTCGGGTGCCGAACGGGTCACCGTTGCCGACCCCGTCAACCCGGGCGACACTCTCCAGATGGTTGCGTTCTACGAGAAGCTGCTCCCATTCGCCGTGCTCTGGGGCGTCGACAAGGAGTGGTCAGAGGAACTCGGGCGGTACTACGAGCAGTCCGGCAGTGACCCGGACTGGTATTCCAGCCGTTCGACTTTCTCCTCGGTCGCCTTTGCATCATCGATGGGTGCGTTCTCCACGTCGTCTGGCTCATCGACACCCTGGTCGGCCAGCGCAACGGCCAGCACATCAGGCGGATCGGCGGGCGGCGGCTTCTCCGGCGGTGGCGGTGGCGGCGGTGGCGGCGGAGGTCGCTGACGATTTCCCGCAAGTCGGGTGTCAAGTTGACGCATGGGGCACGGGGTGTAAGTATCAGTGTGGCCGCCTCAACTGGCAACCTCGCATCCATGAACTTCCGGTGAAATTCTTCCGGAATTCGTGTGCGCCTGGGAGTCCCGACTCAGAGAACTATGCCGGTGGATATCACCCTCATTATCGTGCTTGTCATTGCACTAGCCCTTTTCTTCGACTTCACCAACGGATTCCACGACACCGCAAACGCGATGGCAACACCCATCGCAACCGGTGCCCTGAAACCCAAAGTCGCCGTGGGCCTCGCGGCTATCCTCAACCTCATCGGTGCGTTCCTGTCGACGGAAGTCGCCAGGACGATCTCGGGCGGAATCATCCGGGAAGGGGACGACGGGGTTCTGATCACCCCTGAGCTCATCTTCGCGGGCCTGATCGGCGCGATCGTGTGGAACATGCTGACCTGGCTGCTCGGGCTTCCGTCCAGCTCATCGCATGCCCTGTTCGGCGGCCTCATCGGCGCCGCGCTCGTCGGCTTCGGCACCGGCGCCATCGACCTGGGCGTGCTCATGTCGAAGGTCATGCTGCCCGCTGTCCTCGCGCCCCTCACCGCCGCTGTGATCGCCTTCACCGCCACGAAGCTGGCATACGGTGTCACCCGTCGCTACGACAACAAGCCCGATGGACGCTCAGGCTTCCGCTACGGACAGATCTTCTCGTCATCGCTGGTTGCGCTCGCACACGGAACGAACGACGCTCAGAAGACGATGGGTGTCATCACCCTCGCGCTGATCTCCGTCGGCCTCCTGTCTGCAGGATCTGGCCCGCCCTTCTGGGTCGTCGTGGTTTGCGCCGTCGCCATCGCGCTCGGCACGTACGTCGGCGGCTGGCGTATCATCAAGACCCTCGGGACCGGCCTCACCGACGTGAAACCCGCCCAGGGCTTCGCCGCCGAGACCAGCACGGCGGCTACCATCCTCGCGTCCAGCCACCTCGGCTTCGCGCTCTCCACCACGCAGGTGGCGTCGGGCTCTGTGATCGGTTCAGGCGTCGGTCGTCGGGGATCGTCGGTGAAGTGGAAGACCGCGGGCAGGATCCTCATCGGCTGGTTGCTGACGCTCCCCGCTGCCGGCCTCGTCGGTGCCCTTGCCGCGCTGGTGGCCAGCCTCGGCACCTGGGGCATCGTCGTCGACGCCGTCGTCGGTGTTGGAACCATCGCGTTCATCTACCTGTGGTCCCGCCGCGACAAGATCGGCCACCATAACGTCGTCAGCGACGTCGCCGCCTCCGGCGAAGCCGTTGTCATGGCACCCGAACCAGAACCCGAATCGAAGAAGGCCGCCAAATGATCGACTGGTTTGCGTTCGTCATCGTCTTCGTCGCGGCGATTCTCGGGACGGTCGTTGTCGTCGGATTCTTCGCCCTCGGGCTCAGGCTCATGGTCGTCGCGGGCAAGGTTCCCGTGGTGAGCCCCGCCACCTTCACCGACGCGATCACCGTGCTCACCGCCGCTGAGATCAAGTCGGCCGCGAAGAAGGCAGCCAAGGCAGCGCGGAAGAACCCGCTCACGCCCTTCCAGAAGCGCCTCGCGGTGACCGCAGCGGTCAGCTGCTTCGCGATCTGTGCGCTTGCTGTGCTCTACGGCATCTATCTCATCGTCCCGGCGCTGAGCGGCTGAGACCTACGCAACGACAAAGCGGCGCAGTCCCCACGGGGGCTGCGCCGCTTTGCGCTGGTGTCAGTCGGTTCCGCGGATCCGTCCGAGCACGTTCATCACGTGGTAGATCACAATCGCGGCGATGGTGCCGAGCGCGATCCCGTTGAAGATGACGTCCCCGGTCTGCCAGGTGTAGTTGGCGATACCGATGATGAGCGCCGTCGCCGCGGTGAACTGGTTCTTCGGCTTCGAGAAGTCGACCTTGTTGTCGAGCCAGATCTTCACGCCGATGATGCCGATGAGCCCGTACAGGGCCGTCGTGACCCCGCCGAGCACACCGGCGGGAATCGTGTTGATGATCGCACCGACCTTCGGCGAGAGCCCGAGGAGGATGGCGAAGATCGCGGCGATCCAGTACGCGGCGGTCGAGTAGATGCGGGTGGCGGCCATCACGCCGATGTTCTCGCCGTAGGTGGTCGTCGCTGAACCGCCACCGAAGCCGGCGACGACCGTGGCGAGACCGTCGGCGAAGAGGCCCCGCCCGGTCAGCTGGTTGATCGACTGATCTTCTGTCATCTGTGCGACACCGCGGATGTGGCCGACGTTCTCGGCAATGAGCACCAGAACGACAGGAAGGAACGCGGGCAGGATCGCCCAGAGAGCCGGGTTGGTGAACGGGTTCGCCGGGCTGTTGAACTCGGGCAAACCGATCCAGGCGGCCTCTCCGACGGCGTCGAACGTCACCTCACCGAGCAGGACGGCGGCAACGTAACCGACGACGACCCCCACGAGGATCGACATCCGGCCGAGGATGCCGCGGAAGAGAACGGATGCCAGCACGACGGCCGCGAGGGTGATGGTCGCGGTGAGCGGTGCCAGCTGGAAGTTGTTCCACGCGGCCGGGCCGAGGTTGAATCCGATGAGCGCGACGATGGCGCCGGAGACGACGGGTGGCATCAGCGCGTTGATCCAGCCGATCCCGGTGAATTGCACCAGGAGTCCGACGAGGGCGAGGAGGATTCCGACGACGACGATACCGAAGAGGGCACTACCCATTCCCTGGGCGGTGGTAGCCACCGTGATCGGCGCGATGAAAGCGAACGACGAGCCGAGGTAGCTGGGGAGACGGTTCTGGGTGATGATGAGGAACAGGATCGTGCCGATACCGGAGAACAACAGCGTCGTCGATGGCGGGAAGCCGGTGAGGATCGGCACCAGGAACGTCGCGCCGAACATGGCGACGACGTGCTGTGCCCCGAGCCCGACCATTCGCGACCAGGTCAGCCGTTCGCCAGGGCCGACGACTTCGAGGGCGCCGACGGTCTTGCCGTCGCCGTGCAGTTTCCAGGGCAGGGCCATGCGTGCTTCTTTCGTGACAGGGGGAGGGGGACGGGAGTCCTCCGATACCGTATCGACAATCAGGCGCGCGGAGCATCCGGCTGGCAATATGCTGGACTCTTGCGCATCGCGTGGGTTTCCGCGGGCGCCATCCACCACCACATTTTTCTCCGGAGGGCCTCCCGTGGCATCGACTTCTGCGCCGACATCTGCGCCGACCATCAAGAACCGCATCGACGGATTCTTCGAGATCAGCAAACGCGGCTCGACTTTCGGCGGCGAGGTGCGCGGTGGACTGGTCACCTTCGTGGCGATGGCGTACATCGTCATCCTCAACCCGATCATCCTCTCCAGCGGCGTGGATGTGGACGGCAACTCCCTCGGATTCGCTCAGCTCTCGGCGGTCACCGCGCTGACCGCCGGTGTGATGACGATCCTGTTCGGCGTCATCGCCAGGCTGCCGTTCGCCTTCGCGGCCGGACTCGGCATCAACTCCTTCCTCGCGTTCAGCGTCGTCGGGCAGGTCACCTGGCAGGAGGCGATGGGCCTTGTCGTCATCAACGGCCTCCTCATCGTGCTCCTGGCCGCCACAGGCCTCCGTCGCCTCATCTTCGAGGCGGTGCCGATCCAGCTGAAGATCGCGATCACCGTCGGCATCGGCCTGTTCATCGCCTTCATCGGATTCGTGAACGCCGGCCTGGTCACGTCGACCGGGCAGCCGTCGCCGCCGGTCGGCCTCGGAACCAATGGCTCGGTTACCACCCTGCCGACGATCGTCTTCGTCCTGACCCTGCTGGTCACCGGCGTGCTGGTCGCCCGCAAAGTCAAGGGCGCGCTGCTCATCGGCATCCTCGTCGGAACGGTCGTCGCCCTGATCACCGAAGCCCTCTTCCCGGTCGGCGCATCGAACGGCGGAGAGAACCCGGGCGGGTGGAGTCTCTCCGTCCCCGCCCTGCCCAGCCAGATCTTCAGCGTTCCCGACCTCGGACTGATCGGCCAGTTCAACTTCGGCAGCTTCGAGCGGATCGGTATCCTCGCCGCGCTGATGCTCGTGTTCACCCTTGTCTTCACCAACTTCTTCGACGCGATGGGCACGATGACCGGCCTCAGCAAGGAAGCCGGTCTCGCCGACGCGAAGGGCAACTTCCCGCGACTGAAGTCCGCCCTCATCATCGAGGGCGTCGGCGCGGTCGCCGGTGGCGCCTCATCGGCCTCGTCGAACACGGTGTTCATCGAATCCGGGGCGGGAATCGGCGAGGGTGCGCGCACCGGCTTCGCCAACCTGATCACCGGTGTCCTTTTCCTCCTGGCCATGTTCCTCACGCCGTTGACGAGCATCGTGCCGAGCGAGGTCGCCTCGGCGGCGCTCGTCATCGTGGGCGCGTTGATGATGTCGCAGATCAGGGACATCGAGTGGACCGAGTTCTCAACATCGCTTCCCGTCTTCCTGACCGTGACCGTGATGCCGTTGACCTACTCGATCGCCAACGGCATTGGAGCCGGTTTCATCGCGTGGGTGGTGCTCCGGTCGCTCAGCGGTAAGGCCAGGGAGATCAGCCCGTTGTTGTGGGTTGTCGCAGCCGGCTTCCTCATTTACTTCGCCCGCGGACCGATTGAGGCCCTGCTCGGCTGAAGCAGCATCGGTGGTGCTGGCTAGGCTGAGCGCATGTCCGTTCAGCTTGGTCAGTATCCGCCGGCACGCCAGGTGCTTGTGCACCTCAGTGACACCCATTTCCTTGCGGGAGGCGCCCTGCTCCACGGGGGTATCACCACAGAGTCGAACCTTGAGCGAGCCTTGGTGCAGGTGGAGGCGACAGGGGTTCGCCCCTCAGCTCTTGTTTTCACCGGTGACCTCACGGACCTCGGCCAGCCGGATGCCTATGCCAGGCTTCGCGACCGGGTCGAGCCGGTCGCCGACCGTCTCGGTGCAGAACTCATCTGGCTGATGGGCAACCACGACGAACGTGGGCCGATGCGACAGGAGCTCCTGGGGCAGGAGCCGTCGGATGGTCCGGTCGATCGAGTGTGGGACCTCGGCGGCCTGCGGTTCATCGGTCTCGACTCCAGCGTGCCCGGCTTCCATCACGGCGAGCTCGACGACGCCCAACTCGACTGGCTGGCCTCCGAACTCGCGACCCCGGCGGAGTTCGGTACGATCATCGGTCTTCACCACCCACCGGCCCCGGCCCCTCAGCCGCTGTTCGACCTGCTCGAGCTCCGCGACCAGTCTCGGCTGGCCGCGGTGCTGGACGGCAGCGATGTGCGTGCTGTGCTCGCCGGGCACCTGCACTACGCGATGCACGCCACGTTCGCCGGGATCCCTGTATCCGTCGCCGCTGCGACGTGTTACACGATGAACCTCTCCAACCCGCCTCGGGCCACCAACGGAATGAACGGCGGCCAGTCGTTCAACCTCGTCCACGTCTATGACGATCGGATCACCCATTCGGTGGTGCCGATCGGGGACTTCGAGACGGGCGGCACCTTCACTGCCGAGTTCATTGCCGACATGGAGGCCATGAGCGCCGACGAGCGGGTGGAGGCGTTCTCGCGAAAACGCTGACGAACGAGCGAGAACCCAGCGGCTGTCAGAGCGCGCGAACCGAGTTGTTTCGTGCGTTGTGAGTGAGTTCGGCGAGGCCGAGCTTCTCCAGCAGGGGAGGAAGATACATGCCGAATCGACCCCGGTAACCTGCGCGGAGCCCGTACCAGCCACCGACCGGATTGGACTCGGAACGCCCCCACGCCTCGACGGACCCGTCCGCGGCTGCCTTGAGTTCATCGGCGGCGCCCAGCGGCACCCAGTCGCCCTGGTCAACCAGCCAGGTGTGCAAATCGTCGATGGCGCTCGCCCGATACTTCAGGCGGGTGGATCCGACCTGGCAGACCAGCTCGTCGCCCTCCCGGTACATCTCATAGTTCGACGACCCCGGGGCGGTGGTCAGCTGCCACGGGTTTTCCTTCGTGCCCTCGGTCATGGTTATCCTTTCTCGGGTGGAGCCCAGCGCAGCATCCCCTGTGGATCGCGTCACGCCGGGCGCTCGGAGCCTACTCTCTTTCTTTCCGTGCTCGGTGACAGTGTGGCTTGGGGCTCTCTTTCGCCTGCCAGAGTGGCCAACCCGCCACCTCAGCTGAGCGGGTAAAGTCAGTAGCGTCCCGCCACAAGCAACGACCAGGCAATGGAGCCACAGTGAGACTGATCACCCCCGCCAACCGCGGACTCGAGGTAGAACCACAGGAACAGGGGTCACACGTGACGTCGAACGGAAGAACCCGGACCGAATCGGATTCTCTCGGGTCGATGGAGATCCCGGCTGACGCCTACTGGGGCATCCACACTGCCAGGGCACTCGAGAATTTCCCCATCTCGAAGCGGCCGATCTCGGTCTACCCAGCTCTCATCGTCGCGCTCGCCGGCGTGAAGCAGGCTGCCGCCCGCACCAACGTCGAGCTCGGTGCGCTCGGTGCCGAGAAGGGCGCCCTCATCGACCAGGCGTGCCAGCGCATCATCGACGGGGAATTCCACGAGGAATTCGTTGTCGGCGTCATCCAGGGTGGTGCAGGAACCTCGACCAACATGAACGCCAACGAGGTGATCACCAACATCGCGCTCGAACTCGCGGGCAGGGAGAAGGGCGACTACAGCTACATCTCACCGATCGATCACACCAACCGCAGCCAGTCCACCAACGACGTCTACCCCACCGCGATCAAGATCGCTCTGTCGTTCTCACTGCAGACGCTCCTCGACGAGCTCGCCCTGCTGCAGGATTCGTTCTCGCGCAAGTCCGCTGAATTCCGCCACGTGCTCAAGGTGGGCAGGACCCAGTTGCAGGATGCCGTCCCGATGACCCTCGGGCAGGAATTCCACGGATTCGCCACCACGCTCGGTGAAGACCACGCCAGGCTGATGGAAACTCGATGGCTGCTCGCCGAGATCAACCTCGGGGCAACCGCGATCGGAACGGGCATCACGGCCGACCCCCGGTACGCTGCCGCTGTCGTCGCGAACCTCAACCGGATCACCGGGCTCACCTGCGAGACCGCACCCGACCTGATCGAGTCGACGAGCGACGTCGGCGGATTCATGTCGTTCAGCGGCACGCTGAAGCGATCTGCGATCAAGCTGTCGAAAATCTGCAACGACCTCCGACTGCTCTCCAGCGGGCCGCAGGCCGGATTCGGGGAGATCAACCTTCCCGCTGTGCAGGCCGGGTCGAGCATCATGCCGGGGAAGGTCAACCCGGTCATCCCCGAGGTCGTCAACCAGGTCGCCTTCTCTGTTGTCGGAGCAGACATGACCGTGACCATGGCAGCGGAGGCGGGGCAGTTGCAGCTCAACGCCTTCGAGCCCGTGATCGCCCACTCGCTCCTGCAGAGCATCACCTGGATGGCGCAGGCGTGTCATACGCTCCGCATCAACTGCATCGACGGAATCACCGCGAATGAGGAACGTCTCGAAACGATGGTGGGCTCGTCCGTCGGCGTCATCACAGCCCTCACGCCGTTCATCGGATACTCCGCCGCTGCTGCGCTGGCCAAGACGGCACTGCTCACGGGCCGGAACATCGCCGACCTCGTCGTCGAGTCGGAGCTGATGACGAGGGCTGAAGTCACACGCCAGCTGTCGCCGGCGCGCCTGTCGGGGCTTGAGGCGATCACAACCGCCATCCCGATCATCGATGGCACCGTCGACGAGAGCACGGATGGCACTGTTCGAACGAGCGTCGAGGGCAGCGGGCAACCCTAGACTGCGCCGTCGGTCGCCGGGCTCGGCCGGCCGCGCAGCTCGGCTCGGGCCAGCTCAGGTCAGGTCAGGCGGCAGTGGGTGGTGAGTTCGCCGATGCCTTCGACAGACACTGTCACCGTCGAGCGGTCACGGAGGAACACCTGCGGGTCGCGCGAGTAGCCGGCTCCACCGGGGCTCCCGGTGGAGATCAGGGTCCCCGGCTGCAGTGTCGCTGAGCGGGACAGGAACGAAATCAGCGTCGGAACCGACCGGATCATCATCGCTGTCGACGAGTCCTGCATGAGATGACCGTCGAGAACCGTGGAAATGTGAAGGTTTCCCGGGTCGGCGATCTCATCACGGGTCACGACGACGGGCCCGGTGGGGGTGAAGCCGTCGAAAGACTTACACCTCGACCACTGTGCTTCCGAATACTGGATGTCTCGGGCTGTGATGTCGTTGACGACCGTGTATCCGAAGACGTAGTCGAGGGCGTCCTCCACCGACACATCCTTCGCCGGGGCGCCGATGATCACGCCGAGTTCGGCTTCGTAGTCGATGGATTCGCTGAGCGCGCGGGGCCAGATGGTCGTTCCGTCGTGCCCGGCGAGTGAATTCGGCCAGAGCGAGAAGACGGTCGGTGCGGCATCCGCCTTGAGATTGAGCTCAGCGGAGTGGGCCGAGTAGTTGAGGCCGATGGCGATGATCTGCGGCGGGCGGAGCACGGCGGATGCAAAGGTCAGGTCGGCAAGCGGCGAGAGGCCGACGCCCTGGGCGAGTGCAGCGTGCGTCAGGCTCCTGACGCGGCTGAGTTCGTCAGCGACCTCGCTCGATCAGTTGCTGAAGTGAGGCGGGCGCGTCATCGAGGATTTCGTCGAGGAACAGGGCTCCGTGCCCGTTCACGATCGCCAGGCGGGCAGGGGAGCCGGTGTTTTCCTCGTCGACGAGGTGCGCGAATCTCACCTCACTAGGCTATCCGACCCTTCGGCCGCCAGAGGACGCGTCCGGGCCCCGCCAACCGTTACCCTGTTCGGATGTCGTCATCGCCGCCCGAATACTCGTCACAATCGCCCGTCAGCGACCCTGCTTTTCCGCAACCGAACCCGTCCCCGGTTCCGACCCAGCCAGTCTGGTCGCGGCCGGTGCGGCGGTCAGCGTCGGGAATCGTGCTGGGGATTCTCGGGGTCGGCCTTCTGAGCCTCCTCCTGCTTGGCGTGTTCGGTTACCTCGTGACGTTCCTGGGGCCAGGTGCGGTTGCGGTTGGATTTGTGGCGGCGCTGTTCCCACTTGGCATCGTGCTCGCCGCGGTCGCCTGGATCGACCGGTGGGAGCCTGAGCCGAGGCTCGCGCTCGTTTTCGCGTTCCTCTGGGGTGCAGCCGCGGCGGTGGCCATCGCCCTCATTGTTGACCTCGGGGTCCAGGTTGCTGCCATGGTGTCAGGGGGGCAGGACACAGGAATGTTCCTCCAGGCGACGGTGCAGGCGCCGATCGTGGAGGAGGCTGCCAAGGGCATCGGCCTGCTCCTGGTGTTCTTTGTTGCTCGCAAACATTTCAGCGGCCCCGTCGACGGGCTGGTCTATGCCGCCGTCATCGCAGCCGGCTTCGCCTTCACCGAGAACATCCAGTACTTCGGACTGGCCCTCGTCGAAGGCGGGGTCGATGACCTCGGATTGACATTCTTCGTGCGTGCGGTGATGTCGCCGTTCGCTCACGCGACGTTCACCGCCCTGACCGGTCTCGCCCTGGGGCTCGCGGCGAGACGGCACGCGGGCGGCGGGGCCACCTGGTACTTCCTCGTCGGACTTGATCGGGGCCATCCTCCTGCACGCACTCTGGAACGGTTCGACGTTCATCGTCACGTCGCTGGAATCGTATGCGTCGTACTACGTCCTCGTGCAGGTACCGATCTTCGCTGCACTCATCGTCATCACCGTCCTCGTTCGCCGTCACGAGATCCGCCTGACCGAGGCGCGACTGGGTGAGTATGCGGCCGCGGGGTGGTTCACCCCCGCCGAAGTGCGGATGCTCGCAACCTGGCCCGGCCGGCGGCAGGCGCGCGCGTGGGCTGCGACGCTGCCGGGAAATCGAGCAGGCGCTATGCACGCGTTCACCCGGGATGCCACCCGCCTCGCGATGACCAGGCAGCGCATGATCACCGGCAGGAATGCGCTCGTCCACCGGGCGACGGAGCAGGAACTTCTCGTTGCCGTCGTCGACGCCAGGCGACGCCTACTCAGCCCGTAGGCTGCTCTGCGGGCTGGCTCGACCCGTGCGGCCGCACTCGTCTGATCCGGGCGTTAAACGACTCATCGCCCCGTGCCGCGGCAGTGCCGGCTGGTCGACGGGGCGATGATTCGTACTCCCTCCAGCATGCACCGCGCTCGCTCCGAACGCAAGGATTTTCTGGTCGGTCGCGAATCAGGCCACCACGCGCCAGACGGTGAAACCGAACCAGGCCAGGGCCGCGACGCCGACGACCACTGCGAAGGGATGGACCCCACGACGGATGCGCCTGCCCTGCGGCGCGATGATGTTCAGGCTGCGGTCTGCGATGCGTTCATCGGCGTACAGCCGCGTCTGGTCGAGGGTTTTCGACCCAACCGTCTGCACGATGCGATCCAGTCGTTCCCACACGGCTGGTTGCAACAGGTCGAATGGGCGGGTGGAGTACACGAACATCCAGTCGTCGACGATCTCGACGTCGAATGCCGCGGATTCGTCGATGAGCAAGGCCATGAGGTCCGGGGTGAAGACATACAGCGCATCGCGTCCGTACTCAGGTGGGCAGTACAGCGTGAAGTATCTGTCGAAGTCGCCCTCGAGCGAGAGCATGGCGTCCTTGCCGAACCGACTCGGCAGGTTGCTCCCAAACAGCAGGTTGTTGCTGGTGGCATCGAGCACCATGTGGGGGAGGCGGCGGTCGAGTCGCAGCGCGACGTAACCCCAGCGATACGTCGTGCTGTTCTTGCCCCGCTTCACCGTGTACCGGTAGTTGCTGACGTCGAGCGCCCGCCCCGTGTCCGCGCGCACCGAGTCGTACGCCTGCCGGGATTGGCCGATACCGAAGATCATTCCGGGGTACGGGGGAGCGGAGATGACGCCGGTATAGGTGCATCCCCGGTCCTGGGCGAATTCGCGGAGCCGGAGCCGTTTCTCCCAGGTCGCCGTCGTGCCGACGAAACCGCGATAGAGCGCAACTCCGATGGCAGCGGCGACAGCGAAGCCGCCCGTTGTGAGGAGAACACCGACGACCCCGGAGGCAGCGCCGTCGCCGACGAGCATGCCTGCCATCACGGTGAAGACGCCGGCGAAGGCTGACAGCGCGAACCCCGCGATCGCAACCGTAAAGATGATCTGGGTCGTTGTGAGGGTACCCCGGGCTGTCGCGATCCACCCGGATGACTTCGCCCACTGTCGGAACTGCTTCACCTCATCCCGGGACACGGGCCTGGTCAGTGCGGAGTAGTCGGTGAGCCTCACCCGCTTGAGCATATCGGCGCGCTCGCTTTGACGGGTGGGGCCGTGAGGGGGTTTGATGGTCCCATGACCGAATCGCAGAACACCAAGCCCGAAATCGACGCGCCGGAGGGCCCGGCCCCCGCTGATCTCGAGGTCGTCGACCTCATCGTCGGCGACGGCGACGAGGCGCAGGCGTCCTCCACCGTCAACGTTCACTACCTCGGCGTCTCGTACGACTCCGGCGACGAATTCGACTCGTCGTGGAGCCGCGGCGAGTCCATCAACTTCCCGCTCCGCAACCTCATCGCCGGCTGGCAGGAAGGCATCCCGGGTATGAAGGTCGGCGGTCGGCGCAAGCTCACCGTTCCGCCCCAGCTTGCTTACGGAGCCGCCGGCGGAAACCACCCGCTCTCGGGCCAGACGCTGATCTTCGTGATCGACCTGCTTGGCGTGAAGTAGCGTTTGAACGTCTCAGAGCTCGTTCTCGAGCTGAGCGACACGATCCCGGACTTTCCGAAGCCCGGGATCGTGTTTCGTGATCTGACCCCGGTGTTCGCCGATGCGAACGGGTTCCGGGCGGTGATCGACACCTTCGCCTCGCGATTCGCCGGCCGCTTCGACGCTGTCGCCGGAGTTGAAGCACGCGGTTTCCTCATCGCTGCAGGGCTCGCATACGCGGCGCGCGTCCCGCTCGCCGCCGTCCGCAAGGCGGGCAAGCTCCCCGGCGAGGTCCTCAGTGAGGACTACGAACTCGAGTACGGGACGGCGACGCTGGAGATTCGCCCCGGTCAGCTCGCTCCAGGCACTCGCGTGCTGATCGTCGATGACGTCGTGGCGACCGGTGGCAGTTGTGCTGCAGCAGCCAGACTGGTTGAACGCTGCGGGTATTCCGTGGCGGGAATCGGACTCATGCTCGAACTCGAGGGGCTCGGCGGACGGGAACGCCTGTCAGGGTACGACCTCCACTCGATCGTGTCCGAACCGGCCTGACCAGGGCACCCTCAGACCGCGCACACCCGGTGGGTCAGCGGTCGATGGTCCAGCTCCAGATGTACAGCACCATCGCGATGAGCGGGAAAAAGCCCTGGACGACGGCAGCGCGGATCCGTCCGCGCCCACTGGTCACCAGCACAATGGCGGCGGCGAGCATGCTCGTCACAGAGAACAGCCCGAGTGCGAATCCGGCGTCGGTGGCTCCGACGCCGTAAAGCACGGCGCCGACGAGGGCGCCGATGGCGAGGAACAGGTTGTAGAAACCCTGGTTGTACGCCAGCACCCTCGTGGTTTCCGCGTCGTCCTGGGTCGGCAGCCCGAACCGTTTCCACACCGCCGGCCTCGTCCACGCGATCGACTCCCAGTAGAAGATGAGCACGTGAATTGCGGCGGAGAGCGTGGCAGCAACGGTAATGAGGATGACCATGCGGCTGAGCCTATTGCGCGGGTGACCCGTGCGCCAGCATCGCCGGTCGGATGCCAGTGGCCGCGGCAGCGTCCAGGGCATGGGTGAGATCGGTCATCAGGTCTTCGATGTGCTCGAGGCCGATCGACAGGCGAACGATTCCCGCTCCGGGGCGAGCCTCCTCGGCTACGGGCCGGTGGGTCAGCGACGCCGGGTGCTGCACGAGGGAATCCACTCCGCCGAGCGATACCGCATGGGTGACGAGCTCACACGACTCTGTGAATGCCTGGGCTGCCGCGAAGCTGCCGAGGTCGAGCGCGAGGATCGACCCGGGTCCGGCGAGCTGTCGCCCGATCAGGTTTTCCGGGTCCTGGCCTGCCAGGCCGGGGTAGCGCACGGCGGTCACCATCGGGTGTGATTCGAGTCTGGCGGCGAGCAGCGCCGCCGTCTCCTGCTGGGCGCGCACGCGAACGGCCAGCGTCCGCAATCCCCGGTGGAGCAGGTACGCGGCGAACGGATGCAGCAGGCCCCCGGTCAGGGCGCGGACCTGGCGGAGGCGGTTCATCCACTCCTCCGGCCCGGCGATCACTCCACCCATCACGTCACCGTGCCCGCCGAGGAACTTCGTGGCGCTGTGCATCACGAGTGTTGCGCCGTGTCGAAGCGGTTGCTGGAGCACGGGGGAGGCGAAGGTGTTGTCCACCAGCACGGGAACGGTGCCGGCCTGGGCGACGACGGCCGCGATGTCGATGAGTTCGAGAGTCGGGTTGGCTGGGGACTCGAGGATGATCAGGCCGGTATCCGGACGAATCGCCGCCGCCACCTCGTCGGGCGTCACCCAGGTGACCGTCGTTCCGAGAAAACCGGATTCGAGCACGTGATCTGTCCCGCCGTACAGCGGGCGGAGCGCAACGACGTGACCGGCTCCTGCCCGGACACACGCGATGAGAACGGCAGACAGTGCGGCCATGCCCGTGCTGAACGCGACGGCGGCTTCTGCGCCCTCGAGGGCGGCCAGTGAGTCTTCGAACCGGGCCACTCCCGGCTGCCAGAGTCGCTGGTAGACGGCGCTTGCCCCCTCGTGCAGCGGATGCCCCGTCGCGAGACTCTCGTAGGAGTCGCCCCCTGACTCGATCCCGCCCAGGGGGTTCGTTGTGGAAAAATCGATCGGAGGGACATGGGATCCCTGGTCACGAAGTCCGGCCATACCGCCGTGGACGGCGAGTGTTTCGAAGCGTGCATCGTCATTGAGCATGTCCGAATCTCAGCATCTTCTTCGATCGACTGCAAGAGATGTAACAGGTACTATGAAAGCTCAGGCAATTTGTCGAAGATGATTCGTCGTCGTGAAGGAATGCAGTCATGGAACCGAAGAAGCCCCAGCTCGACAGTACCGACCGCGCTCTCCTCCGCGCACTCTCGGCGAATGCCCGGGCATCCGGATCCCAACTGGCCACCGACCTCGGTCTTGCCGAATCCACCGTCTCACTCCGCCTGCGCCGGCTGCACCAGTCCGGTCACATCACCGGCTACCACGCCGACATCGACCTGGCCGTGCTCGGAGCGCCGCTCCAGGCGCTGATCGCCGTGCAGCTTGCACAGCACAACCGGGCAGACATCCAGAAGTTCCGACGGGAAGCACCCACCTGGCCCGGCGTCCTCTCGATGTTCCACATGGGAGGCAGGGACGACTACCTGATGCACGTCGCTGCGCGCAGCACCGCTGACCTGCGCGAATTCGTCGTCCAGTACCTCACCGGCCACCCGGCGGTCGCCCACACAGAGACCAACCTGGTCTTCGAACACGCAGCGGGAACGGGCTGGCAGCAGCTTCTCTCCTGACTGAGGAAAAACGACGCAGAACAGGGAATGCCACCGGAGGCAATCGGCTTGGACTTCTCGAAAGGTTGTGTGTGTGAAACTCTCTGTTCTCGATCTCGTTCCCGTCCGTTCCCGGCAGTCATCGGCCGAGGCCCTCGCTGCGTCGATCGCCCTGGCCCGCACCGCCGATGATCTCGGCTTCGAGCGCTACTGGGTGGCAGAACACCACAACATGCCCTCGGTGGCGTCAACCAGCCCCGCTGTCGTCATCGGCATTCTGGCCGCCCACACCTCGCGGATCCGGGTCGGCTCAGGCGGCGTCATGCTGCCCAATCACGCCCCTCTCGTCGTCGCGGAACAGTTCGCCCTGCTCGAAGCGGCGACGCCGGGGCGGATCGATCTCGGCCTCGGGCGTGCCCCCGGCAGCGACCCGGTCGTCACGGCGGTGCTGAACCGCTCCGGTGCGAACAGCGACGTCAACAACTTCCCCAACTACGTCAGTGACATCATTACCCTCCTCGGCGACGAGGGAGCAACGGTGAGGCTCACCAGCGGCGACGAGTACCAGCTGAGATCCACCCCGGCTGCGACGAGCGCACCCGATGTCTGGCTGCTCGGTTCGAGCGACTATTCGGCTACGCTCGCCGCGTCGCTCGGACTCCCTTACGTTTTCGCCCATCACTTCGCCGGTGCCGGTGCCGAACGGGCGCTCGAGATCTACCGAAGCCAGTTCCGGCCCTCGGCACTGCTCGAGTCGCCGCGCACGTTCGTCACCGCGAACGTGGTCGCCGCGCCGACGGCATCAGAGGCTTATGACCTCGCCCTGCCCAACCTCCAGCACATGGCCCGGCTGCGGACCAATGAACCGCTCACCCGTCTGGCAACGGTCGAGGAGGCCGCGGCCGCGCGGATGACGCCGCTGCAGGACGAGTTCGTAGAGCGATCCCTCGACAGCTGGATCATCGACGAACCTGTCGCGGCGGCACGGAGGGTCAGCGAACTCGCGCGACGCTTCGATGTCGATGAGGTGATGGTGTCTCCGGCCGCATCCGCGTATGACGCAGATCCAGCGGATCGCGCCCCGGGGCGTGAGCAGACGCTCACACTTCTCGCGGGCCGGTTCGCCGGCGACACGCCGGACTGACGCGCAGGCTCGTCGGACGCACGACAGAATAGGCAGATGACCGAACCGGAGAAACCGAGCTCCCGACTGGAACGACTGGACGCGCTGCCATTCACCCGCGAGCACCGCAAGCTCCTCGTCGGCTCCGGAATGGGCTGGGCGCTCGATGCCATGGACGTCGGTCTGATCTCATTCGTGCTCGCGCAGCTCGCGGTGACGTGGAGCCTGACCGGCCCTGAGCTGAGCTGGATAGCCTCGTCCGGGTTCATCGGGATGGCGATCGGGGCCAGCCTCGGTGGTCTCCTCGCAGACCGGCTCGGACGGCGGCAGGTGTTCGCCATCACCCTTCTGATCTTCGGGATCGCGACGGGCGCGTCGGCGCTGTCGTGGTCGGTCGGAGTGCTGATCGCCCTCCGTTTCGTCGTGGGGCTCGGCCTCGGGGCTGAGCTCCCCGTCGCATCGACACTCGTCTCAGAATTTGCGCCACCCCGGATCCGGGGGCGGATCATCGTGCTCCTCGAGGCTTTCTGGGCAGTCGGCTGGACCCTCGCAGCGGTCATCGGCTTCGTCGTCGTCCCAGCCAGCGCCGATGGCTGGCGGTGGGCGCTTGCCATCGGGGCGGTGCCAGCGCTCTACGCCGCCGTGGTGCGATTCGGCCTTCCTGAGTCGGTGCGCTTCCTCGAATCGAGGGGACGGATTACCGAGGCGGAGGCGACCGTGCGGCGGTTCGAGCGTTCCGCCGGTGTGGAGTCGCCCGCCCCGTCGAACGCCGTCGTTGCTGATACCCCGTCCAAGCCGCGGCTGTCCGTCCGTCGACAGGTCGCCGCGCTCTGGGCTCTGCCGCACCGCGCCCAGACGGCCGCCCTCTGGGTCGTCTGGTTCTGCGTGAACTTCTCGTACTACGGTGCGTTCGTCTGGCTGCCGACCATCCTGGTGGCATCCGGGTTCTCACTCGTCCGCTCGTTCGGGTACACACTCATCATCACGCTCGCCCAGTTGCCCGGATACCTCGTCGCTGCCTGGCTGGTCGAGAAGTGGGGGAGGAACAAGACCCTTGCGGTCTTCCTTTCCGGCTCGGCCGTCTCAGCGGTGCTCTTCGGTCTCGCCGGGTTGGAGTGGCAGGTGATCGGCGCAGGCATGCTGCTGTCCTTCTTCAACCTCGGCGCCTGGGGTGCGCTCTACGCTGTGACGCCGGAGCTGTACCCGACCGAGCTGCGGGCGACAGGCTCAGGCTGGGCGGCGGGGATCGGGCGGATCGCGTCGATCATCGCCCCGCTCGCCGTTCCGCTCCTCACCGGCTTCGGCGGCAACGTGCTCCTGTTCAGCGTCTTCGCGGCGTTCTTCCTCGTCGCGGCGCTGGCAGCGCTGACGCTCGCCGACAAACGCGGCAAATCGCTCGAGGAATTCGCTTCACCCACGGTCGCCAGGGTCTGAGCGCGGTCAGTCCTCCGTCGGGGTGGCTGGCTCGGTCGGGGTGGCTGGCTCGGTTGGGGTGGCTGGCTCCGTCGGGATGGACGGCTCAGCCGGCTCAGGTGGCTCCACCCGTCGGAGGTCACGTTTCTCCTGATCGCGTTCCTTGACGCGGTCGACGAGTTCACGCCACGCGCCCGTGAGGTCCTGTTCGGGGATGATGGCCTCGCGCGGCTCCGGTATGACCGGTTTTCGAGGCTCGCAGTTGATCCGGTACAGATAGCGGTCGGGCTGGGGCGGGTCGGCGGGGATGTCGTCCCACGGCAGGTTGCCGAGCAGCACCAGCCAGGCTTCTTCGTCTGGTTCCTTCTCGACGAAGACCTGCCAGCGCCGCTTCAGACCGGCGAATCCGCCGCTTCGGGTCACGGTCACCTTCATGTCCGTGATCGTACTCCGCTCAGCCGGTGACGCCTACCTCCTGCCAGGCCGAGCGCACGGCAACCGCTTCTGCCGAGCCTGTCCCGAAGAGCCGCGCGGCAACGTCGTGAGTGGCACGGGCAAAACCGCGGAAGTCGGTTGTGGCCCTGATCTCGTCGGTCAGCGTCTCGTACCAGATGCGGCCCGCCTTCTCCCAGGCGTTGCCGCCGATCGCGGCCGCAGCGAGGTAGAACGCGCGGTTGGGGATTCCTGAGTTGAGATGAACTCCGCCGTTGTCATCGCTGGTCTCGACGTAGTCACTCATGTGGGCAGGCTGGGGGTCCTTGCCGAGCACATCATCGTCGTAGGCGGTGCCGGGCGATTTGAGCGAGCGCAGGGCGTTGCCCTCGACCTCGTCGGTGAAGATGCCCTCGCCAATCAGCCAGCTCGCCTCGGTCACGTCCTGGCCTCGCGAATACTGCTCGACCAGCGCACCGAACACATCCGACACCGACTCGTTGAGGGCTCCTGATTGCCCCGAGTACACGAGATTCGCCGTGTACTGGGTGACGCCGTGGGCGAGTTCGTGCCCGATCACACTCAGTGACCGGGTGAACCCGTCGAAGATCTGACCGTCCCCGTCGCCGAACACCATCCGCTGGCCATCCCAGAACGCGTTGTCGTACTCATTTCCGTAGTGCACGGTCGCTTCGAGGGGGAGGCCTGTGCCGTCGATCGATGCGCGGTTGAAAACGTCCAGATACAACGCGTGGGTTTCGCCGAGCCCGTCATAGGCTTCGTTGACCGTCGAGTCGTCGACCGGTGGTTCTCCCTCGCTGCGGACCAGGCGACCGGGCAGCTTCTCGGTGCTGTCGGCATCAGATATGGCGCGATCGGGTCGGGAGAGGTCGGCGGGGGAGCGATTCGGCCCGGCGAGCGGTGGTCGGTCCGTTGTGTGTTCGTCTGGACAGGCTGAAAAGTGTCGATGCTCGGTCTCCAGAGCTCGTTGCGCCGCGTGGCGGGCATGTTCCAGCCGGGGATCCTCGAGCGTTGCGAGGTGGGCGAGCAGGTAGGGCGGCACGATGGAACAGCGCTGGGCGCGGGACGGGGATGTCGGGGGTACCGCCGGGGTCGGGATCTGTCGCGTTCGCATATCGGAAGTCTGTCACCGTCCCCTGACATGAGGTGAGTCATCGCGGCGGCGCGGCGGCATCCACCGGCCGTAGACTCGGCGGCATGCGATGCGGAATAACGATCCTCCCGCAGGATCCCTGGCCCGAGGCGCGGCGGAAGTGGGCAGCAGCCGAGGAGTTCGGATTCGATGCGGCCTGGACATACGACCACCTGTCCTGGCGCACCCTGGCCGACGAACCGTGGCACGCGACGATCCCGACCCTGACCGCTGCCGCCACGGTCACGACGACCATCTCGCTGGGGGTCATCGTCTCGTCGCCGAACTTCCGGGATCCCGTACCGTTCGCGAAAGAGGTGGCGACGCTCGATGACATCGCCGGGGGGCGGTTTCGCCTCGGGATCGGACCGGGCGGCACCGGGTTCGACGCCTTCGTTCTTGGGCATCGCGAACTCTCACCGCGGGAGCGCCACGAGCGTTTCGCCGAGTTTGTCTCCGGCATCGACCTTCTGCTGCGGCACGAATTGCCCGAGAGCGGGGGGATCAGCTTCGAGGGGGACTGGTACACCGCGGTGAATGCCCGGATGGTCGGTACCCCTGCGCAGCATCCGCGGGTGCCGTTCGTCGTCGCAGCAAACGGGCCGAAGGGCATGCGCGTCGCCGCAGAGTACGGTCGGGGCTGGGTGACGACAGGCAAGGACGGAGCCGTCGGGGAAGAGTGGTGGACCTCCGTCGGTGAACTCGCCGAGCGGTTCGGCGATGCAGCACTGTCGGTCGGTACCGATCCACTGTCGATGGACAGGTACCTCATGATCGACTCAGGCGGTTCATACGCTCTCGAGAGCATCGGCAGGTTCGACGACGCCGTCGGCCGCGCCGCAGAACTCGGCTTCACCGACGTGATCACACACTGGCCGCGTGCTGACGGCATCTATGCGGGCAACGAAGACATCCTCGACGACGTCGCGGCTCGGCTGCCCGGCCTGCGCTGACGCACGGATAACAGGAGATCACACGATCTGCAGGACCGAATCCCAAGTTATCTCCTGCGAATCGTGACATGTCCTGCGAATCGTTCGGCGGCGCGCCGGGCTCGTGATGCTCAGTGCCCGTGCTGGGCGGCTTGTCGGCAAACCTTCGATCCGTTCATAGGCTGCTGAGAGCCTGCACCTCGTCGGCGCCGAGGATGGGCGCGTATCTCTGGGGTCATGACAGAGAAACCAGCGCAGAAGCGGCCCGGACGACGCCGCGCCATCATCGCCGCCTCGATCATCACTGCAACGGTGGTCGTCGGCGGGACGACGGCATGGGCACTCGACCGCTTCGTCATCGAGCACGTCGCCATCGCCGACGTCGCCCAGTACGAGGCCGAGAACTCCGAGGCCGCCACCGGCCTCGATACGGTGGACAGCACTGCCGTCGTCACCGACACCGACTACACGTCGGCAGGCTCAACCATCTCCCTCTCGACAGTCACATCAGGCACAGGTGATGAAACGGTCACGTACTACGTCGCCGACGTCACACTGACGGATGCCACGACGTTGCGCTCCGCATTCGCAAAGAACAGTTTCGGTCAGAACATCACCGAGACCACCTCGGGTATCGCCGCTGACAACGACGCCGTCTTTGCCATCAACGGCGACTACTACGGATTCCGGGACTCGGGCATCGTCATCCGGAACGGGGTCGAATATCGCGACGACGGTGCCCGGGATGGACTCGCGTTCTATCGGGACGGCTCGGTCGCGGTCTACGACGAAACAACGACGACGGCGGATGACCTCATCGCGGCCGGAGTCTGGAACACCGTGTCGTTCGGCCCGGCGTTGCTCGAGGACGGTGAGGTCGTCGATGACATCGAGACGGTGGAAGTCGACACCAACGTCGGCAACCACTCGATCCAGGGAGAACAACCACGCACCGCAATCGGAGTCGTGGATGACAACCATCTCGTCTTCGTCGTGGTCGATGGCAGGAGCCCCGGGTACAGCGCCGGGGTGACGCTGACGGGCCTGGCCGAGATCATGCAGGACCTCGGAGCGACGACCGCGTACAACCTCGACGGCGGGGGCTCATCGACGATGTATTTCAATGGCGAGCTCGTCAACGACCCACTGGGGAACGGCACCGAACGCGGGACCTCCGACATCCTCTACGTCGCGGGCTGATCATGGTTCTCCTGATCCCCAGCTACGAGCCGGATGCCCGCCTCATCGATGTCGTCCTGCGGCTGCGCGCCGTGCTGCCAGACGCGATTGTCGTCGTCGATGACGGCAGCGGTCCGGCGTACCGCGACGTGTTCGCGGTCGTCCGAGAACTCGGTGCCACCGTGCTCACGTCCGCTGTGAACGGCGGAAAGGGGTCGGCACTCAAGACTGGTTTCCGCTACATCCGCGACCACCATCCTGGTGAGGGAGTCGTGTGCGTCGATGGGGACGGCCAGCATGCCGCAGCGGATGTCGTCCGTGTTGCTCAGCGCGTGGCATCGGCGTCGGATGCCATGGTGCTCGGCGTGCGCAGGTTCACGGGCGTCGTCCCTCTCCGCAGCAGGCTCGGGAACACCGTTGCCCGTCGAACCTTCAGCCTGGCCACCGGCTTCGACATCACCGACACCCAGACCGGCCTGCGCGGATATCCGGCCGGGATGCTCGACTGGCTCCTGACGGTGAAGGGGGACCGATTCGATTACGAACTCGCCACCCTCCTGTCTGCGCGGACGGATGGGCACCGAATCGAGGAGGTTCCGATCGACACGATCTATCTCGATCAGAACGAGTCGTCTCACTTCCGCCCGGTGATCGATTCCCTCCGTGTCGCCCGACCGTTCCTGGCTTTTGCCGGCTCATCGATCGTGTCGTTCGCGATCGACGCTGTGCTTGTTCTCGTGCTGGCCTGGCTCACCGGGTCGCTCCTCGTGGCCGCAGTAGGTGCGCGCGTTGTCAGCGGCACCGTCAACTTCCTGTTGAACCGTCACGTGGTGTTTCGCGAGCGATCCAGGACGCTTCGCCGTTCGGCGGCCCTGTACGCCGGCCTCGCCGCCGCTGTCCTCGCGGCAGGCTGGGCCGGGCTTGAGGTTCTCACCAGCCTTGGCCTCCCCTTACTCGCGGCGAAACTGGTCACCGACGTGATTCTCTACATCGTCACGTTCGTGGTGCAGCGCCGAGTGGTCTTCCGAGGCAGGGCCGGTTCATCGTCTGGAGGATCCAGCGTTCCGCATGCCGGGTCAGGGCCAGAGCAGCCCGCGCTCCCAGGCCCTGCCGTGCAGCCGGTACTGGAGTCGAACGTGCGACCGGTCGGTGGCCGCCTGCCAGAACTCGACCTCATCGGCGGCCACGGCCCAGGTGCTCCAGGCGCGCGCGACCCGGGACGGGTCAGCGTCGACGATCCCGGCCGCCTCCGCGTACGCCTCCCGGTAGGCGTCAATGGATGTGAGGGGTTCGCTCTGGTGTCCGACGAAGGCGGCCGCGCGTGAAATCGCGGGGCGGGCGAGGAAATCCGCCTCGCCGTCTGCGCGCGAGAGTTTGCGAACCGGCCCACTCACCCGCACCTGCCGCCCGACAGTCGGCCAGAAGAAGGTGAGCGCAGCGAACGGGTTCGCGCCGAGGTCCCTCGCCTTCGGACCGTCGTCCCGAGAGGCGAAGATCCAGCCGTGTTCGTCGACGTTCTTGAGGATGAGGACGCGAGCCGAGACCCGCCCGTCCTGCCCTGCGGTCGACAGGGTCATTGCCTGCGGCGCCTGGACGCCGGCGTCGACAGCATGCTCCAGCCACTGGACGAAGAGATCCCTCGGATGCTCAGGTGCTGCGTCGACGTCGAAGGCCGGCAGCTCCCGGGGAAAGGTGAAAAGCGACCGGAGAGTGGTCGTGAGATCGTGGGTCATGGGCGTCCCTTTCGGCCGGAAGCCGTGCGCAACGGGGATCACGGCTGAACGGCTTCACCCTAGCGCCGAGTGGAGAGGCGAAACCTGCTAAACTCGTGAGGTTGCCGTCTAACGGCCGCGGATAAAGAGAGCCTGCACACTCTGTGACGGGCACCGCGCAACGAGAGAAAAGGGGATCAACCTATGGCACTTGAAGGCGAAGCCAAGAAGGCGATCATCGAAGCGTACGCAACTCACCCCGGTGACACCGGATCCCCCGAGGTCCAGGTCGCTGTGATGACCCAGCGGATCAAGGATCTCACCGAGCACCTCAAAGAGCACAAGCACGACCACCACTCACGTCGTGGCCTGCTTCTGCTCGTTGGTCAGCGTCGCCGTCTTCTCGGCTACCTGGCTGATGTCGACATCAACCGTTACCGCTCGCTCATCGAGCGTCTCGGACTGCGTCGCTAAGTCAGTCTGACGATAAAGAACGGGCCGTTCACCGCGAGGTGAACGGCCCGTTTTTTCACGCACGGGTGTCGTCGTCAGAGCCGGTAGAGACGCGCCTCCCAGGGTCGCAACGTGGTGTCGTCGCCGACAGGATAGTTGCCGATGACCAGCTCTGCGCCCTCGAGGTCGAGGGGCAGGTCGCCGTCGTGCGGTTCGTCGGACACGTTGGCGACGACGGCGAGGGTTTCCGATTCGGACCGGCGCGTGAACGCGTACAGCGTCGGATGCGACGGAGCGAGCAGCTCGAAGTCGCCGAGCGCGACCGTGTCGTTCTCGTGCCTGAGTGCGATCAACCGTCGGTAAAAGTCGAAAACGCTCTCGTCTGAAGCTCTGTCGGCCTCCACGTTGATCTCCGGGTAGTTGGGGTTCGCTGCGATCCACGGCGACCCGGTCGTGAAACCGGCGTGCTCGGAGTCGTCCCACTGCATCGGGGTCCTCGCGTTGTCCCTGCCGCGGGCGTGGACGCCGGCGAGTACCGTCGATGGCGACTCGTCGAATTTCTCGACGGCTTCGCGGTAGTGATTGAGCGACTCGATGTCCCGATAGTGCTCGATCGATTCGAACCGCACGTTGGTCATGCCGATCTCCTCGCCCTGGTAGATGTACGGCGTCCCGCGCTGCAGGTGCAGCACGAGTGCCCAGAGCGTGGCCGACTGGACCCGGTACTCGCGGTCGTTTCCGAATCGGGACACCAGCCGGGGCTGGTCGTGGTTGTTGAGGTAGAGACTGTTCCAGCCGCGCTCGGCGAGTCCGGTCTGCCAGCGAGCCAGGTTCGACTTGAGGGCGACGAAATCGAGGGGGATGGCGTCGAACTTATGGCTGCCGGAGTCCAGCGACACGTGCTCGAACTGGAAGACCATATCCACCTCGGCGCGGGCCGGGTCGGTGAAGAGCACGGCATCCGCAATACTCACCCCGGGCATTTCGCCCACGGTGAGGTATTCGCCCGTGCGGCCGGCGAAAACCTCACGGTGCATTTCCTGCAAAAAGTCGTGGATCTGCGGGCCGGTGGTGAACCCCAGTCCGGAACCGCGGGTGGGTCCGTCGATGAGTTCCGTCTGTTTGGCGATGAGGTTGATGACGTCCATCCGGAATCCGGCCACGCCGCGGTCGAGCCACCGGCGCATCATCGCGTACACCGCCTGGCGCACCTCCGGGTTCTCCCAGTTGAGATCCGGCTGCTGCCTGGCGAACAGGTGCAGGTAATACTCGCCCGTGGTCTCGTCGAGTGTCCAAGCGGGGCCGGAGAAGGCGCTCGTCCAGTCGTTGGGAGCGCTGCCGTCTGCGCGCGGCTTCCTCCACCAGTACCAGTCCCGCTTGGGATTGTCCGTTGACGATCGCGACTCGGCGAACCACGCGTGCTCGTCGCTGGTGTGGTTGACGACGAGGTCCATCACGATCCGGATGCCGCGATCGCGCGCGTCCTCGAGCAGCCTGTCGAATTCGGCCAGGTCGCCGAATACCGGATCGATGTCCTCATAGTCACGGATGTCATATCCGTTGTCGTGCTGCGGTGACGGGTAAATCGGCGAGAGCCAGATCACGTCAATGCCGAGCTCGGCCAGGTGATCGAGCTTCGAGCGGATGCCGGCGAGGTCGCCGATACCGTCGCCGTTCGAGTCAGCGAAGCTGCGCGGGTAGACCTGGTACACAACGGCTCGCGTCCACCAGGGGGCAGCATCGGTCGCGGCGTGGTCTGTCGTCGTCATGGCATCCGTCATTTGATCGATCCTCTCATCACGCCGGAGATGACCCAACGCTGCGCAAAAACGTACACCAGCAGGAGCGGTGCCATCGCCATGAGGTAGGAGGCGAATGCGGCGGTGTAGTTCGTGTTGAACTGGCCCTGGAAGATGTACTGCGCGAGCGGCAGCGTGCGGGCGGCGGGATCAGAGAGGACGACGAGCGGCAGGATGAAGTCGTTCCACGCCCAGACGCAGGTGAGGATGCCGACGGTGGCGTTCATCGGGGAGAGCAACGGGAAGATGATCTGCCAGTACACGCGCCAGGTGCTCGCCCCGTCCGTTCGCGCCGCTTCTTCGAGTTCGATCGGGATCGACCGGATGAAAGCGACATAGATGAACACGTTGAGGCTCAGCCCGAAGACCGTGTACAGCAGAATCAGCCCGACCTGGTTGTCCAGACCGAGCAGCGCAGTCTCCTTGACGACAGGCAGCATGATGATCGGGAACGGGATGAACAGGGCGCTCAGCAGGTAGAAGTACACGCTCTTGAAGAACGTCCTGTGCATGTTCCTGCGCGATCGCGTACGCCACGAGCGAGTTCGTGAGCAGGGTGAGGACGACGGCGCCGACAGTGATGAACGCGGTGTTCGGCGAGCGTCCGCGGGAAGTCCGTCAGCACCCAGGCGTCGACGAAGTTCTGCCAGTTGAAGCCCTGTCGGCAACTCGAACCCGGTTCCGCCGGCGAGCTCGTCCGGCGGTCTTCAGGGCGATGGATACCGCGAGGTAGAGCGGGATCAGGACGGTGATCGAGCAGACCGCGATGAGGGCGGTGGCCCACCAGTTGATCTTGCGCGTGTCCTGCTGCTCGAGGCGGCGCCTGCGACGCTTCAGCGCTCCGGTTGTCTCTGGTGTGCCTGTGCTGTCGAGAGTTGTCGTTGACATCAGAAATCAGCTTCCTCTGCGCTGGAGGACCCGGAATTGCAGGAACGAAACCGCCATGATCACGATGACGAAGATGACGGCGTTGGCCGACTGGTAGGCGAACTCGCCGCCCTGGAAACCGCCACGGTAGATCAGCAGTGTGATCGATTCCGTCGAGGTACCCGGTCCGCCGTTGGTGAGGGCGATGATGTGGTCGAAGACCTGCAGGAAGTTCTTCACGCTCAACACCATGTTGATTGTGAAGAACGCGCCGATCATCGGGAAGGTGATCGACCAGAACTGACGCCACGGATTGGCGCCGTCGATCGACGCCGCCTCGTAGAGCTCCTGCGGAATCGTCTGCAGGCCGGCCAGGTAGAGGACGATCGCGAACGCACACGAGTTCCAGACCGCCAGGACGACGATGGCCGTCCACGCGAAGTTCTCGTTCGCCAGGATGTTGTCCCGGAACAGCGGGATACCGGACAGGATCTTCGGGAGCGAGTTCGAGAACAGGTACTGGAAGACGTAACCGACGACGAGGATCGCCAGGATGTACGGAACGAAGAAGATTGCGCGGAACGTGGACTGAGCCGCGATCTTTGCGTTCAGCCCGACGGCGATGGCCAGGGAGATCACGTTGGTCAGGATCGTTGCCACGATGGCGAAGCCGAAGCTGAACCCGTACGACCTCAGAATCCGGTCATCCTGGAACAGGGCGAGGTAATTGTTCAGCCCGACGAAGTCCCAGGCGCCGAAACCGGCGTAGTTCGTGAAGCTGAAGAAGATTCCTGAGAGGACCGGGATTGTGTGCAGCCCCGCGAACAGGATCACCGCGGGGACAACCATCCAGTAGTACGCGGATGCCGTTCCTCCCGGTTCTCCCGGTCGGCGTCGCCGTTTCAGACCGGTGGGCGGGACCCTGCGCGGTTTACCGACCGAAGAGCCGGTCGGCTTCGAGAGTGTGGTTGACATGGTTACTCTCCGGTTCGAATCGTTGTGCGAGCAGCGACTTTGCGCCATTCGTTGTCGAGGGTGGTGAGGGCCCTGTCCGTGTTTCCATCGATGAGGAACTGTTGCAGGATGGGCTGGAGGGGGATCGACGCGGGGATCTGATGGTCGATGAATCCGGTGATCCTGCCCTCTTCGAAATAGGGCCACACCTCCTCGAGCGCGGGATTGGCGTTCGGTGCGGCGTCGCGTGCTGTCGAGAACATGTTCTGGGACGCGGCGAAGTCATCGAGCACCTCGGCCTGGAACAGGTAGTCGACGAATCGCCTGGCCTCCTCGAAGTGTGGGGTGTCTTTCCCGATGGCCACGGCCACGTCGACGCCGGAGACGAGCTCGATGTCGTCGGGGTCGTCACCGGCCGGGTACGGGAACACGCCGAGATCGATGTCGGGGTTGTTCTCCAGCACGGGGCTGATCGCCCAGATGCCCTGCATCAGCATCGCCGAGGCGCCGTCCGCGAAGGCGGCGTTTCCGTCTTCGTAGCCGCGGCTGAGAAACCCGTCCTGCGCGAACGAGTACAGGGTCTTGAGTTTCTCCATCGTTTCGACGTAGTCGTTCGAGAATGAGACTCCGTCACTGTCGACGTCGGTGCCCTGTTCGCGGAGCTTCGGATAGAACTCGTCGCCTCCGAGCTGGGCGCCGATCGCGTTGAACGCCGGTGCGACCGTCCAGGCATCCGCGACCGTTCCGTAGAACGCGGGGATGCCGGCGTCTGCGAGCTTTTCGCTCACGGTGATCAGTTCGTCCCACGTGGTCGGAACCTCGAGGCCCTGTTCCGCGAAGATCTCCCGGTTGTAGATGATGCCATCGGCGTTGCTGGCGAAGCCGAGGGCATTCACCTCGCTCTCGTTGAAGGTGCCGAGGTCGGCGAGGATGTCCTGGACGGCCGGGTTGACCTTGTCGAGGAGGGGATCTCCGGTGAAATCGTGGAACACGCCGGCTCGCGCGAGTTGGCCGAAGTTGCCTGACCCGTTCAGGGTGAGAACGTCAGGGACCTTGTTCTTCACGAGAAGGGTTCGGATCGCTGTGTCGGCATCGGGGACGGCGTTCTGGTTCGACCCGAATGTCAGGGTTCTCCGCCTCGAAGTCCGCGATGATCGCATCGAAGTCGCCGATGGCCTCTCCCTTGAACTGGAAGAAATCGAGGGTGACGACGCCGCCATCCTCTGCCGGTGCACAACCGGTGAGGATGGGGGCGATGATCGCGGCGACCAGGGCGACGACGGCCGTCCGGCGCCGCCGTCGGACCCGTCGGGTAAATCGGGGGATGGTGTCATCCGTCATGATGCGCCTCCTTGCGCGAGTGGTGCTGTGGGGTCAGGGCTGGGATGTGACGTGGAGCAGAACGAGCTGCCCGGGGAACAGGACGGGGGCCTGCAGGCCGACGGTACCGATGGCACGGCCGGTGAGGGTGGGCGGATGCTCCGCCCACGGCAACGGGGATTGGCCCGGACCGCCGATTCCGCCGTCGGTCTCGATCCGGACGGTGTACCTCCGCTCAGGGTCGAGGCCCGGCAAGGTGACGCGGCCGGTCGGGTAGGTGACGTTCGCCGTCACCTGGCAGAGGGCGAAGAGAGCGGCTGACCCGTCAGCGGCGACCACGCCGCGGATGTCGAGTGCCTGATTGGTCGTGTCCGCGTGGACCGTCCTGCCCGAGTGGAGCAGCGCGCGGAATCGCTTGTGCCTGTCGACCCAGGCGGCGACAGCGGCGAGACCGTCGTCGTCGAGCGTGGTGAGGTCCCATTCGATGCCGAAATGCCCGAAGACAGCGACTCCTCCGCTGAGGTCGAGCGAGGCTGTGCGCCCGGTCGAGTGCACGAGGGGGGTGGTCAGATGCGCGCCCATCACCTCGGGAGGGAGGAGGAGGCCGGTGTATTTCTGAATTCCGAGCCGTTCGAGGGGGTCGAGGCAGTCGCTGGTCCAGACCCGATCGGTGTGCTCGAGGATGCCGAGGTCGACGCGGGCGCCTCCGGACGCGCAGGACTCGATCTCCAGGCCCGGGTGTCGTTGTCGGAGTTCTGCCATGAGCCGGTAGACCGCGTCGACCGTCTCATGCACGACCGCGTGCCCGCCTGCGCCGTCGCCGGCCTCGAGCAGATCGCGGTTATGGTCCCACTTGAGGTAGGCAATCGAGTATTCGTTGAGCAACGCGTCGAGCTGGCCGAGGATGTACGCATACGCCTCCGGGTGGGCGAGATTGAGGACGTATTGCTGCCGTGCGGGCACAGGGAGCTCCGACCGCGCGCGGAGGATCCAGTCGGGGTGTGCCCGGGCCAGGTCGCTGTCGAGGTTGACCATCTCGGGTTCGACCCAGAGTCCGAACTCCATGCCGTGCGCTTCGACACGGTCGATCAGCGGGCCGAGTCCGTCGGGCCACACGTCGGCATCGACGAGCCAGTCGCCGAGCCCGGCTGTGTCGTCTCGTCTTCCCGCGAACCAGCCGTCATCGAGGACGAATCGTTCGACGCCGACCGTCGCAGCTGCCGCGATGAGTGCATCGATGCGGTCATGGTTGTGGTCGAAGTAGACGGCCTCCCAGGTGTTGAGCGTGACGGGCCGGGGCCGGGCCGGGTGGTTCGGTCGCGCACGAATGTCTTCGTGAAATCGTGCGGAGAGCGCGGTGAGGCCATCGCCCCACGATCCGATCGCCCACGGCGTTCGATAGGACTGGCCCGGCGCGAGGATCATCTCGCCCGGAAGCAGCACCTCGCCCGCGGCGAGAAACGAATCCGCGCCGGACGTGCGCTCGGCCATCAGGCGGTGGTTGCCGCTCCAGGCGGAATGCACCGCAAACGCGAGCCCGCGCTCGAATCCGAATCCCGGGCGTCCTGCCGCGAGGAGGAGGCTGGCGTCGGCGCCAGGGCGCCCCCGCCTGCTCTCCCGCACATGGCTGCCGATCGTGAAGGCGTGCCGCTGGGGTGAGCGTTCCTTGAGGTGGCGTCCGGTCGTGTCGAGGATCTCGTCCAGGCCAGCGGGCAGGGGGAATGAGGCGTGGAGGTCGACCAGGGTGTATGGGTCGACGCCCGTGTTGGTGAGGGTGATGCGTTGGCGAAACAGTCCAGCTGCGGTCACCTCGCACTCGATCAGGATGTGCAGCCCGCCGTCGACATCCGTCGCTTCGATCTCGGCGGACGACGGGGAACCGGAGATGCCCGCGGTCAGGAGGGCGGGGGAGAACCCGCGCCCATTCCGGTGTCCGGACAGCCCGGGCGTTCCGTGCCAGCCCATCGACTCGAGAGGGATGAGGGTGAGCCGCGCAGGGTAATCGAGGCCCCCTGAGACGCGCTGGGCAACCGATGCCCGAGTGAGATCCTCGAGGTCCGTTGGACTCACGTCCCCGAGATCTTCTCCCCACCAGACGATGCTGGGCAGGTTGGTCGACGTGTCGATCACGACGCTCGTTCCGCCATTCCTGAGGTGGAGGGGACGGATGTCATCTGGGCGGCTTCGTTGCATGAATTAGTTCTACGTCAAAAAGAATCACTCTGTCAAGAGGGAATATTTGTGACAGGAAGGAGCATTACGGTCGAATAATCGGGTTTGTTTGTGTCAGGATGAAACAAATAGGGTAATGGAGATGCAGACGATGGAGCAGACGGATCGAACGCCGGTGGGGGAATCATCCCTTGAGCTGGCTCGCGAGGTGCTCATCCACGGACCGATCTCCCGCAGTGATCTCGGCCGGCGGCTCGGGCTCTCACCCGCGAGCCTCACCCGCCTGAGCAAGCCCTTCCTCGATCGCGGACTGTTCATCGAAGGACCTGAGATGTATGCAGGAACCGTCGGCAGGCCAACGCGCCCGCTCGACGTTCGGGTGGATGCCCGGAGATTCGTCGGCGTGAAGATCACGGGGACCGAAGTGTTCGGCGTCAGCACGGATCTTCGTGCAACCGAGCATGCAACGACATCGCGACGCCTCGACAATCCATCGCCCGAACACGTGGTGTCCCGCATCGTCGAGATCGTCGACGAACTCGGCGGCGCAGCGACCTTTGCGGCCGTCGGCGCGAGCATTGGCGGGAACGTGTCCGGTCTGCGAGTCGTGACTCGCGCACCATTCCTTGGGTGGCGGGACGTCGACCTGGCGACGCTCATCGAGCGGGCCACCGGAGTTCCGGCCGTCATCGAGAACGACGTTGTCGCCCTCACCGCTGCGGAGCACTGGTTCGGTGCCGGGAGAGGCATGCCGAACTTCGCCGTCCTGACGATCGGGGCTGGCGTCGGCTACGGGCTCGTCATCCGCGATCGTGTCGTCATCACGGCGGATACCGGCCTGGGGCTCGGCGGCCACTTTCCGCTCGACCCGTCAGGACCCCTGTGCGGAGACGGTCACCGCGGCTGTGCCACGGCGATGCTCTCCATTCCCAGTATCTGCGCGCAAGTCGGCATCGCGACGGACGGCCCTGTCGACTACGACCGGGTTCTCGCACTCGCGACGGCCGGAAATCCACCCGCGCTCGCCGTCCTCGGGTCGGCCGGTCGTGCGCTCGGCCGAATGATCGCGGCGGTCGCAAACCTCGCGATGCTCGACACGGTCGTCCTCTCCGGGGAGGGACTTGGCCTCTGGCCGATCGTCGAATCAGATGTCGTCGCCGCGATCCGGTCCGACCGTGATCCGGAGGCAACACCGCTGCGTGTCCTTCGCGACGAGTCCGGATTCTCAGCCTGGGCGCGCGGGGCGGCTGCTGTCGCGATCCAGAGCATGCTCGGCCGCCTGCGCGACTGAGCCTTTCCTGAGCCAGGTTACCGACGCGGCTGAAGCTCAGAAATCCACGGCACACTAGGGGAATGCTTCATCGCCACCCGGTACTCGGTCTCTTCACCCTGGCGTACCTGGCGTTTGTCGGCGTCATCACCCTCGGCCCCCAGCCGCTCGACGAGGACGCCAACATCCTCCTGTTCAAGGCCCTCGAGTACTTCCAGGGGCGCTCGGCGACCGCGTGGATCACCTACAACGGACTCGAGTTCGCGTCGAATATCGCCATGTTCTTCCCGATTGGGCTGTTCCTGGTCCTCCTGTTCGGGCGGCGACTCTGGTGGCTGGCCATGATTCTCGGCTTCGGGCTCACCGTCGCCATCGAGCTGGCGCAGCTGTTCATCCCGACGCGGGTGTCCGATCCGCGCGACATCGTCGCGAACACCTGTGGAGCGATTCTCGGGGTGATCGTCGGGCTCGTGTTGACCGCTCGAAAGGCACGGTCGATCCGCGTTGCCGCGGCACGGACCGCCGTCGGCGCCACTCGCTGAGTCTCAGCGATACGCGGGGGGAGCGGGCGGCGTCGGCCGTTCCGGCTCCCGATCGCGCTGTGCACCGGTCGGGTCGCGTCGCGACGGTCCGGGAGGGGCATCCTTGTGGTCGGCGAAGACCCACCGGGGTTTCGGCTCGATAAGCGGCCGGAGCGCCCGGCGCACTGGGCCACTCGACAGCCCGATCGCGATGAGCACGGAGAAGACCAGCATTCCGATGAGCCAGAGTTCCGGATAGTCGTCGTGCCGCAGGACTCCGCTCTCACGGAGTGGGTAGAGCACGAAACTGTGCAGCAGGTAGACGTACATCGTGTACTGGCCGAGGGTCGTCATCCAGGTCTTCCGGCGGGGCAGGAGAACGAAGAACGCTGCGCTGAGCAGAACGGCAAGAACGATGAGTCCGAGTCGAACACCCCCTGACCACAGCTGGTCCCCGCCGAGTCCGGAATAGGACTGGTCGTAGAAGAACCAGTAGCGCAGGTCGATGGCGCGCCAGAGGTCGATGAAGATCACCAGGACGGCCGCCCAGGCGAGCATGAACAGGATCGCAGCACCGCGGATCAGCCAGGTCTGCCGTTCGACGACCCTCCACTTATCGACGAGCTTCCACTTGTGCAGCTGCCAGCCGAGAACGAAGTACGGCAGGATCCCGAGGGTGCGCGCGAGCGAGAAGGTGCTGTCGACGTTGTTGAGATAGCCGACACCCACCGAGATGATGAGCGCCCAGGCGAGGGGCCACCGCAGCAGGGCGAGATACGGCAAGACCAGCCGGAAGATGCCGAGTGCAAGGAGGAACCAGAGTGTCCAGCTCGGCTGGGTGGGGTTGAGCTCCTGCTTACCCTCGACGAGGAACTGCACCAGGGTCCAGATCGTTTCCATGATCACGTACGGCAGGATGATGTCGGTGATCACCCGCTTCATCTGGCGGGCGTTCGGCGGAGCGCTCTTCGTGAAGTAGCCGCTGACGATCGCGAATGCCGGCATGTGGAAGGCGTAGATGAAGAGGTAGACGACGAGCGCGGCATCCGAGTCATAGGTGATCCGCTGGATGCCATGACCCATGACGACGAGCACGATGCACGCGAATCGCGCGTTGTCCCAGAACGGGACCCGCGGTTTCGGGATCGACGCCGTCCGGGGTCCCTGCGGTTCAGCCGTCATCGGTGCTCCTCTGGTCTCCTGTGGTGCGCACCCCAGCCTATTCTGCGAACATTTCCCTTGCGTGCGGAATAGATCAGTCGTGACACCCGTTGCACCAGATATCCATTCACATGAATGGATAGCAATCTCTGCTGGAAGGCGATCATGCAGTTCGGAATCTTCAGCGTCGGGGACATCACCACCGACCCCACCACCGGTCACACGCCCACGGACGCGTCGCGCCTGCAGGACGTCCTGACCATCGCGCAACACGCGGAGGATGTCGGGCTGGACGTCTTCGCGATGGGAGAGCACCACAACCCTCCGTTCTTCCCGTCGAGCCCCGTCGCGATCAACAGCTACCTGGCGGCGAAGACGTCGAAGATCATCCTGTCGACCGCGACAACGCTGATCACGACGAATGACCCGGTGCGGATCGCCGAGGAATACGCGATGCTGCAGCACCTGTCCGGTGGCCGCATGGACCTGACACTCGGTCGCGGCAACACCGGTCCGGTCTACCCGTGGTTCGGCGAAGACATCCGGCAGGGAATCCCGCTCGCGCTCGAAAAGTACGCTCTCCTTCGCCGGCTCTGGCGTGAGGATGTCGTCGACTGGGAAGGCGAGTTCCGCACTCCCCTCCAGGGCTTCACCGCGACGCCCCGGCCGCTCGACAATGTCGCCCCGTTCGTGTGGCACGGTTCGATCCGCAGCCCGGAGATTGCCGAACAGGCCGCGTTCTATGGCGACGGTTTCTTCTCCAACCACATCTTCTGGCCCGCATCCCACACCCAGAAAATGGTGGCGTTCTACCGCCAGCGCTTCGAACATTACGGTCACGGGCGCGCGGACCAGGCGATCGTCGGACTCGGCGGCCAGGTCTTCATGCGCAAGAATTCGCAGGACGCCATCCGCGAATTCCGCCCGTACTTCGACAACGCGCCGGTGTACGGCCACGGCCCCAGCCTCGAGGACTTCACGTCACAGACGCCGCTGACCGTCGGCAGCCCGCAGGAGGTCATCGACAAGACCCTCGGCTTCCGCGACTACGTCGGGGACTACCAGCGCCAGCTGTTCCTGATGGACCACGCGGGCCTCCCCGTCAAAACAGTCCTCGAGCAGCTCGACCTGCTCGGAAGCGAGGTCGTTCCAGTGCTCCGTCGTGAATTTGCGAAGAACCGGCCGGCCGATGTGCCGGACGGCCCCACCCACCGGTCCCTCACAGCCGCAAGCGAGGCACCCAGGAAAGCAGAGGTGATGTCATGACCACCCGCACACTTGCGGTCGTGTCGGCCGGCCTCAGTCAGCCGTCGTCGACGCGGATGCTCGGCGATCGCCTGGCTGAGGCGACCGTCTCCCGGCTGGAGGAACAGGGCGTCGAGGTTCAGGTGACCACCGTCGAGCTGCGGGATGTCGCGCAGGACATCATGAACAACATGCTGACCGGATTCGCCAGTCCCAGGCTCGAGGCCGTCATCGAGGCGGTAACCGGGGCTGACGGCCTCATCGCGGTCACGCCGATCTTCACGACGAGTTACAGCGGCCTGTTCAAGTCGTTCTTCGACATCCTCGACAACCGGTCACTGACAGACATGCCCGTGCTCATCGGTGCAACGGCGGGAACCGCGCGTCACTCTCTCGCGCTGGACTACGCGATCCGACCGATGTTCACCTACCTGCACGCGATCATCGTGCCGACGAGCGTCTTTGCCGCCTCCGAAGACTGGGGGAGCGGCGCAGACAGGATCAAGACCCTCCCGGACAGGATCGACCGGGCAGCCAGAGAGCTCACGCCGCTGATGATCGCGTCCGAGCGGTCGAGCCAGGTGCGCGACCCGTTCGGCTTCGATGCCGCGCTGAGCCCGGTCGGAGGATTCCAGCCGAGCTGATCGACCTCGCAGTACGACGGCGCCGCTCCTGGAATAAGCCGGCGGCGCCGTCGTGTCCGGCGCCCGCTGAAAACTGTGCTGAACTTAAGTCATGAAGTCCTCGACGAAATCCCTGCTCATCGGCATCGTTGTCGTGATCCTCGCCGTGATCGCCGCATCCGTGATCGTCAATGTCGCGTTGGCGTTCCTCGCAGCAGCGATCAAGTTCATCCTTATCGCAGTGGTGGCGCTCGTCCTTCTCGGCGTCGGCTGGGTGTGGTGGGCGCGGATGCGCGCCCGCGACTGAGCTCAGCAGAAGTCGACCTCGACTAATAGCGCGGAGCGGCAGGCAATCCGAAGAACCCCTCGAGGGTGACGAATCCGCCCGCGCGGAAGTCCGCCGCGAGATTCTTCCCCACGAAGCGATAGTGCCACGGCTCGTATTTATAGCCCGTGATGTGTGTCGACGTCGCCGGGTAGCGCAGGATGAATCCGTACTCCCAGGCATGCGCCCTGAGCCATGCTCCCTGCGGCGTTGACGCGATGCAGTGCATGTCGGAGCATCCGGCCGCCCGGGGCGCGATGTCGGCGACGAGTCCGGTTTGATGCTCGCTGTAGCCGGGTCTCGCCGACCGCAGGTCGGCACCAGACTGGCCCTCCGAACGCACGAATCCGTTGTAGATGCTCCTCTGCGTGGCGTAGGAGCGATAGCCGCTCTGAAGGACCATGGAGCCTGCTCCTGCTCGAGACGCTGCCGCGAACATCGATTCGAGCGCGGCGGCGGCCTCCCTGCGTATCGGCTGCCCGTGCACATTCGAGACCCTCGGGGAGACGAGGTCGTTCGGTACGAAGGTGACGGGTGACAGCGGGCGCCGCTTGTTGACCACAATCCAGATGCTCGACGGGGAGGCCGTGCTGAGGCAGGGCTGCTGCTTCGCGACGGCGCCTCGGAGCACGCCAGTGCCCCCGACCAGCCGAGCTTCGGTGGTCGAGGTCGTCGTCATGGTGGAGATCACGCTCTGGCGAACGCAATACGGATGGGAGAGAAAGATCGGCCGGCCGGCGACCGAGGCGGGGACGACCGCAGACAGCCCATCCGGAAAATTTCCGCCAGCGACCAGGAAGCTCGGTCCCGCCGCTGCGCCGGCGAAGGCCGCGCGATTGATGAGGTTCGCCGTTTCGTACCGGTCCGTGCCGCCGTGGCGTGTGACACCGCCCATCCCTGGCAGCGCCCTGATTTGTGCCTCGATCGCGGCAGACACCGCCCCGGTCCCGCCGGCGATGGTGACGGATGTCACCCCCAGGTCGGTGAGAAGCGTCCGTGCGGCCGTTGGCAGGCTGGAGGAACCGCCAGGCACCAGGATGACCGGGGCGCCGATTCGGGCCGCAGCAGGGCCGGCGGCGAGAGCGTCGGCATAAAACGCGCCACTGGCAATGTATGCCCGCGAGGATCCCGAGGCCCACACGCTCCTGACGAGTGCGTCTGAAACGGCGTACCGATCGCTTCCGCCCACCCGCACGACATCAGGTGCGAGGCTCCGTGCTGCGGTCTCGACCGCGGTGGAGAGGGCACCGGTGCCCCCAACGATGACGATCGAGGTCGGAGCGAGCCTCGCGATTTCGGTCCGGATGCTCGCGGGGATGCCAGCGCGAGTCGAAAGAAGCAGTGAGGCCCCCGATCGTGCAGCCGCAGGGCCGGCGGACAGGGCGTCGGGGAAGTTCTCTCCCGACGCGAGGTAGACGGTCTTCACGATTCCGGCCACGGGATGGGCGGAGCGCGATGCTGCTGCAGAAGTGGCGTATCGATCCGGCCCGGAAATGCGGGACGATGTGATCGCCGCCGCGGACGTTCCGGAATCGCCGACCGTGAGGAGGGAGCCGATGAGGGCCGCCAGGGCGACGGTGCCGGTAATCCTCCGACGTGTTCTCATGGGGTCATGTTAACGATCCGCTCCCGGCGGCGATAGTGGCATCCGTTCATCCGATGGACACGCGGGAAAGCAGCATTCACAGGCTCAAAAATCGCCCCTCTGCTAGGCTTTAGTCGGTCCGATAGCAATATCGCGGCCACATCAACGGAGCAGGCCGGCAGGAAGCTGGTCCTCGGTGGTGAATCTCTCTCACGTCGGGATCCCGGCGTTCCCCCTTACGGTGCACAGGCATCCGGAGTTTAGAGCGGTTTTCTACTGGAGATCAGCCAGGCCACACGGCCTGAGTAATTACTGCCTGTTCCTGCTCCTATGCAGAGCGCGCGCCCACACGGGGCGGCGCTAAACGTAAGGAGTGACCTATGGAAGGTCCAGAAATCAAGTTCGCCGAGGCAGTCCTCGACAACGGCAAGTTCGGCAAGCGCACGGTCCGGTTCGAAGCCGGCCGCCTTGCACAGCAGGCACAGGGCGCCATCGCTGCGTACCTCGATGAAGAAACCATGCTGCTGTCGGCCACGAGCGCCGGCAAGCACCCGAAAGACAACTTCGACTTCTTCCCCCTCACGGTGGACGTCGAAGAGCGCAGCTACGCTGCAGGCAAGATCCCCGGATCGTTCTTCCGCCGCGAAGGCCGTCCGTCGACCGAGGCCATCCTCGTCTGCCGCCTGATCGACCGCCCGCTGCGCCCGTCATTCGTGACCGGCCTGCGCAACGAGGTCCAGATCGTCATCACCGTCCTGAGCATCGCTCCTGACGAGTTCTACGACGCACTGGCCATCAACGCGGCATCGATGTCGACCCAGATCTCCGGTCTCCCGTTCTCGGGCCCGATCGCCGGCATCCGCCTCGCGCTCATCAACGGCCAGTGGGTCGCCTTCCCGAAGGCCTCGCAGCTCGCTGACGCCGTCTTCGACCTCACGGTCGCCGGCCGCCTCGTCACCGACGAGAACGGCAACGAAGACATCGCCATCATGATGGTTGAAGCAGAAGCAACCGAAGGTGCCTGGGCGCTCATCCAGGGCGGCGCCATCAAGCCGAACGAAGATGTCGTGGCCGAGGGCCTCGACGCGGCGAAGCCGTTCCTCCTCCAGCTGGTCAAGGCTCAGTCCGAGCTCGCTGCCCAGTCGGCCAAGGAAGTTCGCGAATACCCGGTCTTCCTCCCGTACACGGACGAGACCCTCGCCGCCGTCTCCGACCTGGCCGCGACCGAGCTTGCCTCGATCTACCAGATCGCCGACAAGACCGAGCGTCAGAACGCCGACGACGAGCTCAAGGACCGCGTCAAGACCGCGATCGCTGAGAAGGTCGAAGCGGGAGAGCTGCCGGCAGAAACCAACAACCAGGTCTCCGCCGCGTTCAAGTCCGTCACCAAGAAGATCGTGCGCGACCGCATCCTCACCGAGGGCGTCCGCATGGACGGCCGTGGCCTGGCTGATATCCGCCCGCTCGACGCCGAGGTGCAGGTCATTCCTCGCGTTCACGGTTCGGCCATCTTCCAGCGCGGAGAGACCCAGATCCTGGGTGTCACCACGCTGAACATGCTCAAGATGGAGCAGCAGATCGACTCGCTGAGCCCGATCACGAAGAAGCGCTACCTGCACCACTACAACTTCCCGCCGTACTCCACCGGTGAAACCGGTCGCGTTGGTTCGCCGAAGCGTCGCGAGATCGGGCACGGCTTCCTGGCCGAGCGCGCGCTCGTTCCGGTTCTGCCGAGCCGCGAGGAGTTCCCGTACGCCATCCGTCAGGTCTCCGAGGCTCTCGGTTCCAACGGTTCGACGTCGATGGGTTCCGTCTGCGCGTCCACCCTGTCGCTGCTCAACGCTGGTGTGCCTCTGCGCGCGCCGGTTGCCGGTATCGCCATGGGCCTCGTCTCCGATGAGGTCGACGGCCAGACCAGGTACGCCGCCCTCACCGACATCCTCGGTGCGGAAGACGCACTCGGCGACATGGACTTCAAGGTCGCCGGTACCAGCGAGTTCGTCACGGCTATCCAGCTCGACACCAAGCTCTCCGGCCTCCCCGCCTCGGTGCTGAAGGCCGCGCTGAGCCAGGCCAAGGAGGCTCGCACCACGATCCTCTCCGTCCTGAACGCCGCTATCGACGCCCCGGATGAAATGGCACCGACCGCGCCCCGCGTGATCAGCGTCAACATCCCGGTCGACAAGATCGGTGAGCTGATCGGCCCCAAGGGCAAGACGATCAACTCCATCCAGGACGAGACCGGCGCAGACATCTCGATCGAGGAAGACGGCACCGTGTACATCGGCGCTGTCGACGGTCCGTCTGCCGAGGCCGCCCGTGCCCAGGTCAACGCCATTGCAAACCCGACCAACCCCGAGGTTGGCGAGCAGTTCCTCGGAACTGTCGTGAAGATCGCCACATTCGGCGCCTTCGTCTCGCTGCTCCCCGGCAAGGACGGCCTGCTGCACATCTCTGAGGTGCGCAAGCTCGCCGGTGGCAAGCGTGTCGAGAACGTTGAAGACGTGCTCGGCGTCGGCCAGAAGATCCTCGTGCAGATCACGAAGATCGATGACCGCGGCAAGCTCTCGCTTGAGCCGGTCATCGCGGAGTCCGCCGACACCAACGGCCGTGAGGCCGAGCGTGTCCACGCTGACGCACCGGCCGAGGGCTAAACCCTTCGTTCAACCGGATGCCCCGCCTCGAGAAATCGAGGCGGGGCATCCGTCGTTAATGCGGTGCGGCGGTGTGCGTGCCCCGCCCGCCGGTCCGCCTGCCTGCCCGCCTGCCCACCCGGTCATTCGCCTGGTCGATCGGTCCGGAAGGGTCGTTCGCCCGGTCGATCGGTCCCGAAGGGTCGCTCAGGTGCCGACTGGCAGCCCTTTGGGCCCCCTCACTCAAGGCCTCGGTCGCAAACCCCACCCGGTCCGGAAGGGTGCGTTTGCGCACTCGATCGGTCCGGAAGGGTCGTTCGCCCGGTCGATCGGTCCGGAAGGGTCGCTCAGGTGCCGTCGGGGCAGCCCTTTGGGCCCAACCGGATGCGGCGCAGGTCGCGCGTGGGCTCAGTCCTGCCCGCGCTCCAGCAGCGGGCGGGCCCGGAACGGGATGAGCTCACCCATCGCCAGCGATGTTTCGGCACGCTCAACACCGTCGCAGTCGAGGATCAGCCCGGTGATGCGAAACAGGTCGTCCGCATCCGTGCAGACGACGCGAATCAACAGGTCACTCGTTCCGCTCAGCCCGTGGGCCTGGACGATCTCAGGAATCGACCGAAGTTCATCGACAATGGCGCTGACCTTGTGCTGCTGCAGGTGCACCGAGATGAACGCTGTCAGCGGGTAGCCGAGGGCGACCGGATTGATCCGAAGATCGAACGGATGCAGCACGCTCGAGGCATCCAGCGCGGTCATCCTGGCCTGCACGGTGTTTCGCGACAGGCCGAGCCTCTCTGCGAGAGCAACGATGGTCGAACGCGGGTCCTCGGTCAACGCAAGAAGGAGGCGCGTGTCGGTGCGATCAAGCTTGTGCATAGTGCCAGACCTTAGCAGGAGGAAAACGTGCTGGATAGAGCAAAATGAGCAGTTCTTTCAACGATGGTTGTGCGCATTGGGTATCCGGCGTAGCGTCGGTTGTACTTCTGGCAACGGCGCCAGATGCTGTGAGCGGCTGCAATCCAGCTGCTCGCAGTGCACGACAGAAAGTTGCGTGTAATTGTGTCCACAACCCACGAAGACACTCGAACCGCCTCGCTGGCCAGCGGATCCAACCCGGATCTGCACCCTGGACAGCTCGAGGACATCGTCCAGTTGATCTGCCCTGAAGGCACCCGTGCCGAGAGCCCCGGCTTCGACCCGTGGGTGGCCGATGTCACCGACGACCAGCTCATCGACCTGTATCAGGACATGGTCGTCATCCGGAGAATCGACACCGAGGCGACCGCTCTCCAGCGCCAGGGGGAACTCGCCCTGTGGGCCCCGCTCCTCGGCCAGGAGGCCGCCCAGATCGGATCCGGTCGCGCCCTTCGCTCCGATGACTTCGTCTTCTCCAGCTACCGCGAAAACGGGGTCGCATACACCCGCGGTGTCGACCTCGGCGACATGCTCAAGGTCTGGAGGGGGATCGCGTCCTCTGGATGGGACCCGTACGCCATCGGCATGGCAACCCCGGCTGTCATCATCGGCGCCCAGAGCCTCCACGCCACCGGCTACGCGCTCGGCTGCAAGCACGACGGGGTCGACTCCGTCTCCATCGCCTACTTCGGCGACGGCGCCACAAGCCAGGGTGACGTCAACGAGGCGATGATCTTTGCCTCCAGCTTCCAGGCGCCCGTGATCTTCTTCTGCCAGAACAACCAGTGGGCCATCTCGGAACCGGTTCAGCTCCAGGCCCAGCGGCACATCTCGGACCGCGCCCCCGGATTCGGCATCCCGAGCATCCGGGTGGATGGCAACGACGTCCTCGCCGTCATGGCGGCCACACGGGTGGCGCTCGATCGTGCCCGCAGCGGCGGGGGACCGACCTTCATCGAGGCCGTCACGTACCGGATGGGTCCACACACCACGTCGGACGACCCCAAGCGGTACCGGCCGGCCGACGATCTCGAAGCGTGGGGCCAGAAGGACCCGATCACACGCCTGGGCAGGTACCTCGAAAGCCGCGGCGCCCTCACCGAGGACGTCGCCACCCGCGTCCAGGAGAAGGCGGATGCTGTCGCTCGCGACATGCGTGCGGCGTGCATCGCTCTCGACAAGGACGTCGACCCGATGACCGTATTCGATCAGGTCTACACCGGGCCTCACTCCGGCCTGGAACGCCAGAAGAGTCAGTACGCGGCGTATCTTGCATCGTTCGAAGGGGAAGCCTCATGACCGTCATGTCTCTCGGCGGTGCGCTCAACTCGGGCCTGCGCCGCGCGCTGGCCGACGACGAGAAGGTCGTGCTCCTCGGTGAGGACATCGGCAAGCTCGGCGGTGTGTTTCGCGTCACCGACAAACTCCAGGAGGAGTTCGGCCCTCGCCGCGTCATCGACGCGCCGCTCGCCGAGGCCGGCATCATCGGCACAGCGGTCGGCCTGGCTTTCCGCGGGTATCGCCCCGTCTGTGAGATCCAGTTCGACGGGTTCATCTACCCGGGGTTCGACCAGATCGTCGCCCAGGTGGCGAAGCTCCACTACCGCACCAGGGGCAAGGTCAGGATGCCGATCACCATTCGGGTGCCGTTCGGAGGGGGAATCGGCGCTGTCGAGCACCACTCCGAGTCCCCGGAGGCGTACTTTGCCCACACCGCAGGACTTCGTGTGATCTCCTGCTCCAACCCGCAGGATGCCCACACCATGATCCAGCAGGCGATCGCCTGCGATGACCCGGTGCTGTTCTTCGAACCGAAGCGACGCTACTGGCTCAAGGGCGAGGTGAACGAAGACCTCGGGGCAGACACCCTGCCGATGGGCAGCGCCCGGGTGGTGCGCGAGGGCACCGACGTGACTCTCGCCGCCTACGGGCCCCTCGTCCCCACCGCACTGGATGCCGCCGCTGCGGCCGCCGACGACGGGATCTCGATCGAGGTCATCGACCTGCGATCGCTGTCTCCCATCGACTTCACCACGGTCGAGAAGTCCGTTCGCAAGACGGGCCGACTGGTGATCACCCACGAGGCTGCGCAATCGGGCGGTATCGGTGCCGAGGTGGCCGCCGCGGTCACCGAACGCTGCTTCGACTGGCTCGAGGCTGCTCCTGCCCGGGTGACCGGCTTCGACACGCCGTACCCGCCCGCCGCGCTCGAGGAGGCCTTCCTGCCCGACCTCGATCGCCTGCTCGACGCCGTCGACCGGGTTCTCGGCCGACGGAACTCCCTGACCGGGTGGAAGGCAAGCGCATGAGCGCGAAGAAGTTCGCCCTCCCCGATCTCGGCGAGGGTCTGACCGAGTCGGAGATCGTGGCCTGGAAGGTCGCCGTCGGCGACACCGTGACCCTCAACCAGATCATCGCCGAGGTGGAGACCGCCAAGGCGTTGGTCGAGCTGCCGTCGCCGTTCGCCGGCGTCGTGTCTCAGCTGTTCGCCGACGAGGGTGCCACGGTGCAGGTGGGCGACCCGATCGTCGAATTCGATGTCGACGGAGGCGAGTCGGAAAGTCCGCGAGGCACTCAGGACTCTGGGCGTGCGGTGGATGCCGCAGCCGACGGCGTTTCGGACGAGTCGGGTACCGCGATCTCCCCGTCGGACACCCCGGTCGTCGAGCGCCAGGCGGTGCTCGTCGGATACGGTCCGAAGATCGAGGGCGGCGCACGGCCAGCTCGCCGGTCACGCGGCTGGGCGAGCTCGACCCAGTCGCCTGCTGACGCCGAGCCGGCGGATGTCGAGGCGGCCGACGCCGGGACCGCGGACACCGCTGCCGCGGACACCGCTGCCGCGGCACCCCACACCGAGGCGCCGACCGGATCTCAGGCCGCCGAGGAAGCGCGCGAACGCCCGCGGTCCACACCACCCGTGCGGAAGCTCGCACGTGACCTGGGTGTCGACCTGACGCAGGTGGATGGGACCGGCGAGAACGGACTCATCACTCGCGACGACGTGAACCGGGCCGTCGCGGCAGGGGCGGAGACATCCGCTGGCCCGACCGAGGACACCACGATGCCGACCAGCGAGAGCAGGGAAGCCACCCGCACGCCGATCAAGGGCGTTCGCAAAGCCACAGCGCAGGCGATGGTGCGTTCGGCCTTCACCGCCCCGCACGTCACAGAGTTTTTGACGATCGACGTGACCGCCGGCATGGATCTCGTCCGGTCGTTGGGGAAGAAGTCCGCGTTCGCAGGCAAGCGGGTCACCGTTCTCAGCCTCGTGGCCAAAGCGGTGCTGCTCGCAGCGGCTCGGACCCCGTCGGTGAACTCTCACTGGGATGACGACGCGCAGGAGATCGTGCAGTACGCCCACGTGAACCTCGGGATCGCGGCGGCAACAGGACGTGGGCTCATCGTTCCGAACATCAAGGACGCTGACACCCTCGGACTCGCTGACCTGGCCGACGCCCTTGTCGACCTCGTCGAAGCGGCACGCGCCGGCACGACGAGTCCGCGGAGCCTCACCGGCGGAACGATCACGATCACCAACGTCGGCGTCTTCGGCATCGATGCGGGCACCCCGATTCTCAATCCCGGTGAGGCGGCAATTCTCGCGGTGGGTGCTGTCAGGCGGATGCCGTGGGAGTACCGGGGCGAGATCGCGTTGCGTGAGGTGATGACCCTGAGTCTGTCGTTCGATCACCGTCTGGTGGATGGGGAGCAGGGTTCGCGGTTCCTCGTAGACGTCGGCACGATCCTGAGTGATCCGGGGATGGTCCTGACGATGGTGTGACGTCACTCTTTCTGCACGCAGCCTCCAGCGCACCCGGGACCCGCCCGGTAAAACCTGACCCGACCAGCAAGGCCTGGGCCACCCGGCAAGAGCCTGTCAGCCGCTTTGCTGGCGCTCTCGGCCTGAGCGCTCCCGCGGGGCAGACGGATAGGCCAGACGGAGGGCAGATTTGCTCTTCAGGCGAATGGCGGCCTGTGCGGGGTCGACGGTTCGGGGCGGGATCATCCAATAGACGGAGCCCTCCCTCGTGATCCTCCACCCGTTGTTGTGGAGGAGCATGTGGTGATGTCGACACAAGAGCATGCCGTCGGCGAGGTCAGTGCGCCCGCCGTCTGCCGCCCAACCGTCGATGTGGTGCGCTTCGCAGAATGACGGCGGCCGGTCACATCCGGGGAACTCACATCCGCCGTCTCGGATCGCCAGGGCGATGCGCTGTTTCGAGGTGAAGAGTCGCTGTTCGCGCCCGACATCGAGCGGAGTTCCTGCAGTGTCGGTGAGGATCGATACTGTTCCTGCGTCGCAGACCTGTTTGTCGATGAAGCTCAGCGGCACCGCGGCTCCGGTCTCTTCGAGGAACCCGGTGCCGCGCGCGCCGTCTGGACTGCTGGATGTCAACTGCTCCTGGGTGATGACCACCCGCACGCCCGGCTGGCGAGAGCCGAAGATCGTGGACGGGTCTGCCTGGGCTCCGGCCCTGAGGGTGTCCATCAGCAGGTCGAAGATGAGCTGGTCATTGGAGCGAGGGTCATCGAGCAGCTTCTGGGCCTGGTCGGCTTCTGCCGGGTCCACGAACCGAGGTCCGCCGCGGCGGGGACGCATGGCAGAACCGACGATCGCGTCGATCCACGCCGCTGACTCATCATCGAACTCGATCCACGCCGTGCGCACACCGTTCTCATTGCGCCCGAATCGCCATTTCCGCTGCTCGTACCGCTCGGTGAACCGCAGCGCGACACCGACCGGATCGATTCGATCCCGAATTCTCCGGGCGCGGCGCCCAAGTTCATCGATATTGGAGCCCGCGGCATCCTCCAGCACTTCTTCGGCGGCCGCACGGAGCGCGTCGGGGCCGCAGTGTTCGGTCGGCTCTCCGAGCCCGCGCAGGATGGCGTTGACGGCCTCCGACTTCAACCGGTGGTCACGCACGGCCCGAGTCAGCGGTTCGTACCAGGGGATCTCTCGAGCGAACGCGGCCTCCGGACCGAGTGCGTCAGCGTCACCGTCGACGCCATCAATCTGCAGCGAGCCCGACCCGGAGTGGGGCTCGATGGCGTGCTGCGTCGCGGCATCCGCTTCACCCATCACCTCGCCGAGCCTGACCTGTCGCGCGGCTTCAACACGGGTGGAACCCGTCAGCGACTGCACCATCGCCACCGGAGTCCGGTGACCACTGCGCTGGGCGAGACCCGAGTACCCGAGTTCGCGCTCTGAACGTTTGGCGACGATCCCAGCACCTGCGGCGATGATCGCGTCGAATTCCGAACGAACCGCCGATGCATCTCGAAGAAGAAGCTCCAGATCGGAATCGGCGACCTGGTCGATCAGCAGCGAGAGCGGCTGGCCGGGTGCCGCAGCTGCCTCATATTCCGCGAGACGGTCGCACACGAGGAGTGCGATTTCGCGTATCTGATCGGAGATCCGGGCCATGACTGATTTTACCAGAAATTCGTGACATTCGAAAGTATATTCGAGTTATCCACAGGGCGATTTTTTCGATGAAGATGGCACGCGCGAACCCCTGTCCCGCCGTCGGTGGGGTTTGTTAACATCAGGGAATGCCCGAGATTGATTCGGATGCCACTCCTGCCCACCCCATCCCCTGGGCGCGCCTGCCGCGTGCGCTGAAGCCCTTCCGCCTCGGTCAGTACCGCCTGCTCGCAGCGGCGCTGACGCTGTCCCTGCTCGGTGCCGGGATGTGGATCGTCGCCGTCGTCTGGCAGGTCATCGCTCTCGGCGGTGGCCCGGTCGACCTGTCGATGGTGGCGACGGGAGGCGCGATCGGGATGCTCGTGGCCGTCCTCTTCGGTGGGGTGCTCGCCGACCGGGTGCCCCAGCGCAACATTCTCGTGGTGGTCGAAGCAGTTAAGTCGATCTCGATCGCCGTGGCGGCCGTCCTCGCGCTGAGCGGCGCCCTGGAGCTCTGGCACCTCGTCGTCGTCACCCTGATCCTCGGGTTCGCAGACGGTTTCTTCTACCCGGCGTATTCGGCTCTCCTCCCGTCGATCCTCCCCGCCGACGACCTGCTGGCGGCGAACGGTGTTGAGGGAATGCTTCGCCCCACCATCATGCAGGCCGCGGGCCCTGCCCTGGCCAGCGCTGCCATTGCAGCGTTCTCGCCCGGCCTCGCGTTCGCCCTGGTCGCCGGCGCTCAGTTCCTGGCGGTCTGCGGCTTGTTCTTCCTCCGGGCGATCCCGATACGGCGCGAAGCGAGGGAGCCGCAGCATCCGCTCCGGGCGCTCACCTCTGACCTTCGTGAGGGATTCGACTACATGGTGAGGACGCCGTGGCTGCTCGGCACCCTGGTCTTCGCCTGCCTTCTGATCCTCGTGATCATGGGACCGATCGAGGTGCTGCTCCCGTTCGCCGTGCGGGACCAGACCGGGGGAGGGCCCGCCGCGTTCGCCCTTGTGCTCGCGTCGTTCGGAATCGGAGGAGCGATAGGGTCGCTGGTCGTCGCCTCCCTGAAACTCCCGAGGCGATACCTCACCATCATGAACCTCTTGTGGGGTGCCGGTTGCATCCCGCTCGTCGTCATCGGTATCACCTCCCAGCTGTGGATCATGGTCATCGCGCTGTTCGTCGTGGGCTTCACCTTCTCGGCGGCGACCGTCATCTGGGGCACGCTTCTGCAGCGGCGCGTCCCATCGGCGCTGCTCGGTCGCGTGTCGAGTCTCGATTTCTTCGTGTCGCTGGCGCTCATGCCGATCTCGATGGCCCTGGCCGGCCCGGTCGGAGAGGCGATCGGCCTGGCTCCTGCGTTCCTGGTCGCCGGGGCAATCCCCGTTGTTCTCGCTGTGGCGACGATCCTGGTCTTTCGGCTGAGACAGGACGAGCTTCGTCACCCCCTCGATCCGGTCGAGAACTCAGATGAGAACTCGAATGTCGCCACGGATGCCGCTGATCGCGACATGACCCAGGTCGCCGAGGTCCGCACGAGCGACGAAAAATGACGGGCCGGACAGGTGAGCTCAGGGAGTTCGCGTAACCGCCGAGGGGATATTCAGCACCTCATTGAGCACCGGCGTCAGGTGTCGCGAACCCAGGGCGACGGATGCCTGTCGGGCCCCGGCCGCAAGCGCGTCGTCGATCGATGCTCCCGCAAGATGCGCAGCCAGATATCCGGCGAAGAACGCATCCCCGGCGCCGTTGGTGTCCACGATGCTCTCGATAGCAGCTGCGGGCACCCGATGGACGACCAGCTCAGAATCGACCGCCATTGCCCCGTCAGCACCGAGTGTGCAGACGACGAGCGCGGCCCCGGAACGGATGCACTCGCGCATGAACTCGAGTGGCTCGGCGAGCCCATCGGCGTTCATGAAGATGACCGAGGCCGCATCGATGAACGGTCGGTGGAACGAGCTCTCGCCGTCGTAATCGTGGATGTCGGTCCAGATCGCGACGCCGGCATCCCTCACCGGGTCGATCAACGCCAGTGAGGATGCCGACAGATCGAGAACGGCAATATCTGCGCTCACCGCGAGCGACACCGCGGAGGAACGGTCATCACGCGGAGTCGGTGTGCTGAGGTAGACCGAAACGCGCTCACCGGCCGCGGTCATCAGATTGAGATGACGCTCGGACTCCCCATCGGCGCGCTCGATCAGCGTCGCCAGCCCGGCGTCGGTGAGAACGGCCTCGATACGCTCGCCGACGGCATCCTGCGCGACAAGGGTGTGCAGAACGACGTCGCAGCCGAGCGCAGACAGGTTCAGAGCTTTTCCCGCGGATGTTCCTCCGAGCGTCTCCCAGGAATCTCGCGCGAACAGCATCTGCGGTCGGGCGTCAGGGAGCGCGTCGACGGCAACCAGCTGGTTCCATGACGTGGGGCCGGAGACAACGATGCGCGGGGTCATGGGCTCATCCAAGCGGGTGCTCTGGTGCGAGCGTCTGCGACGCGCTGGGGAACGGCGCACTCACCGAAGCGCCGCAAACGCCATCCGTTCGAGCACGTCCCTGAGCGAGTCGTGAGCGAGCTCGTGACCGCTGTACGGCGTCGAGTTCATCAGCCCGAACGTGGCATGGGCACGGATGCGCAACACCGCAATGTCGATGGCGGGTTGCATCCGTTGCAGGATTCCCACCCACAGTTCGACGTAGCGGCGCTGGAGTGTGCGCACGGTGTGCCGGTCTTCGTCGGAGAGGCTGTCCAGGTCGCGGTCCTGCACCCGGATCACATCGGGGTTCGCGAGGGCGAAGCGCACGTGGAACTCCACGAGCGCTCGCAGCGCGAGTTCGCCGTCCGGTGCGCGCTCCACGACCTCGGTGCCGCCATGGAGCAGCTCGCGGCTGACATCGATGAGGATCGCGGCGAGCAGCGCCTGCTTGCTCTCGAAGTGCCGATAGACGGCGGGGCCGCTCATCCCAACAGCTGACCCGAGGTCCTCGATCGAGACACCGTTGAACCCCCGGTCGGCGAAGTGGCGGGCGGCTGCGGCGAGGAGCGCCTCGCGGCGCTGGGCCTTCGCTTCGCTTCGGCCGAGGGGGGCGCCTGAGATCGTGTCGGGGCCGCGACGAGATGCAAGCTGAGTGTCATCGGCCATGGCGTCCTCCAGTGGATGCGAAGCGGGACGGGCGAATTCATCGCGGCGAGCACATCGGTTAGTGCATCGTAACCGACTCGACCGGGCTCCTCAAGTCATGTTTCGTCATGTTTCGCGCCGATCGCGACACCCGGACGGCACCATTCTTCGCTGGACATTTGAGTTAGCTCGTACTAACCTGATGCCAGTTAGTGGCGCCTAACCGAATGGTCTGCGCCCTCGAGCGCCAAGGAATGTCAATGCAGACACTGATCTCGTCGGTCTCACCGACGAGCGACTCGTTCGCGAAAAACGACGAGGAGCAACGCGCGCTCGTCGCCGACCTGCGTTCACGCCTCGCTGTCGCCGCGCAGGGCGGACCGGAGAAGGCCCGTGAGCGTCACCTCTCCCGCGGCAAGCTCCTGCCCCGGGAGCGGATCGACGAACTCCTCGACGACGGCAGCCCGTTCCTCGAGATCGCGCCCCTCGCCGCCACCGGTCTCTACGACGACGCCAGCCCGGGCGCCGGGGTGATTGCGGGCATCGGACTCATTCACGGTCGGCAGGTGCTCGTGATCTCGAACGATGCCACCGTCAAGGGAGGCACGTACTACCCGCTCACGGTGAAAAAGCACCTGCGAGCGCAGGAGATCGCGCTGGAAAACCGGCTCCCGTGCATCTACCTCGTCGATTCCGGTGGCGCATTCCTCCCGATGCAGGACGAGGTCTTCCCCGATCGCGACCACTTCGGCCGCATCTTCTACAACCAGGCCCAGCTCTCCGCCCGCAAGATTCCGCAGATTGCCGCCGTGCTCGGCTCGTGCACGGCCGGGGGAGCCTACGTGCCCGCCATGAGCGACGAGACGGTCATCGTCCGCGAGCAGGGCACGATCTTCCTGGGCGGCCCGCCTCTGGTCAAAGCTGCCATCGGCGAGATCGTCACCGCGGAAGAGCTTGGCGGGGGAGACGTGCACGCGCGCATCTCCGGCGTCACCGACCACCTCGCCGAGGACGACGCCCACGCCCTGTCGATCGTCAGGGACATCGTGTCCACCTTTCCACCGGCATCCGCTCCCGACTGGTCCATCGTCGACAGCCGCGACCCGCTCGTGTCCGTCGACGAGCTCTACGGCGTCGTACCCACCGACGTGCAGGCCCCATACGACGTGCGCGAGGTCATCGCTCGCCTTGTGGATGCCAGCGAGTTCCACGAGTTCAAGAAGGAGTACGGCACGACACTCGTCACCGGGTTCGCCCGCCTGCACGGCCACTCCGTGGGCATCGTCGCCAACAACGGAGTTCTGTTTTCGGAGTCAGCCCAGAAAGGCGCCCACTTCATCGAGCTGTGCGACCAGCGGGGGATTCCCCTGATCTTCCTCCAGAACATCTCCGGCTTCATGGTCGGTCGCGACTACGAAGCCGGTGGTATCGCCAAACACGGTGCGAAGATGGTCACCGCCGTCGCCACCACCCGCGTGCCCAAGCTGACCGTCGTGATCGGCGGGTCATTCGGTGCCGGGAACTATTCGATGTGCGGGCGGGCGTACTCTCCCCGCTTCCTCTGGATGTGGCCTGCCTCGCGCATCTCGGTGATGGGCGGTCCCCAGGCCGCCGGTGTGCTCGCCACGGTGAAACGCGAACAACACGAACGCGCCGGAACCGAGTGGTCCGCCGCGGAGGAAGAGACCTTCAAGACGCCGATCCGCGACCAGTTCGAGCACCAGGGCAGCCCGTATTACTCCACGGCCAGGCTGTGGGATGACGGTGTCATCGACCCCGCGGACACCCGCACCCTGCTCGGTCTCGCCCTCGACGTGTGTGCCAATGCCCCGCTGCCCGACTCGGCCTTCGGCCTGTTCAGGATGTGACCGGATGACCGACTCTGCAACGCCCCCGTTTGGCACCGTCCTCGTCGCGAACCGCGGCGAGATCGCCTGCCGCATCATCCGAACGCTCCGCACCCTCGGCATCCGTTCTGTCGCCGTCTACAGTGACGCCGACCGCGACGCGAAACACGTGACGGATGCCGACACCGCTGTTCGTATCGGACCCGCTGCCGCAGCGAAGAGCTACCTCGACATCCCCGCGGTGATCGGCGCAGCACAGGCGAGCGGTGCAGACGCGATCCACCCCGGCTACGGCTTCCTCTCGGAGAACGCGGCCTTCGCCCAAGCCTGCGCCGACGCTGGCATCGTCTTCATCGGACCGGGCGTCGACGCGCTCGAGGTGATGGGCGACAAGATCCGGTCGAAGAACCACGTCGCCGCCAGCGGAGTTCCGGTCATCCCCGGGGACTCCCGTCCCGGGCTGACGAACGCCGACCTCGCCGAGGCTGCCTCGACCGTCGGGTATCCGTTGCTCATCAAACCGTCGGCGGGCGGGGGAGGCAAGGGCATGCACGCCGTGCACGACCCGGCCGACCTTGAGGCGGCCCTCGTCACCGCCCGACGGGTCGCTGCTGCGGCCTTCGGCGATGACACGCTGTTCCTCGAGCGGCTCATTCCCAGCCCGCGCCATATCGAGGTCCAGCTTCTCGCAGACAACCACGGCGCTGTCATTCACCTGGGCGAACGCGAATGCTCACTGCAGCGCCGACACCAGAAGGTGATCGAGGAGGCCCCTTCGCCGTTGCTCGATGCCGAGACCCGCGGTCGCATCGGCGAGGCCGCCTGCCGCGTGGCCGAGAGTGTCGGCTATTCCGGTGCCGGAACCGTCGAGTTCCTGGTCTCAGCCGATCGCCCAGACGAGTTTTTCTTCATGGAGATGAACACGCGGCTCCAGGTCGAGCACCCGGTCACGGAGGAGGTGACCGGCCTCGATCTCGTCGCTGAGCAGGTGCGCATCGCCGCCGGCCAGCGGCTCTCCCTCTCGCAGTCCGAGGTGACGATGACCGGCCATGCCATCGAAGCGCGAGTGTATGCCGAGAACCCCGAGCGCGGCTTCCTGCCGGCGACGGGAACGGTCATCGAGCTTGTGGAACCGACGGGCGCGGGGATTCGCGTCGACAGCTCCCTGCGGCAGGGTCTCGTCATCGGCAGTGACTACGACCCGATGCTCGCCAAGGTGATCGCGCACGGCTCCGACCGCCCGGAGGCGTTGCGCCGCCTCGACCGCGCCCTCGCCGAGACCACGGTGCTCGGAGTGCGCACAAATATCGAGTACCTGCGACTCCTCCTCGCCGACGACGATGTTCGGGCCGGGGACCTGGACACGTCCCTCATCGACCGCCGGTTGCCCGAGCTCCGATTCCGGCGCCCGGACGACGATGTGCTCGTGGCGGCAGCCCTGCTGCTCCACGCCGAACGCGATGCGGCCTCGACCGGATCACCGTGGTCACGTCCGAGCGGTTGGCGGCTGGGCGATCCCCGCCCGACGTCGTACAGCTTCGCCCTCGACGACGACGAGACCGCGACGGTGTCCGTTCTCGGCAGCGCCGACGCGGCATCCGTCAGCGTGCGGGGCGACGAGTCTCGCGCCGCATCACTCCGCCGCGTGGACGGCATCGGTCATGCCCTGACCTGGGGAACCGGCACGAGGATGCTCGGCCTCTCACACACCGGGACCTCGGTCTGGGTGTCCGACTCGGGTTACAGCGTCGAACTGCCCGTGCTCACGCGGGCAGAGCGGCTGGCCGCGAGGCTCGCGCTCATCTCCCGTGCCGACCACCCGCATAACCCCGAAGTGCGATCGCCGATGCCGGGAACCGTCATCAGCGTGGATGCCGCGACCGGTTCGTCCGTCGACGCCGGGACAACGCTCGTCGTCGTCGAGGCGATGAAGATGGAGCACAAACTCACAGCCAGCGTCGCCGGCGAGGTCACGATCCATGTCGCAGCCGGCGACCTCGTGAAGCTCGACCAGCTCGTCGCCACCCTTGTTCCCACTACTCAGCCAGAACTCTCGACTGTCGAAGGAGACACCGAATGAACACCGAGCTCACCGAAGCGCACCAGAAAATCGTCGACGAGGTCAGGGATTTCGCCACCACGGTTGTGGCCCCTGCCGCCTACTCCTATGACACCGAACGCCGCCTGCCGATGGAGATCATCGCGCAGATGGGGGAGATGGGACTGTTCGGCCTGCCGTTCCCCGTCGAGCACGGCGGACAGGGCCAGGATTACTTCGCCCTCTGCCTCGCCGTCGAGGAACTCGGCCGCGTCGACCAGTCGATCGGCGTCACCCTCGAGGCAGGCGTCGGGCTCGGAGCGATGCCCGTCTACCGGTTCGGAACCGACGCCCAGCGCGAGGAGTTCCTGCCCATGCTGGCCAGGGGTGAGGCGCTCGCCGGGTTCGGCCTCACCGAGGCGGAGGCGGGGTCGGACGCCGGTGCGACGAAGACCAACGCTCACCTCGACAACGGCGAATGGGTGATCAACGGCACGAAGCAGTTCATCACCAACTCGGGCACGCCGATCACCCGCCTCGTAACCATCACCGCGGTGACCGGTGAGAGCACTCGCGCCGACGGCAGCATCAAAAAGGAGCTCTCCACGATCCTCGTGCCGACGCCGATCGACGGCTTCACCGTCGAGCCGGCGTACGACAAGGTCGGCTGGCACACCTCCGACACCCACCCGCTCACGCTGAGGGACGTGCGCGTTCCCGAGGCCAACCTCCTGGGTGAGCGCGGCCGCGGATACGCGAACTTCCTCGAGGTGCTCGACGAGGGGCGCATCGCCTTCGCCGCCCTCTGCACCGGTGCAGCCCAGGGCTGCGTTGACGAGGCCGTCCGATACGCCGCCACCCGCAACGTCTTCGGCCGCAACATCGGCTCACACCAGTACATCGCGTTCAAGATCGCGCGGATGGAAGCCCGCGCGATGGCCGCACGGATGGCGTACTACCACGCAGCATCCCTCCTGCTCGCGGGGAAACCGTTCAAAAAGGAGGCGTCCATCGCCAAACTCGTCGGGAGCGAGGCCGCCATGGACAACGCTCGGGATGCCACGCAGATCTGGGGAGGCTACGGCTACCTCAATGAGAACACTGTCGCCCGCCACTACCGTGACTCCAAGATCCTCGAGATCGGTGAGGGCACGAGCGAGGTCCAGCTGATGATCATCGCCAGGGAGCTGGGCTTCGAGGCCTAGGCTGTGGCGACGGGACGGGTGGGGAACGACATGACTGACGAACGCAGGCGGGTGGAGCAGCGCGGGCTGTATTTCGAGGAGTTCGACCTCGACGCGGTGTACCTCCATCGACCGGGCAGGACGGTGACAGAAGCCGACAACGTCTTCTTCACGACGCTGACCATGAACACGCAGTCGCTTCACCTCGACGCGGCGTGGAGCGAGACCCAGCCGTTCGGCCAGCGTCTCGTGAACTCCATGTTCACCCTGTCGACCGTGGTCGGCGCATCCGTTGCCCAGCTCAGCCAGGGCACGATCGTGGCCAACCTCGGATTCGAGGCCGTGCGCTTTCCCGCACCCCTGTTCCACGGGGACACGCTGTACTCGGAGACGATCGTCCGGGCAAAGCGCCTGTCCGAGTCCCGGCCGGGGCAGGGCATCGTCACCCTCGAGCACACCGGGCGCAACCAGGACGATGTCGTCGTGGTGACCGCCGTTCGAAACACCCTCATCTGGTGCAAGGACGCCGCGCCGTGACCGACTTCGACCTCGGCCCGTCCCTGCTGTTCTGCCCGGCCGACCGACCCGACAGGTACGCGAAGGCAGCGGCGCGGGCGGATGCCGTCATCCTCGATCTCGAGGACGCCGTCCTTCCCGCAGAGCGCGGGGCGGCTCGTCGCGCCATCGCGGAGCATCCGCTTGACCCCGCGACGACGGTCGTTCGGCTCAACCCGGCGGGGAGCGACGACTTTCACGACGATCTCGCCGCGCTGGCGGCCACGCCGTACCGCACGGTGATGCTCGCGAAAGCCGAAAGCGCCGCCGATCTGGATGCCATCGGCGACGGCTTCCGGGTGATCGCCCTGTGCGAGACGGCCCGGGGGATTCTCGCTGCCCAGGAGATCGCCGCGCATCCCTCCACGCTGGCCCTGATGTGGGGAGCGGAGGACCTCGTCGCTTCCCTCGGAGGAAGCGCGAGCCGTGGAGCTGACGGGCGGTACCGTCCACTCTCTGTCCACGCCCGTTCCGACCGTCCTCCTCGCGGCAGGGGCCAACGGTGTCGCCGCCATCGACTCCGTCTACCTCGATATCGCCGACCTTGATGGACTCGCATCCGAGGTTCAGGACGCGTCCGCGTCCGGGTTCGCAGCAACGGCATGCATCCACCCGTCGCAGGTTGAGACGATCCGGTCGGGATTCGCCCCGTCGAGCGATGACATCGCGGAGGCAACGGAGGTCCTCGCCGCCGCCGAAAACGCGGCGGGGGTGTTCCGCTTTCGCGGCCGGATGGTCGATGAACCGGTGCTGAGACATGCCCGATCCATTCTCATTCGAGCCCGTGCCGCGAGCGCTTCCCGCGGTGATGCCAAATCGTTATGAACTATTTGACGCGCTGACGCCGGTGCGGCCTGTTGCTGTCAGGGGACTGGCATACTCTGGCGTCAGGGGTAAGGGAGATGAGTCTCTCGAATCCCGTGAAATTTCGGGCGAAGTGGGTGATCGGATGTCGAGGATGGTACCTCGCCTGTTCACTGTCGACCACACAGAGGCGGCCTCGGCTGATCCGGCGGGACCGGACGCCGAGCGCGCGATGGTGCACCACGACAACCGGGGCGAGCAGCACCCATCGTCACCAATTCCCGTGATGGGAGATGGCGCCGGACTCGGCGCGTCGATCCGGCGGACGCTTGGAGACACCGACCTCAGTGTCTTCCCCCTCGCCCTCGGCACCAGTGTCTTCGGCTGGACAGCGGAACTCGACGCCAGCGCAGCGATCCTCAACCGCTATTACGACTTCGGTGGCAACTTCATCGACACAGCAGACAGCTACTCTGCCGGTCGCAGCGAACACATCATCGGCCAGTGGATGGCGCGCAGGGGCAACCGCGACCAGATCGTGGTCGCCACCAAGGTCGGCAACCACCCCGACAACCCGGGCCTCGGACCGGTGAGCATGATCAGGGCCGTCGAGGCCAGCCTCGAACGGTTGCAGACCGATCACATCGATCTGCTCTACTTCCACCTCGACGACCGCTCCGTGCCACTCGAAGACAGCCTCGGCACGGCGCAGTGGCTGATCGAGACCGGCAAGGTGCGCTACCTTGGCGCGTCGAATTTCACCGCGGAACGTCTCGTCGAAGCACGCATTCTGAGCGCCGCAGGTTACCCGCGATTCGAAGCCCTCGAAACCCACTACAGCCTGCTGCACCGCCAGCCGTTCGAGGGCGACCTCGGGCTGGTCAGTCGCGGCCAGGGTCTCGGCGTCATGCCGTACTTCGCGCTCGAAAACGGATTCCTCACGGGCAAGTACCGGTCACGGTCCGACCTCGACGGCTCGGCTCGAGGGTCGAGGGTGGCGCGGCACGTCAACCGCAACGGTCTTCGCGTCCTGCACGCGCTCGACCTGGTCGCTGCCGAGCACAACGTCCCCGTAGCATCCATCGCGCTGGCCTGGCTGCTGGCGAAACCGGGAATCGTCGCGCCCGTCGCAAGCGCCTCCCGCGCCGAGCAGGTCGACGCGCTCGTCGCGGCGCCGGTGATCCAGCTCACGCGCGGCCAGCTCGGCGAACTCGAACGCGCCACCCGCGCCTGATCGTCCCAGGAGCTTCCGCGCAACCCCCCGGACGGGCGTGCGTCGGTGTCCCCTCACTGCCGTAGGGTTAAGGGAATGAACGGCGCCATTGACCTTCCGCTCGATGTTGCTGAGCTGTCCTTTGTCGCATCCGGTGATGCCCTTGTGCGCCGAACCGTGCTGCCGAGCGGCGTCCGGATCCTCAGCGAGCACGTACCGGGCAGCCGCAGCGCCACCCTCGGATACTGGGTCGCCGTCGGATCCCGTGACGAGCTCCCCGCTGTTGCCGCGACCGCCACAACCCCTGCCCGCGAGTCCGGTCACGGCTCCACCCACTTTCTCGAGCACCTGTTGTTCAAGGGCACGCCGACGCGCACCTCCCTCGACATCGCCATCGCTTTCGACTCCGTCGGCGGTGAGCACAACGCGCTCACCGCCAAGGAACACACCTGCTACTACGCCAAGGTGCGCGACCGCGACCTGGCCATGGCGGTCGACGTCATCGCCGACATGCTGACCTCGTCGCTCCTCGACCCGGCGGAATTCGAAACCGAGCGTGGTGTCATCCTCGAAGAACTCGCCATGGCCGAGGATGACCCGGCCGATGTAGCAAGCCAGAACCTGTTCGAGGCGGTCCTGGGCGACCATGCACTCGGTCGGCCGATCGGTGGAACGCCGGAGGCGATCCGCCAGGCGACGCGGGATGCCGTTCACGCCCACTACCGCGAGAACTACCGTCCCCAGGACCTCGTCATCACAGCGGCGGGTGCCGTCGACCACGACGCCCTCGTTGCGGATGTCACCAAGGCCCTCGACGCGGCCGGTTGGGACCTTACGGTCACAGCGCGCCCGGTCGAGCGTCGGGGAAAGGACGAGTCCGCGGTCACCAGGCGGTCGCACCTCATCGTCGAGAACCGCCCGATCGAGCAGGTCCACGTGCTGATCGGATTTCCCGGCCTCGCGGCTTCCGACGATCGACGACTGACCATGGGCGTGCTCAATTCGATCCTGGGCGGCGGCATGTCGTCGCGGCTCTTCCAAGAGATCCGCGAGAAGCGCGGGTTGGCCTATTCGGTCTACTCGTTTGCGGCGTCCTACTCGGATGCCGGCGTGTTCGGCCTGTATGGTGCGTGTTCGCCGGCCAAGGCTCGCCAGGTCGCGGACCTCATGCTGTCTGAACTGCGGCGGCTGGCGACAGACGGCGTGACCGCTGAGGAACTCGCCCGGGCCTACGGCCAGTTGTCGGGGGCATCGGCCCTCGCACTTGAAGAATCCGATACCCGGATGTCGCGGCTCGGCCGAGCCGAGATCACCCTCGGTGAATTCATCGACCTCGACGAGAGCCTTCGCAAGCTCGCGCTGGTCACTGCAGCCGAGGTGCAGGCTCTCGCCGCCGACCTCGTCTCTCGCCCTCTCTCCCTCGCCGCCGTCGGAGCCGTCGATGACGACGTCTTCGCCGGCTTCGGCGAGGACAACCAGGAGTAACTCGTGTCCCAGTACATCTACCTTGTCCGTCACGGTGAGCAGCAGGACGCGCAGCACGGCATGGGCGACGGACCGTTGTCCGCTCGTGGCCGTCGTCAGGCCGAATTCCTCGCTGAACGAATCGGGGGCCTCCCGCTGACATCCGCCAGCCATTCGCCGTTGCAGCGCGCATCGGAGACGGCGCGGATCATCGGGGACCGGATGCCGTCGATCGTGTCACAGCCCAGCGCCCTGCTGATGGACTGCGTGCCGACGGGACCCACCGACGAGATGCCATCCGCGTACGTTCCGTTCTTCGGTTCTGTGACCGAGGCTGAGATCGACGCGGGAGGCGCGCAGATGGCCGACGCGGTCGCTGAGTTCCTCGCCCCGCGCAAGGGCGACCGGCATGACCTCCTGATCACCCACAACTTTGTCATCGCGTGGTTCGTGCGCGAGGTCGTCGGTGCCCCAGCGTGGCGTTGGATGACGCTCGACCAGGCCCACTGCGGCCTGACGATCATCCAGCGCAAGCCCGGTCGGCCCTGGACGCTGCTCACCCACAACGATCTCGGCCACCTGCCGATGGAGTTGCGCACCGGCCTGCCGGACCCGCTCCTGGTTTGATTGGCACGTCCGGGCGGCGCGCGCCCGGGCGGCGCAGGTCAGGGTGCGAGGTCTTTGCGGTACCAGTTGGTGGCGTTGGGGTTGTCGTTGTATGGCTCGACGCTCTCGTAGCCCATTGACTGGTAGAGCCCTCCGGCGGCGGTGAGCGTCGCGTTGGTGTCAAGCACCACCTCGGTTGCGCCGAAGCCGGCGGCGAGGCGCTCAAGCTCGGCGAGGAGTTCACGTCCCCAGCCCTTGCCGCGCGTCTCGGGACGCAGGAAGAGGTGTTTGACCTCGTAGCGTGCGGGGTCCAGTCGACGGATGCCGCCGCATCCGACCGCGTGCCCGCCATCACGCACGACGAGGAAGACACCTGCTGGCGGATCGAATTGCTCAGGGGACGGAAACGATACCGAGTATTCGCCGCCGACGAAGCTCAGCTCACGGCTGTGGAAATACTCCGACAGGAGGTCGTGTGCGATCGGGTCGGTGACGGGGGCTGGGGTGAAGTCGGGCACCCCTCCAGCCTAAACCGGAGGGCGTTCCCGGCCTGTAGATTGGAAGCATGGTGACGAGCGTGGCAGTGGTCGGGGCAAGCGGCACGATGGGGCAGTTGTTTACGCGGCTGATCGACGAGGCACCCGACTTCGAGGTTGTCGCCAGGCTGGGGTCGTCGAGCGCCCTCGAGGAGATGGATGGGGCCGACATCGTCGTCGACGTGACCGCGCCCGCCGTCTCACAGCGGGTCGTCTCGCACGCCATCCGCTCAGGGGCGAATGTGCTCGTGGGCACGTCAGGCTGGTCGCGCGACCGCCTCGCCGCTCTCAGGACCCAACTCGTCGAGAGGGACAACGGGGTCATCGTCGTTCCCAACTTCTCCCTCGGCTCGGTACTCGGAACGACGCTGGCGACGATTGCCAGCCGCTTCTTCGACTCGATCGAGATCGTCGAGGCGCACCGGGCCGCCAAGATCGACTCCCCGAGCGGCACGGCCGTTCGGACGGCCGAGCTCATCGGCGAGGCGCGGGCAGGGCTCGGGCCGGTCGAAGCCCCGCACACCGACCAGCGCGCGCGCGGCCAGCAGGTGTCGAGCATCCCGATCCACAGCCTGCGGCTCACCGGAATCGTCGCCCGTCAGGAAGTCCAGTTCGGCGGAACGGGGGAGACCCTCTCGATCACGCACAACACGATCGACGCGAGCTCGTACGAGCAGGGAATTCTTCTCGCCCTCGACGCCGCCCGAACGGCGACCGGGCTCACCGTCGGCCTGGAGAATCTGATGGACCTCGGGATCTCCAACGCATGACCACTCGCATTGGCGTCGCCGTGATGGCGGTCCTGCTCGTGATGTACCTCGTCCTCGTCGGGGACCGCGCGGTGAAGTTCCTCCTGACCGGGCAGCCCATCGCCGTTGCGATCGGTGTGGCCCTGGTCATCCTGCCGATCATCGGCGCCTGGGCGCTCATTCGCGAATTGCTGTTCGGGATGCGAGCTGAGAAGCTCGGCAGGATCCTCGAGTCGGAGAACGCCCTCCCGGCGGATGAACTGCCCGTTCGTCCGAGCGGCCGGCCTGACCGAGACGCCGCCGATGCTCTCTTCCCCGGCTATCGTGCTGCCGCCGAAGCCGCCCCGACGGACTGGAGGGCGTGGTACCGGCTCGGCCTCGCCTATGACGGTGCTGGCGATCGTCGGCGTGCGCGCCAGGCGATCCGCGAGGCGATCAGGCTCAGCTCGGCGCACTGATCCGCGTCGATCGGTCCCGAACGGTCACCCCCGCATCCGATCGGTCCCGAACGGTCACCCCCGCATCCGATCGGTCCCGAACGGTGGCCCGTGGATGTGATTGGGCCCGGTTGGTCATCCGTTGCCGACGTGGGGCGCCCTTAGGGCCCAGTCGGTGGAGTGGGCGGAACCAGGAAACCCACATGAAGCGCCGCGGGCGACGGGCTGGTGATCGCGTTGCGCACCCTCGAGCGTCCACAGGCGGAGGTGCTGGTCCGCGCGTCGAGCGGTCCCAAACGGCGACTCGTGGATGTGATTGGGCCCAGATGGTCATCCGTTGTCGACGCAAGGCGCCCTTAGGGCCCAGTCGGTCGAGCGCGGCGCTGTCGGTGTCGTTGTCGGTGTCGTTGAGCGTCGTCCGCGGAGCGCCCAAGGCGCACCCGGGGAGCGGTCGTGCGCCTCGGCAATCGATCGGTCCCAAACGGTTGCGCGCGCGTTCGATTAGGCCCAGATGGTCACCAGGGACCCCGGTGAAGCGCCCTTAGGGCCCAGTCGGTCGAGCGCGACGCTGTCGGTGTCGGTGTCCGTTTGAGCGTCGTCCGCGGAGCACCCGAGGAGCACCCGAGAGCGGTCGTGCGCCTCGGCTATCGATCGGTCCCAAATGGTTGCTCGCGCGTTCGATCGGTCCTGAATGGGTCACCAGGGACCGCGGTGGAGCGCCCTTAGGGCCCGATCGACGCTGCGCGCCCCGGGCCTCGTTGAGGGATGGCTGCTGAGTGCCCGGCAGAGGCGATCGGTCCCCAACGGTTGATCGCGCGTTCGAGCGGGCCCAAGTGGTCATCCGCCATCGCGTCGAAGCGCCTTGAGGGCCCAATCAACCCCAGCGGACGACTCACCGGCGGCTCGCGCCGTCCATGGGGCCTAAATGGTTGCTCGCGCGTTCGAGGGGTCCCAAAGGGTCATCCGCCGCCGACGTGAGGCGCCCTTCGGGCCCGTCGGTCGAGGCTCCGCGCTCAGCTCTCAGCGCCGGCGGCGCAGCGCGGCATCCACGGCCTGCTCCACGGTGGTGTGGGTGAAGACGAATCCGTCGGCGAGGAGCTTCGCGGGGTGCGGATGCTGGTCGACGAGCAGCAGATCGCGCGCCGCGTCCCCGAGAACGGCCTTCACCGCAAACGCCGGCACCGGGAGGAAGAACGGACGGTGCATCCGCGCGGCCAGGTGTCGCATCAGGTCGTTGGCGCTGGCTGCAGTAGGTCCGGTGATGTTCACCGGGCCGGAGAGCGTTCCGTCGAGCACGTGCGCCAGCGCCCGCGCCTCGTCGTCGAGGCTCACCCACGGCCAGTTCTGCCTGCCACCGCCGAGGGGTCCGCTGAGGCCCGCCCGCGTGAGCAGCAGTAGCGGCTTGAGCACGCCCTCCGCTGCGACCACGATCCCGCTTCGCGCGAGGACGACGCGAGTGACGTCATCCGCGCGCATGGCCGTGCGCTCCCACTCGGCTGTCACGCCGCTGAGGAACCCTGTTCCGCGGGGGCTGTCCTCGGTGAGTGTCTCGTTCGGGCGCGACCCGTAGTAGCCCGCCGCGGACGCGTTGATGAAGACGTCGGGTGCAACCGAGGCGCCCTGGATCGCCGCCACCAGGGTGCTCGTCGCGGAGATGCGCGAGTCGAGGATTTCCCGTTTGTACCGCGGCGTCCACGGCAACCGGCCGATCGAGGCGCCGGAGAAATTCACGACAGCGCTCACCCCAGTGACAACCGCCGGATCGAGCCGTCGACCGGCGGGGTCCCACAGCACGTCGCCCGCGCCGGGGTCTTTCCTGACCAAACGGACGACCTCGTCTCCGCGCGCACGCAGAAGCTTGGTCAGCGCCGTCCCGATCAGGCCGGATGCTCCGGCGATGACGACGCGCTTCATGGCATCCGGGTCCCGGCCGCTGACGGCATCAGGCGAGGCTCGCCTCGATCGTGATCGAGACGCCGGTCAGGGCCATCGACACGGGGCAGCTGGCCTTCGCTTCGTTGGCGATCCGCTCGAAGTCTTCTTCACTGATGCCGGGGACCTTGGCGCTCACGAGCAGGTGGCTCCCCGTGATGCCGGTACCCGGCTGGAAGGTGACTGCTGCCGTGGTCTGGATGCTCTCGGGAGCGCTGCCCGCCTCGGTGAGCATGTTGGAGAACTGCATGCTGAAGCAGGCGGCGTGCGCGGCTCCGAGCAGTTCCTCAGGGGTCGTGACGCTGGTGGAACCCTCGGCGCGGGCCTTCCAGTTGACAGGGAGTCGTGCAGCCTTCGACGAGTCGAGCGAGACTTCGCCCGAACCCTCGAAAAGTGTTCCATTCCACACGGTTGTTGCTTCGCTGGTCGTAGCCATGGCATCCTCCATACTCGCGTGCGGCGATCTTGCCGCACGCCGAGCCTAACGGTCAGTCCAGCGTTCTCGCCTGTGAATTCACGGTGCGGCAGGTGACCGACCGATCGCCCCGGAACGGGCGAGAAGCAGATAGACCTGGCAGCCGATGCAGTAGCCGAAGACGGCGTTGAGGAAAGCGGCGACGAAGGCGACGGATGCCGCGACGACGAGCGCGCCGGGCACGGAGGCAAGGTGCAGCACGAGGCCGAGCACGGTGACGGCGGCACCGATTCCCTGGGCGAATGTGGGCGCCCGCGGATCCTCGAGTTCCGCCGGAGCGGCGAGCCGGGGCCGGACCAGCCGGGCGAACAGAATCCCGTACGGATGCCGACGGATGCCAGCGAATGCGCCCCACAGGAACAGCGCGGTTGCGACCAGGTACAGCGGGATCGTCACCGCCGTCGCCCCGATGAGGCCCGTGTAGATGATCGCGCCGAGGATCACGGTCGTGATCGAGGCGCCGAACCGCGGTCCCCGTGGATCGATGCCGCGGCTCTGGCTGTCACCGGTCATTGCTGCTCCTGACGAGGTCCCGAAGAACGGGGGAGAGGACGGCTTCGATGGCCTGCCGCTGCGGGACGCCGCCGCTCCGGGCGAGCTGGTGGCCGCTGCCGTCGAGTACGAGCACCGTCGGAGTTTGAGTGACCCGGAATCGCCGAGCGAGGTCCTGCCGGGTCGTGAGGTCGACAACGGCGACGTCGAGACCGTCATGTTCGGCGGCGATCGCGCGCAGCATCCGTTCGGTCGCCGGGCAGCGGGAGCAGTACTCGGTGCTGAACTGGACGAGGGTGCCGCGCTCGCCGAAAACCACGGTTCCGTCGAAGTCCGAGGGTGTGAAAGCCTCGCCACTCGACGGTCGGGCGGTCCGCAGAAGCCGGCCGTCTCGCACGCGCCAGAGCGCGCCGACAAGCGTGGAGAAGCCCACAAGGCCGGCGAGTACTGCGGCAGCGGAAAGGGAATCCATCTTCACAGACTACGAATCTCCCGGACGCCGCCGGCCCTTGTGACAAAGAATGACGGATGCTCAGGGCTAATCATCAGGACAGGACGCGTTCCACGCGTTCGATCGGTACCCTTGAGCCATGGCTGCGACGATCCCCACACCGTACGAGAATCTCCTCCGCGACACCCTTGAGAACGGGACCCGCAAAGCCGACCGCACGGGGACGGGCACCACAAGCGTTTTCGGACGCCAGCTTCGCTTCGATCTCGCTGAGGGGTTCCCCCTCATCACCACCAAACGCGTGCACTTCAAATCCATCGCCTACGAGCTGCTGTGGTTCCTCCGCGGTGAGAGCAACGTGGGCTGGCTCCGTGACAACGGCGTGACGATCTGGGACGAATGGGCGGATGCTGACGGCGAACTCGGTCCGGTCTACGGTGTGCAGTGGCGGTCGTGGCCCACTCCCGGTGGCGACACGATCGACCAGATCTCCGACGTGATCGACGCGATCAAGGCCACTCCGGACTCGCGCCGCCTCATCGTCTCGGCCTGGAACCCGGCCGACATCCCGGAGATGGCGCTCGCGCCGTGCCATGCGTTGTTCCAGTTCTACGTCGCAGACGGCAAGCTGTCCTGCCAGCTGTACCAGCGCAGCGCCGACCTCTTTCTCGGTGTGCCGTTCAACATCGCCAGCTACGCCCTCCTCACCCACCTCGTTGCCGAGCAGGCGGGCCTCGAGGTCGGTGACTTCGTCTGGACCGGCGGGGACTGCCACATCTACGACAACCATGTCGAACAGGTCACCGAGCAGCTCAGCCGTGACCCGTACCCCGCCCCGAAGCTCGTGATCACGTCACGACCGGACGACATCTTCGGCTACGAATTCAACGACCTGGTCGTGGAGAACTACCAGCACCACCCCGCGATCAAGGCCCCGGTGGCCGTATGACTCTCCCAAGGATCGGACTGGTCTGGGCTGAAGCGGCCAACGGCACCATCGGAAACAACGGTGTCCTTCCGTGGCACCTGCCCGAGGACCTCGCCCACTTCAAGGACGTGACGATCGGCAGCCCCGTAGTGATGGGGCGAAAGACGTGGGATTCTCTTCCCGAACGTTTCCGTCCCCTGCCCGGGCGCCGGAACATCGTCGTCACCCGCCAGTCCGACTGGAATGCGGATGGCGTCGACGTGACCGACTCGATCGCGTCGGCGCTGTATATCGCCGGCGAGGGACTTCCCGACGGTGACCTGGTCTGGGTGATCGGCGGTGCCGAAGTCTTTTCCGCCGTCATCGACACGGCGCACCGGCTTGAGGTCACGACAATCCGTGAATCGATCGAGGGGGATGCGGTCGCGCCGGCCATCACCGAACGGTGGCGACTCGTCTCGACCGAGCCCGCAGAGGGTTGGCACACGTCCCGCACGGGCAGCCAGTACCGATTCCTCCGCTACGAATCGGACTGACGCCGAGCGGCGGATGGGACGCAGAAGCTCCCGCTACCGGTACCCTGATACCTGTGTCTAACGTCGTGAATCCCTTCGGTCAGGTCCTCGTAGCGCTCGTCACCCCCTTCACCGCTGACGGTGAAGTCGACTGGCCGGGCGTCGAGAAGCACATGGACGACGTGATCAACGCCGGGGCTGACGGCATCGTCGTCACCGGCACGACCGGGGAGACGTCCACCCTGACCGACCCGGAGAAACTGCGCCTCGTCGAGGTCGGCAAGTCCGTCTCTGCCGGTCGCGCGAAGATCATTACCGGGGGCGGCTCGAACGAGACCGCGCACGCGATCGATCTGTACCGCCAGAGCGAGAAGGCCGGAGCCGACGGGGTCATGATCGTGACTCCGTACTACAACAAGCCGACGCAGGCCGGAATACTCACTCACTTCCGCATGATCGCGGATGCCACCGATCTTCCCGTCATCCTGTACGACATCCCCGGCCGCACCGGGGTACCGATCAAGTACGAGACGATCCTCCGCGCCGCCAAACACCCGAACATCCTTGCAATCAAGGACGCCAAGGGCGACTTCTCCGAGGTCAGCCGCGTGCTCAACCAGACCGACCTGCTCTACTTCTCGGGCGACGACGCCAACGCGCTGCCGCACCTGTCGATCGGGGCGGCCGGCCTCATCGGGGTCACCGCCAACATTGCGGCAACGCCGTACCGCCAGATCGTCGACGCCGTCAACGCAGGCGACCTCACCGCGGCGACCATCGCTCACCAGAAGCTCGAACCCCTCGTCCGCGCCGTGATGACACACGTTCCCGGCACGGTCGCGGCCAAGTACATCCTGCACGGGCTCGGCCGTATCGCCAGCCCGCGCGTTCGCCTCCCTCTCGTCGGACCAGAAGAGTGGGAAGCGGCCCAGATCGAAGACGAGATCGACCTCGTCACAGACATCCCGGGAGTGGACTTCTCCAACTTCCGTCCAGACCGCAACGCGGCAGCGGGTGGCGCACTGCCACAGGTGCACGGCACCACGCGCTGACGCACACATCCAAGGAGGGCACATGCCCACATCCGTTTACAACCCGCCTGCCCTGAAGAAGGGGACGCTCCGCGTCATCCCGATCGGTGGCCTCGGCGAAATCGGCCGGAACATGACCAGTTTCGAGATCGACGGCAAGATCCTCATCGTCGACTGCGGCGTGCTGTTCCCCGAAGAACACCAGCCGGGCGTCGACCTGATCCTGCCCGACTTCACTCCGATCAAGGACCGCCTGGACGACATCGTCGGTGTCGTCCTCACCCACGGCCACGAAGACCACATCGGAGCGGTCCCGTACCTGTTGCGCCTGCGCAAGGACATCCCGCTGATCGGATCGGGGCTCACCCTCGCGCTCGTCGAGGCGAAGCTCAAGGAACACCGGATCCAGCCGTACAGCCTGACGGTCGCCGAGGGCCAGAAGGAGCAGCTCGGTCCGTTCGACCTCGAGTTCATTGCCGTCAACCACTCCATCCCCGACGCCCTCGCCGTGGCGATCAAGACCACCGCCGGGACGGTCCTGGCCACCGGCGACTTCAAGATGGACCAGCTGCCGCTCGACGGCCGGCTCACCGACCTCCGTGAATTCGCCCGACTCGGCAAGGAGGGAGTCGACCTGTTCCTCGTCGACTCCACCAACGCCGACGTTCCAGGCTTCACCCCCCTCGAGCGCTCGATCGGCCCGGTCCTCGACCAGGTGATCGCACGCGCTCCCCGACGGGTGATCGTCGCGAGCTTCTCCAGCCACGTGCACCGCGTCCAGCAGGTCCTCGATGCCGCCCACGCCAACGGCAGGCGCGTCGCCCTCCTCGGACGGTCGATGGTGCGGAACATGACGATCGCCGCTGACCTGGGCTACCTCAAGGTGCCCGAGAACGTCCTCATCGACTACAAGAAGGCGAAGGACATCCCCGACGACAAGATCGTCTACATGTCCACCGGTTCTCAGGGCGAGCCGATGGCTGTTCTCAGCCGGATGGCGAACATGGACCACGCCATCGAGGTCGGCGAGGGAGACACCGTCATCCTGGCCTCCAGCCAGATCCCCGGCAACGAGAACGCCATCTACCGCGTCATCGATGGGCTCACCAAGCTGGGCGCCAACGTCGTGCACAAGGGCAACGCCAAGGTCCACGTCTCTGGCCACGCTGCCGCAGGGGAACTGCTCTACTGCTACAACATCATCAAGCCGAAGAATGTCCTCCCGATCCACGGGGAGTTCCGTCACCTCGTGGCGAACGCAAAGCTCGCCATCGACACGGGCATCCCCGAGGAGAACACCATCCTGGCCGAGGACGGAACCGTCATCGACCTCAAGGATGGCGAAGCGCGCGTCGTCGGACAGCTGGATATCGGCTTCGTCTACGTGGACGGTTCAAGCGTCGGTGAGATCACCGACGCCGACCTGAAGGACCGTCGCATCCTCGGTGAAGAGGGCTTCATCTCGATCATCGTCGTGGTGGAGGCGCAGACCGGCAAGGTCATCGTCGGCCCGGAGATTCACGCCAAGGGATTCGCTGAGGACGACAGGGTGTTCGACGGCGTCAAGCCGAAGATCGAGCAGGCCCTGGCCGACGCAGCCCGCAACGGCGTGCGCGACCCGCACGCGCTGTCGCAGATCGTCCGCCGCACGGTCGGCCGGTGGGTCAACACCTCCTACCGGCGCCGCCCGATGATTGTGCCGCTCGTCATCGAAGCGTAAGCAGCACGATTGCCCGGCTCCTCGTTGCCCCGGTTCGCCGGAGTGCGGGGAGTCGGGCATTTCGTGGTTAATCCGGCGGAAACACAGAGGGCGTAGCATCCCTTCATGGCCCGGTTCACACTCCGGGAAGCAACCGGCAGCGACGCCCGCTTCCTCGGTGACATGCTCGTCGAAGCATCCCAGTGGATGCCGACGCAGTCACGTGCGCGCGTCGACGTCCTCGCGGACGCAGCGACGGCGAAGTACATCTCGGGCTGGATGAGACCGGGCGACGCCGGGACCGTCGCAGCAGATTCCCTGGGGACGCCCATCGGCGCCTGCTGGTATCGGCTGCTCCCCTCACACAATCCCGGGTACGGATTCGTCGCCCCCGGTGTGCCCGAACTGACGCTGGGCGTCGTCCCGGGCTGGCGAGCGCAGGGAGTCGGGAGAGCCCTCCTCGTCGCGGTCCTCGCGCAGGCCAGGGCACACGGTCACAGGCGGATCAGCCTCAGCGTCGAGCGTGCCAACCACGCGCAACGGCTCTACATCAGCGAGGGGTTTCATACCGTGCACAGCGGCACGGACTCAGACACGATGGTCCGCGTCCTGCGCTGATCCGATGACTCGGCTGGCCGACGGACTGGCCGCGTCAATGCGGGGCAAACAACCCCGGCGGAAGTACCGTGGAACCATGGCTACGACCAAGAAGACGTCCAGCCGCGGCCAGGGCACGACGGCGCGCGGAGGAGCATCGGGCGCCCGCAAGGCGCCTGCACAGGCGACGACAGCGACGGCGAAGACCACCAGGCTTCCCGCGGCGAAGACGGTGGCGTATCCGACGGCCCCCTCCGACAATGTGTTCGTGAAAATGTGGATGGGTCTCGCCCATCTCGCCGGTGGCACCGCGCGTGCGTTCGGGCCGGAACGATTCGCGAAGGAGGAACGCAGGGATGGCATCCCGTTCCTGATCGTCCTGCTCGCCGTGATCGGCATGATCGTCCAGTGGTTCGGGGTCAACGACACCGTCGCGCAGAACCTCAATGCCTACACCTTCGGCGGGATCTTCGGCCTGCTGGCCTTCGGTCTGCCCGTCGTGATGCTGCTGCTGGCGATCTGGCTGTTCCGGCATCCGAGTTCCGTCAACGACAACGGCCGTATCGGCATCGGGCTCATCATCGCCCTCATCGCCATTGCCGGGCTGTTTCACACGTTCGGCGGCCAGCCGAAACCGAGCGAGGGGATGCCGGCGCTGGCGCTGGCCGGGGGACTGGTCGGCTGGATCGTCGGAGCGCCCCTCGTCGCCCTGATCACGCCCATCGGCTCGGGAATCGTCCTCTCCCTTCTCGCGATCCTCAGCCTGTTCATCATCACCAAGACCCCGCCGAACAAGATCGGCCTGAGGTTCAGGCAGCTCTACGCCTGGACCTTCGGCACCGACGTTCAGACCGAGGAAGAGCGCGAGGCTGCGAAGCTCGAACGCACAAAGCAGATCGAACTCGATGGGATCGATGACGAGGACGAATCCCTGCCCTGGTGGCGTCGCAATAAGGACCAGCGTGAGGTCGACCCGGCGTTCGACTCTCCGCTCGAGGGAGACGACTTCGCTGAACTTCTCGGCGGGCCCAGCCGCGGCAATGGGGAGTTCGACTCAGCGCTCGAGGGCGAGGATGTCGATATGTTCGGCAACCCCATCGGTGACGATGAGGGTATGACCGAGGTCATCGGCGACCTCTCGGCCGCCGAAGCAGCACTCGGCACCTTTCCCGTCGGCGAATCCACCTCCGGCCTCCACGACGATGGCCCCGACGGCGATGCCGAAGCCTTGCCCGGGATGGAGGGCCTCGGTCTGCTCGACGACTCAAGCCCCCAGCGGATGGCTCGTCCGACACCACCTCCAGCGCCCTACCGGCTGCCTGCCGCCTCCACCCTCGGTGCGGGCGACCCGGCGAAGACCCGCTCCGCGGCGAACGACGAGGTCGTCGTCGCCGTCACCAGCGTTTTGGACCAGTTCAAGGTGGACGCCAAGGTCACCGGCTTCTCCCGCGGTCCGACAGTCACCCAGTACGAGATCGAGGTGGGCCCGGGCGTCAAGGTCGAGCGGATCACCGCTCTGACCAACAACATCGCATACGCCGTCGCGTCGAACGAGGTCAGGATCCTCGCGCCGATCCCCGGCAAGAGCGCCATCGGCGTGGAGATCCCGAACACCGACCGTGAGATCGTCACGCTCGGTGATGTCCTGCGCTCATCGAACGCGACGAAGAGCGTGCACCCGATGACCATCGGCGTCGGCAAGGACGTCGGCGGCGGATTCGTCGTCGCCAACCTCGCCAAGATGCCCCACCTCCTCGTCGCCGGCTCGACCGGCTCCGGAAAATCGAGCTTCATCAACTCGATGATCACGAGCCTGCTCATGCGGGCGAAACCCAGCGACGTACGCATGGTGCTGATCGACCCCAAGCGGGTCGAGCTGACCTCGTATGCCGGTGTGCCGCACCTCATCACGCCCATCATCACGAACCCCAAGAAGGCGGCGGAAGCGCTGCAGTGGGTCGTGAAGGAGATGGACATGCGCTACGACGACCTCGCCAGCTTCGGCTTCCGCCACATCGACGACTTCAACAAGGCCGTCGTCAACGAGGAGATCGTGCTCCCGGTGGGGAGCGAACGGGTCCTCAAGCCGTACCCCTACCTCCTCGTCGTCGTCGATGAGCTCGCCGACCTCATGATGGTCGCACCGCGCGACGTCGAGGATTCGATCGTGCGCATCACGCAGCTTGCGCGGGCCTCGGGCATCCACCTCGTCCTCGCCACGCAGCGTCCGTCGGTCGATGTCGTCACCGGCCTGATCAAGGCGAACGTGCCTTCGCGGCTCGCATTCGCCGTCACGAGCGTCACCGATTCCCGCGTCATCCTCGACCAGCCAGGGGCAGACAAGCTCATCGGGCAGGGAGACGGGCTGTTCCTGCCGATGGGCACGAACAAGGCCATCCGCGTGCAGGGTGCCTGGGTGTCCGAGACCGAGATCGAAAAGGTCGTCAAGCACGTCACCCAGCAGGCGAGGCCCGAATACCGCAAGGATGTCGCGGCGGTCATCGAAAAGAAGGAAGTCGACGCGGACATCGGCGACGACCTCGACCTGCTGCTCGCCGCGACCGAACTCGTGGTCGGAACCCAGTTCGGGTCGACCTCGATGCTGCAGCGGAAGCTCCGGGTCGGGTTTCGCGAAGGCCGGTCGACTGATGGACCTCATGGAATCCCGCGAAATCGTCGGCCCGTCCGAAGGATCGAAGGCGCGCGACGTCCTCGTCACCGCCGAGCAGCTCCCCGGACTACTCGCGAAGCTGAAGGGCGAGGATGGCCCCGCATTCTCGGCGTCATCGCACAGCGACGAACGGTACGACGGCAACCAGGTCGAAGCGCAGTTCGACGGTTACGATGAGGTAGAGGCTGAATCCGACGAGGATGCCTGGCAACTCACCGGCAAGGAGGAGTAGAGCATGACGTCTCCTGCAGCTCAGCCCCGATCAGCCAACCTCAACCTTCCCAACGCGATCACCGTCGTCCGAATCCTCCTCGCCCCGGTCTTCATCTGGATGCTCCTGGCAGACGCCGGTGCGGATGGCTGGCTCCGCTGGGCAGCGGGTGTGCTCTTCATCCTGGCCATCGCCACGGATGGGATCGACGGCGCGATCGCGAGGAAGCACGGGCTGGTCACCGACCTCGGAAAACTCCTCGACCCGATCGCGGACAAGATTCTCACCGGCGGCGCTTTGGTCGCCCTGTCGATCCTCGCCGAACTGCCCTGGTGGGTCACCGTCGTCGTCCTCGTCCGTGAGATCGGGATCACGGTGCACCGGATGATTGTGGCGACGGATCACGTCGTCGCTGCCGCCTGGATGGGCAAGCTCAAGACCGTTGCGCAAGCGGTCGCGATCTCCATCGCCCTCCTGCCTCTTTATCTCGTCGTCGGCGAGTGGATCTTCTGGGTCAATGGCATCCTGATGACCGCCGCAGTGCTTCTCACGGTGGCGAGCGGCATCGACTATGTCCTCACCGCAGTCCGGGCAGCCCGACGGCCATGAGTGCGACAGGAGGGGCCCGCGGCGATCGAACGGCGGCGCTGATCCGTCACCTGACCGACCGCGGCTTGACGGTCGCCGTCGCCGAGTCCCTGACCGGGGGCCAGCTGGCCGCGGAGCTGATTCGACCGGCCGGCGCATCCGCGGTCGTCACCGGGGGAGTCGTTGCATACAACACCGCCGTGAAGCATTCGCTCCTGGGCGTCGACGCTGAGCTTCTGGCCGAGCACGGGGCGATTCATCCGCTCGTCGCCGAGCAGATGGCCGCCGGTGCGCGAACACTCCTCAGCGTCGACGGAAAGCCCGCCGACATCGGTGTGGCGACCACCGGGGTCGCCGGCCCTGACCCCCAGGACGGACACGCACCCGGGACGGTGTTTCTCGGACTGTCGATGTCGGGCGGGACCCGCTCGATCGGCCTCACCCTGACCGGCGACCGCGACACGATCCGTCGCGACACCGTGGCCGCGGCCATCGATTTCCTCGCCGGGATCACCGGAGCCGGGACCCGCGATTCCTGAGAGTTGGCCTTGCCTGGTTTCCGACGGAATACGGTGCATTGCGCTCCGGTTACAACTCTCAGACTCACAAGAAAAGATCAGTCAGAAACACTAAGGTTTGAGTATGGATGCGTGTAGTAATCTAGCCATCCACAGACTTACCGACGGTGAGGCTGACCGGCAGAGAAGGAGGGGTCAAATGATACTTGTTCGTCAAGAAATCGGCGACGTGCTTCGTGACTTCCGGCTGCAAAAGGGGCGGACTCTTCGCCAGGTTGCAAGCAAGGCGAGTGTGGCCCTGGGCTACCTCAGCGAAGTCGAGCGCGGGCAGAAAGAAGCGTCGAGTGAAATCCTCGCATCCGTTGCCGACGCCCTCGAGACGCCGATCTCGGTGATTATGCGTGAGGTCGGAGACCGCCTCGCCGTCATCGAAGGAATCGAACCGATCCCGGACACCGTCCCGGACGAATTCGTGGCCGAGTTGGATGCCGACCTCGTCGTACGCTGACGACCGATCGTCGACGGATACCCCGGAGAGTGCACAAGCGCTCCGGGGTATTCCCCTGTCTGCGGCCCGTTACGCTTGACCACGTGAAACTCAGCGAGTTCAGGACGGCGATGGAGACCGAGTTCGGTGGCGCATACGGGCGTGTCCTCGCCAACGACCTGGCCCTGCGCGAACTCGGCAGCCGGACCGCCAACCAGGCCCTCGCCGCCGGAGAATCCCCGCGGACCGTTTGGCTTGCCCTGTGCAAGGAAACGGATGTTCCCGTCGAGCGCCGACACGGGGCCGGGGTCCCTCCGCCCCGTTCCTGAGCCGCACCCGCCGCCTCCCGGCGTGTGCTTCAGGCTGAAGGTCGCAGTTCCTGAACCACAAATTCAGGAGCCTGCTGCAAATTCAGGAGAACGGGCTCGACACGCCGTGAACGGGTGCCGTCGAGGCGGCGTGTCGCGCGGATCTCCTGAATTTGGGGACAGAGCCCGGCCCGGCGCGCGGCGACCTGGAGGCGGAATTAACTTCGACACGCCGCCAGCTCTTTCTCGAACATCTGTTCGGGCTGGGATAGGCTCCCTCACAAGGGCCTTTCGAGGTCGGATTGTCCACTGATTTCCTCCCGCCGACGCAATGTCGGAGGTGCACAATACAGTCGACACCGTCACCGACAGACGCTCCCAGCCTTGTCGTAGCACCGGATTTGCCGGGGCGCGACAGCCTACAGGCGCACCGATATCGACAGAAGAAAGAGGCATGACATGCCATCAGCAGCAGACCGCGAGAAGTCCCTGGAGACCGCCCTCGCCCAGATCGACCGCCAGTTCGGCAAAGGTTCCGTCATGCGTCTCGGCAGCGACGAGCGTGCCCCTGTCGCCATCATCCCCACCGGCTCGATCGCGCTCGACGTCGCGCTCGGTGTCGGAGGGCTTCCCCGCGGCCGGATCGTTGAGATCTACGGTCCTGAGTCGTCCGGTAAGACCACGCTTACCCTCCACGCCATCGCCAACGCACAGAAGGCCGGCGGTATCGCCGCCTTCATCGACGCGGAGCACGCCCTCGACCCGGAGTACGCCAGAAAGCTCGGCGTCGACATCGACGCCCTGCTGGTCTCCCAGCCGGACACCGGTGAGCAGGCCCTCGAGATTGCTGACATGCTCGTGCGCTCCGGTTCCATCGACCTCATCGTGATCGACTCTGTCGCCGCGCTCGTTCCCCGCGCGGAGATCGAGGGCGAAATGGGTGACTCCCACGTCGGTCTTCAGGCCCGGTTGATGTCGCAGGCGCTGCGCAAGCTGACCGGTGGCTTGAGCCAGACCAACACCACGATGATCTTCATCAACCAGCTGCGCGAGAAGATCGGTGTCTTCTTCGGCAGCCCGGAGACCACCGCCGGCGGAAAGGCGCTGAAGTTCTACGCATCAGTGCGCCTGGACATCCGTCGCATCGAGACCCTGAAGGACGGCACGGATGCTGTCGGTAACCGCACCAGGGTCAAGGTGGTCAAGAACAAGATGGCTCCGCCGTTCAAGCAGGCAGAGTTCGACATCCTGTACGGCACCGGCATTTCTCGCGAAGGCAGCCTGATCGACTTCGGTGTCGAGCACCTCATCGTGAAGAAATCCGGCTCCTGGTACACCTACGACGGCGAGCAGCTCGGCCAGGGCAAGGAAAACGCACGCAACTTCCTGCTCTCGAACCCGGACGTTGCCGAGGAGATCGAACACAAGATCAAGGTCAAGCTCGGAATCGGGGGAGCCGTCGCGACTCCCGTCGCAGACGCCACCGCCGAGAAGGCGGCTCCTGCCAAGGCAGCAGGAGCAGGCAAACTGTCGGCAGACCAGCTCGCCGCCCGGCGCGGCGCGTAGGGAAGGGCACGGTCGTGGTCAGGTTCATCGATCCGAATGAGAGCACCCCTCCTGGTGGCTCGGACGCAGGCGGGTCCGATGGCGAGAAGATCGCGACCGTGACGTACCTTCCCGGCGTGGTGCCGGTGGATGACATTTCCGAGGTTCCGGATGTCGACCCCGAGGCCATCGAGACGGCCCTCGTGCGTAAACTTGCCCGTCGTGCCCTCAGCGAGGCCGAGATCCTGGCGTTCGGGGTGGCGGAGGGGCTCACAGCGCACCAGGCCAATTCGATCCTCGACCGGTTGCGTGAACTCGGCTACGTCGACGACCGTGTGCTGGCCGAGCAGATGAAGCATGCACTCTACGAACGCAAGGGCCAAAGCAGGGCGGTCGTCGCTCGCGCGATGTCCGGTCGGTCGATCGAGCGCGACATCATCGATGAGATCCTCGACGACATCGACCAGGGTGACGAGCTCAATGCTGCAACCGAGCTCGCGGCCAAGCGCGCCTCGCAGCTGACCGGGCTCGACAAGCAAACCCTCGAGCGGCGGCTCGTCGGATTCCTGGCCCGCCGCGGATACCCGGGCAACATCGTCCGGGAGGCGATCGCCCCGCTCCTTGCGGGACGCTCGAGTTCGGCGTCGTCCACGGTCAGGTTTCGCTGAGTTCGACCGTCTCATTACTCGAGTGACCACGGGTTGTCGACGACACCGTCGGCGACCCGTGGTCGCCCGCCGGTCGACACTCCAGACCAGCTGCACAGCGTGGCTGGCCACCCGAGGGGGAGAGCGACCGTGCCGGGCGCACCCGGAACGTAGACTGGACCGATCATGAGTACGCTGCAGGAACTGCCCACCGTCATCAGCCCTTCGGCCGCGGCCGTCGACGAGTCCGGGCACGTGCGCACCTATGAGGTTCGCACCTATGGCTGCCAGATGAACGTGCACGATTCGGAACGCCTCGGTGGATCACTCGACGCGGCTGGGTATGTGAAGGCGGTCGGTGTCGAGCCGGATGTCGTCGTCATCAACACGTGCGCGGTGCGCGAAAACGCGGACAACAAGCTCTACGGCAACCTCGGCTACCTTGCATCGGTCAAGAGGCGCCACGCGGGCATGCAGATCGCAGTGGGCGGATGCCTCGCTCAGAAGGACAAGAACGTCATCCTCGAGAAGGCGCCGTGGGTCGACGTCGTCTTCGGCACTCACAACATGGGATCGCTTCCGAGCCTCCTCGAGCGGGCCAGGCACAACGACGAAGCGCAGATCGAGATCCTCGAGTCGCTCGAGACCTTCCCGTCCACGCTCCCCACGAAGAGGGAATCGACCTACAGCGGATGGGTCTCCATCTCGGTCGGGTGCAACAACACCTGCACGTTCTGCATCGTCCCGGCGCTGCGCGGCAAGGAAAAGGACCGCCGCCCGGGAGAGATCCTCGCCGAGATCCAGGCCCTCGTCAACGACGGGGCAATTGAAGTGACCCTGCTCGGTCAGAACGTCAACTCGTACGGAGTCGAGTTCGGCGACAGGCAGGCGTTCAGCAAGCTCCTGCGCGCAGCGGGCGCGATACCGGGGCTCGAGCGCATCCGTTTCACCAGCCCTCACCCCGCCGCGTTCACCGACGATGTCATCGACGCCATGGCCGAGACGCCCAGCGTGATGCCCCAGCTGCACATGCCGCTCCAGTCCGGTTCCGATCGCATCCTCAAGGCCATGCGGCGGTCTTACCGGAGCGAGAAGTTCCTCGGCATCCTGGACCGCGTACGAGCCCGGATGCCGCACGCCGCGATCTCGACCGACATCATCGTCGGTTTCCCGGGGGAGACCGAGGAAGACTTCCAGGAGACCCTCCGCGTCGTCGAGGCGTCGCGCTTCGCCACGGCGTTCACCTTCCAGTACTCCATCCGCGAGGGCACGCCTGCGGCAACCATGCCCGACCAGGTACCGAAGGCCGTTGTCCAGGAACGATTCGAGCGGCTCACCGCACTGCAGGATCGAATCAGCCTGGAAGAGAACCAGAAGGTGGTCGGACGTGAGGTGCACCTCGTCGTCGCCGTCGGCGAAGGCAGGAAGAACGCCGCCACCCACCGCATGTCCGGTCGTGCGGAGGACTCGCGCCTCGTCCACTTCGACGTTCCCCCCGGCTCAGACATCCCCAGGCCCGGAGATGTGGTCACCGTACGGGTCAGCCAGGCAGCGCCCTTCTACCTGCTCGCCGACACGGCGGACGGACGGCCCCTTCAGGTCCGCCGGACCGCAGCAGGAGACGCGTGGGACCGTGCGCAGGCCGAATCCTGCGGCGTCCCAGCCACGGGCACGGCAACATCCCCGGCCGGTCGAGTCTCGCTCGGACTGCCGTCCCTGCGCGTCGGGCCGCCCGCATCCGTCGCGGGAGCTACCACTCCGATCTACGACCAACAGGACGGTCAACGCTGACTCCCACAACGGGCACCGAGGTGATCGCAATCATCGGGCCCACCGGAACCGGCAAATCAGATCTGTCGCTCGCCCTCGCCGAACGGCTGGCCGCCGAAGGACGCCCGGCCGAGATCGTGAATGCCGACGCCATGCAGCTCTATCGGGGCATGGACATCGGCACCGCGAAGCTCACCCCGGGAGAGCGGAGAGGAATCCCGCACCACCTGCTCGACGTTCTCGACGTGACGACGGAATCGACGGTGGCGGCCTATCAGGGAGATGCTCGCGCAGCGATCGATGCGATCATCGGGCGCGGGTCGACACCGATCCTCGTCGGGGGCTCCGGGCTCTACGTCTCGAGCGTCCTCTATGACTTCCAGTTCCCCGCGTCGGACAAAGCGATCAGGGCTCGGCTCGAGGGAGAGCTCGAGGCCGAGGGCCCCGGCGCGCTGTTCCGGCGGCTCGCAGCCCTCGATTCCGATGTCGCCGAACGCATCGGCTCACAGAACGCCCGCCGGATCGTCCGGGCCCTCGAGGTCGCGGAGATCACCGGGTCCCCCGTCGCCGGGATGCTCCCCGATCAACCCGTGTACTGGCGCGCGACCCGCATCCTCGGCCTGACCGCCCCCCGCGACGAGCTGGTTGAGAGACTTGACGCCCGGGTTCGACGGATGTGGCGGGACGGCCTTCTTGACGAGGTGCGGCGGCTGGTTCCCCAGGGGCTGGAGAGTGGCGTCACGGCGTCGAGGGCCATCGGCTACGCCCAGGCTCTCCGTCAGCTTGCCGGCGAGGCGACAGAGAACGAGGCAGTCACGGAAACGCAGCAACTCACCCGGAGGTATGCCAGGAGACAGGTGAGCTGGTTCAGGCGGTACGCCGACATCGTCTGGACGGGCTACGACGATCCCGACCTCATCGATCGGGCGATGGCAACCGTTCGGGACTGAATTCTCTGAAACCCTAGACTGGGGCAATGGCACTCACGCTCCCGTTCACCAAGGGTCATGGCACAGGCAACGACTTCGTCCTCTACGCGGACCCCGACGGGAACGCCCCGCTCACGGCAGAGCAGATCACCGCGATCTGCGACCGGCACTTCGGAGTCGGCGCAGACGGCGTGATCCGCGCGGTGCGCTCGAAGAACATCGATGTCGGCTCGGCCGCCCTCGACGAGGACGAGAACGCCGAGTGGTTCATGGATTACCACAACGCCGACGGATCCATCGCGGAGATGTGCGGGAACGGCATCCGGGTCTTCGTGCGTTACCTGATCGACCAGGGCCTCGCCGAGCTGAAATCAGGGGACACGCTTGCCATCGGCACGCGGGCCGGTGTGCGCGACGTCCAGCGTTCGACGAACGGATTCCAGGTCGACCTCGGTCGTTGGACCCTCGACGGCGGCGAACCGCTGGTGCGGGCCAAGGAGCTCAAGGTCGCCCGTCCGGGCCTCGGCATCAATGTGGGAAACCCCCACGTCGTCGTCGCCCTGGCCGACGAGACCGAACTGGCCTCCGCTGACCTCAGCTATGTGCCGCGGATCGAACCGGAACCCATCGATGGTGCCAACGTCGAATTCGTGGTGCCGCACGAGCCGCTGATCACCGACGGTGTGGGGCGGATCAGCATGCGGGTGCACGAACGCGGCAGCGGCGAAACACTTTCCTGCGGAACCGGTGTTGCCGCGGCGGCACTGGCCACCCGGCACTGGGCTGGAGCAAACGCGCCTCACCAGTGGCGTGTTGACGTGCCGGGCGGAACGCTCGGCGTGCGGATGTTCGCCACCCAGGACGGCGAACACGTCGGTCTCAGCGGCCCGGCAGACCTCGTCTACACGGGAACACTCGAACTGGGCTGACCTCAGTCGGTGTGACGCGCCGCCCGCAGGATGCGATAGCCCTTGCTGATCGCCTCGCGAGTGACGTCGAAGTCGTCGGCGAGCTGCTCCTGCAGCCAGCGGTGAAGGCTGTCTGCGCCGAGGTTCTTCTGAACCACCAGCCAGGCATCCGAGCCCGGCGCCAGGCGGGGGAGCCAGTACTCGAGCATCTCGTGCAAGGCCTCCTTGCCGATCCGGATCGGAGGGTTGGACCACAGCGCGTCAAACGCGATGTCGAGCGGCACATCATCGGGCAGCACAGCCCGTACATTCGCCAGCCCGAGCTTCTCAGCGTTAAGCCGCACCAGGTCGAGCGACCGTTCGTTGACGTCGACAGCCCAGACGGTGGCATCCGGTGACGCCAGGGCGAGGGTGAACGCGATCGGTCCCCACCCGCAGCCGAGGTCGAGGATGTTTCCGGTCGCGGGAGGCTCCGGCGCCTCGGCGAGCAGGATTCTGGTTCCGGGGTCGATCCGCCCGGGGCTGAAAATGCCGTTGGCGGTCGTGAGCTCCCGTTCGGCGCCGGCAAGGGTGACCGTGACGGTCCTGAGCTTGAGCTCGGTGCCGGGCACGCCGGAGAAATAGTGATCGCTGGCCATACCGGAACGTTACTCGACCACACGCGTTAGGGTTAACTCTGATGACCACTCCGAGCGACACCCCTGACCTTCCCGCCGGCGACGACGCCGTGACCCGGGTTCTCAAGAACGCTGACAGCCGCGCCTCCGGCTACTCGCTGTTCGGCTCCGGACGGGCCGACGCCCTCGGAGCGAACACGGACAGGGACGCCGGCCACGACGGTGACCAGTTCGATCGCGAAGACCGCCAGGCGCTGCGCCGTGTGGTCGGCCTGTCGACGGAACTCGAGGATGTCACCGAGGTCGAGTACCGGCAACTCCGCATCGAGAACGTCGTGCTCATCGGCATTTACTCCCAGGGGTCGCTCCAGGATGCGGAGAACTCCATCCGGGAGCTCGCCGCCCTCGCCGAGACCGCGGGAGCCGTTGTTCTGGACGGCATGCTGCAACGGCGTCCGAACCCGGATCCGAGCACCTACCTGGGTAAAGGAAAGGCCGAGGAGTTGCGCGGCATCGTCGCAGCACTCGGCGCAGACACGGTCATCGCCGACACCGAACTCGCGCCAAGCCAGCGCCGAGCCCTCGAGGACGTCGTCAAGGTGAAGGTCATCGACCGCACCGCCGTCATCCTCGATATCTTCAGCCAGCACGCCAAGAGCCGCGAGGGCAAGGCCCAGGTCGAACTCGCGCAGCTCGAATACCTCCTCCCACGTCTTCGAGGCTGGGGTGACTCGATGTCGCGCCAGGCCGGTGGGCAGGTCGGTGGCGCCGGGGCAGGGATGGGCTCCCGCGGGCCGGGTGAGACGAAGATCGAACTCGACCGCCGACGCATCCACACGCGGATGTCGAAACTCCGCAAGCAGATCAAGGGCTACGGCCCAGCGCGGGAAGCAAAGCGAGCCAACCGGCACCGGTTCGAGGTTCCCTCGGTGGCGATTGCCGGCTACACGAACGCCGGCAAATCCAGCCTGCTGAACCGCATCACCAAGGCGGGGGTGCTCGTCGAGAACTCCCTGTTCGCCACCCTGGACGCTACCGTCAGGCGCACCCAGACCGACGACGGTCGGCTGTACACGATCTCGGACACCGTCGGATTCGTCCGGAATCTTCCCCATCAGCTCGTCGAGGCCTTCCGGTCGACGCTCGAGGAAGTCGCGGAATCGGATGTCATCGTGCACGTCGTCGACGGTTCGCACCCCGACCCCGCCGCCCAGCTGATGACCGTCCGCGATGTCATCGGTGATGTCGGCGCCCGCGACATCCCGGAGCTCGTCGTCTTCAACAAGAGCGACCTGGTCGACGAAGACGGACGGCTGCTGCTGCGCGGTCTCGAACCGAATGCGATCTTCGCCTCCGCGCGCACGGGCGAGGGAATCGACGAGATCCTCCAGGCGCTCAGCGATCTCCTGCCGAGCCCGACGGTGCACCTCGACCTGCTCGTGCCATACGACCGAGGAGACGTGATCTCCATGCTGCACCGCCGCGGACGCGTGGAGCACCTCGACTACCTCGACGAGGGCACCCATGTGCGCGCCCTGGCCTCCGAGGAACTCGCCGCCCAGGTGGCCGAGTTCGCGCGTCAGCCGTAGCGATCCACCCGTGACGAACCGACACAGTTCGTCACGAATCCCCACTCAGCCCCGAGGCTGCATACGCTCGTCCTGATCGTTGCTCCACCGCTCCCAGCGGCGGAGCATGGAGCGACAGCCGAGCCCGGCACCCGCCCGCGACACCCACTGCACATCCGTGTGGGGTCGCGGCTGCCCGGCACCACAATCGCCAGCACCCGCAGAGTCCCACCACCGCTGAAAGCGTTGACATGACTCTCGAGGAACGACCGCCCCGACGAACGGTGCCCTTCTCGTTCGAACTGTACCCACCGCGGTCAGCTGAGACCGGGGCCGCCCTCGAGGCAACGATCAGGCAGCTCGCGGATGCCGGTCCGAGCTTCATCTCGGTCACGTACGGCGCCGGCGGATCGTCCAGACGATCATCCATCGACGTGCTCCGCTTCATCCGCGACAACACCGATGTCGATCCACTCGCTCATCTCACCTGTGTCGGGTCGTCGGCCACCGACGCGAACCGGGTGATCCGCGAGTTCCTCGATGAGGGGATCACGAACTTTCTGGCGCTGCGCGGGGACGCCTCAGCGGACAGTACGGGCGATGACGGGGTCGACGACCTCGGCAGCGCTGCGGAACTCGTCCAGCTGATCCACCGCGTTCAGGCCGAACGTGAGCCGTACAGTGAGGTCGACCTGCCCGGGCTGCCGACCGCGAAACGTGTCGAGGAACGCCACCGGGTCCGGATCGGGGTCGCCGCCTTCCCCAACGGGCACCCCAACTCGCGCGGCTCCGGCCAGGACATCGACACTCTCCTGGCCAAACAGGCGGCCGGCGCGACCTTCGCCATCACCCAGTTGTTCTTCCACGCAGACGACTACCTGACCTTCGTCGAGCGTGCCGTGCGCGCCGGAGTCCGAATTCCCATCCTCCCCGGCATCATGCCGATCACCGGACCCGCAAGGCTGCGGCGTGTACTCGAACTCACCGGTGAGGAGATCCCGGCTGACCTGGCCGTAGCCATCGAGATCGAGCCGACGGAGGACGGCAGGCGCCGCATCGGCATCGAGCACGCCGTCCGTCTCGCGGGGGAGGTCCTCGATCAAGGGGCCCCCGGCCTTCACCTCTACGCCTTCAACCAGCACAGCACCGTGCTCTCCGTCCTGTCCGACCTCGGAATCCCCCTGGCAGCATCACCCTCACGCAAGGAGTTCGCATGACCGCACACACCCCGTTCCCCACTGGCACGATCCTCGGTTACCCACGGATCGGTCCTCGTCGCGAGCTCAAGAAGGCCGTCGAGTCGTTCTGGGCCGGCACCATCGCTGCCGGTGAACTCGAAGCGAGGGCAGCCGACCTCCGCGCTGCCGCGCGGGAGCGCCTCGCCGCGCTCGGTCTCGGCCGCACCGATTCGGCCATCCCCGAGAGCTTCTCCTTCTACGACCAGGTCCTTGACGCGGCTGTCACCGTCGGTGCCATCCCGCCCAGGTTCGCCGACCTCGTGGACGTCGATGGGCGCGTCGACCTCGCCGGGTACTTCACCCTCGCCAGGGGAGACGGCGAGCGTGCCCCGCTGGAAATGACCAAGTGGTTTGATTCCAACTACCACTACCTCGTGCCCGAGATCGGACCGGAGACGGCATTCTCGCTCGCCTCCGAGCGCCTCGTGCGTGAGGTGGAGGAAGCAGCCGCGGCCGGGTTCGTCACCCGTCCGGTGATCGTCGGCCCCGTGACATTCCTGTTGCTCAGCAAGCCGAGCGCGACCGCTCCCGCCGGTTTCCGGCCGCTGTCCCGGCTCGCCGACCTCCTGCCCGTCTATGCCGAACTGCTGAAGCGGCTCGCGGCCGCCGGGGCCGAGTGGGTCCAGTTGGACGAGCCAGGCCTCGTCTCCGAGAGTGTCGAAGACGAACGGGAATTCATCCTCGCCGCGACAGAAGCCGCGTACAACACTCTCGGCTCAGTCCTGGGCCGGCCGGCCCTCTTCGTCGCCGCGCCGTACGGTGGCCTCGGTGACGCACTCGCACCGCTGGCGGCCTCGCCGGTCGAGGCACTCGGTTTCGACCTGGTTCGCGCGGGCATCCCCGCTGCCGTTCCCGGGCTCGAGAAAAAAACACTCGTCGGTGGCGTGATCGACGGCCACAACATCTGGCGCGGCGATCTCGCTGCGGCCTTCACCTCCCTGACCGGCCTTCGAGCGCTATCCGGCAGGGTCGCGGTGTCGACGTCGACGTCGCTCCTCCACCTTCCCCATGACGTCAGCGACGAACCGCACCTGGCCGAACGGCTCGTGAGCTGGCTGGCCTTCGCCGACCAGAAGGTGGAACAGGTCGTCAGCCTCGCCCAGGGTCTCCGCAGCGGGCTTGCCGTCATTCGCGCCGAGGTCGATGCGGCATCCGCCGCACTCACCGACAGGCGTACCGCCCCCGGGGTGCGCGACGGAGCGGTGAGGGCGAGGGAGGCCGCCCTCGTTGCCGGGGACTTCAGCAGGGGGGACTACGCCTCGCGGGTCGAGGCCCAGGCCGAGGCGCTGGATCTGCCGTTCCTTCCGACGACAACGATCGGATCGTTCCCGCAGACGGGAGAGATCCGGCAGGCGCGCGCCCAGCACGTTCGAGGGACGTTGAGCGATGCCGAGTACGAGGACCGGATGCGTGCGGAGATCCGCCGGGTCGTCTCACTCCAGGAGGACCTCGGGCTGGACGTCCTGGTGCACGGTGAGCCCGAGCGGAATGACATGGTCCAGTACTTCGCCGAGCACCTCGATGGCTTCGCCGTGACGACCAACGGGTGGGTGCAGTCGTACGGCAGTCGCTGTACGCGGCCGTCGATCCTCTGGGGTGACGTCTCGCGGCCCGAACCGATCACGGTGGGCTGGAGCGCCTATACGCAGTCCCTCACGGCGAAGCCGGTCAAGGGGATGCTGACGGGCCCGGTCACGATCCTCGCCTGGTCTTTCGTGCGCGACGACCAGCCGCTGGGGACGACCGCGCGGCAGGTGGCGCTCGCGCTCAGGGATGAGATCGCCGATCTCGAGGCCGCCGGAATCGGTGTCGTCCAGGTCGATGAACCCGCACTGCGAGAGCTGTTGCCGCTCAAGCGAGTAGACCACCCCGACTACCTCGACTGGTCGGTCGGATCGTTCCGTCTTGCGACAGCGGGTGCCGCCGATGCGACCCAGATCCACACCCACCTCTGCTACTCGGAGTTCGGGGTCGTGATCGACGCGATTCGTCAGCTCGACGCCGACGTCACCAGCATCGAGGCGGCGAGGAGCCGGATGGATGTGGTCCGGGACATCCGGGATTCCGGTTTCGATCATGGCATCGGGCCTGGCGTGTACGACATCCACTCGCCGCGGGTCCCCGCCGCCAGCGAGATCCAGGAACTGATCGAACTCGCCGTCGCGGAGATCCCCGAGCGCCAGGTCTGGATCAACCCCGACTGCGGGCTGAAGACCCGAGAATACGACGAGACCGTGCGTTCGCTCGCCAACCTCGTGGAAGCGACGCGAGCGGTGCGCGAGAAGGTCGGAGTGACGGTCAACGCCTGACGCCCACAGAAAGAGGGCGCCCCGGCCTCGCCGGGGCGCCCTCTTTCGGGTGTGGAGCGCGGTCAGACGGCTCGCAGCACTGCGACGATCTTGCCGAGGACATCCGCCTCGTCGCCGAGGATGGGCTCGAAACTGGAATTGCGGGGGAGCAGCCAGGTGTGACCATCTCGCTGCCGGAACACCTTCACCGTCGCCTCGCCGTCGAGCATGGCCGCGACGATGTCGCCGTTCTCTGCGGTCTGCTGCTGGCGGACGACAACCCAGTCGCCGTCACAGATAGCGGCGTCGATCATTGACTCGCCCTGCACCTTCAGCATGAACAGGTCCCCTTTTCCGACGAGCTGGCGGGGAAGGGGGAAGACTTCTTCGACCTGCTGGTCGGCGGTGATCGGCACGCCGGCTGCGATCCTGCCAACGAGTGGCACCATTGCTGCGTCACCAACCGGTGTGGTGTTCTCGAAGTCGACCTCGGAGGAGGGCGAGGGCAGATCGATCAGAATCTCGAGGGCGCGAGGTCGATTGGGGTCGCGCCGGAGGTAGCCGCTGAGTTCCAGCTGGTTGAGCTGGTGCGTGACACTCGACAGCGAGGCGAGCCCGACGGCATCTCCGATCTCGCGCATGCTCGGCGGGTATCCGCGTGAGGTCACCGAACGCTGGATGACGTCGAGGATGGCCAACTGCTTCTCGCTCAGGCTCTTCCGTCGCCTGGTCGTCGGCTTGTCAGCGAGCACCCGTCTCGGCTTGGCAGGCGAACCGGTACCGGCTGCATCCCTGTTGCTGAGCGTCATGTCACTCCCGTCTGGCGGGCGTCGCCGGCCAATGTCAGTGGTCGCTGGTTGAGTGCAACCAGTAGCGAAACTCTATCGCCGCACCACCTCAAAACAAACATCTGTTCGAGTGTGTCGGCAAGAGAATCTGAAAAAGTCCGAACACGGACTTGAATGTTCGAACAATCGAATATATATTCGGAACACAGCTTCGTATCCGGCCCTCCCGGCCGAGGGCCGGATACGAATACTCCGAAGCACAGCACACGCAGAAACAGCAGCAGGAGGCACATCATGAGCACAGCAGTCGTCACCCCGATCCGCCCGACACTCGCACACCGCCAGGCACCGGCCCGGCCCGCAGCGATGCCGGCTGCGGAAGCCCCCTCTGTGGCCCGGTCCGCCGGAAAGATCCGACTTACTCGCCGCGGGCGTGTCGTCTTCACCTCGCTCGCTGCCGCACCGCTGATCGCGATTGCCGCCTATGTCGGAATCACGGCGATGCCTGCGGTTGCCACCTCCAGTTCCAGTGCTGTCGTGTTCGAATACGCCACCATCGAATCGGGTCAGTCACTCTGGCAGCTCGCGTCGAGCATCGCGCCTGACGCCGATCCGCGCGATGTGATCGCCGACCTCATGCGTCTGAACCAGCTCGACAGCTCGACGGTGTCGCCCGGGCAGCGTCTCGCCATCCCGGAGCAGTACTCCGCCAACTGATGGCGGTAGCCGTCCCGGCAAGGCGCGTCGCCCGACCTCGGTAAACTCGGGGGGTGAGTTCTCTCGAGTCCCTTCCCATCCGCGACGATCTTCGCGGCAAGATCCCCTACGGGGCCCCGCAAAAGCGAGTGCCTGTCGCGCTCAACGTCAACGAGAACACCCATCCCATTCCCGAAGCGGTGGCTCGCGACATCGTCACCTCCCTTGCTTCGGCTGTTCTCGGTGCAAATCGGTATCCGGATCGCGAGTTCAGTGTCCTGCGCGACAGTCTCGCCGGGTACCTCGGCCACGGGCTCACCCGCGACAACATCTGGGCTGCGAACGGCTCGAACGAGGTCCTGCAGCACGTGCTCCAGGCGTTCGGCGGCCCCGGTCGCACCGTGCTCGGGTTTGCGCCGACCTACTCGATGTACTCGCTGCTGGCCTCGGGCACGGGGACGACCTGGCTGGCGGCCGACCGCGACGCCGAGTACGAACTGACACCGGCAACCGCGGCCGCTGCGGTCGCCGAGGCGCAGCCCGACCTCGTGTTCCTCTGCTCGCCGAACAATCCGACAGGCACACCGCTCTCGCTGGAGGTCATCGAAGCCGTCTATGAGGCCACCGACGGCATCGTCGTCGTCGACGAGGCCTACGTCGAATTCGCACCACACGACATCCCGAGCGCGCTGACGCTTCTTCCCGGTCGGGAACGACTCCTGATCTCCCGGACGATGAGCAAGGCGTTTGCCTTCGCCGGCGTCCGGGTGGGGTACCTGGCCGCCGACCCCGCGGTGACGGATGCCCTCAGGCTGGTTCGACTCCCGTACCACCTGTCAGCGCTGACCCAGGCGGCCGCGACGGCGGCGCTGGCGCACAGCGCCGAGATGCTCGCGATGGTCGACGACATCCGAGTGCAGCGGGACCGTATCACCGCCGGGCTCACCGATCTCGGTTTCCACCCCTACCGGAGCCACAGCAACTTCGTGTTGTTTGGGGGAGTGGCAGACCCGAACGCCCTCTTCGAGGCGCTGCTCGAGCGTGGAATCCTGATCAGGGACATCGGCCTGGCCGGTCAGTTGCGCGTCACAGCGGGTACCGAGGCCGAGACCACCGCGTTTCTCGATGCCATGGCCGCGATAGGCTCGAACGCATGAGCACGCCACAACGAACCGCCCGGATCCAGCGCGAGACGAGCGAGTCGAGCATCGACCTGTCGATCAACCTCGACGGCACCGGGGTGAGCGACATCCAGACAACGGTTCCGTTCTACGACCACCTGCTGACCGCGTTCGCGAAGCACTCGCTGACCGACCTCACCGTCCGGGCGAAGGGCGACATCGAGATCGATGTCCACCACACCGTCGAGGACATCGGTATCGCGCTTGGGCAGGCGATCAGGGAGGCGCTCGGAACGAAGTCCGGCATTTCTCGCTTCGGAGACGCGCTCGTCCCGCTCGACGAGGCTCTGGTTCAGGCGGTCGTCGACATCTCGGGACGTCCGTTCCTCGTGCACTCGGGTGAACCGAGCGGCTTCGAATTCCACCTCATCGGTGGGCACTTCACCGGGTCCATGGTCCGCCACGTCTTCGAGGCGATCAGCTTCAACGCCGCGCTGACCGTGCACGTCACCGTCCTCGGCGGACGCGACCCGCACCACATCGCCGAAGCCGAATTCAAGGCCTTCGCCCGTGCGTTCCGCCAGGCCAAGGCGCTGGACCCGCTCGTGTCAGGAATCCCGTCCACGAAGGGTGCGCTGTGACGGCAGCCTCCATTCCGCGCGTTGTCGTCCTCGACTACGGCAGCGGGAACGTCCACTCGGTTGTGAAAGCTCTCGAGGCTGCCGGTGCAGCTGTCGAACTCACCGGTGATCACCGGCGTGCACTCGACGCCGACGGACTCGTCGTGCCCGGCGTCGGAGCGTTCAGCGCGGTCATGCAGCAACTCGAGAACTCCCGCGGCGGTGAGGTCATCGACCGTCGGCTCGCCGGCGGACGCAAGGTGCTGGGGATCTGTGTCGGGATGCAGGTGATGTTCGAGCGTGGCGTCGAACGCGGGGCCGACACCGAGGGGCTCGGCGAATGGCCGGGCGTTGTGACTGAACTCGACTCGCCGGTTCTTCCGCACATGGGCTGGAACACTGTCGACGCGCCCGAGGATTCCGTGCTCTTTTCCGGCCTCCGCGACGAACGGTTCTATTTCCTGCACTCGTACGCTGCGCAACACTGGACACTCGACATCGTGCCCCCGTTCCCGCAGCCGCGGGTGACCTGGTCCGAACACGGCTCCCGCTTCATCGCGGCCGTTGAGAACGGACCGCTCTCTGCCACCCAGTTCCACCCCGAGAAGTCGGGGGAAGCCGGCATCCGCCTGCTGTCGAACTGGATCGGCTCTCTGACCACCGACTAACAACCTGCGGCACAACGATGGCGCACCCGATCGATCAAGGACAATCATGAGTGAGTTCAACACGACCCCGAAGCTCGTTCTGCTTCCCGCGGTCGATGTTGCCGATGGGAAGGCCGTCCGGCTGACCCAGGGCGAGGCCGGAACCGAGACGAACTACGGCGACCCGGTCGACGCGGCAGCGGACTGGGCAAACCAGGGCGCGGAATGGATCCACCTCGTCGACCTCGACGCAGCCTTCGGCCGCGGCAACAACGCCGGAGTCATCCGCAAGGTGATCAAGCAGGTCCGCGGGGTGAAGGTTGAACTCTCGGGCGGAATCCGCGACGACGCGTCCCTCGAGGCAGCGCTGGCGACGGGCGCGAAGCGCATCAACCTCGGCACCGCGGCTCTCGAGAACCCGGAATGGGCAGCGAACGTCATCGGCCAGTACGGCGAGGCCGTCGCCGTCGGTCTCGACGTCCGCGGAACCACGCTGGCCGCTCGGGGCTGGACCCGCGACGGCGGAGACCTGTGGACGGTCATCGACCGTCTCGAGCAGGCGGGCTGTGCACGATACGTGCTCACCGACGTCACGAAGGACGGAACCCTCCAGGGACCGAACATCGAGCTGCTCCGTGAGGTACTCGAGCGCACGAACCGGCCGGTTGTCGCCTCCGGTGGAGTCTCGAGCCTCGATGATCTTGTCGCTCTGCGCTCGCTCGTCCCGCTCGGTCTCGAAGGGGCGATCGTCGGTAAAGCCCTATACGCCGGGGCATTCACCCTGGCCGAGGCGCTGGATGTCGCATCCGACTAACCACGGCGACTCTGCCGGGCAGCCCTGGAAGGGACGCTCGTTCGGTGATGACAGCAACGCCCACGCGTCAGATGATGGCTCAGCTCCGCAGCATCTGATCGAGGCCCTGGCCCGATTCCACGCAGGCGCCGGTGGCGAGGCGGATGTCGTCGACGCGTTCCGAACGGCTCGGTTGCTGATTCCACTCGTTGCGCACGCCGGCGACGTGGGAGTCGGCCCCAGCGGCCAGAAGGTGGACAAGACGCAGGAACTCTCCATCGTCACGGTCGAGGGCCCCGATGGACGCAACGTGCTCCCGGTCTTCTCCTCGGTCCAGGCGATGTCTGCCTGGAACCCGGTGGCGCGCCCGGTTCCCGCCGATGGCATCCGGGTTGCACTCGCCGCCGCGAGTGAGCAGACCGATCTCGTCGTGCTCGACCCCACAAGCGAGACCGAGTTCGCGGTTCGACGGCCGGCGCTCTGGGCGATCGCGCAGTCCCAGTCCTGGCAACCCGGCTATGAGAACCCCGACGTGCTCGACGCTTTTCTCACGAGCGTGCGGACCGAGCTCGCGGTTCTCGATGTGAGAATCGACTCCGGGGACCCGACGGCGCGCCTCGGAGGCCCGGAGGTCGTCGTGCGGCTCGAACTCATGGATGGACTCACCCGAACCGAGCTCGATGCAACACTCAGCCGCCTCGCCCAGCGCTGGGCGGCCAGCGACATCATCGCGACGAGGGTCGACTCGCTGCGGGTGACGCTCGCTTCCTCCGCCTGAGTAGCTGCCCCTGCCTGAGGGAGTACCCACTCTCGCCGGGGTGCGCCATACTGACCCCATGACCACTCCCACGTCACCGGCCAGGCGCACACTGATCGCCATTCTCGCCTCGATCGCGGTCGTCGTGATCATCGCCCTGATCGTTGTCTTCACCCGCGGCACCCCCGCGCTGCTAGACGAGTCGACTCCGGAGGGCGTGGTGCAGCGGTACTCGGTCGCGGTCATCGACGGGGATGACGAGGCCGCCCTCGGCTACCTCTCGGACGACGCGAAAGAAAAGTGCGGGAGGGTCGACAACACCGTCGACAGCGGTATCCGTGTGACCCTCGACTCGACCGTTCTGCGCGGTGATTCTGCAAATGTCACTGTGCTGATCTCCCGGTACGACGGCGGTCCGTTCGGTTCGGAGTACAGCTACGAAGAGACATTCCGGCTGGTCAAGGATGGCGACAGCTGGCGCGTCGAGACGGCGCCGTGGGAGCTTACGCTCTGCCTGGACGAGGACATCAGATGAGCACACAGATTCCGTTTGCCGCGACCCAGGGCAATTCGGCCGGCCAGACGGTCCGCAGGCTGATCACCTATACGCTCCTCTTCGCGCTCGTCATCATCACCGCCACCGGCGTGGTCGGGCTGTTGAATCTGCTGCTCGACGCCGGCACGATCCTGGTCGGCGAAAACACGTCGAGTATTGCCCAGGCGCTGGCGTTCACGCTGGTCGGGGGTCCCCTCGCCGTCGTGTTGTGGTGGGCTCTGTGGCGGCGACTGTCTGAGCCGGCAGAGAGGGGCTCCCTGGCCTGGGGTCTCTACATCGCCGCAATCTCCATCGTGTCGCTCGTCACGTTCTCGACGGCGCTGCTCGGCATGTTCGCGGCGCTGGTCGAGGGCGACTGGGAAGGTTCAGGCCTCGCCAGCGGACTGGTCTGGGCTGCGGTGTGGCTCGCGCACCGGTGGATGTGGAACCACCGGTCCAAGCGACCGCTCCGGCTCGCCGTTGTTCCGGTTGTCCTGGGATCCGCTTTCGGGCTGATCGTCGGTGTCGCCGGATCCGTTTCGGCGCTGGCCGGGGTGTTCGACGCGGCCATCGACGGCGGCGCGTATTCCTCGTCGATCGGTGCGCCCTGGTGGACTGGAACCATCCAGGCGCTCATCTGGGCGGCCGGCGGGGCAGCGATCTGGGCCTGGCAGTGGCGCAGCGAAGGCGGCAGGGAAGCGACGACGGTGTTCGCGGATGTGGTGCTCGTGGTGCTCGGTATCCTCGGTGCGACCATTCTCACCCTCGGCGGCATGGGCACGGCCCTCTTCATTGGCCTGCGCCTCGCGTTCGACGACACCGATTCGGTGCGGGAGATCGTGTCGCTGCTCGGTGTCTCGATCGCCGCACTGGGAGTGGGCGCGCTCGTCTGGGTGTACCACCGGGCCATCGCGCTCGAGCGGTCGCCGTCCACTCGTCAGGCGAGCATCCTGGCGACGAGCGGGATCGCTCTCGTCGCTGCAGCATCCGGCCTCGGCGTGATCGTGAACTCGGCCCTCGGCATCTTCCTCACACCCCTCGCCGGCAGCGACACCCGCACCCTGCTTCTCGGAGGAATCAGCGCGCTGGTCGTCGGCGGCCCGGTCTGGTGGATCACCTGGCGCCCCCTGCACCCGATGGATGCCACGACGCCAGGAACCGGGCGTCGGATCTACCTCATCGCCGTCTTTGGACTGAGCGCCATCGTTGCTCTCATCACGCTCCTCGTGATCGGATTCCGTTTGTTCGAGTTCGTGCTCGACGGGGGAGCGAGTCTGATCGACACAGTTCGGGGGCCGATCGGCCTCCTCACGGCGACCGCGCTGGTCGCCGGCTACCACTTCAGCGTTTGGCGTCATGACCGGGATAACGCTGCAGCATCCGCACCGGCGCCGCGACTGCGGACGATCGGCGAGGTGATCCTCGTCACCGGGGCGGACCCGGTGCCGCTCGTGCAGGCGATCGACATGGCAACGGGGGCGACCGTCGCGGTGTGGAGAACGGCGTCGACCGTTCCGCCGTCGCCGACCGCGGTGGACCCATCTCTACAGGGGATACCGGGTGAGGTGCCGGTTCCGCCTCCGGCAGAGGACCTCGAGGTGCGCCCGCGGGACCTCCCATCGATGGACCTGTCTGGCACGACTGCGCCAGACCCGGAACACCTCGTGCGTGCGCTCGACGGCGTCACCGGGCAGCGTGTGCTGGTCGTCGCCGGTCCTGGCTCCCGACTCGAGGTGATTCCGCTCGCGGACTGAGGCTGCGGTCGGGACGCTGAAGTTCACGACGCAGCGCAACGCAACGTGTGCGGACGGGGGATCTCGACAGGCTCGATCACCGGGGTGGGCTCGATCACCGGGGAAGGGTGTGGTCGGGCGCCAGCCTCGCAGCCGTGTCAACGGCGCGGCAGAGGCGAAGCGGTGTGTGCCGCGTCCAGGGCGTGGACGGGCGCCAGACCTTCAGCCGCAGTTGACGGAGCGCGAAGGCGGAGCGACGGCGTATTGTGCCGAGGGTGTGGTCGGGCGCCAGCCTCACAGCCGTAGTCAACGGTGCGGCAGAGGCGGAGCGCCGTGTGCCGCGTCCAGGGCGTGGACGCGCGCTAGCCTCCTCAGCCGTAGTTGATGGAGCGCGGAGGCGGAGCGACGGCGTATTGTGCCGAGGGTGTGGTCGGGCCGCCCATGGGCGCCGGTGCAATACGTCGCCGCTCCGCCGACCACCGAAAGCTCTAGTTAACCGGCCCGGTCCACTTCTCGCCCGGCCCCTTCCCGATGGGGTCAGGGATGACGGATGCCTCGCGGAACGCGAGCTGCAGTGAGCGCAGTCCGTCGCGCAGGCTTCGTGCGTGCATGTCGCTGATCTCGGGTGCACCCGCGGTGATGAGGCCGGCCAGGGCGTTGATGAGCTTGCGTGCCTCATCGAGGTCCATCTGCGCTCGACGGGTCGTCGGCGAGGCCGCACTTGACGGCGGCCGCACTCATCAGGTGCACGGCGGTCGTCGTGATGACCTCGACCGCGCCGACATCCGCGATGTCGCGGGTGGCATCCGCTGGCGGCGTCTTCGACGTGTCGTAGGGGCTGATGTCGTTGAGTGCTCACTGCCAATCCTCTGCTAGTCTGTAAGCAGGCTCCGGGACTTTGTCCTGGTACGAAAGAGGAAATTCTCCCACCCGCGCTTGACCGCTTCACTAAGGTTACCGGGTTGTTGTGCTCCGCCTGACGCATGGATCTCCGATGCTGAGGTAGTCAGGGTGCGAGCCGCGTGATGGTTATTTTCCGTCAGGTACGATGTGTGATTTCTCCTCTCTCGCCCGGAACAGGCATCCGTCTGGCGCGATGGTCACGAGCATCGAGTTAGAGGAGTTACGCATCAGCGATCCCCGTACAAACGACCGTATCCGCGTCCCCGAGGTCCGCCTCGTCGGTCCCGCCGGAGAACAGGTCGGCGTCGTCAAAATCGAGGTTGCCCTGCGCCTGGCGCAGGAAGCCGACCTCGACCTCGTCGAGGTTGCCCCGAACTCCAAGCCGCCCGTCGCAAAGATCATGGACTACGGCAAGTTCAAGTACGAGGCTGCGCAGAAGGCCAAAGAGGCCAGGCGCAACCAGGCGAACACGATCCTCAAAGAGGTTCGGTTCCGTCTCAAGATCGACAAGCACGACTACGAAACCAAGCGCAAGCGCGCCGAGGGCTTCCTCAAGGCCGGCGACAAGGTCAAAGCCATGATCCTGTTCCGCGGTCGCGAGCAGTCCCGCCCCGACCAGGGTGTGCGCTTGCTCCAAAAATTCGCCGAAGATGTAGCGGAGTTGGGCACTGTCGAGTCCACCCCGACCATCGACGGTCGCAACATGGTCATGGTGATCGGTCCTCTGAAGAACAAGTCAGAGGCAAAGCTGAGGCCAACGCACACGTGCTGCCACTAAGGCAGCGTCCAAGCAGGAGGAAAACAATGCCTAAGCAGAAGACCCACTCCGGGGCCAAGAAGCGCTTCAAGGTCACCGGCAGCGGCAAGATCATGAAGCAGCAGGCCGGCATGCGACACAACCTCGAGGTGCAAGTCCGGCCAGCGCAAGCGTCGCCTGAACGCAGACCAGGTGCTGGCTCCGGCCGACGCCAAGGTCATCAAGAAGCTTCTCGGTCGCTAGACCCGACCCGTTAGGAAGATAGACAAATGGCAAGAGTAAAAAGGGCGGTCAACGCTCACAAGAAGCGTCGTAAGTCATCCTTGAGCGCGCCGAGGGCTACCGCGGTCAGCGTTCACGCCTGTACCGCAAGGCCAAGGAGCAGGTCACTCACTCCCTCGTCTACGCGTACCGTGACCGCCGCCAGAAGAAGGGTGACTTCCGTCGCCTCTGGATCCAGCGGATCAACGCGGCATCGCGCGCCAACGGCCTCACATACAACCGCCTGATCCAGGGCCTCGGCCTTGCCGGCATCGAGGTCGACCGTCGCATCCTTGCTGAGCTCGCCGTTCACGAGCCCGCCACGTTCGCTGCCCTCGTCGAGAGCGCCAAGAAGGCCCTCCCCGCCGACACCTCGGCTCCGAAGGCTGACGCTGCCGCGTAGTCCTCTGCTTGAACGAAAAGGGCGTCCACCAACGGTGGGCGCCCTTTTTCTGTGTTGGCATCGGGCGGCGGGCCGCCGGGCGTCGTGCTGCACCCCCGCCTAGACTGGGGGCGTGCTTGATAACCCACGTTCCCCACGCGTCCGAACGGTCGCGAAACTCGCCAAACGCCCCGCCCGTCTCGAGACGGGCCTGTTCCTTCTCGAAGGACCGCAGGCTGTTTCCGAGGCCCTGACCTTCCGGCCGCAGCTGCTCGTCGAGCTGTATGCGACGCCGTCGGCGCTGGAACGATACTCGGGGATCGCGCAGGCCGCCGCCGATGCGAGCATCGAGATCGAGTTCGTCACCGAGGAAGTGCTTAACGTGATGAGTGACACGGTGACCCCGCAGGGGTTCATCGCCGTCGCCCACCAGTTCCCGACCTCGATGAAGGACATCTTTGCCGCGGAGCCCCGGCTCATCGCGATCCTCGAAGAAGTCCGCGACCCGGGAAACCTCGGAACCATCATCCGTGCCGCAGACAGCGCCGGCGCTGATGCCGTCATCCTGACCGGCCGAACCGTCGACCTGTACAACCCCAAGGTCGTGCGTTCGACGACCGGCTCGCTGTTCCACCTGCCGATCGCCGTCGGTGTCGAGCTCCCCGCCGTCATCCAGCGAGCACACGCAGCGGGCCTCCGCGTTCTTGCCGCTGACGTCAAGGGGGAGAGCCTTCTCGACGCCCGCACGTCCGGCGCGCTGGCCCAGCCAACGGCCTGGCTCTTCGGCAACGAGGCGCACGGTCTCGCTGACGACCAGCTGCCTCTCGCGGATGCAGCGATCTCGGTGCCCATCTACGGTCACGCCGAGTCCATGAATCTCGCCACGGCGGCATCCGTCTGTCTCTACGAGTCGGCATTCGCGCAGCGCAGCACAGCGTCCTGACGTTCCCCCCTTTTGGTTACAACTCAGTAACGGGGACTCCTGCGTCATGCGCGCGAAACATGGAGCCCAGTACGTTGGACCCATGGAACCAAGGCTGATACCCGACACGACGAGCGTGCCTGTTGCCCAACGCGGGGAGCCGCTGGTCGTCATCGACGCGGTGAACAAGCACTACGGCGAGCTCCATGTCCTCAAGGACATCAATACGACGGTGGCCAGGGGCGAGGTCGTCGTTGTCATCGGGCCGAGTGGCTCAGGTAAATCGACACTGTGCCGCGCGATCAACCGGCTGGAGACAATCGACACCGGAACAATCACGATCGACGGGAAGAGGCTTCCTGAGGAAGGTGCCGAGCTGGCTCGCCTGCGGGCCGACGTCGGCATGGTGTTCCAGTCCTTCAACCTTTTTGCGCACAAGACCGTGCTCGAGAACATCACCCTGGCTCCGCTCAAGGTGAAGAAGATGTCGAAGAAGGATGCCAGGGACCGCGCGATGACCCTGCTCGAGCGGGTCGGCGTCGCGAACCAGGCCGACAAGATGCCTGCACAGCTCTCCGGTGGGCAACAGCAGCGTGTGGCCATCGCCCGCTCGCTGGCGATGAGTCCCAAGCTCATCCTGATGGACGAACCGACGAGCGCCCTGGACCCGGAAATGATCAACGAGGTCCTCGACGTCATGGTGGGGCTCGCGAGTGAGGGAATGACGATGATCGTCGTCACCCATGAGATGGGCTTTGCCCGCAAAGCCGCCGACCGCGTGCTGTTCATGGCCGAAGGCGAGATCGTCGAGGAAGCCACGCCTGAGCAGTTCTTCACCAACCCGAAGTCTGACCGCGCGAAGGACTTCCTCTCCAAAATTCTGGACCACTGAATTGTCGGCCCGTCGCACCCGCCGGGCCTCTCACGCTTGACCGTTCGTATCGGTCGAGACACAGCAAATATAAGAGGAATGAGAAGCTGATGAAGCGCAACAAGCTATCCCTGATCGCACTCGGAGGAGCGGCTCTGCTCGCGCTCTCCGCATGCGCAGGCAGCGGTGACGGTGCTGCGGCACCCGAGCCCGTCGAAACCCCGACCTTCGAGGCCGGCTCGACCATGGCCAAGCTGGCAGACGCCGGCACCATCTCCATCGGAACCAAGTTCGACCAGCCGCTGTTCGGCCTTCTCGGACCCGATGACGTTCCCGTCGGATTCGACGTCGAGATCGGCAAGATCATCGCCGCCAAGCTCGGCATCGCTGAAGACAAGATCGAGTGGAAGGAAACGGTCTCTGCCAACCGCGAGCCGTTCATCCAGCAGGGCGAGGTCGACATCGTCGTTGCCACATACACGATCAATGACAAGCGCAAGGAAGTCATCTCCTTCGCTGGGCCGTACTACATGGCAGGCCAGTCGATCCTGACCCTCGCGGACAACGAGGACATCGAGAGCGAAGAGGACCTCGTCGGCCAGCCGGTCTGCTCGGTCACGGGTTCGACCCCGGCAGCCAAGCTCGCTGAGATCGGTGCTACCCCCGTTCTGACCGACACCTACTCGAACTGCCTGGAGCCGCTGCGCACCGGTCAGGTCGTCGCTGTGTCGACCGACAACGTGATCCTCGCGGGTCTCGCAGCCCAGAACGAAGGCGAGTTCAAGGTCGTCGGGAAGCCCTTCACCGAGGAGCCGTACGGCATCGGCGTCGCGCTGGAAGACACGGAGTTCCGTGACTGGATCAACGACGTGCTCGAAGAGGCCTACGAGGACGGCTCGTACGAGGAGGCATGGAACAGCACCGCTGGTACCGTGCTCGAATTCGTCGACCCGCCCGCAGTAGACCGCTACTAGAGTCCACTCCTGACCGGGGCGGGGATATCCTCGCCCCGGTCATGGGCCCGTACACAGATCGGAAGAGGCCACATGGACGTCATTATCGACAACCTGCCTCGGTACCTCAGCGGTTTCGGCATGACCGTGCAACTGCTCGTCGTTGCCGCCATTGCCGCGTTGATCCTCGGGACGTTCATCGCGACGATGCGAATTTCGCCGGTGCCCTCGCTTCGCGGTTTCGCGGCTGTGTACACCGAACTCGTTCGCAACACCCCGCTCACGCTCATCCTCTTCTTCTGCGCCCTGATCCTCCCGTATCTCGGCGCCCGGATGGAGTACCAGTACTTCGCCATGATCGGCCTGAGCGTCTACACCTCACCGTTCATCGCTGAAGCCCTGCGCTCGGGAATCAACGGAGTCCCGATCGGGCAGGCTGAAGCGGCCCGCAGCCTCGGACTCGGATTCGGCCAGACCGTCGGGCATGTCGTGTTCCCCCAGGCCTTCCGTATGGTCATTCCTCCGCTCATCAACGTCATCATCGCCCTCACTAAGAACACCTCGGTAGCCGGAGGCTTCTTCGTCGTCGAACTGTTCACCGTCGGCAAGGAACTGGCGAACGCGAACGGGAACGCGGTCATCGCCGTCCTGCTCGGCGTCGCGACCTTCTACCTGTTGATCACCATCCCGCTCGGTATCTTCGCCGGGAGGCTCGAAAAGAAGTGGGTGGTGTCGCGATGAGCGGTTCCGTTCTGTTCGATGCGCCCGGACCGAAAGCACGACGACTGTCGCTGATCCTGTCGATCGTCGTCGCCATTCTCATCGCCGCCGGCCTCTACTGGCTCTACAGCGTCCTCGCAGCACCGCGTCCGAGCAGCGGGGGCGTCACGCTCCCCGGCATGTTCGATGCGTCCCGCTGGGACGTGTTCTCCAACCCGGTGGTCTGGACCTTCATCGGCCAGGGCGTCATCCGGACCCTGCAGGCGGCAGGAGCTGCTGCCGTCCTCGCGCTGATTCTCGGCGTCGTCTTCGCTCTGCTCCGCACGGCGAAAACCCGATTGATCCGCGTTCCGACGACTGTCGTCCTGGAATTCGTGCGCGGGATGCCGGTCCTGCTGATGATGCTGTTCATCCTGCTCGGCTTCACGACCGGGGCGTACTGGGCCGTCGTTCTGGCGCTCGGGCTGTACAACGGTGCCATCATCGGCGAGGCACTGCGAGCGGGACTGGCCTCACTTCCGCGCGGCCAGCGCGAGGCCGGGCTGAGCCTCGGTCTGCGCGAGCTGCAGTCGAAGATGCTGATCGAGTTCCCGCAGGCTTTCCGCCAGATGCTTCCCATCATCGTCGCGCAGCTCGTCGTGCTCCTCAAGGACACCTCGCTCGGGTACATCGTCGGATACCCGGAGCTCATCCGTTCGACCATGAGCAACCTCGCCAACTTCTACGGCAACCGTTACCTCTTCTCGTTCTTCGCTGTGACCCTCATCATCTACCTGATCATGAACCTGTCGCTGTCGTGGGTCGCCCGCTGGCTGTCGAAGCGCACGGACTCGGCAAGCCGTGGCGGAAAGGCCACGCGGCTCGGCAAGCGCAAGAAATCCGGCCAGCAGGACCCCTCCCTGGCGATCGCGGAAACTACGGCGGCCGCTCCAGGAAGCGACAAGCCCTAGCCGCTCCACTCGGTAGACTTGGGGACCGTGTCCGACTCTCCCATGATTTCCGAATCCACCGTGAACGCTGCGGTGGAGGCGGCGCTCGAGGCCATTGCCGCTGCAGCCGACTCCTCCGCCCTCAAACACGTGCGCACCGAGCACACCGGGGAGTCATCGCCGCTGGCGAAACTCAACGGAACGCTCCGCTCCGTCGCCCCCGACCAGAAGGCCTCGCTCGGCAAGCTCGTCGGCCAGGCCAGGGGCCGGGTCAACGCGGCATTCGCTGCGCGCGAAGCGGAGATCCTCGAGGCCGAGAATGCTGCGCAGCTCGACGCCGAAGCCGTTGACGTGACCGCGCTGCCCAGCCGTTACCGGGCCGGGGCACGGCATCCGCTCACCCTGCTGCAGGACCGCGTCTGCGACGTGTTCACCGGCATGGGCTGGGAGATCGCCGAAGGACCTGAGGTCGAGAGTGAGTGGTTCAACTTCGACGCGCTCAACTTCGACGCGGACCACCCGGCGCGAGCCATGCAGGACACCTTCTTCATCGACCCCCCTGAGGCACACCTCGTTCTGCGGACCCACACGTCGCCGGTCCAGGTCCGCACGATGCTCGACCGTGAACTGCCCGTCTACGTGCTCGCCCCGGGGCGGGTCTACCGCACCGACGAGTTCGACGCGACCCACCTGCCCGTGTTCATGCAGTTCGAGGGCCTCGCCGTCGACAAGGGCCTGACCATGGCGCACCTCAAGGGCACGCTCGACCACTTCGTCAAGTCGATCTTCGGCGACGAGGCGAAGATCCGCCTCCGCCCGAGCTACTTCCCGTTCACGGAGCCCAGCGCTGAGCTCGACTTCTGGCACCCCACCTTCAAGCACGGACCGCGCTGGATCGAGTGGGGCGGCTGCGGCATGATCAACCCGAACGTGCTGCGCGCCGCCGGGATCGACCCGGACGTCTACTCCGGGTTCGCGTTCGGCATGGGCGTCGAGCGCGGGCTGATGCTGCGCAATGACGTACAGGACATGCGAGAAATGGTCGAGGGCGACATCCGCTTCTCCCAGCAGTTTGGAATGGTGGTTTAAATGCGGGTTCCGCTGAGCTGGCTGGCAGAATACGTCGACCTCGCACACGGCACGACGACCGACGATGTGCACGCCGCCCTCGTCTCGATCGGGCTGGAAGAGGAGGATGTCCACACGTTCGACGTCTCCGGTCCCATCGTCGTCGGAGAGGTGCTCGAATTCGTCGAGGAGCCGCAGAAGAACGGCAAGACCATCCGCTGGTGCCAGGTGCGCGTCGCTCCGGACGGCGAAACGGCCGCCGACGGCGGACCAGCCGTACACGGCATCGTCTGCGGTGCTGACAACTTCTACGTCGGCGACAAAGTCGTGGTGACGCTCCCGGGCTCCGTGCTGCCCGGCCCGTTCCCCATCGCGGCCCGCAAGACCTACGGCCACGTCTCCGACGGCATGATCGCCTCCACGCGCGAACTCGGCCTCGGTGACGAACACGACGGCATCCTGCGCCTGTCGACGCTCGGCGTCGACGCCGAGGTGGGGACGGATGCCATCACGCTTCTCGGCCTGGATGATTCCGCCGTCGAGATCAATGTCACCCCTGACCGCGGCTATGCGTTCTCCATCCGCGGCGTGGCCCGCGAGTATTCGCACGCGACGGGCGCGGCCTTCCGTGACCCGGCCACGCGGCCGGAGCTCGACGCCCCAGTCGGCGACGGATTCCCCGTCGCCATCGACGACGCTGACCCGATCCGCGGACAGCAGGGTGCCAGCGTGTTCGCGACTCGCATCGTTCGCGGGGTCGACGCCACGCGTCCGACACCGCCGTGGATGGTGTCACGCCTGAAGCTCGCCGGCATCCGATCGATCTCGATCCTTGTCGACATCACCAACTACGTCATGCTCGAGCTGGGGCAGCCGATCCACGGCTATGACCTCGACAAGCTCACCGGTGGCATCGTCGTACGCCGCGCCATCCCGACGGAGACGCTCAACACCCTCGACGGGCAGACACGCACCCTCCACCGCGAGGACCTGCTGATCACCGACGGCTCCGGCGCGATCGGGCTCGCTGGCGTGATGGGCGGGGCCCTCACCGAGATGGGCGACGACACGACCAACGTGCTCATCGAGGCAGCCAACTTCGACCCGGTGTCCATTGCCAGGTCTGCGCGCAGGCACAAGCTGCCCAGCGAAGCATCTCGCCGGTTCGAGCGGGGCGTCGACCCGCGCATCGCCGCGGCCGCTGCCTCGCGCGTTGCCGAACTCATGGTGTCGCTCGCCGGGGGAACAGCGGATGCCGCGGGCAGCGTCATCGGCGAAGCGGCAGCACCCCGCCCGATCGAGCTTCCGGGCGGCTACGTCTCCACCCTCATCGGTGTGGACTACACCGAGGACGAGATTCGTGGATCGCTGCAGGAGATCGGGGCGTCGACGTCCGACGCCGACGGTGGTCTCCTCGTCACCCCGCCGAGCTGGCGCCCGGACATCACCGACAAGTCGGACCTCGCCGAGGAAGTCGCCCGCATCGTCGGGTACGACCGCATCCCCTCCGTCCTGCCCGTTGCGCCCGCCGGTCGCGGGCTGACGCGCGCACAGCGGATCCGACGCACGGTCGCTGACACGCTTGCAGCGGCCGGGAGCACCGAGATCCTGTCGTTCCCGTTCCTGCGGCAGGCGGCCAACGACCTCTACGGCTCGCCCGTCGATGGCCCGGTGCCTGCTGTCAAGGTCGCGAACGCGCTCGACGCGAGCGCTCCGTACCTGCGCACGTCGCTCCTGCCTGGGCTGATCGAGGCGGCGAGGCGCAACCTGTCGCGTGGCCTCGTCGACCTGTCACTGTTCGAGGTCGGGCTCGTCTTCACGCCGGAACCCGGTGTGACCTATGGCACCACCGAACTCCCGTCGGGACTCGAGCGGCCGACCGCAGACCAGCTCGCCGGACTCAACGCCGGGATCCCGCCGCAGCCGCGTCACGTGGCTGTGCTGATCCTCGGCACCACCGTCTCGAAGCAGCCCGGCCAGCCCGCCGTCGCCTCCGGTATCGCCGATGCGCTTGGATGCCGTCCAGCGGATCGCGCTCGCGACCGGAGGCACCGTCGAGGTCGTGCAGGGAAGCCACAAGGCCATGCACCCGGGACGCACCGCCGAACTCCGCGTCAACGGCACGACGGTCGGCTACGCCGGTGAGCTGCTGCCGGCTGTCACCGCTGAGGCTGACCTTCCGCGGGTGGTCGCTGTCGCTGAGCTGGACCTCGATGCGCTGATCGCCGCGACGTCATCCGCTCTCCTGGCGCGTCCGATCCGTGCGCTGCCCGCGGCGACGCAGGACCTGTCGCTCGTCGTCCGGCGCTCCACCCCGGCTGCCGACGTTCTCGCGACCGTGCGGGAGGGCGCCGGTGACCTGCTCGAAGACATCCGTCTCGTCGATGACTATCGCGGGCAGGGGATCGCCGAGGATGCGAAGAGCCTGACGTTCGCGCTGCGGTTCCGTGCCGACGATCGCACGCTCACCGCAGCTGAGGCATCCGACGCGAAGCTCGCCGGCTCAGCGCTGGCGGCCGAGCGTTTCGGGGCCGCGATCCGCGACTGAGTGCGCGTAACTCCGCCACCGCGGCGGCCCGGGACCCCTCCTCTCACCCGGCAGAGACCACAAATTCAGGAGATCCGCACCGACACGCCGTACAGCAGCGCTCACACGCGGCGTGTCGGGCTGTTTCTCCTGAATTTGGAGGGACTTCCTGAATTTGAGGTTGGTGTCCAGTGAGCGACGGCGTGCCGGCTACCAGGCGCCGGGCTTGTAGTCCTTCAGGAAGCAGCCGTACAGGTCCTCGCCGGCCTCGCCGCGCACGATCGGGTCGTACACTCGGGCGGCGCCGTCGACGAGGTCGAGTGGGGCGTGGAAGCCTTCCTCAGCGAGTCGCACCTTGGTCGGGTGCGGGCGCTCATCGGTGATCCAGCCGGTGTCGACAGCGGTCATCAGGATGCCGTCCTTCTCGAGCATCTCGCCGGCGCTAGTCCGGGTGAGCATGTTCAGCGCGGCCTTGGCCATGTTGGTGTGCGGATGCCCCGGGCCCTTGTAGCGACGCGAGAACTGGCCCTCCATGGCGGAGACGTTCACCACGTACGTGCGACGGGCGGCCGAAGCGGCCATCGACGGCCGCAGCCGGCTGATCAGGAGGAACGGCGCTGTCGTGTTGCAGAGCTGTACCTCGAGCATCTCGAGCGGGTCGACATCCTCGACGTTCTGCACCCAGCTGTTCGAGGTCTGCAGGTCTGGCACGAGTCCGCCCGCATCGATGGCCGTGCCATCCGCGTGCTTCGCGAGCGAGGAGGAGCCGGGTGCCATGGCCAGGTTCGCCAGTTCGGCCGCGGTCACGGCGGGGGAGCCCACTTCGGCAACGGTCCCGGCGAGAGAGGCCACCGAGAGCAGCGGATGCGCGGCGACAGATGCGACGAGGGCTTCAGGATGCTGGTCTGCGGTGTGCCCGAAGGTCTCCATCTCGGGGAGCGGACCGTCGGGGAGCGGCTGCAACTCGGCATCCGCCAGCAGCGAGTACGAGCCGGCGGTTCGGCGCACGGTCTGTGCGGCGTTGTTGATGAGGATGTCGAGGGGCCCCTGTGCGGCGACGGAGTCGGCCAGCCCGATCACCTGCGCGGGGTCACGCAGGTCGATGCCGACGACACGGAGCCGGTGCAGCCAGTCGCCGGAGTCGGGGAGGGACGCGAACCGGCGAACGGCATCCCGCGGGAACCGCGTCGTGATGGTGGTGTGCGCCCCGTCGCGCAGCAGCCGGAGGGCGATGTACATGCCGATCTTGGCGCGACCGCCGGTGAGCAGCGCGCGTTTGCCGGTGAGGTCGGTGCGGGCATCGCGCTTGCCGTGGCTGAACCGGGCGCAGTCGGGGCAGAGCTGGTGGTAGAACGCGTCGACCAGCGTGTACGGCTGCTTGCAGATGTAGCAGTTGCGCGGTTTCAGCAGCTCACCGGCCGTCGGAGCCTCGAGCGTGGTCGCCAGGGGGATGCCCCGGGTTTCGTCGTCGATGCGATCGGATGCCCCGGTGGCGGTGGCCGCGATGACGGCTTTGTCTGCGTTGGCGATCGTGTCGCGGATTTCACGTCGTCGGGTGCGCTTCACCGCCTTGAACATGGCGGCGGTGGCACGCCTGACCGTGACGTAGTCCGGGTGTTCCTCGTCGAGCTGGTTCATCGAAGCGAGGACCCGGAGCGTGGTCTCGAGGTCGGAGGGGTCGATCCCGTCGCCGAGGGAAGCGGGGTCAGGCGTGGCGGCGGTCATTTGGGCGATTCTACCCGAGCGGGTCTGCGCAAATGCCGCGCGTCAGGTGGCGCAGAAGTGCGAAGATCGGTGCATGAATCCGATCGACTGGCTGTTCGACGCGCAATTGGTGATCGGCGACCAGGTGATCCTCTGGCGTGAGGTGATCGGCAACCTCTTCGGCATGCTCAGTGCTGTCGGCGGGATGCGTCGCAAGGTCTGGGCGTGGCCGGTCGGGATCGTGGGCAATGTGCTCCTGTTCACCGTGTTCCTCGGAGCGGTCTTCGGCACACCGAACCCGGTCAACCTCCTCGGTCAGGCCGGGCGCCAGGTGATGTTCATCATCGTGTCCGTGTATGGCTGGGTGCAGTGGTCCAGCAGTCGCCACTCGGCCGAGCGCACCGCGGTGAAGCCGCACTGGGCATCCAACCGGGTGCGGATGCTGCTGGGACTCGGACTCGTCGGCGGCACACTGGCGCTCACCCCCCTGTTCCGTGCGCTCGGTTCCTTCGAACCGGTGTGGGCGGATGCCTGGATCTTCATGGGCTCGCTCCTCGCCACCTACGGCATGGCGAAGGGCTGGGTCGAGTTCTGGCTGATCTGGATCGCCGTCGACATCGTCGGGGTGCCGCTCCTGATCAGCGCCGGGTACTACGCCTCCGCCGTGCTGTACCTGTTCTACGGCGGGTTCACCCTCGTCGGGTTCTTCATCTGGATGCGGGTGCAGAAGAAGAACTCGCTGACCATCGAGACGACCTTCCCCGACCCGACCGTCACGCGCTGACGCCGCTGCGCCGCGAGTGCATCACTTCCGGTCGAGAACACCCGGCGCACCGGGCGTTCTCGACCGCAGCGGATGCACTCGGTGCGAGAAGCGTGGGGCGGCGCTCGCAGCCGAGTAGGGCATGATCGAAGGACCATGACACTCTCCCCGACGCTGGACCCGCACGCCCTCCGCGCAACACTCGGCGAGAACATCGAAGCGGATGCCGTCTACGACGCGTTCTCCGACTGGGTCACGGCCACGGGCATCCGTCTCTATCCGGCGCAGGACGAGGCGCTCATCGAGATCGTCTCCGGCCAGAACCTCATCCTCAGCACCCCGACGGGAACCGGGAAGTCGCTCGTGGCGGTCGGCGCACACTTTGCGGCGCTCGTCGCCGGCAAACGCAGCTTTTACACGGCGCCGATCAAGGCCCTCGTCAGTGAGAAGTTCTTCGCCCTCGTCGACATCTTCGGCGCGGAGAACGTCGGCATGATGACCGGGGACTCCTCCGTCAACGCCGACGCCCCCATCATCTGCTGCACAGCTGAGATCCTCGCCAACCTCGCCCTCCGGAACGGGGAAGACACCGAGGTCGACCAGGTCGTGATGGACGAGTTCCACTTCTACGCCGACCCCGAACGTGGCTGGGCCTGGCAGGTGCCGCTGCTCAGCCTGCCGCGGGTGCAGTTCATCCTGCTGTCGGCGACCCTCGGTGACGTGACGGCGCTCGCCGAAGACCTGTCGAAGCGCACCGGACGCGACACGGCCCTCGTCACCGGAGTCGAGCGCCCCGTTCCCCTGCACTTCTACTACGAGACGACGCCGATCCACGAGACCGTCGACGAGTTGCTGACCACCGGCCAGGCCCCCGTGTACGTCGTGCATTTCTCACAGGCCGCCGCGATGGAGCGGGCCCAGTCGATGTCGAGCATGAAGGTTGCGACGCGTGAGCAGCGGGATGCCATCGCGGAGCTGATCGCGGAATTCCGGTTCACCACGAGCTTCGGCAAGACCCTCTCGCGGCTGATCCGCGCGGGGATCGGGGTGCACCACGCCGGCATGCTGCCGAAGTACCGGCGCCTGGTGGAGCAGCTCGCCCAGCGCGGGTACCTGCGGGTGATCTGCGGAACGGACACCCTCGGTGTCGGCATCAACGTGCCCATCCGCACGGTGTTGTTCACCGCACTGACGAAGTACGACGGCACGAAGATGCGCCAGCTCAAGGCGCGCGAGTTCCACCAGATCGCCGGCCGGGCCGGTCGGGCGGGATTCGACACCGCAGGGACGGTGGTCGTCCAGGCACCGGACCACGAGACCGAGAACCTCAGCGCGATCAAGAAGGCCGGGGACGACCCGAAGAAGAAGCGCAAGATCATCCGCAAGAAGGCGCCGGACGGGTTCGTGTCCTGGGGCGAGCCGTCGTTCCAGCGCATCGTGGCCGCCGAACCGGAGACGCTGACGTCGAGCATGCAGATCACTTCGGCGATGCTCATCAACGTGATCGGGCGAGGGGGAGACGTGTACCGGCACGTGCACGACCTCGTCTTCGACAACCACGAACCATTCGCGCGGCAGCTGGAACTGGCGAGGCGTGCGCTCGGCATCTATCGCACACTCCGCGAGTCCGGGATCGTCGAGCAGTCAGCGGACGGCACGATCAGGCTCACCGTCGACCTGCAGCCGAACTTCGCCCTCAACCAGCCGCTGTCCCCGTTCGCGCTCGCCGCATTCGACCTGCTCGACCCCGAGGACCCGGGCTACGCGCTCGACATGATCTCCATCGTCGAGGCCACCCTCGACAACCCGCGCGCCGTGCTCAGCCAGCAGCAGTTCCTCGCCCGCGGCGAAGCCGTCGCCGCCATGAAGTCGGAGGGGATCGAGTACGACGAGCGGATGGAACTCCTCGAGCAGATCACCCACCCGAAGCCGCTCGAGGAACTGCTCACCGTCACCTTCGAAACGTACTCCGCCGCACAGCCGTGGATTCGTGATTTCGAACTCAACCCGAAGTCGATCGTTCGTGACATGTACGAGCGGGCGATGTCCTTCGGCGAGTTCATCGCGTTCTACAAGCTGGCGCGGTCGGAGGGCGTCGTCCTGCGGTACCTCTCCGATGCATACCGTGCAGCCCGGCAGACGATCCCGGATGACACGAAGACGGAGGACCTGCTCGACCTGATCGAATGGCTCGGCGAACTGGTCAGGCAGGTGGACTCCAGCCTGCTCGACGAGTGGGAAGAACTCAGCCACCCCGACGCCAGGAAGCACGCCGAACACGCTGCAGACATCGTCCCGCCCGCGCCGAAGCGGCTCACGGGCAACACGCGCGCCTTCCGCATCCTGGTCAGGAACGAGCTGTTCCGCCGCGTGCAGCTCGCGGCGCTCGAGGACTACGACGGGCTCGGTGAGCTTGACACGGCATCCGGGTTCCACGCGGACCGCTGGGCTGACGAACTCGACGCGTACTTCGAGGAGTACGACCGGATCCTGACCGGTCCGGATGCGAGGAGCTCGGCGCTGCTGATCCTCGACGAGAGCGGACCGGTGTGGACGGCGCGGCAGATCTTCGACGACCCGGCCGGCGACCACGACTGGGGCATCAGCGCGGAAATCGACCTGGCGGAGTCCGACGAGCAGGGCTTCGCCGTGATCACCGTCACCGGAGTGAACCGGCTCTGACCGCGCACGTCACCGATTGGCGGATGCCGCGGTGCACCCGCTACAGTCGAATGCATGGCCACCTCCGACAGCAGCGTTCTCGCACAGGGCACAGCCCCCAGCGCGCTGCGTCGACGCCGTATCACCTCAGAGCGACGATAGGCGACGCTGGGCGAACGGTGCAGGGCACGGTTCCGACAAGCGTCGCCGCCCCTCCACCCTCGTTTTCCTCAATAAGGTAGAGCCATGTCCTTCTCTGTAGCCGTAGCCGGTGCATCCGGCTACGCGGGGGGCGAGTTGCTGCGATTGCTCGCGGCCCACCCCGACTTCGACATCCGCACGGTGACCGCGCACTCCAACGCCGGCCAGCCCCTGGCATCCGTCCAGCCGCACCTGCGGTCCCTCGCCCACCTCACGCTGGTCGAGACGACCCCGGAGAACCTCGCCGGGCACGACGTCGTCTTCCTCGCTCTGCCGCACGGCAAGTCGGGCGAGGTCACCGAGTCACTCGACCCGGACACCCTCGTCGTCGACTGTGGCGCCGACCACCGGCTGGCCAGCGAGAGCGACTGGGCCACGTTCTACGGCGGCGACTACTTCGGCGACTGGCCGTACGGTGTTCCCGAACTGATCGTGGCGCCCGACGGCTCCAAACAGCGCGACCACCTCGCCGGTGTGCGCCGGATCGCTGCACCCGGCTGCAACGCCAGCACGGTCGCGCTGTCCCTCGCTCCGGGCATCCATGCCGGCGTGATTGAACCGCTCGACATCGTCACCGTCCTGGCCGTCGGGCCCTCCGGCGCCGGAAAAGCGTTGAAGACCACCCTCCTCGCCGCCGAGATCCTGGGCTCCGCGAACCCCTATGCCGTCGGTGGCAGCCACCGCCACATCCCGGAAATCGCCCAGAGCCTCCGCGGTGCCGGCGCCACAGACGTCAGCATCTCCTTCACGCCGGTGCTCGTGCCGATGTCCCGAGGCATCCTCGCCACGTCGACGGCGCGCATCGTGCCTGGAACCAGTGCGGATGCCGTCCGCGCGGCCTGGCAGGACGCCTACGGCGACGAGACGTTCGTTCAGCTCCTGCCAGAGGGGGAGTTCCCGCGCACCGCAGACGTGCTCGGTGCGAACACCATGCTCATGGGACTCGCCGTCGACGAAGCCGCCGGGCGCGTTGTCGTCGTGACGGCCGTCGACAACCTCGCCAAGGGCACCGCCGGTGCCGCCATCCAGTCCGCCAACATTGCCCTCGGCCTCGAGGAATCGACCGGCCTCCCGGTGAACGGAGTTGCACCATGACCGTAACGACTGCACAGGGATTCGAGGCGGCCGGGATCGCCATCGGGCTGAAGGCCTCAGGCGGCAAGGATCTCGCCCTGATCGTCAACCGGGGCCCGCGCCATTCGTCAGCCGCGGTGTTCACGACCAACCGGGCCCAGGCCAACCCCATCCTGTGGTCGAAACAGGTGATCGACGACGGAACGGTCAGTGCGATCGTGCTGAACTCCGGAGGCGCGAACTGCTTCACCGGTCCGCAGGGATTCCAGACGACCCACGCCACCGCCGAGGCGGTCGCGTCGGCACTCGATGTCTCCGCCGGTGACGTGCTCGTCTGTTCCACCGGCCTGATCGGGGAACAGCTCGACCGGGAGAAGCTCCTCTCCGGTGTCGCCACCGCAGCCGGCGCTCTCAGCGCCGATGGGGGAGCGGACGCCGCCGAGGCCATCCTCACCACAGACAGTCACGCCAAGACCGCCGTCTTCGAGGGCGACGGCTGGGTGATCGGCGGCATGGCGAAGGGCGCCGGGATGCTCGCCCCGGGGCTGGCCACCATGCTCGTCGTCCTCACGACAGACGCCAACCTCGCCTCGGACCAGCTCGACCGGGCTCTCCGCGCTGCGACCAGCGTGAGTTTCGACCGGCTGGACTCCGACGGCTGCATGTCGACGAACGACCAGGTTTCGCTCCTCGCCTCAGGCGCCTCAGGGGTGGAACCGAACTCCGACGATTTCGCCCACGGGCTTCGGGAGATCTGCCTCGACCTGGCACGCCAGCTGCAGTCGGATGCGGAGGGCGCTGCCCACGACATCACCATCGAGGTCGTCGGTGCTGTCACCGAAGACGACGCCGTCGAGGTCGGCCGATCAGTGGCCAGGAACAACCTGTTCAAGGCTGCGGTGTTCGGCAACGATCCCAACTGGGGTCGCGTGCTCGCTGCGATCGGCACGACCAGCGCTCCATTCGATCCGTATGCCGTCGACGTGAGCATGAACGGTGTCCGCGTGTGCCACGCCGGTGCTCCCGACCAGCCGCGCGACCTCGTCGACCTGACGCCTCGCGCGCTCCACGTGCTCATCGAACTCCACGAGGGTCACCAGTCGGCCACCATCCTGACCAACGACCTCACGCACGAGTACGTGCATGAGAACAGCGCGTACTCGAGCTAGACGATGCCGACAATCATCCACGCATCCACCGCGGAGGCGATCGCGAAAGCGTCCGTCCTCATCGAGGCGCTGCCCTGGCTCAAGCGCTACCACGGCGCCATCGTCGTCGTGAAGTTCGGCGGCAACGCCATGGTCAGTCCCGAGTTGACCCGCGCGTTCGCCGAAGACATGGTCTTCCTGCGCCACGCGGGCCTGAAACCCGTCGTCGTCCACGGCGGCGGGCCACAGATCTCGGCCCGTCTGTCAGAACTCGGCATCGCCAGCGAGTTCCGTGGTGGCTACCGGGTCACGACTCCCGAGGCCATGTCGGTTGTCCGCGATGTGCTCCGCGGCGAGGTCAACAAACACCTGGTCGACCTGATCAACGAACACGGTGATTTCGCGATCGGCCTGAGCGGCGAGGATTCGTCGCTCTTCACCGGCCGCAGGCGCGGTGTCGAGGTCGACGGGGAGACCGTCGACCTGGGGCTCGTCGGCGACGTCGTCGCCGTCGATCCGCACGCCGTCTCGGCCTCCATCGAGGCCGGGCTCATCCCGGTGATCTCGTCGATCGCGCCGGATGGGGATGCCCCAGGGCAGGTGCTGAACGTGAACGCGGACGCCGCGGCATCCGCCCTCGCCGTTGCCCTGGACGCTGACAAGTTCCTCATCCTCACCGATGTGGCAGGCCTGTACAGCGACTGGCCCAACCGGGAATCGCTCGTCTCCGTCATCACCACCGGAGAACTTCGTGAGCTGCTGCCGTCACTGGAATCGGGCATGATCCCGAAGATGACGGCATGCCTGGAAGCGGTGGATGGGGGAGTCGTGAACGCGGCCATCATCGACGGCCGGCTCGAACACTCGATCCTGCTCGAAGTATTCACCCAGCAGGGCATCGGCACCCAGGTTGTGGAGGACGCATCATGACCGACTGGCGTGGAGCGGCCGATGCCGACATGATGCACCTGTTCGGCGAACCGCAGGCGCTCCTCGTCCGCGGCTCCGGCTGCCGGGTGTGGGATGCTGACGGCGTCGAATACCTGGACTTCCTCGGCGGAATCGCCGTGAACGTCCTCGGCCATGCCCACCCGGCCATGGTCTCCGCGATCAGCGCGCAGGCTGCAGAACTCATCCACATCTCCAACTACTTCGTCAGCCCGCCCCAGCTCGAACTGGCCGCGCGGCTGAAACGGCTGACCGGGGCAGGAACGGCGGGGCGGGTGTTCTTCACGAACTCCGGCACCGAGGCCAACGAGGCCGCGTTCAAGCTGGCCAGGCTCAACTCCGCCGGAAACCGCAGTCGGATCCTCGCGCTCGACACCTCGTTCCACGGCCGCACCATGGGAGCTCTCGCCCTCACCGGTAAGCCGTCGATCCAGACGCCGTTCGCTCCGATGCCGGGCGGTGTCGAACACATCGACAGCACGATCGACGCGCTCGACGCCGCCATGGACGACACCGTGGCTGCGCTGTTCGTCGAGCCGATCAAGGGCGAGGCCGGCGTCGTCGAACTGCCCGGACGGATTCCTGGCCCGCGCTCGCGAACTGACCGAGCAGCACGGGGCGCTTCTCATCCTGGACGAGGTCCAGACCGGAGCAGGGCGCACGGGGGAATGGTTCGCGTTCCAGCGCGAGGGCATCGTTCCGGATGCCATCACCCTGGCCAAGGGGATGGGCGGCGGGTTCCCGATCGGTGCCCTCGTCACCTTCGGTGCCGCATCCGACCTCTTCACCCCCGGCATGCACGGGAGCACGTTCAGCGGAAACCCCCTCGCGACCGCGACAGCCAACGCGGTGCTCGCGGAGATTGAGGACGCAGGTCTTCTCGACAACGTTCGGGTGCGGGGTGACGAACTGAGGGAACTCGTGCTCGGTATCGAATCCCCGCTCATCACCGGGGTGCGCGGCGCCGGACTGCTGATCGGAATCGGCCTGGCCGAGCCGGTGGCTGGTGACCTCGTACGCGCCGCCCTCGCTGCAGGACTCATCGTCAACGCGCCGAACCCGCACACCATCCGCCTCGCGCCGCCGCTCATCATCGGCGACGCGGAGCTGCGCGACTTCGACGAACGCTTCCGTGCCGCACTCGCCATCCTCCCCGAGCCTGCTTCCCTACCGAAGGACTCCCTGTGACCAGACACTTTCTCCGCGACGACGACCTCAGCCCCGCCGAGCAGTCGGAAATTCTCGACCTCGCAATCGAGCTGAAGAAGGACCGCTTCTCGCGCCGCCCCCTCGAGGGACCCCAGACGGTCGCGGTCGTCTTCGACAAGTCGTCGACGAGGACCAGGGTGTCCTTCGCCGTCGGCATCGCCGATCTCGGCGGAGTCCCGCTCATCATCACCACGGCATCGAGCCAGCTCGGCGGCAAGGAGACAGCGGCGGACACCGCGCGCGTGCTCGAACGCCAGGTTGCCGCCATCGTGTGGCGCACCTACGGTCAGGCCGGGCTCGAGGAGATGGCCCAGGGGACGACGATCCCGGTCATCAACGCGCTCTCCGACGACTTCCACCCGTGCCAGTTGCTGGCCGACCTGCTCACCATCCGTGAGCACAAGGGCGACCTGGCGGGCCTCACCCTGACCTTTGTTGGCGACGGCGCGTGCAACATGGCGCAGTCCTACCTGCTCGCCGGGGCGACGGCGGGGATGCACGTGCGCGTCGCGTCGCCGGAGGGCTTCACGCCGAACGCCGGCGTTGTGGCGGATGCGACCGCGATCGCGGCGACGACAGGCGGCTCGGTCGCGCTGTTCACCGACGCGCGCGAGGCGGCGGCAGGGAGCGACATCCTCGTCACCGACACCTGGGTGTCCATGGGCAAGGAAGAAGAGAAGGCCGCACGCGTCACCGTGCTCGGCCCCTACCGGGTCGACGCCGCGATGATGGAACTGGCCAGGCCCGACGCCGTCTTCATGCACTGCCTCCCGGCAGACCGTGGCTTCGAAGTGACGGCAGACGTCATCGACGGGCCACAGTCGATCGTCTGGGATGAGGCGGAAAACCGCCTGCACGCCCAGAAAGCACTCATGGTCTGGCTGCTCGAACGCGCGTGACCACCGCCCATCCGGGCACTCACTACACTTAAAAACCACTGCAATTCAAGGAGAAGAACTTCATGGCGGAACGCGTCGTACTCGCATACTCAGGCGGCCTCGACACCTCGGTGGGAATCGGCTGGTTGAAGGATGCCACCGGCAAGGAGGTCGTCGCTCTCGCGATCGACGTGGGCCAGGAGGGCGAGGACATGGAGGTCATCCGGCAGCGAGCACTCGACTGCGGTGCCGTCGAGTCCGTCGTCGTGGACGCCCGTGACGAGTTCGCGAACGACTACATCATGCCTGCGCTGAAGGCCAACGCGCTTTACCAGAAGCGTTACCCCCTGGTCTCCGCGCTGAGCCGCCCCCTGATCGCCAAGTACCTGGCGTCGACGGCCAAAGAACTCGGCGCGAACAGCGTGGCGCACGGTTGCACCGGCAAGGGCAACGACCAGGTCCGCTTCGAGGCCGCAGTGGCCGCGCTCGCGCCAGACCTCACGAGCATCGCCCCGGTGCGCGACCTCGCGCTGACCCGTGACAAGGCGATCATCTACGCAGAGCAGCACAACCTGCCCATCGCGCAGTCGAAGAAGAGCCCGTACTCGATCGACCAGAACGTCTGGGGTCGCGCCGTCGAGACCGGGTTCCTCGAAGACCCGTGGAACGCGCCGATCGAGGACCTCTACACCTACACCAAAGACCCCGCTGAAGCGGGCCCGGCAACCGAGGTCGTCATCACCTTCGACCAGGGCATCCCCGTCGCCTACGACGGCAAGTCCATCACGCCGTTGCAGGCTGTCGAACTGATGAACCGGATCGCCGGCGACCAGGGCGTCGGGCGCATCGACATCGTCGAGGACCGCCTGATCGGAATCAAGAGCCGCGAGGTCTACGAGTCGCCGGCCGGCATCGCCCTCATCACGGCACACGAAGAACTCGAGAACATGACCGTCGAGCGCGACCTCGCGCGGTACAAGCGCTCGGTCGAGTCGAAGTGGGCGGAGCTTGTCTACGACGGCCTCTGGTTCTCCGGCCTGAAGAAGGCCCTCGATGTGTTTATCGACGAGACGCAGAAGCACGTGTCGGGCGACATCCGCCTGAAGCTGCACGCCGGAAGCGCGGTGGTGACTGGGCGCAGGAGCGACTCCAGCCTCTACGACTTCAACCTCGCCACCTACGACACCGGCGACACGTTCGACCAGTCCCTGGCCAAGGGATTCATCGAGCTGTGGTCGTTGCCCAGCAAGATCTCCGCCCGCCGCGACGCCGGCCAGGAGTAGAGCATGACGGGTGACGACACGCAGAACCGGGCCGGTGAAGCGGGAGCACTGTGGGGCGGCCGCTTCGCCAGCGGGCCGTCACCCGAGCTCTCCCGGTTGAGTAAGTCGACGCAGTTCGACTGGCAACTGGCCGCATACGACATCGCCGGTTCGCGGGCGCACGCCAAGGCGCTCGCGGCCGCCGGATACCTCACCGACCAGGAGCTCGTCGCCATGCTCGACGCGCTGGATCGACTCGACGCTGATACGGCATCCGGTGATTTCTCCGCTGCCGAGTCCGACGAAGACGTGCACTCAGCACTCGAACGCGGGCTCATCGAACGTGCGGGGGTCGAGCTCGGCGGCAAGCTCCGGGCCGGGCGCAGCCGCAACGACCAGATCGCGACGCTCGTCAGGCTGTACCTGCTCGACCACTCGCGCCTCATCGGTCACCTCGTCGTGCAGCTCATCGACGCGATCGCGTCACAGGCCGAAGTGCACAGCGACGCACCGATGCCCGGGCGCACTCACCTTCAGCACGCCCAGCCTGTGCTGCTCGCGCACCACCTGCTCGCGCACGCGTGGCCGCTGGTCCGTGACCTTGAGCGACTCGCCGACTGGACGACACGGGCATCCGCGTCACCATACGGGTCGGGTGCGCTCGCGGGGGGATCGCTCGGGCTCGACCCGCAACTCGTGGCATCCGAGCTGGGACTGGACCGGCCGACCGAGAACTCGATTGATGCAACGGCCAGCCGTGACGTTGTCGCCGAGTTCGCCTTCGTCACCGCGCTGATCGGAATCAACCTCTCCCGGTTCGCCGAGGAGATCATCATCTGGAACACCCGCGAGTTCGACTTCGTCACCCTCGACGACGGCTACTCCACCGGCTCCAGCATCATGCCGCAGAAGAAGAACCCGGACATCGCCGAACTGGCGCGCGGCAAGTCCGGCCGGCTGATCGGCAACCTCACCGGGCTGCTCGCCACGCTCAAGGGCATGCCGCTCGCGTACAACCGCGACCTGCAGGAGGACAAAGAGCCCGTCTTCGACTCGGTCGAACAGCTCGAGGTGCTGCTGCCCGCTTTCACCGGCATGGTCGCCACTCTCCGGTTCAACACCGAACGGATGGCCGAACTCGCCCCGCAGGGATTCTCCCTCGCCACCGACGTGGCCGAGTGGCTCGTCAAGCAGGGCGTGTCCTTCCGTGACGCCCACGAGATTTCGGGCGAACTGGTGCAGCACTGCGAGGAGCGCGGGCTTGAACTGCACGAACCATCGGACGCAGACCTCGCAGCGCTCTCGCCGCACCTCACCCCCGCAGTTCGGGACGTGCTCACCGTGACCGGGTCGATCGCGTCGCGCAACGGCGTCGGCGGCACGGCTCCAGACCGGGTCGCCGAGCAGCGAGCGAAGCTGACCGCCCGCGTTCGCCAGCTCTCGCAGGCGTTGGTGGGCTGAGGCCTGTGAGCGTGATCCTCGACCGGGCGTTCCTCGAGCGCCCGTCGCTCGAGGTGGCGCCATCCCTGCTCGGGGCGGTGCTTCGCCACACGACGGATGACGGCACCGTCGCGGTGCGGATCACCGAGGTCGAGGCCTACGTCGGCCAGGGCGTCGACCCGGGGTCACATGCCTTCCGTGGAAAGACCCGCAGGAATGCGAGCATGTTCGGCGAGCCCGGCCACCTTTACTGCTATTTCACCTATGGGATGCATGTCTGCGCCAACATCGTCTGCTCGCCAGAGGGGGAGGCATCCGGATGCCTGATCCGTGCCGGCGACGTGGTGGAGGGCATCGAGCTCGCGCGACATCGGCGTACGACGTCGAAGAACGACCGTGACCTGGCGCAGGGTCCGGCGCGCCTCGTCGTCGCGCTCGGGATCAGCCTGACCGACGACGGAAGCGATCTCTTCGCCCCGCCGTTCGCGATCGAGTCCCCGGCCGCCCGGTTCGAGCACGCGACAGGACCGCGGACCGGCCTCGCCGGGGGAGCGGACCTGCCCTGGCGGTTCTGGATCCCCGGCGAGCCGTCCGTGTCCCCGTACAAGAAGCATCCGAAGGCCTGACCGGTGGACGCGGCCGGCGCCGATCGGCGTCGATCGGTCCCGAACGGTTGCCCAGTTGCATCGTGAGTAACCATTAGGGCCCACTCGATCCTTGCGGGAGGGCGGGACGGGTGCGGGTGTGGCCGACGTCGATCGGTCCCGAACGGTTGTCAGCGGCGCCGATTGGTCCCCGAGGGTTGTCCACTTGCATCTCGAGTGACCATTTGGGCCCACTCGACCATTGCGGTACAGCGTGCGCGGCGGATGCGGCGGCAGCGTGCGTGGCGGATGCGCGCGGGCGAGTGTGCGGTCGCATCTGACGTCGATCGGTCCGGAACGGCTGTCACCAGCGTCGATCGGTCCCAAAGGGTTGTCCGGGGGCATCGTGAACGACCATTTAGGGCCCGATCGATTCCCGTGGCGCGCGGGCCCGGCTACCGGCGGGCCCCAGCCCAGCTCAGCTCAGCTCAGCTCAGCGCGAAGTGGAACAGCGCCGCACTCGACGCAGCCCAGATGAGGCTCGCGAAAGTGCCGATGATGAAGCGCTCACGGGCTTCGGCGGCGGCCAGCTCGGTGAAGCGGCCGACACCTTTGATCGCGATGATCACAGCGATGGCCTCGGCGAACCCGGCCATCAGGGTTGCGGCGACCGCGAACCGTTCGAGAAAGCCGATGGTCCGCCCGCCTCGGAGCACCTCGTGTTGCTCGCCGGCATTCGCCCGCAGGGCACCGCTGGCGGTGCGATCCGGTTCCGTCACGATGATGCCGCCGAACAGCCCCGGCCGCACGAGTCCGCGGGTGGCGAGCTTGAGCACATACGTCGTCGCGATCCCGCCGCCGAGCACCGCGATCGAGATCGAGAGAATGCCGAGCGCGACCGTGACGCCGAGCGGAGACTCCGGCGAGGGGATCGCCACGAGGACGAGGTCGACGGCAAGCAGCGCCGCAGCAATCGCGATGGTCTTGTTCTTTCGCTGCCAGTGGGCGACGCCAATGGTGGCGAGGCACCCCGCCGCGAGAAGCAGAACGGCGACCCAGTACAGCGTGATCGGAAGTGCTCCGGTAATCGGGCTCACAGTCGTCTCCTTGCCGCGTTGCTCAGTTGGCCGTCACTCCGGTGACCCGGCGGATGCCGGATCCGCCGCGCGGTTGACCGTGTCGAGAAGCCTAACAAGGGCCTCGGACGATGCCTTCTCGACACGAAGGCCAGCGGCACGGGCGCGCAGGCTCGCCGCTCCAGCGGTGATGCCGAGCTTCTCGGCGGACTCCGACTGGGTGATCCCGGTGGTGAGCAGGTCGTACAGTTCCCAACCGCCCTCGGTCCGCCGGTCGCGAAGCACCAGGAGGAGGGCGACGAGAGCTTCGACATCCTCTCCGCGGATGCCATCGCTGTCGTCGTGGTCGTCACCGGCGCGGGTGAGCGCAAACCGGGTTTGCGATTTCTTGGCGCGCGTCACGGCATCCCGAGCGGCGAAGAACGCCTCACCCGTCGCCTCCCGCGTCGTCCGGGGGAGCGGCAGCTTCGCCTCACCGATTCCGACGCCGACACTCCACGCGTCCTCGCGGGTCAGTTCGAGCACGATTCCGAGCGTCTCTTCAGCCGTTGCCGGAAGGATCTGGATCTCGTCGCCCGCGGTGCGATCGGCCGGGAGCAGCAGGTCGGGACCAGCGGCGCCGTTCAATCGATCGAGAACGGATGCTGCGCGATCCGGCTGGTTTCGGCTGTCCACCTGGTCAGCAGTGATCACGAACATGAACTCTCCTCTGTTTAGCCCCAGGGCATAACTAGGTTCATGTTAGGTTAGAAGCTAAACTCTGTCAAGAGTGAGTCGTGGGGCTTACATCGAGGAAAAGCGGGCGAGTGGGCGCTGATACTCTAGCTCTCGTGTCACAGCCCCAACTCCAGTCCCAGTCCAATGATCCGTCGTTCGAGGATGTCTGGGAGGAGATCGTCTGGCGGGGGCTCGTGCATGTATCGACAGACGCAGCAGAACTGAAGACGCTGCTGTCCGGCCCCCCGGTCACCTACTACTGCGGGTTTGACCCGACGGCACCGAGCCTGCACCTCGGTAATCTCGTGCAGCTGTTGCTCCTGCGTCGCATCCAGCTCGCGGGCCACAAGCCGCTGGGTCTCGTCGGGGGATCGACAGGCCTGATCGGCGACCCGCGCCCCACGGCGGAGCGGACGCTCAACACCCCGGACACCGTTGCCGAGTGGGTGGGGTACCTCCAGGCGCAGGTGTCACGATTCCTCAGCTTCGAGGGCGACAACGCAGCGCGCCTCGTCAACAACCTCGACTGGACGGCGCCGCTCTCGGCCATCGACTTCCTGCGCGACGTCGGCAAGTACTTCCGCGTGGGCACGATGCTCAAGAAGGATGCCGTCAGCGCCCGCCTCAATTCCGACGCCGGCATCAGCTACACCGAGTTCAGCTACCAGATCCTGCAGGGGATGGACTTCCTCGAGTTGTTCCGCAACTACGGCTGCGTCCTGCAGACCGGCGGCAGCGACCAGTGGGGCAACCTGACCAGCGGAACCGACCTCATCCACAAGGCGGAGGGGAAGAGCGCGCACGCCATCGGTACGCCGCTCATCACCAACTCGGACGGCTCCAAGTTCGGCAAGAGCGAGGGCAACGCCGTCTGGCTCGACCCGGCTCTGACGAGCCCGTACGCCTTCTACCAGTTCTGGCTCAACTCGGACGATGCCGACGTGATCGCCCGACTGAAGATCTTCACCTTCCTCACCCGTCCCGAGATCGAGCAGCTCGAGCAGGCGGTTGCCGCCGAACCGTTCCGACGCGAGGCTCAGAAGCGACTCGCCTGGGAGGTCACCTCCCTGGTGCACGGCGCCGAGGCGACGGATGCCGCGATCGCCGCGTCCGCAGCACTCTTCGGGCAGGGCGAACTCGACAGCCTCGACGCCGAGACGCTCGCCGCGGCGCTGCGCGAACTACCGCACACAACGGCCGCGCCCGGTGCGGCGATCACGCAGCTCCTCGTCGACACGGGACTCACCGCCAGCCTGGGGGAAGCGCGTCGCGCCATTGCCCAGGGCGGCGTGTACCTCAACAACGTGAAAGTCGGCGACGAATCCGCGGTGCTCGAGGGCACCGCTTGCCGGGGGAGTCGCGGTTCTTCGCCGAGGGAAGAAGACTCTCGCCGGCGTCTTCCCGGCCTAGAAATCGGGCGACACGCCCGGGGCGCAGCAGCAATTTGCGAGGCCCCCGGGATGTGCGTAAAGTAACTACTCGTCACCCCAAAGGTGCGGCAGAGCGGAACAGCTCGCCGGCCTCATGCGGGACCAAACCTCCCTTCAGAATCACCCCGATTATTCGGAGTTTTTATTCGGAAGAGAGGATGATCCTCACTCAGGATCTCCCTCGTACTCGAGGCTCGGACTTCGGTCCGGGAGCGTGTGCGACACCGGAGAAAATGGGTGCTAGGATAGAGAAGTTGCCCTGCGGAGCAGCCCTGAGGGGTGAAAAGCGGGAGCATCCGATCCTTGAGAACTCAACAGCGTGCACAATGTCAAATGCCAAATACCCGTCGGCTCAACTTTTGTTGGGTCGCGGATTCCTTTGGAAAAACATTTAAACAACAAAGCAAGTCAGTAATGATTTGTTCTGTCAGTTTCAAACTCGCAGTGCTTTCACCTATTCCGGTGGGGTGCTGCAACTAATGTGCCGGCCGCTTCGGTGGTTGTGCAATTAAACATTTACGGAGAGTTTGATCCTGGCTCAGGACGAACGCTGGCGGCGTGCTTAACACATGCAAGTCGAACGATGATCCAGAGCTTGCTCTGGGGATTAGTGGCGAACGGGTGAGTAACACGTGAGTAACCTGCCCTTGACTCTGGGATAAGCGTTGGAAACGACGTCTAATACCGGATACGACCAGCCCTGGCATCGGGTGTTGGTGGAAAGAATTTTGGTCAAGGATGGACTCGCGGCCTATCAGGTAGTTGGTGAGGTAATGGCTCACCAAGCCTACGACGGGTAGCCGGCCTGAGAGGGTGACCGGCCACACTGGGACTGAGACACGGCCCAGACTCCTACGGGAGGCAGCAGTGGGGAATATTGCACAATGGGCGAAAGCCTGATGCAGCAACGCCGCGTGAGGGACGACGGCCTTCGGGTTGTAAACCTCTTTTAGCAGGGAAGAAGCGAAAGTGACGGTACCTGCAGAAAAAGCACCGGCTAACTACGTGCCAGCAGCCGCGGTAATACGTAGGGTGCAAGCGTTGTCCGGAATTATTGGGCGTAAAGAGCTCGTAGGCGGTTTGTCGCGTCTGCTGTGAAAACCCGAGGCTCAACCTCGGGCCTGCAGTGGGTACGGGCAGACTAGAGTGCGGTAGGGGAGATTGGAATTCCTGGTGTAGCGGTGGAATGCGCAGATATCAGGAGGAACACCGATGGCGAAGGCAGATCTCTGGGCCGCTACTGACGCTGAGGAGCGAAAGGGTGGGGAGCAAACAGGCTTAGATACCCTGGTAGTCCACCCCGTAAACGTTGGGAACTAGATGTGGGGACCATTCCACGGTCTCCGTGTCGCAGCTAACGCATTAAGTTCCCCGCCTGGGGAGTACGGCCGCAAGGCTAAAACTCAAAGGAATTGACGGGGGCCCGCACAAGCGGCGGAGCATGCGGATTAATTCGATGCAACGCGAAGAACCTTACCAAGGCTTGACATATACCGGAAACGGCGAGAGATCGTCGCCCCGCAAGGTCGGTATACAGGTGGTGCATGGTTGTCGTCAGCTCGTGTCGTGAGATGTTGGGTTAAGTCCCGCAACGAGCGCAACCCTCGTTCTATGTTGCCAGCACGTAATGGTGGGAACTCATGGGATACTGCCGGGGTCAACTCGGAGGAAGGTGGGGACGACGTCAAATCATCATGCCCCTTATGTCTTGGGCTTCACGCATGCTACAATGGCCAGTACAAAGGGCTGCAATACCGTAAGGTGGAGCGAATCCCAAAAAGCTGGTCCCAGTTCGGATTGAGGTCTGCAACTCGACCTCATGAAGTCGGAGTCGCTAGTAATCGCAGATCAGCAACGCTGCGGTGAATACGTTCCCGGGCCTTGTACACACCGCCCGTCAAGTCATGAAAGTCGGTAACACCCGACGCCGGTGGCCTAACCCTTTATTGGGAGGGAGCCGTCTAAGGTGGGATTGGTAATTAGGACTAAGTCGTAACAAGGTAGCCGTACCGGAAGGTGCGGCTGGATCACCTCCTTTCTAAGGAGCATGTGCCAGTCCGTCTGTCTACAGCGGAATTCACTGGCCAAGTCAGACCAGGACGAACGTTCCTGGCTGGCGCTCATGGGTGGAACATTGACATTGATGCGGATCGGAATAATCCGGTATGAGTACGCTCCCACTTGTGGGAGAAGGAAAGCACTGGGTTGGCCTGGTTTGTATGTTGCACGCTGTTGGGTCCTGAGGGACCGGAACGGAACACTTCGGTGTTTTGGACTGTACCTCTGGACCTTCTCCTGTTGGGCGTAACCGTTATGGTGGCCGGCAGGGTGGGTACCGCCCGTACTTTGAGAACTACACAGTGGACGCGAGCATCTTAGATTTGGACCCTTCGGGGTTCAAATCACATTGGCTCAACTCGTTTGATTGGCTTCGGCCGGTTGGAGGAGTTGGGCTATCAATAGATCTGATTTTATTAGATTCATTGGTCAATTTTTCCGAAACGAAAAATCGATTCAAACTCATGTGATTGCAAGTTTCTAAGAGCAAACGGTGGATGCCTTGGCATCTGGAGCCGAAGAAGGACGTAGTAATCTGCGATAAGCCTCGGGGAGCTGATAAACAAGCTTTGATCCGAGGATTTCCGAATGGGGAAACCCCGCCAGGCGGAGCAATTCGACCTGGTGACTCCCGCCTGAATATATAGGGCGGGTAGAGGGAACGTGGGGAAGTGAAACATCTCAGTACCCACAGGAAGAGAAAACAACAGTGATTCCGTCAGTAGTGGCGAGCGAAATCGGAACAGGCTAAACCGAGCATGTGTGATACCCGGCAGGGGTTGCATGTTCGGGGTTGTGGGACTTTTCAGTACTGGCTGCCGCTGGTACAGCGTTACAGAGCGTTATAGACGAACAGGATTGAAAGCCTGGTCAGAGAGGGTGCGAACCCCGTAGTCGAAATGACGTGATGGCGCGAAGAGTATCCCAAGTATCACGGGGCCCGAGAAATCCCGTGTGAATCAGTCAGGACCACCTGATAAGCCTAAATACTCCCAGATGACCGATAGCGAACAAGTACCGTGAGGGAAAGGTGAAAAGTACCCCGGGAGGGGAGTGAAATAGTACCTGAAACCGTTTGCTTACAAACCGTTGGAGCCTCCTTGTAGGGGTGACAGCGTGCCTTTTGAAGAATGAGCCTGCGAGTTAGCGATATGTGGCGAGGTTAACCCGTGAGGGGTAGCCGTAGCGAAAGCGAGTCTGAATAGGGCGATTGAGTCGCATGTCCTAGACCCGAAGCGAAGTGATCTATCCATGGCCAGGTTGAAGCGTGTGTAAGAGCACGTGGAGGACCGAACCCACTTAGGTTGAAAACTGAGGGGATGAGCTGTGGATAGGGGTGAAAGGCCAATCAAACTTCGTGATAGCTGGTTCTCTCCGAAATGCATTTAGGTGCAGCGTTGCGTGTTTCTTGCCGGAGGTAGAGCTACTGGATGGCTAATGGGCCCTAAAAGGTTACTGACGTCAGCCAAACTCCGAATGCCGGTAAGTGAGAGCGCAGCAGTGAGACGGTGGGGGATAAGCTTCATCGTCGAGAGGGAAACAACCCAGACCACCAACTAAGGTCCCAAAGCGCGTGCTAAGTGGGAAAGGATGTGGAGTTGCACAGACAACCAGGAGGTTGGCTTAGAAGCAGCCACCCTTGAAAGAGTGCGTAATAGCTCACTGGTCAAGTGATTCCGCGCCGACAATTTAACGGGGCTCAAGCACGCCACCGAAGTTGTGGCATTGATGTAATAGGTAGGCCGCACATTTAGTGTGTTGGTCCAGCCATGTTGATGGGTAGGAGAGCGTCGTGTGGCCAGCGAAGCGGCGGTGTAAACCAGCCGTGGAGGCCACACGAGTGAGAATGCAGGCATGAGTAGCGAAAGACGGGTGAGAAACCCGTCCTCCGAAAGACCAAGGGTTCCAGGGCCAGGCTAATCCGCCCTGGGTAAGTCGGGACCTAAGGCGAGGCCGACAGGCGTAGTCGATGGACAACGGGTTGATATTCCCGTACTGACGAAGAACCGCCCAAGCTAATCCAGTAATGCTAAGTGTCTGAATCCTTCTGATTGATCCCTTCGGGGTGAGACGGAAGGCCTAGCGCACGACCCTATGCTGGTGCGGTTAACGTATTAACAGGTGTGACGCAGGAAGGTAGTCGGTCCTGGGCGATGGTTGTCCCAGGCCAAGGTTGTAGGCCGAGAGATAGGCAAATCCGTCTCTCATACAGGCTGAGAACTGAAGGGGAGCCCGCAAGGGCAAGATCCGATGATCCTATGCTGCCAAGAAAAGCATCGGCGTGAGGTTCAAGTCACCCGTACCCCAAACCGACTCAGGTGGTCAGGTAGAGAATACCAAGGAGATCGAGAGAATCGTGGTTAAGGAACTCGGCAAAATGCCCCCGTAACTTCGGGAGAAGGGGGGCCTGACACGTCAGCGGATTTACTCCGGGAAGCGTGGTAGGGCCGCAGAGACCAGTGGGAAGCGACTGTTTACTAAAAACACAGGTCCGTGCCAAGTCGCAAGACGATGTATACGGACTGACGCCTGCCCGGTGCTGGAAGGTTAAGAGGAACGGTTAGCCGCAAGGCGAAGCTGAGAATTTAAGCCCCAGTAAACGGCGGTGGTAACTATAACCATCCTAAGGTAGCGAAATTCCTTGTCGGGTAAGTTCCGACCTGCACGAATGGCGTAACGACTTCCCAGCTGTCTCAACCGCGAACTCGGCGAAATTGCACTACGAGTAAAGATGCTCGTTACGCGCAGCAGGACGGAAAGACCCCGTGACCTTTACTACAGCTTGGTATTGGTGTTCGGTGTGGCTTGTGTAGGATAGGTGGGAGACTGTGAAGCTGGCACGCTAGTGTCGGTGGAGTCATTGTTGAAATACCACTCTGGTCATATTGGATATCTAACTTCGAACCGTAATCCGGTTCAGGGACAGTGCCTGGTGGGTAGTTTAACTGGGGCGGTTGCCTCCTAAAAAGTAACGGAGGCGCCCAAAGGTTCCCTCAATCTGGTTGGCAATCAGATGTCGAGTGTAAGTGCACAAGGGAGCTTGACTGTAAGACTGACAAGTCGAGCAGGGACGAAAGTCGGGACTAGTGATCCGGCAGTGGCTTGTGGAAGCGCTGTCGCTCAACGGATAAAAGGTACCTCGGGGATAACAGGCTGATCTTGCCCAAGAGTCCATATCGACGGCATGGTTTGGCACCTCGATGTCGGCTCGTCGCATCCTGGGGCTGGAGTAGGTCCCAAGGGTTGGGCTGTTCGCCCATTAAAGCGGTACGCGAGCTGGGTTTAGAACGTCGTGAGACAGTTCGGTCCCTATCCGCTGCGCGCGCAGGAAATTTGAGAGGATCTGACCCTAGTACGAGAGGACCGGGTTGGACGAACCTCTGGTGTGTCAGTTGTTCCGCCAGGAGCACCGCTGATTAGCTACGTTCGGGATGGATAACCGCTGAAAGCATCTAAGCGGGAAGCCGGCCTCAAGATGAGATTTCCACGCCTTCGGGCGAGAGGCTCCCAGCTAGACTACTGGGTTGATAGGCCGGATGTGGAAGAGAGGACTAAAGACTCTCGGAGCTGACCGGTACTAATAAGCCGATAACTTGATAATCAAACCCACCCTTGAGGTGGAAGCATGAAATTTGTTTCGATGTTACGAAAAAATTGCATGATGCTACGCGTCCACTATGTGGTTCTCGATGTACGGTCGAGAACCGGATTTCGACAGGCTCAATCACCGTCTTCAGGGATGGTGGGCGAGTGCTGTCAGGTAATCCGATTCAGTTTTGACATACGTCAATGATTGTTTCGGCGGCCATAGCAAGAGGGAAACGCCCGGTCACATTCCGAACCCGGAAGCTAAGACTCTTTGCGCCGATGGTACTGCAGGGGGGACCCTGTGGGAGAGTAGGACACCGCCGGACTTAACTTAGTAAAATGGCCACCCAGCACGGGTGGCCATTTTGCGTTTAACACGCGAACGATTTTCAACACAATAGGGAGTACCAGATGTCGGATTCTGCGAACGATAAGGACAAGCGTCCGGATCGCAGCTCGAACGACCGCAACCAGGGCGCGCCGAAGCGCTCAGAGGGCGGATCCGGCAAGGACTACTCCCGGGATCGCGCGTCAGGTGCCCGAGGCTCGGCACCCCGAGGCGACAGACCACGCTCCGGTGCCGGTCGCGACGACAAGCCGCGCGGTGAGCGGCCGTCCTACGGTGACAAGCCGCGCGGCGACCGTCCCGCGTACGGTGACAAGCCGCGCTACGGTGCCGGTCGCGATGACAAGCCGCGCTCGGGTGGCGACAGGCCACGAGGTGAGCGTCCGTCGTATGGTGACAAGCCTCGTGGTGAGCGTCCCGCTTATGGTGACAAGCCACGGGGTGAGCGTCCCGCGTACGGTGACAAGCCTCGCTATGGTGCGCGGTCGGGATGACAAGCCTCGCACGGGTGGCGATAGGCCTCGTGGTGATCGTCCGTCTTATGGTGACAAGCCTCGGGGTGACGTCCGTCCGCGTCGGTGATCGTCCTATGGTGACAAGCCTCGAGGCGACCGTCCCGCGTACGGCGACAAGCCTCGTTACGGTGCCGGCCGCGATGACAAGCCTCGCAGCGGCGGCGACCGCCCGCAGCAGTGACCGTCCGCGTAGCGACCGCCCTCGGACGGATCGCGCCAGCAGTGACCGTCCGCGTAGCGACCGCCCTCGGACGGATCGCCCCAGCAGTGACCGCCCGACGCGCACGGAGCGGCCGGCTCGGGGAGGCGACAAGCTGTGGACCCGCGGCGGAGCGCCTGCCCGCGGTGACCGTGACGCTGTCCATGTCGAAGAGGAGATGACCGAAGAGCAGCGGATGCAGCGCGAGCTCCGCATGGTGCGCGCGCAGCACGACGACCCGGACATCCCGATCTCCATCACGGCGAACGACCTGGACCGTGTCGCCCGCAACGAGCTCAAGACCCTGACGCCAGACAACGCCGAGCGCGTCGCCCGGCACCTGGCCATGGCGGCCATGCTCATCGAGGAAGACCCTGAGCTCGCGCACCAGCACGCACTCTCGGCCGCACGTCGGGCCGGTCGTATCGGTGTCGTCCGGGAAACACTGGCGATCACGGCGTACGAGACCGGCGACTATGCCCTCGCGCTGCGTGAACTGCGGACGCACCGTCGCATCACCGGCTCGAACGACCAATTGCCCCTGATGGTCGACAGCGAACGCGGCGTCGGCCGCCCGGAGCGTGCGCTCGAGCTCGGTCGCACGGTCGATCGAGCCACGCTGTCGCCGTCCGTTCGCGTCGCTCTGTCGATCGCCATGTCTGGCGCGCGCCTCGACCTCGGCCAGCCCGAACTCGCGCTTGCTGAACTCCAGGTGCCTGAGCTCAACCCCGATCGGGCTTTCGACTGGAGCCCCGAGCTCTTCGCCGCCGAAGCAGAGGTTCTCGAGGAACTCGGCCGTGCCGACGAGGCCGCTGTCTGGCGCACCCGCGCCGATGTGGCCGCTGCAGCGCTGGCTGAACGCTCGGGCGAGAATGAAGCCGAGACGATGGATGTCTTTGAGATCCTCGAGATCGAGGACGAAGAGACAGCTGACGACGAATCCGCTGACGAAGATGCGTCCGACGACGACGACGACGCGAGCGACAACGACGCGGCCGACGACGCGAGCGACGACGACGGTACGGACGTCGACCTCGACGACGTCCGGGACCGTCGAAATCGACCACGCCGAACATCGACGACGACCGGGTCTTCCGACGACACCGGGTCTGCATCCGCAAGCGACGTCGGAACCGTGACCGACGAGGAGGCGCACGATGACGCCGCTTCTGAGCAGGAAAAGTAAGGCGTCGACGCCGCTCGACGGCGTCGACGTGCTGCTCGCTGACCTGGATGGAGTCGTATACGCGGGAGCGCATGCAATTCCGCACGCCGTCGAGAGTCTCAATCGCGCGGCTGAGAGCATGCGTGTCGGCTACATCACGAACAACGCCTCGCGCACTGATGCATCCGTTGCGGCACACCTCAGTGAACTCGGGTTGACCGTCGCACCGGACGAGGTCGTGACGAGCCCACAGGCGGCTGTCCGTCTTCTTGCCGATCATGTTCCCGCCGGGTCGACGATCCTCGTCGTCGGTGGCGAGGGCCTCGTCAACGAGCTCGTCAAGGGCGGCTACACGGTCACCCGTTCGGCCGAAGACGACCCGGCCGCTGTCGTCCAGGGCTTTTCGCCTGACGTCGGCTGGACGCAGCTCGCCGAGGCAGCATATGCGCTTCACCCGCGTGACGACGGATTCGAGCTGCCGTGGATCGCGACGAACACCGACTGGACCATTCCGCAGGCCAGGGGCATCGCCCCGGGCAACGGCACGCTCGTCTCCGCCGTGCACACGGCTGTCGGTCGACTCGCGACGGTCGCAGGCAAACCGGAGACTCCGATCTTCGACGAGGCCACCGCCCGGTTCGGTGCGGAGAAGCCGCTGTTCATCGGCGACCGGCTCGACACCGACATCGTCGGGGCGAACCGGGCGGGGATGGACTCGGTCCTGGTCCTGACCGGCATCGACAAGGCCAAGCACGTGCTGGCCGCCGACAAATTCTCGCGTCCCACTTTCATCGTCGAAGACCTCCGCCAGCTGCACGAACCGTACCCCGCAACGCGGATGTCACGGCACGGCTCCGAGGCGACGGTCGGCAACTCCGTGGTTCGCATCGAGGGAAACGACGTCGTCATCGTTCGCGACGGCGACACCGCCATTGATCTGCTTCGGGCCGCCTGCGCAGCGATCTGGGCATCCGGCCGGGCGATTTACGGCTTCAACGTGCCTGAGCGGCTCTATTCCTGACCGCGCGGGTAATCTAGGGACGTGAGCGAAGAGATGCGGGAAACCGACGACGCACTGGTGTCCCAGTTGCGACTGGTCGAGGATCAGCCCCTGGACGAGCGCGCCCGCGCGTACCTGCAGCTTCACGAAGAACTGCGCACACGACTTGAAGGCGGCGACGCGGCGTCGTCGCGATCGTGAGCGAGGCAGCCGAGACGACCGGCGGACCCCAGCGACTTGATGCCGCCCTCGTGTCGCGAGGCCTGGCCCGATCGCGAACCCTCGCCGCGCGTGTCATCGCTGACGGTCTCGTCACCGTCGACGGACGTGCCGTCGTCAAACCGGCGGCCAAGGTCCGAGACAACCAGACGGTCGTCGTCGCCGGTGCTGACCACTACGTCAGCCGCGGCGCCCACAAGCTCCTGGCCGCCCTGGACGCGTTCCCCATCGACCCCGACGGGCGCGTGGCACTCGACGCGGGCGCGTCGACGGGTGGATTCAGCCAGGTCCTGCTCGAACGCGGGGCGCGGACGGTCATTGCGCTCGACGTCGGGCACGGTCAGCTCTCGCCGGTGGTCTCTGGAGATCCGCGCGTTGCCGTTGTCGAGGGATTCAACGTCCGCGACCTCACCCCGGAGAGCCTGGCCGGGGCATCCGGCATCCAGGAGACACCAGACCTCGTCGTCGGCGACCTGTCGTTCATCTCACTCACTCACGTTCTCGAGGCACTGCGCCGGTCGGTGACGCCGGGCAGCGACTTCGTGCTGCTGATCAAGCCGCAGTTCGAGGTCGGTCGAGGGGGCATCCGTGAGGGCATCGTCCGGGATGCTGCCCTCAGGGCGGATGCGATCGCCACGGTGCTCTGGCATGCCTGGGACCTCGGGCTCGGCACGGCGGGTCTCATTCCGTCCCCGATCATCGGCGGCCACGGAAACCACGAGTACCTTGTCTGGTTGCGGGACGCCACTGACCCTGTCGCCGTCAATCCGACAGAATGGTTGAAGAGAATCACCGAGATGGCTGGAGCATGAACGGAATGACGCCAGAAGCGCGCAACATCCTCGTGGTGTCGCACACGGGCAGATCCGATTCACTCGAGGCGGCGGTGCAGGTGATTGCGCAGCTGCAGGCTGCAGGCGCGGTGCCCGTGCTCAATCGTGATGAGCTCGACGAGATCCATGCGGCCGGGACCCGACTGAACGATGTGGCCATCCTGCACGAGACGATCGACCCGGCCGACCTCGAGCTCGTGATCGTTCTCGGCGGTGACGGCACGATCCTGCGTGCCGCAGAGATCGTTCGCGGGTATTCAGCGCCCATGCTCGGGGTGAACCTGGGCCACGTCGGTTTCCTCGCCGAGAGCGAGCGGGACGACCTGGCCGACGCCGTGCGCCGGGTGATCGCTCGCGACTACTTCGTCGAAGAGCGGATGACACTGTCGGTGCGGGTCAAGCGCGACAGCGACGTCGTCTACGAAACCTGGGCGCTCAACGAGGCCACCGTCGAGAAGGCCAGCAGGGAACGGATGCTCGAGGTCGTCATCGAAGTCGATGGCCGCCCACTGTCCAGCTTCGGTTGCGACGGTGTCGTCGTGTCGACCCCCACCGGGTCGACGGCCTACTCGTTCTCGGCCGGAGGCCCGATCGTCTGGCCCAGCGTCGAAGCCATCACCCTGGTTCCGCTCAGCGCGCATGCCCTGTTCGCCCGGCCGATCGTGGTCGGCCCGGATTCGTCGCTTGCCATCGAGGTGCTCAAACGCACGAACGGCACCGGTGTGCTCTGGTGCGACGGCCGCCGGACCCACGAGCTCGAGCCGGGAGCCCGCGTGGTTGTTCGGCGATCGTCGGTGCCGGTGCGACTCGCGCGACTGCATGAGAGCCCGTTCACCGACCGCCTGGTGAAGAAGTTCCACCTGCCCGTCTCCGGGTGGAGGGGGCCGGCAGACAGTGATTGAGGAAATCGGCATCCGTGACCTCGGCGTCATCGCCGAGGCGACCCTTCCGCTCGGGGCCGGATTCACCGCCATCACCGGGGAGACCGGAGCAGGCAAGACAATGGTCGTCACCGCGCTCGGGCTGCTGCTCGGCGGTCGCGCCGACTCCGGTGTCATCCGCCAGGGCAACGAACAGACCAGTGTCGACGGTCGGTGGATCGTCCCGGCCGACGGAGCGGTCGCTGCTCGTGTCCGCGAAGCCGGGGGAGACGTCGACCCGTTCGGAGACGACGCCGAACTCACCCTCGGACGCTCCGTGCTCGCATCCGGTCGCAGCCGGGCCCAGGTCGGCGGACGCAGCGCCCCCGTCGGCGTTCTCGCTGAACTCGGTGAACAGCTTGTCGTCGTCCACGGCCAGTCCGAGCAGGTGCGACTGCGTTCGCAGGCCGCCCAACGCGACGCCCTCGACCGTTTCGCCGGTGACGACCTCGCCGCGCTCATCACCGACTACCGGTCGGTGTTCTCCCGCTACCTCGCCAACCGTGCCGAGCGTGACACCCTCATCGAGGAGCGCGACCGTCGGGCTGCCGAAGCCGACGACCTCCGCCTCACCATCGCGGAGATCGACACCGTCGCACCGCAGCCGGGTGAAGACGATGAACTCGCGGCCCGCGCCGAACGACTCACCAACCTCGAAGACCTCCGCATCGCCGCCAGCTTCGCGCGTGAGGCGCTGTCCGCCGAAGAGTCGGACGCACCGGATGTCGTCACCCTGCTGGATGCCGCCCGGCGCCAACTCGAACGGGTCGCCTCCCACGATGCCGAGCTGGGCACGCTGGGGGAGCAGATTGCCAACACGAGCTATGCGGTCTCGGAGATCGCCCTCGAACTCTCCCAGTACCTCGCCGGCCTCGACACCGACGGAGCCCGCGAACTGGAAATCCTGCAGGACCGGCGAGCCGAGCTCGGCGTCCTGATGCGCAAGTACGGCCCGGGAATCGACGAGGTCCTGGCCACACACGAAGCCGGCAACGGCCGACTGCTCGAACTCGACGGCGACTCCGAGCGGATCGACGAACTGAGCCTGGTTGTCGACGAGGATGCCGCGCTTGTCGACACGCTCGCCGGTCGCATCTCCGAAACCCGGCGCATCGCGGCCGCCCGCCTCGGCTCGGCGGTGTCCGACGAGCTCACCGCACTGGCCATGGCAGACGCCACCGTGCTGATCGAGGTCACCGACCAGCCGGAACTCGGCCAGCACGGGCGCGACCAGGTGGTGTTCCTGCTGCAGCCACACGCCGGTGCTGAGCCCCGGCCCATCTCCAAGGGCGCGTCAGGCGGCGAACTCTCCCGTGTCATGCTCGCCATCGAGGTCGTCATCGCCGGGACCGACCCGGTGCCGACCTTCGTCTTCGATGAGGTCGATGCCGGCGTCGGAGGATCGGCCGCCATCGAGATCGGCCGCAGGCTGGCCCGACTCGCCGAGACCGCCCAGGTCATCGTCGTCACCCACCTGGCCCAGGTGGCTGCGTTCGCCACCAACCACCTCGCGGTCGTGAAATCCAGTGACGGCACCGTCACGGCATCCAGCGTCCGCCAGCTGACCGGTGACGATCGTGTCGCCGAGATGGCCAGACTTCTCTCCGGACTCGCCGACAGCGACTCCGGACTTGCCCACGCCGAAGAGCTGCTTTCGCTCGCACGGTCAGACCGCTCTTCTCAGGTGATAGGATAAAAGCCCGTGGTGAACATTACAGACGCGGACAATTCAAACGACACAACCAAGCACATTTTTGTGACCGGTGGTGTCGTTTCTTCTTTGGGCAAGGGACTCACGGCGGCAAGCCTGGGTAACCTCCTCACGGCTCGGGGACTGCGTGTTGTCATGCAGAAACTGGACCCCTACCTCAACGTCGATCCTGGAACGATGAACCCGTTCCAGCACGGCGAAGTCTTCGTCACAGACGATGGCGCCGAGACCGACCTCGACATCGGCCACTACGAGCGGTTCCTCGGAACCAACCTCAGCCAGGCGGCGAACGTCACCACCGGCCAGATCTACTCGACGGTGATCGCCAAGGAACGCCGGGGCGAGTACCTCGGTGACACCGTGCAGGTCATCCCGCACATCACCGACGAGATCAAGCGCCGCATGCGGTTGCAGGCCACCAACGATCCCAAGCCGGACGTGATCATCACGGAGGTCGGCGGAACAGTCGGCGACATCGAGTCGCAGCCGTTCATCGAAGCGGCGCGCCAGGTCCGCCACGAGCTCGGTCGCAAGAACGTCTTCTTCGTGCACGTCTCCCTCGTGCCGTACATGAACGCCTCCGGCGAACAGAAGACCAAGCCGACCCAGCACTCGGTTGCCGCCCTCCGGTCGATCGGTATCCAGCCGGATGCCCTCGTCCTGCGCAGCGACCGCCCCGTCTCGGACAGCAACAAGCGCAAGATCGCGCTGATGTGCGACGTCGACGAGGGCGCTGTCGTCAACGCCGTCGACGTGCCGAGCATCTACGACATCCCCACGATGCTCCACGACCAGGGTCTCGACGCCTACATCATCGACATGCTCGGCCTCGAAGCCGGCGAGGTCGACTGGTCTGCGTGGTCACCGGTGCTCAAGGCCGTGCACGAGCCCAAGCACGAGGTCACCATCGGGCTGGTCGGCAAGTACATCGACCTCCCGGATGCGTACCTCTCGGTGACCGAAGCGCTGCGTGCCGGCGGATTCGCGCACGAGACCACGGTGAAGCTCCAGTGGATCCCGTCTGACGAGTGCGACACCCCGGAGGGTGCAGTCGAAGGCGCTCGGCGAACTCGACGGCATCTGCGTCCCGGGTGGATTCGGCATCCGCGGGATCGAAGGCAAGCTCGGCGCGCTGAAATTCGCGCGCGACAACAAGATCCCCACGCTGGGCCTGTGCCTCGGCCTGCAGTGCATGGTGATCGAATACGCCAGGAACGAAGCAGGGTTGACCGGGGCGAGCTCGTCAGAGTTCGACCCGGACACCGAGTTCCCGGTGATCGCGACGATGGCTGAGCAGGTGGAGATCATCGCCGGGGGAGACCTGGGCGGAACGATGCGCCTCGGCCTGTACACCGCGAAGCTCGACGAGGGGTCGATCGCTGCTGAGCTCTACGGCTCGAACGAGATCGCGGAACGCCACCGTCACCGCTACGAGGTGAACAACCGGTACCGCGACCAGATCGCCGAGGCCGGACTGGTCTTCTCCGGCACCAGCCCGGACGGCCAGCTGGTGGAGTTCGTCGAACTCGACCGTGCCGAGCACCCGTTCTACGTCGGAACCCAGGCCCACCCTGAGCTCCGGTCGCGGCCGAACAACGCCCACCCGCTGTTCCGCGGGCTCATCGGTGCCGCGCTCGAACGTCGTCAGGCCAGCCTGCTGTTCGACGTCAACAATGACTGACGCTCCGCTCGAAGACACCGTCGCCGACGTCGAGGTCCGCTCCAGCGAGCGGGTCTTCGACGGCGCGGTGTGGGGCATCCGCCGTGACGTCTTCGCCTACAACGGTGAGGACATCACGCGCGAGTACATGGACCACACCGGGGCGGTGGCGATCTTCGCGCTGGACGACGAGGACCGGGTGCTGCTGATCAAGCAGTACCGGCATCCCGTCCGTCGACGCGAATGGGAGATCCCTGCGGGGCTCCTCGACGTCGTCGACGAAGATCCGCTGACCGCGGCGCAGCGCGAGCTCGCGGAGGAGGCGGACATCCTCGCCACCGACTGGGCTGTGCTCGGCGAGTTCTACACCAGCCCCGGCGGCAGCGACGAGGCCATCCGGATCTACCTGGCCCGCGGTCTCTCTGCCGCAGACGAGGTCTTCGACCGTACCGACGAGGAAGCCGACATGGAGTTGCGCTGGGTTCCGCTGGCCGAGCTCGTCGACGCGGTGCTCGACCGCCGGGTGCAGAACCCGTCACTCGTCGTCGGAACCCTGGCAGCGCACGTCGCTCGCGAACGCGGCTGGCAGACTCTCGCGGCGGCGGACGTCCCCTGGCCGCGGCATCCGAAGCTCGGCATCCCGGCGCGCTGACATGCCGCTCGCGCGTGACCTCGACCAGTACCTGCGGCACGTCTCGATCGAGCGGGGCCTGGCGTCGAACACCGTCGCCGCGTACCGGCGCGACCTCGGCGGATACGTCGAGTGGCTCGGCGCGCGCGGCGTCGACGAGGTCTCGGATGTGACGCAGCAGCAGGTGTCCGAGTACGTGCGCGAGCTGGGCAGCCGCGAGCACGCACCGTTGACCGCGTCGTCGCTCGCCCGCGTGCTGTCGTCGGTGCGCGGCCTGCACCGGTTCCTGCTCGAGGAAGGGACGATCGAGATCGACGTCGCCCGCGAGGTGAAGCCGCCCAAGCTGCCGAGCCGCCTGCCGAAGGCCCTGAGCGTCGACCAGGTGACCGCGCTGCTCGATGCCGTCTCGGGCGACGACGTGCAGGCGCTCCGCGACCGCGCGCTCCTCGAACTGCTCTATGCGACCGGCGCCCGCGTCACCGAGGCGGTGTCCCTCAACGTGGACGACGTGTTCGACGAGGACATCGTGCGGCTCCGCGGCAAGGGCAACAAGGAACGGATCGTGCCGCTTGGCCGGTTCGCCCGTGAGGCGCTCGACGCCTACCTCGTGCGGGCGCGACCGGTGTTCTCGGTGCGGGGAGCGGCGACGCCCGCGTTGTTCGTCGGCATCCGGGGTCAGAGGGTGTCTCGGCAGAACGCGTGGCTGATCATCCGGTCCGCGGCTGAGCGCGCGGGCCTCAGCGCGCACGTGTCGCCGCACACGTTGCGTCACTCGTTCGCCACGCACCTGCTGCAGGGCGGCGCGGACGTGCGTGTGGTGCAGGAACTGCTCGGGCACTCCTCGGTGGCCACGACCCAGATCTACACGATGGTGACCGCTGACACGCTTCGCGACATGTACACGACGGCGCACCCGCGCGCCCGGTAGCCCCGAGCGTTCTCCACTGCTGCAGTTTCTTGCGCATGCTGCAGTTGCAACTGCAGCATGCGCACACAACTGCAGCACTCGACGATGGTGCCTCGGCGGCAGAGAGGCGGTCGGATGCTTCGCACCAGCGTGGCCGCACCGGCATCACGGGAGCGCCCCGTTAGAATCAAGTGCTAACACGATGAGGGACACGGCGGGAGTGAGGACGAACCAGGTGGCCACAAAAAATCAAGAGCTCTTCTCAGCGGAGTCGACGATCGAAAAAAAGGGCCCGACCGGTCGCACACTTCGTGAGTTCGACGAACCCGCTCCGCTGAAGAGCCACGGCCCCGCCCGCATCATTTCGCTGTGCAACCAGAAGGGTGGCGTCGGCAAGACCACGACGACCATCAGCCTGGGCGCAGCCCTCGCCGACTACGGCCGCCGCGTGCTCTGCATCGACTTCGACCCGCAGGGTGCCCTCTCCGCCGGCCTCGGCGTCAACACGCACGACGCTCTCACCATCTACGACCTGCTGCTGTCGAACACGCACCAGCCGACGGATGCGATCCAGCACACCTCCGTCGACGGCCTCGACATCATCCCCGCGAACATCGACCTGTCCGCAGCCGAAGTCCACCTCGTCAACGAGGTCGCGCGTGAACAGATCCTCGCTCGCGTGCTGCGCAAGGTCGGGGGAGACTACGACGTCATCCTCATCGACTGCCAGCCCTCCCTCGGACTGCTCACCGTCAACGCGCTCACCGCCAGCCACGGCGTCCTCATTCCCCTCGAGTGCGAGTTCTTCGCCCTCCGCGGTGTCGCCCTGCTGATCGAGACCATCGAGAAGGTCAAGGACCGGCTCAACCCGGCGATCGAGCTCGACGGCATCCTCGCGACGATGTTCGACTCCCGCACCCTGCACTCCCGCGAAGTCCTCGAGCGGGTCGTCGACGCGTTCGGCGATGACGTGCTCGAGACGGTCATCGGTCGCACGGTGAAGTTCCCGGATGCCAGCGTCGCCGGCACTCCGATCACCGAGTTCGCTCCCGAGCATGCGTCGGCCAAGGCCTACCGCCAGCTCGCGCGGGAGCTGGTAGCCCGTGGCGCTGTCGCCTGATGCGTCGCACGCCGTAACAGGCATCGCCCCGGCCGAGCCGGTCGGTTTCCAGGTCGCCCTCGGCAACTTCGAGGGACCGTTTGACCTGCTGCTCTCCCTGATCAGCAAGCACGAACTCGACATCACCGAGATCTCGCTCTCGCGGGTGACGAACGAGTTCATCGCCTACCTCTCCGGGGTCGACTCAGCGGCCGAGCTCGACCAGGCCAGCGAGTTCCTCGTCGTCGCCGCCACGCTCCTCGACCTCAAGGTCGCCGGGCTGCTGCCGCAGGGTGAACTCGTCGACGCGGAGGACGTCGCCCTGCTCGAAGCCCGCGACCTCCTGTTCGCGCGTCTCCTGCAATACCGCGCGTTCAAGGAAGCGTCAGCGTGGTTCGCCGGTCATCTCGACGCGGAGGCCAGCAGGCATCCGCGATCCGTGCGACTCGAGGACAAGTTCCGGGCACGAACGCCCGAGCTGGTCTGGACCCTCACCCTCGACGACTTCGCCGCGCTGGCCACCCTCGCACTGACCCCGCGCGAAATCCCGACCGTGGGCCTCGATCACCTTCACGCGCCGCTGATCAGCATCCGGGAACAGGCCGCCCACGTGGTGGCTCTCCTGCGGTCGGGCGACCAGATGACGTTCCGCCAGATCATCGCCGGTGCCACCGAGAAGGGCGTTGTGGTCGCGCGCTTCCTGGCCGTGCTCGAGCTGTACCGGCACGCGGCCATCAGCTTCGAACAACTCGAACCCCTGGGCGAGCTCACGTTACGCTGGAGCGCCGAGAACTGGTCAGAGGACAACCTCGCCAATCTGGGAGCAGACTATGACAATTGACACGGACGAACACGAGACCGCCATGGTCGACGTCACCCCCGAAACGACGGATGCAGAAACGACGGACGCTGCAACACCGGATGCTGCAACACCGGATGCTGCGGCGCCGGGTGTGAAGGCGGCCCCGGTCGACCTCGACCGGGCGGTCGAAGCCATCCTGATGATCGCCGACGAGCCGCAGAGCCTCGTCAGCCTCGCGACCGCGCTCCGTCGCCCGGTGAAAGCCGTCCACGAGGCGATCAACCGGCTCGTCGCCGACTACGACGGGGTCGACGGATCGGTCGTGCGCGGTTTCGAACTGCGCGAGGTCGGGGGAGGCTGGCGTTTCTACGTTCGCGCCGAGTACGACGATGTCGTCGCTGACTTCGTGACCTCGGAGAACCCCAGCCGCCTCTCGCCTGCGGCGCTCGAAACCCTCGCCGTGATCGCGTACAAGCAGCCGATCACCCGCGGCTCCGTCGCCGCCATCCGGGCGGTGAACGTCGACTCGGTCGTGCGCACTTTGGCCGGTCGCGGTCTCATCACCGAACTCTTCACCGACAGTGAGACCGGCGCGATCAACTACGGCACCACCCCGCTGATGCTGCAACAGCTCGGCATCAACTCGCTCGACGAACTGCCCCCGATTTCCCCCCTGCTCGCCGACGGCTCCGAAGGATTCGACAGTGATTTCCGATAACCCGACCACCCCAGACACCCCCGAACACGACCCGTTCGCCCCCGAGGGCGTTCGGCTGCAGAAGGTCCTCGCCGCCGCCGGTGTGGCCTCCCGCCGGGTCTCAGAGCAGTACATCACCGAGGGCAGGGTCCGCGTCAACGGCCGGGTCGTCAAGGAACTCGGCCGCCGCATCGACCCGGAAACCGACCACGTCGAAGTCAACGGCACAGCGGTGCAGCTCGACACCACCAAACGCTACGTCGTGCTCAACAAGCCGGTCGGCGTCGTCAGCACCATGAGCGACGAACGCGGTCGCCCCGACCTCACCCAGTTCACGAAGGACTACGAGGAGCGGCTCTTCAACGTCGGCCGCCTCGACGCCGAGACCAGCGGACTCCTCATCCTCACCAACGACGGCGACCTCGCCCACGTGCTCGCGCACCCGTCGTTCGGGGTCACGAAGACGTACATCGCCAAGGTCAACGGCAAGGTCACCGCGCAGACGATCCAGAAGCTCAGCCGCGGGGTCGAACTCGACGACGGCGTCATCGCCGCAGACAAGGCGCGACTCCTCGACGGGCGCACGGCGTCAAACGGTGAGGAGACGAGCATCGTCGAGATCACGCTGCACTCGGGCAAGAACCGCATCGTGCGTCGGATGCTCGCGGCCGTCGGCCACCCGGTGCAGGAACTCGTCCGTCGCCAGTTCGGCCCCGTCAACCTCGGCACGCTCCGGGCGGGCCACACACGCGACCTGACTAAAGTGGAACTCGGCGAACTGCTGACCATCTCCCGGCAGACCGACCTGAACCCCACGACCGATCCCGACACCGATTCCGGCCAGAACGCTGCCGGCGCGACCGTCGAGTAAGTAGACCCCGGTGAACGACACCCCCGAGCGCCGCCCAAGCGCGGCCAGACTCACCGGGCAGGTCCGCATCGTCGGCGCCGGCCTGCTCGGCGCGAGCATCGGCCTGGCGCTCAAAGCGCAGGGCATCGACGTGTCCCTCGCCGATGCGTCACCGGCCCAGCTCCGCCTCGCCGTCGACTACGGCGCAGGCCGCCCAGAACGCGAGGGCGACCGACCGAGCATCGTGGTCGTCAGCGTGCCGCCGGATGTCACGGCATCCGTCATTGAAGCCGAGCTCGCGCGCTTCCCCGACGCTGTCGTCACGGATGTCGCGAGCGTCAAGCTCGAACCCTTCCGCACGCTCACCGGGCGCGGAGTGGACCTCACCCGGTACATCGGATCCCACCCGCTGGCCGGTCGCGAACGCGGCGGAGCGATCTCTGCCCGCGCCGACCTCTTCCTCGGGCGCCCCTGGGTGATCTGCCGCGACGAGGAGACCCCCGCCGACGCGCTCGCCCTCATCGAAGACCTCGCCCTCGACCTCGGCGCCTCGCCGATCGAGATGACCCCCGAGGAACACGACCGCTCGGTCGGCCTCGTCTCGCACGTGCCGCAACTCGTCGCGAGCCTGCTGGCGAAACAACTGGTCAGCGCTCCGGACTCAGCGGTGAGGCTCACCGGCCAGGGTCTCCGCGACACCACCAGGATCGCCGCGAGTGCCCCCGAACTCTGGGTGCAGATCCTCGGCGCCAATGCCGGTCCCGTCGTCGAGGTCCTCGACGGTATCGCGGCCGACCTCAGGACGGTCACCGACGCCCTCCGTAACCCGGAAGCCCCCGGAGCACGCCGTGCCCTCGCCGATACCATCGCCGCTGGGAACACCGGAGTCGCCCGGCTGCCCGGAAAGCACGGGCAGGATCGTCGCTATTCGTCCATCGTCGTCATGATCGACGACAAGCCGGGGCAACTCGGTCTCCTCCTCACCGAACTCGGTGACATCGGGGTCAACATGGAAGACCTCCGGCTCGAGCACTCACCCGGTGCCCAGATCGGCCTCGCCGAGATCGCCGTTCTTCCCGAAGTCCAGCAACGCACCATCGAAGACCTCGAGGCGCGCGGCTGGCGGATTGCGAGCATCTGAATGCTGACCAAAACAGTGGTGGCCGTCGACGGCCCGGCCGGAAGCGGCAAGTCGAGTGTGTCGAAAGCGGCGGCGAAACGTCTCGGCTTCGACTACCTCGACACCGGAGCCGCCTACCGCGCCCTGTCCTGGTACGTCCTCGACGCCGGTCTTGATTCGACGGATGCCGCGGCGGTCGTCGGTGCGCTCGGTGGCTTCGACTACGCGATCGGCACCGACCCGGACGGCTATCACGTGCGGGTGGGGGAGACGGACGTGACCGACGACATCCGCGAGTCCCGCGTCTCCGCGGTGGTGAGCAACATCGCGCGGGTCCCGGAGGTTCGGGCGCACGTCACCGGGCTGTTCCGCGACATCATCGAATCGTCAACAGCCCCCGGCATCGTGGTCGAGGGTCGCGACATCACGACCGTCGTCGCTCCCGACGCCACAGCCCGCATTCTGCTCACAGCATCCGAAGAGGCTAGAATGTCTAGACGCTCTGCAGAACTTGCATCCGAATCGGCTTCGGAGGTTGCGAGTGCGTTGCAGAAACGTGATCGCGCAGATTCGCGCGTCGTCGACTTCATGACCGCCGCACCTGGTGTCACCACCGTCGATTCCACCACACTGAACTTTGACGAGACCGTCGACGCCGTGCTCGACGTGATCCGTACTTCGCAGAAAACCTAGATCGACCCGGCTGACCAGCGCGGAACCGATCGCAGAGAGAGACCGATTATGGCTGACGACTTTGAAGACACCGCCGAGCTGGACGACCAGCTCGCCGAGCGGCTCGGAGGACTCGACGAGGACCTCGCCGCCCGCCGCTCCGAAGCGCTTCGCGCCGGACTGGCCGACTACGACCTCGGCGACGACGACCTCGAGATCCTCGAGTCCGTCACCGACGACCCCGACGCGATCCACTACCTCCCGGCGCTGCCGGTGCTGGCCATCGTCGGCCGCCCGAACGTCGGCAAGTCCGCGCTCGTGAACCGGATCCTCGGCCGCCGTGAGGCTGTCGTCGAGGACACCCCCGGCGTCACCCGTGACCGCGTCAAGTACAAGGCCGAGTGGAACGAACGCCAGTTCACCCTCGTCGACACCGGCGGCTGGGAGCCGGATGCCAAGGGCATCGATGCCTCCGTGGCCGCCCAGGCCGAGGTCGCCATCGACCTGTCCGACGCCGTGCTCTTCGTCGTCGACGCCAACGTCGGTGCGACGGCGACCGACGAGCAGGTCGTGCGGATGCTCCGCAAGATGAACAAGCCGGTCTTCCTCGTCGCCAACAAGGTCGACGACGTGCGCCAGGAGCCGAACGCTGCTGTTCTGTGGTCGCTCGGCCTCGGCGAGCCGTACCCGGTCTCCGCACTCCACGGTCGCGGCGTCGCCGACCTGCTCGACCTCATCATGACCAAACTGCCGAAGGTCTCGGCCGTCGCCAAGGATGAGGTCGGCGGTCCCCGTCGCGTCGCCATCCTCGGTCGGCCGAACGTCGGCAAGTCCAGCCTCCTCAACAAGGCAGCGGGTGAAGAGCGCGTCGTGGTCAACGAACTCGCCGGCACCACCCGTGACCCGGTCGACGAGCAGGTCGAAATCGGTGGCAAGGTCTGGCGTTTCGTCGACACCGCCGGCATCCGTCGTCGCGTGCACCTGCAGCAGGGCGCTGACTTCTACGCCACGCTGCGCACCAGCGCGGCACTGGAGAAGGCCGAAGTCGCCGTCGTCATGCTCGACGTCTCCGAGCCGATCAGCGAGCAGGACGTCCGGATCATCGACCTCGTGCTCGAGTCCGGTCGCGCCCTCGTTCTGGCCTTCAACAAGTGGGACCTCCTCGACGACGAGCGTCGCCGCTACCTCGAGCGGGAGATCGAACAGGACCTGGCCCACGTGGCCTGGGCCCCGCGCGTCAACATCTCGGCCCGCACCGGTCGTCACATGGAGAAGCTCGTGCCCGCCCTCGAGCTCGCGCTCGAGTCGTGGGACACCCGAATCCCGACCGGCAAGTTCAACGCGTTCCTCGCCGAACTCACCGCCGAGCACCCGCACCCCGTCCGCGGTGGCAAGCAGCCGCGCGTGCTCTTCGGCACGCAGGCGTCGAGCCGTCCGCCGACATTCGTGCTGTTCACCACCGGATTCCTCGACCCGGGTTACCGTCGCTACATCACGCGTCGCCTCCGGGAGATCTACGGATTCCAGGGCTCCCCGGTCAACGTCAACATGCGCGTGCGCGAGAAGCGCAAGCGCACCTAGCCGCTCGCCGCTGTCGTCCGGCTTGTCGTTGTGTCCGCGTCAGCGGCGCGGCTCGACAAGTCGGCGCGCAGCCTCGCGCACGGAGGCACGCCGCGCGGCGTCGTCGCCGGCGAACGCGGGGGAGCCGAGCGAGCGCAGTTCAGCGGGCGCGCGACCCCAGTTGCTTGCGACGGCGAGCAGCAGGGCGAGCAGTTCTTCGGGCTGCCACGTGGTGTCGACGAGCCCCTGTTCCTGGGCCTCGTGGATGACCTCGAGTTTGCGCCGGTATCCGTCGACGCGCCCGCTCAGAGAACGATCCGAGGGTTGCCGCATCGTGGAGCCACGCCCACGCGGCGACGCGCCCGGCGCCCGGGTCGTTGACGAAGTAGTCGTGCAGCCGAACGGTGTATTCGACGAGGTCGGCGTCGATGGGCACGGCATGGGCGAGCCGGTCGAGGCCGGTCTGCATGACCTGGTCGAAGAGGGCATCCTTGTCGCCGAACCAGGCGTAGATGCGCTCCTTGCTCGCTTTCGCGGTCTCGGCGATGCGATTGATGCGGGCGCCGGCGACGCCGTACTCGGCGAATTCGGCCGCAGCCGCTTCGAGCACGCGCTGTTTCGTCTCGCGACCGCGGATCTGATCGCGCGGTGTGGCTTCAGGACCCACTGACTTCCTCCGAATCAAACCGTCTGGTTTGACTTAGCCTACACGTCGACGTAGTGTCGAACCAATTGGTTTGGTTACGACTGGACCACCTCCCTCGTCGCAACCCCAAGGAGCATCGCATGAGCAGCACCAGCACCAGCACCCAGTGGCACCTCGTTTCCCGTCCCACCGGTGAGCCCACCGGCGACAACGTGGTGAAGGTCCAGGTCGAGCTCCCCGAACTCGCCGCCGGCGACGTTCGCGTGCGCAACACGTTCCTCTCCGTCGACCCGTACATGCGTGGCCGCATGAACGAGGGGCGTTCCTACGTCGCCCCGTACGCACTGAACGAGCCCATGGGCGGCGGCGCGGTCGGTGAGGTCATCGAGTCCACCGTCGACTCGCTGCCCGTCGGCACCCTCGTGCAGCACCAGCTCGGATGGCGCGACATCACACAGGCGCCCGCCGAACAGTTCTCGGCGCTCCCCGTCGTTCCGGGAGTCTCGCCCTCGCTGTTCCTCAGTGTGCTCGGTCTCACCGGAATCACCGCCTGGACCGGACTCACCCAGATCGCCGGGATCAAGAAGGGCGACACCGTCTTCGTTTCCGGCGCCGCTGGCGGAGTCGGCACCATGGTGGGTCAGATCGCCCGCCTCCTCGGAGCATCCCGTGTCGTCGGAAGCGCCGGCTCAGCGGAGAAGGTCGCGTTGCTCACGAGCAAGTACGGCTACGACGCCGCGTTCAACTACCGTGACGGCGACATCGACGGCCAGCTCAAGGCCGCTGCGCCCGAGGGCATCGACGTCTACTTCGACAACGTCGGCGGCGACCACCTGTCAGCCGCGCTCGGAGCGTTCAACGACGGCGGGCGTGCCGCCATCTGCGGTGCAATCTCGCTCTACAACGCGCCGGGGACACCGGCATCCAGAACAGCCAGAACATCGTGACCCGCGGTCTGACCCTCAAGGGATTCACCATGGGCAGCTACTTCCACCTCGCGCCCGAGTTCGCTGAGGCGATGCGCGGCTGGCTCACCGACGGCAAGATCGCCTTCGACGAGACCATCACCGACGGCATCGACAACGCGTTCGCCGCCTTCCTCGGCATGATGAACGGTGCCAACGTGGGCAAGACGATCGTCCGCCTGTAGCGACGGATCGGGCATCGCCCGGGTCGGCGGGAGCAGCACGAACACCCAGTGTTCGTGGCACGGCTCGTGAGAAGCTGAAGACGTGACTTCGGAGTTCGTGCCACCTCAACCGAGAAACCCCGGCGATGCCTGGGTGCACGCCGACGACGGCTCCAAATACTGGGGTCGTTTCGGCGCTGCCGGGCTGCTCGCGGTTGACCCGGCCCGCGGCGCCCTGCTGCAGCACCGTGCCCTGTGGAGCCACTTCGGTGGGACCTGGGGGCTGCCGGGCGGTGCCAGGCACGAGGGGGAGAACGCTGTCGACGCCGCGATTCGCGAGGCCGGTGAAGAGGCGGCGGTGCCGACGGATGCCGTCCGGCCGCGATTCAGCCACACGCTCGACCTCGACATCTGGTCCTACGTCACCGTGGTGGCCGATGTTGTCACGCCATTCGAGCCGTACATCGCCGATCCGGAGAGCCTCGAGGTGCGCTGGGTTCCGCTCGACGAGGTCGATGCGCTCCCACTTCACCCCGGCTTCGCCGCGCGCTGGCCGGCCCTGCGGCGCGACCTGGATCTCCGACCCGTTCTCATCGTGGACATGGCAAACGTGGTCGGTTCCCGACCGGATGGCTGGTGGCGTGATCGTGCCGGTGCCGCTGAGCGGCTCGGTCGATCACTGCGGGACCTGGCTGCCGCCGGTGTTCCCGCTGACGCGCTCGGCCTCGGGCAGACCCACTGGTGGCCCGAGGTCGTCGCCGTACTCGAAGGCCAGGCAAACGGCGCCGCGTTCGAGGCCGCTGACCGTCTCACGGTCGTCCGCGCCGAGCGCGACGGGGACCAGCGGATCGTCGACGAGGTGAGCCGACTCGCGGCCGAACCCGGGGCATCCGTCACCGTCGTCACGAGCGACCGGGAGCTTCAGGGGCGGGTCCACGCCTGGGGCCCGCAGGGCACGGGCGAGCGGGGGAGCTGGCTGCTCGACCTGCTCGAGCGAGTCCACCCGGGCTACGCGAAGGTCACTGACGCCGCGCCCGGTCGGCCGCCGGAGTTCGTAAGCTGGACGGATGCATTCACTCCCCGTTCTCCTCGACGTCGACACCGGTGTCGATGACGCCCTCGCCCTGCTTTTCGCTGTGAAGCATCCGTCGATCGATGTGCGGGCGATCACCTGCGTCGCCGGCAACGCCTCGCTCAGCCAGGTGATCGAGAACACCCTGCGGGTGCTCGACGCGGCGGATGCCCCGGCCATTCCGGTCGCCGGGGGAGCGGTGCGTCCGCTCATCGAAGCGGCCCGCTCGGCCTCCCACGTGCATGGCGAGGGTGGACTCGGCGGACTCGAGTTGCCGGAGACATCGCGCGTGCCCGAACCGGTCAGCGCCGTCGAACTGATGCGCCGCACCCTGATGGAGAGTGACGAGCGCATCACCCTCGTCGCGCTGGCGCCGCAGACCAACCTCGCGCTCCTGCTGCGCACGCATCCCGAGGTTGCCGAGCGCATCGAGCGCATCGTCTTCATGGGTGGGTCGGCCAGCGTCGGCAATGCGACAGCGGTCGCCGAGTTCAACGTGTGGCACGACCCAGAGGCGGCGGCCATCGTTCTCGGTTCGGGCATCCCGATCTTCATGTACGGACTCGACGTGTTCAACCAGGTGTCCGTGCAGCAGGATGCCGCGGCGCGGCTGGCCGCCGGATCCGACCCGCTGGGGAACATCGTGGGTGCGCTCCTCGGCAACAGGGTCGCACTGAGTGAGGATGCGACGCTCACCTACACCGGGCTGATCGGTGACGCCGGTGCGATCTGCGCACTGGTCGAGCCGGAGGCGCTCGTCGTGGAGAAGCGCCCCGTGCGGGTCGAGCTCGCCGGCTACGGGCGGGGGCAGACCATCGTCGACCGTCGCCGGTATTCGGGTGAGGATCTCTTGCACGGCGGAATCGGCGACTGGGCCGTGATCGACGTTGCCCTGGATGTCGATGCTGAGCGCTACGCCGAGCTGTTCCTGGAAACCCTGGGTCTCGCCGGCTGAGCGTCAGCGTCGCTCAGCGGCTCAGCGGGCTCAGTTGGTCAGATCAAGCTGCATCACCGCGCGGTCCGGTGTCGGCCGGGCCACCTCGGTGAAGCCGTTGGCCGCGAACAGCGACACGCTGCCGTGGTAGAGCTCGGCTGACGACACGTGCTTGCGCTGGGACGGATCGACCGGGTACCCCTCCAACACGCGCGCTCCAAGCACTCGAGCGTGTTCGATGGCACCGGCGAGCAGCGCCGTGCCGATTCCGCGCCGACGGAACCCGACGCGCACCACGAAACAGGTGACCGCCCACACGGAATCGTCGTCCGGGTCCTCCGGACTCGCAGCGACGACCCTCATCCGGTCCAGCCGGCGGTACTTCGGCCGAGGCTCAACGGCGCACCAGCCGACCGGTACACCGTCGAGGGAGGCGATCACGCCCGGTGCCGGGTCGAGTTCGCGCACCTGCTGCTCCAGCAGCGGTTCACACGTCGAGCGGCTCGCCGTCTTCCACTCCGCGTTGTCCATCTTGAAGTACTGGCACCAGCAGGAAGACGGGTCTCCCCGGGTGCCGAAGACGGTCTGCACATCCGGCCACGGAACATCCGCGACCGACACGATATCAACGGTCGGATTCGTCATGGCAGCAGCCTAGTGCGCAGCAAAAAGGGGTGAGCCCGCGCCTCAGTCGCGGACTCACCCCTCTCTGCGTATTACTTACTTCCTGTCGCGCTTTCGCGGTTTGTGGTCTCGCGGCGGGACGACACGGATGTCAGACGTCTTCACATCCGTGGGTCGCTGACCCGGGTCCCACGCCTGGTTGACCGCGGCGGACACCGAGGTGTCTGCTGCTGCGGCAGCGGCGAGGGTGCGCTCGAGGCGGCTCTGACGGTTTCGGAGCCACAGTCCGAGAAGGATGATGGCGATCAGCGCGATGTAGGAGATCGCCGCGAACGGACGGGTGAACAGGGCGGTCATGTCACCCTGGCTGAGCTGCAGCGCTCGCCGGAGCTGGGCTTCGGCCATCGGGCCGAGGATGAGGCCGATCACCAGCGGCGCGATCGGATAGCCGTACCGGCGCAGGAAGTACCCGACGATGCCGACGATCAACAGGATCACGATGTCGGTGAGGGCGAAGTTGACCGCGAACGCCCCCAGGGCGGCGAACGTGAGAATGCCGGCGTACAGGTACGGACGGGGGATCTGCAGCAGCTTCACCCAGATACCGACCAGCGGCAGGTTGAGCACGAGCAGCATCACGTTGCCGATGTAGAGGCTCGCGATCAGCGCCCAGACGAGGGCCGGCTGGTTGGTGAACAACTGCGGCCCCGGCTGGATGCCGTACGACTGGAACGCGGAGAGGATGATCGCCGCGGTTGCCGTCGTCGGCAGGCCGAGTGTGAGCAACGGAACGAGGACACCGGCGGCTGCAGCGTTGTTGGCTGCCTCCGGTCCGGCGACGCCCTCGATCGCACCCCGACCGAACTGGTCCTTGTGCTTGCTCAGCTTCTTCTCGCTGGCGTAGGAGAGGAAGGTGGCGACATCCGCCCCACCGGCCGGGATCGTGCCGATCGGGAACCCGATCGCCGTGCCACGGAGCCAGGGCTTCCACGAGCGACTCCAGTCGTCGCGGGTCATCCAGCTGCGCCATCCGCGGGTCACCGGGACGAGCGCGACCGGACCGTGACGCATCCGACTGGCCACGTAGAGCGTCTCACCGACGGCGAAGAGGCCAACGGCGACGAGCACGACGTCGATGCCGTCCGCCAGGGGGAGAAGGCCGAACGTGTAGCGCTGCTGGCCGGAGAGGATCTCCGTGCCGACGAGGCCGAGGAAGAGCCCGACACCGAGCGAGGTGAGTCCGCGCCAGACCGATGAACCGAGCAGGGCGCCGACGGTGATGAAGGCGACCACCATCAGGGCCACGTAGTCCGCTGGAGCGAGGTTGACCGCCCAGGCGGCGATGATCGGGGCGAGCATGGTGAGCCCGAGGTCGCGATCGTTCCGGCGACGAACGACCCGATGGCGGCCGTGGCGAGCGCCGCAGCACCACGCCCCAGTTTCGCCATCTTGTTGCCCTCGAGCGCTGTGACAATCGAGGCGGACTCGCCGGGGGTATTGAGCAGGATGCTCGTGGTCGAACCGCCGTACATGCCCCCGTAGTAGATGCCGGCGAAGGTGATCAGGGCGGCCGTCGGGTCGAGCGAGTAGGTCAGGGGAAGCAGCAGGGCCACGGTCATCGCCGGGCCGATACCGGGCAGCACGCCGACGGCGGTGCCGACGAGCACGCCGATGAAGCCGAAGATCAGGTATTGCGGTTGGAGGGCGGTCGCGAAGCCCTCCAGCAGGCTCATGATGTTGTCCATGTCAGCCTCTCAGGGTTCGCATCAGGGGGTCGAGCCACGTGAGCAGCGGACCGGACGGGAGGGAGAGGCCGAGGAGGCCTCCGAACAGGATGTAGATGGCGAAGGCGAGCGCGAGGCCGACGGGCAGTGCAACCCACCAGCGTTTGGCGCCGAGCGACCAGGCCACGCCTCCGAAGAGCACGGCGGCGGCGAATGGCCAGCCGATGACCTCGATCAGGGCGATGTGGGCGACGACGAATCCGACGAGCTTCGCGAGGGTGATCCAGTCGGTCTTCGCGTGGGCGTCGACATCCTCGCCCTCTTCGAGATCGCCGAGACGGCCGCGGATGACCCCGATGAGCACCATGGCGGCCGAGATCGTGAGGATCGTGCCGACCACGAAGGGGAACACGCGCGGCCCGACCTGGACGCCCGTTGCGGGGAGCCGGATCGAGAACGCGCCGACGATCACGAAGATGCCGAGCGCGAGCGCCAGTCCAGCGAAAATGTACTCGCCCAGCTTCGAACGAGGGGCGGATGCTGCGGCCGGCTCGTCACCGGCCGAGGGGTGCGCCGGGCCTGAGCCCGCCGCACCCATCGATGGTGTTGACATGTGTTAGCCGACCAGCCCGATGTTGGTCAGCGTCGTGGTGACCTCGGCGATGTTGTCGTCGAGGTAGCTGCTGAAGTCGTCACCGGCGAGGAAGGCATCTGCCCAGCCACGGGTCTCGAGTTCGTCGGTCCAGGCTGCGCTGTCGTGCATCGCGGTGACGACGTCGACGAGTGCGTCACGGTCGGCATCGGAGATGTCGCTCGGGGCCAGCACGCCGCGCCAGTTGGTGAGCACCACGTCGTAGCCCTCTTCGGTGATCGTCGGCACGTCGGGAAGGAGGTCGGCGGGTTCGGCGCTCGACACGGCGAGTGCTTTCATCGTTCCGGCTTCGATGTGCTCCACGAACTCCCCGATTCCGGAGATTCCGGCGGACGCGTTGTTGCCGAGGATCAGCGATACCGCCTCACCGCCGCCCGAGTTCGGGATGTAGTTCAGGCTCTCGGCGATGTCGGAACCGGACAGCCCGGCCTCCTCCAGCATCAGGCCGGCGAGGATGTGGTCAGCGCCACCCGCTGAACCACCGGTGACGGAGACGTCCTGGCCGTTCTCGACGATGTCTTCGACGAGGTCCTCGAGGGTGTCGTACTTCGACTCCGCCGGAACGACGACCACGAGGGCCTCCTCGGTGAGGCGGGCGATCGGTGTCGTGTCCTCGAGCCGGTTCTCGGCGGCGTTCGTTTCCACGGCGCCGACCATCACCAGCCCGGTGACCATGAGCGTGTGCGGGTCTTTCTCGTTCGCCAGCGAGGCGAGGCCGACCGTGCCGCCGGCGCCACCGATGTTGGTGACCGGGGCGCTGCCGACGATGTCCTCGGCGGTGAGCGTTGCGGACATCGCCCGCCCGGTCTGGTCCCAGCCGCCGCCCGGATCTGCTGGAACGATGATCGACACGTCGCTGATCTCGACCTTTTCCGCGGTGTCGGTGGTGACGGGGTCTGCCGTCGGTGAGCTGCAGGATGCCAGGGTGACGGCCGTCGCTGCGGCCACCATGACCAGTGTGAGTCGTCGCATGAATGTTCTCCTCGTTGAGTGTGTTCGCCTCGTTGCAAAACGCGATGATGCTGTTGAGCACGGTAGTTCCGGCGAGGGGGGCGAAGGCAGTTTTGTAAGTATTGGACGCGACGGAACGGAAAGCCGGGGCGACTTTCGGTCGTTGCGTGCGCCGATTCGGCGAGAGAATGGGAGTGTGAAGGCAATGTCGCTTCGGTTCCAGCTCCTGCTGCTGCAGGCGGTGATCGTCTGCGCCATCGTGCTCTCGACCGGTATCGTCGCCGCGAGTCTCCTCGAACGCCAGGTCCGCAACGCGTACCTCGACCGGATGATCGGGGTGGCCCAGTCCGTGGCGACGCTCCCCGCGATCCTGGAAGCGTTTGACGACGAGGACCCCTCGGCTGTGGTCCAGCCGATCGCTGAGGTCATCCGGGAGGCGTCGAACGTCACCTATGTCGTCGTGACGGATGCTGATGGCATCCGTCTGTCGCATCCGGATACGAGCCGCATCGGTGAGGAGGTCTCGACCGACCCGTCCGTGCCGCTCTCGGGTGAGATCTACGTGGGCACGCAGACCGGAACGCTCGGCGAGTCCTGGCGGGCGAAGGTGCCGGTGCGGGCCGCGGACGGCGCGGTGATCGGAACCGTCTCGGTGGGGATCCTCGAAGCGTCACTGCGTGACGATTTCGTCGGCGGTCTCGGGGGACTCGTCATTCCGCTGGTGGCATCCGCTGTCGTCGGGATCTTCGGGGCCGCGTGGGTGACCGCGATCATTCGCCGGCGCATCTACCGGTTGGAGCCGAAGGAGATCGCCTCCCTGGTCGGATCACGGGAGACGATGCTGCACGGCATGAGCGAGGGGATGATCACCGTCGACGAGGCGGGGCTGATCGTGCTCGCGAACGATGCGGCGCGTGAGCTCCTGGGGATCGACGACGAGTCGCTGACCGGTCGGGTCGCTGCTGACGTTTTGGATCCGTCGCTCGTCGGCGTGCTGGAGCGGGGTGAGTCCGGCGGCCAGCTGGTGCTGGCGGGGGAGCGGATCCTCGTGGCCCGGAGCACGGGCACCACGCTGGACGGTCGGGCGGTGGGTGCGACGCTGCTCGTGCGCGACCACACCGAGCTGCACCAGTTGCTCCGCGAGATGGACGGCGCGCAGTCGCTCACCAATGGGCTGCGGGCGCAGGCGCACGAGTTCGCCAACAAGCTGCACGTGATCTCCGGCCTGCTCGAACTCGGACTGGTGGATGACGCTCGCGCGTTTGTGGAGCGCACCGGAACCGGTGGCGCGCTGCGGGTGCCGGGGGAGGAAGCCATCCGCGACGTTCCCGAGCTCGCTGCGCTGCTGCTCGTCAAGGCCAGCCATGCGCGTGAACTGGGGATGTCGGTGGCGATCACCGATTCGGCGCCGCTGCCGGCGTCGTTGCTGTCGGATGCGGCGCTCACGCTGCGCGGGGACCTCGTGACCGTCTGTCGGCAACCTCATCGACAACGCACTCGAGGCGTGCTCGGCCGGCAACCATATCGAGCTGGGATTCGCCGTCGAACCGGGTGTTCTGCGGGTGACGGTCGAGGACGACGGTGAGGGGATCTCGCCGGACCAGTACGAGCGCGTGTTCGAGGAGGGTGTGAGCTCGAAGGCGGTCGCGGCCGAGGCGAGTCCATCGCTCCGACGTCGGGGGATCGGCCTGGCGCTCGTGCGGCGGACGGTGCTGCGGGCCGGGGGAGCGGTGACGGTGGGGCGTTCAGCGCTGGGCGGTGCACTCTTCACGGTGATCCTGCCGCTCGGTGACCTGACGGGCGCCGACGACTCGGCTTCGGCCGGGAGTGGCATTCCGGTGGGGATGTCATGACCGTCTCTGCTGCGCTCCGCACGGTGATTGTGGACGACGATGCCGAAGTGGCGGCGCTGCACGCCCGGTTCGTGAGCGCGCACCCGGCGTTCACGGTGGTCGCGACGGCGCACAGCGGACCGGAGGCCCTGAGCCTCATTGCCGAGCATCGTCCGGATCTCGTGTTGCTGGACTTCGACCTGCCGGGGAGCACCGGGCTCGAGGTGTTGCGGGGCGTGCGGGCGATGGGCGGTGCCCAGCCGGAGGCGATCGCGGTGACGGCGGCGCGCGATGTGGAGAGTGTGCGGCAGGCGCGGAGTGCGGGCATCCAGCACTACCTGGTGAAGCCGTTCACGGCGCTCGACCTCACGGCGCGGCTGAACGATGTGGCGCGGGACCGGCTGGCGCTCGTAGCGTCGGGGGCGCGGGAAGAGCTCGCGCAGCAGGACATCGATGCGCTGATGCGGACCGGCGGCCGTGGTCGGGTGCAGTTGCCGAAGGGGCTGAGCGGTGAGACGCTCGTCATGGTCGAGTCGACGCTCGAGGCAGCGCCGAACAGTTCGGCGGCCGAGATCGCTGAGCGTGCGGGGCTGTCGCGGGTGAGTGCGCGCCGGTACCTCGAGTACCTGGTGGAGGTGAACCGGGCGCAGAAGACGCTGGACTATGCGACATCCGGGCGTCCGTCGACGCGGTTCGCGCGGACGTCCCGCGCCTGATCACCGCGGCTGGCCGGTGCAGGTGATGGCTCCCCGGGGTGATCGGGAGGGCGGCAAAAGTCCTGTAGCATTGACGAGGTTGTCCGCGAGGACGATTGGTCGCGGGCTGTGGCGCAGCTTGGTAGCGCACTTGACTGGGGGTCAAGGGGTCGCAGGTTCAAATCCTGTCAGCCCGACCGAATGTCCCGGAAACTCAAGGGTTTCCGGGACTTTTTAGGTTAAGAGATTTGACTACCCCACGGTCACCCAATGGTGGGCCAAGCGAACGCACAATGATCAGAGCCAAAAAGCGACTGAACCTACGGTTACATAGGTTCCGATCCCGTAGGGCGCCAGCAGCACTACTTGCTGCGAGCTCGATGAAGACTCCGTCGTGACCGGTTGGCCGGCATCGTCCAGGACTGTTTGACTATGCCAACACCTACGGGGCGTCGCAGCCCTGTGGGTCCGGGACTGATGCTAGATGTGGCATAAAGGGCGTCTCTCAGACGAGCACCCCGTGGCGCATCGCGGGTAGCGTTGCAATATGGGACTCGGTTGGGCGCACCACCGCGACGCGGATCTTCACGCCGCCTCGACAAGCACCGATGAATTCATCGAAGCACACCCAGAGATCGCAGCTTCGATCACTGATAGTCACGAAGTGTTCCGACACCTGCTACAACTACCTCCGCTGACGAAAGAAAACCTGTGGTCGGGCAATCTGGCACCCATCATTGAAAGTGAGCGGGAGGCCACAACGTCGGTCACACTCGCGCGTATGGGTCTCTACAAGCAGGCGCTCACCTCGCTGCGGAGCGCGCTCGAGCTGGGGTTGCTCGCGGTGTATTGGGATGCGGACGATCAGTCGTACGTGGACATCCAGAACTGGTGGCGCGGAGGGGCACGAACGCCACAAAGCCGAATCGTGGAGCAACGCCTGCAGCTCATTCCCGGCGTAGCCGCCTACCTCACGCGTGATCCCGAGTTCTTCGTACGGGTGCGCCAACTCGGGGACGGCCTCGGAGGATACGTCCATACGCGAGGCGGCCGGTACTCGACGGGCGGTCTGGTGCCTATCACCAACCTGCCAGTGTTCGCCGTCGACGCGCTACAAATATGGGTCGACCAACTTGCCTCAGTTGCTCAGTCCGTCCTGGCGATCCACCTGATGAAGTACCCCGTGGGTCTCCAAGTGACTCCACTGAGCGAAAAGTTCGGCTTGAACCCACCCGCCGGTGGGTTCGTCGAGCCGTGGATGCGAGACCGGTTCCGCGCAATTCTTCCAGAGAGCGTTCGTGACGCCCTGCAGGAGGTGAGTGACAGCGACACCGACGCTCTCGAGCGAGCCGCCTGGGTCAAGGGGCATCCTGACATCGCGGAAGCTGAATACGCTGAGCAGGTCGAGCGCCAAGATCGAGAACTTATCCAAGGTGGCGGCTTCGAGAATTGGGCTCAATTCCGAGACGCGTTCGACGAATCCATCCGTGCGCACTCCACGCCAGAAGAGATGGAGGGCCGCGCCGAATACCGCATGAAGCTCAAATCCTGGGCGGACCAAGAGGGTTTCGCGACGGCTGATGATGCGCTCGAAGCTGCCCTGCGCAACCTCGACGGCGCCCGGCAGGACGAGTAGCGGTGTAGCTCACTATCCGTTCTGAGATCGCGGCAAAGTGTGGAAGGCATGGGCGACGTGACTCAGCAGGCTCGGCTAAGCAAACGAGCTTGCCCCCGGGAACGTGGCACTCGCGAAAACATGCCGAACGGTTCGAGATCACGGCCACTATGGCGCAAGGAGGAACCCTGCCGACGGAGTCGAAGGAGCCAGCCACGAGCGCTGTGCCCGACGAGCAGCGGTCGGCGATGATGCCCGGTCTTGGCGAGAATACCGCGATCGCGGACTACGTCTGGCTGCCGATTCGATTCGACGGCGAGTACCCAGCGATCGAGTGGCTCGAGGAGTTGCGCGTCGAAGACCACGAGTAATCGCCTCTCGTCCACGTGCTAACGACTCGTCCACGCCGCTCGCGCTTGGTCGCTGACAGTCGCGGCTTGACGTGCCTCCCTCGACTCTGACGTAAGAAGGCGGTATCAGCGGCATCCCGTCGCAAGGGCAAGGACACTACAGATTAGACGGTCTCGCTTGTCTCCGGTTGCGTTCCAGAATCTTCTGGCGGCGAGATGAATGAACTTCCCGGCGAAGTGAACGGCCAATGCGCTTTGTTTGTCGGGTTTAGGTAGGAAATTTCGACCCCGGCGCCATCGTGGCTCATCTTCCTATACGCGTCATCGATCGCTGACCAAACGTCGTCGGGCAGCGGCACTGCGCGTCGAGGTACGACCTGGCCCTGCGAGACCGGCCAGTCGGCGAGTTCGTGGATGGCGAATCCATCGGGCGTGTAGGCGACACTCGCGTTGGCGCGGGCGGCAAACTCTTGTCCGCCTTCGATCCGTATCTCTACGTCTCGACCGAGCAATCCCATTTCATAAGCGAAGAGGTGCACAACATCCTCTTCAGCAAGAAGCGGAGGAGCCTCGGGTGTCTGGAAGATCGCGTGGACGAAGAGCATGAAGCTTTCAAACAACTCCAGTTCACGCAACGGGATCCATGCGGCGTCGTCATAGAGAACGTTAGAAATCAGGATGATCTCGCGGAACGGAGAGTGCTGAACAGCCGCCCGAAGCCTGGGCGTGAACAATTTCGCGGTTGAGTACTCTTTGCCAACGCTCTCATTATTGGAGAAGTGATCTCCCACGACGAGATTGATGTGACTCAAGCCGGCGTTGTATCCCGCAAACGCCTTGTTCTTTCGCTCGATGTGGTCAGCGAGAGCGTTGTAGTGGGTCTGAAAGTCCACAGACTCTCTGAGAATAGCTCTCACCCCTGACTGTTTGAGATTTCCGTCCTTGTCTGAAATGTCGACCGTCACAACGTTGATGCCAGTGATGTCGTCCTTGTGAATTGGCGAGCCGCCGTCCCACAAGCGCTGCATGTAGTCAGGAATTTTTGTCAAACGGGCGTCAGATCCGTCGCGGAATAGCTCAGTTATCTCCACTCCAAACTCTGTCCCACCTCGCGTGAGTCGAATGTCGGGGCGGTCGGCGTGACTAAAAGAATCGAACGCTCCGACGTCGTAGACGAGGTCGAGAATGTACCGCTCCCACTTGAGGCTGTCGCTATTCTGCACGGGTTCATCCTGACAGGTTGGCATTCGTACGGCTCAAGATCGGAGTCCCGTCGTGTGCACCGTTGGCCGTCGAAGGACCCCACGCTGGGTTCACCGTCGTGAAATCGATGTCGGATGTGCGCGAAGAGGTAGTGTCCTGCATTCGCGAGTGACGCCGTGAAAGCGTGACGAGAAACGTGCCGCTTATCACTCGCCGTGACCAGAATCGGCCGGTACTCGTCCGCACTACCGTAGAACTCCGCGGGGCTTCTACCTCAATTTCGGGTGAGTGAATCGGTGAAGTGAGCTTTCATTCTTCTTGGTTCGATGCCCATCGTTTACCCATCAAAATCAACCGTGACCGACCGGACTTGTCAGCGTACAATCAAAAGCAGCGAACCGCCCGGTTCCCTGTAAACACAAGGGAATCCGCGAGTTCCGGTGACATTTGGGTGTGGTCCAGAAACCGCTCTGAACCTCCAAGGGGTCGCAGGTTCAAATCCTGTCAGCCCGACCGAAAATGCCTGGTCACGGGTTAAAAACGAGAGTCGCTCTTCCTCTTCTGGAAGGGCGATCTGTCGTTTACTCGTCGTCTGCTCCGAAACTTCACCCAGGGTCAAACGCGGACCTGGGCGGTGACGCTCACGTTGTGTTCCTTCCGGTTCGCGTTCCCGGCGGTCTCCCGGAAGGTGCAGGCGCCCGATCCACTTCGTCACGCACGCCCGATGTGGGATCCCTCGCGGGTCAAATGCCTAGCCAAGTACCGACGGCCGTCCCGAGCTGTCACGCGGGGAAGACCTTCCTCTTGAAGGAACTCCGGCGGATCCATTCGACCAGCCTGGCCGCGAGCAAGCTGCGCGGAATGGTCATCTGACCCCGCCGAGTGGACGTGTGTACGATCGCGCGGTCGTCGACGATGCGGACCTGACAACGCACCTCAGTAATCTGACCGGGATTCGGGATTGCTACCGTCAGGTGGAGCGAAGCAGCGCTCACCCAGCTAGCAGGAAGCTGGCGGGCATTGAGGTGACGGCTAAGGTCGCGCTGGAGCATCAGCGACACCGGCTGAATGTATGGCGGTGGCGGTTCGGTCCCACCGCCTGTCAGGTCGAACGAGTAGTCGGTCCCGTCGCCAGCGCAAACCGCTAGGGCGATGTGCGCCAGCGGCCAGTCGAGATTGGCAGGTGAGTCGAAAATGAAGTGCCCAGATATGCCGTCCGCGACGTCAGCCATTCAAGGAGAAAGTCGAAGTTGGTCGTGAGCACATTCGTGAAGCCGACCTTGGCGAAGGCCAGGTGCGGGGCATTTCCTTTCTCATAATTTGCGTGGGGGTGCGCAGAGTTGCCGCTGGAATGTCTCTGACTCGTGCCCCCGATCTATTTTCCGGTGGGTCGTGCCGCATTGTTGAGGAAGTCCTGCGCCGTTGCGAGTTGAGGTACGCCCCGACACTCGTGGCTCGCATCATTCGTTCGTGATTAGAGTCAGTGCGATTCCACACTCGGAGGTAGAGAAGCCGGATCCCGAAACACGGGGCCGTTGGAGGGTCAGAGAAGCTGCACTTCTTCACGTCATGCGCTTGTGAGCCGAGGCGGCGTACTTCCCCCCACGTATTCGCTCTCGTCGGGGGACACGTTGGCCGAGTATTCCTCTGCGTCGTCTTGGGGATGGAAGCCGATACGTTCGCCTGCCTCGAGAGACCACCAGCGTCTGGTGTTGCGTGAGATACCCCACACTGTTTCACAACCCGTCCATTCACCGTCGATTGCAGCGAGGATGAGTGCGACGAGATCCGGGTACGACAACCATGTGGCCAGCATCCGCTGCGAAGTCGGTCGCGGGAAACAGGACCCGATACGCAGGTTGGCGCAGGTGAGGCCGTACTCGTCGCTGTAGAAGGATCCGAGCGCCTCCATGGCAGCTTTGCTTACGCCATAGAAGCTGTCGGGCCGCGGTGCAAGATCAGAAGCCAATGCGTCGGGGGACCTACGCCGGTATCCCACCGCGTGGTTGCTGCTGGCGAGTGCGACGCGGGCGACGCCGGTTAGCCGGGCCGCCTCCAGCACGACGCGAGTACCGTCGATGTTGGTGTGGAGGTAGTCCACCCATGGCGATCCGGGAATGGAGATTCCGCCCATGTGGATGATTGCGTCCACTCCGTCTGCTGCTGTCACCATCGTCGTTAGGTCCGTGACGGAGCCCACGATCGTGTCGGGGATTGATCGTCCGTCCGGTCTCCGGATAAGTCGTCTGACATTCCAACCGTGGTGCGGGAGCCGCTCGGTCAGAACTGATCCAAGTTCCCCGGAAGCCCCGGTAATGAGAACGACACGGCTTGACGATCTTTCGACCGTCATCGGGCTGCCGATGCCAACGTATTCGTTGCCGTGCGGGCGCCGAACCGCAACGTGCCCGCAACTTCTTCCGCTCTTTCGGCGGTGAGTCGGCTGAGCGGGATGGAGCAACTGATGGCGTACTCGCCCGGGGTATCCGATATGGGTACAGCGATACACGCCGTGCCTGGAGTGTTTTCTTCGGCTTCCTGAGCCCAGCCGCGGCGACGGGCTAACGAAAGGTCCGCGAGAAGGTCATCGATGTTCGTAATGGTGTTCGGGGTGAGCGCGGGTAGACCATCAGAGAATCGGGCTCTCACGTCCGCTTCAGGCAGCATCGAGAGAGTCGCCTTTCCGAGAGCTGTGGCGTGTGCCTTGAGGCTCTGCCCGACCCGGCTGACGGTTCGCAGCTGATGTTCCGATTCACGGCTGAGAAGATAGACCACGTTGCTGCCATCGAGGCGAGCGAGGTGGACCGTCTCATCCAGTTCTGAACGAAGCATTCCGAGAACGGGCTTCATTGCCTGGACGACAGGGTCCCTCTCAATGAACGACATGCCGGTCAGCAGCGCTCGCACCCCGATGGAATACGTGGTTCCCGATGCGGTGAGCCAGCCTCGGCTGACGAGCGTTCTCAGCAATTGATGCGCGCTGGAAACGGGAAGCTCAAGGCGCGTAGCGATTTCGGAGAGGGTGAGGGGGGTATTTTCAGCCGCCAGCATCTCCAATAGTTCAATCGTGCGCGCTGCGGATTTCACCTCGCCGGCGAGCTTCCTCGTATGCGTGATCGGCGCCGTGTTCGTCGGCAACCCGGTCGTGTCCTCGGGCATCGTCATCGATCGGTCCATCCCTTATTCGGCGAAGTCCCGAGAACATTCGTGCTTGACGGGACTGTCGGCGTCTGCCTATTGTTCATTATTACACCAGTGTGAAACTATTTCAAGGATGTGAAAGCGATGTCGCTGCACGGTCTTCTCTTTTTCCCAGTGACTCCGTTCGCTCTAGACGGCAGCGTAGACGTCGAAAGGCTACGAATCCACATCGACGAGCGCATTGCCCAAGGCGCGGGATGCGTATTCGCTGCATGCGGCACCGGCGAGTTCAATTCACTCGCCACAGAGGAAATTCTCGCCGTCGCCGAAAACGCTGTGGCCGCGTCGGCCGGTCGAGTACCGGTGTTCGTTGGAGTGGGGAGCGGATCTTCTATCTCGAGTGGTGTCCTCAGCGCCCTCGAACAGATCGGAGTCACCGGGTTACTTCTCCTGCCTCCGTATCTTGTGACCGGCAGCCAGCAGGGGCTGGTCGACTACGTCTCTGGGGTCGCGGCAGCGACCCCCTTGGACATCATCGTTTACCAGCGTGGGGCCATGGTGTTCGATCCTGACGCTGTTCTCGAACTGAGCCGAATCCCTAACGTTGTCGGGTTGAAGGACGGGGTTGGGGACCTCGCGCGGATGCAGGCGACAGTCTCCGTCGTTCGGAAGTCGGGCGACAACGAGTTCATGTTCTTCAACGGTCTTCCGACGGCCGAGATCACCATGCGGGCGTACAAGGCGATCGGGGTGGCCATGTACTCCTCCGCTGTGTTCGCCTTTGCCCCTGACATTGCGATGCGCTTCTTCGAGGCATTACGGGACGAGGACGAAGAGATGATCGAGTTGCTTCTCACAGAGTTCTACATCCCGTACATAGGCATTCGGGACCGTGGTCGCGGGTATCACGTCTCGCTCGTCAAGGCAGCCGTCTTAGCGGGAGGGGAGCTTGTTGGCGGTGTTCGACCCCCGCTGACCGAGCCAGCCACCTCTGACGTGTCTGAGGTCTCTGAGACGCTTGCCCGTGTCAGGTCCGCGCTGGCGCTGCGCACTCAGGAAGCCCCTGAGCTGGACAGGACGATGGCCTGACATGACCTCTGCGACTGCGACTGCGGCATCGATGCCGCGAAAGCGCCGCCTGGTCGCCGGCCCGTACCTCTTGATCGCCCCGGCGGTCATACTCATCGCCGCTTTCATTGCGTACCCAGTGGCGACGGTGTTGCAGTACAGCTTGATGCAGTACAACGCGAGCAAGCCGTGGGCGACCAAGTTCATCGGTCTTGAGAACTTCCGGGTCATGCTGTTCGAAGACCCTGAGTTCTGGCGCACACTTGGAATTACCGTCAACTGGGTGCTTGCTCAGGTAAGCCTTCAGCTGGTACTTGGGCTCGCCCTCGCTCTCATTTTGAACCGCGCCTTCCGCAATCGCGGCTTGGCTCGTGCACTCATGTTCGCCCCCTGGGCGATCTCCGGTGTGCTCGCGACCCAAATTTGGCTTTTGATTTTCAATCCGTCGACCGGGATCGCCGACGTTTTGACTCAGCTCGGTGCTCAGTCTCAATTCGCTCCCCTCGCCTCAGCGACGGGCGCCTTCTGGTCAGCGGTCGTTGCCGAAGTCTGGCGCGGCATACCTTTCTTCGCCATCCTCATCCTCGCCGACATGCAGTCGATCCCGCAGGAAATGTACGAGGCCGCTGAGGTCGACGGCGCGAGCAAAGCGCAGCAGTTCTTCTACATCACGCTCCCGTACCTGCGGGACGCGATCATCATCACGACCCTTCTCCGTGCTGTCTGGGAGTTCAATAACGTGGATCTGCTCTACACGCTCACAGGCGGCGGTCCCGCAGGGGCGACAACGACGCTGCCGCTCTATGTGGTGACGGAGGCGGTCGGCTCCCGGAACTTTGGCTACGGCTCGGCGCTCACCATCGCCGGCTTCGTCATCCTGCTGATCTTCAGCGTCGTCTACCTACGGATCGGCCGTTCATCCCGGCAGAAGGGCATGTCATGACCATCCGCACGAGCGAGATTCTGAGTGCTCGCAAGAACCTGCGTGCTGCACCGACCCCACCCGCCCGCCGCTGGCGCGAGTCATCGGGTAGCCGATCGTTGTCTCTCTGGATCCCGCTCGGGCTCTTCCTGTCCTTCACGCTCATCCCCTTCTACTGGATGATCGTGTACGCCTTCCGCGAGAAGGGCAGCACACTTCCACTTCCGTGGCCGATCACCCTCGACAACTTGGAGACCGTTTGGAACGACCTCAACTTTTCAACCTACTTCGTCAATAGTCTCCTCGTGGCTGTGTCCACCCTGTTGGTGACAGTAGTGCTCTCCCTGCTGGCCGGCTATGCGATGTCGCGCTACGAGTTCAGGGGCAAGGCCCCTTTCATGCTCGTGCTGCTGGCAACGCAGTTCATTCCGGGCGCAATGCTGCTCATCCCCCTATTCATCATCTTCCGGCAGATCGGCCTCATCGACTCTCTCGGTGCCCTCATCATCGCCGACACAGTGTTCCAACTACCGCTGTGCGCCATCCTTATGGCGAACTTCCTCCGGAACGTGCCCATTGAACTAGAAGAGGCCGCGTGGATCGACGGCTGCTCCCGGCTCCGAGGGTTCCTGGCCGTGGTTCTCCCGTTGCTCCGACCGGCGATCGTGGCCGTCGGATCGTTCGCTTTCATCGGGGCGTGGAACAACTTCCTCTTCGCACTCATGTTCATCAACAGCAATGATCGCTTCACACTCCCGGTGGGCCTGAACTCCGCCATCGGCCAGTACTCGGCAGACTACGGCGCGCTCGCTGCAGGGGGCGTCGTCGCTGCAATCCCAGTCGTTATTGTCTTTGCCTTTGTGCAGCGCTTCCTAGTTCAGGGAATAAGCGCCGGCGCGGTCAAAGGCTGATTATCACAAGCCCTCCTTCCAAAACCGTTCATCAACTCAACGAGGAGATACACCAATGAAAATGAATAAGCGAACAGGCCTGCGGGTTATCGCTGCAACCGGCGCCCTGGCTCTTTTTGGCTCTCTCGCAGCCTGCTCATCGCCCACCGGCTCAGCGGAAGGGAGCGCCGATGACCCGGTGACCATAACGTTCTGGGACAACAACGCCGGTCCTGACCGGACGCCGGTCTACGAAGAACTGATCAGCCGCTTCGAAAAAGAGAACCCGGCTATCAAGGTCGACTACGTGGGAATCCCCGCAGCGGATGCCCCGCAGAAGTATGAGACCGCGGTGGCCGGCGGCTCGACCCCGGATGTCGGTATCGTCGTGGGCTGGATGGTCAGCTCGCTGGCCGCTCAAGAGGCGCTCGAGCCGCTCGACGATCGTCTGAGCGCTAGCGCGCTCGAAGGGAAGATCGCTGACGATTCGCTCACTTCGGCACAAGATGCCGGCTTCGACGGCCAGCTCTACATCCTCCCGTTCACCGGAACGCCCGACACGATGTGGTACCGGGCAGACCTCTTCGAGGAGGCCGGCCTTACGCCACCTGAAACGTGGTCTGACTTCTACACCGCGGCGGAAGCTCTCACCGACCCGAGCGCCGGCCAGTTCGGCTTTGCCATGCGAGGAGGCGCAGGCAGCGTAAACCAGCTCGTCCCAGTCCTCTACTCGTGCAGCGGCATCGGCGAATTCTTCGATGGAGATGAGACCACTCTCAACGACCCAGAGAATGCGGCTTGTCTCCAGGATTTTGCAGATATCTATAACGTCAACACCGCTGAGGCCGACCTGGGTTACGGATACCAGGAAATGGTGACCGCTTTTGACGGGGGTTCGGCGGCCATGATGCAACACAACCTCGGCTCCGCGCGCAACCACGTTGACGCCTTCGGAGAGGGGATCGTCGACGGGCTCCCGATGCCCGCCTCGGACAAGACTGGCAACCGCACCATCATCGCCACGACTCCCGAGGGTCCTGCGATGTTCACGGGAAGCGATCACCCGGAGGCGGCATGGGCTTTCACCGAATTCCTGGCGTCGCATGAAGCCGGCAGCTATTGGAACGAAAAGGCCGGTCAGATTCCCGCGAATACCGACGCGCGCGCGGATGACTGGGTGGTCGCCGACTCGGTGATGTCGGCGCAGATCGAGGCTTTCGAAGACCCAGACTCCACCATTGTTTCTTCGCCGCTTTACTTGCCTGACTGGAACGGAATCCTCGGCGAAATGGCCTCGGCGTTCCAGTCTGTGCTTCTCAAGGACATGACCGCGCAGGAGTTCCTGGATCAGTGGGCAGACAAAGTGAACACCGCCGAGCTCGAGTACCGTGAGCAGTTCGGCAACTAACACGCAGGACGGCAAACTCCGCGTCATCGGCCAGGTCTACCCGTGGGACCTGGCCGATGGGGCGGAGCGCGCGGCCTCCTGGAAAGACCTTGGCATCGACGAGGTGGCGATAGCGCTGCACTATCACGCCGTTCGAGCTATCCGCTGGCGTGGCGACGGCTCACCCGAGGTAGTGACGCAAAATACAAGCGCCTTCTACCTGCCAATCGATGAGAAGGTGTGGTCGAAGCAGCCTCTCGCTCCGGCGCCTCCAACTGAGCGGTCCAGCCGACTCCGGCCTCGACGCTGTGGAGGTAGCGCTGTCTGCGGGGGTGACGGCACGAGCCTGGCTGGCGCTCACTCACCGAGACGGGATGAGTCGCGACGACGCTCGGTTCGCCGTCGTGGATGTATGGGGCAACAGGTCGGCATACAGCCTTTGTCCGTCTCATCCTGAGGTCCGCGCGTTCGGATGTGAACTGCTTCGGCAGGTGCACGAAATGACTGGCATCACCGACTTTCTTCTAGAGAGTGTGGCGAGTCTAGGTGTTGAACACTCGGTCGCACATGACAAGCTGCCATTCGCCTGGGCGGACGGCGCATGGAAGGATACGTTATCGCTCTGTTTTTGCCACAGCTGCCACTCGGCGGGGCACCGTGTCGGCGTCGACCTCACGGCCGTTTCAGCGGATATTCGCAGCCGACTGGTGACCGGGCCCGTGGGCTCGGGGCTCGACGGGCTACTCGAGAGTCCGCGCAATCTTCGGCGGAGCATCGCGAATAGATTCCTCTCTGACCTAAACGAAGTGGCGATCGAAATCGGTGCGCGCATCACCGTTGCCGCCACGACGGACGAGCGGTCGTACGGCTCCTATGCACCCGTGAAGCTAGGTGCCGGCTCGGTCGTGACTGGATGTGCCCAACTCTCAGCCGACGGAGGGCACGGATGGGACGACGTTCGCGCATGGCTGCGCAATGGATCGCAGGCAGTCGCTGGGGTGGTCGACATGCTCCCACCCGCGACCTCGCTGAAGGGAGCTCTCGCCGGCCCTTCGGACAACGCGTCACCGATTCACCTGCTCAACGACATATACCTTTACCATCTCGGCCTCAGACGGCCCTCCAGTCTCGACGGTCTGCGCATCCGCGAGGCCATCGACCACCACCGCTCAACGAAGGGACAACTATGACTGTCGTCATCGACAATGTCAGCGTGACCGAATTCACCACCACCACCCGATCGTGGAAGGACTCCGAGGGTCATGATCACGCAAGCGAGGAAGAGCGACCGACCACCGGCGCGATCCTGACGATCACCGACTCCGATGGTCTTTCCGGGTCAAGCATCATCAGCGGAGACTATCTTCGGCCAGCGGTTCTGGACGAATATCTCCGACCGATCATGTTGGGCCGCGACCCGTTGCGACGCGAGGCCATCTGGCAGGATCTGTACCTCGCCCAGCGGGGCGCCTATGGTGCATTGCATGACCGTGCGCTCTCTTTCAGCGATCAAGCTCTCTGGGATTTGACCGGACGGCGACTCGGGCAGCCGGTGTGGAAGCTGGTGGGTGGCATCCGTGATCGCGTTCCGGCATACGCAAGCACCATGTGTGGGGACGACGTGCCCGGCGGCCTCTCGAGTCCGGAGGACTATGCAGCATTCGCCGTCAAACTTGTCGAGCGGGGCTTCAAGGCGATAAAGCTCCACACCTGGATGCCTCCCGTCGCATCCGCTCCGGATGCCCGAATGGATGTTCGCGCCTGCGCGGCCGTGCGCGAGGCGGTGGGACCTGATATTGAATTGATGCTCGATTGCTATCACTGGTACAGCAGAAGTGAGGCGCTCTATATCGCCAAGGAACTCGAGAAGCTCAACTACGCCTGGATGGAAGAGCCGATGGACGAGTACTCGATGGCATCGTACAAGTGGCTCGCCGACCAAACGAGTCTGCTCATCGCCGGCCCGGAAAGCGTTGAGGGGAAGTTCCGCTCGCGTGCCGAGTGGGCCGCTTCCGGCTCGGTAGATATCCTCCGGATCGGGGTACTGAGCGCTGGGGGGATCTCACCGGCGATCAAGGTGTGCCACCTCGCTGAGGCTTTCGGCATGGACTGCGAGTTGCATGGAAGCGGGATGGGGTCCATAGCCGCTCTAGGTGCTGTGCCCAACTCGCGATGGTACGAGACATCGCTGCTGCATCCGCACGTCGATTTTGACATCGCAAGCCCTCATTTCACGCACGTGCCGGACGCGATAGACAAGAACGGATACGTAGTGTTCCCCGAAGAGCCTGGCCTTGGGCAGGCTCTAGATTTTGAGTACATCGCCGCGCATACGGTGACCGTGCGATGACTATTGTTCTGACAGCTGCCGAGCTCGGGGTAGCACTCGATTCGGCAGTCACCGCTTCCCGCTGGCTCGCTGCCACAACATTGACCGAGCGGGCCAGCCTGCTACGAACGATAGCCGATGCGCTCGATGACACCCCCGGGTTGGCGACACTCGCGGCCGCCGAAACTCAGTTGGTCGTCGAGAGAATGCGCGCGTGAGCAAACCCGTATGGTGGGACAGTTCCGCCTATATGCTGACGTGGTCGAGGAAGGGTCTTGGCTTGAGGCCACCATCACTCACGAGCGACCAGCATCGACGCCGCCTATTCCCGACCTGCGGCGAATGAACGTACCGCTGGGCCCGGTCCTCGTGTTTGCGGCGAGCAACTTCCCTCTCGCTTTCGGCGTGGCGGGAACCGATACGGCGTCAGCACTTGCCGCGGGCTGTGCCGTGCTGGCCAAGCCCCACCCAGGCCACCCGGGCCTCGGAAAGCGAGCTTCACTCTGTGGTCGCAAGAGCGCTGGAATCGGCCGGCGCGCCTGCCGGGCTCTTTTCGCTCGTGATAGACGATGACGTTGCCGTCGACACCTCGAAAGACTCGCGAGTCAGCGCGGGCGCCTTCACCGGCTCCATCCGGGGAGGAACCGCCCTTCTCGAAATTGCGAATAGCCGCACCAAGCCCATCCTTTCTACGCTGAGATGGGAAGCGTGAACCCGGTCGTGGTCAGTTCAGATGCCATGTCTGAGCGGAAGGACGAGATCATTGACGGGCTGGTGTCCTCCATGACGATCAACAACGGCCGAGCTATGCACCAGCCCTGGGACGTGTTCGTTCCGAGGGATTCCCTTAGCGATGCCGATCTAGTTGGCCGTCTCGCCTCCTCGGTGGCTGGACCCATGTTGACCGAATCAATCCTTAGCGGGTTCCTTGAAGGGCAGAATCGCCTTCAAGGAATGCCAGGTTTGCGTTCATTGGGAAGGGCTGACCACGAAGCGGCGCGGCACGGGTCGTCTGGCGCGGCGAGCTGTCCGCTGTCGCAGATCTCCGACGTGTACGAGGAATGCTTCGGCCCTCGGCCCGTTGTCCTCGAATATGACGGCTGGAGGAAGTGATCCGACGCGCTTGAGCGCATGGACGGTCAGCTCACAGGTTCGGCATCGTGGCCAGCGGAGAAAAGGTTGAGCCGACCTCGCTCCGGCTCTCACGGATCGATGTGGGCGCGTCATCGTCAACGGCTGGCCGACGGGCGTAGCTGTGACCTGGGCCACACACCATGGAGGACCGTGGCCATCGGCTTCCACCCCGAAGTTCGGATCGTCGGCGCCGAGTCGGACTCCGTTTCGCGCGACCGGTCGCTCACCAGGGGGTTGCGGAACTCCGATCTGCCGGAGGTGCTGCGGGACTCGACCACCTGGCAGATTCCTCGCCGTGTAGATGGCATTCTGTCGATATGCCGGACAAAGGGTGATGCGCAGATCGGACGACTATCACCGACCCGTCGCATCGACCGAGGCGTTGCCTTGGATTTGGTTTGCTGCGTGGCCTTTCGGCACGCGACGTAATCTCTCAGTTTGAAGGAGTTACTTCGTCGAAGATCGGAATCCTTGGCGCAGCTGCCATCGCCCCGAGCCATTATCGATCCGCTCGCCGTCGCTCGGATGTGGAGGTCACAGCCGATCGCTTCCGCGGGATCGACCGGCGACGCGCTTTCGCATGTCAGCATGGAATCGAAACCGCCTATGGTTCGTACGAGGAGCTCCTTGCAGACGATGCCGTCGACCTCGTTCACGTCGCCCTTCCACCATCCGCACATGCCGAATGGTCGATCGCTGCACTTCGCGCGGGGAAGGATGTGCTCTGTGAGAAGCCATTGCACTGAACGGAGCGGAAGCCAGAGCAATGGCGGAAGCGGCGACAGCGACGGGTCGGCGTCTTGTCGAGGCATTCCACGACCACTACGACCCGCTCGCGGCGAGGACGAAGGAGCTCGCGGGCACTCTGGGTCGCCTGATCAGCGTGGAAGGGTTCGTCGCGCGAACTGTCGAGCCCGTGCTCTGCGCCCTCGTCGTGCGTAACTCGTTCGAGCCCGGCGCTCTGCGTCATGAGCCCGCGCTCGGAGGCGGTGCGTTGATGGATCTTGGTGTGTACCCGCTGCACGGGATCCGACACCTCCTCGAAGAAGAGCCCGTTCGCGCGGAGACAAGTGTGAAACTCAATCCTCCGGCGCTGATGAATCAATCGAGTCGGAGCTCGCCTTTCCCTCCTCGGTGTGACGGGTCTGATCCGTGCCAGCATGTCCGCAGATCTCGAGAATTGGATTCGGGTGGTCGGCGAGCGGGTGAACTCCGGGTGGACGGGGTGGTGTTCCCGTCAAAAGGACACAGCATTTCTTACACAATCGACGGGATCGAGCGGATCGAAACCGTTGCAGGTCGCACTACCTACGACCACCAGCTTGCGGCCCTCATTGCCGGACTTGCCAGTGGCCAGGCGTTGCCAACCGAAGGGCATGATTCTGTCGCCACGATGGACGCCGTCGACCAGATCTACGCAGCCGCCGGGATGCGACTGCTCTGACAAGTATCGGTGCCACGTGCATGGGGGATGGACAGTCCGGTGCCATGACCCGTTACGCTGCGGCGATTGCGCTCGTCGGCTGTGATCGGTGTGTAGCTCCGTCGTCGTGCAAAGCTGACCGCAGCCGGGAGACGCAGCACATCCGTGCTCGATTGCATGCGGCGGGCATGGAGAAGATCTTTTCAGGAGGGCTCGGAGTACCGCCATAAGGGGTTCAAATGGTCATCATTTAGTCATCAGATTCAACCTCATCTGACCCGAATTGACCGAGTACAATTGGAGGCAGTGAACCGCCCGGTTCCCTGTAAACACAAGGGAATCCGACAGTTTCCGGAGATTTTCGGTAAAACCCGAGTTTAGGTTATTTCCTTACAAGGGGTCGCAGGGTCAAATCCTGTCAGCTTGACCGCGAATTCCCCGGTAGAAGTGCCTGTCCCGCTCGCTGTGACCGCGTTCATGTGGCGCACGAGATGGATCCGCGCCTAGCGAGACGCAACGGGCCGCGAGCCGGAAGCCTCCCAAGTTCGCATCATCGAACGCACCGTCGCCGAGACTGAAAGTCGAAACCCCCGCCGTGCCGCAGCTCGACCCTATGAGATTCTGCAAATGGTCGAGGACTCGGTCCGCGATACTCACCAGGGTGGTGGAGATCTATCGCTCAACTCCACTCTGCCGGTAGCGTGGCCCGATGGCAAGTAACAGTCGGACGAGTGTACTCACCCCCCAGCAGGATGATTTTCCCCGCTGGTACCAGGACGTCTTGGAGAAGGCCGAGCTGGCCGAGAACGGTCCGGTGCGCGGCACGATGGTGATCCGACCGTATGCCTACGGGCTCTGGGAGCGAATGCAGGCAGAGGTCGACGGGCGCATCAAGGCGACCGGCGCCGAGAACGTTTATCTGCCCCTGTTCATCCCGCAGTCATACCTTGAACGAGAGTCCCAGCATGTCGAAGGTTTCAGCCCTGAACTTGCCGTTGTCACGCATGCGGGTGGCAAGGAGTTGCCTGAGCCTGTCGTCGTTAGGCCGACGAGCGAGACCTTGTTTGGCGAGTTGATGTCCAAGTGGATCCAGTCACATCGAGATCTGCCCATGTTGCTGAACCAATGGGCAAATGTTGTGCGGTGGGAGATGCGGCCCCGCCTGTTCCTGCGTACGTCGGAGTTCCTCTGGCAGGAGGGCCACACGGCGCATGCCACCCGTGAAGATGCGAACGCTTACGCGCTGCGAATCCACCTGGACGTGTATCGCGATTTCTTGCAGAACGTTCTCGCGATTCCCGTGCTTGTAGGCGTCAAGTCTCCGCGCGAGCGGTTCGCGGGGGCAATCAACACGATGACCTGCGAAGCCATGATGGGCGACGGTAAGGCGCTCCAGATGGCTACCAGTCACGAGTTGGGGCAGAACTTCGCGACGGCATTCGACATCACATTTGCCAACAGCTCAGGGCAGGTCGAGACGTGCTGGACGACGTCGTGGGGCTCCAGCACGCGGATGGTCGGTGGGCTGATCATGGCGCACGGTGATGACCGAGGAATCCGCTTACCGCCCCGCGTCGCGCCGGTGCAGGTCGTTGTTCTCGCGGTGAAAGACGACGAGCGGACCGTGACGGCTGCTTCCTCGCTCGTCCGCGAACTGGTCACGGCAGGAGTGCGTGCCCGGCTCGACAATCGGACAACGCAGGGCTTCGGCCGGCGTGCCACAGAGTGGGAGCTCAAGGGTGTCCCGGTGCGTCTGGAGGTCGGTCCCCGCGATCTCGAATCCGGTCAAGCCACGATCGTGCGACGCGACAGCGGCGCCAAGGAATCGGTCACGCTCGACGCGATCAGCACAACCGTTGTCGCTCTGCTGGAGAGCATGCAAGCGGAGATGATCGGGGCCGCCCGCCAGCGACTGACGGACCGCACCGTGGAGGCTGCGTGTATAGCAGAGGCTCTCGACGCTGCCAAGACGGGATTTGCGCGAATTCCGTGGGAGCAACTCGGCGAGGAAGGCGAGGACGCACTCAACCGCGAGGCCGTAAGTGTCCGTTGCCTGCAAACCCGCGAAGGAACGGTGCCGGGCAGTGCAGACCTCGACTCCGACCTCATGGCGATTGTCGGCAGGAGCTATTGACCCATTTGCGTCGAAACTAACTACTTTCAGCCATCAGATTGAACTTCATTCGATCCGAACTGACCTCTTGAGAAGTTTGCGCCTCGGCGTCATGCGCCGAGCTCAGCAACTAGCTCTGGCTCAACGCTTCCTCCCCCGCCGCAAGATTCTTCTGCACGGCGAACTGGGTCCGGTGCAGTTCCTCATACCGCCCACCCACAGCCAGCAGTTCCTCGTGCGTACCGCGTTCCACGATCGAGCCGTCCTCAACAACGAGGATCAGGTCCGCGCTGCGGATGGTGGAGAGGCGGTGTGCGATCACCATCGCCGTCCGTCCGTCGAGCGCCTCGCTGAGCGCCGCCTGCACGGCAGCCTCAGAGGTCGAGTCCAGCGCCGCCGTCGCCTCGTCGAGGATGACGACGCGCGGCTGGGCGAGCAGGAGCCTCGCGATGGTCATCCGCTGGCGCTCACCCCCGGACAATCGGTAGCCACGCTCTCCCACCATGGTGTCCAGCTGGTCCGGCAGGGACCGGATGAGCGGCTCGAGCCGCGCACGGCGGACGGCATCCCACACCTCATCTTCGGATGCCTCCGGCCTCGCGAGGCGCAGATTGGAGCGGATGGTCTCGTGAAACAGGTGACCGTCCTGCGTCACCATGCCCAGCGTGCCCCGCATGGAGGCGAACGTGAGATCGCGAACATCCGTCCCCGCGAGGCGCACAGCGCCGCTGTCGACGTCATACAGGCGCGAGAGGAGCTGCGCGATGGTGGACTTGCCGGCACCGGACGTCCCAACGAGGGCAACGGTCTGCCCCGGCTCGATCCGGAAGGACACGCCGTGCAGCACCTCCTCGCCGCCGCGGGTGTCCAGCGTGGAAACTTCCTCGAGAGAGGCGAGGGACACTTTGTCTGCGGACGGGTAGGCGAAGCGGACGTTGTCGAACTCGACGGCCACCTGGCCTTCGGGGACGGCGACCGCGTCGGCCTTCTCCTTGATGAGCGGATCGAGGTCGAGCACCTCGAAGACGCGCTCGAAGCTGACCACCGCGCTCATGATCTCCACCCGGGCGTTTGCGAGGCTGGTCAGCGGTGCGTAGAGGCGGGTGAGGAGGAGCGCCAGGGTGACCACGTCACCGGTATTCAGCTGGCCGCCGAGTGCGAGGGAGCCGCCGAGCCCGTACACGAGCGCCAGGGCGAGAGCGGAGACGAGCATCAGCGCGGTGAAGAAGACGAACTGCAGCATCGCGGTCCGGACCCCGATGTCGCGGACGCGGGCGGCGCGGACGCGGAACTCCTCGGCCTCCTCGTCGGGTCGGCCGAACAGCTTCACGAGGGTGGCGCCGGGCGCCGAGAAACGCTCGGTCATCTGGGTGCTCATGGCGGAATTGTGATCGGCGGCCTCGCGGCGCAGCGCGGCGAGACGGCTACCCATGCGGCGCGCGGGTATCAGGAAGATGGGGAGCATGATCACGGCGAGAACCGTCACGAGCCAGGACGTGCTGAGCATGACGATCAGGGTGAGGATCAGCGCCACGAGGTTCGTGACCACGCCGGACAGCGTGCCGCTGAAGGCCTGCTGGGCGCCGATCACATCGTTGTTGAGACGGCTCACGAGGGCGCCCGTCCGCGTGCGGGTGAAGAACGCGATCGGCATCTTCTGCACGTGGTTGAAGACGGCGGTGCGGAGGTCCAGGATCACGCCTTCGCCGATCCGCGCCGAGTACCAGCGCGTCACGAGTGACACGGCGGCGTCGGCCACGGCCACGAGGGCGATGACGACGGCGAGCCACACGATCGTCGATGACCGCGCCCTGGCCGACGATGACGTCGACCACCTGGCCGGCGAGTACCGGCGTCGCGACCGCGAGGAAAGCTCCCACGGTGGAGAGGGTGATGAAGATCAGCAGCTTGGACCGGTAGGGCACCGCGAACGTCATGATCCGCCGCACGGACTCACGGGAGAAGCCGTGCTTGCCGTCCCTGGCGGTGGAGATCTTGTAGAGCGAGCTCCAGGCCGCGCCTTCCATGCTCATGACGTTGTTCCTTCCGTGGGCAGAAGACCAAGCTTAGACGGCGTCTTGCCCGAGTCGGGGTTCTCCTTGGCGGCGGTGAGCGGGGGGTGGGGTTCTCCCCGGCGGCGGCATCGCGAATCCGGAATTCCCTCTACCTGCTGCACAGCCATGGCCTGGTCGAACGACAAGCAGACAGTTGGAGTCGGACTGCTGACGATCTACGCGACGTCGCAGCCCCACAGCTCGGTCTTGTCGGCTATTTGGCAGCTCAAGCTACACACTGCGAGGTCGAGCGCCGGTTGGGCAAGGTGGCAACCCGACCTTTCCTGACTCTGAAAACGCGGACGACGCAGTCCCACCGGCGTACCCCTGTTCGCTCAAAACGATGGACTGACCTCCCCGCATGCCCGAGGCGCAAAGGGCGCGGACACCACCGCGAAGCATTAGATCCGATTCTGGCGGGTGTACTCGGCCGGCCTAGAACGATTGAGCGGCAAGACCTGGCCTAACGCCACCATCCTCCTTCTCAAACTCAACGGAGACGCGTCGTGGCGCAGATTGTCCCTTCCAGACAGGCAAAAAACGGTTGGAGTCAGGCTCAGCCGATGACTTTGTACGCCACACGCCACCAACCGCTTCGGTAGGGGTTCGGGGCGCACTTCTTTCCGTACTGGACCGTTTTTCCCTGCCCTAACCAAGACGTCACTGCTGCCTTGTAGCTCGCCATGCAGCTGTTATACGAGCTTCCGTGTGACCACATGATCCTTGTCCAGTTCGACGCCTGGGCGGGTGCCGCGCTAAGGCTGAGGCTCGCGGCGAGTACCAGTGCTGTTGCCACGCTCGCGGACTTTCGGCGGATGTTGCCCATGGGTCTTCCTTTCGTCGGTAGTGCCGTCACTGTACAGGCGACTGGGGAGAGGAAGGAATGGGGAAAGGTGCCCTTGACGCTGGAGCAGAGAGTTGAATGCACGCCGAGAACTTGGTGGAGTCGCGTCGCGGCGGTGGCGGTAACAACTTTCATACTGAGGTAGGTCTACCCAGTGGGCCACAGCGGTCGCGCTGACCGCCGTCGCGTTGCGATGGTGGATGGGACGATTACACGCACTCTTCCCGCGGTCCGCTCTCGCCGGCGCGGATCAGCCAGGGAACGCTGCGTCGTAGACCGCGCGGAGCTCGGCAGTGTCGGCCCCGGTGACGCCGCAACTGGTAATCGTTCCATCGACGGCGCCGACGAGGTAGCTCTGGCCGACCACGAACGGCACGCCCGAGAAGTCGGAGCTCATCGCGTCGACCTGCGTCACCTCGACGCGGTCGGCGACGTCGCCGACGAAGCGCTCCGTGACCTCCAGCAGAACGGTGTCTGCCTCGATCTGCAGCACCGTCGCGGCGAAGGCCTGCTCCTGCGCCGCGACGGTCGCCGGCTCGAGCACGAGGCAGCTGCCGCTCGCGGGGCCTCCGTCCATGGGAGGCTTCAGCGCCTCGACGGTGGGTTCCGGGCCGCCGAGAGCGAGGGGCGCGACGATTGCGGCGACGATGGCGAGGCCGGCGGCGAGGCCGACCACCGGCATCCACCGCGGGAAGGCGCGTCGCGGCGCCTCGGGGGTATCGGCCGTGAGGGTGGTGGGGGACTGGTCGGTCATGATCTGCTCCATTCTGTGGTCGAGCCACGTCGGCGAGGCAGGGGGCAGCGCGCGGGCCGGATCTGCGGCGCGCAGCTGATCGCGCAGCGCACGGTCATCGTCGTGCATCGTCGCTCCCTTCGTCATGAGGTACATGTCCGGGCGGGGTGTCAGATTTCAGAAGCTCCTGCTTGAGGCGTGCCTTTGCACGGTGCAGGCGGATCGCCGCTGCGTTCGCGCTGATGCCGAGCACGACGGCAATCTGAGGGCTCGCCAACTCGTCCCACGCCCACAGCCGCAGGATCTCGGCGTCGTCTCGACGCAGGCGGGCGAGGGCGGTGGTCACGCGGGTCGCCTCCGGGGTGTCGTCGGCGGCGGATGCTGCGGGGTTCTCGCTCGTAGCGGCCGGCGGCGGATCGATGGCGATGATGCGGCCGATCAGTCGGGTGCGGCGACGCTCGGCGCGTTGGGCGTTGCTGAGGCACTGTCGAGCGACGACGATCACCCAGGGGAGGGCGTCGTCGGGTACCTCGTCGAGGCGGCGCCAGCACACCAGCAGGGTGTCGCCGATCACGTCGTCGGCCGTCGCGGCGTCGGTGCGGCGGCGCAGGTAGCGGTGCAGAGGGTCGGCGACGAGCGTGACGAGGTCGCGCATCCGCTGCTCGCGCTCGGTGTCGGTCACAACTCCCATACTGAGGCATGTCCGGCAGGGGCGCGGGGATTTCACGCGAGGCGCACCTGCACCGCTTCGCGCTATTCCAGGCACGACCGAGCAGAGCGATCTGCTCGCCTGCAGTCGGGTTGAGGCCGAGCGACCACGATTGACCGCGTTCGACGGTGCGATGAGTCGACCAGCGAAAGAGAGGGGTGTCGCTGCCCGGGGGGTGGCGTGGTCCAGGTCGGATGAGTACCGTGGGGCACGGTCGAACCACTCGGCCGCGAGGCGGTACATGATGACCAAAGCACGTGGTGCCTTCGCAGGCATCGGGAACACCCCGCTCGTCCGACTCGAGCGGATCGTGCCTGCCGGTAGCGCGACTATCGTGGCGAAGCTGGAATGGGCCAATCCAACCGGAAGTATGAAGGATCGGATGGCGCAGGCGGCCGTCGAGGGTGCCATTCGAGATGGCAAGCTCAAACCCGGGGACACCGTCGTCGAGTACACGGCCGGAACAACGGGTATCTCCCTCGCTTTTGCCTGCGCAGCTTTGGGGTACGGGCTGCACGTCGTGTTCTCCGACGCCTTCAGCGACGAAAAGAGGCGCACGATGAAGGCATTCGGTGCCATCGTCGAGGATGTGCCCAGCGAGGGTGGCCAGATCACCGAGAAGCTCGTGAAAAGCATGATCGGGCGAGCGGGTGAGCTCGCTGAGCAACCGCACATGTGGTGGTGCGATCAACTCAATAATGAGGACGCGATCACCGGTTACCTCCCGCTCGGTGAGGAGATCTGGTCGCAGAGCGATGGGCGGGTCGACGCATTCGTGCATGCTGTGGGCACCGCCCATTCCATCCACGGAGTGGGCCGGGTTCTGCGCGCTCACAAGCCGGACGTGCGAATCATCGCCGTTGAACCTGCAGAGTCGGCGGTGCTGTCCGGCGGACCTACCGGATCCAATCGGATCGAGGGTATCGGCATCGGATTCGTGCCCCCGCTGTGGGAGCCGGAGCAGGTTGACGAGATCCACACAGTCACCGCTGACGAGGCGATGGCCATGGCGCGTCGCCTGGCCCGTGAGGAAGGGCTGTTCGCCGGCACCTCGTCGGGCGCCAATCTGGTCGTTGCACTCCGCATCGCCGAGCGTCTCGGCCCGGATGCGACGGTTGCGACAATCTTCTGTGATTCCGGGCTGCGTTACCTGTCCACGGAGTTGTACAGCACGGAGTGACCGTCCGCGCTGTGCCGACCGGCGCTGTCAAGTCGCACGACGGACCATGGCCGCGACGAGCCGGAACCGGTAGAACTGACTCATGACGAACTCAGCCTTGGTGCTCGGCCCGTTGATGCGGTACGTGGATGAGACGTCGGCGAGCATCTGGGTCGAGACGCGGGATGCCGCCGAGGTCTCGGTCAGGGCGGGCGACGGACACTGGTCCGCCCGGACCTTCGCGGTGCACGGCCACCACTATGCGCTGGTGGAAGTGGACGGGCTGGAGCCAGGAACGGCGACGCCCTACGAACTGGACATCGACGGAGCGCGGGCGTGGCCGGATCCGGCATCCGAATTTCCGCCGTCGCAGATCGCAACGCTCGACTCGGGCAAGCCCCTGCGCCTGGCCTTTGGCTCCTGCCGCACCAGCGTCCCGCACGACGAAGCTGGCAACCGCACCCACGGCGTCGACTCGCTGCGCGCTTACGCGCTGGCGATGGCATCCGGCAGTGACCTGCGGTGGCCGGACCTGGTGGCCTTCCTCGGGGACCAGGTGTACGCCGACGTCACGAGTAAGCAGATGCAGGAATTCATTCGCGCTCGCCGGGACATCGACGCGCCGCCGGGGGAGGAGCTCAAGGATTATGAGGAGTACGCGCACCTGTACTTCCTGGCCTGGTCCGACCCCGCCAACCGGTGGCTGCTGTCGACCCTGCCCAGCGCCATGATCTTCGATGACCACGACATCCGCGACGACTGGAACACCTCGCTGAGCTGGAGGTCGGAGATGGAGGCCACCTCCTGGTGGCATGGACGGATCGTGGCCGGGCTGGCCTCGTACTGGGTGTACCAGCACCTGGGAAACCTGTCGCCCACAGGCCCGCGCCGAGGATGTCATCTGGCAGCAGGTCGCCTCGCACGAGGGCGACGCGGAACTGGACCTCAGTGAGGCGCTGGACACGTTCGCGGACCGGGCCGACCAGGACCCCACGTCCTACCGCTGGAGTTTCTGCCGGGATCTGGGGGAGACGCAGGCTGCTCATGGTGGACTCTCGCGCCGCGCGGGACCTGACACCGGAACGTCGGGCACTCCTCGACAAGGATGAGATGGCCTGGCTCGACGACAAGATGCGGGGTGGTTTCCGTCACCTGCTGGTGGGGACGTCGCTGCCGTTCCTACTCCCGCTGGGACTGCACCACGTCGAGTCCTGGAACGAAGCGCTCTCCGAGGGCGCCTGGGGGAGACGTGCGGCGCGCTTCGGCGAGAAGGTGCGCCAGACGGTCGACCTGGAACACTGGGGCGCGTTCCAGAACAGCTTCCGCAAGGTGGCGGGCATGGTGTCCGAGGTGGCGGACGGCAAGCGCGGTCCAGCGCCGGAGATCATCGCGTTCCTCTCGGGGGATGTGCACTTCTCGTACGTGTCGGAAGTGGAGCGTTCCTCGGGCAGCAGGATCGTGCAGGCGGTGTGCTCTCCCGATCCGCAATCCGCTGCCCCGGCTGACGAGGTACTTCGCCGCCGTCATGGCCTACGGCGTGGCCGCGTGGGCTGGTGCGCTCCTGGCGCGCTCGGCAAAAGTCCCGAATCCGCCGTTCCACTGGGCGGGCATCAAAGGGCCGTGGTTCGACAACAATCTGGCCACCCTGGAAGTGACGCCGAAGGGAGTCAGGTTCTGGTGGCAATCCGGTGTGGTGGATGACGGTGACCAGCTGCATCCGAGGGTCGAAGAGGTCGCGTCGCTGATCGTGGCGCCGCGGCAGGAGACTAGCGACGAGAGTTCGACGTAAAGGGGAGCTGCGACAGCGGAACGTCGTCGACCTCGAGCGCGAGGAGCGCATCCCGTCGAACGTCATTGAGGTAGCCGACGTGCGCGAGCAGAGCCTTCTGCGCGCGATCGGGGTCGGATGCCGCAATCGCCTCGTAGATCTCGTGGTGCTGGTTCAGCACCTCGTCGCGACCCAGCAGGTTCACGAAGACGGTGTTGGTGGCAGGCCGGCTCAGGTGAACGGACATCATTGCCAGTTCGAGGATCGGGTTCTTGGTCGAACGCGAGATCGCGGTGTGGAACGCAAGGTCCCACTCCAGCCATTCATCGATATCCATGTCCAGATCCCGGGCGGCATCGACGGCATGCTGAATCGCAACGAGGTCGTCGTCTGTGCGGTTCTTCGCGGCAAGCGCGACACACATGGTCTCGAGCTTTTCCCGTGCTTCGTCGACGTTCTGCACCGTGACATTTCCGACCCGGAACCACAGCCTGATGGCGTCACTGAGCTGCGCGGCAACCTGGTCGGCATCAGGGGCGGTGACGAATGTGCCACCCTGGCCCCCGCGCGTCGACTGCACAAGCCCGGTGGCGGAAAGCAGCTTCAAGGCCTCGCGCGCCGTCGCTCGCGACACATCAAAGCTGTCGGCCAGCTCTTTTTCGGTGGGGAGGCGCTCGCCGGGCTCCCAGACGTTCTCGTTGATCGCCTTGCGCAACTGCATCGCGATCTGGCCGGATGCGTCGCGGCGCGACAGCTCCGACGGCTGGAACTCCGGCTGTGCCATCTTCGGCTCCCTGTGTGTCGCTCGATTCGGCGATGCCCGACCCCGCGTTTTCGCGAAATCTAAATGTAACAAGAAAAGCCTTGTCGATATAGACCCAACGTATTACGTTGAGTGTCAAACATTGAATGTCTAGCTTTCAAACAGGGAGAAACTGATGCGTACACGAGTGTTTCTGGGCACGGCGATAGTGGGCGTTCTGGCCCTGTCCGGCTGTGCAGCGCCGAGCAACGACGCAACGTCCACAGACTCGCCGAAGGACGCGGTGGCATCGGAGTCCGCGATGGCGGCCACGCTCGACTACATCGAAGCCGGGCTGCCGGACCTCGATGGAGCAACAATCGCGTACATCACCGAGTGTGCGACCGAGAATACGTTCTGTCAGGTCCGCTGGCAGGGAGCTCAGGATGCCGCCGCCGATGTCAACGCGGAGATCACGCTGTTCAACGCCGCATTCGACGCGAACGCTCAACAGGGCCAGGTGCAGGACGCGATTCTGCGCGAGTTCGACGGCTACATCTTCGCCCCCGTTGCGGACGCGTCCGGCTGCGCCAGCTTCGATGTCCTTGTCGAGACCGGCGCACCCGTTGCGACGATCAACAGCCCGATGTGCGGCAACGCCGACTACACCGAGGGTTCGGTCGGTTTCGCGGCCATGCAGACGGAGTCCTTCTTCCTCGAGCATGTCAACAACGCTTTCGACTCGTGTGAAGGAGAATGCGAGGCCATCGCGGTCGGCGGATTCCTCGGTAGCGACCTCTACACGCGCTGGCAGAACGCGATCGAGCGCGCAGCCGCCGATCACCCGAATGTCACCGTGGTGACCGAGCAGCCCGGAAACTTCGACCCGGCAGGCGCCCTGACCGTCGTTCAGGACGCTCTCCAGGCGAATCCAGACGCACAGATCGTGATCTCGTCCTGGGATGACATGACTCGCGGGGTTGAAGAAGGCATCCGCGCTGCGGGACTCACCCCCGGAGAGGACGTGCGCATCTACAGCGTCGGAGGCACGGACTTCGGCACCGAACGCGTCATTGACGGAGCGTGGACCTCGACAACGGTGCTCCTGCCCTATGAAGAGTCCTACTACGGCGGAGTGCACCTCGCACGGGCCCTTGCTACCGGCGAGAGCACCGAAGGGTTCACCTACCTTGCCGAGTCCCCGGTGGTCGTCGACGGACCGGGAACGATCTTCATCGACAGCAGCAACGCCGCCGACTTCGACCCCGAGTACTGAGCATGACTCTCCACCGTGCGTCGGCGCCTGCCCTGGCAGTCTCCGGCCTCAGCAAGCAGTACCCGGGTGTTCGCGCGCTCAGCAACGTGAGCTTCGATGTTGACCCAGGGACGGTGCTGGCTGTCGTCGGCGAGAACGGTGCAGGCAAGTCGACGCTGATGAAGTCGATCGCCGGAGCCGAACGCGCCAGCACGGGCGAGATCACAGTATTCGGCACGACACTGATCCCCGGCCACCCCCGCGCCGCATCCGATGCGGGGGTGGCAATGATCTATCAGGAACTCACGATCGTTCCCGAACTCCGAGCCCAGGAAAACGTCTACCTCGGGCACGTTCCGACGACTTTCGGGGTCGTCCGAAAGCAGCAGCTCCGGCGCGACTACCGGGCGGTCGCGGAGCGGGTCGGCAGTGACATCCGACCGGATGCGCGATCCGGCGATCTCTCCACGGCCAACCAGCAGCTCCTGGAAATTATGCGGGCGATCGCGCACGGGCGTCGACTCGTGATCATGGATGAGCCCACCGCATCCCTCGGGCCGGCAGACATCGAGCGCTTGCACGCTGTTATCCGCGATCTCCGGGCCAAAGGGTGCGCGGTGCTCTATGTCTCGCACGACCTCGACGCGGTTCTCGATGTGAGCGACGACGTGATGGTGCTGCGTGAGGGCTCGATCGTGTCCCGTGCCCCCGCCGCCGAGTGGACCAAAGCGGCCCTGGTGACCGCGATGCTCGGACACGCGCCGTCGAGCGAGCCGACCGGCGGACACCGCAGCAATGCGGAGCCGACGATCGTCGCCCTTCGGAACGTGCGGGCACCAGGAGTGAACCTCGAATCCCTGGACATCCGCTCGGGTGAGGTCGTCGGTATCGCTGGCCTGGTCGGATCAGGGCGCACTCGCTTGCTCCGGGCAGTCGCGGGAGCGGAGCCCGTACAGTCCGGGTCCATCGAGATCGACGGTGCGCCACTGCGTTGGCCATCCTCTCCAGCGCGGGCCTGGGCGGCGGGAATCGCGCTCGCTCCCGAGGATCGAAAACACCAGGGACTCGTGCTTCATCAGGCTGCCTCCTGGAACATCGCGCTCGGGGGTTTTCAGCTCGCTCGCCGGGGCGGCCGGATCACCGCCGGACTCCTGCGCCGGTGGGCCGAACCGATAGCACGCCGGGTCGCCTTCGCCCCCTCGCGGCTCAGTGCCCCGGCTGGAACCCTGTCGGGCGGCAACCAGCAAAAGCTCCTGCTCGGACGCCTCTTCTCCCGACCACTGCGCCTCATGCTTCTCGACGAACCCACACGGGGAATGGATATCGGCGCCAAATCTGAGGTGTTTGCATCGATGCGATCGTTCGCTGACGAAGGCCGTGCCGTGTTGTGGTCATCGAGTGAAATTCAGGAAGTTCTCGATCACAGCGACCGGGTCGTGGTGTGCCGTGCTGGGCGAGTCGTGGCCGAACTCCCCGCTGGAGCGACAGTTCACGACGTGTTGGCAGCCTCATTCGGTACGAACGATCCCGCCGTCGCTCCCGCCCCCTCGCCATCCGAAATTTCGTCCTCTCACGTGCAGGAGAACCGACTGTGAGCACCCTCACCACCACCAAGACAGAAGATCTGGCTCAGCCCGCTGTCCCGCGACTACGTCGTGCTCTCGGCGAGTACGGTGTGGTGCTCGCCCTCATCGTGCTCGTCATCATCGTCGCGCTCCTCCAGCCGGCGTTTCTCTCGCTGGGCAACGTCAGCAACGTCATGGCGCAATGGGCACCCGTCGCCATCATGGGAATCGGGATGACCTACGTCGTGTTGACCGGCGGATTCGACCTGTCGATGGCGGCGACGTACGCACTCGCTGCAGTCGTCGCAGCAACGCTCGGTCAGACTCTTCCGCCGACCCTGGCTTTCGCCGGAGCAATTGTCGTCGCTGGGCTGGTTGGGCTCCTCAACGGCGTGATCGTGACCCTGCTACGGGTGAATCCGTTCATCGCGACCCTCGGGTCATCCCTGATCATCACCGGTGTTGCGCTCCTGCTGACCGGCAACCGACCCATCCAGGTTGTGTTCGAGCCCTTCACCGTACTCGGACGCGGATCGTTCGTCGGGGTGCCGCTCAGCGCACTCTTGATGATCGCGCTCTTCCTGATCGGTGGGCTGATTCTTGCGTTCACCAGATACGGTCACGACATCTATGCGGTCGGCGGAAACCGGGAAGCGGCGCGACTGTCGGGCATCCGGGCCGACTGGACGGTGGCGAGCGCCTACCTGGTCGCAGGGATCTGCGCAGGCATCGCCGGCACGATTACAGCTTCCCGCCTGAGCTCGGCGCAGGCAGGCCTCAGCGGACAGCTTGTCTTCGACGTCCTCACCGTTGTGATCGTCGGCGGCACCACCCTCGCCGGCGGAAAAGGGTCGATGTGGCGCACCGCCGTCGGAGTCGCGATCCTGGCCACGCTGCAAAATGGGTTCAACCTTCTCGATATCGATGCCTACTACCAGAACATCATCAAGGGACTGATCATCATCGCGGCCCTCACCTCCGTCGACTGGAGCCGCTTCGCCCGCCCCCGTCGGGTCGCGCCGCCCGCGACCAACCAGACCAGTCAGACAAACCAGACCACCCAGACCAGTCCTAGCGACGACACCGTATAAAGGAGAACACCATGTCGGAAACCTTTGATATCAAGGAAATCACCATCAGCGAGGTCCACGATGCGTATCGTGCCGGAACGGTCACAGTGGCTGCGGTCGTCCAGGCCTACCTCGACCGCATCGAGTCGATCGACCGCAGCGGCGCGGAACTCAACTCCATCGTGGAGCTGTCACCCCAGGCTCGCGACGACGCGGCCATGCTCGACGCCCACTACGCCGAGACCGGAGAGTTCTTCGGCCCCCTCCACGGAGTGCCGGTGCTCGTGAAAGACCAGGTTGAGGTGGGCGGGATGCCCACCAGCTACGGCAGCGAGATCGCCGCAGAGTACGTCCCCGAGAAGGACTCGACGGTCGTGGCCCGGCTGCGTGCCGCGGGCGCCGTGATCATGGGAACAACGACGATGCCCGACTTCGCCACATCCTGGTTCAGCACGTCGTCGCGGAGCGGCACCACGAAGAACCCGTACGACCTCGATCGGGATCCGGGTGGCTCGTCTTCCGGATCGGCGGCCGCGATTGCAGCCAACCTGTCGCTGGTCGCTATCGGGGGAGACACCGGTGGATCGATCCGCCTGCCTGCCTCTTTCTGCAACCTGGTGGGGCTGCGGGTCACCCCCGGCCTGATCAGCCGTGCCGGAATGTCGGCCCTGGTCAAGCCCCAGGACACCCCCGGACCGATGACGCGCACCGTCGAGGACACCGCTCGCGTTCTCGACGTACTCGCGGGATTCGATCCGGAAGACTCGTACACCAGCGTCAACCGCATCGCCCGTCACACCGGTTCGTACACGGATGGTCTCGCCGAGTCAACCATGGCAGGGAAGCGAGTGGGCGTTCTCCGCGAAGCTTTCGGTGATGAAAGCGACGTCGACGGAGCGCGAATGAACGTCGTTCTCGAAGAGGTTCTGAACACCTTGCGTGAGGCCGGTGGAGAAACGATCGATGTGCACGTCGACGATCTCATGCACCTCGTCGGCTTTACCTCGCTCTACAACACGCGATCGCATCAGGACATGGACAAGTTCTTCGCCACCCGTCCGGGAGCGGGAGTCACCGGTATGAGCGACGTGATCTCGAGCGGACGATTCCACCCGAAGCTCGACCTCCTGATCGGCATCGCCGCCTCACCGGAGAACCCGGCAGACGACGACCAGTATCTCGAACGGATTCTGGCCCAGCAGAAGTTCCAGCGCGACGTCGTCAGTGTGATGGAAGAACTGCAGCTTGATGCAATCGTCTTCCCCGACGCGAAGCTGCCTGCACCGACCCGCGAGGATATTTTTGCTGACCGATGGACCTGCCTGACCTACCCGACGAATACTGTCATAGCGTCGCAGCTCCACTTCCCGGCGATCACCGTGCCCGTGGGGTTCACCGACAACGGATTGCCCGTCGGCCTCGAGATCATGAGCGCTCCGTACGATGAGCAGCACCTCCTGAAAGTTGCCTCGGCAGTCGAGAAGGCGACTACCGCACGGCGGAGCCCCGAGCACGTTCTGGAGTCTGATCGCTGATATGACCCTGACAATCAATGCTGACATGGGGGAGTCGGTGGGCATCCACCACTTCGGCAATGATGAATCGCTTCTGGAATTCGTCGACACGATCAACGTGGCCGGTGGCCTGCACGCGGGAGATCCGACGGCGATTGCACGGATCGTGGCGCTCGCGCTTGACCGAGGCGTGAGTGTCGGAGTCCACCCTGGTCTTCCTGATATCGCCGGCTTCGGTCGTCGAGAGATGGCGATCACTGCGGAAGAAGCTCGCGACCTCATCCGCTATCAGACCGGCGCTGTTGCAGCCTTCGTGCAAGCGGAGGGGCACGAGCTGCACCACATCAAGCCGCACGGTGCGCTGTTCGGGATGTTGGCACGGAATGAGGAGCTGATGGATGCCGCGTGTGATGTCGCCGTGCAATACGGCGTTCCCATTTATGGGTTGGCAGGAACGGCCCATGAGCGGGTCGCGGCACGCAGGGGAGTGCCGTTCGTCGCCGAGTACTACGTCGATCTCGATTACTCAGATGACGGCATGATCGTCGTCAACCGCACCGGATCGACGCGGGACCTCGGTGAAGTTGCTGATCGGGCATCCCGTGCACTGGCAGAGGGAACAACCATCAGTACGACTGGGAAGAGCGTTCCTATCCGGGTTGAATCGTTCTGCGTTCACTCGGATCTGCCGAACGCCGTCGATGTTGCTCGGACGGTTCGCAGCGAGATCGCGCGCGCAGCCGGTTGACGCTCGCTCGGTGGACGGGGGCAGAACGATCGCTCCTGTCCGCCGTGTGAGATGCGCACCCCGGTTGTGTGACCCGGCTTACTCACTCCCCGCGTCGATGCGCGTAACGTGCCAGTACACCGACGTGCGGCCGCGCACGCCCAGAGAAAGAGGCCCCATGAATACTGACGAACGCGCCACCTATGGAGACCTGAAAGCGGTCTTCGTCAACTGCACCCTCAAAAGGAGCCCCGAGGAAAGCCACACCCAGGGGCTGATGGACAAGAGCATCGCGCTGATGCGGTCCGAGGGAGTGACGGTGGACAACATCCGTCTCATCGACCATAAGGTCGCCACCGGCGTGTACCCCGACATGCGCGAACACGGATGGGATGACGACGGCTGGCCCGACGACGTGTGGCCGCTCATCGAGGCCGCGGACATTCTCGTCATCGGCGGCCCGATCTGGCTCGGCGACAACTCCTCGATCACCCGCCAGTTCATCGAACGCCTCTACGCGATGAGCGGCCTGTTCAACGACAAAGGCCAGTACGTCTTCTACGGAAAGACGGCGGGCGCGCTGATCACCGGCAACGAGGACGGCGTCAAGCACGCCGCGATGTCGATCCTCTACAGCCTGCAGCACATCGGGTACAGCATTCCTCCAGCCGCCGACGCCGGCTGGATCGGCGAGGTCGGCCCTGGGCCGAGCTACCTCGATCCCGAATCGGGCGGCCCCGAGAATGACTTCACCAACCGCAACACGACCTTCATGACGTGGAACCTGATGCACACGGCGAGGATGCTCAAGGATGCCGGCGGCATGCCCGCATACGGCAACCTGTTGCAGGCCTGGAACGATGGCGAACGCTTCGGTTTTGACGCCAACCCGGAATACCGCTGAGCCCGAATGACACTCGCAGCCGCACTCCGGGCCTTTGAACTGGACACCCGACCCGTCCACCCGGAGTCGCGCGTGGCTCTCGACAAGCGCTGGGCAGAACTGCCCGAGCACGTCAAGACAGACAACCAGCTCCTGGGTCGATCCGCGATCGGATGCGAGGGCACCCATGGCGTCTTTCCCAAGTGCGACCTGACCTGCTCGCCCTGCTATCACGCTGCGGATGCCAACAAGGTGCGAATCGACGGCAACCACACCGTGGCCGGCGTCACGGAGCAGATGGAGTACCTGCGTCGCATCCGTGGCCCGCGCGCCCACGCCCAGCTCATCGGAGGCGAGGTGAGCCTGCTGCCGGCCCAGGACCACGCCGCCGCCCTGCTGGCGATGCGCGCCAACGGCCGCGAACCGATGTCGATGACGCACGGGGATTTCGACTACCAGTACCTTCTCGATGTCGTGCTCGACGAGTCGGGCGAGCGGCGGTTCGACAAGGTCTCCTTCGCGGCGCACTTCGATTCGCTGATGCGCGGACGTCGCGGTGCTGTCCGCCCGCGCACGGAAGCCGAACTGAACCCGTTTCGCGAGAAGTTCGCCCGGATGTTCGTCGATCTCAAGCGCGACCACGGCGTGAGCTCATACATCGCGCACAACATGACCGTCACGCCATCCAACGTGGACCAGGTCAGCTCGGTCACGCGCGACGTCCTCGACATGCCGTTCGACATGATGTCCTTCCAGCCCGCGGCGTTCATCGGTGACGACCGGCGTTGGAAGGAAGACTTCGACGACGTCAGCGTCGACGCCGTGTGGGAGCGCATCGAGGAAGGCATGGGGCAGAAACTGCCGTGGCAGGCCACCCAGTTCGGCGACCCGCGATGCAATCGAACGACGCTCGGATTGCGTGCCGGTGGCGTCTTCGCGCCGCTGCTCGACCCCGACGACCCCAGGGACATTGCGGCGCGCGACCGCTTTCTCGACCACTTCGGCGGCATGATCTTCGGCGACGTTCCCGCGCACATCCTCACGATCAAGATCGTTCGCGCCCTTGCAGCCCACCCCGGCGACATCCCGCTGATAATCGGCGTGCTTCGGCGCGTTCTTCGACGTGCCGGCGGTGTTCGCGGCCTCGTCCGTGCCGCCAGGGCAAAGAAGCTCGGCTTCAAGACGTTCGTCGTGCACAGCTTCATGGACGCCTCCGACGTAGCACCGGCCTGGGACCTGATGCAGCGGGGCATCGCCGGCGAGGATGCGAAGACCATCGAAACGCAGGAGCGGCTCGGCGCGTGCATGTACGCGATGAGCCATCCGGGCGACGACCGACTGGTGCCCGCCTGCGTCCAGCATTCGGTGCTTGACCCGCTCGAGAACATCGGGCTGCGTAAGCTCCTGCCGCTCACCGGCTCCGGCCCCGCCGTCGTATCTCGGCCGAGCGGACTTACCGAGGTGCGTCGACTGCGTTCGAAGGCACCCGGCGGCACACGAATCTGATTATTCGCTGTGTAACCCTGGTCGCAGAGCGGGCAGCTCTGGCGCGCGTACCGTTCTGGGTGTAAGCACGTTCCGCTGATGAAAGGTCCACCCCCATGACTACGTCACACACTGTTAATCAACGATCCGCTACCCGTTCTGCATCATTCGGCCGACGCATCCTGGCCGGCGTCCTCGGCGGCCTGGCCGGAGGCATCGTCTTCGGGATGATGATGGCCATGATGGGCATGCTCACCATGATCGCGTCAATGGTTGGCTCCGATTCCGCCTGGGTCGGATTCGCCGTTCACCTCATGATCTCGATCGGTATCGGCCTCGGCCTGACCGTGCTCTTCGGCAACCGACTGCTCACCGGATACGGTCGCGGCGTCGTCGTCGGGTTGGTCTACGGAGCCATCTGGTGGGTGCTCGGCCCGCTGATCATGATGCCGCTGATGCTCGGGATGCCGATGTTCACGATCGACATGGCAGCGCTGCTCTCACTGATGGGGCACCTGATCTATGGGGCTATTCTGGGTCTCACCGCCGTTCGTGTTCTCACGCACCGGCATGAATGAAGGTTGCGGACAGGACCTGGGCTCCGCCCCGACCGGGGATCGGCGGCCCTGGTCTCCGCACGTGCGAGAGGCCAATCCGTTGACGTTCACACCCGCGGAGCCGTTCAGCTGCCTCTCTGAGGTCGACCTGTTCGTCGACCTCAGCCCGTCCGAGATCGCGGCGATGGATGTGATGGCTCCTGCCCGACACTTCCGCGCGGGAGAGCTCGTTTTCTCGCAGAGCCAGCCCGTCACGGCCTTGTTCATTCTGAAGTCCGGACGGGTGAGGGTCTTCCGGGTCACCGAGGACGGCAAGGCCCTGACGATGGCGATCCTCGAGCCGGGCGCGGTTTTCGGTGAGATGCTGCTGGTCGGGCAGCGGATGTACGACAACTACGCGGAAGCCATCGACGACGCCTCCATCTGCCAGCTCAGTGTGTCCGAGGTCGAACGCTTCCTCCTCTCGGATTCCCGGATCGCGGTCCGTATCTCCCAGCTTCTGGGCGAGCAGGTCGTGCGGCTCGAGGAGCGGCTGACCGACCTCGCCCTGCGGCCCCTGGCTGCACGGGTTGCCAGCACGCTCCTCAAGCTGGCCGACGCCGCGCCCGTTGCGCGCTTCAGCAGCGGGCCGGTCATCCGACTCACCCATGAGCAGCTGGCCGGGCTTCTGGGTGCGACACGGGAGTCGACCAGCAAGACGATGGCCGACTTCGCGACCCGAAACCTCATCCGGCAGGGACGTGGGCGCATCGTCATTCACGATGCGAACACCCTGCGCACCATCTCCCAGCGAACAACCTGAAAGGAACGTCCGTGCCGATAGACATCGTCCGCAACGACATCCAGATATCTCGCCGTCGAATCGGGAACAGCATGACCGCGCAGGGCGGACTGCTGGAGTTCCCCGGTTCGCACGGAGCACTGCTGTCGGCCCGACTCGACCTCCCCGATGGTCCGCCGCGCGCGTACGCACTGTTTGCCCACTGCTTCACGTGCAGCAAGGACGCCCTGGCGGCAGCCCGGATCTCTCGCGCGCTGACCGAGTTCGGAATCGCGGTTCTGAGGTTCGACTTCACCGGACTCGGCGATTCCGGCGGAGATTTCGCCAATACGAACTTCAGCTCCAACATCGAAGACCTCGCGTTTGCCGCCGATTTTCTGCGCACGACGTACGACGCTCCTTCCCTCCTGATCGGGCACTCGCTCGGGGGAGCGGCCGTGCTGGCCGTCACGCACCGGATACCGGAGATCCGTGCGGTCGTCACGATTGGGGCCCCGGCCGACCCGGATCATCTCTCTCATCTCCTGCGCGACAGCCGCGCCGAAATCGAAGCGGATGGCGAAGCCGAGGTCGTCCTTGGCGGCCGCACATTCCGCGTTCGTCAGCAGTTCCTCGATGACATCGCGGCGCAACCGCAGGCCGAGCGCATCCGTGATCTGGGAGTGGCGCTGCTGGTGATGCACTCACCGGTCGACCGCATCGTCGACGTGGAGAACGCGCGACGCATCTACGAGGCCGCACGGCATCCGAAGTCTTTCGTCGCTCTCGACGGGGCTGACCACCTGCTCACCAGCCAGGCCGATGCGGCGTACGCTGCCTCGATCCTCGCGACGTGGGCCGAACGCTATGCCCTCGGCGCGGCGGCCGACAAACTGCGCCCGCGGTCCCTGCAACGCCGGATGCCGCCGAGGGATTGGTGGTGGTGTCCGAGAGCGGGACTGGGGCGTTTGCCCAGGACATCACGGTCGGTCGGCATCGCCTGTCCGCTGACGAGCCGCTGCCAACGGGGACGGACACCGGCCCGACACCGTACGACCTGCTGCTCGCCGGGCTGGGCGCGTGCACCTCGATGACGGTGCGGATGTATGCGGCACGCAAGAAATGGCCGCTGGAGAAGGTCACCGTGTCGCTCCGACACTCGCGCGTCCACGCGAAGGATTGTGCCGACTGTGAGACCACCATTGGCCAGGTCGACCGAATCGAGCGGGAGATCCGCTTCGAAGGCGACCTTGATGCCGAGCAGCGCGAACGATTGAGCGAGATCGCCGACAAATGCCCCGTGCACCGCACCCTGCGGTCAGAGACGGTGATCCACACGAAGATTCTCGACGAGGCCGAACCGGGCCTCGTCGACAGTGGCATCCCGTTGGAGGCCGGGGTATGAGCGACCTCCCGATCGCCGACCACGCGCTGCTGTCCGACCGGCACTCGGCCGCACTCGTGACGCGTGACGGCTCCGTTGTCTGGCTGTGCTTCCCCCGATTCGACAGCGAGTCCGTCTTCGCCGGGTTGCTCGACGATGACGCCGGCCACTGGTCCATCGCGCCGACCGACGCGGCAACATCCACGCGGGAGTATGCGGAAGGGACGATGGCCCTCCGCACGACCTTCGTCACCGACGCAGGCACACTCGAGCTCCTCGACGCTCTCGATCTGGGCGCGTCGTCCGATCCGCACCGCATGGGTGAGAATGCCACCCACACCCTGCTTCGTGGCATCCGCTGCACGAGTGGGACAGTCACCGTCGAGATGACGTACCGACCGCGTCCCGAATACGGGCTCGTCGTGCCGGTTTTCAGTGAGGTCGAGTCCGGATTCGTCGCAACGGGCGGCTCCAGCCGTCTCACCCTGAGCATCCCGGTTTCGGCCACGCCCGCCGCAGGGGAGATCCGCGAGCGGGTCACTCTCAGCGAAGGCGAGAGCGTGTACTTTGCGCTGCAGCACACCAGTCTCGGCGACCCGCTGCCCGGAGCGCTGGCCCAGGCCGATATTGAAGCCGCACTGACGACGACGATGGAGGCCTGGCGCGACTGGTCAGACATTCACCAGAGCTACGACGGACCCTGGCAGGATCTCGTCCACCACTCAGGGCGTGTACTGCAGTCATTGAGCTACCAGCCGACGGGCGCGATCATCGCTGCGGCGACCACATCCCTGCCCGAGGAGGTCGGCGGCGATCGCAACTGGGATTACCGGTACTCGTGGGTGCGTGATGCGAGCTTCACGATGAAAGCCCTCTGGGTCGCGGCGTGTCCGGATGAGGCCCACGAATTCTTCGGATTCGTGACCGCAGCGGCCGCGCATTCCCAGCCCGAACGTCACCTGCAGATCATGTTCGGGATCGGCGGCGAGCACGACCTGTCTGAGCGCACGCTTCCTCAGATGTCCGGATGGCGTGGAAGCGGACCGGTTCGCGTCGGAAATGGAGCGTGGGCGCAACCGCAGCTCGATGTCTATGGCGAGATCCTCGACGCAGCGTTCATGCTTCGCGACCAGCTCGGCACCATCGAGCCCGCGACCCGCACGTTCCTGGTCGCGGTGGCCGATGCCGCCGCAGATCACTGGGAGCGACCGGACAACGGCATCTGGGAGGTCCGCGGAGAGCCCAGGCACTTCGTCTACTCCAAGCTCATGTGCTGGGTGGCGCTCGATCGCGCGGTTCGGATGGCTGACCAGCTTCACGCGGGTGATCGAGTCGAGGCGTGGTCAGCGACGGCCGATACGATTCGCAATGCCATTCTCGAGGAGGGCTGGAATGCGGAGGTCGGCGCTTTTACGCAGTCGTTCGGTTCGAGCGACCTGGACGCGGCGGTGCTCATGCTGTCGATTGTGGACTTCCTCCCGGCATCCGATCCGCGCATGGTCTCCACGGTGGATGCCATCATGGGCGGACTCACCGACGAACGGGGGCTCGTCTACCGGTATGAAACCACGTCCGGGGTGGACGGGGTCGAGGGGGGTGAGGGAACGTTCCTGCTCTGCACCTTCTGGCTGGTTCGGGTACTGGCGGATGCCGGTCGAGTCGCTGAGGCCCGTTCCGTGTTCGAGAACGCGGTGAGCTACGTCAACGACGTCGGGCTCCTCGCCGAGGAGATCGACTCGACCACCGGAGAACAACTCGGCAACTTTCCACAGGCCTTCAGTCACGTTGGTCTCGTGAATGCGGCGTGGTCGATCCAGCAGGCGGAGCGCGCCGGCAGGTGCGTCGTAGGGCGACAGGGTCGAGAACAGAAAAAGGCGCGTCCGGTGCCCAATTTCACTGCTGGCTTCCAGCTCAGCGATATATCGTTGAGTATCGCTCGCGATCAATCAGGAGGTCATCATGGGCAACTCGTTCCCCGCAGGTGGATTCGGCACCGGCCACCACACCGACAGCATGTGGCAGATCATGGAGCAGCTTCGCTCCACCTTCGAGAAGCGCGCCGGCAGCCGTGTCGGCCGAGGTGACGTGCGCGCCGCGGTCCTCGCGCTGCTCGCCGAACAGCCGATGCACGGCTACCAGATCATCCGCGAGATCGAGGAACGAAGCAACGGCAGCTGGAAGCCCAGCGCCGGCTCCGTGTACCCGACGCTGCAGTTGCTCGCCGACGAGGGCCTGATCAACGCCGAGGAGTCGAACGGACGCAAGACCTACACGCTGACCGAGGCCGGTCGCGATGAGGTCGCAGGCTCCGGTGCCTCCGCGCCGTGGGAGGCCGCCGGTGCGACACGACAACTCCGGCTTCGCTGCGCTGCCGAAGGCCGGCGTCGAGCTCGCACAGGCCGCCGCACAGGTCGGTCGCACGGGCACCCCTGAGCAGGTCCAGCAGGCGGTGACCGTGCTCGACGACGCTCGTCGTCGGCTCTACTCGATCCTCGCCCAGGACTGACGGGGGTGCCGTCGGTTCACTCGGGCCGAGAAAGTTCGCTGCCCGGAGCCGGAAATACGCGCGCTCGCTACCGTCGCATCCTGCGATTCGCGGGCTGGAACCTCGCGGTCACGTGGTGGTTCGAACTCTTCCTGCCGCGCATCGGACTCAGCGCGATCGCAGAGCGCACCAGGGCTCGGCGGATGAAACGCTTCGCGCGGCGCTTCCACGTGCTTGCGGTGGACCTCGGCGGCCTGATGATCAAGGTCGGCCAGTTCATGTCGTCGCGCCTGGACGTGCTGCCGCCCGAGATCACGGCCGAACTCGAGGGCCTGCAGGACGAGGTGCCTCCGGTGCCCTTCGCGGCGATCCGCGTGCTCGCCGAGGCAGAGCTGGGCGTGCCCCTCGAGCGGGCGTTCGCCTCGGTCGACGAGACGCCGGTAGCGGCCGCATCCCTCGGCCAGGCGCACCGCGCCGATCCTCGGCCCGCTCGATGCGGCCGACACGGGCCTGACCGGCGTCGTGATCAAGGTGCAGCGACCGGGAATCGATGACGATCGTCGATGTCGACCTGGCGGCGCTCCGCAAGGTCGGCGGATGGCTCAGCCGCGTTCGTCTCGTCTCCAACCGAGTCGACATGCCCGCCCTCGTCGAGGAGTTCGCGTTCACGAGCCTCGAAGAGATCGACTACCTGCACGAAGCGGCGAGCTCTGAGCGCTTCGCGGCGGAGTTCGCCGGCGATGATCGGGTCGCGGTTCCTGCCGTGGTCTGGGAGCGCACCACCCGGCGCGTCCTCACCCTCGAAGACGTGACGGCGATCAAGATCACCGATGCGGATGCGCTCCGGGCGGCGGGCATCGACCCGGCGGAGGTTGCGCCGGTCTTCGCGGCGGTCATGTTCGACCAGCTGTTCACCAACGGCTTCTTCCACGCTGACCCGCACCCGGGCAACATCTTCGTCACGCCGGTTCCCGACGGCTCGGGCGAGCGACCGTGGAAACTCACGTTCATCGACTTCGGCATGATGGGCGAGGTGTCGAGCAGCACCCGCAGCGGGCTGCGGAAACTGCTGATCGCCGCTGCCTCCCGCGACGGCAAAGGCCTGGTGGATGCCATGCGCAACGTGGGCGTGCTGCTGCCGACCGCCGACACGAGGGAACTCGAGCAGGCCATGGTGCAGCTCTTCGCCCGGTTCGGCGGCATGGGCTTTGCCGAACTCCGCGACGTGGACCCGCGCGAGTTCCGTGACTTCGCCGTGCAGTTCGGTGATGTGGTCCGTTCGCTGCCATTCCAGTTGCCCGAGAACTTCCTGCTCATCATCCGCGCCATGTCGCTCACCTCCGGTGTGTGCAGCGCGCTCGACGCAGAGTTCAACCTCTGGGATTCCATCGAGCCGTACGCCGCTCAGCTGCTGCGGGACGAGGGCGGCAACGTCGTCAAGGACCTCGCGCAGGAGGCGCTCGAGATCGCGGGTATCGCCATCCGTTTGCCGAAGCGGCTGGATGCCCTCGTCACGCGGATCGAGGACGGCACCGTGTCGGTGCAGAACCCGACGCTCGAGCGTCGGGTCGCCCGGCTGGAGCGCACGGCTCAGCGGCTGGTCTCGGCGGTCCTGTTCGGAGTGCTCCTCCTCGCCGGTGCGGTGCTTCGCCCGGAGGATGCGGTGTTCGGCACGGTGCTGATGGTGACGTCGATTCTGCCGCTGCTCCACACGCTCTTCGCCGGGCGCCGCGGCTGACGCGCTGGCCGCACAGCTACCGGGCGTCGCGCCAGAACCACACCGCGGTGTCGGGCAGCAGCGCGGCATCCGTCAGCTCATCAGAGCCGAACACGACCGAACCCGGCGGAAGTGGCACGGGGGAGTCGCCCATGGCGATCGCGACGCTCAACCCGCACTCCCGGTCGCACACGACGAGGCCATTGGGCTCGTGCCGCCAGGTCACCCGCTCGTCTGCAGGAACCCGGCCGCCATCCAGAAGTTCAGCGCGGGCCTGAACCGCGCGTCTGAGCAGTTGGAGCGTCGAATTCCGATCAGTCTCCTGGTTCTCCACCGACCAGTCGCCCCACTCCGGTGGAGTGGGAAGCCACGGCGTGACATCCGTGCCCGTCGAGAACCCGTGCACCTCGCCCGCATCGTTCGTCCACGGAAGCGGAATCCGCGCACCGTCCCGACCGATGCCGCTGTGCACCCACATCGGGTCCACCCGTTCATCGGCTTCGATCTCGACCTCGGGCAGCCCGAGCTCCTGCCCCTGGTACAGATAGACGGAGCCGGGCAGGCCGAGCAACGCGACCATGGCCGCACGCGCCCGGCTGGAGCCTCGATCGCCCCCACCGAACCGCGTGACCGTGCGTACGAGGTCGTGGTTCTCCAGCGCCCAGCTCGGGGCCGAACCGTGCACGCGCCGTGCCTGTTCGAGCTGGTTGCCCACCGCTGCCCACTCCGCGCCGCTCCACGACAGCCGGGCGAAGGCGAACGCGAACGCCTGGTGCAGTTCGTCCGGTCTGGTGTATCGGGCGGCCCGCTCGGGTTCGAGGTTCACCTCGCCGACGAGCAGCCGTGCGGGCTGGTACTCGTCCGCGATCAATCGCCAGCGCCGATACACGTCGTGCACCGGCTCCTGGTCCGTCACGAGCGGGTTGGACCGCAGGCCATCGATAACCGTCGGAACATCGGGAGCGTCTGGCATCCCCTCCGCCTTGAACAACCCGTGAGCCACATCGATCCGGATGCCATCTGCTCCGCGATCGAACCAGAACCGCAGCACGCCGTCGAAGTAGTCGACGACAGCGGGATTCCGCCAGTTCCAGTCCGGCTGGGCCGGGCTGAACAGGTGCAGGTACCACTGCCGGTCGGTGGCGGAGTCCGGTGCCACCCGGTGCCAGGCGGGACCGCCGAAGACGCTGACCCAGTTGTTGGGTGCAGCGTCACCGTCTCCGTCGGCGAAGTGGAACATCTCTCGTTCGGGCGAGCCGGGTCCGGCCGCGACCGCACGGGCGAACAACGGATGCTCCACCGAGGAATGGTTCGGCACGATGTCCACGAGCACGCGCAGGCCGAGTTCATGGGCACGCGCGAGGACCGCGTCGAAGTCCGCGAGGGTGCCGAAGAGCGGATCGACGTCGCAGTAGTCGCTGATGTCGTAACCCTGGTCGACCTGCGGGGATCGCTGGAACGGAGTGATCCACACACCCTGCACCCCGAGGGAGGCAATGTAAGGGAGCCGTTCGAGGAGTCCCCGCAGATCGCCGACGCCGTCGCCGGTCGAGTCGGCGAATGATCGGGGATAGACCTCATAGATCACGGCTGAGCGCCACCAGTCGGTTGATTCGCTGTGTGGTTCGACCGCGGAGGCCATGGGGGAGGCAACGTTCGTCATTACTTGGTCGCTCCAGACGTCAGGCCCTCAACGATACGACGCTGGAAGAGCAGGATCATGATCACGAGTGGGATCGTGACGACAACGCCCGCCGCCATCTGTGCGCCGTATGGCGCCTGGAAATCGCTCGCCCCGGTGAACTTGGAGATCGCCACCGTCGCGGTCTGGATTGCGGGGTCGTTGACCATGGAGAGCGCGATGATGAACTCGTTCCAGCTGTGGATGAAGGTCAGGATCGCGGTGGTGAAGACGCCGGGAGCAGCGAGCGGCAGAAGCACGAGTCGGAATGCCTGCCACTTGGTGCAGCCGTCGATCATCGCAGCCTGTTCCAGTTCGAACGGGAGCTGCTTCATGAACGTGGTGAGGTTCCACACCGCGAGTGGAATCGCGAACGACAGGCTGGGCACGATCATCGCCTGGTAGGTGTTGATCCATCCGATGTCGGAGAACAGGCGCAACAACGGAACAACGACGGAGATCCCGGGGAACATCGACGTGGCGATGATCACGGCGAGGATTGTCGACTTGAACGGGAAGTTCAGGCGGGCGATCGCGTACGCGGCAAAGATACCGAGCACCAGCGCGAGCGCCGTCGTGATGCTCGCCACGATGAGGCTGTTGAACAACGCGGTGCCGAACATCGTCGATGAGTCGAAGACCTGCGCGTAGCTCTCCAGCGACCAGGTCGTTGGGAGCGGCGAGTTATCGAAGATGTCACCGGAGCGCCTGAAGCTCGAGACGAGCATCCAGTAGAACGGCGCGAGACAGTACACCGCCACGATGGCGATGCCGACGTACCGGAGCACAGCGGAGGTCGTGCCGCGGCGGCGACGCGGCGCGGGCGGCATGATCTTCTGGGGTGCGACAACAGTGGCGGTCATCGTGCAGCCTTCCTTCCGGCGATGCGCGTTCGGCGCGGAGCCTCGTCAGAGTTGCCGGCGACATCCGCGCCGAGCAGTTTGATGAAGACGAAAGCGATGACCGCGACGTAGATGACGAGGATGATCGAGAACGCGGATGCTGCGCCGTAGTGGAGTTGGTTCGATTCGTCCCACGCGAGGATCGAGAGCGTCTCGACCGAGCTCTTGCGGGGGCCGATGAGGACGAACGGCAGGTCGAACATGCGGAGGGAGTCCAGCAGCCGGAACAGCACCGCGACGAGGAGGGCCGGGCGGACGAGGGGGAGGGTGATCGAGCGGAACTGGCGCCACGCGTTTGCGCCGTCCAGCTTCGCCGCCTCATATACCTCTTCGGGAATGATCTGCATTCCCGCGAGCACGAGCAGGCCGATGAACGGCGCCGTCTTCCAGACCTCGGCGGTGATCACCGCGATCTGGGCGGCGAATCCCTCGGCAGTCCAGAGGATCTGCTGGTTCAGGATGTCGTTCGCGATGCCGTTGGACTGGAAGATCCAGCGCCACAGCAGACCGGAAACCGCCGTCGGAATCGCCCAGGGAACGAGGATGGCTGCGCGCAGGAAGGCGCGTCCCTTGAACGCCCGATTCATCATGACGGCGAATGCCACGCCGATCACGGTTTCGAGCGACACCGAGACGAAGGTGAAGAAGGTGGTGTTCCACAGAGCGTTGAAGAATCGCGGTGCATCGGAGCCGGTGAAGATATTGAGGTAGTTCGCCAGACCGACGAAGTTCTCTCCCTCGACGACGAACCCGTCGGCGTCGAGCCCTGACTGCGAGGAAAACAGCGACTGGTACACCGCCGAGAGGAGGGGGTAGGCGATCACCAGGGCGAGGACGATGAACGTCGGTGACAGCAGAGCCGTTGCCATGCCGCCCTCGCCCCGCACTTTCGGGCGAGGAGCGCTGGTGCGAGTCGCACCAGCGATGAGGCTGGAGGTCATTCCTGTACCTTTCCGAACAGGTCGAGGGGGTGGGCCGCCGGGTGTCGGCGACCCACCGTGGGATTAGTTCGCTGTGATCTCGGTGAGAGCGTCCTGGAGGTCGGCCAGCGCGTCCTCCGGCGACTTCTTTCCGGTCAGCGCTGCATAGATCTCGTCCTGGATCGCCGCGGTCGTCTCGCCGTAGGCCACGACCTTCGGACGGGGCTGGGCGTTCTCCAGCGACTCGAGCAGGGTCGGCAGGTACGGCAGTTTCTCGGTGACGGTGTCGTCGGTGAAGAAGGTCGAGAACACCGGGGCACGCGAGCTCAGCTCGAGGCGCTTGGCTTCCTGCTCTTCACTGGTGAAGAACGTGATGAAGTCGAGCGCTGTCGCCTTGTTCTCAGCGAAGCTGGAGATCGCGAGGTTGCGTCCACCGAGGGTCGAGACGCCGGGACCGGACTCACCGGGGATCGCGCTGACACCGAATTTGTCGACCACTGAGCTCGTGCCGTCGGTCGCTGAGAACGACGCATAGACGTACGGCCAGTTGCGGAGGAAGACGAGGTCGCCGTCCTGGAATGCCTGCCGGCCCTGCTCCTCCTGGAACGTGATGGCGTTCTTCGGGATCATGCCGCTCTCGAATCCGTCAACGAGGTAGTTGAGCGCGGTGAGGGCTTCGGGGGTGTCGACGGTCGGCTTGCCGTCAGCATCGAAGAGCGCTCCGCCGGCAGAGCCGACCGCTTCACTGAAGTTGACGGTGAGGCCCTCGTTCTTGTCGAACTGGCCGGCGTAGCAGGACATCCCTGCAGCCTCTGGCAGCGCAAGCACAGCGTCGCACGCGGCCTGCATTTCGTCCCAGGTCTCGGGTGGGCTCGTCACGCCCGCGCTCTTCAGCAGGTCGGTCCGCGAGTACAGGAGCGCGCCATCCGTGTAATACGGAGCGCCGTACAGCACGTCGCGGTACGAGGCCGCTTCGACGGTCGCCGGGATCTCCTCGTCAAGGGGGAGAGCGTCCTCGGGGATCTCCGTGATCCAGCGGTTGGCTGCGAACTCGCTCGTCCACACGACGTCGAGGTTCAGCACGCTGTAGGTTTCACCCTTGACCTGGGCGTTCTGTACCATCTGCTGGCGCTGCTGGTCGGCGTCGAGGGGGAGTTCCACCCACTCGACCTGCTCGTCCGGATTCGCTTCGTTCCACTCGTCGATGGACTCCTGGGCTGCGCCGGATGCATCAGGGCTGCTGACGTACTGGATCGGTCCGCGACCGGAGAGCTCGTCGGCGGTGTCCGGTGAATCGGCCGACCCGCCCGTCGCGCCTGCGCAGCCGGTGAGGGCGAGGGCGGCGGTGGCGAGAACGGCAATGCCGACGACCGCGCGTCGATCCTGGCGTCGTTGCTTCATGGATGCTCCTTCTTGTGTTGGGTGGTGTTTCAGGACGACAGCGCTGATGCTGTCGACCCTCTCGTGATGAGTCGGTGGGGCATGACCTTCTGTCCCAGGTCGCTGAGCCCGAGCAGCCGTTCGACGGCCAGTTCGCCCATCCGTTCGAGCGGCTGGGCGATCGTGCTGAGTGCCGGGTAGACGTGGGTGGCCGTGCGGGTGTTGTCGAAGCCGAGGACGGAGATATCGCCGGGCACCCTGCGACCCATCCGTTGCAGCTCGTTGACGGCGGCGGCACCCATCTCATCGCTCAGCGCGAAGACGGCGGTGAGTTTCGGATCGGTGGCAAGGAGTCGGTGCAACGCGGGTGGGGCGCTGTCGTACAGCGAGTTTCCGCGCTCCATGACCGGGGTTCTGCCGGCCTCTGCCATCGCACGCAGGTAGCCGCGCTCGCGAACCGTGTTCACCAGGGCCGATTTCGGATCTCCCGCGAGAAGGCCGATGTGTCGGTGTCCCAGGGAGAGTAGGTGTTTCGTTCCGTCGTAGGCAGCGCGCTCGTCGTCGATTGCGATGCTCGGGAATCTGATGCCATCGCGGATCGCGACCGAGATGAGCGGCACCGTCGAACCGAGGACCCGGCGCATGTCGGGGGTGATTGCGGCCGAAATCAGAACGACGCCGGCGGAGCGGTACGTGCGCAGAGTGCGCAGGTATCCCGGAGCGAAGGCGGAACCCTCACCTGTGCGGCCGAGCATGACCGAGTAGCCGCGCTTGCGGGCCGCGCTCTCGACTCCGCTCATCACTTCTGAGGCCAGGGCATCCGACACGACCGGCGCGAGAACGCCGATAACGGAGGACTGTTTGGTCTTGAGTCCGCGGGCAAACGTATCCGGCTCGTACTGGAGCGCGGCGACCGCTTCTTCGACTCGGAGCTTTGTCGCTTCGGAATAGCCGGCGAGTCCATTGACCACGCGGGAGACGGTTGCGGGCGATACTCCCGCTCGGGAGGCGACATCACGAATGGTGACCATTGTCGCCCCTCTCTGGACTCCGGGGCGCTCGGTGCGACTCGGATAGTAAACGTTTGCGTGCGGTGTGCTTTCGACAGACTAGGGAGCGACTCCGGGGGAACGCAAACGTTTACTAAACAGAGCGCGCGACCGTACATTTCCGTGGAACGGTCGCTCGATCGTGCCCTTCCAGTCACTGGTACCAACGAAGAAAGGTTCTAAGAAACTTATCCACAGTTTTGCTGGGATTCGAAACAATGTCGGTGGCATGGTGTTGACTTCTGGTATGGAAAGCACTGACGCTCCGGGCAGGAAAGCCAGGCACGACCCCGAGAAAACTCTCACCGCGGTCGTTGCCGATACCTGCAGTGCGATGCTCGACGCCGTCGCCATCATCGATCGAATTGAGGCGAAGCAGGATGCGTGGAAGATCGAATTCATCGATCAGGCCCGCCAGATCGCCGAGATGACGAGCCACGGAATCGTCACGGTGGGATCCACTCTGACCGCGGCGAAACAGCGAGAGATGGTCCGTCGATCATTCGTTGCCGAGGTGGCGTGTGTCCTCCGGCTTCCCGAGTCGACGGCGTGCCAGCTCATCGACGATGCTGCGGCGCTGATGCACAGATTGCCACTGACGCTGAGGGCGCTTCGCGACGGAGAGATCAGTCTTCGCCATGCGCGGGTGATCGTCGACAACATCTCAACGCTCGACCAGCACACGGCGCAGGTTCTCGAAGAGACGGCACTCCCGTTCGCGAAGACGCTCACGGTTTCGCGATTCAGCCACAAAGCCCGCATCCTCCGGGAGCGGCTCGACGCAGGGTCGATCGTCGCGCGCATGACACGATCGGCGAAAGATCGCCGGGTCGAATTTCTGCCGGCTCGCGATGGGATGGCCTGGTTCAGCCTGTACACGACGGCGCCGGAAGCCCTGTCACTCTTCACAGGCGTCCGCGAAACCGCGATGCGCCTGCAGAATAAGGACGAAACGCGAACCCTGGCCCAGCTCGCCGCCGATGTCTGCGCAGACGGGTTAGCTGCTGGCCTCGACTCGGGCTGCTCGAGCAGCGATAACGCACGAGCGGCCACAGCGTCGACCCACCCCGAACGCCGGACCGCCTTTTCACGGATCAGCCCGACCGTTATCGTCACGGTGCCCGTCCAGACCCTGATGGGCCAGAGCGACGAACCGGGTGACCTCGCGGGGTACGGTCCCATCGATCCGGATACCGCGAGGAGGCTGGCGGGTAAATCCAAGACGTGGCTGCGCCTCCTGACCGACCCGGACACCGGTGCACCGCTCTCCCTCGGACGCACGAAGTACAGGCCGACGAAGCAGATGCGGGCCTATCTGGCGCTTCGAGATGGAACGTGTCGTTTTGAAGGGTGCAACCGGCAGGCCAGGCAGTGCGAGGTGGACCACACCAGGGCGTGGGAACACGGCGGGTCGACTGACTGCGACAACCTCGCCCACCTCTGCCCGAAACACCATCGCCTGAAACACGAAACGACGTGGCAGGCGACGCAACGTGGCGGCGGGAGGGTCGAGTGGACCTCTCCCGACGGACGAACCTACCTGACGGAGCCGGAGTTGACGTTCTCGCCGCGGGAGAGCATCCGTGACTGGGGCGATCCATTGCCGGTGCCGCACACGGGTTCGCGGGCTTCGCCACCAACCCGGTCGCAGACACCGCGACGAATAGATCCGCACGAATCACCGCCGTTCTAGCGAGACTCGACGACCGCGAAATCCCGCAGGAATTCATCTGTGACGAGGCGCGAAGCGGAGTCAACGGAGCACCATGCTGGCCGAATCAAAACAGGCCCGTCCTGTACCTCCGGATGTCGAATCTTCTTCATTTCTGTTCCCTCAGCAGCGGTTTGGTGGTCTACTGGCATGCAGTCGGCAGGCACCCGCCTGCCCCTCACCGGTCCCGCCAGCGGAGATCACGAATAGCCAGCGGCTGGGCCTTCATTGGAGGTAACAGCGTGCAAAATCCACGCAAACGCGCATTGGGTGTCTCACTCGGATGCGCACTGGCAATCACCCTTGTCGCGACGGCGGCCGTCCCAGCCGTCGCCGATGACCACGAGAATCTGCCGGGCGAGCCCGGCCTGACTCTGCCGATCAACGACAGCGAAGCAGGCGGCACCTACGACCAGGACTTTGTTCGTGCGTACGCCGGCGCAACTCCCGACGGAACCCCGGTCTACATCTACATCCCGGAGGGCACACCTCTGGACGGTTCAGCGCCGACCGGGGTCGCCAGCCTCGATCCGGCGTTCGACCACAACCCCGCCGACGACTTCGTTCCGTGCGCTGATCGACCGGCATCCGATTACGTTCTCACCCAGGCCCAGATCGACTACATGGGCGACCAACTGGCCGATCAGATCGTCGCTGTCGACGAAGAGCACTTCGGCCCCATGGACGCGGCCGACCCAGCCGAACCCGCGAGCGATTCGCTTGTCATGGTGGTCTACAACGTGCAGGATGCCAACTACTACGACTGCGCGGAGAGCACGTACACGGCGGGCTACTTCGCTCCGGATTTCATCGACTCATCAGGCATGAACGTCATCGTCATCGACGCCTTTGACTGGGCCAACCGAGTGGGTCCGAACGACGCAGAGTGGCGTGACGACGACCCCGAGAACGACTCACCGACGCTGTACGAGGGCGTCATCGCCCACGAGTTGGAGCACCTGCTGCACAACTACAGCGACCCGGGCGAGCTGTCGTGGGTAGACGAGGGCCTGGCGGACCTCGCGGTCTTCCTCAACGGCTACGACATCGGTGGTTCACACCTGACCTACCACCAGGTGTTCTATGCCGAAACATCTCTGACGCGGTGGGGCGGCGGGCTTGAAAACTACGGCGCTTCATACACCTTCTTCCAGTACCTGTGGGAGCAGGCCGGCGGCAACGGCGACGGCACGTACACCCCCGACCTCGAGAACGATGGCACCGCCGGTGACCTGCTGATTCAGCGGATCTTCGAGAACGCCGGCGACGGGATGGAAGGCGTGCAGGCTGCGATCGACGGGTTCAACGCCGAATCCGGATCCGACCTGCGTTCAGCCAAGACCCTGTTCCAGGACTGGGCAGTCGCTGTGTACCTCGACGATGAGGCATCGGAACGGTTCGACATCAAGGCTGCCGACTTCGGCGACCCTGCGTTCACCACGTGGACCATGGATCTCGCAGACGACCAGTTCTGGGGCAACCGGGGCAACAGCCAGGGCGCTCAGCCCGAACCGAAGTGGGACAAGCGCGAGAACGGCCAGACCCCGACCGCGCTGCCGTACGGGATCCAGGTCGAGCGGTTCCGCAACCCCGGCCCGACCGTCACGATCGGTCTGGATGGCGAGGACGGCACCCAGGTCGCTCCGCACACCGGCGACACACACTGGTACGCGGGCTACGAGAGCCAGTCAGACAACATCCTCGATGTGGATGTGACCGGCACGGCGACGTCGCTCGACTTCTGGACCTGGCACTTCATCGAAGAAGGCTGGGACTACGGATTCGTTGAGGCCCTGGTCGACGGCGAATGGGTGACAGCCCCACTCGTCGATGACGCCGGAACGGTCGTCACCAGCAACGAGGACCCGCACGGTGCCAATACGGAGGGCAACGGACTCACCGGAACCTCCGGGGGTGCCTACTTCGTGGATGACCCGGAATACGTGCACTACACCGCCCAGCTTCCCGCTGGAACGACCGATGTGCGCTTCCGCTACTCCACCGACGCGGCCTACCTCGACACAGGATGGTTCGTCGACGACGTCCTCGTCAACGGTGCCGCTGCAACCGTGAGTTCCGCCGAGGGGGAGTGGATCGAGACCACCGGGCTCCAGGACAACAACTGGACCCTGCAGGTCGTCGCGACCTGTGACCTCACGCCGGGTGTGACCTCACCGGGCGAGATCACGGATGGCGCAGGCAACTACGTCTACCGGCTCGAAGGCGATGCGATCTCACAGGGCGGCTTCAACACGAAGTGTGCGAACGGCAAGAACCGCGACTTCGCGACTCTCGTCTCGAACATGCCAACGGGTGACCTGATGTTCCTCGATGCGGACTATGTCCTCAGCGTGAAGAACACCGGGAACGGCAAAAAGAAGTAACCGAATCGCACAGGCGGCGTTCCTCGGTCATCGAGGGACGCCGCCTTTCCGCTGTCTGCGCGGATGCGTGTGTGCGACGCTTGACCCATGGATCTGGACGTGACACCGACACTCACGATCCCGGCATCCGAACTCAACTGGCGGTTCTCGCGGTCATCCGGACCAGGCGGTCAGCACGTCAACACCTCGGACAGTCGGGTCGAACTCTCCTGGAACGTTGCCGAGTCGCTGACCCTCACAGACGGTCAACGCCAGATCCTGCTGTCCCGCCTCGAACGTCGACTGATCGCCGGTGTGATGACGGTTTCCGCGTCCGAGCAGCGCTCGCAGTTGCGCAACCGCGAGATCGCCCTGCGCAAACTCGCTGAGATCGTGAGTGCGGCCCTGGCGCCCGCTGGACCGAGTAGGAGGCCGACACGGCCCACCCGCGGTTCGGGCCGACGACACCTCGCCGCGAAACAACAGCGTTCGGCAACGAAGCAACAGCGCAAGCGCCCGCCGGCAGAGTAAGGCAGCGGGGGAGCCGACAGTCGGTCGCTACTTCTGGCGCCTCACCATTTCGGCGATCCAGAGCGGTGCAAAGGGCGACGTGCAGTTCGGTGGCGTCGGGTAGTCCTTGAGCACTCCCAGCCGCTCGCCGATATCGAGGGCGCGGGCGCGGTACTGCGGATGCTCGATCCCGATCTGGGCGAGACAGGTGTTCATCGCCCACTGCAGACGATCCGGGGCGTCCTTCATCTCGGCTTCGATGGTGTCGAGCAGCCCATTCAGGTCGAGCCCATCCGGCCTCTTCGCCACCCGGTCGGCGGTCAGCGCCCAGCCGGCACTGGCCACAACAGGGTCGGAATCGGCGAACCAGATCACCCGCAGCTCCTCGGCGTGCCGACCCTTCTTCACCACATAACTCACGAGCCAGTCGTGAACCTTGGGAACGCGTGCCTCGCGCATCATGGCGTCCAGCTCATCTCGCTCGAGCGACTTCGGACGACAGATCAGCAGGGAGACAAGCCGCGCGGCCGTATCCCCGGTAGCCCACAGCTCACGCGCAAGGTCGGGTTGGACCTTCAGCTGCTTCGCGAGTGCGCGCAGTTTGCCAAGATTCACCCCATGGTCGTCGCCATGCCTGGCGTTCACCGCGCGAACCTTCGGGTCCTCGAGCGCGGCCAGCTCGGCCAGCACCTCTGCTGCCGTCGTGCCGCTTATCGCCTGCGTCATCTCGTCACCCGTTCATCGCGCGTGGCACCCAGCCTATGCCGAGGATCGGTCGCGGGGCTGTCCGTCCAACGCGGTCGGCTTGCGCATCGACCGCAGCGGAATCTCGTGCAGCGGCTCCGTCTCCCACCGCAGGGTGAAGGTGGAATTCGAGAGGTCGAGGAGAAGGTGCAACCGGTGCGGGGTCTCGATGAAGATCACATCGACGGCGAGCTGCCTGGCATCCGTTTTGCGCCAACCAGCGCTCGCGACTGTTGCATCGTTCGTCGCCCATTCGTTGAAACCGGCAGTGACGCGGAGGATGTCGCCACCTTCGATGAATGAGAGCTCGATCCGGTCGTCGTGCTCACCGGGCCTGACCTCGACGCGGGTCACGCTCGGCAGTGCGTTTCCCCGTGCCGGGGCATACGATCCGATCACGGGGGGTTCGTCACCGTCGGGCCGATCACCGGTGAGCGGGCTCGAGACTCAGGGATGCCAGTTGCGTCGCGAGCGCGGTGTCTGCCTCGACGCTCCCGGCCCCGTCGCCGTGTGCACCGATCGCCGGCAGGAGGTGCTCCCAGGCAAGGTCGAGGATGCCCTGCATGTCCTCGCTCTGCCCCGTCATCGCGAGCACGATGTTGTGTTCCGGCAGGACGACGCAGAACTGACCGAACGCACCGTCCCCCCGGTAGCCGTGCCGCGCCATCCAGAACTGGAAGCCGTATCCCTGCTCCCAGTCCGACGCGGGGTTCGAGCCGTTCGAGACGTGCGACCGCGTGGCCAGCTCCACCCAGTCCGATGGCAGCACCTGATGGCCGTCCCACTCTCCGTTTTGCAGGTACAACTGACCGAGTGCCGCGATCGCTTCCGTCGTCGCGTGCAGGCCGCTGAAGCCGAGTTCGTAGCCGGAATCGTCGCGAATCCAGCCCACGTCGTCGATCCCGAGTGGTTCGAGAAGCCGCGGTCGCAGGTACTCGGTCAGCGACTGGCCCGTGACCCGCTGGACGATTCGAGCCACTGTGTACGTACACGGCTGGTTGTAGGCGAAAACGGTGCCCGGTTCCTCGTCCGGGGGCAGCAGCAGGAATCCTCGCACCAGGTCGACGGGATCGATGTCGAGCGCGCGCTGCAGCGTTTCCTCGCGATGGCCACTCGCCATGGCAAGGACGTGTCGCACCAGCATGCGCCGACTGCGTGGATCGGTGATCTCCTCCTCGAGCTCAGGGAAGTGGCTGAGAACAGTGTCATCGAGCGACAGAAGTCCTTCGTGAACGGCGAGACCGACGGCGGACGACGTGAAGCTTTTACTCAACGAATAGAGCAGGTGCACGCGCTCTGCTGAGTACGGTGCCCACCATCCCTCGGCGATAACGTGGCCATCACGCAGCAGCATCAGGCTGTGAGGTTCCACTTGCGGAGCCGCCTCGAGGGCGTCGATGAAGGAGGCGATTCCTCCGGCGTCGACACGGTGGGCGGACGGTGTGCTTCTCGGGAGGGAGCGGTGCATGCGTTACATGTTAGGGCGAGAGGCGCCCACGCTGCCTTCGGTGAGCGGGTCCGGACCGAGCGTCGCATGCGTGGGCTGAGCGTCGCATCCGGCCGGCGGATACGATCACAGGGTGCCCCCACGTTCCCCTCTCCCGCAACGGCTCGGGCTGGATGCTGCGTGGATGCGAACTCCGGACCGTGATGCATTGCAGCCGGAACCCTGGCCGACCATGGGCACGTGGCTCGAGGAGCGGCTGTCCGAGTTCATCGACGTGCCCGCCTTCCTGGCCGAGGACAGATTCGTTTACGAGGCAGGAACACCCGTGGCTGGGAACGACCCCTACCGGCCGCACACCTTCGTCTGGTTCCACCGGGACCTGCGCGAAGAGGCATCCGTCCCCGGCGAGATCCACATCGTTCACCGGGACGAGCGAATCGTCGTCATCGACAAGCCGGCGTTTCTCTCGACCATTCCGCGCGGTCGCCACGTCCAGCAGAGCGTTGTGGTGCGGCTGCGCGCGGAACTCGGCCTGCCCGAATTATCGCCGCTGCACCGACTCGACCGCGTGACCTCCGGCCTCCTGATGCTGGCCACCGTAAAACGGTGGCGAGCTCCGTACCAATCAATGTTCCAGAGGGGCGAAGTCGCCAAAACCTACCGTGCTCTTGCCCGGCACGATCCGGAACTCGAGTTGCCCGTCACCGTGCGCAACCACCTCAGCAAGCAGCGGGGGCAGATGCAGGCCGAGGTGGTGCCCGGCGCACCGGTGAATGCGGAATCCCTGATCGAACGCGAATCCGTCCTCGGCGACGAGGCCATCTACCGGCTGACCCCCGCGACCGGTCGCACCCACCAGTTGCGGATGCACATGCTCGGGTTGGGGATTCCGATCAGCGGAGATCCGCTGTACCCGGTCGTCCGGGGAATCGCCGTCGACGACTTTGCTCACCCCCTCCAGCTTCTGGCGAGTGGGGTGAGCTTCACCGATCCGATCGACGGATCACCGCGTCACTTCGACAGTGTCCGGACGCTCCCGTTGCTCAGCGAGGACGCGGGAAACCCGGTGACGGCCCGCCGGGTCTGACGTCCCGGACGGAGCGGCCACGCCCCGGAAATCCTGCAGTCGTCAACCCGGGGGTATCGCTGTCCTGCCCCCTTGTCAGCGATACGTCGCGGGAGTACGTTGGCCACGCCTCGAGCGAGGCGATCCCCGTGAGTGCCCGACCCGCGTCGATAGATTCCGCCAGTCATCAGCGACCTTAGGAGCGATCGTGGACCTCAGCACACTACTCGGCAAAAACCAGATCGACTGGGTCGATGTGGTCGGCAAGAACTGGCATGATCTCCTCGGCATGTACCTCGACGGTATCGAAGTCACCCAGGCGATCCAGTATTTCGATTCGAAAGAGCATCTGACGGACGCCTCGGACCGCGGCGCAGACAACTCCATCCGGCTGGTGACAGGGAAACCGGCCTGGGTGCGTGTCTACGTCAACAGCTTCTTCGGCCTGACCGGGCTCACGGGCACGCTCGACGTCCAGCGCCGCGTGTCCGGCGTCTTTTGGCAGACGGTCGCGACCCTGAGCCCCGATCCGTCGTCAGCGACATCCGTGCCGTCGATCGGCCTGACCTCGTATACCGCACGCCGGGGGAGCACGGTGGGATCGGTCAACTTCATCATCCCTGCGGGCGAGATGATCGGAACGCTCCGGTTGATCGCCCATGTCAGCGCCGGATCCCGCACGGCGACCGGCAGTGTCACGGTCCCGGTCACCCTGCGGCAGACGTTGCGGCTCGCCGGAGTGATGATTTCCTACAACGGCCCCGCGAGCATGGCTGCGAACGCACCCAACCTCACCATCGCTGCGCCGACCCTGGCCAACCTCCAGGCCATGTCCGGCACAACGCTCACACTGTTCCCGGTGGAGTCGACTGCCGCCTTTCGAACCGCCGGCACACTCACCCTGACCAACCATCTCCAGCAATCGTCGTTCCCCACATCCGGGTGCGGTCCGGGGTGGGATGCCCTCCACGGCCAGGTTGCGAACGCCCGCACCGCGGACGGAAACCAACCCGGCTGGATCTACTACGGTCTTCTCCCGGCCGGCGTCCCCATGGGCCCGGTCGGAGGCTGCGGCGGCGGGGGAGTCGCCGTCGGTCCGATCAACCAGGCAGGCACACTGGCTCATGAAGCAGGCCACGCCTGTGGTCTCGACCATGCGCCGGCCGGAGGTGCGCCGAATCCTGATCCCGCGTATCCGGTCTACGAGCCATACGCTGCGGCGTCGATCGGGGAATTCGGACTGAACGTGAATACCGGCGCCATCGCGTCGCCCCAGTCGTTCAGGGACTTCATGGCATACGGCGGGCCCAGCTGGATCGGCTTGTACCACTACCGACGGCTTCTGAGTAACGCCCGGCTCTCGCCGCGGACGGTTGGTGTCGATGAGTGGTGGTGGAAGGATCTGGTGTGGCAGGAGATCCGGAAATGGCCGCCGCCTCCGAGGTGGGATCCACCGTTCGACCTGCCGCCGTTCGAGTTGGAGTTGCCGATGTCGCCGCCGTCCCGAGCCGAGCAGGTCCTGTCTCTCATCGTCAAGGTCGAACGCGGAAACGTCACCGAGGTTCTCCATGTGGCCAGGGTTGAAGCTCATACGGGCCTCCTCCGAGCGACGGAGACCCCGTTCACCGCGAACCTGCGAGACGAGAAGGGCGAACTGCTCGCCAGCGGCTCCCTGTTCCGGCTTGAGACATCCGCGTGCGGTTGCGACGGGGAGCACGATCACCACGATCATCGTGCGTCGAAAACGTATCTCGCCCAGGCGTTCATCACGGATGTCGCGCCGGGGGCGTCGATCGACATCACCGATGAGGCCGACGAAACCGTGTGGCGTCGGGAGGCACCCAGAAAGCCTCCGGTCGTCCGCGGCGGCGAGGTGAAGGTCGACGACAACGGTGACCTGTGGGCGCAGTGGGATTCGTCGGGAGACGTGCAGGAGTACTGGCTCCGCTGGTCGGCGGATGGCGAGGACTGGAGGTCGGTGGCCACCGGTCTCACCGAGCGTGAGGTGCAGATCGCTGCCGCTGACCTGCCCGCCGGGGATGGTCTCCTCCAGATCGTGGCGCATGACGGGTTCTACTCCACCTACTCAGAGCCGATTCCCGTCACCGTTCGTCAGCGAGCGGCATCCGTTGTCATCCTGCACCCCGTGGATCAGAACACGTACCTCGGCGGTCAGTCGGTTCGACTCTGGGCCTCCGTTGCCGGAACGGAATCTGCAGGTGACAAGGCCGTCTGGTCGGTGGATGGTAAGGAAGTCGCCAGCGGCCTCGACGCCTGGACCATCCTGGAACCGGGCGAGCGTACCGTCACGGTACGACTTGATGACACAGAGGTGAGCGTCGCGGTGCGCGTCGAGCGATCCCCGGAGTAATGCGAGCGGGTCAGCCCCAGATGGTTTCGTACATCGGAATCGTCGTGTCGCTGATGTCGACGTCAGTTCCTGCTGCCCACCAGGTGGACACCCAGAGGCCGTCGCGGAAGAAGTGTTCTTCGGCGAGCACCCAGATCGGCTCGCCTTCTTCGCCCCCGACGGTTTCCGACTGACGGCAGATGATTCCGTCGTTTTCGGGTGCGCAGACGTGCTCGTTCTCACCGAGGAGTGTGATCACGCGGGCCTGGTCGGGAGCGGAGATGGTGTTGACGGCATTGGCGATGCCGCCCTCGGTCGCGCCGCCCCAGTGGCACTCGATGCCGGGGAGCGTTTCGCGGATCTCTTCCACCACTCGGTACCTCGAGATGTCCGTGCCGGAGACGCTCGGATCGTTGAGGACCTGCGTGCCCTCGTTGTCCAGGAAATCCTGGCCGTAGATCTCGTAGCAGTCCGTGGGCTGGGCGGCACCGGTCGGCGTCGGGGTGGGCGTCGGAGCGGGTGTCGCCGACGGGGTCGATGTGTCTGCCGGTGCTGTCGCCGTCGGTGTCTGTTCCACCGCGGGTTGACCGGTCCCGGTCACCAGGTACATGGCGAGAACGGCGCCTCCCGCGAGGAGCAGAACGACGGCGATGATTACGGTCGGGATGACCCATCGTCGACGAGATTCCGTCGGAACCTCCATCGTTCCGTCTTCGTCGCGCGCCTCAGTCATGCAACCCCCTCGTTCACTTCCCAGTATGGCTGCGTATCAGAACGGTCCCGTCATCGGGGCATTCCGTTTGTATAACAACGGTTCGCCTGGCGGTGTCGGGCGGGCGAACCGGGGGTTCAGCTGTCTTGCGTGAGCGCCGATGGCGCAGCTGTCGAGGTGGAGACCGGTGAGCGGCTCTCCACCATCCCGAGCAGCCAGGCGCCGGGAACCAGGACGATGCCGATCGGGGTGAGCAGCCCCGAGAGGAAGACCAGGATCGTCAAAACATCGTTCTCGATGCTCGGGAACTCGCCTGTGGTTTGCGGCGGTTGGAGCATCGAGACGTCGACGATCAGTCCGGCGAGGAGCAGCCCTAATCCCATCAGGAGGGCAACGCGCGCACTCAGCTTCGGGAAAAGTGCTCCCTCGACCTCGACCTCCGATGTCGGCGACGACCGCTCGGTTCGTGCGGGGAACCGCAGAATCCGCCCCGCCACGATTGCTGCGATCAGGAATCCCGCGCCCAGGGGAACGGCGACGCCGAATGTCGCGAGTAGAACCCAGACGGGGAGACTGGTCGCCAGCTCCTGGCCGCCGAGGGCAAGTGCGGCGGTGATCAACAGGGTGGAGCCGATCATTCCGAGGAGCGTGAGCGCGACTCCGAGCCACCAGCCGCGTCGCGGAGTCAGCCACATCGGCGGTTCCTGTTCGTCAGCGGCTTTCATGGCTCGAAGCTAGCGCAGTTCGGTGCCAGGGCGGAAGGGGCGGCTCAGCGGTCGGAGAGCGCGGGAGACAGCCGCACCAGCCGGGCTGTGCTGGTCTCGTCGAGGTCCGCGACTGTGTCTCGGGACTTCACAAAGTCAGAGAACGAGCGAAAGCCGAGGGTCTTCTCGCTGAAGGAAGGATCCATCCGCTTCATCTGGGTTTTCACATTGGAGCTGTGAAGCCAGTCGGCGTCGTCTTTCTCGTGCCCCAGGCGAAGCGCTCGCTCGAGGAGGCCCGTCGCCACCTCCTGCGGGTCGGGTTCGGCCTCAACGGGCTCGTCGACGTCGGGCTCGGGAGACTTCGCGCGCCGCGACGCGCGACGCCGGGGCGGAGCAGCCGACTCAGGGTCTGAGAAGACGGGAACGTTGACCGCTGCCGGGCCTTTGGACGAGGCCTCCGCCGCAGGTTCCTCTGCCGTCGTCGCCTTCTTCGCGCGCGACGGTCGTCCTGCCGCGGCGGTGGTGGTCGCGGGCTCGTCCTCGGTCTTTGACGCTTTCTTGGTGGGCGCGGCCGCTGGGGGGACCGGCTTCACACCGGGGAGTGCGTCATAGGTGGCGAATTCATCGCAGGCCGCAGCGAGCGACCGGCTGGTCGACCCCGCGACGCCGATCCCGACAACGTAGCGGCCGAGCCGCTTGCAGCGCTGGGCGAGGGCGATGTAGTCAGAGTCGCCGGCGACGATCACCACGTGGGTGAGGTCGGGGAGCCGGAACATGTCCTCGACCGAGTCGACGGCGAGGCGGATGTCGGCACCGTTCTTCGCGTAGGCGGCGGCGGGGAAGAGCTGCACGAGGTCGACCGCACGGCTGACGAGCTGGCCGCGATAGTCGGCGTTCACCGGTGCGGACCAGTCCGCGTACGCCCGTGTGAGGACGAGGGTTCCGAACGAGGACGCGAAGTCGATGACAGCGCCGACGTCGACGGTCGCCCGGGCGAGCTTCTCGGCGATCTCGGGATCGGACTCCCGGTCCGCTCCGCTGAACCCTCTGGCTCGGTCGCGCATGAACTGGCCACGCCCGTGTACCTGGTCGTAACGCGAGATCACGATGTTGTCGAAGTCGATGTAGACCGCGACGCGTGAATCGACGGGTTCAGGCATGGAAGCTCTTCTCGGTCAGGGGTGTGTGTTCTCAGTCTGGCGTGTGACCGCCGGGCGCGCCAAGCAATGGGCGGATGTCGGAGCATCCGTCGTGCGTGGCCAGAAACGGCTGAACATGTGCGATCAGTCCAACCGTTTCTGGCGAAGCGGCGCTGTGCTTAGCGACGCGGCTTGCGCGCAGGCCGGTCGTCGCGGTCGTCGCGCTTCCCGGGGCCGCCACGGTCAGGACGCAACTCGATCAGCTTGCCGCCGATCCGGGTAGACGCGAGGCTGTTGAGGGCGTCGTCCGAGAGGTTGGCCGGGAGTTCGACGAGCGAGAAGTCCGGACGGATGTCGATGTGCCCGAAGTCGTTCCGGCTGAGTCCACCCTCGTTGGCGATCGCGCCGACGATCTGGCGCGGCTCGACCTTCTGGCGTTTGCCAACGGCGATGCGGTAGGTCGTGAACGATGAGTCGCCGGTGCGGGCACGACGCTCGGGGCGATCGCCTCTGTCGCCGCGGTCGTCACGTCCACCACGATCGCTGCGGCCGCCGCGGTCATCGCGGGACCGTTCGCGGGATGCCGTCCGGTCGCGTTCGAATTCCTGCTCGCGACGCTGGGCACGCTCGTCTTCGGCAGACAACAGCAGCGGGGACTCACCCTGGGCGACCACCGCGAGGGCTGCGGCAACGTCGACCTCGGGAACGTCGTGGTGCTCCATGTAGTGGCCGATGATGTCGCGGAACCGGCTGATCCGCGCTTCCTGGCTGAGGGCCTCGGTGATCGCGTCATCGAAGCGGGCGAGGCGCGTGGCATTGACGTCGTCAACACTCGGCAGCTGCATCTGTGTCAGCGGCTGGCGCGTGGCCTTCTCGATGGCGGTGAGCAGGCGGCGCTCACGCGGAGTGACGAAGCTGATCGCCGTTCCGCTGCGTCCGGCACGGCCGGTGCGGCCGATGCGGTGAACGTAGGACTCGGTGTCGATCGGGATGTCGTAGTTGACGACGTGGCTGATCCGCTCGACGTCGAGACCGCGGGCGGCGACGTCGGTGGCGACGAGGATGTCGAGCTTGCCCGACTTCAACTGGTTGACCGTGCGCTCACGCTGGGCCTGGACAACGTCACCGTTGATCGCCGCAGCGGAGTATCCGCGTGCCCGCAGTTTCTCGGCGAGGGTCTCGGTCTCGTTCTTCGTTCGCGTGAAGACGATCATGCCCTCGAAGTTCTCGACCTCGAGGATGCGGGTGAGAGCATCCACCTTCTGCGGGTACGAGACGACGAGGTAGCGCTGGGTCGTGTTCACCGAGGTCGTCGTCTTGTTCTTGACGGTGATCTCTTCGGGGTCGTGCAGGTACTTGGCCGAGATCCGGCGGATCTGCGCCGGCATCGTGGCCGAGAAGAGGGCGACCTGCTTGTCATCCGGAGTGTCGGCCAGGATCGTCTCGACGTCCTCAGCGAAGCCCATCTTGAGCATCTCGTCGGCCTCATCGAGAACCAGGTATTTCAGCTCGGAGAGGTCGAGGGTGCCCTTGTCGAGGTGGTCCATGATGCGGCCGGGCGTACCGACGACGACATGGACGCCCCTGCGGAGAGCCGACAGCTGCACGCCGTAGCCCTGGCCGCCGTAGACGGGCAGAACGTGAACGCCCTTGAGGTGCGAGGCGTACTTCTCGAACGCCTCACAGACCTGCAGGGCGAGCTCACGGGTCGGCGCAAGCACGAGGGCCTGCGGGGTCTTCTGTGAGAGGTCGAGTCGCGACAGAATCGGCAGCGCGAATGCGGCGGTCTTACCGGTTCCGGTCTGGGCGAGGCCGACGACGTCGCGTCCGGCGAGGAGCGGGGGGATGGTCGCGGCCTGGATCGCGGAAGGCGTCTCGTATCCAACGTCCCGCAGCGCTTTGAGCACTGCGTCATCGAGCCCGAGCTCGGAAAAGTTCTGGCCAGCGGCTTTCTCGTCGCCTGGCGTGGTTGTTTCAGGGGAAGTCATAGAACTAACGGTAGTCCCCTTGGGATGTGCATCGGTTGTGCGGATGCTACCCGCTCGGCCCGTGGGGATGCCGCGCGTCCGCGTCAGGACGCAGGGCCGCCCGGAAACTCCCGGGTCACACACAGGATCGAGGGAACAGCAGGCCGGTGTTGCCTGTTCTCTCTAACGGAACAATGACCGACAATGGACAGTGTTCAACACGAGGAGGCCACTATGGCAGGCACGACTGAAACCGCGATTCTCGCAGGCGGTTGTTTCTGGGGAGCACAGGAGCTCCTTCGCAAGCGTCCGGGAGTGATCGCCTCCCGCGTGGGGTACTCCGGCGGAGAAACCCCCAACGCGACGTACCGCAACCACGGCAATCACGCCGAAGCGGTGGAGATCGTCTTCGATCCCGCGCAGATTTCGTATCGTGACGTGCTCGAGTTCTTCTTCCAGATCCACGACCCCTCCACGAAGAACCGCCAGGGCAACGACGTGGGTGCGAGCTACCGTTCAGCGATCTACTACCTCAGCGACGAGCAAAAGCAGGTCGCCGAAGACACGATCGCCGACGTCGACGCATCCGGCCTCTGGCCTGGCCCCGTCGTCACCGAGGTCACGGCAGCAGGTGCCTTCTGGGAAGCCGAGGAGGAACACCAGGACTACCTGGAGAAGTACCCCAACGGCTACACCTGTCACTTCGTTCGCCCGGGCTGGAAGCTCCCACGCAGGGAGGACGTCGCAAGCTGACGACCGCACACAAAACGCCCCTCGAGTGTTGCTCGAGGGGCGTTTTGTGCGTTACGAGGAGGTGATGGTGAACAGGAATCCGCCGAAGGCTACGAGGCCGACAACGACACTCACCCAGAGGATGATGCCTGGGACACCGGCACGGGCCGGCCAGGTCGGAATGTGATTGCTCATGACCACACCCTAAGGCGAAGCGGCGATATCCACCACGACCGTCGCTACTGACAGGGGATTTGTGTGGGCACCGGATGTTAGTGTGACCGGCGAGAAGGGCGGCGACCCTCGTGACCCGGACGAAGGAGGACCCGTGGATGGTGCAGGCGCGGGGAACGCCGCGGGGGAGGCCTGGTCAGCGGTCGCCTCGGAATGGGCCGAACTTTGGGGATCGTTTGCGGATCCCGTGCGCGAACGAATCATCGAGCTGACCGGCATCCGTTCCGGGTCCCGTGTGCTTGATGTTGGCTGTGGGAGCGGTGAGTTTCTCGCACTGCTCGAACGCCGTGGGGCGCAGGTCGCCGGCATCGATCCCGCTCCAGCCATGGTCGCCAGGGCACGATCCCTAGTATCAACCGGAGATGTCCGGCTGGGTATCGCGGAATCGCTGCCGTGGCAGGACTCCTCATACGACGTCATCACCGCCGTCAACGCGGTGCAGTTCGCCGAGGATGCGGAGGGGGCGCTCGCCGAGTTCGGGCGCGTCGCCGTGCCGGGCGGATTCGTCGCGATTGCGAACTGGGCGGAGGCTGCGCGCAACGACCTCAACGTCATCGAATCCGCCGTCGCTCTATCGTTCGACGAAGACCCGATGCCGGATGATGCGGTCCGACTGCCCGGAGGGCTCGAGCGCCTGGTCGCCGACGCCGGTTTCGATGTCGTCGCCTCAGGACTCGTCGAACTGCCCTGGCAGGTGCAGGATGAAGACCGACTTGTGCGCGGAGTGCTGCTGGGTGAGGACGAGGCGGGCCTCGCAGCCGGTGCCGCAACGGTCATCGAGGCAGCGCAACCCTTCCGCAGGGACGACGGCGGATACCGCCTGGCTCAACGCGTTCCGGTACGTCATCGCGCGCACGGGAGCGGGAAGCCGAGGTGGACATCTCCATCGGAGGTCCGCCCTCGCTGAGGCCGCAATCGCTGAGGGTCACTAGACTTATAGTATGCAGGTGACCTCTCTTCGCACCCGTGCCCTGGATGCTGCGATCGAGCTCGTCGGGACGGCGGGTCTCCGGGCTCTCACCCATGCCCGCGTCGACGACCGGGCTGAACTGCCGAAGGGGTCGACGTCGAACTATTTCCGCACCAGGGCTGCGCTGCTGGCCGGCGTCGTCGAGCGGATCATCGAGCGCGAGCTTCCGTCCGTCGAGGGTGCCATGTACCCGGCAACCGCTGAGGATGTCATCGACGCGGTGTGTGGCCTGCTCGACCTCACGACGAACGCGCACCGGACACTGACCACCGCACGTCTCGTCGTGTTCCTCGAGGCCAGCCACGATGCCGAGCTCAGAGAGGCACTGGCCCTCGGGCGCACCGCCATGGAATCCGCAACGGTCCAGACCCTCGCGAGGATGGGGGCAGCCCACCCGGAGGCCGGCGCCGCCGCGCTGATGGCATGCTCAGAAGGCCTCATCCTGCATCGGATCGCCCGCCACGACCGGTCAGATCCTCGCCCGGCCGTCGAGCTAGTGGTCCGAGCCATCCTGAGCCAATCGGGCAGGTGATCGGGCAGGCAGTCCTCGCTGCGAGAATAGGAGCGTGATCCTCAGCACTCTCGACCTCGACGGCCAGCCTGTCACTCTCCGCCGTGCCGTGTTCTCCGATGTCCCGGGGATCGTCGAACTTCTCGCCGCAGACCGGCTGCGCGCCGCCGTCGACTCCACCGCAGTGGAAGAGCGTGCCGGATACGAGCGGGCATTTCACGCGATCGACGCGGATCCCGCGCACCTCCTCGTTGTGGGAACGGATGCCGCCGGAACGATCGTCGCGACCATGCAGCTGACCTTCCTCCCGGGGCTCGCACGCGCTGGCGCGACGCGCATGCAGATCGAAGCGGTTCGGGTCAGTGCTGCGCTCCGTGGCGGCGGCATCGGTGGCGCGATGATCGAGTGGGCCATCGGGGAAGCCAGGAGGCGCGGCGCAAGCCTGGTGCAGCTGACATCAGACCAGTCACGCACCGCAGCACACCGGTTCTACGAGCGGCTCGGATTCGAGCAGTCTCACGCGGGCTTCAAGCTCGCACTCTGACGCTTGTCCGGCCGCCGTTCTGACGGGTTGACGCGGCGAGAAACCGGGAGCATCATGGGCCCGTCACCACCGCGCCGCCGCTACTGTCTCGCGGCCAGCGAGCGGGAATGCTTCGACCGCCGAGGCCGCCTCCCCACCCTCATGCACGCCCAGCCCTCCACTGTCATCCCCGGAGAATCCTCATGAAAACCCCTCGAACAGCGTTGTTCGGTGCTGCCGTCGCGGCGCTCCTCCTGCCGGCACTTGTCGTGCCTGGCGTCGCATCTGCGACACCGAAAGATCATCAGTCGACTGTGTCTGTCCTCGCCAGCGGCCTGGAGGGCACATCAGGGAGCACGATCGGCCCCGACGGAGCCCTGTACGTCACCGAAGCCGGCCCCGGTGAGATCACTCGCATCGACCTGAAGTCTGGCGCCACATCGACGTTCGCGCGCGGCCTGCCGACCGACGTCATCGGCCTGGGTGGCGTCATCGACGTCGCCTTCATCGGACGTACCGCCTACGCGCTCGTCACGCTCGTCGGACCGGACGTCGGAGGGACACACGTCAACGGCATCTACCGCATCGACGACGCCGACACGGCCACCGTGGTCGCCGACATCGGGGCATGGTCCATCGCGAATCCACCGGACACCCAGTTCGACGTTCCCAGCGGATTGCAGTTCGCCATGGAACCCGTTCGCGGAGGTTTTCTGGTCAGCGATGGACACCACAACCGCGTGGTCTTCGCGTCGTTGCGCGGCGCGGTATCCGAAGTGATCCAGTTCGGGAACACTGTGCCGACGGGCCTCGCAACAGCGGGCAGGACCGTTTACCTGGCCGAAGCCGGAGCGGTTCCGCACCTCCCGGCAGACGGACGAGTGGTCGCGTTTGGGCTGAAGGGCGGTTCGGCGTCTGCGCGCCCCGTCGCATCGGGGTTCAGCCTCATCGTCGATGTCGAGGTACACCGGTGCGGCCTGTTCGCGGTCTCGCAGGGTGATTCGCCGGGCGACGTCCCCCCGGCGAGTCCTGCGCTTGCCGAGAGTGGCGAGTTGCTGAAGGCGAATCGCGACGGAACGTTCCGCGTCATCGCATCCGGCCTCGACCTTCCGACCTCGCTGGAGTTGGTGAAGAACTCGGCATACCTCGTCACCATGGGCGGTGAGGTGCTCAAGATCACCAACGTGACCGGGAAAGCGGGGTGCAGCGGCAACGGGCACCGGTAGCGACGGAACGACAGTCCCCGCCGCGTTGCTCCCGGGCGGGGACTGCCTACCGACCAGTCAGGCGCGATATCGACACCGTGGCCGACAGAGTGCTGCGCGGGTAGGTTGTCAGCATGGCAAACGACGCAGTTGTCCTCCCGGTTCCCGGCCCCAGCGGCGAGCGCGCCGTGCGCATCTCCAGTCCAACACGGGTCCTCTGGTCTGGGCCCGGCATCACCAAGCTCGACCTCGCGACCTACCTCATCGACGTCGGAGAGGCGTTCATCCGGGCCAACGGCGACCGCCCGGTGTCGCTGCAGCGTTTCCCGGCCGGCATCGACGGTGAGCAGTTCTTTTCGAAGAACCCGCCCAGGGGCGCACCGGATTACGTTCGCGCGGTACCGGTCGTGTACCCGAGCGGCCGATCACATCCGCAACTCGTCCTCGACGAGCCGGCCGCAGCGGTCTGGGCGGCCCAGATGAACACCGTCGTGTTCCACCCGTGGCCCTCGCGCGCCGGCGACCCGGACAACCCTGACCAGCTGCGAATCGACCTCGACCCTCAACCCGGCACTGATTTCGCGGATGCCGTCCCCGCCGCCTTCGCGCTCCGCACCGTCCTGGAAGAGGCCGGTCTCACCGCGTTCATCAAGACGAGCGGCAATCGCGGGCTCCATGTCTTCGCGCCGATCGACCCGGTGCGCGAATTCCTCGACGTACGGCACGCGGTCATCGCTGTCGCGAGGGAACTCGAGCGCCGGATGCCGGAGAAGGTCACGACCAACTGGTGGAAGGAAGAGCGCGGCACGCGTATCTTCGTCGACTACAACCAGGCCAACCGGGACCGAACCATGGCCGGGGCATACAGCCCGCGCGCCCTCGCTCACGCGCCGGTGTCCTGCCCGCTCGGATGGGACGAACTCGACGGCGCAGACCCGGCGGCCTTCACGATCCTCACCGTTCCCGATCGGCTTCGGACGGTCGGCGACCCCTGGGAGCACATGCACGACACACCCGGAAGCATCGACGTGCTTCTTGACTGGTGGGAGAGGGACGTGTCAAACGGGGAGGGCGAGCTGCCGTTCCCTCCGGACTTCCCGAAGATGCCAGGGGAGCCGCCCCGGGTGCAGCCGAGTCGGAAGAACGCCGAGAACTGGGACGAGGACGACGAGAAGAAGACTGCGACGAAAGCCGCGAAGAAGACCGACTAGTCGAGAACGTCGCTGAGATCGTAGGCGATCGGCCGGTCGAGCTGGTCGAAGGTGCACGATGTCGCATCACGGTCAGGACGCCAGCGGAAGAACTGCACCGTGTGCCTGAACCGCATCCCTTCCATCTGGTCGTAGCGAACCTCGAGCACGCGGGTCGGTTCCAGCTGGACGAACGAGCGATCTTTGCTGGAAGAGAATCGGCTTCGGTCAGAATCCGCGGTCACGGCCTCACCGTCCTCGGCACGGATGACGAGCGGCGCGAGTTCGTCGATGAGTTCAAGTCGCTTCGCGTTCGTGAATGCGGATGCGCCTCCCACACCCCTCAGCTCTCCGTCGGAATCGTAGAGACCGAGGAGAAGCGAGCCGACACCCTGTCCGCTCGTGTGCACCCGGTACCCGAGCAGAACGACGTCGGCGGTCCTGTGGTGTTTGACCTTGAGCATCCGACGCTTTCCTGGGGCGTAAACCTCCGCGAGCGGTTTCGCGATGACGCCATCGAGCCCCGCGCCCTCGAACTCGACCAGCCAGTCGCGGGCAAGTGACACATCCCTGGTCGTCCGGGTGAGGTGAAGCGGATGCTCCAACTCGCCCACGAGGGACTCCAGGGCGCTTCGGCGCTCGGCGAACGGGGTATCGAGAAGACTCTCGTCTCCGAGCGCGAGCAGGTCGAATGCCACGAACATGGCCGGCGTCTCGGACGCGAGTTTGGTGATGCGGCTTGCGGCGGGGTGGACCCGCTGGGAGAGAGCCTCCCAATCGAGGTGCTGATTGCCGGCCTCACCGGTAGGCACGACGATCTCTCCGTCGAGGATGCACGGGGAGGGAAGAAGCCGGGCGAGCGCATCGGTCAGTTCGGGGAAGTACCTGGTCAGCGGTTTGGCTCCGCGACTTCCGATCTGAACGGTCGACCCGTCGAACGACACAATCGCGCGAAACCCATCCCACTTCGGCTCGTAGCTCAGTCCGCCAGCCACACTGTCCTGTTCTGGCACGGCTGTGACGGCTTTGGCGAGCATGGGGGAGGGGAGGGCGGCCGGGGAGAAGTCCATGGGTCGATCCTGCCCGAGACAGGCGCCGGGCGACAGGGGCTGGCGTCGTCCCCGTCAACCCCGTGTCGGGACGAGGGAACGCGGTGTTAGCGTTCTGGCACTGTGCAGACCTTTCTCCCGTATCCGTCGTTCGCCGAGAGCGCCCGCATCCTCGACCGTGCCCGGCTGGGCAAGCAGCGGGTCGAGGCCCTCCAGCTGCTTCGCGCCGTCACCATCCCGACCTACGGCTGGCGGAACCATCCGGCCGCGAAAATGTGGCGTGGTTTCGTCCCGGCGCTCACCAGGTACGGCCTGGAGATGACCGACGCCTGGATCGAACGTGGGCACGCAGACACGGTGCGTGATCAGATCCGCGAATTCGCTCCCGAGGCGGATTCGCTCACGCAGGATCAGCTGGAGCTCCCGCCGTGGATCGGGGATGACGCCCTTCACCTCAGCCATCGGTCGAACCTTCTTCGCAAGGACCCTGGCTTCTACGGAGCCCTGTTCCCCGGTGTTCCGGACGATCTACCGTACGTGTGGCCGCCCGAAACCGTGTAGTCGGCTAGTGATGTGCCGCCGAGCGCTCTGCTAAATAGGCGTGCACAGACGAGATGACCACGGAGCCCTCGCCCACCGCTGACGCCACCCGCTTCACCGAACCACGGCGAACATCGCCGACGGCGAAGAAACCCGGCACGGACGACTCGAGCGCCCGCGGTGGCCTCTCGTGCGGCCAACTGCGGCGGCCGCCCTCGAGGACGACGTCGCTCCCGGTCCAGACGAACCCCCACGGATCGCGGAGCACTGCCTCGGGCACCCAGTCTGTGTGTGGGGCGGCGCCGATGGTGATGAACAATGCATTGCTCGCAACCGTGGTCTCCTCACCGCTGACCCGGTGCCGGAGCACGAGGTGGTCGAGTCCTTCGTCATTCCCGCCCCCTCCGACGACCTTCGACTGAGTGAGCACGGCGACACCCGCGGCGGCGAGCTCGTCGATGAGGTACGCGGACATGCTCGCGGCCAGGTTCTCGCCTCGCACGATGAGCGAGACGGATGTCGCGTAGCGCGCCAGGTGAAGCGCGGCCTGCCCGGCGGAGTTGCCGCCTCCGACCACGTGCACGATGCGGCCGGTCTGGGCTTTCGCCTCCACTGCCGACGCCCCGTAGAAAACGGCAGACCCGACCCAGGGCTCGAGCCCTCGGATGGCGAGTCTTCGATAGGACACGCCAGTCGACAGGAGAACGGAGCGAGCCCTGACGGTGTCGTGGCCGACGTCGAGCACGAATCCGTCGTCGTCGATGCGCATGCCGGTGACCGCCCGCGTGTGCGCGAACCGAGCACCGAACACCCAGGCCTGCTGGTACGCCCGCTCTGACAGTTCTTCGCCCGATACCCCGCGGGAGAAGCCGAGATAGTTGCGGATGAGGGAGCTCGAGCCGGCCTGGCCGCCGATCGATTCCCGCTCCAGGACGAGCGTGTCGAGCCCCTCCGAGGCTGCGTAGACGGCGGCGGCAAGCCCACCGGGACCAGCTCCCACGATCGCGAGGTCCACACTGTCTGTCGGTAGCGCTGTGGTGAGCCCGACGGCTTCGGCCAGTTCGGCGTTGTCCGGCTCGACGAGGAGCCTGCCGTCTCCGAGGCGTACCGCCGGGGCGTCGGTCGTCGTCCGTCCGGTCTCCTCGGACGTTGCCCGCTCCAGTTCGGACCCAGGTTCGGCGTATCGAAACCGGATGCCCGCACGGGAGAGAAAACGCCGGATCTCGTGCACGCGGGGCAGGGCGTCACGACCGAGGACCACGGCGTCAGGCGGGTGATCGGCGGCAGCCCGCTCCCATTCGAGGAGAAACTCGGTCACGGAGCGATGAAAGTACTCGTCTGGGCTGCGCCGTGGCTGCACCACGTAGTAGTCGATCTGGCTCCTGGTCATGGCGGTCAGCACGGTTCCGGCGACTGCCGGGTCCGCCCACGAGCCCCAGCGGATGATGAGCCCGCGGCGCACGTCGGGAAACAACCGTCTGGCCACGTCGAATGCCGTGCTGCCGTCACGGTCTTCGGCGAGGTCGTCCGAGAGCACGAGAGCGACACGTTCACCGGCCTCGACCGCGGCGTGGAGCAGCGCGGTGGTCTCTGGGGCGCTCGCCGCGGTCAGGATGCGGTAGTCAGCCGTGTAGCGCCGACGCAATTCAGCATCCAGTCGGTTCCTGTCCTCCGACGATCCGGCGCAGGCAAGAATGATCGGCAACGGTGTCATCGGCAGTTCGGTCGCCACGGTAGCCTCCGCCCCGAGACGACCCTCTGCACCCGCTCGCGGAGCCACCGCCTCGATTCTGCGGGTGAGTGTACTCCGCGCGGCAGGACGCCACCACCGGTCGCTCTTTCGATGGTCGCGGCCGCATGTCACAGTAGACACCTCAGAGCAGCACGGGAGTCCAGATGACCGAGTTCGTGATATCCGCAGACGGAACACGCATCGCTTACGACACGGTGGGTTCCGGCCCAGCGGTGATTCTCGTCGGAGGTGCCAACCAGTTCCGGGCGTTCGATACCGGGTCGACAGAGGTAGCGCGCCTCCTTGCAGAGTCGGGCTTCACCGCCGTCACCTACGACCGCCGAGGCCGCGGCGAGAGCGGAGACACCCTCCCGTACGTTGTGGATCGCGAAGTCGACGACATCGAGGCCCTTTCGCGCGTCGTCGGCGGGAACACTGCACTGTACGGGAGTTCGTCAGGAGCAGTGCTCTGCCTCTGGGCTGCAGCTCGGCTGCCAGGCATAACGAAACTCATCCTTTGGGAGCCCCCGCTCGATCTGGAGAGCGACGGTTCCGAGAACTTGTCCGGACTCCAGACCCGCCTCGCGGCCGGAGACCGGGAAGCGACCGTTGCGTTCTTCATGAGGGACATGCCGCCGCAGTGGCTCGACGGGGCGAGAAACAGTCCGGCCTGGCCGACCCTGCTCTCGGTTGCGCACACCCTCGCCTACGATGCGGCGGTGCTGGCACGCGCAGAACAAGGCGACCTCGCAGAACACTGGACGCAGGTCACCATTCCGGTGATCGTCCTCATCGGGGAGGAAACCCAGCCGATCTTCCCCCCGGCCGCTGACGCCATCGTCGCTGCGCTGCCCAACGCGACCCAGCGACGGATCGACGCCAGGCACCACTCCTACGAGCCTGCGGTCATAGCGCGGGAGATTTCTGACTTCCTCACGCAGTGAATTGGTGTCAACCCCGCACGGCGACTGACCGGACCGTCAGGTCGACGTAATAGTCTTCGTACATGTCATTGCTGACGAGTCACCTCGACCTCATCGCCCCCTGGCTCGGATCCCAACGCTGGTTCGCCAGCAAGGGACGCCTGCCGGAGCTCGAGCTCATCGGAAGCTGGCAGATCCCCGCTGATGACGCTCGCGTTCACACCCACCTGATCATGGACCACAGCGGAGCATCCCCCGTGCTCTACCAGGTGCCGGTCACGGAGCGCACGGTGCCGCTCGCTGACGCGGAGGGCGCGCTGATCGGCCAGTTTCCGAGTGGCGGCGAAACGGTTTTCCTCTACGACGGGCCGCACGACCCTGCCTACGCTGAAGCGCTGCTCCGGATGATCACGACTAATGCGACAGCTGCGTCGGAGGGGGCGGATGCCTCCGGTCGCGCGTTCGGTGCCGTCGAGGTGTCGTCCATCCTCTCCGCCCGTGTCCTCACCGGCGAGCAGTCGAACACCTCGATCATCTACAGCGTGAATACCACCGATGGTCCGCTCCGGGCGATCTGCAAGGTCTTCCGAGCGTTGCACGACGGTGAGAACCCCGACGTCGTCCTCCAGGCCGCGATTGCCGCAGCCGGATCCGACAGTGTTCCACACTCGATCGGCTGCGTCGTCGGTGAGTGGGACGACACCGGCCAGCCGAGTGGCCGCGCCGCAGGTCATCTCGCCTTCGCGCAGGAGTTCCTGGCGGGGGCTGAGGATGCCTGGCGTTTCGCCCTGCGCGCAAGCGAGGCAAATGTGGACTTTACCGACAGCGCGTTCAACCTCGGCGTTGTGACCGCCGAGGTCCACCGGACCCTGGCCGAATCGTTCGGCACCCGTGAGCCGTCCCCGGCAGATGTCGCCGGAACCCTCAGCAGCTGGCAGGCGCGGCTCCAGCTCGCCATCAACGAAGTCCCCGCGATCGCGGAACTTCGGGGGGTTATCGAGAACCTGTATGCAACCGTCGGGTCACTCGACTGGCCGGCGCTCCAGCGCATCCATGGCGACTTTCACCTCGGACAGGTGCTGTTGGCCGATGGTCGCTGGATCCTCCTGGACTTCGAAGGTGAGCCGCTTCGCCCCATGCTGGAGCGATCACAACCGGACTTTGCACTGAGAGACGTAGCCGGGATGCTCCGCAGTTTCGACTACGTCGCGGGGTCGCTCGGGAGCACTGAACAGGCCGCGGCCTGGACGAGCGCATCACGGCGTGCCTTCCTGAGCGGCTACATCCAGGAATCCGGGACCGATCTTCGCGCGCACCGGGAACTTCTCGACGCGTTCGAGATGGATAAGGCCGTGTACGAGGCGGTCTATGAAGCTCGCAACCGCCCGGACTGGTTGCCGATTCCGTTGACGGCCCTCCGCAGGCTCGCTGCTCGCGCCCGGTAGGACGTCACCAACAGGCCTCACCGGCGATGCAGTATCCCGCGGATGAACGCGGCCTGTCCGATGTGTTCCAAATCGTCCGAGATCACGCTGACGAGTCGAACGCCGAGGGTCACCGCCGGTTCCCAATTCGAGTCGACGACGCGATCGAGATCGCTCTCTGACAGGCTGGCGAGGAAGTGCGATGTCCGGTCGTGGACTTCGTCGAAGTAGCCGAGGACCAGGTCCGGGGAATCGACGACGACAGCGGCGACGTCGTCGCTGCTGTGTCCATAACCGGTGTCGGAGGCGGGGACCGGCAAGCGGAACCGGTCGACCCACCCCGCCGACAGCCAAATCTGGTCCGTGCCGACAAGCTCGGCGACATGTTGGTCCTGGACGCGCGTGAGGTGCCAGAGCAACCAGGCGATCGAGTTCGCATCCGGGTCGATGCGGGCCATCAGGGTGCGTGCGTCCAGTCCCTCCGCAGCGCGGTGGAAGCCTTCGGAAACGCGCCCGAAGGCATCAGCCAGCAAGTCGGGACCGGTCATGGTCAGCTCCTTCGAGTGTCTGTCGGGGACATGTCTGCTGGTCAGTGCCGTCCGGGCTCGCCTCGCGCGACGCGCAGGGCGAGGGCGATGAGCGGGACCTGAAGGGGCAGCCGAGCGAGTGCAATCAGTCGTGCGGGGGGCGGTCGACGTCGGACGACACGCACCGTACGGATGTTGGCGGGGAAAACCGCCACGAGGAAGAGTGCCGACAGCAGCCCGCCGAGATTCCTCGAACGTGGCGATGCGACGAGACCGGCCAGAATCAGCTCAGCAAGCCCGGAGGCGTAGGTCCAGAAGCGGCTGGGGCCGGGCAGGAGCCGCGGAACAATGGGATCGAACACCCGGGGGCGCAGAAAATGGAAGACTCCGGTCACCGCGAACATCCCGGCCAGGAGCACGGGTGCCGTGTCCGATGGCAGTCGAGACTGATTCGCTTTCATTCAGCCACAGTAGGCGATGGGGGTCGTTCACCCGATCAGGGCGCCTGCGTCCAGCGTGGCGTGCCCGGGACCGCCGGCCCGGTCGGCCAGCGCAGCACCGCGGCCATACCCGCGTGTGCTGGGAGCCGGCCGCTCGTCATGAACATCAGCGCCGAGTCCGACACGAGGGCGGCCCTGGCGATGGCGACGGCGGCAGGGACAGACTCGAGAACGGGTACCCCGAGGGCCTCCTCCGGCGCAGACGCCACCCACGGTTCTGACGCGAGGGCGAACAGCGTGCGATCGTCGGCCACGTCCGGGTCGATCAGCAGGGTCTCCACCTGTCCCTGCTGCAGCGCGTGTATGACCGCTCCGATGCCGACGGCACCATGCTCGAAATCGCCGGCGGACAGCCGGTCGATGGCCGCGGATACGTCGGCGGCGTGCAGGTCTTCCAGTAGCTTCGCGACATGGTCGTCCAGGGCCCCGCGGGAGGCACCCGGTGCCCTGACGTGCGTGGACACGGTCGTCGAGATCTCCCTGGCCGCTGGCGAGAGTTCTTCGCTCAGGAGCTGAACAGCGCGGACGTCGCCGGCGAGCACGACCAGGCGCGGCCGGATCTCCCGCACCAGTTTGTCTACGGCCTCGGCGAGCAGGCCCTGGTTCTGTTTCCAGATCTCCTCCGAGTGATCCTGGTACTGGCTGTGGGACCACCCACCCGACTGCACCTTGTTGAGGCTGTCTGAGCGGCCCTCGACGTGTGTATTGCGCAGCTCGGTCGACTGGCTGGCGCGGAGAACATGAATTTCGCCGCCCTCGCGGCCCGCCTCGACGATGAGGTACAGCACGTCGCTGCACCGCGCGGCGAGCAGTGGCAGGAGGTTCGGGACCGTCGTATGGGCGATCATCTCGCCCGTGGCCATTGGGCCGGCGAGCACATGGTCGATGACGGTTTCCCCGTCAGCCACGACAAGAAAGCGCGAATTGGGGCGAGCGACACCCGTCGGTTCAGACAGGATGCGCTCCACAACCCTACGGTCATTCTCTGGAGCGCCTTCGGCAGCGAGAGCGTCCTGGATGCTCTGCCGATGGGACTCTGCGTCCTGCCCGGATCCGTCGGAGAGTGCCGTCGAATCGATGTGCACAACGGTCGAGCGGCCCTCCCGACGCCACAGTTCAGCCCAGCTTCGCGCTTCCTCCGTCAGTACGTCTCGGGATCCGGAGTTAGTTTCGGGTGATGGTCGATTGGCCATTGTTCTTCCCCTCGTGGCGTTGTGAGCTCCGCCGGGCATATGCCTTGGAGACGTCCGCTCGACGGTGTCGCGATCACTCCATGAAACCCGCGTGGCGCCGCTGGCACAAGTCCCACTCGTTCCAGGCACCTCAGCGGACGCGGTCTCTCGCACACGAGCAGGTCTCTATCAAACGATTCGGATAAATGGAAGTCAGCTCGAGCGAATCGGCCGACCCCATGGCGACAAACTAGGTTTGTACCCACGCCGTGCGAGTGTTCGTCGGTGCAGCTCTGACAAGGAGACCGATGGAAGCCTGGCCCGGAAACGCTTACCCCCTTGGGGCAACCTACGACGGAAGCGGCACGAACTTCGCTGTGTACAGCGAGGCCGCAGACAAAATGGAACTGTGCCTCATCGATGAGGAGGACGGCACCGAGACGCGCATTGAGCTGGTCGAAGTCGAAGCCTTCATCTGGCACTGCTACCTCCCTGAGGTCCAGCCCGGCCAGCGCTACGGCTACCGGGCGCACGGTGAATACGATCCCACCAAGGGCAAGCGGCTCAACCCGAACAAGCTCCTGCTGGACCCGTACGCGAAAGCCACCTGTGGCACCAACGACTGGAGCCAGGCGTTGTTCTCGTATGACTTCGGCGACCCCGACTCCCGGAACGACGAGGACTCCGCCCCTCACACGATGCTCAGCGTCGTCGTGAATCCCTTCTTCGACTGGGCTGGCGACCGGCATCCGCGCACGCCGTACAGCCAGAGCGTGATCTACGAGGCGCATGTGAAGGGCCTCACCGAGCTGAATGAAGAGATCCCGGAGCAGCAGCGGGGCACGTACTCGGGCATCGCCCACCCCGCTACGATCGAGCACCTGCAAAAGCTCGGGGTGACGGCGATCGAGTTGATGCCCGTTCACCAGTTCGTCCAGGATTCGACGCTGCTCGACCAGGGCCTCAGCAACTACTGGGGCTACAACACGATCGGGTTCTTCGCTCCGCACAGCGACTACGGGTCGAACGGCGAGGCTGGTCAGCACGTGCAGGAATTCAAGTTCATGGTGCGATCACTGCACGAGGCCGGGATCGAAGTCATCCTCGATGTGGTCTACAACCACACGGCAGAGGGCAACCACCTCGGCCCCACACTCTCGTTCCGCGGTCTCGACAACGAGGCGTACTACCGCCTCGAAGAAGACGACATGCGGTACTACACCGACTACACCGGCACAGGAAACACGCTCAACGTCCGTCACCCGCATTCCCTGCAGCTCATCATGGACTCGCTGCGCTACTGGGTGACCGAGATGCACGTCGACGGGTTCCGATTCGACCTGGCCAGCGCGCTGGCGAGGGACCTCTACGAGGTCGACCGGCTGTCGACCTTCTTCGAACTGGTCCAGCAGGATCCGATCGTCTCCCAGGTGAAGCTCATCGCAGAGCCGTGGGATGTGGGCCCCGGCGGCTACCAGGTGGGAAACTTCCCACCACAGTGGACGGAGTGGAACGGGAAATACCGTGACACCGTTCGTGATTTCTGGCGAGGTGAACCGTCGACCCTCGCCGAGTTCGCCTCGCGGATCACCGGGTCCTCCGACCTCTACGAGCACTCGGGCCGTCGCCCGGTCGCCTCCATCAACTTCGTCACAGCGCACGACGGTTTCACCCTGCGCGACCTCGTGTCCTACAACGAGAAGCACAACGACGCCAACGGCGAAGACAACAACGACGGTGAATCGCACAACCGGTCGTGGAACTCCGGCATCGAGGGCGAGACCGACGACCCCGAGGTGCTCGGCCTCCGCGCCCGCCAGCAGCGTAACTTCATCGCGACGATGCTGCTGTCGCAGGGCGTTCCGATGCTCTCTCACGGCGACGAGCTCGGCAGGACCCAGCAGGGAAACAACAACGGCTACGCCCAGGACAACGAATTGACCTGGGTGCACTGGGACCAGGCTGATGCTCCGCTCATCGAGTTCACGGCATCGGTCGCCAGGCTTCGCAAGGAGCACCCGGTGTTCCGGCGCAGTGGATTCTTTGACGGACGCCCGGTGCCGCGCGAGGAAGGCGAGCCGCTGTCGGATATCGTCTGGCTCGGCCGCGACGGTGGCGAGATGCAGCCGGAGGACTGGGATGTCGAGCTCGCACGCACGGTTGGTGTGTTCTTCAATGGCCAGGGAATCCGCGAGCGGGACGCACGCGGGAAGGACGTCGTCGACGTCAACTTCCTGCTGTACTTCAACGCTGACGTCGAGGACGCTGAGTTCACTCTTCCGCCGGAGGAGTTCTCACGGGAGTGGGAGATCGTCGTCGACACGGCCGGGGCAGGCGCGGATTCGGTCCCACGACCGGCCGGTGCCATGCAATCCGTCGCTGCACGGTCGATGATCGTCCTTCGTGCATATTCGAAGCCCGAGGCAGAGCCTGACCACTCGGTCGCGGCATCCCTCGCGGTGCAGAGCGGAACGCAGCTCACGACACCGGCCGCTGTCGGACCGGTCGCCCCGAAATGAGACTTCCGCTCTCGACGTATCGGCTCCAGATCCGGGAAGGCTTCGACCTCAAGGCCGCTGCTGACCTTACCGAGTACGTCACGTCGCTCGGTGCAGACTGGCTCTACCTGTCACCGCTCCTCGTCGCCGAAGGAGGATCTGACCACGGCTACGACGTTGTCGATCACTCGAGGATCGACCCGGTTCGCGGCGGTGCCGACGGGCTTGCCGAACTCGCCGCCGTCGCGCGCGCGGCGGGGAGGGGCGTCCTTGTGGACATCGTTCCCAATCACATGGGAGTCGCAACACCTTCGTCGAACGGCTGGTGGTGGGATCTCCTCACCCACGGTGAACAGTCCAGGTACGCCGAGGCATTCGACGTCGACTGGGCTGCCGCGAACGGACGAATCCGTCTCCCGGTGCTCGGCGACGGGGATGACGCGCTCGACCAACTCACCATCGTCGACGGCACCCTCCGCTACTACGACAACACGTTCCCGATCGCGCCGGGGACAGCGGATGATGGTGCCGACGCCAGGACAGTCCACGACCGGCAGAACTATGAGCTGGTGGACTGGCGCCGGGCGAACGCCGACCTGAACTACCGGCGTTTCTTCGCGGTGAACTCGCTGGCGGGCATCCGCGTCGAAGTGCCCTGGGTGTTCGCGGAATCACACGCGGAGATCGTCCGCTGGGTTCGCGAGGGACTCGTCGACGGGCTCAGGGTCGACCACCCCGACGGTCTCGCCGACCCCGGTGGATACCTCGACGCCCTCCAGGCCGCGACCGGGGGCACCTACGTCCTCGTCGAGAAGATCCTCGAGGGCGACGAGCAGCTTCCTCCGAGCTGGGCTGCGGCCGGCACGACGGGATACGACGCGCTCGGCGACATCGATCGCGTTCTCGTCGATCCCTCCGGAAAAAAGGTCCTCGATGCACTCGAGGGCAGGCTTGAGGGCACGACGGCGGACATCGATGCGCTGTGGCCCGAGCTCGTGCACCAGAACAAGCGCGGGATCGCCGACAGCATTCTCCGCTCGGAGGTGCTGCGGCTGGCGAGGCTCGTCCCCGAGATCCCCGGGGCAGACGATGCCATCGCCGAACTTCTGGCAGCGTTCCCGGTTTACCGGTCCTACCTGCCTTTCGGAATCGAGCACCTGCACCACGCCGAATCCGTCGCCACCACCCGGCGGCCGGACCTGACCGAGACGATCGAGGCCCTCGCTGCGATCCTCGCCGACCCGGAACATCCGGCAGCGGTTCGCTTCCAGCAGACCTCCGGCATGGTGATGGCCAAGGGCGTCGAGGACACCGCGTTCTACCGGTACAGCCGGCTCACGTCACTCAACGAGGTCGGCGCTGACCCGGGGGAGTTCTGCATCGACACCGCGGAGTTCCACGCCAGGCAGCAACACCGCCAGGCCACCCTCCCCGCATCGATGACAACCCTCTCCACCCACGACACCAAACGGGGCGAGGATGTCCGCGCCCGGATTTCCGTGCTGGCAGAGATGCCCGAAGAATGGGAGACGACGCTCGACGAGTTGCGCTCACTCGCGCCCCTCGACGACGGCCCCTTCGAGAAGCTGCTCTGGGAAGCAGTGCTCGGATCCTGGCCCGCCTCACAGGAGCGGCTGGATGCCTACGCCGAAAAAGCGTCCCGTGAAGCAGGATCGTCGACGACCTGGACCGAGCCGAACGAGGCGTTCGAGGCACGAATGCACGAGCTCGTGGCAGCGATTTTCGACAACCCGCGTGTCACGCGAATGATCACGAACCTCGTCGAGCGAATCTCGCAGGCAGGGTGGTCCAACTCGCTTTCGGCGAAACTGATCCAGCTCACCGCACCCGGGGTGCCCGACGTCTACCAGGGCAGCGAACTGTGGGAGACCTCCCTCGTCGACCCGGACAACCGCAGACCGGTCGACTTCGCCATCCGGCGGGACTACCTGGCGCGGGTCGATCGGGGCTGGCTGCCACCCGTCGATGAGACCGGCGCGGCGAAGCTGCTTGTCACCTCCCGCGCGCTTCGGCTGCGCCGGGACAAACCCGAGTGGTTCTCGCGATACCTGCCGGTGCCTGCATACGGATCAGCCGCGGACCACGTCCTCGCATTCGACCGGGGAGACGCGGTCACCGTGGCGACCCGCCTTCCACTCGGACTGAACGCCGCTGGGGGCTGGGATGACACGACGCTGGAAATCGCGGGACGGCCCTGGATCGACGCGCTCACCGGCGAGCGGTACAGCGGCGGCACCGTACGACTGGCCGACCTGCTGCGCCAGTACCCTGTCGCGCTTCTCGTCGCCGACGATTTCGATGACCACCGCGCAATGGGGAACTGACATGACCAACGACATCCGCATCTGGGCCCCTTCCGCATCGCGCGTTGACCTGCGCATCGACGGCGACACGCTTCCGCTGACGCAGGCCGACGGCGGTTGGTGGGAGCAGGAGGGTCTTCGCCCGAAACCGGGAACGGATTACGGCTTCCTCATCGACGGGGAGGGCCCGTTTCCCGATCCGCGGTCGAAGAGCCAGCCGGACGGCGTCCACGGCCTCTCCCGTGTTGTGGATCTCGGGGAATACGAATGGTCGGATGCGGCGTGGACAGGTCGGCAGCTGGCCGGTGCCGTCATTTACGAACTGCATATCGGAACGTTCACCCCGGAGGGCACCTTCGACGCTGCAGCAGCCCGGCTCGACCACCTCGTGTCGATCGGGGTGGACTTCGTCGAACTGCTCCCGGTCAACGCCTTCAACGGTACGCACAACTGGGGCTATGACGGGGTGCTCTGGTACGCCGTGCACGAGGGCTACGGTGGCCCGGCCGGCTACCAGAGGTTCGTCGACGCCTGCCACGCGGCCGGCGTCGGCGTGATCCAGGACGTCGTGTACAACCACCTCGGCCCCAGCGGCAACTACCTGCCGAAATTCGGCCCGTACCTCACCGACGGCCCCGGCAACACCTGGGGCTCGTCCGTCAACCTCGACGGCGAGGACTCGGACACCGTGCGGCGATACATCATCGACAACGCCCTGATGTGGCTCGGCGACTATCACGTCGATGGCCTCAGGCTCGACGCGGTCCACGCGCTTACCGACCACAGCGCCGTCCACGTTTTGGAGCAGCTCGCTGACGAGGTCGCTGCGCTCAGCGCCTTCACCGGTCGACCGCTCAGCCTCATCGCCGAATCAGACCTCAACGATCCGAAACTCATCACCCCGGTCGAAGCATCCGGATACGGGCTCGACGCCCAGTGGAGTGACGACTTCCACCACGCTGTGCACGTCGCCGTCAGCGGGGAGACAACAGGCTATTACGCCGACTTCGAGCCGCTCGAGGCGCTGGGCAAGGTACTCACTCGCGGCTTCTTCCACGACGGAACCTACTCCAGTTTCCGCGGTCGAGTCCACGGGCGCCCCATCGACCTCGAGCGGATGCCATCGTGGCGACTCGTCGTCGCCAGCCAGAACCACGACCAGATCGGCAACCGTGCCGTCGGCGACCGCCTGACCGCACAGCTGGACTCCGGCCAGCTGGCGATCGCGGCCGCCCTGACCCTGCTGGGCCCGTTCACGCCGATGTTGTTCATGGGGGAGGAGTGGGCGGCGTCGACGCCGTGGCAGTTTTTCACGTCCCACCCGGAGCCGGAACTCGGAAAAGCGACAGCCGAGGGCAGGATCGCCGAATTCGCCCGGATGGGTTGGGACCCGGCGATCGTCCCTGACCCGCAGGATCCCGCGTCCTTCGAGCGTTCGAAACTGGACTGGAGCGAGGCGGCCTCCGGTGAACATGGACGAGTCCTGGCTTTCTACCGCGACCTCGCCGCACTGCGCCGCAGTCGACCCGAGTTCACGGACCCGCGATTCTCTCAGGTGTCGGTGGAGCTCGACGAGGCTGAGCGCTGGCTCGTGTTGAACCGCGGCGGGTCTTCCGTCGTCATCAACCTGGGCCTCGAACAGCGCACCGTTCCGGTGGCGCCGTCGCGTCTTCTGCTCGCCTTCGCCCAGGACAGCGTGGACGTCGGTGAACCCGAGGACGGACGCCTGGTCGTCCCGCCGCATTCCGTTGTCGTCCTCGGCTGAACATCCGTCGTTCAGTCGGACAATGCCGCCAGGAATGCGTCCGTCACCGGTCGGTTGAACGCGACGAACGTCACGGGGATGCCCGGCTGCATGTCGCGGACCGTGCGGACGGCCGTCGCTGCGGCATCCGTCAGCGGCCAGCCGTAGACGCCCGCTGAAATCGCCGGGAACGCGATCGAGGTCGCCCCGACCTCCTCAGCCACCAGGAGACTGGTGCGGTACGCGGAGACAAGGAGAGCCGAACGGTCTTCGCGCGGATGCCACACCGGGCCGACCGTATGGATCACAAACCGCGCCGGGAGGCGCCCGGCCGTGGTCGCAACAGCCTGTCCGGTTAGTAGGCCGTCCGGGAGCGTGGTCGCGCGCAGCCGTCTGCATGCGGCCAGGATGTCAGGCCCGCCGACCCGGTGGATAGCGCCGTCGACGCCACCCCCACCGAGCAGCGCGTTGTTCGCCGCGTTGACGATCGCGTCCACGGCGAGCGTGGTGATGTCGCCCTCGACGAGTTCGATGGTCATCGGCCGCCCTCTAATCCCCGTCCGGTCCTGCGGTCACTCTTGCGGGACGAGTTGTTGCAGAGCCCAGAGATTGCCGTCGGGGTCTGAGAACCGGACGAATCGACCCCATGGCTGTTCATCGACAGCGCTGGCGTCGACCCCGTGCTCGATCAGATGCGCCCGCGCGGCATCCGCATCGGGAACAACGACCTGGATCCCCGTCTGCGATCCCGGTGTCATATCGGTGATTCCTTCGCCGATCACGATGGAGCACGCAGAGCCGGGTGGGGTCAGTTGCACGAAGCGCAGGCCCTCCGAGACAGGAATGTCGTGGTCGGCGACGAATCCGACCTGATCGACGTAAAACGCCTTTGCCCGGTCGACGTCGGTGACGGGAACGGCGATGAGTTCGATCTTCCAGTCCATGCTGGACCTCCCCAAGAGTGTGTGGCGACAGAACCCATCGTTGCCCTGCCGGAGGAAAATCACCAGACCCCTCGCGATCACGGATTCCCTGTGCCATCGTGAACGATATCCACGAGAAGAAGGAGTTTCCCATGTTCACGCCTGTCCACGCGTTCGGTGGGTTCAGCGTCGTCGACCTCGACGCGGCCCGATCGTTTTACTCCCACGACCTCGGCCTGGCCGTGACAGACGACGAAATGGGGATGCTGCGGATCACCCTGCCCGGTGGAGCTGAGGTGATGGCCTACCCGAAGCCGGACCACTCGCCCGCATCGTTCACCATCCTCAACTTCGTCGTCAGCGACATCGACGCGGCTGTCGATGCGCTCAACGACAAGGGGATAGCCACGAAGATTTACGACAACGCTGACCTACCGACGGACGACAGGGGAGTCATGCGCGGCCTCGGACCGACCATTGCGTGGTTCCGTGACCCGTCCGGCAACGTTCTGTCGGTCATCGAGGCCAGCTCGTAACTGGCTCAGCCGGGATCGGTGACCGGTCCGAGCAGCGACGTCGCGACGGTGGAGTGCGCGGATTCCGGGTCGCTGGGGTGAAACAGCCCGGCGAGGCAATCGCGATAAAGGCGAGACAGTTCGGAGTCGGCGTCAAAAGACGCCCCACCGGACACGCGGATCGCCGTGTCGACGACCCCGCGGCTGACATCCACTGCCCGGGTCTTCGCCCCGACGAGCAGCCGGAACCACGTGGCACCGTGGTCGGTGAGTGTGTCCACGTCGGCGGCGAGCGAAGCCAGCTGGGGAGCGAGAGAGTCGAGGCTGATGGCCGCATCAGCGAGTTGCCAGCGGATGTCAGGGTCGTCGGCGTAGGCGCGACCGCCATGCTTCAGTGATGTTCGTCGCCGGGCGGCCTCAACGCCGAGTTCGAGCGCCCGGTCGGCGATGCCGGCATACACGGCGCCGATCAGGAGCAGGAAGTTGCTGAAGATACCGAAGATGTACGGATCAGCGCTGGGACCGACGGGGAGGATCCTGGCGATGCGTTCGGCTGGCACGCGAGCATCGGCAAGCTCGGTGGTGAACGACTGGGTGGCCCGCATCCCCAGGGGATTCCATCCACCGATCGGGCGGTGCCCGGCCGAGTCCCTGGTGAGGTAGCCGTGCACGAGAGTCGGGTTCGCCGGGTCCGAGTCGTCACGGCCAAAGATACCGAGACGCGTCCACGCCGGCGAGAGCGACGTGAAGATCTTCCTGCCGGTGAAGGCGAATGAACCATCGCTCCCGGGTACAGCGGCGGTCAGTGAATCGAACATGACCTCGTCGTTCCCGGCTTCGCTGTTTCCGAACGCAAACAACTCACCGTCTCGGGCGTCGGCGAGGATCCAGTCGAGGCTGGAATCGCCCCTGGCGTGCAGGACTCTCGCCACTCCGACGACGACGTGGTGCATATTCACCCCCAACGCCGTTGCCGGGGCGTAACGGGCCAACATGCGCTGGTTTCTGACCGCCTCGCTGAGTGACTGCGGTGCAAGGTATCCGGCGGCGCGAAGGTCGTTGAGATCCTCCGTGAAGAACCGATTGTCGCGGTCGTAGTCCGGGGCCCTTGAACGGAGTCGCTCGAGCAGATCGATCGCGAGTTCGGCCATGCATCCAGACTATCGAACCTGCGTCAGTCGAGCAGGTTGCCCTCGGAGTCCCTGCCGCGCAATTTCTCCATATCCCGACGTTCCCGCTTGGTCGGCCTGCCAGCACCCCGATCACGCATAGGTCGGAGAGCCACCTCTTCGCGGGGCGGGGGAGGAGGCGTCTTGTCGACGAAACATTCGGCCGCGACACTCGCCCCGACGCGTTTCACCACGATCCGCGCAACGACCACGATCCGGTCGAAACCTCCCTCGCGGACCCGGATCTCGTCGCCAATTCGCACCGGGTGCGATGCTTTGACGCGTTCGCCCCCGACACGGACGTGTCCGGCCCTGCACGCAGTCGTGGCCATGGACCTCGTCTTATAGACGCGGATCGCCCACAGCCAGCTGTCGACGCGCGCGCTCGGTGCTGGGGTATTCATGCTCCGAGCCTAGGGGCGCTCAGGCGATCTCGAAATCCTCCAGCACCGCGCCATCCGCCGCGTTGGTCTGCGCCGTTGGGCGGCTGGGCTGGAGAGCACGGGTCTTCGCCCTGAGGTCCTCGACGATCGCGTCATCTGCAGGGTCATCGCCCTCACTCGCCGCAGGGACCGAGCAGAGCTGGCTGGACGGGCCGATCAGGAAGGAGGCATTGCCGGACGCACCGGCCTCAGCGACGACCGGGATCTCGATGATGTCTGCTTTCCCGGTGTCGGCGAGCGCTCGGGCATAGCTCAGAACGGCAGCGCTCAGGGCGTCTCCCGTCAGCACGGAACCGCTCGAGTAATAGAGTCGTCTCATATCCCTGACTGTCCTCTGATCAGGCAATCTGCTCAAGGGACTTGTGAATCCGCGTTCCGATCGCTAAGCCGGGCGACCGTGCCAGCACACATCGATGACAACCTCTGACCAGCCGTGTCGAGACAGACTAGGGTACAGAGGTGGACTGGTGACTTCCCAGTTCGTCAGCGCACCCGAAAGGCCCCCGATGGGAAAGCTCTTCTATGACTCGACGCTGACCGTCGATTTCGACGACCGCGTGCTTGCACACCTGCAGATCGTGATCGGTGCCAAGCTGCGTCGGGGCGAGTCCTTCTATTTCAGCTGGAAGGACGACCCGGGGGTCGGTGACGGCAGAAGCACGATCTGGCTCGCTCCCAACATCCCTCTCCACTACAAGTACTTCGGTTCCCGGCTCCCGTCGCTCAACCGCGAGTGGATTATCGCGTTGAGCGCCTCGTCGAATTCGGCCGGGGGCCTCCAGATCGTGCCCGAGCCGAAGCCGACGAACGGCGCCGAGCCGAAGCCGACGAACGCCGCTGGGGAGGACCAGTCGTGAAGCGCATCGAAGTCATCTATGGCGGCGTGAAGTACACCATCCCCAATCGCGCTCTCGCCGATGTCCAGAAGGAGATCACCGACGCGATCTCCGGTGGGTCCCTGCATTGGCTCGAAGCCAACAGCGGCGAGGGTATCCTCGAACCCGCTCAGCTCCTCATCTCGGCTGGAATACCGATCGTCGTCGTCGACGTCATGGCCACCGTGCACTCCGAGAGCGACTCCCCGCTCTAGCTCTTCGCCGCTGAGCGGTTCTCCGCGCTGATCATCCAGGCGAACTGTTCCAACCGGGCGATGAACGCGTGGAGCAGATCCGCGGATGTGGGGTCTTCTTCGTCGATCTGGTCGTGGACGTCGCGCATCGTGCCAACGGCAGCCTCGATCCGGATCGTGATCAGGTCGATGGTCTTGGCCGTGTCCACTTCGCCGCCCGGAAAGGCCGGAAGAGTCGTGGTGGCCGCGACCGAGTCGCTCCGGCCGTCCGGAGTTGCGTGAAGCGCGCGCATCCGCTCGGCCACCTCGTCGGAGAATTCACGGGCCGCTTCGACGACTTCGTCGAGCTGGAGGTGGAGGTCCCTGAAGTTCTTCCCGACGACGTTCCAGTGTGCCTGCTTCCCCTGCACGTGGAGCTCGATGAGATCGACGAGTACTTTCTGCATGTTGTCGGCCAGTTGTTTCGACGCGGTGAATCCGCGTTCGGGTTTCTGTCGTCTCGTCGTCTTGGCGCCGGTGGTCGAAGAGCCCGGTCGTTCCCGCGTTGCTGATGACATTGAGAAGTCCTTTCGAGGAGTGTTCGGCATCCGACAGGCTAGGGTCAGCCCAGCGCCCGCTCAAGGCCTTGCATTCCCCGGCGAAGCTGCTAACGGAGACGCGTTTGCTGTGCGTTCGCGGTGGATGGCCGTCCGATGCGATCCGGGGACGCTCCTCTGCCTAAGGTGAGGTATGCCTGTGCACATTCGAACCATCCAGACCGCTGTCCCGCCGACCGTTCTGGTGCAGTCCGAAGCGCGCGAAGTCTTCGGCTCCCAACCCGGACTCACTCGCCTCGGAGAACGCCTGGTGCGCACGTCCTTCGACGTGTCAGGCATCGACACGAGACGAAGCGTCATCGAGGATTTCGATCTCCAGAGGGGAGACACCGAACCGGTCTTTTTTGACGCAGCGACCGGTGCGCTCCTGTCTCCGTCGACGCGCGTGCGCAACGACACCTACATCCGGGAGGCCGGTCCCCTCTTCGCCGCGGCCGCGCGGGCCGCCATCGACGCCTGCCCGGACCTGGACGCCACCGACATCACCCACGTCGTGACCGTCTCATGCACCGGCTTCTACGCGCCCGGCCCGGACTACGAGCTCGTGAGGGAACTGGGGCTGCACACCAGCACCCAGCGCTACAACATTGGTTTCATGGGCTGCTACGCCGCATTCCCCGCGCTCAGGGCCGCAGCGGCGTTCTGTCGCGCCGACCCCGACGCCGTGGTGCTCGTCGTGTCCTGCGAACTCTGCACGATCCACGTCCGGTCATCGAACGAGCCTGACCAGATCGTCGCGTCGTCGGTCTTCGCCGACGGAGCCGCCGCGGCGATCGTCACGGGGCGTCCCGGGCCGGCGGATGTTCCGTCGCTGACGATCGACCGCCTCGAGACCGAACTCACCCCGGTGGGGGAGAAGGACATGGCCTGGACCATCGGTGACGAAGGATTTGAGATGGTCCTCAGCGCCGCAGTGCCGAAGATCATCGACAACTACATCGAGGGGGCACTCGTACCGCTGCTCGCGGAGGATGAGAAACTCGCGGCCGACCCGGCCGGCGGCATCCGACACTGGGCCATCCACCCGGGCGGCCGCAGCATCCTCGACAAGGTGGAGTCGAAACTGGGGCTCAGCGAACAGCAACTCACGCCATCACGGACGATCCTGCGCGAATACGGCAACATGAGCAGCGCGACCGTCCTGTTCGTGCTCAAAGCGATTCTCGAGGGCGAGTCGGCCCCGGAGGACGAACGGGTCTGTGCCATGGCATTCGGGCCGGGGCTCACCGTCGAGACCGGGCTGTTCACCCTGGTCGCTCCCTCGCAGTGATCGGAGTACGTGTCGGCCTCGCCCGCCGAAACCCGGACCTTCTCGAACGGATGGATGAGGCGTCCTGCGACCGCGCCACGCTGTTCAGGACCTACGCGGCTTTCCCGAGGATCAACCGGGTCGTGGCCGGATGGCGACGCACCTACCTGACCCACCTGCGCCCCCGGTTCACCGGACCGGTCCACACGGTGGTCGACATCGGCGCCGGCGGCGGAGACGTGGCGAGGGCGCTGATCCGCTGGGCACACCAGGATGGCGTTCGGCTCGAGGTCGCAGCCATCGACCCAGACCCGCGAGCGGCAGCCTACGTCGAGACCCTCCCCGCCGTTGACGGCTTTGTCTACCGCCCGTGCTCAAGCACTGAGCTGGCGGACCGCGGCGAGCAATTCGATTTCGTGGTCTCCAACCATGTGCTGCACCACCTCGATGCAGCCGAACTCGGCATCGTTCTTGCGGACTCGGAACGTCTCGCGCGCATCGCCGTCGTCCACAGCGACATCCGCCGGTCGTCGGTCGCGTACCTGCTCTTCGCCGCCTTCACCGCCGTCGGCTATCGCGGGTCGTTCATCCGCGCGGATGGCCTCACCTCCATTCGGCGCAGCTATCGCCCGGGCGAGCTGAGCGCGATCATCCCGCCGGGCTGGACTGTCGACGAACAGCTTCCGTTCCGACTGCTGCTGAGGCATGAACGGACCCACACCGGTGCGTGATGTCGTTGTCGTCGGCGCCGGACCGGTTGGCAGTTTTCTCACCGCGCTGCTCCTCGACGCAGGACTCGACGCCATCGCCGTTGACGCCAGGGAGAGGCGCGCGGAACACTCGCGGGCCATCGGAATCCACCCGCCGTCGCTCGCCCTGCTCGACGCGGTCGGGGTCGCTGCACCGGTCCTTGCCGCTGGAGTCCCCATCGACACCGGGCTCGCGCGCACGAGGGGTGTCGAGCTCGGCGCTCTTCACTTTGCGGCTGCCGGTGGATCGCCGATCGTCACGCTGCAGCAGCCGGTCACGCAGTCCCTCCTGGACGCCGCGGTCCATGCCCGCCGTGCCGACGGCATCCGCCGGGGGATTCGGGTCACCGGACTCAGCAGGGACAGTGAGTCGCTCGTCGTCCGCGGAACGACCCGCGATGGCGACTGGGAGGAGACGTTCGCGGTTCGTGGTCGGCGCGGACGGCTCGGACAGCATCGTCCGGCGGCTGGCAGGAGCCACGGTGACGAAACGCCGCTATCGTGACCGCTACGCCATGGGTGATTTCCGAGACGATACCGGCGATGACGGCATAGCCGTGCTTCACCTCGAACGGGGCGGAATCGTCGAATCCTTTCCACTGCCCGGCGGCATCCGTCGCTGGGTGGCGCATGTCCAGGTCGACATCGACGGGCCGGCAGCCCTCGCCGACCTCATCGTCCGCCGCACCGGCGGCGGGCCGGACGCCTCGACGGCGTCGATGTTCAGCGCATTCGAGCCCGGACGAAGCGAGGTCGCGAATCTGGCAGGCCGCGGCGTTGCGCTCATCGGTGACGCTGCTCACGAGGTCAGCCCGATCGGAGGGCAGGGGATGAATCTGGGCTGGGCGGATGCCGCTGACCTCGCCCGCATCCTCCCCGCTCTGCTCCTGCCGGGCGGCGACGTCGGTGCCCTGCAGGCGTTCAGCAGGCGCAGGCTCGCGGTCGCACGCCGAGCGGCGCGACAGGCGGAGCTCAACATGCTGCTCGGTCGCCCGGCACCCGGCCTGTTCCAGGCTGGCCGGTCCCTGGCCGCCCGCCTGGCGACGCATCCGCCCGTCGACGGTTACCTCGCCCGGGTCTTCACCATGGCGACACTCTGACCGGACGTCAGCGGAGGAAGGCAGCCAGAACGGTCTCGGCGCTGAGCGCCGACCCTGCAGGGCTCGGGTGCAGTCGATCGGGAAGCAGGAGCGCATTGACGTCGGGCGAGTTCAGGTACGCCGAATGCACATCGATGGACCTGACCGCCTGGTTGTCCGCCAGCCATGAGGTGACACCGTCGATCACGACGTCGTGCGCCGATGCCCAGTCGTCGAAGCGCGGGTTCTCGAGGATTGCCGCGTAGCCGACCGATTGCGGCCAGTACCGCTCGATCTCTGCCACGAGGGCGGTGAGCTCTGGTGCGACCGTCGACGGCTTCCTCACATTGTTCAAGCCATGGTTGACGATGACGACATCCGGCTGGGCAGGCACGAGCGTAGCGAAGTGGGCGAGCGAGTATGCGCCGGTCTTGCCGCTCGCGGACCCGTTCCAGACGATGAGGGGCGCAGCGGCGCCATCATCGTTCGACCGGATCTCCTGGCGGTAGCTGTTCGACAGGATGTCCCACGGGTGCACCACGAGCGGTCGATCGAGGTCTTCGGACAGCTCCCGGAAGGCCAGGTCGACCCACTCACCGGGTTCGTCGCCGGTGGAGTCGCCGATCACCGCGACGGTGAACGGGCGGCTGGCGTCCTTCAGCCGATTCCGCGCGTCCGAAAAGGAGAGCAGGCGCGAGCGCGGCTCGGCCGCGACGACGGGCCCGTCATCCGCGCCGGCCGATGTGCCCGCTGCCGGACGCGGCACACTGGTGAAGGCGATGCTCACCAGAACCGCCCCGACCAGGACCGGGATGCCGACGCGCAGCAACACAGTCGCTACGAAATTCCGTCGTCGGGTCTCCTCGGGGACTGGGCGCAGCGACGAACTCATTTCCCTAGGCTACGTGTCCGCACGGGCGGGGGAGTACATGACACCTCCATTGGGGTCATCCCTGACCGGTTTGGCGACCGGCCGTGCCCAGGGCCGACTGGGCGTGCCCGGGTCAATAGACTGGTCAGGTGGCATACGGGATACATCCAGAACCGAGCGACCGCATCCTGACGGTCCCGAATTTGTTGAGCTTCCTGCGGCTTGCACTGGTGCCCGTCTTCCTGATTCTTCTCGTCGAGGGCCAGGACTTCATCGCCCTCATCATCCTTGCCCTGTCTGGCTTCACCGACTTCCTCGACGGCTACATCGCGAGGCGGTTCAACCAGGTATCCAAGCTCGGACAGTTGCTCGACCCGGCGGCCGACCGGTTGTACATCCTTGCTGCCCTCCTCGGACTGGGCTGGCGTGACCTGATTCCGCTCTGGCTCGTCGTCGTGATCATCGCCAGGGATGTGATGCTCGTCGTCCTCGCTGCGATCCTGGCCAGGATCGGGCACGGCGCTTTCCCGGTGAACTGGGTCGGCAAATGGGCGACGGCGTGCCTGTTCGTCGGACTCCCGTTGCTGATGGTCTCCGCGGCGTTCCCCGACACCGAAACCTATGCCCAACCATTCGGGATGATCTTTGCCGTGATTGGCGCCGTTCTGTACTGGTGGGCAGGTGCGCTGTATCTGATCCAGACGGTGCGCGCATCCCGAAAAGGTGAGGGACAGACAGGCCCCCGATCAGATACGCTGGAACCCTAGGAGGTTCAGGTGTCATATCCCAACGAGCAGGACCCGCCAACGGCGGCGTTTCTGCGCCAGCCGGCTGCGCAGAACGATGCAGCGGGCCCCGCGAACGGTACAACCGCAAGCTTCAGCCGCGACCTGGCTGCGAGCCTGGCCAACGTCGAAAGCGACATCAGTGCTGAGGAGCAGGATGCGATCGCAGCGCTGCCCAGCGGCTCTGCCCTCCTCGTCGTGCGACGCGGCCCCAACGCCGGTGCCCGGTTCCTCCTCGACGCGGACGTGACCCCGGTCGGACGCCACCCAGACGCGGACATCTTCCTGGACGACGTCACGGTCTCTCGCCGTCACGCCGAGTTCGTGCGCCACGGCGTTGCGTTCGAAATCAAAGACCTGAATTCCCTGAACGGCACCTATTTCGACGGCGTGCGTATCGACAACGCGCTGCTGAGCGACGGAGCCGAGGTGCAGATCGGTAAATTCCGTCTGACCTTCTACCCGTCGCGCCTCGACCTTCTGCCGCCGTCGGACGCCTAGACCGTGTCTGCCCCGGCAGCGCACCGCAGCTACGACAAACACACCTCAGCGAACTCCTCGAACTCGAGCTCCGCGAACTCCTCGAGCCGAGGGGCGCCGCAGCTCCTGAGCATCGGGCAGGTTCTGGCGCGCCTGGCCCAGGAGTTCCCCGACCTCAGTAACTCCAAGTTGAGGTTCCTCGAAGAGCAGGGCCTCGTGTCCCCGTCGCGGACGAAGTCCGGTTACCGCAAGTTTTCCCCGACGGATGTCGAACGGCTCCGTCTCATCCTGTCGATGCAGCGCGACCACTACCTGCCGCTCAAGGTGATTCGCGGGCACCTGGCCGACATCGACGCCGGGCGCGCGCCCGTGCTTCCCGGTTCCACAGCGACCGGGCAGATCTCGACGATCATTCCTGCAGGCAGGCGTTATCAGCGCGAGGATGTTCTCCGCGAGGCGGGAGCCTCAGCCGGACTCCTCTCGGACGCGATTTCGGCATCCATCATCACCCCGGCCGACAGCTACGGCGATGACACCGTGAACGTTCTGCGTTCCCTCGTTGCGCTGCAGCGGTGCGGCATCGAGCCGAGGCACCTGCGCGGCTACCGCGCGACGGCCGAGCGCGAGGTCAGCATGATCGAGAGCGCCCTGCTGCCGATGGCGCGTCGTAAGGACGCCTCGAGCCGTGCCCGGGCAGCCGAGCTCTCCGGAGAGATCGCCGGCCAGCTCGACGTCATCCGCGCCAGCCTGGTCCGCAGCGCGCTTGGCCGGCTGACGTCGTAGACTGAATTCGGGCGCCGCGATTGTCACAGAATGATCACGGCCAGCCGACACGCCGCACCGTTCAGTTCGGATGTCGTTGTACAAGCCGACAGCCGTCGGTACCGTGGAGTATGCGGTACCGCCGCAGCAGATTTCTTCAGAGGAGCACACGGATGAGCGAGATTCCCGCCAACGACAGTCCTCGCTATGACCTGGGTCTGCTCTTCACCGACGGCCTTCCGGAGATGGACGACCAGGCTGGGTACCGCGGTGCCGTTGCTGCCAGGGCAGCAGGCATAAGCTACCGGCAGCTCGACTACTGGGCTCGCACCGGACTCGTCGAGCCCACCGTCCGTGGCGCTGCTGGATCGGGTTCGCAGCGACTCTACGGATTCCGCGACATCCTCGTTCTCAAGCTCGTCAAGCGCTTGCTTGACACCGGGATTTCTCTCCAACAGATCCGTACCGCCGTCAACCAGCTTCGGGAATCAGGGGTCAACGACCTCGCCCAGACCACGCTGATGAGTGATGGCGCCAGCGTGTATCTCTGCACGTCAGACGATGAGGTCATCGACCTCGTCAGCCGCGGACAGGGTGTCTTCGGCATCGCCGTCGGCAAGGTTCTCCGCGAGGTGGAAACGAGCCTCATCGAGTTCGACTCGCAGGCCGCAGACCCGATGGATGAGCTCGCCGCACGTCGCGCGTCCCGCTCCGCCTGACGTCAGCGGTCGGGTGGTCCCTTGGTGTGACTGCCCGATCGAGTGGGCCTAAGTTGCGCTCCGTCTGGTCGAGTGGTCCCACAGGGTCGTCCATCAGCGAGCTGAGTGACCGTTCGGGACCAATCGGTGCTCCCCGGTGGGGGATCGCGGTGGGGGATTGCTGCAGATTGCTGCGGATGGTGGCGGATGGTGTCCACGCGTTGTCGCGCGTCCTGCTTCGCCTGAGTCCAGCAGTCGAGTGGGCCTGAAGGGTGGTTCGTCGGGTCGAGTGGTCCCACAGGGTCGTCCATCAGCGAGCTGAGTGACCGTTCGGGACCAATCGGTGCGTTCCCGTTGGGGCGAACGACTAGCGAGCGGCGTTGGCGGCGTCGGCGTACTCGCCGACCCGGCCCGTGCGCAGGACGCGGTCGAGAAGCTGATCGAAGTTCGACGCCATCTCCTGGGCGCTGTCGCCCGGCCAGATGTGCAGCGGCTTGGCTGCACCCTGTGCCTGCTGGAGCGAGGTGCGCTCCGGCAACTGCGGACTGAGGACGAGCGGCCCGAACATGTCGCGCAGTTCCTTGATCCGGAACTGGTGCTCCATCGACTGTGAGCGAACGCGGTTCACGACGATGCCGAGCGGCTGGAGTCGCGGGCTCAGACCCCTGCGGATCTCTTCGATAGCGCGCAGGGCACGGTCAGCGGCCGCGACGGAGAAGAGACCGGGCTCGGTGACGACGACGACGCGGTCGCTCGCGGCCCAGGCCGTCCTGGTCAGGGCGTTGAGGGACGGCGCACAGTCGATCAGCACGAGGTCGTAGTCGTCCTCGACGTGGGCGAGGGCTTCCTCGAGCTTCCAGATATCGCGGATGGAGGGGTGCGGCCCGTCGAAGTTGATGGCGGACGGGCTCCCGATCAGGACATCGATGGTCCCGGGGTGAGTCTTCGTCCAGCCGCTGGGCGCGATGGCCTGACGGACGGTCTTCTCCTTCGGCGAGGCGAGAACATCTGCGACGTTCAATCGCCCGGCGAGCGAGATATCCATGCCGGTGGAGACATCCGATTGCGGATCGAGGTCGACCACGAGGGTACGGACGCCCTTGGCGAACGCGGCGGAGGCCAGGCCAAGGCTGACGGTGGTTTTCCCGACACCTCCCTTGAGGCTCGAGACGCTAAGTACGTGCACAAGAAGCTACGTTACCTTCACTAAGCTGGGAGAACCTAACCGTTCCCTGTGCGCTGTGCTGCCAGAGAGGTCTGCATGTTCAACAAAATTCTCGTCGCCAACCGAGGCGAAATCGCCATTCGCGCATTCCGCGCCGCATACGAACTCGGGGCGAAAACCGTCGCGGTCTTTCCCTTCGAAGACCGAAACTCGATGCACAGGCTGAAAGCCGATGAGGCGTATCAGATCGGCGAACCCGGTCATCCGGTCCGCGCCTACCTCGACGTGGCCGAGATCATCCGTGTTGCCCTCGAGTCCGGTGCCGACGCTATCTACCCCGGCTACGGCTTCCTCTCCGAGAACCCGGACCTCGCCGAACAGGCGGCCGCCAACGGCATCACCTTCATCGGCCCCACCTCGAACGTCCTCGAAATGGCCGGAAACAAGGTCACGGCGAAGACCCACGCGATCGAGGCCGGTGTCCCCGTGCTCGCCTCCACCCCGGCGTCCCGCGACATCGACGAACTGCTCGCCGGCGCCGACGAGGTCGGCTTCCCCCTCTTCGCCAAAGCCGTCGCCGGTGGCGGCGGACGCGGGATGCGACGCGTCGCCACGAAGGAAGAGCTCGCCCCCGCCCTGGCCGAAGCCATGCGGGAGGCGGACAGCGCCTTCGGCGACCCGACCATGTTCCTCGAGCAGGCGGTCATCCGGCCCAGGCACATCGAGGTGCAGATCCTCGCGGATGCCGGCGGCGAGACCGTCCACCTGTTCGAGCGTGACTGCTCGGTCCAGCGCCGCAACCAGAAGGTCGTCGAGATCGCCCCGGCCCCGAACATCACCGACGAGCTTCGCGCCAACCTCTACCGCGACGCCATCGCGTTCGCCAGGTCCATCGGCTACGTCAACGCCGGGACCGTCGAGTTCCTCCTCGACACAGCGGGGGAGCGCGCAGGGAAGCACGTGTTCATCGAGATGAACCCGCGCATCCAGGTGGAGCACACGGTGACGGAGGAAGTGACGGATGTCGACCTCGTCCAGGCCCAGATCAGGATTGCAGCGGGGGAGAGCCTCGCCGAGCTGGGGCTGACCCAGGACAAGATCCAGCTCCACGGAGCCGCCCTGCAGTGCCGCATCACCACTGAAGACCCGTCGCAGAACTTCCGTCCTGACACCGGCAAGATCACCACCTACCGGTCACCGGGCGGCGGCGGCATCCGCCTGGACGGCGGCACGATCAACCCGGGCGCGCAGATCAGCCCGCACTTCGACTCGATGCTCGCGAAGATGACCTGCCGAGGCCGAGACTTCCCCGCGGCCGTCGCCCGTGCCAAGCGGGGACTGGCCGAGTTCCGCATCCGCGGCGTCTCCACGAACATCTCGTTCCTGCAGGCTGTACTCGAGGACCCTTCGTTCGTCGCAGGGGACCTCAGCACATCGTTCATCGACGAACGCCCCGAACTGGTTCGTGGGCGCGTCTCGAAGGACCGCGGCACGAAGATCATGAACTGGCTCGCTGACGTCACGGTGAACCAGCCCAACGGTGCCCGTCCGACCAACTTCCACCCGGCCGAGAAGCTCCCGCCGATCGACCTCAGCGAACCTGCTCCTGCCGGCGCCCGCCAGAGACTGCTCGAACTCGGGCCAGCCGGATTCGCCCAGGCGCTCCGCCAGCAGACCGCACTCGCCGTCACGGAGACCACCTTCCGCGACGCCCACCAGTCGCTGCTCGCCACTCGGGTGCGCACCAGGGACCTGCTGGCTGCAGCCCCCCACGTGGCGAGGCTGACCCCCGAACTGCTGTCTGTCGAGGCCTGGGGCGGGGCAACATACGACGTGGCTCTCCGCTTCCTGGGCGAAGACCCCTGGGAACGCCTGTCGAGCCTGCGCGAAGTCCTCCCGAACATCAACATCCAGATGCTTCTGCGAGGACGCAACACCGTCGGGTACACGCCATACCCGACGGCTGTGACGGATGCCTTCGTCCGCGAGGCCGCTGACAGCGGCGTGGACATCTTCCGTATCTTCGACGCCCTCAACGACGTCAACCAGATGCGACCGGCCATCGAGGCGGTTCTTGCCACCGGGACCACGGTCGCCGAGGTGGCCGTCTGCTACACCGGGGACCTGCTCGACCCGTCCGAGAACCTTTACACGCTGGACTACTACCTGCGACTTGCCGACGAGATCGTCTCGGCCGGTGCGCACGTCCTGGCGATCAAGGATATGGCCGGCTTGCTCCGGCCCGCCGCTGCTGCTCGACTGGTGTCGGCATTCCGCGACCGGTTCGACGTGCCCGTCCACCTGCACACCCACGACACTGCCGGCGGTCAGCTCGCCACGCTCCTCGCCGCGAGCCAGGCCGGCGTGGACGCCGTCGACGTCGCCAGCGCTCCGATGGCAGGAACAACCAGCCAGCCGTCGGCATCCGCCCTCGTCGCCGCTCTGGCACACACCGAGCGTGACACCGGATTGTCTCTCGACGCCGTCACGGACCTCGAGCCGTACTGGGAAGCCGTACGCCACATCTACAAGCCGTTCGAATCCGGACTTCCGGGACCGACCGGGCGTGTGTACCGTCACGAGATCCCCGGGGGCCAGCTCTCGAACCTGCGCCAGCAGGCCATCGCGCTCGGCCTCGCAGATCACTTCGAGCTGATCGAGGACATGTACGCCGCCGCGAACAACATCCTCGGCCGTGTGCCGAAGGTGACCCCGTCGTCCAAGGTCGTCGGCGACCTCGCCCTCTACCTTGCCGCGGTGAAAGCCGACCCCGCCGACTTCGCTGAGAACCCGGACAAGTACGACGTTCCCGATTCGGTCGTCGGCTTCATGGCCGGAGAACTCGGAGACCTGCCCGGTGGCTGGCCCGAGCCATTCCGCACCAAGGTGCTCGCGGGACGCCAGATCAATATCGAGGTCGCTCCGCTGTCGGATGACGACCAGAAGCTGCTCGATGGTACGTCGCTGGAGAGGCGGGCAACGCTCAACCGTCTGCTGTTCCCCGCTCCGACCAAGCAGTTCGACCAGGTGCGTGAGACCTACGGTGACCTGTCCGTTGTCGACACCATCGACTACCTGTACGGCCTGGAGCCCGGCGCAGAGCACGTCATCGAGATCGCCAAGGGAGTTCGACTGTACGCCGGACTCGAGGCGATCGGTGAACCGGACGACAAGGGCATGCGCACGGTCATGACCACGCTCAACGGCCAGCTGCGCCCGGTGTTCATTCGGGACACCAGCATCCAGGTCGAGACGAAGGTGGTTGAGAAGGCCGACACCTCCAAACCGGGGCAGGTGGCAGCGCCGTTCTCCGGCGTGGTCACGCTCAAAGTCGACGAGGGAGACATGGTCGAGGCCGGTCAGGCGGTCGCATCGATCGAAGCCATGAAGATGGAAGCAGCGATCACCACCGCGATCGCCGGGCGCGTCCAGCGGCTCGCGATCCCGGGCACCCAGCAGGTCGAGGCCGGCGACCTGATCGTCGTCGTCCAGTCGGGGGAGTAACCCGGGCGTGTCGGGTTTGCCCCGGCATGCCTAAACTTGGGGTCGAACCCGAATGAAGGGGGTAGCTCTCATGGCTTCCACCAAACCTGGCGGCGGCACTCCGCGTCACACCTCCGACGACGTCGCTGAGCCCAGGCTCGACGACGGCGGCGTCGACACGGCAGCGCTCGATGTCGTTGGCTCCGCAGCGACGGTGTCGGTTCGCCTCCCGGCTGCGCCGATCCACGACATCCCCGAGGATGAGCGTGCCGTCGCCATCGACGACATCGCCGTGAACCCCGACTCCGACCAGCCGGCCACGCGATCCGTTGAGGTCATCGCCACAATCGTCACCGTCCCCGCGGCTCCCGAGGAATCACAGAGCGTCAGCGCGACCCGATATCAAACCGGTGGTCCTGAGTCGTCAGCACAGCTCACCAGCGACCGGCTCCTTGAGGGAACCCCTGCCACCCGTATTCCGCCGGAGGGTCGCTGGCAGCGTTTCGTGTACGACGTCACGGGCCGGCGGGTGAACCTTGGCGACTCCGACCAGGCGATCGCGCGCAAGGAGCTCGACCGACGGATCCGGCGCCCGTTGACCGGAGGGGCCCGTTTCGTGCCCGTCCTCACCCGGAAGGGCGGGGTGGGCAAGACCACGGTCACCGCCCTGCTCGGGATGGCTCTCGCTGACGCCCGTGACGACCGCATCATCGCGATCGACGCAAACCCTGACAGGGGCACGCTCTCCGAGCGGATCGCGCAGCACACCGACTTCACGGTGCGCGATATCGTCCGCGACGTCGACAGCATCACCGGGTACAACGAGTTCTCGTCGCACGTCGCCCGTGACGAAACCCGACTCGACGTCCTCGCGTCGGACACTGACCCGCACCTGGCGGAGGCTTTCAACGAGGACGACTACGACGTCGTCGCCGACCTGGCCGCCCGCTACTACTCGCTCGTTCTCACCGACTGCGGGACCGGGATCGTGCACTCGGTCATGCGCGCGACCCTGGCGCGCGCGGACACCGTCGTGATCGTGTCCGGGTCGAGCGTGGATGAGGCACGACTGGCATCCGAGACGCTGACCTGGCTCGAGCAGAACGGCTACGAGCACCTGGTACTGAACGCGATCGTCGCCCTCAACACGGCGACACAGGGGTCGCACATGGTCAGGCTCGATGAGATCGAGAGCCACTTCCAATCGCGCGTGCGCGAAATCGTGCGGATCCCATACGACCCCCAGCTCGCCGCCGGCGCGGCGATCACCTTCCGGGATCTCCGGCCGGTGACCCGGCACGCCGCCCGCACACTCGCTGCTCTCGTCGTCGAGGGCATCGACCCCCGACGCTCCTGACCACCACCCGACCGAAAGACACCAGTGACAGAACGACAGATCCGCATTTTCGGGGACCCCGTCCTCAAGACCACGTCCGACGCGATCGACCAGATCGATGACGGGGTTCGGGGGCTGGTGGATGACCTCCTCGACAGCGTCAGGCCGCCGGGCAGGGCCGGTGTGGCGGCAAGCCAGATCGGTGTGAACCTGCGAGCGTTCAGCTACAACATCGACGGTGACGTCGGGTACATCCTCAATCCGGTCATCGTGGAGACCACGGGCGACAAGGAACCCGTCGAGGAGGGCTGCCTCTCCGTTCCCGGCCTGTGGTACCCGACCCCGCGCTATCCCTTCGTCCGTGTCACCGGCATCGACCTCGACGGCAACCCGATCGAGCTGAGCGGGACCGGCCTGCTCTCGCAGGCGCTGCAGCATGAAATCGACCACCTCGACGGACTGTTGTACCTCGACCGTCTCGAGAAGGCCGATCGACGGGCGGCGATGAAGGAGATCCGAGAGAGCGACTGGTTCTAGCTGACGCGGGTCGAATCGATCACGGCCCGGGTTCTCAAGCCCGGCCCTTGAGAATCATTCGCCAGTAGATCTGCGGGAAGACCCAGCGATCCACGACCCACTGCCAGCGACGTTCTTTGGCCATTTTCAGCACGGGAAACGACTTCATCGGCTGATAGTGCACGTCGAATTCGGCGAAGAACGCCGTCCCGCGGGTCAGGGTGAACGGGCACTCCGAATAGCCGTCGTAACGTTCGGTCGGCTGTTTTCCCGCTCGAACGGCGAGCAGATTCTTGGCCACGACCTTGGTCTGCTTGCGCAGCGCGCCGCCGGACTTCGAGTTGGCTGTGCCAGCGGCATCGCCGAGGGACCAGACGTTGGGGAATCGCGGATGACGGAGCGTGGAACCATCCACCTCGACGAAACCGTTGGCATCCCCCGCCACGGGCAGGGATGTGGCCTTGAGCCAGTCCGGCGCCGATTGCGGCGGGACAGCGTGCAGGAATTCGTAACTGAGTTCCACCGTGGCGTCAGAGCCCGCGAGCCTGACCGTCCGGGCGGACGCGTCGACCGACTCGACGGTCGTCCCGGTGTGCAGGAGAATTCCGTATTCGGCGATCTTGCGTTCGAGTTCGGCGTCGACGTCCGGCATGCCGAAGACCGTGGGGGATGCGACCACCAGGTGGACCTCGATGTCGTCGAGCACGCCCTGGTCGCGCCAGTAGTCGCAGGCCATGTACGCGATCTTCTGCGCCGCCCCCGCACATTTGGCCGGGCCGGGCGGCTGCGTAAAGACCGCGGTGCCGCCACGCAGATTTCGCACCAGCTCCCACGTCGTGGTCACCAGCGCCGGATCGTAATCCGAGCTTCCGTGTTCGCCGTCCATGGCGTCAGCCAGTCCGGGCACGACGTCGAAGTCGAGTTGGAGCCCCGGGCACACCACCAGGTGGTCGTAGCCCACACGCGTCCCGTCGGCGAGCACAGCGCTGTTGCTTTCGGGATGCAGGTCCACCACGCTGTCCTTGATCCACTTGGCACCCCGCGGCATCACCGACTCCATCGGGCGGACCGCTTCGTCCATGGTCGCAACGCCCGCAGCAATGTGGGAGAACAACGGCTGGAAGTGATGTTCGGTCTTCGGCTCGATAATCGCCACATCCGCCTTGCTGGTGCGCAGCAAGCGCGCCGCCAGGGAAATACCGGCGTTTCCGCCGCCGATGATCAAAATCTCGTGGTGCTGGTTCATCGTGCCGCCTCCAGTGCGGGAAACGTGCCGTCGGCGGCACGGGTGAAATGGAAGGGCCGGCCTGCTCCGCTCCCGAATCGGGAGAAGAGCCGACCGGCCTGTGTCGACCGATCGACGCTAGCCGAGGGGGATGCCCTGTGTCGGTGCGTCGGCGTACAGTGCGTCGATGTTCGTCGCGAAGTCCGCGAGGATGACATGGCGCTTGATGCTGAGCTTCGGTGTCAGGTGACCGCTCGCCTCGGTGAACTCGGTGGGCAGAACGACGAACTTGCGGATCGATTCAGCCCGGGACACCCGACTGTTCGCCGTGTCGATCGCGCGCTGGATTTCGGCGAGGACGACCGGGTTTGTTGCGGCCTGTTCGAGGCTGAGCGACGCATCCTGTCCGTTGTTCGCGAGCCAGGTTCCGATCATCTCTGAGTCGAGGGTGATCAGCGCCGAGATGAACGGGCGCTGGTCTCCGACCGCAACGACCTGGCCGACGACCGGGTTGGAACGGATCGGGTCCTCGAGGGCGGCCGGCGCGACGTTCTTCCCGGCTGCGGTGACGATGATCTCCTTCTTGCGGCCGGTGATCGTCAGGTTGCCTTCCGGGTCGAATGCGCCCAGGTCGCCCGTGCGGAACCATCCGTCGTTGAAGGCCTCAGCTGTTGCTTCGGGGTTCTTCCAGTACTCCTTGAAGACGTTGACCCCCTTCACCTCGATCTCGCCGTCGTCGAGGATACGGATGGAGACGCCGGGCATGGCGGGTCCGACGGTACCGATCGGGGTCTTGCCCGGCCGACCGACTGAGGCCGGTGCCGTCGTCTCGGTGAGCCCGTAGCCCTCGAGGATCTCGATGCCGAGGCTGTGGAAGAAGTGGCCGAGGCGCGAACCGAGGGGTGCGGAGCCGGACACGGCATATTCGATATTGCCGCCCATCGCCGTGCGCAGCTTGCTGTAGACCAGCTTGTCGAACAGGGCGAATTGCAGTTTCATGCCGAGCGGGATCGGCCCGCCCGTCTGTTTGGCGATCGAGTGGGCAACAGCCAGATCAGCAGCCTTGCGGAAGATCTTGCCCTTTCCGCCGGCCTCGGCCTTCTGCTCAGCCGAGTTGTACACCTTCTCGAAGACCCGAGGAACGGCGAGGAGATAGGACGGCTTGAAGGATCCGAGCGACGGGAGTAGCTGTTTGGTGTCGGGCTGGTGGCCCGTCTTGACCCCGGCGTGCACGTTGAGCACCGAGATGAAGCGGGCGAAGATGTGGGCGAGGGTGATGAACAGGAGGGTGGATGCGCCGTTCGACCCGTCGACGACCTCGCGCAGTGCAACGGCGGAGTTGCGCGACAGCTCCACGAAGTTCGAGTGGGTGATGACGCAGCCCTTGGGCTTGCCCGTCGAACCCGACGTGTAGATGAGGGTGGCGATGTCGGATCCCACCGCAAGGTTGCGGCGGCGCTCGATCTCCTCATCCGTGACCTCGGCGCCCGATGCCGCCAGTTTGTCGAGGTCGCCGAGGGCGATCTGCCAGACGTTCTGTACGAGCGGGAGGTCAGGATGAACCTCGTCGAAGCGGGCGAACTGGTCAGCAGACTCCACGATCATGGCGACAGCGCCGGAGTCGCTGAGGTTCCACTGGACCTGGGTGGGGGAGCTCGTCTCGTAGACCGGAACGAGGATCGCACCGGCGAACCAGGTGGCGAAGTCGATCAGGGTCCACTCATAGCTGGTCTTGGACATGAGACCGATCTTGTCGCCGGGCTGGATGCCCGCTGCCACAAGGCCCTTGGCGAGGGCGACGACCTGGCGGTGGAACTCGCCGGCTGTGACGTCGGTCCAGCCACCATTCTGCGGAAGGGCGAACAGTGCGGCGTTCGGCGTGAGCTTCACGCGCTCGACGAGAAGGTCTGTCGCGTTGGCGTTCGGATCGGCTGCGACAACGGCGGGGACTTCGAACTGTTCCACGGTAACTCCTTTGGTACCTGTAGGGGCAAGGTACATCTACTCTAGGGGTCGGAATCCGCCGGACCGGGATCAGATGGCATCAGTTGGACGGGATCACTAAACTGGCAGCGGCCGCGAGGATCGACGTTGTGGCTTTCGGCAGTCCCCGTCCCGGCCCTGGAGGTTTTTCGCGTGCACGCCATTGGCATCGACATCGGCGGAACCAAGATCGCCGGCGCCGTCGTGGACGACGACGGGATCATCGTCGATGAGGCGCGGGTCCCAACGCCCAGCGGGCAGACACAGTTGATCGAAGACGCCGTCGTCGAGATGGTGACCCGCCTCGCTGCCGGCCGCCAGATCGAGGGCGTCGGGGTGGCTGCAGCCGGTTTCATCGACGCAGCCCAGTCCACGGTCTACTACGCCCCGAATATCAACTGGCGCAACGAACCATTCCAGGCACGGCTGTCCTCACGCATCGACCTGCCGATCGTGATTGAGAACGACGCGAACGCGGCTGGGTGGGCGGAGTTCAGGTTTGGTGCCGGTCGGCTGTACAGCGACATGGTCATGCTGACCATCGGCACCGGTGTCGGTGGAGCGATCGTCACCGACGATCGTCTCTTCCGGGGTGGTTTCGGCGCCGGTGCCGAGCTCGGCCACCTTCGTCTGGTTCCGGAGGGTCTGTCGTGTGGCTGCGGCCAGCGTGGCTGCCTCGAACAGTACGGTTCCGGTCGGGCGCTCCTGCGGATGGCAAACGAACTGGCGGATGCCGGGGGCATCGGCCAGGCCCTCGCCGAGCGCCGGTCGGCGTCCGGTGTCCTCAACGGGCATGATGTGGCCGACCTGATCGGCAGCGGAGACGGTGGCGCCCTCGCGGCGCTCCGCCAACTCGGCAACTGGCTCGGCCAGGGCTGCGCTTCGCTTGGCGCGGTACTCGACCCACAGCTGTTCGTCTTCGGTGGGGGAGTCGCCCAGGTCGGCGAGCTGATCCTCGAACCGATCAGGAACTCCTACCTGGAACACCTGCCGGCCAGGGGTTATCACCCCGAACCGGAATTCCTCATTGCCGAGCTGGTCAATGATGCCGGTGTCGTCGGCGCAGCTGACCTGGCCCGGATATCCGCCCGTCGCTCGACACCGTCGAACACGGCGTAGAGGATACTGGGACAACGATGTTCTATTGGTTCATGAAATACGTGGTGGCAGGGCCTCTCCTGAAGTCCCTGTTCCGCCCCTGGGTGGTCGGCCAGGAAAACGTCCCGCGCACGGGCGGGGTGATCATGGCGTCCAACCACCTCTCGGTGATCGACTCCGTTTTCCTGCCGCTCTACCTCGACCGCCGGATCTCTTTCCTCGCCAAGAGCGAGTACTTCACCGGCAAGGGCGTCAAAGGCTGGGTGACCCGCGTGTTCATGAAGGCAACCGGCCAGCTGCCGATCGACCGCTCCGGGGGTAAAGCGTCGGAAGCGTCGCTCAATACCGGTCTGCGGGTACTCGGTGGAGGAGACCTTCTCGGAATTTACCCCGAGGGCACGCGCAGCCCCGACGGAAAGATGTACCGAGGCAGGACCGGTGTGGCCAGGATGGTGCTCGAAGCCGGAGTTCCCATCGTTCCGATCGCGATGATCGACACCGAGAAGATGATGCCCATCGGCAGGCGGCTCCCCAGGATTCGCCGGATCGGGATCATCATCGGTGAGCCACTCGACTTCAGCAGGTTCGAGGGGATGGAGGGCGACCGCTTCATTCTGCGCTCGATCACCGACGAGCTGATGTACGAGATGCAGCGGCTGAGCAAGCAGGAATACGTCGACGTCTACGCCACGAGCGTGAGGGAAAAGGCGCCAACTCTTTCGCGGTAGGGTTGAAAAACCGGGCCGCATCGCGGTTCGTCACCCCCCTCGAAGAGAAACAGGACCGTTCCGTGGTAGATCCAACTGATCCGGTGGTATTGGCAGATGAGTCTGTGATTTCCGGTCTGGACTATTGGCGTGAACTGCCGATCAAGCAGCAGCCTGAGTGGCCCGATTCGGATGCTGTCGGTCGCGCCTCAGCGCAGATCGCTTCGTTCCCGCCCCTCGTTTTCGCCGGTGAGGTCGACATCCTCCGCGAGCGGCTTGCCCGCGCGGCGAGCGGCGACGCGTTCCTCCTCCAGGGCGGCGATTGCGCCGAAACGTTCGCGGGTGCGACGGCCGACCAGATCCGCAACCGGGTGAAAACCCTCCTGCAGATGGCGGTCGTCCTCACCTACGGCGCCTCCATGCCCGTCATCAAGATGGGCCGTATGGCTGGCCAGTTCGCCAAGCCTCGCTCGAGCGACACGGAAACCCGGGGCGATGTCACGTTGCCCGCGTACCGCGGCGACATCGTCAACGGGTACGATTTCACCCCGGAGTCGCGACGGGCTGACCCGAACCGACTCGTGCAGGGTTACCACACGGCGGCGTCGACCCTCAACCTGATCCGCGCGTTCACGCAGGGTGGCTTCGCCGACCTGCGCCAGGTGCACAGCTGGAACAAGGGTTTCGCCTCCAACCCGGCCAACCACCGCTACGAGCAGCTGGCGCGCGAGATCGACAAGGCCATCCGATTTATGGAGGCAGCGGGCGCCGACTTCGACGAGCTCAAGCGCGTCGAGTTCTACACAGCCCACGAAGCCCTGCTCATGGACTACGAGCGCCCGATGACGCGGATCGACTCACGCACCGGCACGCCATACAACACGTCGTCGCACTTCATCTGGATCGGGGAGCGCACGCGCGATCTCGACGGCGCGCACGTCGACTTCCTGTCACGGGTTCGCAACCCGATCGGTGTGAAGCTCGGCCCCTCAACGACACCACAGGCGATGCAGGAGCTGATCGACAAGCTCGATCCGAACCGCGAACCGGGCCGGCTCACCTTCATCACCCGCATGGGAGCTGGCAAAATTCGGGACGCGCTCCCACCGCTCCTCGAGGCGATCAAGAGCTCGGAAGCCAATCCCCTGTGGGTCACCGACCCGATGCACGGCAACGGCATCACGACGCCCAACGGCTACAAGACCCGTCGATTCGACGACGTCGTCGACGAAGTCAAGGGTTTCTTCGAGGCGCATCGCGCAGCGGGAACGCACCCGGGAGGCATCCACGTCGAACTGACCGGCGATGATGTGACCGAGTGCCTCGGAGGGTCGGAGCACCTCGACGAGGCGGCGCTGGCCACCAGGTACGAGTCGCTCTGCGACCCGCGGCTGAACCACATGCAGTCACTCGAGCTGGCGTTCCTCGTTGCTGAGGAGCTCGGCAAGTAGGACCGAACAGACAGAAGGCGCCGGGGGCAATCCCTCGGCGCCTTCTGTGTCTGTCCGGCCTGTGTCTGTCCGGCCTGTGTCGTCCCCATGTCTTCGGCCTGTGTCGCGGCCGCTGACCCTCACGGGTTACGGCGCCTCGAACAGGTAGGCGGTGATGGTGACGGTCGAGCCGCGCTTGAGGGTCTTCCCGGCAACGGGGTCGGTCGAGTCGACCGTGACGAGGGGGCTGCCCCAGTTGGGTTCGGCAATATCGCTGACGACCTTGACGACGAATCCGGCCGATTCGAGTTGCTTCTTCGCGGCGGCGACGTTGTCGCCGAGAACATCGGGAACGTCGATGAGGTCCTGGCCCTTCGACACCACGAGGGTGACGGAATCCGTCGGACGCACTGTTCCCTCCGGGAGCGTTGCGGAAATCACCAGGCCCTTGTCGATGGTGTCGCTGAAAGCCTCCTTGACCTCCTCGACGACGACGAGTCCGCTTTCCTCCAGGGCTGTTCTCGCTGCATCGGGGGAGAGCCCGACCACGTTCGGGATCGCCCCGGCCGAGACGACCAGGTCGAAGGTCGCGCCCTGCAGAACGGTGCCACCGGACGAGTAGTCGGTCTCTGTTGCTGGATCGCGGGCGGAGATCACAGCGCCGGCGGCGACATCCCCGTTGTATACCTCGTCGACAGCGCCCAGGGTGAGCCGGTTGTCCGCGAGGAAGGTCTCGACGTCGGCGGTGGCCATGCCGGCAAGCGCGGGGACCTCGACCTCCTGCCGACCGAGCGAGATGTTGATGGTGACCGTACTGTCTTTGCCGACCTGGGCCCCCGGCGCGGGGTCCGTGCTCGAAACGAGCCCAGCGGCGACGTCAAAGCTGTTTTCCTGGCCCTCGACGACCCGGAGACCGAGGTCGGTCAGCGACGCTGTCGCTTCCTCCGGCGTTGCACCGACGAGGCTCGGGATGAGAACCTGCGAACCGGGGCCTGCGCCGAAGAACCAGCCGGTGCCTCCGGAGACGGCCGCGAGCAGGAGCACGAGCGTGAGGATCCACCACCCCTTGGCCCGTCGCCTGGCGGTCTTCGTGCGCAGCACGGAAACGGCGTCAGGCGGGGCGATCGGATCCGTCGCCATGTTGGCGGAGGTGAGGGCCTGGGTGAACTCAGCGGTGTTGCTGATCGGCGTGGCGGCTGGCATCAGCATCGTGGGATGGTGGGCTGTCGCTGCTCCGCCGAACCCCAGCTGCTTCTCGACCTCGCGCAGACGCTCGAGCAGCTCCCTGGCATCGCTCGGGCGTTCCTCCGGCGAGCGTTCCGTCGCCCAGAGGACGAGGTCGTCCAGCGGGTCGGGAACGGTCGGGGTGACGACGCTCGGACGCGGGACCGACTCGTTGGCGTGCTGGTACGCGATCTGCATCGGCTGCTCGCCCTTGTATGGCTGCTCGCCGGTGAGCATCTCGTACATCATGATGCCGAGCGCGTAAATGTCGCTCCGTGCATCTGCGACGCCGCGAGTGACAAGTTCGGGGGAGAGGTAGGCGATGGTTCCGAGGAGGGACTGGCCGGTGGCGGTGTTGGCACTCGCGGCGCGTGCCAGGCCGAAGTCGCTGATCTTGATTCGGCCGTCATCGGCAAGGAGGACGTTCTCGGGTTTCAGGTCCCGGTGAATGATTCCGGCCCTGTGGGCGGCGGCGAGCCCGCTGGTGACGGCATCCATGATGTCGACCACCTGGCGCGGCGTCAATTTGCCGTGATCGCGGAGGAGGTCTCGCAGGGTGATGCCGGGAAGATACTCCATGACGAGGTAGGCCAAATCGGAGTCCTGGCCCTGGTCGAAGACGCTCACCACGTGTGGGTCGGCGAGCCGAGCGGCCGACCGTGCCTCCTGCACGAAACGGTTGCGGAAGTTGCTGTCGTCAGCCAGGTGCCCGTGCATGACCTTGATGGCCACGCGGCGTTCGAGCCGGCGGTCGGTGGCCAGGTAGACCGTGGCCATTCCACCTCGGGCGATCCGCGAGCGAACCTCATAGCGGTCGTCGATGAGACGGCCGATCATAGGATCGGTCTGCTGGCTGGTGGTCACGCTTTGAATTGTAGGGAGCGGTGCGCGCTGAACGCTGACAAAACACCGGCGGGGCCAGCAATGGCGGGAGATTCGTGACCGGATCGTGAGGAAGTGGCCCGGTGGCTACTGTCGGGCAGAGACGGGAATCAGCCCAGACGGCCCAGCCAGTCCCGCGCTGAGGTCTCCCATTTGGCGTAGGCGTCCGGATGAGCGGATTTTTGCACCGCCTGGGCGGCGGCGGTCACAGACATCGACGACCACCCGGGGATGTCGAGCAACCCGTTGGTCAGGCCCGGGTTCGGGTTGGAGGGGCCGCCGAAGAATGCCTTCGTCGCTCTGACCGGGTCGAGCAGCTGGGCCGGCGTTCCCCAGCCCTGGCTGGGGCGCTGCTGGAACAGGCCGAGGGAATCGCGATCGCCGAACTGGACGTTGCGCAGGCTGGACTCCTGCGCGGCAGCGGCCAGGGCGATAACGATCCCCGCGTCGCTCACGCCGAGGCTCCTGCCTGTCGTCACAATGATGAGCGCGTTCGCGGCCATCTCTTTGCTCAGGGGCGTGACGGTGCCTGATGACGCCTGCGAGGCAGGCGCAGGGGCGCTGGCGGCAGGCTTCTGGGATGCTGCTGCCTTCTGCGGAGCCGCCGAACCCGGTGAGGGGATCGCCAGCGATTGCCCGGGGTAGATGATGCTGGACGAGCCAAGACCGTTGGCTGCGAAGATCGCGGCGACGCTGACACCGTGCTCGGAGGCGATCCCGCTCACCGTGTCGCCGGAGACAACGCGGTAGCTTGCCGCCGGTGCCGGTGCCGGTGCCGGTGCCGGCTTCGCCGCGGGGGCTTTCGGTGTCGCTGTCACCCCGGTGAGTTTGAGGACCTGGCCGGGAAAAATCAGACTGGACCAGCCGAGGCCGTTGAGCGCCAGAACGGACGCGGTTGCGAGCCCGAAGCGGGAGGCAATGCCCGAGATCGTGTCACCGGATGCGACGGTGTACTGGACAGGAGGGGGCTGGACGGCGACCGGGGTGACAGCCGGCCTCGGTGCGGGGCTCGTGGAGCTCGGGGCGCTCGACCTCGCCGAGGGCGAGTGAGGGGAGGCGCTGGCTTCGGTGGGCATGGCGACCTGCATGCTTGCAGCCAGGGAACCGCTGAGGATGATCGGAAGCGTCAGGTTTCGTGCGCGTTGGCGCACGTCGACGACCGGTCGTGAGATCGGTGTGTTTTGCGCCATTCCTGGCCCCCATTCGTGTGACATTCGACCCTCAGGGTGCCACAGGCGTGCGTCGCGAGTCAATCACTGTGACTCATGAGGTTTGGCGCAACCCGACTGAACCGTGCGGCTGGGTCCCCGAGGCCGGGCCGACGTGTCACACTCGTACCGTGACACATGTGTATTCAGAACGACAGTGGCTGACCATCCCGGATCTCGTGGAGAAGCTCGGCCTGACCCCGAGTCGGATCCGACGCCTGATCGAGGAACGCCAGCTTCTCGCGGTGAAGATCGACGGCGTGCTCAGCGTGCCGGCTGACTTCCTGGACGCGGAGGACCTACCGCTGAGCGAGCTGAGGGGAACGCTCTTCGTTCTCGCTGATGCTCGTTTCAGCGATGACGAGGCCATGGAGTGGATGCTCAGCCCGGAAGAGAGCCTCAAAGCCGCGCCGATCGACGCGTTGCGGGCGGGACGAAAGGCTGAAGTCCGCCGCGTCGCCCAGGCCCTGGCCTAAGCACCGGGCGGTTCGCCGTCAGTAGGTGCGGCGGGTGACCGTGTCCGCCAGCGCGAGCAGGCGTTCGCGAGCGCCGGCCGTGAGCGGTGCCCCGTCGAGGGCTGCGCCGGCAACGGCGACATTCTCGGCGATCATCGCCTCGACGTCCTCAACCGCGCCCGATTCCCTGATCGTTGCCTGGAGGGAAGCGATCTGGCCGGTCGTCAATTCGGGGTCTCCGAGGAGCTCATCGAAAATCCGGCGGGCTGTCGGCTGGAGGGCTGCGCGGGTCAGGGCCACGAGGACGGTGCGCTTACCCTCGAGGAGATCGTCACCGCTCGGCTTCCCCGTCACCGCGGCATCGCCGAAAACGCCCAGCAGGTCATCCCGCAACTGGAAGGCGATCCCGAGTGGGAGTCCGAATGCCCGGAGAGCAGCGACCTGTTCGTCGCTGCCGCCGCCCAGGAGTGCTCCGATGGCCAGGGGGCTCTCGATGGAGTACTTGGCGGATTTGTAGATGAGGACCTGCCGCGCGCGGTCCAGTTGTTCGTCATCGCCGTGGGTGTGCCACGCCCGCTCCTCCAGGATGTCGAGGTATTGCCCGGCCGTCACCTCGGAACGCATCCGCACGAATTCAGACCGCGTTGCGCGTGCGATCTCCGACGCGCTCGAGGCGAGGCCCTCGTCCAGCAGTTCGTCGCTCCAGCCGAGGAGGAGGTCGCCGAACAGGATTGCGGCTGCCCGCCCGTACTGGTCACCGTCCCCTGCCCAGCCCTCGCCGCTGTGAAGTGACCCGAAGCGTTTGTGGGCGGAGGGGGCTCCGCGGCGCATGTCCGAATTGTCGATGATGTCGTCGTGGACGAGTGCGGCGGCGTGGAAGATCTCGAGGGCGCCGGCGACAGAGACGACGGAGTCGAGCGAATCGTCTGGGGCCGACACCGCCGCATCGGAGACGCTGCTCCAGCCCCAGTAGCAGAAGCTTGCCCTGAAGCGTTTGCCACCGCTGAGAAACTCCCGAGAGAACAGGGAGAACGGCGCCAGGTCAGGCCCCACCTGGGCGAGAATGGAGTCCTGCGAAGCCAGGAAAATGTCGATCCGCGACTGGACCAGGTCGTTCAGGTTGACGGTTTCACTCACAGCGCTAGCCTAGCCATCTGAGCATGGCTAGAATTGCAGTGATGGACCTGCGTCGCACCCGAGTTGGAGGGGAACATCATGCCACTGTCTGAACAGGAGCAACGGCTTCTCGATGAGATGGAGCGTAACCTCTACCGTCACGATGCCGATTTCGTATCGACCGTCGGAGACCGAAGGGGCCGTCCCACCTATCGCAGCATTGCTGTGGGGAGCGTCATCACCATTGTCGGTGCGATTGCTCTCGTCCTGGGTGTCATCCTCCAGGCGCCCATCGTCGGAATCATCGGCTTCGGTGTGATGCTCGCCGGTGTGATGGTCGCCATCACCCCGGGCAAAGCGAGCGAGAGCGCTTCCGCTGAGCGCGAGAACCTCGCACCGGCCTCGTCCGGCCGTTCGGCGAAGGCATCCACCACATTCATGGATCGTATGAACACCCGGTGGGACAAGCGTCAGGACGATCGCTAACCGCGCCTCCACTTTCCACCCCTGACAGGGCCGACCATCTGGTCGGCCCTTTTTTGTGCCCGAAAACCGCGGGGAGAGCGCTTGGGGCGATCGGAAGCGCGCCGGAACCGGGATTACTCGCGATTTTTGGCCCCTGGTGCTCCATTTCCCTCCACCTCGCCAAGCCCCGCCAGTCCGGGGGACAAGGGGCATTTTTCGATTCATTTTGAGCATTTTCGTGGATTCGTGGTGCAAAGTGGAGTAAAGTGGAGCAAACCTGAGGTTGGCCGGAACGAGAGGGGGCGCTGACGTGTTTCTAGGCACATATGCCCCCAAGCTCGACGAAAAGGGGCGCATCATCCTTCCGGCCAAGTTCCGTGAGGAACTCGCCGGCGGAGTGGTGATGACCCGCGGCCAGGAACACTGCGTCTACGTCTTCAGCACCCGGGAATTCGAATCGCTCCACGACAAGATCCGCCAGGCACCCGTGACCAGCAAGCAGGCCCGCGACTACCTCCGCGTCTTCCTGTCGGGCGCCAGCGCTGAGACCCCGGACAAGCAGCACAGGGTCACCGTTCCATCCACCCTCCGCAACTACGCCGGGCTGAGCCGCGACCTCACCGTCATCGGTGCCGGTTCGCGAGCCGAGATCTGGGACACCGAAGCCTGGGAGGCCTACCTGGCCGAGCAGGAAGCCGCATTCTCTGACACCGCCGAGGAGGTGATTCCCGGACTCTTCTAGTCCCTGTGACCTGACTCCCAGCCGTTCACACGCCCTGACACACTTCCCCGGTGCCAGGTCGGAATGGATGGGGATCAGGATTCAGGGCCACCGGACCTCTTATGGAACTCAACAACATCCACACCCCCGTGATGCTCGAGCGGTGCATCGAGCTGCTCGCCCCGGCGATCAGCCGTCCCGGCGCCGTCCTCGTCGACGCAACCCTGGGCATGGGTGGCCACGCCGAGGCACTGCTCGACCGCTTTCCCGAACTCGTTCTCGTCGGACTCGACCGTGACCGGGACGCCCTCGCAATTGCCGAGGAACGGCTGGGTCGTTTTGCCTCCCGGTTCCACCCCGTGCACACCGTGTATGACGGAATCCGCGAGGCACTGGACGGGCTGGGGATCGAATCCACCAGCGGCATCCTGTTCGATCTCGGCGTATCGTCCCTCCAGCTGGACCGCGTCGACCGGGGGTTCTCGTACTCACAGGACGCGCCGCTCGACATGCGGATGGATTCCACCAGCGAACTCACCGCGGCTCACATCCTCGCCACCTACCGCGAGGGCGACCTCCGCCGGATCTTCGAGGACTACGGCGAAGAGAAGCTGGCTGGCCGCTACGCGCGCAAGATCATCGAGGCGCGCGGTGTTGAGCCGATCAGCAGGTCGGGACAGCTCGTCCAACTGCTGCAGGAAGCCACTCCAGCTGCCCTCTCCCGTGCAGGCCACCCGGCCAAACGGGTGTTCCAGGCACTGCGCATCGAAGTGAACACGGAGCTGAGCGTCCTCAGGACGGCGATCCCTGCGGCTCTCGACACCCTCGAGGTCGGCGGTCGCATCGTGGTGATGTCGTACCAGTCCCTTGAGGACCGCATCGTCAAACGAGATCTTCAGGCAGCAGCGGCATCCACCTCACCCGCTGGTCTGCCGGTCGAGCTGCCCGAGCACTCTCCCCGGTTCAAGCTCCTCGTCAGGGGAGCCGAGTTGGCCACCGAGGCCGAAAAAACTGAGAACCCGCGAGCAACCCCTGTCCGGTTGCGGGCGGCTGAACGACTGAAGTTGAGGAATCCATGAGCGCGACAGCAGCAGTCCAGACCCCCAGCAGGGTATTTGCGCCGACCCCACTTGAGCGGGCGCCGCGACCGGTTCGGGCCGTCCCGGCCGCCGTCGCACGCCGGGCCAGGCCGAAGCTGGCGTACGCCGTCGTCGCCGTCTCGGGTGTTCTGGTGATGGTCGTCGTCCAGCTCCTCCTCAGCGTCGGACTCAGCCAGGGTGCCTACGAGATCTCGTCGCTGCAGCGACAGCAGACGACCCTCGGCTGGCAGCAGCAGGCCGTCGCCGGCGAACTCCTCGAAGTGTCATCGCCCCAGTTCATCGCTGCCAACGCCCAGGCGCTCGGGATGGTCATCAACGGCACTCCCGCTTACCTCAGGCTCTCCGACGGAGCGGTCGTCGGCGTCCCCGCTGCGGCGATGACGGAGACAGAGATCCCGGTCGGGGCCTCAACCCTCGTCGCCAACTCCCGAATCGCCGGAGTCCCGCTGGTGACGGTGCCCGGTGCGGCCGTTGGCGCGGATGCGGCGAACGCTGGCGTGGCGGCAGGTAGCGAGCCTGTCGCGCCCCTATCGTTGGACAACGGCATCCCAGCGCCCCAGACCCGCTAGGCGCCTGACTTTCGGATGTCACGGTTCAAAGGACGACGTGTGGTGAAACACTCACTCTCGACACGACGGCGGGTTACCGTCGCGATCCTGTGCGTAGTGGTGATCGTCGGTGCGTTCGTCGTGCGACTGGTCGACATCCAGGTCGTGCGGGCCGACCAGCTGGTGACGGCGTCGCTGTCGAAGACCTCCGGCGCAGGGACGATCTATGCGCCGCGCGGAAACATCGTGGATGCCGAGGGTGTACTCCTGGCCGGCAGCGTCACCCTGTTCGATGTCACAATTTCGCCCAAGGACGTCGACGAGGTGAGTCGCACGGGCGAGGACGGGAAGAAGTTCACCGTGTCAGCGGTGGATGCCCTCGCCGAGGTCGCCGCCATCACCGGCCAGAAAGCCGAGGATCTGCAGGCCATCGTCGACGACGCCCTCGCGAAGGATGACTCATCGAATTTCGCCTACCTGGCTCGCGGTGTCGACTACGACACCTACCAGGCTCTTGTCGACCTGAAGAAGCAGGGAACCTGGTGGATCTACACCAAGCAGACCTCGGGGAGGACCTATCCCAACGGCGCCGTCGCCGGGAGCATCCTCGGCTACGTCGGCAGTGACAACAACGGGCTCGGGGGGCTCGAACTCGCACTGAACTCGTGTCTGACCGGAGAGAACGGCCAGCAGGCCTTCCAACGGAGCAAGGACAACGTCGCGCTGCCCGGAACAACGGTCGTCACCAAGGAAGCCAAACCGGGCGGGGAGCTGAAGCTCACCATCGACAGCGACCTGAACTGGTATCTGCAGCAGCTCGTGGCGTCCCAGGTGCAGGCCCAGGGCGCCAAGTGGGGCACGATCACCGTCGCCGAGGCGAAGACCGGCAAGATCCGGGCCATCGCTGAGGCCCCCTCGCTCGACCCCAACGACATCGGGGCGACGCCGGCAGAGGCCCGCCGCTCGTACGTCTTCCAGAACAAGTTCGAACCGGGCTCCGTGTTCAAGCCGCTGACAGCGGCATCCCTCATCGATGCTGGGCTCGCGACCCCGGCATCGCACGTGGTAGCCGATTACCGGTACAAGCCGGAAAACGGGGCGAGTATCAAGGACGCCATCCCGCACGAACGCCAGCAGCTGACCCTCGCCGGCGTGCTGCAGACCTCGTCGAACACCGGCACCAGTCAACTCGGAGAGAAGCTCAGTGCTGAGAAGCGCTACAACTACCTCGATGCGTTCGGGATCGGACAGAAGAGCCTGATCGGATTCCCGGGCGAGCAGAAGGGAACTCTGCACCCGTGGCAGGAGTGGGACAACCAGACCTACTACACGACCATGTTCGGCCAGGGAGTCGATGTCACCGGCATCGAACTGACCGGTGCCTACCAGGCCCTCGCCAACATGGGCGAGAAGCTTCCGCTTCAGCTTGTCGAAGGCTGCAGCTATCCGGACGGCACCGTGACCGAGGTGCCGGAGGCAGCCGAACCCGTGCGGATCGTCTCCGAGAAGGCCGCGCTCCAGACGCTCGGGATGATGGAGACCGTTGTGACAGAGGGCTTCTGGTCAGAGTCACTTGAGATCCCCGGCTACCGCGTCGCTGCAAAGTCAGGAACAGGCGAGCAAATCATCGCCGGTATACTTCAAGACACGTTCTTCTCATCGATGGCCGGAGCTTTTCCGGCAGACGACCCCGAGTACGTGGTGACCGTGACCCTCAAGGATCCCCTCTACAAGCGCTCGAGCGCCGCAGCGGCGCCCGTGTTCAAGGAGGCCGTCCTCCAGGTGATCAAGAAGTACGGCATCCCACCGTCGACCACGCCTGGCGCGGAATACCCGGGCACCTACTAACCATGAGCGCGGGCAGACTCACACTCGCGCAAACCGCACCAACCCACCGGTGCCGGAAAGACACTTTTTCATGATTCGTTTGACCCTGTCCGAGATCGCCGACCGGCTCGTCGGCACGTTACACCCGTCGGGGACGGATGCCACGGGCGAGACCGTCGTCAGCGGAGCGGTCGAAACCGACTCACGGGAGATCGTGGCCGGAGGCGTGTTCGTCGCGAAGCGCGGCGACGACACCGACGGGCACCTGTTCGTCGGCGCTGCGGTCGAGCGGGGCGCGGCGCTTGCCATCGTCGAGCATCCGGTCGACCTGCCCGTCGCCCAGATCGTCGTGCCGGACGCCGTCACTGCGCTGGGGGAGCTCGCCCGGTTCGTTGTCGAGCGGGTCCGTGAGGCCTCGGACCTGACCGTGATCGGCATCACCGGGTCAAACGGCAAGACGACCACCAAGAACATGCTCGAAGCGATCCTCGCCACCGAAGGCGAGACGGTAGCGCCGATCCGCTCCTTCAACAACGCTGTCGGCGCCCCAACCACCATGCTCAGGGCGACGGAGTCCACCAGGTACCTCATCGTTGAGATGGGTGCGAGCGGAATCGGCGACATCGCCAGGCTTGTTGCGCTGGCCCGCCCGGACATCGGGGTCGTCCTCAAGGTCGGCCTGGCGCACGCCGGTGGTTTCGGCGGGATCGAAGCGACGACCCAGGCCAAGACCGAGATGGTCTCAGACCTGACGGAGGACGCCATCGCCGTGCTCAACGGGGATGACCACCGGGTGTCGGCAATGGCCGGGAAAACCCGCGCACGGGTCGTGCGCTTCGGCCAGGAGTCCGAGTCGGAGATTCGGGCGACAGGCGTGGCCGGTTCTCGCACGGGAACGACTTTTACCGTCAGCGTGCCGGGGGAGGAGCCGGTCGACATCCGACTCCGCGTGCTCGGTGAACACCACGTGATGAACGCTCTGGCTGCCATCGCCGTCGCCCACACCCTCGGGATTCCGCTGGCCAGATCCGGCGCAGCGCTCGAAACCCTGACCAGGGCTGAACGCTGGCGAATGGAGGTCCTCGGCGGCCGCGATGATGTCACTATCATCAACGACGCCTACAACGCCAGCCCCGATTCAATGTCAGCGGCGATCAAGACGCTCGCGCAGATCGCTGAACCGGGAAAGCGCACCATCGCCGTGCTCGGGGCCATGAGCGAACTTGGCGAATACTCGGGCGAGGAACACGATCGCATCGCCCTGCAGCTCGTCCGACTCAACATTTCCCGGCTTGTCGTGGTCGGCCCTGAGGCGCGTCGCATGCACATCAGTGCCATCAACGAGGGCTCGTGGGACGGCGAGAGCGTGTACTTTGGCGATATGGATGCGGCCTACGACTATCTCGCTGCAGAGCTCACTCCGGGGGACACGGTCCTCGTGAAATCCTCGAACTCTGCGAAATTGCGATTCCTGGGCGACCGATTAGGAGACCTGTTCTCGTGGTAGCACTTCTCACGGCCGGCGCACTCGCCATGGTCTTCTCCCTGTTCCTGACCCCGCTTTTTGTCCGGTTGTTCAAGAAGCTGGAGTGGGGCCAGTTCATCAGGGACGACGGTCCGAAATCGCACCACGCCAAGCGGGGCACCGCGACGATGGGCGGAATCGTCATCATCGCTGCGACCCTGTTCGGCTTCTTCACCGCCATGCTCATCACGGGTGACACCATCAGTGTCTCGGCCCTGCTCGTCCTCTTCATGATGGTGGGGCTCGGCATTGTCGGTTTCATCGATGACTTCACCAAGACCCGCAAGCAGAGGAGCCTGGGCCTCGGTGGCTGGGCCAAGATCTTCGGCCAGGTCGTCGTAGCTGTGAGCTTCGGAATCCTCGCCATCAACTTCCCGAGCGCCGAAGCCGTGACGCCGGCCTCTACGGCGATCTCGTTCACCCGTGACCTGCCGATCGACCTCATGATCCTCGGCCCCGTTGTCGGCGTCATTCTGTACCTGCTCTGGACGAGCTTCATCGTGACCGCGACGTCCAACGGCGTCAACGTCACCGACGGGCTCGATGGCCTGGCCACCGGGGCTTCCATCCTCGCGATCGGCTCGTACATCGTGATCGGGTTCTGGCAGTACAACCAGTCGTGCTTCGGCGGCGCGATCGCCGAGGACCTGGCGTACAAGTGCTACGAAGTGCGTGACCCACTGGCCCTGGCGATCGTCGCCGCGGCGATCTGCGGATCGCTGATCGGTTTCCTGTGGTGGAACACGTCGCCCGCGTCGATCTTCCTCGGCGACACCGGGTCGCTCGCCCTCGGCGGTGCCATCGCGGCGCTGGCGATCCTCACCCGGACGGAGCTCCTGCTCGTGCTGATCGGCGGACTGTTCGTCATCGAAACCGGATCGGTGATCGTGCAGCGCGCGTACTTCAAGATCACGCGCGGGAAGCGTATCTTCCGGATGAGCCCGATCCACCACCACTTCGAACTCAAGGGGTGGGCTGAAATCACCGTCGTCGTCCGGTTCTGGATCGTCGGCGGCCTGCTGGTCGCCGCCGGTGTCGGAACCTTCTACCTCGAATGGATCCTGAGATAGCGCGATGACCAACCGACTGGACACCCTGACCAGCTGGCGAGCCGACTGGACCGGGCTCCGCGCCGGCGTCCTCGGACTCGGCGTGACCGGCTTTGCGGTCGCTGACACCCTCGCTGAACTCGGCGCTGATGTTCTCGTTGTCGCCTCGACGGCAGCAGACGACCGCGCGGGGTTGATCGATGTGATCGGTGCACGACTCGTGCGAAGCGATCTCGCCGCACCACCGGAGGAACTCGTCGACCATCGGCCGGAGGTGCTGATCGTCTCTCCCGGCTTCCCGCCGACGCATCCGATCCTCGTCTGGGCGGCGGGTGCGGGCATTCCTGTCTGGGGAGACGTCGAGCTGGCCTGGCGCGTGAGGGACAAGGTGGGAGTTCCTGCCGAATGGATCCTGGTCACCGGCACCAACGGCAAGACGACCACTGTGCAGCTGACGGCCGCGATTCTCGCGGAGTCCGGGCTGCGCGTCGCACCGTGTGGAAACATCGGCGTGCCGGTTCTGGACGCGGTCCGCGACCCACAGGGTTTCGACGTCTTTGTCGTCGAACTGTCCAGCTACCAGCTTCACTACCTGCGTGCACAGGCGGGCCCTGATCGCGTTACCCCGTATGCGAGTGTGTGCCTGAACATCGCCGACGACCACCTCGACTGGCACGGCTCGCTCGAGGCGTACGTCGACGCGAAGGCTGAGGTCTACACGCGGACGAAGGTGGCCTGCGTCTACAACCGCTCGGATGCAGCCACGGAAGCGATGGTCAGGCGTGCGGACGTCCAGGAGGGCGCCCGCGCCATCGGGTTCGGGCTGGGCGTCCCAGGCCCGAGCGATGTCGGTCTGGTCGAAGGAATCCTCGTCGACCGCGCGTTTCTCGAGGAACGGTTCACCTCGGCTCTCGAGCTGACGACGGTTGAAGAACTGGCGGCCGTCGGACTCGCGGCACCGCATATCGTCGCCAACGTCCTTGCCGCTGCAGCCCTCGCGCGATCCTTCGGTGTCGCTCCTGCGGTCGTGCGGCAGGCGCTGCTCGGTTTCTCGCTCGACGCGCATCGCATTCAGCTCGTGCTCACAACCGGCGGCATCGCCTGGGTCAACGATTCGAAGGCGACGAATCCCCACGCCGCCGACGCGTCGCTTGGGGCGTACCCCTCTGTGGTGTGGATCGTCGGCGGTCTCCTCAAGGGAGTCGACGTCGGTGAGCTCATCGCCCGCCATGCGCAGCGGCTTCGAGGAGCCGTCATCATCGGCGTCGAACGGACCGCGGTTCTCGCGGCATTCCAGCGACACGCGCCGGACGTCCCGGTTCTCGAGGTGCCCTCGGATGACACTGATGAGGTCATGACCGTGGCAGTTGAACTCGCGTCAGGAATGGCGGCGTCCGGCGACACCGTTCTCCTGGCCCCAGCCGCGGCATCGATGGACCAGTTCGGCGATTATGCCGAGCGGGGCAGGCGATTCACCGAGGCAGTGCAGAAACAATGGGGAGGTTTGACGGATGAGCGCCCCGACGACACGTCTCCCGCGTAGCGACGAGTCAGCCCAGTCCGCCCGGATCTCCCTCGGCCGCGTCTTCACCCCTCAGTCGCGCAACTACATGCTGGTCCTCGGCACGACGTTGTTCCTCGTCGGGGTCGGCCTGGTCATGGTTCTCTCGTCGTCGAGTGTGGATTCGTTCCTCGACAACAAGGGCTTCTTCGGCGGGTTCTGGAAGCAGGCCACATACGCGGTCATCGGCATCCCGCTCATGCTCGTCATCAGCCGCATTCCCGTGCGGTTCTGGAAGCAGTGGGCCTGGCTGGTGCTCGGCGGCGGTCTGCTGCTGCAGATGCTCGTCTTCACCCCCCTCGGTTTCGACGGCGGAGGCAACAGGAACTGGATTGCGATCGGTCCGATCAATGGCCAGCCATCCGAGTTGCTCAAGCTCGCCCTCGCGATCTGGCTCGGAGCGGTCCTGAGTCGCAAGCTCGCCCTGCTGAACGACTGGAAGCACGCGCTCATCCCCGTCGTTCCTGTCGCCGGAATCGCCCTGGCCCTCGTCCTCGCCGGCCAGGACCTCGGCACCGTGGTGATCATGGCCGGCCTGGTCATCGGCGCCCTGTTCTTTGCCAATGTGAGACTCCGCTTCCTCGCCGTTCCGGTCATCGCCGGACTGACCCTGTTCGCCGTGATGGCACTCCTCAGCCCCAACCGCATGGCCAGGATCATGACCTTCCTCGACGAGGAATGCCTCGACTACGAAAACCTCTGCTGGCAGCCGTTGCACGGCACCTGGGCGCTGGCAAACGGGGGCGTGTTCGGGCTCGGTCTCGGGAACTCCCGTGAGAAATACTCCTGGCTGCCTGCGGCGTCGAACGACTACATCTTCGCCATCATCGGCGAGGAGCTCGGCCTGATCGGCGCCGTCGTCGTCCTGACCATGTTCGTCCTGCTCGCCGCGGCCTTCGTTCGGGTCATCCGCGCCAGCAACGATCCGTTCGTCCGGATCACCACCGGCGCCATCATGGTCTGGATCATCGGCCAGGCGTTCGTCAACATCGGTGTCGTTCTCCGGCTGCTCCCCGTGCTTGGGGTTCCCCTTCCATTCATCTCTGCCGGAGGTACGGCCCTCCTGACCTCGCTCGCCGCCATCGGCATCGTTCTCTCCTTTGCGAGGGAGCAGACGGGCGCGCACAACCGACTTGCCGACGAACGGATTCGATCGTGACCACCTACCTCCTCGCCGGCGGCGGAACAGCCGGCCACGTGAACCCGCTGCTCGCGGTTGCGGACGCCATCACCGAACAGGAACCCGATTCCCGCGTGCTCGTCCTCGGAACCCGGGAGGGCCTGGAATCCCGGCTCGTACCCGAGCGAGGCTACGACCTGCTGACCATCGCCAAATTGCCCTTCCCACGCCGGCTCAACCGGAATGCCCTGGGATTCGGGCCCCGGTTTTTTGCCGCGGTCACCGAGATCGTCGCGATGATCGCCGAGCACAAGGTCGATGTCGTCGTCGGATTCGGCGGGTACGCGGCAGCGCCCGCCTACCTGGCCGCGCGACGTGCGGGCATCCCGCTTGCCGTCCACGAAGCCAACGCGAAACCGGGCCTTGCCAACCGCCTGGGTGCACGGTTCACGCCGTTCGTCGGTGTTGCATTCCACGGAACCCGCCTCCGCAACTCACGATTCGTGGGCATGCCCCTCCGCCGCGAGATCGAGCGACTCGACCGCGACGCCGCCAGGCGGGAAGCACGAGAACTGTTCGGCCTCGCCGAGAACCGTCGCACGCTGCTCGTGACCGGGGGCTCGCTCGGCGCCAGGCGCGTGAACCAGACCGTATTCGATGCCAGGCAGGTGATCATCGACGCCGGCTATCAGATTCTCCACATCGTCGGGGACCGCTCAGAGCTGACCGACCCGGGAACGCCACACTACGTGCTGCTGCCGTACTGCGACCGGATGGATCTCGCACTGGCCGTCGCGGACGTGGCCGTCTCCCGTGCCGGGGCCGCCACGGTGTCCGAACTCTCAGCACTCGGCATTCCTGCCGCATACGTGCCATACCCGGTCGGGAACGGTGAACAGCGGTACAACGCCGCGGACGCCGTCAACGCCGGGGGAGCGGTGATCGTCCTCGATGCCCAGTTCACGCCGGAGTGGATCGAGAACTCCCTCGTGCCGCTCTTCTCCGATCGGATGCGCGTGCAGGACATGGCCGTTCAGTCGCGCCTGATGGGCACTCTCGAAGGGTCGGCCAGGATGGTCGACCTCGTGCACGAGGCCCTCGCAACACGCTGACGTCCAGCCTCGTGCGTTATAACTGAACCTTCAGCGGAACCAGACCCAGAGAACAGAGAGCACCCAGCGTGATCAAACCCGACTTCAGCATCCAGATCCCGGACGAACTCGGCACCGTGCACTTCGTCGGGATCGGCGGATCCGGAATGAGTGGCATCGCCCGCCTCTTCCTCGGGGCAGGACACACCGTCACCGGCTCTGATGTGCGTGACTCCGCCAACATCGAGGCGCTGCGCGAGCTCGGCGCGACGATCAGCATCGGACACGACGCAGCCAACGTCGGCAGCGCAGACACCCTCGTTGTCACAAGCGCCCTCTGGCCGACGAATCCCGAATACGTGCTCGCCCAGGAGCGCGGGCTGCCCGTGCTGCATCGCTCGCAGGCTCTCGCCTGGCTGATCAACACCAAGCGACTCGTCGCTGTCGCCGGCGCGCACGGAAAAACGACCTCCACCGGGATGATCGTCACCGGACTGCTGGGGTTGTCTGAGAGCCCGAGCTTCGTGAACGGCGGGGTGATCGAGTCCCTCGGCGTATCGAGCGCCCAGGGGACAGGCGAGCTCTTCGTGGTCGAAGCCGACGAGTCTGACGGGTCCTTCCTGCTCTACGACACCGCGGTGGCCCTCATCACCAATGTCGATGCCGACCACCTCGACCACTACGGCTCGCTCGAGGCCTTCGACGATGCTTTCGTGTCATTCGCGCAGAAGGCGTCGGAGCTCGTGGTCATCTCATCCGATGACCCAGGCGCCGTCCGTGTGACGGCCAAGCTCACCGGCCAGCGTGTGATCACGTTCGGTGAAGCAGAGGACGCCGACGTGAGGGTCCACTCGATCGGATCAGAAGGACCCGTGTCCTTCGTCGTGAGCTTCGAAGGGCAGGACAACGGCGCGACGCTGCGGGTTCCTGGGCGTCACAACGCGATCAACGCCGCCGGGGCGTTCGCCGTACTGGTCGGCCTCGGATTCGGTGCTGCTGAGTCCCTCGCGGCCATTGCCGAATTCGGCGGCACCGAGCGGCGGTTCGAACTGCACGGAACCGTCGATGGGGTGAGCGTCTTCGACGACTACGCCCACCATCCCACCGAGGTCGCCGCTGCTCTCTCCGCCGCGCGAACGGTTGTCGGAACCGGGCGCATCATCGCTGTTCACCAGCCCCACCTGTACAGCCGGACGCGGTTGATGGCCAAAGAATTCGCCGAGACCCTCGAATCGCACGCCGACCAGACGATCGTGCTCGATGTCTACGGCGCCCGCGAGGATCCCGAGCCCGACGTGACCGGCGCGCTGGTCTCCGACCGTTTCGCTGACGCGTCGAAAGTCGCCTTCATCTCCGACTGGCAGGAAGCCGCTGATTACGTCGCGTCCATCGCGAAGCCGGGCGACTACGTGATCACTCTCGGGTGTGGTGATGTGTACCGAATCGTGCCGCAACTGCTCGGCTCCCTCGACACCGCCAGGGACTAGTCAATGAAGCGGCCCTCAGGGTTCACTCCGCAACGCCCCACGACACCGGAGCCGACAAGGCAGGAATCGCCGCGCCAGGAGCGGCCCAGACGTCCCAGGCGTGCAGATGACGCCGAGCGGTCCGTTGCCGCATCCGAGGTCGCCGATGCGACGGTCGCCTCGGCACATCCCACCGAGCCGATTCCCCTTCCCGGGGCGCGGACGGACCCGGCAGGACCGGAGCATGCGCCGAGCCTCCGAGAGGCCAGACGCAACCGCAAGAAGGTCGAGCGCGCGGAGGTCAAGCGATTCACCGCGCATTCGCGCCGACGCCGGCGCGGATGGCTGATCGCCGGTGGCGGCATCGTCGGGCTTGCACTCGTCGCCTCCGCCCTCGCATACACGCCCATTCTCTCGGTCAGGGCGATCCAGGTCGAGGGTGCCGAACGGGTGAGCTCAGATGCCATCGTCGCCGACCTCTCCAGCCAGCTCGGTTCGCCGTTCCCCATGGTCGACGAGAGTGCCATCAAGGCAGCGCTGGTGACCTATCCGCTGATTGAGTCGTACTCGGTAGAGGCTCGCCCGCCCGACACGCTCATCGTGCGCCTCGTCGAGCGAACCCCGGTCGGTGTTCTCGACACCGGGGACGGCTTCATGATCGTCGACGCAGCGGGGGTCGTCATCGAATCCGGGCCGGAGCGGCCGGATGGATTCCCGCTCATTGCGGTCGACGGGGGACTCGAGGCCGAGGGATTCACGCCGGCAGCGGAGACGCTTCGGGCGCTCCCTGACGAATTGTTGGCCAGGGTCGACTCGGTCACGGCGACCACGGCAGACGACGTCCGCTTCACCCTGCGCGACAGCGACACCACCGTCGTGTGGGGGAGTGCTGAGCAGTCGGGACTCAAGGCATACACCCTGACGGCACTGATGAGTGCCCAGCCCGACTTCGATGAGTACGACGTGAGCTCACCGAGCGTGGCCGTCGTTCGATAGCTCGTCGGGCAAATTCTTCGCTGACTTCGCGACACGCGGAGTTTCTCCCGCGCGCGGCGGGTACTGCGCATAACGTCAGGTTCAAGAAATGCATACTGAGCATAACTTTAAACCTTAACCTGAGGTTGAGGGTTCTTTTTCCACCGGAGGCCGGACGTGACTACAAACCAGAACTACCTTGCCGTGATCAAGGTCGTCGGCATCGGCGGCGGCGGCGTCAACGCCGTCAACCGCATGATCGAACTCGGCCTTCGCGGCGTCGAGTTCATTGCCATCAACACCGACGCCCAGGCGCTGCTCATGAGCGACGCCGACGTCAAGCTCGACGTCGGACGTGAAATCACGCGCGGACTCGGGGCAGGAGCTGACCCCGAGGTCGGACGCCGTGCCGCCGAGGACCATGCTGAGGAGATCGAAGAGGCACTCGCTGGCGCTGACATGGTCTTCGTCACGGCAGGTGAGGGTGGAGGAACCGGCACGGGAGGCGCCCCTGTCGTCGCGCGGATCGCGAAATCCATCGGAGCGCTGACCATCGGTGTGGTCACCAAGCCGTTCGGTTTCGAGGGTCGCCGCCGCCAGGCCCAGGCCGAGCTCGGTGTCGCCAAGCTCAAGGAAGAAGTCGACACGCTCATCGTCGTGCCGAATGACCGTCTGCTGGAGATCAGCGACCGCGGCATCAGCATGCTCGAGGCGTTCTCGACAGCCGACCAGGTACTCCTCGCCGGTGTCCAGGGAATCACCGACCTGATCACGACCCCCGGACTCATCAACCTCGACTTCGCCGACGTCAAGAGCGTCATGCAGGGAGCAGGCTCGGCCCTCATGGGTATCGGATCCTCCCGCGGCGCCGACCGCGCCATCAAGGCTGCCGAGCTCGCGGTGGCCTCACCGCTGCTCGAGGCGAGCATCGAGGGTGCACACGGCGTCCTCCTGTCGATCCAGGGTGGCTCGAATCTCGGTATCTTCGAGATCAACGACGCTGCCAGGCTTGTCCAGGAGGCCGTTCACCCCGAGGCGAACATCATCTTCGGAGCCGTCATCGACGACACCCTGGGCGACGAGGTGCGGGTCACCGTGATCGCTGCCGGCTTCGATGGCGGCGAGCCACCGTCGCGACAGAACGAATCCACTCGCGAGGCGGTCGTGAGCTCCGGTGGCATCCAGACCAGTGCACCGGCAGTGGCGGCAGCGGCAGGAGGTTCAGAGACGGTCGGATCCGGATCAGTCCTGACCGACACCTCGCAGTCGTGGAAGGTCACCGAGGAGTCCCTCGCGACACCCCCAGTGACGGCCGACCCGGCCTTCGCTGACGAGGACGAACTCGACATCCCCGACTTCCTCAAGTAAGGAATGTCAGACGGCTCCGACCAGGCGCTCGACCAGCTTTCGCTGGCCGAGCGCCTGGCGCATGTTCAGGCTGCTGTCGCGGAGGCTGCTTCCCTCGCGGGTCGGGAGGCGTCGCACATCACGACCATCGTGGTGACGAAGTTCCACCCGGCCGGTCTCATTCGGGACCTGCACGCGCTCGGGGTGCGCGACGTCGGAGAGAACCGGCACCAGGAAGCCGCCGTGAAGTCGGTAGAGCTGGCCGGGCTCGAGGGGCTGTCGTGGCACTTCGTCGGCCAACTCCAGTCGAAGAAGGCGCGGCAGGTCGCCGGATACGCCGACGTTGTGCACTCGATCGATCGGCTGTCGCTCGTCGACGCACTCCGTGCGCCCCGGCAGGCACCGCTGGACTGCTTCGTGCAGGTCAACCTCACCGCAGACCCCGGTCGCGGCGGAGTGTCCCCTGAGGGCCTCGAGGAGCTTGTGGAGAGCGTGCTCGCCACCCCCGCCCTCCACCTTCTCGGCGTCATGGCGGTCGCCCCGCTCGACGAGGCCCCACGGAGCGCCTTTGCTCGCCTGCGCGCGCTCTCCGAGCGTGTTCGTGCGCTCGAGCCATCCGCCGACAGAATGTCGGCTGGAATGTCCCACGATTTCCGCGAGGCGATCGCCGAAGGCGCGACACACCTTCGGATTGGGACCGCAATCACGGGTAACCGGCCAACACCCGGTTAATCTCATAGAAGTAGGAACCGCACAAACGGAGGTAGCGATGTCCAACCCGCTCAAGAAGACCATGGTCTACCTTGGCCTCGCAGATGATGATCTCGAGTACGAGGAACAGTCGGCACCCGCTGCCGCGCCCGCTGCGTCGAACACGCACGCCCCGTCAGGTGCGAACGCGCAGGGACCGGCCCCGGTTCAGAATCGCGCTCCCGTGACACCCCTGCGTCGACCGACAGCTACCCGGCAGGCTGCGCCGGCGGAGCTCAACGAGATCCTCACGGTGCACCCGAAGCAGTACCGGGACGCCCAGGTGATCGCCGAGACCTTCCGCGACGGAGTTCCCGTCATCATCAACCTCTCGCAGATGAGCGAAGGAGACGCCAAGCGTCTCATCGACTTCGCCAGCGGCCTGTCGCAGGGTCTGCACGGCAAGATCGAACGCGTGACCAGCAAGGTGTTTTTGCTCTCCCCGGCGCACGTCGCCGTGCTCGGCGATGCAGGAGGAACTGCGTCAGACGCAGAGTCCACCTTCTTCGCTCAGCAATAATTGAGGGATGGACCCCGTTCTTTCGCTTCTCCGAGGCATCCTGTACTTTGCCCTCCTGCTGTATTTCTTCGCCATGTGGGCGCGTTTCGGCCTCGATCTGGTTCGCTCCTTCAAGCCGCGCTGGCGGCCGACCGGGTTCGGGCTGATCGCTGCCGAGGTCGTGTTCTCGCTGACCGACCCTCCGATTCGATTCTTCCGGCGCATCCTCCCGCCGGTCCGGATCGGGGCGTTCGCGCTCGACTTCGGCTGGAGCATCACCATGCTGTGCGTCATCGTCGCGATGAGCATGGTGAATCTGTTCCTGCGCTGACGTGCGCGGCGGGGTATCCTGTAAGCCACGTGTCCGACCAGTTAAATCTCCAGCACACCGCTGCGAGTCTTTGCTAGCGTAGGCACGTCCATACGAGCTCAAACAAGTAAGAGGTGGGAAGCCATGGCGCTAACTCCGGAAGACGTCGTCAACAAGCAGTTCCAGCAGACCAAGTTCCGCGAGGGCTACGACCAGGACGAGGTCGATGACTTCCTGGACGAGGTCGTCGTCGAGCTGCGCCGCCTGCACCAGGAGAACGCGGAGCTGAAGTCACGTCTTGACGGTTCTGACGCTGGCGAGACCCGCGAGGCAGAACCGGCCGCCGAGGCAGCCGCAGAAGCCGAACCCGCTCCCGTCGTAGCCGCTCCCGCAGCAGCAGCACCTGCCGAGTCGGCACCCGCTGCTGCACAGGATGACTCTGAGTCTTCCTCCAGCCTCCTGCAGCTGGCCCGCCGCCTGCACGACGAGCACGTTCGCGAGGGCGCCGAGAAGCGCGATTCCCTCGTCGCCGAGGGGCACGCCACCGCCGCTCGCGTTGTTGCCGAGGCCGAGGCCAAGCAGCGCGCACAGATGAAGATCCTGAACGAGGAGAAGTCAGCCCTCGAGGAGAAGATCGATGGACTCCGCGTCTTCGAGCGCGAATACCGCCAGAAGCTCCGCGGGTACATCGAAAGCCAGCTCAAGGACCTGGACGCCAACGGTGGCCCGGCAGCGCAGGGCACCGGCTCCGGCTACGTGACCAGCGAAAAGTCCAACGCCTAAGGTCTTGCCGAAAACACCAGCTGGTTCTCCCAGTGTCGGGGCGCTCGTCGTTGTCGCGGTTCTCGCGGCAACGACGCTCGCTCTCGACCAGGTCACGAAATACCTCGTCGTCTCCACCCTGCCCCTCGGCGAGCAGGTGAAGGTTCTTGGCGATCTGCTCATCCTGCAGTTCGTCAAGAACCCGGGGGCGGCATTCTCACTTGCCGCGGGTAGCACGTGGATTTTCTCGATCCTCGCAACCGTTGTCACCGTGGCCATCATCGTGCTCGCGCGACGGATTCGATCCCGCGGCTGGGCCGTGGTCTTCGGGCTCCTGCTCGGGGGAGTGCTCGGCAACCTGACCGACCGGCTGTTCCGTGAACCGTCGTTCGGGCTCGGTCATGTCATCGACTTCATCTCGACGCCATGGATGATCCCGGCCATCTACAACATCGCGGACATCTGCATCGTCGTCAGCATGGGGTTGTTCATCATCCTCACCGTCAGGGGCATCAACCTGGACGGGACGCGGACGCCCTCCTCGAAAGACACGCGCCAGTCAGAAGCGGGTGATCCAGCGGTCGAATCCACGACTCCGGACTCAGCGCAGCCGCCGGTCGACCCCAATTCCGCGTTCCCCGCCCAGCCCCACCGGTCGGACGCCTGATGGAATCCCGCAGCCTGCCCGTCCCCGACGGGCTCGAAGGAACGCGCGTCGACGCCGGTCTCGCCAAGGTCCTCGGGTTTTCGCGCAGCTTTGCTGCAGAAGTCGCCGAAGCCGGAGGCGTCACGGTCGACGGGCATCCCGCCGGGAAATCCGATCGCCTGCACGCGGGAAGCTGGCTGGAGGTCAGCTGGACGCCGAAGCAGGACCCGGTCATCGTTCCGGTCATCGTGTCCGACCTCACCGTCGTCCACGATGACGACGACATCATCGTGATCAACAAACCCGTCGGGGTTGCTGCGCACCCCTCCGTCGGGTGGACAGGGCCCACCGTTCTCGGGGCGCTGGCGGGCGCCGGATACACGGTGTCCACCTCCGGCTCGGCCGAACGGGCGGGTATCGTTCACCGGCTCGACGTCGGGACGACGGGTCTCATGGTCGTCGCCAAAAGCGAGCGTGCGTACACTCACCTCAAGCGGGCGTTCCACGACCGGGAGGTCGACAAGATCTACCACGCGGTCGTCCAGGGCCACCCCGATCCGCTGGCAGGCACGATCGACGCGCCGATCGGACGCCATCCACGGCACGACTGGAAATTTGCGATCACCGCGGACGGAAAACCGTCGATCACACACTACGAAACCGTTGAGGCCTTCCCGAGCTCATCCCTGCTCGAGATCCACCTGGAGAGCGGGAGAACGCACCAGATCCGTGTTCATATGGCCGCCCAGCGGCACCCGTGCGTCGGAGATCCGCTGTACGGGGGCGATCCGGTGCTCGCCGCCCGGCTCGGCCTTACCCGCCAGTGGCTGCACGCCGCCCAGCTCTCGTTCGCTCACCCCGGTTCGGGCGACCGGGTGACCTACGATGCGCCGTACCCGGCCGACCTGCAGCACGCTCTCGATGTCCTCCGCGAGGATTAGGCTGGGAGTTCATCCCCCAGTTCCACGGAGAAGTTTTGCCCTCATCTGACGACTCGTTCGTTCACCTGCACGTCCACAGCGAGTACTCGATGCTCGATGGTGCCGCACGTGTGAAACCTCTCATCGACGCGGCCGTCGCCGAGGGGATGCCCGCCGTCGCGGTCACCGACCACGGCAACATGTTCGGATCGTTCGATTTCTGGAGCACGGCAACCGCAGCCGGAATCAAGCCGATCATCGGCACGGAGGCGTACATCACCCCGGGCACCCAGCGCACCGACAAGACCCGTGTTCGCTGGGGAACAAGCGCGCAGAGCCGCGACGATGTGTCCGGAAGCGGCGCGTACACCCACATGACTCTGCTCTCCGAAACCACGGAGGGTATGCACAACCTGTTCAGGATGTCATCACTCGCGTCGATCGAGGGGTACTACTTCAAACCGAGGATGGACCGCGACGTGCTCTCCACCTACGCCAGGGGCGTGATCGGCACGACCGGCTGTGCCGGTGGTGAGATCCAGACCCGGCTGAGGCTCGGCCAGTACGACGAGGCCAAAGCCGCCGCAGCCGAATTCCGCGACATCTTCGGCAAGGACAACTTTTTCTGCGAGGTGATGGACCACGGCATCGACGTCGAGAGGCGCACGATGGCCGACCTCTTCCGCCTCGCCAAAGAACTGGATCTCCCGCTCGTCGCCACCAACGACCTGCATTACACGCACGCGCACGACGCCAAGGCGCACGCTGCGCTGCTCTGTGTCCAGTCAGGTTCGACTCTTGACGATCCCAACCGATTCAAATTCGATGCCGACGAGTTCTACCTCAAATCGGCGCGCCAGATGCGCCAGCTCTTCCGCGATCACCCCGAGGCCTGCGACAACACCCTCGCCATCGCGGAGCGCTGCAACGTCGAATTCAACACCAAGGCGAACTACATGCCGCGGTTTCCGGTCCCGGCCGGTGAGACCGAGGAGACCTGGTTCATCAAGGAGGTCGAACGCGGCCTTCTCGAGCGGTACCCGAACGGCATCTCGGACGAGGTCAGGGCGCGGGCGAACTACGAAGCAGGCGTGATCGTCCAGATGGGCTTCCCCGGCTACTTCCTCGTGGTCTCCGACTTCATCAAGTGGTCGAAGGAAAACGGCATCCGGGTCGGCCCTGGTCGTGGATCAGGTGCAGGCTCCATGGCGGCGTACGCCATGAAGATCACCGACCTAGACCCGATCGTCCACGGGCTCATCTTCGAGAGGTTCCTCAACCCTGACCGCGTGTCGATGCCCGACTTCGACGTCGATTTCGATGACCGGCGTCGTGGTGAAGTGATCAGGTACGTCACCGAGAAATACGGCGACGAACGTGTGGCCCAGATCGTCACCTACGGCACGATCAAGGCGAAGCAGGCTCTCAAGGACTCGTCGAGGGTTCTCGGGTTCCCGTTCGGTATGGGCGACAAGCTGACCAAAGCCATGCCGCCGCCCGTCATGGGAAAAGACATCCCGCTCGAGGGGATCTTCGACAAGACGCATCCGCGCTACAAAGAGGCCGTCGACATCCGCACCATCGTCGAGACGGATGCCGAGGCGAAGACGGTCTTCGACACCGCGCTGGGGATCGAGAACCTCAAGCGTCAGTGGGGCGTCCACGCTGCCGGGGTGATCATGTCGAGCGATCCACTGATCGACATCATCCCGATCATGAAGCGCGAACAGGACGGCCAGATCGTCACGCAGTTCGACTACCCCGCCTGCGAAGCGCTCGGCCTGATCAAGATGGACTTCCTGGGGCTGCGCAACCTCACCATCGTCAGCGACGCCCTCGACAATATCGAATCGAACCGCGGGACCAGGATCGAACTCGAAGAGCTCGCGCTGGACGACCCCGGAGCCTACGAGCTGTTGTCACGTGGCGACACCCTCGGGGTCTTCCAGCTCGACGGTGGACCGATGCGAAGCCTCCTGCGGCTGATGAAGCCTGACAACTTCGAAGACATCTCGGCCGTGATCGCGCTGTACCGCCCCGGGCCCATGGGCGCTGACTCGCACACCAACTACGCGCTGCGAAAAAACGGCCTGCAGGCGATCACCCCGATTCACCCGGAACTCGAAGAACCACTGCAGGAGATCCTCGGCGGCACGCACGGCCTGATCATCTACCAGGAGCAGGTCATGTCGGTGGCCCAGAAGCTGGCCGGATTCTCGCTCGGCCAGGCCGACATCCTGCGACGCGCGATGGGCAAGAAGAAGAAGTCAGAACTCGACAAGCAGTTCGAAGGCTTCAGCGGTGGGATGCGCGAACGCGGCTACTCCGATGCCGCGATCAAGGCGGTCTGGGACATCCTCCTGCCGTTCTCCGACTACGCGTTCAATAAGGCCCACTCCGCGGCCTATGGTGTCGTCTCCTACTGGACCGCTTACCTCAAGGCGCACTACCCGGCCGAGTACATGGCAGCGCTGCTCACCAGCGTCGGTGATTCAAAAGACAAGGCTGCGATCTATCTCAACGAGTGTCGGCGGATGGGAATCCAGGTTCTCCCCCCGGACGTGAACGAGTCGATCGGGTTCTTCCGCGCGGTCGGGGAAGACATCAGGTTCGGTCTCGGCGCCGTTCGCAACGTCGGTTTCAACGTTGTCGAGGCGATTCGTGCCGCCAGGGAACGCGAGGGGGAATTCGCCTCATTCCACGATTTCCTGCGCAAGGTGCCTCTGCCGGTCGCCAACAAACGCACGATGGAGTCCCTCATCAAGGCCGGCGCGTTCGACTCGCTCGGCACCACGCGTCGCGGCCTGATCGAGATCCACGAGGACGCCGTCGACAGTGCGGTCAGCCTGAAACGCAACGAAGCCAATGGCCAGGTCGACCTCTTCGGCGGGATCTTCGAATTGGACGCCACGGCACAGGTGATGCCGGACCGCCCTGAATGGTCCAAGAAGGACAAACTCGCCTTCGAACGCGAGATGCTCGGTCTCTACGTCTCCGACCATCCACTCGCCGGCCTTGAGCTGCAGCTCGCCAAGCACGCCACGACCACGATTACCGACCTGCTCGGCTCCGAGCACACCCAGGACGGTGACACGGTCACCATCGCCGGACTCACCACGAGCGTGCAGCACCGTGTCGCCAAGACCTCGGGGAATCAGTACGGGATGATCCAGGTCGAGGACTTCGGTGGCGAGATCACGGTGATGTTCATGGGGAAGGCGTACCTGGAATTCGCTCCGACCCTCGTCAACGACTCGGTTGTCGTGGTGCGGGGGAGGGTGAGCATGCGGGATGACGGCATGAACCTCCACGCCTACAGCATCTTCTCACCCGACATCGAGCACGGGGGAGTGTCAGGTCCGCTGACGCTCACCATGCCGGACGCCAGGGCGACCACCGAACTCGTGACCCAGCTCGGCGGCATTCTCACCCGGCATTCAGGTGACGCCGAGGTGCGGCTCAAACTGGTCAGGGGCGACGTTGCCCGAGTGTTCGAAATTCCCTACCCGGTGAAGGTGACCCCGGACCTCTTCGGTGAGCTGAAGTCGTTGCTCGGTCCGAATTGCCTCGGTTAGGATCGGCTACGCTCGAAGCCGGACCACCACCAGCCCGCCTGGCGAATGCCCGTATTGCCGTGAACGAAGGAACCCCCATGACGACCCCGCAGCCTCCGCATCACCCCGAGGGCACGCCGCAGGTTCCCGCGAACTCTCCGCAACCGCCTGCATTCGCGCCGCAGCAGCTGAACCCGGAGCAGCAGTTCCCGCAGCAGCCTGCGTTCGCGCCGCAACAGCCGAATCCGGAGCAGCAGTTCCCGCAGCAGGCGAATCAGGAGCAGGCCTTCACCCCGTCCCCGCAGCCTCGACCCCAGCGGCCCGCACGGCCGAAGACCGATCCGAACGGCGTCCCGTATGGAATCGGACCGTTCACTCTTCGCGAGGTCCTGTTCCTCGGTGCGGCAGCGCTGGTCTTCATCGCTTCGCTGCTGCCCTTCATCGCGGGAGAGTACGCCGACGTGTTCGGCTACGCCAGCGCCTGGGCGCCCGCACCGTGGCTGGCCATTCCTGCGGCTCTCGTTCTCGTCTCGGCGGCGGCTCTGGTGGCTGCTCGTCGGCTCCTTCCCGCCCGCCATTTCAGGGTCGGCTCGCTGTCCGTCGACCAGTTCGCATCTGCCTCGTCCGTCGTCACGTCAGGCTTCTATCTCGGCGCCCTCTTCCTCCTGGTCGGGTTCGCGGCGTTCTTCGGCGGAGGTGCAGACCTGCTGGTGCCAGGAGCCGGCGTGATCGTCGGACTCCTGTTCTCCCTGCTCGCCGTCGTTGTGACGACCATCGCCCCCGTCATCCCGTTCTTTGCGGGAGAGTTCTCGACACGACGCGACACAGGAGCCCACCGCGTCGCTCGTCCGGCCGTCGCTGTGCCCACCCGTCCGCGGGCCGAACGTCCTGCCGCACCGCAACAGCCCAGCGCATTCTCGGCACAGACCGGCCTCTCCCTGCCTCCCGCCGGTCCGGGCGAATTTGCCGCGTACCGTCGCGGCTCAGCCCCGGCAACGCCCCTGCCCGACGATCACGGGGCTCAGGCGGCTCAGGCGGCGCCGGCAGTCGAGGACGCAGCCACCATCGCCGATGCGCCGGTTGCTTCTGTTCCTGTCGCCTCTGTTCCTGTCGCTTCGGAGCCTGTATCTTCTGAGCCTGTACCTTCTGAGCCTGTACCGTCCGAGCCTGCACCGTCCGAGCCTGTGCCTTCGGCGGAGAGCGATGATCTCGACGACCATGGCGACGACCACACCGGCGATGTCGGACCGGTGTCGGCGTTCAGCCATGTCTCCGCCCGCGCTGGCGGCCCGGCCGAGGGGAACACCAGCGAGCCATCGGCGCCCGCTCCCGACCAGGAACCTGAGCCGACCGCGGTCTTCTCGACGCAGCCGTTCTGGGTCTACTCCCCGGTGCCGCGCCCCGTCGTCGACGAGCAGAGTGGGGCAACCCTGTTCGAGATCGGTCCGTCGGCGTGGGCCCTCGCCATCGTCGATCGTGTGACCGAACTCGTCATCCGCCACGATGACGGCAGAATCGGTGTGCTCCGCGACCTCGACGGAATCACCCGCGGTTAGACGATCTCGCCCGGCCGGACGTACCGGCGCTCGTGGTAGATGAGCGGTTCGTCGTCAGGACCGATCTCACCCGCCTCGATCTGAACGACGACGACAGCGCTGGTGTGGACGCTGAAACGTTCGATGATCCGGCCGGTCATCCAGGTCGTCACGTCGTTGAGGATCGGCAGCCCGTCCTGTCCTGAGCGCCAGTGTTCGCCAGCGAATCGGGCAGCGTTGTCGCCGCTCATGATCTCGGCGAGAGTCTTGTTGCGAGCCCCGAGCATGTGGATGGCGACGCGCTCGGTGGAGGAGATAGCGGGCCAGGAGCTGGCGCTCATCGCCATATTGAAGGTGGCCAGGGGCGGTACCGCGGACAACGACGCCAGCGAGGTAGCCGTGAACCCGACCGGATCGCCGCTCACACTCCTGGCGGTGACGACCGCCACTCCGGCCGCGTGCCGGCGGAACGCGGCCTTGAACGCGTCGAGGTCGGGTTGCATCGGATTCATCTCCTGCGCTTTCCTTTCCGGCGACCGGCGGCACACTGTCCGTCTGTCTGCATCAACGTGGCTGCGGCAGGGATATTCCGGGGGAGGGACAGGCCGGTAGGCTGGTCCCGACATGATCCAGACCATTGACCTGCGCGGTCTCCAGACTACCCGCGCTGAATTGCTCTCTCTCATCCCGCGACCGATCGTCGACATCGCGGTGGCCAGCGCAGCAGCAGAGCGCCTGATCGGCGAGGTGCGCGCGGAGGGCGAGACGGCCCTTCGTCGGCACGCCGCAACCTTCGACGGCGTTTCGGATGTGACGATCGCTGTCGACCGCGACGATATCTCCCGCGCCATTCGCTCCCTCGATCCGGGCGTGCGCGACGCCCTCGAGGCGGCCATCGATCGCGTGCGCGAAGCGACGCGTGCCCAGCTCCACGCCCCGGTGACAACGACGATCGCACCTGGCGCGCGCATCCACCAGCGCTGGCAGCCGGTCGACCGCGTCGGCCTCTACGTCCCTGGCGGCAAGGCGGCGCTGGCGTCCAGCGTCGTCATGAACGTGGTTCCCGCCCAGGTGGCTGGGGTCGGCTCGATCGCCCTCGCGTCGCCGGCCCAACGGGAACACGACGGCCGCGTCCACCCCACGATCCTCGGCGCCGCCGGGCTGCTCGGTATCGAGGAGATTTACACCATGGGAGGGGCGAGTGCCATCGGTGCTCTCGCGTACGGTGTGCCGTCCCTCACGCTTGACCCCGTCGACGTCGTCACCGGGCCCGGGAACATTTACGTGGCGGCGGCGAAACGGCTCGTCCGCGGTGTCGTCGGTATCGACTCCGAGGCGGGGACAACCGAGATCCTGGTCATCGCCGATGGCGACGCCGACCCCAACCTCATTGCAGCCGACCTCATCAGCCAGGCCGAGCACGACGAGGCCGCCGCCTCCGTCCTCGTCACGAACTCTCCTCACCTGGCGAGAGCCGTCGAGGCCCGACTGGGCCTGCTCGCCGGCACCACGATGCACACCGACAGGGTCACGCAGGCTCTCAGCGGCCCGCAGTCCGCCATCGTCCTCGTCGACGACCTGGACGCGGCAGCGCGCTTCAGCAACGCATACGGGCCTGAGCACCTCGAGATCCAGACCGCAGACGACGCCGCCGTGCTGTCCACGATCACGAGCGCTGGCGCCATCTTCCTCGGAGAGAACTCACCGGTCAGCCTCGGTGACTACGTCGCCGGTTCCAACCACGTGCTGCCGACCGGGGGTCAGTCGCGGTTCGCGTCGGGATTGGGCGCATACACCTTCCTCCGCCCGCAGCAGGTCATCGAGTATGACCGTCCGGCGCTTCAGGCGGTCGCCAGGCAGGTTGTGGCCCTGGCCGAGGCCGAGTCACTTCCGGCTCACGGCGACGCGGTCACGGCGCGGTTCCCGGCCGAATAGCAGCCCATCGCTCGGCTAGTCTTGAGGCATGTACTGCCCGTTCTGCCGTCACCCCGATTCACGCGTCATCGACTCCAGAACGAGTGACGACGGCCTCTCCATTCGTCGCAGGCGACAGTGCCCGGAGTGTGGACGCCGGTTCTCCACAACGGAGACCGCGAGTCTCAACGTGATCAAACGCAGTGGCGTCGTCGAGCCCTTCAGCCGGGACAAGGTGGTGTCCGGCGTGCGCAAGGCGTGCCAGGGCCGCCCGGTCACTGACTCCGACCTCGCCGTGCTGGCGCAAAAGGTCGAGGAAGCCATCCGGCAGACAGGAACGAGCCAGATCGACGCAAATGAGATCGGGCTCGCGATCCTCACCCCGCTCCGCGAACTGGACGAGGTCGCTTACCTGCGGTTCGCCAGCGTCTACCAGGCGTTTGAATCCCTCGAAGACTTCGACGAGGCGATCACCCTGCTCCGCAACGAACACACCGGTACAGAAGAGTCGGCGGATGCCGATGCGGAGACCGCGCAGGCGTGACGTCGCGCGCACGGTAATCTGGCTCTCGCATGTATCGCTTCCTCTTCACCCACGTCCTGTCCAGGCTCGATCCTGAACGCGCCCATCACCTTGCCTTCGCTGTGATCAGAGCACTCCCCAGGTTCGGTCTCACGGCCGCGGCCCGCAGGTTCACGCGTCCGTCGATCGACCTCGGGGTCGACACCCTCGGGCTGCATTTCGACACTCCGTTCGGCGTCGCCGCCGGGTTCGACAAGGACGGAGAAGCAGTTCTCGGTCTCGGAGCGCTCGGATTCGGCCACGTCGAGGTGGGGACCCTCACCGCGCACGCGCAGCCCGGAAACCCGAAACCCCGTCTCTTTCGCCTGATCGCGGACCGTGCCGTGGTCAACCGGATGGGTTTCAACAACCACGGGGCGGCATCCGCTGCCCGCCGTCTGGCCCAACTGCGAACGGCGCCCGGCCGCCCGGTCCTCGGCGTCAACATCGGCAAAAGCCGCGTCGTCGGAGTCGACCAGGCGATCAAGGACTACCTCGAGAGCACCCGGTTGCTCGCACCGGTGGCCGACTACCTCGTCGTCAATGTGAGCTCGCCGAATACGCCAGGGCTGCGCGGACTGCAGGAACTCGACAAGCTCTCGCCCCTCCTGACAGCCGTCAAGAGAGAGGCACGGTCGACACCGCTCCTCGTGAAGATCGCTCCTGACCTCACCGATGACGAGGTCCGTCGGATCGCCGAGCTCGCCGTCGACGTCGGTTGCGATGGAATCATCGCCACGAACACGACACTCTCCCGGGCGAACCTGTCGACGACGGCCGACACGGTCGACGCGGCGGGCGCTGGGGGACTCTCCGGCGCACCGCTCGCCGCTCGGTCACTCGAGGTGTTGCGCCTCATCCGGTCGAGCGTACCCGCGAGTCTCTGTGTCATCTCGGTCGGTGGCGTCGAGACCGCCGCCGATGTCGCCGAACGGCTGGAGGCCGGAGCGACCCTGGTCCAGGGTTACACCGCATTCCTGTACCGCGGTCCGCTCTGGGCTCGCCAGGTCAACCGCGGCTTGTCACAACGCGTTTCCGCGTCCTGACCGATCCGGTCAGGCGGGACGCTGCCCGCGCTTGACCTGGGGCTTCGGAAGTCGAAGGACGCGCATCTGGAAGGCGCGCATCGCGGCGTACCAGCGCACACCGCGCTCGACCGAGCTCTCGCCGAAGGTCGCTGCGAGCTTTTTCTTCACCGCGAAACCGAGCCAGATGGCATCCAGCACGGCGATGGCGAAGAACGCCCAGAGGACGAGCATCGCGTAGACCTGGACGACCGGTGGGAACAGGGTGAGGATGATGACGACGAACATCACCGGGATGAGGAATTCGCCGATGTTGAATCGGGAGTCGACGAAGTCACGAACGAGACGTTTCTGCGCTCCGCGGTCGCGTGCAGGGAGGTAGCGTTCGTCGCCGGCCGCCAGTCCGATCCTGGCCTTCTCCCGCGACTCGGCGAGCTTTGCTTTCGCCGCCTTCTGCGCCTCCTTGCGGTCGCCGGGAACAAGCGGGCGCTTGTTCAGGGCCTCGCGTTCCTTGCGAGTCGGTGTTGCGCGGCCCTTGCCTGAGTGTCCGGCGAGGCGGTCGGCCGCCTCCTCCGGCGTCTCAGTAACGGGCTCGGAGGGAGAGTCTGGGGTGTGCTTGGTCACGATAGTTCCTTGCGCTGGATATCTCTTAAGATTACCTCCATGACCGATACCACCGAGAACGCCCAGCCAGCCCCCTCCGATGTCGACGACGCGATCCGCCTGGCGGTCTCCGGAGGACTGCCGTCGACCATCGCCGACCTGTCGCGCCTGGTCCGCATCCCGAGCGTGTCGTGGGCGGCCTTCGACCCGGCCCACGTACGTGCGAGCGCCGAGGCGGTCGCGGCCCTCGCCGAAGGCACCGGGTTGTTCGACAGCGTCTCGATCACGCAGGCACCGATCGGCGACACCGACGAACTCGGCCAGCCCGCCGTGCTGGCAACACGACGCGCCAAAAACGGCCGGCCGACGGTCATGCTCTACGCACACCACGACGTGCAGCCCCCCGGCAAGGACGAGGACTGGGAGTCGAAGCCGTTTGAGCCGACCGTGCGCGGGGACCGCATCTACGGCAGGGGAGCCGCAGACGACAAGGCAGGGGTGATGGCTCACATCGCCTCCCTCCGGGCGCTCACCGAGGCGGTCGGGGATGACATCGACCTGGGGCTGGCGCTCTTCATCGAGGGCGAAGAGGAGTTCGGTTCCCGGTCATTCGCCAACTTCCTCGTCGCCAACCGCGATGCCCTCACCGCCGACGCCATCATTGTGGCCGACTCCAACAACTGGGACGAGAAGACCCCAGCGCTCACCATCGGGCTGCGCGGCAACGTGACCTTCCGGCTCACCGTGCGAACGCTCGAGCACGCCTCGCACTCCGGCATGTTCGGGGGAGCGGTCCCGGATGCGATGCTGGCCACGATCCGCCTGCTGGCCACCTTCTGGAACGCAGAGGGGTCTGTCGCGATCGACGGGCTGAACAGCTACGCGGGTGAGACCCCCGAGTACTCCGAGGAGCAGCTCCGCGCGGAAGCGGGCTTCTGCCCGGTGTGCGTCCCATCGGAACCGGATCGCTCCTCGGCAGGATCTGGAACCAGCCGTCGATCACCGTCACCGGGATCGACGCGCCCACTGTGGCAAATGCCTCAAACACCCTGTCGCCTGCGGTGACGGTCAGAGTCAGCGTTCGGGTAGCGCCCGGTCAGACAGCTCGCGACGCGGCCGACGCGATCGACAGGCACCTCACCGCGCACGCGCCGTTCGGTGCGCGCCTCGAGGTCGATGACCTCGACCTCGGCGATCCGTTTCTCGTCGACACCAGCGGCTACGCCGTTCAGGAGACGAAACGGGCCATGGCCGACGCGTGGGGAGTGGAGCCGGTCGAGCTGGGGATCGGTGGATCGATCCCGTTCATCGCCGACCTCGTTCGTGAGTTCCCCGAAGCAGAGATCCTGGTGACAGGAGTGGAGGACCCACACTCACGGGCACACAGCCCGAACGAGTCTCTGCACCTCGGCGTGTTCCACCGCTCCGTGCTGTCGGAAGCGCTGCTCCTCGGTCGTCTCAACGCACACCAGCGCTGACCGGTCATCGGAGAGTCGGGGAATTCCCACAGCCTCTGCCCGGTTACCGTGGGTAGACTGAAACCTGACTTCGCACCCCGGTGCGAGCACGATCTACCAAGGAGAGCCATGAGCGACACGACGCTGACATCCGCCCCGCCCGCTCACGGAGTCGGGCTGAGCGACACGGCAGCAGCCAAGGTGAAGAGCCTGCTCGAGCAGGAGGGCCGCTCCGACCTCCGGCTGCGCGTAGCCGTCCAGCCCGGTGGCTGCTCCGGCCTGATCTACCAGCTGTACTTTGACGAGCGCGTCCTCGACGGTGACGCCACCGTCGATTTCGGCGGAGTTGAAGTGATCGTCGACAAGATGAGCGTTCCTTACCTCGACGGCGCGTCTATCGACTTCGAAGACACCATCCAGAAGCAGGGATTCACCATCGACAACCCCAACGCCGGCGGCAGCTGCGCGTGTGGAGACAGCTTCCACTAGGTCGATTTTCAGGAATTAATGCGGGGACGCGCCGGGGCCGGCGCGTCCCCGCATCGTTTAACCCGCGCAGAGCCGCCGGGAAACAGGGCATCACGAGCCAAATGGTCGAGAGCGGGGTCATCGATCGGGCTAGACTGATGGCTGAAATAACACTGTCATCGAAAGGTCCCAGGTGCGCTCGAATCGTCGACTCCGATGGGCTGCTATACCGGTTGCCATCACGCTTGCCGTGGTTCTGGCCGGCTGTACCCAGGCCGAACTGCACGGATATCTTCCAGGATTTGTGGAGGGTGAACCGCCCGTCACGAACCACACTGACCGCATCGCCGGACTGTGGACCACCTCCTGGATCGTGCTCCTCCTCGTGGGTCTGCTGACCTGGGGACTCATCATCTGGGCCATCGTGGTCTACCGCAGGAGGAAGGGCCAGACCGGCCTGCCCGTCCAGATGCGGTACAACATGCCGATCGAGATCTTCTACACAATCGTCCCTCTCATCCTTGTCCTCGGATTCTTCGCCTTCACCGCGCGTGACCAGGCGGCCATCGAGACGCAGTACGAGAACCCTGACGTGGAGATCGAAGTGTTCGCCAAGCAGTGGGCCTGGGACTTCGTGTACTCGGGAGCCGTCGACGGCGAAGATGTCTGGTCCGCCGGCGTTCAGGCGCAGGAGGAAGAGGGAGCCGCTGCAGGCACCATCGACCAGGAGAAGCTGCCCACGCTCTACCTGCCTGTTGGAGCCGATGTCACCATTGCTCTCCAGTCGCGCGACGTCATCCACTCCTTCTGGGTCATCGACTTCCTGTACAAGAAGGACATGTTCCCCGGCAAGACCAACTACATGTCATTCTCACCGGAGCGCGAGGGAACCTACGCCGGCAAGTGCGCCGAGCTCTGTGGCGAGTACCACTCCCTGATGCTCTTCAACGTCGAGGTCGTGTCGCAGGACGAGTACGACGACTACCTCCAGTCGCTGGCCGACAGTGGAAACATCGGCGAGTTCGGCGATGAGTTCTCACGAAACACCAACCTGCCGGGAACCGACGCACCCACACGCGTTGAGGAAGAGGGCAACTAGTCATGGCTTCAACACCCGAAATTCCTGCAGGCCAGGCGAGGGTCATCAACAACAACTCAGCCCAGCGCAAGGGAAACATCATCGTCAGCTGGATCACCTCCACTGACCACAAAACGATCGGGTACATGTACCTGATCGCGTCGTTCCTGTTCTTCTGCATCGGTGGCGTCATGGCCCTGATCATCCGCGCACAGCTCTTCGAGCCCGGTCTCAACCTTCTCGAGACGAAGGAACAGTACAACCAGCTGTTCACCATGCACGGCACGATCATGCTGCTCATGTTCGCGACCCCGTTGTTCGCCGGGTTCGCCAACGCGCTCATGCCGCTGCAGATCGGTGCCCCAGACGTGGCGTTCCCGCGCCTGAACGCTTTCGCGTTCTGGCTGTTCCTGTTCGGCAGCCTGCTGGCGGTCGGTGGGTTCCTCACCCCGCAGGGCGCCGCGTCGTTCGGGTGGTTCGCATACGCCGCCACTGTCGAGCACGACGTTCTCGCCAGGAATCGGCGGAAACCTCTGGGTTCTCGGACTCGCGCTCTCCGGATTCGGAACGATCCTCGGTGGCGTGAACTTCATCACCACGATCATCACGATGCGTGCGCCAGGCATGACGATGTTCCGGATGCCGATCTTCACCTGGAACACCCTCGTCACGTCACTGCTCGTTCTGATGGCGTTCCCGGTCCTCGCGGCAGCGCTCTTCGCCCTCGGTGCAGACCGCGTCTTCGGCGCCCACATCTATGACGCCGAGCAACGGCGGAGTGATTCTCTGGCAGCACCTGTTCTGGTTCTTCGGCCACCCCGAGGTCTACATCATCGCGCTGCCGTTCTTCGGCATCGTCAGTCCGAAGTGTTCCCGGTGTTCAGCCGGAAGCCCATCTTCGGATACAAGACCCTGGTGTACGCGACCATCTCGATCGCCGCCCTGTCGATCACCGTGTGGGCGCACCACATGTACGTCACCGGATCCGTCCTGCTGCCGTTCTTCTCGCTGATGACGATGCTCATCGCTGTTCCGACCGGTGTGAAGATCTTCAACTGGATCGGAACGATGTGGCGCGGTTCGGTGACGTTCGAGACGCCGATGCTCTGGGCGATCGGATTCCTCGTCACGTTCACCTTCGGCGGGCTGACCGGAGTCATCCTCGCGTCGCCTCCGCTCGACTTCCACGTCTCGGACACGTACTTCGTCGTTGCGCACTTCCACTACGTCGTCTTCGGCACCGTCGTCTTCGCCATGTTCAGCGGCTTCTACTTCTGGTGGCCCAAGTGGACCGGCAAGATGCTCAACGAGAAGCTGGGCTACTGGCACTTCTGGCTGCTGTTCATCGGCTTCCACACCACGTTCCTCATCCAGCACTGGCTCGGCGTCATCGGAATGCCGCGGCGGTACGCGACGTACTCGCCCGAGGACGGCTTCACCTGGATGAACCAGTTGTCGACGATCGGCTCGATGATCCTGGCGCTGTCGATGCTGCCGTTCTTCCTGAACGTCTACATCACGGCACGCAAGGCGCCGAAGGTCACCGTCAACGACCCCTGGGGCTACGGAGGATCGCTCGAGTGGGCGACATCGTGCCCGCCGCCACGCCACAACTTCACCTCGATCCCGCGGATTCGCTCCGAGCGTCCCGCCTTCGACCTGAACCACCCGGAGGCCGGCATCCCCGTGGGCATCGGACCGGCGAAGGACGCCCCTGACGCCCCGACGTACGACCGCGCGGAAGGTGCAGTGAAGTAATGAGAGCGAACGTCAACCTCTTCTGGATCCTCGCGGTCTTCTTCGCAATCGTCGCCGTGCTGTACACGGTCTGGAGTCTCATCGACCCGAACCATGGCACCGTCGAATGGGTCGGCACCACCGCGCTGGTCCTGTCGATGATCCTGTCGCTGTTTCTCGGCTTCTACCTCAACCGGGTGCACCGTCACCAGGGCGGGGAGCTTCCCGAGGACACGCCTCAGCGCCAACATCGATGACGGCGACCCCGAGGTCGGACACTTCAGCCCGTGGAGCTGGTGGCCGATCATCCTGGCCGCCGGTGGCGCCACGATGATGCTCGGCCTGTCGGTCGGATTCTGGATCTCCTTCATCGCCGCACCGGTCCTCCTGATCGCCGTCGTTGGCTGGACCTACGAGTACTACCGCGGGTACCACGCCCACTGAGACACCTCCTCAAAAACGGCCAGGCGCACCAGCGTCTGGCCGTTTCTGTGTTCCGGGCCGTACAGTCGCGTCGGCGAAGAGTGATGACCGAGACGGATGCCGTGATGGAACGCGGAGGTTCCTGGCCGACGCCGTCGGGGGAATCCTGGCGCGTGAGTGATGCGCCGACGGACCCATTCCGATCAGGAGAGCGAGCGACGCCGGGTCGAGCTCCATCCGGAATTCCACCTCGGACCGAGCGGTCTCGGTAAACCACGGTGAGGCCGAGAGCGGCCAGGTCGTCCGCTTTGCCCTCGGGGACGTCGAGGGCGAGTCCTGCCGCGCGCGCTTCACGCAGGTGCCGCCCGGTGGGAACGACGGCGATGAGGCTTCCTCCCGGCGCGAGCACCCGGGAGAACTCGGGGAGGTTCCTGGGGGCGAAGACGCTGAGGAGGAGGTGTTGCGACGTCATCGGCGAGGGGGAGGGGCTGCCAGACGTCGAGCACGACCCCGACGGCACCGTCAACGGCGCTCACCGCGATTCTGACGGCGGAGGGGGACAGGTCAGCTGCGAGGGACCTCGCTCCGAGGGAACGCCGCGGCCAGGGCGGCGAGGTAGTACCCGGTGCCGCAGCCGATCTCCGCGATCCGCAGGTCGGACCGACCACCGGCAGCAGCGTCGTCGATGGCGCCGGCCGCGGCCGCTGCCAGGGCCGCGGCGATGGAAGCGTAGGCACCGGAGTCGAAGAACTGCGCTCGCGCCTGCAGCATGGTGGCGCTGTCGCCGGTCACCTTCGTCTTCGGCGGCAACAGGGAGACGTAGCCGCGCTTGTTCACGTCGATGCGGTGACCGGACGCGCAGCCGAGCGTGAGCGGACCAGCGGGGGAGAGTGGCTGAGATCCGTGGCCGCCGGAGAAACAGAACGGGCAGCGGAGTCCCTCTGCCAGATGGTGGAGGGACAACGCTGCCCGATCGAATGTGGAGATGGTCCTAGTGGTGGTCGTGTGAAGACTCGATCTCGGTCTGCGACACCGGATCGATCCTGTCCTCGAAGAACCAGCGGGAGAGACCGGCCCTGGCTCGCTGCGCGACGGTGATCTGCCCGCGCGCGTTCGGACGGATCATCAACGGCTGGTAGCTCGTCGTGGCTGACCAGCTTCCAGCGCTCGTATTCGTCGACGGGCTCGTGGACCTCGATGTACTCGCCACCGGGGAGCCGGACGATGCGCCCGGACTCGTAGCCGTGGAGCGCGATGCGAGCGGTCCTTCTTCTGCAGGGCCAGGCAGGTGCGCTTGGTGATGAAGTACGCGATGACCGGTCCGACGATCAGCAGGGCCTGCAGGGTGTGGATGACACCCTCCATCGTGACCTTGAAGTGCGTCGCGATGATGTCCGAGCTGGCCGCTGCCCAGAGGGCGGCGTAGAACGTGACACCGGCCGCACCGATGGCGGTGCGGGTTGCGGCGTTGCGCGGACGATCGAGGATGTGGTGCTCCCGCTTGTCGCCGGTGATCCATGCCTTCGATGAAGGGGTAGATCAGGACGAGGACGATGAACAGGCCGACGACCGCAAGCGGGATCAGGATGTCGAACGAGAAGGTGTGGTCGAACAGCACGATGTCCCAGTTCGACGGGGCCAGACGCAGCACGCCGTCCGCGAACCCGATGTACCAGTCAGGCTGGGTACCGGCCGAAACCGGCGACGGGTCGTATGGTCCGTAGTTCCAGATCGGGTTGATCGTGAACAGCGACGCGATGAGCATGACGACACCGAAGACGATGAAGAAGAATCCACCGGCCTTGGCTGCGTACACCGGAAGGACCGGGAAGCCGACGACGTTCTGCTGGGTGCGTCCGGGTCCGGCGTACTGCGTGTGCTTGTGCACGACGACGAACAGGAGGTGCAGGGCGATGAGCACGAGAATGATCGCCGGGAGCAGCAGAATGTGGAGCGAGTAGAGACGGCCGACGATGTCGGTGCCGGGGAACTCTCCGCCGAACAGCAGGAAGGAGATCCACGTCCCGATGAGCGGGATGCCCTTGACCATTCCGTCGATGATCCGGAGTCCGTTGCCGGAGAGCAGATCGTCCGGGAGCGAGTAGCCGGTGAATCCTTCGGCCATCGCGAGGATGAAGAGGACGAAGCCGATGACCCAGTTGAGCTCGCGCGGCTTGCGGAACGCACCGGTGAAGAAGATGCGCAGCATGTGCAGGCCGATGGAGGCGACGAAGAGCAGCGCGGCCCAGTGGTGGACCTGGCGCATGAGGAGGCCGCCGCGGATGTCGAACGAGATGTCGAGCGTGGACGCCATGGCGACAGACATCTCGATGCCCTTGAGCGGCACGTAGGAGCCCTCGTAGTGCACCTCCGCCATCGACGCCTGGAAGAAGAAGGTCAGGAAGGTGCCGGACAGCAGGATGATGACGAAGCTGTAGAGCGCGACCTCACCGAGGAGGAACGACCAGTGATCGGGGAAGATCTTGCGGCTGAACTCCTTGACGGCGGTCGAGATGCTCGTCCGCTCGTCGATGTAATTCGACGCGGCGGCGGTGAATCCGCCTGACTTCTTCGCCGGCGGTCGGTGTCGTGGGTTCGGCCGGGGCCGTGACGGTGTTCAATGACGCTCCCAGAAGCTCGGGCCGACAGGTTCATGGAAGTCGCTCTGCGCGATGAGGTAACCCTCGTCGTCGACGGCGATCGGAAGCTGCGGGAGGGGACGGGCGGCCGGTCCGAAGATCACGGCGCAGTGGTTGGTCACATCGAACTGTGACTGGTGGCACGGGCAGAGCAGGTGGTGGGTCTGCTGCTCGTACAGGGCAACCGGGCAGCCGACGTGGGTGCAGACCTTGGAATAGGCGACGATGCCGTCGTACGACCAGCCCTCCCGGTCTGGGTCCTGGATCAGGTCCTCGGGCTTGAGGCGCATGAGCAGGACGATGGCCTTGGCCTTTTCCTCGAGGTAGCCTTCCGAATGTCCGATACTGGCCAGTTCCTCGGGAATCACGTGGAAGACCGAACCGACGGTCACCTCGGACGCCTTGATGGGCACGCCGGATGGGTCACGGGCCAAACGCTCACCCTTCTTCCACATCGTGTGCGCAAGCAGGTCGACGGGGTTCTCGTCCTCCGGCGCCAGGCCGCGGAACAGGACGACCGCGGGAAGCGGGAAGGCGATGAGCGCACCGATAAGGCTATTGCGGATCAGTGAACGACGTCCGAAGCCGGATTCGGTGTTGGCTTCGTCCAGGATCTCCAGGGATCGCGGCCCTGTTTTCTTCGGAGCCGCGCACCGGGTGTCGGAGGTCGATGCCTTCTTCGTCGTGCATGAGCGCCTTGCCCCAGTGCACGGCGCCGATACCGATGGCGAGGAGTGCGAGGGAAAGACCGAGGCCGATGAAGAGATTGTTGAGCCGGACCGAACCGAGGTCCTCCGGGACGATCGGGAACGCCATGTACGCGGCGATCGCCCAGACGCTGCCGACGATCGAGAGGTAGAAGAGGGTGTAGACCGCGCGCTCGGCGCGCTTGTCCTTCTTCGGTTCGATGTCGGTGACCCGCTGCCGGTGCGGGGGGAAACCCGGGTTCCGGACCGCGTCGCTGGCCACGACCGCCGTACCGACGGCATGGTCCATGCCGTGGCCGTGGTCCGACGAGTCGGCAGCGGCGAGTTCCTTGCCGCTGTTACCGTCCTGTGCCATGGTGCTCCTTCGTAGTTCTGCGCGTTGTCATTGCCGGTCGCCTAGTTCGACCGTGCCGTGATCCACACGGTGATCGCGACGATGCTGCCGAGGCCGAAGATCCAGAGGAACAGTCCCTCGGCGACGGGGCCGAGAGATCCGAGCGCGAATGCCGCCGGCAGAGGGGTTGTCCTCCATGAACTTGAGCTAGGTGATGATGTCGCGCTTGTCTTCGGGGGAGAGGTTGACGTCGTTGAAGACCGGCATGTTCTGCGGTCCGGTGACCATGGCCTCGTAGACGTGGCTCGGTGCGACGCCGGTCAGCGCCGGTGCGTACTTGCCCTCGGTCAGCGCGCCACCGGCTCCGGCGACGTTGTGGCACATCGCGCAGTTGATCCGGAAGAGCTCGGCACCGTTGGCCGTGTCGCCCTCGCCGTCGAGTGACGATTCGTCGGGGATGCCGGGTCCCGGGGCCGGCGAGGCCACGTATTCTGCGAGCGACTTGACCTGCTCGTCGGTGAACTGCACCGGCTTCTCCGGGGCCTGCGGGCCCGTTGGTCTGCATCGGCATGCGACCGGTGCCGACCTGGAAGTCGACGGCGGCGGCACCGACGCCGATCAGGCTCGGACCGTCGTTGGTTCCCTCGAGGTCGAGGCCGTGACAGGTGGCGCAGTTGGCGGCGAAGAGCTTCTTGCCCTCTTCGACGTCGATGCTGAGACCACGGCAGGCGTCTCAGCGTTTGCGGTGCTCGTCGAGAACGGCGGCGTACGCGCCGCCGGTGAACAGCAGGCCGATCGCGATGAGGGCGAGCGTGGCGAGAGGGGAGCGGCGACCCTGCTTAGCGGCCCTTCTGGCGCGGAGGGTGATGGTGTCCTGAGCATTCGTGTGCAGTCTTCCGGTTGCTATTTCAGTATGTAGATGACGAAGAAGAGGCCGATCCAGACGACGTCGACGAAGTGCCAGTAGTAGGAGACGACGATCGCGCTGGTCGCCTCCTTGTGGCCGAACGCCTTGACGGCGAATGACGCGACCGATCACCAGGAGGAAGGCGATGAGTCCACCGGTCACGTGCAGGCCGTGGAAGCCGGTCGTGAAGTAGAACGCGGAGCCGTACGCGTTGGACGAGAGTGTCACGCCCTCGCTGACGAGAGTCGCGTACTCGAGGATCTGGCCGGCAGACGAAGATCGCGCCGAGGGCGTAGGTGAGGAAGAACCACTCGACCATGCCCCATTCGCTGGGCTTCCAGCCCGATGGACCTGGGCTGCATCCGCTCGGCCGCGAAGACGCCGAACTGGCAGGTGAACGAGGACGCCACGAGGATGATCGTGTTGACCGTCGAGAACGGAACGTTCAGCAGCGAGGTCTCGGCCGGCCCACAGGTCCGGTGCCACCGAACGGAGGGTGAAGTAGATCGCGAACAAGCCCGGCGAAGAACATGACCTCGCTGCCGAGCCAGACAATCGTGCCCACGGCGACGGTGTTTGGCCTGTTGATCTTCGGGGCTCTCGCCGCATAGTTGAATGAAGTGCTCGTCACTCTTCCATTATGGCCGATATCGCTGCGGCTTTTTCGCAATCGGGCCCGTCCAGACCGAGTCGCTGCTTGCGTCACGCTTCGTTTTGTCCGTGAGTCGACCGTGAATCTCGCCGGAGCTGTCAACGCTCGATAGCATTTGTCTCATGTCTGATTCCCCGAACTGGCCGTACATCCTCACCCAGCTGCTCGCCGGCACCGATCTCAGCGTGTCGGAAGCCACCTGGTCGCATGGAGCAGATCATCAGCGGGGAGGCGACCTCCGCACAGATCGCCGCATTCCTCATCGCGCTTCGGGCGAAGGGGGAGACCGTCGACGAGATCGTCGGGTTCCGCGACGCGATCCTCGAGCACGTCGATGCCGCTGCCCGTCGACTCCGATGGCGCTCGACATCGTCGGCACCGGCGGGGACCGATTCGGCACGGTCAACATCTCGACGATGGCGTGCGATCGTCGCGGCGGCGAGCGGTGTCCCGGTGATCAAGCACGGCAACCGCGCCGTGAGTTCCGTCTCCGGTGCTCAGCGACGTGCTGTCGGCACTCGGAGTCGATCTGACGCTTTCGCCCGAGGCCGGTCGCAGCCGCTCTGACCGCCACCGGCATCACCTTTGCCTTCGCCGCGGCCTTCCACCCCGGATTCCGGCACGCGGCGCCCGTTCGCGCCGAACTGGGCGTGCCGACGGTCTTCAACTTCCTCGGCCCGCTCTGTAACCCGGCCCGCCCGGAGGCCTCAGCGGTCGGGGTCGCCCAGCTCGACCGGGTCCCGCTCTTCGTCGGCGTGTTCCAGACTCGCGGTGCGACCGCGCTCGTCTTCCGTGGCGACGACGGACTCGACGAACTCACGACGACCGGTCACATCGCACATCTGGGAGGTCAGCGCGGGACTGGTCACCGAACACGACCTCGATCCGCGGGACCTCGGGATCGCCCGCTCGAGCATGAGCGACCTTGTCGGCGGAGATCCCCGTCACAACGCGGACGTCGTGCGTCGGGTGCTGGCCGGCGAGCAGGGGCCGGTACGCGACATCGTGCTCCTGAACGCGGCGGCGGGGCTCGTCGCGTTCGACCTCGCTGAAGACCCGGCGCAGATCCAGGTCGGCGATCCTCGAACGTTTCGCGGAACAGCTCGATGTGCGCCCGTGAAGTCCATCGACTCAGGGCGTGCCGCGGCCAAGCTCGACGACTGGGTCGAAGCGACCAGGGTCCGCCCGGTCGGCGCCTGAGCCCTTCCGTGCGTGGCTCTGCGACGGCTAGGTTGAAGGCAGGCCACGTAAAACCGGTTTCGTCTCCCGTGAAATCGGTTCCGTCTCGCGCACAACAGGAGAGTTCAATGAAGAAGCTCATCAACGACCCGAAGAACGTCGTCATCGAAGCGGTGGAAGGTTTCGCAGCCGCGCACGCCGACCTCGTCCGCGCGTCGCTCGACCCGCTGTTCCTCATCGCGATCGGACGCTCCCGTCAGGCGAAGGTCGGGATCGTGTCGCGGTGGTGGAAGCGGTCACGAGCCGCTGCACGGCGGATTCGTCGGTTACGGAATGCTGGACGCGGCCGTGCCCGGTCCGGTGTTCACCTCACCGACGCCCGATCCCGATCGTCGCAGCGACGCAGGCCGTCGACGGTGGCGCGGGGGTACTGCACATCGTCAAGAACTACACCGGAGACGTGCTCAACTTCGAGACGGCGGCCGACCTCGCCGGAGCGGATGGCATCGAGGTGCGAAGCGTCATCATCAACGACGACGTCGCGGTCAAGGATTCGCTCTACACGGCCGGCCGACGTGGTGTCGCTGGAACAGTGCTGGTCGAGAAGATCGCCGGCGCGGCGGCACAGCGGGGTGACTCGCTCGACGAGGTGACCGCCGTCGCCGAGAAGGTGAACAGCCAGGTCAGGTCGATGGGGGTAGCACTCACGCCGTGCATCGTCCCACACGCCGGAGAACCGAGCTTCACCCTGGCCGACGACGAGATCGAAATCGGCATCGGAATCCACGGTGAACCCGGGCGCGAGAAGGTGAAACTGCAGTCCGCCGACGAGATTGTCGACCGGATCCTCGGTCCCATCCTCGACGACATCCCCTTCGAATCAGGGGACAAGGTGCTGCTCCTGGTCAACGGGATGGGAGGAACGCCGCAGATCGAGCTCTACGTCGTCTACCGTCGCGCCAGGGAGGTGCTCGCGGAGCGCGGCATCGAGGTCACCCGCTCGCTGGTGGGAAACTACACGACCTCGCTGGAGATGCAGGGCATGTCGATCTCCGTCCTCAAGCTCGACGATGAGCTCACCGAATTGTGGGACGCACCTGTGCAGACGGCCGCCCTGCGCTGGGGTCGCTGAATCGTGATGTCGCTGAACCGAGAGGAAACCCGATGAGCCTGGGCACCGAGTGGGTTGTCGAATGGGTGAGGGCGAGTGCCGCTGTCGTGGCGGATCATCGCGTCGAGCTGATCACGCTCGACCGGGAGATCGGCGACGGCGACCACGGCGAGAACATGGACCGTGGTTTCTCGGCCGTGCTCGCCAAGCTCGACGGCCTCTCGGACGACGCCATTCCAGCGGACGTGCTCAAGCTGGTCGCGACGACGCTGATCTCCACGGTCGGTGGGGCGGCCGGTCCGCTCTACGGGACCGCCTACCTCAAGGCTGCGGGCGCCGTCGCCGGAAAATCCGAGCTCGACTCGGCTGCGATCGCCTCGCTCCTGACTGCCGCGCGCGATGGGATCGTGCTCCGCGGTAAGGCCGAGTCCGGTGACAAGACCATGATCGACGCGTGGACTCCGGCTGTTGACGCGGCGGATGCCACGCGCCGGAGCGGGCGGAGCCGAAACGGCCGTCCTCGACGCCGCGGCGTCGGCAGCAGAGGCGGGCGCTGAGGCGACCGAACCCCTCGTCGCGCGCAAGGGTCGAGCAAGCTACCTGGGGGAGCGGGCCATCGGCCACCGTGACCCTGGAGCCCAGTCGACAGCCCTGCTGTTGCGTGCGGCTGCTGACGTCGCCTCCCGTCTGGCAGCAGTATGACGGTCGGCCTGGTCTTCGTGTCCCACAGTGCGAAGATCGCCGAAGGGCTGGTCGACCTTGCCGGGCAGATGGCTCCCGACGTCGCGCTTCACCCGGCGGGCGGCACAGAGGACGGCGGCATCGGGACGAGTTTCGACCTGGTGAACGCCGCCATCGCTGGTGCGGATTCCGGAGACGGGGTTGTCATTCTCTGTGACCTGGGATCGGCCGTCCTCACCGCCGAGACATCCCTGGACTTTCTCGACGACGACGTTCGCTCCCGCGTGTCCATTGTCGACGCGCCGCTCGTCGAGGGAGCCGTCGCTGCAGCGGTAGCTGCACAGACCGGGGAGGACCTGGGCGGTGTAGCCGCTGCAGCGCAGACAGCGTTTGACCGGCCCCGGTCGGAGCCAACCGGCCAGCCCGAGCGGCCGTCGGAAGCGGCACCTGAGGGATATACGCGCGTGGTCACGGTGCGCAACCGCGACGGTCTCCACGCTCGACCGGCAGCCGACTTCGTGAAGCTGGCGGGAACCTTCAACTCCCGGGTCACCGTGAACGGCAAAGATGCCAAAAGCCTGCTGGCGATCATGGCGCTCGGTCTCGTGCGAGGCCGGGACGCGGAAATCACCACGAACGATCCGGACGGCCGGCAAGCCGTCGATGCGCTTGCCGACCTGGTGGCCTCGGGATTCGGCGAAGAGTGAGCCGACTCCGTTTCAGGGTGGAGGGCCGGGGGTATTCCTGAGAATTTCTCAGATCGGGAGTACCATGGGGTGATGGTCCGGAACAAGAACACGGAGACCACGGACGGCCGGCTGGTCCGGTCGGCTGCGTGGGTCGACCGCAAACTCAACCCCGTCTTCGGTCCGCCTCCGGTGGGCCCGTATGGAGACGACGATCGGGCTGCGGTGTCCACCTGCCCGGTGTGCGGGCATCCGATGGGGGAGCATCACATCGATCGCACAGCGCGGGACGCCGTTCTCGAGTGCCCGGCGCCGATCGACCACAACCTCGAACTCAACGACCACTCGCCACTGGACGAGTTCGGGATGCCGCTGCGTGGCGACCGCACTGCGAAGAAGCGGTGACGGAGCGAGGCCAGACGTTCACTCCGGACGAGACTGCTGAAGTCCTTCAGGAAAGCCCTTTCCGACACGAAGGATCGAGCCTGGTCGCATCATTCCCGACGGGGGATTTTGCCACAGGCGCGCGCCTCGTCGCACTGATCGCGGAGGATGCTGACGCACTCAATCACCATCCGGACCTCACCCTGACCTACGGCAGCGTCGGTGTCGAACTGACGTCGCACGACGCTGGGGGAGTGACCGAGAGGGATCTTGAGCTCGCCCAGAGAATCGACGCGGCCGCGACGAGCCTGGGCGTCACGGCGATTCCGGGCGGCTGACTCAAGCCCGGTGCAATCAAGCCCGGTGCAATCAAGCCCGGTGCAATCAAGCCCGGTGCAATCAAGCCCGGTGCAATCAAGCCCGTGCAATCAAGCCCAGTGCAATCAAGCCCGGTGCGGGGCACGGGTGAGCATGTCGCTCGAGCGTCGTTGCGGGGTTGGCTCGCAGTCGACGTGTGATGTCGCTGGTTGCGCGAAGCGGGCACTGTCGACCGCTGGGCGCCGGCGGGGAGCGCTTGTGATCGATTTGTTGACATAATGTGCATTATCGGTCTTAAATCCGAGGAACCGAGGCGGAGGTCCTCTCAGCGCGACGACCGCGTCCGGACGTCACCCGTGCCCGATGAGGGCAGCCAACTCGCCCAGCGATCGGCGCCGGAGTCCGGTGCCGTGAAATAGCTCGGATAATGAGCCGCGTCGCGGTTCAGCCATCCGGTTCGCAGTCCGGCCCTGGCGGCTCCGTGAATGTCCCACGGATGCACCGCGATCAGCAGCATGTCCTGCACGTCGACCCCACAGGCATCGGCCGCGTAGTCGTACGCTGCGCGGGCTGGTTTCCACGCTGTCGCGTCTTCGACGGTGAGGAGAGCCTCGAACGCGCCGATGAGTCCCGCGCGCGTAAGCAATGTTCTGGCCACCTCGGCGGAGCCATTCGACAGGGTGACGAGACGCGACGAGGTCGAGCCGAGCGCGACGATCCCCTGCGCCACGTCGGGGTGCAGGTCCAGCGCGGCGAAACCGCCCAGGATATGGGTCACGGCATCGTCGAGACTCCGGCTGAGGTCGACGTCGCCGAGCATCTCGCGCAGGAGGTGGCGTCCAATCTCCGCAAAAGGGGCCGAGTTTCCGGCGGCGGCAAGGGCGAAACCATCCCTCAGCAGGGCGGCGAACCAGCGTGTCGCGAGGCCGGCCTCCGCGCCGACCTCGGCGAAGCGGCCCGACAGCGGTGCCAGGTCGGACAGCGTTTCGTTCACGTCAAAGACGATCACCGACGGGGCGGAGACTTCCTGGGGCTGGATCACATTGTTCTCCCGGCGATGACATGCAGGGCGGCGGGATCCTGGATGATGATGCGTCCCCTCCCCTGTCGAATGAGGTTATGGGCGGCGAAGTCGGCCATCGTCTTGCTCGTTGCTTCCCTGCTTGCCCCGACGAGCCCGGCCAGTTGCTCGTGGGTGAGGCGAACGACTGCCGGTCTGCCGAACCGGGGAACCGGAGTGGCGTCCGCGAGCTTCAGCACCGTACTGGCGACACGGGCAGCCAGGGGCCGGAGCGCCAGGTCGGTCAGTCGTTCTTCGAGCCGGATGACCTGCTCACCGAGCAGTCGGGAGATGCGAACGGCGATTCGAGGATCGGAGAGAAAGTTTCGCTCGACCTCAGCGACGCTGAGCTGACAGATCGCCGAGTGCTCGAGAGCCTCCGCGTAGTTGTCGTACATTCTCTGCCCGACCAGGAGCATCTCGCCGAAGACAGCGCCAGGTTCGAGAATCGCCATGGTCAGGGCTTTCCCGTCCTCTGTCACGCGGAAGATGCGGACACGACCGGATTTCAGGATGAACAGTGCGGTGATGGGCTGACTTTGGCTGAACACCAGATCCCCGGCCTCGAACAGGTGGGGCGGTGTCACCAGATCCATGTGCGCGATTTCGGCCGGGCTGAGATCGGCGAACAGGTCGACCTCAGAGAGGCAGCTGAATCCCTCTGACGGCGGTGTCATCGGTCGACCTCTCCCGGAATCGTCCCCGCGACGATGCGGATGTGTCCGCCGCGGACGCTGGCCGAGCGTACATCCTGTCCGTTGCGCTCGATCGCTGTCCACGGATGGGCTGCGAGATCTGCGCCGCCGACCCGCGCTGCCAGTCGCGCGATCGGCGCAAAGACGCGGAAGCGCCCCTCCGGGAGTTGCATGTCGACGATGCAGGCGCGGCCATCGGGCCGCAACACGGAACGCGCACGGTCCCACGCGCGCGGCCAATTCTTGAAGACGCTCATCGCATAACTGGAGAAGACAGCGTCGACGAGCCCGCCAGCCGCTGCGGGAAGACTGCTCGTCACCCGGGCCGGGTCGAAGGTGGTGGCATCCGCTTCCACCAGGCGTACGTTTGACCACCCTTTCGCAGAAACCCGGCGCGCGGCCACCCGAAGCATCTGGGCGCTGCGATCCAGGCCGATAACCGTGCCGGTCGGGCCGACAGCGGCGATGAGCGGGGCAAAGTTCAGGCCGGTTCCGCAGCCGAGGTCGAGGACGGTGTCCCCGGGGCGCAGATCGAGCAGGGCGACGCCGGATGTCCGGCCGGCGCGGTAGACACAGCGCTCCCCCGACAGTGCGTCGTAGAAGCGGCTCCCGGCTGCGTAGACGTCGACCATGGTGCGGACCCGCCTTCCTTCCGGCCAGCCTATCCAGAGCGACGCTCGGCTTCCGACCATCGTGACGGCCTACGCTCGCAGGTATGACTGAAAAAAACGAGTGGGATCTGGTGGTGATCGGTGGCGGCTCAGCAGGACTCGTCGCCAGCCGAACGGCCGCCAGGTTCGGAGCTGACGTGCTCCTGATCGAAGACGACCGGCTCGGTGGCGACTGCCTGTGGACCGGGTGCGTTCCGTCAAAATCGTTGATCGCTGCGGCGGATGCGGCAACAACCGCCAGGCACTCGGCAGGACTCGGGGTGAGCGCGACCGATGTCCAGGTCGATTTTCCCCGCGTCATGTCGCACGTCCGGAACGCGATGGAGGTCATCGCCCCGGTGGATTCCGCCGAATCCCTCGAGCGGGACAACGTCGATGTCCTCCTGGGGAAGGCTCGGTTCACCGGTCACCGCACACTGGATGTCGGCGGTCGCACCGTGCGGTTCCGGCAGGCGCTGATCGCCACGGGTGCCAGGCCAGCTGTGCCCGACATTCCCGGACTGGACGGCATTGACGCGCTCACCAGCGCGACCTTCTGGGACCTGAACGAACGTCCCGCGCGACTTGTTGTGCTCGGAGGCGGAGCGATCGGCTGTGAGATCGCCCAGGCGATGGCCAGGCTCGGCTCGGCCGTCACCCTCGTGCAGCGCGGTCCTCGCCTCCTCCCCAGGGAGAGTGCCCGGGTGAGCGCCCTCATCGAGGCGGCGCTCGTCGCAGACGGGGTCGACGTCCGGACCGGCTGCACGGTGGCCTCCGTCTCGTCGGCGGACCGACTCTCGGGTGCGATGACCCTCAACGACGGCTCGACGCTGGACTTCGACCGGGTGATGCTCGCCCTGGGTCGAGTTCCGAACTCCGATGGACTCGACCTGCACACGGTCGGGGTGGCACTGGACGAGCACGGAAGTGTCGAGGTGAACTCGATCCTGCGCACGTCGAACCGTCGGATCTGGGCCGCCGGCGACGTCACCGGACTGCCCCGGTTCACGCACACCGCCGGTGTGAATGCCAGCGTGGCCGCGACGAACGCTGTCCTCGGCATCTCCGCGCCGGTTCGACACGACGGCGGTCCCCCGGGTCACGTTCACCCACCCGGAGGTCGGGGCGGTCGGGGTGCACCACGTGGACTCCCCCGGGAATCTTCGAATCGTCGGTCGCGATCACGAACACGTCGATCGAGCAATCACTGAGGCGAAGACCGGCGGGTTCACCGAACTCGTCGTCGACCGCCGGGGTCGTGTCTTCGGAGGAACCGTGGTGGGACCCCGCGCGGGTGAAACCCTTGGGGAGATGTCGCTGGCGGTGAAGAATCGGCTCAGCACGAGTGCTATCGCCGGCACAACGCACGCGTACCCGACCTACAACGACGCATTCTGGAATGCGGCGGTGACCGACGTGAACCATCGGCTCGCCTCACCGCCGATTCGCGCCCTCACTCGCCTGCTCCTGAGGATTCGCCGCGCGCTCCTTCGCTGACGGCACGCGCGTTCACCGCAGGGCGCGATAGCCCGCGACGATTCGGTGGACCGCGCTCAGGCCGACGAAGGTCGCCCAGACGACTGCGATCTGCCAGGCGAAGAACGGCAGGATAAGCCAGAGGCTGTGCACGATGATCGTTTCGGTGCCCTCAGCGATGCGGCCGAGGAACGAGAGTGAACGACCGTCATCGATCTGTCTGCCGGTGCGCTCAGCGATGGACGAAAATGCCAGGAACGCGCCGCCGTTGAGGTAGTACGCGACCAGGACAAGCAGGAACGGCCACCACGGGGCGTCGAAACCGGATGTGACCCCGATGGCCACGCCGAAGACGGTGAGCCCGTACACGGTGAAATCGGCGACGATATCGAGAAATCCGCCGGCCGCGCTGCCGGATGGCGGTGTCGCCTCCCCGTCGCGCGCGTTCCCTCGCGAGGGTCCCATCGAGCCCGTCGAAGAGGCGTGACAGCAGCCACAGAATGAGCGACAGCCACCAGAGCTGGGCGGCGGCCGTCACCGCGCTCCCCAGGCCGATGACCAGACCGGCGATCGTCAGTCGGTCCGGCGTGACCCAGGGACGATCGATCGCGGTTGCGGCGGCGCGGAGGGGGGCCTCGAGGGCCCGGCGCAACGAGGCATCAAACATCCCGGTGATCCCGGGGGGTCTCGTTGCCTGACGGCGGTTGGGGGGTGCCAGCAGCACGTGCGCGACCCCGCCGACGTGCGCGTTCAGCGAGGAGCACGCCGACCAGGGTCAGGATGCCGAGAACTCCGACGGCGGTCCAGAATGGCCAGCCCGCATCCAGGCCGAATGCGCCGAGCGCGACGTAGGCCAGCGTGCCGGGGACGATCCCGAGGGCTGTGCCGATGGCGTAGTCGCGGCGACGAACACCGGTCAGCCCGGCGCTGTAGTTGATGACGGTGAACGGGAGGACCGGGATGAGCCGGGCTCCGAGAACGGCTACGAGTCCGCGGCGACGGAGGAGCTCGTCGACGCGGGCGACGCGCGCACCGGTAAATCGTTCGACCGCCTCCCGACCGAGATGCCGTCCGATCACGAAGGCCAGTGCAGCGCCCAGGAGTGCACCCAGGTACACCAGCAGGAATCCTGGTCCGAAGCCCCAGACCAGTCCGGCGGCGACGCTGAAAGCACTCTTTGGAAGCGGGGCAAGGGTTGCCACCCCGTACCCGAGCACGAAGACGATCGCCCCGATGGATCCGGCCTCGGCGGCATACACGCGGATCTCGTCGACGTCCGGCACGGGCACCGTGAGGGCGACGACGAGCGCGGCGACAATCACCACGGCAAGGATCCCGAGGCGCACAAGCACACGACCATGGGTCCGCACCCGGCCGGGTTCACTCATGTGGTCCTCCCGGCTGAAACCGAATCGAGCGTCAGAGGCATACCCTAGTCGAACAGGACAACCTCGACCTGCCCGCCCACAACACCGTGCTTCATCCTGTTGTGCCCAAGATGGAGACGTCACCGATGCATGTCACGCTGTACCGGATGAAGCCGCAAACGTCACAACGGACAAGGCTCCGCACAGTCATGGCCATCGGCGCAGCCGTAGTGCTCACCCTGACGGCGTGCGCCGCCCCGACGCCTGACGCCGCAACATCGTCGTTCACGACCTGGGACGACGTGGTTGACTCGGCCGCAGGCGAGACCGTCAAGCTGTGGATGTACGGCGGCGATGTGCAGGGCAACGCCTACGTCGACGACGTCCTCATCCCCGCTGTTGCCGCCGAGGGTGTGACGTTGACGCGCGTGCCGGTCACAGACACAGCCGACGCGCTCAACCGGGTGCTCTCCGAGCTCCAGGCGGGACGGACCACAGACGGAACCGTTGACCTGGTCTGGGTGAACGGCGACAACTTCCGCACGGGAAAGGAAGCGGGCGCGTGGCTGTGCGACTGGACGTCCCTGATGCCCAACCTCGGCCTGACCGCCGCGGACGACCCGTTGCTGACAACCGATTTCGGCACCCCCGTCGATGGCTGTGAGGCTCCGTGGCACAAGGCGCAGTTCACCTTCGTGTACAACTCGGACGTCATCTCCGACCCGCCGACGACGCTGGAGGGTCTTCTGGCGTGGGCGAAAGCGAATCCTGGACGCTTCACCTACCCCGCACCGCCGGACTTCACTGGTTCCGTCTTCGTCCGGGAGGTTCTGTACTCGACATCCGGCGGCCACGAAAACGTTCCCGCGCTCTACGAACAGGCGGCCTACGACCGGCTGGCGCCAGAACTCTTCGACACGCTCTCGGCCCTTGCCCCGTCGCTCTGGCGACAGGGCGCAACCTACCCCGCGAACGAGAAGGAGCTGAACCAACTCTTCGCCGACGGCCAGATCGACATGACCATGACCTATGGTCCTGCCACCCTGACGGAACTGGTGGCCGACGGCACCTACCCGCCCGGGACCCGGGTGCTCACGCTCGAGGAAGGTACCGTGGGCAACGCCAGCTTTCTTGGCATCCCCGCCAACGCAGGATCGGCGGCCGGTGCCATGGTGGTGGCCAACATCGCCCTGTCGATTGAACAACAGGTGGCGAAAGCCAATCCGGAGACGTGGGGTCAGTTCACCGTCCTCGATCTGGATGCGCTCACGGGTGAGGATCGGGCAGGATTCGACGCCCTCCCCCTCTCCCCCGTCGTGCCGCCATACGTCGTCCTGTCGAAAAATGCCAACCCGGAACTGGCAGCCGCGTGGATCCCCGAGCTTGACGAGGGTTGGCGGACCTCCGTGCTCACCGGCCGGTAGTACCCGAGATTTCCCATGGCGACACGAACGAAATCTACGCGCAGCGCCCTGCTGGTCCTGCCAGCGCTTGTGCCTGCACTCTTCGTCGTGGTGGGTGGCATCGGTGCCGCCGCGCTGCAAAGCGCGGGGCTGATGCCCTTGATCGGGCCGGTTCGGCTCAGTCTTGATGCGTATACCGGCCAGGGAGGTGAGTTGTTCGACGCCCTCGGGCTGTCCCTGGCCATCGCGGCGGCGTCGACGCTGATCGCCGCGGCGATCGGGATGGGGTCGGCCCTGTTGATCGTCGGTGGGCGATGGTGCGGTCGCATCGTTGCCGTTGCGGGGGCAGCGACGGTGACCATCCCGCACCTGATCGGGGCAGCAGCATTCGGCCTGCTCCTTGCCGATTCCGGCGTTCTTGCGCGTCTGCTCGGGGTTCCAGCTGAGCTGTGGCCCCAGCTCGTCGGCGGACCCTGGTGGGTAGCGGTCATCGCCGAGTACGCGTGGAAGGAATCCGCGTTCATCGGCCTCGTCGTCGCAGGAACACTCATCACCAGGGTCGCTCGCTTCGATGAGGTGGCCGCGATGCTCGGGGCCGGCCGATGGAAGCGATTCCGGTTTGTTGTGCTCCCCCTTGCCCTGCCTGCGCTGACCCTCTCGTCCACCATCGCTTTCGTGTACGCGCTGGGATCCTACGAGGTGGCCTGGCTGCTGGGGCGCACCTACCCTGAGCCACTGGCTGTGATGGCACTCCGCCTGTTCAACTCCGTGACACTGACAGCGAGACCGGAGGCCGCCGCTGCCGCCGTGCTCACCACCCTGATCTCACTGATGGTGGTCGGCCTGGGATTCCGGGTCGTGCGAAGGAGCGCGGTGTGGCGATGACGCGGATGACACGCAGCCCGGAGCGCGACGGAACCGTCCAGGACAGGAGACTCCGGCTTCCGGGCGACGCGGGCAGCACCCTGACCCGATCCAGGGGGCAGGGTCGCGTGGTTCGCGTGACGATGTCGATGTTCGCTATGGCGTGGTTCCTGGTGCCCCTGGTCCCGTTGGTTCTGTGGGCGTTCGCGAACCGGTGGTCGTTTCCTGCCCCCCTGCCCTCAGAGTGGGGAACCGACGGAGCAGAATCCGCCCTCCAGCAGGGAGCGTTGCCCGCCCTCGGCGCGTCGCTGATGCTCAGTCTCATCGTCGCGGCAATCGCAACGCCGCTCGGGGCGATGGCCGCACGCGCGCTGACGTTCGGTGACGTCTTCCTGCCGCGGGTGGTGAGCATCGTGCTCCTCTCACCCATCGCCGTGCCGCCCTTCGCCGCGGTGCTCGGCGTGAATGTGCTCCTCCTTCGTGCCTACATCCCGCCGACGATCGGATTGGTGCTCATGCTCGTGGTGATGGCCATCCCGTACACCACTCTCACGATGCGGGTAGCCTACGGCGCGCACGACCTGTCGTACGAGGAAGAAGCCCGCACACTGGGTGCCTCACGCTGGGATGTCCTCTGGCGGGTGCATCTGCCCCTCGTCGCCCCCGCCCTGGCGCGCGCAGCATTCCTGGCGTTCCTCGTCGGGTGGAGCGACTACGTCATCACCATCGTTGTCGGTGGCGGAGAGATCATCACGCTGCCCCTGGTCACGGCGTCGCTGGCCGCGGGGATCGGAAATGACTCCGCCGTCGCCATCCTGTCCCTGTCAGCGGTGATCCCGCCCGTCGCCCTGCTCGCCGTTGCGGCGGTCAGCCGTCGCCCTCGCCGCGATTCCACCCATCGAGCCGTTGGAGGACGACGATGAGCGCAACAGTAACCCTCAGCGGCGTGTCGAAATCCTTCCCCGGGGCGCTGGCTCCCGCGCTGGCGGGTGTCAGTCTCGAGGTGGATTCAGAGTCCTGCACGGCCCTGCTCGGTCCGAGCGGTTCGGGCAAGAGCACGATTCTCAGACTGATCGCCGGGCTTGAGGATGTGAGCGACGGGGCCGTGCTCATCGATGGGCGCGACGTCGCCGGCATCGCCGCCGAACACCGCAAGGTTGGCATGGTTTTCCAGCGGTCCCTGCTCTTTCCCCATCTGAGTGTCCTTGACAACGTCGCCTTCTCGGGACGGGTCAGCGGGGTGAGCCGGGCAGACGCTCGTCGTCATGCCGGTCACTATCTCGACCTCGTGCAGCTGGGGGATTTCGGAGCTCGCTCTGTTCATTCGCTGTCCGGCGGACAGGAGCAGCGGGTGGCCATCGCACGTGCCCTGGCCGCCGAGCCGGCTGTGCTCCTGCTGGACGAGCCGTTCAGCGCACTTGATCCGGCCCTGCGAGAGGATATGCACCAGCTCATCGACGACATCCGACGCGCCCTCTCCCCCACGATCATCCTGGTCACGCACGATCGCGACGAGGCCGCCGCGGTTGCGGACAGGATCGCCGTACTGTCCAACGGCGAACTGCTCCAGCACGACACGGTCGACCGGCTCTACACCCGGCCGGCATCCGTTCGGGTGTCCCGGTTGATGGGCGGCCTCAATGAAGTACCCGGCACGGTGCACGGTGGCGTGCATGAGTCGTCGATCGGATCCGTCCCGGTCCCGTCCACCATTCCGGACGGACCGGGAGTGCTGCTCATCCGTCACGAGTCCATCGAGGTATCACCGTTGACCAGCGTCGATTCGGCGCCCGGTCTCGTCGGGACCGTCTCCGGGGTGCGTCGCCTGGGGCCTCGCAGGATGGTGAGTGTGGCGTTCAGCGGCGGAGTCACGCTGCACGCTGCTCTGCCGCCGGGGCACGTGCTCCCCGATGGAAGCACGGTAACGCTGACACTGCCGGTCGAGGCCGTGTCCGTCGTTCCCCGGTGAGGTCGCCCGGGAACGATCAGTTGGCGAAGTCTGCGGTGTCCCCGACGTAGCGCGTGTTCTCGGCCGGAACGGCTTCGACAGCAGCGGCGGCCACTTCGGCGGCAAACTCCCCCACGTTGTACAGCTTGCCCGCTGCGTCCTTCCTCGCGCTGATCGCGCCCGGGTTGGCGCGCTCAAGAAGGGTCGCCGTGATGGTTCCCTCGATCATGTCGCCCGAGACGACAACGAACTCGATACCCTTCTCGGCCAGCTCGGGAATGCGCGCGCGGAGTGCGTCTTCGCCAGCGCGCTTCGACAGGGCGACGGGCTCGTACTCGGGCATGGTCGGTGTCGAACGGATGAAGTGGGCCTGGTGGCTGGTGACGAACACGACGCGGGCGCCCTCCTGCAGCAGCGGCAGCGCTGATTCGAGAACATTCACCTGTGCGTCACGATTGAGCTGCATGGCGTAGTCGGCTGCCATGCCGCTTTCCATGCCGCCGGACGCGTTGAGGACGAGCACGTCGAGGTGTCCGTACTGCTCGGCGACCGCATCGAACATCGCCTGGACGGACGCGGGGTCTGTCAGGTCTGCACCGACGGTGATGGCCGTGCCGCCGAGTGCGCGGAGCTGGTCGGCGAGCTTGACCGCGCGCGCCTCTTTGTTGCGAAAGTTGATGACGACATTCGCCCCCGCCTCAGCGAAGTAGCGCACGGTGTCAGCGCCGATTCCGCGGGACGATCCGGTGACAAGGACATTCTTGCCGGTCAGGGAACCTGGGGCGAGAGGATTGGACACGGTAACTCCTTCAGGACGGTGGGTCTGCTGCAGCGGCAATCCCAGCATCCGAGACTACCAAGAACTCCCCGGTTGCCCGTGGCCACCTGATAGATTCAGCAGTAACACTGGTCCCACAGGTGGGGCTGGAAGGGGTGTGGCATGGACTGGATAGTTCAGTACGCATGGGTGATCTGGCTGGTCCTGATCCTGCTGTTCATAACCATCGAAGTTCTCTCGCTCGAGTTCACTTTTCTCATGCTGGCGATCGGCAGCTCCGTCGGACTCATTGTCGGACTGTTCGGAGTGCCCTGGTGGGCGCAATTCCTCATCGGTGCTGCAGCGTCCGTTCTGCTCCTGCTGCTTGTCCGCCCGCCACTGCTCCGAGCCCTGAGACGCGGCGAAGATCCGACCAAAAGCAATGTCGACGCCCTGCTCGGATCCCGCGGCCAGGTGGTCCAGACGGTCTCCCGTCACGGTGGACAGGTCAAACTGGCGAACGGTGAACTGTGGACGGCGATCGTCCCCACCGACTCCCCCGCGACCACTCTGGAACCCGGGACCGCCGTGCGCGTACTCGCCATCGAAGGGGCGACCGCGGTGGTCGTCCCGAACTGAGAGGAAATCGTGACCACCACAGAGTTCATTGGAACGACCATCGGATGGATCATCGGGATCGTCGTCCTCATCTTCATCCTCGTGGTGCTCTTCCGCGCCATCCGGATCATCCCGCAGGCGACAGCAGGCGTCGTCGAGCGACTCGGTCGATACCACAAGACCCTTCAGCCCGGATTGAACATCCTCGTGCCGTTCATCGACCGGGTGCGCCCCCTCATCGACATGCGGGAACAGGTGGTCTCGTTCCCGCCGCAGCCGGTGATCACCGAGGACAACCTCGTCGTGTCGATCGACACCGTCGTCTACTTCCAGGTGACGGACGCCCGCGCCGCCACCTATGAGATCGCCAACTACCTCGGCGCTGTCGAGCAACTCACCACCACCACCCTCCGTAACGTCGTCGGTGGGCTCAACCTGGAGGAGGCACTCACCAGCCGGGACAACATCAACGGCCAGCTGCGCGTCGTCCTCGACGAGGCCACAGGCAAATGGGGCATCCGTGTGGGACGGGTCGAGCTCAAGGCCATCGACCCGCCCCTCTCCATCCAGGATTCGATGGAGAAGCAGATGCGAGCAGAACGTGACCGCCGCGCGCTGATCCTCACCGCAGAAGGAACCAAGCAGTCCGCAATCCTCACGGCCGAGGGTGCACGGCAGGCCGCCATTCTCAGCGCAGAAGGCGACGCCAAGGCCGCGGTGCTTCGCGCGCAGGGAGAGGCCCAGGCCATCACAACAGTGTTCGACGCGATTCACCGCGGCGACCCCGACCCCAAGCTGCTCGCCTACCAGTACCTGCAGACCCTGCCGAAGCTCGCGGACGGATCAGCCAACAAGCTCTGGATCATTCCGTCTGAGCTCACCGAGGCCCTCAAAGGGCTCGGCAAGGCGTTCATCCCCGGGAAGGGCGATGACGCACCGTACTCTCCCCCTGCACCCACACCGGACGTGCCATCGAGTGTCTCCGAGCCGGGGGCGACACCCCCGTCGTCCTCCCCAGCCCCTCCAGCTCCCCCCAGCTTCGAGTAGGACATGGCAGCCGAGCCCGCGGCCTCGGTGTATTTCGATCCACCGAAGCCGCGCGTCTTCGCCCACCGCGGTCTGGCCCGGGCGGTGCCGGAGAACACGATTGCTGCATTCAGGGCGGCCGTGGATGTCGGAGCGACCTACATCGAAACGGATGCGCACGCCACCTCCGACGGTGTCGCGGTGCTGGTTCATGACCCGGAGATCATCGTCGACGGCGTGGGGCACTCCGTGCGAAACCTCACCCTGAGCCAGGTGCAGCAGCTGGACCTCGGGTCCGGACACCGAGTGCCGACGCTTGCGGGGGCACTCGTGACCTTTCCCGACATCCGGTTCAACATCGACGTGAAGTCCGAGCAGGCCGCAGGTGCTGTGTCGCATGCGGTTAGGGCCGAGCGGGCGACGGAGCGTGTCCTCGTCACCTCATTCGATGAGGCCAGGCGGTCACGGACGGTCGACGCGCTTCCCGGCGTGGCGTCCTCTGCCTCGTCGACATTGTTCAGCCGTGCCTGGCCGGGGGCACTCCTCGGGTCCGCAGCACTCGTCCGGCGGGCGCTCGGTTCGATCACGAGCGTGCAGATTCCCGAACGGCATCGCGGAGTGCGCCTCGTCACGGCGCGGACCGTCCGTACGTTTCACCGCGCCGGCGTGGAGGTACACGTCTGGACGGTCAACTCGACCGCTGACATGGAGCGGCTGCTCGACCTCGGGGTTGATGGGATCATCACCGATCGAGTCGATCTGGCGCTGCCCCTGGTCGCCCGGCGCCATCGCTTGTCTGGACGTTGACTGGGAGAAAAATCCTCTGGCGGAGCGGTTCCCCAGCTTGGGGGGCTATAACTGGACTCCAGCGAGCGAGAGGGGACCATAAAATGGCAGATCGTAGTTTGCGCGGAATGCGCCTCGGCGCCCAGAGCCTACAAAGCGAAGAGGGCGTCGTATTTTCAGAGCGAGCGCGGTCGGTGTACCTGTGCCCCACGTGTAGTCACGAGAGTGCACTCATGTTCGCCGCCGACGCGGAAGCGCCTGACACCTGGGAATGCCGCAACTGCGGTGGCGAGGCTGTCCTGATGGTCGGGTCAGAGCCGGTCATTCTCGACCGCGCCGACCAGAAGCAGGCGCGCACCCACTGGGACATGCTGCTCGAACGTCGAAGCCGGGATGAACTCGAGGAACTGCTCGAGGAGCGACTGACCTTCCTGCGTGCCCGTCGTGGCCAGGACAGGATCGGCGCGTAACCCGCGTACACAATCCGGGCGTCAGCTTTCGAGCCGGCGCCCGTTTTTTGTGCGCAGAAGCAGCGCAACAGCGAGCGCAAGCAGACCGAAATACGACACGAGCGATTCGATATGCCCGCCGAGCACCATCGCGGGTGTCTTCTCGCTGACGAGCGGCACGTCGAAGACCATGTGACCGGGCTCGTAGGCAGGGATCTCGACCAGTGTCGCCCCGTCCGGGCCGATCATCTGGCTTGTTCCCACCGTGGACACGTTGACGACGCTTCGTGACGACTCGATGGCACGCAGCCGCGCGATGGCAAGCTGCTGCTGGTTCTCATCGGTTCGGCCGAAGTCGGCGTTGTTGGTCTGCGCAATGATCACCTGGGCGCCGCGATCCACGGCCTCCCGTGTGAGGGCATCGTCGACGATGTCGAAGCAGATGGAAATCCCTGCGATCACGCCGTTCACGTCGAAGACGTTGTCGCGTGTTCCCGGGGTGTAGTCCCGCGCCACCAGCCCGATCAGGTCGGGAGCGAAGGGTTGCCAGATCTCCCGGTCCGGCACGTACTCGCCGAACGGCACCGGATGCCGCTTGTCGTAGTAGTCGTTCGCGCCCGCCCCTGATGTCCACAGCAGCGAGGTGTTGAAATACCGTCCCTCGCGTTCCTGGATCGTTCCCACGATCAACGGCGCCCCGGTCTGAGCACCGAGGTAGTCGAGGACGGATGCTGCCTGGGGTACGGACATCGGGTCGAGGTCAGTGCCGTTCTCCGGCCAGACGATCATGTCAACGGGCGTGCCGATGAGGGGAAGAGTCGCGGAGGCTTGCGCCGCGAGAATATCCCCGGGTTCGCGGTCGTCGAAGTAGCCTGCCTTCCCGTTGCCCTGCACGGCGGCGATCGTGGACGTTCCGCGTTCGACCACCGGCCAGGCCGGGAGAGCGAGAAGGAGCGCGGCTGCGACGGCGGGCGCCAGCAGGCGCACCGAACGGATCGCCACGTCGGGTTCCCGGAGAAACTGAAGGAGGAAGGTGACGAGCCAGACCAGGACAAAGCTGAGCCCGCTGATGCCGATCCACGCGACGAGCGGAGCGAACGGGCTTTCGGACTGGCTGAGAGCGATGCGCCCCCAGGCGAAGCCGCCGTATGGCCAGGTGCTGACGAGGGCCTCGCGAGCGGTCCACAGCCCGGCGACGACCAGCGGAAGCAGTCCGATGCGCCCAAGCGGTGTCGGCCAGACCCGTCCGATCCAGCGGAACGCCAGCGTGATCAGGAGAGCACCGAGAGCGAAGAAAACCGATTCGAGGACCGACAGTGCGACCCAGGGCACCGGGCCGAGGTAGAGGGCAGTCCACGAGACATGGACCAGGTAGAACGAGACGCTCGCCGTGAATCCGGTGAGCAGTGCGCCGGCGATGCTGCGCCCGATCAGCGTGATGAGGACGAGGGCGACGCCGACGAGCGCAAGCGGCCAGATCCCCTTGTCAGGGAACCCGGCGTCGAGGATGGGGCCGGATGCCGCGGCGACGATGAGAGCGATGAGCAGCGGAAGAGGCGGTCGTGTCGGGGCAGTCACCGTTCCAGCCTAGATTGCCCGGACGGTGCCGGATCACACGGCGCTGTACGCGACGATTCCCCGGCGGATCGATTCGAGGGCCTTGCGGGCGTTGCGACCGACTCCCCCGTCTGCGACCAGCGACAACTGGTCCAGCAGATCGATGGTCTGCTTGGTCCAGCGGACGAAGTCCCCAGCGGCCATGTCAGCCTCGGTGAGGACGACATTCAGGCTTGAACCGCGAGCCCACTTGTGCATTGCCAGGCTGAGCCCCGTCGCGAGGGGTTCACTCCCAGGCAGCCGGTTTTCCTGCTCGGTGTCGTCGAGGCGCGCCCACAGATCCTGTGTCTTGTCGAGGGCGACGCGGAACGCTCCCCGCGGCAGGAACCGATCAGCGAGGGTCCCCTCGTCACGGCGGGGCTCGAAGACGATGCAACACGCCATGGCGGCCAGGCTTGCCGGGTCGAGATCGTTCCAGACACCCCGGCGAAGAGCCTCGGCGACGAGGAGGTCCCGCTCGCCGTAGATCCGCTTCAGGGTGCGACCGGCGACACTCAGCTCGACCTGGCCGTCCACCCCGGTGATGAGGTATTCGTACTCCAGGAGCACGTCGGTCACGCGGTCGAAGATCTTCGCGACAGCGCCGGTGCGGGTGGAGATCTGTCGGCTGAGTTGGTCAGTCTGCCGCTTGAGCGTGAACCAGCGTTCGGCCCACCTGGCATGCTGTTCGCGGTCGGAGCAGCCGTGGCAGGGGTGTGCCCGCATCCGCTTCCTCAGACCGACCAGCTGGCGTTGTCTGCGGTCATTGTGTGACCGTGACTGGTGTTCGGGGTGCGCGCTTTTGCGTTCCAGGTCGGTCAGCTCGCGGCGGATGCCCGCGTAGCTCGCGAAGTCCCCCAGGTGACAGGTCATTGCCTCGCGGTACTTCTCGAGCGATCCCTCCTGCTCACGGACCTTCCTCGCCATCCCGACGACGGCCCGGTCGGCCTGGAATTGGGCGAACGACGACTCGAGGATCTCCCTTGTGCGTTCCCGACCGAACTGGTCGATGAGGTTCACCGCCATGTTGTACGTGGGTTTGAAGCTCGAGTTCAGGGGGTAGCTCCTGCGGGATGCCAGTGAGGCGACCGACTGCGGATGCAGGCCCTCCTGCCAGGCGATGACCGCGTGCCCTTCGACGTCGATTCCGCGGCGTCCGGCCCGGCCGGTGAGTTGGGTGTACTCCCCCGGTGTGATCGGTACCCGGGCCTCGCCGTTGAACTTCTCCAGCTTCTCGAGCACGACGGTGCGCGCGGGCATATTGATCCCGAGTGCCAGGGTCTCGGTTGCGAAGACCGCCTTCACGAGCTTGCGCCGGAAAAGCTCCTCGACCACTTCCTTGAATGCGGGCAGCATCCCGGCATGGTGGGCGGCGATGCCCCGCTCGAGGCCGTCCAGCCACTCCCAATAGCCCAGGACGCCGAGGTCCTCGTCCTGCAGCGCTGAACAGCGCTCCTCGACGATCTCCCGGATCTCGTCACGCTCATGCGCTTCGGTCAGGCGGATTCCCGATCGAAGCACCTGGGCAACAGCCTGGTCGCAGCCGACCCTGCTGAAAATGAAGAAAATGGCCGGGAGGAGGTGGTGCTCGTCGAGGAGGTCGACAACCTGTCCCCTGTCGACCCGGTGCTGTGTGCGCTGGCCGCGCTTGGCGTTGTACCTGCTGACGTCCTTGTGCTGCTTCGAGCTGGGTGATCTCCCGCCGAACTGCGCCAGCCTGACCAGTTCTGGATTCACGGAGTGCGTCTCGGCCAGGCTCGGCGCTGCGAACAGGTCGATGAGCTTGCCGCCCATCAGCACGTGCTGGTCGAGCGGGACGGGACGTTCCTCGGAGACGATCACCTCGGTGTGCCCGCGGACAGCCTGGAGCCAGTCCCCGAATTCCTCGGCGTTCGACACCGTCGCGCTCAGGGAGACCATCCGGACTTCCTGCGGAAGGTGGATGATGACCTCTTCCCAGACAGCCCCGCGGAATCGGTCGGCGAGGTAGTGCACCTCGTCCATCACCACGTAGGCGAGGTCTGCGAGCAGGTCGGAGTCGGCGTAGAGCATGTTGCGGAGGACCTCGGTGGTCATCACCACGATGCGTGCCCTGGCGTTGATGTTGGTATCGCCGGTGAGCAGACCGACGGACTCGGCACCGTATTCGGCCACGAGCTCGTTGAACTTCTGGTTGCTCAGCGCCTTCATCGGCGCCGTGTAGAAGACCTTCGCACGACTGCGCTGCATGGCAGCGTAGATCGCGAACTCGGCGATGATCGTCTTTCCAGCGCCGGTCGGCGCGGCGACGAGGACGCTGTTGCCCGCCTCGACGCTCGCGCAGGCCTCGAGCTGGAACAGGTCGAGGTCGAAACGCTGCTTTGCGCGGAACGCGTCAAGGAGGGGGGTCTTGCGCTGGGCGGCCGCGTAACGCTCCGCGGGAGAGAGATCGGCGGTCACAACGCCAATTCTGCTTCGAATGCGAGCTGGCGTTTCGCGACGCGGCGGTCATGCAGGAACGCGACCCCGTACGCCGCGAAGTAGAGCAGCACCATCGGGATCGCCAGGATGAACATCGAGATGACGTCAGCGGCCGGGGTGGCGATCGCGCAGAACAGCGCGATCACGAGCACGGCCACGCGCCAGGACTTGATGATTGTGCTGGCGCTGAGAACCCCGACGAAGTTGAGGAGGACCAGGAAAACCGGAACGACGAAGGCGATGCCGACGGCGAGGACCAGTTTGAGGACGAAATCGAAGTACACGCCCGCGTTGAAGAAGTTGGACGCGTCAGCCGGGGTGAAGCCCACCATCAGTTCCACGATGTGCGGCATCACGAACCACCCTGCTGCGCACCCCGCGAGGAACAGCGGAACAGCGCTCAGGAGGAACCCCAGCGCATAGCCGATTTCCTTGCGGGTGAGGCCGGGGACGAGGAACGCCCAGATCTGGAAGAGCCAGATCGGGCTGGACAGGACAATGCCGATGGTGAACGCGACCTTCATGCGCAGGTCGAATGCCCCGGTGACGTTGTCGAAGTTGAGCAGGGCCTGACCGCGACCTTCGGCGATCTCCGTGATCGGAGCGGCCATCGACGAGATGGCGAAGTCCGACACGATGAAGCCGACGATCATGGCGACGACAATGCCGATGGCACTGATGAACAGGCGCTTGCGCAACTCAACCAGATGCGCGCCGAGCGACATCTTGCCGTCGGCGGTCCTGCCCTGTTTAACGCGGGCGGCCACGAACCCTACGGTTTCGTCTGGGACCCGGTCGTGCCCGCTGTCGGGTTCACCCCGGCCGGCTGGTCGCTGGGTGCAGAAGGCTCGGTTGTCGCTGGAGGCGTGACCGGCGTGACCGGGGTGACAGTCGCGGGCGGCGTCACGTCGTCAACCTTGCCCTTGTCATCTTTGTCGGTCTTGATTTCGGCCTTGAAGATTTTCATCGACTGCCCAACGCTCTTGGCCAGGCCAGGGAGCTTGGGAGCGCCGAACAACAGAAGCACCAGAAACACGATGACGAGCAGGTGCCAGCCCGTGAGGTTGCCGAGGATTCCCATGATGTGTCCTTTGATCCGATCGTGTATCCGGGTCAGTTTACCGTGAATTACCGGATGTTGCGTGCGTCACTGCTCGTCAACTCGTTCAGCGTAGCGGTCGAGGGAGCTCTGTGCCCAGTCAGCCACGCGGGCCCTCGCGGAGTCCGGTCCGATGACCGTGACAACACCGGAGAGCCCGGCGATGAGCCGCTTCAGCCCGTGATGGTGCGCGACGTGGAGGGTGACGCGGACACGGCCGTTCCTGCCGTGCACCGGCGCATCCGTCGTCACGTATTCGGCGATCATGCCGAGCGCATCCTCGGAGAGTTCGACGACGACCGCGAGGTCGGTGTCCGAGCTCTCGAACAGGCTGTCCGGCAGGGCGACCTCACCGGCGTGGCGACTGATCGGCTCATCGGTGGAGACCAGGTTGCTCATCCTGTCGAGTCGGAATGTCCGCACGGCCTGGCGCAGATGGTCCCAACCGCGCAGGTACCAGTCCTGGTCGAGCGACTGGATGCGCAGCGGGTCGACGCGGCGTTTCTCCGCCTCTCCGCGCGAGTTGAGATAGTCGAACTCGATGCGGTGGCCGGCAGCGACCGAGTCTCGGATCCGCGACAGCACGGTATCGACCTCGCTCGAACCGACGGCGACTTCGCTCGGTGGTCCGCTCGATCCGATGGCGAGCTTGGACATCAGCGATCCGAGAACGTCGCGGTCAGCCTGCTCCGGCAGGGACGAGAGGTACTGCAATCCGGCGATGAGGGCCGCCGCCTCCCGTGCCGAGAACCGGGGAGAGTCATCGATGGCGACGAGATGCGTGATGACGATCTCGTCGCTGCCCTCGAACAGGTCCCAGTCGATGTCGAACAGGTCTTCGTGCTGGTAGGAGCTGGTCTCTCCCGGCACGCCAGAGACGGCGATGAGGCGCACGGATTCACGGATCATGTCCTCGTCGACCGCAAAGTGCCTGGCGGCTTCGGCAACGGACACGTGCCCGTGATCCATGAGATACGGCACCAGCGAGAGCAGGAACGCCAGTTTGTCCCTGGCGTGCGGCGTCGGATTAGCCACGACGATCACCGGCCTGGGCTGCGCCGCCGCTGTGGGTGCGAACGGTCTTCACGTGGCGGGCGACAACCGCGTCGACGAGACGCCGGGGCGACTCGGCGAGGACCTCGGGTCCATAGGTTGCGAGCTCGTCCGCGAGCACATCGACGTCGGTGTAGTGGAGTTCGAGGGTGTTGTCCGCGAGGACTGTTGCGCGCTTGGTGAGCCGCATCGCGGCATCCGTTCCTGGCTCGACCCGGATGACGGCCCGCTGGGAGGCCCACAGCGCATCGAGCTCGGTGAGGGACTGCTCGGCGTATCCGCCCTGCGCCTGGCGGGTCCAGGTGCGCTTCACGGGCAGGACGGGGCCGACGATCCTGGACAGCAGGAAGGTGCGTCCGTCGTCAGCCGAGAGGTCGTGGGCGGAGAGGTGCCAGCGTCCATGGTGCTGCACGAGCGCGAGCGGAGCGACGGTCCGTGTCCGCGCAGTGGACTCCCCCGGCTTCAGATACGGGAACTCGACGACGCTGCGGAGATCGAGGGCTTTTCGGAGGGGTTCGAACGAGCCCTCGCGGATCTGCACCCGGGGTGCGTAGCCGATGACGGGTTCGTCCGACTCGATTCCCAGGGAGCGCAGCTTCAGGATGGCCCGGTGCGATTCGTCGGAGAGAGAGCCCTGCCGCCACACCGACGCCGCCAGTGACAGCATCGCGATCTCCGCAGGCGAGAACGTGAGTTCCTTGGGCAGGTCGTATTCGCCTTTGGGAATGCGATACCGGGTGAGTTGGTTGTTGCCCGGGTCCCCGGGTGATTCCACGGTCTCGAGTGGGATGCCGAGTTCTCGGATGTCGTCCTTGTCGCGCTCGAACTGGCGCTCGAGGCTGGCGTTGCCGCCCGAGGTGGAGAACCGCTGCCTGTAGCCCTGCACGGTGGACAGAATCTCGGACTTGGTCAGCCCCTGCTCGGTTGCGAGGAGCGCGAGGACGAGGCTGAACAGACGTTCCTCGACGGCGACGCGCTGCGTTGCTGCTTCGGTGGGATCTGACACGATTTCATCCTAGTTGCGCCGCGCACGGCACAATGGTCAGGAAATCGTTCCCAGGATGTCCACGACGAAGACCAGTGTTGCCCCGGCCGGGATGCTCCCGCTCGCCTCATCGCCATAGCCGAGCTCGGGCGGAATGACCACGAGAACCTGAGATCCGACCTGCTGGCCGACGAGTGCCGTGGAGAGGCCTGGCACGATCGCCTCGGCGGTGAAGACCGTCGGGACTCCCTTTTCCCATGACGAGTCGAAGACGGTCTGCTCGTCCCAGAGAACTCCGGTGTAGTGCACGACCATGGAGTTCGTCGCGGTGACCGCGTCGCCGTCGCCTTCCTTGAGGACAGCGACCTTGAGTTCGGTGGGCGGGTCTGACTTGGGGATGGTGAGCCCGGGGGTTCCGTCCGCGGCCGTCACGACGGAGGGGAAGCCCGATTCGACGATGGGGCGGTCTGTCCCGTCGGCCTTGGCGAGGAACGCGTCGGTGATGTCAGCGACCATGACGACCGTGTCGTCCTCGCCGAGGCCCGCCGCCGCTCCATCCGCTCCGAAGGCGTCCTCGCTCGGCATCGCGACAGCGATCCGGGAACCGACGCTCGCGCACTCGAGGCTCTCAGCCATCCCCGGCAGCAACTGCGAGGGAAGGTAGACGTTCGGTTCAGCGTATGCGGCCTGTTGGATTTCCTCACCCGTCGTGCCGTTGTAGAGCGCAAAGCTCATCGTGATGAGCTGGTCACCGGTGATGACCGTCCCGTCGCCCTCGATCACGACCGTTCGCTCGGTCTGCTGTGCCTTCAGCGGGGTCGGAAGCTCGACCTGTGGTGCTGAACCGAACTCCCCCGAGACGGTGATGAGCCGTGACGCGTCGCCGTCGGGGCTCGGTGACACACACGCGTCGGCTGCGATGGGCGTGCACCCGGTGAGGGTGGCCGTCAACAGGCCGACGGACAGGAGTACTACTGGTGCCTTGCGCACGGGATCTCTCTTCAATGCTGGGGGGCGGATACGACGAGGTCGTGGAATTATTTTAGTCGGTCTGGACATCGTCGGACGGCGGGGCGTCGTCGTCGGCGTCCGACCCGTCGCCGAAGGACCGGGACCGGCTCAGCTGCGCCGAGTTGTTCACCGTGCGCACTCGCTTGCGCAGGATCTTGGCGCTCACGTTGCGTTCGCCGAGCGCGCCGGGCGTCCACAGCTCCACGTCGTCGTCGCTGAAATCCGTTTTGCTCGGACGGCGTTTCAGCTCAGGCAGGACCGCGCCGTGGGCAAGCCGGCGAGCGGTGATGAGGAACCCGGTGTGGCCGATCATCCGGTGGTCCGGTCGGACGGCGAGGCCTTCCACGTGCCAGCCGCGGACGATCGTCTCGTTGGATTCAGGATTGGTGAACCGGCCCGTGCCGCGAATGGCCTCGGCCACCCGGGAGAGCTGGGTGACGGTTGCCACGTAGCAGAGCAGCACCCCGCCCGGCTTCATCGCGTTGGCGCATTCCTCGATGCATTCCCAGGGGGCGAGCATGTCGAGCACGATCCGGTCGACCGATTCCGGTTCGACGGTGTGCGGGAGCGTTTCGGTGAGGTCGCCCACCGACACGCGCCAGTTCTCCGGGTCGTAGCCGAAGAAGGTGGCGACGTTGCCCTTGGCCACGTCGGCGAATTCTTCGCGGCGTTCGAACGATTCGAGGCGCCCGGTCGGTCCGATGGCGCGCAGCAGCCACAGTGACAGGGCGCCCGATCCGACCCCGGCCTCGACGACCGTCGCCCCGGGGAAGATGTCGGCCTGCCCGACGATCTGGGCGGCATCCTTGGGGTAGATGATGGCAGCGCCGCGGGGCATCGACATGACGAAGTCGACGAGAAGCGGCCGCAGGGCCAGGTACTCGATTCCGTCGCTCGTGGTGATGACCGAGCCATCCGGCAGGCCGATGATGCTGTCGTGGCCGACAATTCCCCTGTGGGTGTGGAATTCCTTGCCGTGCTCGAGGGTGATGGTGTTGCGCTTGCCCTTGGGCCCGGTGAGCTGCACCCGGTCTCCGACCCTGAACGGGCCCGAGTTCTGCGGACGCTCGTCTACCGTGCGCTCGGTGTCTGTCATGTCGGTCATCGAGGTGTTCCTTCGCTGCGGCGTGCGGCCAGGAGCGCTGCCACATCGTCGCTGGTTCTGCCGACCAGGGTGGGCCAGGTGGTGTGGGTGGGGGCGTTGGGGATCGTCACGGCATGGGGAATCGCCAGGGAGACAGCCCCTGAGGCAACGGCGGAGGCCAGCCCGGTACGGGAGTCCTCGATGGCGACGCAGTCCTCGATGGACACGCCCAGGAGTTCTGCTGCACGCAGGTACGGCTGGGGATGCGGTTTGGGATGCTCCACCTCGTCTCCGGTGACCAGGACATCGAAGCCATCGAAGCCGAGGTGTCCGACGACCTGTTCAGCCATCGCTCTGATCGACATCGTCACCAGGGCGGTCTTCACCCCGAGGGCGCGGAGTTCCTCGAGCAGTTCCCGGGCACCGGGCCTGAACGGGACGCCGTCGCGCGCGAGCTTCTCCTGCACCCGGGAGGTGAGGTGGTGAACGATGTCGTCCTCCGTCATGTCGACCCCGTGAGCCTGGAAGACGCGCGCAGATTCCCAGAGCCCTGATCCGACGAGGGCCATGGCATCCTCGAAGGTCCAGGTGTGGCCGAAGGACTCCACGAGATCCGTCTCCGAGGAAATCCAGTACGGTTCGGTGTCGACGAGTGTGCCGTCCATATCCCAGAGGACAGCGGCGGGAAGCAGAGTAGTCACGGGGTCCAATGCTACCCGGTGGCGGACAGCGCCTATTCTTGGATGAACCCCGCACGTGGTGGGGTGAATTCACCGAATGGGGAGCTCGTGCTGAAGGGTCGACTACTCGTTGTCGCGTTCGAGGGCTGGAATGATGCCGGCGAAGCGGCGACAGGAGCCGTCCGCGTGCTGCAGGAGCAACTCGATGTCGCTCCCCTGCTCGAGCTCGACCCGGAACTGTACTACGACTACCAGTTCAACCGGCCGGTGATCGGGGTCGATGAGGACGCCAGACGTCGACTGACCTGGCCCACCGCCACCCTCTACGGTCCGTCCATGCCGTCGACCGCGGTCGCTCCTCTGGCGGACGACGCCGATTTGAGTGTGTCAGGAGACAACGGCGGCAATGTCTACCTCCTCGTCGGGGTGGAGCCATCGCGCAGCTGGAAGGCTTTCACCGCCGAGATCATCGATGCTGCGCTCGCGGCCGATATCTCAGCCGTCGTCTTTCTCGGCGCCATGCTTGCCGATGTTCCGCACACCCGGCCGATTTCGATCTTCACCTCGAGCGAAAACCCGGAGGTCAGGTCTGAACTGCAGATCGAACGGAGCCTCTATGAGGGGCCGGTCGGCATCCTCAGCGTGCTGGCGGAGGCGTCCGAGGACGCGGGCATTCCCACGCTCGCCATCTGGGCGTCAGTCCCCCACTACGTCCACAACGCGCCGTCGCCGAAGGCGGTGCTCGCCCTGATCGACAAGCTCGAGGAGATCGTCGACGTGGTCATTCCCCGAGGCGACCTCGTCGAGGACGCGAGCGAGTGGGAGCAGGGCATCGACGCCCTCGCGGGTGAGGACGAGGACATGGCGGCATACATCCAGCAGCTGGAGCAGGCCAGGGATACCGTCGAGTCGCCTGAGGCGAGCGGTGAGGCCATCGCGAAAGAGTTTGAGCGGTACCTGAGGCGTTCAGCCGATGGAAAGGGCGACGGCAGGAACGAACCGCCGACACCGCGCTGAGCGGGTTGGCTCGGAGCGGGCTGGCTCAGGACGGGTAGCTCAGAGCTCGACGCCGAGGAGCGCGTGCACCGCACGCCGCAGCAACGCGGCGTCGTCGACCCCCGTCACCGCCGCCGAGTCGATCAGCGCGAGGGCTCTCGGGGTGTCCAGGTCGTGACGCAGCGCGTCACGCAACGCCGCCAGGGTATCGTCGGCGGATGATGAGCCTGCCTGGACGTCTGTGCCCAGCCCGGCGCGCCAGGCGTCGAGCCGCGCCTGTGCTGAGGCCAGTACGGCATCCGTCCATTCCCAGTCGGACCGGTAGTGGTGGGCCAGGAGCGTCAGTCGGATAGCGCGAGCGTCCACCCCGGCTTCGATCAGCCGGGAGACGAGAACCAGGTTGCCGAGCGACTTTGACATCTTCTCGCCGTGGTAGGACACCATTCCGGTGTGACTGTAGACGCGTGCGAGCGGATGCCCGCTGAGGGCGGCGGCGTGACCCGCGCTCATCTCGTGGTGGGGAAAGACGAGGTCTGAACCGCCGCCCTGCACGGTGAAATCGCGCCCCAGTTCCTTCAGGGCGATGACCGAGCACTCGATGTGCCAGCCCGGTCGGCCGGCGCCGACGACGCTGCCCCAGGATGGTTCGTCGTCGCGGGCGGCTCGCCACAGCAACGGATCGAGGCTGTCGCGTTTGCCCACCCGGTCGGGGTCTCCCCCGCGCTCGCGGAAAAACCGTCCCATGGTGTCCGCGTCGAGGTGACTGATGTCGCCGAGCGCCCAGGGACTCGAGGCGGCGGCTGCCGCGCTGTCGAAGTAGATGTCGGAACCCGCCGGACTTTCCGGAGTCTCCACCGTGTATGCCACCCCAGAAACGAGCAGCTGGCTGACCGCCTCAGCGATCTCGTCGAGGACCTCGGTCACGGCGACGTAATCCTCGGGCGGGAGGACGCTGAGCGCTTCCATGTCACTGCGGAACAGGTCCACCTGGCTGGCGGCGAGGTCGCGCCAGTCCATCCCGGTGGCCGCAGCCCGTTCGAGGAGCGGGTCATCGATGTCGGTGATGTTCTGGGTGAAGTGCACGTCGAGCCCGGCGTCGAGCCACACCCGCTGCAGTGTGTCATAGGCGAGGTAGGTGGCCGCGTGGCCCATGTGGGTCGCATCGTACGGAGTGATCCCGCACACGTAGATCCGCGCGGTGTCCCCGGTGTGCGCCTCGACAAGTCCCTGGCTGGCGGTGTCGTAGAGGCACGGTGCTGAGGATCGTCCTGGGAGGGTTGGAACCTCTGGTTTACGCCATGCCTTCACTGTCCCAGCCTAAACCGACGGGCGCGGTCCTGATGACGTGGTCTATGACGCGAGAACGCCGGTGCCGAGCAGGATGAAGAGGACAAGCCCGAGCGCGATGCGGTAGATCACGAACGGCAGGAAACTGCGCCGGGAGATGTAGCTCATGAAGAATTTGATGACGACGAGCGCGACGACGAACGCGACAACGGTGGCGACGACGGTCTCCAGCGGGCCGTAGACCTCCGGCGTGCAATTCGTTGCTCCCTCGAGGCAGGGCTGCGCGATGGATTTGTAGACCTGGTAAAAGCCGCTGCCGAGCACGGCCGGGATGGCGAGCAGGAACGCGTAGCGGGCGGCTGCGGCCCGCTCGTAGCCGAGGAACAGTCCGGCGGTAATCGTTCCCCCCGAGCGGGAAACCCCCGGAATGAGGGCGAGCGCCTGGGCGAAACCGAAAATGATGCCATCGCGGTAGCCCAGGTTCCTGAGCGTGAGTTTCTTGCGACCGACCCAGTCGGCGAGTCCGAGGAGGAGGCCGAATCCGATCAGCATCGATGCGGTGAACCAGAGCGATCGGAACGTGGTTTCGATCTGATCCTGGAACAACAGCCCCAGGACCACGATCGGCAGGGAGCCGATGATGATCAGCCAGCCCATCCTGGCATCCGGGTCGTTGCGCGGGATCTTCCCGGCGAGCGAACGGAACCAGGCACCGATGATCCGGACGATGTCGCCCCAGAACAGGATGATGACGGCGAGTTCTGTCCCGATCTGGGTGATGGCGGTGAAGCGTGCGCCCGGGTCTTCGCCGGTGCCGAGGAATTCACCCACGATGCGCAGGTGAGCGCTCGACGAGACCGGGAGAAATTCGGTCAGGCCCTGTACGAGGCCGAGGATGATCGCGTTGAGAAGGTCCACGGGTGACGTCGTTCCTGCCGTTGGGGGTATCAGTAGCTGCGGAGGAGGTCCGTGAGGACCTGCCTGCCAAAGACTAATGCGTCGACAGGGACGCGTTCGTCAACGCCGTGGAACATCGCCGGGAAATCGAGGTCTTCCGGCAGCCGAAGGGGTGCGAAGCCGTAGCCGGTGATCCCGAGCTTCGACAGCGCTTTGTTGTCGGTTCCTGCGGGCAGCAGGTACGGCAGGACCTCGGCGCCCGGGTCGTGGTCGGCCAGGGTCGAGCAGATCGCCTCGATGAGCGGACCCGAGAAATCATTCTCGAGGCCGACATCGCGGTGCATCACCTCGATCTCGATGTCGGGGCCGACGAGATCCTGCACGATGGCCAGGACGGCATCCTCTTCCCCGGGGAGGGAGCGGATGTCGACGAGGGCCTCTGCCCTGTCCGGAATGACATTGTGCTTGTAGCCGGCGGTCAGCACCGTCGGGTTCGTCGTCGTCCGCAGCGACGCCTGGATGAACCCGGATGCCGTCCCCGTCGCCAGGGCGAGTTCGTCCGGGCCGAGTGCCTGCGGCTCGACGTCGAGGATGCGTGCGACCTCATCGAGGAGGGCTGTCGTCGTCGCGGTGAGACGGATCGGCCAGTCCTGCCTGCCGACGGCGGCAACAGCCTCTGCCAGGCGTGTCACGGCGTTCTCGCGCACCACCCGGGAGCCGTGAGCCGCCGGGCCGCGCGCGATCAGCTTCACCCAGAGGAGTGCCTTCTCCCCGGTCTGGATGAGATACGCCCGCTTGCCGTCGATCGAAATCGAGTAGCCACCGACCTCGCTGATCGCCTCCGTCGCACCCTCAAACAGCTCGGGATGGTTATCGACGAGGTAGTGCGAGCCGTACACGCCGCCGTTTTCCTCGTCGGCGAAGAACGCGATGATCAGGTCGCGGGCGGGCTTCTCCGCCCGCCCGGAGGATGTCTGCGAGCGCGGTGAGGATCATGGCATCCATGTTCTTCATGTCGACAGCCCCGCGACCCCAGAGCATGCCGTCCCTGATTTCGCCTCCGAACGGGTCGACACTCCAGTTCGCGGCGTCGGCGGGAACGACATCGAGGTGACCGTGCACGACGAGGGTGCCCCTGCTGCTGTCGCGGCCGGGAACCCGGGCGATGACGCTTGTGCGGCCGGGCTCGGAGTCGAACAGCTCCGGCTCCAGCCCGAGGTCGCGCAGGTACGCGGCCACGTACTCAGCGGCAGCGGTCTCTCCGTTGGAGCGTCCCTCTCCGTAGTTCGTCGTGTCGATGCGGATGAGGTCGCGTGCGAGTCTCACCGTCTCGTCGAGGGCTGCGTCGGTCTCGGCCCGGGGCGCGTCTGCGGAAAGCATGCCCACCACGCTACCGTTCCGAGCGTCCGCGTGAGGTGGAAAACGGTCGAAGGAAATCGTGCTAAAGTCTTACCTCGGCACCAGAAATACACGGGTGCTGGAACACATGCGCGGGTGGCGGAAATGGCAGACGCGCTAGCTTGAGGTGCTAGTGCCCTTACGGGCGTGGGGGTTCAAGTCCCCCTTCGCGCACACTGTGTTGAGACAGTAGAAGAGCCGGACCAGAAATGGTCCGGCTCTTCGCTGTTAAGCCGTTACACGGGGTTCGAGCTGTTTCGTCGCGCGAGGCGAGAACCCTACCGCCGACCGCTCATCCGCTTTCGCAGCCACTCGATCCTGGACTGCAGCTGGGTCACGCTGGCCTGCTGGACGGCGGGGCCACCACACATCCTGCGCAGTTCGGCGTGGACCAGGCCGTGGGGTTCTCCTGTCGTCTTCGCGTAGAGCCCGACGAGGCTGTTGAGCAGGCTTCTCTGCTCCTTGAGGGTCCGGTACAGGGGCGGAGGCACGTCGGCCTCCGCTGCGACAGGCGGCGCCGGCCGCGACGACGACCGCTTGGCCTGCCGTGCCTGGCGCTGGGTGAGCAGTTCGTGGACCTGGTCGGGTTCGAGAAGTCCGGGAAGCCCGATGAAGTCGAGTTCCTCATCTGTTCCCGGTTCGGCGTACTGGCCGAACTCGGTGCCGTCGAAGACGACCCGGTCGAAGGTGGCTGAGGAGGACATCGCCTCGTAGGCGAACTCGCCCATGAGTGCCTCGGAGGCTTGTCGACTCGCGGTTGGCCTCGGCGACCATGGCGTCCTCGGGGTTCCACATGTCCCCTTCGCCCTCACCGTCGCTCGTCCGGTCGAGGGCGTGATCCCGCTCGAGCTCGAGCTGGGTGGCCAGGGCCATCAGGCTCGGAACGTTCGGCAGGAAGACGGATGCCGTCTCTCCCCGTCGGCGGGCACGGACGAAACGGCCGATGGCCTGGGCGAAGAACAACGGTGTCGATGCGCTGGTTGCGTACACGCCGACGGCCAGGCGTGGCACGTCGACGCCCTCACTCACCATCCGAACAGCGACCATCCACCTGCTGTCCCCCGCGGAGAAGGCGTCGATCCTGTCGCTGGACTCCTTCTCGTCTGAGAGCACGACCGTTGGACTCTCGCCGGTGATCTCCGTGAGGATCGCGGCGTATGCGCGCGCGGCGGTCTGGTCGGTGGCGATGACGAGGCCGCCGGCATCAGGGATGCCGTGTCGAACCTCGCTGAGGCGCCGGTCTGCGGCCTGCAGAACCTGCGGGATCCACTCGCCTGTCGGGTCGAGCGCCGTGCGCCAGGCCTGTGAGGTGATGTCCTTCGTGTTGCCCTCTCCGAGCCTGGCCTCCATCTCGTCGCCGGCTTTGGTCCTCCACCGCATGTGACCCGCGTAGACCATGAACATCACCGGGCGGACGACACCGTCGGCCAGTGCGCGGCCGTAGCCGTAGTTGTAGTCGGTCAGCGACGTGCGGATGCCCTGCCTGTCAGGCAGGTACGACACGAACGGGATCGGTGCGGTGTCTGAGCGGAAGGGCGTTCCGGTGAGCGACAGTCGTCGGGTGGCCGATTCGAACGCTTCGCGGATCGCGTCACCCCAGCTGAGGGCGTCACCTCCGTGGTGCACCTCGTCGAGGATGACGAGGGTCTTCGAGGACTCGGTGATGTCGCGGTGGAGGGAGGCCCTGACCGCGACCTGTGCATAGGTGACGACGACGCCGTGGTAATGCCTGCCGTACCGTCCAGCCGCGTTGGTGAACGTCGGGTCGAGGCGGATGCCCGCGCGGTGCGCCGCATCCGCCCACTGCTTTTTGAGGTGCTCGGTGGGCGCGACGACGGTGATGCGGTCAACGGTCCTGCGGGCGAGGAGCTCAGCGGCAAGGCGCAGCGCGAAGGTCGTCTTTCCGGCGCCGGGTGTCGCCGCAGCGAGGAAGTCCCGCGGCTCGGTGGCGAAGTACGACTCGATGGCCTCTTCCTGCCAGGCCCGCAGTTTGGAGACGGTTCCCCAGGCGGCACGCTCCGGAAAGGAGGGAGAAAGATGCTCAGCAGCCGAGGTACCGATCCTCGGGGTCGATGCGGCATCCACGCTCGCCCGCTCCCCCGAAAAGATCCCTGTACTCACTTGACGGTAATCTACCCGAGGTCATCCGAAGAGAGAAAACGGTGGGGGTACCCTGGCGTGGCGCGCGCGGGTAGGCTCGCCAACAATGGAGGGACCCATGAAGGACATCACGCACCAGACAGGGAACCACGATCCGATCGACGAATTCGAGGCGCACAGGCGCCCTCACCCGTGGTCGCGATTCGTCGCCATCGGGGATTCGTTCACCGAGGGAATCGGAGACCCGGAGCCGAGCCTCCCCGACGGGCACAGGGGCTGGGCTGACCGAGTGGCGGAGGTACTCGCCCGCGATGTCGACGACTTCGCGTACGCGAACCTCGCTGTGCGCGGCCGGTTGATCGCACAGATCGTGTCTGAGCAGGTCGATGCAGCCCTGGAGCTCCGGCCGGACCTCATCTCCATCTCCGCGGGAGGGAACGACGTCATCCGACCGGGAACGGATCCCGACGTGACCGCCGCACGAATGGAAGAGGCGATCGCGAAACTCAGCCGTGATCGCGCCACCATCGTGATGTTCACCGGGGTCGATGTGGGATTCTCACCGGTGTTCCGAAGCATCCGCGGAAAGGTGGCCATCTACAACGAGAACCTGCGAGCCATCGCGACGAAGTATGACTGCGTCGTTGCCGATCTGTGGTCGCTCACCGATGTGCAGGACAGCCGGATGTGGTCCCCAGACCGGCTGCACTTCAACCCGCTCGGGCACCACACCGTCGCGCGGATGACGTTGGCCGCGCTCGCCGTGGAGAACGACCTGGAGCCGCTCAACCCCGAACCGGTACCGCTGTCCACCTGGCGGCAGGCACGCGGATCTGACCTTGTCTGGGCGAGGGAATACCTGGTTCCGTGGGTCCTCCGGCGGATCAGGCACCAGTCGTCAGGCGACTTCGTCACGGCTAAACGGCCACACGCCGAGAGGTACACCCGCGCGGAGAGTTGACCGGGCGGATCAGCCGAACGGGTGGGAGAGTTTCCATCCTGTGTCTGCTCCGGCAAGGTCACCGTCCAGTTCGAGTGGGACGACGATGCGCTCCCCGTCGTGTTCGAAGGTCACGGAGCCCACCGTGCGTCCACCCTGGCCGAATTCGAGGGGGGACGCCTCTGGTTCGACGGTGACGGGGGTGTCCTGCCAAACCAGGATGCTGGCCGTTTCGGCGGCGACGATATCCGCCTTCGCGCCCCACGGGGCGGAGTAGCTGCCGAAAACATCCCCCTCCGCCACGAGCTGAACGTCGTGGAAGCCATTCGTGGCGCTCGTGATCAGGGCGGTGACCGCCGCATTCAACTGGAGGTGGTTGGGAGCACCGAGGATCACGCCGACGAAGGTGACAGTCTGTCCTCCGATGGTGGCGTCGGCCGCGAAGAGCAGGCACGCACCGGCCACTCGGGTGGTGCCCGTTTTCAGACCGATCACCCCGTTGCTGCCGAGGAGTTTGTTCGTGTTCTCCACGGTACCGATGACCGGGAGCACCGCAGATTGTTGCCGTACCACTTCGGAGAGCACCGGGTGCGCGAGAGCCAGCATGCCGAGGGCGACGAGATCCTCCGGGGTCGACACGCTGCGTGGGCTGAGACCGCTGGAGTCGGCCAGGGTGGTCCCGGTCAGGTCGTGCGCGGCGAGCCACGTTCTGGCGGCGTCGAGGAACGCCGGCATCGACCCGAAGGCCCAGTTGGCCAGGGTGATGCTGTAGTTGTTCGCCGATGGCAGCATCATCGCCTCGAGCAGCTGGCGTTCGGTGAACACCGAACCGGCGGCGACGGGAGCCGCAGAGCCGCCTTCGGCAATGACCTCGGCATAGATGCGGACGTCGGACGCGGTCAGGGTGAGCTGGGGACCGACGTCCCCAGCCTCGAGAGGCATGGTGTCGAGGACGACGAGAGCGGTCACTGTTTTGGTGATGCTGGCCATTGGGGTTGGTCCCTGGTCGCCATGGACGCTGAGCATGCCGTCGGTCCCGACGGCGCTGATCGCGCCGTTCCCGAACCCGGGCCACGTCGGCGCGGTTGCCGGCTGGATGATCGTCTCCGTCGGAGCCAGCTGGGCTGCGTTGGCCGAAATGGGGCGAACCAGCGCTCCGGACGTGTAACCGACCAGGATGAGTATCACGGCGAGGAGCCCGAAGACGGTCACCCGACGGCGTCGATACATGCGCTGGCGATCGGGAGAACGAGAGTCGTGCACCGGACAATCCTAACCGCGGGGCCTCAGGCGGCCGAGCGCCGCCGTCGGGGTGTCAGGACGGGATGGATACCGGCCGCGGTCGTACCGCCCAGAGCGCCACAGCGCTCGCGGAGGCGACATTCAGCGAATCGACGCCGTGGAGCATCGGGATCATCACCGTGGAATCCGCAGCGTCGAGGGCTGCCCTCGACAACCCGTCACCTTCGGCACCGAGGGTCAGGGCGATTCGTTCCGGTGGTCGGGCGGCGAAATCGTCGAGGGTGACGGCACGGTCATCCAGGGCGAGCGCAGCGACGTGGAATCCGGCGGCGTCGAGGATACGCCGGGCCTCGGGCCACTCCGGCATCCGGGTCCACGGCACCTGCAGGACAGTGCCCATGCTGACGCGAACACTGCGGCGGTACAGGGGGTCGGCGCACCGTGGCGTGATGAGCACGGCGTCTGCTCCGAGGCCGGCGACGGAGCGGAAGATCGCGCCCACATTGGTGTGGTCGACGATGTCTTCCAGGATGACGATCCTGGTCGCTCCCTCGAGCAGGCTCTCCATCGACGGCAGCGCCGGGCGCTGCATCGCTGCCAGGGCGCCCCGGTGCATGTGATAGCCGGTGAGTGATTCGAGAACCTCGGACGAGCCGACGAAGACCGTGAGGTCAGGAAAGTCCCTGATCAGGGGCGCGACGTCGTCCAGCCACTGCTCCTGCAGCAGCAGGGACCGCGGGATGTGGCCCGCGGCGATAGCGCGGGCGATCACTTTGTGCGACTCGGCGATGTAGAGTCCGCCTGCCGGCTCGGTCACGCGGCGGAGAGCAACATCCGTCAGGCGTGCGTAGTCGGACAGGCCGTCGACGTCGAGGTCGGAGATGGGGACGATCTGCACGGGGTTCCTTCGTGTGGGGTGGCGTAGTCTCTGAGGAAAGACCCGGCGATGGCCAGTCGCGAAACAATTCCAACACGAGGGTTGTTGACCATCGTGACAGTCGCGGGTTTCGGAGGCCACATGACCATGATCACCGGATCGACTCCTGAATTGGATGAACGCGGGCTCGATGCAGCCTACGCCGTCCTCGCCGGTGGAACGTTCGCCGTTCTCACGGGTGCCGGTGTGAGTACCGATTCGGGGATTCCCGATTACCGGGGCGCTGGCGCACCGAAGCGAACGCCGATGACGGTGTCGCAATTCCTCCTCGACGACGCATCCCGCAAACGCTACTGGGCTGGAAGCCATCTCGGCTGGGCGATGTTCGATGCGGCACGGCCGAATGCGGGCCACCGGATGCTGGCGACGCTGGAGGATGCGCACCTCGTCACCGGGGTTGTGACGCAGAACGTCGACGGACTGCACGTGCGCGCCGGGTCGCGCCGCGTCGTCGACCTGCACGGCTCGATGGACCGCGTGCACTGCCTCGACTGCGGCCAGACCTTCGCCCGATCAAGCATCGCGGCACGGATCGACAGCGAGAACCCGTGGTTGTCGCACCCGGAAGCCGTGACCCTCAACCCGGACGGTGACGCCGAAATCAGTCAGGTCGACGATTTCATCGCGCCGATCTGTTCGATCTGCGGCGGTCCGTTGAAACCCGACGTCGTCTTCTTCGGCGAGTTCGTGCCACCTGACAAGTTCGCTGAAGCGAGGGACCTGGTCGCCCAGGCGGACGCCCTCGTCATTGCCGGGTCATCCCTGATCGTGAATTCGGGCATTCGTCTGCTCGAGCACGCCAGACGAAACAAGCTGCCGATCGTCATCATCAACCGCGGAGAAACCAAGGGTGATTCCCGGGCAGCGGTCAAACTAAACGCGGGGGCGTCAGAGGCGCTCGCCGCCCTCGCCGAGCGTCTGCTGGTCTGACCGCGCTGCATCCGGGCCGCGTCCCGCCGTTGATAGCGCGGGCACTCCCGACACGCTCAGTCGGTCGGTCCCGCACCGCTACGGGGACGCTGCGCGAGCCGGGACCGCCACACCTGGTCGATCACGCTGTCGAGCTGTTCGACCGACTCCCGCCAGGTGTCGGGCGAGACACTCGAGGCGTCGTCGGTGTGCAAGGTGATCACCGGCTGGTCGGCAACACTATCGGTGATGAGGGAACGCTGTTGGGCGCGGGAGACCCCGACAACCACATCCGCGTAACGCATCATCCAGCCCCGGGTGAACCGGAACCGCCAGGGCCAGGTCTTCGCCCGTTCACGGAGTCCGAACGGTTCCGGCCGGTGCGGGGTGCCGCCGGCAGCGATGAGACCGAATCGGCGGCCGACGCCCGACCAGCTCGGGGCGGGAGTAAAGACCACGTCAGCCCCGATGGAGTTGAGTCGACGACCGGTGAGCAGGTCGGCGGGGCTGTACGGGGATGGCAGCAACTCCCAGGGCAACGGCGGGAGCAGGTCTAGCGCGGTCCGTGGCCCGACGAGGAGAACGAATGAGCGTCGTTCGGCGAGGGCGTGGACAATCCCCCGCGTCATCCTGCTGAGCTGATCGTCCGGATCATCGGTCACCCACCGGCAGTCGACGAGGAGCTTCACTCGGGCACCTCGGCGAGGAACGAGCGAATCAATCCGGCCGCCTGTTCCGGTACCTCGTAGTGGATGAGATGACCGACACCCTGCAGGACCTCGAGCGTGGCATCCGGAAATCGGCGGACGAGCTGGTGCTGCGCCTCGACAGGTGTGATGTCGTCCTTATCGGCAGCGATGAGAAGCGTGCGATCCTCGATGTCGGACGCGAACTCGCTGACATCGTTCCCCACCGATGCCGTAAACGCTTCGAGCACGACGTCCCGGTTCCCGAATGCGCTGAAGTACAGGTCGTGCTGGTTATGAATCCAGCGACGCAGTTCCCTGTCCTTTGTCTTGGCCATGGTCTCGCTCATCACGCGGACGATCGCGCGATTGCGCAACAGGGCAAAGCCGAGCCGCTCAGGAAGCCAGGCGCTCATCCTGTAGTAGAAGACCGCGAGCCTGGTGAGAATGCCACGCGGCCCCGCGAGGGCAGGCGCCGCGATCGGATTGACGAGGATCACCCGGGGAGCACGCAGTGCCGTGCGTGCGAGTCCAGCCGAGACGATGATCGACCCGAACGAATGCCCGAGAATCACCGGGCGCAGCGGAAGGTCGATGGCATCGACGAACTGGTTCAGCCACGCGGCATACCCGTCGATGTCGTGGGGCGAATCCAGCGGCTCCGATTCTCCGAAACCGGGGAGGTCCGGGCTGAGGATGTGAAATCCCTCCAGGTGGGCGACGACCGGTTCGAGACCGTGGTGGTCACCACGGAATCCGTGCACCATGACGATCGTTGGTGCGTCAGACGGCGTGCCGTACTCCCAGTAGCTGGTGAGGCTGCCTCCGGTTCGGACGGAACGTCGGGTGACGTGGATGCGGTCGAGCCGCGAGGAGTATGGGGAATTCGGTGTCATGGGGAATTCCAGTTTAGGCTTTTCGCTGCCCGGAACCGAACGGTGCTCGCCATAGAATCGGATGCACACCGCGGGGGCTCGCACCCTGCGCTCGAGACCGAATCGGAATACCGTGACTTTCACTGCGCCCATCCAGCTCCCCGGCCTCGCCAGGGACCCCCTGTGGTATCGACGGGCGATCTTTTACGAAGTGATGGTCAGGTCGTATGTGGACAGCAACGGCGACGGCTCCGGCGACCTGCAGGGACTGACCTCGCGGCTCGACTACCTCCAGTGGCTCGGTGTCGATGCGCTCTGGTTGCCGCCGTTCTTCGGCTCACCGCTGCGCGACGGCGGATACGATGTGTCCGATTACCGTTCGATCCTCCCCGAGTTCGGAACGATCGACGAGTTCAAGGATCTCGTCACGAAGGCGCATGAGCGGAACATGCGCATCATCATCGACCTCCCCATCAACCACACCTCCGACCAGCACGAGTGGTTCCAGGAGTCCCGGGAGAACCCCGACGGACCGTTCGGCGACTTCTACGTCTGGAGCGACACCGACGAGAAATGGCCGGACATCCGGATCATCTTCACCGACACGGAAGACTCCAACTGGGCCTTCGACCCGGTCAGGCGCCAGTTCTTCTTCCACCGTTTCTTCTCGCACCAGCCGGACCTCAACTTCGAGAACCCGGCCGTTCACGACGCCATGTTCGACATCATCCGCTTCTGGCTCGACATGGGTGTCGACGGCTTCCGACTGGATGCGATCCCCTACCTCTACGAGTCCGACGAGGGCAACGGCGAGGGTGAGCCGAAAACGCACGCCTACATCAAGCAGCTTCGCGCGATGGTCGACCTGGAATACCCCGGTCGCGTGATGATCGCAGAGGCGAACCAGTGGCCGCGAGAAGTGGCGGCGTTCTTCGGCACCGACGAGGAACCCGAATGCCACATGGCATTCGACTTCCCGGTGATGCCCCGGATTTTTTACTCGCTGCGCTCCCAGCAGGCGGAAGAGCTCGTCCGGGTGTTGTCGGAGACGACGGACATCCCCGACTGGGCCGGCTGGGCTGTGTTCCTCCGCAACCACGATGAGCTGACACTCGAGATGGTGAGTGAAGAGTACCGGCAGGCCATGTACGGGTGGTACGCCTATGACCCACGGATGCGCGCGAACATCGGTATCCGTCGCCGCCTTGCCCCCCTGCTCGACAATTCCCGCGCGGAGCAGGAACTCGCGCACGCGTTGTTGTTCTCCCTGCCGGGCAGCCCGTTCATCTATTACGGCGACGAGATCGGGATGGGCGACAATATCTGGCTCGCCGACCGCGACTCGTCGAGGACCCCGATGCAGTGGACCCCTGACAGGAACGCCGGCTTCTCGTCGGCTGACCCGGGCAAGCTGTACCTGCCCGTCGTCCAGTCTCTCGTCTACAACTACACCCTCGTCAACGTCGAGTCCCAACTGGCACAATCACGGTCGCTCCTCCACTGGGTGCGAAATGTCATCCACGTGCGAAAAGCACACCCGGCGTTCGGTCTGGGCGGCATCGACGTGCTTTCAAACGACCACGAATCGGTGCTCAGCTTCGTTCGAAGCTACAAGGGCACCGGCGGTCACATGGGTGGTCACATCGGCGACGAGAAAGAAGACATCCTCTGCGTCTTCAGTTTTTCGCACCACCCGATCGCCACGACGATCGTCGCTCCCGAACTTGCCGGGTGTCGACTGTTCGACCTCTTCGGCGGAGGCGAATTTCCCCCATTCGACGAGAACGGAAAAGTGACACTCACCATCGCCACTCAAAGCTTCTACTGGCTGCACGTCGCCCGCGCGACCGATTCGCCCTTTTCGCAGAGGAGGCACGTATGAACAACGACCTGTCGGTGGTGCGCCCTAACGTTGGCCACGTGCAGATCACCGCCGTAACCCCGTGGGCCGAGTCCCTCGCTGTCTTCGACCTCGAGACGACGGGTATCGACGTCATCACCAGCCGGATCGTCAGCGCCAACGTCGGGCTCCTCGATGCGCACGGCGACGTTGTCCGTCGCCGGGACTGGCTTGCTGACCCCGGCATCGCCATCCCGGAGCAGGCGACCGCAGTCCACGGCATCACCACCGAACGGGCCAGGGCCGATGGACGACCTGCTGCGCTCGTCGTCGCCGAGATCGTCGCCGAACTCAGAAGCTACTTCGACGCGGGCATCCCCGTCGTCATCTACAACGCGCCATACGACCTCTCCCTGCTGTTCCACGAGGCAGAGCGTCACCGCGTCGCGCCCCTGGTCGCACCGGGCCCGATCATCGATCCGCTGGTCATCGACAAAGCTGTCGACCGGTACCGGAAGGGCAAACGGACGCTCGAGGCTGCCGCGCTGTTCTACGGTGTCGAACTCACAGACGCCCACGACGCCGGTGCGGATGCGATCGCTGCCGGACGAGTCGCCCAGGCCATCGCTCGAGTGCATTCCCGCGCCCTGGCCGTTGACGCCCTCGAGTTGCACCGGCTTCAGGAGGGCTGGTGCCAGGAGCAGGCGGTCAGCTTCCAGGACTACATGCGCCGCACGCGCGACGCCACTTTCGAAGCGTCCACCGGGTGGCCGGTGCGCTGAGCGCTCCCCCGCGCCTCTCCACCTTCCGGTGACCGGACCTCCGGCGTGATTGAGCTTGTCGTCGGTGATTGAGCGTGTCGTCGGTGATCGTGCCCCAGTCCGGTGATTGAGCCTGTCGTCGGTGATTGAGCTTGTCGAAATCCCCGTTCCGCGCAACGCGAGTCGGTCGGTCCGGCGGCGCACCTGTCCGCCCTCCCCACCCCGGTGATCGTGCCCCAGTCCGGTGATTGAGCCTGTCGTCGGTGATCGAGCCTGTCGTCGGTGATTGAGCTTGTCGAAATCCCGATCCGCGCAACGCGAGTCGGTCGGTCCGGCGGCGCACCTGTCCGCCCTCCCCCACCCCTGTGATCGTGCCCCAGTCCAATGATTGAGCTTGTCGTCGGTGATCGAGCCCGTCGTCGGTGATTGAGCCTGTCGTCGGTGATCGAGCCTGTCGTCGGTGATTGAGCCTGTCGTCGGTGATTGAGCCTGTCGTCGGTGATTGAGCCTGTCGTCGGTGATTGAGCCCGTCGTCGGTGATTGAGCCTGTCGAAATCCCGCTCCGCGCAACGCGAGCGGGTGGGTCCCGCGGCGCATCTGTCCGCCCTCGCCCGTCGGTGATTGAGCCCGTCGTCGGTATTGAGCCTGTCGAAATCCCGATCCGCGCAACGCGAGTCCGCAAGGCCGCCCTACCTGACCTGACCTGACCTGCGCAAGCCTGCTGCTCGAGTAGCGAGGAACGAGCGTACCGAGGTCCTTCCTCCTCACCCCCTCGGGTTTCGGAAACTGTCCACAACCAGCCTTTTCAGCCGGGAGGCTGTCGGCTGAATGTCGGTGGTGCCGAGGAGAATAGACGCATGGAAGACCTCCACGACCCACCCGCTGAGGCGTACGACGACGATGGTTTCGTCGAACAGCCGCTCAGCGGGTTGCGGGCGGAACTGTGCAGTTCGATCGTCGACCAGATCGAGAAAATTCAGCGCAGCGAGGCCGTGCTGAAAGCGTGGCAGCTGGAGATGATCGACGAGGCCCGGCTCCTCTCAGAAGCGACCGAGCGCGGGGTCCTGACCGTCGACACGACACTGTCGGTGACGCGGCGGCAGGAGATGGCCCGCCGCTCCCTGATCGCGGAGTTGGCGTGTGCGTTGCGGATGCCGGAGGCCTCGGTGATCCGGATGGTCGCCGACAGTGAAGCGCTGGTCCACCGATTGCCCGGAACGATGGCAGCGCTCCGGGCCGGGGAGATCACCTACCGGCACGCGCAGGTGCTCGTGGATCAAACCACCACCCTCCCGGCCGATGCCACCCTCGCCGTCGAGGAACAGGCGTTGCCGCTCGCCCGCACCCTGACCGTGTCGAGATTCACGGTGAAAGCCCGTCGAGTGCGGGAGCACCTGGACCCGGAGTCGATCACCATCCGGGTCGCGAAAACGGAGACGGATCGGCGTCTGGAGTTCCAGCCCGCCCCCGACGGGATGGCGTGGCTGACCCTGTACACGACCGCACCGGTCGCGGCATCGATCTACACGGCTGTCCGTGACCGGGCTCTGGCGTTGAAGAACGCGGCAGAACCGCGCACCCTGACCCAGTTGACCGCCGACATCTGTGCCGATGCGCTCTCCGCAGCCCTGTCCGGAGACTTGCCGGCGTCCTGCTTCGGGTCGGAGCCCGACTCTGCCTTCCGCCGGATCCGACCCACGATCACGGTCACTGTCCCCGCGCTCACCCTGCTCGGCATCACCAATGAACAGGCCATCCTCGAGGGGTGTGGGCCGATCGACCCGGACACGGCCCGTTTTCTCGCGGGCCAGTCGAGCGTCTGGTTCCGGATGCTCACCGACCCGAAAACGGGTGCGCCGCTCGCCCTGGATCCGACGACGTACCGGCCGTCGAAAGCGATGAAACGTTTCCTCGCCTACCGAGACGGAACCTGCAGGTTCCCCGGCTGTAACCGGGCGGCCAGGCACTGCGACATCGACCACACCACCGCATACGCGTTCGGCGGTCCGACGGAGTGCGAGAACCTGTCCCACCTCTGCCCGAAACACCACCGCCTGAAACACCAAACCACCTGGCAGGTGACGCAGCGGGGCAGCGGTGTCCTCGCATGGACCTCCCCGGGAGGCCACAACTACGTCACCGAACCCGAAGTCCTGCTCGCCGCCCCGGACCCGCCGCCAGCAGCGTCGCAATCGCGATCGCGATCGCAGTTGCAGCCGCCGAAGGTGCTGCCCCCGCCGAACCAGACCGATCCGCCACCGTTCTGAAGCACGCCGCCGACACATCCGCCGCAAATGCACCCGATGCGCACGACAGTCTTCGTGTCCAGACACGACAACGGCCCCACCGAATCGGTGAGGCCGTTGCGAGAACAAGGAGGCTGTTAGTTGCCGAAGCCCTTGAAGCGCTTGTTGAACTTCTCGACGCGACCGGCCGAGTCCATGATGCGCTGCTTACCCGTGTAGAACGGGTGCGACTCCGAAGAGATCTCCACGTCGATGACGGGGTAGACGGTGCCGTCTTCCCACTCCATGGTCTTCGAGCTGGTCACGGTCGAGCGCGTGAGGAACGTTGCGCCTGAGGCGAGGTCGCGGAAAACAATCGCGTTGTATTCGGGGTGGATGTCAGTCTTCATGAGGACTTCCTTGTGAGTTGTGGAGTGTGTTTCAGTCTCGCCCGCACAGAGGGTGCGGGAAGAAAGCGTACGGCCATCGGGCCAGCTACCTACTTTATCAGATGACGGCGGCTATTCCGCACGCGCGCTGTATCGGCCGTCGCGCTCTGTCAGTTCGATCGGGAGACCGAAGGTCGCGGTCAGCGTGTCGCTGGTCAGTGCTTCCGCGATCGGGCCCTGGGCGACCACTTTGCCGTCGGCAAGAAGGAGGGCGTGGGTGAACCCAACGGGGATCTCCTCGACGTGATGGGTCACCATGACGATGGCCGGTGATTCCTCCGACCGGGCGTAACCGCTGAGCAGGGCAACGAGTTCTTCCCTCGCTCCCAGGTCCAGGCTGGCTGCCGGTTCGTCGAGAAGCAGAAGTTCCGGGTCGGTCATCACAGCCCTGGCGATCTGAACGCGTTTCTGCTCGCCGTCGCTCAGGGTGCCGAACCGCCGCTCGGCCAGATCTTCGAGGTGCCACTCGGCGAGCACGCGCTTGGCGCGCTTCACGTCGATGTCCTCGTAATCCTCATTCCAGCGACCGGTGACCGAGTACGCGGCCGTCATGACGACGTTGAGGACCGTTTCTTCGAACGGCACGCGGCGAGCCATCGCCGTCGAAGCGATACCGATCCGCGGGCGGAGCTCGAAAACGTCGACCTTGCCGAGTTCGGTGTCGAGGATTCCCACCGTCCCGCTCGTCGGGTGCATGAGGGTCGACGACAACTGGAGGATCGTGGTCTTTCCGGCTCCGTTCGGGCCGAGAACCACCCACCGCTGGTCATCCTCGACCGACCACGACACCGAATCCACGATGGCGCGTCCACTACGCACAACGGACACGTCACTCAAATGCAAAACGCTCGACATGGGACTAGCTTATCCGTCCGGGCTCGGCGATCGTGTCGTGCCCCGCCCGTCAGCGGGCGAGAACCGACCGGTACAGGTCGATGGTCTCGCGCCCGATCCTCGACCAGCTGAATTCGCGTTCTGCGCGCGCCCGCCCTGCCACGCCCATCGCGGCGGCGGCATCGGGATCGGACACCACGTCGGTGAGGGCGGCCGCCAGGTCGGCGACGAACCGGTCAGGGTCGACGGGCGTTCCCGTGCCATCGCTGACCTGCTCGATCGGGACGAGTCTGCCGGTCACGCCGTCATCGACGACCTCGGGGATGCCCCCTGTCGCCGAGCCCACGACGGCTGCTCCACACGCCATCGCCTCGAGGTTGACGATGCCGAGCGGCTCGTAGACGGAGGGGCAGACAAACGTCGTTGCTGCCGTGAGAACGGTGCAGAGCTCCCGGCGTGGAAGTAGCCGGTCGATCCAGACGACTCCCGAGCGTTCCTTCTGGAGCTCACGGACACCGGATTCGACCTCCGCCATGATCTCGGGCGTGTCTGGCGCGCCGGCGCACAGCACGAGCTGCACATCCTTTGGCAGCAGGGATGCCGCGCGAAGAAGATACGGCAGACCCTTCTGCCTCGTGATCCTTCCCACGAACACGACGCTGGGGCGCTCGGGATCGATGCCCAGCGAACGGAGAAGCTCGTCATCGTGCACCGGCTGCCACGCCGAGAGGTCGATGCCGTTGTAGATCGTATGTACGCGGGACTCGTCCAGAGCCGGGTAGCTGCGGAGGATGTCACGGCGCATACCGTTGCTGACCGCGATGACGGCGTCAGCGGCCTCGAATGCGGTCTTCTCGATCCAGCTGGAAACGCGATAGCCGCCCCCGAGCTGTTCGGCTTTCCACGGTCGGAGCGGCTCGAGGCTGTGGGCGGAGACGATGTGCGGGATGCCGTGCAACAGTTTCGCAAGGTGCCCGGCGCCGTTCGCGTACCAGGTGTGCGAGTGAACAAGGTCGGCACCATCCGCGTCCTGCGCCATCAACAGGTCTGTGCCGAGCGTTGTCAGCGCGCCGTTGGCGCGGGAGAGTTCTCCGGGTACCTGGTAGGCGAAGGTGTCGGTTTCGTCGCGGGCTGCGCCGAAACAGCGGACGGTGACGTCGATCTCCCCTCGCATGGCCGCGACGAGCTCGGCGACGTGCACCCCTGCTCCGCCGTAGATCTCTGGTGGGTATTCCCGGGTAAGTAGATCAACTCGCATGACACGAACGCTAGTACAGGTCGGGTGAAGCCCCTAGTGTTATTGCATGGTCGCATCGAAGAAGATCTTTGGCATTGTCCTCGCTGGTGGGGAAGGAAAGCGCCTCATGCCCCTGACGGCCGACCGGGCTAAACCGGCCGTGCCATTCGCCGGGCAATATCGTCTGATCGATTTCGCGTTATCGAATCTCATCAACTCCGGCCTCACGCAGATCGTCGTGTTGACGCAATACAAGTCACACAGCCTGGACCGCCACGTGTCGCAGACCTGGCGGTTGTCCGGTCTGCTGAACTCCTACGTCGCCTCCGTCCCCGCCCAGCAGCGCCTCGGCAAACGCTGGTTCTCCGGTTCGGCCGATGCCATCCTGCAGAGCCTCAACCTTATCCGCGACGAGAAGCCGGACATCGTGGTCGTCGTTGGCGCCGACCACGTCTACCGGATGGACTTCCGGGAAATGCTCCAGGCGCACGTCGACTCGGGTCGTGGCGCCACCGTTGCCGCGATCCGGCAGCCGATCGAGCTCAGCGACCAGTTCGGTGTCATCGATCTCGACCCCGAGGACCCGACGAAAATCGCCCAGTTCCTGGAGAAGCCGATCAACGCGCCGGGGCTGGCTGACGCTCCCCATGAGGTGCTTGCCTCGATGGGCAACTACATCTTCAACACGGATGCCCTCATCGACGCGGTCATCCGCGATGGAGAGCGCACAGACTCCAACCACGACATGGGCGGCGACATCGTGCCGGACTTCGTCAACCGTGGCGACGCGAGCGTTTACGACCTCAAGAACAACGACGTTCCGGGCTCGACCGATCGCGACCGGTACTACTGGCGGGATGTCGGAACGATCGACTCGTTCTTCGAAGCGCATCAGGACCTGATCTCGACCCTGCCGATCTTCAACCTCTACAACAGCGAATGGCCGATCTTCAGCCAACAGCTCAACTCTCCCCCGGCCAAGTTCGTCCGCGATGCCAAAGGCAACCTGGGCGAAACGATCGACTCGATCGTCTCCCTCGGCTCCCTCATCTCCGGTGCGCACATCGAACGCAGTGTTCTGGGTTCATGGTCGAAGATCGAATCGGGCGCGCGGGTCGTCGACTCCGTGCTCTTCGACCGTGTTGTCGTCGGCGCTGACGCAACGGTGAATCGGGCGATCCTCGACAAGGATGTTGTTGTCGAGGAGGGGGCATCGATCGGAGTGGACCACGACGACGACCGTGCCCGCGGCTTCACCGTCACGGACTCCGGCCTCACCGTGGTCGGCAAGGGAGTCCGCGTCACCCGATGAACTCCCCGATTGTCCTGGAGCCGACGGCCCAGGCCCGGTTCCTTGTCGTGCTCGACGCCGACTCGACCCTCATCGAGAATGAGGTCATCGAGTTGCTGGCCGAGGAGGCCGGGTCGCTCGATCTCGTCGCTGATGTGACCGAACGTGCCATGAGAGGCGAACTCGACTTCGCCGAGAGCCTGCGGAACAGGGTCGCCACTCTCGCTGGTCTCCCCGACTCCGTCTTCGCGACGGTGTCCCGGCGGATCGCGCCCACTCGGGGCGTCCATGACCTCATCGCCGGCGTCCACGCCGCTGGCGGCCTGGTCGCGGTCGTCTCCGGCGGGTTCCATGAACTTCTCGATCCGCTCGGAGCCGAACTCGGCCTCGATACCTGGCGGGCCAACCGCCTCGAGGTTCGAGACAGCCGGCTGACCGGGTCGCTGAACGGGCCGATCGTCGACGCGAGCGCGAAAGCATCCGCACTGACCGAATGGGCGGAGGCCGCCGGAATCCCCGCCAACAGGACGGTTGCCATCGGCGACGGAGCCAACGACCTCCTGATGATGGAGGCCGCTGGTCTCAGTGTGGCCTTCAACGCCAAACCGGCCGTGCGTGAGCGGGCAGATGTGGCGCTGGACCGAGTGGACCTCTCCGACGTCCTGCCCCTGCTCGGACTTCGGGGCTGACGGTCAGAGCCCTACGGTCAGTGGCCCATGCCCAGGCCGCCGTCGACGGGGATGACCGCGCCGGAGATGTAACCGGCATCGTCGCCTGCAAGCCAGGTGACGGCCTTTGCCACCTCGGACGGCGTCGCGAATCGACCTGCGGGGATGCTCTTCTTGTATTCGGTCTGTGTCGCTTCCGGGAGTTCGGCGGTCATGTCGGTCTCGATGAACCCGGGTGCAACGACGTTTGCCGTGATCCCGCGCGCGCCGAGTTCGCGCGTGATCGACCGCGCCATACCGACGAGACCGGCCTTTGACGCGGCGTAGTTGACCTGACCAGGCCCGCCATACAGACCGACGACGCTGGAGATCAGGATGACCCGGCCAAAGCGAGCCTTGAGCATTCCTTTCGACGCCCGCTTCACCACGCGGAAGGATCCGCCCAGGTTCGTGTTCACGACACTGTCGAAGTCGTCCTCGGACATGCGCATCAGGAGGGTGTCCTTCGTGATGCCGGCGTTGGCGACGACGACCTCGACCGGGCCGAGTTTCTGCTCGATCTCGGTGAAGGCGGCGTCGATGGATGCCGCATCGGTCACGTCAGCGCGCACGGTGAGTGTCCCCGTCGGTCCATTTCCCGAGCGGGCGGTCACCGCCACCCGGTGCCCGAGCGAGACGAACTCCTCGGCGATGGCGTACCCGATCCCCCGGTTGCCTCCAGTGACGAGTACGGTGCGCGGGGTGATCTCAGGGTGGGACATATCGGCCTTCCGGTGTGGAGCGAATTCCCAGCCTGCCACTTCGCTGAAACAGCGGTCGGGCCGGGCCGGGGGAACAAAACAAGCGTAGTCTTGAGGTGAATGAAACAGCCATCCATTACCTCACTGCCGCAGTCGCCGGACGCCGAGCGACGCGCGCGAATGCTCAAGTACTCGATTGCCATGGGCATTCGTCTGGTGTGCCTGATTCTCATGCTGTTCGCGCAGGGCTGGTGGCTTTTCGTGTTCGCCGCCGGTGCTATCGCCCTGCCATACGTCGCTGTCGTCCTGGCGAACGTCGGTGTCCCCCGCCCCGATCTTTCCGTCGAACGACCGGGCGGTGTCGTCGTGATCCAGGATCAGTCAGCATCGCGCGCCCGGTCAGAGGGCGAACCGGATCAGCGAGCCTCATGATCGGTTTGTTCCAGGATCCGGATCAGCTCACCTGTTCCCGGGCCGGCTGCACCGCTGTGGCCGGGTGGCGCATCGAGTGGCGGAACCCGAAGATCCACGCCGAGGACCGGGTCAAGGTGTGGCTGGCCTGTGACGACCACAAGGACTACCTCGGTGAGTTCCTCGCCGCGCGCGAGTTCCCCGTCCGCACGGTGGTTCTCACGCCGGAGGCCGCGGAGTGAGGAACTGGAGCTTCGCGTTCAGCCGTCGCTGGCTGGGCTACCTGGGGGTCGCTGTGGCGTTTGCCGTCGTGTGTGTCCTGCTCTCCAACTGGCAGCTCGCCCGACTCGAGGAAAAGCGGATCGAGAACTCCAGGGTCATCGAAAACTTCGATTCCGCCCCTGTCCCGCTCGCGGATGTTCTCGCCGACACGCACACCTGGAACGACGACGACACCTGGACACCGGTGAGGATGACAGGCAGCTACCTCGCGGACGATGAAGTTCTCGTGCGGAACCGGCCGCGCAACGGCCAGCCGGGATTCGAGGTTCTCACTCCCCTGCGCCTGAGCGACGGCTCCGTGTTCATCGTCGACCGCGGCTGGTTGCCGACGGGCAACGCGCAGGACCTGCCGGACGCCATCCCTTCTCCCCCGACCGGCGAGGTGACGGTTACGGTGCGCCTCAAGCCGGGCGAACCGGCGCTCCAGGGACGCAGCGCAGCCGACGGACAGATTGCGACGGTCGAACTCGCCCAATTCTCCGAGCGATTCGACACGCCGGTGTATACGGCTGCGTACGGGCTGATGGAGGCTGAGGAGCCCGCCCCGGCGGACGCTCGGCCGCTTCCTGCTTTCAAGCCGGAACTGGACGAGGGATCCCACCTCTCCTACGCGTTCCAGTGGCTGGTCTTCGCGCTCCTGGGCTTCGCCTTCCTCTCTTACGCCGTACGTGAGGAATATCGGCACAGGAATGCCGACGACCCTGCAGAGCAGGCACGAGCGGCCGAACGGGAACGCAAGCGGGCGGCGAAGCGCACCGACTCCGACGTCGAGGACGACATCCTCGACGCCTCGATCCGCTAAGCGAGTTCGATCAGTTCGAGGTAGTCCTTGTTCCAGTGGTCCTCGACGCCGTCGGGAAGGATGAGGACCCGCTCGGGGTTGAGCGCCTGAACAGCGCCCTCGTCGTGACTCACCAGGACGACGGCCCCGGTGAAATGGGCCAGGGCGTCGAGGATCTCGGCGCGACTTGCGGGGTCGAGGTTGTTCGTGGGCTCATCGAGCAGCAGAACGTTGGCGCCTGAGACGACGATCATGGCGAGTGCCAGCCGAGTCTTCTCCCCACCGGACAGGACGCCGGCCGGCTTGTGGGAGTCGTCGCCTGTGAACAGGAACGATCCGAGAACCTTCCTGGCCTCTGTCTCGGTGATGTTCGGCGAACTCGACACCATGTTCTCGAGGACGCTGCGCTTGACGTCGAGGGTCTCATGCTCCTGCGCGAAGTAGCCGATCCGGAGGCCGTGGCCTGGTTCGACCTGCCCGGTGTCAGGTTTGTCGACTCCGGCGAGGATTCGGAGCAGCGTCGTCTTTCCGGCACCGTTGAGTCCAAGCACGACGACCTTGGAGCCGCGGTCGATGGCGAGGTCGACGGCGGTGAAAATCTCGAGCGAGCCGTAGCTCCGTGACAGGTTCGACGCCATCAGGGGGGTCCGGCCGCACGGAGCTGGATCGGGGAAACGCAGCTTGGCGACCCGTTCGACGGCACGCACATCATCGAGGCCCGAAAGCATCTTCTCCGCACGGGCGACCATCTGGTGGGCCGAAGCAGCCTTCGAGGCCTTGGCACCGAACTTCGCAGCCTGGAGCTGCAGCGATGTGGCCTTCTTCTCGACGTTGACGCGTTCCTTCTTGCGACGCTCCTCGTCGGCCTCGCGCTGGCGCTGGTAATTCTTCCAGTTCATGTTGTACACGTCGATGACCTGGCGGTTGCCGTCGAGGTAGAACACCTTGTTGACGGTTTCGCCAACGAGTTCGACATCGTGGGTGATGACGATGAATCCGCCGGTGTAGCTCTTGAGAAACTCACGGAGCCAGGTCACCGAGTCGGCGTCGAGGTGGTTCGTCGGCTCGTCGAGGATCATCGTGCGCGCGTCGGAGAACAGGATCCTGGCCAGCTCGATCCGTCGGCGCTGGCCGCCGGACAGGGTCTTCAACTGCTGGTCGAGGATCCGGTCGGGCAGATTGAGGTTGCTGGCGATCGACGCAGCTTCGGCCTCGGCCGCGTACCCGCCCAGCATCTGGAACCGTTCCTCGAGGTTGCCGTATTTCTTCATGGCGGCTTCGCTGGTCGCGGTTTCCGTCGACGCCATACCCATCGTGGCTTCCTGCATGCCCAGGACGAGGCTGCCGAGGCCTCGCGCGTTGAGGATGCGTGTCCTGGCGAGTTCATCGGGGTCGCCCGAGCGCGGGTCCTGAGGCAGGTACCCGAGCTCGCCCGAACGCTCCACCTTGCCCCCTGACGGGAGCAACTCCCCGGCGAGCACTTTGGTCAGTGTGGTCTTCCCAGCACCGTTACGGCCAACAAGACCGATCTTGTCGCCGTCGGAGACACGGAAGTTGACATCGTCCATGAGAACCCGTGCCCCGACGCGAATTTCGAGATCGTGCACACTCAGCAAAACAAAGTCCAATTCCTGGGGGGCGCGCCAAAACGGCGCTCAAAACAAAGGGGGTCAGCCTGACAGTCTACGTTGTCGACGGCTGGGAGCCTGCCTGTCGCGGGTTTACGCGGCTGGTGCGGGCGGCGGCCGTGGCGGGACGCGTGCGATCCGCCTGATCGCTTCCTCCAGCAATTCGGGTGAGCAGGCGATGTTCATGCGGGCACATCCCGTCCCCGGTTCGCCGAACCCCGGACCTGAACTGAGCGCCACCTTCGCTTCGCGGAGGATACGTTCTGCGGGGTCGTTCCCCCAGCCCCGACCGCTGAAATCGAGCCAGACGAGGTAACTCGCCTCGGGGCGGCGCCAGGTCACCTCCGGCAAATGCTCCCGGAGCAGGCGGTCGAGCAGGTCCAGGTTGGAGGCAACAGACGCGAGGACACCGTCGAGCCAGTCCTGGCCCTCCGCATAGGCGGTCGCGCTTGCCAGCATGCCGAACTGGCCCGTCCGCCACGTCACCTCGAACGGCATCCCAGCGAGAATCGAGGCAGGAACGTCGCCGACGGCGATCATGACGGCACACTTAAGACCGGCGATGTTCCACGCTTTGCTCGCAGAATGGATGGCAAACCCGTTGGTGGCGGCGGTGTCCGACGCAGCGAGATACGGCGTGAATGTCGAATCCGGCTGGGTGAGCGGAGCGTGGATCTCGTCGCTGATGACGGTGACGTCGTGCCGGGCCGCGAGCTCGGCCACCCGCCCGAGTTCGTCGGCGGAATGCGGGTGCCCGAGCGGGTTGTGGGGGTTGCAGAGCACGAACGCACGGGCGCCGTCGGCGAACGCGGACTCGAGTGCATCGAGGTCGAGGCGGAGTCCGTCGCTGGTCTCGGCGAGAGGCACGGTGATCACCGCGCCACCGGCCTCGGCGACGAGGTCGAAGAACGGCGGATAGACGGGGGGCGTGATCACGACGCGGTCCCCCGGTGCCGTCACTCTCCGGAGGATCTCGACGATGCCCATGCTGACATCCGCCGTCGTCAGCAACGTGGCGTGGTCGAGGTCCCAGTTCCAGCGCCGCCGGGCGTAGCCGGTGAAGGCACCGGGCAGCGGGTTCCGTGACGCGACGTAGCCGGCGTCACCCCTGTCGATTGCATCGTGAAGGGTGCGCCGGATCGGTTCGGCGAGCGGGTAGTCCATCTCCGCGACGAACATCGGGAGAACATCGTCCGGGTACTCCGCCCACTTCTCGCTCGTGCGGGCACGCAGGATGTGGATCGGGTCGGATGGCACAAACCTCGTCATGCTCCGACGATACTGGTCTGCTCGTCCTCAGATGGAGAAGCCGAGCGCACGCATCATGTCGCGACCGTCGTCGGTGATCTTCTCGGGACCCCACGGGGGCATCCAGACCCAGTTGATCCTGAACGCCTCGACGACGCCGTCCAGTGCCTGCGCGGTCTGCTCTTCGAGCACATCCGTGAGAGGGCAGCCCGCTGAGGTGAGCGTCATGTGGATGATGAGAGCATCGTTCTCGTCATCCCAGCCCAGGTCGTAGATCAGCCCGAGGTCGACGATGTTGATGCCGAGCTCAGGATCCATGACGTCCTTGAGGGCCTCTTCGACTTCGTCGAAGCGTTGTGGGCTCAGTGTGGTAACCATGATCTGATTTTACGCCGTGGTCGCTTCGTCGACGAGGAAACGGTCATAACCCTCGGACTCCAGGCGGTCAGCGAGCTCGGGCCCACCCTGCTCGGCGATGCGTCCGTCGACGAAGACATGCACGAAGTCGGGGGTGATGTAGCGAAGGATGCGGGTGTAGTGGGTGATCAGCAACACACCGAGGTTGGTGTTTTCCTTCGCCCGGTTCACTCCCTCGGCAACGATCTTCAGAGCGTCGACGTCGAGACCGGAGTCTGTCTCGTCGAGCACGGCAAATCCGGGCTGGAGCAGTTCGAGCTGGAGGATCTCGTGGCGCTTCTTCTCTCCGCCGGAGAATCCTTCGTTGACGTTGCGCTCGGCGAACGTCGAATCCATCCGCAGGTTCTTCATCGAGCTTCTGACGTCCTTGATCCAGTGACGGATGGGGGGCGCCTCGCCGTCGATCGCGGTCTTCGCGGTGCGCAGGAAGTTCGTCACGGTCACACCGGGGATCTCGACCGGGTACTGCATGGCCAGGAAGAGGCCGGCCCTCGCGCGCTCGTCAACGGTCATCGCGAGAACGTCTTCGCCATCGAGTGTGATGGAGCCGGAGTCGACCGTGTACTTCGGGTGCCCGGCGATTGTGTAGGCGAGGGTGGACTTGCCTGATCCATTGGGACCCATGATCGCGTGGGTCTCACCCTTGTTGATGGTGAGGTCGACGCCGCGCAGGATGGCTTTCTGTCCCTGCTCGGTCTCGACGCTGACGTGCAGGTCGCGGATTTCAAGTACAGACATTGCTAAATCTCTTTCGTTACGGTCGGGTCGATGTAGATGTCGCCGTCAGTCAGCTCCACGGAGTAGACAGGGACGGGTTCGTAGGCGGGCAGCGACTGGGGCTTGCCCGTGAGCAGGGAGAACTGGGAGCCGTGCGCCCAGCATTCGAGGGTGTCGCCCTCGACGAAACCTTCGGACAGGGAGATGTCCCCGTGCGTACAGGTGTCGCCGATGGCGTGGACGTCGCCGCTGCTGTCGAGCACAAGGGCGATGGGCTTGCCGCCGACGACGACGCGCTTCGCCTCGTTCACCGTCAGCTCGCTGAGGGCGCAGACTCGTTCCGCCACGGTTACCTGCTGTCCGTTGACAGGCTGGTGCCGTTCAGCTCTTCCTCGATGGCGATTTCGAGGCGCTCCTGCAGCTCGGGGTCACCGATCTGCTGCACGATTTCGGTAAGGAAACCTCGCACGACCAGCCGGCGTGCTTCATCCTCAGGGATGCCCCTGGCCTGCAGGTAAAACAGTTGTTCGTCGTCGAAACGCCCGGTGGCACTGGCGTGGCCGGCACCGGCGATGTCGCCGGTCTCGATCTCGAGGTTCGGAACAGAGTCGGCGCGTGTGCCGTCGGTGAGCACGAGGTTTCGGTTCTGTTCGTAGCTGTCAGTGCCTGGTGCGCTCTGGCGGATGAGAACGTCCCCGATCCACACGGTCCTCGCGTTTTCACCCTGGAGCGCGCCCTTATAGGTGACGCGGCTGCGGGTGTGCGGAGCGTCGTGGTCGACATACACCTGCTGTTCCAGGTGCTGCCCGGCGTCGGCGAAGTACAGGCCGAGAGCCTCGACTTCGCCGCCCTGCGCGTTGAGGTGCGTCGACGGATTGACCCTGACCACGCTTCCGCCGAGAGTTGCGACGACATGCTTGATCCGCGCGTCACGGCCAACGGTGGTGAAGTGCGAGGCCAGGTGAACGGCGTCGTCGTTCCACTGCTGCACGGTGACGACGGTGAGGTTGGCCCCGTCGCCGACGATGATTTCGACGTTCTCGGTGAGTCGCGCCTCGCCGGTGTTCGAGAGGATCACGAGACCGGTGCTGAACGCCTTCGCTTCGATGATGACGTGGGCCGCGCGGGCGGCGGCACCGAGGGCGGAGCGATCGATGCGAACGGTCTTCGCCTCTTCCCCTGACACGGTGATGGCGAGGGCACGGTCGAACTGGCTCCAGGCGTTCGCGGATGCGCGCTCTTCCGGTGTGCCTGCGCTTCCGATGCGTGTGTCGGCGCGGTCAACCCAGCTGATGTCGACGCCGGCCACCTCAGCGGCCGTGAACTCATAGGAGCCGCCGTCGAGTGGGCCGTCGATCAGGTCGGCGACGCGGTCGATCGGCGTGAGCTTCCAGACCGCTTCACGACCGGTGACAGCCGGGAAATCCTCGACTGCCGTCGATGCAAAGCGTTCTGACCGGGTCTGGATCGGGACGAGTCCCCATCCACCGTCGGTGTGCTTCTTGTAGCCCAGTTGCCCGGTGTTCTCGAGCTTCGTGGTTGTTGCTTCCGGCGGGGAGATCGTCATTTAGCCGACCGATCCTTCCATGCCCATTTCGATGAGCTTGTTGAGTTCGAGTGCGTATTCCATCGGGAGTTCCCTGGCGATGGGCTCGATGAAGCCGCGGACGATCATGGCCATGGCCTCGTCCTCCGGCATGCCCCGGCTCATCAGGTAGAAGAGCTGCTCTTCGCTGACCTTGGAGACGGTGGCTTCGTGCCCGAGCTGGACATCGTCGACCCTGATGTCAATGGCGGGATAGGTGTCACTCCTGGAGATCGTGTCGACGAGAAGCGCATCGCACCGAACCGTGTTCGCAGAGTGATGCGCGTTGGCATCCACCCGCACTTCGCCGCGGTAACCGGCGCGTCCTCCGCCGCGGGCGATCGACTTCGAGACGATCGATGACTGCGTGTACGGAGCCATGTGGATCATCTTGGCGCCGGCGTCCTGGTGCTGGCCCGGTCCCGCGAAGGCGACCGAGAGTGTCTCGCCCTTGGCGTGCTCACCCATCAGGAAGATCGACGGGTACTTCATTGTGACCTTGGAACCGATGTTTCCGTCGATCCACTCCATCGTCGCGCCCTCTGCTGCCGTTGCACGCTTGGTGACGAGGTTGTAGACGTTGTTCGACCAGTTCTGGATCGTCGTGTACCGGACTCGCGCGTTCTTCTTCACCACGATCTCGACAACGGCGGAGTGCAGGGAATCCGACTTGTAGATCGGTGCGGTGCAACCCTCGATGTAGTGAACGTAGCTTCCCTCATCGGCGATGATCAGCGTGCGCTCGAACTGACCCATGTTCTCCGTGTTGATGCGGAAGTAGGCCTGGAGTGGAATCTCGACGTGAACGCCCGGGGGCACGTAGACGAAGGAACCGCCGGACCAGACCGCCGTGTTGAGTGCTGCGAACTTGTTGTCGCCAGCGGGGATGACGGTGCCGAAGTACTCGGTGAAGAACTCCGGGTGCTCCTTGAGGGCGGTGTCGGTGTCCATGAAGATGACGCCCTGGCGCTCGAGGTCTTCGTTGATCTGGTGGTAGACGACCTCGGACTCGTACTGTGCTGCGACGCCGGAGACGAGGCGCTGGCGCTCGGCCTCGGGGATCCCGAGCTTCTCGTACGTGTTCTTGATGTCGTCGGGGAGGTCCTCCCAGGTCTGGGCCTGCTTCTCGGTCGACCGCACAAAGTACTTGATGTTGTCGAAGTCGATCTCAGAGAGGTCCGCGCCCCAGGCCGGCATGGGCTTGCGCTCGAACAGAGCGAGGCCCTTGAGGCGACGCTGCAGCATCCAGTCGGGTTCGGACTTGAGGTTCGAAATATCGGTGACGACCTCAGGAGAGACGCCACGGCGGGCAGACGCGCCAGCGGCGTCCGAGTCCGACCAGCCGAATTCGTACTGCCCAAGGCTTGCGAGTTCGGGGCGGTCAATCAGAACATCTGACATGTCAACCTCTTTCCTTCTCAGCTGCGTAACAGGATTTCTGCGCGGCGCATTCCCGCGCACGCCTCAACAACAATGATTGCTCAGGAATGTGCAGGCGGCTGATTTACGTATCTACACTTGTTCAAGGACGGGGGCCGCGCTGCTCCCGCGCCGTTCGCTGGCGAGTGCCAGAACTGAATGCATGAACCACACGATTCTACAGGTTGTGGGGACAAATAGCAGCAGGCCAGAGACCAGTCACAGCAACAACACATAGTGAGGATCGTTCGAACGTGAACAACACCGCCGGGGCAGCCCGCCGCTTCCGGAATAATGTCGCAGCGGCAGCCACGCGATTCTGGAACTGGCTTCCCACTGACGTCGACCGCCGTGTTCGCGTGGTGGCCTGGCTGAACCTCGTCGCCCAGACGGCCCTGGTCGGCACCGGGGGCGCTGTGAGGCTGACCGGTTCAGGGCTTGGCTGCCCGACCTGGCCGAGGTGCACCGCCGAGTCGTTCATCAGCACTCCCGAGATGGGGATCCATGGGGTGATCGAGTTCGGAAACAGGACTCTGTTTTTCGTGCTGCAGGTCATCGCGATCTTCGCCCTCCTGTTCGTCCTGAAGTATCGCGCCAGGCGCAGGGATCTGTTCGTCCTCACGCTCATTCCCGCGGGCAGCGTCCTGTTCCAGGCGGTTGTCGGCGGCATCATCGTGCTGAGCGGCCTCAACCCGTACGTCGTCGGACTCCACTTCCTGCTCAGCATCGCATTGGTCGTCCTCGCCACCCTGCTTGTGTTCCGGGTGTACAACGGCAATGGTCCACGCACGCGGATCGGCCCGTTCTGGCTGGCGGCGACCACGTATTCAGCGTCCTTCTTCGTGTTCGTGACGATCATCGTCGGCATCCTCACCACCGGATCCGGCCCCCACGCCGGAGACAAGGGCGCCGCGCGCAACGGTCTCAACCCCGAGATTCTTCAACACGTCCATTCCTGGCCCGCCTACATCACCCTCGGTCTCACCGTCGTGATCGTCGCGGCTGCCTGGCTTATTCCGGTCCCCGGCCTGAGAAAGAGCTCGATGCTGCTGCTCGCCATCGAAGGTGCCCAGATCGTCGTCGGTGTCACCCAGGCCAGGCTCGGGCTCCCCGAGATCCTCGTCGGGCTCCACATGGTGCTCGCGTGTGCCCTGGCCGCGGCCATGACCCTGACGGTTCTCTCCCTCACGACGTCGGTGGCGATTCCTTCTGGTTCACGGCCGGCCCAGGTCGTGCGCTCGTCATAAACCTCTCGGTCCCCGTCCTGTCATGTGAGGCTGGCGGCCTCCTGCTGAACGGTCGGCAGGCCACGGAGAATGAGATCGATTCGGCTGGCGAGCCCGTGTGCCTGCTCCGCCGGGAGCTCGTCGACCGGCCACCATCTCACGTCGTCACTCTCCTCGCTGGTGACAGGCTGGGAACCCTCAGGTGCGACGGCGGCGTAGCCGATGTCCCAGTGCGTGTCGCAGCGTTGGAACCCGGAACCCAGCGCGTGCCTGTCGACATCGACCGGGTGTTCGGACACGGGTACGACGGTGATGCCGCCCTCCTCCGCTGCTTCCCGGAAGGCGGCGGACGGCACCGAGGGATCGGTGCGTTCGATATGCCCGCCCAACTGAACCCAGAACTGGCCTTTCGTATGGAAACACAGCAGAATCCGGGTCAGGTCGGGGTTGAAGACGAAGCAGCTGGCGGTCAGGTGCGACCGGCCGCCGTCCCGGTCGAGCACGGATGACCCTCCCTCGGCGATGAATGCCAGATACTCGTCGCGGAGCTTCGCCTGTTCGGAGGAGGCCGGGTTCCAGCGGGCAAGGTCCCCAGCCAGTGCTCCGGCCACTTCCGAGGCATCCGCTGGTTCGTTCATCCCGCGGGAATGCTGCAGGGCCACCTGATCAGAACGGCAGCAGCGGGTCGATTCCCACCGCGACGAAGAGCAGCGTCAGATAGCTGATCGAACCGTGGAACACTCGCATCGGAGAGACCTCTTCGTGGCGGATGGCCAGGCTGTAGAGGCGGTGCGTCTCGTAGATGAACCACCCACCGGAGGCAATGGCCACGACGGTGTAGACGATTCCCATCGACGCGACAGGAATGAGAAGCAACGAGCACGCCACGGTCGCCCAGGCGTAGAGGATGACCTGCAGGCCGACCTGTGCCCGGCCCCGCACGACGGCGAGCATCGGGACACCGACCGACTTGTAGTCCTCGCGGTACTTCATCGACAGCGGCCAGTAGTGTGGCGGCGTCCAGAGGAAGACGACCCCGAACAGGATGAACGGTGCCCAGCTGAGGGAATTCGTGACGGCAGCCCAGCCGATCAGCACGGGGAAACACCCGGCGATCCCGCCCCAGATGATGTTCTGTGAGGTCCAGCGCTTGAGCCAGAGAGTGTAAATCACGACGTAGAAGAAGATCGCGCCGACCGAGAGGGCAGCGGTCAGGAGATTTGTCGTGAGCGCGAGCCACACCGTCGACACGATCGCGAGCACCCAGGAGAACACCAGCGCCTCACGCGGGCTGAGCACACCCGTCACCAGCGGACGGTTGCTGGTCCGCTTCATCACCCGGTCGATGTCACGGTCGATGTAACAGTTGAATGCCCCAGCCGATCCGGCGCTCAACGCGCCTCCGATCACCGTCGCGAGGACGAGCCACAGGTTCGGGATGCCACCGTGGGCGAGGATCATCACCGGAACCGTCGTCACGAGCAGCAGTTCCATCACGCGGGGTTTGGTGAGGGAGATGTATCCCTTGATCTTGTCGACAGCGCTCACACGGGCGGGTGTGAGGCGGTCCTCTACAGCAACGTTCATCGCTCCTCTTACAGATGGATTGACCCCATTCTAGGCGACCATCACCCTGTGGACTGCCCGGATGCCCGGTGCCGCAGGTTCCTCGTAATGATCACGGTCCGGACATACCCTTTCCCTATACTGGGAGTGCTCGCCAAACCGTTCGTGGCGCTATTCTCCCCTGCTCATCCGGTGGAGTACTGGTGTCCGGCGGAGCCAATGAAGCCAACGCGCGCGTTCAGCGCCAAGTCGGCGGGTCAGTAATGGCCCGACGATTCCGATCAGAAGGGTCACTACAGTGGCAGCTTTGCAATGGGATTCCCTTGACAACACGGCGGTTGACACCGCCCGCCTCCTCGCAGCGGATGCTGTGGAGAAGGTCGGCAACGGTCACCCGGGAACGGCCATGAGCCTGGCCCCTGCGGCCTACCTGCTGTTCCAGAAGGTCATGCGTCGTGACCCGAGCGACCAGCACTGGCTTGGACGGGACCGCTTCGTGCTCTCCGTCGGCCACAGCTCGCTGACCCAGTACGTGCAGTTGTACCTGGGCGGGTACGGTCTCGAACTCGAAGACCTCAAGGCACTCCGCACCTGGGGCTCGCTCACGCCAGGGCACCCGGAGTACGGCCACACCGACGGTGTCGAGATCACAACGGGCCCGCTCGGCCAGGGGCTCGCCTCCGCCGTCGGCTTTGCTTACGCCGCTCGATTCGAACGCGGTCTGCTCGACCCGGATACGGCCAAGGGCCAGAGCCCGTTCGACCACTTCGTCTACGTGATCGCCGGTGACGGCGACCTGCAGGAAGGCATCACGAGCGAGGCATCCTCTCTCGCCGGCCACCAGCAGCTTGGGAACCTCATCGCGATCTACGACAGCAACCAGATCTCGATCGAAGACGACACGAACATCGCCTTCACCGAAGACGTTGCGAAGCGCTACGAGGCGTATCACTGGCACGTCCAGACGGTCGACTGGAAGAAGACCGGCGAATACGTCGAGGACGTCCACGCGCTCAACGACGCGATCGAGGCTGCCAAGGCCGAGACCGACCGCCCGTCGATCATCATCCTCAAGACCATCATCGGCTGGCCCAGCCCGAAGAAGCAGAACACCGGAAAGATCCACGGGTCCGCTCTCGGGGCCGAGGAACTCGCCGCGGTGAAGGAAGTCCTCGGCTTCGACCCGGCCGAGAACTTCGTCGTTGCCGACGAGGTGCTCGCCCACACCCGCAAAGCGGTCGAACGTGGCGCTTCGGATCGTGCAGAGTGGCAGAAGAGCTTTGACGAGTGGGCGAGCGCCAACCCGGAGAACGCTGCATTGCTGGAGCGACTGCTGTCGGGCGACCTGCCCGAGGGTGTCGAGGACGCACTTCCTGTCTTCGAAGCGGGCAAGGATGTCTCCACCCGGGCGGCTTCGGGCAAGGTGCTCAACGCACTCGGCCCGATCATTCCCGAACTCTGGGGTGGATCAGCGGACCTTGCCGAGTCGAACAACACGACCATCGAGGGCGCCGCATCGTTCGTTCCCGAGCGAGCACTCGACCGAGGAGTGGACCGGAAACACCTACGGCCGCGTGCTGCACTTCGGAATCCGCGAGCACGCCATGGGCGCGATCCTCAACGGCATCGCACTTCACGGCCCGACCCGCTCGTACGGCGGGACATTCCTGATCTTCAGCGACTACATGCGCCCGGCCGTCCGACTGGCCGCGCTGATGAACGTGCCGTCGATCTTCGTCTGGACGCATGACTCCGTCGCCCTCGGCGAAGACGGCCCGACGCACCAGCCCATCGAGCAGCTGGCTACCCTCCGTGCGATCCCGAACCTCGCCGTCGTCCGTCCGGGCGACGCCAACGAGGTCGGCTACGCATGGCAGGAGATCCTGACCCGCCGCGGCGGCCCCGCCGGCATCGCGCTGACCCGGCAGAACATCCCCGTCTTCGAACGTGGAGAAGGCGAAGCCTCAGGCGACACCTTCGCGTCGGCATCCCTCGTCTCCAGGGGGGCATACATCCTCGCCGAGGCGCCGAACGGTACCCCTGATGTGATCCTCATCGCGACCGGCTCCGAGGTGCACCTCGCCGTCGACGCGCGGGAGGCACTCGCGGCCGACGGCGTGAACGCGCGAGTGGTCTCCGTTCCCTGCCTCGAATGGTTCGAGGAGCAGGACGCCGCATACCAGGAGAAGGTTCTCCCCCGGGAGATCACGGCTCGGGTCTCGGTCGAGGCCGGACTCGCGCTGGGCTGGAGAAACATCGTCGGCGACGCCGGCCGATCCGTGTCGATCGAGCACTTCGGTGCGTCCGCCGACTACAAGACACTATTCCGCGAGTTCGGCATCACCACTGACGCCGTCGTCGCTGCCGCCAAAGAATCGCTCGGCAAGTAAGCGCCGGGAACAAGGAGAAGAATCATGACTGAATCCACCCCAACCGCCCAGCTCTCTGCCGCAGGCGTCAGCATCTGGCTCGACGACCTGTCCAGAGGACGCATGGACTCCGGCAGCCTGCAGCAGCTCATCGACACCCGCAACGTCGTCGGGGTCACCACCAACCCGACGATCTTCGCCGGGGCACTCAGCAACGGTGAAAGCTACGCTGAGCAGGTCTCCGAGCTGGCCGCAGCGGGCAAGGACGTCACGGCGGCGGTCTTCGAGATCACCACAGCAGACGTCGCTCGCGCCGCAGACCTCTTCCGCCCGATCTACGATGCCTCCAAGGGCTTCGACGGCCGGGTCTCGATCGAGGTCGAGCCCAACCTCGCACACGACGCCGCAGGCACCATCGCCGAGGCGAAGGAACTGTGGGCGAAGGTCGACAAGCCCAACGTGATGATCAAGATCCCCGCGACCGTCGAGGGCCTCGAAGCAATCACGGCCTCGATCGCGGCAGGGATCAGCGTCAACGTGACCCTGATCTTCAGCCTGCAGCGCTACCGCGACGTGATCAACGCGTACCTCACCGGCCTGGAGCAGGCGAAGGCGGCGGGAATCGACCTGTCGACGATCCACTCCGTTGCATCATTCTTCGTCTCCCGCGTCGACACCGAGATTGACAAGCGGCTCACCACGATCGGGACCGACGAGGCGCTCGCTCTCAAGAGCAAGGCCGGCGTGGCCAACGCACAGCTGGCGTACGAGGCGTTCGAGCAGTCCTTCGCATCCGAGCGGGCAGCAGGACTCCTCACCGCCGGTGCCAACAAGCAGCGTCCGCTGTGGGCATCGACCGGAGTCAAGGACCCCAGCCTCCCCGACACGCTGTACGTCACGCAGCTCGTCGCTTCCGACGTGGTCAACACCATGCCGGAGAAGACCCTGGAGGCGACGTTCGACCACGGCCAGATCTCGGGCGACAGCGTCACCGGTTCCTATGACGAGGCGAACAAAGTCCTCGACGCCATCGCCGGGCTCGGCATCTCCTACGACGAGGTGACTGCCCTCCTCGAGAAGGAAGGCGTGGAGAAGTTCATCGTCTCCTGGGACGAGCTCCTCGACACCGTCACCGCTGCTCTGGAGGCCGCAAAATGAGCTTCAAGATCCACGTCTCCGGTGACGCCAAAACTGCCGTTGACGCTGTTGTCCCGACGCTCGTAGCCGACATGGTCGCGTCGGGGATCACGGGCCAGGATGCTGCGCTGTGGGGTCCGGCCGCTGAAGAGGAATCGGGCAAGCGACTGGGCTGGACAGAGGCGACATCCGTTTCACGTCCCCTCGTCGCCGAGATCGAGGCGCTGCGCGCCGAACTCACCGCCGCCGGTGTCGAGCACATCGTCCTCGCCGGCATGGGTGGATCATCGCTCGCCCCCGAGGTCATCACACGCACACTCGGCGGGAACCTCACCGTTCTCGACTCGACGGCGCCGGGGCAGGTCCTCGCCGCCCTCGCCGATCGCCTGGAGGCGTCCGCGCTGGTGGTGTCATCCAAGTCCGGCTCCACCGTCGAGACCGACAGCCAGCGTCGCGCCTACGAGAAGGCGTTCACCGACGCCGGGATCGACCCGCGCGGGCGCATCATCATCGTCACAGACCCGGGGTCACCGCTCGACGCGTCCGCGCGCGAAGCGGGTTACCGAGTCTTCAACGCCGACCCGAACGTCGGAGGGCGGTATTCGGCACTGACAGCGTTCGGCCTCGTCCCGTCCGGGCTTGCCGGGGTCGACGTCGGAGCACTGCTCAACGAGGCCGACTCGGTCGCCGTCGAACTCTCCATCGATGACAAGCACAACCCGGGACTCATTCTCGGCGCGGCCATCGCGGGGACGTCGCCACTCCGCGACAAGCTGGCGATCGTCGCCGATGGAACCCACATCGTCGGATTCGCGGACTGGGCGGAACAGCTCATCGCCGAGTCGACGGGTAAGGAAGGCACCGGGCTTCTCCCCGTTGTCGTCGACACCGTCGCCCCAGAGGTCTCCGGCTCGTACGACGACGTCCAGGTGGTCCGTCTGGTCGACGACGCATCGACTCTTCACCTGTTCCCGCACGACCGGCACAAGGGCGAGATCCTCGTGTCGGGAACGCTCGGCGCACAGATTCTCGTCTGGGAGTACGCGGTCGTCGTCGCCGGTCGCATCCTGGGCATCAACCCGTTCGATCAGCCCGATGTCGAGTCGGCGAAGATCGCGACCCGCGGACTGCTGGACGCGCGCCCCGAGCGCAGCGCTCCCGTGTTCGTCGAAAACGGCATCGAGGTGCGTGGAAACGCGGACATCCTCGCCGGTGTCTCCACGGTCAAGGAAGCCATCGACCGCCTCGTCGGTCAGCTCGGCGCCGACGGCTACCTGTCTGTGCAGGCCTACGTCGACCGCGTCGCGCTGCCCCAGCTCGAAGGGGTCCGCGGAATGCTCGCCGGGATCGCCGGCCGTCCCGTCACGTTCGGCTGGGGCCCACGGTTCCTGCATTCCACCGGGCAGTTCCACAAGGGTGGTCCGGCCTCCGGTGTATTCCTGCAGATCACCGCGGACTCCCCCGTGGACCTCGAGGTTCCGGGCCGTCCGTTCACTTTCGGCCAGTTGATCCAGGCCCAGGCACAGGGAGACGCCAGCGTTCTCGCGGATGCCGGTCGCCCGGTCATCACCCTGAACCTGACCGACCCGGACAACAACGTCCTGTCACTGTTCGAGGCAATCAACTAGCGCACGCTGGTTGGCCCGCCACAACCGAGGAGCTGTATGTCCCCCGTGGATATCACCCCGGAATTCAACCCGCTCCGGGTGGATTCCGATCGCCGTCTGAACCGCATCGCCGGGCCCAGCGGTCTCATCATCTTCGGTGTGACAGGTGACCTGTCGCGCAAGAAGCTGATGCCCGCCGTGTACGACCTCGCCAATCGCGGTCTTCTTCCTCCCGGATTCTCGCTGGTCGGGTTCGCCCGGCGGGACTGGGAGGACCAGGATTTCGAGGAGGTCGTGCACGAGGCGGTCAAGTCGTACGCTCGCACGGAATACCGGGAAGAGGTCTGGCAACAGCTCGCCCAGGGCATCCGCTTCGTCTCAGGCGAATTCGGGGACGATGCGGCTTTCGAACAGCTCAAGGAGACGGTCGAGAAACTCGACGCCGAGCGGGGAACGATGGGCAACCACGCGTTCTACCTGTCGATTCCGCCGAAAGCATTCCCCGAGGTCACCGAGCAGTTGCGGCGCTCGGGGCTCGCCGAGGCAAGCGAAGGCCAGTGGCGCCGTGTGGTCATCGAAAAGCCGTTCGGTTCCGACCTGAAGACCGCCCGCGAGCTGAACACCGTCGTCGAATCGGTCTTCCCGCCAGACTCGGTGTTCCGGATCGACCACTACCTGGGCAAGGAGACCGTTCAGAACATCCTGGCGCTGCGCTTCGCCAACCAGATGTTCGAACCGATCTGGAATTCACATTTCGTGGATCATGTGCAGATCAGCATGGCCGAGGACATCGGCGTGGGTGGGCGTGCGGGATACTACGACGGTATCGGCGCTGCCAGGGACGTCATTCAGAATCACATCCTGCAACTCCTCGCGCTGACAGCGATGGAAGAGCCGCTCTCGTTCGACGCCAAGGATCTTCGGGCAGAGAAGGAAAAAGTCCTCGCGGCTGTCACCCTGCCGGAGGACCTCGGAACGGCGACGGCGCGCGGGCAGTACTCCGGCGGCTGGCAGGGCGGCGAAAAGGTTCCCGGCTTCCTCGACGAAGACGGAATGGCCCCTGACTCGACGACCGAGACGTACGCGGCCATGCGGCTCGACATCAAGAACAGGCGCTGGGACGGAGTCCCCTTCTACCTGCGGGCAGGGAAACGACTGGGACGACGAGTGACCGAAATCGCCGTGGTGTTCAAACGCGCCCCCCAGTTCTTGTTCGCGGAGAGCCAGACCTCTGAGCTCGGTCAGAACGCCCTGGTGATCCGGGTGCAGCCCGACGAGGGTGTGACCATCCGATTCGGTTCGAAGGTCCCCGGTGCGGGCACCCAGGTTCGTGACGTGACCATGGACTTCGGGTATGGCCACGCGTTCACCGAGGCCAGCCCCGAGGCGTACGAACGACTGATTCTCGACGTCCTGCTCGGTGACCCGCCGCTGTTCCCGCGTCACCAGGAGGTCGAACTGTCCTGGAAGATTCTCGACCCGATCGAAGAATACTGGGCTGCCCAGGGCGGACCGGTCGAGCAATACCGACCAGGCTCGTGGGGGCCGGCTTCGGCTGACGCGCTCCTTGCTCGCGACGGACGCACCTGGAGGCGACCATGATTGTCGATTTGCCTGATACCACCATCAGCAAACTGTCCAAAAAACTCGTCACCCTGCGTGAGGACGGTGGAGCCGTCGCGCTCGGCCGGGTGCTCACCCTGGTGATCGTCTCCCAGCTCGGCGAGGAGGAAGAGGCGATCGAGGCAGCCAACGACGCCTCGCGCGAGCACCCCATGCGGGTCCTCGTTCTGTCCCAGATCCTCGAGGATGACGGCGGAACCGATCGGATCGATGCGCAGATCCGCGTCGGGGGCGATGCCGGAGCCAGCGAGGTCATCATCCTTCGGGCATATGGTGACGCCGCGAGCAACGAGGACAGCCTTGTCAACGGCCTTCTGCTTCCTGACGCGCCCGTTGTGGCCTGGTGGCCCATCGAAGCCCCCGGAGACGTCGCGAATACCGCCATCGGGCGTATTGCCCAGCGTCGGATCACTGACGCGTCTGAACATGAGGACCCCCACGCGGCGCTCGTGGACCTCTCCGGTTCGTATGCTCCCGGCGACACGGACTTCGCGTGGACCCGGCTGACGCTGTGGCGTGCGCAACTTGCTGCGGTACTTGACCAGCCGCCGTACGAACAGGTGACCGCCGTCACGGTGTCTGGCGCCGCCGACTCCGCCTCGACGGTGCTGCTGGCAGCGTGGCTGCAGATGCAGCTCAAGGTGACGGTGCAGCAGGAGCTGACCCCGCGGGGGTCTGGCGACACCGGCATCCACGGTGTGCGACTGACACGCGCCGGCGGAGACATCATTCTCGAGCGGCCCTTCGACACCGTCGCCCAGCTCAGCCAGCCCAACCAGCCGATCCAGGAGCTGACCCTGCAACGGCGCAGTCTCAGGGACTGCCTCGCGGAGGAGTTGCGCAGGCTCGACCCCGATCCGTTGTACGGTGAAGTGATCACCAAGGGTGTGCGTCAGCTCGAAGCCGAGAACGCCGCCGCGGAAAGGTAAGACGGAATGACCAACGAAAGACGCGTCCTCGTCCACTCGGACAGCGATGCCCTCGCCGCATCCATCACCGCACGATTCCTCACCAAGACAGTCGACCTGCTGGACGAGAACGACCGTGTGAACATCGTCCTCGAGGGCGGGCGGATCGCGATCAGGGTTCTGGCCACCATCAACTCGTCGCCGGCGCGCGACAGTGTCGACTGGTCCCGCGTGCATTTCTGGTGGGGGGACGAACGCTGGCTGCCGGCGGGAGACGCCGAGCGCAACGACGTCAAGGCGCGAGCGGCGTTGATCGACCACATCGACATCCCCGCAGAGAACGTCCACACCTGCCCGACCTCGGACGGTCCGCTCGATCTCGACCAGGCCGCTGCTGCATACTCCGAGGAGCTCGCCGCTCACGCGGACGGTGACAGCGGACTCCCCCGGTTCGACATCACGTTTCTGGGCGTCGGACCGGACGGGCACACGGCATCGCTGTTCCCCGACCGCCCCGAAGTTCTCGAACGGGAGGCCACGGTCGTCGCCGTACGCAATTCCCCGAAGCCGCCAGCGGAGCGGCTCAGCCTCACCCGGCACGCCATCAACTCGTCGCAACGGATCTGGGTCGAACTGTGCGGCGCAGATAAAGCCTCGGTGCTCGGCCTCGCCCTCGCTGGAATCGCCTACACCGAAGTGCCGATCGCGGGAATGAAGGGACGCAAACGTACAGTCTTCTTCGTCGATGCTGATGCCGCCTCGGAGGTCCCCGAGAGCCTGATCGCACCGAGTTACTGAGACTCGACCACGAGAAGAGCCCCTGTCGGAATCGACAGGGGCTCTTCTCGATCTGCGGCCGACTGGCCGGGATGAAACGCTACTGGGTTGAAACGCTACTGGGCTGAAACGCTACTGGGCTGATGCCGTCCCGCGACGGGCGCGGAGCTGCTGGAGTGCTTCATCGAGAAGGGCTTCTGCCTCTTCCTCGGTGCGCCGCTCTTTCACATAGGCCAGGTGAGTCTTGTACGGCTCGAGCTTGGCGACCTCGGGCGGGTTCTCCCTGTCGCGGCCAGCTGGCAGCCCGGATGACGGGCTGTCGATGGTCTCGGGGATCTCCTCGTCCGGAAGGCTGGCAGAGAAATGCCGAACCGTCTCGTTGCCGAGGACGTCCCAGTAGGACACCGCGACCCGCTCCGCATGGAAACCGTGGTCCTGCTCACCCATGGGACCTGCGCCCACGCGTGAACCACGAATTGCGCTACCTCCGGCAGCCATATGTCCTCCTACGCGCCCGACGCGAACTTGGTGATGAGACCAAGCGCCACGATCGAACTGAACCAAATGAGACTGAGAACGACCGTGAACCGGTTGAGGTTACGTTCGGCCACACCGGATGAGCCGAGGCTCGATCCCATGCCACCGCCGAACATATCCGACAGTCCACCGCCGCGCCCCTTGTGCAAGAGGATGAGGAATGTGAGCAGGAGGCTCGTGATTCCGAGCAACACCTGCATAACGACCTGAAGAATCTCCACAAAGGACCTTTCATGTGCGGCCATGGAGTTCCATGAACCGCCCTCAATTATAGCGTGAGCGTGCGGGCGCTAGAGTCCCACGTGCTTCTGGTAGCGCACGATGCTCGTAAACTCGTTCAGATCGAGGCTGGCACCACCGACGAGGGCACCGTCGACGTTCGGTTCGCGCATGAAGGCGGCGATGTTCGATGCCTTCACTGAGCCACCGTAGAGAATACGGGTCTTCGCGGCAACATCCTCACCGAGCGTCTCGACCAGGACGGCGCGCAGCGCGGCCGCGACCTGTTCAGCCTGCTCGGGTGTGGCCGCCTGACCGGAACCGATGGCCCAGACAGGCTCGTAGGCCACAACGATGTCCACGGTCGACGAGATGCCGGCGAGAGCTGCCTTCAGCTGGCCGACGGGCACGGCGCTCGGTCCGTGTTTCTCGAGGTCTTCAGCGGTCTCTCCGACACAGATGATCGGCGCGATGTTGTGCTTGAGCGCTGCCGTCACCTTGGCGGCGACCTGGTCATCCGACTCTCCGTGCAGTGTCCGTCGCTCGGAGTGCCCGATGATGACGTATCGGCAGTCGAGCGCAGACAGGAATGCCCCGGAAATTTCGCCGGTGTATGCCCCTGAGTCGTGTTCAGACAAATCCTGTGCGCCGAAAGCGATCGGCAGTTTGTCTGCGGAGACGAGCGTCTGCACGCTGCGAAGATCGGTATACGGCGGGAAGACCGCGACCTCGACCGTCGAGACGTCGTGCTTCGCGTCGGAAAGGCCCCACGCGAGTTTCTGCACGAACGCGATCGACTGCAGGTGGTCGAGGTTCATCTTCCAGTTGCCCGCGATGAGCGGGGTCCTGCGCACTGATGTGGTCACTGTTGCCATCCTAAAATTTCCAGGCCGGGAAGCTGCTTGCCCTCGAGGAACTCGAGACTCGCACCACCCCCGGTTGAGATGTGTCCGAATTGATCGTCAGAGAAACCGAGGGCGCGAACCGCTGCCGCCGAGTCTCCTCCGCCGACGACGCTGAGGCCATCGACCTCGGTGAGCGCCTGCGCAACGGTCTTCGTCCCTGCGGCGAATGGTGCGAGTTCGAACACGCCCATCGGGCCGTTCCAGAACACCGTCTTCGACGAGCGGATGATTCCGGCAAACCGGTCAGCCGTCTCCGGTCCGATGTCCAGGCCCAGGCCGGACGAGCCGAATGGCGTGTCCTCGATCGCGTCAGACGGCTGGACGACGTGGTCGGCGTCCGCTCCGAACGAGGCGGCGACGACAACATCCGTGGGGAGAACGATCTGAACCCCGAGCTTTTCCGCTTCGGCCAGGTAACCCTTCACCGTGTCGATCTGGTCCTCCTCAAGGAGGCTCGAGCCGACTTTGTGCCCCTGGGCAGCGAGGAAGGTGAACAGCATTCCCCCGCCGATCAGGAGGGAATCGACGCGCGGAAGCAGGTGTCCGATGACGCCGAGCTTGTCTGACACCTTCGATCCGCCGAGAACGACCGCATACGGGCGTTCCGGAGATTCGGTCAGGCGGTCGAGAACCTCGAGCTCGGTGGAAATGAGCTGACCGGCCGCGCTCGGCAGGAGCTTCGGCAACTCGAACACGCTCGCCTGCTTGCGGTGGACCACGCCGAACCCGTCAGACACGAACGCATCGCCCAGTGCAGCGAGCTTTTCAGCAAAGGCCGTCCGTTCCGCTTCGTCCTTGCTCGTCTCCCCCGGATTGAATCGGAGGTTCTCGAGCACGGCGATGTCGCCGTCCGCGAGGCCGTCGACTGCACCCCGTGCAGCATCGCCCACGGTGTCGGCGGCGAAGGTGACGGCCGAGCCAAGGAGCTCGGACAGCCGCTGCGCCACGGGGGCAAGGCTGTACCTGTCGTCTGGTGCGCCGTCCGGTCTGCCCAGGTGGGAGACCACGACAACGCGCGCGCCCTGCTTGAGCAGGGCGTTCAGCGTGGGAAGCGACGCACGGACGCGCCCGTCGTCGGTGATGACCCCGTCCTTGAGAGGAACATTGAGGTCACACCGAACGACGACGCGCTTACCGGCGAGCGAGCCCAGCGATTCGAGAGTACGAAGCGACACGGCGTGCTCTGCGTCTCTAGAGACGGTCTGCGACGTACTCGGTGAGGTCGACAAGGCGGTTGGAGTAACCCCACTCGTTGTCGTACCAGCTGACGAGCTTGACCTGGTTGCCCATGACGCGCAGCAGGCCGGCGTCGAAGATGGACGAGTGCGGGTCGGAGACGATGTCGCTCGAGACGATCTCGTCCTCGGTGTACTTGAGGATTCCCTTGAGGGGGCCCTCTGCCGCGGTCTTGTATGCAGCCTTGACCTCGTCGACCGTGACGGGGCGCGATGCCTCGACGGTGAGGTCGGTGATCGAACCGGTGGGCACGGGAACGCGCAGGGCGAATCCGTCGAGCTTGCCCTTGAGCTCGGGCAGGACGAGGCCGATGGCCTTGGCAGCTCCCGTGGAGGTCGGGACGATGTTCACCGCGGCAGCACGGGCGCGACGAAGGTCGCTGTGCGGGCCATCCTGAAGGTTCTGGTCAGCGGTGTAGGCGTGAACGGTGGTCATCAGGCCACGCTCGATGCCGAACGCGTCATTGAACACCTTGGCGAGCGGCGCGAGGCAGTTCGTCGTGCAGGAAGCGTTGGAGATGATGTGGTGGTTCTCCGGGTCGTACAGGTCCTCGTTGACACCGAGGACGAAGGTGGCGTCTTCGCCTGAGGCCGGAGCGGAGATCAGCACCTTCTTGGCGCCTGCGGTGATGTGCTTCCTGGCATCGATGGCCTTGGTGAAGAAGCCCGTGGACTCGATGACGATGTCGACGCCCAGCTCGCCCCAGGGGAGGTTCGCGGGGTCGCGCTCCGAGAACACCTTGATGGCCTTGCCATCGACGATGATCGTCTCGTCGTCGAACTCCACAGTGGCGTCGAGACGACCGTTGATGGAGTCGTACTTCAGAAGGTGAGCCAGGGTCTTGTTGTCGGTGAGGTCGTTGACCGCGACAATTTCGAGGTCGCTGCCCTTGGCGAGGGCTGCGCGGAAGTAGTTACGGCCGATGCGGCCGAACCCGTTGATACCGATCTTTACGGACAAGGATCTCTCCTGTTGCTGAGGCGCCGAAGCGCGTTTTTGTTGTGCAGTTGGTGGGAAGATGACAAAGGTCGTCCGGGTTTCCCCGGACGACCTTGTCGGTTATGACAGTAGCAGCAGCCCCGAGGTCTTCTCGCGAGCCGTGACGAAGCGCTCGGCGACGTTCTCCCAGTTGGTGATGTTCCAGAACGCCTTGACGTAGTCGGCGCGGACGTTCTTGTAGTCGAGGTAGTAGGCGTGCTCCCAGACGTCGAGCATCAGAACGGGGACGGTGCCAGCCGCAAAGTTCGACTGCTGGTCGAAGAACTGCTGGACGATGAGCTTCTGGCCGATCGAGTCCCAGACGAGTGCTGCCCACCCAGAGCCCTGTACGCCCAGGGCTGCTGCGGTGAAGTGCGCGCGGAATTTGTCGAACGAACCGAAGTTGTCGTCGAGAGCAGCGGCGAGTTCGCCGGTGGGCTTGTCTCCGCCGTTCGGCGAGAGATTGGTCCAGAAGATCGAGTGGTTGACGTGACCGCCCAGGTTGAAGGCGAGGTCCTTCTGCAACTTGTTCACGTTGGCGAGGTTGTCCGAGTCGCGAGCCTCAGCGAGCTGGGCAAGGGCGGTGTTTGCCCCGGTCACGTATGCCTGGTGGTGCTTGGAGTGGTGCAGTTCCATGATGGCCCCTGAGATGCTCGGCTCAAGCGCCGAGTAATCGTAGGCGAGGTCAGGGAGGGTGTATTCAGCCATAGTTTCTCTCCTCATCTTGTGTCGCTGGCCGCTGTTGTGCGGCGGTGAACGACCGTTCCAGTCTAGTCAGGTGGATTCTGCGATCAACGACCGCCTGCGTAGTGTGACGGATCACACGTCGTCGAGGTCAGGCGGAAGGTTGGCGTCCGTACCCGGGAGGCCGAGGTCCTGTGCGCGCTTGTCGGCCATCGCAAGGAGCCGACGGATTCTGCCGGCGATGGCATCCTTTGTCATGGGCGGGTCTGCGTGGTGACCGAGCTCGTCGAGACTGGCGTCGCGGAAGCTCAGCCGAAGCTTGCCTGCGTAGCTGAGATGATCGGGGATGTCATCGGCAAGGATTTCCATGGCGCGTTCGACCCTCGCGCACGCAGCGACGGCCGCCTGCGCCGAGCGGCGCAAATTGGCGTCGTCGAAGTTGACGAGGCGGTTGGCCGTTGCGCGTACTTCGCGGCGCTGACGCAGGTCTTCCCATGCCTTGACCGTGCCATTGGCGCCCATGAGGACGAGCATCGCGCTGATGGCTTCGCCATCCCTGATGACCACCCGGTGCACGCCGCGGACCTCACGTGCCTTTGATGACACTCCGAGACGGCCTGCCGCCCCGACGAGCGCCATGGCCGATTCATTGCCCGGGCAGGTGATTTCGAGTGCTGCTGAGCGGCCCGGATCGGTGAGGCTGCCCGCAGCAAGAAACGCTCCGCGCCAAACGGCCGCGAGTTCGGCACGGGTTCCGGTCGTGAGCCGGTTGGGCAGACCGCGAATCGGCCGTCGCCTGGCGTCGAGGAGGCCGGTCTGTCGTGCGAGGGTCTCGCCGCCGTCCTGCACACGGACGAGATAGCTCTCCGCCCGTCGTGACCCGGAACCGCTGATCATGCTGACCTCGCTCCTGACACCGTAGAGCTCGGCCAGATCTTTGCGGATTCGTCTCGCCAGCTGGGGCGTATCAAGCTCGCTTTCGATGGCGATGCGGCTGGAGATGAGGTGGAGACCGCCGCTGAAGCGAAGGATCGAGGTGAGCTCCGCTGCCCGCACGGCCGTCTTCGCTTCCACGATCCCGGCCAGTTCTTCTTTGACCTCAGCAGTCAGTGCCAATCGTTGTCCCATCTCGTGTGTTCATGTGTGATCGTCGGTGGCGGTTCTACTCGCGACCGAGGTCACGATGTTTGACAGATACCGCGACTCCGGGCTGCTCGGCCAGCTTGTCTGCCAGCTGCAGGGCGAGCGCGACGGAGCGATGTTTCCCGCCGGTGCAGCCGATTGCGAACGTTGCGAAGCGCTTGTTCTCGCGCTGGTACCCGGCCAGGACCGGTGCGAGTGACGCGGCGTAGCTGTCCAGGAATTCCCTGGCCCCTGGCTGGCCGAGGACGAAGTCGCTGACTTCGGTGTCGAGTCCAGTATGCGCCCGCAGGTCGGGAACCCAAAACGGGTTAGGCAGGAATCGGGCGTCCGCGACGGTGTCGGCGTCCGGAGGCATGCCGTACTTGAAACCGAAGCTCATGACGGTCAGCTTGACGCCCGGGGTGCCTTCAGCGGCGAAGAGTTCCGACGTTTTCGTGGCCAGCTGGTGCACGTTGAGATCGGACGTGTCGATAACGATGTCGCTGGATTCACGGATGGTGGCGAGGCGGGCGCGCTCACTGGTGATGCCGTCGAGGATCGTGCCGCCGCCCTGGAGCGGGTGGGGCCGGCGGACGGCGTCGAACCGACGGACGAGGGCCGCATCCGTTGCGTCGAGGAACACGACTCGGAGTTTTGTTCCTGCCCGAAGGGATTGGATCATCTGCTGGAGGTCGCTGAAGAAATCACGCCCCCTGACGTCGACCACCGCGGCGATCTTGGGCAACGCTCCTTCAGCGCGCTGGGCCAGGTCGATCAGGGGCCTGAGCATCTGGGGAGGGAGGTTGTCGACGACGTACCAGTCGAGATCCTCCAGCGCGTTGGCGACGGTCGACCGTCCGGCACCGGACATACCGGTAACGATCAGGACTTCTTGCTGGGGGGTCGGCTGTTCCACCGGTTTCCTGCACTTTCGATTCGCTCGCGAGCCGGTCTGCTGCGACTTCTCCCCCAGCCTACCGACTGTTCAACTGGGCGTGGATGGTGGTTGCCAGTGCGGGCCCGATGCCGGCCACCTCGGTGATCTCCTCTGGCGGGGCCTGCCGAAGCTTCGTCACCGATCCGAAATGCCGCAGGAGAGACTTCACCCGCGCAGGCCCCAGGCCGGGGATATCCGCGAGGACACTCGAAATGTCCTTCTTTCGTTTGGTCCGCTGGTAGGTGATGGCAAAGCGGTGGGCTTCGTCCCGCACGCGCTGGAGCAGGAAGAGTGCCTCGGAGTTGCGAGGAAGAATGACGGGATAATCGTTGTCCGGGAGCCAGATCTCCTCGAGCCGCTTGGCCATGCCGGCCAGTTGGATGTCTGTCCTGCCCGACTCGACCAGAGCCCGGTGGGCCGCCTGGACCTGAGGTTGCCCGCCGTCGACGATCAGGAGCTGGGGCGGGTACGCGAACTTCCGGGGTTTCGCCACACCCTCGCCCGCGACGTCGTCGCTCTCCGGTTCCGCGTCGGGGTCAGGGGCTGTGAGGTACGCGAGCCTCCGTGTGAGGACCTGGTGAATCGACTCCGTGTCGTCGCTGGACTCAGCGATGCTGAAGCGTCGGTACTGGTCTTTTCGGGGAAGGCCGTCCTCGAACACCACCATGGATGCCACGATGTTCGTCCCGGACAGGTGCGACACGTCGAAGCATTCGATGCGGAGAGGGGCCTGTTCCATCCCGATGGCGTCCTGAATGTCTGTGAGCGCCTGCGAGCGCGCGACGAAGTCGGCGCTTCGCCTGGTCTTGTAGAGCATGAGCGAGTTCTTCGCGTTGATCTCGGCGGTCTGCATGAGCGCTGCCTTCTCGCCGCGCCTGGCTGCGTGAAGCCTGACCTTCCCTTTGCCGCGGAGTCCGGCGAGCCACGTCTCCAACTCGGCCGCATCCTCGGGAAGTTCGGGCACCAGGATCTCTCGCGGGATGTCCACGACACCGCCGTTGTCGTACGCCCGTTGCAGGACGCTGTCGACGAGTTCGGCGGTCGACAGGTCGAGTTCCTTATCGACAGTCCACGACCGCACACCGCGGATCCGGCCGGAACGGACGATGAACTGCTGCACTGCAGCAGACAGCTCGTCGTGGGCCAGGCCGAACAGGTCGGCGTCGACGGAGTCCTTGAGCACGACAGCGCTCTTGGCGAGGACCGCTTCGAGGGCCTGGAGGCGGTCGCGGTACCTCGCCGCGGCTTCGTACTCCTGGCCAGCCGCCGCTTCGCGCATCTGCTTCGTCGCCTCGGTGACGAAGCGCTTGTCGTTCCCGTTCATGAAGCTGACGAAGTCGGCGACCATCGCCCGGTGTTCCTCGATGGTCACCCGGCCGGAGCACGGACCACCGCAGCGGCCGATCTGACCGGGAAAACAGGGCCGACCGGACTGCATCGCCCGCTTGTAGCTGGAATCCGAACAGGTGCGGATCGGAAACGCTTTGATCATCAGGTCGATGGTGTCGTGCACGGCCCAGATTTTCGGATACGGGCCGAAGTACTTTGCCCCGCGAATCCGCGGGTTGCGCGTGACGAGGACCCGGGGAGCCTCATCGCCGAGTGTCACGGCGAGATACGGATACGTCTTGTCGTCGCGGAACTTGACGTTGAACGGAGGCTCGAACTCCTTGATCCAGGTGTACTCGAGCTGGAGGGCGTCGATGTCGCTGCCGACGACCGTCCACTCGACGCCCGTTGCCGTTGTGACCATCCGCCTGGTGCGTTCGTGCAGGCTCGGCAGTGGCGCAAAATAGTTGCTGAGCCGCGCCCGGAGGTTTTTGGCCTTGCCGACGTAGAGGACCCGGCCGGCGTCGTCGCGGAAACGGTAGACCCCTGGGCTGGTGGGAATCTCGCCTGGCCGGGGCCGATAACTGAGCGCTGTCGCCACCTATCCAGCCTTACGGGCGACGATCTCGCCTGACTCGAGAACTTCCTTGAGGTAGTAGCCGGTGTGGCTTTTCTTCACGGTGGCGAGCTTCTCCGGGGTTCCCGTTGCGAGGACACGTCCGCCCCCTGCGCCTCCCTCAGGACCGAGGTCGATCAGCCAGTCGGCAGATTTGATCACGTCGAGGTTGTGCTCGATGACGATGACCGTGTTTCCCTTGTCGACCAGGCTGTTGAGGACGAGGAGCAGTTTGCGGACGTCTTCGAAATGCAGCCCTGTCGTTGGCTCATCGAGCACGTAGACGCTCCGGCCGTTGGTGCGCTTCTGCAGCTCGGTTGCGAGCTTCACCCGCTGGGCCTCCCCACCCGAGAGCGTGGTTGCACTCTGGCCGAGTCGCACGTAGCCGAGACCGACCTCGACGAGTGTTTTCAGGTAGCGGTGAATCGACGTGATCGGTTCGAAGAACTCGGCAGCCTCCGCGATGGGCATGTCGAGGACCTCAGCGATGTTCTTGCCCTTGTAATGCACGGAGAGAGTGTCGCGGTTGTACCGTGCTCCCCCACAGACCTCACACGCCACGTAGACATCCGGGAGGAAGTTCATCTCGATCTTGATTGTTCCGTCGCCCGAGCAGGCCTCGCAGCGCCCGCCCTTGACGTTGAAGCTGAATCGCCCGGGCAGATATCCGCGGGTCTTCGCCTCGATGGTCTCCGAGAACAGGTTCCTGATGCGGTCGAAGACGCCGGTGTACGTCGCAGGGTTGGATCGGGGTGTCCGCCCGATCGGAGCCTGGTCGACGTGGATCACCTTGTCGAGCTGGTCAAGACCTGTCACGCGTGTGTGCTTGCCAGGTACCTTGCGGGCTCCGTTGAGCTTGTTCGCGAGCACACGGTAGAGGATGTCGTTCACGAGCGACGATTTGCCCGAACCGCTGACCCCGGTGACGGCCGTGAATGTGCCGAGCGGGAAGTCGACGGTGACCTTGCGAAGGTTGTTGGCCTCAGCGCCCACCACGGTGATGACGCGCTCGGGGTCGATGGGTCGCCTGCGTTCGGGAACCGTGATCTCCTTGCGACCGGACAGGTAGTCGCCGGTCAGGGACCTGGTGTTCGACAGCAGGTCATCGTATGACCCGGAGTGCACGACGGTGCCGCCGTTGACGCCGGCGCCTGGGCCGATGTCGACGATCCAGTCCGCGGTGCGGATCGTGTCCTCATCGTGCTCCACCACGATGAGGGTGTTCCCGAGGTCGCGGAGCGTGACGAGGGTTTGAATGAGTCGACGATTGTCGCGCTGGTGGAGGCCGATGCTCGGTTCGTCGAGCACGTACAGCACCCCGGTCAGCCCGGAGCCGATCTGGGTGGCGAGGCGGATACGCTGCGCTTCTCCACCGGAGAGCGACCCGGCGGCACGAGACAGGTTGAGGTAGTTGAGCCCCACCTGGATCAGGAAGTCGAGGCGCACCTTGATCTCGCGCAGAACCTGGGCACCGATCTTGCCCTCGCGGTCGGTCAGCTCCATCCGGTCCATGAAGGCTCGGGCGTCGGTGAGGCTCAGTTCGGCGACGTCGGCGATGTTGGTGCCGTGGATGAGGACACTGAGCACCTCGGGCTTCAATCGTTTTCCGTCACACACCGGGCAGGGGATCTCACGCAGGTACTCGGCCCAGCGGGCGCGCTGCACATCCGTCTCTGCCTGTGCGTACTGGCGTTCGATGTATGGCATCACGCCTTCGAACCCGGAGGTGTAGCTCACCTCGCGGCCGTAGCGGTTTTTCCACTTCACCTTGACCTTGAAGTTCTCCCCGCGGAGGACGGCGTCCTGGACTTTCTTCGGAAGGCTCTTCCACGGCGTCTTCAGGGAGAAATCGAGGTCCCGCGCGAGGCCCTCCAGCAGCTTTTCGTAGTACTGGTACAGGCCTTTTCCCTGGGTGGTCCAGGGAATGATCACGCCGTCGTTGATGCTGAGTTCCGAGTCGCCGATGAGGAGATCCTGGTCGACTGACATCCGTGTTCCGAGGCCGGAGCATTCCGGGCAGGCGCCGAACGGAGCGTTGAAGCTGAAGGTGCGTGGCTCGATCTCGGTGAGCTGCAGCGGGTGGTTGTTCGGGCAGGAGAGCTTCTCGCTGTACGACCGGACGGCGTCGGGGCCCTCTTCGTCGACCAGTTTGATCTGCACGAGTCCGTCGGTGAGGCCGAGCGCGGTTTCCAGCGAGTCGGTCAGTCGGCTGAGTGCGTCAGGCCCAGCCACGAGTCGGTCGACCACGACGGAGATGTCGTGTTTGTACGACTTCTTGAGGACGGGAGGTTCGGTGAGCTGGATCTGTTCGCCGTCGACCACGGCGCGGGCATAACCGGACGCGGCGAGCTCCTTGAACAGGTCGACGAACTCGCCCTTCTTCTGGGAGACAACCGGACTCATCACCATGTACCTGGTGCCGGTCTCGAGCTCCATCAGCTGGTCGGCGATCTGCTGGACCGTCTGTCGTTCGATGGGCTCACCGCACTCGGGACAGTGCGGGACGCCGATCCGGGCCCAGAGGAGCCGCATGTAGTCGTAGACCTCGGTGATGGTCCCGACGGTCGATCGTGGGTTGCGGTTCGTCGACTTCTGGTCGATCGAGACGGCAGGGCTCAGCCCTTCGATGAAGTCGACGTCGGGGCGGTCGACCTGGCCGAGGAACTGGCGGGCGTATGCCGAGAGCGACTCGACGTAACGTCGCTGTCCTTCGGCGAAGATGGTGTCGAAGGCGAGCGACGACTTGCCCGATCCGGACAGCCCGGTGAACACGACGAGCGAGTCCCTCGGGATGTCGAGGTCGACGTTGTGCAGATTATGAACGCGGGCACCGCGGACGCTGAGCTTTGACGCTGAAATTACCTTCGAAATTGACACCCACTGAGTCTACGTCGACCCACTGACATCGCCGGCTCGGGGTGGACAATGAGCTATGGACTCCTATTCTGCCAAGCGCGAACGGATGGTGACGGAGCAGATCGCTGCCCGTGGCATCCGGGACGAGCGTGTCCTGCATGCCATGCGCGCGGTCCCCCGCGAGGAGTTCGTGTTGAAGCATTCACGGTCCAGTGCGTACGAGGATCATCCCCTGGCCATCGGCGACGGACAGACGATTTCGCAGCCATACATCGTCGCCCTCACACTCGAGGCCGCACAGCTCGAGCGGGCCGGCAGGGTCCTGGACGTCGGAACCGGATCAGGGTACGCCGCAGCGGTGCTGGCGGAGATCGTCGACGAGGTCGTGTCGATCGAACGCCACGAGGGACTGGCCGCCAGCGCGAGCCTCGTGCTCGACCGTCTGGGCTACACCAACATCGAGGTCGTCGTCGGCGACGGCACGCTGGGCTGGCCCGGCAGGGCACCATACGACGCGATCGTCGCCGCGGCTGCAGCGCCGCGCGTCCCGGCGCCGTGGCCGGACCAGTTGCGCGAGGGCGGGCGAATCGTCATGCCGGTCGGCACACCCGGGTTCGGCCAGCGACTGCAGAGAATCACCCGGACGGCGGACGGTCCGCTGCAGGTGGACGACCTCGGTGGGGTCACGTTCGTCCCGCTGATCGGCGCGCACGGTATGGGGGCACCGCTGTTCGAAGAAGGTGACGACTGACGGGTGGCTGGTGTCGACCGGTGAATGGCGACGTCAGCCCAGGTGACCCGCTTTCTCCATCTGCCGAAGGTCGCGCTTGAGATCGGACAGTTCGTCACGGAGTCGGCCGGCCAGCTCGAATTTGAGCTCAGCGGCAGCGGAGAGCATCTGCGCGTTGAGGTCGGCAATGATGCCCTCGAGCTCTGCCGCACCCTCGGACGCGATTCCCTCACGGCGCAGGCGCGGTGTCGGGCTTTTCTTGCGCGAATCACGGTTCGCGAGCATCGCGGCCGTGTCAGCACCCTCGCGGGCCAGGGCATCGGTGATATCCGCGATCTTCTTGCGCAGTGGCGTCGGGTCTATGCCGTTCTCGAGGTTGTACGCCACCTGCTTCTCGCGACGACGGTCGGTCTCCTCGATCGCGCGTTTCATCGAATCGGTCAGGACGTCTGCGTACATGTGCACTTCGCCCGACACGTTCCGGGCAGCGCGACCGATGGTCTGGATCAACGACGTCGAGGACCGGAGGAAGCCCTCCTTGTCTGCGTCGAGAATCGCTACGAGTGACACCTCAGGAAGGTCGAGCCCCTCGCGGAGGAGGTTGATGCCGACGAGAACGTCGTAGACCCCCGACCGGAGTTCGCTGAGCAACTCGACCCGGCGCAGGGTGTCGACGTCGGAGTGCAGGTAGCGCACCCTCACTCCCGCCTCCGTCAGGAAGTCGGTCAGCTCTTCCGCCATCTTCTTCGTCAGGGTCGTGACGAGCACGCGTTCATCCCGGCCTGCCCGCAGGCGGATCTCTTCGAGCAGGTCGTCGATCTGGCCCTTCGAGGGCTTTACGACGATCTGCGGGTCGACGAGACCGGTCGGCCTGATGATCTGTTCGACGATGCCGTCGGCGATACCCATCTCGTATCGCCCAGGCGTTGCGGACAGGTAGACGGTCTGTCCAACCCTGTCCTTGAATTCGTTCCATTTGAGCGGGCGGTTGTCGAGGGCGCTCGGGAGGCGGAATCCGTGCTCGACGAGGGTCCGCTTGCGCGAGGAGTCGCCCTCGTACATGGCGCCGATCTGCGGCACGGTCACGTGGGATTCGTCAATGACGACGAGGAAGTCGTCGGGGAAATAGTCGATCAGGCAATGCGGAGCCTGCCCGGGTGCCCGACCGTCCATGTGGCGGGAGTAGTTCTCGATCCCCGAGCAGAACCCGATCTGCTGCATCATCTCCAGGTCGAAGGTCGTCCGCATCCGCAGGCGCTGCGCCTCGAGAAGCTTGCCCTGGCGTTCGAGTTCGGTGAGGCGCTCAGCGAGTTCGTCCTGGATCGTGACAATCGCGCGTTGCATCGAGTCTGTGCTCGCCACGTAGTGCGAGCCGGGGAACACCGACACCGACTCAAGTTTGCGCACGACGTCACCGGTGAGCGGGTGGAGGGAGTACAGCCCCTCGATCTCGTCGCCGAACATCTCGATCCGGATGGCGAGCTCTTCATACACCGGGATGATCTCGATGGTGTCGCCGCGCACCCGGAAATTTCCACGGGAGAAGTCGACGTCATTGCGGTTGTACTGCATCGAGATGAACTTGCGGATGAGCCAGTCTCGGTCGACACGCTGGCCGACCTGCAGCGCCATCATGGCGTTGAGGTACTCCTCCGGCTTGCCGAGGCCGTAGATGCACGACACGGTTGAGACGACGATGACATCCCTCCGGCTCAACAGCGCGTTCGTCGTCGAGTGGCGGAGGCGTTCCACTTCGGCGTTCACCGAGGAATCCTTCTCGATGAAGGTGTCCGTCTGGGGCACGTACGCTTCGGGCTGGTAGTAGTCGTAATAGGACACGAAGTACTCGACGGCATTGTTCGGCATCAGCTCACGGAACTCGTTGGCGAGCTGCGCGGCGAGGGTCTTGTTGTGTGCGAGCACCAGCGTCGGGCGCTGCACGGCTTCGATCAGCCAGGCTGTGGTCGCCGACTTTCCGGTTCCTGTGGCGCCGAGCAGGACGACATCCGTTTCACCGGCGTTGATTCGGCCGCTCAGCTCGGCGATCGCCTTGGGCTGGTCGCCGCTGGGCGTGTATTCGCTGATGACCTCGAACGGGTGCACGGAGCGGGTGGGTTGCATTCCTCGAGTCTAAACACGTCCACTGACATCGCCGTATCCTCCCGGTTCAGCAGGACGCAGCGGGTCGAATCCTGCTCCAGAGGGCATCAGCTTGCTCGAGGGTCGCGTCGATGCTCCCGTCTGTGTCGATGACGAGGTCAGCGACGGCGAGGCGCTCCTCGTCGCTCGCCTGGGCCGAGATGCGTCGTTGCGCCTCGTCCGGTGCCATCCCCCGCATGTTCACCAGTCGAGCCGACCGTGTGTCTGCGTCGGCGTGGGCGACGACGACGAGGTCGAAGTCGTGCGGAACCTGCGCCTCCACGAGGAGGGGAACGTCATAGACGACAACGGCGTCGGGGTCGTTCCGCACAGCCGCGGCGATTCGCTCGGCCGCGAGCATCCTGACAGCGGGGTGCACGATGTCGTTGAGCGCGGCGAGGGACCCAGAATCGGAGAACACGATGCCCCCGAGTGCGGCTCGGTCGAGGCTGCCGTCCGGGTTGAGGACGCCGGCGCCAAAACGCTCGGCAATCGCCGCAAGGGCGGGGGTCCCGGGGTCAACCGCTTCTCGCGCGAGGAGATCGGCGTCGATGTGTACCGCGCCCCGCTCCGCCAGCCGGCGTGCGATGGTCGATTTGCCGGAGGCAATTCCGCCGGTCAGACCGATCAGATACACGACAGGGTTATCGGCGGACTCAGTGAACCGGGACGACGTGGCGCTCGAGGTAGCCAACGGGAACGACGCGGGCTTCTTCAAGAAGCCAGGGGTCGCCTTCGGCCGATGCATCGAATGCGAGCCGCTGCAGTGCACGGGAGAGCTCGACGGCGACGTTCAGATGAACGAGCCACCGCTCATCCGTCGGGAAGGAGAACTGCGACAGAAGGCCGGCCACCGCGGCCACATATTCCTTCGATCCCTTGAGGTACTGCTCCTGGCTGTCCACATCGCCGAGGATGCGGTACTGGGTCGCCTTGAAGCCGGGGATGGTGCGCCTGGCCAGGACGGAGGTATCGGTCATGATGCCGAGTGTCTCCTGCCAGGTGGTGGGCTCTTCCTCGAGCAGTTTGTCGATGCACAGCCGGACGTACTGGTCCTGCATGTACTGGTAGACACCGAGCATCAGTGCGATGCGGTCGGGGAAGAAGCGATAGACGGTACCGATGGCCATCTCGGCGCGTTTGGCGACCTCGGCCGTGGTCACACCCGCATGACCGGACTCGTCGATGATCTCGCCGCAGACCCGGAGGATCGCCTCGAGGCTTTGACGGCTTCGCTCCTGTTGAGGGCTGTTCCTCAGCGACTTCTCGTTTGAGATGTCCGTTGCCAGGTACTGCAGCAGAGAACCAACGTCCACGTCGTTCCTTCGAAAGATTGGGTTGAACAGGAAGCGATCGCGCTTCGCAGCACGGCCAACATTATCAGGCGGTGAGTTTTGCGAATCCCCCAACAAGCGGGTCACGCGACTTCGCCGTACACACGGCGACTGGCCGGTCCTGTTCAGGACCGGCCAGTCGGCGTGTGTCGTGCTTAGGAGTTGCTGGTCAGCTTCTCACGCAGAGCCGCAAGCGACTCGTCGTCTGCGAGGGTGCCGCTTCCGGCTGTCTCGCTGGAGAAGGTCGAACCTGCGGACGGGGCGGCTGCAGCAACTGCCTCTTCCGTCGCGGCGGTCGTGACCTGCTTCTTGTGAGCCTCCCAGCGAGCCTGGGCTGCAGCGTAGTCCTGCTCCCACTTCTCGCGCTGGGTGTCGAAGCCCTCTTTCCACTCGTTGGTCTCCGGGTCGAAGCCCTCAGGGTACTTGTAGTTGCCCTGGTCGTCGTACTCGGTGAGCATTCCGTAGAGCGCCGGGTCGAACTCGGTACCCTCGGGGTCGACACCCTCGTTGGCCTGCTTGAGGCTCAGCGAGATGCGACGACGTTCGAGGTCGATGTCGATGACCTTGACGAACACCTCGTCACCGACGGAGACGACCTGCTCGGCGAGCTCGACGTGCTTGCCGCTGAGCTCGGAGATGTGAACGAGGCCCTCGATGCCGTCTGCGACGCGAACGAACGCACCGAACGGAACGAGCTTGGTGACCTTACCCGGTGCAACCTGGCCGATGGCGTGGGTGCGGGCGAAGACCTGCCACGGGTCTTCCTGCGTCGCCTTGAGCGACAGGGAGACACGCTCACGGTCGAGGTCGACCTCGAGGATCTCGACGGTGACCTCCTGGCCAACCTCGACGACCTCTGAGGCGTGCTCGATGTGCTTCCAGCTGAGCTCGGAGACGTGGACGAGACCGTCGACGCCACCCAGGTCGACGAACGCACCGAAGTTGACGATCGACGAGACGATGCCCTTGCGGACCTGTCCCTTCTGGAGGTTGTTGAGGAAGGTGGTGCGGCTCTCAGACTGGGTCTGCTCGAGCAGCGCACGACGCGACAGAACGACGTTGTTGCGGTTCTTGTCGAGTTCGAGGATCTTGGCTTCGATCTCCTGGCCGAGGTACGGCGTGAGGTCGCGCACACGGCGAAGCTCGATGAGCGACGCGGGCAGGAAGCCACGGAGGCCGATGTCGACGATGAGGCCACCCTTGACGACCTCGATGACCGAACCGGTCACGACGCCATCGGTGTCCTTGATCTTCTCAACATCGCCCCACGCACGCTCGTACTGTGCGCGCTTCTTGGACAGGATGAGACGGCCTTCTTTGTCTTCCTTCTGGAGGACGAGGGCCTCGACCATGTCGCCGACCTGGACGACCTCGCTCGGGTCGACGTCGTGCTTGATCGAAAGTTCGCGGGAGGGAATGACACCCTCGGTCTTGTAGCCGACATCGAGGAGGACCTCGTCGCGATCGATCTTGACGACGGTGCCCTCGATGAGGTCTCCGTCGTTGAAGAACTTCAGTGTTTTCTCGACCGCGGCCAGGAAGTCTTCAGCCGATCCGATGTCGTTAATAGCGACCTGCTTGGCGGTCGTTGCGGTTGTCATGTAGTGGTTGCTCCAGTATGGACTGATTTCAGGCCGACACGATCCGCGTCAATCAGGGATTGTTGGGATGTTTTTCCGTGTACGGCGAACGGATAGATCGTCACAAAAGTGACATGTCAGTCTATCGGGAAAGATCGGGCACTCGCAAACGCACCGGTTCAGCGCATCCGCGATCGATCTGCCCGCTCATCTGACAGGTCTACAAGCCGTTTCCGGATGGCGGCGACGACGTTGCCGACGGCATCCGGGTGGGAGTCCACGAACATCGACGGCTCGAAGAGTTCGGCCTCGAGGACGAGCGGCCCGCTCACCGGGTCTGCGACCACGTCGATGCGAGCGTAGAGCGGAAGTCGGTCTGATTCGGTCAGTCCCCGTCGCTCGAGGACGACACCGATCGCGGTGATGAGGGCGTCTCCGACCGCGCGCTCAGCGGGTGACGGATCGACGCTGGCGATCTTCTCCACGTAGACGCCGCCGAGGAGGCCGCCGCCGACGGCGAGGAGCGGACCTTTCGAGATCGCATGACTGAACCGCCCGTTGACGTACAGGAGCGCATGCTCGCCGCGCTCCTGGACACCCTCGATGGCTGGCTGGACCATCACCGTCTTGCCGATGTCGAGGATGTGATCGGCGAGCAGCAGAGCAGCCGGGTCGCCGGCGTCGAAGAGCCCGGTGTCTTTCGATCCAGCAGACACCGACGGCTTGATGACCACACGGGCGGCGCTGAGAGCGTCACACGCGGCCTCGACCTCCGCGCGGGTGGAGCAGAAGGTGGTGGGGACGAGTGGGACGTCCGACACCTCTGCGATATCACGCAGGTAGGTCTTGTCGATGTTCCAGCGGATCAGGTCAGGAGCGTTCAGGACAGGGGTGACCGATGCAACCCGGTCGAGCCAGCTGAGGAACTCGTCGGCGCGGTCCGGGTAGTCCCACGGCGATCGGATCACCACGAGATCGAATTCGTCCCAGGCGATCGACCTGTCTGTCCACAGGACAACCCGGCCCGTGATCCCTGCGACGCCGAGCCCATCGATCAGGAGGGGGAGGTCGGTGTCGGTGTACGCGGGGTCGGTCAGGCCGTGACTGACGAGGGCGACAGTGGTCATGCTGGAGGTCTCCGGATGTTCAGGGGAATCGGTGCTAGGGCGACGGAGAACGGGCGCGCTCGGCGTCAGTCGGCCAGGAGGGTGCGCTTCAGGGTATCGAGTCCGACTCCCCCGAGGTCGAGTGCTTTCCGATGGAACTCCTTGATGTCGAACGCATCCCCGTCGCGGCGCTGGTACTCGTCGCGCAACTGTTCCCAGATTCTCTGTCCGACCTTGTAGGAGGGCGCCTGCCCCGGCCAGCCGAGGTACCGGTTCACCTCGAACCGAACGAATCCGTCGTTCATGTTCACGTTCTTCCGCAGGAAAGTGAACGCGTCGTCGGCTGTCCAGGTTCCCGTACCTCCCGGGAGTTTTTTCTCCAGGTGAACGCCGATGTCGAGGACCACCCTCGCCGCGCGCATCCGCTGGCCGTCGAGCATCCCGAGCCGGTCTGCCGGGTCGTCCAGATAGCCGAGGCTCTCCATCAGTCGTTCGGCATACAGTGCCCAGCCTTCTGCGTGACCGGAGGTTCCGGCGAGCTGCCTGCGCCAGGTGTTGAGTTTCGCCCGGTTATAGACAGCCTGCCCGATCTGCAGGTGATGGCCGGGAACGCCCTCGTGATACACGGTCGTGAGTTCACGCCAGGTATCGAACTCGGTGACGCCCTCAGGAACCGACCACCACATCCGGCCGGGACGGGAGAAATCGTCCGTCGGCCCGGTGTAGTAGATCCCACCCTCCTGGGTGGGCGCGATCATGCACTCGATCGTGCGGATCTCCTCCGGGATATCGAACTGGCTGCGCCCGAGCTCCGCGACGGCCCGGTCACTCGTCTCCTGCATCCACTTCTGCAGCGCGTCCGTCCCGTGCAGTTTGCGGCTGGGATCGCCGTCGAGGAAGGCGATGGCCTCCTCGACGCTCGCACCCGGTTTGATCTCCCTGGCGATCGACTCCTGCTCCTCGACCATTCGTGCGAGCTCGTCGATGCCCCACTCATAGGTTTCGTCGAGGTCGATGGTGGCGCCGAGGAAACGGCGCGACTGCAACGCGTAGATCTCCCGGCCGACGGCATCCTTCTCCTGGGCGACGGGTTCGAGTTCGTGGGCCAGGAAATCCGCGAGCGACTGGTAGGCGACAGCCGCCCTTCCGGCGTTGGTGGTGAGGTCTGAAGCGAGGGAGGCCGGCAGCTGCCCGGCGGCTGGACCGGCGTTCGCAGCGAAGTCGGAGAAGAAGCCGTCGGGAGCGCTGTACCGCTTCGCCTGCTCGAACACCTCGCGAACCTGGCGCTTCGCCGGAGTGACCCCACGCTGTACCCCCTGGCGAAGGGTGGCGATGTACCCGGCGACCGCGTCGGGCAGGGCGTTCAGCCGAGTCGACACGTCGCTCCAGTCGCTGACCGTTGCCGTCGGCATGATGTCGAAGATCTCGCGGATGCCCTGGGCAGGCGAGGCGATGACGTTCAGGTCGCGCAGGTGCAGCTGGGCGTCGGAGCTTTCGAGGTCCAGTCGAAGCTCGGCACCGAGGTCCGCCCTGGTCACGTCATCTGTCGCGTCGACCGGTGTTGCGGCGTCGAGTGCGGCGAGCACCCTCCTCGCCTCCTCGATGTACCGCTCGTGCCCGGCGGGCGAGAAGTCACCGAATCTGCTGTTCGCTTCTGTGCGCCCGATGTATGTTCCGAGCAGGGGGTCGATGTCGACGAGCGTGTCGACCCACTCTTCGGCGATGGCGTCGATGGCGGTCGGGGTGCGCTCCGGTGCAGTCATGGAGTCGAGCCTACGACAGCGGCGGCTCTTCCGGTCAGTGCGCTGCGGCGTCCCAGTTATGCCCGCGTCCGACCTGAACGTCGAGCGGCACCGTCAGGTCGGCGGCGTTCGCCATCCGGGCCCTGACGATGGCGTCGAGCGACTCCCACTCCCCCTCGACCACCTCGAAGATCAATTCGTCGTGGACCTGCATCAGCATGCGCGAGCCGAGGCCCTGGGCGGCGACGTCGGCCTCGATGTTGACCATGGCGATCTTCATGATGTCGGCGGCCGATCCCTGGATGGGCGCGTTCAGGGCCGCCCGTTGCGCATTGTCGCGCAGGACGCGGTTGGGGCTTTTCAGGTCGGGGAACGGGCGGCGTCGGCCGAAGATTGTGGTGGTGTATCCGTCATCGACGGCCTGCTCGACCACGTTGCGCAGGTAGTCGCGCACGGCACCGAAGCGGGCGAAGTAGTCGCCCATCAGCTTCTTGGCTTCGGAGGAGTCGATCCGAAGCTGCTTCGACAGGCCGAAGGCGCTGAGACCGTATGCGAGCCCGTACGACATGGCCTTGACCTTGGTGCGCATCTCGTTCGTGACATCCGCTGGTTCGACCCCGAAGATGCGTGCGCCGACGAACCGGTGGAGGTCTTCTCCTGAGCGGAACGCCTCGATGAGACCCTCGTCGCCCGAGAGGTGGGCCATGATGCGCATTTCGATCTGGGAGTAGTCGGCGGTCAGCAGGGTCTCGTAGCCGGCGCCCGCTTCGAACGAGGCACGGATGCGCCTGCCCTCCTCGGTGCGGACGGGGATGTTCTGCAGGTTGGGATCCGTCGAGGAGATCCGGCCGGTCGTCGTCCCGGTCTGGACATAGCTGGTGTGCACCCGGCCGTCCGAGGCAATCGACTTGTCGACCGTCTCGACGATCTGGCGCAGTTTGGTCGCGTCACGGTGCTCGAGCAGCAGGCCAAGGAACGGATGCGGATTGGAAGCCTGCAGGTCGGCCAGCGCACCGGCATCCGTCGAGTATCCCGTCTTGTTGGCACGGGTCTTCGGCATGTCCAGTTCGTTGAACAGGACCTCCTGCAGCTGCTTCGGCGAACCCAGGTTTACCTCGTGGCCGATGATGGCGTATGCCCGGGAGGCCAGGTCTGCCGCTGTGGCACCGAGCTCGGCCGAGAGCGCGGTCAGCTGCTCATGATTGACGGTGACCCCCCGCAGTTCGATGTCGACGAGGGTGAGCAGCGTCGGCATCTCGATCGAGGTGAGGACCGTGTGGGATCCGGGATCGAGGGCGTCGTTCAGGGCGGTCACGAGCCTGAGGGTGTACCAGGCCTCAACAGGAGCGGTTGCCGGGTCGTTCAGCGGGACGAGCTGGTTCGGGTCGGAAACGGGCAGGCTCTCATCGAGGTAGCGGCCGACAAGGTCGGAGAGCGTCTTGTCCTGCCCGCTCGGCCGAAGCAGCCAGCCGGCCACGAGGGTGTCGTAAGCGATTCCATCGAACGCGAGACCGACGGTCTTGAGCGCTTTCAGCTGCCGTTTCGCATCGTTCATCAGTTTGGGCGACGGGCTCGCCAGCCAGGCCTCGAACGGCGCATAGTCGGCGCGGTCAGGAAGCCAGGCGACGGCGACGGACTCGGTCGGTGTGGCGATTCCCATCCCGGCAGGCTTGCCGTCGTGAACGTCGACCGTGAAACCGAGTCCTTCGGGGTGAGCGGCGACCGCGCGGTTCAGCCAGGCACCCAGTTCTTCGTCCAGCAGGTTCTGCGGAACGGGACTTGCGACGCTGTTGGCCGACACCGCTCCGGACGCTCCTGCGGCGTCTTCGACGCCTTCTGCCTTCAGCAGGCGGTCGAGCATCGTCCGGAACTCGAGCCTGGCGAAGATGTCGCGCACGGCCTGCTCGTCGATGGGCTTCTTCTCGAGCGAGTCGAGTGTGACCGGGAGCGTGACGTCGGTGAGCAGGTGGTTGAGTTTGCGGTTGCGGATCGCGTTCTCTTTGTGCTCGCGGAGGCTCTCCCCCACCTTGCCGGTGATCTTGTCTGCGTTTTCGAGAATGCCGTCGAGCGTGCCGTAGAGGTTCAGCCACTTCACCGCAGTCTTCTCGCCGACCTTCGGAACCCCGGGAAGGTTGTCGCTCGTCTCCCCGACGAGCGCGGCGACCTCGGGGTACTGGTGCGGCTGGATGCCGTAGCGCTCCATCACCTTTGCTGCGTCGTAGCGCGTGAGGTCGGAGACCCCCATGCGCGACGGGTAGAGCAGGGTGACGTCGTCGTTGACGAGCTGGATCGTGTCCCGGTCGCCTGAGACGACGAGCACCCGGTATCCCTGTTCCCTGCCCTGCACCGAGAGGGTGGCGAGAATGTCGTCTGCTTCGTAGTCCTCGATGGAGATCGTGGTGATGTTCATCGCCGCGAGCGCATCCTGGAGCAGCGGGACCTGGCCGATGAACTCCGGAGGGGTCTCGCCCCTTGTGCCCTTGTACTCGGGGTACTCACGTGTGCGGAAGCTGAAGCGCGAGATGTCGAATGCCACGGCGATGTGGGTCGGTTTGTGATCGCGAATGAGGTTGATCAGCATGGCGATGAAGCCGTGGATGGCGTTGGTGTGCTGACCATCCTTTGTGGAGAAACTGTCCACCGGCAGGGCGTAAAACGCCCGGAATGCGAGGGAATGACCGTCAATGACGAGGAGGGTAGGCTTTTCGTTGTCCGACACCACCCCAGCCTACAAGCGACGAGCGACAGTGGGTTTCGAGCACAAGCAAAGGCGACGATGACCGACGACGACAACCCCCAACGACCTCGAGTATGTTCGGCGACGCGGGGGCGGCGCGCTTGCGGCGAAGATGGGAATCGAGTTCCTGGAGTTCTCGGTCGACCGGGCTGTTGCGACGATGCCTGTCGAGGGAAACACGCAGCCGGCCATGCTCCTCCACGGCGGCGCCTACGTCGTTCTCGGCGAGACGCTGGGGTCGATGTCAGCCAACCTCTGGGCCGGCGCGGGAAAGCTCGCGGTCGGAATCGACATCAACGCCACCCACACCCGATCGGCCACCTCCGGCATCGTGACCGGGGTGTGCACGCCGATCCACCTGGGCCGGTCGATGACCGTGCACGAGATCGCGGTGAGCGACGACCAGGGCCGCCGCTGCTCGACGATCCGCATCACGAACCTGATCAAGGACCTGCCTGCCGGCTGACGGTTCCCGGTGCGCCGCGGGGTTCGTCCGTCGCGGATGACGGGTTTCTACGGTCGTTCGTCGACATATGCGACGGATGAACGGGTGCCAGCGTTCCGGGCCGGGATTCGTCCGTCTCGGATGACGGTTTCTACGGTCGTTCGTCGACATATGCGACGGATGAACGAGCGTTCGCCGACGCTGCACGTTGTGCTTCGTCCGTCGCGGATGACGGTTCCCGTTGCGCCGCGGGCTTCGTCCGTTCCGGATGACCGTTTCACGCATGCCCGGGTTCGTCCGTCCCGGATGACGGGTTCCACGGTCGTCTGTCGACATTTGCGACGGATGAAGGGGCGTTGAATGAGCCTGCCGTGGTTCGTCCGTCGCGGATGACGGTTTCTGCCGCCGTGAGTCGACATATGCGACGGATGAACGAGCGTTCGCCGACGCTGCACGTTGTGCTTCGTCCGTCGCGGATGACGGTTTCGCGCATGCCCGGGTTCGTCCGTCGCGGATGACGGTTCCGCTCCTGATCGGATTCGTCCGTCGCGGATGGCGGCTTCTGCCGCCGTGAGTCGACAGATGCGACGGATAAACCTACGCCGACGTTGCAAGTTGTGCTTTGTCCGTCCCGGATGACGGTTTCTGCCGCCGTGAGTCGACGTTCGCGACGGATGAAGGGGCGTTTGACGAGCCTGCGGTTGTTCGTCCGTCGCGGATGACGGGTTAAGCCGCCGTGAGTCGACATTCGCGACGGATGAACGGGCAGGCTCCGACACGACGCAGCCGCCTAACGACGAAACGGGCCGGAAAACCGGCCCGCATCTGTCTGAACTCTACTTCTTCGCGGTGAGCTGTTCGACGATCGCCTGGGCGACGTCGTGCATGGTCAGGCGGCGATCCATCGATGCTTTCTGGATCCAGCGGAAGGCCTCGGGCTCGGTCAGGCCCATTTTCTCGTTGAGCAGTCCCTTCGCACGGTCGACGAGCTTGCGGGTCTCGAAGCGCTCGACCATGTCGGCGACTTCGGCTTCGAGGGTGATGATCTGCTGGTACCGGCTGAGGGCGATCTCGATGGCCGGCAGGAGATCGTTCGGGGTGAATGGCTTCACGACGTAGGCAAGGGCGCCCGCTTCGCTGGCGCGCTCGACGAGTTCCTTCTGGCTGAACGCGGTGAGGAGTACGACCGGGGCGATCTGCGCCTTGTGGAGTCGCTCCGCCGCGGAGATGCCGTCGAGCTGGGGCATCTTCACGTCCATGATGACGAGGTCGGGACGCAATTCGGTGGCCAGCGCGACGGCGGTTTCACCGTCACCGGCCTCACCGACGACCTCGAAGCCGTTGTCTCGGAGGATTTCGACGATGTCGAGGCGGATCAGCGATTCGTCTTCGGCTACGACGACACGGCGAGGGGCTGGGGGGTTTGCTTCTGGCTCGGTCACGGCTAATCCTACGGTACTCTGGTGCACGTTGTTGTGCGCCGGTGTGGCGGAATGGCAGACGCGGAGCACTCAAAATGCTTTGTTCGAAAGGACGTGTGGGTTCGAGTCCCACCACCGGCACAACAGGGCGGACAGTCCAACTTCCGGCGATTTCGCCACGCCTGTCACCCGGCAGCCCGGCGCAAGGGGTGGTGAAACCGGAACACCGATCGCCATACTTGCTGGCTATGACCAGCCCTGAAGCCAGCCCTGACACCACTCCTGACACCGGCCCCGATTCCGCCCACCAACGCCCGGATGGAGTCGACGATGTCACCGTCGAAGCGCTCGGGAAGCTGTCTGAAGCACTCGAGGTCGTCGAACACGCCCGCGGATACCTCTACGGATTCCACCGCCTGACCGGTAAAGCCGATCTCGCTCTCGGAGAAGCGGTCGATCTGCTCCGCGCTGCCGGGCACACCGAGCTGGCTGACGAGATCGCCACGGAGGTCGTCGGCCGCAACGTCATCCACGGCCGCTGGACGTTTCAAATCGTCGAGGATTACGACGACAACTACTATTCGGTCTTCACCGAGGTCGAACGACGAGCTCGTGAGAAGTTGGTCGGCGGGAAACGGCACCTGTTCGAAGCGGAAATGAAGGAGGCCAGGCGCACCCACGGTCGTGCACACCACGAGGCGCTCCCGAGCGAAGTGAAGTAATCGCCGGTAAGCCCACCGGATGCCACGCCGCGGTCAGATCGCCGCACGCTCGGCGACCATCGGGCAGGAGAACGGGTCGCTCTCCCCCAGCCCCACGCGGTTGATGTAGCGCAGCACGATTCCGTATGACTGGAACAGCCCGGTCTCGGTGTATGGCACGTCATGCGAGCGGCAATACTCAGCCACCAGCGGCGCAGCGCGGCGCAGGTGCGGTCGGGGCATCGAGGGGAACAGGTGGTGCTCGATCTGGTAGTTCAGTCCTCCCATCGCGACGTCGATGAACCGGGACCCCGAGACGTTGCGGCTCATCAGCACCTGCCGCCGCAGAAAATCGAGTTTCATGTCCTTCGGGACAAGCGGCATCCCCTTGTGGTTGGGCGCGAACGCGATCCCCATGTAGAAACCGAACAGACCCATCTGAACACCGAGAAATGCGAAAGCGATCCCCGGGGACAGAACGATGAAGACGAGGGCGAGGTAGCCGCCCAGGCGAACGGTGATGAAGGCGAGCTCAACCCACCGTCGATCGACGTGCTCACGGCTCACCAGGCGGCGCACGCTCGATGCGTGCAGTGACAGGCCTTCGAGGAGAAGAATCGGGAAGAAGAACGCGCCCTGGTGGCCGATCAGCCAGCCGGTGACGGGATTGCGACGCTTTTCAACCTGTGACGGTGTGAACGAGATGACCGGAAGTTCGATGTCCGGGTCCGACCCCTCCTTGTTCGGGTTCGCGTGGTGACGCGTGTGCTTGTGTTGCCACCAGCCATAGCTCATCCCGACGAAAAGGTCTCCGAGGATGAGGCTGGTCCAGTCGTTCCATTTCCCTGACCGGAAGATCTGACGGTGAGCAGCGTCGTGTCCGAGAAAAGCGGTCTGGGTGAACACCACGGCCAGCCCGGCGGCGAGGAACAGCTGCCACCAGGTGTCGCCAATGAGGATGAACGCGGCAGTGGCGGCTCCGAAAACGAGCGGAACCGCGAGGAGTTTGGCCCAGTAGTAGCCGTACCGTCTGCGAAGCAGGCCCGACTCCTGAATCTCCCGGGCCAGTCCGGAGAAGTCGCCGGATGGAGCGGATGCTCGGCGCGCGGGATGGGTGCGGATGATTCGAGCGGGGGCGTCGATGGATGCCACGGTGTGCTCCAGACCGAGAGACTGAATCGCTGGGGGCGACCGAGGTCTGGGGTTGCCGGTGAATCGAGTTTACGCCTCGGACCGCACCCGGCGGCAAATCCCCAGCGCACCCGGAGGAAGCTGGCCGTCAGTGATCGGTGGCGCGCTCGGCGGGCTCGGCCGAGAGCTTCAGGCTTCCCCCGGCGTTGGCTGACGCCATGAGGTCCTCGAGCCAGGTCCGGTTGAGTTTCTCTTCTGCGTCGCTCTCGAAGTCAAACTGCATCGGAATCGACGGGTGGATCCAGAGGATCCGCCGCCCAGAACGATTCGACTCGATCCGGCCGTCGATAGTGAAAGCGAACATCTCGCTGCGCCGGAGCTTGGTGACGATGACCACCTTGACGTGTGCCAGCTCCCTGTCCGTCATCTCGATCTCGACCGGTGGCAGCCCGTACAGCAGTTTTCCCACGGTTCACACCCTCCGGCACCGGGCGAGTGACGCCCTGTAATGCACGATAGTCCGAGCCGGCCGCCGAGTCACGCTTACATTGTCGAATCGGTCACCGGGAACGAGCGTCGCGCACCTGCTGGAGACGTCCCTCCGCGCGCTCGGCTGCCCGGACGGCGACCTCGACCTGTCGGTCCGCCGATGACATGGCGCGGTCGAGCGCGTCATCGTCTCGACCCAGCGCGGCCAGTTCCTGGTCGAGGGCGTGGATCCTGCCCGCCAGATCGCTGCGCTCGGCGTCAAGCGTGAGGCGTCGTTCGGAGAGTGCCGTTCGGCGCGCTCTCAGCTGGCCCCGGGCATCCTCGGCCGCGCGTGCAGAGGCCTGCGCTTCCTCCGCTTTCCGTTCGGCGCCAGCGATCCGGTGATCGGATGTCCGGTCCTCATCAACGGCGCGCAGGGCGGGACGAGATCGGCTCGGTACGCCCAGCGCCTCGAATGCGACGGCACCGTCGAGGTCTACCGGTTCGATGCCGCTGGCGGTGAGGGCGCGCACGAGTCGACCACTTCGAACAGCGTCTGCCGCGCGGTCATCGGCCATCGCGGCGTGCAATGTCTGTTCAACCTCGATGAGGGCTGCGGCGCTCATGCGGTGCCCTGCCGAATTCGCCAGGTCCTTTCCGAGGTTGGCGATCGTGCGGATGAGCTGGAGGCGCTGTTTACCGAGTCGCCGCAGGTCGGCCGCATCGAGATCCGCTTCGGCCGCGCGCATCTCGGCGCCCAACGCGATCAACTGTTCGATTTCAGCGTTCTTCCGTGCTGAAAGCAGGTTCACGAGCCAGGCAGCTGCCGACGGTTTCGGCAGGCGGGCGATTCGCCTGGCCAGGTCGGCCTCACCCTCGTCACGCGCAGCCACCGTGCGTGCAGCCCGGATGGCGGTGAATTCTCGAGGCACGCGGAGGTACAGATCCACGAGCACGTCGTTCAGGTCCACCGTCCCTCCGTCCCGCTGTTCCTCCGGCTGCTTCCCGGTTCAGGATACGCGGCGGACAGGTTTCGCTGTGCGAGTGCCCGGGGAGGGGGACTCAGGGGAAGCCGATGTCCCTCATGATTGATTCGTGCCCAGCAACTTCTTCACCCGTCTCCTCGACCTGGATGGCTCCCCGCCCGCATCCCTGCGGACGACCCGTCGTCGGTCGCGGTGGGGACTCCTGGGCGTCGCAGCGGGAACGATCGTGTCCGGCTTGCTGCTCCGGAACATCGACGGAGCCGCGGGCGATATCGCCGGCGGCATCCTCTACGCCGTCCTCGTTTTCGTTGTGATCGCATTTGTCAGGCCGCTCGCGTCATCGCTACGGATTGGGTCGGTGACACTGGCGGTCTGCATCGTTGTCGAGTTCCTGCAACTGACCGGAGTCCCTTCCGCGCTTGCCGCGATTTTTCCGCCGACGAGGCTGGTCCTCGGGACGACGTTCGTACTGACGGACCTCCTGGTTGCGGCGTCGGGGACCGGCGTCGCTGTCCTGGGGGATCTGCTTCTGCTGCGCAGACGCCTCAAACGGGGAACTGTCCGTCAGTGAACCCGGGCGGCGTGGGCGACGAGTGCGTCAACCCGCGCTTCGAGCAGCCGCAGTGCGGCAACGACGGCGGAGTCGACGATTTCGTCCGGGCTCCCGCCCAACCTGCGCTCGGCAACATGAACCTCACCGCGGGGTGAGCGAACACCGATGAAGATGGTTCCGACGTCCTGCGCATCCTGGTCGCCCGCGCGGCACACGCCGGTGACGGACAGCGCAAGGTTGGCCCTTTTCAGCTTGGACACGCCGACAGCCATCTCCTCGGCTGCCCGCGCCGAGACCATCCGGTCGCGTCCGAGCATCTTTTTCGAACCGACCGTCGACGTGACGACGCCCCCGGCGAACCAGTCGGACGCATGCGGTGCTGCGGCAAGTCGTGCGGCGATGGCCCCGTCCGTCATCGACTCTGCGACGGCGATCCGTAGCGAGGTCAGGTGGACCGCAGCGTCGATCGCCTCAGCGAGGGCGATCGCGTGGGTTTCGCTGGGGTCTGGGCGAGGCATGCCTCCATTGTGAGCGCGCAGGAGAGTCCCCCCAAGGGGTTGACATGGTGTCCGGTCTGATCAGGGGCCCAGGATGAGATTCCGGAGTGCCGCCTCGGGGGCGCGACCGCGGTTCTCGAGCAGATCGCCGGACTGGTAGCGGTCCAGCACCCGGGGGTCGATGTAACTGGATCGGGCGATGGACGGGGTGTTCCCGAGCGCATCCGCTGTCTCCTTCACCGCGACGACGACGTTCCTGGCACACCGTGCGGCCGAGGAGGCGACTCCGAGGTTGCGCAGCGCGGTCGCGGCGATGATGCTTCCGTGGAGGGTTCTGAAGTCCTTCGCGGTGAAGTCTCCGTTCGTGCGCAGCCGGACGTACTCGTTCATCTCCTGGGCGCTGAGAGGACGCCAGCGATCGTCCGTCTTCCACGCGAGAAGCCTGGCGCGCGGACCGCGCGTCTTGAGTGAACGAATCACGGCGGCCAGGTCGGCGTCCTCGGTTTCGCTGGACCAGGCCTGACCGCTCTTTCCGGGGAAATCGAGGAGGACGCGATCGCCACTCACCGTTGCGTGAGCGCAGAGCAGAGTCGTCAGGCCATGGCTGCCGTGCTCGAGCGCGAAGCGTTCGCTGCCGACGCGGAGCCTGGCGGAGTCGAGGAGTCGGAATCCCGCGGCGAGGGCCCGCTCTTTCGAACCGGGGACCCCACGGAGATCGAGCGTCACCAGCCGTCGTGCAGGGGGAAGGGCTGAAGCCAGGTCGAGCGCCCTCTCGAACTTGCGTTCGGCCTGTTTCCTGGACCATGCCTCGTGATACAGGTACTGGCGCCGTCCCGCGTCGTCGATTCCGACGGCCTGGATGTGGGCGTTCGGCTGCGGGGCGATCCAGACATCCGACCAGGCGGGTGGGATGACCAGGGCTGTGATCCGGTCGATCGTCGCCTCATCGCGCAACGGCTGGCCGGCCTCGTCGACGTAGCGGAACCCGGAACGGGTGCGACGGCGCCCGAATCCTGGCGCAGTGGTGTCACTTCGACGCAGGCGCGGCATGGCGTCTCCTCTCCCTGTCGCCGGCGATGTCAGGAATTGCGCAACTCCGAGATCAAATCGGCCTTGCGCTTCGTCGAGTATCCGGTCAGACCCAGTTCCTTGGCCCGCTTCTTCAGCTCGACGACCGTCCAGCCCTCGTAGCTGCCTGATTCGCCGCCCTTCCGTCCGACGGCGTCGCGCCCTCGCGCTGCCGCGGCGTTTGAGATGCGGGCCGCCTTCTGTTTCGACGCTCCGCCCGATCGCAACTCCTCGTAGAGGTTTGGATCCTTCAACTGAGCGTTCTCGTCCTGTGGCATGTGTTCGGCTCCTGTGTGAGGCGTGTCAGAGCGGCTTGCCGCCGGTGACAGGCAGAACGGCCCCTGAGACGTACGACGCCTCATCCGACGCGAGGAAGACATAGGCGGGAGCGAGTTCCGCTGGTTGCCCTGCACGGCCGATGGGAGTGTCCTGGCCAAACGTCGGCACCTTGTCGGGCCACGATGTCGCGGGAATGAGCGGGGTCCAGATCGGACCGGGGGCGACTGCGTTGACACGGATCCCCCGCCCCCCGAGTTGCTCGGCAAGCGCCTTCGTGAACGCGACCTGAGCGGCCTTCGTCATGGCGTAGTCGATGAGCTCAGGGGCGGGCTGGAAGGCCTGGATCGATGACGTGGTGATGATGGACGACCCCGGCCTGAGGTGCGGGATGGCTGCGCGTGCCGTCCACATCGGACCGTACAGGTTGGTCTTGAACACCCTGTCGAATTCGGCGGTCGGAAGATTCTCGAGTCCGTTCCGGTTCTCCTGGTACGCCGCGTTGAGGACGAGAATATCGAGACGCCCGAATTCCTCGACAGTGAGTTCGACGATGTCTGTGCTGAACTGCTCGTCCCTGATGTCCCCGGGCAGGAGCAACGCACGCCTGCCGGCAGACTCCACCTGGGTCGCCGTGTCTTCGGCGTCGTCCTGCTCCTCTGGCAGGTAGGCGATCGCCACGTCGGCACCCTCCCTGGCGAAGGCGATGGCGACCGCGCGGCCGATCCCCGAATCCCCACCCGTGATGAGCGCGACCCGATCGGTCAGCCTGGCGGATCCGACGTAGCTGTCTTCGCCGTGGTCGGGGCGCGGATCGGTCTGCGACGTGAGCCCGGGCTGGTCCTGCTCCTGGCGGGGGAAATCGTCAGACGTGTACTTCGTGGTCGGGTCGGAATTCTCGGTGGTCACCACACGGCCTTTCGTTGGTTCGGGGCAGGAAACGGTGTCGTGCCCCGCTGACAGTGCCAGCCACCATACGCTGCCGTTTCGCCCCGGTTCAAGGGGCTGGTGTACGGATACCCGGCGACAGTAGCGTTGGCCGCCGCGCCCGTCGACCACAGACCCCGCAGTCCACCGAAAGGACGGCCCATGTACGACCCTCCGCTCCCCCGCTCACTCTGGCTCGACCGCACCACCCCGATCCCCACCGACGAATGGCGCCCGAGCGATCGCATCGATGTTGTCGTGATCGGTGCGGGAATATCGGGGCTGTCACTCGCTGCGATGGTCGCCGAGCAGGGCCGGTCCGTTGTGGTCCTCGAGGCTCGGCACGTGGGCGCCGTAACCACGGGGAACACCACAGGGAAGGTGTCGCTTCTCCAGGGTTCGAGGTTGTCGCAGATCAGGGATGCGGTGTCGCGCGAGCTCGCTCAGGCATACGTCGCCGCGAACACGGCTGGGCAGGACTGGCTTGTTCGGCACCTCAGCGACAACGCCGTTCCGTTCGACGAGCGGACGGCCGTGACCTACGCGACGACGGATGCCGGAGCTCCAACGGTCGAAGCCGAGTTGGATGCAGCATCGGACCTGGGTCTGCCGGTGTCGGCACGACGCACGCTCGAGCTGCCGTTCGAGGTCACCGCCGCAGCGTGCCTGCCCGGCCAGTTCCAGGTCGATGCCGTCGATGTCCTCGACTCACTCGTGCGCACGATCCGCCGCCACGGCGGGCGCGTGATCGAGGGAGTTCGTGCGACCCGGATCGATTCCGGTGACCCGTGCGTCGTGTCGACGACGCGAGGGGATGTCACGGGAGACCGTGTCGTCGTTGCGACGGGGACACCCTTCCCCAAGCGCGGCGGTCATTTCGCGACGCTCGAACCGCAGCGCTCATACGCGGTCGCCTACCGCTGGCCGGATCGGTCGCTCGAGGGCATGTACCTGTCAGTGGATGAACCGTCCCGCTCGATTCGGGATGCAGGACGGGCAGACGGTCGGTACCTCGTCGTCGGCGGCAACGGTCACCGCACAGGCCGGGGCGCGCCGACCGCTGGACGGGTCGACGACCTCATCGAGTGGACGGCCGCCCATTTCCCGGAGGCTGTGCCGACACACTCCTGGTCTGCCCAGGACTATCACTCCACAGACAACCTGCCGCATTTCGGTCCGATCACGCGCGGCGGTGACCGGGTTTACGTGGCGTCCGGTTATGACAAGTGGGGCCTGACCAATGGTGTAGCTGCGGCGATTGCCATCGCCGAGGGGATGTCGGGGGTGAGGCCAGGATGGGCAGTGAGCCTCGAAGACCGCCCACCCGCGTTCACGGCGGTCGGGAGCACCCTCGGCGCAGGAGCCCAGGTGGCCGCTGACCTTACCCGGGGCTGGGTCGCTGCCGAACTGACCCCGGAAGCTGACGTCCCGCCAGCAGAAGGGGATGGCGTCGTCGTCAGGGACGGCCTCTCCCCCGTCGCTGTCTGCACCATTGACGGTGTCACCCGCCGCCGGTCAGCGGTGTGCCCTCATTTGGGCGGTCTCGTCGCCTGGAACAGTGCGGAGCGGTCGTGGGACTGCTCGCTGCACGGATCGCGATTCAGCCCGACCGGCGACGTCCTCGAGGGCCCAGCCGTCTCACCCCTGAAAGACTGATCTCAGGCAGGTTTGCTGGACTTCTTCTTGGCGGGTGCCTTCTTCTTCGCGGCTCGGGATTTCTCGACGCTGCGCCTGAGGGCTTCCATGAGGTCAATGACCTCACCGGACTCCCCAGCGTCCTCCGCCGGCTCGCCGAAGGTGGCATCCGTGTCGACAGCGTCTCCCTTGTCGAGCTTCGCTTCGATGAGTGTCCGCAACTGGTCCTGGTAGTCGTCGTGGAACTTTTCCGGGCTGAAGTCGCCGGCGAAGCTGTCGACGAGCGACGACGACAGTTCCAGCTCCTTCGCCGAGATCCGAACCTTTTCCTCCAGGGCGGGGAACGCAGCCGTGCGGACCTCGTCCTCCCACAGCAGGGTCTGGATCAGCAGGACACCATCCCGGGAACGCAGCGCGCCCAGGCGGGTTTTCTGGCGCAGGGCGAACTGAACGATCGCGGTCCGGTCTGTCGCCTCGAGCGTTCGTCGGAGCAGAACGTATGCCTTCGCCGACGACGAGTCGGGTTCGAGGAAGTAGCTGCGGTCGTACATGATCGGGTCGACCTGGTCGCTGGGGACGAACTCGACCACCTCGATCTCGCGGCTCTTCTCCTCTGGCAGTGACGCCATGTCCTCGGCGGTGAGAATCACGGTCCGGTCGCCGTCTTCGTATGCCTTGTCGATGTTCTCGTACTTGACGATTTTCCCGCAGATCTCGCAGCGCCTCTGGTAGCGGATGCGACCGCCGTCCTTGTCGTGCACCTGGTGGAGGGACAGGTCGTGGTCCTCGGTCGCGCTGTAAACTTTCACCGGCACGTTGACCAGCCCGAAGGTGATGGCGCCCTTCCAGATAGCTCTCATTCCCCCAGTGAACACCAGCGGGCATGGCGGTGCCTAGTCCTGTTCCTGCCTTGACATCACCCGCCGGACCAGGAGGGGAAGCACCAGCCCGAGGACGACGGTGATGACGGTGATGACGACGGCGGCGATGATCCCCGCCTCATGGCCGATGACGAAATCGAAAACGAGCATGGCCGTTCCGATCATCGTCAGGGACACTCCGACGAGAACCGCCTTGAGCATCCGATCACCGATTCTCACGGTGGCCGTCTTGACCAGGTGACGGAACAGGATCCGGTGCGCACTGACCGGGAGGAGACTGAGCACCGTCGTGAGGATCGAGACGGACACGAGGGTGAGGTAGAGCCCGAGCTGGAAGGTGTTGAGTTCGGTAAAGCGTGGCTGGAAAGCAATGGCGAGCAGGAACGCAGTAAGGATCTGGGTGCCCGCCTGCAGGACACGAAGCTCCTGCAGAAGATCATTCCAGTTTCGGTCTGATCGTTCGGATTCCGTCTCACGTCGGTCATTGTCAGCCGCCTCGGCGGGCCGACGGGTATCGTCATCGGGCTTGCTCACAGGGTCCTCTTCCGTTGTGGGCTGCTGCAGTGGTGTTCCGCCTGGCGAGGCGGTCGAGGGCTGAGTGCCGCCGCCGCGACCGCCAGCATAATCCTTCCGGCCCCCGGCAACGGGGCACCACTCGCTCCCATTCGGGACCCTCGACTTATTCTGAGAAATTCTCGTTTTACGGTCTCCTGCGGGTGCAGGATGAAGGTATGGACACCTACGTTTTCGATTTCGCCAGCGGCGACATGACCAAGAAGGACCTCCTCGGTGGCAAGGGAGCCAACCTGGCGGAGATGACAAACCTCGACCTCCCGGTACCCCCCGGCTTCACGATCACCACCGAGGCGTGCAGGGCTTACCTGGAGCACGGCGCGCACCTTCCGGGGCTTGCAGACGAGGTGGATGCCCATCTCGCCGCTGTCGAGGACAAACTGGGACGACGGCTGGGCGACGCTCATGATCCGTTGTTGGTCTCCGTGCGCTCAGGCGCAAAATTCTCCATGCCGGGGATGATGGAGACGGTTCTCAATGTCGGTCTCAATGACAGTTCCGTGAAGGGCCTCGCCCAGCAGTCCGGTGACGAACGTTTCGCCCTTGATTCGTACCGCCGACTGTTGCAGATGTTCGGGGGCACCGTCCTCGGCATCGACAGGGAGGTCTTCTCGGAGGCCCTCGATCAGGTGAAAGAGACAGCGGGCGCAACGAACGATCTCGATCTGGGGGCTCCCGAACTGGCCGAACTGGTATCGACGTTCCAGGGGCTCATCCGCGAACACGCGGGGAGGGACTTCCCCCAGGACCCGCGAGAGCAACTCGACCTGGCGGTTCGCGCCGTCTTCGACTCGTGGAACACCGACCGTGCGGTCCTCTATCGTCGTCACGAGCAGATCGCGGATGACCTCGGGACCGCCGTCAACGTGCAGGCGATGGTGTTCGGGAACCTCGGCCCCGACTCCGGTTCCGGGGTCGCGTTCACCCGTGACCCCGCAGGCGGTTCGCAGGGAGAGTACGGCGACTACCTGCAGAACGCCCAGGGTGAAGATGTCGTCGCCGGCATCCGCAACACTGTGTCTCTGGCGGACCTTGCCGGAATCGATCAGATCTCGCACGACGAGCTGCTCACGACCATGCGGACCCTCGAGGACCACTATCACGACATGTGCGACATCGAGTTCACCATCGAGCGGGGCAAACTGTGGATGCTCCAGACCAGGGTCGGAAAGCGTACCCCTGAGGCCGCCTTCCGCATTGCCGTGCACATGGCGGACGAGGGCCTGATCGATCTCGATGAGGCGTTGCGCAGGGTGACGGGTTCTCAGCTGGCACAACTGATGTTCCCCCGGTTCGATGCCACTGCCGAACGCGAGTTGATCGCCAGGGGAATGAACGCGTCGCCCGGCGCTGCCGTTGGCAAGGTCGTCTTCGACTCGGACACCGCCGTCGAATGGGCGGCGGAGGGCCAGGACGTGATCCTGGTGCGCAAGGAGACCACCCCGGAAGACCTGCACGGCATGGTCGCGGCCCAGGGGGTACTGACCAGCCGGGGCGGCAAGACCTCGCACGCGGCAGTTGTGGCCCGTGGTATGGGCCGGACCTGCGTCTGCGGGGCCGACGCGCTCGATGTGGACACCCGAGACCGCGAATTCCGCCTCAAGGACGGACGCGTTGTGCGGGAGGGTGACCTGATCTCGATCGACGGAACGACCGGGGAGATCTTCGCCGGTGTCGTTCCGGTGGCACCGTCATTCGTCGTTCGACACTTCGAAGGAGAGTCACCCGATGAGGATCTGGTCCACTCGGTCGCCACACTGATGGAGCATGCGGACAGCGCTCGACGACTTCAGGTTCGAGCCAATGCCGACACGCCGGAAGACGCCGCTCGGGCCCGGCGTTTCGGCGCCGAGGGAATCGGACTGTGCCGGACCGAGCACATGTTCCTCGGGGATCGGCGGCAGCTCGTCGAGAACCTCATCGTCGCGAAGGACGATGCCGCCACCGAGGCTGCACTCAACGAACTCCTGCCCCTGCAGCGACAGGATTTCACCGAGATCCTTGAGGCGATGGACGGCCTCCCAGTCACGATCCGGCTCATCGACCCCCCGCTGCATGAGTTCCTGCCCGACTACACCGAGCTGTCGGTTCAGGTAGCGATGGAAGAGATGCGCGGCAAGACCAAGAAGCGTCGGATTCGGCTCCTGGAAGCGGTGAAGCGCCTGCACGAACACAATCCGATGCTGGGGCTGCGCGGTGTACGTCTGGGCATCGTGATCCCTGGCCTCTTCACCATGCAGGCCCGCGCGATCCTGGAGGCAGCTGCCGACCGCAACGCTGCCGGCGGGAACGCCCGGCCGGAGATCATGATCCCGCTTGTCGCCTCCGTTCGGGAGCTCGACCTGGTACGCGCACAGATCCTCGAGGTCGCGGAACTGGTGAAGGCAGAGAAGGGCGTGGACATCGACTTCGAGATCGGCACGATGATCGAGCTTCCTCGCGCGGCGATCACCGCTGACAAGATCGCGCAGTCAGCGGAGTTCTTCTCCTTCGGCACGAACGACCTCACCCAGATGACCTGGGGTTTCTCCCGCGACGACGTCGAGGCGGCGTTCTTTGCGACCTATCTCGACCAGGGAGTATTCGCGGTATCGCCGTTCGAATCCCTCGACACCGAGGGGGTTGGTGAGCTGGTGCGCACGGCTGTCGAACGTGGCCGCAGCACCCGTCCGGACCTTCACCTGGGAGTGTGTGGCGAGCACGGGGGCGACCCTGCGTCGATCCACTTCTTCGACGATGTGGGTCTCGACTATGTGTCGTGCTCTCCGTTCCGCGTGCCGGTCGCCCGGCTCGAGGCCGGCCGTTCTGCCCTCGGTGCCGCCTGACGGGCACCCGGGAACGCAACAGCGCGGATCCCCCTGTGGGGAATCCGCGCTGAAAGACGACCGGAACTACCTCTGGTACGCGGGCACAACGCCCTGGTGGGCGTCGCCCACCTTGTGAACTCGAAGGTCGTTGGTGGAACCCGTGATTCCGGGAGGGGACCCGGAGATGACGACGACCTTGTCTCCGATTTCTGCCTTGCCTGACCCGAGGAGGATGTCGTCGACCTGGCCGAACATGGCGTCGGTGTGGGTGACGCGGTCGACGAGGAAGGTCTCCACACCCCAGTTGAGCTGCATCCGGCGACGGATGCTCTCATCCGGGGTGAATCCGAGAACCGGAATCGTGTGACGGATGCGGACCATCCGGCGCACTGAATCGCCCGATTCGGTGAAAACGCAGAGGAACTTGGCCTCGACGAATTCGGCGACTTCGCTCGCGGCCAGGGTGATGGCACCACCCTGGGTGCGCGGTTTCGTGCCGAGGGGCTGGATGCGGTCGAGCCCGTGCTCCTCGGTGGACTCGATGATCCTGGCCATCGTCTGCACGGTGATCACCGGGTAGGCTCCGACACTGGTTTCGCCGCTGAGCATCACCGCGTCAGCGCCGTCGAGCACGGCGTTCGCGACGTCCGAGGTCTCGGCGCGGGTCGGAATCGGACTGGAGATCATCGATTCCAGCATCTGCGTGGCAACGATGACCGGCTTGGCCATGCGGCGGCAGAGTTCGACGGCCCTCTTCTGGACGATCGGAACGGCCTCCAGGGGAAGTTCGACGCCGAGGTCACCGCGGGCGACCATGATGCCGTCGAAGGCGTCGATGATCTCTTCGAGGTGATCGACGGCCTGCGGCTTCTCGATCTTGGCGATGACGGGGAGGCGCTTGCGCTCCTCGTCCATGATCTCGTGGACGCGGCGGATGTCTTCCGCGTTGCGCACGAAGGACAGCGCGATGAAGTCGGCGCCGAGGCGGAGGCCCCACCGGAGGTCTGCCTCATCCTTGTCGCTGAGCGCGGGGACGTTGACGGCGACGCCCGGCAGGTTGATGCCCTTGTTGTTCGAGACGGCTCCGGCGACGATGACCTCTGTGGTCACGACGACGCCGTCGGTCTCGAGGACCTTGACCTTGACCTTGCCGTCATCGATCAGCAGGAAGTCACCGGGCTTGACGTCATTCGGCAGGCCCTTGAACGTTGTGCCCGAGAGTTCCTTCGTACCGAGCACGTCCTCGGTGGTGATTTTGAAGATGTCGCCTTCGGCGAGCTCGTATGGGCCGTCCTCGAACTTGCCGAGACGGATCTTCGGACCCTGGAGGTCGACGAGGACCGCAACCGGCTTGCCGGCGTCTGCAGCGGCCTTCCGGACGTTGGCGTACACGCCCTCGTGGACGTCGTAGGAGCCGTGGCTGAGGTTCATCCTGGCCACGTTCACCCCGGCATCGATGATCGCTCGGATGTTTTCGTAGCTCGCTGTTGCCGGACCGAGGGTCGCGACGATTTTAGCTCGTCTCATAACTGCTCCATATTTTTCTGCGCGATGACGCGCTGGCGGGATGTGGGAAGTTGGAGGAGGGCGCATGCCCACCGTTGAGTCTAGAGCGAGATGGCGCGATCGGTCGGGCGGACGGGGGAAGGCAGGTTCGTCTCCCCCTCGAGGTACCTGTCGACAGCGGATGCTGCCGCACGGCCCTCGGCGATAGCCCAGACGATGAGCGACTGGCCGCGACCGGCATCACCGGCCACGAAAATCCCTGGCTCGCTGGTCTGGTAATCGTTGTCCCGCTCCACATTTCCGCGCTCGTCGAAGGGCACTCCGAGTTGCGGCGCGATGTACTCGGACTCCGGGCCGGTGAAACCCAGTGCCAGGAGCACGAGGTCGGCGGGGATTTCGCGTTCGGTGCCACTTTTGGGGACACGCCGTCCGTCGATGAACTCGGTTTCCGCAACTCGGATGGCGCGGACCTCGCCGGACTCGTTGCCGAGGAACTCCACGGTGGAGACGAGGAATTCGCGTTCTCCTCCTTCCTCGTGGGCACTCTGGATCTCGAACAGAGTCGGCATCGACGGCCAGGGCTGGGCGTCGGTACGAACAGGCGACGGCTGCTTGCCGATCGCGAGGTTGGTCACGGATGCTGCGCCCTGGCGATGTGAGGTTCCGATGCAGTCTGCTCCGGTGTCTCCACCGCCGAGCACGACCACGTGCTTGTCCTCTGCCGTGATCTGGCCGGGAACATCGTCGCCTGCGCCCGCCTTGTTCTGCGGAACGAGGTAATCCATGGCGAAGTGCACCCCGGAGAGATCGCGGCCGGGGATCGGCAGGTCGCGCGGGACCATGGCTCCGGTTGCGATGATGACTGCGTCATAGCGTGAGCGCAGGTCGTCCCAGGTGATGTCGACGCCGATATCGACGCCGGCACGGAAGCGGGTTCCTTCGTCGGCCATCTGCCTGAGACGGGCGTCGATGTGCTTCTTCTCCATCTTGAAATCGGGGATGCCGTAGCGCAGCAGTCCGCCGATCCGATCGTCCCGTTCGTAGACGGCGACGGTGTGACCGGCCCGGGTGAGTTGCTGGGCGGCGGCGAGCCCGCAGGCCCCGAGCCGACGACGGCGACCGTCTTCCCGGTCAGGCTCTCCGGCGGGTGGGAGTCGACCCAGCCGTTCGCGAACGCCTGGTCGATGATCGAGACCTCGACCTGTTTGATGGTCACAGCGGGCTGGTTGATGCCGAGCACGCAGGAACTCTCGCACGGGGCAGGGCACAGCCGCCCGGTGAACTCCGGGAAGTTGTTGGTGGCGTGAAGGCGTTCGATGGCCTGTCTGCCCTCCCCACGCCAGGTGAGGTCATTCCACTCGGGGATCAGGTTGCCCAGGGGGCAGCCCTGATGGCAGAACGGGACGCCACAGTCCATGCAACGACCGGCCTGGCGACGGAGCTGGGTCTGGTCGCCCTGTTCGTACACCTCTTTCCAGTCCATCAGACGGATCGGGACGGGGCGGCGCTTGGGCAGCTCTCGTTCCGTGACTTTCAGGAATCCTTTGGGATCAGCCACCGGTTACCTCCAGGATGCGGCCCCAGACCACGTCACCGTCGGGGTCGAGCCCCTCGGTGACGGCGTCCTGGCGGGTGCGCAGGACAGCTGCGTAATCGCGGGGCAGGACTTTGACAAAGTGTGTGACGCTCTCGTCGAAATCGGCGAGCAGGCTGGTCGCGAGGGCCGAGCCGGTTTCAGCGACGTGTCGTGTGAGCAGATCGCGAACAATTTCGACGTCGGCGCTGCCGAGGTCGGCGAGCTCGAGTTCTCCGAGCTGGACGGCCTCACGGTTCACCTGCTCCGGTTTCAGGTCGAAGACGTATGCGGTTCCCCCGGACATTCCTGCTCCGAGGTTCCTTCCGGTTGCCCCGAGGATGAGCGCCAGTCCCCCGGTCATGTATTCGAGGGCGTGGTCCCCGACGCCTTCGACGACAGCCGTCGCCCCTGAGTTCCGCACGAGGAAACGTTCCCCGACGATCCCGGCGATGAACATGCTTCCCTGGGTTGCACCGTATCCGATCACATTGCCGGCGATGACGTTCTCATCGGCGGCGAAGGTGCTGGACTTGGGTGGGAACACGATGATCTCCCCGCCGGACAGGCCCTTACCGACGTAGTCGTTCGAGTCGCCCTCGAGCCGAAGCGTGATGCCGTTCGGAAGGAAGGCGCCGAGCGACTGTCCGGCTGAACCGGTCAGGCGCACGTCGATCGAGTTCGCCGGCAGTCCGTTCTCGCCGTGGCGGAGAGTAACCTCGTGGCCGAGCATGGTCCCGACCGCTCGTTCCGTGTTCCTGATCGGGAGGTCGATACGTATCTGCCCGCCATGATCGAGCACGTTGTGGCTGCGTTTGATCAGGTCCACATCGAAGTGCTTGTCGAGTTCGTGCTCCTGGTTGCGCGCGTGAGTCCTCGGTTCGTCCGGGCGGAATGCCGGCCCGACGAGGATGGGCTCCAGGTTGAGTCCGGATGCCTTCCAGTGCTGGATGGCCGTGTTCGTGTCGATGAGCTCGTTGTGGCCGATGGCTTCCTCGAGCGTGCGGAACCCGAGCTCGGCGAGATACTCGCGTACTTCCTGCGCGATGAACTCGAAGAAATTCACGACGAACTCGGGCTTGCCGGTGAATCGTTCCCGCAACACGGGGTTCTGGGTGGCGACGCCGACCGGGCAGGTGTCGAGGTGGCAGACGCGCATCATGATGCAGCCGGACACCACGAGCGGTGCGGTCGCGAAGCCGAATTCCTCGGCGCCGAGCAGAGCCCCGATGATGACGTCTCGCCCGGTCTTCATCTGGCCGTCGACCTGGACGACGACGCGGTCACGCATACCGTTGAGCATGAGCGTCTGCTGCGTCTCAGCGAGTCCGAGTTCCCACGGGGTTCCGGCGTGCTTGAGCGAGTTGAGCGGGCTTGCGCCTGTTCCGCCGTCGTGTCCCGAGACCAGGATGACGTCGGAGAGCGCTTTGGCGACCCCTGCTGCTACGGCGCCGATCCCGGACTGGCTGACAAGCTTGGTGTGGATTCGCGCAGACGGATTTGCCCGTTTCAGGTCGAAGATGAGCTGTTTGAGGTCTTCGATCGAGTAGATGTCGTGGTGAGGCGGCGGCGAGATGAGCCCAACGCCAGCGGTCGCGTGGCGGGTGCGGGCCACCCACGGGTAGACCTTCGTCGGCGGCAGTTGCCCACCCTCTCCGGGTTTTGCGCCCTGGGCGAGCTTGATCTGGATGTCGTCTGCGTGCGTCAGGTACATGCTTGTGACACCGAACCGGCCGGATGCCACCTGCTTGATGGCGCTGCGGCGTTCGGGGTCGAGGAGACGGTCGGTGTCCTCGCCACCCTCCCCCGTGTTCGACTTCGCACCGAGCCGGTTCATCGCGATCGCGAGGGTCTCGTGTGCCTCCTGCGAGATCGATCCGTAGCTCATTGCTCCGGTCGAGAACCGTTTCACGATCGACGCGACCGACTCGACCTCGTCGAGCGGAACGGGTTCACGCTCGGCCGTCCTGAGCCTGAACAGACCGCGGAGGGTCATCAGGTTTTCGGCCTGGTCATCGACGAGGCGCGTGTAATCACGGAAGATGTCGTAGCGTCTGGTCCTGGTCGAGTGCTGCAGCCGGAAGACGGTGTCAGGGTTGAACAGATGTGGTGAGCCGTCACGGCGCCAGGAGTACTCGCCGCCCGTTTCGAGACGCTCGTGCGAGGTCTCGGCGGTGTTGAGCGGGTATGCAGCCTGGTGGCGTTTGAGGTTCTCGGCCTGGATCACGTCGATGCCAACGCCGCCGAGCTTCGACTCGGTGCCGGTGAAGTACTCGTCGACGAAGTCCTGGCTGAGGCCGACCGCCTCGAAGCACTGTGCGCCTGCGTAGGAGGACACCGTCGAGATGCCCATCTTGGACATGATCTTCAGGACACCCTTGCCGAGTGCGTAGATGACGTTGCGAACGGCCTGTTCGGCGGTCACGCCCTCGATCATTCCGCTGCGGACGAGGTCCTCGCAGGTCTCCATCGCCAGGTACGGGTTGATGGCTGACGCGCCATAGCCGATCAGGGTGGCGACGTGGTGGACCTCTCGAACGTCGCCGGCTTCGACGACGAGCCCGACCTTCAGCCGGTTCTGCGACCGGATGAGGTGGTGGTGGACGGTCGCGAGGAGCAGAAGGGACGGGATAGGAGCCAGGTCCTTGTTCGAGTCACGGTCGCTCAGCACGATGAAGAGAGCGCCGTCTTCGATTGCGTCATCGACCTCTGCGCAAATGGCTGTGAGTCGGTTGCGCAGCGCGTCTGGTCCCTCGTCGAACCGGTACAGTCCGCGGATGGTTGTCGTGGTCCTCGAACCGCGTTTCGGGTCGATGTGCTGGATCTTGGCGAGCTCGTCGTTGTCGATCACCGGGAAATTCAGAACCACCTGGCGGGCGTGCTCCGGTCCTGAGCTGAGGAGGTTTCGCTCCGGCCCGAGACCGAGCTTGAGTGACGTGACCACCTCCTCGCGGATCGAGTCGAGTGGCGGGTTGGTGACCTGGGCGAACTGCTGGGTGAAGTAGTCGAACAGCAGCCGGGGGCGTGCGGAGAGTGCGGCGATCGGTGTGTCCGAGCCCATGGCCCCGAGCGGCTCAGCACCGTTCTGCCCCATCGGGCGCAGGAGGATGCGGACTTCCTCCTCCGTGTAGCCGAAGGTGCGCTGACGGCGCGTCACCGACGCCGGGGTGTGCACGATGTGCTCGCGCTCGGGCAGATCGGCGAGGTTGATCCGACCGGAGTCGAGCCAATCGCCCCACGGTTTCGAGGCGGCGAGGCTGTTCTTGATCTCATCGTCTTCGATCAGGCGTTGTGCCTCGGTGTCGACGAGGAACATCTTTCCAGGCCGCAGGCGCCCCTTGCGTTTGATTCGCTCTGGGGCGATGTCGAGCACGCCGATCTCGCTGCCGAGCACGATGAGACCATCGGTTGTTTCGAGCCAGCGCCCCGGCCGGAGACCGTTGCGGTCGAGCGTTGCGCCGACGAGCGTGCCGTCGGTGAATGTGAGTGCCGCCGGTCCGTCCCACGGCTCCATCTGCATCGAGTTGAACTCGTAGAAGTCGCGGAGCTCCTGGGTCAGTCCCGCCTGCTTCTCCCAGGCCTCAGGCACCATCATCATCATGGCGTGGGGCAGGGTGCGACCGGTGAGGGTCAGCAGTTCCAGGACCTCGTCGAACGACGCCGAGTCGCTGGCACCCGGGGTGATGATCGGGAGCAGCGGGCGGATGTCGCCGATCAGTTCCGATTCAAGCTGGGACTGTCTCGCACGCATCCAGTTGCGGTTGCCAGCGACGGTGTTGATTTCGCCGTTGTGCGCCATCATCCGCAGGGGTTGGGCGAGCGGCCACGACGGGAAGGTGTTCGTGGAATAGCGAGAGTGCACGATCGCGAGCTTGGAGGCGAAGCGCTCGTCGCTGAGATCGGGATAGAACGGCTCCAGCTGGAGTGTGGTCACCATCCCCTTGTAGACGACCGTCCGACAGGACAACGAGATGAAGTACGCGTTCAGCTCACGCTCGGCCCGCTTGCGCAGCCGGAAGGTCTGGCGGTCGAGGGCGATCCCCGAGACCGGCTCCCCAGAATCCGTCGTCGTCGTGCTCGCCACAAAGAGCTGCTCGAACGTCGGCATCGCGTCATGGGCGAGTTTGCCCAGGTTGTCCGGGTCGGTCGGCACATCGCGCCAGCCGAGAACGGAGAGGTCTTCGTCGGCGGCAAGGCGCTCGATGCCTGCCTTGAGTTCCTGGCGCGCATCGTCGTCGAGCGGGAGAAAGGCCATTCCGACGGCGTACTGTCCGAGCGGGGGAAGGTCGAATGCCGTGACCGCGCGGAAGAAAACATCGGGGATCTGGGTCAGGATGCCTGCCCCGTCACCGGTTCCGGCGTCGGACCCGATGGCTCCCCGGTGTTCGAGGTTCCGCAGGGCGTCGAGCGCGTTCACGATGATGTCGTGGCCGGCGGTGCCCCTGAGCGTTGCCACCATGGCAAGCCCGCAGGCATCCTTCTCCCGTGCAGGGTTGTACAGGCCCTGCGCGGGCGGAACGAGGCTGAACTGGGAAAAAGTGGGTCGAGGCTCCATCGGTAACCGTCCTCACAACGTAGTAGCGGTGGTGGGACGACGATGGCCCGGAGAGGTTGAGGGTTCGCCGCCCGATAGCGTGCAGTGTGATCGCACGCCCCAGGCGAGTGGCTTGGTGGCTAGCAGCCGGCGGGTACTGGCAAACCTATGATTTCGAGCCGGATTCGCTTGTGGCGGCGGCATCCACCGACGCAGGAGCGGATTCCACAGGCTCGCTGAGATCTACGTAGTCCGAATCGGTGTGTGACGATTGTACCCCAGCACCGGCTCCATCCCATTCCCGGCCGTTGACGTACGGCCCGGATTCGAGCCCGGTGTGACGGCGCGACTGGATGAAGAGGATCGCGAGCCCGACGAGAATGGCGAGGAGTGCGGCCCAGACGTTGACGCGCAGGCCCAGGAAGACCTCGCTCGGATCGATACGGATGGACTCCCACACGGTGCGGCCGAGGCCGTACCAGATGAGGTAGAGGCCAAGCACTTTGCCCCACTGCAGTCGGAATTTACGCTCGAGTGCGAGGAGGACGACGACGCCGGCCAGGTTCCAGAGCACCTCGTAGAGGAAAGTGGGGTGGAAGAGGGTGCCAGCGGGCAGCCCGACCGGCCAGGCCGCGTTGGACTCGTCGATCTCCAGTCCCCACGGGAGGGTGGTCGGGATGCCGAAGAGCTCCTGGTTGAACCAGTTGCCGAACCGACCGAATGCCTGCGCGAGCAGCAGCGCAGGGGCGACGGCGTCTGCGAAGGTCCAGAACCGGATGCCGGTGACCCGGCAACCGATCCAGGCTCCAACGGCCCCACCGAGGAGCGCACCGAAGATGGCGATTCCGCCCTCCCAGATGTACAGGGTGCGCAGCAGGTCGGCCCCCGGGTAGAAGTAGTCGTTCGGGTGGGTCAGCACGTGGAAGATACGCGCGCCGATGATGCCGGCCGGCACCGCCCAGAGGATGATGTCGAGGACGATGCCTGGTTCAGCACCGCGTTTCGTCAGCCGGTGGTTGGTCAGGAACGCGGCCGCGACGATCCCCGCGAGGATGCAGAGCGCGTAGAAGTGAATGGTGAAGTTGCCGAGTTGGATGGAACTGACGTCCGGACTCGGGATGCTCATCTGGATGGTCACTGGTTCCATGCCTTTCGGGGGATGTTGCTCGAACGTGCGCGTATCACTCTAGTTTGCGCGGGTCGTGCCCTGCGCCAGGTCACGGGCGACAGCGGCGACGCGGTCCACCCCTCCCTCGGCGAGGGCTTTGACGAGGGCGGAGCCGACGATGGCGCCGTCGGCGTACGCCAGAACTTCGCGCACCTGTTCTGCGGTGGAGATGCCGACGCCGACGCAGGCGTGCTCACTGCCCGCCTCGCGCAGGCGTCCGACGAGGATTTTCGCCGCACGGTCAACGTCGCTGCGTGCTCCGGTGATCCCCATGGTTGAGACCGCGTAGACGAATCCCCTGCTGGCGTCGACGGCCTGGCGCAGCCTGGCGTCGCTCGAGGACGGTGCTGCAAGGAAGACCCGGTCGAGGCCGGTGCGCTCGGACGCCGTGAGCCAGTCGGCTCCCTCGTCGGGAATCAGATCGGGGGTGATCAGGCCGGCGCCTCCTGCGGCGACGAGGTCGTCGGCGAACCGTTCGACACCGTACTGCACGACCGGGTTCCAGTAGGTCATCACGAGGACGGGCACGTCGACCCGTTCGGTGATGGCGCGCACGGCGTCGAAACCGTGGCGCAGCTTGAACCCATTGGCCAGGGCACGCTGCGTGGCTTTCTGAATGACCGGGCCGTCCATCACAGGGTCCGAGTACGGCAGGCCGAGTTCGATGATGTCGACGCCGTTCTCGGCGATGGCGACAGCGGCTTCGACGCTCTCGTCGAATGTCGGGAAGCCGACGGGGAGGTAGCCGATCAGGGCGCCACTGCCCGCCTCACGCCTGGCGGTGAGGACGGATGCCACGCTGGTCACGATTGTTCTGCTCCCTGGTCGATGAGGTCGAAGTAGCGACCGGCCGTTTCCATGTCCTTGTCTCCACGACCGGACAGGTTGATGAGGATGGTGGCGTCAGGGCCGAGTTCCTTGCCGAGCTCAAGCGCGCCGGCGAGTGCGTGCGCACTCTCGATGGCCGGAATGATGCCCTCGGTGCGGCTGAGCAGCCGGAGCGCGCTCATCGCCTGGGCATCCGTCACCGGGCGATAGGTCGCACGTCCGATGCTGGACAACCACGAGTGTTCCGGGCCGACGCCGGGGTAATCGAGTCCGGCTGAGATGGAGTGCGACTCGACCGTCTGGCCGTCCTCGTCCTGAAGCAGGAAGCTGCGCGCGCCGTGCAGCACACCGGGGCGACCCTTGGTGATGGTGGCAGCGTGGCGCAGGGTCTCAGCGCCCTCCCCTGCCGCTTCGTACCCGTACAGGGCCACGTCGGTGTCGTCGAGGAAGGCGTGGAAGATGCCCATCGCATTCGACCCACCGCCGACGCACGCGGCGACGGCATCCGGGAGTTTCCCGGTGAGGTCGATCACCTGCTGGCGGGCTTCCTCGCCGATGATCTTCTGCAGGTCACGGACCATGGCAGGGAACGGGTGCGGTCCGGCGACCGTGCCGAAGATGTAGTTCGTGGTCTCGACGTTTGTCACCCAGTCGCGCATCGCGTCGTTGATGGCGTCCTTCAGGGTGCGGGACCCGGTGGTGACCGAGACGACCTCAGCTCCGAGGAGACGCATCCGTGCCACGTTGAGCGCCTGGCGCTCGGTGTCGACCTCGCCCATGTAGATGACGCAGTCGAGTCCGAACAGGGCGGCCGCCGTCGCGGTGGCGACGCCATGCTGTCCGGCGCCCGTCTCCGCGATCACCCGGGTCTTGCCGATGCGCTTGGTGAGCAGCGCCTGCCCGAGCACGTTGTTGATCTTGTGCGAACCGGTGTGGTTGAGGTCCTCGCGCTTGAGGATCATCCTGGCGCCACCGCCGTGCCTGGCGAATCGCGGCACTTCGGTGATGATGGACGGTCTGCCCGTGTAGCTGCGGTGGAGCTCGTCGAGTTCGGCGCGGTAGCCGGGGTCGAGCTTGGCCAGCTCCCACGCCTCGGACAGCTCGTCGAGAGCGGCGATCAAAGATTCGGGGACGAAGCGTCCGCCGAATTCGCCGAAGTATGGACCGGTTTCGTCGCGTAGTGCCATGGTTATACCGCCAGAAATTCGCCGAGGGTGAGGATGGGGTCGTTGGTGACGAGCGCTTCCCCGATGAGGACCACATCTGCTCCCGCATCGCGGTAGTGAGCGACGTCCGCCGGTGCGAGCACGGCCGATTCGGCCACGCGGATGACACCGGAGGGGATCTGCGGGGCGAGGCGTCCGAACAGGTCCCGATCGAGTTCGAACGTGGACAGGTTGCGCGCGTTGACTCCGATGAGTCCGGCGCCCAGGTCGAGCGCCCGCTCGAGTTCGTCTGCGCTGTGCGTCTCGACCAGTGCGGTCATGCCGAGGTCGGTGATCAGCGCGTACAGCTCGGCCAGCGTCCGCTGGTCGAGTGCGGCCACGATGAGCAGCGCGAGGTCGGCGCCTGCCGCGCGTGCTTCGAAGACCTGGTACGGGATGGAGATGAAGTCCTTGCGCAGCACGGGAATGCCGACGGCTGAGCGGACGTCCACGAGGTCATCGAGCGACCCCTTGAATTTGCGGCCTTCGGTGAGCACACTGATCGCGCTCGCACCTCCACGTTCATACGAGACGGCGAGCTGAGCAGGATCAGGGATGTCGGCCAGGTCTCCGCGGGACGGACTGGCGCGCTTCACTTCGGCGATGATTTTGACTCGATCAGCCGGAGAGAGTGCGGAGAAGGCATCGAGCGGTGGCGCAGCATCCGCAGCGGCGGATTCAACACGGGAAAGCGGGCGCAACAGTTCACGCTCGCGAGCGTCGTGGAGTGCGCCAGCCGTAAGGTCGGCCAGCACGGGGCTAGTGGTCCTTCGTGAAGGACTTATCGCCGTCCACGCCGTAGCCCATCCTGGCAAGAACCCAGCCGAGGAGAGCGCCGACGACGAGGAGGCCGGCTGAGGCCCAGACAAGCCAGGCCTGGTCGAGCCAGAAAGCGACGGTGCCGATGGTGAATGCGACCAGCATCACCACGACAGCCGTCCAGGCGGCCGGTGAGTGGCCGTGTCCTTGGTCTGTCGACTCTGCGCTCATGGAACTCCTTCAGTATCAGTGCTCGTCAAGTCTATCGGGTGCTGATGCCCGGTTCGGCTCAGCGGGTCGGGTCGTCGCCGCGGGTCAAATCGTCCCAGCTGTCGACCGCGTCGGGTCGTGCGTCCGGGTCGACCGGTTCGAGGCGAACGGCGGAATACTTCCGGGACGTCGACGGCCAGCGCCTGCCGGTGACCGCGATACCGAGGCCGACCCCGACGAGCAGGATGCCGAACACGAGGGTGATGACGGGCCAGGCGGTGAGCGACGTTCCCGTCACGATGGCGGCGATCGACGCGGGTCCGGCGATGCCGGTTGCCGCGGTCACGGCCGCTTCGCCCGCCCCGACCGGGTCAGCGATCACGAGAACCGCGGAGAGGACGATGCAGGCGCCGATGAGGCCGTCGAGCGCGCCGAGAATGATCCGGAAGAGCACACCGGCGATGGAAAGGGCGGCGGTGAGCGCCAGGCCGGCGAGTGCGAGAGCAGCAAGCGCGGGTGCGGCGACGGCGCCATCGACGGTCACGGACGCCGTGGGCGCGCCGGCATCGAGCGTCGCCGTCAGCCAGGCCTGCGTCCAGGCGACGAGAACGAGGGCAGCGAGAACGAGCGATCCCAGGATGAGGGCGTACTTCGTTCTCTTGTCGACGTTGCCCGAGGTCATCTGACCCGTTTCATGGCGTTCGCGACCGCGACCGCGCGGAGTGGGGCAGCCGCCTTGTTCTGCGATTCGAGGTATTCGCTCTCGGGATCTGAATCGGCGACGAGACCGCCGCCGGCCTGCACGTGTGCCACACCGTTCACGATGGTGGCCGTGCGGATGGCGATAGCGAGGTCGGTGTCGCCGGAGAAGGCGAAGTAACCAACCACTCCCCCGTAGACGCCGCGCTGTGCTGGTTCGAGTTCATCGATGATCTCGAGCGCCCTGGGCTTCGGAGCGCCGGACAACGTCCCGGCCGGGAAGGTTGCGGTGAAGACGTCGATGGGGCTGGCGCTTCCGGCCAGGTCACCCTCGACGCTCGACACGAGGTGCATGATGTGGCTGAACCGTTCGATTCGCATGAACTCGGTGACTTCGACACTTCCAGGGGTGCAGACCTTGAGGAGGTCGTTCCTGGCCAGGTCGACGAGCATGAGGTGTTCGGCGCGCTCTTTCGCATCCGCTGAGAGCTCTGCCGCCAGTTCGATGTCGTGCTCCGGGGTGTCCCCCCTCGGTTTGGATCCGGCGATCGGGTGGGTGAAGACCCTGTTGTTCTGGACCTTGACGAGAGCCTCGGGGCTCGAACCGACGATCGTGTACGGTGTGCCATCGACCGTATGAAGGGTGATCAGGTACATGTACGGGCTCGGGTTGAGGCTGCGCAGGATGCGGTACACATCGATCGGTTCGGCCTCGCACGGCTGGTCGAAACGTTGGGAGATGACGACCTGGAAGATGTCGCCGTCGTGGATGCGCTCCTTGCTCGTCACGACGGCATCGAGGAAGTCGGATTTCTCTGTGCGATGAGTGGGGTTCGCCGGGGTCGCCAGGTCGACTTCGGCGAGCCAGGCATCGCTCGGCTGTGCGAGCCGGGTCTGCATGGCGTCGAGACGCTTCTGCGCGGAATGCCACAACGTGGATGCATCGTCGAGACCGTCGTTCAGCACGTTGGCGATCAGCTGTACGGTTCCGGTCCGGTGATCGAGCACGACGAGATCAGCGACGAAACAGAGTGCCTGCCCCGGAACGTCGAATTCCTTCGGGGGGCGATTCGGCAGGTGTTCGATCTGCCGGATGGCCTCCCAGCCGATGAAGCCGACGAGGCCACCGGTGAGCGGCGGATGCCCGTCGATGTGCGGAGTCTGCCAGCGACTGTGCAGTTCGGTGATCGCCTGGAGTGGACGCAGCCCGTCAATGTTTCCCAGTGCTCGTTGCCTCGAGAGGCCGTAGTCGATCCATTGGACAGCGTCGTCGCGCTGGGTGAGGACACCGAATGATGAGACGCCGACGAAGGAGAATCGGGACCAGATCCCACCCTGCTCGGCGGATTCGAGGAGGAAGCTGCCCGGCTTGCCGATCGCCAGTTTGCGGTAGATCCCGACCGGTGTCTCACCGTCGGCGAACAGCTCACGGATCACGGGGATGACCCGGTGCTCGCGTGTGAGGACGTCGAAATCGGCACGGCTGGTCGTGCCGGTGCCCTTACTCATCGGTGTCGCCGTCGGTCGGGGGCTCATCGCCGATCACCGGGCTGAGCTCGTGGGCATCGAAGCACGTGCGGGTGCCGGTGTGGCAGGCCACTCCGACCTGTTCCACCTGGACGATGAGCGTGTCTGCGTCGCAGTCGAGCGCCGCAGCCCTGACGTACTGGGCGTTGCCTGACGTGTCGCCCTTGCGCCAGTACTCCTGGCGTGATCGCGACCAGAACGTCACGCGGCCCTCGGTGAGTGTGCGCCTGACGGCTTCGTCGTTCATGTAGCCGAGCATGAGCACCTCACCGGAGTCCCACTGCTGGATGATGGCAGGGACAAGTCCGTTCGCGTCGAACTGGATCTGCTGGATGGTTGAGGAGACACTCATCAGCGCACCACGATCCCTTCGTGCGTCAGCGCCTGCTTCACGTCGGCGACGGTCAGTGCACCCGAGTGAAAGACGCTCGCGGCGAGCACGGCATCAGCTCCGGCGGCGATCGCCGGTGAGAAGTGCGCCAGGGCACCTGCTCCACCGGAAGCGATGACCGGGACGCTGCTGATCTCGCGCATGAGTGAGATCAGTTCCGTATCGAATCCCTGCTTCGTTCCGTCAGCGTCGATGGAGTTCACGAGCAGTTCGCCCGCTCCCCGTTCGATCGCTTCCCGAGCCCAGTCGAGCGCGTCGAGTGACGTTTCGGTCCGCCCGCCGTGCGTGGTCACGACGAAACCGGAGTGGGTCGATCCGCCGCGCTTGATGTCGAGTGAGAGCACGAGGACCTGGGCGCCGAACCGGTCGGCGATGTCGCCGATGAGGTCGGGCCTGGCGATCGCTGCGCTGTTGACCCCGACCTTGTCCGCGCCGCTGCCCAGCAGGCGTGCCACATCGTCCACCACCCGGATTCCTCCTCCGACGGTGAGTGGAATGAACACCTGCTCGGCGGTGCGGGTGACCACGTCGTACGTCGTCGCCCGGTTGTCGACGGTGGCCTTCACGTCGAGGAAGGTCAGCTCATCTGCGCCCTGCTCGTAGTAGCGGCGGGCCAGTTCGACCGGGTCGCCAGCATCCTGCAGGTTCTGGAAATTGACGCCCTTCACGACGCGGCCGTTGGCCACGTCGAGACACGGAATCACACGGCACGCGACGCTCATCGTCTGGCCTCGCTACAGTCTCGCCGCGTGGATGGCGCTGACGAGGATCGCCCGCGCACCCAACTCGTACAGTGAGTCCATGATGTGATTCGTGCGTTCACGGGGAACCATGACACGGACGGCAACCCAGTCCTTGTCACGGAGCGGCGACACGGTCGGTGACTCCATGCCGCCGGCGATGGCCGTCGCCTGATCGAGGAGGTTCTCGGGCAGGTCGTAGTCCATGATGACGAACCGGCGGGCGACGAGTACACCCTGGAGCCGGCGGAGAAGGGTCGCCAGGCCCGGCTTCTCGTCGGGTGAGCCGATGAGCACCGCCGTCGATTCGAGGATGACGGGCCCGAAGATGTCGAGGCCGGCCTTCTTGAGGGTCGTGCCGGTGGAGACGACGTCCGCGACGGCATCCGCCACACCGAGCTGCACGGCAGACTCGACGGCGCCGTCCAGGGGGACGAGGGTCACATCGACGTTGTGACCGGCGAGGAAGGCCCCGACCAGGCCAGGGTAGCTCGTCGCGACCCGAAGCCCGGCGAGATCGGCCAGGTCGGTGAAGCGGCCAGACGGGCCGGCGAAACGGAAGGTGGAGTCTCCGAAGCCGAGCGTCTCGATCTCGGATGCCTCTGACCCGGAGTCGAGGAGGAGGTCCCTCCCGGTGACGCCGACGTCGAGTGCGCCCGATCCGACATAGGTGGCGATGTCACGCGGACGGAGGAAGAAGAACTCGACGTCGTTGTGCGCGTCGATCAGGTGAAGTTCCTTGGGGTCGCGTCGACCGGCGTAACCGGCTTCTGACAACATCTGTGCGGCTGTCTCAGCCAGTGAGCCCTTGTTGGGCACTGCAATTCTCAACATGTGCTGAAGTCTCTCGGTGGGTGTCTGGTGTCGGAGGTGTCGTGAGGGGCGGGCGGCCGGCTCACAGATGTCGGTAAACGTCCTCCGGAGCGAGTCCCTTGGCGAGCATCAGGACCTGCAGGTGGTAGATCAGCTGGGAGATCTCTTCGGCGGTCTCGGTATCGCTCTGGTATTCGGCGGCCATCCACACCTCGGCCGCCTCCTCGACGATCTTCTTGCCGATGGCGTGCACGCCGGCGTCCAGTTCGCGAACGGTGCCGCTGCCCTCCGGGCGCTCGAGCGCCTTGCGGCTGAGTTCTGCGAACAGGTCGTCGAAAGTCTTCACATCTCTCAGGGTACTAGCTCCGCGATGCGTGATCGTGCGTGTGAGCGGATGCCGCCGCCTCGCGGAGGGCACTGATCCGCAGTTCAGGATTATCCGAACCGAACACACTCGAGCCCGCCACGAAGGTGTCGGCGCCGGCCTCAGCTGCGATGCTGATGGTGTCCTCGTTGATTCCGCCGTCGACCTGCAGCCAGACATCCCCTCCGGTGCGCGCGAGGGTCTCGCGGAGCAGGTGGAGTTTCGGCATGGTCTCGCCCATGAATGCCTGCCCGCCGAAGCCGGGTTCGACCGTCATGATGAGAACCTGATCGAATTCGTCGAGAATTTCGAGGTACGGTTCGATCGCGGTTCCCGGCTTGAGGGCGATGCCAGCACGTGCACCGATCTCCCGCAGTCGACGTGCGAGCAGCACGGGTTCACCGGTGGCCTCGGCGTGGAAGGTGACGCTGAACGCGCCGAGCTCGGCATACCCGGGCGCCCACCGCTCGGGGTCCTCGATCATCAGGTGAACGTCGAGAGGCAGGGACGACACCTGCTGGATCCGGTCGACCATTTGCGGTCCGAAGGTGAGGTTCGGCACGAAATGGTTGTCCATCACATCGACGTGCACGAAGTCTGCAGCGCCGATGCGGCCGAGGTCGCGTTCGAGGTTGACGAAGTCGGCGGCAAGGATGCTCGGATTGATTCGGGTCGACATCATGCCAGCCTAACGAGTGGATGCGGTCGGCTGGGTTTTTCCGATCAGCGCGATGAACATCGCGTCGGTTCCGTGCCGATGGGGCCAGAGCTGGACGGTCGTCCCCGCGTCTGGGCTGTCGGTGGCCGGCAGGTCGAGCTGCTGAACGGCGATGGACTGCACCACCTGTGCCGTATCGAGCAACTCGGCGGAGTCCCCGAGGCGTCTGAGGGCGTCGGAGACGACTCCGCGCGTTTCGGCGACGTGCGGCGAGCAGGTGACGTAGGCAAGCACTCCCCCTGGCTTCAACGCGTCGAAGGCGGAGAGCAGCAGGGACTGCTGCAGCACGGTGAGGTCACCGACATCCTTCGCGGTCTTCCTCCAGCGTGCTTCCGGGCGCCGCCGGAGGGCGCCGAGGCCGGTGCACGGGGCGTCGACGAGGATGCGGTCCCAGGACTCGGGCTGGAGTTCGCCGATGTCCGTGCCATCGACTTCGCTGACCGCAATGTCGCCGGGAACGGGTGCGACGGCTCGACGGACGAGCTGTGCCCTGGCAGGGATGATTTCGTTGGCGGTCACGGTCGCGCCGGACAGCGCTGCTTCGGCACCGAGCAGGGCGGTCTTTCCGCCGGGGCCCGCGCAGAGGTCCAGCCAGCGCTCCCCCGCAACGACCGGCCTGGCCCGGCTGAGTGCGAGCGCAGCGAGCTGGGACCCTTCGTCCTGCACGCGGAGACGACCGCTCTCGTGGCGGATCGCGGCATCCGGGTCGCCACCGGCCAGGGTGAACCCGAACGGGGAGTATCGGTTGTGGTCTGCCTCGTCCGGGGCATCGGCCAGGCCGGGGAGGGCGATGAGGTTGACCCGGGGTGCCTGGTTGTCCGCTCCGAGCAGCGCGTCGATCTCGTCACCGCGGCCTTCGAGGGTGAGCGCCTGGCGGAACGCGCGGATGATCCACGCCGGGTGCGCCGAATCCGCCGCGAGCCTGTCGTCGGCGCTCGTGGCTGCCGCCAGAACTCTCTCCCGCCACTCGTCGGGCGTCGAGCGCGAAATGGTCCTGAGCACGCCGTTCGTGAATCCGACGGCCGATCGTGACCCGACCAGGCGTGCAAGTGCAACGGATTCGTTGACGGCGGCGTGCGGGGCAACACGTGTGGCGAGCAGCTGATGCGCTCCCAGGCGGAGCACGTCAAGGATGGCGGCGTCGATCTGGCCGATATCCCGACCGGCAGCGAGTGCGATCACGCGGTCATAGTATCCGCGGAGCCGGAGGGTGCCGTAGGTGAGTTCAGTGGCGAGGCCGGCATCCGCGGAGTTGAGCGCCGCCCGCGAGATCAGGGTGGGCAGGAGCAGGTTCGCGTAGGCGTCGTCGGTGCTCACGGCGGCGATGACGTCGTAGGCGACGCGCCTGGCCGGCTGGACGTGCGAGGGAAGGGGTGCGGTTGATGCAGTCATGGTGTGTGCCCTACTCTGCCACGATCGCCGGGTCGCGGCCGAGCCCGCGCCACCAGTCCACCGCGGCCATGGCGGGTTTCCCGGCTGGTTGGACCCGGACGAGTTCGAGCGCGGTTGTTCCTGTGCCGATGACGACACGGCCGTCGCGAAGCCCCAGCGTCGCAGGGGGCAGTTGGAGATCGCTGGCGTGGCGGGCGTCGAGGATCTTGAATCGGGATTCATTGATCGTCGTATGAGCGCCGGGCTCTGGTGTCACGCCTCGGAATCGGTTGTAGACCTCGTCGGCTGGGGCGTTCCACGGCATCCGTCCGTCGTCTATGGTGAGTTTCGGTGCGAGGCTGACCGAGCCGGTCTGCGCCACCGGGGCGATCGTGTCACCGGCGAGATCGTCGACGATGCCAGCGAGGAAGTCGGCGCCGGACGCGGCGAGGTCGGAGAGAAGAGACCCGGCGGTGGCATCCGGGTCGATCGGGTGGCTGAGCGTTCCGAACAGGTCGCCTGCGTCGAGTTCGCGAACGAGCTGGAACACGCTCATCCCCGTGGTGGTGTCCCCCGCGATCAGGGCATGCTGGACGGGCGCTGCTCCACGCCAGGCGGGAAGGAGCGAGAAGTGCAGGTTGATCCAGCCGAGGCGGGGGGTGGACAGAAGCGGTTCGCGGAGGAGGCCCCCGTAGGCGACGATGACGCCGAGGTCCGGGTTCAGGTCGCGAATTGCCGAGGTGACGTCGGGCGTCAGCCGGTTCGCTTTGAGCACGGGAATGCCTGCTGTGGTGGCGGCGGCAGCCACCGGGGACGGGGTGAGGATGCGTTTTCGGCCGAGCGGCGCATCCTCCCTGGTCAGGACTGCGACGACATCGTGACCGCTGGCGAGTAGTCGCTCAAGGCTCGGGACGGCGACATCCGGCGTGCCTGCGAAGAGGAGTTTCATCGGGTACTGCTTCCTCGCCGGTGGGAACAGGCGGTCATGAGAGGATCTCGGGGTCGTCGAAGCGCACGCGCAGGCTGGGCGGCGGACGATAGCCGGCCTTGCCGGGCGGCGCCTTACGCCGCTTCGTCGCGTTTTTCACGACAGCGCCGCGGAGGAGCCGGGCCGCGTCTCCGGCCTTGCCGTAGTCCAGTCGCAGGATTGCCCGCACCCCGCCGTCGGTCGGCGTCGGGCCGAGGATGCTCGCGCCGGGGAGTTCGCGAACCTCATCGAGGGCCGAGGCCACGGCTGCAGGGTCCCCGGTGACAGATGCTGCCCTGACGGCCGGCGGGAACCGCAGCGCCTGTCGGTCGACGAGCTCGGCGTGCGCGAAAGCCGGTTGCGTCCAGGTGGCGAGGGCGCGCGCGAGGTCACCGGTGACCCCGGCGAGGACGACGGGGGCACCTGGACGGGCGAGGGCAGCGGCGTTCGACCACCAGCGCAGGCAGTCCTCGCCGATTCGGAGGTGCTCGGCGGCGAGCATCCGGTCCCCGTCGAGGAGAAGCACGGCTGAGTATCCGCCAGATGCAAGCGGTTCGGCTCCCCGCGTGGCGATGACGAGCGACGGGCGGCCTTCGACCGCGGTCACCTGCCGTTCGCCATCGGAGACGATGACCGGCACACCGGGGAACGCCCGGCCGAGTTCCTCGGCGGTGCGCCCGGTTCCCCTGGTGACCAGCCGGAGCTTTGTTCCTTCACAGGTCTGGCAGGCCCACCCGGCTGCGATGGCGCCACACAGGGTGCAGGCAGGGGTCGCACCGGCCCTGGCGATGCCGAGTGGGCCTCCGCAGTGGGCGCAGCGGGCGGCGGCGGAACAGGTCGAGCAGGCGACGACCGGTGCATACCCGGGCCGGGCGACCTGCACAAGGACCGGACCGGACTGGAGCGCGTCCTTCGCCTGGCGCCAGGCCATGGACGGAATGCGCGCAGAAACCGCGCCGGCATCCTCGTGGTCGGCCTTCGCCGTGATGAGCACCCTCGGGCTCGCGGCCCGCTCAGGCGCTACGGCGGTGACCCAGCCGATCTCGACCAGTCGTTGCACGTCGACGCTGCGGGTGTGCCCGGCGAAGACCAGCGCTGCTCCTGACTGTTCCTGGCGGATGAGGGCGGCGTCGCGGGCGTGGACGTATGGAGCGAGCGGCTCTGAGTACAGCGGATCGCCGTCATCCCAGACAGCGATCAGACCCAGGCGGGTGGCTGGCGCGTAGATCGCGGAACGATTGCCGAGGATCACCCGGGGGGTGTCGGTGAGGCAGTCGAGGAACCCGCGGTACCGCTCCGCGTTCGGCTGGCTCGCGTCGACCCTGGTGATCCGGTCGCCTGGCAGGTACTCGTTCAGGGCGGCGAACAACTGGTCGACGTCGCGGTAGTCAGGCACCGCGAGGATAGCGGACTCCCCCGCTGCGAGCACGCGGGCGGCAGCCTGGGCGAGGGTCAGCGCCCAGCGTCCCACCCAGGTACCTGAGTCGAGTTGCGCGACGGAGGGGATGACATCGACGGCGACCCTGGAGTGGTCGGCGATCAGACCTGCGAGATCGGTCGAGTAGCCCTCGAGCGCCGGTGCTGACGGAACCGGCGTGGACGCAGCCGGTTCGTCGCGCTCACGCTGCCACGCCTTCTCCACGCGGACCTGCCTGCCGGGGATGGCCAGGCGCAGGATATCGCCAGCGCCGCCGGCTGCACGGTCGGCTGCCTTCCGCGCAAGCGCCCAGACCTCGGGTGTGAGAACGGGCACGGCCGAGACCACGGAATCGAGCGGGCTGAGCGCGCCATCGAAACCGTCGGAGGCATCGACGGTGTCGACGATATATCCCCGGGCGATCCGCCCGGCCGACCGCAGCGGGACGGTGACGCGCACACCGGGGACGGCGACGTCGGCGAGGTCCTCCGGAATGCTGTAGTCGAACAGGTGGTCGAGCTGGGGCAACGGTGAGTCGATAACAACGCGGGCCGCAGCGGGTCCGCTCCGCGGCGGACCCGGCGGTTGAGCTCCGTCCGTACCGGTTGCGGCGCCCTCTGACATGGCTACAGCCCGGCTGCGCTGCGGAGGTCGTCGACCCGGTCGAGACGTTCCCAGGTGAATTCGGGCAGTTCACGACCGAAGTGGCCATATGCGGCTGTTGCTGCGTAAATCGGTCGCTTCAGATCGAGGTCGGCGACGATGGCTGCCGGTCGGAGGTCGAACACTTCGCGGATGGCGTCAACGATGACCTCGTCGGAGACCCTGGCCGTTCCGAACGTTTCGACGTAGAGCCCGACCGGCGCGGCCTTGCCAATCGCGTACGCGATCTGCACTTCGAGCTTGTCTGCGAAACCGGCGGCGACGGCGTTCTTCGCCACCCACCGCATCGCGTACGCCGCTGAACGGTCCACCTTTGACGGGTCTTTCCCGCTGAATGCGCCTCCCCCGTGGCGCGCCGCGCCGCCGTAGGTGTCGATGATGATCTTCCTGCCGGTGAGCCCGGCATCCCCGGCAGGCCCGCCGATGACGAAACGCCCCGTCGGGTTGATGAGGAAGTTGACGGCGGAGGTGTCGAGGTCCACCGTGTCGAGGACCGGCCTGATGACGTGTTCTTCAACGTCTGCGCGGAGACGGGAGAGCTCGATACCGTCCCTGTGCTGGGTGCTGAGAACGACAGTTTCCACCGACCGCGCGGTGTTTCCGTCGTAGCCGACGGTGACCTGCGTCTTGCCGTCAGGGCGGAGGTAGTCGAGTTCGCCCGACTTGCGCACGGCGGAGAGCCGCTCGGCGAGGCGGTGGGCGATCCAGCCGGGCACCGGCATGAGCTGGGGTGTTTCGGTGGTGGCGAAGCCGAACATGATGCCCTGGTCTCCCGCCCCCTGGTGGTCGAGGGAGTCTGCACTGGATTGTTCGCGCGACTCGAAGGCGTCGTCGACGCCCTGTGCGATGTCCGGCGACTGCTGCCCGATCGAGACGGAGACGCCGCAGGAGGCTCCGTCGAAGCCGACATCCGAATTGTCGTAGCCGATGTTGGTGACGAGTTCGCGGATGAGCGCGGGGATCTCGACGTATGCCTCGGTGGTGACTTCGCCTGCGACGTGGACGAGACCGGTGGTGACGAGGGTTTCGACGGCCACGCGGCTGTCCGGATCCTGCTCGAGCATGGCGTCGAGGATGCTGTCCGAGATCTGGTCGCAGACCTTGTCCGGGTGTCCTTCTGTGACGGATTCCGAGGTGAACAGTCGCAAATTCGTCATTCTGACTCCAAAGGTACGGGGCGAAAAGTCTTCATCACTATATCCCCGGCCCGGTGGGAGACCGGTCAGGGGATATCATGCTTCAGCGTGCGCCGGGGTTCAGCGTGTCGAGGATGCGATCGCTGACCGAGAGCTTGTCGCCTGACGTCCTGAGGGCGATGTCGCCTCCCCTGGCCAGCATCACAACCGAGTTGGTGTCGCTGGCGAAGCCCTCGTTCCAGCCGACACGATTGACGACCAGGTAGTCGCATCCCTTGCGGGCGAGCTTGGCCCGGCCGACCGCGATCAAGCCGTCGTCATCCGGTGTGGTCTCTGCCGCGAACCCGACGATGACCTGTCCCGGTTGTGCGGCGCTGGCGAGTCCGGCGAGGATATCGGGGTTCCTGACCAGCCGGAGCGTGAGCTCGTCACCGGTCTGCTCCTTCGTGATCTTGGAGTCCTGGACTTCGGCGGGCCGATAGTCCGAGACCGCAGCAGCCATGATGACGATGTCGGCGGACGGGGCGGCAGCCGTCACCGCTCGCTGCAGGTCGGCCGCGGTCGGTGCTGGCACGACCGTGACGCCGTCCGGCGCCGCGACATCCAGATGGGAGGCGATCAGGGTGACGTCTGCACCGCGCCTGGCTGCGGCGGTGGCGAGGGCAACACCCTGCTTTCCGCTTGACCGGTTGCCGATGAACCGCACAGGGTCAAGCGGCTCGCGTGTTCCGCCGGCGGTGATGACGATGCGGGTTCCGTCGAGGTCGCCCGCTGTCTTCCGTTGAGAGTAGAGGGCGAGGGCGGCCTCAACGATCCGCTCCGGCTCTTCCATCCGGCCCGGGCCCGAGTCCGCCCCGGTGAGCTGGCCGCTGGCTGGTCCGACGATGCCGACACCGCGGGAGCGGAGGGTGGCGATGTTGGCCTGGGTGGCGGGGTTCTGCCACATCTCGGTGTGCATGGCGGGCGCGACCAGGACGGGGGCGGTACTGGCCAGCACGGTGTTGCCGAGGAGGTCGTCGGCGAGCCCGGCCGCCAGCCTGCCGATGGTGTTGGCTGTGGCCGGTGCGATGACGATGAGATCAGCGGCCTGGCCGATGGCGACGTGCCGAACCTCGGCAACACCCTCATACAGTTCGGTGTGCACCGGGTTGCGGGAGATCGCCTCGAGTGTCGGCCTGCCCACGAAACGCAGGGCCCCTGCCGTTGCGACGACCTGGACCGAGTGCCCGGCCAGCACGAAAGAACGGATGACACCGACCGCTTTGTACGCGGCGATGCCACCCGTGATGCCGACAACGACATTCAGAGAACCTGTCATCGGAGGAGTTCGGTGTTACTCGACGATGGGACGCAGGACGAGCTTGTCCTCGTTGATCTCGTGAAGTGCGACGGAGAGCGGCTTGTCTTCGACGTGCGAGTCGACGAGCGGTCCCACGTTGTCGAAGAGGCTTCCCTCGTGCAGGTCGGAGTAGTAGTCGTTGATCTGGCGTGCTCGCTTGGAAGCGAAGATCACCAGCGCGTACTTGGAATCGACCTTGGAAAGCAGGTCGTCGATGGGCGGGTCAATGATTCCCTTGGGCTTTTCAGCCATAACTGAAGTCACACTCCTCGTGTGTTGCGGATTGGAGAATAGAGGTCTGTCGGTGGCCGCGCGTCACGCCTGTGAGGCATCTGACGGGCCACGAGTCTTCATCAAGTCTACGACCTCCCGGGCCGCTTCGGCCACGGTGCCGTTCACGACCCGATAATCGAACTCATCCTGGGCGGCGAGTTCATGCTCTGCGGTGCTCAGCCTGCGCTCGCGTTCCGCGGCATCCTCGGTGCCACGGCCCACAAGCCGGCGGACGAGTTCGTCCCAGGTGGGCGGCAGCAGAAAGACCAGGGTGGCCTCAGGCATGACCTGTCGAACCTGGCGTGCGCCCTGGATATCGATTTCCAGGAGCACACTGTGACCGCGCCGGAGTGCAGCATCGATCGGGGCGCGGGGCGTGCCGTAGCGGTACGCGTTGTGGACGGTGGCGTGTTCCAGGAGTTCGTGGTCGGCGATCAGGCGATCGAACTCGGCGTCGTCGACGAAGAAATAGTTGACGCCCTCGACCTCGCCGGGGCGCGGCGACCTGGTCGTCGCGGAGACGGACAGCAGCACATCGGGGTAATTCTCCCGGATGTGCGTGGCGACCGTCCCTTTTCCGACAGCGGTCGGCCCGGCGAGAACAACCAGACGGCTCTTGCGTCGAATTCGGTTCTTCGCTTCCCGGTCGATGATGAAATCACGGAGCCGGACGCGCTGGTTGTGGCCGAGTCCGCCAATCCGTTTCGACGGTGAGATCCCCAGGTCCTCGAGGATGCGGGAGAGTTTGGTGCGCCCGATGGCGGGCACGCTGAGCAGGAAATCCGTGACCCGCATCCGTCCGGCGACGCCGTCCGGCTGATCCAGTCCGTCGTCCAGGACGGTGAGGGCCGGTGTCGACCCTTCAGCGATGGCGTTCTTCAGCCGAGCCCTGGCCCGGCGTGCCTCGACGGCGGCCCGGGAGGCGGCAACCCTGTCCACCTCTGGTGGTGTGCGATCGATGGGTTCAGGCACTGGCTTGCCTCACCTCTTCTGCTCGGGAGGCGATGGCCTTGCGGATGTCGTCCGGTCCTGCGGCAAGCAAGGCGCGGGACTCGGAGACGATGACGCCGCCGGCCAGTGGGCCGTAAATGGTCTTCAGGTCGGCAACCGACGCGCCCTGGTGGCCGAAGCCGGGAGCGAGGACAGGGGGTGCCGGGTTCCTGGCCCCTCCCAGGTCGAACGGGCCGAGATCGAGGGTCGCTCCGAGAACCACGCCGATGGAACCGAGGAGCCCGGTCCCATGGTCTGCATTCCATGTGGTCACGTCGTCGAGGATACTCCGTGCCAGGGTGGAACCGGAGGCCAGTTTTGCCTGCTGGCCTGCGATCCCCTCCGGATTCGAGGTGGCGGCCAGGACGAACACGCCTTTTCCGTGCTTCTCGGCGAGCTCGAACGGGCCCACGAGTGCGCCCACCCCCTGGAACGGATTGAGCGTGACGGCATCCGATTCGAGGGGGGAGCCGGGACTGAGCCACGCGTCACCGTACGCGTCGACGCTCGAGCCGACGTCCCCGCGTTTCGCATCGGCGATGACCAGAAGTCCCTGATCCCTGGCCTCGCGGATCACCCGTTCGAGCGCGTCGAAGCCGCGGGAGCCGAATCGCTCGAAGAAGGCGACCTGTGGTTTGACGATGGCTGCTTCGCCCGCGGTGGCGGCGACCACCCGGAGTCCGAACTCCCTGGCACCATCTGCCGTGTCGGGCAGTCCCCAGTTCGCGAGCAGCCAGGCGTGCGGATCGATCCCCACGCAGAGCCGGCCGCGACCGGTGAACACCGCCAGGAGGCGGTGGGCGAAGGCAGCCGTCATGCGCGCAACGCCCGATCAGCCGCGTACTCCTGGAGAGACCGGACCTCGAAGCCGTTGCGCACTGCCTCGATCGACGCGACCGCTGCCGTGAGTTCGGCGATCGTGGTGAACAGTGGCTTGTCCTCGGCAACAGCCGCGGCACGGATTTCGTAGCCGTCGGCACGCGCGCTTCGGCCTGATGGTGTGTTGATCACGATGTCGACCTCGTGGCGGTTGATCAGTTCGACGATCGACGGCTCCCCCAGTTCGCTCTCGCCACCCTCGCTGTACTTGCGCACGGTGCGCGCGGAGATTCCATTGCGGTTGAGGATCTCGGCGGTGCCGACGGTCGCGAGGATGTCGTATCCGAGTTCCTGCAGCCGGAGCACGGGAAGAACGATGGAGCGCTTGTCCCGGTCGGACACGGACACGAACACGGTACCCGTGAGCGGGATGCCGCCGTACGCTGCGGTCTGGCTCTTGGCGAACGCACGGGGGAAGTCCTTGTCGATGCCCATGACCTCACCGGTCGAGCGCATCTCAGGTCCGAGGATCGAGTCGACGATTCGCCCGTCCATGGTGCGGAAGCGCTTGAACGGGAGCACAGCCTCCTTGACGGAGACCGGCGAATCCATCGGGATGCGTGACCCGTCGACCGCTGGCAGCAGCCCGGATTCCTTGAGCTCGGCGATCGTCGATCCGGTCATCACGAGCGATGCGGCCTTGGCCAGCGGAATCCCGAGGGCCTTGGAGACGAACGGGACGGTGCGGGAAGCCCGCGGGTTGGCTTCGAGGACATACAGGATGCCTGCACCGATCGCGAACTGCACGTTGATCAGTCCCTGCACGCCGATGCCCTGCGCGATCGCGAGGGTGGCGTCGCGGACCCGGTCGATCTGGGCTCGGCCCAGGGTGACGGGCGGAAGCGTGCAGCTGGAGTCACCGGAGTGGATGCCGGCCTCCTCGATGTGTTCCATGACGCCACCGATGTACAGCTCGGTTCCGTCATAGATGGCATCGACATCGATCTCGATGGCGTCGTCGAGGAACCGGTCGACGAGCAGCGGGTGCTGCGGGCCGATGATGCCCTGGTCCGCCATCCGAAGGAAGTAGTCCTCGAGCGATGCGGTGTCATAGACGATTTCCATTCCCCGGCCGCCGAGGACGAAGCTGGGGCGGACGAGGACGGGATAGCCGATGTCCTCGGCGATGGTGATCGCCCCGGTGATTTCGGTGGCTGTTCCGTTCTTCGGCGCGAGCAGTCCTGCATCGTCGAGGATCCGCGAGAACGCACCTCGTTCCTCCGCGAGGTCGATGGCCTCAGGGCTGGTGCCGAGGATCGGGATGCCTGCGGCCTTGAGCCCCTTGGCCAGGCCGAGTGCTGTCTGCCCACCGAGCTGCACGACGACTCCGACGAGTTCGCCTGACTGGCTTTCAGCGTGGATGACCTCGAGGACATCCTCGAGGGTGAGGGGCTCGAAGTACAGGCGATCGCTCGTGTCGTAGTCCGTCGAGACGGTCTCCGGGTTGCAGTTGATCATGATGGTCTCGAACCCGGCGTCGCCGAGGGCGAAGGAGGCGTGGACACAGGAGTAGTCGAATTCGACACCCTGGCCGATCCGGTTCGGGCCTGAGCCGAGGATGACCACCTTGCGGCGGTCGGACGGCGTGACCTCGGTCTCCTGGTCGTAGCTGGAGTAGTGGTACGGCGTCAGCGCGGGGAACTCCCCCGCACAGGTGTCGACGGTCTTGTACACCGGCCGGACGTCGAGGATGTGGCGCACTTCGCGCACCTCGGCCTCGCCGAACCCGCGGAGCTGACCGATCTGCACGTCGGAGAATCCATGGTCCTTGGCGGTCTGCAGGACATCGGTGTCGAGCCTCGCGGCGTCGCGGATGTAGTCGGCCACCTCGTTGATCAGGACGATCTGGTCGAGGAACCACGGGTCGATCTTCGTCGCCTCGAACACCTGCTCGGCCGTCGCGCCCTTACGGAGCGCCTGCTGGACGACGACGATGCGGCCGTCGGTCGGCACAGCGGCGATCTCGAGGAGCTCATCCACCTCGCGGGGCTCATCGCCCCAGTGGAAGCTCGACCCTCGCTTCTCGAGCGACCGCAGCGCCTTCTGCAGGGCTGTGGCGAAGTTGCGGCCGATGGCCATGGCCTCGCCGACCGACTTCATGGTGGTGGTGAGGGTCGCATCCGCTGCGGGGAACTTCTCGAAAGCGAACCGGGGCACCTTGACGACGACGTAGTCCAGTGTCGGCTCAAAACTCGCCGGGGTGACTTTCGTGATGTCGTTGGGGATCTCATCGAGGTGGTAGCCGATGGCGAGCTTTGCCGCGATCTTGGCGATCGGGAATCCGGTCGCCTTCGACGCGAGCGCGCTCGAACGGGACACCCGGGGGTTCATCTCGATCACGATGATGCGTCCGTCTGCCGGGTCGATGGCGAACTGGATGTTGCAGCCACCGGTGTCGACGCCGACGGCCCTGATGATGTCGATGCCGATGTCGCGGATTTTCTGGTACTCACGGTCGGTGAGGGTGAGCGCGGGGGCGACGGTGATCGAGTCGCCGGTGTGCACGCCGACCGGGTCGACGTTCTCGATCGAGCAGACGACGACCGTGTTGTCGGCCGTGTCCCGCATCAGTTCGAGCTCGTACTCTTTCCAGCCGAGGATCGATTCTTCGAGGAGGACCTCGGTCGTGGGGCTCTGGTGCAGCCCGTCGCCGACGATGCGGCGGAGGTCACGCTCGGTGTATGCGAAACCTGAACCGAGTCCGCCCATGGTGAACGAGGGGCGGACGACGAGCGGGTAACCGAGGTCCTCGGCGAACCCGATGGCCTCCTCGACCGTGTGGGCGATGTGTGACCTGGCGACATCTGCGCCGGCATCGAGGACGAGCTGCTTGAAGATCTGGCGATCCTCGCCCTTGTTGATCGCCTCGAAGTTGGCGCCGATGAGTTCGACGTCATACTTCTCGAGGATCCCGTGCTCGTGCAACTGGATCGCTGCGTTCAGGGCGGTCTGGCCGCCGAGGGTGGGAAGGATGGCATCCGGCCGTTCCTTCGCAATGATCGTTTCGATGACCTCCCAGGTGATGGGTTCGATGTAGGTCGCGTCGGCGAAGTCCGGGTCGGTCATGATGGTAGCCGGGTTGGAGTTCACGAGGATGACGCGGACCCCCTCCTCGCGAAGCACACGGCAGGCCTGGGTCCCTGAGTAGTCGAATTCACAAGCCTGGCCGATGACGATCGGGCCGGAGCCGATGACGAGGACGCTCTGGATGTCGTCGCGCTTGGGCATTAGTTGTTGTCTCCTGCTGCGTTGGTCCGGTTCGAGATCACAAGATCACGGAACCGATCGAAGAGGTGGTTGGCGTCGTGCGGGCCTGCGGCCGATTCCGGGTGGTACTGCACGCTGAAGGCGGGAATGTCGAGGCAGGCGAGACCCTCGACGACCTGGTCGTTGAGGCTGTAGTGACTGACGATCACTCGGCCGAATCCCTCAGGGGACTGGTGTTCGCCCTCGATCGGCAGGTCGACGGCGAAACCGTGGTTCTGGGAGGTGATCTCCACCCGGCCCGTGGTCTTGTCGAGCACCGGCTGGTTGATGCCCCGGTGGCCGAACGGCAGCTTGTATGTGCCGAAACCGAGCGCGCGGCCGAGCAGCTGATTGCCGAAGCAGATGCCGAAGTAGGGGACGTCAGCGCGCAGCACCTCGCGAAGCAGTGTGACGTGGGCGTCAGATGCCGCAGGGTCGCCCGGTCCGTTCGAGAAGAACAGAGCGTCAGGGTTGAGTGAGAGCACGTGCTCAGCGGTGACATTCTGCGGGAGGACGAGCACGTCGAAGCCCCGCTCCGCCAGGTAGGTGACCGTCGACGTCTTGATGCCGAGGTCGAGGACAGCGACACGGCCGATCCGCTCGCCCGTTGCGGAGACTTCGTACGGGTCAATCGTCGAGACGTCGTGGGAGAGGTTTCTGCCGGCCATGGTCGCGCCCTGACGGACCTGGTCGAGTTGGTCTCCCTCGGACAGGTCGAAGAACTCGCCGGAGAAGATGCCGGCACGCATGGCGCCAGCCGAGCGAATGTGACGGGTCACGGCCCGGGTGTCGATGTTGCTGATCCCGACGACGCTGCTGGTGACGAGGTCGTTATCGAGGCTGTCCTCCGCGCGGAAGTTCGAGACCATCCGGGAGGGGTCCCGCACAACGAATCCGGCGACCCAGATCTTCGTGGACTCCATGTCTTCGGTGTTGACCCCGGTGTTGCCGATGTGGGGGGCGGTCATCAGAACGATCTGACCCGCGTACGACGGGTCGGTGAGTGTCTCCTGGTATCCGGTCATCCCGGTGGAGAACACAGCCTCTCCGAGGGTCCTGCCGGTGGCGCCGTAGGCACGGCCGACGTAGCGGTTGCCGTCTTCGAGGACGAGGACGGCCGGTGTAGCTGAGCCAAATCTCGAGCTGCTCATTATTTCTCACTCTCGGTGGAGTCGGTGGGCACGGCACGGGCCGGTGCGGAGGACAGGGAGGTCAGGGCGTCGAGGACGCGGGAGTGCTGGGTGGGATCGATGATGCGCAGGTAGCTGTCGACATCCGCGTCCGTCGGCCGCCAGCGCAGCAGGAGCAGGCCGTCGCTTTCGACCACGCGGTCGATGGCCCAGGTCGCCGGTTGGGCAGAGACGACCTGCTCGGCGGCGATGAAGACGGGATCCTGGCCGGCGATCGACAGGACGACTCCCTCGGTCGCAACCGTGAGATCGGCACTGGCGCGGAAGGCCAGGCCGGGGATGGCGAGTCGCTCGAGCGGTTGGCCGGCCCTCGTGGTGGCGACGTACAGCACCCCGGTGCTGATCACCGGGTGGATGCCATCGGCCGGGAGTGGTCGACCGGCAGGTACACCGGCGTCGCGGCGGGCGCGGGCGCGCCAGGCCAGGAACATCCCGAGTAGGAGCAGGAAGAGAAACGCCAGGACGAGCGCGGCGGGGATGATCCGCTCAGCCATGGGTCGTCGCCCTCTGCTGGCGAGCCAGCCTGGCGATCTCGTCGGCGGGCCTCAGCCGGCCGTCAAGGACGGTGGCGAAACCGTTGTGGAAGGTCGCGAGCACCCGGCCGGGCAGGACCTGGTCCAGGTACGGCGAGTTGACGCCCTTCCCCGAGAGGTCCGAGGTGCTGAAGGTACGACTCGCTGTCGGATCGTAGAGGGTGACCTGACCCGGAGCGCCGACGGCGATGCCCTGGCCATGGCCGGAGATGCGACCGATCCGGGCGGGGTTCGAGGAGAGCACTCGTGCGACGTCGGTCCAGTCCAGCTGGCCCGTTTCCACGACGGCCTTGTGGACGACGCTCAGCGCTGATTCGAGACCGACCATGCCGTTGGCGGCGGCATCCCACTCACAGTCCTTGTTCTCGACCGGGTGCGGTGCATGGTCGGTGGCGACGATGTCGATGGTGCCGTCTGCGAGCGCCTCGCGGAGGGCGAGCACGTCTTCCCGGCGGCGGAGCGGGGGGTTGACCTTGTAGCGGGCGTCGAAGCTGCGGACGAGTTCCTCGTCGAGGAGCAGGTGATGCGGTGTGACCTCGGCGGTCACATCGATGCCACGTGCCTTCGCCCAGCGGATCACATCGACGGACCCGGCGGTCGAGACATGGCAGACGTGCAGTCGGCTGCCGACGTGCTCGGCGAGCAGAACATCGCGGGCGATGATCGACTCTTCGGCGACAGCAGGCCATCCGGTCAATCCCAGCTCGCCCGAGACAGCACCCTCGTTCATCTGGGCGCCCACGGTGAGTCGTGGTTCCTGTGCGTGCTGGGCGATGACGCCATCGAATGACTTCACGTACTCCAACGCCCGGCGCATCAGTACCGGGTCCCAGACGCAGAATCCGTCGTCGGAGAAGACGCGGACCCGGGCCCGGGAGGATGCCATCGCACCGAGTTCCGCCAGCTGCTCGCCCGCAAGGCCAACGGTCACGGCGCCGATCGGCTGCACGGTGGCGTATCCGGCCTGCTCGCCCAGGGACAGTTCCTGTTCGACGACACCAGCGGTATCGGCGACCGGTGAGGTGTTGGCCATGGCGAAGACCGCGGTGAATCCCCCGGCCGCTGCGGCCTGCGTTCCCGTGAGCACGGTCTCGCTCTGTTCGTAGCCCGGTTCACGCAGGTGGGTGTGCAGGTCGACCAGCCCGGGCAGGGCGAGGAGGCCGTCCGCGTCGATGCGCTCGGCGCCAGCAGACGTCAGGCCGCTGCCGAGTTCGGCGATGATGCCGTTGTCGAGCAGGATGTCCGTTCGTGTGCCGTCGGGCAGCGATGCTCCCGAGATCAGGTAGGTGTTTGTCGACATGGTCTAGTTCTCCCGATCGCCGGACAGCAGCAGGTACAGTGCGGCCATCCGCACGGAAACCCCGTTCGTCACCTGTTCGCGCACGGTTGACATGGGCGAATCGGCGGCGGCGGCGGAGATTTCGAGGCCCCGGTTCATCGGTCCGGGGTGCATCACAATGGTAGTCGGCTCCAACCGGTGAAGGCGCCCGTCGTCCAGGCCCCACCGTCGCGAATACTCCCGGCTGTTGGGGAAGTAGGCGTCCCGCATCCGCTCTCCCTGGATGCGGAGCATCATCAGCACGTCAGGAGCGGCGGCGATCGCCTCGTCCAGGTCGTAGCCGATCGAGACGGGCCACGCGGAGGTGTCGACCGGCATCAGGGTGGGTGGAGCGACGAGGCTGACCGTTGCACCGAGTGTGGTGAGGAGCCACACGTTCGACCGGGCGACCCGCGAGTGCAGGATATCGCCGACGATCGTCACGGTGAGGCCATCGAGGGTGCGTCCGCGCGAGTGCTGGCCGTGGACCCTCTTGCGAATGGTGAACGCGTCGAGCAGCGCCTGGGTCGGGTGTTCGTGGGTGCCGTCTCCCGCGTTGAGGATGCCTGCGTCGATCCAGCCGCTGGTGGCCAGGGTCTGCGGGGCGCCTGACGCCGGGTGCCTGATCACAACGGCATCCGCGCCCATGGCCTGCATGGTCTGTGCGGTGTCCTTCAGGCTTTCGCCCTTGGAGACGCTGGATCCCTTGGCACTGAAGTTGATGACATCCGCCGAGAGACGTTTCGCGGCGGCCTCGAACGAGATTCTCGTGCGGGTGGAGTCTTCGAAGAACAGGTTGACGACCGTTTTGCCGCGCAGGGTGGGGAGCTTCTTCACCTCACGCAGCTGGGTGTCCGCCATGTCTTCGGCGACGTCGAGCAACTGGACGGCAGCGTCACGGTCGAGGTCCCGGGTGGAGAGCAGGTGGCGCATCACAGGGCCGCCGTATCGATCGAGACCAGATCGGCGCCATCGAGTTCGGACAGGTGCACGTTGATCCGTTCGGTCTGGGCGCTCGGGAGGTTCTTGCCGACGAAATCCGGACGAATCGGGAGTTCGCGGTGACCGCGGTCGACGAGCGTGGCGAGCCGGACCGCGCGGGGGCGTCCGATGTCCCCGATGGCGTCGAGCGCGGCACGGATAGTGCGTCCGGAGTAGAGCACATCGTCGATGAGGATGACCGTCTTGCCGTCGATGCCGGACGCCGGGATGTTTGTGGGTGCCGGGGTCCTCGTCGGATGCTTCGCCAGATCGTCGCGGTACATGGTCACGTCGAGCGATCCTGCCTCGATGGGAGCACCCGAAATGTCGGAGATGATGCGCGCGATGCGATCGGCGAGGATCACTCCCCTGGTCGGAATGCCGAGGAGCACGAGGTTATCTGCGCCTCGGTTGGACTCCAGGATCTCGTGGGAGATCCGGGTCAACGCCCGGGCGATGTCAGCCTGCTGGAGAACGACGCGCGCACTCATATGCTGACTCCCTTCTCCGTCTCTCTGGACGGCTTTAAAGGTTGTCGGTTTGATTCAGCCTACCAGCGTGTAGCGGGACCGGTCGACGGAAGAGCAGGAGATCGCGCGGTTATCAGGATCGGGAACCCGAGGGCATCCTGCAAACCGTGCAATCTCCTGCGTGACCGGGCTGAGCCCTAGCCGTTCGCCTGGGCGATCTTGCCGAGGAGACCGTTGACGAAACCTGCAGAGTCATCGGTCGAGAGGGTCTTCGCGAACTCGACGGCCTCATCGATCGCGACAGCGGCGGGGATCTCGTCGTTGAACAGGACCTCCCACACGCCGATCCGGAGGATCGCGCGGTCGACAGCGGGCATCCGCGCCAGGCTCCAGCCCTGCGCGTAGGTCTCGATCTGCTCGTCGATCTCCTCGGAGTTGTCGATGATGCCGTCGACGATATCCCTGGCGTACAGCCAGGATGCTTCCCGCTGTGGTTCGCTCGCGGCGCGCTGCGCTTCAACAGTCAGAGCGTCGCGGAGCGACAGTTCGCGAAGATCGGCGCCATAGAGGATGTCGATGGCCCGTTTTCGGGCCTTGCTGCGGGCGCTCACTAGTCGTTGACGCGGCCCATGTAGTCACCGGTGCGGGTGTCGACCTTGACCTTGGTGCCCTGTTCGAGGAACAGCGGGACCTGGATCTCATAGCCCGTTTCGACGGTGGCGGGCTTGGTGCCACCGGTCGAGCGGTCGCCCTGGAGGCCAGGCTCCGTGTAGGTGATCTCGAGCACGACGGATGCGGGCAGCTCGACGTACAGCGGGTTGCCGTTGTTGAGCGCAACGGTGACCGACTGGTTCTCCAGCATGAAGTTCGCAGCGTCGCCGACGACGGTGGCGGGCACAGTCAGCTGGTCGTAATCGGCCGCGTCCATGAAGACGAACGCTTCACCGTCGTTGTACAGGTAGGTGAAGTCGCGGCGGTCGACGTTTTCGATCTCGATCTTCGTGCCCGCGTTGTATGTGCGGTCGACGGTCTTGCCCGAGACGACGTTCTTGAGCTTGGTGCGCACGAACGCGCCACCCTTGCCCGGCTTGACGTGCTGGAATTCGATGACGTTCCAGAGCTGGCCGTCGATGTTGAGGACGATTCCGTTCTTGATGTCGGCGGTAGATGCCATGAAGAGGGGGTTCCGTTCAGTGGGAAGAGGTTCGGCCCGACGGGGCCGACCCATGGAGTTTACCTGCAGCGCGGCGAGGCGCCAAAGGCGGCGGTCAGGGTGAGAGCGTGATAGCCGAGAGCGCCAGCCGGTAGGAGGTGAATCCGAACCCGGCGATGACGCCGGTGGCCACTCCCGAGATCACGCTCGTGTGCCGGAACGTCTCCCGAGCGTGTGGGTTGGTGATGTGCACCTCGACCAGGGGCAGGCCGGCCTTCGGGACGAGCGCGGCGGCATCGCGCAGCGCGTAGCTGTAGTGCGTGAACGCGGCGGGATTCAGGATGACCGGTGAGCCAGCGTCGACGGCCTCGTACAACCAGCCGATGAGCTCGGCCTCGTCGTTGGTCTGGCGCAGGTCGATCTCGGTTCCGTCCGGGGCATCCGTCTCGAGGATGCCGCGCAGGTCGTCGAGGCTGCCGCTTCCGTAAACGTCTGGTTCACGGGAACCAAGTCGGCCGAGATTCGGGCCGTTGAGGACGAGGATGCGTGTCATACCTACGAACCTACTTCCTGATAAGCAGCAAACAGCAGTGAGGTCTCGGGGCCGGCGAGGACGGTCGGCTTGGCGAGGTCGTCCAGCACGATGAAGCGAAGCATCCCCGCCCGGGCCTTCTTGTCGCGCTGCATGGTCGCCAGGAGCGTGTTCCACCGGCCGAGCGGATACTCGGTCGGCAGGGAGAGCGAATCGAGGATGGTCCTGTGCCGGTCGGCGACGGCATCAGGGAGACGTCCGGCCAGGCGGGACAGCTCTGCGGCGAACATCATGCCGACGGCGACTGCCGCCCCGTGGCGCCACTGGTATCGCTCCGCGTGCTCGATCGCGTGGCCGAGGGTATGCCCGTAGTTGAGGATCTCGCGAACGCCGCCGTCCTTGAAATCCTCGCTGACCACTCGCGCCTTGAGCGCGATGGAGAGTTCGACGACCCGGCGGAACGCGTCGGTGGTCGGGTCGGTCACGGCGTCGACATCGGCTTCGATCAGGTCGAGGATCTCCGGTTCGGCGATGAAACCGCACTTGGCGATCTCGGCGAAGCCGGCGAGGATCTCGTTCTTCGGCAGGGTGGAGAGCAGATCGAGATCGACGATGACGCCAGCGGGGGCGTAGAACGAGCCGACGAGGTTCTTGCCCTCGTTTGTGTTGATCCCGGTCTTGCCGCCGACCGCAGCATCCACCATCCCGGCAACAGACGTCGGCACCTGTACAAGCCGGACTCCGCGCAACCAGGTCGCGGCGACGAAGCCGGCAAGGTCGGTGGTTGCTCCCCCGCCGAAGCCGATCACCGCGTCCGTGCGCGTGAAGTCCGCCTGGCCCATGATCTGCCAGCAGAATGCGGCGACTTCCACACGCTTTCCGGTCTCAGCGTCAGGGATCTCAGCCAGAAGGACCTGGTACCGGTCGGAGAGGCTCTCACGCAGGCGTTCGGCACGGGCGCCGAGGGTCGGCGGGTGGACAAGGAGAATCTTCGCCACATCGTCGCCGATCGCGACGGGGATGCGGTCGAGGATGCCGCGTCCGACCTCGACGGTGTACGCGTCGGTCCCGGTGACCTCGATGGTGGTGATGAACGTCATGCGTGTCCTTCCGCCCAGGCGGCGATTCTGTCGGCGATGCCTTCGATCGGCTCGCGCGACGTGTCAAAACTAATGGTGGCCAGTCGCTCATACAACGGGCGGCGCTCCTCGTAGATCCGCTGCCAGTCGTCGGTGCCCTGTCGGAGGAGTGGACGCTTGTTCGTCCGGATGCGGGCGGCGACTGCTTCCGCTGTCACGGTGAGCAGCACGACGGTGAGTCCCGCCAGGTCGCGCTGGCTGTCCGCGTCGAGCACCGCTCCCCCGCCGAGTGAAACGACAGCCTGTTCCTTCAGCGCGGCGGCCACTGCGTCGCGTTCCAGGCGGCGGAACGCCGGTTCCCCCTGGCTGGCGAAGATCTCGGTGATGGGCCCGTGTTCGGCCACGATTGTCTTGTCGGTGTCGATGAACGGGACACCGAGCGAACGGGCCACCCGACGGCCGATCTTGGTCTTGCCTGCGCCCATCGGTCCGATGAGAACGAGGGGAAGCGGAAGCGCGTGGCTGCTCACTGGACGTCTGGAGTCGATTCCGTGGCGGTCTTCAGACCCTCGGGAATCGCGGCGAGGTAGGAGTCGAGGTTGCGTCTGGTCTCCTCGACGGCGTCACCGCCAAATTTCTCGAGTACCGAGTTGGCGAGCACGAGGGCGACCATCGCCTCGGCGACGACCCCGGCGGCGGGGACAGCGCAGACGTCTGAGCGTTGGTGGTGCGCTCCGGCCGCTTCGCCTGTGGCGACATCGATGGTTCTGAGCGAGTGAGGGATGGTGGCGATGGGCTTCATGCCGGCGCGGACGCGCAGCACAGTGCCGGTACTCATCCCGCCCTCCGTTCCCCCCGCTTTGTCGCTGGAGCGAACGATCCGGTCGCCGATGGCGAAGAGTTCGTCGTGTGCCTGTGATCCGCGGCGCGTCGTGGTGAGGAAGCCGTCGCCGACCTCGACGCCTTTGATGGCCTGGATGCCCATGAGCGCCTGCGCGAGCTGCCCGTCGAGTCGGCGATCCCAGTGCACGTGCGAACCGAGTCCGGGCGGCAGCCCGTATGCGAGAACTTCGACGACGCCGCCCAGGGTGTCGCCGTCTTTCTTGGCGTCGTCGACTTCTGAGACCATGCGTGCGGAGGTGGCCGGGTCGAAGCACCTCAACGGGTCGGCGTCGAGGCGGTCGACGTCTGCCGGGGTCGGCAAGGCCGCTCCCTCGGGGACGCGGACGGGACCGATCGACAGGGTGTGACTGACCAGGGTGATGCCGAGTTCGGCGAGGAAGGAGCGGGCGACGGCACCGAGTGCCACCCGGGCGGCCGTCTCGCGGGCACTCGCCCGTTCGAGGATGGGCCTGGCTTCGTCGAAATTGTATTTCTGCATGCCGACGAGATCGGCATGGCCCGGACGCGGGCGGGTGAGGGGCGCGCTGCGGCCGCGGGACTTCTCGGTCTCCTCAACGGGCTCCGGGTTCATCACCTCGACCCATTTGGGCCATTCGGTGTTGCCGATGCGGATGGCGACGGGGCTCCCGAGCGTGAATCCGTGGCGAACACCGCCGGAGACGTTGAGTTCGTCCTGCTCGAACTTCATCCGTGAGCCGCGACCGTAGCCCAGCTTGCGGCGGGCGAGGTCGGCGCGAATCGCGTCGAGGGAGACGGGGACGCCGGCGGGCAAGCCCTCGACGATTGCAATGAGTTCCGGGCCGTGAGACTCTCCGGCAGTGAGCCAACGAAGCATGGCTCTATCCTTCCACAGCGGGTGACTCGGTTCTGACGCAGAGCGGTAACCTGCAGGGAAAGACCATGACGCGCAGCGCGGGAGGCAGGCAGATGGAGATCCTCGTCACGGGCGGCACCGGAACACTCGGGTCGCGGGTCGTCGACCGGCTGCGGTCACAGGGACACACCGTTCGCGTGCTCAGCCGATCTGGAAAACCGGGGGTGGTCACCGGCGACCTGGTGAAGGATGTCGGGCTTGTGGCTGCCGTCGCCGGGGCCGACGTGATTGTTCATTGCGCGACCGGCATGAGCGATGAGCGTGCCACGAGGAACCTGGTCAGCGCGGCCGCGCTATCGGGCGTCCCCCACATCGTGTACATCTCCATCGTCGGAGTCGACCGGATCCCCGTGCCGTACTACCGGCAGAAGCTGCGCGCGGAGGCCGTCATCGCCGAAAGCGGGCTGCCATTCACGATTCTTCGCGCCACCCAGTTCCACTCGCTCGTGGTCGGGCTCTTCAGAGCCCAAAGCCGGATGCCGGTGCTCGTCGTTCCCGCCGTCGCTGTCCAGCCGATCGACGTCGGCGAGGTAGCGGATGCGGTCGTTGGACGGGCCATGGGCGAGCCGGCCGGTCGGGTTCCGGATCTGGGTGGTCCCGAGATCCGGCAGGCTGGAGAGTTCGCCGCCGCCTGGCAGCGCGCGCGGGGGCGCAATCGCCGGCAGGTTTCGCTGCGCTTGCCTGGTGCGACGTTCCGCGCGCTGCGTTCCGGGTACAACGTCACTCATGGGCTCCCCACCGGAACGGTCACCTTCGAGGAGTACCTCGCCGCTTCGCTTCGTTGAACTGGGAGAGCCAGGCGCGGTCAGGTTGCCGGGAGGCCCCGGCTGTCGAGACCGACGGCGGCGAGCATGGCATCGAGGACCGCGTCTTCCCCGTCGAGGGCGACGACCGGGTCGTTTCCGGCGAAGATTCTGACCTGGATCAGGGCCTGGTGCACGAGCATCGAGAGGCCGTTGGCGACGGTTCCCCCTGCCGACGCCCAGCTGGAGGCCAGGGCGCTCGGCCACGGATCGTATGCGACGTCGAGGAGAGCAGCGGTCGCCATCACAGCGGTGGAATACACCGCGGGAACGTCGGTCCCGCCCGGCAGTGTGCTGATGACGAGCTGGGGCCGTGGAAGACCCGAGACGTCCTCGAACCTGGCCAGCTGGACGGTGAGCCCAACCCGTCTGCCGAGGTCCAGAAGAGCGGATGACTTCTCCGGCGAGCGGGACACGATCGACACATTCAGTGCGCCAAGTTCCGCGGCGGCAACCACGGCGCTGGCCGCGGTCGCTCCCCCGCCGAGGATCTGCACCTGAGTGGCTGCGTTGACCCCGACAGCGGCCAGTGCCCGAAGAATCCCGGCCACGTCGGTGTTGTAGCCAGACAGGCGGCGTTCGCGGCCGGAACCCGTGAAGCGGAGGGTGTTCACCGCCCCTGTGAGCTCCGCCATCGCATCCCGCGAGTCGGCGAGGGCATACGCCCCCGGTTTCAGAGGCATGGTCAGCGACAGGCCACGCCAGGTGTCGTCGAGTTCGCCGACGATGCCGGCGAGGTCGTCCGCGTCGACCTCGCGGGAGTCATAGGTCCAGTCGAAGCCGAGGCGATCGTACGCGGTGCGGTGCAGGACGGGCGACTTCGAGTGCGCGATCGGGGAACCGAACACGGCGAGACGCTCGGTCATCAGCAGCCCTTACCCGGATTCGCGTCGCACCAGGAGCGCAACTGCGCGACGGCTGCCTCGTGCTCAGCCACCGTGTTGGTGAACACGGTTTCCCCGGTGTCGAGGTTGACGGTGACGAAGAAGAGCCAGCTGCCCTCTGCCGGCGCCATGGCGGCGGCGATGGCCGTGTCGCCAGGGCTGGCGATCGGGCCGATGGGCAGGCCGGTGCGCTTGTACGTGTTCCAGGGGTTGTCGGACTCCAGGGCTTCTTTGGTCGACCAGACCGAGCCGGACTTCGTGGTGTCCGCATACTGGGCGGTGGAGTCCATCTCGAGCTTCATATCGACGTCGAGACGGTTCTGGATGACGCGACTGACCTTGTAGAAGTCCTCATCGAGTCGCGCCTCACGCTGGATGATCGAGGCGATGATGAGTACACGCTCGCGATCCTCGGCCGGCACCTGCGCGGCGTCGAGTGAGCTGATCGTCCGGTCGACGAGGATCTGGATGATCTGCTGGGCGGACAGCCCAGGGTCAAAGGTGTACAGGGCAGGGAACAGCCAGCCTTCGATTGACACCGCGTTTGCCGGGATGCCGTACACGGTCACGTCCGCGACGGCGGCCTCGAACTCCTCGACCGGAATTTCCGTCCCCGCCGACAGCTCGTCGATGATCTCTGCGCCCGTGATCCCCTCGCGCAGCAACACGGTGCGCTCGATCTTGTTGTCGGGGTCGAGCAGGGCGTCGAGGGCGGACTGCGCGCTCATCTTTTTCGCGAGCTGGTAGACCCCCGGGTGAAAGACGGGTTCGGAACTCTGGCCGAGGAGCAGTTTGTAGAACGCGTCGCTGGTCTTCGTGACACCACTGTTCTTCAGTGTGCGCGCGATGTCCGAGCCGTCGTCGCCAGCGGCGATCGACACCAGGACTTCGCCGGAACCGGAACCCTCGTAGTCGTTGGGTTCTTCCCAGCCCATCACGGACCGGATCTGGGGTTCGAACGTGTTCCAGACGTACAGTCCCCCGCCACCGATCGCTCCGACAAGCACAAGGACCACGATGGCGGCGATCCAGCCGGTCTTTTTCTTCTTTTCCCGCGGCGGGTAGTCGTCAGAACCGGACCGTCGCGACGCGCGACCCCGCCCGCGTGCCGTCGTTTGATCGGCCGGAGCCTCGCGGGGAGGTTCCTCTTCGGTCACAGGCGACTCGACGGGGATACCGGCTTCGCGTGCTGCCTGTTCGCGGGCGGCTCGCCTCGAACCGGGGGCGGCGGCCGATGCGGGCGGCGGACCGGCGTCGGGCACTGTGGGATCGGCATCGGGATCGACGGTGGGATCCTGTTTCGGGTCCTGGGACCCGAAAATGGCGTCGAACGCGTCATCGCGCGGCGTCTGTTCAGTCACTCCTGGAGTCCTTCGTGTGAGTCGACGAGCATGCCGGGCGGCAGCGCGCTTCCGCGCTCCGTATCGAGGGCATGCTGCAGGATGATGACGGCCGCGACCTGGTCGATAACGCCGCGGGAGCCTTTCTGTTTCTTTCCGGAACTCCGCAGCGCGGAGTTCGCGGACACGGTCGACAGGCGTTCGTCGACGAGTCGGACCGGGAGCGTGGATGCCGCCGCAAGCCGTGCCGCGAAACCGGCAGCATCCTCTGTCGAGGCGGTCCGTCGGCCGGAGAGGGCGAGCGGCAGTCCCACGACGATCTCGATCGGATCGATGTCACGCGCAATCTCGAGGATGCGACGGATGTCGGCGTCCCCAGTCGAAGCCCGTGCGACCGTCTCAACCGGCGTCGCCAGCATCGCATGGGCATCAGACCGCGACACACCGATGCGTGCGGTGCCGACGTCGACACCGATACGGACTCCTGCGCGCATGTCGTTTCCCCGCTAACGGGCAACCGCGTCGACGATCGCGGACAGCGCCGCTGGAATCTGTGCAGCATCAGAACCGCCGCCCTGGGCGAGGTCATCTTTGCCGCCTCCCCCTCCACCGAGGACGCCCGCAGCGGTGCGGGCGAGCTGGCCCGCTTTCGCGCCGTGGCCGCGCGCGGCGTCGTTGGTGGCGACGATGACGATGGGTCGCTCGTTGACGATGGCCGCGAGGGCAACGACGGACGCGTCGGACCCGAGCCGTTCCCGGACACCGGTCACGAGCGAACGCAGCTCGTCCTGTGAACCCAGCACACCGATCGACTCGGCAACAATGCGAGCCTGTCCAGCCGGTGCTGCCTTGGAGACGAGCGCGGGGATGCGTTCGGAGAGCGCTCGCGCCTCGAAGGACTGGATCTTCTTCTCGGCCTGTTTGAGGTTCGCGACGAGTTCGGCGATACGGTCGGGCAGCTGCTCGCGGGGTGTCTTGAGTGACGACGTGAGCTGCGAAACGATGGCGCGCTCGGCGGCCAGGTCACGGAATGCCTCGAGGCCCACGAGCGACTCCACGCGCCGGTTGGTGGATCCGACGCTCGACTCGCTCACGAGGTTGATCATGCCGATTTCAGCACTCGATGCCACGTGGGTACCGGCGCAGAGTTCTCGTGACCAGGGGCCTCCGATGTCGACAACGCGGACGACGTCCCCGTACTTCTCACCGAACAGGGCCATCGCGCCGAGGGACTTGGCTTCGTCGAGCGGCAGCTCGCGGGTGACGACCTCGAGATTGTCCCGGATCGCGTTGTTCGACACCTCTTCGATCTCGGATCGTGTCTCCGGCGAGAGACCCTGGTTCCAGGTGAAGTCGAGCCGCAGGTAGCCGGCCTTGTTGTACGAACCGGACTGGTGGGCGTTCGATCCCAGGATCTGCCGGAGGGCAGCGTGGATGATGTGCGTTCCCGAGTGGGCCTGCCTGGCGCCACGGCGGTAGTCCGCGTCGACGACGCTCCTGGCCAGGTCTCCGACGCCGACCTCGCCGCGCGACACCTGCACCTTATGGCTGATGAGTCCCTTGACAGGTTTCTGCACGTCGAGTACTTCGAGTTCGAAGCCCGGTCCGACGATGAGTCCCTGGTCGGATTCCTGGCCCCCTGACTCGGCGTAGAGAGTCGTCTCCGCAAGGATCACCTCGGCGATGTCGCCGGCGACCGCGGTGGTAACGGAGTGTCCACCGACGATGAGACCGAGGATCCGGGACTCTGCTTCCAGGTCTGTGTAGCCGCTGAAGACCGTCTCGCCCTGCGCGCGGAATGCGCTGTAGACGGAGAGGTCTGCCAGGGCGGTCTTCTTGGCTTTCGCGTCAGCCTTGGCCATCGAGCGCTGCTTGGCCATCAGTGAGTCGAAGGCCGGGCGGTCGACGGAGAGTCCGGCTTCCTCAGCGATCTCGAGAGTGAGGTCGATCGGGAACCCGTAGGTGTCGTGAAGAAGGAACGCCGTGTCCCCTGCGAGGCTCGCCTTGCCGGTGTCCTTGGTCTTCGTGACGGCGAGGTCGAGGATCGTCGTTCCTCCCGCGAGCGTTCGGAGGAAGGTCTCTTCCTCCCCGAATGCTGCCTGCGAGATCCGGTTGTAGTCGTGGTCGACCTCGGGATATGACGACTTCATGGCGTCTCGAGAGGCGCCGAAGAGTTCGGGGAACGACGCGCCGTCGACACCGAGCAGTCGCATGGCACGTACCGTACGTCGCATCAGGCGTCGCAGGATGTAGCCGCGCCCTTCATTGGACGGCGAGACACCGTCGCTCATCAGCATGAGTGAACTGCGAACGTGGTCGGCGATGACGCGCATGCGAACGTCGTCCGTGTGGTCTGCCCCGTAGCGTTTGCCCGAGAGCGCCGACGCGCGGTCGAGGACGGGCCTGACCTGGTCGATCTCGTACATGTTCTCGACACCCTGCTTGAGGAACGCAACGCGTTCCAGCCCCATGCCGGTGTCGATGTTCTTCTTCGGCAGTTCGCTGACGATCTGGAAGTCCGTCTTCGAGCGGACGTCGCCGATCAGGTACTGCATGAACACGAGGTTCCAGATTTCGACGTACCTGTCGTCATCCGTTGCCGGCCCGCCGTCGGCCCCGTAGGCCGGTCCGCGGTCGAAGAAGATTTCGGAGGACGGGCCTGCAGGGCCAGGCTGGCCTGTGTGCCAGTAGTTGGTGTCCTTGTCGAGGCGCTGGATGCGCTCGTCCGGCAGTCCGGCGATCTTCTTCCACAGGGCGGCGGCCTCGTCGTCGTCTTTGTAGATCGTGACCCAGAGGTCCTTTTCGTCGAAGCCGTAGCCGCCGTCGCTCTCCGAGGTGGTGAGCAACTCCCATGCGTAGGAGATCGCCCCCTCCTTGAAGTAGTCACCGAAGGAGAAGTTGCCGGACATCTGGAAGAACGTGCCATGGCGTGGCGTCTTCCCGACCTCTTCGATGTCGTTCGTGCGGATGCATTTCTGGACGCTGGTCGCGCGCGGGTACGGAGCAGGAACCAGACCGGTGAGGTACGGAACGAACGGGACCATCCCGGCGACGGTGAAGAGCAGCGACGGGTCGTCGGAGACCAATGAGGCTGAGGGGACGACGGTGTGGCCACGCTCGGCGAAAAAATCTAGCCAGCGCTGGCGAATATCAGCGGTCTTCATGGGTCCGTTCGAGAGGTCAGGGTGCGCCGGGGCGCAGGATCAGTTCTTGTTCAGGTCGCCGAGGGCGTCTTCAGCGTCGCGGGCGAGGTCGTCGATCGTGGTGCGGAGCTCGGCCTCGCGCTCTTTGTACGCGTCGGCGACGGTCTCGCTGAACTCGCGCAGCTTCAGGTCCAGGTCGGCGAAAAACTCCTTGCCGCGCTGGGTCTTGTTGACCTCGTGAGCGACGACAAAGCCAGCGCCGATACCGGCGATCAACCAGAGCAGGTTCTTCAAGGGGGCTCCTCCATCAACTGTGGGGCGAATGCTTACAAGCTATTCATCCTATCGGGTGAGCCTGTTGGCCAGCCGAACGCCGTCGCAACGACGAACGGGGCCGCAGCTTTCGCCGCGACCCCGTTCGTTTCGATAAGCAGTGCTTAGCGAGCTGCGTAGTACTCCACCACGAACTGGACTTCACAGGTCACGGGGACCTCTGCACGCTTCGGGCGACGCACGAGGCGTGCCTGCAGCTTGTCGAGTTCGACTTCGAGGTAGGCGGGAACCTTGGGCAGGACATCGACGTGTCCGCCCGCGGCTGCAACCTGGAAGGGCTCGGTGCCCTCGCTCTTGGTCTTGACGTGGATGAGCTGGCCCGGCTTCACGCGGAAGGACGGGCGGTCGACGAGCTGGCCGTCGACGAGGATGTGACGGTGCACAACCATCTGGCGAGCCTGTGCGGTGGTGCGGGCGATGCCGGCACGGAGCACGAGCGCGTCGAGACGCATTTCGAGAAGCTCGACCAGGTTCTCACCGGTCAGGCCCTGCGTACGGCGAGCCTCTTCGAAGGCGATCTTCAGCTGCTTCTCGCGGATGCCGTACTGGGCGCGCAGGCGCTGCTTCTCGCGAAGACGCACAGCGTAGTCGGAGTCGGTCTTGCGCTTGGTGCGGCCGTGCTCACCCGGAGCATACGGACGCTTTTCGAGGTACTTTGCGGCCTTCGGGGTCAGGGCGATGCCCAGTGACCGCGAGAGGCGGGTCTTGCTGCGGGTACGTGACTTGGTAGACACGGGTTCCTTTCGGTGGAATCTCTGACAGTGTGATGCCGGCGCACAGAAGTGCGACCGGAAAGTAAGAGGGGTGAGCCGGAACAGTTCGGCTAAAGAACATGTCCGTCAACCCGATTCAGTGCAGCCATACATTCAAACCGGGCCTAGGCCAGCAACAAGCCTAACACGGGTGAGACTCAGCCGCGCCCGCCGCGCACGATCCGGAGCAGCTTCGCGAGCCGGGAGCTGACGTCCCGTTCGTTCCCGTGTTGGGTGGGCTGGTAGTACCGCACTCCGCGCAGTTCGTCCGGCAGGTATTGCTGTTCGACGACACCGAGATCGGCGTCGTGCGGGTAGCGATACCCCTTGCCGTGCCCGAGTCGTTTCGCCCCGGCGTAGTGGGCGTCCCGCATCGGCTTCGGCACCCGGCCGAAGTTGCCTGCCTTCACATCGGCGATGGCCCGGTCGATAGCGACGTATGACGCGTTCGACTTCGCGGCGGTGGCAAGGTAGACGACCGCTTCTGCGAGGGGGATCCTGCCCTCCGGCATGCCGATGAACTGCACGGCGTCTGCGGCGGCGACCGCGATCAGCAGCGCGTTCGGGTCGGCCATGCCGATGTCCTCTGAGGCAGAGACAATGATTCGGCGCGAGATGAAGCGCGGGTCCTCCCCCGCCTCGATCATGCGGGCCAGGTAGTGCAGGGCCGCGTCGACATCCGATCCGCGAATCGACTTGATGAATGCACTGATCACGTCGTAGTGCTCGTCGCCGTTCCTGTCGTAGCGCAGCAGGGCACGGTCGACGGCTGATGACACGATATCGGCGGTGATCACGGGTCGGGGTGCGCCAGTGGGTGGAGCAGCGGGTTCGTGCGCCTCGTCGGAGTCGGAATCCGAATCGGAATCGGTATCGGCATCCGTCGCGTCGGCGCGCAGCGAATCCGCGCTGACGGACGCGGCCTCGAGTGCGGTCAGGGCACGCCGCGCGTCTCCGGATGCCAGGCGGATGATCGTGTCCCTCGCATCATCGGTGACCTCGAACGCGCCGCCGAGCCCGCGGGGATCCTCGATGGCCCTGTCGAGCACGATACGGAGATCGTCGTCGGTGAGCTGCTCGAGCGTGAGAAGCAGCGACCGCGAGAGCAGGGGCGAGATCACGGAGAACGAGGGGTTTTCGGTGGTCGCAGCCACGAGGATCACCCAGCCGTTCTCGACCCCGGGCAGGAGAGCATCCTGCTGCGCCTTGGTGAACCGGTGGATCTCATCGAGGAACAGGACGGTCGACAGCCCGTAGAGATCGCGGCTGGTCATCGCTTCGTCCATGACCTGCCGAACGTCGCGAACACCGGCTGAGACGGCCGACAGCTCAACGAACCGGCGTCCGGAACTGTGGGCGATCGACTGGGCGATCGTCGTCTTTCCGGTGCCGGGCGGGCCCCAGAGAATCACCGAGACGGAACCCTTATCGCCCGATTTGCTGGTAGCGAGGCTGACCAGGGGTGACCCGGGCCTGAGGAGATGCTTCTGACCGGCGACTTCGTCGAGGCTCTTCGGGCGCATCCGCACGGCGAGCGGAACGCTGCCCGAGTGCAGCGCCGCTGCCATATGTGCCATGTTGCAAGGCTAGCCGCACCCACAGACAGTTGTCGTCGATGGGTGCGCGCCGGCATCCCTTACTCGGCTTCGTTGCCTGCCGCGTCCGCTGCTTTCGCCGCCTGTGACAGGAGCGCAACGTAATCTTCGATTCCCCAGGTCAGCGAGAGTGCGCTCGGCGGTGAGACCGCCGCGATGAGTTCGACACCGACGACAGAGGCAACGGAACCGCGAGCCACGGCCGGGATGGTTTGTGCGTAGCTCGACGAGAGGAACGTCTCAGCGGCCTCCTCGGTGTCTGAATAGCTCACCAGAATGTCGCTGTCGAGCTTGTCCAGTTCCTCGTAGCTGAGTTCGTAGTAGAAGCTCGAGTCGCCGTTGGCGAGTTCCTCAACGGCAGGCGCATCTTCGAGGCCCAGGTCGAAGAGAAAGTCCACTCGGGAATCCGCTCCCTTGTAGACGTAGAACGTCCCACCGGAGTCGGCAACAGCCGCAACGGTCTTTCCCGCCAGCTCAGGGTGTTCAATGGACTGCTCGGCAGTGACCGTGGCGATCTCCTGGAGAACGGTCTCGGCTTCTGCGGTCTTGCCAAGAGCGGTGCCGACCGTGCTGAGAACCTCGGTCCACGGTGTCGCCCAGGGGGCGTCGGGGTAGGCGACCGTCGGAGCGATCGCGGTGAGGAGGTTGTACTGTTCCTCGGTGATGCCCGAGTACACGGCCAGGATCAGGTCGGGTGCCTGCTCGGCGATCTGCTCGTATGCGGGTTCCTCGACGGTCGATGGGATCACCGTCGGTGTCTCGGCATCCAGGGCGTCGAGCGCCTCAGCAACCCAGGGCAGAACACCGTTCTCGTCGCCACCGTAGCTCTGGGCCTCCATCCCGACCGGGACGACGCCGACCGCGATGGCGGCATCCGTCGATCCCCAGCCCAGGGTGACGACACGGTCGGGTTCAGCACCGATCTCGGTCTCGCCAAAGGCGTGAGGAATGGAAACGGGGAACGCCCCCGCTTCGACCTCGACCTCGACGGGAGGTTTCTCGGCGACGTCGGTGGCGGGGGCACATCCGCTGAGTGCGAGAAGAGTGACGGCGGCGGTCGCAACGAATGCGAGACGGGGTCGGTACGACAAGGATGCTCCAGGCTGATTGATCGTCAAGTTTAGGTAAGCCTACCCTAAACGTGCGAGGAAAGGGGACGGTGAAAGCGCCCGATCGGAATGACCATGGGGGATCCGCAGACCGGGTCAGTCATGATCTGCGATTTGAGCCCGAATGCCTGCCGCACGAGCGTTGAGGTGAGAATGTCAGCGGGAGCGCCGGTTTCCACCACCGCTCCCCCGGCCATCACGACAAGGTGATCGGCGTACCGTGCGGCGAGATTGAGGTCGTGAAGCACCATCACGATGGTCGAACCCCGGGAATGGTTCAGCTCGGCGAGCAGGTCGAGCAGCTCGATCTGGTGCGTTACGTCAAGGAATGTCGTCGGTTCGTCCAGCAGCAGGATGTCGGTGTCCTGGGCGAGGGCCATGGCGATCCACACCCGTTGTCGCTGTCCTCCCGAGAGCTCTTCGACCCGTCGGTCGGCGAGGTCCTCTGTTGAGGTCGCCATCATTGCATCCCTGACGATGGTCTCATCGGCGCTGGACCACCGCGAAAACAGGGACTGGTGTGGATGTCGGCCCCGACCGACAAGGTCCACGACCGTGATGCCGTCCGGGGCGACTGGCGACTGCGGGAGAATCCCGACGACCCTGGCGAACTCCCTGGGGTGGTAGCCGGAGACGCTCCGGCCGTCCAGCCGGACAAGCCCGGCGCTGGGGCGAAGCAGGCGCGCCACGCCGCGGAGGAGCGTCGATTTGCCGCAGGCGTTGGCGCCGACGATGACGGTGATCCTGCCCGCCGGGATCGTGAGATCGAGGTCGGCGATCACGTCCCGGCCGTCGTAGGAAAGGCTCAGGTTCTCGGCGTCCAGGTCGTGGCTGGCCCTCGTTGTCGGCATCGTCGGGTTCCCGGTCATGCGCTGCGGCCTTTCTGGTCGGCTGAGGCGAGGAGCCACAGCAGGTACGGGGCACCGATGATGCCCGTGATGATTCCGGCCGGAACCTGCAGGTTGCCGGGGAGTGCGTGCTGGGCGAGAAAATCGGCGCTGAGAACGAGCAGGGCCCCGACGAGCGCGCTCGGAACGAGGGCGAGTGCCCCACGACCGATGATGCGCCGTGCGATCGGCGCTGCCACGAATGCCACGAAGGCGATCGGGCCGACGAACGCGGTGGCGACGGCGCACAGCGCAACGGCGACGAGCAGGAGGACGAGACGCGTCTGTTCCACAGGCACCCCGAGCCCGGCTGCTGTCTCATCCCCGAGCTGCATGATTCGCAAACGGGAGGACAGGACACCGACGACGGGCAGCAGGGCCGCGAGGCCAACGGCCAGGACGGCGATTTCCGACCATTGTGCCCCTCCGACGCCCCCGACCATCCAGACGAGCGCCTGGGATACCTCCCGCACGTCTCCGCGGGTGAGGAGGTAGCCGAGTGCTGACTGGACAAGGAACGCCACGCCAACACCGATGAGCACGAAGCGGGAGCCGCCCACCCCGCGTCGCCACGCCAGAAGATAAATTGCGCAGGCGACGACGAGCGCACCGAGGAAAGCGCTGAGGGAGACGATCGCGCCGCTCGCTCCGAACAGGAGGATCGCGGCGGCTGCGGAGACGCTCGCGCCGCCTGAGATGCCGATGATGTCCGGGCTTGCGAGGTCGTTCCGCAGCACTGTCTGGAAGAGGGCACCGGCGACCGCGAAGGCAGCACCGGCCAGGAGCCCCATGACGACTCTCGGCAGCCGGAGACGGAACACGATGACGTTGTCGCTTGCCGTTCCCCGGCCAAGCAAAGTCAGCACCAGATCGGGAACGGAGAGGCTGTATGCTCCGACCGCAGAACTGAGCGCGGCAACGAGGACTGCCGCCGCGGCGAGGATCGCGATGATGACGAGGGTCCGGGTGTCCTTTCTGTGGTGGCTGACCAGCTCGGGATGGGATCGAGGGTCGCGCACCAGCGGCACCGTCACAGCCGTGTCATCTTCGAACGGCGGACGATGATGATGAGGACCGGTGCGCCGATCAGCGCGACGACCAGGCCTGCCTCGATTTCTCCCGGATAGCTGACGAGCCGACCAAGGGTGTCTGCGACGAGGAGCAACACGGGTCCGAGGACGGCAGAGTAGGCGAGGATCCATCGGTAGTCGGGTCCGGTGAACGGACGTACCAGGTGAGGGATGACAAGCCCGACGAAGACGAGGGGGCCGGCAAGCGCGGTCGCTGAGCCACAGAGCAGGACGATGGACGTCGCCGCAATGGCCCGGGATATCCCGATGTGTTGTCCCAGTCCCCTGGCGACGTCGTCGCCGAGGGAGAGCACGTTCAGGGTCGATCCGATGGCGAAGGCGAGCGACGCTCCGATCAGCACAAACGGCAGCAGGGCGGCGACCGCGTCGAGGTCCCTGTTCACCAGGGAACCGACGGACCAAAAGCGATAGCGCCCCAGTGTGTCGATATCGGTGATGAGGACCAGGGTGATGATGGACGTCAGTCCGGCGGTGAGCGCGGTCCCGGCGAGGGCCAGTGTGACCGGGGCTGCACCTTCGCGTCCGAGGACGCCGATCGCGTACACGATGATCGCGGCGACGGAGGCTCCGGCAAAGGCAAACCAGATGTAGCCGGACGGGCTGGTTACGCCGAGCAGCGAAATGGCCAGGACGACGAAGAGCGATGCTCCGGCGTTGACGCCCAAGAGGCCGGGATCTGCCAGCGGGTTGCGGGTGATCCCCTGCATCAGGGTTCCGGCGATCGCGAGTGCCGCCCCGACGACGAGACCGATCACCGTGCGCGGAATTCGCAATTCCCGGACGACGAGGTGGTCGTTATCACCGGCGACGGGATCGATCAGGGCGCCGATGACACTGTCAAGGGACGTGACCCGGGTTCCGAGGCTCAGGCTGAGGACGAGCGCGAGCGCCAGCACCGAGACTGAGACGAGGAGTCCGATCGAGCGCCGCCGGTGCAGCGTTGCCGATGTCGTCGCCGGGAGCACGAGGGTGCTCGCCATTACTGAGCTTCGGCTTTCCCTGCACGCCAGTAGCCCATGAAGGCGATCCGTGTTCGATCGATTCCGGTCTCGCTGACCAGGAAGCGGCGGAGCGACTTGATGATGGAGGCCTCACCGGCGAGCCACGCATAGAAGTCACCGTTGTCCTGCGCCTCGGGTGAATCCCAGATCAGGTCGCGGTCGATGTCCGTGTCATCGACGCGCTGGAACGCCGTCGCGAGTGCTGCACGGTAGACGGCGCGGTTCGCACCGACCCACCCGCGCACGGCGGGATCGAGGACACTGCCGATCGGGCCGTTTCCCCGGACGAGCCAGGTCACGTCGGAACCCGCGGGGACAGCGAGCGGGAGGGCGTCGGCCTCACCGGGCACCTCGATGAAGGCACGGGCGTGTCGCCCGGCCGGAAGTGACTCGATGATGCTGCAGATGGCCGGGGCGGCCGTTTCGTCTCCGACGAGGAGGACACAGCGCGCATCTCCCGGATGCCAGTCGATGCCGACCGCGGAGTCGAGGCTGTTGGTGTCCGGGCCGATCAGGACGACCGTGTGCCCGGGGCGCGCCCGGCTGAGCCAGCGAGAAGCCGGTCCTGCGTCACCGTGGGAGACCATGTCGATGTCGACCTCGCGCTCGTCCGGACGGACGGCTCGGATCGTATAGGTGCGGAAGGGGTTGCGTTTGCTGTCCGGCAGGGCTCGCCAGCGCGCGTACCAGGACCCGTCCGCGATCGTGCTCGCGTCAGCTGCGCCGAAGTCGCTCATGTCGCCGGTTTCGAAGGGGAAGACGATCTTCATTCGCTGGTCGAACCCGTCCGTCCCGAAGTCGCCGAGATCGTCACCGGTGAAGGTCACCCGGACGAAATGCGGTGACAGTCGAGACAGCCTCGAGACGGAGGCGTGGAACGGGCGATACGCGGGGCGTGAGTCCTTGGCACGGACGGAGCTCAGGGTAAGCATTGCCTAAGTATGGCATGCCTTACCTAAGCTCGGCGATGAGCGGGCATTTGGTGAGCACCTGCCGGTCACCGTAAAGTTCAATCGGTGAGGAAGCCGTAGGCTCCTCCCCGCGCGATCGCGCACAGGCACCCATGGAGGATCCACGTGGCACCCAGCAAGACCGACGACCGAGGCGCTCGCGAAAACCGCGAGCGGCTCAAGGGTTACAAGGCGCGGCAGGCCATGCACGAATTCCGGATCCGGCGCCGGGTGCGTGATAACTGGATCGCCGGGGTCGCGATCGTCGTCGTGGCGATCGGGGCGACATTCGCCCAGATTGCGTACTTCACCTCGGGGCCCGGCACGCCGGTCGCAAGCCCCACGGAGACTCCCGAACCGACCGAGACTGCGCCGGGCGGTGAGAACGTCGGCGACGTCCCGGACGCGGCGCTGGCCGAGGGGCGGACCTGGACAGGAACGATGACGGTGAACGACGTTCCGCTGGGGATCGAACTCGACGGTGCGACGGCCCCGCAGGGCGTGTCCTCTTTCATCTCGCTCAGCCAGAGTGACTTCTACACCGGGCTCTCCTGCCACCGACTGACCAACGGCGGTTTCTTCGTGCTCCAGTGCGGCGACCCGGAGGGCGATGGAAGCGGCGGCCCAGGCTACAGCTACGGCCCGGTCGAAAACGCTCCGGCCGATGACGTGTACCCCGCAGGAACGATCGCGATGGCACGGCAGGGCGGCAGCGCTTACAGCATGGGAAGCCAGTTCTTCATCGTGTACGAGGACACGACCATTCCCGCGGATGACGCCGGCGGTTACACGGTCCTCGGCACGGTCACGAGCGGGCTGGACGAGCTGAAGGCCCAGGTGACGGACCAGGGCGTTGCAGACGATGCCTCAGACGGCGCGCCGGCTATTCCTGTGTCGATCACCAGTATCGTCGTCGAATAGCCTTGCCGGGCGCATGCGCCGAGGTAATAGGCTTGAGCAGAGTTTCCGGTCGCACGCGAGTGCGACACCCATAGCAAGGTGAGGCACGTGTCCAATTCAGACCAGCAACCATGGGGCCGCGTCGACGAGTCCGGCGCCGTCTTCGTTCGTGAGGGTGAGGATTGGCGCGAAGTCGGCCAGTACCCGGACGGCACGGCGGAAGAGGCATTGGCCTACTTTGAACGCAAGTACGTCGACCTTGCCGGACAGGTGACCCTGCTCGAACAGCGGGTCAAACGCGGCGCACCGGCCGCGGATGTGGCCAAGGCTGTCGCTCATCTCGCCACCAACCTCGAGAATGCCCATGCGGTCGGCGATCTCGCCAGCCTGAAGACCCGGGTCGCCGCACTCGACTCGACGGTCGGCGAGCTGACAGAACAACAGAGCGAAGAAGCGAAAGCCGCTGTGGCAGATGCTCTGGTCGCACGCGCAGCGATCGTCACCGAAGCGGAGACTCTCGCAGCCCAGGATCCGGCCAAAGCCCAGTGGAAGAACACCACCGAGCAGATCAACGCACTTTTCGCACAGTGGCAGACCCACCAGCAGGAGGGCCCGAAGCTCCCCAAGGGTGAAGCGAACGACCTGTGGAAGCGATTCCGTGCCGCGAAATCGACCATCGAGCAGAACCGGCGCGCGTTCTTCGCCGAACTTGACTCGGTGCACCGTGACGCGAAGACCCGCAAGCAGGCACTGATCGAGAAGGCTGAAGCCCTGATCGAAAAAGGCGCTGACGGCATCCCCGGATACCGAGCCCTTCTCGACGAGTGGAAGCAGTCCGGCCGCGCGGGCAAACGACACGACGACGCCCTGTGGGCGAGATTCAAGACGGCTGGCGACGCGATCTACGCGGCGAAATCTGAGATCGACGCGCGCGACAACGTGGAGTTCCAGGGCAATCTCGACGAGAAGCTTGCCCTCCTTGCCGAGGCCGAGCCACTGCTGGCCGAGAAGGATCGCGACAAGCTCCGCTCAGCCCTGGCGGGAATCCAGCGTCGCTGGGATGAGATCGGTAAGGTTCCTCGCGACCAGGTCAAGAACGTCGAAGAACGCCTCCGCAAGGTGGAGCAGCACCTCCGTGCTCTCGACGACGATCACTGGAAGCGCAACAACCCGGAGACCAAGGCTCGCACGGAAGGTCTCGCCGGCCAGTTGAATGCCGCGATCGCGAAACTGGAAAGCGAGCTCGACGAGGCGAAGGCGTCCGGCGACAAGGCGAAAATCGCCGAGGCCACTGATGCGCTCGAGGCGCGGAAACTGTGGCTGAACGCCCTGTCCTGATCACGAGGCGAACCGGTGCGCGATACAGTGTGCATCTCCACGTGGGAGAACCCGCCCACGTGGTCAGAGGATGACCGCAGGGAGTTGAACCGATGACGTCTCACACCGCTCACACGTCCGCGCGTCGGCGCTTCTCGCCACCGGAGAGTCCTTCCGATCGTTCGCGCAGGATTGCCCTCACCGCGTGCATCACGGCGATCGCACTCTTTGCGATCGTCGGTTTTCTGAGTTACGGCCCGGCCTACCCGGCCGAACCGGTCGACACCTGGTGGAACGATCTCATGCTGTCGCAGCGAACGGATGTCGGCCTGGTGCTGGCGTGGATTCCCGCCGTCATCGGCGGTCCGATCGCGATGCTGATTATCGGACTTCTCATCGTCGGCGCGCTGCTGTACCTCCGGTGGAAGCTTGCCGCCCTGATCGTCGCCGTGGCGATGGTGGTTTCCGTCGCCCTTGCAGCTCCGCTCGCGGCCGTCGTCGCGAAGACCCGGCCTGAGGGATCGCTGGCTGAGTCTGTTCCGACCTCCTTCCCGTCTGGTCACACCGCCATGGCCGCGACCGTGATGGTGATCCTTGCGCTCCTGCTGCGGCACTGGGTCGTCTGGACCCTCGGTGTGGCGTGGGTGCTCTGGATGGCGTGGAGCCGCACCTACCTGCAGGCGCACTGGCTGACGGATGTCGTCGCAGGCGCGCTTCTCGGGACGGTCGCCGGCCTTCTGGCCTGGTATGCGATCGAGACGATACGACAGCGACGCGATCGGTCACACTCAGAATCCTGACGGCGGCTCTCCACAGGGAGCGATCCGAGGACCGGCTCTGCACAACGGCGACGGAGTCGATCGATCTCCGTCTGTTGCTGTCATCCTGATCGGCGTGTTCACTGTTCCTCCTCTGCTCACTCGGGCGGTTCTCCCGTCGGCTGAGCTCTCCGCCGCCCGGCTCGACGGCGAGCTCTTTCGTATCGACGAGTCCTGGATCTGTGCTGACGAACCGGACAGTCCCGATTTGAGGGCTCGCTCACTCGCCACGCTCTTGCCGGTGTCGATCGCAAGCGGACGGCTGGTGATGATGGGGCTGACCGCGGCGTGGCTGCACGGAGCGACCGATGAAGCTCCGTGGCGTCACGAAGTGTGTTCCCGGAGCGATGAGCGTGCGGGTATCCGACTGCCGCCACGGTTTCGGCTGCGTGAGTTGTGCGTCGCCGTGCACGATGAGTGCCTTATCGGAGCGTTGCGGGTCACGACACCGGCGCGCACGGCGTTCGACCTTGGCCGGCGGAAGGACCCGGATGAGCGGGACCTCAGCGCACTTCGGGCCCTGGTGCACCGGTACAGGATTCAGCCTTCCGATCTGACGGACAGGATCGGTCCGCTTCCGGGGAGGCAGCGTTCACTCGAGCTGATCGCCGCGGTGGCGGCTCAACCGCCGTTGACCCGATAGACGTCGTACACCGCGTCGATCCGCCTGACCGCATTGAGAACTCGGTCGAGGTGGGTGGTGTCGCCCATTTCGAAAACAAAACGGCTGATGGCCAGACGGTTGGTCGACGTCGAGACCGTGGCTGACAGAATATTGACGTGGTGTTCGCTGAGGACGCGTGTGACGTCGCTGAGCAGGCCGGCCCGATCGAGTGCCTCGACCTGGATGTTCACGAGAAAGACGCTTTTCGACGTCGGCGCCCACTCCACGTCGATCATCCGTTCCGGTTCCTTCAACAGGTCCTGGACGTTGTGACAGTCGCTCCGGTGCACGGAGACGCCCGAGCCCCTGGTGACGAATCCGACGATCTCGTCACCGGGCACAGGGGTGCAGCACTTCGACATCTTCACGAGGATGTCAGGAGCTCCCCTGACGAGCACACCGGAGTCGCTGTGCGGAAGTTTGCGGGTGCGACCGCGAACCGGGAAGTCAATGGCTTCCACCTCGGCTTCGCTGTCACCCTGCAGCAGCGCAGCCACCTTCTCGAGCACCGACTGTGTGGAGACGTGGCCTTCACCGACCGCGGCGTACAGCGCGGACACATCCTCGTAGCGCATCTGTGCGGCAACCTCGGCGAAGGAGTCCTGGCTCATCAACTTCTGCAGCGGCATGTTCTGCTTGCGCATGGCGCGGGCGATCGCGTCCTTGCCCTGTTCGATGGCTTCGTCGCGGCGTTCCTTCGTGAACCATTGCCTGATCTTGTTGCGAGCCCTGGTGCTCTTCACGAAGTTGAGCCAGTCCTGGCTGGGACCTGAATCGGGGTTCTTCGATGTGAAGACCTCGACGACATCGCCGCTGATCAGTTCGGTCTCGAGGGGAACGAGGCGGCCGTTGACCTTGGCGCCCATCGTCCGGTGCCCGACCTCGGTGTGCACGCCGTAGGCGAAATCGACGGGCGTTGCGCCGGCCGGAAGCCCGATGACACGCCCCTTCGGCGTGAAAACGTAGACCTCCTTGGCCCCGATCTCGAACCGCAGGGAATCGAGGAACTCCCCGGGATCTGCGGTTTCCGCCTGCCAGTCCGAGATGTGCGCGAGCCAGACCATGTCGTTCTCGCCGGCCTTCGCTCCGGCACTCTTGCCGTTGACGTTCTCCTTGTACTTCCAGTGCGCAGCGACACCGTACTCAGCGTGCTGGTGCATCTCGTGCGTGCGGATCTGGATCTCGACGCTCTTGCCGCCCGGTCCGATCACCGTGGTGTGCAGGGACTGGTACAGGTTGAACTTCGGCGTGGCGATGTAGTCCTTGAAACGGCCGGGGATGGGTGTCCAGCGCGCATGGATCGCGCCAAGCACCGCGTAACAGTCACGCACCGAGTTGACCAGGATTCGGATGCCGATGAGGTCGTAGATCTCATCGAAGTCACGCCCTCGCACGATCATCTTCTGGTAGATCGAGTAGTACTGCTTGGGGCGTCCGACGACCTTGCCGCGGATCTTGGCCGCTTTGAGGTCTTCGTTGACCGCATCGAGCACCTGGTGCACGAGCTCCTCGCGTTGCGGAGTACGTTGCTTGACGAGGCTCTCGATCTCGACGTAGAGCTTCGGATAGAGAACGGCGAAAGACAGGTCTTCGAGTTCCCACTTGATGGTCTGGATCCCGAGACGGTGCGCGAGCGGCGTGTAGATCTCGAGGGTCTCCGTCGCCTTCTTCGCCGCCTTCTCCGGTGCGACGAAGCCCCACGTCCTCGCGTTGTGCAGCCGGTCGGCGAGTTTGATCACGAGAACGCGGATGTCTTTGGACATTGCCACGATCATCTTGCGCACGGTTTCAGCCTGGGCGCTTTCGCCGTACTTCACCTTGTCGAGTTTGGTGACCCCGTCGACGAGCATGGCGACCTCGTCACCGAACTCAGCCCGCAACTCGTCCAGGGCGTAGCCGGTATCTTCGACCGTGTCGTGGAGGAGGGCAGCGGCCAGCGTTTTCGGTCCGATTCCGAGGTCGGCGAGAATCTGGGCAACGGCCACCGGGTGGGTGATGTACGGCTCTCCGCTTTGTCGCTTCTGGTCGCGGTGGGCTTTCTCAGCAACCGTGTATGCGCGCTCGATGATCGAGAGGTCCGCCTTCGGGTGGTGCATCCGCGCCGTGCGAATCAGCCGATCGACCGCGCCAGCTGGTTGCGCCTTCGAGAAGATCCGCGGAACGAGGCGTCGAAGGGAGGCGCTCGACGATTGCGTTTCAGACATCGGCCACTTCCTCCCGCACCATTATCCCGCAGTAACTCGACGGGTCAGATCGCCGGAACGACGGCGGATTGCTCCGCTGAACGCTTGCGGGCCGCAAGCACGCGAACATCCTTTTTCTTGATATCCGGCTCGTTCTGGCGGAACAGCGCGTAGAGCGGGGCGGCGACGAAGATCGTGGAGTAGGTCGCGATGAGGATGCCGACGAAAAGCGAGAGGGAGATGTCGCGCAGTGTGTCTGCGCCGAGAACGAAGTCACCGATGACGAGGATCGAGGCGACGGGCAAGGCAGCAACGACCGAGGTGTTGATCGAACGCACCAGCGTCTGGTTCACGGCGAGGTTCACCGACTCGGCAAACGTTCGCGGAGCGTTGTCCCCGTCTTCGCTCGTGTTCTCCCTGATCTTGTCGAACACCACGACGGTGTCGTACAGCGAGTACCCGAGGATCGTGAGGAAGCCGATGATGGCTGCCGGGCTGATTTCGAACCCGCTGAGCGAGTACACGCCCAGTGTGATGACGAGGACGTCGAGGAGACCGATCATGGCGGCGGCTGACATCTTCCAGGTGCGGAAATACAGCGCCATGGTGATGAAGGCGAGTGCCAGGAAGATCAGAAGACCCGTGAGCGCCTGTCTGGTGACGTCCTGCCCCCACGACGCGCCGATGAAGGACGTTGCGACATCGCTCTCCTGCACATCGAATGCCGCGGCCAGCGCCCGGGTGACCTCGGTGGTCTCGCCGCTGGTCAGCTGGCTGGTCTGCACACGTACAGCGTCCTCGCCCACCGTGGTGACCTTGGAGACAGCTTCGGGCACAACCTCCGCCACAGCATCCGTCGCCGTGTTCTGGTCAGCGGACGCCACCGGCGAGATGGTGAACTGCGAACCGCCGGTGAACTCGAAGCTCAGGTTGAAGCCGCCCTTGACGACGGGAACGAGGATCGAGAGGATCACGAGGGCGATGGCGACGCTGAACCAGACCTTGCGGTTTCCCACAAAGTTGAACGAGCGCTTGCCCGTGTACAGGTCGTTGCCGAATGTGGTCAGGTTTGCCATTAGGAATCCTTCTCCTGGCTCTTCTTTCCGCCTGCGGCGATGAGGTCGGCCTGCTTGCGTTCTGCGATCGTTTGGCGTTTCACTGCCTCACGGCTGGACGTGACCACCTTCGACTTGGTGACGTCGACCGGCTGACGGAACTGTGCCCGCCCGCGGTAGACGGCGCCGAGTGCTCTCGGATCGAGCCCGGTCAACGGGTGTCCACTCGAGAAGAAACGCGTCGTGGCGAGCAACTGAAGCGTGGGGTGGGTGAAGAGCACCACGATGACGACGTCGATGATCGTGGTGACTCCGAGGGTGAAGGCGAATCCCTTCACGTTGCCGACCGCGAGCACGTACAGGACAACCGCCGCGAGCAGGTTGACACCCTTCGACGCGTAGATCGTGCGCTGTGCACGGCGCCAGCCCGCTTCGACGGCGGATTCGAGGCCACGTCCGTCTCGAAGTTCGTCTCGTATTCGTTCGAAGTACACGATGAACGAGTCCGCGGTGAATCCGATGGCGACGATGAGCCCGGCAACACCCGCGAGGGACAGGCGGTAGCCGTTGCGCCACGACAGGATCGCGATCACGAGGTAGGTCAGGATGCCAGCGACAATGAGCGAGGCGATGGTGACGAATCCGAGCAGTCGGTACTGGAACAGGGTGTAGATGGCGACGAGGATCAGGCCGATGATGCCGGCGATGATACCGATCTGGAGCTGGCTCGAGCCGAGTGTTGCCGAGATCTGGTCTGAGCTCTGCACGGTGAAGCTGATCGGTAGCGCGCCGTACTTGAGCTGGTCAGCAAGCGTCTTCGATGTCTCCTGGGTGAAGCTTCCCGAGATCTCGGGCTTGCCGTCGCTGATCACAGCGAGGGTTTGCGGTGCCGAGATGACCTGGTTGTCGAGCACGATGGCGAACTGATTCTGTGGACTCTCGAGCCCGTTGAGCCTGCTCGTCACCGAGCCGAACTCGTCGGTTCCCTCGGAGTTGAAGACGAGGTTGACGGCCCACTCACCGGTGGTCGCACCGGTCTGGGTTGTCCGCAGCCCGTTCGTGGCGTCGGTGATCTGCGAGCCCTCGACCTCGACCGGTCCGAGGATGTACTTGACGCTGCCGTCGGCCTCACAGGCGATGATCGGCTCTTCCGCCGGCTGCACGACGCCGGCCTCGACCGGTTCGTTGCAGTCAAAGGCCTGGAATGCTGCTTCCAGCGCCGGGGTGACCTGGCTGAGGTCGCTGGGGCTGGTCGGTTCCGCCGTCGGTGTGCTCTGCAACGTGGGGTCGGGAGTCGGGTACGGGGTCTCCGTGCCGTCCTCCCCGACGAACGTGTTCGACGGCGCGCCAGCCACAAGAACCGAGCGGAACTCGAGCTTCGCTGATGCTTCGATCCTGTTCCGGGTTTCCTCGTCTGCTTCGCCGGGGATCGACACGACGACGTTGTTGCCCTCGGTGTTCACCTCGGCCTCGGAGACGCCGGACGCATCCACGCGCTGACGGATGATGGAGACCGCCTGGTTGAGCTGTTCCGTGGTCGCCTGGGCTCCGCTTTGCACGTTCGGCTGGAGGATGATCTGCGTGCCACCCTCGAGGTCGAGGGCGAGCTTGGGCGCCCAACTGGCGCCGCCCCAGATAATTCCGCCGACGAGAACGCCGAGGAGAGCAAGGGTGATGACACCCAACCAGGTCAGGGAGCGCCAGGCCTTACGGACGGGCGTCGACTTCGACTGTGCCAACTACGTACTCAGCTTTCTATCACCGTCAGGCCGCTGGTGGGCGGGCGACTGCTTCGAGGATGGTGCGAACTCGCTGCTTTCAGCGCTGGGAGCGGCGACGCTCCTCAGGAAGACTACTGGTCAGCGTTCTTTTCGCGTGAATCCGTGGCCGGGTTGGTCTCGGTCGGGTCGACGCGCTGACCGAACTCGGGGTCGGCCGGGAAGTCAACGGGCTCTGCCGGGAATGCGGCGCTGTCCTCGTTGATCTGCTCAGGGGCATCCTCATCGACGGCGTCCTCGTCGACGGGCAGGACCTCGTCATCGAGGAAACGGACGATGGTCTGGCGGTGAACGGTGAGGACATTGCCCGGGCTGGTCTCAACCTCGACCTTGTCGTCGTTGACGCTGAGGATGGTGCCGAAAACACCGAAGTTGGTCATGACCTCGGCGCCGGGGACGACCTTCGACTGCTTTTCTGCCATGTCCTTTTTGCGCTTCTGTCCGTTGCGGAACATGAAGAAGATGAGGACGGCGAGGATGGCGAGCATGCCAATGCTGAGGGGATCCATAAGTTTTAGTGGGCCTTTCGCGGTTTGTTCAACCGCACGTCTGAGGGGGTCGGGCCGATGGGCCACACTGAATTATAGGACATCGGGAAGCAGAGAACCCTGACCGTGCGGCACGCCGAAGTGTGCGAAGCCCTGCGCGGTGGCCATTCGACCACGTGGCGTCCTCGTGATCAGTCCGATCCTGACGAGGAACGGCTCGACGACGCTTTCAACCGTTTCGGCTTCCTCGCCGACAGACACCGCGAGGGTGTTCAGGCCGACTGGCCCTCCCCCGAACCTCGTCAACATGATCTCCATGACGGCACGGTCGAGCCGGTCGAGCCCGAGTTCGTCGACGTCGTAGAGGTGCAGCGCCGCGCGAACCGATGCTTTATCAGCCGGGGTTCGGTGGACGAGCACATAGTCACGGACGCGACGGAGAAGTCGGTTGGCGATGCGCGGGGTGCCGCGGCAACGGCCGGCGATCTCAGCGAGGGCATCCTGATCGATCGGGAAGTTGAGCATGCGGGCTGCGCGTGTGAGCACCTGCTCCAGCTCGGGCGCGTCGTAGAACTCGAGGTGTGCGGTGAAGCCGAACCGGTCGCGAAGCGGGTTGGGCAGCATCCCGGAGCGGGTCGTAGCGCCGACGAGCGTGAACGGCGCGAGGTCGAGTGGAACAGAGGTCGCTCCCTGGCCCTTACCGACCATGATGTCGATGCGGAAGTCTTCCATCGCCAGGTAGAGCATCTCTTCGGCCGACCGGGCCATCCGGTGGATCTCGTCGATGAAGAGGACCTCGCCAGGGACGAGGCTCGACAGCACGGCAGCGAGGTCACCTGCGTGCTGGATGGCTGGGCCGCTCGACATCCGGAGCGGTTTCTGGCTTTCGTGCGCAACGATCATGGCGAGCGTGGTCTTGCCGAGCCCGGGCGGGCCCGCGAGGAGAATGTGGTCGGCTGTTCGCCCCTGGATGGCGGCAGCTTTCAGAAGAAGTTCGAGCTGGCCGCGCGCTTTTGTCTGGCCGACGAACTCGGCGAGGCTCTGGGGACGCAGCGCCCCCTCGAAGACGAGCTCGGCGTCGGATTCCGGTTCAGGATTCGTCAGGTCGGCGTCGTTCATGCGCGCGCACCCGTCGTGCTTGCGCTGTGCTGGGCGGGGCCGAGCTGGGCCAGCGCGAGTCGGAGCAGTGTCTGTACGGGCGCGGTGCCGGAGTCCGGGTTGGCGGCGATCACGTCGCTGACCGCCTGGCCGGCGATCTTCTCTGACCAGCCGAGGCCGATGAGGGCGACGACCACCTTGTCGCCGGCTGGTGAAGCCGCGACCGGAACGGCCGGTTCAGCCTGGGCGAAGAGCTTGCCCGCGAGGGACACAACGATGAGTTTCGCTGTCTTCGGGCCGATCCCGGAGACCTTTCGGAAGACGGCGTCTTCCTCGGATGCGACGGCGGCGGCGATCTGCCCGGGGCCGAGCACGCTCAGCACACCGAGGGCGGACTTGGGGCCGACACCCGTGACCCCGGTGAGGAGGGTGAAGACATCCAGTTGTTCCCGGGTCTCGAAGCCGAACAGGCTCATGGAGTCCTCGCGCACGATGAAAGCGGTGTGGACGAACGCCTGCTCGCCGACGCGCAGGGCGAGCGCGTGCTCAGGGGTGACGTGGACCGCATAACCGATCCCGCCGACGTCGATGACGACGTCGCCGCCGACGGCTGAGAGAACTGTTCCACGCACACTAGAGATCACCTTCCCAGCCTACGTCGAGCCTCAGACAGCGCCCGGACCGCCACGCACTCGGCGGCCTTCGTCGTCGTCCGTCGCGAGTGGTGGGTTTGTGGCCGGGTTTCCGTCATCCGCGACGGATGAGCCCGGGTGGGGCCGCGGTTTTCGACATCCGCGACGGATAAACCCGTGGACTATCTGACCCGGGGGCGTTCGTCCGTCGCGTGTGCTGGGTTTGTGGCGGCCGGGTTTTCGACATCTGCGACGGATGAAGCTGTGGGGGTCGCGGGCCGGCCGTTCGTCCGTCGCGTGTGCCGACTTCGCACGCGGGTTTTTCGACATCCACGACGGATGAACCCGTGGACGACTTGGGGCGTACCGTTCGTCCGTCGCATGTGCCAGGTTTGCGGCCGGTTTTCGACATCCGCGACGGATGAACCCGTGAGCGACCCGGGCCGGCCGTTCGTCCGTCGCATATGCCGGGATCGCAGACAGGTTTCCGACATCCGCGACGGATGAACCCTGTGGGCGGTCGCGGGCCGTACCGTTCGTCCGACGCATGTGCCGGGTTTGCGGCCGGGTTTTCGACATCCGCGACGGATGAACCCGTGGTCGACCCGGGCCGGCCGTTCGTCCGTCACATATGCCGACATCGCAGACGGGTTTCCGACATCCGCGACGGACGAAGCGACGGACGAAGCAGCGGTCACGCTCCCCCGCGGGCCGCCTTCTCGGCGCGCGCCCAGGCCTGCTGGGCCGGAGTCAGCGCGGTGGAGCCCGTCGCACCAGGCGAGACCACTCCGCCGCGCCAGGCGTGACAGATTGCCAGCGCCAGGGCATCGGCAGCATCGGCCGGTTGCGGCGGTTCGGCGAGCCCGAGGACCCGCGCCACCATCGTCGCCACCTGCTTCTTATCTGCTGAACCGTACCCCGTGATCGACGCCTTGACTTCGGACGGGGTGTGGAGTCCGACCCGCAGCCCACGCTTGGCGGCAGCGTGCAGTGCGAGTCCTGAGACCTGAGCAGTGCCCATCACCGTGCGCAGGTTGTGCTGCGCGAAAACCCGCTCGACCGCGACGGCATCCGGGTGATACTCGTCGAGAGCCTCGTCGATGCCCTGGCCGATCACAAGCAGTCGCTGGTCGATGGATGCGTTCAGGTCGCTCCGCACAACCGTGTAGTGCACCAGCCGTGCCTTGCGGTTCGGTTCGACGTCGACGATCCCGATGCCGCAGCGAGTGAGGCCCGGGTCGACGCCGAGCACCCGGAGCGTCATCAGGTACCTAGTCGTCCTGCGCGGCCAGCTCGGCCTGGACTTCCGGCGACAGCTCGTAGTTGCTGTAGATGTTCTGCACGTCGTCCGAGTCCTCGAGGGCATCGATGAGCTTGAAGATCTTGCGCGCAGTCTCGGCATCCACTTCGACCTTGAGGTTGGGCACGAAAGCGGCGTCGGCCGAGTCGTAGTCAATTCCGGCCTCCTGCAACGCTGTACGCGTTGCGACGAGGTCGTGCGGCTCGGTGATGACCTCGAAGGTTTCGCCTTCGTCGACGACCTCTTCGGCGCCGGCATCCAGCACCGCGGCGAGGATGTCGTCCTCGGTGGTGTCGGCAGCAGGAACGACGATGATCCCCTTGCGTGCAAAGTTGTACGCGACGCTCCCCGGGTCACCCATGGTGCCGCCATTGCGGCTCATCAGGGTTCGGACGTCAGCCGCCGCCCGGTTCTTGTTGTCGGTGAGACACTCGATCAGCAGGGCGACACCGTGCTGGGCATAGCCCTCGTACATGATGGTCGTGTAGCTGACTGAGTCGCCCGAGAGACCGGCGCCGCGCTTGACCGCCCTGTCGATGTTGTCATTGGGGACCGAGGTCTTCTTGGCCTTCTGGATGGCGTCGACGAGGGTCGGGTTGCCCGACAGATCGGCGCCGCCCATCTTTGCGGCGACCTCGATGTTCTTGATGAGCTTCGCGAACGCCTTGGCACGGCGAGAGTCGGTGATCGCCTTCTTGTGCTTGGTCGTTGCCCACTTGGAGTGTCCGGACATGTGCTCCCTTACTGGATGTCTAACCGCCCCAGTCTAAATCACGCGACGCAGGGGCGACGGGTTCAGCTCGTTCTTCTGCGCACCTTGTCGAGAAAGTACGCGTGGAATCGGATGTCCCCGGTGACCTCCGGATGGAAGGAGGTCCCGATGAGGTTGCCCTGTTCGACGGCGACGACGCGACCGTCCTCGAGGGCGGCGAGAACGGTGGCCTTTGGTCCGACATTGTCGACGATCGGCGCCCGGATGAAGACGGCGTGCATGGGCGTATTCCCGAGCACCGGGATGTCGAGGTCGGTTTCGAAGGATTCCAGCTGGGAACCGAAAGCGTTTCGCCTGACCGAGACGTCGAGTCCGCCGAGCGTCTGCTGCCCGACGATCCCGTCCACGATGCGGTCGGCCAGCATGATCAGTCCAGCGCAGGTTCCGTACACGGGCAGTCCGGATGCGATGGCCTGCTTCAGCGGTTCGGCAAGGTTGAACGCGCGCGACAGTTTGTCCTGGACGCTCGACTCCCCGCCGGGGATGACGAGTCCGTCGACGGACGCGAGCTCCTCCGGTCGGCGAACATGGACGACATCCGCCCCCAGCCCGCGCAAAACGCGGGCATGTTCCCGAAAATCGCCCTGGAGGGCGAGGACACCGACCTGCGGCGTGCCGCTACCAGCCACGTTCGGCGAGGCGGTGCGGCGCAGCCAGGTCGGACACGTTGATGCCGACCATGGCTTCACCGAGTCCGCGCGACACCTCTGCGATGACCTTGGCGTCGTCGAAGAACGTCGTGGCCTTGACCACAGCGGCGGCACGCTTCTCGGGGTTGCCTGACTTGAAGATTCCGGAGCCGACGAAGACGCCGTCAGCGCCGAGCTGCATCATCATGGCGGCGTCGGCAGGAGTCGCGACGCCCCCGGCGGTGAACAGCACGACGGGGAGCTTGCCGGTCTCGGCGATCTCGGAGACGAGGTCATACGGCGCCTGGAGTTCCTTGGCGGCCACGTACAGCTCGTCTTTCGACATCGCCGTGAGCGCCGCGATCTCTGACCGGATCTTGCGGATGTGCTTGGTCGCCTCGGAGACGTCGCCGGTACCGGCTTCACCCTTGGAGCGGATCATGGCCGCGCCCTCGTTGATGCGGCGAAGCGCCTCACCGAGGTTCGTCGCACCGCAGACGAATGGGACGGTGAACTTCCACTTGTCGATGTGGTTGACGTAGTCGGCGGGGCTCAGCACCTCTGACTCGTCGATGTAGTCGACGTCGAGTGCCTCGAGGACCTGGGCTTCGACGAAGTGTCCGATGCGCGCCTTCGCCATCACGGGGATGGACACCTCGGCGATGATCGATTCGATGAGGTCCGGGTCGCTCATGCGAGCGACGCCACCCTGCGACCGGATGTCTGCGGGGACGCGCTCGAGGGCCATGACGGCTACGGCGCCGGCGTCCTCGGCGATACGCGCCTGTTCGGCTGTGACGACGTCCATGATGACGCCACCCTTCAGCATTTCTGCAAGACCGCGCTTGACGCGGTTGGAACCCTGTTCGCCGGTGTTGGTGCTGTTAGTCATAATGATCAATCCTAGATCGTTCGAGAGGGGCGTGCCGCCGTGTCAGGCAGCGCCGCTGGGGTCAGTGTGTCGGCCAGGCGTCTGCGATAGCGGCGCGGACGTCTCCGAGCAGTTGAGGGAGGGCCTTTGTCTTCGCGATGATGGGCAGGAAGTTGGAGTCCTGCGCCCAGCGCGGCACGATGTGCTGGTGCAGGTGGCCGGCAATCCCTGCTCCGGCGATGATGCCCTGGTTCATTCCGATATTGAACCCGTCATTCTTCGACACGGAGCGCACGACGGTCATCGCCGTCTGCGTGAGCGCGCCGATCTCAGCAACTTCTTCGGCGGTCGCCTCGTCGTAGGTCGGGATGTGACGGTACGGGCAGACGAGCAGGTGGCCGCTGTTGTACGGGAAGAGGTTGAGCAGCACGTATGCGTGCGTGCCGCGCGCCACGATGAGGGCATCCTCATCGTCCATCCCCGGTGCGAGGCAGAACGGGCAGTCGTCCTCATGCGGCTGTTGGCCGTGCTGGATGTACACCAGCCGGTGCGGGGTCCACAAACGCTGAAACTCATCCGGAACCCCGGCAAGGTGCGCGCTTGACTGGAGCGACCCGATCACCGGCGCATCCTGCTCGTCCGGTTGTTCGTGATCGTCGAGTCCTAGTCGAGCCATGCTGTTGTCACCTGCGCACGAGAGTCGATGGACGCACGGATCTTCGCGATGGCGTCCGCAATCGGAACACCGTTCAGCTGCGTTCCGTCGCGGAAACGGAAGCTGACAGCACCGTTCGCTCTGTCTTCCTCCCCCACGATGAGCTGGAACGGAACCTTTGCCTTGGTGTGGGTGCGGATCTTCTTCTGCATGCGGTCGTCCGAGTGGTCGACGTGGGCTCGTACTCCGACGGCGGTGAGCTGACCGATCACGTCATCGAGGTAGGCGCCGTACTCGTCAGCGACCGGGATGCCGACCACCTGGACCGGTGAGAGCCAGACAGGAAACGCTCCGGCGTAGTGCTCGGTGAGGACACCGAAGAACCGCTCGATCGATCCGAACAGGGCGCGGTGGATCATGACCGGTCGCACCCGGGTACCGTCTGGGGCGGTGTACTCAAGCTCAAACCGCTCCGGCAGGTTGAAGTCGAGCTGGATGGTCGACATCTGCCAGGTGCGACCGATGGCGTCGCGAGCCTGTACCGAGATCTTGGGGCCGTAGAACGCTGCCCCGCCCGGATCCGGCACAAGTTCGAGGCCGGATGCTTCCGCGACTTCCTGCAGTGTGCGGGTCGCTTCGTCCCAGGCTTCGTCGCTTCCGACGTACTTCACCGGGTCCTTTGTTGACAGTTCGAGGTAGAAATCGTCCAGGCCGTAGTCCTTGAGGAGGCCGAGCACGAAGTTCAGCGTTCCCGTCAGCTCATCCTTCATCTGTTCGCGGGTGCAATAGATGTGGGCGTCGTCCTGGGTCAGACCGCGGACGCGGGTCAGGCCGTGCACGACCCCGGACTTTTCGTAACGGTAGACCGTCCCGAACTCGAAGAGGCGCATGGGGAGATCGCGGTAGGAGTGCGCCCCAGCGCGGTAGATGAGGTTGTGCATCGGGCAGTTCATCGGCTTCAGGTAGTAATCCTGGCCGGCTTTACGCACATCTCCGTTCTCGTCGTACTCGGCATCGATGTGCATCGGCGGGAACATCCCGTCGCGGTACCAGTCGAGGTGACCGGAGATCTCGTAGAGGTTGCCCTTGGTGATGTGGGGCGTGTTGACGAAGGAATAGCCCTCCTCCACGTGCCTCTTCCGTGAGTACCCCTCGAGCTCGTTCCTGATGATGCCGCCGTTGGGGTGGAACACGGGGAGCCCTGATCCGAGTTCCTCGGGGAAGCTGAACAGGTCGAGTTCGGCGCCGAGCTTGCGGTGGTCGCGCTTGGCAGCCTCCTCGAGTCGACCCTGGTATGCCCGAAGCTCATCCTTGGTCGGCCAGGCCGTTCCATAGATGCGCTGGAGTTGCGGGTTCTTCTCCGAACCTCGCCAGTAGGCTGCGGCGACGCGCATGAGTGAATAGCCGTTGCCGATCATCCGGGTGTTCGGCAGGTGCGGACCGCGGCAGAGGTCTTTCCATTCGGTCTCACCGGTCTTGGGGTTGACGTTGTCGTAGATCGTCAGTTCTGATCCACCGACCTCGACGTTCTCGTTGTCCTCGGTGCTGGAGGCCGCACCCTTGAGCCCGATGAGTTCGAGCTTGTAGGGCTCGTGGGCGAGCTCCTCCCTGGCTTCCTCTTCGGAGACCACGCGGCGGATGAAACGCTGGCCCTGGCGGATGATCCGGTCCATCTCCTTCTGGAGCACCTTGAGGTCCTCAGGAGTGAATGCCTCACGCACGTCGAAGTCGTAGTAAAAACCGTCGGTGACCGGCGGGCCGATGCCGAGCCGCGCATCCGGGTTGACCTTCTGCACAGCCTGGGCGAGCACGTGGGCTGCGGAGTGGCGAAGAATGTTCAGACCATCGGCGGAGTCGATCGTGACCGGGTCTACCTCGTCGGTCTCGGTGATCGTCGTCGCCAGATCCTTCAACTCGCCGTTGACGCGCATCGCGACGACGGACCGGTCGGTGAATCTTGCGAATCCATCAGCCAAGATTGTGCTCCTCTGTGTTGTAAAGACTCTCCAACTTTAGCGCCGTCGGCCGCGTCGTCGGTGCGCGAAGCCCCGTGCGCATTCCGCCCCTAGAGTGAGTGCAACCGGAGACACGAGAGGAAGGACGATGCCGTGCCCTCTGTAGCAGGACCACTCCCCCGCGCAGGATGCGCCTGCCCGACGAGAGACCGCTCGCCCCATGGCTGACGCTCCCGTCCGATTCGTGCACGGCGACCTCACTCTGCTGGTGCGTCGCTGGGAGGCATCGGCAGACCCCGGCCGTGCAACATTCGTCCTGGTGCACGGTATCGGGGTCTCGTCGCGGTATTTCACCAGACTGGCCGCCCGACTCGCCCGGTTCGGCACAGTTTTCGCGGTCGATCTCCCCGGATTCGGCAGTGCCCCGCGCCCAGCCCGGGAATTGACGATCGAGGCCGGTGCCGACCTTTTGTCCGCATTTCTGGATGCCCACGTCGTCGGCGGCGTCATCCTTGTCGGTCATTCGATGGGCTCTCAGTTCGCGGTCGAGACCGCGACGATGCGTCCGGACCGGGTCGCCGCGCTGGCGCTCGTCGGGCCGGTTGTCGACCGGCGCGCGCGGGCACCCTGGCAACAGGGAATGAGGCTGTCCCGCGACGCGCTCAGGGAGTCGCCGACAGCGAACTGGATCGTCGGTACCGACTACGTCCGCAGCGGGTTTCGCTGGTACCTCACCGAACTGCCGGTCATGCTCGAATACCGCACGGAACGACGGCTACCACTCGTTGCGGCTCCGGTCCTCGTCCTTCGGGGTGAGCGCGACCCGATCGCTCCGCACGGGTGGGCCGTGGAACTCGCCAGATGTGCGGTCGATGGGCGCCTGGTGACGATTCCGGGAGCGGCACACGTTGTTCAGTGGACTGCGTCGAGTGCCGTCGCGACGGTCCTTGCGGAGTTCATGGAATCATCGATGGCACGGTTCTCCCGGCAGCACTACGACGCTACGTTGCCGGGGCTGCCTCCGGAGCCTGGCCGGTAGAGGAGTCGACCGCTGCGGGCTCACTGTCCTTCCCCCGCTTCTTCTTTGCGCGGTCCAGAGAGCGGTCGGGACCGTTCCAGACCTTGACAATCGCCCAGGCGACAGCGGCGATCGGAACGGCCAGCACCGCTCCGGTGATGCCACCGAGGATGGTTCCTGCGGTGAGCGCGACGAGGATGACGAGTGGGTGCAGCTTGAGCGACTGGGCCATCACGATCGGCTGGAGGAAGTTGCCCTCGAGCTGGTTCACACCGACGGCGATCGCGATGACGATGAGGGCCGTCACTGGGCCCGAGTCGACGAGGGCGACGAGGGCGGCGAGCACGCTTGCGATGGTCGCACCGACGAGCGGGATGAAACTGCTGAGAAAGACGAAGACCGCGAGCGGGAGCGCGAGCGGGACTTGAAGGATGACCAGCCCGAGGCCGATGAAGAACGCATCGACGAATGCGATGAGGGCGGTGCCGCGGACGTAGCCGCCGAGAACACGCACACCGGTCTGGCCGATTCTGACGCCGCGGGCGAAGCGCTCCCCGCGGAGCGGTTTCAGGAAGAAATACCAGATCGTGTCGCCATCCTTGAGGAAGAAGAAGAGGATGACGATGGCCAGGATGAGGCCGGTGATGATGCTGGCAGCCGCGGATACGCCGGCAAGCGCACCCGAACCGAACTGGCTGCTGGTGAGAAAGTCGACTCCCGCGTCGCGGGCATCATCGATCTGTTGCTGGTCGATCGGCAGCGGGCCGTCTTTCAGCCAGGCCAGCAACTGGTCGATTCCGGCGACGGCGGATTTCGCGAGTTCGTCCCACTGGTCGCGGACCGCGAAGACGATCAGGGTGACGATGCCGCCGAAGACCAGCGCCCCACCGAGAAGGGCGGCCCATGCGGCAAGGAGATTCGACATAAAGCGGCGAAGCCACAGAATCACCGGGGCGGCGGCGGCGGCGACGATGAGTGCGATGAGCAGCGGGATGACCACGAGCTTGAGCTGGACCATCGCCCAGACGAGCAGAGCGGCCAGGGTGATGATGAGCAGGAATTGGATGCTGCGGGTACCGAGGTGCCCGATGCGATCGGTCCACATCGTGCGCACCGACGCCTTTCCTGGGGTCTCTTGGGCGTCTTCTCGAACGTCTGTCTCAGCGGTCATCGTGCCAGCCTAGTTACTGAATCGTCCGCGCACCGTACTGTTCCGGCGTGGCAGCGTCAAGATGCTCGACGGCGTCACTCAGCGCGCGTAGACAGGAGTCATGAAAGCACTCACCTGGCAGGCGAAGCGGTCGGTTTCGGTTGAATCCGTCCCGGACCCGATCATCGAACAACCCACGGACGTCGTCATCCGCGTCACCTCTGCTGCAATCTGCGGCTCGGATCTTCACCTGTACGAGACGTTCGGCCCTTTCCTTTCCCGCGGCGACATCCTTGGGCACGAAACGATGGGTGTCGTCGAGGAGATCGGCCCAGCTGTCACGCGGCTCTCCCCCGGCGACCGCGTCGTGATCCCGTTCGTCATCGCCTGCGGCACCTGCTACATGTGCGTGCGAGGCCTGCATACACAGTGCGAGACGACCCAGAACACCCGGTCAGGGACCGGCGCCAGCCTGTATGGCTATACGGAACTGTACGGTTCGGTTCCCGGCGGACAGGCCGAACGGATGCGTGTCCCGCTGGCGGACTTCAACGCGACGAAGGTCGGACACGACCTCCCGGATGATCGGTACCTCTTCCTCAGCGACATTCTGCCGACCGCGTGGCAGGGCGTGAAATACGCGGATCTTCCGGAGGACGGCACCCTGGTGGTGATGGGTCTTGGGCCGGTCGGCCAATTCGCAAGCCGGATCGGGAGGCACCTGGGACACCGGGTACTGGCCGTCGAGCCCGTCCCCGAGCGACGCCTCATGGCTGAGCGGTACGGGGTGGAGACATTCGACCTCACAGACGATGTCGTTGAGCGGCTTCGGGATGCCACGGACGGTCGCGGAGCGGACTCTGTTGTCGACGCCGTCGGCATGGAGGCGCACGGGAGTCCCGGAGCGGAATTTGCCCAGAACGCGGTCGGCCTGCTGCCCGATCCGCTGGCGAAGAAGCTCATGAACACCGCAGGCCTCGATCGGATGGCCGCCCTCTATGCCTCGTTCGATTCGGTTCGACGGGGTGGAACCGTGTCGCTCAGTGGGGTGTACGTCGGCGAGGCCGATCCATTCCCGATGAAGACGCTCTTCGACAAGCAGGTGGGCATTCGGATGGGCCAGTGCAACGTGCAGCGCTGGCGGGACGAACTGATTCCGCTGGTCGAGGACGCGTCGGACCCGCTCGGTGTGGAGGACCTGACGACGCACCGCGTGCCGCTCGATCGTGCTCCTGAGATGTACGAGATGTTCCAGAAGAAAGAGAACGGGTGCATCAAGGTGGTGCTCACGCCATAGGTACCAGTGTGCCGTCAGGTCCGTTGCTTCATCATCTCCACGAGCTCGTGGCGGGCGGATCGGTACTGGGGCGTCGACAGGTAGTCGTTGTGCCGTGCGACGGTCCAGAGGTAGGAACGCGGTGCCTTCTCGGTCGCGCCCCGATCGATCGGGTTCTCGTTGTCCCCGTCGATGTCGTTGCTCCAGTACCCGTGCACCGGGAAACCCAGATAGTCGGTTCGACGCCACAGGCTTCTCCACCGGGGTGCAATCGACGAGGACGGATCACTGAAATCCCCGCCCAGGAGGTGAACCAGGGATGCCGGGTCGCTGCCCCTGAATAAGGGCGACGCTGGCGGGGTGTTGTCGTCGATCACCTGTCGGCGCCACGGATCCGCGCCGAGCAGGGAGGGCCCCCGGGTTCCGCGAACGCCGAGAATACGCGCACCGAAGACCTCGGGAAAGAAGCGGCTGAAGTATGGACGCAGTTGCACCCCGTGGGTCAGGAGGGCGACCCTGTCGAGCACGTCATCCTCTTCCTCTCCGTGCAACGCCAGGATCGCACCGACCGCGATGGTCGCGCCCATCGAATGCGCGGAGACGATCACCTGAGCTGTATCGCCCTCCTCTGTCATCCACCGCTTGATCCGTTGGGTGACCTCCGGCACAGCGCGCTCGGCGTAACACGGTGGTGCGAACGGGTGTCCAGCGCGCGGAAAGAAGCAGATGATGTCCCAGACAAGCCCCAGCGGTCGTTCCTTCGAGGTCACAGCGTTGGTGACGACCCACGCGACCGCCGCAAGGGCAAGCAGTCCGATCGCCCAGCCGGAGACAGCGGAGAGAGTGCTCCACGCAGGCTGCTGCTCGATGATCTCGCCGACATACGGAATGGCAAGCGGCACGAGAGCAATCGCGGTGAGTGCAGCGAGCACCCGCAGCAGCGGTTCACCCCGGTGGGCAAGTCCGGCGATCCGTCGCGCGTCCGCAACAGCGCGCAACCGACCGCTGGGCCTATCCTCCTCGGGTGGATAGGTCTGTGCGGAGGCAGCACGGGGAGCGTGAACGGGCGGAGTTGCGGCCGTGTGCTGCGTTGCAGGCGGTGTGCCCGTCACGAGTCGCGAAACTCCGCCGAGATCGCCGGCCATCTGAGGCCCGGGAAGGCTGAATGCGGGGTACCGGCGGAGCGCGGCGACCGCGGCCCCCAATCCGACAGCGATGATGGCGAGAAGGACGACAACGAGCATCCCGGCGAACCGTTCGTGGAACCCGGGCGCAGCGATCGCGTCGGATGTGGACTCGTCGACGGTCCTCCAACTGCCGGTCACGGTAGGCGTGTCGTTCTCGGCGGTCAGCCACGCATGTGTTCCCAGGACGAAGAGGCTGGTGATCACGAGAGACGCGAGCAAAGCCAGCAGCAGCGACACCGCTGCTCCGTTCCCATGCCAGCCCGAGAGACGTCTGGCGGCCTTCACCTCTCCGTTCCGGAACGGCAGGTAGGCGATGATAATCCCGAGCACGACCAGGAACACCGTGGCCACGGAGAGCGCCGGGCGCACCCAGCCAAGATCGTCCGAGAGACCCTTGGCCCATGCCGCCGAGGACACGGCGCAGACGAACGCGAGCGGGAGCACCCCCCACATCACCAGCCGCCGCCGCCAGCGGTACCCCCAGGAAAGACTTCCCACCGCGATGAGCGCCCCTGCAGCCGCAATCACGGTCGGGGTGGCGATGAGCCCCTGCATGCTGCTGTTGCCGGCGAACTGGCCGTCGCCTGCGACGTCGTCGCGCGCGACCAGAAGCGCCCAGCCGATCCAGAGAGCGAAGGTGCCGGCTGAGAGCACGAGCAGGAGTGTCGACCAGCCACGCTTGGACCGAACCGACCAGATCTTTCCGCTCAGTCCCGCTGCGGCGGTGATGACGAATGAGCCGGCGAGCAGGAGGGCGCTCGCAACGACCGCGGCAAATGGTGCGGGGCTCGCTGCAACTGTTCCGAGGCCGCCGACGAGGACGTCGAAGGGATTGTCGTCGGGGAATGAATCCAGCAGGGCATCGGACCCGAGTAGGAACACGATCAGTGCGATGGCCGCGGCAAAGTGCGCACGTTCGGACGTTTGCGCGACGCGGGAACGGTGCCAGAAGCTGGCCGTCGCGAGAAGCGCAGGTCGGGGTGGGTCTGCCTCTCCCTGTCGCACCCGCGTCTTTGTGTGCGGTCTCGCGTCGTCGTCGAATGAACTCTGCGGGTTGAACATGCCGCGTGCTCGCAGGCCGATCATGTAGATCAGCAGAATCACCACGATGGGCACGACGCTGAAGAGTGCGGCCCTGGCGGTGGGACTCCACTCCGCGAGGAAGTCGAGCCATCGTGGCAATGCCGCGCAGGTCTGGTAGACGACGGCCCCGGCCGTGGTCGTCACGGAGCGAAAGCACTGCAGGGCCATCAGATGGACGAAGACGGTCAGAAACCCGACCGTGTAGAACAGCGTTTGCAGCAGCGCGAAGATCCGAACCATGACGGCGCCATCGCCGCCGGCCCACCACTTCGGTTCCTCGTCGGCGCCTTTGATGTCGCGACGAGCCCAGTAGGCCAGGTTGCACAGACCGAACGGCAACACGAACAACCAGCTGACGTGAACGATCGCCCGGCCGACCAGAGCCAGGGCGGACCCCCCTGAGCGGGCCTGGTTTCCCCACGAGTATGCCTCGATCACGGTCTCGTCGTCGACCGGGGTGGTCGCGTTCGGTCCGCGTTCCTTCGGCTTGATCCGCCAGAACGAGCCCTGGTCATCGCCGTCCTTGCGCTCGACCTCTTCCTCGGTCGTGCACAGGATCTCAGCAGGCGGCGAATTCGCAATGCCGTGGATTCGCAACTCGAGCACTCGCATGTCTGACATGGTCGCGCCTCTCTTAGAGCGATGACGCCCTGAGTATAGGGTTGCCTGCTGCCCGCGACCAGCCCCCTGCAGCGCATACTGTGCGCGTTAAAGCACAGAAGCCCGGACATTTCTGTCCGGGCTTCTTCTTGTGAGCGATACTGGGATCGAACCAGCTGGACCGCGGCGCATGCGGTTCAGGGGGCGCCGGGCCGGTCCGGGTTAAGGCACAGAAGCCCGGACATTTCTGTCCGGGCTTCTTCTTGTGAGCGATACTGGGATCGAACCAGCTGGACCGCGGCGCATGCGGTTCAGGGGGCGCCGGGGCGATCCGGGTTAAAGCACAGAAACCCGGACATTTCTGTCCGGGCTTCTTTTTGTGAGCGATACTGGGATCGAACCAGCGACCTCTTCCGTGTCAGGGAAGCGCGCTACCGCTGCGCCAATCGCTCATGCTTTATCGAGTGTAATTCAATTGTGAGTGCGAGGTGGCGACGGGATTCGAACCCGTGTGGACGGCTTTGCAGGCCGCTGCCTCGCCTCTCGGCCACGCCACCGCGTGTGGTTGCCCACATGCCGTGGTCAACCCGAAGGCTAACCCCAACACTCGAGCGGATGACGAGATTCGAACTCGCGACCCTCACCTTGGCAAGGTGATGCGCTACCACTGCGCCACATCCGCATTTGCTCGCATTCCTGCGTGCTTGAAAGACTCTACTTGATCAGCCGCCGAGAAACAAAATCGAGTTACCTCGGTGTCATTCGTCGGACTGACGCGGGTGAAACGGATGCCAGTGTGGTTCACGGGCGCACTCCGGTTCGGGTACGATGAAACGTCGTTGTGCACCGCTCGGTCACAGCAAACGGGCGATTGGCGCAGTTGGTAGCGCGCTTCCTTCACACGGAAGAGGTCATCGGTTCGAGTCCGGTATCGCCCACCGATAAGGCCCGCGGATTTCCGCGGGTCTTTTTGTTTCTCGGCGAGGAGTGAGCGCCGGAAATGACGCATTGGACACAAAATGGGCTCGCTTCTATTCTGAAGCAAGCGCCTCGATGATGCCTGAACCGATCGCTCGCTTGTTGAGCGCGGCGGCAACATCGTCCAGTTCCGAGTCGAACAGATCGGCATATGTGTCCAGGGTCATGGACGCATTCCCGTGCCCAAGCATCCGCTGGATCGTCTTCACGTTTGCACCGCTCGCGACAGCGAGAGAGGCGGTTGTGTGCCGGAGGTCGTGAGGTGTGAGCGTACGAAGCAGCGGGCAACGGCTTATGGCTAAAGAACCCCACGAAGCGAGACACTCGGGTCTTGCGTTCGTTGCAGTTGACTCACGACGCCCGCCAGAGCGTGAACGCTGCGTCGGGGGCTCTCGCACGTGAGGATCCGGGTTTCGATTCGATGAAGAGTCGCGTTGAAGAGCTGCGAGATGCGCGCCCGATGAATAAACAAGGCCCTCTCCGGCCCGACACACTTACACAGCGACTCACTGAGCTCAGCCCTCTCGTGCCGGACACCTTCCAACCGGTTGTCGCTCTGTGGATGATCGCTGGCGGAATGGCCCACGGTAACTCCGCGATGTTCCGAGTCCTGCTCGAACGGCAGCGAGTATCCGCCATTGTCAGGGCGTATCCGATCACCGCCTCACGACCAGCGCGGCGATCCTCGCCAAGTACTTCGCCGCCGCTCTCGACGTTATACAGGCAGCTTTGGATCTCTTCGACGAGCGCAACCAACCACCTACTCGCTGAACGGGCCTGGGACCGAAGACGGGAGCCGAACCGGTGAGATGGTCTAGGTGCGCTGAGCGAGCGCGGCGTCGCGCCGGCCGAAGGCCAGTGCTGGTCGCGGCCGCTCAGGCGCGAGGCTTGCCAGGCCTTCGCATGCGGCGAGATGAATCGCGCCGCCGTTCAAGGAAATCAGAAGTGAGGCGAGAGTGCTGCCTGGGGCCGCCCTATTTCACCTTCCACGCAAAAGTGACTGCGTGCGATTCCTTAGTCTTCGATGATGTCAAAGTCACCGTCGTTTCGTAGTCGCCGGCGGTTGTCGGCGTTCCGCTGATCTCACCTCTGTCCGCGTCGATGATGATCCCGGGCGGACCGCCGTCGATGGTGTAGCTGAGTGTCTCGGGGCCTGTGCCTTCCAATGTGAAGTTGTCGATGGCGACGTTCGCCGGTGACGCCTGGTCGCCCGGGTTCGGCAGAGTCAGGGCGGTCTCCTCCTCTTCCTCCTCGACTGCCGCAGGCTGAGTAGCGATTGCTACGAGGGAGTCCAGGGTCTTTCCGTGCGCCGCGCCGAGGGCGAGAGCCATTGCAGCGAAGTCTTTCGTTGCGCGGGCGGCGGTCTTTCGGTACTCGGCGTTCACGCGTACATCCCAGCTCCCGGCCTGTAAGTAGAACGTCGACAGGATGACGTCCGACCAACGTCTGATAACCACGTCCCGTTCGATCGTTTGCAGCGGGTTGGCGAACCCCACCACCGCAAGAGTGGCGATCAACACGCCAGCCGCCGCGATCACTCCGGCCGTCTTCCCCGTCGGCTGGTCGACGAAAAGCACTGCCCATAGGAGAGCGAACGTCCCGCCCGTCAGGAGAAGGGCGAGCAGGAGGATCGTCCATCGACGCTGCTTCGACGCGCGGCCATCGTCGTCCCCGATTTCGGCGATGAAGTCGAGGGCTCTTTGGTTGAATGCGATCGCCTGCTGGGCCCGGGCCTTCTCGGCTGCGTCTCGCAGTTTCTTGTTTGGTGGTTGACCGCCTGTGCCGGTCCCCGGGTCCACGAAAATGTCTATGTTCGAAAGCGGCTCAATGCCGAGGGCACGGACTGGTGGTCCGTAGAAGTCGGGAATTGTGCCGGTGACCCTCAGGCGCTTCTGGGGATCATCGCGTGTAACCATCTTGTCGCCGTTCTTTGGTGGGCTGGAACCCCTCACCCGTACCATCCACCCATCCGGGCCCGGGCCGCAACCCCCGAGCTGGTCACATCGCTGTCCGCGGCACCCGGGTCTATATGGTGAGTGCTGTGCATCCGCAACCCAAGGGCGATGTTGCTGAGACCAACCTCGACGAGCAGCAGGGGATGGCACTCCTGCAATTGAGCTTCGCCAGACTCGACGCGTTGACCGCGAGGGCCAACGAGTCTCGGGCTCTTCCCACCACCCCCTAGGCCGGTGACGACGCCGCGACCCCGTACTCCTCGCTCTCCTCGCAGGTGAACACAGCGATTGCAGTCGCCACTGACCACCTCATGCGCCTTCGAGTTGGCATCGAAGACAGCAACTGCAAGATCTTGGCGTTCGCCTGGTGGACGCTGATTCGCTCCGCCTTTGATGCGGCGGGAAACGCGCTCGGGCTGATGAGCGGGTGTACCTCGCCACTCACCTCCCTGCGTGGAGCATCTTCGGCGCGGTAGGACGTCGCTCGTTTCGAGCCGCTCTCGGCGTCGACGACGAAACCTGGAAGCGTGCCAGGGCGTACGCGCTCCACCAGGCTGCCTGCATCATCCCGTACTACCGGTTGTCGAATCCGAGATTTGTTGCCATCGCGGTACGCACCGTGCACGAGATCATCTCGAGCCGGGATGACTGAACGCCGGCATGCATAGTTCAGGATGACGTCCGCCTCGATCGCGCGCGGACGCCACCCCGGGTTGTCTCTGCCGCTAGCCCAGGTACTGCTTCAGCGACGCGCCCGTCAAGCTCACCTTGACCAGTTTGCCGATCGATTGCGGCCCCTGCGGCCCCAGGACGAATGCATCCATGGTGAGGTAGATGCTCTTGCCCGAGAGCTCGATGGCAGCAGGTGAGGAAACGGGGAACGCGGTCGCCGCCCGTTTGCCCCACGGGAGGACCACCGAGACCTGACCGGTGCCCTTGGCTCCCCCGAACATCTCCGCGACGAAGACCACCCCGGTCTTCTGGGAGACGGCGAGTCCGGTTGCTCCAACGAATCCGCTGGCGAAGTTCATGACCTTGCCTGACCATGGGCTGACCTTGTAGACGGCACCCCTAGCGCCGAGGCTGGCATCCTCAGGGCCGCCCGGCAATGTGGTGACGTAGAGCCACCCGCCCGGGCCGATCTCGACATCCGTCGGGACGGGTTCGAAACGGTAGCGGTGACCGACGGCACAGGAGGGGAAACCGAACTGTTCGACGATGGCCGCCGTCGCGACGACCGGAGGCGTGGGCGGAAGAACGGCGACGGTGGAGACCCGTCCGTTGTAGCCGACTTTGAGGATCGCGTTCATCCCCGCATCAGCGATGTACACCCCGTCCCTCGTTGCGAGCGAAGCGTACGGGTGGATGTCCTTGATGCCCTGGTAGGTCGGCGGTCCGAACTCTCCATCGGGATCGAACTGGGATGCGCACGATGGGGGCAGCCCGACGAACCCGTAGGTGTTTACCTGATCCGGGTTCTTCTGGTCCTCGTACGCCCACAAATCAGCGACAGGAACGGGCGACTTGCCCTTGGTGACGCTCATCAGTGTCGCGCGCGAGTGGTCGTGTGCAACCTGTGCGTAGTACACGGTGTTGCCCCTGCTGGTCACCGCACTGATCTCGTCCCCGTTGCCGTTCACGATGTCCGACTGCTGGCCACGCGCGGGCACAGCGGTGAGCAGGCCGGGGAAGTTCTGGGTGATGTACGCCGTGCCGCCCTGCCCCACATCAAGCGAGAGCGGCGAGAGCATCCCGTCGGCGATGACCTGTGTGTTGATGCCGACGGGCGGTTGGCCACCGTGGGCAGACGCCGGCGAGGCGAGGGCGACTGAGGTGAGGGCGGCGACACAAGCCGCTGCCACCATCGATGAAACTTTCACTGCGAGGCTCCTTTGCGAGAGTGATGACGGAGATGTCAAGACATCGTCGCTCGGGTGTGACGGAGCTCTCGGAACGGGCAGGAGACGGTTGCATCAGGGCGAGTCAGTCGTGAGATATGCTCACGTTTGCAGAATGTACTCAGAATGTACGGGTGTGTCGACCCCTTCCCGCCGGGATTTCGGCGGGGAATGCGTCAGATCAGACCAGATAGGTTGTCGAGACGAGAATGGCGCGATGGTCGGATGCCCCGCGTGGCAGGGTCTTGACCTCATCGATTCCCATGTTGACGCTGGTGACGAAATCGAAGTGTCCGCGGAAGATCTTGTAGCGCGCGTAGGTTTGCGCATTGCTCAGCGAGAGCTCATAGCCCATCTCCTGGACCCGCTTACGAAGGTTGTTCTTGAAGATGGGGTAGTTGAAGTCACCGACCATGACGGTCGGGATGCCCTCGGCCAGGGATCGCAGTTCGTGATGCGCGGTGTGGATCTGCTCGCGCCTGAGTGAGTTCAGGGCAGTCAGTGGCGCTGCGTGAAATGACGCCACGAGCATTTCTCGCCCGGCCTCGTTGTCGAACAGTTTTGTGGCGATCAACCGCTCGGTGGCCGGCGAGAAGAGCCGGTCGTGCATCGACTTCTTCAGTTCGAAGGCGGTCGTCGTGAGGGCCGAGAATCGTTCCTCGTTGTAGTAGATCGCGAGTCCGAGCCGATTGGCGCGGGTTGAATCGGCGAGACGGAGCCGGCCGACGGACGCGGGCAGAAGCTCGCTGTCCGCCTCCTGGAGACAGAGCACGTCGGCGTCGTACATCGTTTCCAGTCCGAGAAGCTCGGCACTCGCAGCGTGCTTCCGGAGGTTGTAGCTGATGATTCTGATGAGGACTCCCCGTCCGAGCAAATCGAATAGGAGAATTCTATAGCGGCGATGCGTGCCCGACCGTCCACACGTCATCGCGCGTGAAGCTGGTCAATGCCAGCCGTATCGGGCGCTGAGCGCCTCGATGACATCCCCGAAGCTCGAGGAGTCCAGGGCGGCGGCCTCCCGGCGCATGCCGTTGGGGTGCACACGGAAAACCCGGTCCAGATCCACCCAGCTCGGCCGATTCTCCACGTCCCATCGACCGCGGCCGATCGGAACATAGTCGACGTCGTTAGGGCGGGGCTTGCTCGTCAGCTGCACGGCGAGGAGCGTGCCCTCCGATTCCCCGGCCACGAGCAGCACCGGGCGATCTTTCCCACGGCCGTCGCGTTCCTCGTACGGCACCCACGTCCAGACGATCTCTCCGGGGTCGGGGTTTCCGTCCGTCGAGGGAGCGTAGGTCATTCGCACCGCGCCTATGGATTCGGGGTCGATTTCGACGGTGGCGGTCGATCCGTCACGTCCGAGCTCCGCAGCGGCCTCGGGAGGGGTGGTTTGCCTGCTCCGCGTCGAGCGGATGACGGATGCGACCACCGAACGCAGCACAGAGGTGACGGAGACCACGGCTCAGCACCCCCAGAGTGATGTCAGACGGGTGAGCATGGTCAGGCCCTTGCGCTGTCTGGTACTCACCCGCTCATCCTAACCACGACCGATCTGGCAGCGGAAGCGCAGAGACGGGATGCCGCCCGAAGGCGACATCCCGTCACACTGTGTGGTTCTGCGTGGGGTCAGACGACCTCGAGGGCGTAACCCTCCTCGCCGTGGACGCTGGTGTCCACTCCGGCGATCTCGTCTTCGTTCCTGACCCGGAATCCGAGAGTCTTCTGGATCGCGAAGCCGACGATGCCGGCGACGAGGAACGAGTAGAGGAGGACAGCGAATGCTGCGATGAACTGGACGGTGAGCTGTTCGAACCCGCCGCCGAGGAAGAGGCCGGTCTCCGTAGCGAAGAAGCCCAGGTAGAGGGTTCCGACGATTCCACCGACAAGGTGGATGCCGACAACATCGAGCGAGTCGTCGAAGCCGAGCTTGAACTTCAGTTCGACCGCCAGGGCACAGATCGCTCCGGTGACGACACCGAGGAGAAGAGCCCAGCCCGGGGTCAGGTTGGCACACGCCGGGGTGATGGCGACGAGCCCGGCGACAGCACCAGATGCAGCGCCGACAGACGTCGCCTTGCCATCCTTGAGCTTTTCAATGACGAGCCAGCCGATGATCGCCGCAGCAGTGGCACCGAGGGTGTTGATGACGATGAGGCCGGTGTTGGCCAGTCCGTTCAGCCATTCGGCTCCGGCGTTGAAGCCGAACCAGCCGAACCAGAGGATCGAGGCGCCGAGGAGGGTCAGCGGCACGTTGTGCGGCTTCTGGATGCCCTTCTGGAATCCGACGCGCTTGCCCAGAACAAGCGCGAGAGCGAGTGCTGCTGCACCGGCGTTGATGTGGACAGCGGTACCACCGGCGTAGTCGATCACTCCGATGCCTGAATCCTCGCCGAAGAGCGTGGTGCCGAGGTTCATGATCCAGCCGCCACCCCAGACCCACGCGGCGATCGGGAAGTAGCCGATCGTTGCGAAGATCCCGGCGAACAGCATCCAGGAGCCGAATTTGGCGCGGTCGGCAATCGCTCCTGAGATCAGGGCGATTGTGATGATCGCGAAGGTGGCGCCAAAGGTCGCACCCAGGAGGTTGGTGTTGGCGTCAGCACCCTGCGAGAGGGAGGTGAGCCCGAAGTCCGAGAAGGGGTTTCCCGCGAAGTCTGTGGGGTTGGCTACGGCGCTCATGTTGAATCCGTAGAGAATCCACAGCACGGTGATGAGGCCGAGTGCCCCGAAGCTCATCATCATCATGCTGATAACGCTCTTGGCCTTTACGAGGCCGCCGTAGAAGAATGCGACGCCAGGGGTCATCACCAATACCAGTGCAGTAGCGGTGATCCCCCAGGCAATGCTGCCGGTGTCCATATCGTGTCCTTAGTTCTCTCGAGTGCATCGGGCTGACCGACGGAGCGACGCGATGCGCCTGTCGGTGTGGTCCCAGCTTGCGTCGTCGACGTTTCGAGAGCGGTGCACCCGATGTTTCGGGCCGGTTACGTCCGGGTGCCCCGTGTAAAAAGCAGGTTTCGTTGCTACGACTGTTCGGTGAGCGCGATCATCCGTGACATGGAGCGAAGGTACTTCTTTCGGTACCCACCGGAAAGCATGTCGCCGGCGAAGACCTGGTCGAGCGGAACGCCGGTGGCGGCAATTGGGATTTGCGCGTCATACACCCGGTCGATAAAGGCGACCAGACGCAGCGCTTCGGTCTGCGAATGGAGCTCGTGCACATCCCGCAAACCGATCCGGTCGATTCCGTCGATGAGTTTGATGTACTTCGACGGATGAACCGTGGCGAGGTGCGTGATCAGTTCATCGAACGAATCATCGGACATCCTGACGTCGTTCGCCGACTCGAGTGCCGCCGCGTAAGAGTCGGGGTCGACAGTGCCTGCGTGCCCTTCCGTGGAGCGGCGTCGGTAGTCCTCCCCGTCGATACGCAGGGTGGTGAAGTGCGACGACATGGCATGGATCTCGCGCAGGAAGTCGGACGCGGCAAACCGGCCTTCGCCGAGCGCGTTCGGCGGCGTGTTCGACGTGGCGGCCACTCGGGTTCCCTTTGCCACCAGGTCGGTGAGGAGCCGGGTCATCATCATCGTGTCGCCCGGGTCATCGAGTTCGAATTCGTCGATGCAGATCAGTGTCGAGCCGGTGAGTGCCTCAACGGCTTTGGCATAGCCGAGCGCGCCGACGAGCGCGGTGTATTCGATGAAGGTGCCGAAATACTTCCGTGGCCCCGGTGCCGCATGCCAGAGAGCCGCGAGCAGGTGCGTCTTGCCGACGCCGAACCCTCCGTCGAGGTACACGCCCGGCTTGACGTCCGGTTCCTTCTTTTTACGGCTGAAGAATCCTCCGGATTTCGGTGCCACCCACCCGGTGGCGAAAGCCTGGAGCAGGTCGACCGCCTCCTGCTGCGAGGCGAACGCCGGGTCCGGTCGGTAGCTGGCAAAGCTCGCCTCGGCGAACTGGCGCGGCGGGGTGAGGCTTGCCGCTATCTCCGCTCCACTGATGCTCGGTGAACGGTCGGCGATGCGAGTGCGTGCCGTCTCGGCGGTCTGGCTCATGGGAGAATACCTTGTGTGTCGAAGTCTTACGATGCGGCTGCCGCGACTGATGATCCTGCGTATCTTCGCCGGTAGAACGAGTTCCCAGCCTAAGCCAGCCAACACATCACCCGTGTCACGGTCGGCTGAAAACATGGAGGTAGATCATGCCTGTTGAAACCGACCCCTCCCCCGCTTTTGCCGAGTTCGCGCATCCTGAGCGCCTCGTCACGACCGAGTGGCTCGCTGCGCGCCTTGGAGTGCCCGGCCTCGTCGTCGTGGAGTCCGACGAAGATGTCCTCCTCTACGAGATCGGCCACATCCCGGGATCCGTCAAGATCGACTGGCACACCGACCTCAATGACCCGGTTGTGCGTGACTACGTCGACGGTACCGGATTCGCTGAGCTGCTCTCCGACAGGGGCATCGCCCGGGATGACACCGTCGTCATCTATGGCGACAAGAACAACTGGTGGGCTGCATACGCCCTGTGGGTGTTCACGCTCTTCGGTCACGCGGACGTTCGACTGCTCGACGGCGGACGCGAGAAGTGGATCGCTGAAGGACGTCCGATGACGACGGATGCCGCAGAGCGCCCCACCGCCGAGTACCCGATCGTTGAACGCGACGACTCGGCGATCCGGGCGTATAAAGAGGACGTCCTCGCTCATCTGGGAAATCCGCTGATCGACGTCCGTTCCCCCGAGGAATACAGCGGAGAGCGGACCACGGCTCCCGCATACCCCGAAGAGAGCGCCCTGCGGGCAGGGCACATTCCGACGGCGCAGAGCGTGCCATGGTCGAAGGCCGTTGCGGAGGACGGGACATTCCGGCCGCTCGCCGAGCTCGATGCGATTTACCGGCAGGGTGCGGGGTTGCAGGACGGCGATGCAGTCGTCGCGTACTGCCGCATCGGAGAGCGCTCGAGCCATACCTGGTTTGTGCTCCGACACCTTCTCGGCTTCACGAACGTGCGCAACTACGACGGCTCGTGGACCGAATGGGGCAGCGCGGTCCGCGTGCCGATCACTGTCGGGACCGAACCGGGCGAACTCCCCCGCTGACGAGTTGCGGGCCCCAGGCCCTCAGCCGGCCGCCAGTTCGACATGGGAGAATAGCCAACCATGACGCAGATACTTCCCGCCCAGCTTGCTGAGATCCGCGATGAATTCCTCGCCGTCGACGAGCGTTCCCGGCTTCAGCTTCTGCTCGAATTCTCGATGGAGCTGCCGGAGCTCCCTCCGCGCTTTGCAGACCACCCCGATCTGCTCGAGCGGGTCGTCGAGTGCCAGTCACCGATCTACATTTTTGTCGATGTCGACGATGACGGCGTGCACCTCCACGCGACCGCGCCGAAGGAAGCGCCGACGACCCGGGGGTTCGCAAGCATTCTGGCCCAGGCCGTCGACGGGCTGAGCGTGGACGACGTACTCGAGATCCCCTCTGATTTCCCGCAGATGCTCGGACTCGGTAAGGCGGTGTCACCGCTCCGACTCAACGGGATGAACGGGATGCTCCAACGCACGAAACGACAGCTCGCCGAACGGACGGGACGCTGACGTCGGCCGAGGAGCGTCACTCCAGTCTGGTCAGCCAGTCCGTGATCGCGCCCGTCCACCGCGCTTCATCGTAATTCCAGAGCTTGGTGTGACGGGCGACGGTGAACGCCTCGAAGGTGACGAGATCTGGTCGGGCCGCGGCGAGGGCGTGTGAACCGGAGGATGGTACGAAACCGTCGTCGTCGCTGTGGAGAATCAGCATCGGCAGTGTGAGTTCGCGCGAACGGCGGACGACGTCAAGGCCGTTGAAGTCGACGGGGGCGTCGAGGCCGGTGAACGCCCGCCCCCACGAGTGACTGATGGCGCTGATCGCCGCGAGACGCAGGGGAACGGGGATCCGTCCGGAATTGGCCTGGAACTCGAGGACCCTCCCCCAGTCAAGCACCGGGGATTCGAGCACGATTCCGCGCACATGTCCAGCATGCCGACCGCGGAGCGCCGCCTGCACGGCGATGGAGCCGCCCATCGACCAGCCCATCAGAACGATGTCCAGCGCGCCACGGGTTACCGCAACCTCGATGGCCGCATCGACGTCACGCCACTCCGTATCTCCGAGCCCATACATGCCGTCAGCACTCGGCGGAGCGTCACCGTCATTTCGATACGAGACGATGAGCGACGTGTACCCGGCGTCATGCCAGACCGGGACCGCCCTCAGACATTCACTTCTCGTCGTTCCTCGACCGTGCACGATGATCACCCAGCGTTCACTGGGCGCCTCGGAGGGGAACAGCCAGGCGGGAGCATCGCCCACCGGCGTGGGCACTCGGATCTCGCTGAACGCGATACCGAGCTCGTCCGGTCGGGAGAAGTACCAGCCGCTGAACGCGGCCGGACCGCTGTCGGGAATGGCGACATCAGGCTCCTCGAGTCGGCGGGTGACCGTCTCGCCGACCGGACCGAGAATCTCACCCAGTCGAAGGTAGCGCTCGGGCGCACCGTAGAAGAGCCCGTATCGTCCCGGCAGCGTGGTGTCGGGGTTCGCGCCCAGGGTGATCGTGCCAGCAGACGCATCGACGGCGAGAACGTCGCTTTCCCTCAGACGTGTTCGCGAGGGCGTGACGAGCCTGCGCGCGACTGTTCCAACAGCGATCAGTGCACTCGCTGCGAGGGTGACGGCGATACCGGACCCGGTGATGGCGAGAAACCAGGGCCGGGCCGGTGAACGGGCGGCACGCTGGTCGGCGTGGCTGTGAGGTTTCATCGGCAAGTAACTCTAGTCTCTCAATCGTGGCTGATACACCGACGAGTACCGACGTTCCGGCGGAGTTCCAGAGAGCGCTGGATTCGGTTCGTGGTGCGCAGTCACGGCCCGAGCTGGCGATCAGCGAGATCCCCGCGCCGGGAAAACTCGCACCGTTTGCTGTCGCGCTCTCCGCCGATGTCACCCCGACGAGACACGGTGCGGATTCTGAGCTCGGCACCGGCCGATTCATTCTTCTGTACGACCCGTCAGAGCCCGAGGCGTGGGGTGGGGCATTTCGTATTGTGTGCTTCGCCCAGGCGCCGCTGGAAACCGAGATCGGCCTGGACCCGTTCCTCGCCGAGGTTGCCTGGTCCTGGCTGGTCGACGCGCTCACGGCCCGCTCCGCGAAATACACGTCCGCTTCAGGAACGGCCACCAAGATCATCTCTACGGGCTTCGGTGAACTCGCCGCGCAGGGGGACGGCGCACAGATCGAATTGCGAGCGTCCTGGACCCCGCAGGAAGACGATATCTCCTCGCATGTGGAAGGCTGGGGGGAACTGCTCTGCATGCTCGCCGGGCTTCCACCCACAACCGAAGGTGTCACTCTGTTGTCTAGCCGCAGGACGGCGCGTGACTGAACGCCACGTCATCGAGTCCAGGGACGAATACCTCGACGCCATCTCAACAATCCAAGCAGGATCAGGACCGATCGCGGTCGATGCCGAGCGGGCATCCGGCTACCGTTACTCGCAGCGCGCCTATCTCATCCAGCTCTACCGCCGGGGAGCGGGCATCTTCCTTTTCGACCCGCCCTCTGTTGGCCGGTTCGATGAGCTCAACGACGCCATCGCGTCCGAGGAGTGGGTGCTCCACGCCGCCAGCCAGGACCTGGCCTGCCTCCGCGAGGTCGGCCTCGATCCCTCTCGGATCTTCGACACCGAGCTTGCCGCGAGACTGCTCGGCATGCCTCGGGTCGGACTCGGCACCGTGGTTGAGGAACTCCTCGGCATCCACCTCGCCAAGGAGCATTCGGCTGCTGACTGGTCGACCCGTCCGTTGCCGTCCACCTGGCTCGAGTACGCAGCTCTCGACGTCGAACTCCTCGTCGACGTGCGCGACAAACTCGCTGACATGCTCGATGAGGGCAGCAAGCGCGACATCGCCCACCAGGAATTCGAAGCCACACTCGCTCGACAACCGAAGGTTCAGCGGCAGGACCCCTGGCGACGGCTTTCCGGTCTCAACACCCTGCGTGGAGCCAGGAACCTCGCCATCGCACGCGAGCTCTGGACGGAGCGGGACGCCTTCGCTCGCGAAATTGATACCGCGCCTGGTCGACTTGTCCCCGACGCCTCTCTCGTCGCCGCCGTCCGTGCAGAACCCCGCAGCCGTTCGGCCCTCGCCGCGCTCCGGGACTTCAAGGGCAGGGCGTCCCGCTCGGAACTTCCTCGATGGTGGGCCGCCATCGAACGCGGGCTGACCACCGATGACCTGCCACCGATCCGCACATCGTCAGGGGACACTCTTCCTCCTCCGCGCAGTTGGAGTGACAGGAACCCGGAGGCCGATGCACGGTTGAAGTCCGCACGGCAGGCCGTTGCCTCAATCTCTGAAGAGATGGCTATTCCGGTGGAGAACCTCCTCACCCCTGAATTGCTGCGCCGGGTGGCCTGGCAGCCTCCCGAGCCGGTCACCGCCGACTCGATCGGAATCGCTCTCGGGGAGCTCTCGGCACGCCCGTGGCAAATTGACGCAACCGCACAGGCAATCGCCGATGCGTTTGTAGAGTCCAGCCAAACGCTGTCCGATGCGCCGAAATCGGAGTCGTAGGAAGAATCAAAGGATTCAGGCTCCGAAACGCCCATTATTAGGATCGTCATGAATCCGAAAATTGGGAGGCAACGTGGCCGAGATAGCTGACGTCTTTTTTGTTGATGGTGTGCGGACCCCGTTTGGTCGCGCCGGAGAAAAAGGAATGTACTGGAACACCCGCGCGGATGACCTCGCGGTCAAGGCGATGATCGGGCTGCTCGAACGCAACCCGGATGTCCCCAAGGACCGCATCGACGAGGTTGCGATCGCGGCGACGACCCAGCAGGGCGACCAGGGACTGACGCTCGGACGCACCACGGCGCTTCTGGCCGGGCTCCCCCAGACAGTGCCCGGCTACGCCATCGACAGGATGTGCGCCGGCGCGATGACAGCCGTCACCCAGGTGGGTAGTGCCATCGCATTCGGGGCGTATGACTTCGCGATCGCGGGCGGTGTCGAGCACATGGGCCGCCACCCCCTCGGTGCAGACGCCGATCCGAACCCCCGGTTCCTCAGCGAGAAGCTCGTCTCGGCTGATGCCCTCGACATGGGCAAAACGGCGGAGCGACTCCACGACCGGTTCCCGCACCTCACCAAGGAGCGCGCAGACCGATTCGGGATGCTGAGCCAGCACAAGCTGCAGGCGGCGTATGACGCAGGCAAGATCCAGCCGGACCTCGATCCCTGTCGCCATTAAGAGCCAGGCGGGCTGGGGCCTCGCCACCCGCGACGAAGGAACCCGTCCGGAGACCACGATGGAGGGCTTGGCCAACCTGAAGACGCCGTTCCGTCCGCACGGTCGGGTCACAGCAGGAACTGCTTCCCCGTCGACCGACGGAGCCACGGTGAGCCTGCTCGCCGGAGGACCCGCCGTCAAGGAATTCAAACTCAAGCCCAAGATGCGCATGGTGAGCTTCGCGTTCGCTGGTGTCGAGCCCGAGATCATGGGACTCGGTCCTGTGCCCTCAACGGAGAAGGCGCTCAGGAAGGCCGGCCTCACCATCGATGACATCGGGCTCTTTGAGCTCAACGAGGCCTTCGCTATCCAGGTCCTCTCGCTCCTCGACCACTTCGGTATCGACGACGAAGACCCCCGTGTCAACCAGTGGGGTGGAGCCATCGCCATCGGTCACCCGCTCGCCGCCTCTGGTGTGCGACTGATGAGCCAGCTCGCTGCACAGTTCGCGGAGCGTCCTGATGTGCGCTACGGCCTCACGGCCATGTGTGTCGGCCTGGGCCAGGGCGGCAGCGTCATCTGGGAAAACCCCAACTGGAAGGGAAAGAAGTAACCGCGATGACCGATTACTCGACGATTGATTTCAGTCCCCTTCTCGCCCACGCCGACGATGAGGTCGTCACGCACTCGTTCGTGCGTGACGTGACCCTTCCCGATGGCAGCGTGATCGCCCTGATCACGCTCGACAACGGCCGCGACCACACGAGGCCGAATACCCTGGGCCCGGTCACCCTGCTCGAGCTCGGTGGCGTGCTCGACGCGCAGCGTGAACGCGCTTCCGCACAGGAGATCTCCGCTGTCGCCATCACCGGCAAACCGTTCATCCTCGCTGCCGGCGCAGACCTCAGCAAGGTCAGCGAAGTCGCCTCCCGCGACTCTGCCGTGCTGCTCGGCCAGCTCGGACACCACGTCTACGGCAAGCTCGACACCCTCGGCGTACCTTCCTTCGTCTTCATCAACGGACTCGCGCTCGGTGGTGGTCTGGAGATCGCGCTCAACGCGAACTATCGAACGGTCGACGCCTCCGCGCCTGCCATCGCCCTGCCCGAAGTTTTCCTCGGACTCATCCCCGGGTGGGGCGGCGCGTACCTCCTCCCGAACCTGATCGGCATCGAGAACGCGCTCAAGGTGATCATCGAGAACCCGCTGAAGATGAACCGGATGCTCAAGGCATCCCAGGCGTTCGACCTCGGTATCGCAGACGCCGATCTTCCCGTCCGCGTCGTTCCTGGAGGATTCGCTCCTCTGGGCGGGCAGGATCATCGCGGGCACCGCGAAGGCTGATCGCAAGAACAAGCCTGGCAAGGTGGAACGGCTGGTCAAGTGGGACGCCGCCGTCGGGATCGCCAGGAAAATGCTCGAGTCGAAGATCGGCACAGTTCCCGTTGCGCCGTACGTCGCCCTCGACCTGCTGAAGGCGGCGAAGACCGGCACCAAGGCTGAGGCCTTCGCTCGGGAGGATGAAGCCCTGGCAACCCTGGCCTGCGGCGACCAGTTCCAGGCCAGCGTGTATGCCTTCAACCTCGTCCAGAAGCGTGCGAAGCGGCCGGCCGGCGCCCCGGACAAGGCGCTGGCGCAGAAGGTCACGAAGGTGGGTGTCATCGGAGCCGGCCTGATGGCCAGCCAGTTCGCCCTCCTCTTTGTCCGACGGCTCCAGGTTCCCGTGGTCATCACCGACCTCGACCAGTCGCGCGTCGACAAGGGACTCGACTACATCCGTGGAGAGATCGCCACGCTTCGCGAGAAGAACCGGATCTCCTCCGACGAGGCCAACCGGCTCAGCGCACTCATCTCCGGAACGACCGACAAGCGCGACTTCTCCGACTGCGACTGGGTGATCGAGGCTGTGTTCGAGGAGCTTGCTGTCAAGCAGGAGGTCTTCGCCGACGTGGAGCAGTACATCTCGGACACGGCGATCCTCGCGACGAATACCTCGTCGCTGTCTGTGGAGCAGATCGGGTCGCAGTTGAAGCATCCGGAGAGGCTCGTCGGCTTCCACTTCTTCAATCCCGTCGCTGTCATGCCACTGATCGAAGTGGTGAAAACAACACACACCACGCCGGAAGCGCTGGCCACAGCCATGGCTACGTCGGCAAAGCTGCGGAAGAACGCGGTCATCACCCGGGACACCCCTGGGTTCGTGGTGAATCGGGTCCTGGCGAAGGTTCTCGGCGAGGCGATGTACGCGGTCGACCACGGTACTCCGTTCGAGGTCGTCGACGAGGCCCTCGCTCCCCTCGGTCTCCCGATGCCGCCATCGCAGCTTCTCGACCTGGTTGGACTGAAGGTCGGTGCCCATGTGCTCGACACGCACCACACTGCCTTCCCTGACCGCTTCTACCGCAGTGAGAACCTGCACAAGCTGGCGGAGTACGGCACCCTGCTCGAGAAGGATTCGAAGGGCAAGGTCAAGGGGTTCGACAAGGGGGCGCTCAAGATCGTCTCGGGCGGCTCCGAGCCCCTGTCCGCGGATGAGATCCTGCGTCGCCTGGAGGACGGCCTGGCCGACGAGATTCACCGGATGCTCGACGATTCGGTCGTCGAGGCGGCCGAGGATATCGACCTTTGCATGATCCTCGGAGCCGGCTGGCCGTTCCACATGGGTGGAGTCACTCCCTATCTCGACCGCGTCGGCGCGAGCAGCCGAGTCTTCGGTGGGACATTCCACTCCCCCGAGATTCGGGGACTTCGGGACTGATCCGATTCGCGAAAAAGGGACGCGGGGCATGCCGCCCCGCGTCCCTTGTGCTTCGCCCGGTGATCAGCCGATCGGATGGGGTAGTCAGCCGACCGATTCTGGAAGGTCAGGATGGCGGGATTCTGGATGACTCCGTCGCTGACCTCGATCGCCCGACGAATTGTCTCGTTGTGCTCTTCATCGGTTGGGCCGTCCATGACCGTTCGCAGGAACGGGAGCAGCGCCTCGCTGATCTCCCAGGTTGCGGAGTTCCAGAGATGCGACGGCGTGTGGTCGACGGCGTAGTACCTGATGTGGTCGCCCACCTCGAAGATCGGATCCTCGAACGAGGTCATCGTTGCCCATTCGAATCCCATGCCCTCGTCGCAGGATACGTCGATGATCAGGCTTCCAGGGGTGAACAGGGGCAGATCGGCGTTCTCCAGATAGACGACCGGGTTGTTCGGGTCCTGGAGGGTGCAATTGACGACGATGTCGTGCTCGGCAAGGAAGGGGGCGAGAGGCTTCCGCTCATCGCCGTCGACCACCGCTGACAGGAAGGAACCGTCCTCGTCCTGGGCGAACTGGACCATGGTGGCGGAGTGGATCGGTGCATTGACGGCGGCCACCCCACGACTGGTGAGAACCTGAACGTCGCGCACCCCGAGTGCGTTGAGCGCGGTGACGGCGCCGCGGGCTGTCGCACCGAATCCGATGACCACAGCGTTCAACCGCCGACCGTAGTCCCCGGTGGAACCGGTCAGGCTGAGGGCGTGCAGGACGGACGCGTAGCCGGCGAGCTCGTTGTTCTTGTGGAAGACGTGGAGGGCGAATCCGCCGTCCGGTGTCCAGTGGTTCATCGCCTCGAATGCAATGAGCGTGAGGCGTTTGTCGATCGCGGTCTGGGTGAGTTCGGCATCCTGGACGCAGTGCGGCCATCCCCAGAGGATCTGTCCGTCGTGCAGCTCAGCGAGGTCTGCCGCTTGCGGCTTGGGAAGCAGCACGATGTCGGATGCCGCGAGCAACTCGGCCCGGGGCGCGATCTCGCGAACGAGAGGGGCGAGCTGTTCATCGGAGAGGCCGAAGCGTTCCCCGTACCCGGTCTCCAGGATGATGCGTTCGCGGAGATCCGGATCGATCCGATCCAGGTGCAGCGGGTGAATGGGCAACCGGCGCTCGTTCTTCTTCCGCGACGTGGCGAGCACCCCCATGACGAGGTCTCGATCGGATGCTGCTGGCAGGCTGTCGGTCATCGGGACTCCTTGGAGGAAGACGGCGATGGCTCGCCGCCTGGTGTGTGGCAGGTCAGCTGTGGTGAAGCCGCTCTGCACTGACGTCGGCCGGTCGGGCGACGGGGATTCGGTGGCCGGAGACCTGCGCGATGATATCGCTGGCGATACGTCCGGCGGTCAGGCCGGCGTCCTCGAGGATCTGTTCGCGTGTGGCGTGCTGGAGGAACTCGCCGGGAAGTCCGAGTTCGTCGACGCCGGTGTCCACGCCGGATTTGCGCAGGTCCTGACGGATTCGTGTGCCGATCCCCCCGACGCGGATACCGTCCTCGATCGTGATGACGAGGCGGTGCGCGTCGGCGAGGTCGACGATGCTGCGAGCGACCGGAACCACCCAGCGCGGGTCGACGACGGTGGCACCGATGTCGGCCTCAGCGAGCAGAGCGGCAACGTCGAGGCCCAGCCTGGCCATCGGCCCGACCGTGACGATGAGCACATCGTTTGCGCCGTGCTCGGAGAGCACGTCCACTCCGTCGTCCATCCGGCGGACGGCGGGAATGGCGGCGCTGACATTGCCCTTGGGGAAGCGGATGACCGTGGGAGCGTCATCGATGGCAACGGCCTCGGCGAGTTCCTCCTCGAGGCGTTCAGCGTCGCGGGGGGCAGCGAGGTGGATGCCGGGGACGACCTGCAGGATCGACAGGTCCCAGACCCCGTGGTGGGAGGGACCATCCGGCCCGGTGACGCCTGCGCGGTCGAGAACGAACGTCACGCCGGCCTTGTGCAAGGCGATGTCCATCAGGATCTGGTCGAATGCGCGGTTGATGAAGGTGGCGTAGATGGCGACAACCGGGTGGAGCCCGCCGAACGCGAGGCCGGCGGCCGACGTGGCGGCGTGCTGTTCGGCGATCCCGACGTCGTGGACGCGATCCGGGAATCTCTCGGCCAAGGCGTGCAGGCCGGTCGGACGCAGCATGGCGGCCGTGATGCCGACGATTCGATCGTTCGATTCAGCAAGGCGGACGAGCTTGTCGCTGAAGATCCCGGTCCACGTCGGAGCGCTGCTCGTAGAAATCGGCATGCCCGTCGATGGGTCGATCTTGCCGACCGCGTGGAACTGGTCGGCCTCGTCGTCGACGGCCGGCGCGTACCCCTTACCCTTCTGGGTGATCGCGTGGACGATGACGGGGGCGCCGTAGTTCTTCGCCTGACTGAGTGCCTCCTCCATCGCCTGCTCATCGTGCCCGTCGATCGGGCCGATGTACTTGATGTCGAGGTTCGAATAGAGCGCCTCGTTGTTGCTGAATCGCGCGAGGAAGCCGTGCATACCGCCGCGGACACCGCGGTAGACAGCGCGTCCGGGCGGGCCCAGCCGATCGAAGGCCTTCTGGCTGGTCAAATAGAGATCACGATAGGTGCGCCGGGTACGCACGGTATTCAGAAAACGTGCCATCCCACCGATCGTGGGCGCGTAGGAACGCCCGTTGTCGTTCACGACGATGATCAGCTTGCGCGTGTTGTCGTCACTGATGTTGTTCAGCGCTTCCCAGGTCATCCCCCCGGTCAGAGCCCCATCGCCGACGACGGCCACCACATGCCGGTGGTTCTGCCCGGTCATCTCGAACGCTCGTGAGATCCCGTCTGCCCAGCTGAGCGAACTCGATGCGTGCGAACTCTCGACAATATCGTGTGGCGATTCGCTCCGCTGCGGATAACCGGCGAGCCCACCACGTTCACGGAGGCCGGCGAAATCCTGGCGACCGGTGAGGAGCTTGTGCACGTACGACTGGTGTCCGGTGTCGAAGACGATGGCATCCGTCGGTGAGGAGAAGACGCGGTGGATGGCCAGGGTGAGCTCGATGACTCCCAGGTTCGGGCCGAGGTGTCCGCCGGTGCGTGACACCTCGCTGACCAGGAATGTCCTGATTTCGGCGGCGAGCTGTGTCAGCTGATCTCTTGAGAGGGCGTCAAGATCCCGCGGATCCCGGATCGACTCAAGAAGACCCATCGCGTAACTCCTCTGTTTCGTTCCTGCGGCCGGTCGATGCCGGTGTCCTTGTCCACTCTACGCGGCGCCCCTCCGCGATTCACTGTGGATCGCGGAGGGGCGCTGACGTGATAGGGGTGTCTAGACCAGGCTGCGCAGCACGTACTGCAGGATGCCACCGTTGCGGTAGTAGTCGGCTTCCCCCGGGGTGTCGATGCGCACGACGGCATCGAATTCGACGGTCGCCGCGCCCTCTGCCGAGTGCTCGGTCGGTTCCGCAACGACGTGCACCGTCTTCGGGGTGGTGCCTGCGTTGAGCTCTTCCAGGCCCGTGATGCTGATCGATTCGGTGCCGTCGAGCCCGAGGGACTCCCAGCTCTCGCCAGCGGGGAACTGCAGGGGAACGACACCCATTCCGATCAGGTTCGAGCGGTGGATCCGTTCAAAGCTCTCGGTGATGACGGCCTTGACGCCGAGGAGGCTTGTGCCCTTGGCAGCCCAGTCACGTGAAGACCCGGAGCCATACTCCTTGCCTCCCAGAATCACGAGGGGGGTTCCGGCCGCCTGGTAGTTCTGCGACGCGTCGTAGATGAAGGACTGCGGCGCGTCCGCCTGGCTGAAGTCGCGGGTGTACCCGCCCTCGACCCCGTCGAGCAGCTGGTTCCTCAGGCGGATGTTCGCGAACGTTCCGCGAATCATCACCTCGTGGTTGCCTCGGCGCGAGCCGTACGAGTTGAAGTCCTTGCGGTCGATGCCGTGGTGGGTCAGGTAGTGTCCGGCCGGGCTGTCTGCCTTGATCGAGCCGGCAGGGCTGATGTGGTCGGTCGTGACGGAATCCCCGAGCTTGGCAAGAACGCGGGCGCCGGCGATGTCTGCCACCGGGGTGGTCTCCATCGTCATGCCCTCGAAGTACGGGGGCTTCCTGACGTAGGTCGATTCCGGGTTCCAGTCGAAGGTGTTCCCGGCCGGCGTCGGCAGCGAACGCCAGCGCTCGTCGCCCTCAAAGACTGACGCATACTCGTGCGTGAACATCTCAGTGTCAATCGAGGAATCGATCGTCTCCTGCACCTCGGCGGCGTCCGGCCAGATGTCCTTCAGGAAGACATCGTTACCGTCGTGGTCTTTTCCGAGGGCATCCGTCTCGAAGTCGAAATTCATCGAGCCGGCGAGGGCGTAAGCGATGACCAGGGGCGGGCTCGCCAGGTAGTTCATCTTCACGTCCGGGTTGATCCGGCCCTCGAAGTTGCGGTTTCCGGAGAGCACGGCGGTGACAGCGAGGTCATTCTCGTTGATGGCCGCTGAGACCTCTTCGAGAAGCGGACCCGAGTTGCCGATGCAGGTGGTGCAGCCGTAACCGACCGTGTAGAAGCCGAGCTTCTCGAGGTCGTCGGTGAGACCGGCCTTCGCGTAGTAGTCCGTGACAACCTTGGATCCGGGGGCGAGGGTGGTCTTGACCCAGGGCTTCGACGTGAGGCCCTTCTTTGCCGCGTTGCGGGCCAGCAGACCGGCTGCGAGCATCACCGACGGGTTCGAGGTGTTCGTGCACGATGTGATGGCAGCGATGGTGACGGCGCCGTGGTCGAGTGTGAACGTCGATCCGTCCTCCAGGGTGACCGGGCTCGGCTTCGAAGCCGTGGCCGGCGCGTGGCTGGAGTGGTGGTGGGTGTGGGTGGACTTCTCGTTCTCTGGAGTGTTTCCGGGAGGGTCGGATGCCGGGAAGGACTCGGCGATCTCGAGATCGACGAGATCGTGATCGATGTCGGCGTAGTTGTTGAGGTCGAGCTCGAACTGGTCCTTCGAGCGGCTGAGCTCGATCCGGTCCTGTGGGCGCTTCGGTCCGGCGATCGAAGGAACGACCGTGGACAGGTCGAGCTCGAGGTACTCGCTGAAGGCAGGTTCGACGGCCGGGTCGTGCCACAGGCCCTGGACCTTGGAGTACTCCTCGACGAGTTTGACCTGCTCCTCGCTGCGACCGGTGAGGCGCAGGTAGCCGAGGGTGACGTCGTCGATGGGGAACATCGCGGCTGTCGAGCCGAATTCCGGGCTCATGTTGCCGATGGTGGCGCGGTTGGCGAGGGGTACTTCAGCGACACCTTCACCGTAGAACTCGACGAACTTGCCGACGACGCCGTGCTGGCGCAGCTTCTGCGTGATGGTGAGGACGACATCCGTAGCGGTGACCCCGGTGGGGATCGCTCCGGAGAGCTTGAAGCCGACGACCTTGGGGATGAGCATCGAGACCGGCTGGCCGAGCATGGCCGCTTCGGCTTCGATGCCGCCGACACCCCAGCCCAGGACGCCGAGCCCGTTCACCATGGTGGTGTGCGAGTCCGTGCCGACGAGGGTGTCAGGATATGCCTGGAGTGCGCCATTCACCGTGCGGGTGTAGGTGACTCGGGCCAGGTACTCGATGTTGACCTGGTGAACGATGCCGGTTCCGGGTGGCACGACCTTGAAGTCTTCGAATGCGGTCTGTCCCCAGCGAAGGAACTGGTAACGCTCACCGTTGCGCTCGTACTCGATCTCGACGTTGCGCTCGAGTGCGTCCTCGGTGCCGAACAGGTCGGCGATGACCGAGTGGTCGATGACGAGTTCAGCCGGGGCGAGTGGGTTGATCTTGGTGGGGTCTCCCCCGAGCTCAGCGACGGCCTCACGCATGGTGGCGAGGTCGACGATGCAGGGAACACCGGTGAAGTCCTGCATCACGACGCGCGCGGGCGTGAACTGGATCTCGGTGTCTGGCTCTGCCGTCGGCACCCAGGTGCCGAGACTGCGGATCTGGTCAGCGGTGACGTTCTTGCCGTCTTCGGTGCGCAGGAGGTTCTCCAGCAGTACCTTCAGGCTGAACGGGAGCTTCTCGTAGCCCTCGACACTGTCCAGGCGGTAGATCTCATAGTCGGTACCCCCGACCGAGAGAGTGTTCTTTGCCCCAAAGCTGTTTACGGTAGACACGTGGCCTTCTCCTTCGTTGGCACAGGCATACAGACGCCTGCCTGAGGTCAATAGTGGTTTCCGAACCATGTGCGTGGCTAGCAAGGTGAACCTAACCAGTGACGCTGGATTCGTCAGAAACGACGACCCGATTTATCTTGATGTCGAGATAACTCTATCAGGATACCGCGGGCATTTTGCGGTACACCGCGCGCACGACCAGCCAGGTCAGGATCAGGAGCGGAGCATAGAGCGGGATGCCCATGATCAGCTTGGTGGCCGCGAGCCATTCCACGTTTCCCGCGAGGTAGAGCGGAACCTGAACGGCCAGCCGAAGCAGGAACATCCCTGCCCAGCACAGGGTCAGAACGGCGAAAACTCGCCGCTTGACGGTTACCCGCCGCCAGGCTGTTCCCTCCCCCATCAGATAGCCGCTGATGAGTCCGATGATCGGCCAGCCGACCGCGATGGAGATCAGCAGCGCCGCGGCGTACCCGCCGTTGGTGAAAAAGCCGAGGACGAAGTTGTCTTCGGGCCGGTTCGTCAGGAGCGCGAGCACAGCGGATGCGCCGGCAGCGATGAGCCCGCCGAGGGCCGAGGACACCGGTGTCCGTTGGATGAGTCTCAGGGCGGTGAAGATCGCTGCCACTCCGACGGAGACTCCGAGGGCCAGTGGGAGGTTGCGGGTGACCGTGTAGAAGATCAGGAACAGCAAGCCCGGAATTGTCGCTTCAAGGATTCCGCGGATCCCGCCGATCGCCTGGAGCAGCGCTCTCCCGTTCGGCTGGTCAGCCTCGGCGAGGGCTCCGAGCCCTGATTTCTTCGCGGCGTTGCCGAGCGCTGCTGCCAGCGCATCAGCCGTTTCGGTGTCTTCTGAATCCTTGCGTTCCTCGGGTGGATTGCCGGTCATCACAGCCGCGTCAGTCGGTGGGCGTCGCGGACGCGGGCATCTTCAGCGGAATGAGGTCGCGTGGGGGCATCGGCGACGACCCGCGGACAACGACGATGCTGCGGAAGAGATCCTCGACTTTCGCGGCGGCATCCGGATCGGTTGCGCCTTCGCCGGCGATGACGCCGCGAAGGAACCAGCGCGGACCGTCGACACCGACGAATCGCGCAATACGGGTTCCGGCGGTTCCGTCAGCACTCTGTACGACAGGGACTTCGGCGATGAGTTCGGGGCCGAAGACCCCGTCGCGCTCCGTCGCGGTGCCGCCCTGCTTGGCGATCTGCTCCTGGATCTGCTCCCGGGTCTCATTCCAGAGACCGGTGCTCCTGGGGGCGGCGAAAGGCTGGATCTGAAGGGTCGACCCGGCGTAGTCGAGCCCGACGGCGACGATTCGCTTGGTGCTCTCTTCGATTTCGAGCCGAAGGTTCAGTCCTTCGCGCGGGAGAATCTTGACGCCACCGAGGTCGATGTACGGTCGGACCGAATTGGCCTCAGCCTCGTCGAGGGGGCCCTCGGACGCCCGGTCCTCCGGAGCGGACTTCGAAAGATCTGTCCCGGCTTCCTCGCCGGCGTCCGTGGTCTCCAGTGCGGCGTCAGCAGAGGCTTTTTCCCGCTCAGCGTCGGCTGAAGGGGCTTCGGGTCCCGTGCCCGTTTCGGTCACGTCGATGTCGTTCTTCTTGCTCTTCTTGCTCATGACTGGAGTCCTGTCTCTCGCGTGCTGTACCCGGTGGATCCGAAGCCCTGCTCGCCACGAAGGCTACCCGGGAGCGTGTCGACCGGCACAAACCGTGCTCTGCTGACCGGCATGACGATCATCTGGGCGATCCGGTCCCCCGGCGCGATGGTGTACGGATTCGACTGATCGGTGTTGAGGAGTGTGACGCGGATCTCGCCGCGATATCCGGCGTCGACGGTGCCTGGCGCGTTGACGACGGTGATCCCGTGTTTCGATGCGAGGCCCGAGCGCGGCACAACGAATGCCACGTAGCCATCAGGCAGGGCGATCGAGACACCGGTACCGACCATGGCACGTTCCCCCGGTGCCAGCGTGATGGCATCCGTCGATTTCAGATCGGCTCCGGCGTCGCCTGCGTGGGCATATGCCGGGAGCTCGGGGGCGATAATGAGTACGTCAACGCTTTCGGTCACGTGTCGAGGGTAGTGCAGAAGTTTGGATGAGAAGAGACGATGATCCGATATCGCGAACGTTTGTGGCCAGCGCCCTGGCTCCTGATCGCTTCGGCGCTCGTGATGCCGGCCAGCATGCTCGTGCTCGCGCCGATCTCGTTCCCCGCCGGCGTGGGAACAGCGGTCCTGCTGTACGCCGGGTGCATCGCCCTGTACGTGCTCGGGGCTCCGGTCATCGCGGTAGAGGACGGGATGCTCCGCGCCGGTCGGGCGTCCATCCCGATCTCGCTGCTCGGAGAACCGCAGACGTTCACGGGGGAAGAAGCCCGGCTGGAGCGCGGCCAGCGCCTCGACGCGCGAGCCTGGCTGATGATCCGCGGGTCCATCGGACCCGTGGTCACTATTCCCGTGAACGACAGTCGCGATCCGGCGCCGTACTGGCTGCTCTCGACACGTCGCCCACGAGAACTGGCCGCCGCGATCGTGAGATCGCAACGGCCAGATGATGCCCAGGTGGGTCGTTAGGCTGCGCACTCCGCGCAGATCGGTCCGAGCTTCGACTCGTGGTCGATCTGCGAACGGTGCTTCACCAGGAAGCAGCTGACACAGGTGAACTCGTCTGCCTGCGGCGGGAGTACAACGACATCGAGATCGAGGTCGGAGAGGTCTGCACCGGGCAGGTCGAAGCCTCCCGGGTTGTCGGCATCATCGGAGTCGACAGACCCGGACAGCTTGTCTGGCACGCGCTCCTTGAGGGCCTCGATCGACTCTGAATCATCGTCGGTCTTGCGGGGGGCGTCGTAATCCGTTGCCATGTCTGTCCACTTCTTATGTCGTCATCCGATCGCTGTCGGCGGCGATAGTTTGCATCATCCCGACCTGAATAGCAAACCGGCACCTGTCCGGTTTCACTCACTGCAAACAGAACCCGCGGCACGCCCACGGTATTCCCACCGAATGTGCCAAGCCGTGGCACCATTTAGCTAACAAATCACAGCCTGAGAGGCAGTTGATCATGCACGACTTGAAAGTCATTGGCGTCGAGGATGGCGCGCTCATCGCGGCCACCGACAGCGGAGAGCGGTTTCGCCTCCTCATCGACGACGTTTTGCAGTCCCACGTGCGTCGCAGCCGCCAGGAACCATCGAGCGGTCCGAAACTCAGCCCCCGCGAAGTACAGGCGCACATCCGTGCAGGTTTGTCTGCGGAGGAGGTCTCGAGCCTCACCGGCGCCGACGTCGAGTACGTCCAGCGATTCGAGGGTCCGGTCCTGGCTGAACGCGAACACATCGTTGGCGCAGCACTCAGCGTCCAGGTCCTCACCGCGGTCGAACCGGTCACGGACGAGGACGATTCGACGTTCGGCTCCGCGATCCGTGCGCGCCTGGAGTCCCTCGGCGCGACTGACGAGCGGTGGACGAGCTGGAAGGAAGCCGGCGGCGGATGGACAGTGAAGCTGTCGTTCACGGCGGCGAACGTCGATCACGACGCCCGGTGGAGCTTCGAGCCGAAGAAGCAGGCCCTCGCTCCGTTGAACGGCGAAGCGGTAACACTCTCGAAGCAGGGTGAGCTTCCCACCGCGCTCATCCCTCGCCTTCGTGCGGTCGAGCGCGATGACGCTCATCCGGATGAAAGCCGATTCGACAGTGGAGCGTTCAACTTCCGCGACGCCGATGACAGCGGCGACTTTGTCCCGCACATCGAGATCGCACCCCGCCCCCAGTCGTCGTCCAAGGCGGCAGCGGCGGCAGCGGTCAACCGCGCCTCAGATGGCAACGCGCAATCGAACCAGACCGCGGACCTGCTCGAAGCCCTACGGAAGCGCCGTGGTGAGCGGGAATCAGCCCACCGCCCGGACGACGACCCGGTCTCGCGGCTCACTCCTCGACTCGTCGACGTTCCGCTCGACTTCGATGCCCTCGGCGACGAGCCTCCGGCATCATCGGACACCCCGTCAGGAACCGCAACGGCGGCGCCCGGACGGTCGAAACGCGGGCGCGCAGCGATGCCGTCGTGGGATGAGATCGTCTTCGGTGCGAGGACAGACGAGGACTAACCAGCCCGCGAAACCATGACAGGGCGGACTCGTCCGTGCCTGGACGCGGTGTCAGCGCTGGAAGGCGCCGAGCCGGATGAGCGGGACGATCCGTTCCTCCGGGGTGAGCGAGCCGTGCTGGCCGATCATGCCCCTCGCCGACTGGTCCGCTGGTCGGGAGTCGTAGTAGACGACGCGTTTTCGCGCGGCGACGATCACGTCACCGATGCGCGGCAAAACGTCGATGTCAACGTCCCCGAACAATCCGGCGGCGACCGCATCCGCCCGACTGGCGATCCAGGCCCGTTCGCCCTCGCTCTGTTCCCAGACGGCGGCCAGCGCCGACCGATCGGCATCCGTTGCTCCCGGTTCGAGGTACAGGTGCAGGCAGCGAGGCTCTCCTCCGACGTGCCGGACGCCGTCGACGAGTTCCGGCGACTGGTCGAAGAGGATGTGCGAACCGTGCGGCACGTCGATCGAGCCGTGATCAGCAGTGACGAGGACGCCAACCCGCGGCGGCAGCGTCCGCATGAAGTTCTGAAGTTCTGCATCGACGGCCTCGAGGTTGTTCAGCCACTGCGACGATTCCCAGCCGTACTGGTGGGAGGCCTTATCGAGTTCAGGGATGTAAAGGTAGGTGAGGGAGGGCTCGCCTGAGGCGAGAATTCTTGCTGCCTCGGCGAACCGCTCCGCGAGAGCGTTCGCGCCGCGGTACCTGGCTCCGCGCAGGACGGCGCGGGTGAACCCTGAGGTCTGAAACTTCGCTGGTCCGATTGCGTAGCTGCGGATGCCGTCGGCTGATGCACGTTCGAAAACGGTGGGCTGTCGCTGCCAGGTCTCAGGCACCATGTCCTCATCCCAGCCGGTCAGCTGGTTGACCAGGCGATCATGGGCAGCGTCGAGCGTTCGGTACCCGACGAGTCCGTGGGTCCCGGGCATCACGCCGGTGGTGAGGGTCGTCAGGGCGGCAGCGGTGGTCGTGGGGAAAACCGAGGTGAGCGCTTCGCGTGGATGCGGCGCCAGGAATCGTGCGTGGCCGGCGCGCGCGGCCAGCTGTGATCGACCGAGCCCGTCGACGACGACGACGACGACGCTCGAGACCGCTGGGAGGTCGAGATCATTGGACTCGCCAGCCAGTGCTCGTGCCGAATTCGGCAGAACATCGGCAAGGCTCCGAGCGCCGGGTTTCTCGGTGGGTAGCATGGTGGCCATCCGGGCAATTCTGGCATACCGCAACGCGGGCGCCGGTCTCCCGGCCCGAATGCCCCTTCCCCTTCCCTGAGAAACTCCGGATGCCCCGCACACAGACTCCTCCCCCGGCCGCCGACGACTTCACCGAACGCATCGAAGACGTCGATGTCTCCGTCGAGATGCAGGGATCGTTCCTGGAGTACGCCTACTCGGTGATCTACTCCCGCGCGCTGCCCGACGCACGTGACGGGCTGAAGCCGGTCCAGCGTCGCATCCTGTACATGATGACCGAGATGGGCCTGCGACCGGACAAAGGTCATGTGAAGTCGGCGCGCGTCGTCGGCGAGGTGATGGGCAAGCTTCACCCGCACGGTGACTCGGCCATCTACGACACACTTGTCCGGCTGGCCCAGCCGTTCAGCCTCCGCGTTCCTCTGATCGACGGGCACGGCAACTTCGGTTCTCTCGACGACGGTCCGGCTGCCGCGCGCTATACCGAGGCTCGCCTCGACGCCGCAGCTCTCGCGATGACGGACGAGCTCGACGAGGACGTCGTGAATTTCGTCCCTAACTACGACAACCAGCTCACCCAGCCGGATGTGCTTCCCGCCGCTTTCCCGAACCTGCTCGTCAACGGAGCCAGCGGAATCGCGGTCGGTATGGCGACGAACATGGCGCCGCACAATCTCATCGAGGTCATCGGTGCAGCCCGGCACCTGCTCTCGCATCCCAACGCCACGCTGGACGAACTGATGGAGTACGTGCCCGGGCCTGACCTGCCGACCGGCGGAACGATCGTCGGGCTCGACGGGATCAAGGACGCCTATGCAACTGGGCGAGGAAGTTTCAAGACCCGCGCCAAGGTCAGCGTTGAGAGCCTCTCCGCTCGAAAGAACGGTCTGATCGTCACCGAACTCCCCTACCTTGTAGGACCGGAACGGGTGATCGAGAAGATCAAGGACGGAGTCACCAACAAGAAGCTCAGCGGCATTTCGGATGTCACGGATCTCACCGACCGCAAGCACGGACTCCGACTCGTCATCGGGATCAAAACAGGCTTCAGCCCGCAGGCGGTCCTCGAGCAGCTGTACCGATACACACCGCTCGAAGACGGCTTCAGCATCAACAATGTCGCGCTCGTCGGGGGCGGGCCGCAGACGCTCGGACTCCGGGAGCTCCTGCAGGTCTATGTCGACCACCGGATCGAGGTCGTCACCCGGCGGTCCGCGTACCGGTTGGCCAGACGGAAGGAACGCCTGCACCTCGTCGAGGGAATGCTCATCGCCATCCTCGACATCGACGAGGTCATTCAAGTCATCCGGGCCAGCGACGACACGGACCAGGCCAGAAGTCGGCTGATCGACGTATTCGACCTGTCCGTGCTGCAGGCCGAATACATCCTCGAACTCCGCCTGCGTCGCCTGACCCGGTTCTCACGCATCGAGCTCGAGGCCGAACGGGACAAACTCAAGCTTGAGATTGCGGAGCTCGAACGACTCCTGGGCAGCCAGGCCCTGATCCGCAAGCAGGTGTCAGACGAGCTCGCTGATGTGGCTGAACGTTTCGGCACACCACGTCGAACCCTGCTCACCGAGGCGCGCCCGAGCATCGCGACGGCCGCGTCGAGGCGACAGCCTGCCCAGCTCGAAGTGGCAGACGCCCCGTGCCGGGTGTTCCTCAGCACCACAGGCAGGGCTGTGCGCACCGACCGCGTCGAAGGCGAAGATCTCCCGGTCTCTGAACGCGCCCGGCGCAGAAGCAAGCACGATGCCGTCCAGTCGTACATCGACACGACGACTCGCACCGAGATCGGTGCGGTGACCTCGCTCGGTCGTCTCATCCGGTTCACCGCCGTCGACCTGCCCGTGGTGCCCGCGAACTCGTTGCAGTTGGCTGCCGGTGTGAAGATCGGTGATTACCTGGTTCTGCCGAACAAGGCGGAGCGTGTGTTGGCGCTGGTGTCGCTCGACAGCAGCGTGCCGATCGCACTCGGTACCCGGCTCGGCGTCGTCAAGCGGGTGACCCCTGGGGACTGGCCGAACAAGCCGGACTTCGAGCTGATCGGCCTGAAGCCCAAGGACGATGTCGTCGGCGCGGTGCAGGCTGCCGATACGACCGAGCTGGTCTTTGTGAGTTCGGCCGCTCAGCTCCTTCACTTCCCCGCTTCCGCTGTTCGCCCGCAAGGACGGGCCGCTGGGGGTATGACCGGAATGAACCTGCCTGCGGACAGCCACGCAATCTTCTTCGGAGCGGTGGATCCGGATGCCGAGAACGTGGTCGCGACCGTTTCTGTCTCCTCTGGCACGATCGCCGGCACAGATCCGTGGCCGGGTGAAGGTCTCGCTCTTCACGGAGTTCCCGCCGAAGGGCCGCGCGACAGGCGGAGTGCGAGCGCACGCGTTCCTGAAGGGTGAGGACGGTCTCGCCCTCGCCTGGGTCGGCCCAGGTCCTGCGCATGCCGTCGGCACCGATGGTTCGGCGCGGACGCTCCCGGAGGCTGGCGCAAAGCGTGATGGCTCAGGCACAGCCATCGACTCGGTGATCGGGTCGATCGGCAGCGAGATCGCGACCGCCTGAGCCGCCGCTCGCCGCTCGCCGCTCGCCGTTCGTCCGTCCCGGATGTCGGTTTCTGTGCCGCGAACCGGGCATTAGCGACGGATGACGTTCTGGGCCCGGCCGGGGCTGGGGTTCATCCGTCCCGAATGTCGGGTTCTGCGCCGCAAATCGGGCATTAGCGACGGACGAGGAGTTATCCGGTCGCCAACGGGTTCGTCCGTCCCGGATGTCGGGTTTTGCGCCGCGAACCGCGCATCAGCGACGGACGAAGAGCAAGCCGCTCGCGGTTCATCCGTCCCGGATGTCTGGTCTTGCGCCGCAAACTGCGCATCAGCGACGGACGAAGAGCAAGCCGGTCGCGAATGAGGTTCATCCGTCCCGGATGTCTGGTCTTGCGCCGCAAACTGCGCATCAGCGACGGACGACGTTCTGGGCCCGGCCCGGCCGCGGATAGGGTTCATCCGTCGCAAACGTTGGGTTCTGCGCCGCAAACCGCGCATTAGCGACGGACGAAGTCGACGGCTGGGCCCCACGGAGCTTCGTCCGTCCCGAATGTCGGGTTCTCGGCCGCGAACCGCGCATTAGCGACGGACGAAGTCGCCGGGCTTGCCGCAGACGGGCTGCGAAACCGGGTCAGGCGTCGATCCGGTCGCGGTTCAGCCGATCCGAGCTGTCGACGATGAACTCCTTGCGTGGGGCGACGTCGTTGCCCATGAGGAGTTCGAACACCTGGGCAGCCTGCTCGGCGTCGGGAACCTGCACACGACGGAGGGTGCGGTGCCTGCGATCCATCGTCGTGGTCGCGAGCTGGTCGGCATCCATCTCACCGAGACCCTTGTAACGCTGGATCGGTTCCTTGTACCGCCTGTTCGACCTCTTCAGTTTCGTGAGCAGGGTCTGGAGTTCCTGCTCCGAATACGTGTAGATCGTCTCGTTGGGTTTCGACCCGGAGTTGATGACGATGACCCGGTGCAGCGGCGGCACGGCAGCGAACACGCGGCCCTCGGTGATCATCGGCCGCATGTAGCGGAAGAACAGGGTGAGCAGCAGGGTTCGGATGTGTGCGCCGTCGACGTCAGCGTCACTCATGATGATCACCTTGCCGTAGCGGGCGGCAGACAGGTCGAAGCTGCGCCCTGACCCGGCACCGATGACCTGGATGATGGCGGCGCACTCAGCATTGGACAGCATGTCCGCCACTGACGCCTTTTGCGTGTTGAGTATTTTCCCTCGAATAGGCAGCAACGCCTGGAACTCGCTGTCCCTGGCGTTCTTCGCGGTGCCGAGTGCTGAGTCACCCTCGACGATCATCAGCTCGCTGTTGGCCACATCGTTGCTGCGGCAGTCGACGAGTTTCGCCGGGAGGGAAGAACTTTCCAGCGCGTTCTTGCGACGCTGGGTCTCTTTGTGTGCGCGGGCGGAGATCCGCGACTTCATCTCCGAGACGACCTTGTCGAGAACGAGCGCGGTCTGCGCCTTGTCGTCGCGTTTGGTCGAGGTGAAGCGTTCCTTCAGCGCAGCGGTGACGACGCTGGCCACAATGGCTCGTGCGGCCGGGGTTCCGAGGACTTCCTTGGTCTGGCCCTCGAACTGTGGCTCAGGGAGTCGCACGGTGAGCACGGCGGTGAGCCCGGCGAGCACATCGTCCTTCTCGAGCTTGTCTGATCCGACTTTGAGCCTGCGCGCGTTCTGTTCCACCTGCTGGCGGAGGAACTTGAGCAGGCCCTGCTCGAACCCGAGCTGGTGCGAGCCGCCCTTCGGGGTCGCAATGATGTTGACGAAGCTCTTGGCGACGGTGTCGTAGCCGGTCCCCCAGCGGAGGGCGATGTCCACCTCACAGGTGCGCTCGAGCTCAGTGGGCAGCATGGCACCGGTCTCGCTGAGAACGGGGACGGTCTCGGTGAACGTGCCGCTGCCCGACAGCCGCCAGGTGTCGGTGACGGGCGAGTCCGTTGCGAGGTGCTCAACGAACTCGGAGATTCCGCCCTCGTATTGGAAGAGGTGAGTGTCGGCGTCGCCTGTTTCGCCCTGACGTTTGTCCTCGATGGTGAGTCCGAGCCCCGGGATGAGGAACGCGGTCTGCCTGGCGCGTCCGACGAGGTCGTCCATCTGGAACGTCGCGCCCTTGGTGAAGATCTGCCTGTCGGCCCAGTAGCGGACCCTCGAGCCGGTGACGCCTTTCTTCACTTTGCCGACAACACGCAGTTCGCTGCCGAACTCGAAGGGCGTGAACGGCGCATCGGGGCTCGGCTCGCCGGTGTCGGTGAAGATACCGGGCTCTCCGCGATGAAACGACATCGCCCAGGTCTTGCCGTTGCGATCGACCTCGACGTCGAGACGTTCGCTGAGAGCATTGACGACGGATGCTCCGACACCGTGAAGCCCACCGGATGCCGCGTACGATCCTGAGCCGAACTTCCCACCCGCGTGCAGCTTGGTGAAGACCACCTCGACGCCGCTGAGTCCGGTCTTCGGCTCGATGTCGACGGGGATGCCGCGGGCGCGGTCGCGTACCTCGACGCTTCCGTCCTCGTGGAGGACGACGTTGATGTGGTCCCCGTGGCCTCCGAGCGCCTCATCGACCGAGTTGTCGATGATCTCCCACAGGCAGTGCATGAGGCCGCGGGAGTCGGTTGAGCCGATATACATTCCGGGGCGTTTGCGGACCGCTTCCAGACCCTCGAGGACGGAGAGATGGCGTGCGGAATAGTCGGAACTCACAATGATCAAGCCTACCGACGAAGCCGAGTACGCCCGGAAGTGACACGATTGTGGCGCTCAACCGTACGCGTACAGCGAAATCGCGTGCCCGATGGGAAGATATCCAGCCATGCGTGGTTTCATTAGGGGACAACACATGCTCGCACGCCAAGGTCAGGAGGAGCTCATGTCATCAGGAGAACGCGAAACCGGTCGAGTCGATACCGGCAGCGTCAACACCCTTGAGCCACAGCTGACCGCCGCAGATCGCTGCGACAGCTGTGGAGCACAGGCATACATCCGGGTCGTCGTGAACAGTGGCGAACTGCTGTTCTGCGCACACCACGGGAAGAAGTACGAAGAGAAGTTGTCGGCGATCGCCCACAGCTGGCACGACGAGTCAAGCCGACTCCTCGACGACCAGCGCGTCTGACGTCCCCCGGGACTGATCCCCGACCACAGCAACACAAAACCGCCGCCCGGATCCGGGCGGCGGTTTTTGCGTTGCGTGTGACCTCAGGCCGTCGGTACCTTCGAGATCAGGATCGCGCGAGCCAGGTCGACGATTTCGTCGAGGTCTGCGTGTTCCGGGCCCGGCCGATATTCGGTGCCGGCGCGTTCGGCGGCCAGGCCGATGATGTGATCGGCCATCCGCGGGTTGAGCACGAGGAACGGACCGTGGCAGTGCGTGCCGAGGCTGTTTTTCACGACAGCACCGTCGGTACCGTCTCCGTTGCCCCGTCCATGGCGAACGCGGCCGAGTGGTTTCTGATCCGGCAGCCCGGTGTACACCGATGTGTGGTTCTCCGTGCCGATGAGCAACCCGAAGTCACTCTCGATGGCGAAGGCCTCCGTGATGATCCTGCGTGAGCTGTTGTCGACAGACCCGCCGAAAACACCCGCTCCGGTGATGACCTCTGTCGCGCTCAGCCTGACCGACGCCGACAGCAGGTGGAAACCCGCACCGACAGCAACGATGACGACCCCGGCCTCGGACCACTCGCGCAGGGTCGGAGCAATCCGCAGTACGTCGGCGGCAATCGACCGGACGGCGCTCGACGATCCTGTGCCGATGAGTACGATGTCCGGTGAGGCAGGAAGCTCGTCGCCGGGAGAGTAGCTGAGCTCATCGACGTCCAGGCCTGCCAGCCGCATCCGGCGGACGAGGGCGGTACGGTTGCCGACGTCGCCGTTCAGCGAGAGGTCAGCCGGGTACAGTTCGAGAACGCTGATACTCATGCAGCACCTGCTTCCAGATCTTTGTAGCCGAGGTACCGTCGTGTGGCCATCATCTGGTCGTAGTCCAGGAAGAAGGTGTGCCGGCCGCTGGCTGGGGGCGGGCCGTCCAGCATCCGTTGCACCGCCCTCGTGATGTCAGGTTCGATCACACCGAAATCCTTGCCTTCGTAGGCGAGCCTGAGCGCAACGAATGCACCCTTCGGGCCCGAAATGACGTCGACATGGTCGAGCCGGCTGAGGTCGGCGGCATACAGCCAGGACGGGTCCTTGCTGGACTCGTCATAGGCGAAGAGCACGGAATCTGGCGTTCCCTGCAGGTAATCGAGATTCAGCTGGAGGCTGGCGAGATTCTTCAGCATCAGAATCTCGATCTCGACACCGTTCACGGTCAGGATCTCGCCTCGCCCGTATACGGTCTTCGTGTTCTGCACGGCGGCGATCGCCTTCGAGATGTCGAACCTGTCGCCGAGGTTGCGGGCAGCCAGTGTGAAGGCGGCTGCAATGTCGACGGCGTAGTGAATGCCACGCGATGGCATCCGGATGTCGTGAACGACGTCACCGAATCGGATCTTCGCGTCGTAGCCGTCGGCCAGAACCACTTCGGCGACAGCCTGCCTGAGTTCACCTGCGGCGGCTCCGGAGAAGTCCCTCGCGGAGACCTGTCCGTGCGGTGCCGAGGCCTGGACCTCGGGGGTGACGCCGAAGTACTCGACGGCCAGCCGGCCTTCGGCCTCGAGCTCGCTGCCGAGTGTGCCGAGGAAGTTGTCATCGCGGTTGAGCACGATCGACGTACCGATCGACGCGGCAATGCCGCGGAACATGTGCGCAACCTTGTCCGGCTCTCCGAAACGGTAGATCTGATCGACCAGGAGGTTCAAGATCACGGCCGTCTGCGGCTTGAGCTGCCTCGCGATGACGGCGCCGTAGCCCTCGTCGATCTCGAGGATGGCGATGTCGGCGTTGATCTTTCCGGTCAGGGACGTCTCGGCAAGCAGTGCCGACGCGATGCCCTGGGGCATGTTCGCACCGGACGGGTTCGTGAATACCTTGAGGCCATGCTCGCGCATGATCGCCGAGAGCAGGTTCGTCGTTGTCGACTTTCCGTTCGAGCCGAGAACAAAGACGACGCCGTAGGGCAGTTGCGATGCGACATCCCGCATCACGTTGGGGGCCAGTTTCTGCACCACCACTCCGGGCATCGCGCTCCCGCCCCCGCGCAGGCGCGTGACAAAACGCGTCAGGCGCCCGGCGAGGATGGGGAGAACGTAGTGCAGGCCGGTCGGTTTACTCAAGGTAGTCCCTCAACGACTGTGACCGGGATGGGTGGCGCAGCTTGGCCATCGTTTTCGACTCGATCTGACGGATGCGCTCCCGGGTGACACCGAACGTGTCACCGATCTGGTCGAGGGTCTTCGGCATTCCGTCGCCCAGGCCGAAGCGCATACGGATCACGCCGGCCTCGCGCTCACTCAGGGAGTCGAGCAGGCTCTCCAGCTGCTTCTGCAGCATGGTGAAGCCGACGGCGTCGGCGGGAACGACGGCTTCAGTGTCCTCGATGAGGTCACCGAACTCGCTGTCGCCGTCTTCACCGAGTGGCGTGTGCAGGGAGATGGGTTCGCGGCCGTACTTCTGGACCTCGATGACCTTCTCCGGGGTCATGTCGAGCTCGCGGCTGAGCTCTTCAGGCGTCGGCTCGCGACCGAGGTCCTGCAGCATCTGTCGCTGGACCCGGGCGAGCTTGTTGATGACTTCGACCATGTGGACGGGGATTCGGATCGTCCTGGCCTGGTCGGCCATGGCGCGGGTGATCGCCTGGCGGATCCACCATGTCGCGTAGGTCGAGAACTTGAAGCCCTTGGTGTAGTCGAACTTCTCCACCGCGCGGATGAGGCCGAGGTTGCCCTCCTGGATCAGGTCGAGGAATTGCATTCCGCGGCCGGTGTAACGCTTGGCGAGCGACACGACGAGCCGGAGGTTCGCTCCGAGCAGGTGGCTCTTGGCGCGCGCACCGTCCTTCGCGACCCACTGCAGCTCACGGCCAAGCTGGGTGCGCTTCTCGGTGTCGTCCAGCTGCGCGAGCTTGTCTTCAGCAAAGAGCCCGGCTTCGATCCTCATGGCGAGTTCGACTTCTTCGGCCGCGTTGAGGAGAGCGACCTTACCGATCTGCTTGAGGTAGTCCTTGACGGGGTCAGCCGTGGCACCGGTGATCGCCGAGGAGTAGACGGGGACCTCGTCCTCATCGTCCACGAGCGACAGGACGAGCGCGCCCTGCGGGAGCGCCTCGACTTCTGCCGCCTTCTTCTTGCGCGCCTCTTCGGCTTCATCGCGCTCGGCGTCCGTCAAATCGACGTGCACCTCTTCTTCGTGCTCGTCTGCCTTCTTCTTCTTTGCCGGCGCGCGCTTTGCGGCGGCCTTCGCCGGAGCTTTGACGACGGGAGCGTCAGCGGCCTCGGCCTCGGCGGCTTTTTTCGCAGCAGCCTTGGTGGGAGCCTTGGCAGCGGTCTTGGCTGGTGCCTTTTTGGCGGGCGCCTTCTTCGCGGGGGTCTTCTCCGCGGTCGTCGTGTCTGATGCGGCCTTCGTTGCCGTCTTGTTTTCTTCCGTTGCCGAAGTCTGTGCGGCCTTGGTGGCCATAGGAGCACCTTTCAGTCCCGAAATGCGTCGTTTCCACGGCGGACAATTCCGGACCCAGATTGTTTTCGGACATTACTAAGACCCATGTCAAGCCGTTGTGCACTCGACGCGTCAGGAGACGAACGGCGCACGGACTTGAAAGGGTCCTTATCCCTCATTATGTCACGCTTTCATGGGTGAACGAGCCACCGGCGATCAGTGCACGGGTGCGGTGGGCTACCGGCGCCGACGGCGGAGGGCTTCGACTGCTGCAACCCACAATGGGCCCACCTGTATTCCGTCCTCCTCCACGATCCGACGCCGGGTCCGACGCCGGGCCAGAAGCAGCATGACCACTCCGAATCCGATGACGACGTACTGGACGAGGAACGCGAGTCGGAACGCGTCGAGGCTGTACACCTCGGCGGTCGGGGCGCCGGGGCCGGCTTGCGAGTCGAGGACAACGCCGACGAGGAACATCATCACGAAACTCGCGAAGAATCCTCCGACGTTCACCACGCCGTTGGCCGAGCCGAGCACGCGAACCGGGTTAAACGTGCGCGCGAAATCGAATCCGATGAGTGACCCGGGTCCACCGGCCCCCAGCACTACGAGGAGAAGGGCCAGCAACCAGAACGGCGGTGTGCCTGGCCAGAACAGAAGAGCGGTCCACACGGTGCCGATGGCGGCGACGATACCGAGAACCAGGTTGCTCCTTCGGTAGGGGTAGCGCGCTGAAAGCAGCCCGAGCAGGGGACCGATCACCACACCCGCAGCGACGATGACCAGCAGCATGGATGCCGCATCCCGCTCGGAGAGCCCCATGCCGTAGACCATAAACGGGTAGCCCCAGAGGAGAGAGAACATGGTCCCGGATGACTGCGTGACGAAGTGCGCCCAGAAGCCGAGCTGGGTGCCTGGACGCCGAAAACTCGCCTTCAGCTGGCTGAGCGCCTCGCGCACACTCGTGACCCGGCTCACCTCCTGCGACTCGGCGGGGTGATCCCGGATCATGGCCAGGCTGAGAACGAGTGCCAGTCCGACGAGGGACGCAGCTGCGAGAAACGCCTGTGTCCACCCGGCGGTGTGCAGGAGCCAGGCGAAGGGGATCGCCGAGAGGATCTGCCCGGCCTGGCCGAGATTGCCCATCCACTGGGACAGCTGGGGGACGATCCGCCCGGTGAACCACGAACTGACCAGGCGCATCACCGAGACGAAGATGGCAGCATCTCCCGCGCCGACGAGGATACGGCCGAGAACAGCGAGGGCGATGCTGGGAGCAAAGGCCACCACGAGCTGTCCGACAACGAGAAAGATGAGCCCGGCGGTGATCAGGACGCGGGGGCCGAGCCGGTCGATGAGCACGCCGACCGGCACCTGGAGCACGGCGTACACGAGAAGCTGCAGCACAGCCAGCGTTGAGAACGCTGCGGCGGAGGCATCGAATCTCTCGACGGCGGACACCCCGGCGACACCCAGCGTCGACCTCTGCATGACGGCCGCGATATAGGCGAAAACACCGACCCAGAAGACGAGCCAGGATTTCGCGGAGTTCACTCGGCCAGCCTAGAGCCTCGGCCGACAGCGACGCGCCGATCAGTCAGACTGCGGACCAGGAGCGCGACGCTCGTCAGGGCCCTTACGACCGGCGAGGAACTTCTCCAGTTCAGCGGCGATCTCGTCGGCGGAGGGAAGCGTCCCGTCGGAGTCCATCAGCGGGGACTTCAGCGGGCTGTCCTCCATGTAGGTGTCGTATCGCTCCTCGAGGGTGCCGACGAGTCGCCTGAGTTCGTCGTTTCCCCCGACCTGCTCGTCGATGCGGTTGACGAATTCCCGGCCTTCCTCGCGGAGCTCATCCGTGGGCAGGATCAACCCGGTCGCGGCGCTGATGCTGTCGATCGCGGCCAGGGCGGCGGCGGGGAATTCGGTTTCTGCGAGGTAGTGCGGAATGAGGAGCGCGAAACCGGCGACACCTGAGCCGCGCTCCGCTAGCCGGTACTCGAGCAGGTGAAGCACGTTGGAGGGAACCTGGGTGTGCGGACGCCAGACGCTCATCGACTCGATGAGCTCTTCGCGGGTTCCACTGACCGTCACGCCGATCGGACGGGTGTGCGGTACCGGCATCGGAATGGCGTGCACCCACGTGGTCCTCGCCACCCGAAAACGGTCGATCAGCGCGATGACGTCACGGACGAACCGCTCCCACAGGAAGTCGGGTTCGTATCCGGTGAGGAGGAGGAAAGGCTGGTGCAGGTCGTCGTAGGCCAGGGAAACGAGCAGCCGGGGCGGGGTGTATTCGGTGAGGTGGTCCTGGTCGAAGTAGATGATCGGCCGGCGGGCGCGGTAGTCAAGGAGGAGATCGTTGTCGAAAACAGCGACGGGTTCGCTTTTGACCGCGGCGCGGGAGTACTCGTTGAATTGCCCTGCCGCGCCTCCGGCGTCCGAGAAACCGGTGAGCGACACGACGAGGTCGAGCCCGTCCGGCACGTCGGTCGCGCCAGCGGTCAACTCGTACAGTTCGCCGGGAATGCTCATGTCCCCACTCTAATCGGCCCCGTGAATCGGGACGCCGTCCGGGGAACGCGCTGAGCGAACAGTGCGGGAGCAGCCCGTGGCCGAACGTCTAGCATGAAGAGCATGTCTGTCCCCACTCTGTCCGTTTCTTCCTCCGCCGCTACCGAGTCCACCGCCGACGTGCTCGTCATCGGGGCACTGAGCTCCGGTTCGTCCGCGAGCATCCACGCTGTCGACGGTTTCTCGTCGCTGGGGGATGTCTTCTCCTCGATTGGTGTGTCAGGAGCGGCCGACCAGCTCGTCCGGATCCCGGCCTCCGTCGGGGCGGCCAGGAGCATCGCCATCATCGGGCTCGGGTCGGATGCCGATGTGAACAGTCTCCGGAACGCTGCCGGCTCGGCCGTCCGACAGCTCGCCGGCGCAGCATCCGTCGCCTTCGCCTTCCCGACGACCTCGCCGGCTGACGTCGAGGCGATCCTCGAAGGAGCCGCACTCGGCGGATACACCTTCACGGCGTACCGACACACCTCGCTTGATTCGGTGAAGTCGGGGGTGACCTCGGTCACGGTCCACGTCGATGGGCAGGCAGACAGCGGCGAGTTCGACGACGCCGTCGCTCGAGCCGGAATCCTCGCTGAGGCGATCGCCCAGGTCAAGGACCTCGTCAACACTCCCCCGGGTGACCTGTATCCCGAAACCCTCGCCCAGGCGGCGATCGACGCGGTCGCCGAACTCCCCGTCGACGTCACGGTCTGGGACGAGGACGCCCTCGCTGCCGACGGTTTCGGGGGAATTCTCGGCGTCGGGCAGGGCTCGAGCCGGGGACCGCGACTGGTGAAGCTCACGTACGCCCCAGCGAACGCGTCCAAACACCTCGCCCTTGTCGGCAAAGGCATCACCTTCGACACCGGTGGGCTGTCGCTCAAGCCGGCCGCCTCCATGCTCGGCATGAAGTTCGACATGGCCGGAGCCGCCTCCGCGCTCGGCACCCTCGTCGCCGCTGCCCGGCTGAACCTCCCGGTGAAGCTGACCGCCTGGCTGTGCATCGCGGAGAACATGCCGTCAGGGACCGCCATCCGCCCGAATGACGTCCTGAGGATGAAGGGCGGCCGAACGGTCGAGGTCACCAACACCGATGCAGAGGGACGCCTCGTTATGGCCGACGGCCTCGTCGCTGCCAGCGAAGAGCGTCCGGATGCGATCATCGACATTGCCACCCTCACCGGCGCTGCCGTGGTCGCACTGGGGAAGCGCTACACCGGCGTCATGGGCGACGACGAGTTTGTGGCTGGCGTCCTGACAGCGGCAAAGACCACCGGTGAGCCGATGTGGGCCATGCCATTCCCGGCAGAGAGCCGCGCGATGCTGAAGTCCGATGTCGCCGACTTGGTGAACGCCAAGGTCGGGAACACCGCAGGAGGCATGCTCGTCGCTGGTGTCTTCCTTCGTGAGTTCGTAGGAAAGCAGAGCGACGAGGCGGACGCTCCCAGGATTCCGTGGGCTCACCTCGACATCGCCGGTCCGGCGGATAACTCCGACGCCCCATACGGATTCACCGCAGGCGGGCCCACTGGAGTGGGCGTTCGGACGCTCGTCAAGGTGGCCGAACAGCTTGGTCGCCCGTAGTAGGGTCGTATGGGCTAGTTAGCCCCCAACCGTCGCCAGCTCGAACCCGTGTCGGCGGCTCAGCACGAACTCAGATCGACGAGGGAGAAGCTCAGTGTCGGAGCAAAATTTTGACATCGTTATTCTTGGTGGTGGAAGCGGCGGATACGCAGCAGCATTGCGCGCGTCAGAGCTGGGATTCACCGTCGGACTTGTAGAAAAGGACAAGCTCGGGGGCACCTGCCTTCACCGGGGTTGCATTCCGACCAAGGCGCTCCTGCACTCGGCGGAGGTCGCTGATGTGTCGCGCGAGTCCTCGAAGTATGGTGTGAACACCACTCTCGATGGGATCGACATCGCGGGCGTCACCGCGTATCGCGAGGGCATCGTTGCGAAGAAGTACAAGGGACTCGCCGGCCTGATCAAGGCCCGCAAGATCACGGTCATCGAGGGCGAGGGTCGGCTGACCTCCCCGACGACAGTGCAGGTTGGCGATGACACGCTTACCGGCAAGAACGTGATCCTCGCCACCGGCTCATACAGCCGCTCGCTCCCCGGCCTCGAAATCGGCGGCCGTGTCATCACCAGCGAAGAGGCACTCCAGCTCGACTTCATCCCTGAGAAGGTCGCCGTCCTCGGCGGCGGTGTGATCGGTGTCGAGTTCGCCAGCGTCTGGAAGTCCTTCGGCTCCGATGTGACCATCATCGAGGCGCTCCCCCACCTCGTCCCGAACGAGGACGAGGCGATGAGCAAGGGTCTCGAGCGGGCGTTCCGCAAGCGCGGGATCAACTACTCCCTCGGTGTGCGCTTCCAGGGCGTCACCCAGGATGACAACGGCGTGGTCATCACGCTCGAAGACGGCAAGACCATCGAAGCCGAACTCCTCCTCGTTGCCGTCGGCCGGGGACCATCGACCGCCAATCTCGGGTTCGAGGAGGTCGGCGTGACCATCGACCGTGGTTTCGTCATCACAAACGACCGCCTCGAGACCAACATCCCAGGCCTGTACGCCGTCGGCGACATCGTCCCCGGCCTGCAGCTCGCCCACCGTGGCTTCCAGCAGGGCATCTTCGCCGTCGAGGAGATCGCCGGCCTCAACCCGGTGCTCATCCCCGATGTCAACATCCCGAAGATCACGTATTGCGACCCCGAGGTTGCATCGGTCGGTCTCACCGAGGCCAAGGCGGCCGAGCAGTACGGCGCCGACAAGATCACGTCCTATGAGTTCAACCTCGCGGGTAACGGCAAGAGTGAGATCATCGGTACCACGGGCAACATCAAGGTGATTCGCGTCAACGACGGCCCCGTCATCGGCGTTCACATGATCGGTGCCCGCGTCGGAGAGCTCATCACCGAAGGCCAGCTCGCCGTGAACTGGGAAGCATATCCGGAGGACCTCGCTCCGTTGCTCCACGCGCACCCGACGCAGAGCGAAGCGCTCGGCGAGGCGTTCCTCGCCCTCGCAGGCAAACCGCTCCACGCACTGTAGGTCGCTCCCGTCCGGGTGCGATCAAACTAAGCTACATACGAAGAACTGGTTTCAAAGGAGATAAGGTCATGGCAGAATCCGTAAGCCTTCCGGCGCTCGGTGAGAGTGTCACCGAGGGCACGGTCACCCGCTGGCTGAAGAACGTCGGAGATCGGGTCGAGGTCGACGAGCCGTTGCTCGAAGTATCGACCGACAAGGTCGACACCGAGATCCCTTCACCCATCGCAGGCGTGATCGAAGAGATCCTCGTGCAGGAAGACGAAACGGTCGAGGTCGGCACCGCGCTGGTGAAGATCGGTGACGGCTCCTCCTCGGGTGACGCTCCCGCTGAGGAAGCTCCCGCTGAGGAAGCTCCCGCCGAGGAGGCTCCGGCTCGAGGAGGCTCCGGCTGAGGAGGCTTCCGCTGAGGAAGCCCAGCCTGCTGCTGAGGCCCAGGAAGAGGCGGCTCCAGCCGTCGAAGCTTCGACTGAGGTTCCCGAGGAAGCGGAAGCCCCCGCCGAGGGCGAGTCGGCCCCCGCCGACGCACCTGCGCCACCCGCACCCGCACCGGCCGAAGCTGCCCCGGCACCTGCTGCTCCGGCACCCGCTGCCCCGGCACCTGCTGCTCCGGCACCTGCTGCTCCGGCACCTGCTGCTCCGGCACCTGCTGCTCCGGCACCTGCTGCTCCGGCAGAATCGGCGCCCTCAGCACCAGGCGAGTCGATCGGGAGCGGCTACGTCACACCACTGGTCCGGCGCCTGGCCAACCAGCAGGGTGTCGATCTCTCGACGATTACCGGAACCGGCGTCGGCGGACGCATCCGCAAGGAAGACGTTCTCCAGGCTGGCCAGTCGTCTGCCGGAACGAGCGCACCGGCGAAGTCTGCCCCGCTCGAGGTCTCTCCCTTGCGCGGTACCACGCAGCCGATGTCTCGCCTCCGCAAGGTCGTCGCCGAGCGCGCCGTCATCTCGATGCAAAGTTCTGCACAGCTCACCAGCGTCGTCGAGGTGGATGTCACGAACATCGCCACGCTGCGAGACCGGGTCAAAACGGACTTCCAGTCGAAGACCGGCTCGAAGCTGTCGTTCCTGCCGTTCTTCGCTCTCGCCGCCGCAGAGGCTCTCAAGGCCTTCCCCGTCGTCAACGCGACGATCGACGGCGACTCCATCGTCTACCCCGATCACGAGAACATGAGCATCGCGGTTGACACGGAGCGTGGACTGCTCACGCCGGTCGTGCGCAACGCCAGCGACCTCAACCTCGCGGAACTGGCGGGACAGATCGCGGACCTCGCCGAGCGGACGCGCGACAACAAGCTGAAGCCGGACGAGCTCTCCGGGGGAACGTTCACCCTGACCAACACCGGTTCGCGCGGCGCGCTGTTCGACACCCCTGTCGTGTTCCTGCCGCAGGTAGCGATCCTGGGAACCGGGATCGTCACCAAGCGTCCGGTCGTGGTGAAGGCGGCCGGTCAGGAAGCCATCGCCATCCGTTCCATGGTCTACCTTGCGCTGTCCTACGATCACAGGATCGTCGATGGGGCAGATGCCTCCCGATTCCTCGTCGCCGTGAAGAACCGCCTGGAAGAAGGCAACTTCGAGGCTGACCTCGGAATCTAGTCCTCAGGGAACAGATCACGTAGACGCCAGCCGGTGTCCGTCCTCACCACGAGGGCGAGCACCGGCTGGCGTTTCTCGTCTGCGGGGATCACCCGGAGCAGAACGACGTCTCCCTCTGACCGAAGAACGAGGGCAATGCTGTCGCGTTCGCGTGCGTCCAGAAGCAGCATCGTGGCACCGAAGGTCGATTCCAGCGCGAATCGGTCCGCCTCCGCAGCAGGCGACCCGACCTCCGCGTACCTCTCGAGGCAGGCGACGTCCTGTGTTGCCGCACACCGGGCGCGCAGGGCCAGGACAGCACCGGTGGCGGAGACCGGGCCCTCGCCCGTTGTCGCGGCGACCTCCGCGGGTGTGAAGACCGGACCGTCACGTCGTCCGGGACCTGAACCTTCCACGGCGGGATCGGGCACGGCGGGATCGGGCACAGCGGGGTCGGGTAGAGCGACAGCCGAGCCGGGCGCTGGTGCCACTGATGCGCTTTCGCGTCCAGAAGGGATCAACATCAGGCCGGTGCCTCCGATCACCGCTGCCAAGACACAGGCCATACCAATCAGCGGGCCCCTGCCCTGAACGAGCCGTCGGAGCCAGCCACCGACCCCGAGGTGCCCCAGCACGTCGAGCGCCATCGGAACGCCAGGCATGGCGGAGAGTGCGGCAGACACTACCCCGACCCCTCGCAGGGTGACCGGATAACGCCCGAGGGCAGGTGAGTCCGCATGCGCTGCCGACGGACGCCGGTCAGCGATGAGGACCACCGGCAATGGAGGTGCGAGTGAGAAGATCCGGCACTCCATCTGGCCGGCGAGCGAATCCTCGATTCCTGATTCTTCGATGGTCGACTCCAGCCACTCTGCCAGTCCCACAAACTCCTTTCTGGCCCCCTCCTCGAGAACGCCGGCCACCGCCCTGACCAGCGCGGACAGCGCACGGTAGTCGGCCGATCGGTCGACGAGTGAGTTGTCACAACTGTGCAGCCGTGCAATGACGGGCCGACCGTCGGCGGTGAAGAACACCGTCGACACGGTCAGTCCCCCGTGGACGAATCCAGCAGCATGAATCGCCGCGAGCCCCGCCGTGACGGGGGCCAGAATGGTCACCGCCTCTCCTGCCGCCAGCTGTGCCCGGGAGGAGAGAAGGGTGGCGACGGTCCAGTCCGTCTGCTCGGCGACCAGCAGCACCCGGCAGTCGGCAAGCGAGGCCACATCGAGAAGCCTCAGCACGTGGGGCGACCGAACCGTCGAGTGGGTGGTCGTCCAACGTCTGACGGCCTCGTCTTCCCGGCACACGGTCACGACCACCGTGAGCGCTCGGCCTTCGGAATACGCGAGCCATCTCTCCCGCCCGGAATCGCTCCCCACCCGACGGACCAGCCGATAGCCGGCGAGAACGGCACCGGGCAGGAGTTTTCCGGTGACCTCCTCGCCGGTGGCGTCGCGATCAGTCATTCACCCATGATCGCCGGAGCACCCCGGCGTCCGGCCGGGCGGCTCATCACCGTGCGGTGGTCGTTGGACCTGCCGGGTTGTGAGGGACGCGCGGGTTATCGTGGGCACCGAAGCCGCGCTGCATGCATCCGCAATGCCGGTATCCTTGTACTCATGGCACGCAAAGAGAAACCCGCAAAGGCGGCGAAGCAACCTGGTCGCATGAAGCAGATGGTGCAGGTCTTCCAGATGACCCGCCGCTACGACAAGAGTGTCGTGTGGTGGATGCTTCTTGGCTTCCTCGGACCGATCGTCGTCGGCGTCCTCGCCGCCCTGATCCTGTCCGGCGGGAACATCTTCGGCCTCATCCTCTGGATCATCGCAGGGGCCCTCGGTGGTGTGCTGATCGCCATGATAATTCTCGGCCGGAGAGCTGAGCGCGCTGCATACGGCCAGATCGCGGGGCAGCCCGGTGCGGTCGGGGCCGTGTTCCGAAGCTCTCTCCCTCGCGGTTGGCAGGGTAGCGAAATGCCGGTCAACGCCAACGCCAAAACCCAGGATGCCGTCTACCGGGCCGTCGGTCGCGGCGGAATCGTCCTCGTTGGAGAGGGACCACGTTCGCGAGCCAGCCGTTTGGTCGAGGACGAGAAACGCAAAATCAGCCGGATCGTCCCCAATGTGCCCGTTGCGGTCTTCTTCGTCGGTCCTGACGAGGACTCGGTTCCGTTGTACAAGCTGACCAAGTCGTTCCGCAAGATCAAGAACACGCTGACGAAGCCCGAGGTGCTGGCCGTCGTGAACCGTCTAGCATCACTCAGCGGCAGTTCGCTGCCGATCCCGAAGGGTGTCGACCCGTTCAAGGTGCGCCCGCAGCGAGCCAGGTAACGGCACAGACACGCATAAACCCGCCAGGAACATCATCCTGGCGGGTTTTTCGCCGTGTTCAGAGGTGCCGGGGTGCTTAGATCCGGATGAGAACTGTCCCTGCGACCTTGTCGTGGAACCCGCGCTGGTCCGAATCCCACACGAGCGCCGGCACGATGACCACGAGAAGCAGAGTCCTGACCACCGGTCTCCAGAAGCCGATATACCCGCCGCTCAGCGGGGTGACGCGCATGCCGAGGAGGCGGTGACCGACGCTTCCACCGGTGGTGACGAGAAACAGGATCTGGAGGGCGGCGAAGACCAGGCTGTTCGCCCAGCCATTGCCGATGCTGTTGGCATTCGGGAAGAACGTGGCGACGATGAGCATCGCTGATGCCCAGTCGATGGTCAGGGCGCCGAGACGTCGTCCAGCCCTGGCGACGCTACGTGGCCCGTGTTCAGGAAGTCCGAGTCGTTCCCCCGGATAACTGCTCGGGGAGAGGTCGCCGAAGCGGGCGTTGGACTTCGGATCAGGCGTCACACTGAAATCCTACGTCGATCAAGACGTGTAACATGCCAGAAACATAGGTGTGACCGCGGGGTAATCCCCTGTCAGTAGCCTCGCTAGAGGTTGCATGTCGCATCCTTCTCTCGGTACCAACCCTTTTTGGAGCTTTCCATATGTTCAGCGATTCATCCGAGGTGCTTAAGTTCATCAAGGACACCGACGTCAAGTTCGTCGACATCCGCTTCACCGATCTGCCCGGTGTCCAGCAGCACTTCAACATCCCCGCATCGACCGTTGACGAGGAGTTCTTCACCGTCGGCCAGCTGTTCGACGGCTCGTCAATCCGGGGCTTCGCAAACATTCACGAGTCGGACATGCAGCTGATTCCTGACGTCACGACCGCGTACATCGATCCGTTCCGCGTCGAGCGCACCCTCATTATCGTCTTTGACATCTACAACCCGCGCAATGGCGAGATCTACTCGAAGGACCCCCGCCAGGTCGCCAAGAAGGCGGAAAAGTACCTCGCCTCCACCGGCATCGCCGACACCGCCTTCTTCGCCCCCGAGGCGGAGTTCTACATCTTCGACGACGTTCGTTACGAGATCAACCAGCACTCCAGCTCGTACTCGGTTGACTCCAGCGAAGGAGCCTGGAACTCCGGCCGCGTCGAGGAAGGCGGCAACCTCGCCAACAAGACCCCGTACAAAGGTGGCTATTTCCCGGTCAGCCCCGTCGACCAGCACGCCGACCTGCGCGACGACATCTGCCTCAAGCTCATCGACGCGGGCCTGATCCTCGAGCGGAGCCACCACGAGGTCGGCACCGCGGGCCAGGGTGAGATCAACTACCGTTTCGACACCATGACCCACTCGGCTGACGACATTCTCAAGTTCAAGTACATCGTCAAGAACACCGCGCACCAGTGGGGCAAGACGGCGACCTTCATGCCGAAGCCGCTGTTCGGCGACAACGGCTCAGGGATGCACGTCCACCAGTCGCTCTGGAACGGCGGAACCCCGTTGTTCTACGATGAGGCAGGCTATGGCGGACTCTCGGACGTTGCACGCTGGTACATCGGCGGCCTGCTCAAGCACGCCCCGGCGGTGCTCGCGTTCACCAACCCGACGGTGAACAGCTACCACCGACTCGTCCCGGGCTTCGAAGCCCCGGTCAACCTGGTCTACTCCGCCGGCAACCGCTCAGCGTCGATCCGAATCCCCATCACCGGAACGAACCCGAAGGCCAAGCGTATCGAGTTCCGCGCCCCCGACGCCTCCGGTAACCCGTACCTGGGCTTTGCTGCACAGCTGATGGCCGGTCTCGACGGAATCAAGAACCGCATCGAGCCGCACGAGCCCGTGGACAAGGACCTCTACGAACTGCCCCCGGAGGAAGCCAAGAGCATCCCCCAGGTCCCGGCGTCGCTGGAGGGTGCTCTCCAGGCACTCGAAGCCGACCACGACTTCCTGCTGCAGGGCAACGTCTTCACGCGCGAGCTCATCGAGACGTGGATCGACTACAAGCGCGAGCACGAGATCAAGCCGCTCGCTCAGCGTCCGCACCCGTTCGAGTTCGAACTGTACTACGGCGTCTGACCCCAGACGTTCTGTGCATCGGGCCGCTCACCTTCACGGTGGGCGGCCCGGTGTCTTTGGGGCCTGGTGTCGTTGCGCCCGCCGTCGTTAGGCCCGCTGTCGTTGGGCCCGGTGTCGTCGGGCCTGGTTATCAGCGCGGGGTGGGGTCAGGACGGGCGGGAATGCCGTAGAACTGCTTCTCGAACGCGCTGCGTGCCCTCCTGGTGACCTGGAGGTAATCCTGCTCCAGCTGGGCGGCCGAGCCCGGAGGATACTCGAGCACGCGCGCGATCCCATCGAGCTGCATGCGGTCGCTCGGCAGCACATCGGTGGTCTTGTTCAACCAGAGCGTCATCGCCGAGCGGAGCCTCGAGGCAAACATCCACGCAGCATGCAGTCGTTGCGCTGTGTCGGATTCGACAAGCCCTTCCTCGGTCGCGACGGCGAGGGCGTCCAGCGTGCTCGTTGTCCGCAGGCCGGGGATGGTCGCGCCGTACTGCAGCTGAAGCAGCTGCACGAACCATTCGACGTCGCTCAGGGAGCCGCGGCCGAGCTTGACGTGCCTCGTGGGGTCTGCACCTTGGGGCAGGCGCTCGTTCTCCACGCGTGCCTTGATCCGTTTGACCTCGCGTACCGCGTTCTCGGTGATGCCTGCGGGGTAACGGATCTCGTCTGCAAGCGCTTCAAAGTCGGACCAGAGGGAGCGGTCCCCGGCGACTCCACGCGCGCGAAGGAGGGCCTGCGCCTCCCAGGTCAGTGACCAGCGGGCGTAATACGCGCGGTACGACTCCAGAGAGCGTGTGACCGCTCCGTTCTTTCCCTCGGGGCGCAGGCCGACGTCGAGGTCCAGCGGCAGCCGATGATCTTCGCTGAGCCGATTGAGCTCCGAGATGATGCGGTTTGCGGCCAGGTGCGTCTGTTCGTTCGGCAACGTGGTGGTCCGGTAGACATACATCACATCGGCGTCCGAGCCGAAGCCGAGTTCTGCTCCGCCGTACCGCCCCATTCCGATGACCGCGAACTCAAGCGAATCCTCACCGAGACCATCCGTTCGCCTCACCGTCTTGATGAGCCCGTCGATGGTCGCCGTGGTGACGTCGGTCAGCCCCGTGGCGAGGTCTCCCAGGGGCAGCGTGCCGGCGACCGAGCCCAGGGCAAGACGGAGAATCTCCCTGCGGCGCAACCGGCGGATCGCTGTTGCGGCCGGGACATCCGTGTCATGCCGCGCGAGGATCGCGGAGATCTCCTCATTCAGAGCGGTGAGCGAACGCGGGCGAAGCTCGCTGTCGTTCTCGAGCCAGGCTGCGGCTTCGGGAATCTGGTCGAGCAGTTCGCCGATGAACCGGGAGCCGCTCAGGACGAGGGTGAGCTTCTCAGCGACGCCCGACGAATCCCGGAGCATCCGAAGGAACCAGTGTGTGCCACCGAGCGACTCGCTCAGGCGCCGGAATGCGAGCAGGCCGTAGTCAGGGTCAGCACCGTCGGCGAGCCAGCGCAGCATGACAGGAAGGAGATGCCGTTGGATGATGGCCCGACGGGACATGCCCGCCGTGAGAGCGGCGATGTGGGTGAGGGCACCCTGCGGGTCACGGAACCCGATGGCCGCGAGACGGGCGCCGGCCTGCTCGGGGCTGAGCAGGACCTCCTCTTCCGGGAGCGCCGCGACCGCGGAGAGCAATGGACGGTAAAACAGGCGTTCGTGCAGGCCGCGGACCTCGTGCTTGGTCTTCTCCCAGAGCGCGATGAGCGCCTCGCCGTTCGGTGCAAAGGTCGAGGATCGCGCGAGCACGCGGAGCGCCTCAGGGTCACGCGGCATCAGGTGGGTGCGGCGAAGGCGGTTGAGCTGCAGCCGATGTTCGAGCACCCTGAGCAGCCGATAGTCGGCCGCGAACTCGGCTGACTCTTCGCGGCCGATGTACCCACGGCTGGACAGAGCATCGAGGGCGGGAATCGTGCCTCGCTCGCGCACGGCGTCGTCTGCCGACCCGTGCACCAGTTGAAGGAGCTGCACAGTGAACTCGACGTCCCGCAGGCCGCCGGGTCCCAGCTTGAGCTGGTAGTGAAGCTCGTCCGATGGAATATTGTCGGTGACCCGCTCCCGCATCCGCTGGACAGATTCGACGAAGTTCTCCCGGCCAGCGCTCGACCAGACCAGTGGAGAGACGGAATCGACGTATCGCTGCCCCAGCTCGATATCACCGGCGAAAGCCCTGGCCTTCAGCAGCGCCTGGAATTCCCAGCTCTTCGCCCAGCGGTCGTAGTACGCCAGGTGGGATTCGAGCGTGCGAACAAGGGCTCCCTGTTTGCCCTCCGGGCGCAGGTTGGGGTCCACTTCCCAGAGCTCAGGCTCGATGTCGGGCTGGCTGATACCGCGCATGCACAGCATCGCAATGCGGGTGGCGATATCGACGGCCCTGGCGTTACTGAGATCGTGTTCTTCGTCTCCCTCAGCCACGAAGATGACGTCGACGTCGCTGACATAGTTCAGTTCCCCAGCGCCCGCCTTCCCCATCCCGATGATGGCGAATCGTGTGTGTTCGACTTCCTCTGTGGAAAACCGGGACGGACCTGAACCTGCGGTCGTGATCTGCGTCCTGGCGACAGCGATCGACGCCTCGAGGGCTGCCGCCGCCGCATCCGACAGGGCGCATGCAACGTCGTCGAACACGTCGCGAGGATCATCTGCTTGAAGGTCGTGTGCGGCGATCCTGGCCAGCCAGCGGCGGTACCTGACCCTCAGCCTCGTGTAACCCTCGTCATCGACACAGTCGGCGAACCCCTTGGTGGCGCCGACGGCCTCGAGCAAATCGGCGACGAGATCCTCCCGCGAGGGGAGGCCCCCTCCCCAGGCCGCGAAAGCCGTGAGTTCATTCGGATGGCGCTGAAAGAAATCGCCGAGTCCGTCAGACGCTCCGAGCAGACGGATCAGCGGGATTCGCTGCTCTTCCTCGCGCAGCACGGCCTGGACAACGTCCGGATGCGACCGGGCGAGGGCGACCAGGCTCTTCAGCGCCTGGTCGGGGTCAGCCGCCCGGGCGAAGGCCGGAAGCACATCCTCGACAGCAAGCGGGACCGCATCGAACAGCTCGTCGAGCTGGGCACGGACACGGCTCAGCGAGGCGAACCCGAGTCTTGCGAGTTCAGTGAGCGTAGCCTCGTCCCGTTGCACGGCGCGCTCTAGAGGATCTCGATATTCTTCGAGAGCTCGAAAGGAGTGACCTGGGCCCGGTACTCCTGCCATTCCTGTCTCTTGTTCAACAGGACGTAGGTGAAGACCTGCTCGCCGAGGGTCTCGGCCACGAGCTCAGACTCCTCCATCAACTGGATGGCGTGGTCAAGGCTCGACGGCAGCGCCTCGTAGCCAAGCGCGCGGCGCTCGGTATCGCTGAGGCTCCAGACGTTGTCCTCGGCCTCAGGCGGCAGCTCGTAGCCGCCCTCGATACCCTTCAGCCCCGCGGCGAGGAGCAACGAATAGGCGAGGTAGGGGTTCGCGGCCGAATCGATCGCTCGGTACTCGACCCGGGCGCTTCCACCCTTGTTGGGCTTGTAGAGCGGCACCCGCACCAGCGCTGAGCGGTTGTTGTGGCCCCAGGTTGCGAAGCTCGGAGCCTCGGCGAGTCCGTTATTGCCGACACTCCCCCAGAGCCGCTTGTAGGAGTTGACGAACTGGTTGGTGACCGCGGTGATCTCGGGTGCGTGTTTCAGCAGCCCGGCGATGAACTGGCGACCGATCTTCGAGAGTTGGTACTGCGCCCCCGCCTCATAGAACGCATTGGAATCACCCTCGAACAGCGACATGTGCGTGTGCATGCCCGATCCGGGCTTGTCCGACAGCGGCTTCGGCATGAACGTCGCGTACACGCCCTGCTCGATCGCGACCTCCTTGATGACGGTGCGGAAGGTCATGATGTTGTCAGCGGTGGTGAGGGCATCCGCATAGCGAAGGTCGATCTCGTTCTGGCCGGGCCCGGCTTCGTGGTGGCTGAACTCGACCGAGATGCCGAGGTCCTCAAGCATGCGCACGGAGCGACGTCGGAAATCATGGGCGGTGCCGCCGGGAACGTTGTCGAAGTACCCCGCCGAGTCGACCGGGATGGGCCCCTCCGGGCCGATTTGTGCAGACTTGAGCAGGTAGAACTCGATCTCGGGGTGCGTGTAGAACGTAAACCCCCGGTCAGCAGCCTTCTCGAGGGTGCGCTTGAGCACATTGCGAGGGTCAGACAGCGCCGGCAGTCCGTCCGGGGTGGTGATGTCGCAGAACATCCGCGCGGTCGGATCGATCTCGCCGCGCCAGGGCAACAGCTGGAACGTCGTCGGATCGGGGACGGCGAGCAGGTCGGACTCGAAGGAACGGCTCAGTCCCTCGATGGCAGAGCCGTCGAATCCGAGGCCCTCAGCGAATGCCCCTTCGACCTCTGCCGGGGCGATCGCGACCGATTTCAGCGTACCGACGACGTCGGTGAACCAGAGTCGAACGAACTTGACTCCCCGCTCCTCGATCGTGCGAAGAACGAAGTCACGTTGCTTATCCATCTGATCCCCTCGGAATTCCGTCGGCTGCTGCGTTCATAGGCTATCCGTTTCGCGCGCTGGCGTGGGCAGCAAGGCACATCCGGGGCCTCTGAACTGCTGGATAGACTGGCTGAATGTCTGAGCCATCGAAGCCCGCAGCACCTGCACCCGCTCGAGTCCGCACCCGCCACTTCCAGCGGGCGAAGGAACAGGGCATCAAAATCACCGGTTTGACAAGCTACGACATGCTCACGGCGCGGATCTTCGACGAGGCGGGAATCGATTTTCTGCTCGTCGGCGACTCGGCCGGCAACAACGTCCTCGGGTTTGAGACCACTCTCCCGGTCACGGTCGATGAGCTCATCCCTCTGACACGTGCCGTTGCCGGTGCCGCCAAACGTGCCCTGGTGATCGCCGACATGCCTTTCGGCTCCTACGAGAACGGTCCTGAGGACGCCCTGAAGACCGCGTTCCGCTTCATGAAAGAGACCGGAAGCCAGGCGGTCAAGTTGGAGGGAGGCGAGCGCTCACACGAGCAGATCCGTCGTATCGTCTCCGCAGGAATTCCCGTCATGGGGCACATCGGATTCACCCCGCAAAGCGAGCACGGACTCGGTGGCCACATGATTCAGGGGCGAGGCTCTGCGCTCGAGCAGCTTCTGCGCGACGCCCGCGCTGTTCAGGATGCCGGCGCGTTCGCCGTCGTCCTGGAGATGGTGCCTGCTGATGCGGCCGCCCGGGTCACGGCGGAACTGGATATCCCGACCATTGGTGTGGGGGCAGGCCCGGACGTGTCCGGACAACTGCTTGTCTGGACAGACTTCGCCGGTCTCACCACCGGGCGGATCCCGTCGTTCGTCAAGAAGTACGCGGACCTGCGTGGTGCGCTCACGGATGCCGTCACGGCGTTCAGGGACGAGGTCGCCGAGGGCGTCTACCCCGGCGAAGAGCACAGCTACAGCTGAGTCGGCCGAGACTGCCCCGAGTCGGCGACGGTCTCACAGGAGCGGGCCGGTCAGCGTTCCTCGGCCTCTTCCTCCGCAGCCCACTTCGCGCTGCGCTCACGAAGGAGCTGCGGCGCGCTGCTCGCCTCCTCCGCGGTGGCGAACGGGCCGGCGCGGTCAACAGACGGTGATTCGTAACCGTGCTCGACCTCGCCGGTCTTGAGGTTGTACCAGAACTGCTTCGAGGGATCTTCGGTCATGACACTGTCCTTCGCTGGGTGGCTAAGCTTGATCCTATGCCCAAGGACCGAAACGGCCAGCTGATTCCCGGAGTGCTCTCCCCCGCCCGACACGTTCCCCCGGGGATCGCTCGCCCCGAATACGTGGGAAAGAGCGCTCCACGCCCGTTCGAGGGAACCGACGTGTACACCCCGGCGGCCGTCGAACGCATCCGCCGTGCCGGCCGCATTGCCGCTGATGCCATCGCTCTCGTCGGCGAGAACGTCCGTCCGGGCGTGACGACAGATGAACTGGACAACATCGGGCACCGCTTCCTGGTCGAGCACGGGGCATACCCGTCGACGCTTGGATACCGCGGATATCCGAAGTCGCTGTGCAGTTCGGTCAATGAGGTCGTGTGCCACGGCATCCCCGACAACACCGTTCTCGAGGACGGCGACATCGTGAACATCGATATCACTGCGTACCTCGACGGCGTACACGGGGACAGCAACAGGACCTTTATCGCCGGCACCCCGGCCGACGACGTTCGACTCCTCGTCGAGCGAACCGAGGAGGCGCTGCGACGCGGCATCAAAGCTGTTGCTCCTGGGCGTCAGGTGAACGTCATCGGGCGGGCCATCGAGTCCTATGCCAAACGTTTCGGCTACGGTGTCGTCCGCGACTTCACCGGCCACGGCGTCGGTGAAGCCTTCCACTCCGGCCTGATCATTCCGCACTACGACTCCGCACCGCAGTATTCGACCGTGATGGAGGTCGGCATGGTGTTCACGATCGAACCGATGCTCACGCTCGGTACCCATGAATGGGACATGTGGGCGGACGACTGGACGGTGACGACGAAAGACAAGAGCATCACCGCGCAGTTCGAGCACACCCTCGTCGTCACCGAGCGCGGCGCCGACATCCTCACCCTCCCCTCCTCCGTGGTGACAGCATGATCGGGACAGCTGTGGGGATCGACATCGGTGGCACCGGGATCAAGGGTGCGGTCGTCGACCTTGCGACCGGGGCGCTCTTGAGCGACCGGATCAAGATCCCGACGCCCAAGGGCGGAAGCCCGGACGGGATCCTCGCCACCACGGTGGAGCTCGTCAGTCGGCTGCAGGTGCACGATGAAGGAGCGCCCGTCGGAGTGTGTTTCCCAGCCGTCGTCAAACACGGCGTGACGCTGTCAGCAGCGAATATCTCGAAGAAGTGGATCGGCCTGGAGGCCGAGAAGCTGTTCGAGAATGCACTGGGTCGCAACATCACCTTCGCCAACGACGCTGACGCTGCAGGCTATGCGGAGGCATCCTTCGGTGCGGCCCGCAACGTCGATGGTGTCGCCATCATGACAACTCTCGGAACCGGCATCGGAACCGCGATCATTCACAACGGCGTGCTGGTACCAAACGCCGAGTTCGGGCACCTCGAGATTGACGGACACGACATCGAGACGCGCGCGTCGAACGCGGCCAGGGAACGGGATGACCTGTCGTGGTCAGAGTGGGCGAAGCGCCTCCAGAAGTTCTACCGGGCGCTCGAGGCGTACCTCTCCCCCGATCTCTTCATCGTCGGTGGCGGGGTATCCAAGCAGCACGACCAATTCCTTCCGCTTCTGAAGCTCCACACGCCGATCGTGCCAGCAGTGCATCGCAACAACGCCGGCATCCTCGGTGCTGCCGCGCTTGCCGTTCGCCCGATCCCGCCCCTGGCGTAGAGCTGGGTGGTGTTGCCCGGTTCGTCTAGGTGACGGCGGAACGGCGGCGGAACTCCGGCGCGTCCCAGGCACCCGAATCCAGGATGTCGCGAAGAATCTCGACGGCATCCCACACGTCGGTAAAGCCGAGATAGAGCGGTGTGATTCCGAACCGCAGTACTTCAGGTTCGCGGTAGTCGCCGATGACGCCTCGGAAAATCAGTGCCTGCATCACAGCGAACCCGTGCGGGTGTCGGAAGCTCACATGGCTTCCGCGCGCGTCAGCATCCCGGGGCGTGATCAGCGTCAGCGGGTGACGGGCACAGCGCTCTTCCACCAAGGCGATGAACAGGTCGCTCAACTCGACGGACTTGGCTCGCACGGCAGACGGATCGGCCTCGAGCGCGATATCCAGCCCGCATTCCGCGAGAGCGAGGGACAGCACGGGTTGGGTGCCGCAGAGGAAGCGCTGGATGCCGTCGTGCGGCTCATACGATGGCTCCATCGCAAACGGCCGGGCGTGCCCCCACCAGCCGGACAGGGGTTGCCTGAACCGGTCCTGATGCCGGTTGTTCACCCAGATGAACGCCGGGGACCCTGGTCCACCGTTCAGGTATTTATAGGTGCAGCCGACGGCGAAGTCTGCATCCGCTGCCGTGAGGTCGACGGAAACCGCTCCCGCCGAGTGCGCGAGGTCCCAGATCGACAGTGCACCGGCGGCCTTGATCTCCGACGTGCATGCGTCGAGGTCGAACATCGCACCGGTTCGGTAGTTGACGTGGGACAGCATGACGACAGCGACGTCCGGCTGAAGCGCTGCAGCCAGTTCGTCCGGGCTGTCGATCAGGCGGAGCGAATAGCCTCGGTCCACGAAGTCGATCAGTCCCTCGGCGATGTAGAGGTCGGTCGGGAAATTGTCTCGTTCTGAGAGGATCACCCGCCTCGAGGGGTCGTTCTCGTCCTGGATCCGGATCGCCGCAGCGAGTGCCTTGAACAGGTTGAGCGACGTCGTATCCGTCACGACGGTTTCACCCTCGCTGCCGCCGATCAGACGCGAAACCTTGTCCCCCAGCCGCTGCGGCATAGTGAACCAGTCTGCGGAGTTCCAGCTTCGGATCAGCCCGGTGCCCCATTCGTCCTGAATGACCGACGATGCTCGTTCCAGGGCGCCGACCGGCCGTGGACCGAGCGAGTTCCCGTCCAGGTAGATGACCTCATCCGGCAGGACGAATCGTCGGCGGAACGATGCCAGCGGATCGCTCCGGTCAGCCTCCAGGCAGTCGTCGCGGTTCATCGTGGGCATTCATTGACTCCCGGTGTGAATGGGCCGGCTGATACGCCGGGTTCTGTTCAGGCGCTTGCGCGCCCTGGACGACCATCTCTCTCGAGGCTGCGTTGCCACAGCCTTCCAGCGGCCTACCCGAGAACGGGACGAGCAGCCCCATAGTCCTCTGTCTGACCTTGCTCCGGGCGAGGTTTACCGAGCCGACCGGGTCACCCCGGCCGCTGGTGGTCTCTTACACCACCGTTTCACCCTTACCTGACGCTTGCGCGCCCGGCGGTCTGTTTTCTGTTGCACTGTCTCGCGGGTTACCCCGGGTGGGTGTTACCCACCACCCTGCTCTGTGGAGCCCGGACGTTCCTCGGCACCATTACTGGCGACGCGGCCGTCTTGCCGACCCATTCACAGTCCGAGCTTACCGGCCATGCTCGTATGAACGAGCTTCAGGCTCACCAGAGTCCGGATTCCTCCGTGCGCACCATGATGGCCGAGCATTCAGGACACTGCATCACGTCATCAATCTCGCCTGCACGGACCTTCTGGAGCTCGTTGCCGGTGAGCGTGATGGTGCACGCGCCGCAGGTGCCTGCTCGGAACAGGGCAGCACCCGTGCCGCCGCGGGTCCGCAGCTTTTCGTAGAGCGCGAGCAGGTCAGGGGAAACGGAGTCCTCGAGCAGGGCGCGCTGGGCGTTGAATGTTGCCCGTTCCTGCGAGAGAGCGTCGAGCGCCGCCGTTCGCCTTTCAGCGATATCGGCAAGCTTTTCCTGGAGGTCGTCGTCGAGTCCCTGGGTCGCGGCGAGCTGCGATTCCGCCTGTTCGACCCGCTCCATGACGACGAGTTCCATGTCTTCGAGGTTGTTCTTGCGCCGGTAGAGGGAATCGAGTTCCGTTTCGAGCGCGGTCACATCTTTCACCGATGACGTGTGCGTGACCCTGTCGGTGTCACGTGCGATGCGGGCGTCAACGACGGCGGCGTCGGACTCAAGTCTGCCGAGTTCGGTTTTCGCATCCTCGAGGGTTCCGAGCTCGGCGGCAAGTCGGCCGCTCAGCGCCGTGCGTTCAGCGGACACCTCCGCGTGCTCCGCCGATTCCGGCAGACTCCGCGCGCGGTGGGCGACTCGGGCGAGGCCAGAATCGATGGTCTGCAGTTCGAGCAATTTTTTTTGCTCGGTGAGGCTGGATTTCACGTGGGTTCTCTCTGAGTGGTGCTGCGGGTGTCCTGCCAGATTACTGGGTCACGACGAAATCCCACGGGTCGGTGCGCAGGTCGCTCACCGTGATGGTGAGCTCAGGCAGAAGTGTCCGCAACTGGGTGGCGGCGCGGTCAAGCCACAGCCACTCGCTGGCCCAGTGTGAGACGTCGATGAGGGCAGGTCCGCCGCTGACACGGGATTGCTCGATCGACTCGGATGCCGGGTGGTGCCTGAGATCGCTGGTGATGTAGACGTCGGCGGAACGCACTCCGTGCTCGTTGAGCAACGAATCGCCGGCCCCGCCGCAGAGGGCGACGCGCTCGATAATCCTGTCGTAGTCGCCGGAAACCCGGATGCCTGTCGCAGTGGCAGGAAGCAGGTGGGCGAGACGATGTGCCAGGTGTCCGAGTGTCATCGGGTCAGCAAGGACGCCCGTCCGGCCGATGCCCCCTGCGCCGTTCGCTGCTGGAACCAGCGGTTGGAGTTGTCTCAGCCCGAGAAGCTCGGCGAAGACGCCTGACGTTCCCTCATCGACGACGTCCGCGTTGGTGTGCGCCGCTAGTAGTGCACAGCGCGCGCGGATCAGGTCGGTGAGAACCGAACCCTTGTAGCGATCGGCCGCGACGCTCGTGACCCCGCGCATCAGCAGCGGGTGATGCACGAGCAGCAGGTCTGCCCTGGCGTCGAGCGCTTCCCGCACCACAGAGTCGACCGCGTCGACGGCGAGGAGTACTCGAGACACCTCATCGTCGGGGTGGCCGGCGATCAGACCGGACGCATCCCACCCTTCAGCGCCTGACATCGGCCACAGGCTTTCGACAGCCGAGCAGACGTCGGCGAGGGAGTAGGACATCCCGTCAGCCTAGCGAGCGGAAGTCGGTCGGATCAGTACCAGTTCACCGCGACGGAGTGCGACCATGCCGCGCAGGGGCTTCCGTAGACACCCTTGATGTAGTCGAGGCCCCAGGAGATCTGCGTGGTGGCGTTTGTCTTCCAGTCAGCGCCGGCAGAGGCCATCTTGCTGCCGGGGAGAGCCTGAGGGATACCGGTGGCACCGCTCGATGCGTTGTAGGCGGTGTACGACCAGCCTGACTCTTTCTGCCAGAGCTTGTTGAGGCAGGAGAACTCGCCTGAACCCCAGCCGTAACGAGATGAGGCGAGTGAAGCAGCCACGGAGCGGGCGCCGTCCGGGGTGCTGCCTGCCTTGGCTGCTGCAGCAGCGGCTGCTGCAGCTTTTTCGGCCGCGGCTTTCTCTGCTGCCGCTTTCGCTGCTGCGGCGGCAGCAGCCTTCTCTGCGGCGATTCGATCTGCCTCGGCCGCGGCCTCTGTGATCTTCTCGGCACTCGAATCGGTGTATGAGGCGAGCACCACGACGGTCTTCGGCTCGAGCGTGCGATACCCGGACAGGGATGCCAGCGAAGCCGTCAGAGGCGTTGTGTCGACCTTTGACTCGGTCGCGGCGACCACGGCGGTGGCATCGGCGATGGTCGCCTCAGCCAGCTGGTCAGCGTGAGCTTCGGTGATGACGTCGGTCTTCTCAGTGAGGGACAGGTTGACCGCTGCGACGGACGCCGACAGTTCGGCGGCAGCTTCGGCCTGTGCGGCGTTTACCTGGGCGGTGAAGAGGGTGGCGGCGAGTACGCCGGCCGCGGCAAGAGCCGCTGTGATCTTTGTCGTTCGGGTGATCTGTCGAGCTGAGCTGAGCATTGGTCTCCGGGGTTATGTCCCCGCGTTTTCAGCGCAGGCAGGGACCGAGCCTCGGTGCGGCACATCGAAGACAAACGTCTCGAGCGACTTTCACCATGACGAGGACGTGGGCAGTGCCTGCACGAACTCACCGGCTACATGGGGTGACGGGCGTTGTCGGGTTACAGCGGCCTCAAACGGCTCGCTGCACGCCTGCAGGAACATCGGGGTACGCAGGCGGCTGAAGCGCCCAGTCTCCAGCCTGCCGCTGGGAAGGCCCTGCGCCCCACCTGTGTAAACCGTGTACGTCGGACTCGTGACCTATGAGGCGGGCTCGTCCACAATCCCGATGAAGCGGGTGCCGATGCCGTCGATCTCGCGTCGGCTCATACCCCGCACGGGAGTGGGCAGCTCATCGGAACCGTGGTGCTCGCAACTGAGGTACGCAAACTCCGGCCACCATTTCTTCGGCCGTGCAGACTCGGAGAAACCACAAATATCGCAGGTGAGCGTGACCCAGACCTTCTTGCCGCCGGTGCGGTTGGCGCGCGATTGCAAGAGCCAGGCCGGGGGGTTCTCGTCGAAGTCCGCGAGCTCCGCCTCGGTGAGCCGGGTCGGGATGCCGTGGCGAACCGCCATCTCGAGCGGGATGTCCAGGTGCAGCGCTGCTGCTCGTCGAGTGATCATGTCGTTCCATCGTAAGCGACCAGCGGTCATGAGGCCTCGCTGCCCTCACCCTCGGTGGGGGCTGAATTCCCGAGCAACCGGGAGTAACGTGAGGAAACCTACAGATCTGGGGAGTTATTGTGAACCATCAGAGGGCCCATGTGGCGATCGTGTTGGCCGCCTCCGTCTGCCTGGGCGGATGCGCTGCCACGGCGGCACCTCCGCAGGACGCCGTCAGCGACCGAGAGCCGCCCGTCGACGTCGCCGAGCCGGCACCCGGAATCGAGGAGTTCGATTTCGGATCGACCGAGTGGCAATTCTCGGTGGGAGGAGCGGAGCTGCCGATCTCGGTTCCTGTCGTCGATGGTATTGCGACCGTCGACACCGTCCGGTTCGAGGTCGGGGAGCCGATCTATTCCGACGCTGACGGCGACGGGAGCGCCGATGCTGCTGTGCCGATCAGTCGGGCCGACGGCAACGGATTCGAGACCCTGTGGTACATCTGGCACGATTCCGGAGACACGATCAGCCAGGTCGTGTACCCGATCGCGCGACAGGCGCGGTGCGGCACCGCTGTGGAGTCGGTGACCGCCACAGATGACGGATTCGTCGTGCACGAGTTCCTCCGCCTCCCGGTGGCCGACGACTCGGTTCCGTGCTCGGACCCCGGCACTGGCGAGCTAACGCGCACGGTCGCCCTGCACGATTCCGGGGACGGGACCCTCTGGCCAGTTCTCCGAGCACCGATCCCGGCTTTCGGCGGGCTCTGCCCCGGATCACCCTGGCTGGACGGTGTCAACGAACAGGTGACCCTGCTCGCTGCCCCGACCGGTGGGGCAGTGCCTGCGACGACGCCGTCTGATCCGGTCGGAGTCTTCGAACTGTACCGCTCGCCCCTGACCGAGATCGAGGGGTGGAAGCTCGTCGGCTTCGTGCAGGGCGCGGTCGACACCGGAACGGTCAGGCTCTTCTGCGGCTGGCACGAAGAGTAGCTGGACGGTCGTCTCCGACAATCGCGCGAGATCGCTCAGGCCGCAAAGTACTCCGGATGCGTCGATCGGAGCCATGGTTGATGTTCCACGACGTGCTCAGCGTGGCGCGCGACCAACGCGATGCCATCCTCGATGCGTCCCGCCTCCAGATGATCGGCTATGGCGACGTGTTCCTCGATCACGTCGCGGCGCTCGATGCTCAGCGGGAGCACAAGCCGCCGGATGCGATCGATCTGTACCTTTGAGCTGCGAACGACGTTCCAGGCCTCGGGGAAGCCCGAGAGCCGGAAGATCATCTGGTGGAACGCTTCGTCGGCGCGGAAAAATGCCTCAGCATCTCGCTGCGCAACCGCGTCTTCCTGCAGGAGAAGGATGTCGCGCAGGCCCGACGCGCTCGCACCCGATTCGCACGCCTGTCGAAATGCGGCGGTCTCGAGGGCCCGGCGAATGAACACTGCCTCGGCGACCTCGTGTGGATCGATCAGACACACGCGGGTTCCCACCTGGGGAACTACCCGGATCAGCCGCTGTTCCACGAGACGCCCGATCGCGTCGCGGACAGGAGTGCGGCTGACGCCGAGCTGAGCCGCCAGGTCGGTTTCGGACAGGAGAGCGCCTGGGGGCAGCCGAAGATCGCGAATGGCAGAGAACAACTCGGCGTAGACACGGTCAGAAATCCGCTCGCGAGCCTCCTGCCCCCTCCCGGCAGCATGATCGAGCGTGTCACTGGCTGACGCGGCGGCTCGGTTCATGGAGCTATCGTGCCATTCCAGCTACTTGCATACAAGTGCGCCGACAAACTAGATTCGAGGCGCCGACCAGTCAAAGGAGATTGCATGACGGTGGACCTATACACACAGCCGGATGTCGTCGTGCGGGCGCACGCGCTCGTCGGCGAAGGCCCGGTCTGGGATGAGCGGAGCGGACGGTTCTGCTGGGTGGACCTGGTCCGCGGAACCCTCTTCGAGGAGGACTTCGCCTCGGGAACGAGCCACCACTGGACAGTGGACACCATGCTCGGTGCGGCTGTTCCCCGTCGTACCCGGCCCGGATTCGCCGTCGCCATGTCGGAGGGCTTCGGCTTCATCGACGATGAAGGCACACTGTCCGTGGTCGATCGCGCCCTCCCCGAGGCGGAACGTCGGATGAACGACGCCAAATGCGACTCGCGTGGACGGCTGTGGGCTGGGAGCACCAATCTGGATTTCGCTCCGGGGCGCGGCGCCCTGCACCGGTGGAACGGTGCGTCTCCAGGTGCCGTGATGGCAACGGGCCTCACGCTGCCCAACGGACTGGGATGGGACGCTGATGACACCATGATGTATGTGGTCGACAGCATGCGCCACACCCTTTTTTCGACGCCATTCTCAGCCGAAGACGGCACGATTGGTGATCTCACCCCTCTCTGTTCCGTCGAGGACGGCCTCCCGGACGGTCTCGCTGTCGACGTTGATGGCTGCATCTGGGTCGCCGTGTGGGGCGCATCAGTCGTTCACCGGTACTCCCCCGCCGGCGACCTCATCGGGAAAGTCCCGCTTCCGGTCACGAAGCCATCCAGTTGCGCCTTCGGACCGGATGGCACGCTCTACATCACGTCGGCATCCGCTGACCTCGACGATGCGGAACAGGCACGGCAGCCCCTGGCCGGATCCGTCTTCGCGCTCGCATCGGGAACCCACGGCGTGCCCGTGCACGCATTCGCCGGTTGACGATGACCATCACCATACGCAGCACCGAACTCGACGTCGTCGTCGACCCCGGGCGCGGAGCCGACATTCTCTCCCTCGTCGACCGGAGCTCTGGTCTCGACGTGCTGTTCAGGACCCCGTGGCGCGAGCGCGCAGATGCCGTGCGCCAGGGCCAGGCCACATCGACGGTCGATTCGACTGCGCGCTGGCTGGAGGGATACCGCGGCGGCTGGCAGACACTCTGCCCGGTCGCCGGCGACGCTGCCGTCGTCCACGGTGCCCCTGTGACATTCCACGGCGAAGCGTCCTTGGTGCCCTGGACGGTCGACGAACGCTCGGGTGACACCGTCAGGCTGAGCGTGGAGCTCTTTTCCGTTCCGCTGCGAATCGAACGGGTCGTCACGGTGATCGGTGCGCACGTCACCGTCACCGACGAACTCGTCAATCTGAGCACGGTGGACCTGGACATCGCTTACGTCCAGCACCCGGCATTCGGTGGGCCATTCCTTGACGGGAACTGTGTGATGGACACTGGAGCCCAAACCTTCACCATCGACCCGGGGCGGGACTCGCCGTTTCCGCCAGGACGAGAATTCACCTGGCCGGATGCGCAGACATCGGATCGAGCACACGTCGACCTTCGCGTCGTGCCCGCGCGAGGCGAGAATCGCGAGTTGTTCGGGTGGCTGGGCGACTTCGCCGGTCACTGGGCGTCGATCACCAACCACGACCTGGGACTGACGGTGCGTGTGGAGTGGGATGGGGAACACCTGCCGTATGCGTGGCTCTGGCAGGAACTCGAAGCGACCGGCGCGTTCCCCTGGTATCGCCGGGCGCGAGCTGTCGCGATCGAACCCGCCAGCGTGCGCACCGACGGCGCCAATCGCCGCAGTGCCCTCGTCGTGCCCGCCTCCAGCCGGCTCCGCATCGCCCTGTCCGTTTCCCTCACCCATCAGCCACCAGGAGGACCCCATGCCTGACCACATCGGTCGCGTTGCCATTGTCACCGGAGGCTCCCGAGGTATCGGTCGTGGAGCGGCGCTGGTGCTCGCCTCACAGGGAGCAGCGGTTGTCGTCCACGGTCGTGACCTCGACGAAGCCGAAGCGACGGCGGCCGAGATCATCGCAGCGGGGGGAACCGCCATTGCTGTTGCGGGGGCTATCGACGACCCGGCAACGAGCGAACGGGCGGTGGCGATCGCGGTCGACAGCTTCGGACGGCTGGACACGCTGGTGACCTCAGCCGGAATCCAGCGCTACGGGGATGTGCCAGGGACGAGCCTCGACGCATGGAACGAGGTCTTCGCGGTCAATGTGACCGGGGTGTTCCTCGCGGCGAAGAGCGCCTTGCCGCTGATCAGGCAGAGCCCGGCCGGGAGCGTCGCGATCGTCTCATCCGTCCAGGCGACGGCGACCCAGAACATGGTCGCCGCCTACACCGCGAGCAAGGGCGCCCTCCTCTCGCTTGCCCGGGCAATGGCCGTCGACGAGGCGGAGTGGGGCGTTCGGGTGAACTCGATCAGCCCGGGGTCGGTGGACACACCGATGCTCAGGGAATCCGCTCGTTCGTACAGTGATGGAACAGCGGACGGGGTTGAACGGGTACTCGCTGACTGGGGCTCAGCACACCCGCTCGGCCGGATCGGAACACCGACAGAGATCGGTGAAGTCATCGCCTTCGTGTGCGGTCCCCGGGCCGCATTTGTGAGCGGCACGGATGTCCACGTCGATGGTGGACTCCTCGCGCGGCTCGCGGCCCCCCTCACAGACAGCACGAAAAGAGAGACCTCATGATCCAGCTCAGCGAAATGCTTGCCCCCCGTCCAGAACCGCTGTGGGACCTCGTTCGGCAGTGCGGTGTCGACACGGTCGTCGCCACCCTGAACGGAGGCGAACAGGACCAGCGGATGTTCGCCTCCGTCGGAAAGGACGGGTTCAGGGGGCAGGCAGCCGTCGATCCGCCATGGACGGAGTCGGCGATCGCGCGCGACGTTGCAACTTTCGCTGATCATGGCCTCCGCGTGATCGCTATCGAGGACACGGCACCGATGGACAAGGTCAGACTCGGGCTTCCCGGCCGCGACGAGCAGATCGAGAACGTCATCACACAGGTTCGCGCGATGGGCAGGTTGGGGATCCCGACCCTCTGCTACAACTGGATGGCGATTTCGAGCTGGGGTCGCACGGAGACAGCAACACCCGGAAGGGGTGGAGCTCTGGTGACAAGCTTCAGAGCCTCTGACGCTGAGGCGATGGAGCCCCTGGTCGCCGACGGCGAGGTCAGTCACGACCAGCTGTGGGATGGCCTCGCGTACTTCCTCGATGCCGTCGTGCCGGAGGCCGAAGCGGCGGGTGTGCGGCTGGGAATGCATCCGGATGACCCGCCCAGGTCCTGGGCCCGCAATGTTCCCCGGATCATGGGCTCTGCTGACGCCTACCGTCGTTTGATGTCGCTGAGCGCCTCACCCGCGAACGGGATCACCTTCTGCCAGGGTAATTTCGCCCTGATGGGGGAAGACCTGCCCACGCTGATCCGTGAATTCGGTGGCGCAGGTCAGATCGCCTTCGTGCACTTCCGGGACGTCCTCGGAACCGCGGATGACTTCCGTGAGGTGTTCCACGACGAAGGGCAGACAGACCTGCCCGAATGCATGAGGGCGTACGCCGAGGTCGGTTTCGACGGCCCGATGCGCCCCGATCACGTGCCGACAATGGCCGGTGAACCGAACGACAGGCCCGCATACGGAACCCTCGGCCGCCTGTTCGCCATCGGCTACATCCGCGGCCTCGAGCACGCAGTGTACGGAAAGCCCGCGATGACTCGTGCGGTCTGAAAAGTGTGGGCCCTACCGGGATCGAACCGATGACATCCACGGTGTAAACGTGGCGCTCTACCAGCTGAGCTAAAGGCCCTCACTGCCGATGGCAGCGAGATCATGTTACACAGTTTCCGGCCGATGCCGGAAACGGTCGTCAGGCCGGCTGGTGCTGCAGACTCTCCACAGCCGCTCGATACGCGGCGAGCGGGCGCTCTTCACCCGGTGCCGTGATGAAGCTGGCCCTGATGATTCCGTCTGTGTCGATGAGGAACGTTGCGCGGTTGGAGAAACCCTTCTCCTGGAGGAACACCCCATATTCCTTGCTGACCTGGCCGTGCGGCCAGAAGTCGGCGAGAAGCGTGAAATCGAAACCCTGCTCCTCAGCCCAGGCACGCAGCGTGAACTTGGAGTCGACCGAGATGCCGATCAGCTCGATGTCCGCGTCCTGGAAGAGAGCGAGATTGTCCCGGAGTTCGCAGAGTTCACTCGTGCACCGGCCGGAGAACGCCAGCGGGAAGAAAACAAGCGCAACGGCGCGCGTGCCGCGAAAACTCCCGAGCTGGACGGGCTGCCCGAACTGGTTCTGAAGCACGAAATCGGGGGCTCGAGTGTCATTCTCGAGGGCCATGGTGAACGTCCTTTCAGGCGGAACGCCTGGGTACGGGGTGGCGGGATGTGTCGCACAATGCAGTTCCACATGCTAACCCCACCGACTGTGTGGTCAAAGGCGACCGGCGGTGTCGCCCAACTCCCGGCCAAGTCGCTAGGCTGATCAGTGGTGCCCGCGAGGGTCATATCCTGACCTCCACTGACAATTTGCACCGTGAGAACCAGGCACGATCTGCCCAGACAGAAAGGTCGACGGTGACTGTAAACGACCAGGACCCCTACTCGGTTGACAACTTCGACGCTGATCCCGAAGAGACCGCAGAGTGGCAGGAGTCACTTGACCAACTCGTAGCGACACACGGCCATGGCCGTGCTCGCGAGATCATGCTGAGCCTGCTCAAGCGCTCACGTGAACTCCACCTCGGCGTGCCGATGGTGCCGACGACGGACTACATCAACACCATCGCTCCGGAGAATGAACCAGAGTTCCCCGGCAACGAAGACATCGAACGTCGCTACCGCGCGTGGATCCGCTGGAATGCCGCGGTCACCGTGCACCGGGGTCAGCGCCCCGGCGTCGGCGTCGGTGGACACATCTCCACCTATGCGTCCTCAGCCGCACTCTATGAAGTCGGGTTCAACCACTTCTTCCGCGGCCACGACCACCCGGGCGGCGGAGACCAGATCTTCATCCAGGGCCACGCCTCGCCCGGCACCTACGCTCGAGCTTTTCTCGAGGGACGGCTCTCCACCGATCAGCTCGACGGGTTCCGCCAGGAGAAATCCCACGCGCCGAACGGCATCTCCTCGTACCCGCACCCCCGCCTCATGCCGGACTTCTGGCAGTTCCCGACCGTATCGATGGGCCTCGGGCCGATCAACGCGATCTACCAGGCGCAGGTCAATCGCTACCTGACGAACCGCGGCATCAAGGACGCATCAGACCAGCAGGTCTGGGCGTTCCTCGGCGACGGTGAGATGGACGAGGTCGAAAGTCGTGGACAGCTCCAGGTCGCTGCCAACGAAGGACTCGACAACCTCAACTTCATCATCAACTGCAACCTCCAGCGCCTCGACGGGCCCGTGCGCGGCAACGGAAAGATCATCCAGGAACTGGAGAGCTTCTTCCGCGGCGCAGGGTGGAACGTCATCAAGGTGGTCTGGGGGCGCGAGTGGGACGACCTTCTCGCCCACGACGACAGCGGCGCGCTGTTGAACCTGATGAACGTCACGCCGGACGGCGACTACCAGACCTACAAGGCAGAAAGCGGCGCCTTCGTCAGGGAGCACTTCTTCGGTCGGGATGAGCGCACGCTGAAACTCGTCGAGAACTACACCGACGAGCAGATCTGGAACCTCAAGCGCGGTGGCCACGACTACCGCAAGGTGTTCGCCGCGTTCAAGGCGGCGTCCGAGCACAAGGGCCAGCCCACGGTGATCCTCGCGAAGACGGTCAAGGGCTATGGCCTCGGCCCGTCATTCGAGGGCCGCAATGCGACCCACCAGATGAAGAAGATGACGCTGGACAACCTCAAGACGTTCCGCGACGAGATGCGCATCCCGTTCACGGACGCACAGCTCGAAGAGAACCCGTACCTGCCGCCGTACTACCACCCCGGCGACCAGGACGAGGCGATCCAGTACATGCACGAGCGTCGCAAGGCGCTCGGCGGGTACGTGCCTGAACGTCGATCGAAGTACACGCAGCTCAATCTGCCGGGCGACTCGACCTACGCCATCGCGAAGAAGGGCTCCGGCACGCAGGAGATCGCCACCACCATGGCGTTCGTCCGTCTGCTCAAGGACCTCATTCGGGCCAAGGACTTCGGCAACCGCATCGTTCCGATCATCCCAGACGAGGCCAGGACGTTCGGAATCGACGCGTTCTTCCCGACCGCGAAGATCTACAACCCGAATGGCCAGCACTACACCTCGGTCGACCGCGAACTTCTGCTCGCCTACAAGGAGAGCCCGCAGGGGCAGATCCTCCACGTGGGCATCAACGAAGCTGGTGGCGCCGCGGCCTTCACCAACGTCGGCACGTCGTACTCCACCCAGGGTGAACCGCTGATCCCGATCTACGTGTTCTATTCGATGTTCGGCTACCAGAGAACCGGCGACGCGTTCTGGGCAGCCGGCGACCAGATGACCCGTGGATTCATCATCGGGGCGACCGCCGGCCGCACCACCCTCACCGGTGAAGGACTCCAGCACGCTGACGGCCACTCGCCGCTCCTCGCGTCGACGAACCCCGCGACAGTCACGTATGACCCGGCGTACGGCTACGAAATCGGACACATCATGCGTTCCGGTCTCGAGCGGATGTACGGTGGCGACCACGAGGACCCCAACGTGATGTACTACGTCACGGTCTACAACGAGCCGATCGTCCAGCCGGCCGAGCCGGAGAACCTGGATGTCGATGGCCTGATCAAGGGCATCTACAAGCTCAAGGACTCGAACGCGCAGGGCCCGAAGGCCCAGCTGCTCGCATCGGGTGTCGCCGTACCGTGGGCGCTCGAAGCGCAGCAGCTGCTCGAGCAGGACTGGGGAGTATCCGCCGACGTCTGGTCGGTCACCTCCTGGACCGAACTGCGCAGGGAGGGGCTCCGCGCTGAGGAACACAACTTCCTCAACCCGGACGCCGAGAAGAAGGTCGCATACGTCACCTCGAAGCTGCAGGAAGCCAACGGCCCGTTCATCGCGGTCTCCGACTTCATGCACGCTGTTCCTGACCAGATCCGCCAGTTCGTTCCCGGAGACTTCGCGTCCCTCGGCGCAGACGACTTCGGTTTCTCGGACACCAGGGCCGCCGCACGACGGTACTTCAAGATCGACGGACCTTCGATGGTCGTCCGGGCGCTCGAACTCCTCGCGGACCGCGGTGAGATCGATCGTTCGGTGCCGACGCAGGCGATTGAAAAGTACAACCTGCACGACGTGAACTCGGGAACCACCGGCAATGCCGGTGGCGAGAGCTAGACCATCAGTTCCGCGCTCGTGCCGCGTTCGAAAGCAGAGACACTCGCCTGGCTGCGACGCCTGTCGGGTGAACTCGCCACGACAACGCTGAAGAAGCTCGAGGACACGCTGCCCTGGTACGCAGAAATGCCACCAGGGCGGCGGTCGGCGGTCGGTCTTGTCGCGCAGGCTGGCATCACCTCGTTCATCGCCTGGTTCGACGACCCGAAATCGACCCCGTGGATTGCCGCAGACGTCTTCGGCGCAGCCCCGCGCGAGTTGCTGCGGTCGGTGAGCCTGCAGCAGACACTCCAGCTCATCCGAGTGACCGTCGAAGTGGTGGAAGCCCGCCTGAAGGATGGGGGTGCTGAGGATCTCCGTGAGGGCATCCTGCTGTACTCGCGCGAAATCGCCTTCGCCGCTGCGGACGTGTACGCGCGGGCGGCCGAGGCGCGTGGCCTGTGGGATGCACGCCTCGAGGCCCTCGTCGTGGATTCCATCCTCTCCGGGGAGGCAGACGACGAGCTTCCCAGCCGGATCGCCGCGCTTGGCTGGCACGGTCACGGCGAAGTTGCCGTTCTGGTCGGTACGACCCCGCCTCAACTCGACGTCGACCACCTCAGGCGCACGGCCAGGCACATGGCCGCCGATGTGCTCATCGGCGTGCAGGGCGGTCGGCTGGTTCTCGTGATCGGGCGGGCCGAAACATCCCACGGCGTCGATGATGAGGAGATCGGCACGGCTGCGTCCCTGAGCTTCGTCGAGATCGCCACGCAGCTGGAACCGGGCTTCGGCTCCGGCTACCTCGTCCTCGGGCACGCTGTTCCCACTCTCGTCGAGGCGTCCAAGAGCGCCCGCGCCGCCCTGGCAGGGTTCGCGGTTGCCCGCGCGTGGCGCCACGCTCCCCGACCGGTCCAGGCCGACGACCTGCTGCCAGAGCGAGCGCTTGCCGGCGACGCCCTGGCCAGGACGACCCTGATCGAACGCATCTACCGTCCGCTCCAGGCCCACTCCACCGAACTTGTCACGACCCTGTGGTGCTACCTCGACAACGGTCGCTCCCTCGAGGCGACTGCCCGTGAACTGTTCGTGCACCCCAACACGGTTCGCTATCGTCTCAAGCGGGTGTCGGACGTCATCGGCTGGGATGCCACGGGAGCCCGGGAAGCCCTCATCCTCCAGGCGGCACTCATTCTCGGCTCCATCGCTGAACCGGATGCGGTCAAACGGCGCCGCTGATCGGCGCCGGGCCGGTGGTTCTGTGTGACATGCACAAGCGAACCTGCCATTCTTGTGACATGTTCAACACACCTTCGTGGGAAACGATTGGCAGACTGGAACGGTGATTGTTCTCGTCTGTCCCGGTCAGGGCTCGCAAACTCCCGGCTTCCTCGCTCCCTGGCTCAGCGACCCGGCTCATCGCACGCTGATGGAACAGTATTCAGAGGCCGCTGGCCTTGACCTGGTCCTGCACGGAACCGAATCCGACGCCGACACCATCAGAGACACCAGAGTCGCCCAACCCCTCATCGTCGCAGCAGGCCTCTTGACCCTGCGCGCCCTCTCCGCTCACGGGGAGCTGCCCGCGCAGGTCGGGATCGCCGGTCACTCGGTTGGCGAGATCACCGCCGCCGTCGGCGCAGGCGTACTCGACGAAATCACCGCGATGCGTTTTGTCGCCGCCAGGGCGACGGCGATGGCCAGCGCAGCCGCAACAACACCCACCGGGATGAGTGCGGTACTCGGCGGAGACGCCGACGCGCTCCTGAGCCGACTCGACGCGCTCGGTCTCCAGCCTGCCAACTTCAACGGCGGCGGTCAGATCGTCGTCGCCGGCGCACTCGACGCGCTGGCTGAGTTCAGTGCCTCTCCCCTGCCCGGGACTCGAGTCATCCCGCTCCAGGTCGCCGGCGCTTTCCACACCCGCTATATGGAGCCGGCCAGGGACGTCCTCCGGTCGTCATCCGGTTCGCTTCTCGCGGCCGACCCTGTTCGTCCCCTGTGGACCAACGCGGACGGCAGCCTGGTCGACTCCGGTTCCCGATTCGTCGATCTGCTCGTCGGACAGGTCGCCTCCCCCGTGCGCTGGGACCTGACCATGGACGCCATGCAGACCTCAGGTGTCACCGGGATCATCGAACTGGCCCCGGCGGGAGCGCTGACAGGGCTCGCCCGTCGTGGGCTCAAGGGCATCCCTGCCGTAGCGATCAAGTCCCCCGACGACATCCCCGCAGCGCTCGAGTTGCTGGCCGCCTGATCTACCCCACGCTTCACCCGTATTCGCACAGACGAGAAAGAGACGCATGACGACACCCATACTGCAGCAGTCCCAGGGACCGGCGTTCACCCGAATTCTGGGCCTGGGAGCGGCTCGCGGCGACCTTTCCGTGCCCAACGAAGATCTCATCGGTCCGATCGATTCCTCGGATGAGTGGATCCGTCAGCGCACCGGAATCGTGACGCGCACCCGCGCCAGCCAGGACCTCCTCGCGGTCGATCTGGCAACGGATGCGGCGAAGGAAGCGATCACCGCCTCAGGTGTGGACGCCGCTGACATTGACGCGGTCATCATCGCCACCATCAGCAATACCCAGCAGACCCCGTCGATGGCCGCCGTCGTCGCGGACCGTGTCGGCTCGAACCCCGCCGCCGCTTTCGACCTCAACGCGGCGTGCGCCGGGTATCCGTACGCGATCGCGCAGGCCGACGCCCTGATCCGATCCGGGGCTGCGCACTACGTCCTCGTCATCGGTGCCGAAAAACTCTCCGACGTCGTCGACCCGGCTGATCGTTCCATCTCCTTCCTGCTCGGCGACGGCGCAGGCGCTGCCGTCGTAGGCCCGAGCGATTTTCCCGGAATCTCGCAGACGGTCTGGGGCTCGGATGGGTCCAAGGCCGGCGCCGTGGGAATGAACGCAACGCTTCAGGAGTACCGTCGGGGCGAAGCGCCCTGGCCAACCCTCCGCCAGGAAGGACAGACCGTCTTCCGGTGGGCTGTCTGGGACATGGCGAAAGTGGCCAAAGAAGCGCTCGATGCCGCTGGCGTCACCGCGGACCAGCTGGCCGCATTCATTCCCCACCAGGCAAACATGCGCATCATTGACGAGTTCGCCAAGCAACTCAAACTGCCCGAAAGCGTCGCCATCGCCAGGGACATCGCGACCACCGGCAACACCTCGGCCGCATCCATCCCGCTTGCCGCACACCGTCTGCTCACGGAAAACCCGGAGCTCAGCGGGGGCCTCGCCCTCCAGATCGGCTTCGGAGCTGGTCTCGTCTTCGCCGCACAGGTTGTCGTCCTGCCCTAGAACTCGCGTTTTTTGATGCGCCCTGTCGCATCAGCACCCCCATAGACTGTTCAACGGTCAATCGATACTCAAGGAGAAAACACATGGCACTGTCCACAGAAGAAGTCCTCGCCGGCCTGGCGGAACTCGTCAACGACGAGACGGGCATCGCAGCCGACACCGTCGAGCTCGACAAGTCCTTCACCGACGACCTGGACATCGACTCGATCTCGATGATGACCATCGTCGTCAATGCAGAAGAGAAGTTCGACGTCAAGATCCCCGACGAAGAGGTCAAGAACCTGAAGACCGTCGGCGACGCCGTCGACTTCATCGTCAAGGCCCAGGCCTAATTCGTTCCAGCGACGTGCGGGAGACCTGGTCCAGCCCTGGCTGACTTCGTCTCCCGCCGCCGCGGACGCGCCATTCCCCCTCGTATCGCTGACCACGCACCAGGAGAGTTCCCCGCATGACCAAAAAGATCGTCGTCACAGGCATCGGCGCCAGTTCGCCCCTGGGAGGAACGGCCCGTGAGTCCTGGCAGGCACTGCTCGCCGGCGAATCCGGCATCCGATCCCTCGAATACGACTGGGTCGCCGAGCACAACCTGCCCGTGACGTTCGCTGGTGAGGCGAAGGTTCGCCCGTCGGAGGTCCTCGAACGTGTCGAGGTGAAACGGCTGGACCCGTCGAGCCAGTTCGCCCTCGTCTCCGCTCGCGAAGCGTGGGCAGATGCCGGGTCACCGGACGTTGATCCGCTGCGGGTCGGCGTCGACTACTCCACCGGAATCGGTGGGCTGTGGACGCTCCTCGACGCCTGGGACACTCTCAAAGAGAAGGGCCCGCGCCGGGTCCTCCCGATGACGATCCCGATGCTGATGCCCAATGCCGCATCTGCTGCGATCAGCATGGCTATTCCTTCCCGTGCCTACTCTCGTACGGACGTCTCGGCCTGCGCGTCGAGCACCGAGGCCATCGCAAACGCATACGAACACCTCCAGGCCGGGCTGGCCGACGTGGTCATCGCCGGTGGAACCGAGTCGGTCGTCCACCCGTTGCCGATCGCCTCATTCGCCGCCATGCAGGCGCTCTCGCGCCGGAATGACTCGCCCGAGACAGCGTCGAGGCCCTACGACGTCTCCCGTGACGGTTTCGTTCTCGGAGAAGGTGCTGCCTCTCTCGTGCTCGAGACCGAGGAGCACGCCCTCGCGCGCGGTGCCCGCATTTACGCCGAGCTCGCCGGCGGATCCGTGACCAGCGATTCGTACCACATCACCGCGCCGGATCCGGAGGGTTCTGCGGCCTCCCGCGCGATGCTCGCCGCGATCGAGCGTTCCGGCGCCAGCATTACCGACGTCGTCCACGTGAATGCCCACGCCACGAGTACACCGGTCGGCGACATCGCTGAGTACAACGCTCTCCTGCGCGTCTTCGGCGATCACCTGCCCAATATCGCGGTGTCAGCGACGAAGGCGGCCACGGGTCACCTTCTCGGGGGAACCGGTGCGCTCGAGGCGATCTTCACGATCCTCGCCCTGCACGAGCGCACAGCGCCGCCGACGATCAACCTGACCGAACAGGACCCGGCCATCCCGCTCGACGTTGTCACGACGCCGCGCGATCTTGGCTCGGGCGATCTGCTCGCGATCAGCAACTCCTTCGGCTTCGGCGGCCACAACGCCGTCGTCGCCTTCCGGAGTGTCTAAACCCGAACACGACAGAACCCCCGGCGAGACATTCGTCGGGGGTTCTTCTGTTCGCAGGATCTCGCTGTTTCAGCGACGAACCGGCCGGGAATTCACCAACCGGAGCATCTGGAGCCACATGCGCTCATCCTGCAGCCTGTGTGGTCGGACTCAGCCGACCTTATGAAGCCAGACGACAGAGGAATCGTCGGTGGCGTGCCTGAACGGTTCGAGTTCGTCGTCCCAGGCCTGACCGAGTGCCACGCGCAATTCGCGCTGCAGCTCGGCGGCATTCGTCCCCGCGACCTCCATGGCGTAACGCACGCGATCCTCGGGGATCACGACGTTTCCGGCCGTATCGGTCTGGGCGAAGAAGATACCGAGATCCGGCGTGTGCAACCAGCGTCCGCCGTCAGAACCGGGCGTTGGATCCTCAGTCACCTCAAAGCGGAGGTGTTCCCACCCTCGCAACGATGACGCGAGAGCGGCTCCCATCCCCTGGTAGCCCTCCCAGTAAAACTCGGCGCGCTGGGCACCTTTCAGTACCGGCTGGTCCTCCCAGGAGAAGTTCACAGCACGACCAAGAGCGCGCCCCGCTGCCCATTCAACATGCGGGCAGAGCGCGCGCGGAGAGGAGTGAACCAAAATCACTCCTCGTGCGACAGATGCCACCATGATCTCCTCCATTTCCTGTGGTACGTCTTCCCCAACGACCATGGAAATACTCGGAGCTGCAGCATCATATGAAATTGTCGGCACAAGGCCGTTGCAGTCATTATGCCTTACACGGCGGGCAAATCACAACGGTGTCATTCCGCGGTTCTCACACGCATCCACCTCAGCGGCGCGTCCTGACGGATTCCTGATGATCTATACCCGGTAGAATTTTTCCATTGCGGCAAAACGGAGGTGGCATGGCGGTCAAGGACGGAATTCTCGCGATCCTCTCGCTCGGACCGGGCTACGGTCTTGCCCTGCGGGATGAACTTGTCCGTCGCGCACCGCACCGAGCAGACCTCAACGTCGGACAGATCTACAGCACACTCGACCGGCTGGGACGCTCAGGCCTCATCGTCGGAGGGACGGTCACGGACGACAACCTCCCGTTGTACTCAATCACGCCGGAGGGGTTGGAGGCCGTTGAAAGCTGGCTCGACACGCCCGTCCCGGCAGATGCACGGTCGTGGGCGGATCTGCTCGATCAGATCCTCATCGGCTCCAGCCTGCCGGGAACAGACTGGAATGCCCTGCTCCATCGCCATGAATCGGCCTGGGGCGCGCGCCTCGCTGTCCCGGATGTCGATGAGGCCCCGCTTCGAGGACGTCTCGTCACCGCCGCCGAACGACAGTGGGCACGGGCAGCTCTGAGCTGGTTGGGTGAGACCCGACGCCTGTTCACCAACACCGATCCGGCGCTCTCGCTCCGAAGCATCCGTCCGCAACGTGGTCGCAGGCCATCGGCGGTTGCGACAGGGCCTTGAGCAACCTTCGGTCCGACGATACGCTGCCCGGCATGAGGCACCTGTTTACCGTCGGGCATTCGACGCACCCGATCGAAGAGTTCGTCGGTATTCTGCGCTCGCACGGTGTCACACTCGTCGCCGACATTCGGACGGTTCCCCGATCCCGGCACAATCCACAGTTCAACGAGGATGAGCTCACGTCCACTCTCCCGGCCCATGACCTCGCGTATCGCAGGATTCCGGCGCTCGGCGGGTTGAGGAAGACTCACACGGATTCGGTCAACACCGGGTGGAAGAAAGCATCGTTCCGTGGATATGCCGACTACATGCAGACAACCGACTTCGCCGACGCCATCAATGACCTGGGCACCCTCCTCGACGACGCAACCGTGGCGATCATGTGTGCCGAAGCCGTGCCCTGGCGCTGCCATCGCTCCCTGGTCGGGGACGCCATGGTCGTTCGTGGCGTCACGGTCGACGACATCTTCAGTGCAGCATCAGCCAAACGCCATACGCTGACGAGCTTCGCGCGGGCCGACGGCCTCTCCCTCACCTATCCCCCGCCGGATGAGGAGGAGTAGCTCATGCCACAGCGCGGAGGAGCCAGACAACTGGTGAACGTGGATGGCCGGAAGATCAGCGTCACCAATCTCGACAAGGTGATGTATCCGGAGACCGGGACGACCAAAGCGGATGTCCTGCGCTATTACGCCGAGATCGCGGACGTCATGGTGCCGTACACCGCGAACCGTCCGGCGACGCGCAAAAGGTGGGTGCACGGCGTCGGCACCCTCGAGCATCCCGGCGAAGTGTTTTACCAAAAGAACCTCGACGACTCGGCGCCCCACTGGGTGTCACGGCGCTCGATCGAACACTCCGGAGGTCCCAACGAGTACCCCCTGGTCAACGACCGGGCCACGCTGACCTGGCTCGCCCAGATGTCCGCGCTGGAGATCCACGTTCCCCAGTGGCAGTTCGAACGGACCGGCGGTAAGCGCAAGCCCGATCGCCTCGTGCTCGACCTCGACCCGGGAGAGGGCGTCGGCCTCGTCGAATGCGCCGCTGTCGCCGGCCTTGCTCGCGACATCCTGACAGACATGGGACTGGACCCGCTCCCGGTCACCAGCGGGAGCAAAGGCATCCACCTCTACGCGCCGCTCGACGGAACGTTGACGTCCGACCAGGTCTCTGCCGTTGCCCACGAGCTCGCCCGGGCGCTTGAAGCCGACCACCGCGACCTGGTCGTCAGCGACATGAAGAAGACCCTCCGCACCGGCAAAGTGCTCGTCGACTGGAGTCAGAACAACCAGGCCAAGACCACTATCGCGCCGTACTCCCTCCGCGGTCGGATGACGCCCATGGTTGCGGCACCGCGGACCTGGCAGGAGCTCGATTCCCCGTCGCTGCGCCAGCTCGACTTCGAGGAGGTGCTCGAACGCGTCGCGGACCGCGGCGACCTTCTCGCCCCGCTTCTTTCCTCGCGTGACGCAGGGCTCGAGCCGACGCCCGGGCACCAGGCCACCTTCGAGGCGACCCCGGACGCCCTCGACCGGCTGGCCAGGTACCGGAGCATGCGTGACGGCGCAAAAACGCCCGAGCCGGTCCCGGATACCGCCGCTCCCCTGACCAGCGGCAACTCGTTCGTGATCCAGGAGCATCACGCGCGACGACTGCACTACGACTTCCGGTTGCAGTATGAAGGCGTCCTCGTGTCGTGGGCGATACCGAAAGGACCGCCACTCGACGGCGCCACCAATCACCTCGCCGTGCAGACCGAGGACCATCCGTTGGAATACGGCACCTTCGAGGGCGTCATACCGAAAGGCGAATACGGCGCGGGTGAGGTCGCCATCTGGGATTGGGGAACGTTCGAACTCGAGAAATGGCGCGAAGGTAAAGAGGTCATTGCGAGCCTGACCGGTCAGTCCGACGGAGGGCTCGGAGGTGTGCCACGGAAGTACGCCCTGATCCACACCAGCAGGCCCGGCGCAGAGAACAACTGGCTGATTCACCTGATGGACGGCACGAAGACATCGGGCACCCGTCGGCCCGCGTCGAAGGCGCGCTCCCTGGCTGCGTCGACAGTCGACGACGTCCCGCCCATCACTCGGCCGCTCCGCTCGCCCATGCTCGCAACCGCGGGCGCGCCCGGTGACCTGGACGAGGACGACGACTGGGCCTTCGAGATGAAGTGGGATGGGTACCGTGCACTCGTTTATCTCGACGGCGACGACGTGCAACTGGTGAGCCGGAACGGCAAGGACCTGACCGGCACATTTCCCGAACTCGTCGCACCACTGCGTTCAGCGGTCAGGCCGCGTTCCGCTGTGCTCGACGGCGAGATCGTCGCCCTCGACAGGAAGGGTCGCCCGAACTTCGGCTTTCTACAGTCGCGCGCGGGGCTCAGCGAGGACGAGTCCGCTGCCCGGTCGGCCACGATTCAGCTGATGATCTTCGATGTGCTCGAAATCGACGGGCACGACATCACGGCAGACGAGTATGACGTGCGGCGCGCGGCACTGACGACCAGCGTCACTCCGAGAGAACCGATCCAGGTGCCTGAAGAATTCGACGGCGACATTGAGGCAGCGCTGGCGTCCAGTACGGACCTCAATCTCGAGGGCGTCATCGCCAAGGTTCGCGACAGCACCTACGCCGAGGGGCGCCGATCGAAAGCCTGGATCAAGCTCAAGCACCAGCGCACGCAGGAGGTCATCGTCGTCGGATGGCGCCCCGGGTCAGGGAGCGCTGCGGGAGGGGTCGGGTCACTTGTCCTCGGGGTTCCGGATGCCGACGGCATCCGTTATGCCGGACGGGTCGGCACGGGTTTTTCGGACGCCGAACGGCGCGCCCTGGTGACGCGCTTCCGGGACATGGCTCGCCAGTCCCCGCCCGTGTACGACGCACCGCGCGACGAGCTGCTCCGTGTGCACTGGATCGATCCTGAGCTTGTCGGCGAAGTCACGTTCATGGAGTGGACGAGCGCGGGGGCCCTGCGACACTCATCGTGGCGCGGTTGGCGTCACGACAAATCACCGGAGGATGTGAGCGTGGAGTGACCGGCGATCACAGTTCCTCGAGCAACCGGGCGCATGCTGCCTCGCTCCGACGACAGGCCTCAGCGCAGACGCGGCAGTGAATATAGTCCTCGGCCTGGCGTTCGCACCGTTCCGCCGTGAGCGCGCACGCTGCCCGGGAGGCGGCGAGGAGCGCGCGTCGGAGGTTGGCGTCGTAGCCTGGATGGCGCGACAGCACTTTCGCTGTGGCGCCCGTCACGTCGGCACAATCGAGCGCGATTCGGATGCAGTCGCTCAGCTCAGCCACGTTCGATTCGCTCAGGCAACCTTCCGCACAGCCTGTGCAGGCCTGGGAACACTGCAGGCACGCTTCGATGCACTCGGCGAGAAGGGCGCGATCGCCCTGGTCGAAGGTGCGTGGATCTGCTTGGAGTATCGCTGTCGCATAGTTCATGATGATTGCTCCCCTGAGTCGGCCGTCCCCGTCGGCGGCGTGACTTATCGAAAACCCTAGGGCGGAAACCGGTGCTTCTCCAGCCCTATCGGATGAACGTAAATCATGCATTGTGCGCATTCGATGATCCTGAGCTCGATCTGGCAAGGTGGAGCAAGACATGCCGCACTGAACGCAGGCAGGATGGCGTGTCACGGGTCCGCGGTGCTTAGCTGGGGTCATGTCACAGGCCGGATCATCCTCCTCGTCGGGATACGACGCGGAATTCCTCACCGTTCCCGTTCCGCTTCCCGCGGCCACCCGAGAGCTGGTCACCCTCGACTATGTTCACTTCACCGTCGTGCTGGATACCGCGAGGCGGCTGGCCGCGGTAACCGCCGTGAATATCGACGGCAGGACCCTCGTCGAACTTGGACGTGGGGATGCCTGGCACCTCGACCCGCGGGTTCGGGCCGATGAGCAGGCGGGGCCTGAGTTGTATCGCGCCAATGACCTCGATCGCGGGCACCTGGTGCGGCGACGGGATCCCGTCTGGGGAACGGCGACGATCGCTGCGCTCGCGAACAAGGACACCTTCGCTTATACGAACGCGGCTCCACAGGCGGCGCAGTTCAACCAGTCCAGGGAATTATGGCTCGGACTTGAGGACTACCTCATCGGGTACGCCGCCGACACCGACCAGAAGCTCACCGTGTTCACCGGCCCCGTGCTCGCCGACGCTGATCCCCTCTACCGCGGAATCCGGATCCCGCAGGCTTTTTGGAAGATCGCGGCGTGGGTGTCAACAACGGTTTCGAACGGCATTGAGCTCGCAGCTACGGCCTATCTGCTCGACCAGAGCCCCCAGCTTGACGACATCGATCTCTCCCGCGCGCGTCTTCACGCCCGCGAGGTGGATGCTCCGCCTCCGCTCGGTCCGTATCGAACCTTCCAGGTGCCGGTTCGGGAGATTGAAGCCATCACCGGGCTCGACGTGGAAGTCCTGGTCGCCGCAGATCGGCTCGAGGCCGTCCAGGGTATTCGACCGCCATCGGCCGGCTGGATACCGCTCGATTCGTTCGGCGACATCCGCCTCTGACGCCGCAGGATTCGCCCGCTTGCGGCCACCAGTCGCTCGGTGTAGTTTCTGCTGTTAAGCCGCCGATGTTGTCCGAATCACGTTGCCGGACCCCTCCCTGCGGCGCCGCTGACGACCTCGAGGTCACCATGAAACGCCCGCTCAGGTGCATGCTGATAATCCACAAATGGGTGATACGCCAGGATTCGTCTGACGCCCCCCGCTATATCGCCTGCGCGAGATGCGGAACCTTGAAGCTGCTCGACCCACTCGGTGGCAATGGAGAGTTGGGAAGGAACCTCCTGCTCGATGACGACCGAGAACGCTAGTGGCGCCGATCGAAGACGCCGGCCGCCTGCCGCCGCAGGGTGTCGGAAGGTACGCATAGTGTTGCCACATGACCGAGTGCGCTATCGTGCTGGACTCAGGCGCTCTCTGTGCCGGCGACGTTGAGCCTGCCGCTCCCCTGAGCCTCTGTCCCCACCATCTGCTGGTGGCGTTCGACTGGGCGGCACGCGATCTCGGCGTCACCGATGTTCTCCCCAGCCCCTGCCTGGCCTGCGGTTCACGACTGGGGGTGCGCTTTCCCTCCGGCTGGCTCTGCGCCGTGTGCGAGTGGCGGGTCGGCGACATCCCGGACAGTGACGTTTTCGTGAATCGGGTCGACGTTGTCTATTACCTTCGGTTCCACGATCGGATCAAGATCGGGACGAGTGCCAACCCACGCCAGAGATTCGCCGGCATCCGCCATGACGAGCTCCTGGCATTCGAGCGCGGAAACCGGATCACCGAGCAGCGACGGCATGCGCAATTCGCCCAGCATCGCTTCGCCCGGACCGAGTGGTTCGCCGCCCACGATGACATCCTCAATCACGTTGACATCCTGCGCGCGGGCATCGAGGATCCCTGGGCACAGTACGCGTTGTGGCGGAGCCAGGCGGCGGCGTTGCGCGGGTGAGCGCGACGATATATGCACGTGCTCGTTCCGACAAATAGGATCGTCGAATGGTGACGGTACATGTTGAGCCAGACTGCGGCAACGCCCCTCGCAAACGCATCCTGAGGGACTTCGTCGTTTCCCTCGCCGAAAGGGACAGCGAACAGATCACGGCATTGCTCGCGGACTCGGCGTCGTGGTCGATCGTGGGTGTCGACACCCTCAACGGCGGCGACGACGTCCGGGACTGGATGTCGGGACTCCCGGAGGTCGACGAGGTCCTTTTCGACTCGCTCCTCACCCACGGGCGTGGAGCGAGCGTCGACGGAGTGTTGCGATTGGCCGATGGACGATCGACCGGCTTCTGTCATGTCCTGCGCTTCACCGGGGCCGCGAAGAGGGCGAAGGTTAGCGGCGTGAAGAGCTACATCCTGGAGGTTGAACCCTGACAATGCCGTAGGACGGCGACGACGGAAGGGACTCAGGCAGTCGCCGAGCCGGCGACCAGGCACGGGGGCCAATCTAGACTGCAGACATGACGGAACAGAGTCGGAGCGAAGCGGAAGCCGCCGTTCTGGCGCGATCCCTGGAACTCCCGTGCGGCGTCGTGCTCAAGAATCGACTGGTGAAGGCGGCCATGTCTGATTCACTGGGGAACGGCGCTGGTGATCCCACCGACCCGCAGTTTGCGCTGTACCGACGATGGTCAAACGGGGGTGTCGCCCTGTCGATGATCGGCGAGGTCCAGGTCGACCACCGATACCCCGAGAAACCGGGAAACCTGGTGCTGGGGCCCGGGTCTGACGATGCGCTGCTCCGACTCCTCGCTTCGGCGGGCTCAACCAGTGGCGCTCACCTCTGGCCGCAGCTTGGGCACGCGGGTGCCCTCGCCCATCCGCCGATTTCTCTACCGGCCGGTCCATCCGCACTGAACGTTGACGGGCTCCCCTGTGACGGGATGACCGTGGCAGATGTCGAAGCACTGCCCTCGATCTACGCCAGTGCAGCTCGCCACGCGAAGGCGGTGGGCTATGGAGGCATAGAGGTTCATGCGGGTCACGGCTTTTTGCTGAGCCAGTTCCTGTCCCCTCTGTTCAACCATCGGACCGATCGCTACGGCGGCTCCATTGAAGCCCGATGCCAGATCCTCCTCGACATCGTCCACGAGATCCGGGCAGCAGTGGGCGCTGCATTCCCGATCGGCGTCAAGATCAACTCGAGCGATCAGCTCGACGGCGGACTGACCGAAGACGATGCGCTCGTCGCTGTCTCGCTGCTCGGAAAGCAGGGCGTGGATCTCATCGATATCAGCGGCGGCACGTACTTCCCTGGAGCCGTCGCGAGCTCCGATCGACGATCATCGGGACCCTACTTTCTCGACTTCGCGCGCCGGGCCCGCACCGTGACCGACACTCCCCTGATGCTGACCGGCGGCTTCAAGACACGCACAGAAGCTGCCGGGGCGATTTCCTCGGGGGCGACAGATCTCGTCGGTCTGGCCAGAACGATGGCACTGAATCCGGAGACGCCTGTTGCATGGCTCAATCCCGAGGGCGGTGACCCGACATTCCCGCGCTTCGCGTCTCCGCCGCCCGGCGGCATCACCGCGTGGTTCACCCTGCGGCTAGCCGCACTGGGCAACCGCGATGAAGCGTCCTTCGACCTCAGCCTGGACGACGCGCTGGCGACCTACGATTCACGCGATGCCGCACGCGTCGATTCGTGGAAACACGCCTTCGACAGTCGGGCGTGAACGTCGTCGTACTTACGGAGCGGTGACGATGGGCAGCCCCGTTGTGCCACTCGCTGCAGACATGCCTCCGGCATCCGTGACATTGGAGAATCCGAGGTCGCTCATCCGGGCCACGGCCGCTGCTGATCGATTGCCGGACTGGCAGTAGACGACGTACGTTCCGGATGTGGGCAGAGCCGCCATCCGGGCGTCGAAGTCGCCCGACTGGACGTCTATGTTTTCTGCGCCTTCGAGGTGACCGGCATCGTATTCGGCGGGGGTGCGCACGTCTATCACGACCGCATCGGCGGGGAGGGGCTCGGGGGCCGGCGTTGAGCACGCGGTCAGCCCGAACGCGGAAGCGAGCACGAGAGCGAGGGATGCGAGAAAGAGTTTCATAACGCCATACTATACCCCCAGGGGTATGCTATTCTGGCATTTCGACAGTGAAGGGAACCCCATGTGCTACAAAATCACCTGCGACGAATGCGGAAAAGCGACCTGGGCTGGCTGCGGTCAGCACGTCGAGGAGGCTCTTGATGGAGTGCGCGCGTCAGACCGGTGCACCTGTCCCGAAGCTGGTTGAGGCAACCGAGCACCGGAGGCGGCTGTGAGCGTTTTGGCCTCCCCCGGCGATGGCGAGCCAAGCCGGGCGCTGGTGCGCCGGGCTCGGACCCTCGCTGCCCAGGACTGGTCCGCCTCGCTCGGCGAGACGACGTCGTGTGCGTTGTCAAAGGCAGGCGGCTCCCATCCGGCCGCCAAATTCCACGAGGGCAAAGTAGCCGCGTTCGGCGAACTCCTGCGGAGGGTCGCCGACGACGCCATGCCCGATGCCGTCGCGGAAGAGGCCGTCAGAGTCAAAGCCCAATGGGAAAATCGACGAACGCCGGGGAGCCGACAGACTCGCGAATGGGAGGCGTACCTCGCTGGCGGAATCGAGGCGATGTGCGAGATAGTCACCGGTGCCGAGGATTGCGTCCCGTAGGGTGCGGTCACTCCCCTTTCGTTTGACGGTCAGTCCCTGCGCGAACCCACCAGTGAGGGCAGGGGCGTGCACGTAGTGCACGTCTCGCCGCGGGAAGCCGGGGCCAGTTCAGCGTCCATGCGATCGCGGATGCTGATCAACGGCGCCAGAACGGCGACGAGTGCCAGGGTGGGCTGGCCGACCGCGAGCCCCCAGGGCCCGAGGCTGACGAGAAGATCTGTCGCGATCGATCCTCCGTTCGGCGGGAGGACCGCGATAAGACCCGCAACGAATGCAGCGATCAGCGGGCGCAGGTCACAGACCGTCGCCGCTCGTGGGCCGCGGGCACCGGCGAGGGACGCGATTCCCAACGCGATGGACGCGCTTACCAGGACGACGGTTCCGGAGACCCACCAACTCCCCGCCCGGTCGCCCAGGGGCCGCAGCTGTGACGAGAGGGCCAGAACGGCCAGCATCGCCGTGAAGGCTCCCGAGAGCATCCACCACCGGGGGGCCGCCCAGGACCGAAGCCACCGTCGTATGCGTTGCGTTCGACGGCTCGCTCCCTGATCAGACATACCCTTAGCCTAATACCCGGGAGGGTATGCTTTCTGATTCCCGAGCCTCCGGGGGCGAAGCAGCCGCCGCCTACCGACGAAATATGCGCTTCAATTTTGCGACTATACGGCTCGTCCACTCGTCCGCGAATTCGTTCGAATGCTTGAAGGTTTCCTCGCCCACGTCTGCACCACCGGCCACCGCTTTCATCACGTCTTCCGCGCTTTTCTGGCGCGAATCTTCGGTTTCGTCGGGCGTGGGCACGGTGCCACGATAGCACTGTGCCTGCAAGCGAGTGGTGTGTCGTCGAGACGTTCCGGGGTCGATCCTGCTGACCATCTCTTCGGGTTTCTCGCCTCTCGCGCGTGCTGGGCGATCCGGCGCTTCTTCCGTGGCCGGCGTGTGCTTCGCTCGCGGATCGTTCACCTACTTCACCCCAGCGCTGATCACACTCTGCACGAAATAGCGCTGCAGGAAGAGGAACAGGACGACGATCGGGGTCACGACGAGCACGGCGCCCGCCAACAACAACCCGTAGTTCGTCGCTTCCTGTCCCTTCGAGAACAACGTCAGCGCGATTGGAAGCGTGTACGTCTGCTGACTCTGCGCAGCGACCAAAGGCCACAGGAAGTTATTCCAGGACATGAGGAACGTGAGGATCGAGAGCGTCGCGATCGGCGGGCCGGACAACGGCAAGACGACCGTGAAGAAGATACGAACCTCCTTGGCACCGTCGAGGCGCGCGGCCTCCAGCAGCGAATCCGGGATCCCCATGATGAACTGGCGCATGAGGAACACGCCGAGCGGGGTGACCAGGAACGGCAGGAAGAGCCCGGGCAAGGTGTTCACCAGCCCCAGCTTGGCCACCAGCACGAAGAGAGGTACGAAGGTGACCGTCCCCGGCACCATGAGGGTGATCATGACGAGGGCGAAGAGGATCTTTTTACCGGGGAACTCCATCTTCGCCATCGCGTAACCGACCATCGAGCAGAACACGACGTTCCCGGCCACTGTCGCAACGGCGACGATGAGGCTGGTCGTGAAGAATTGCAGAATGTTCAGATCCTGGAACCACTCGAGGTAGTTCTCGAAGGTGAGCTCCTGCGGCACCAGGCCGGTGGGGTTTCGCAGCAACTCACCCCGCGTCTTCAGCGAGTTGATGATCATGATGGCGAACGGCATGATGAACGCCACGACTCCAACCGTCAGCAGGATGTATGTGAACGCCTGCAATGGCCTGGGCGTATCCAGCCCAGTGGCGCCGCGCCGACGCTTGATGGGTTTCGCAACCACGCGAGTTTCTGACATGTCGTCCTCTCAATCCTTGGAACGCAGCACTCGGAATTGCACGAGAGCCAACAGCGCGATCACGACAAACAACACGTACGATCCCGCTGAGGCGGCGCCGTAGTTACCGAAACCGAACTGGTTGTATACGAAATAGGTCACCGACAAACTGGAGTCCAGGGGGCCACCGTTCGTCATGATGAATGGTTCCTCGAAGAACTGCAGGTAGCCCACCGAGGTGAGGATTGCTCCGAGCAACAGGGTCGGTCTCATGAGAGGGAGTGTGATGTGGATGAAGCGCTGCCAGATGGTGACTCCGTCGAGCGCCGACGCCTCCCTCATCTCTGGTCCGATGGTTTGGAGGCCAGCGAGGAAGATGATCATCAGCGTGCCAACGTTGCGCCACGCCGCCATGAGGATCAGCGACGGCATAGCCCAGAAGGTGTCGTTGAGCCAGTTCGGCCCGTCGATCCCGAAGACAGCAAGGAATGCGTTGATCACGCCGTTGTCCTGCAGAAGGAAGCGCCATACAACGGCCACCGCGACGATCGAGGTGACCACCGGCAGGTAGAAGCCGACACGATATACCGCGCGGAACCGTGATATGCCGGTGTTGAGAGCGAGCGCCAGCAACAGTGCGAGTGCCATGGTCAGCGGGATGCCGACGAGCACGAAGTAGAACGTGACGCCAAGCGACTTGATGAACTGCGGGTTGCTGAAGAGCTGGACGTACTGGTCCAGACCAACGAAGCCGACCGCGAACGGGTTTTGGACGTCGCTGGCCCTGAAGTCGGTGAAAGACATCGCAAAGGAGGAGACGATCGGAATCAGCATGAAGACGCCGAAGAACACCATGAACGGGAGTGCGAATCCCCAGGCAACGAGGGCCTGCCGCCGGGCGTGTTTCGACGCCCGGCGACGGACCTTTGTGCCGCTCGTCTGAACGGCACTCATTCTAGTTACCCGTTCCGATCGAGTCGGCGGTTGCCTGCAGGCTCTTCATCACCTCGGCCGGATCGGCATCGGCACGAATGATCTGCTCAAGCGCCTTGTCGGCCTGCGCGCTGACTTCAGTCCAGGTGGAGATCGTGGGCGGCGAACTCGTGTCGCCGAGCTGCTCACCCAGGACACTCATCAGCGGGTCATCGGCCAACGACGGGTCGTCCCACGCGTCTTGCACTGCGGGCAGGTCGCCGACGGCCTGCTGCCAGCGCACCTGCACATCGGTCTCGCTCAGCCACTTGGCGAATTTCCAGGCGGCGTCGGCATTCTTGCCATTCTTGAAGACGACGAGATTCGATCCACCAGTGAAGCTCGTCGATGACGTGCTCTCAGGAACCCGCATAACACCGATCTTTTCCGTGTCGCCGTCGAGGGCCGCGGTGAGCGATCCGATCAGGCTCGGCCCGCCCGTCAGGACCGGAGTCTCGCCGCTGACGAACTGCGACTCTCCACTCCCGGCTCCGGTTTCGGCGTCGGGGTTCGCAATGCCCTCTGTGAAGAAGGACTTGTAGTAGGTCATTGCCTCGATCCACTCAGGGGTGTCGAGAGTCCACTCCGTCTGGTCGGCGTTGGTGAGTTCTGCCCCGTTCGACCAGGGGAACAGCAGCATGCTCTGGAACGAGTCGGTGCCGCTCGACGGAAGCCCGACTCCGTATTCGGCGCCCGCCTTGGTCTGGAGTGCCTTGGTGAATTCCTTGAATTCGTCCCAGGTCTTCGCCCCGTCAGGGAAACCCGCCGTCGCGGCGAGATCCTTGCGGAAATAGAACACGCGCGTGTCGACGTACCACGGCACGCCCAGCACCTTGTCTTCGACCTTGTTTGTGTTCAGGGATCCTTCGAAAAACGCCGAAGTATCGATTCCTTCAGGCACCTGAAGGAAGGCATCGGCGAAGTCCGGCATCCAGGTCGTGCCCATCTGCGCCATGTCGGGCGTGGTGCCTGCGGCGATCGCGGTCTGGTACTTATTGTGTGCAGCATCCCAGGGCAGCGCGGTGACGTTGATGGTGAGATCCGGGTTGAGCTCCATGAACTCATCGGCGAATGCCGGCAACGCGGCCGCTTCGTCCGCCTGCGCCCACACATTGAGCACACCCGTAGCGGGCTGGTCGTCCAGTACGGAGGGAGCTTCCCCACCGCCACTGGTTGAGTCGGCGCGACCGCAGCCCGCCAGCGTTATTCCGGCGGCTACCGTAATCGCGACGGCGGCTACCGCTCGTCTGGACCGTTTCGAATTAAACATCATTGTCCTCTCGCTGTGTCAAAGATCCGTCCACACGATGAATAGATCTAGGCTCCGAATATATTCCCTCGGCGATCGTCCGTCAAGAGATCTGTCATATCTCCGGAAACCACAAACACCTCTCCAGACGGAAGGGCGGTCCCAGATCCGTATGGGGAGTGGCGGGCTCGGTGTGATTTCCGCCGGGCGGCCAGCCGATTCAGTGCGCCGTTACGGGAGAAGCCGTTGATGTGCGAAGTCGAGTGCGGCTCGCACGGCGCCGCTCGCTACGGCTTGGTCCTGGAGGGTTGAGCGGACGAGTTTCGGCGGGTTGCTTTGCATCAGCGGGGCCAGCCTGCGCCGGATAGGCTCGAGCAGCGCTTCAGCGTCGAGCGGCACGTCGCAGCCATAGACGATCATGTCAGGGTTAAACAGGGTCGCAACGACCGCGGTGACCCGGGCGAGGCGGTCCGCAACGGCTTCGACGATCGTGGTCGCCACCGGGTCTCCGCTGAGCGCCGCCTCGAACACTGCATTGGCGACCCGGACGCGTCTGCCTCGCATCGGTGTCGTCGTGGTCTCATCGCTGAGCTTCGCTGAGCTGAGCCTGGTGCGGTCAGCGTCGCTCAGATGCTCGAGGTGCTGCTCGATGAGAGTCAGGATCCCGCGCGTACCGCGCCCGCCTTCCAGGAGCTTCACGAAGTCCAACTGACCTGAGTAGCCGTTGCCACCCCGGATGATGCGTCCTGAGTCGAGGATCCCCGCACCGAGGCGTTCCTCGACGAGCAGAAGGACCACGCTGTCGACACCCTGGGCGATCCCGCGCCACCGTTCGCCTACGGCGGCGAAATTCGCGTCGTTATCGACGAGCACCTTCCACGTGCGCCCGGAGCTGAACGCCTCGACCACGTTAGTTCCGGCTAGTCCCGGAACCCTTGTGGCGCGCCCTGCGACGCCCTTCGGGTCGACGGGAGCAGGAACGCCCACCGCGAGCGTCGTGACCAGCCCGGAGTCGACGCCAGCCTCGGCGATCAACTCGTCGACTATGCGCTTCGCATCCTCGACCAACTCAGTGACCGGGCGGAAAGGGTCAGGGCTTTCCATCGTCGTGGATGCGACGATGTCGCCTCGCAGGTCGCACAGCTGGGCGACGATCAATTCGGGCCCGAGCTCGACGCCGGCGACGTAGCCGGCGCTCGCATCGAGCGCAAACGCCCGTGACCGACGTCCCACTCCGGTCGGAGATCGCGGCGCGATCGGCTCCGTTTCGACCACCAGCCCCAGCCCGATCAGGTCATCGCACAACGCGTGCACGCTCTGCCTCGACAAGCCCGTGTCTTCCATCAACTCGGAGACGGTAGCAGGCTCGCTCGCGACAAGCAGGACTCCGAGGACAAGACCCATGTTGTGTCGTCGCTGCCGGAGAGGCACCCCATTGAGCTCCTCGATAACGCTCACAGGTCGTGCCTCCCTCTCTATTTCGGACGAGGCCCAGCCTAGCTGGCAGTGCCTGGTATCCCTTGCGGCCTCACGGCGACCATGTAATGATTCATACCTTAGATCTATCAGATGGAGTGCGTTCCTGACAGTCCCGTCGGCGATTCGACACACAACGATGTGCCCTGTGATTCATGGTCCACTCCCCCGTCGACGATGAGGCCGTTCGTCATCGGGCGAAGCGCGCCGTGCGAAGCCGTGCAGGCGTCCCATCCAGCTGGATCCGGAATAGCCTTCGGGGCGGCCGACAAGCCGGGAACTTGAGAGAGAGATGCCAAGCATGAGTGAAGTCCAGTACAAAGACAGTTCATTGCCAATCGAGGTTCGACTGGAAGATCTCCTTGGGCGAATGACGGTGCCCGAGAAAGTCGGGCAGATGATGCAGCTCGACGCGAACCGCGCAGACCTCGACGACCTGATCACGACGAAGCTTGTCGGCTCCCTCCTGCACATCGGAGACAGGATGCGCACGGCGATCGATCTGGCAGATCGAACAAGACTGGGTATCCCCTTGCTGACGGCGGATGACTGCATCCACGGGCACTCGTTCTGGCCTGGAGCGACCATCTTCGGGACGCAGCTCGCGATGGCCGGCTCCTGGGACACAGGTCTTCTCGAGCGCGCCGCTCGGGCGGCGGCCGTGGAAATCGCCGCGACGGGGATCCACTGGACGTTCTCGCCCGTTCTGTGTATAGCTCGTGACCTGCGCTGGGGCCGGGTGGACGAGACCTTCGGGGAGGACCCCGTTCTCATTGGCGAGCTGGGTGCGGCGATGATCCGCGGGTATCAAGGTGGGGGGCTGGATGACCCGACAGCGGTGCTCGCGTGCGCGAAGCACTTCGCAGGGTATTCCGAGACCCAGGGCGGCCGTGACGCCAGCGAGTCCGACCTCAGTCCTCGCAAACTGCGCTCATGGTTCCTGCCGCCGTTCGAACGGGCCGTACGCGAGGGATGCCGCACATTCATGCTGGGTTACCAGTCGATGGACGGCGTGCCAACCACCGCGAACAAGTGGCTTCTCTCGGACGTGTTAAAGGGCGAGTGGGGTTTCACGGGAACTCTGATTACCGACTGGGACAACGTCGGCCGGATGGTCTGGGAGCAGAAGGTGTGCGCCGATCACACCGAAGCGGCGGCCGTCGCGGTACAGGCCGGCAACGACCTGGTCATGACGACGCCGGAATTCTTTGAGGGCGCTCAGGAGGCGGTCGAGACGGGCCGCCTGACCGAGGCAGAGCTTGACGAGGCCGTGCGACGGATCCTTCGCCTCAAGTTCGAGCTGGGCCTGTTCGAAAATCCGCGCGGCCCGGACGAGGCCCGTCAGGCCGAGGTTATCGGCTCCGCCGAGCACGCGGAGCTCAACCTTGAGGTGGCCCGGCGCTCGCTGGTGCTGTTGCGCAATGACGGGACGTTGCCGTTGGCAGGAGCCCCGAGCGACGGCGGCGCCCTCGCCGCAAAAACGGTCGCCATCATCGGGCCCAACGCCAACGACCCGCACGTTACCCTGGGCGACTGGGCGGGGTCATCCGGCCAAGTAGCGTGGATGCCCGATGGTCATCCGCGCGACAAGGTCCAGACCGTGCTGGATGGCTTCCGCGCCGTCTCACCCGAAGGCTGGACCGTGACGCACGCCCGAGGCGCCGACATCGAGGTTCTGATGCCCGACCCGGCGGGTGAGTTCTGGCAGGACGGCGGCCCACGCCCTCCAATCTTCTCCCCGGCGCCTGTCGACCCTGCGATGCTGGCCGAGGCTGTGGATGCGGCGGAGGCGGCCGACTTTGCGGTCGTAGTCGTCGGTGACACCATCGCGCTCACCGGGGAAACCCGCTCGACGGCCACTCTAGAATTGCAGGGCGCTCAGATCGCCCTGCTCGACGCGCTCGTGGCGACGGGGACCCCGGTCATTGTGGTTCTCGTTCAGGGCAAGCCATCCACCCTGCCGCCGTCCGCGTTGAAGGCCGCGGCGATTATTGAGGCTTTCAATCCGGGAATGCGCGGCGGGCAGGCCGTCGCCGAGCTGATCCTGGGCCTCATCGAGCCCAGCGGGCGGATGCCGATCTCCGTGCCGCGGCACGTCGGGCAGCAGCCGGTCTACTACAACCAGGTCCGCGGCCAGCACGGCGAACGCTACGCCGACATGCCCCAGGACCCGCAGTTCGTCTTCGGCGAGGGGCTGTCATACACGACCGTCGAGTACGCGGACCTGCACGTGCTGGACGAGGTCGTCGCGCCCGATGGCGTGGTTCGCGCAGAGGTGACGCTGACGAACACGGGAACCCGCCCATCCCTCGAGACCGTCCAGGCCTACATCAGTGACATCGTCACCAGCGCCACGTGGGCCGACAAGGAGCTCAAGACCTGGCGTCAGGTCCAGGTCCCGGCCGGTGAGACAGTGACCGTCCAACTCGAGGTGCCCGCCGCGTCCTGCACCCTGGTCACCTCTGATGGGCGCCGCATCGTCGAGCCCGGGCAGTTCGACCTTCTCGTTGGCCGCAGCTCGCGCGCCACGGACCTCCTCCGGGCGGGGTTCACGATCACAGGATGACCTCGCGTGCCGGTCTGGTGTCGCGCGCGCGGCAATCAGACGCGGATGATCCGGTCCACGAATGGGCCGCGGAAGACGCCGTCGGGATCGTGCCGGCGAAGGAGATCCCTGAATAACGGAAGTTGCGGGTAAAGCGCGTCGATCGCGTCGGCGTCAAGCGACGACATCTTGCCCCAGTGGGGCCGCTGCGCGAATGGCGCGAGTGCACGTTCGATGTCGGGGAGCAGGGCAGCGACCGCCTCGGCGTGCTTCCGCCAGGTAAAAGCGATGCAGAGCACATCCTCGCCCTGCGTTGGGCTCAGCCAGGCCGAATCCGCTGCCATCGTGCGCAGTTCGGCGGTGTGAAGATGCGGTCGAATTCGCTCACCGAGTGATGCCACCGCGTCCAGCGCGGATGCGGCCTGCGCGAACGGGACGAAGTGCTCACTCTGGATTTCGGATCCGTTCGACGGGGTGCCGCTGATCAGGAAATGGGGTAGCCGGTCGCACCAGGCACCGACGCTGCCGTCGATGGGTGTGGCGCGATCGGACGGCTCCCGGGGAGGCATCCGCCGCGCGCCGAACAGGTGCTCGGGCACCTCAACGTCGTTCGAGCCGTCAGGCACCCGCGACTTCATCAGGACCTCCCGCACGCGGCCATCCCACTCCGTGAAGAGGCAGACGCTGTACGCCGCTGAAAACACCTCCGGCAGATGGTTGAGGAACTCGTCCCACGGCAGATCAGAGTAGGCGTCCTGCCGCATCCGGTACGACGGCTGCACGTCCACGGTCAGGCGCGTAGCGATGCCGAGCGCGCCAAGCGCCACAACGCTGCCGTCGAAGTCAAGGTCTCCTCGCCGCAGGGTGCGCAGCTCGCCGTCGGCGCCGAGCACCTCAATCGCCGCCACGGCAGTGGACAACGCCCCGAGACCCATGCCCGAGCCATGGGTCGCGGTAGCGGTGGCCCCGCCGATGGAGATGTGCGGTAGAGAACCCATGTTGTGCATGGCCAGGCCGTGTCGTTCGAGTTCCACCGCGAGTACGCCGTAGCGGGTGCCTGCGGAGACCGACGCGGTCCGCCGGTCTGCGGCGATCTCGACGGCCGGAGCCAAGCCGGTGAGGTCCACCAGTACGCCTGGCCCGTCCGCGATATCGTTGAAGGAATGCCGGCTACCCAGCGGGCGAACTCTCACGCCGGAAGTAACGAGGTCGCGTGCCTCATTTAGCGATTTCACCCGCACGATCCGTTCGGCGAGGTACCCGTAGGTGCCTGCCCAGTTCAACTCGCGCGCGATGTCGACCACAGGGCCACACTACTCGCGGATGGCGCCGTGGCACCGCGAGGTCCGTCACCCTGCGCTCACCCATGGATAGCTCCGGGCGGATGCCGTAGTTGAGTTCGTCCAGGGCACTGACCCCACCCGCGCGCGGGGGTTCTGATGAATAAGCGCGGGTATTGAAACCGCTGAAACGATAGGTTACAGTCCAGTAAAGTAAGCGGCGCATGCCGCTCGCAACCTGCGCCGCCGGCCTCGCCCCCGCGCACGAACCCTCAATGGAGAGGACCATCTCATGTCCGCGCTCAAATACCCCCGCCCGCGCACGAGAGTCAGACGTTGGGCGGCTGCCACAGCCCGGCGTCGCCCTCGTGGCCGGAGCGCTCACGGCCGCTCCCGCCAACGCCGCACCGCCACGGGCGGTCGACCCGATGAATCCCGATTTCTTCGGACCCAACGTCGAGATCTTTCAGCCCCGACACTCCCCTGGCCGTGATCCAGACCACGCTCGACGCGCTCGCTGACCAGCAACGCGACAACGAGATGGGCTCTACTCGCCACGGCGTGTACTTCCTGCCCGGCGACTACGGCACGGCCGAGGCTCCCCTGCAGTTCGAGGTCGGCTACTACACCGACGTGTCTGGTCTCGGCGCCACTCCCGGCGACGTGAACGATGAACGGCGCGATCGAGGTCTACAACCGTTGCCTCGGCGACGGCGGCACGAGCAACTGCGTCGCACTGAACAACTTCTGGCGCACGATCTCGAACCTGTCGATTCAGGTCGAACAAGGCGGGCCAGGACGGATGCCGACGGAGCGCGAACTTCTGGGCGGTCTCGCAGGCCGTCTCGATGCGACGCGTGCAGACTCACCGGCGCGAACCTCTCGCTCATGGACTACTGCACCGCCGGCCCTCAGTACGCCAGCGGCGGCTTCATCGCCGACTCCGACCTGTCGTACACGTCATCAGCGGCTCGCAGCAGCAGTGGCTCACCCGCAACAGCCAGGTGGCCGGCTGGAGCAACGGCGTCTGGAACCAGGTGTTCTCGGGCGTCGTCGGCGCTCCGGATGATGCCGGATTCCCGGTGCCGCCGTACACGACGGTCGACGAGACTCCGGTCTCGCGCGAGAAGCCGTACCTGTTCGTCGACGACGACGGTCGCTACAACGTCCGCGTGCCGTCTGCCCAGACCAACACCAGCGGAACGTCGTGGGGTGACAGCCGAGACCGCGGGTCGCAGCATCCCGCATCACGGAGTTCTTCATCGCTACCCCCGACGACTCGGTCAAGGACATCAACAACGCGCTCGCGCGCGGCCAGCACCTGATCCTCACCCCCGGTGTCTACGACATCGATCGCACGATCGAGGTCAAGCGTGCCGACACCGTCGTGCTGGGCATGGGGCACGCGACACTCAGCCTCGGCGGAGGCGCGGTTCCGCTCGAAGTGAAGGATGCCGCCGGCATCGTGATCGCGGGAGTGACCATCGACGCGGGCGAAGAGCTCTCGCCGATGCTCGATGAAGGTCGGCAACGCGAAGGGCGCGCAAGAAGCTCGACCCGAACAACCCGATCACCCTGAGCGACGTGTACTTCCGCGTCGGCGGGCCGCACATCGGCAGGACCAGCCTGGCGCTCGAGATCAACTCCGACAACGTGCTGATCGATCACACGTGGGTGTGGCGCGCTGACCACGGCATCGAAGGATTCACCGAGCGCGTGAACGGAGACACCGACCGCTGGAACACGAACATCGGCACGACCGGTGTCGTCGTGAACGGCGCCAACGTCACGGCCACCGGCCTGTTCGTCGAGCACTTCCAGACCTACAACACGATCTGGAACGGCGAGAACGGCCGCGTCATCCTCTACCAGAACGAGCTGCCGGACGACCCGCCCACCCAGGCGGACTGGACCCAGCCCGACGGAACGCTGGGCTACCCCGGCTTCAAGGTGGGCGACGACGTCAAGACCCACCGCCTCGAGGGTGCCGGTGTGTACGTGTTCAACCAGAACAACCCGTCCATCCTCACAGCCAACGGATTCGAGGCGCCCGAGACTCCCGGCGTGCAGCTTCACCACATCCTGACGGTGAACCTGCCGCGGGCACGATCCAGCACGTCGTGAACGGCATCGGCGGACAGGTCGACAACAACAACACGGGTACGCCCTCGTACGTCGTGGACTACCCGGCGCCGTAGGGCGCTAAATGACGCATGCCCCGGTAGTCGCAATCGACCACCGGGGCATTCGCTGTTCAGCATCTGTTCTTCGCCGTACCCTGATCACCAACCTAAACGGACCTGCTCGCCGAAGCGGACGAGCCGACAACCACGGTTGCCGCGGACAATTCTCGCCGTGGAGCTCGACAGGGCCTGTTCGCGCCCGTGGTGTGAGCCGAACGGGCTGCGATCGCAGTGTCGAGAGGGTGGGGCGTGCGGGACTTGAACCCGCGACCGACGGATTATGAGTCCGCTGCTCTAACCAGCTGAGCTAACGCCCCCGGCGGTGTCTAGTCGTCTGACACCTGGATGGGAATCGCTTCGGTGACGGGATCCGTCACCGATTCCCCACGATACATGCTCTCGAAGATCGCCAACGTGCGCTGGATGTCGTGCGCTTTGATCATCTGGAGCGATTCGCGCTTCATCCCCAGGAACTTGTCTGGCGATGCCGTGAGCACATCCGTCAGCCGGGCGGCGAGCTCCGCGACGTTGCCCGGTTCGAAGAGATAGCCGTTCTCATCGTCGTGCACGAGGTGCGGGAGCGCCATGGCGTTCGCGGCGACGACGGGCAGGGCGGATGCCATGGCCTCCATCGTCACGATGCTCTGCAGTTCAGCGATCGACGGCATGGCGAGGAGTGTGGCTCGCGTGTACGTGGTGCGGAGTTCCTCGTCGCTGACGTAGCCGGTGAAGGTGACGCGGTCGCCGAGCCCGAGCTGGGCGGCGAGGTTCTCGAGATTGCGCTTTTGGTCTCCCCCGCCGACGATCTCGAGCTTCGCGTCCAGCGAAGGATCGAGGGTGGCGAACGCCTTGATGAGAACGTCGATCTGCTTCTCGCCGGTCACGCGACCGACGAACAGGATCCGATTCTCAGTACGCGGTTCGAAGTTCGGCGTGTACATGTGCGCATCGATACCACAGGAGATGGCGTGCACATCGGTCAGGCCGGTGTACTTCTCGAGGAAGTCTGCGGCTCGGCGCGTCGGGGTCGTGACCACCTCGGCCAGGCCGAGGTTTCCGCGGGCGAGCTTCCACGCCCAGCGGACGAGCCCTTCGCGGTAGCGCTCGGGAAGCAGGGAGAACTCGAGGGCATTCTCGGGCATCAGGTGGTTCGTCGCAATGATCCGGATGCCGCGCTTCGAGGCCGCGTTCGACAGTCCGCGCCCCACGATCAGATAGGACTGGGAGTGGATCACGTCGGGCTTCACTGCATCGATGATCCGCTCGGCGTTGCGGTTGATCGTCCACGGGAGGGCGAACCGCAACCAGTCGTGGGGGAACCAGCGCCAGCTCTTCAGCCTGTGCACCGTCATCTGCTGGCCTTCGTGTGTCTCGGTCCAGGTTCCCCGCTTGCGGGAGGCCGCTGGAGCGACGACGTGGACCTGATGCCCGCGGGCAACCATGCCAGCGGCCAGCCGTTCCGCGAACCGGGCGGCGCCGTTGACATCCGGGGCGAAGGTGTCGGCGCCGATCAGGATGCGCAGCGGTCGCTTTTCTGCGGGTGAGGTCGCGTTCGAACCAGTGCTGGTCGAATTGAATGAGTCTTGCAAGATGGGGGTTTTCCTCCGTCATCGGCCGGCGCGGAGGCTACCGACCACATCCCTCGGCTGATGGCCTCCCGGGATCGATCGATCCATTCTACGGGTGAGTCCGCCGTGCGTTGCGAACCCAGACGGCGAGCCTGCGCGGGACGTCGGCTGACGGGACCTGCTCTAGAGGACCTGTGGATGGTGCCTGGCGAGCTGGAACACGCCCCACACCGCCAGTGCCCCGGCCACGCCGAATCCCACCATCGCCCAGAGCGGTGCGCCGCTGGCTTCGTTGAGAACCACGATGCCGATCGCCACCGCAACCATCGGATCCACGACGGTGAGCCCCGCGATGACAAGGTCGGGAGGCCCGGAGGAGTAGGCCGTCTGCACGAAGTACGCCCCGATCCCCGTGGCAGCGAGGAGTGCGACGACGCACAGCAGTGTGAGCCAGTCGAAGTTCTCGTTCATGACCCGTTTGATGACCACCTTCGCCAGAGTCGCGACGAAACCGTAGATAATGCCGGCGGCGAGGATGAAGAACAACGCCTTCGATCTCTTGCGGAAGAAGGCGAAGCCGAGCCCGAAGACGACGAGCACGATGGCCAGCATGACGAGAATCGTCAGCAGGGCACGGTCGGTGACCGCCTTCTCCCCCGCGACGAGAGCCGCAATCGTGACAAACAGGCCGACTCCACCGACGCAGGCCGAAATCGCGATCACTGAGGCGCGGTTGAGGCTCACCTTGTGAATGCGGGCGTTGAGAATCGAGGTGATCACGAGGGCAATTGCCCCGAGGGGCTGCACGATGATCAGTGGAGACCAGACCAGCGCTGTGAGCTGAAAGGCGATGGCGAAACCGAGCATCAGGGTGCCGAGGACCCAGGAGGGTCGTGCCAGCAGGAGCTTCAACTGGCCGACGCTCAATCCGCTGCGGGCGTCGACCCCACTGCTGTCCTCGACCTTGGTCACACCGCGGTGCTGGAACTGCGCGCCGAGCGACAGGAAAACCGCGCCGACGATAGCCAGCGGGATGCCAATCAGCTGGCTGGGATTCCGAACAAACTCCGCCGTCAGGTCGCCGAATTCGTTGCTCGCAAAGATCACCTTGCGAGCCTACAACGGGCATCTCTTGGTTAGGCTCAGCGAATGGCCATTCTCCCCATCCTCATCACGGGCGACCCCGTTCTTCATACCCCAGCCGATCCGGTGACGGACTTCGACGACACCCTCCGCCAGCTGGTTTCAGACCTGTTCGAGACGATGGATGCCGCCCCGGGCGTGGGCCTCGCAGCCCCACAGGTCGGCGTCCCGCTTCGCCTGTTCGTCTACAGCTACGACACCGACGAGCAGGGCCCCTGGCGCGGCGTGGTCATCAACCCGGAACTGTGGATCTCCCCTCCGCCAGCCGGCGAGCCGGATGAGGAGCTGGAGTCCGAGGGATGCCTGTCGTTCCCCGGGGAACGCTTCCCGCTCCGACGGGCGGACGAAGCGATCGTCACCGGCGTCGACCTTGAGCAGAACCCGGTCGAGATTCGCGTCGCTGGCTGGCGGGCCCGGATCCTGCAGCACGAATACGATCACCTCGACGGATACCTGTACGTCGACCGTCTGGGCCGGCACGACCGCAAGATCGTGCACAAAGTGACACGCAAAATGGGATGGGGCGTCGCGGGAGTCAGTTGGATGCCCGGAGAAGATCACCTCGACGACTGAGGTAAATCGGGCAAAAGAAAAGACCACAGGGGTGGAGCCCTTGTGGTCTTCTCAGCTCCTCGACTTGGACTCGAACCAAGAACCTACCGGTTAACAGCCGATTGCTCTGCCAATTGAGCTATCGAGGATTACTTGTTGCGCATTTACTTTACCAAAGGATTCACCCACGCCAAATCGAGGTCGGCGTTCGCCTCAACCGGCGTCGGTTGCTGCCTTCTCGTCAGCTTCGGACAGCCCGATCAGAAACGGGTGTTGCCCGGATGCGAGAAGGTCATCCACCGGTGCCAGACCGACGATCCGGCCCTGGTCCAGCGCTGCCACACGGCGGGTTGTGTGCCGCAACAGGGGCAGGTCATGGCTGACCAGGATCGCGGAGAAGCTGCCTTCAGCCCGGATCCTCTCGATGAGTTCGCTGATCGAGCGTCGCACCGTCACATCAACTCCCGCCGTTGGTTCATCGGCCACCCACAGTTTGGGGCCGAGCACGAGGGAACGGGCGATTGCGACGCGCTGGCGCTGCCCGCTGGATAACTCGAACGGATATTTCTCGAGCACGACGAGAGGAAGCTCCACCGCGTCGAGCATGGTCGCTACGCGAAGCCCCACGGCTCTGCGGTTGTAGTGCTTGTCGCGCTGCAGGATCGGCTGGCCGATGACCTCGGCAACGGTCAGCTCCGGGGCGAGTCGCGACGCAGCATCCTGCGGCAGGTACGCCACGTCGAAGGTCAGCCGTGCGAGTTCCCTGCGTCGGATGCCTCGCAAACGGTGCCCAAGCACTGTGGCATCGCCGCCGGCGATGACGGGGGCAGGATCGGACCCTTTCGGTGCGGTCAGGTCTCCACCGATGACCCGGGCGAGGCTCGTCTTGCCCGAACCTGACTGTCCGATCACCCCGAGGATCTCGTCGGCTGCGATGTCGAGGGTGACCCCGTCGATGGCCCGGTGAGCGGGAGTGGTCCGGCGAGCCGGATACTCGATGGCCAGGTCGTCAATGTGCACACCTGAGCCTGCAGTTCCCGAAGCTGTCATGACTCCATCCTGCCCTAATCGTCTCGGAGCGGAACCCCGACCCGTGCCTACCCTTCGCGGAGTCGGCGCCTCTCCTGCTCGAGCGCCATCAGCTCACCCTGCAGCGCGCGGTAGCTCTCGCGCTCCTTCGGGTCGATTCGTTGCAGCCGCCCGAGCAAGTCGTGGGATTGCCGCAGCAGGTCACGGTCAACGAGGGCAACCGTGATCTCGCGGACGTAGCTGGTCAGATCACGCTCCGCCCTCTCCGGGATCGGGGCGACGGCGAGCTGCTGCACCAGGCTGGCCATCGGAGTGGGCACCGTCTCGGTCACCCGGGCAAACCACCCCGGTGTGCCGAAGCTGTCGAGTGTTGCGGCGATCGCATCACGGACGACCGCGAGGGTTGCGTTCCCGAAACCCGTGAGAACGGCGCGTTGCACGAGTTCACGACCGGCGAGTTCCGGATGCTGCAGGATCGCCATCAGCGCATCGCGCTCGAGTCGGGTGGTCGGGTCGCCGGGGAGATCCCGCAGCGACGCCGGGCGCTCCACCACGGACTCAGCCTCGCCGGGAGTCGGCGAGGTGCGGTCGCCTGGTGTGCGGCTCGCTCCCCTGCTGGCCCGGCTGATCGCAGCCTGCACTTCGCCGAGGTCAACTCCCAGGTGACGAGCGAGCACCCGCGTGTATCCGGGGCGGAGCGACGGGTCCCTGATATCGGCGATCACCGGAGCGGACGCCTTCAACGCGCCCACACGGCCCTCAACGGTCTCCAAATCATATGCAGCGAGCGTCTGGCGGATGACGAATTCGAACATCGGCTCCTTGGCGTCGATGAGCCGGCGGACCGCATCGTCCCCTCGGTTGAGACGCAGGTCGCACGGGTCGAGCCCATCAGGGGCGACGGCGACATAGGTCTGGGCGGAGAACCGCTGCTCCTCAGCAAACGCACGCATGGCCGCTTTCTGGCCGGCGGCATCCGGGTCGAAGGTGAAGATGACCTCACCCCTGCCGCTGTCATCCCCCATCACCCGTCGCAGGGTCTTGATGTGGTCGACGCCGAAGGAGGTGCCGCAGGTGGCGACAGCCGTGGTCACGCCGGCGAGATGGCAGGCCATGACGTCGGTGTAGCCCTCGACGACCACGACGCGGCCGCTGCGCGACACGTCACGCTTGGCGAGGTCCAGCCCGTAGAGCACCTGGGCTTTGTGATACACCGCGGTCTCGGGGGTGTTGAGGTACTTCGGGCCCTTGTCATCATCGAGGAGCTTTCGGGCGCCGAACCCGACGGTCTGCCCGGTGACGTCGCGGATCGGCCAGATCAGGCGACCCCGGAACCGGTCGTACACTCCCCTGTCGCCCTGGGAGACCAGCCCGGATGCGGTGATCTCCTCGACGCTGAAGCCCTTGCCCCTGAGGTACCCGGTGAGAGCATCCCAGCTCTTGGGGGCGAATCCGACCCCAAATCGTTCGGCAGCGAACTGGTCGAAGCCGCGTTCGCCAAGGAACCGTCTGCCCGGGTCCGCACCGGCGGTGCCCAGCTGCTCGCGGAAGAACGTCTCCGCCGCGGCGTTCGCGGCGAGCAGCCTGGCACGATTGCTGTGGTCTGAAGCACCTTCGCCGTCTTCGTACGTGAGCTGGAAGCCGGAACGGGCGGCCAGCCGTTCAACAGCATCCGTGAAGGTCACGTGGTCCATCTTCTGGAGGAAGGAGATGGCATCGCCCGATTCGCCGCAGCCGAAGCAGTGGTAGAAACCAAGCTGTGGTCGTACGTGGAAGCTCGGGCTGCGTTCGTCGTGGAAGGGGCACAGGCCTTTGAGCGAGCCGACTCCTGCGGACTTCAGACTGACGAAATCGCCGACGATATCGGCGATGTTTGTCCGTGACTTGACCTCGTCTATGTCGCTTGAACGAATGCGGCCGGCCATCATCCCATCCTATCGAGGATCGTCAGGCGGAACGCCCTCCCCACAGGGAGGGGGAACGTCACGGCCGCTGGGAAAGTCGTTCGTGCCAGGCCAGTGCGGACTGGTCGGTGAGGCTGGCTACCTGGTCGACGATGACACGTTTGCGCGCGGCGTCGTCGGGGGCGTCGGCCCAGTCGTCGGCGAAACCGCGATCGAGCGATTCCGGACCGGCCTCGAGCAGGCCGTTCGCGAGATCGGTGAGGATGTCCCGCTGATGCCGGTAGATCGGCTTGCGGGCGTCGCTCGCCATCACGAACGCGGCGACGACACCCTTGAGCACAGCGATCTCGGCCTGCACATCGTGGGGAACGACGACACTCGCGCCGAACCGGATCAGGCTGGACGCCGGGTATGCCTCCCGGGTGGCCTGGGTGGCTGACTGGGAGAAGTGGCCGATCATCTGGCTGGTGAAGTTCTTGAGCTTGCCGAGGTCGCGCCGGGAGGCATCCCACCCCGTCATCCAGACGTCGTAGCCGGCCAGCCTGTCGAAGGCTGCGGCCATGTCGTCGATGGTGAAGCTGTCGCCTGCCCATGCCTGCACGGCCCTGATCAACGAACTGTGTCCCGCTCGAGCGCTGAGGAACGCGGGGTCGATGTACTCGTTCACGATGGCGTCCTCGAAGTCATGCACCGAGTACGCGATGTCGTCGGAGAGATCCATGACCTCTGCTTCGATGCAGCGCTGGCGCTCGGGCGCGCCCGCTCGAAGCCAAACGAAGGCGTCGCTGTCGTCGTTGAAGAAGCCAAATTTTGCACGGCCCCCGGGATCATTGACAGCCTGCGCTGCCGGCCACGGGTACTTGCAGCTCGCGTCGAGGCTCGCGCGGGTGAGGTTCAACCCGTAGGCGCGCCCGTCCGTGCCGAAGACCTTCGGTTCGAGCCGCGTGAGGATGCGGAGGGTTTGCGCATTGCCCTCGAAACCGCCGATGTCCTCTGCCCAGCTGTTGAGGGCTTTCTCCCCGTTGTGACCGAAAGGCGGGTGGCCGAGGTCGTGGGCGAGACAGGCGGTGTCGACCACATCGGGTTCGAGACCGAGGCTCGTGGCGAGTTCCCGGCCGACCTGCGCCACCTCGAGGGAGTGGGTGAGACGGTTGCGGGCGAAGTCGAGACCGGCCGTCGGACTGAGCACCTGCGTTTTCGCCGCCAGGCGGCGGAGTGCGCTCGAGTGGAGCAGGCGTGCGCGGTCCCTGGCGAAGTTGGTCCGGCGCGATGAATGCTGTTCGGGCTGGGCACGTTCGTTGTCGTGCTCCGAATATGCCCCGCTATCCCCCACTGGTATCCGCTTCCGTTTCGGTCAGGGTGCCGCGCTCCGTCACACCGATCGAGCGCGAGTCGAGCCAGCCGTCGGGAAGCACGGTGCGTTTGGGCGAGCCGGCGCGTCCGCGCTGACCCTCCGCCGCTTCGCCCGGGTATGGCTCGTCCCAATCCAGGGTGCCGAGGAGGTCGTCGAGCTGCGCGAGCGATTCCACCGTGGCCAGGCGCGCCCGCAGGTCGCCGCCGACGGGGTACCCCTTGAAATACCAGGCCACATGCTTGCGGATGTCACGGCATCCGCGCTCCTCACTCTCGAAGAACTCTGCGAGGAGTTCGGCATGGCGCCGGAACGTGACAGCCACCTGCCCGAGCGTCGGTGTGAACCGGGTTTCTGAGCCGGTGAAGGCGGCGGCGAGATCTCCGAACAGCCAGGGCCTGCCGAGGCAGCCACGGCCGACGACCACGCCGTCGCATCCGGTCTCCGCCATCATGCGCAGCGCGTCCTCGCCGGACCAGATGTCGCCGTTGCCGAGGACGGGAACCGTGGTGACAGTCTCCTTGAGCTTCGTGATCGCGGACCAATCTGCCTGTCCGGAGTAGAACTCCGATGCTGTCCTGGCGTGCAGGGCAATGCTGGCCACACCGGCGCCCTCTGCAGCCTTGCCCGCTTCGAGGTAGGTGAGGTGGTCCTGGTCGATCCCCTTGCGCATCTTCACGGTGAGCGGGATGTCACCGGCGGCTTTCACGGCGCCTTCGACGATGTCGCGGAACAGGTCCTGCTTCCACGGCAGCGCTGAGCCGCCGCCCTTCCGTGTGACCTTGGGCACGGGGCAGCCGAAGTTGAGATCGATGTGGTCGGCGCGATCCTCGGCGACCAGGATGGTGACCGCCTCTGACACGGTCTTCGGGTCGACGCCGTAGAGCTGGATGCTACGGGTCGTCTCGGACTCGTGGTGGGTGATCAGTCGCATCGTCTCCTTGTTGCGCTCGACGAGCGCGCGGGAGGTGATCATTTCGCTCACGTACAGTCCAACGCCGAACTCGCGACAGAGTCGACGGAAGGCGGTGTTGGTGATTCCGGCCATGGGCGCGAGAACCACCGGCACGTCGAGCTCGAGGGAGCCGATCGTCAGTGCCGGGGCGTGGCTTATCGTGGGAGTGGCAGACATGTCGTTCAATTCTCCCAGAAAGCTGGCGAAATCATGACCGAGCACAGCTCAGGTGGTGGACTGGACCGGATGAGGGCCGATGCCGCCGCGCGTGGCCTTGACGTCGACGTCGTGCCGAGACCCGTCGCGTCGGGCGTTGAGGAAGCGGCAAGCCTGCTCGGCATCGAGACCCGCGAGATCGTGAAGACGCTGGTGGTCAAGCGCCACGACGGCGACTTTCTGTTCGCGCTCGTGCCTGGCGGCAGGAAGATTTCCTGGGCCAAGCTTCGCGGACTCGTCGGTGTCAATAAGCTCTCGATGCCGTCAGCGGATGCCGCGCTGGACGCCACGGGGTACGGTCGCGGGACCATCACTCCGCTCGGCAGCTCGACGGCGTGGCCGGTCTACGTCGACGCGTCTGTGGTCGGATCCCGCGTCGCGCTCGGCGCTGGCGAGCACGGGTACAGCGCTTTCGTCGATGTCGACGCCCTCATCGAGGCTTATGGCGCGACGGTCGCCGACATCACAGACCCCGACTGAACGCTTTTTCGACGGCCGCGGTGACCTCGGCGAGAGACGGCAACGCGCAGGCGTCGCCCTCGCAGGTGACGGCATCCGTCGCGCCAAGCCGGGTGAGGGCGGGGCGGGAGTGCTTGTCGGTCATGATCGTGCTCCTTCTCGTTCGGTCCAGACCTGGTCGAGGACGCCGGCGAAAGCTTCCGCCTCCTGTGCGCCTGAGACGCCGTACTTGCCGTCGATGACGAAGAACGGAACGCCCTGGATTCCGTACTCCTGGGCGAGTGCCTGGTCGGCGCGCACCGCATCGAGGTATTCGTCGGCGTTCGAGCGCTCGGACGACGTCGTCGCGGTCGAGACCCACCTCGGCAGCGAGGTCTCCGAGGTCGGCGATCCTGCCGACATGCCTGCCCTCGGTGAAGTACGCCTTCAGCAGGCGCTCCTTGGTCTCGATCTGCTTGCCGTGGCTCTTGGCGTAGTGCAGCAGCTGGTGCGCCTTGACCGTGTTGGTGTGCTTGAGAGTGTCGAAATCGTAGTCGAGTCCGGCGTCCGAGGCGATCCCGGTCACACGGTCGAGCATCTCCGTGACCTGGTCGGTCGGCATACCCTTGTGGCTCGAGAGGAAGTCGATCTCACTGCCGTCGAAGTCCACCGGGGTATCCGGGGCGAGCTCATAGCTGTGGTACTCGATGACGACGTCAGGGGCGCCCTCGCCCATCTTCTGCGCGAACGCCGCGGCACCGCTCTCGAACTTGCGCTTGCCGATGTAGCACCAGGGGCACGCGATGTCGGACCAGATGTCGATCTTGATGGATTCACTCACGAAGGGTGGAACCCGGCCGGTGCCGTGAGTATTCCCGCCCGCGCATACTCGGGTGCAGCCTGCGTGCATCCCGCAGTGCTCCGGGCGCCGGTACCACCGCGCCACGTTCATCCGTCACGAATGACCGGTTTCGGCAGCCGGAACACGACATACGCGACGGACGAACCGGACTCGACGCAGCGGTCGCGGTTCATCCGTCGCAAATGGCGACTTCCGCCACACGAAACCCGCATACGCGACGGACGAAGCGCAGCCCGCCGAGCCGCCCAGGTTCATCCGTCGCAAACGACAGTTTCCGGCCGAGAAACCCTGCATCCGACGACGGACTGAACCGCGTCCGCAGCCCCACCATGAGTCGCCCGGGTCTATCCGTCGCAGATGACGGGTTCCGGCGCACGAAAGCGGCATACGCGACGGACGAACCGCAGCCGCTCGAGCCGCCCACGTTCATCCGTCACAGATGACGTGTTCCGCAGCGAAAACCATGCATACGCGACGGACGGAGGGGCGCGGCGTCAGGCCGTCCCCGGCTTGTCGACCGCCCCGCCGAAGCGCCGGTCGCGGTCGATGTAGAGGCCGATTGCCTCCCACAGGTCTTCGCGGGAGAAGTCCGGCCACAGCGTGTCGAGAAACACCATCTCGGCGTATGCGCTCTGCCAGAGCAGGAAGTTGCTCGTCCGCTGCTCCCCCGAACTACGCACGAAGAGGTCGACGTCGGGAAGTTCGGGAGTGTACAGGTGTCGCTGGATCGACTTCTCGGTGATCCCGGACGGTTTGAGCGTTCCTGCCTTCACCTCCTCGGCGATCTGCCTGACGGCATCCGTGATCTCGGTGCGACCGCCGTAGTTCACACACATCGTCAGCGTCAGCGTGTCATTGCCAGCGGTGAGTTTCTCGGCGTACTGCAACTCCTTGATGACGGATGCCCAGAGGCGCGGCTTTCGACCCGCCCAGCGCACCCGGACTCCCCACTCGTTGAGCTGGTCCCGACGCCGGTGAAGCACATCGCGGTTGAATCCCATGAGGAAACGAACTTCGTCGGGAGAGCGTCGCCAGTTCTCGGTGGAGAAGGCGTACACCGAGAGGTGTTTGACGCCGATCTGGATCGCGCCGGCGACCACGTCGAGTAGCGCAGCCTCCCCCGCACGGTGGCCCTCCACCCGCGGCAGTCCCTTACGGTTCGCCCAGCGGCCGTTGCCATCCATCACGATGGCGACATGTTCGGGCACACCGCCTGCCGGCACCTGTGGCGGATGAATCCCGGTCCAGTCGAGTGGACGGTATTCGACGGCGTCACGGTGGGTGAAGGGTTTGGGGGTCAACGTTCTGCTCTCTCTCGGGAGACATGGACGAGTGATTTCAGGCCACGTTCGAGGTGCCACTGGGTGTACGCGGCTGCGACTCCACTGGCGCGGGAACGGATGTCGTCGTCGGACGCGTCAGCGTGATCCCAATCCCCGGTGAGGAGCGCGGAGAGCAGGGCGATCGTCGGGGTGTCGAGCCGCGGGCTGCCCGGAGGGGCACACTGGTCGCACACGACACCGCCGAGCTGAACCACAGCGTGGCTGTGTGGCCCTGGCGCCTGACAACGGGCGCAGTCGAAGAAGCTGGGCGCCCAGCCCGCGAGCGACAGCGCCCGCAGCAGGTAAGAGTCAAGGATCAGCGTGGAGTCGTGGTCATGCCGCGACAACGAGCGCAGTGCCCCGACGAGCAGAAGGTACTGCTGGAGCGAGCCCTCCGATTCCGTCAGTTTGTCCGCGGTTTCCACCATCACCGTCGCAGCGGTGTAGCTGCCGTAGTCGGCGGCGATGAGCGCACCGTAACTGGCAAGCGATTCAGCCTGCGAGATGATGTCCAGCGACCGCCCCTCGTACAACTGCACGTCCGCCACCATGAATGGCTCGAGTCGCGCACCGAATTTGGACCCGGTGCGTCGCACCCCTTTTGCGACAGCGCGAACCTTGCCGTGCTGCCGCGTGAGCAGCGTCACGATCCGGTCGGCTTCGCCCAGCTTGTGGGTGCGCAGCACGACGGCTTCATCACGATAAACGGGCACAGTCCAGTATCCAGCAGGATGCCGTGTCTTGGCTGACGCCCCGCCTACACTCCGGCCAGGCTGCGATCCCCTGTCGTCGTCCTGATCGCCCGGTTCACCGCAGAAACCACGGCTTTGAGGGATGCGGTCGAAATGTCCGCATCGATCCCGACGCCCCAGAGACGACGGTCGCCGACCTGCAGTTCGACGTAGGCGGCCGCCTGAGCGTCCCCACTCGCGCTGAGGGCATGTTCGACGTAGTCGTACAGAGTTACTTCGATGCCATGCTCACGGAGAACGCTGAGGAACGCGGCGATCGGGCCGTTGCCGGTTGCCCCGACCTCGGACACCTCTTCGCCATCGCGGAGATCGACGGTGAGCTCGACGGATCCGGCGAGCCGGCTGGACGTTCGCGTGGCCTGAAGTTCGAATCGGCCCCATTTCTCGGCCTCGGTCCCCGACGGCAGGTACTCGTCCTGGAAGACCCGCCAGATGGCGTCGCTCGTGAATTCACCACCGAGCTCGTCGGTCTTGGCCTGGACGACACCGGAGAATTCGATCTGGAGTTTCCGCGGAAGATCGATCGCGTGGTCGGCCTTGAGGAGGTAAGCCACGCCGCCCTTGCCTGACTGCGAATTGACCCGGATAACCGCCTCGTAGCTTCGCCCGAGGTCCTTCGGGTCGACCGGCAGGTACGGAACGGCCCAGGGCAGCTCGTCGACGTGCTTTCCCTGCGTGGCGGCATCCGCTGCCATCGCCTCGAAACCCTTCTTGATGGCGTCCTGGTGCGATCCGCTGAAGGCGGTGAAGACCAGGTCGCCTGCCCAGGGGCTGCGTTCGTGAACCGAAAGCTGGTTGCAGTATTCGGCGGTGCGTTTGATTTCGTCGACGTCGCTGAAATCGATCTGCGGGTCGATCCCCTGGGTGAACAGGTTGATGCCGAGGGCGACGAGGTCCACGTTGCCGGTGCGTTCACCGTTTCCGAAGAGGCACCCTTCGATGCGATCAGCGCCGGCCATGTAACCGAGTTCCGCAGCCGCGATGGCCGTTCCCCGGTCATTGTGCGGATGCAATGAGATGATCACGTTCTCGCGGTGGTTGAGGTTGCGAGACATCCACTCGATCGAGTCGGCGTAGACGTTCGGAGTCGCCATTTCTACCGTCGACGGCAGGTTGATGATGACCTTGCGGTCCGGGGTCGGTTCGAGCACCTCGAGAACCTGGTTGCAGACATCGACGGCGTATTCGAGTTCTGTGCCGGTGTAGCTCTCGGGCGAGTACTCGTAGTACACGGTGGTCTCGGGGACGAGCTTTTCCATCTCGCGGCAGACACGGGCACCGTGGAGCGCGATGTCGATGATGCCCTGTTTGTCTGAGCGGAACACGACCTCACGCTGCAGCACGCTGGTGGAGTTGTACAGGTGAACGATGGCCTGCTTGGCGCCGGCAATCGATTCGTAGGTGCGCTTGATCAGGTGGTCACGCGCCTGCGTCAGAACCTGGATGGTGACGTCGTCCGGGATCGCGTTCTCTTCGATGAGGCTGCGCACGAAGTCGAAGTCGGTCTGGCTGGCACTCGGGAAACCGACTTCGATTTCCTTGTAGCCGATTCGAACGAGCATGTCGAACATGATCCGCTTGCGCTCGGGGCTCATCGGATCGATCAGGGCCTGGTTGCCGTCCCTGAGGTCGACCGCGCACCAGCGGGGCGCCTGGGTGATGCGCTTCGTCGGCCAGGTACGGTCGGGCAGTTCGACGGTGATCTGCTCGTGGTACGGACGATACTTGTGGATCGGCATCGCCGAAGCAGTTTGGTTGTTTCTCATTGTTCTATTCTCCTCGCGTGTGTGGAAAGCCAACGACAAACCCCGCGACGAGAGGGCTTAGAAGGAAGCCTCGTCGCGGCAGCTAAGGAGCAGAGAGCCAAACAACACAGAAACAGGCTAACACCGTTTCGCCTGTCTCTGCGCCGCTCGGGTGCACTCTGTGATCTTAACGAGCCGTTTCCTCAAGAAGTGCTCGGTTGGTCACTCGATTGCCAGGGCGGAAACGGGCGAGATGCGCGTCGCTCGCCGCGCAGGGACGACCGATGCGAGTGTCGACAGCACCGCCGTCGCCACGACGGCGAGCACCAGAATCAGCCAGGGAACCGATGGCAGGGTCAATCCGCCGCCGCCGAGTACCGTGCCAAAGAGGGACATCGCGCCTGCCCAGCCGTAGATCACCCCGAGCAGAAGCCCGAAACCGACTGCCGCAGCGCTCATCTGGATGCTCTCGGCGAGGACCATCCGTCGGATCTGGGCACGAGTGAACCCCAGGGCACGGAGCAGCCCGAGTTCCCGTGTGCGCTGCATCACGCTGAGAGACAGGTTATTGACCATACCGACCGCGGCGATCAGCGCGGAGAATCCAAACAGGATGGCGAAGACGACGATGGTCAGCGCAAGGATCCGGTCTGAATCGCCGTAGTCGCCCGGGTAAGCCTCCCTCCCCCGGTTCACGACGTCGACGTAACTCTGTGCAGCCACCGCGAACATGGTCACAAGGGTGACCCCGATGACGAGGCCGATCGTCGCCCTCGTGCTCCGAGCCGGGTTCCTGACAGCGTTGGCCGCGGCGATCCGAGCGGCGGGCCCGCGACCGAGCATCCGCCCGACCATGCGGAGGATCGGCGGGATGAACAGCGGGGCGCCGAGCACAATCCCGCTGAACGAGAGGATTCCGCCGGCCATGCCCACGAGCACGCCGAGCATACTGACCTGCCCGAGCGCCACCCCGCCCGCGAGGAGCGCCGCGCCGACACCGATCAGTGTGAACGCCGTCGCGTTCCGTGCGGTTCTGGATGCGGCGGCATCCGGTACGTCCTCAACCGCCGCCGCACTCGCCTGTATCGGCGTGACAGCGAGAATTCGTCTCGATCCGGTCCAGCTCGCCAGCCAGGTCACCAGGACCACGACGACGACGGGTGCAACGATTCGAAGCGGGAAAAGTTCGTACCCGATGGCGGGGATGGTGCCGGTCGAGATGCCCAGGGACATCGACCCCACGGCGATCAGACTGGCGACCCCGAGGCCCAGTACGGAACCGACCACACCGATGAGGAGTCCGTCGATGGCGACTGAGCGGCGAAGGACCCCTGCACTGGCACCAATGAGGCGGTAGAGGGCGATCACCCGGATCCTGCCGGCGATCACCGTCCCCACCGTATTCGCGGTGACGACTCCCCCGACGTAGACAGCAATGGTGAAGAACACGACAGCGACAAGGCTCAGTGCGGCCTGCACCGATCTCTTCTCGCCGATATCGTCCCCGGCGATCAGGGTCGTGAGCACCGACGTACCTTGCAGCAGCAGGACTCCGAATGAACTCGACAACATCGTAACGAGGACGGACGCGGTGTAGTCGCGCAGCCGCATCTTCATGATGCCCGGTCCATCGCAAGCATGAACCCGGCGATGTGCTCGGGCGTCGAGCGATCCAGTTCGTGCACGATGCGCCCGTCGGCGAGAATGACGGTGCGATCGGCATAGCTGGCGGCAACTGGGTCGTGGGTAACCATGGCGATCGACTGGCCAAAACGGCTGCACGCATCGGCGAGGAGCCCGAGCACCTCGCGCCCGGTGCGAGAGTCAAGGTTGCCTGTGGGCTCGTCGGCGAAGACGAGGTCGGGCCGGGTTGCCAGCGCCCTGGCAATGGCCACCCTCTGCTGCTGCCCACCGCTGAGTTCATGGGGACGATGGGTGAGGCGGCCGGTCAGTCCGAGCGCGTCACACAGTGTGTTGATCCAGCCTTGTTCGTCGACGGTCGGCGAGCGTCCGTCGAGTTCGAATGGCAGCAGGATGTTGTCGCGAGCGGTCAACGTCGGGACCAGATTGAAGGACTGGAAGACGAAGCCGATCCGCCGGCGACGCAGTCGCGTCAGCTCGGTGTCGTCGAGCCTGGTGATCTCGGTGTCGCCCAGCCAGGCGTCGCCTGAGGTGGGCTGGTCGAGGCCGGCCATAACGTGCATGAGGGTCGATTTTCCCGAACCGGAAGGCCCCATGATGGCGGTGAACTGCCCGCGGCGAATACCGATGGATACATCGGCGAGTGCGACGACCGCACCCCGCCCGGTACCGAAGCTCTTGCTGACGTGGACGACACGGGCGGCGAGACCCACATCCGTTGGAGTAATTTTCATGGCTCCACGCTATGAATCCGGCGACACCCAGCGCGTCACCCCGCAGGGTGAACCGTCGTCATCCTGCCGGATGATCTCCGGCAGCAAGTCCATGCTCGTAGGCGAAGATCACGAGTTGCACCCGGTCCCGTAGACGGAGCTTCCCGAGCACCCGAGAGATGTGCGTTTTTACCGTGGCTTCGCTGAGGTACTCCTGGGCAGCAATCTCGGCGTTGCTCATTCCCCGCGCTGCGAAGGCGAAGATTCCACGCTCGCGGGCGGTGAGCTGAGTCGAATGCGTCCGGGACCGCCGGGGCGACGGCTGGCGTATCGACGTGAGCGAAGAGCGCACGAGTGGCGCCGGGGGCGATCACGGCGTTTCCTGCGTGGACCGTCCGGATAGCCGCGAGGAGGAATTCCGGCTGGGAGTCTTTCAGGAGAAAGCCGCTCGCCCCTTTCCTCAACGCTGAGGCTGCGCCGTCGTCGAGCTCGAATGTCGTGAGCACGATGATCCGGGGAGCGGGCCGACCGGCAGCATCGGCAGCATCCAGGATCGCGATCGTCGATGCGATGCCATCCATCACCGGCATCCTCACGTCCATGAGCATCACATCCGGCTGGGTAGACCGGGCCAGGGCTATTCCCGCGCGCCCGTCCTGCGCCTCACCGACGAACTCCATGTCGGGTTGCGAATCGACAAGCATCCGGATTCCGGCCCGGAACAGGTGCTGGTCGTCGACGAGCGCGACACGGATCCGGGCCGCAGTCATCAAAACCCGCCCTGCATGACGGCGGACGGGACCGGGACGAACGCGCTGACCAGGAATCCGTCTTCGGCGGTGCGTTCGGCGATGAGAGATCCACCAACCAGCCCTGCCCGCTCGCGCATGCCGGGGATTCCGTGACCGAGGGAGTCGCCCGCCGACGTCGTGTGAGCGAGATTCTGCACCCGAAGACTTACCCCACCATCGCGCCAAACCATATCGACGTGGACTGGCGCATCGGGTTTTCCATACCGCAGCGCATTGGTGAGCGCTTCCTGGAGGATGCGGTACACCGCGATCTGGTGACCGACCGGCAGCGCCTGCTCGGTTCCAGCGACGGTGTGACGGAGTCTGAGTCCAGCACCACTCATCTGTGCGAAGAGGGCGTCGAGGTCGGTCAGGAGTGGCTGCGGTCCTTCGCCTTGCCGGTGTCGAAGCTCGACCAGGAGGAGGCGGACGTCGCCGAGGGCGCTCCGCGCAGTGTCAGCGATTGTCGCCAGGGTGCCGTCCATGGCGACCGGATCACCTTTCTGTGCGTACCGCGCTCCGTCGGCCTGTGCGATCACCACGGCGAGGGAGTGAGCAACCACGTCGTGCATGTCCCTCGCGATCCGGTTGCGTTCCTGCTCGACGACGACCGCCTGTTCAGCCAGGCGCTGGGCGTGGAAACGACGCGTGCTCTCGGCCTGAGCATCACGGGAGATTCGGACGAGCAACCCGGTCGTCCACGACAGCCCGAGGACGACGATCGCGGCGATCGATCCGGCGACGGCGGCGGCGACGCCCTGCAACCCGACGCCGACATTGAACGGATTGATTCCGACGAACACCGTCATGGCGGTATAGGTCGCAGCGACCACCCCTCCGGCGACAGCGGAGACCAGTCCGGCCCATTTCGCCCACTGCCCGCCGTAGCACGCGGTGGCATACAGGACGGCGAGGATGGCGATGTTCGCGGGCACGGCCTGCATCCCGTTCGTGAGCTGCACCAGAACGGTGAGCCAGGACACCCCGAGCGCCGGGCCCGGTCCCAAGCGGCGCAGCGCGAGCGCGAACGCCATGCCGAGGATGACCAGGATGCCGGCGAGACCATCGGCCGTTCCGATGCCGATGGGAATCAGGATCAACCCGAAGACACCGGCGACAACAAGATCGACGGTGATCTGGACGGACCCGAGGCGACGGAACATGATCCAACGCTAGTTCCTCGCCCGGCTCCCTGGCACGGATTGGTCCTTCAGCGGTCGAAGATCATCCTCTGGATGTATGCCCTAGAACCCGAGGCGACCGAGCAGCTTCGGGTCGCGCTGCCAGTCCTTCGCGACCTTGACCCTGATCGAGAGAAAGACCTGTTTGCCGACGAGCTTCTCGATCGGAATTCGGGCCTGTTGCCCGACATCGCGCAGACGGGAACCGCCCTTGCCGATGATGATGGCTTTCTGGCTGTCCCTCTCGACGAAGATGTTCGCAAAGATCTCCAGGATGTCCTTGTCTTCGCGCTCGATCATGTCGTCGATGGTGACCGCAATGGAGTGCGGCAGTTCATCGTGCACACCCTCGAGCGACGCCTCGCGGATGTACTCGGAGATGCGGTCCTCGAGGACCTCGTCTGTGACGGCATCCGCCGGGTAGAGCGGCTCGGACGTCGGCATCAGCGCGATCAGTTCGCGGACCAGGATGTCGAGCTGGATGCTGCTGGTCGCCGAGACGGGGATGATCAGGTCCCAGTCGCGCAGCTCCTGCACCTCAGCGAGCTGTTCGGCGGTCGCGGGCCGCGGTGCCGCGTCGATCTTCGTGACGATGGCCACCTTTTTCGCTCGCGGGTAGTGATCGAGCTGTTCGTTGATGAACTTGTCGCCGGGGCCGATCTTCTCGTTCGCCGGGATGCAGAGACCGATGACGTCGACGTCGCTGAGGGTCGACTGCACCAGGTCGTTAAGTCGCTCGCCGAGGAGGGTGCGGGGGCGGTGGATGCCGGGGGTGTCGACGATGATCAACTGCCCGGTCTCTTCGTGCACGATTCCACGGATCGCCTTGCGCGTGGTCTGCGGTTTCGAGCTTGTGATGGCGACCTTCTGGCCGACGAGCGCGTTTGTCAGCGTGGACTTTCCGACGTTGGGGCGGCCGACGAAGGAAACGAACCCGGCGCGGTATCCCGTGTCAGGCAACACCTTCGGTTCCGGCTGCTGCGGCTCCCCCGGGCTCTGCTCGTCGTTGGTGGTCGGTTCGGTGTTCTGATCGTCATGCATCATGACTACTCCTCTATCGATTCATATGATCTCTGCACGTCACGCAAGGCCGCGCTTCGTGTCACGATCACGGTGCTCACTCGTTTGCGTCTTCCCTCGGTGCGCTCGGCGGTGAGCAGCAGCCCGTCGGTCTCGGCGACGGAACCCGGCACGGGAAGTCGTCCGAGAATCTTCGTCAGCAGTCCCCCGACGGTGTCGACGTCATCGTCGTCGAGCTCGAGGTCGAACAGCTCGCCGAGTTCGTCGACGGGGAGTCGCGCGCTCACCCGGTAGCGATCGGCATCGAGCTTTTCCACGTCGGGCGAATCCGTGTCGTATTCGTCGGAGATTTCGCCGACGAGCTCTTCGAGCAGGTCCTCGAGGGTGACCAGGCCGGCGATGCCGCCGTACTCGTCGACCACCATGGCGAGGTGATTGGATTCGAGCTGCATCTGCTGCAGCATCGAGTCGGCCTTCTTGGACTCGGGCACAAAGAGTGCCGTGCGCGCGAGCGAACGCACACTGACACTGTTCGCGGCGGCGTCTCCCTCGTGGATGAGACGGACGACATCCTTCAGGTAGAGGATGCCGGCGACCTCGTCGACTTCACCGTCGGTGACGGGCACACGGGAGACCCCGGTCCGGAGGAACAGGCTCATTGCCTGCTGGACGGTGACGCTGGCGTCGACGGTGACCATGTCGGTCCGTGGAATCATCACCTCGCGCACAACGGTTTCGTTGAATTCGAAGATCGAGTGGATGAGTTCCCGGTCGTCTTCTTCGAGGACGGCCAGTTCGGTGGCCTCGTCGACCATGTTGAGCAGCTGCTCTTCCGATGAGAACGAGGCTTCCCGCGCGACGCCGGGTGTGACCCGATTGCCGAAAGCGACGAGCGCGTTGGCGAGCGGGCCGAGGAACAACCGCACGGCACGAATGATCGGGGCCGTGTGACGCAGTATCGCGTCGGCATGTGTTCGTCCGAAACTGCGCGGACTCGCACCCACGAGCACGAAGGAGACAGCCGTCATGATGAGGGCTGCGAGCAACAGCACCAGCCACGCTGTGTCGATCGTGAACGCGAGGGCGAGGGTGACGAGAACGGCCGCAGTCGTCTCGGCCAGCACGCGGATGAAGTTGATCGCGTTGAGGTGAGCGCCGGGGTCGTCGGCGATGGCGAGCAGGGAGCGGGGTCGGCGGGACGTTTCTGCCAACTCGACCAGATTCGCGCGCGAGGTGACGCCGATGGCCGCGTCGACTGCAGCCATCAGGCCGCCGAATGCGACGAGGACCAGGGCGACGCCAATGAACCAGTAGAGGATCATCAGTGCGCGGCACGCTCCTGCACAGAAAATCCGAGGAGGATGTCGCGCTGGATGCCGAACATTTCACGTTCCTCGGCCGGCTCAGCGTGGTCGAACCCGAGAAGGTGCAGGATGCCATGGGTGGTCAGAAGCAGGAGCTCCTGCAGCGTGGAATGCCCGGCGGTCTCCGCCTGCCCTTCAGCGACCTGGGGGCACAGCACGATGTCCCCGAGGAGCCCGGCCGGGGTCGGGGTGTCTTCGGTGCCCGGGCGTAGTTCGTCCATCGGGAAGCTCAGAACATCCGTGGGTCCCGGCTCATCCATCCACTGCACGTGGAGCTGTTCCATGGCGGCCTCATCGACGAGGACGATGTTGAGGTCGGCTTCCTGGCTGACGTGCATGGCACCGAGGGCGAAGTCGGCGAGCCGCAGCAGGGCGGCCTCGTCGACGGGAATGGCGGATTCGTTGTTGATCTCAATACTCATGAACTCTTGCCCCTCCTGGGCATCCGGTCGCGGGGCGAAGCTCCCCGGCGTTCGGCGCGATTGGCAAACTCCTGGGCCTGGCCGCGCTCGAAACGCTCCGCCTGCCTGACCGCATCGTATTCGCTGTATGCATCGACGATCTTCGCGACGAGTGTGTGGCGAACAACGTCGTCGCTGGTCAGACGGGCGAAATGGATGTCGTCGACATCAGCAAGCACGCGCGTGACCAGGCGAAGACCCGAGGAACCGGCGGGGAGGTCGATCTGGGTGATGTCGCCGGTGACGACGATTTTCGACCCGAAACCCAGTCGCGTCAGGAACATCTTCATCTGCTCGGGTGACGTGTTCTGGGCCTCATCGAGCACGATGAACGCATTGTTCAGCGTCCGACCGCGCATGTACGCCAACGGGGCGACCTCGACGGTGCCGGCGGCGAGGAGCTTCGGGACCAGTTCAGGGTCCATCATTTCGTTGAGAGCGTCGAACAGCGGCCGAAGGTACGGGTCGATCTTGTCGGTGAGCGTTCCGGGAAGAAAACCCAGCCGTTCGCCGGCCTCCACCGCAGGACGGGTGAGGATGATCCGCTCCACTTCCTTGCGCTGGAGTGCCTGCACCGCCTTTGCCATGGCCAGGTAGGTCTTCCCGGTACCGGCGGGGCCGATGCCGAACACGATGGTGTTCTCATCGATGGCGTCGACGTACTCTTTCTGGCCGACGGTCTTCGGTCGGATGCTCTTGCCACGGGAAGTGAGAATCGCCTGCCCGAAGATATCGGAGGGCTTACCGCCGTCCTCGAGAATCCTGGCGGAGGAGACCACCTCAGAGGGTTCGAGATCCTGCCCGTGCTTCACCATGTCGATGAGCTCGGCGACGAGACTGTGGGCGGCTCGCACCTGGGCCGCGTCGCCACTGAGGGTGATCTCGTTGCCACGGACGTGGAGCGACACCGCCGGGTACTGCGTCTCTATCGTCGTGAGCAGTCGGTCCTGGGCGCCGAGGAGTCGGACCATGGCCACCCCGTCCACGTGAAGTTTGGCTTCGGCGAGATCCGGCTGGACGGCCGGTTCGGTCACGGGAATGATCGGGTCATTAGTGTCCGGCACTGGAATCCTCTCCAAGGTCGCCGATGAGCACGTGGGCGTGCACGTGGAAGACGGTCTGTCCGGCACGTTCGCCGGTGTTGAAGACGAGTCGGAATTCGCTTCCGTGCTCGTCCGCGAGTTTCTGGGCGAAAGCGACGAGCTCCGCCAGCAGCGCGGGATCGCCCGCGGCGAGCTCGGCGATGTTCGCGTACTGCTGGGTCTTCGGCACCACAAGAATGTGAACGGGCGCTTTAGGCGCGATGTCATTGAACGCGATCAGCCGGTCGGTTTCGCTCACGATGGTGGCGGGGATCTCTCGCGCGATGATGCGGGAGAAGATACTGGGTTCGGTCGTCGACATGGTCCTATCCTACGAAGCTCTGGTGGTTGGTGGGCAGCACGGGCAGATCACCAGCGGCCGAGCGCGACATTGAGGACGGCAAGTGCGGCTGGGCCCGCTGACGATGTCCGAAGCACGGTGTCGCCCAGACGTACCCGCACGGCCCCCGCCGTCGTGAGACTGTCGAGTTCTGTGTCGCTGATGCCGCCCTCCGGGCCGACCACCAGGAGCACATCCCGGGGGTCGGCATCCGTCGGCAGCTCGCTCAGGCGGTCGGCCGCCGTCGGATCGAGCAACACGACCCGTGAGGTCCCGGCGAGTGCCCGGAGATCGGCGGTCGACGCGATGGAGTGGACCGGCGGAACGAACGAGCGGATCGACTGCTTGGATGCTTCACGGACGATGGTCTCCCAGCGAACGCGGCCCTTCTCTTTCTTTGCACCTTCCCAGCGCGACACGCTCCGCGACGCTGCCCACGGGATGATCGCTGACACACCGAGCTCGGTGGCGGCCTGAATGGCGAGTTCGTCACGATCCCCCTTGGCGAGGGCCTGCACGAGAATGAGCCGGGGAGTCTGCTCGTCCTGATGGACGACCTCGGTGACGCGAACACCGACGGAACCGGGTTCGATGGATTCGATCGCTCCGGTGGCGACGAGTCCGCGACCGTTGCCGACCCGGATCTCGTCGCCGATCCTGGACCTGTTGACGGTGACCGCATGCTTTGCTTCGGCGCCGCTCACCTCGATCAGCGCCCCGACGGTAGTCTCACCGAGGTCCTCCCGCAGGTACAGGCTGCTCATCTCAGCCGAGGAATCGGTCGCGCAGCTTGGAGAACAGACCCTGCTGGAACGAGCCGAGCTGGGTGCCCTTCTGGTCGCGCCCAGCGGCGAAGGTCTTGATGAGTTCGCGTTCGCGGTGATCGAGGCGCGTCGGGGTGAGGACCTGGACTCCGATCCGGAGGTCACCGCGGCCGTTGCCGCGCAGCTTGGTGACTCCCCTGCCCTTGACGGTGAGTACCTCGGAGCTCTGCACGCCAGCCTTCAGCTCGATGTCCACGTCGCCGTCGAGCGCGTGGATTGTCGTGGTGACGCCCAGGATGGCATCCGTCATCGGCACGTCGAGGGTGCAGAGCAGGTCGTCACCGTTGCGGCTGAACCGTTCGTCGTTGCGCACCTTGATTTCGAGGTACAGGTCACCGTGCGGTCCACCGGCTGGACCGATCTCGCCGCTGCCGGGCATCTGCAGGCGGAGCCCGGTGTCCACACCGGCCGGAATGTCGACGGGAACCGTCCTGCGGTCGCGCACACGGCCCTGGCCCTGGCAGGTGACGCACGGATTGGGAATGACGGTGCCGTGCCCGCGGCAGGTGCCGCAGGGAGTGGATGTCATGACGTTCCCGAGGAGCGAGCGCACGGCGCGCTGAATCGACCCGGTGCCGCGGCAGATGTCGCAGGTGATCGGGGAGGTCCCTGGCTGGCAGCATGAACCCTGACAGGTGTCGCAGAGCACTGCTGTGTCGACCTCGAGGTCGCGGTGCGTACCGAAGATGACCTCCGCGAGGTCCACCTCGACGCGCAGGAGAGCATCCTGGCCGCGTTCGCGACGCGACTTGGGCCCTCGTTGCTGCTGTCCGCCGAAGAACGTGTCGAAGATGTCACCGAACCCGCCGAAACCGGCGCCGCCACCCATTCCATTCGAGCCGCCCATGTCGTACTGCTGGCGCTGCTTGGAGTCGCTGAGCACATCGTAGGCGTGTGTCACCTGCTTGAACCGTTCGGATGCCTCCGCTCCCGGATTCACGTCGGGGTGCAGTTCCCGGGCAAGTCGCCGGTAGGCCTTCTTGATCTCGTCCGTTGTCGCCTCGCGGGACACTCCGAGAACTTCGTAATGGTCAGCCACTCAAGGCCTTTCGTCGTGGGGTCGTCGTTGTGCTCGGGGGACGACCGAAATGATGATGTGCTGCGCCGAGTCCAGCGGGCCGCTCAGTCGTCGCCGAGTTGGCGTGACAGATAGCGGGCGACGGCTCGGACAGCCGCAAGATTGTTTGAGTAATCCATTCTCGTCGGTCCGAGCACCCCGAGTCTGGCAAGTTCGCCAGAAGAGGAACGGTAATTGCTCGCGATGATGGATGTCTCGCCCAGTCCGAAGGATGCATTCTCTCGCCCAATCGACGCCGAGACGCCGTTCAGATCGGTCACCATCTCGCCGAACAGGCGCAGGAGTACAACCTGCTGCTCGAGTGCTTCGAGCACGGGGTAGATGCTTCCGGAGAAGTCATCTTCGGTCCTGGCGAGGTTTGCTGCCCCAGCCATGACGAGCTTGTCGTGACGATATTCAGCGAATTGCTCGGCCAGCGCGTTGCTGACGCGTCCGACGAGCACCTCGTCCTCCGGAGGAGCTTCGGCCCGGATCGCCTCCAGGATTGCCGCAGACGCGTCGACGTTCGATCCGACGAGAAGGGTGTTGAGCCTTCCCTTCAGGCGTTCGAGTCGGTGAGCTTCGACCGGGTGTTCGATCTCGATGACGCGCTGCTCGACCCTGCCGGTGTCGGTGATCAGTACCGTCAGCAGGCGGTGGTCGGTGAGGCCGACCAGTTCCACGTGCCTGACCTGGGCGCGGGCGAACGACGGATATTGAACGATCGCGACCTGGTTGGTGATCTGCGAGAGCAACCGAACCGTGCGCATCAGCACGTCGTCCAGGCCGACGGACGAGCCGAGGAACGTCTCGATCGCCTCGCGCTGGGCTGAGGACAGCGGTTTGCGGTCGGTCAGCTGGTCGACGAAGAGGCGATAGCCCTTGTCTGTGGGGATGCGCCCTGAGGAGGTGTGCGGCGCGGAGATCAGCTCCTCCTCCTCCAGCTGCGCCATGTCGTTGCGGATCGTCGCGGCTGAGACTCCGAAGGAGTGTCTCTCGACGATGGCTTTCGATCCGACGGGCTCACGACTGGCGACATAGTCCTGGACGATCACACGGAGTACTTCGAGGCTTCGCTCGGAAACCATGGCGTCCTCCACTCCCTGAAACGGCCGCCAAGCTTTGGCACTCAGCGACCCTGAGTGCCAATTCTAGCGTGTGGACTCGGAGGGGGGTAATTGCCGAACGCCCTGAACAGCAGTACTTTTAGCTCAAGCCCGTGACGACGATTCCTCAACAGGGAACCGTCACCTTCGGGCTCCGAAGTGCAGCAGCGCCCTCGATCGAAAGGCTTGGCCATGACCGACCCCAACGCGCAACCTCCTGTTGACCCCAACCAGGGCCAGCCACAGACCCCCCAGAACCAGCCCCAGCCTCCGCAGACTCCCCCGCCCGGCGCACAGCAGCCGTATCAGGGCCAGCAGCCGCCGCCCGGCCAGCCTCCGTACGGCCAGCAGCCCCCACAGGGCCAGCCTCCGTATGGCCAGCAGCCTTATCAGGGCCAGCAGCCCTACCAGGGCCAGCAGCAGTACGCCAACCCGGGGCAGCAGGCGGCTCCCCTGACCCAGGCCGAGGACAAGCAGTGGGCATCGTTCGCCCACTTCGGTGGCGCGCATCGGAGCATTCCTCGGCGCCGGCACCGCCGGGTGGATCGCACCGCTCATCATTTTGCTCGTCTTCAAGGACCGTGGGCCGTTCACCCGTCAGGAGGCCAAGGAGTCGCTGAACTTCCAGCTCACCGTGACCATCTTCGTCGTCGGCCTGTATATCCTCGGCGCGATCCTCACCCTGGTGCTGATCGGCCTGTTGCTCCTGCCGCTCGCGTGGATCGTCGGCATCCTCGGTGTGATCTTCGGGATCATCGGGGGCGTCAAAGTCAACAACGGAGAGGCTTACCGTTACTTCTTCGCGTTCCGCATGGTGAAGTAACACCGGGTTCGTCGGCTGGCTAGACCGTCAGCCGACGGACGACCACATCAGCGAGAAGCCGCCCGCGCAGGGACAGTTCCACCCTCCCGCGCAGGGCGGCTTCGGCGTTGACAAGGCCGTCGGCGATCAGTCCCGCGACGGCCGTCCGTGCCTCAGGGGCCAGCGTCGGGATGGCGATCCCGTCTCGGGTGCGAGCCAGGAGGAGGATCCGCTCGAGCTCACGGGTTTCAGCGGTGAGCGTCTCCCGCCCGGCTCCGGGCGATACACCCTCGCTCATCCGGGCGGCATACGCTGCGGGGTGCTTGACGTTCCACCAGCGCACGCCGCCGATGTGGCTGTGGGCACCTGGGCCGATTCCCCACCAATCCTGGCTGCGCCAGTACGCGAGATTGTGTCGCGAGCGGTGGTCCGAACCGCGCGCCCAGTTGCTCACCTCGTACCAGTCGTACCCCTGCGCGGTGAGCTTCCGGTCGACGAGTTCGTACATGTCGGCCTGCAGGTCCTCATCGGGCTGGGCGACGAGCCCGGTCTTGATCTGGCGGGCAAGTTTGGTGCCCGCCTCGACGATGAGCGAGTATGCGGACACGTGATCGGGGTTCGTGGCAAGCGCCGCGTCGACGGAGCGTTCCCAGTCGTCGATGCTTTCCCCCGGCGTTCCGTAGATGAGGTCGACACTGACCTGGAGTCCGGCACGTCTGGCCCAGTCCACGACGAGCGGAACGCGGGCGGGGTCGTGAGTGCGCTCGAGCGTTGCCAGCACGTGTGGCACTGCCGACTGCATGCCGAAGGACACACGGGTGAACCCGGCTTCCGCGAGAGTCGCCAGGTACTCGGCGTCCACTGAATCAGGATTGGCTTCGGTGGTGATCTCGGCGCCCGGTTCGAGCCCCACAGTGTCGCGGACGGCAGCGAGCATTCTGACCAGGTCAGCGGCCGGAAGAAGCGTCGGTGTTCCGCCGCCGAAGAAAACCGTGCCGGCAGCACGTTCCGGGAGCCCGGAGGCTCGGAGGGTCGCGGCGGCGAAGGCGACTTCCGCCGCAGCTTCCGAGGCGTAGTCGGACTGTTTGGCGCCCCGCAGTTCCGTCGCCGTGTACGTGTTGAAGTCGCAGTAGCCGCAGCGAACCCGGCAGAACGGGACGTGCAGATAGAGCGACAGCATCCGTTCGTCAGCGCCATCGAGAACGGACCGTGGCAACGAGCCGTCGATCGGTGCCGGGTCGGCGATCGGTTGTGCGCCGGCCATCAACCGCGCCGGGGGCGAAGAAGGGTCACGTCAGGCCGTCGGTGTCGACCACAGCGGCGAGAGCGAACGCAGGTACGCGGTGGTGTACCGCTTGCGGCGCAGCTTCATAAGTGGAGGGAGCAGACGATAGAGCAGGGAGACCGGCCGCGTGAACGACCGCACCTCGAACCAGACGGAGTCGTCCTCGCGGTGTTCGACGCGGAAGGATTCCTCACCGCTGAGACGGTGAGCACCGACAGTGCCGTAGGCGAACGAGACGATTGTCGGTTCTTCGACGACGTAAACGACACGCACGCGCTCATCGATCCCGAACGAGCCCACGTGTCCGCGGAGGCGGGCTGTGGACCCTGAGGCGACGAAAGGCGTCCCGTCTGCGGCGAACCGCTGCTCGGTCGACACGGCGATCGGTTCGAGCGCCGTGCCGTCCTGGTCATAGCGGATGCCGCCATAACGCTGGCCGGAGTCCGATTTCACGTCGGTGACCGCGATACCTGCTCCGCGCTGAATATCCCAGCCCATCAGGGATGCCGAGGCGAGGTCGAACCGTTCCCGGCCGCTGCCGAGCCGGATCGATGCCTCGAACGGCGAGAAGCCGCGAGGCGGGTACTGCATGAGGTCGTGCGCCTGTGTGGCGCCGACCGCGGCGTAATCGACCGTCTCGTCTTCGAAGTTTCTCCGACGCATCCCGTTACTTCTTGTCTTTCGTTTCCGTGTCGCCGGAGAGTGCCGCGATGAACGCCTCCTGGGGAACTTCGACCCTGCCGACCATCTTCATGCGCTTCTTACCTTCCTTCTGCTTCTCGAGCAGCTTGCGCTTGCGGCTGATGTCACCGCCGTAGCACTTGGCGAGAACATCCTTACGCATGGCGCGGACGGACTCACGGGCGATGATCCGCGCGCCGATCGCGGCCTGGATCGGCACCTCGAACTGCTGGCGAGGGATGAGCTTCTTCAGCCGCTCCGTCATCAGGAGGCCATAGGCGTACGCCTTCTCGCGGTGGACGATGGCACTGAAGGCATCGACCTGTTCACCCTGCAACAGGATGTCGACCTTCACGAGGTCAGCAGACTGCGACCCCGAAGGCTCGTAGTCGAGGGAGGCGTAGCCCTGGGTCCGGCTCTTGAGGTGATCGAAGAAGTCGAAGACGATTTCTCCGAGGGGCATCGTGTAGCGGAGCTCGACCCGGTCCTCGCCGAAATACTCCATGCCGAGCAGCGTGCCGCGGCGACCCTGGCACAGCTCCATGATGGTGCCGACGTAGTCCTTGGGCGAGAGAATGCCGACCTTCACCATCGGCTCCTCCACCGACGCGATCTTTCCGCCGGGGAACTCACTCGGGTTGGTCACCGTGACGACCTTCTTGTCGTCGGTGGTCACCTCGTAGGTGACGCTCGGCGCTGTGGCGATGAGGTCGAGGTCGAACTCTCGCTCGAGCCGTTCGGTGACGATCTCGAGGTGCAGCAACCCGAGGAAGCCGCACCGGAACCCGAATCCGAGGGCGACGGATGTCTCCGGCTCGTAGTTGAGCGACGCGTCGGAGAGCTTGAGCTTGTCGAGCGCGTCGCGGAGCACCGGGTAGTCGCTGCCGTCGATCGGATAGAGGCCGAGAACACCATCGGTTTCGGGTCGGTGTAACCGGGGAGCGCCTCGGTGGACGGCTTCGTCGCGGTCGTGACGGTGTCGCCGACCTTCGACTGGCGGACGTCCTTCACCCCGGTGATGAGGTAGCCGACCTCGCCGACGCCAAGGCCCTTCGTGGGTGCGGGCTCCGGCGAGCTGACGCCGATCTCCAGCAATTCGTGTACGGCCCGCGTAGACATCATCTGGATGCGTTCGCGTGGGCTGAGATGACCGTCGATCATTCGCACGTAGGTGATCACGCCGCGGTAGGTGTCGTACACGGAGTCGAAGATCATGGCGCGGGTGGGAGCGTTCGGGTCGCCCACCGGGTTCGGGATCTTCTGCACGACGCGGTCGAGCAGTTCGTCCACACCGACTCCGGTCTTGCCGGAGACCTTGAGAACGTCGTCCGGCGACCCGCCGATGAGGTTGGCGAGTTCCTTCGCGTATTTCTCGGGGTCAGCGGCCGGAAGGTCGATCTTGTTGAGGACGGGGATGATCTCGAGGTCGTTCTCCATCGCCAGGTACAGGTTGGCGAGGGTCTGCGCCTCGATGCCCTGGGCAGCGTCGACGAGGAGGATCGCACCCTCACAGGCGGCCAGTGACCGGGACACCTCGTAGGTGAAGTCGACGTGGCCGGGCGTGTCGATCATGTTGAGCGCGATAGGTCTGCCCGTCGACTTCCCACGGCATCCTGACGGCCTGGCTCTTGATGGTGATGCCGCGCTCGCGCTCGATGTCCATCCGGTCGAGGTACTGGGCGCGCATGTCGCGGTCGGAGACGGCACCGGTGACGGAGAGCATCCGGTCTGCCAGCGTCGACTTGCCATGGTCGATGTGCGCGATGATGCAGAAGTTGCGGATGAACGACGGGTCGGTAGCGGCAGGCTCGAGTGCCTTCGCAGCTTTAGGGCTCACGCGTTCCTCTGGGTTTGGTGCGGGATAGAAGTGGACTAACTCCCTATTGTCCCATGAACCGTCCTCGGCGCGGGCCGCCGGGCGACAGCGTCCTCGCGCGCCGTGCCGCCGCAGATTTCAGAGAATAGGCAGAAGACTGGTAACGTTGCTTCCTGACTTGCGTGTGGGTCGCCCCACACGATATTCGCCGCAAAGCGCCCTCTCTCGCCCAGCGGCACATCCCATTCAATACAACGGAAGCGTATAAACGTGGCAAACATTAAGTCGCAGATCAAGCGAATCGGCACCAACAAGAAGGCAACTGAGCGCAACAAGGCGATCAAGAGCCAGCTCCGGACTGTCGTCCGCCAGGCACGCGAAGCGATCATCGCCGGTGACAAGGACCAGGCCCAGGCCACCCTGAAGACCGCAGCGAAGAAGCTCGACAAGGCCGTGAGCAAGGGCGTCATCCACAAGAACCAGGCAGCGAACCGCAAGTCGGCTCTCGCCAAGAAGGTTGCCGCTCTCTAAGCAGCATTCTTCCAGTCACACTGGGCTCCGCTTCGGCGGGGCCTTCTGTGTTTAACCGGCATTCCGTGGTCTATCGGCGTTCCGTCTGTGACGATCCGGCCGGCTCAGCGACCACGGCCGGCAACGATGTGGATCATCCGCTCCAGCGCGTAGACCGGGTCACGGCCGCCACCCTTGACGTTCGCGTCGGTGTCGGCAAGGGTCTGGATGCATCGACCGAGTCCCTGGTCCGTCCACCCGGACAGGTCACGCCTGGCCCGGTCAACCTGCCACGGAGCCAGGCCGAACTGCCTGGCGAGATCGGCGGATGACCCGCGACCGCCCTGGATCTTGGCCATCGTGCGAAGCTTGCTGGCGAACGCCGCGACGATCGGCACCGGGTCGGCGCCGGAGTCGAGCGCATGTCTGAGGCCGACAAGGGCCTCGGCGTAGCGGCCGGCGATCGCGGCGTCTGCGACGGCGAACGCGTTGGTCTCGACCCGGCCCCCGTAATACCTGGTCACCGTCGCTTCGGTCACTTCTGAGCCGCTGTCGGCGATCAGTTGGGCACACGCCCCTGCCAGCTCCGCGAGGTCGTCTGCGAAAGCCGAGACCACGGCGCGAAGGGCTGCTGGGCGGATCGGCTTACCTGCCGCCTTGAACTCGGCGGCAGCAAAGTCGTACTTGTCCGACTCCTTCTTGAGCTCGGCGCAGACCACCTCGATAGCGGACGCTTTGTTCGCCCTGACGGCGTCGAGGAGTCGTTTCCCCCGCACTCCCCCGGCGTGCCGCAGCACAACGTACGCGCCGTCTGCCGGCGACTCGAGGTACGCGAGAGCCTCGGTCATGAACTCGTCGGAGCACTTCTCGACGTTGACCACCCGGATCAGCCGGGGCTCGCCGAAGAGCGAGGGGCTCGCCAGGGTGATGAGTTCTCCCGGCGCGTAGCTGTCGGCTTCAATGTCGTTGACCTCGAGGCTGGGATCTTCGACTTTGAGATAGTCGCGGAGGAGCCTGATGGCCCGGTCGGCGAGAAAGCCCTGTGTGCCGGAGACCAGCACCACGGGGGCCGGGCGGACCGCGTTCCAGCTGAGTTGCGGAATCGCGACCTTCGCCGTCGCCTTGGCGGATGATCCGCTACGTGCAGCTGCCACAGTCCACCGTCCTCACCGTTCCAGCCTACCGGCGACCGCTGACCACCGACCGCCCATTCGATCCGGTTCAGCACGGCCGTTCGGTCCACACCACGGGGCGATCCGCTGTGCCTCCGACGACGATGAGACCGCACTCGTCGGTTCGGATCGGGCTCGTGCCGGCGGACGTGAGCATGTCGAGCGCGGCGGGCGTCGGATGTCCATAGCCGTTCTCAGCACCGACGGAGACGATGCCGATCCGGGCCGATGCCGCCTGGTAGAGCCCCGCGCTCTGGTCAGCTGAGCCGTGATGGGCCACCTTCACGAGGTCGACAGTGCCGCCGAGCTGGTGCCCGGCCAGGATGCGGTTTTGCGCGTCCTCGCCCAAATCACCCAGAAACAGCGAACGGATCCCGCCCGCCGCCGGTTCGAAGACCAGCGTCACGCTGCCGGCGTTGCCCGTCCAGGGCTCCCCTCCCCGAGCGGGAGGCCAGAGTGCGCGCCAGAAAATGTTGCCGAGCGCTCCCGTGTCGCCCGCTGCGGTACGTCGAACCTGCGCTCCGCTCGCCGCGAGTTCGGAGAGGATTCGTTCATCCGTGCTGTTCTGTGGCTCCCCCGAAAGCACAAGTCGGGCTCGCCCGATCACGGCCTGCACCCCACCGACGTGATCGAGGTCGAAATGAGTGAGCACGAGCAGGTCGAGCTGTCGGATCCCGAGACTGTCGAGGCACGCCGCGAGTCTCGTCGGGTCAGCGCCGGTATCGATGAGCGCGACCGCTCCCCTGCTTCGGACAAGAACGGCGTCTCCCTGGCCCACGTCGCACGCGGCATGAGACCAATCCGTCGGCATCGACAGCGCCGGAACGATTCGGAGTGCCGTGACAGCGCCCGCCCAGGCACCCCCCGTGATGACGAGCGAAAGAGCGCAGGCCGCAGCCAGCATCCGTCTCCCCGACTGACGAGCTCGCACACCGACGATGAGAACAAGGGTGACCACAGCCAGGAGCACGGCCCCCGTGGCGCCTGGCAGCCACGGAAGAGCGGTGAATGGCACGGACTGTACCGTTGTCGCAACCGCGGCGATCCACGTCGCTGGAACCCAGCCGAGCCACAATGCCACGTCCCCGAGCGGGCGGAGCACCGGAACCAGGAGGCACGCAGACAGCCCAAGGAGTGTGGCGATCGGAGCTGCCGGCGCGGCCAGGAGGTTGGCGGGAACGCCGAGCAGGGGGACCGCAGGGGTGAGCAGGATCAGGACCGGTTGGCAGGCAAGCTGCGCGGCCGCAGGGATTGCGAAAGCTGCGGCGAGCCACCGGGGCAAAACGGGGAGGAGCAGCCTGGTGAGCGGACGGGTGAGCGTGAGCAGGCCAGCGGTAGCGAGGGCAGAGAGCACGAACCCGTAGCTGCGCGACAACCACGGATCGGCGATCACCACGACAAGAACCACGAGGCTGAGGACAGGCAACCCGGCGCTCGGTCGACCAGCGCCCAGTGCGAGCAGCACGGCCAGTGCCATCAGCGCCGCACGGACGACGCTCGGCTCCGGCGTCACAAGCACCACGAAAAGCCCGAGGCCGATGAGTGCTCCCGTGATGCGCAGCCACCGCGGCGCGCCGAGCACAGCGAGCAGCCCCACGAGGACGGCGACGATCACCGCACAGTTCGCGCCGGATACCGCGGTGAGATGGCTGAGGGCACTCGAGATCATCGCCTGATCCAGTGAGGCATCCACCGCTGAGGTGTCCCCGACCGCCAGGCCGGGAAGGAGTTCGCCCCCATTCCCCGGCAACATCGACGCCGCATCCACGAATCCGCTCCGCAGCTGGGCCGCCCATGCCAGGTACCACGGGGGTCCCTCGAGAACCTCGGCGGAGTGACCTGCGAAGAGCAGGAACGCCGCAGCGTCACCCGGCTGCGTCAACCGAACTGAAGCGGATGCCTCCACGACACTGCCGATCGCGATGGGACGCGAGTCGGCGACGGTGGCAAACAGGACAGCGGGAACCGCGACGCCGTACTGCGCGTCACCAATGTCGAGCTCGACGACCGTGCCACGAATTCGTTGGGCGGTGCCGATGGTGCCCGGGTCCTCATCGGCCGTCGACCGATCCCAGACGGACCTGCCGCGCCTGTCCTCGATCACCGTCTTGTCCGTCACCAGGATGCGCGCGGTGACCGGGCGTCCGCCGTCGGCAGCCGTCACCAACGGCTCCGGCGTGCGCGCATCGGCCCTGGCAGCCACCGCGACGGCGGCGAGTGTCGATGCAAAGATCGTGATCGCCACAAGCGCCCACCATTGTCCCTGACGCACACCCCGAAGTGGTTTACCTCGGCGACCGGGGCGCCCCGGCAGCGCGACGGCGAGCGCGGTGCACATGGCCGTCGAGGCACTTCCGACGACCGTGACCAGCCAGGCAGCATCAGGCATCGCGACCAGAAGCGCAGCGGTAAGCCAGGCTGCGAACGCCGGGGGGATGATCCGGTGCTCGCGGTTCACACGGTCACCAGTTCGCGCAGAGCCTCGAAGGTCTTGTCTCCGATCCCGGTCACTCCACGGAGATCGTCGATGGAACTGAAACGCCCGTTGGTGTCACGCCAGGTGAGAATACGCTCGGCCATCGCCGGGCCGACCCGCGGCAGTGTCTCGAGCTCCGCGGCTGTCGCCGTGTTGAGATTCACCTTTCCCCCCGCCACACCTGACGGCGGTGTCGCCGGTTCCGCACCCTGAGCGGGAACAAGAATCTGTTCTCCGTCGCTGAGGAACCGGGCCAGGTTCACGCCCCGTTGGTCGGCAACGTCGGTGAATCCATCGGCCGCGTGGACGGCATCGACAACGCGATCGCCGTCTCTCAACCGATACAGCCCTGGGCTCTGCACTTCACCGAGGATGTGGACGTAGATGCCCGCGCCAGCGACCTCCGACGCGCTGGGAATGGGCTCCGGGAGCGCACGGGTCTCACCGGCGGCGCCGAGAAGCGAAACCACGACCGCGGCCACGAGCCCCGCGAGCAGCAGGATGACCAGCGCACCGATGCTCAGCCGGACGCCGTCCGGTCGCCGCTTTGCGAGCGCTATCCGGTCAGCGCCCGCTGCGCCGAGCGGCCGCGCGGGAGCATGCCTGGCCATACCGTCCAGCTAAGCGGGACGCGCCGCTCTCCTCCGGCCCGCCCACGAATCCGTGTACGAACACAGATGCGCCCGCCCCTGTGAGGGACGGGCGCATCGGTGCTGCGAGGACTACGGTTTCGTGGCGATACTGACGACGCGCGGAGGCCGAACGACGACGTTGACGATGGACCTGTCCCCGATCGCCCGCTGAACCGCCGCTGAAGAACGCGCGAGCTCCTCGAGGTCATCCGCGCCGATCTTCGGCGAGATCTCCAGGCGGTCACGCACCTTCCCATCGACCTGCACGACGCAGGTCACCGACTCCTCGACGAGAAGAGTCGGGTCGGCCTTACGCCAGAGCACGTGAGCAACGGTGGGTTCGTAGCCCAGCTGGGCCCACATGTCCTCAGCCGTGTACGGCGCGACGATGTTGAGTGCGACGGCGATGACCTCCGCCGCTTCCCTCACCGCAGCATCCGCCGGGCCAGCGCCGGTGTCGATGACTTTCCTCGTCGCGTTGACGAGTTCCATCAGCCGAGCGATGACCACATTGAACTTGAACGACTCGACGAGACTCGGCGCGTCGGCCAGGAACCGGTGGGTCGCCCGCCGCAGTGCCGGGTCCCCGGACTTCCAGACCACATCGGGCGCGCTCGTAACGTCGTGGGCGAGGCGCCAGGCGCGAGCGAGGAACTTCGCAGAGCCGGCCGGGGAGACATCCGCCCAGTCGATGTCGTCCTCGGGAGGACCCGCGAACACAAGCGTCACCCTGAGGGCGTCTGCCCCGTATTGTTCGAGCTCGCTGGCGAACTCGACGAGGTTGCCCTTGCTCTTCGACATCTTCGCGCCATCCATGAGGACCATGCCCTGGTTCAGCAGCGACGAGAAGGGTTCGGTAAAGCCGAGGTACCCGAGGTCGTAGAGCACCTTCGTGATGAACCGGGAGTACAGCAGGTGGAGGATCGCGTGTTCAACGCCTCCGACGTACTGGTCAACCGGCGCCCACTTGTCTGCCTGTGCCGGGTCGAATGCCATGGTGTCCGACTGCGGGTTGAGGTAGCGCAGGTAGTACCAGGAGCTGTCGACGAAGGTGTCCATCGTGTCCGAGTCGCGTCGCGCGGGCGCGTCGCAGCGGGGGCAGGGCACGTTGATCCAGTCTTCGGCCGCACCGAGCGGGCTGGTGCCCTTCGGCTGAAGGTCGAGTCCCTCCGCCGGGGGCAACTGCACGGGCAGCTGGTCCTCGGGGACCGGCACCTCGCCGCAGGCGTCGCAGTGGATGATCGGGATCGGTGGACCCCAGTACCGCTGGCGCGAAATCAGCCAGTCACGGAGGCGATAGTTCTTTGCGGGTGTTCCGAGGCCGGATGCCGTGAGCGCTTCGGTGATCTTCGCGATCGCCGCATTCTTGCTCAGACTGTTGAACGGCCCCGAGTTGATCAGCCTTCCGGGACCGACGAGCGCCTCCCCCGTTGCTGCGGGGTCGGAGGGCGGCAGGTCGTCGGGAAGTTCACCGTCGATCAGAACCGGGATGGCGCCGGTCACGGGCTGGTTCGTGTCGACGACGACCCGCACAGGCAGGTCGAATGCGCGGGCGAAATCAAGGTCGCGCTGGTCGTGCGCCGGGACGGCCATGATCGCGCCGTGACCGTAGTCGGCCAGGACGTAGTCGGACGCCCAGATCGGAATCCGTTCACCGTTCAGGGGGTTGGTCGCGTAGCGCTCGAGGAATACGCCGGTCTTCTCGCGCTCCGTGCTGAGCCGGTCGATGTCGCTCTCACCCTTGACCCGCTCGAGGTACTCGGTGAACGATGCCTTTGTTTCGTCCGGGGCGTCCTCCACCAGTTCGGCGGCGAGCTCGGAGTCCACAGCGACGACCATGAAGGTGACGCCGTAGAGGGTGTCAGGGCGTGTGGTGTAGACGGGGACCGGATCGGCCTTGCCCTCGATGATGAAGTTGACGTCGGCACCGGTCGAGCGTCCGACCCAGTTGCGCTGCATGCTCATGACCTTCGACGGCCAGGCACCCTCCAACTGCTTGAGGTCGTCGATGAGGCGGTCGGCGTAGTCGGTGATGCGGAAGTACCACTGCGTCAGGTTCTTCTTGGTGACGAGGTTGCCGCAGCGTTCACAGTGTCCGTCGACGACCTGCTCGTTCGCGAGAACGGTCTGGTCGAACGGGCACCAGTTGACGGGGCTGGCCTTGCGGTAGGCGAGGCCTTTTTCGAACAGCTTGAGAAAGAGCCACTGGGTCCAGCGGTAGTACTCCGGGTCGGACGTGTGGATCTCACGATCCCAGTCGAAGGACGGCGCATAGGTGCGGAAACTGGCTTTTTGCTGCGCGATGTTGTCGTAGGTCCAGCCGCGCGGGTCGACGCCGCGTTTGATCGCCGCGTTCTCCGCGGGCAGGCCGAAGGAGTCCCAACCGATGGGGTGAAGCACGTTGAAGCCCTGCTGCCGCCAGTACCTGGCGACGACGTCACCGAGGCCGAAGGCCTCCGCGTGGCCCATGTGCAGGTCCCCGGACGGGTACGGGAACATGTCGAGGACGTATTTGCGTGGCCGCTTGTCGGAATCATCGCTCGTCGCGAAGGGCTTCATCCGGTCCCAGACCGGCAGCCACCTCTCCTGGATGGCGGCGAAATCGTACCTCTGGCCAGGCTGGCTCTGTTCGTCGATCGACACGGAACTCTCATTCATCAGCGGGTGAAGGACGAGTCGGGTGCGAATTCTGCTGCTGAACCCGAGGTCCAGGGATCTAGCCTACCGACTGTTCAGAGGCCCCAAGCGCGGAAAGGAGCGCCGCCGCTTTCACCCGCGTTTCCTCGATTTCATCCTCGGCGACCGACAGTGCGGTGATCCCCCCGCCCGTGCCGATGGACGCTCCCGTAGCGTCGATCAGGATGCTCCGGATCACCATTGCCAGGTCGATAGCGCCATCGGCTCCGAAGTAGCCGAATGCACCGGAATACACGCCCCTGGGCCCCGATTCCAACCGGTCGAGGATGGTCATTGCCGACACCTTGGGTGCCCCCGTCATGGACCCAGCCGGGAAGGCTGATTCGACGGCATCCACCCCGCTGATCCCTGGGGCGAGTTGCGCGGTGACGGTGCTGACGAGCTGGTGCACCTGGGCGTAGCTTTCGACGGCGAGGAGCTGGGTGACAGAGACGCTCCCGGTCACGGCCACGCGACCGAGATCGTTGCGCATGAGGTCGACGATCATCAGGTTCTCGGCGCGCTCCTTGTCGCTGCTGAGGAGCTCCGCGCCGAGAGCAGAGTCGTGCTCGGGGGTGACTCCTCGGGGGCGTGTGCCCTTGATCGGCCGGGTGGTGACGGTTCCGCCCGGCGTGACCTTGAGGAACTGCTCGGGAGACGAGCTGACGAGCGCGACGCCGTCGGCGCGGATGAGCCCACCGTGGTGACTCGGGCTCGCCTGCCTCAGACGTCGGTAAACCTCGACGGGGTCGAATGTCCCGTCTACGCGGATCTCATTGGTGAGGCAGAGCTGGTAGGCATTTCCGCGCCGGATCTCGGCCTGGGCGTCGGTGATGAGGTCGGCGTAGGTCGCGGCTGAATGGCGCCACGTTGCGTTGCGCGGCTCGCTCTGCCCGAGCGGAGGAACGCGATCTGCGGCGGACAGCGCTTCGAGCCAGTCGAACGGTTCACTCTGCGTCGACGGTTCGCGCCGTTCCATCGCGGTCACCGTCTTACCCGCGTGGTCGAAGACCAGCATCCGGGCCGGCAGGAGGAGAGCGGCGTCCGGGTAGCGCGAGTCGTGCACGGGGGTCGCCACGGTCTGAGACCCGAGCTCATAGCCCAGCCAGCCCACCCAGCCGGGGGCGAATTCTCCGGAGACGAGCGGAACGCCAACCGGTTCCGGCGATGCCAGTCGCTCACGCAGGACGTCGAACACGGAACCCGCCTGAATGGTGATGATTCCCGCCGCGTCGCGGGTAACGGTCCTGTCGGTGACCGAGGAAGTGATGAGGTCGGTCGCATCGCCGAGGTAGCTGAATCCGGCTTCGGCCATCGGGCCGGTGTCGAGCCAGAACGAGCGCGCTGACGAAGCGAACAGGGCCAGGAAGGCGGCTTCGGGGTCGATCCAGCCCGTCACGGGACGAGAGATCACGCGGCTGGACACGCTTCTCACTTTAGATTGCGTCGGGCGTCTCCGGTGAGACGCGCGCAGTCAATCGCGGTCGGGAACACGCAACAGTCCCGATCGGCTCGGGTGACGGAAAGCGAGCTCGTCCGTCACCCAACCGGACCGGGAAGGATCAGTACCCGTATCCGCTGTCCTCCGTGCAGTAGATCACGTGACTGAGGTCCTTACCCGAACTGGCGGAGTACCAGGACAGCGGGGTAAGCCCGTACTGGATGACCTCATTCACCGTCCCTGCTTTCAGCACGAGCCGGTAGTACTGATCCGTGGACGCCAGCTCAGGGAGCTGGAATGAACGAACGCCGTTGCCGAACTCGATTTTCACGCAGTCGCCGGGCGACGCTGCCCAGTAGCCGACTTGATTCTGGGCCGCGTTGTCGGGCTTCTCGGCGTATGCCGGTGTGGCCAGCCCGACGACAGCGAGTGCCGCGAGAGAGCAGACAGCCAGGGTCTTCTTCATGTGCTTCTCCAGTCTGTAAACCTGAGGAAACCTCAGATGCACTCGACGGTAGTGATGATCGACTATTCCACGGGAGCCCCCATTCGGGGCATGCACCCGTCCGCGCGCCGTACACTGCGGGGATGACCCTGCGTACATCCCTGACCGACCTCGGCATGCGCGCGATGAACGGTGTCCACCGAATGCTGCTGGCGTTGTCCGGCGGGAGGCTGGGGCACCAAATCGGGCGGATGCCCGTCGTCGAACTGCACACCATCGGCCGGGTCTCCGGCCGGAGGCGTTCGACGTTGCTCACCGCGCCGATCCACGGCGAGGGGCGATACGTCCTCGTCGCGTCGAAGGGCGGCGATGACCGAAACCCCCAGTGGTACGCAAACCTGACGGCGAACCCCGAGGTCGAGCTCACCGTTGACGGCACCACAAGCCGGTATCGGGCACGGACAGCAACACCCCTGGAGAAGGAGACCATGTGGCGAGAGATCGTCGCGTCCTATTCGGGCTATGCCGGCTATCAGCGCCGCACCGACCGCGACATCCCCGTGGTGATCTGCGACCCCGAAGCGACAACTCCGGGTTAGAGCAGGAGATCCTCAGGTTCGGACGCATTCCCGCCCAGGATGCCGCCTGCCACGCGTATTCTGCGGTCGACGAGGTCATCGGCAACATCCCCGTGGCTGATCAGCACGATGGAACGCTGCCCGTCTCCCCCGGCGTCCAGCAGATCCCGGATCAACGCCTCGGCCAGGTCCGCTTCGACGTTGGCGGTCGGCTCGTCAAACACGATGACAGGGAAGTCCCGCAATAGCGCCCGCGCGAGGGCGATCCGCTGTGCCTGACCACCCGAGACCAGGGCCCCTCTCTCGCCCACCCGCGAATCCAGACCGCCTCGCGCAGCGGCCCAACGACCGAGCCCCACCCGGTCGAGTACCGCGAATAACTCGTCATCCGTGGCCGTGTCCTTCGCAAAGAGCAGATTCTGCCTGAGGCTCTCGTCGAACAGGTACGGAATCTGTTCGCAGAGCCCGACGACACTTCTCACCGTCGCGATCGGAAGCTCGCGCACATCCTGGCCCGACAGGCGGTACTCGCCGGTGTGATCGAGGAACCGCACCAGCAGATGGGCGAGCGTCGTCTTTCCGGCACCACTGGCGCCCTCGATCAGAACCCGTTCACCCTCACGCAGAGTAAACGACGGAATCTGAATCGCTGGCCTGGTCGCCCCCGGCCACCGTGCGGATGCATTGCTCAGTTCGAGCATCGGGGCGGCAGCATCACTTTCCCGTTCCCCCGACCCACTGGTCACCGGGATCTCGTCGGGCACGGAGAGCGGCGCTACCCGCGCAATACGGTCAGCGCTCGAGCGGACCTGGCGCCACGCGCTCACCGCGAGGGGAACGGATGCAACCACCTCGAAGACGGCCAGGGGAACAAGCACGAGAACCGCGAGCCCGGGGCCGCTGAGGCTTCCCGGGCCGGACGGTGACAACGCGGGGATTCCCGCGACCAGGGCACCTGCGACCGCGAGACCGGAGAACAGCGACATCGCTGCGGCCGCGACGCCGGCCCCGAGCGACCGGCTGGTCAGCGCGCGCGTGAGGTCCCGATCCGCGTCGTCGACCCTCCCACGCGCGGACTTCTCCGCCCCGTACGCGATCAGGATGTCCAGGCTGCCGAGGTAGTCGAGCAGGGCGTCAACAAGCGCCGCGCGTTTCGGGGCGATGCTGCGTTCGGCAGATGCCGCAACCCGGCCCGCGACAAGAATGCCGACAACGAAGGCGGCGGCGAGTGCGACAGCAAGGCCAACGGCAGCGGTCGGTGAGAGCAGCGCGACTCCCCAGACCGCGACGGCGGCGACACCCACCGACGTGAGAAGGGGCTGGACAACACGCAGGGGCAGATTTTGCAGCTCATCGACATCGGAGACGAGTGAGGACAGCAGGGACCCACGGCCCGAGCGCCCGAGTCCGTCCGGGGCGAGCGGAATGAGTCGCCGCAACAGGTCGACGCGGACGGTCTCGAGCTGGCGGAACGCTGCATCGTGGCTGGCGAGCCTCTCGAGGTAGCGGAAGAAGGCGCGGCCGAGTGCGAAAGCCCGCACGCCCACGACGGCCAGCGAGAGGTAGAGGATCGGCGGCTGCTCGGCGGCCCGGGCGATCAGAAACGCACTGGTGGCCAGCAACGCGACCGTCGAGAGCGCTGCAAGGATGCCGAAGACGACTCCAAGCGCCCACCCGGCCGTGCGGGGTTGCGCAGCAGAGAGGACGGATCGCACGTCGGTGGCTGCGAGCCCGCGGCGCGTCAACCCGGTGCTCATATGACCGCCGCCATACTCAGGGGCTCGACACTCACGAGGGCATCGGCCCGGGCGATCACGGCGGTGCGGTGGCTGATCACGACCACGGCGGGGCCCGCGTCGGCGAGGGATTCCAGGCCGTCGAGCACGCGTGCTTCTGTCTCTGAGTCGAGTGCGGAGCTGGGTTCGTCCAGGAGCACGACCGGGCACGCGCGTTCGAGGCTTCGGTAGACGGCGCGAGCAATGCTGACGCGTTGCGCCTGCCCTCCGGACAGTCCTGACCCTGCGACCCCGACAGCCCGTTCCGGGTCGATGTCCGAGGCGGCAGCGATCCGGAGGGCGCGCCGAACCAGTTCCGGGTCGACGACGCTGGAGCCCAACGCCACGTTTGTCGCGACTGTTCCGACGACAAGGCCCGGTCGCTGCCCGGTCCACGCGAGCCATGACCGCTCGCTTCCCGCATCGGTCACCGGCGTGCCGTCGAGGGTGATCGCACCGCTGTTCGGGGCGAACCCGAGGATCGCCCCGAACAGGCTCGACTTGCCAGCACCGCTCGGCCCGGTGATCACCGTGATCGTTCGCCTCCGGAATGTTGCCGTCACCGGCGCGAAGAGGGGGCCGTTCCCGTAATCGACCGAAACGCTGTCCAGAGCGAGGGTTTCGGATGCCGGAGCACCGCTCGCGAGCGCAGGTTCGGCAGCAGGACCGAGCTCCCGTGCCTCATCGAGGAGGGCGAATGCGTCCTCCGATGCGGCGACGCCCTCAGCCGCGGCGTGGAAGTTCGCGCCGACCTGACGCAGCGGCAGGAAAGCCTCGGGGGCGAGCAACAGGACGAACAGGCCGACGGACAGATCGAGCGAACCGTCGACCAGTCGCAGACCGATCGAGACGGCTACGAGAGCGACCGAGAGGCTTGCCGCGAGTTCCAGCGCGAAGCTGGACAGGAAGGAGACACGCAACACCCGCATCGTCTGCACGCGATAGTCCCGGGTGATCGCTCGCATCCGATCGACGAGACGTCGTTCGCGGCCAAAGATCTTCAACGTTGCAAGACCACCGAGGGTGTCGACGAAACTCGTGGAGAGGTCACCGAGAACCTGCCACTGCCGTCGCTGCACGGCCTGGGTGGCCCAACCGATCAGCACCATGAAGAGCGGAATCAGCGGCAGCGTGACGACGATGAAGATCGCCGAAACCCAGTCCTGGAGAAGGATGACGCCGACCATCACCGGGGTGACGATCACCGTGAGAATGAGCTGGGGCAGGTACTTCGAGAAGTAATCGTCGAGCGCATCCATTCCGCGACCGAGCAGGGTCGCGACGCGCGCGTCGCTGTGCTCCGCGAGCCACGCGGGGCCCAGACGTCGAACACCGTCGAGAACCCCACGGCGGAGCTCGCTCTTCACCGCAGCTGCGCCCCGGGCGGCGACCCATTCCTGCGCGTAGACGAGGCCGGCGCGTGCAAGCGCGATGCCAACGAGCGCACCGATCTGCGGCACGAGTTCTTCGAGGGGCTGACCATTGATCGCTCCGGTGACGGCGGCGGTCACCAGCCAGGCAAAGGCCACGATGCTTGCCGCTGTGGCGACGCCGATCGCGGCACCACTGAGCAGAAACCACCGTGCGCTCACCGCATAACGAAGAAGCCGGGGATCGAGGGGACGCACAGCCATCAGGCTAATGCTCGACGTCGGGAACCGACTGGGCGTTGGTGTCGAGGCCACCGTCGATGTGGGTGCGGGTGACCCGCTTGCGGAAGATCCAGTACGTCCAGCCCTGGTAGGCAAGAATCAACGGCAGAGCGAAGAGGGCCGTCCAGCTCATCACCTGCAGCGTGTACGGGCTGGAGGAGGCGTTCGTGATCGTCAGGCTGTTCGCCGGGTCGTTGCTCGCGGGCATCACGGCCGGGAAGAGCGCTGCGAACAACGTCAAAACTGCGAGGCCGATGGTGATCGCCATGAGGGTGAACGCTGTCCTCTCGCGCCCTTGTGCATTAGCGAGGATGGACGTGACCAGCGGTGAGGGCTGCGCCGATGGCGAGTAGGAGAACCGGCAACGCCCCGTGTGTGGATACCGTCCACGCGAGGAACGAGGCTGCAACGACGATTGTGAGGATGCCGACCCGCGTGGCGAGGACTCGAGATCGCGCCCGGAGCGCTCCCTCGGTCTTGAGCGTGAGAAAGAGCGCGCCGTGGGTGAAGAACAGCAGCAACGTCGTCAACCCGCCCAGGAGCGCGTAAGGGTTGAGCAGGTCGAACACGGTGCCGATGTAGTTGTGCCCCTCATCGAGCGGAACACCCTGCACGATGTTGGCAAACGCCACGCCCCACAGCAGGGAGGGAACGGCAGACCCGATGAGGATCATCCGGTCGAAGCGTCGCTTCCAGGCGAGTTCCGGGCGTTGGTGACGGTACTCGAACGACACACCGCGGAGGATGAGTGCGATGAGAATGACCAGCAGGGGAAGGTAGAACCCGCTGAAGAGTGTTGCGTACCACTCGGGGAATGCCGCGAAGAGCGCCGCCCCCGCGACGATCAGCCAGGTTTCATTGAGGTCCCAGACCGGGCCGATGGTGTTGATGACCACGCGACGGTCGGTGTCGTCCTTCGAGACGAACGGCAGGCTCATGCCGACGCCAAAGTCGAAGCCGTCGAGCACGAAATATCCGATGAAGAAGAACGCGATGATGAAGAACCAGAGAACGCCCAGATCCATGATGCCCTCCTAGTAGACCGTCGTCGTGACGACGGGTTTGCCGGTTTCGGGATCCGGTTCAGGGGTATCCGCCGGCCCGTGTTGCGCGGCCTTCTTGATCAGGCGGAACTCGACGACAGCGAGGGAGCCATAGACGAGCGTGAACGCCGTGAGCGAGATGAGAACTTCGAGGCCGGTCACGCCGGGCGAGACCCCGTCGGAGGTTTCGAGGAGCCCGAACACGAGCCAGGGCTGGCGGCCCATCTCGGTGAAGACCCAGCCGACGATCATCGCAGCGAGCGACAGCGGGAACGACCAGATCGCGGCCTTCCAGACCCACCGGTTCGACGGCATCCGTCCCTTGCGCGTGAGCCACAGCCCGACGATCGCGACGAAGATGTGCAGCAGGCCGATACCGATCATCCAACGGAAGGACCAGTAGGTCACCCACACGATCGGCACGTAGTCGCCGGGACCGTAGAGGGTCTGGTACTGCTCCTGGAGGTCGTTGATGCCCTCGACCGTCCCGTCGAACGTGTGGGTCGAGAGGAACGACAACAGGTACGGGATGCGGATCGAGAACAGTTCGTGGACGCCATCGGGGGTCCCGAGTGTGAAGATCGAGAACGACGCCTCAGCGCCTGTCGATGTCACGTACATGGCCTCGGCCGCGGCCATCTTCATCGGCTGCGTCGCGACCATCGCCAGGCTGAGCTGGTCGCCCGCGAGAGTGGTGAGGGCACCGGAGATGATCATTCCCCAGAGACCGAATTTCAGCGCCGGGCGCATCGTTTCCAGGTGTTGGTTGCGGGAGAGGTGCCAGGCAGCCACGGTGATGATGAGCCCGGACGAGACCATGAAACAGGCGAAGATCGTGTGCGGGAACGCGGCGAGGGCGACGGGGTTCGTCAGGAGTTCGACAATGCTCGTCAGCTCGGCCCTGCCCTTCTCCTCATTGATCCGGAAGGCGACGGGGTTTTGCATGAACGCGTTCGCGGCGATGATGAAATAGGCCGACAGGATGCTCGCGGTCGCCACGACCCAGATGGTTGCCAGGTGGAGCTTCTCGGGCAACTTGTTCCAGCCGAAGATCCAGAGGCCGATAAAGGTCGCCTCGAGGAAGAACGCGAGCAATCCCTCGAACGCCAGAGGCGCACCGAAGACGTCACCGACGAAACGGGAGTAGTCCGACCAGTTCATCCCAAATTGGAACTCCTGGACTATTCCGGTGACCACGCCCATCGCAAAGTTGATGAGGAAGATCTTGCCGAAGAAGTGAGTGAGTTGGAGGTAGTGTGCCCTGCCGGTTCGCACCCATGCCGTCTGGAAGATCGCGACGGTCATCGCCATCCCGATGGTGAGGGGAACGAACAGGAAATGGTAGATGGTCGTCAGGCCGAACTGCCAGCGAGAGAGCAGCAGCGGGTCGAGTAGCTCGTTCACGTCACCTCCACGGCGCATTTCTACGTCGCGTAGAAACATCTGATTCCGAGTCTAGAACATTTTCTACGAAACGTAGAACTACTTCTACTGCGCGTAGAACAGTGGCTGCGGACCGACTATCGTTGAGGTATGGCAACACTGGGAGAGCTTGAGCGCGCGGTCATGGATGTTCTCTGGAGCACAGGCGATGCGCTCAGCGCCAACGATCTCAAGGACAGGCTCGACACCTCGGACCGGGCGGGAGCACGGGAGGTCGCTGTCACCACGGTGCTGACAGTGCTCTCGCGTCTCGAGGGCAAGTCGTTCGTGTCACGCGACCGGTCGAGCAGGCCGCACCTCTACCGTTCCGTCACGACCCGCGCTGAGCACACCGCCGGTCTCATGCACGAGGTGCTGGGTTCCGCTCCGGATCGGGAGGCTGCACTCGCGCGATTCATTGGCCAGGTCTCCGCCGCCGAGGCTGAGACACTGCGCGCTCTGCTTGGGGCCCCGATCGCCCCCGGCCGGTAGGCCAGCGAGCACCGGTAGGCTCCGAGGGTGATGCTGTTCGCCTCGGTGGTACTCGCAACTCTCGCCGTCCTGCTGGCGTGGCCTGTCCCCCTGCTCCTCGCGCGTGGCCGCTGGACGGACCGCGCGCCGGGCACAGCACTCGTTCTCTGGCAGTCCATCGCCCTCGCTGGCGGCCTGTCGATGATCGGCTCGCTCATCACGTACGGCCTCATCCCGTTCGGCGAGAACCTCATCGGCGGGCTCACCGAACTTCTTCGCCACTTCTTCGCGGGAACGCTCCCCCCGTCAGCCAACCTCATCCACATCTTCGCCCTGTGCGTCGCCGTACTGCTGGCCGGCCACCTCCTGCTCAATCTCACGATGACGATCGTCCGCACGCAGCGCCAGCGGAACAGACATTTGTCACTGATCAACCTCCTGAGCGCTCCGCTGCCCGATCGACCCGGAACGCGTGTGCTCGATCACCCCGCTCCGGTGGCGTACTGCCTGCCAGGGGTCTCACGCTCGGTCACCGTGCTCTCCGAGGGGCTGATCGCCCTCCTCGATCCGCACCAACTGCAGGCCGTTATCGCCCATGAGCGAGCACACCTGCGCCAGCAGCACCACCTCGTGCTCGTCGCATTCAAGTCCTGGCACAGCGCCCTGCCCTGGTTTCCCATCGCCAACCGCGCCGAGAACGCCGTCGGTCTCCTCGTCGAGATGCTCGCGGATGACCAGGCACGGCGGGTCGTCGATGACCCGACGCTCGCAACGGCGATCGCACTCGTGGCCACGGAGGGGGCTGATCGGCCGGACAGTTCCACCCTCGAGCACCTTCACGCTGCCGACCTCGTGCCTGGGTTTGCCGGTCGTCGCGTGCAACGGCTCATGGTCAGGCAGCCCCCGCTGACAGCGAGCACACGCCTCGCGGTCCTCGCCTGCGCCGTCGCGCTCCTGCTTGTGCCGACCCTGCTTCTCGTGCTGGTCTGAGTCGTTTAGGCTCAGTCGCGTGAACGACATCCTCAGCTGGATCCTCGACCTCGTCCAGGGGGTCGACCCGGTGCTGCGCACTGTCCTGGCCGGCGTCGGAGTTCTGTTGGAGACATCCGTCTTCGTCGGGCTGATCGTGCCAGGGGACACCGTCGTCATCGTCGCGAGTACCGCCGTCGAGGGGCCCGTGCAATTCGTCTCACTCGTCGTTGCTGTCGTTCTCGGTGCGCTGGCCGGCGAAAGCATCGGCTTCGCGCTCGGACGCTACTTCGGCCCGAAGATCAGGGAGAGCCGGTTGGGGCGGCGGATCGGTCATGCCCATTGGGTTCGGGCCGAGAACTACCTCGACCGACGAGGCGGCATCGCTGTGTTCATCTCCCGGTTCCTCCCCGTGCTCCACTCGCTCATCCCCCTGACCGTCGGCATGAGCGCAATGAGCTACCGCAAGTTCATCTCCTGGACCGTTCCGGCCTGCATCATCTGGGCCGTCACCTACGTGTCCGTCGGCTCCGCTGCTGCCGGCACCTACCGTGAACTCGCCCGCGGGCTACACTCGGCCGGCTATGTCTTCGTCGCGATCATCGCTCTTTTCCTGGTGCTCGTCCTCCTGGTCAAGAAGCTGTTGAACCGGAGCCAGGAGCGTCACATGCGAACGCCGGGAGACGGGGATGCGAACACGATCGACGAGGATGAGACCGCAACGTAACAACAGCGCCATGTGCGGCGTGCGAGACTGTCTGGATGCGAAACCGCGAGCAGCCCGGACCAGGTGCGTCCACAAAAACATTGACCCTGCACCGGGCCGCACGCATCGACGACGCATTCCTCGACTGGCGGGCACGTCGCGGGCGTAAGCGGGGGCTCACAGCGACGGTGATCCCGTACACCGGTTACGGCTCGACAACGCTGGTGCGAGTTCTCGCGCGGGTACTCCTGACCAAACCGGATGCCACTCCGGCGGCCGCACCGGCCCAGCGGGTCCGAGGGTGGCGCAGTTTCACAAGCATCCCCGTCGTCGACGCCACGGTGTCGATCGTGATGGGCGGAGTGACGCACGTCGTCCAGGCCGACCGGGGCGGCGTCGTGGACGCTGAGATCAGCGTGGCTTTGGTACCCGGCTGGCAGCAGATCACCCTGCAGAGCGAAAAGTCGCGCCCTGTCGTCGCCAACATCTTCATCGCAGACCCCTCCGTGCGACTTGGCGTGATCTCAGACATCGACGACACCGTGATGGTGACAGCGCTCCCTCGCCCGCTCCTCGCCGCGTGGAACACGTTCGTGCTCGATGAGCACGCACGAACCCCGGTGCCAGGGATGGCCGTTCTCCTCGAACGGCTTATCCAGCGGCACGTCGGCGCCCCGATGATCTATCTGTCGACCGGTGCGTGGAACGTGGCGCCTACGCTGTCGAGGTTCCTGTCCAGGCACCTGTACCCGGCCGGTACCCTCCTGCTGACCGACTGGGGTCCGACACACGACCGTTTCTTTCGCAGCGGGCGAGAGCACAAGGCGGAGAATCTCCGACGACTGGCCGCAGAGTTCCCGGATGTGAAATGGCTGCTCGTTGGCGATGACGGCCAGCACGACGAAGAGATCTACGGCGAATTCGCCGATGAATTCCCCGCCAACGTTGCGGCCGTGGCTATCCGCCAGTTGTCCCCCGGGGAGGCCGTCCTCGCCGGTGGGCGGTCGAAGGCTGAGGAACACCGCCATGAGACGGCGCCGTGGATTTACGCCCCGGATGGTGCTGGTCTTCTCGAGCAACTCGACAAGCTCGGCCTCGTCTAGCGCCGGCTGTCGCCTCAGGCTGTATCGAGGTCGATCGAATCGATCAGTTCCGGACCGTTGTTTCGCACACTGTTGACCGCGCGGGAAACCGGGTAGTACCCGAATTCGTGGGCCACCTCGAACGAGGTGGACTCGAGGAGGTCGAGTGCGGCGCCGGGCTTGAGATCCTGGCCCAGCCAGGCGTCGTATGCATCGGGAGTAAGGCACGCGGGCATCCGGTCGTGTACCTCGCCCGGCGCGACATGAGCGTCCCTGGTGATGATCGCCATGGACAGCCTCCACCGATGAGGATCGTCGGGCTTCAGGGACCGGTCGGGCCAGGCTCGGAGAATTCCCGCCATGGCGATGTCCGTGCCGGGATGGTGGATGAAGTACGGCTGTTTGCCGCTCTCGGTCGCCTGCCATTCGTAGTAGCCGGAGGCACTCACGATGCACCGTGATGTTTCGAACGCTCCGCGGAAGAGTCCGTTCGTTGCAACCGTCTCGATCCTGGCGTTGATCACCGGCTTCCCTCCGCCGAAGGTGGGCGAGGACGGGGAGACGATGCCCCAGCGCACGGATTCGATCCGTCTCACCCCGTTGTGCTCACGGACCACCGGAACCTGATCGGTGGGAGCGACATTCCACGACGGGGTCCAGTCGGCTGCCTCCTCGCCGGTCTCCGCCATGAACTCACGGATAAGGTCGTCGGTTTCCTTGTCCATCGCAAATCGTCCGCACATGCTCTCATCTTGCCCCAGGCCACCGACGCCGTCACCATCGCCCTGGTCCGCACCCCGTCGGTGGACGATGTCGGTCGTGCGGGCCAGACTGGCGGCATGGCAGCAATGACACCCATCGAGGTCGCCAGGCTCCGGCTCGTCGGGCAGGGAATCCAGTCTCCCCTCCACCATTCGCCTGTGGACACCGTTCGTCACCTCACCGCGATGCAGGGCCAGGACCTGCCTGGGGTGCTCTGGTCGATTGGCTCGCGCACGATCGGTGCGACGGAAGCCGGTGTACGGTCCGCGTTCGACCGGGGCGAGATCGTTCGCAGCTGGCCGATGCGCGGGACCCTCCATGTCACGACGCCGGACGATTTGCGGCTGATCCTCCCGCTATCACGCCACCGGCTGGCGACCGCGTTCGCCAGCCGTCGCAGGGAACTGGCGATCTCCGATGGCGACATCCTGAGTGCGACCGATGTTGCGCAGGCCGTCCTGCCTGGCCAGCCCCTGCCGAGGAAAGCTCTCTTCGCCGCATTCGAGTCGGCCGGGCAGTCGACGACCGGCCAGCGCGGAATACACCTGATCAGCGCACTCGCCCACGCCGGCCTGGTCTGCCTGGGTCCGTTCGCCGGACGCGAGCAGGCGTTCGTTCTTCTGGATGAGTGGGCCCCTGCCGGAAGGACGTCGCCCGGTCGCGATTCTGCTCTCGACGAGGTCGCCCTGCGCTATTACCTGGGCCACGGTCCCGCAACGATCGCTGATCTGTCGTGGTGGGCCAACCTCACTCTCGCTGACGTTCGGGCAGCGACGGCACGAGTGGCTGAGCGGTTGGGTACCCTCACCGTTGGTTCGACGACCTACTACGCCTCGCCCGATCTGGTCGACGTCGCCGGGAGCGCCCCAGGCTCCCGCTCCGTGCACCTGGTGTCCGGGTTTGATGAGAACCTTCTCGGTTACACCGACAGGTCACCGGCGCTGGACGCCCGTCATTCGCCACTCATTGTTCCGGGCAACAACGGGGTGTTCAAGCCGACGATCGTTGCCGGCGGACGCATTGTCGGAACGTGGGCCCGCGCTGAGCGAGCATCGTCAGTCACGCTCACGGCCCATCCGTTCGATGAGCTCGGCAGCGGCGCACGCCTGGCACTTTCCGCCGCGGCCGAGCGGTACGCGCTGTTCAGGCACAAGCCCGTCGATCTGGTCGTCGCCCCGGCAATGACGCCCTCGTCGACGCTGTAGCGTTGGCGACGTGAGAGGTTTGCGAACACTGCGACTGCCGGCCTGGTTTCGTGCGCCGACCAGGGTTCCCTTTCTGCAGGTGGTGAAGACCTCCGTTGCGACGGTCCTCGCCTGGCTGGTCGCTGTTCTCCTGCTCCCGACCGACCTGCCGATTTTTGCGGCAATCGCTGCCCTGCTGGTCGTCCAGCCGAGCGTTAACCAATCGTTCGGCAAAGCGATCGAGCGCAGCATCGGCGTCATCGCCGGAGTCGTGATCGCGACACTGATCGGATTCTTCTTCAGCAGCCAGGCGTGGGTGATCCTGCTGGCAATCGTGATTTCGATTTTCTTCGGCTGGATCTTCCGCCTGACACCGGGCTCAGCAAATCAAGTTCCCATCAGCGCGATGCTGGTCCTCGCGCTCGGTGCAGCAACCCCCGGATACGCGGTCGACCGAATCATCGAAACACTGATCGGCGCTGCCCTCGGATTGATCGTCAACGTGCTCATCGTTCCTCCCGTGTTGCTGGCACCCGCCGTACGGGACGTCTCACTGCTGGCATCAGAACTGGCCGCAAGCCTGGACAGGCTCGCAGCCGCGCTGACCAGCGGGCGGACGCGACGAGAACTCGACGGGCTGATGATCGAAGCCCGCCTGTTGCGACCGATGCGCGACTCAGCGGAGGCATCCGTGCGCCTGGGTGAGGAGTCGCTCACCCTCAATCCGAGACAGAGCGCCCACCGCACCCGTCTCGCCGACACCCACGACCTGCTCGACCGGCTCTCCCCCATCGTCACGCGGGTGATCGGGATGACCCGTGCCCTGCACGACCACTACGACGACTCGCTCCGGGACGAGCCATCGCTGCACTCGATCGCCACAGAGCTGGGTCGGGCGGCACACGATCTCCGGCTCCTGACCCGCCGCACCGGTGACACACCGGTGAACGAGCCCGTGCGAACGGCTGAGATCCCTGTCCTGACGGCGCCCCTGACCATCGCGCGACCGCATCCCGAGCATTGGTTGCTCATCGGGTCCCTGATGGAAGACCTGCGCCGGATACACGAAGAGATCGTCGGAGACTGAAAGCCTCCGACGATCTCCCGCGAGTAGTCTGTGCCGACTACTCCGAGGCGAGCACTGCCTGGAGTTCGAGCGTGATGGTGACCTTGTCACCGAGAAGAACTCCGCCAGTCTCGAGGGCAGCGTTGTAGGTGAGTCCGAAGTCCTCGCGGTTGACAACAGTCTTCGCGGTGGCGCCGGCCTTGTAGTTGCCGTACGGGTCCTGGCCGAAGCCGCCGAATTCGAAGTCGAAGGTCACCGGCTTGGTTGCGCCCTTGATGGTGAGGGTGCCGTCCACCTTGAAATCGCCATCTTCCTGACGAACACCGGTCGAGACGAAGTCGATGGTCGGGTAGGTCTCGGCGTCGAAGAAGTCGCCTGTGCGCAGGTGGCCGTCGCGGTTCGCTTCGTTCGTGTTGATGGAGGCGACCTCAGCGGACGCTGTGACGCTCGACTCCAGAGGGTTCTCTGCGGTCACAAAGGTGCCTGAGAACTTCTCGAACGTGCCCTTCACCTTGCTGATCATGATGTGGCGGATGCTGAAGCCGACCTCGCTGTGGGTGGGGTCGATGGTCCAGGTGCCAGCCTTGTAGCCAGGGATCGAGGTCGCGGTGAGAGTCGACATACGTGGTGCTCCTTTTGTGTCATGCAGATTCGGGGGTGGACGCTTTCTGCGTCACGCTACATGCAAACGCATGTATCTAGACCCTTATTCCCACGAACAGGAAAAATTCTCACCGGGCTCAGCGGAGTGGGTCGCTCCTCCTGGCTGTCTCGTTCCGAGCAACGAGAAGTTTCAGTGCAGCGTCATCGACCTGCTGTTCGGTGATCCTGCCCGCGTCGACGGCTGCACCGATAGCGGAAACGAGTGCCGTCGGGTCGGCGCCGTCCGCGGCCGGCGACGAGCTGAGCACGAAGAGCAACATGGTCGTTCCCGCCGCCAGCGCCCGCACAGCATTCTCCGACGCGTCCTGGTATTCGGGCAGCCCTGTGTCGCGCAGCATGAGCATGTCGTCGGTGATGGTGATGCCGTCGAAACCGAGGGTGTCCCTGAGGATCGAGTGCCAGACCGGGGACAGTGAGGCCGGCTGGGGGTCGACCTCACTGTAGTTGAGGTGTCCGAACATCACGATAGGTGCACCCGCCGCGATCCCCTGCTGGAAGGGTATGGCGTCTGCGTTCAGCCACTGCTCCCGGCTCATCGAGGTCGTGGGAACGCTCGTGTGAGAATCTCCGGGGGCTGCACCGTGACCCGGAAAATGCTTGAGGGTCGAGAAGACCGAGCTCTTCTCGCCTTCCACCGCCGCAGCAACGCGTTCCCCTGCTGCCGCCGGGGTCGTGCCGAGAGCGCGGCGGTAGATGAAGGATCCTGGGTCGTCCGTGACATCGGCAACGATCCCGAAATTCACCGAAATACCTGACTGCGCGAGCAGACGTGACCGGAGTCCGAATGCTCGCTCGGAGTCCGGTGCCGGCTGGTTCTTGAGTGTCACCGACGACGGCCAGTCGTCTGAACGGATCCGGCGAACGTCTCCCCCCTCCTGGTCGATCCCGATCAGCACGGGAAAGTCAGGCTCTGCACTTGCCGCTGCGACTAGCGCAGCGGTGTCGTCGATTCCGCCGGCGATGTTGTCGCCCATGAAGATCAGTCCGCCGGGCCGGTAGGTGTCCACGAAGGCGCGCATCGCCGCAGCATCGGTGCCAGGGATGTGCAGCATGAGCAGGCTCGCGATCTTCTCCTCGCGCGTCATCGCGTCGAGCCGCGCCTGTGCGGCGATCTGGGACGGGGTCTGGGTCTGCACGGGGTCCTCCTGCGTCGGTGTGGGGGTCGTTGTGGGGCCCGCCGTCGTCCGTTCGGGCTCCGCGGTGCACCCGGTCACAGCCACGGCGGCAAGGGCGACGACCGCCGCCAGGCGGACCAGTCGTGCGCGCGCGAGTCGTGTCCGGAGCATCCGTCCAGCCTATGTCGTCTGTGAGGCAGCGTCAGGGGACGATGAGCGTGATGCCCGGGGTGTTGCGCGCGTTTGCGAGGTCGATCATCGCCGCTGGCGCCTCATCGAGCGTGATCCGCCGGGTGATGAGCTCCTCAGGCCGAAGCCGGCCGGTCGCGATGATGTCGAGCATGGCCGGGTAGTGCTGGGCGGCCATCCCGTGGCTTCCCAGAACGGTCAGCTCTCCCGCGATGATCTCACCCATGGGGATACGAGGATCCTGCGCGAGAAGCCCGATCTGGACATGCCTGCCACGCCTCGCCAGTGAGCGAACGGCAATCCCGATCGTGCTCTCCCGGCCCAACGCTTCCACAGACACCGCCGCGCCCCCACCGGTCAGTTCCCGAACGGCCGCAACCACCTCGGCATCCGACAGCCCGCTCGAGTCGATCACGTGTTCAGCGCCGGATGCGGTCGCCAGCGCCAGAGCATCCGCGGTGATATCGATGCCGATCACGCGTGCTCCAACGGCCGCCCCGATCATTACCGCACTGAGTCCGACTCCTCCGCATCCGACGACGACGAGCCATTCCTCCGGCCGGATCTTCGCCTGCCCGACGAGCCCGCGGAAGGATGTCGCGAACCGACAGCCCAGAATGGCCGCCGCGCCGGGGTCGAGGCTGTCGGGGATCGGGATAACGTTCACCTCGGCATCACGGATGGCAACGAATTCGGCGAAGGACCCCCAGTGGGTGAAGCCCGGCTGAGTCTGGTTGCGACAGACCTGCCCGTTGCCACCGGTGCATTCGGGACAGTCGCCGCACGCGCAGACGAACGGAACGGTCACCCGCTGCCCGACCCGCAGTTCTGTGACGCCGGCACCGAGTTCGGTGATGCGGCCCACCAGCTCGTGACCCGGCACGTGCGGGAGCATGATCCCGGGGTCGTGTCCCGCCCACGCGTGCACATCGCTGCGGCAGAGGCCCGTGGCGATGACCTGGATCAGCACCCCTCCGTCACCCGGGTGAGGGCGGGGCACATCGAGAACACGGGGAACCGAGCCGAAGGACTCGTACACAACAGCACGCATCAGGCAAGTATCCCCCGCCATGGTCCGGCTGCCGCTCCGATACGCTGGAGTCCTCGTGCTCGCCGAGCCGCGCGAGTGAGACGATTTCCCGGGACTGTGATGGACCAGACAGCAGAGACCTTCAGCCAGGTTCTCCGGTACGTCGACCTCGCCGGTGTTCTGACCAACGCCATCCTGGGCGGAATTGCGGCACGTTCGGCGCGACTCGACATCGTTGGTTTCGTGATCCTCGCCGTGATGAGCGGGCTCGGCGGCGGGTTCATCCGCGACACGCTCCTGCAGCAGGGTACGCCTGTCGCGCTCACCGACCCTGCTTACCTGGCGATCGCGATCGCCGGCGCGGTGATCGCGTTCTTCGTTCCGTTCCGCGGTCGATGGTCACAGCGCTCGCTGATCCTGCTCGATGCTCTCGCCATCGGCTGTTGGGCTGCGGTCGGTGCACAAAAAGCGCTGGACGCCGGGCTGGGCTGGCTCGCCGCGGTCGCGATGGGCATCGTGACCGCGGTGGGCGGCGGAGCCGTGCGTGACGTCATGCTGTTGCGTATCCCCCGGATCTTCGGCGGCAACACGCTCTACGCCACGAGTGCGCTGGTCTCCAGCGTCGAGATGGTGGTTCTGAGCTCACTGGGGATGCCCACCCTGGGTTCTGCGGTCGCGTTGGCGAGCGGTGCCCTCCTGTCGCTTCTCGCCCGGAGGTACGGGTGGACGTTGCCGACCGAGGTCAGGATCCCCCGACCGCGTCTGCTCACCGATATCCGGAGGAAGCTCAGGAGAAGGCGCGAGGGCGCTGCACAATCGGCGACGCATCCCCCGGTCTGATCCGGCGGTAGCCGTCAGACCGCGTCGACGTAAAGCCAGACGCGATCCGCACGGATGAATCGGCTCACTTCGTGCTGTGACCCGCGTTCGTCGTCTGAGCGGTAGAACGCCTGGAACTCGACGGTGCCCTCGACATCGAGCATTCCTCCTGCGACCGTCGAGAGGATGTCGAGGCGATACCAGCGCAACGCGGGGTCGAGGGTCAGGGTGCTCGGCCGGGTGCGCGGATGCCATGACCGGAGCAGGTAATCGCTGTCGCCGACCGCGAACGCCGAGAATCGGGAGCGCATGAGCCGTTCAGCGGTGGGGGCGTGTGCCAACCCCCGGTGGATGGGCCCGCAGCACGTTCCGTAGGTTTCTCCGCTCAGGCATGGGCATCGGTCGGAGTCGGCGAGGGAGGCGGGCATTACGCCATTATGCCCGGCGTCGCTGTCGGACCCGCGACGTCTCAGCGGCGAAGGATGCTCTGGAAGAGCATGTGGTCCTGCCAGCGTCCGGCGATGCAAAGGTAGAGCGGCGCAATGCCGATCCGTTCGAACCCGGCGTTCTCAAGCACGCGCTGCGATGCACGGTTGTGGAGGAGCGTCCCGGCTTCGAGTCGGTGAAGGGCGAATTCGTCCCTGGCGGTCTCCCTGACGCTGCGGACGGCCGCGGACATGATCCCCCTCCCCGCAGCCTCCTCGTCGATCCAGTAGCCGAGACGTCCGCTCTGGAATGCGCCACGGGTGATGCCCGTCACTGTCACTCGGCCGAGGATGTCGCCGTCGGACGCGAGGACGAGCGGGAGCGCCTCGCCCGCCACAAACTCCTCGAGCTGGCGCGGGATCTCGGCGACGTGCCACGCGGTCGTGTAGAAACCTTCAGGCCGGGCGGGATCCCACGGTTCGAGGTAGCCGCGGTTACGATCGTATGCACTCGCCAGAGCGGCGGCATCCGCCTCTTCAATGAGACGAAGAGTGACTCCCGACGGGAGCTGGCGAGGGGTGATCACGGCCCGATCCTATCGACGCGACACCGCAATCTCGACCTCGGCTGCCCGGCATCGGACGCAACTTACGTTCCACCGCACCGTCGTCGAGTGCGCGCAACTCCTGCAAATTGCGGCGCGACGCCCAGCCCCGCCCCGTCCGTACGCGAAACTGGAAAGCCGAACGGCAGGATTGGCGGAGTTACGCGCCTCAGAGGTCGGGGCGTCTTCGGCTGCTGCCGAGCGGGCTAGCCTGCGTTCGGTGGAAAGTTCACGGGACTGTCATCCATGCCCCACGGCAACGGCCTGTATGCGCGTCCTCGGTGGACACGGACCATCGCGATTCCGGCATGCCGAGGGCGCTCTTCGGGCGCCTGTCGTGCGTTTAGGCTACGACAATGAGCATCGAAAACACCGACGCACTGCCACCAGTCAACCGCGCAGCGGCCGCACAAATGTGGGAGGCGTACCGCAGCAGCTGTGCGACGGACCCTGGCGACTATGTGGTGGAGTACTTCGGAGACAGCCCGGCGCTCGCCGACGAACTCCTGCGTGAGGTCACCCATGGGCAGAAACGCGCCACCTCAAGCCTCGAAAATGAATACCTAGCCGAAGGCGAACCTCTGCCGCACGTCGGCGCGCACTGGATCGCCTGTGATCGCACGGGCAACCCTACGGTCATCCTGCGTACCAGCGAGGTCACATTGCGATCCTTTGACCAGGTGGATGCGGACTTCGCCTACGCCGAAGGGGAAGATGACCGAAGCCTGGCCAGCTGGCGCCGAGAACACGAAAAATACTGGAGGCGCACCCAGCAAGCGGACTTCGGGAAAGACTGGGAACCAGGCATGACCAACGTGCCGGGTGAGCGAATCGTGTGCGAACGTTTCGCGGTGGTCTGGCCGCCAGGAGAGCCGTCGGTTCCGTGAACACGCGAATCCCTGTCCGCCACCATATGATGCGAATATGCCAACCACGCGAAGTACCCCGACTCAGCCGTCCTCCCTCGAGCAGAACCAGAGTGTTCTGTGAGCGGCGGTCTCGTCGCCCTGCTGGACGACGTCGCGGCCATAGTCCGCATTGCGGCCGCCTCGGTGGACGATGTCGCCGCCGGAGCTGCGAAGGCTGGGGCCAAGGCTGCCGGCGTGGTGATCGACGATGCAGCCGTCACCCCGCAATACGTGTCCGGAGCGGACCCGTCTCGCGAACTGCCGATGATCAAGCGGATCTTCTGGGGCTCGCTCAGAAACAAACTGTTGATCATCCTGCCGGCGCTACTCCTCATCAGCGCGTTCATACCGGCAGTCATTCCGTTCATCCTCATGCTGGGAGGCACCTACCTCTGTTACGAGGGCGCGGAAAAGGTCTGGCACAAGCTCCGCGGCCACTCCGCGACGGAGCAGGCGCCGGCCGTCGAACGAGGGCCCGAGGCTGAGGCCAAGGTGACAAAAGGCGCCATCACCACCGACTTCATCCTGTCCTGCGAGATCATGGTCATCTCCATGAACGAGGTGGCCGATGAGTCGTTGTGGATCCGAGCGGTCATCCTGGTCATCGTCGCGTTCGCGATCACGATCATCGTGTACGGTGCCGTCGCGCTCATCGTCAAGATGGACGACATCGGCCTGCACCTGACCACCAGGGACTCGGCCGGATTCCGACGTTTCGGCGAGTTGCTCGTCACGGGGATGCCCGCCGTGCTGGGGGCGATCACCCTGATCGGGACGATCGCAATGCTGTGGGTGGGTGGTCACATCATGCTGCAAGGCGCATACGACCTCGGCTGGCACCTGCCGTATGACGTCGTCCATACACTCGAGACACCTTTCGCCGAAATCCCGGTGGTAGGCGGCTTTCTGGCCTGGCTCGTGAACACCCTGAGCTCGGCCGTCCTCGGACTCGCTTGGGGCTCCCTCGTCCTGATTCTCGTGCATCCGCTGCTCAAGCTACTGCCGTTCGGCAAGGATAAAGGCGCGCACGAGGAGGGCGACGTCCGCGCAGCGGTCGCCGGCCATAGTCCGTCGAAACGTAACGTCCATCCTGACTCCTAGCGCAAGGATGGGGCGTACGACGTCTGCAGGTCGATCCGGTAGGTCAGCACGGCATTTCGTCAATTCTGCCGCGCGGGGCGTGTTTCTGCTTTTTCGCTGACGGCGGCAATGCCCGTCCTGCCGCCGCGGGCACATTCCCAAGCGCGCGGGCGGATACGTGGTCCGAACGGCTGAGCTGATACTCGTTCGGAAAAGCTCTAAAGGCCCCACGAGACCCCACCCGGGCCTCCAAGCCCTCTTCCACGAAAAGAACCCCTGAGAACTAAGCGTTCATCAGGGGTTTTGGTGGATCTGAGGGGATTCGAACCCCTGACCCCCTGCATGCCATGCAGGTGCGCTACCAGCTGCGCCACAGACCCATTCGGTTGCTCTGATCTCTCGGAGCAACCTGATTAGATTACTACACAAATCGCCCGGCCACGAATCGACGTAGGCGATCGGCGAAGCAGGCCCCTATTCAGCCGTGGCGTTGGCGGCGACGGCGAGCGGAACGACCGGGCAGTCCTTCCAGAGGCGTTCCAGTGAGTAGTACAGTCGCTCTTCCTCGTGGAAGACGTGGACGACGAGGTCGCCGAAGTCGAGGAGGATCCAGCGGCCCTCAGACCGACCTTCCCGGCGCAGGGTCTTGTAGCCTGCTTCGTTCAGCGTGTCTTCGATCCCGCCAGCGACGGCAACGACGTTGCGCTCACTCCGGCCGGTGGCGATCAGGAAAATGTCGACGAAGGGCAGCGGTTCGGAGACATCGAGTGCCACCAGGTCCTCTGCGCCTTTGTCGACTGCGGCGGCGGCTGCAAGATTGAGCTGCTCGATAGTGGATTCTCGTGCTGTCACGTGAGGGATTACCTTCCGGTTGGTTATCGCGACTGGAATGCGCCGGCCGCGAAACCGACGATGATGACGGCCAGCACAGCAACGGCGAGAACGCCGGCGGTGATGGCCAGGATAAGAAGCAGTCGGTTGCTGCGCGCAGGCGCCGGCGGTGTGATGACGTCGCGCGTTGCGGTGTGGGTACTGACGGCTTTGCTGGCCGAGACCGGTGTTCCCGCCGTGGCGGGCCTTATCTCGTCTTCGGCGTCGAACATCGCGTCGATGTCGCTCTTGTCGAAGTGGTCGGATGCTCCCGTCGCCGATCCCATCGGCGACTGGAGGTCGATCGATCCGGTGACGACGACGTTTCCGTTCGCAGACAGCGGTCCCGTGAGCGGATGCGAATTGGGCATGACCGGGAGGATGATCGAACTGGTGCTGACACCGTTACCGGCATCCTCCAGTCCGCGCGCAATGATCTGGTCAAACGGTTCGTCAGCCTGTGGTGCCGACTTCTCCGCCGGCTCCAGCCCGTCGAGGACCGCTTCACCGAAGCCACTCACGAGCTGTGGCCCGTCGGCATCCCCGTTCCGCGCCTGCGCGGTGACAGCGGGACCGAAAGCGGACTCGGGATGCGGTGCGATCAGAAGCTCGAACGCAGCTTTCGTGTCGGCTTCATCCTCGTTGACGATGTCAGCGTCGACGATCTCGGGTTCAGCCACAGCCTTCGCCGCCGATGACGGCACGAACGACGGCTTCCGGCTGGCGCCTTCGGACGCCTGCTTCCGCTTGCCGTTCTTCCGGGCGCCTTTCGCGGTCGCCGGCTGCGTGGCCTCAATGATGTCTTCAGGAGGAGTCGCCTCGGCGTCCTGCGCTTCGGGCTCGGACGCCGGGGCATCCACTGGATCAGCGTCCTGGGCCTCCTCGGCGCCCTCAGGAGTGATCACTCCAAGGGATGCCGTTCGCACGCGTTCGAGATCGCGGGACTGGCGCCGGGTGAGCTGCCGGCCAGCTGCTTCAGCCGCCTCGAGCTCTGCGACTTCGCCCGTCGACAGGCTGGGCTCTGGCGGAGCCTGGTCCACGTCGGGGATGTCTCCCCCGGCGACCGGGGCTGACGTCGATACTCGCCTGGAGCGAGGTTCGGTGGGTGCACTCGGCTCGGTCGTTCGCTGCTGCTCTCGCAGCTGGCGACGAGAGAGCGGTTGCTCGTCGGGCAGCGGGGTCATGCATTACTCCGATATAGGTGATGTTTGGTGATGTACTGAACGACACCGTCGGGAACCAAATACCAGACCGGGAATCCCCGGCTCACCCGGCTCCGACAGTCTGTTGACGAAATCGCCAGGGCCGGAACTTCCAACAAGCTTACGTCCTGCTGGGGCAATCCCGAAACGCTCAACGCGTGTCCCGGTCGACTCACAGCGACAAAGTGGGCGAGCGACCAGAGTTCTTCCACGTCTTTCCAGCTGAGGATCTGCTCGATGGCGTCAGCCCCGGTGATGAAAAACAGTTCGGCGTCCGGTCGCGCTCGATGGAGGTCGCGCAGCGTGTCGATGGTGTACGTCGTGCCCTGGCGGTCGACGTCCACCCTGCTGACGGTGAACTGCGGGTTTGACGCTGTCGCAATGACCGTCATGAGGTAACGGTGTTCGGCCGACGTGACCACATTCTTGTGCCACGGCTGACCCGTGGGCACGAAGAGCACCTCGTCGAGGTCGAATGACTGTGCCACTTCGCTTGCAGCCACGAGGTGGCCATGGTGGATGGGGTCGAAGGTTCCGCCCATCACTCCCACCCGCGGCGGGCGTGGCAGATCTGCCATCAGAGGTTAGTGGCCAGTGCCCCGGGTGGAGCCGGTGCGCTCTCGCGCGGCAACCCGTCCGCCATGGCGGTTCGCGACGTCACGGTAGCTGAAAGTGGCAGCGCCCAGGAACACGAAGACGATCAGTGCGATGACGCCGTACATCCAGGCGGGCATCGGCAGTTCCGTGTGGGTTGCCGCTTCGGCTATCAGGATCGTCGCAAACGACATGTGTACTCCATTCGGTTCTCTGCGCGCGTCGGCGCCGGGAATAGTCTACCGACTATGCCCGCACCTGGCCTGTACCCCGAACGGTCCACTTCGTGCTCGTCAGTTCAGAGACACCCATTGGACCCCTGGCGTGCAGCTTCTGGGTCGAGATCCCTACTTCAGCACCGAATCCGAACTCCCCACCGTCGGTGAAGCGGGTCGACGCGTTGACCATCACCACAGCGGAATCGACCTCGGCCAGGAACCGTTCGGCGGTAGCGACATCCTCCGTGATAATCGACTCGGTGTGCCCGGTAGAGTATCGGCGGATGTGATCGAGCGCCCCGTCGAGATCGTCGACGACCCGCACCGAAATATCGAGGCTCATGTGTTCGGTGGCCCAGTCCTCCTCGGTTGCCGGGACTGTGCCCTCGACGAGAGCCGAGGTCGCGTCATCCGCGTGGATCGTCACCCCGGATGCCGTCAGCCGACCGAGCACGGACGGCAGGAGCCTGGCTGCTGCCGCGCGGTGGACGAGAACGGTCTCGACAGCGTTACAGACGCTCGGACGTTGCACCTTGGCGTTGTGGACGATCTCGGTGGCCCAGTCCAGGCGCGCTGACTCGTCCAGGTAGATGTGGACGACGCCCGCTCCGGTCTCGATGACGGGCACCCTGGACTGGGTGACGACCGCCTGGATGAGCGAGGCACTCCCCCGGGGAACAAGCACGTCGACGAGGCCGCGTGCCTGCATGAGCTGCGTCGCGCCGTCCCGACCGAAATCGTCGACGGTCTGCACCGCATTCGGTGGCAGGCCCACGGATGTCAGCGCGTCGCGGATCACCGTGATGAGTTCGCGGTTGGTGTTCTCGGCGGCTGTGCCCCCACGCAGGACGACCGCGTTTCCGCTTTTCAGCGCGAGTGCCGCGATGTCGATGGTGACGTTGGGCCTGGCCTCGTAAATAGCGCCGACCACTCCGAACGGAACACGCACCTGGTCGATCTTCACCCCGTTGGGCAGGCGCGATCCGCGGATGGTCTGACCGATCGGGTCGGTGAGAGCGGCGATCTCACGCACGGCGGAGGCCAACGCGGCCACCCTGGACTCGTCCAGGCGGAGGCGATCGAGCAGCCCCGGCGCGAGACCGGCAGATGCCCCGTTGTCAAGATCGATTCGATTCGCCGCCAGAACCCGCTCCGTTGCCGCGACGACACCGACGGCGAGGGACTCGAGTGCATCGTTCTTGACGTCACCGTTCGCCGTCGCGAGGGCACGGGATGCGACGCGGGCGCGTTCCAGCCGGTCCCGCACTCCCCCGGCGATGTCCTCTGCACGGGTCGATACGGACGATGACGGCAAGGTAGTGGTCATGGCTACGATTTTAGCCAGTGTCCGCCCGGGCGAGCTGACCGTCAGTCTCGCGGTGTGGGCTCGAACCAGGTTCCGATGTCGTCCCCGTTCAGCGCCCGGGACACGAGGCCGGTGGAGGTGATCAGAACGCCCGCTCCGGATTCTGCGGCGAGCCTGGCTGCGGAGACCTTGGTGGACGCTCCCCCAGTACCGACCCCTGCGGCACCGATGTCACCGAAAGTGACCTCGGTGAGCTGGTCACCTGCGGCGACGTTCGAGATCACCTCGGCTCCCGGTTCGGACGGAGGCTTCGTGTACAGCGCGTCGACATCACTGAGCAAGACGAGCGCATCGGCGCCCACAAGCACGGAAACGAGGGCCGCCAGCCTGTCGTTGTCGCCGAACCGGATCTCGTGCGTTGCGACGGTGTCGTTTTCGTTGACGATGGGAAGAATGCGCAGGGCGAGCAGGCGCTCCATGGCGCGCTGGGCGTTGCTTCTGTGTGCATCGATCTCGAGGTCTCCTGCGGTGAGGAGAACCTGTCCCGCGACGATGTCGAAGCGATCAAGGCTGTCCTGATACCGGTAGATCAGCACGTTCTGGCCGACCGCTGCCGCCGCCTGTTGCGTGGCCAGGTCCGCCGGCCGCGTGGTCAGCTGCAGGTACGGCATCCCGATCGCGATCGCGCCCGACGACACGAGAATGATTTCGGTGCCTCGCCCGTGTGCCTCGGCAAGCGCGTCCACGAGGTGGGTGATCTGACCCGCGTTCTGTCCGCTGATCGAGGACGAGCCCACCTTGACGACGACACGACGTGCTGAACGGATGCCGTCACGGCCGGTTAACGCCATGTCCTACTTGTCCTCGTCAGTGCCCGCAGCAGCGGCCGCAGCAGCCTGCTCGTCGGCCTCGTACTGATCACGCCACAACCCGGCCTCGCGCTCACGAATGAGCTCCGCCCTCGCCTCGGTCTTCGCATCCATCCGCTCGAAGTACTCCTCGCGGCGCTGGTTGCGGGTGGGACGGTTGTTGGCGTCGAGCCGGGCATCGAGCCCGCGCGGGGTGGTGATGAGCTCGGCGGAGGAGGTGAGAGTCGGCTCCCAGTCGAAGACAACGCCGTTGTCACGACCGATGATGACCGTCGAGCCTCCGACGGCGCCTGCCTTGAACAACCCGTCTTCGACACCGAGCTTGGCCAGGCGGTCCGCGAGGAATCCGATGGCTTCCTCGTTGGTGAAGTCGGTCTGCTGCACCCAGCGCTCAGGCTTGGCGCCCATGACCCGGTAGACGTTTCCGTAGCTGCCGCCCTCGACGATCACGGTGAACTTCGACTCGTCGACGGCCTTCGGGCGGATGACGATGCGCGGCTTCTCGGCGGCCTCGACCCTGCGGGCCTCGCGCTCCGTGGCGACGAGGTCGCCGAGTGCATAGGACAGCTGTCGGAGACCTTCGTGGCTGACGGTGGAAATCTCGAAGACGCGGTATCCGCGTGCTTCGAGGTCCGGCCTGACCAGTTCGGCGAGTTCGCGGCCCTCTGGGACGTCGATCTTGTTGAGCGCGATGAACTGCGGGCGCTCGAGCAGCGGCAGCTGCCCTTCAGGCACCGGGTATGCGCCGAGTTCGCCGAGGATGATGTCAAGGTCGGTGAGCGGATCGCGGCCGGGTTCGAGGGTCGCACAGTCGAGCACGTGCACCAGGGCAGAGCAGCGCTCGACGTGGCGGAGGAACTCGAGGCCGAGGCCCTTGCCCTCGCTCGCACCTTCGATGAGCCCCGGTACGTCGGCGACCGTGTACCGGTTGTCTCCCGACTGGACCACACCGAGGTTCGGGTGGAGCGTCGTGAACGGGTAATCGGCGATCTTCGGCTTCGCGGCTGACATCGCGGCGATGAGACTCGATTTCCCGGCGGACGGGTACCCGACGAGGGCGACGTCAGCGACGACCTTGAGTTCGAGGGTGACATCGCCTTCCCAGCCGAGCGTTCCGAGCAGCGCGAAGCCCGGGGCCTTGCGCTTGGTGCTGGACAACGCGGCGTTGCCGAGTCCGCCCTGGCCCGCCTGGCCGACGACGTACCGCACGCCGGGTTCGGTGAAGTCGATCAGTTCGTTTCCGTCGACGTCCTTGACGACGGTTCCGACAGGGACCGGGAGTTCCAGCTCTTCGCCGGTTGTGCCGCTGCGGTGGTCGCCCATTCCGGGGCCACCGTTCTGCGAGCTGCGGTGCGGCGAACGGTGGTAGTTGAGGAGTGTCGTGACCTGCGCGTCCGAGACGAGCACGATGTCGCCACCGTTACCGCCGTTCCCGCCGTCCGGACCAGCCAGAGGCTTGAACTTCTCCCGACGCACAGACACACATCCGTTACCGCCGTTTCCAGCACGCAGGTGCAGTGTCACCTGATCGACGAATGTGGCCACGAGAGCCCTCCAAATACCTTGTACTTCATGAAAGTCGTTGCGTGATAAAAAACTCAGGGGCGAGCCGAAGCTCGCCCCTGAGATATAAACAACGGATGCCTATTCGGCTGCTGCCGTCACAATGTTGATGACCTTGCGGCCGCCCTTGGCGCCGAACTCGACCGAACCGGCCGAGAGAGCGAACAGGGTGTCGTCGCCGCCGCGTCCGACGTTCACGCCGGGGTGGAAATGCGTGCCGCGCTGACGAACGATGATCTCGCCCGCAGAGACAACCTGACCACCGAAGCGCTTCACGCCGAGGCGCTGTGCGTTCGAGTCGCGACCGTTGCGAGTGGAACTCGCGCCCTTTTTGTGTGCCATGTCTGTTCTCCCTCAGGCTTTACTTGATGCCGGTGATCTTGACGCGGGTGAGCTCCTGGCGGTGCCCCTGACGCTTCTTGTAACCGGTCTTGTTCTTGAACTTCTGGATGTGAATCTTGGGGCCGCGCAGGTTCTCGATGAACTCAGCGGTGACCTTGACCTTGGCAAGCTTCTCCATGTCGGTGGTGATGTTGTCACCGTCGACAAGCAGAACGGCGGCCAACTGGACCTTGCCGTCCTTGATGTTCTTGACCCGGTCCATTGTCACAATGGTGCCGACCTCAACCTTTTCCTGCCGACCACCGGCGCGCACTACTGCGTAAACCACTTCACGTACCTACTTCTCTGGGGAGCTCTCGCTCCGAGCTCAATCTGTCAAAGGAAAATTCACTGTGCGGTAGACCCCAGCGGGGAGGGAGGTCAAGCTGACAGAAAACTATGGGCAAACGGGTGATAAGCCAACGTGCACCAACAGGCAACTTTACTTCATCGCACCCAATCCCACAAATGCAGCGGGCACCGTGTCGCGCCTTCTTAGAATTCTCTCATGACAGTCTTCATCGACCCGCCGCTCTGGCCGGCCCACGACACGCTGTGGAGTCACCTGGTCAGCGACGCGTCGCTCGACGAGCTGCACGATTTCGCGGGGGCGAATGCGATTCCCGCCCGCGGATTCGATCTCGACCACTACGACGTCCCTGCCTCGCGCTATGCGGCCCTCGTCGCTGCCGGAGCTGCACCGGTCGACGGCCACGAATTGGTCCGCCGGCTGATTGCGAGCGGCCTGCGCGTCACGGCGAAGGAACGCCGCTCCCGTTAATGAAAAGAGGCGGCTGCCCCAGGGGCAGCCGCCTTTTCTTCGCGTCTTACTCGCCGGACGGGCGACCGGCGTCGGCGTCGTGCGCCACCGGGGTGCCCGTGAGTGCTGCCGTGGTCACGCGACGACGACGCGGTCGCCCCTTGCCCGGCTGCTTCGGTTCGGGCAGGGCGTCGAGGACAGATCCGAGAAGGTCCTCAGCGGCGCGTGCTGTGACACGCTGTTGCGGCTGGCGCGCCGGTTCGATCGGGATGTCCAGAATCGCCAGTGCCGGTGCATCCGACGAGCTGACGCCCTGAGCGGGCTGCTGGTCAGATGACGTGGATGGCTCGTGTGACTGGGTGGCTGGCGCCTGCTGGGACTTCTGTGCCCTGCGACGTTCGTTCCGGCGGTCGTTGCGTTCGCTCCGGTCACTGCGCTCGGTGCGCGTGTCGTTGCGCTCGTTGCGGCCGTCGTTGCGCTCGGTGCGACGCTCGGCGGCCTGTTCGACCGGAGCCTCAGCGGCGGCATCCTCATCGACGTGGTGGGCGATGGTCGAGGCCGCGATCTTCGCAAGCGCGTTCTTCGCGTCGTCTGTGATGGCGTGGGTCGACGTCTTCTGGGCGGATGAATTGCCGTTCGATCCGTTGCCGTTCGATCCGTTGCCGTTCGATCCTGACGAGTTGCGCGAGTCGCCTCCCCCGGATCCCTTACCACGGCGCTTGGTCTCGGGCTGCGGGCTCTGACGGTGCTTGACGACGGGATCGTGGTGGATGACCACGCCGCGACCCGCGCAGACATCACAGGCCTCGCTGAACGACTCGAGCAGGCCGAGGCCGAGCTTCTTCCTCGTCATCTGCACGAGTCCGAGAGAGGTGACCTCGGCCACCTGGTGCTTGGTCCGGTCACGGCTGAGGCATTCGATCAGTCGCCGAAGAACGAGGTCACGGTTGGACTCGAGCACCATATCGATGAAGTCGACGACGATGATGCCGCCGATGTCACGCAGGCGAAGCTGGCGGACGATCTCCTCAGCAGACTCGAGGTTGTTCTTCGTCACGGTCTCTTCGAGGTTTCCGCCCGAGCCGACGAACTTGCCCGTGTTGACGTCGACGACGGTCATTGCTTCGGTCCGGTCGATGACGAGCGAGCCGCCGGAGGGCAGCCAGACCTTGCGATCGAGCGCCTTCTCGATCTGCTCGGTGATCCGGTGCTCATCGAACGCGTCGCGCGTCCCCTCGTACCGTTCCACACGCTCGAGCAGGTCGGGGGCAACGCTGCGCAGGTAGCTTTCGATGACTTCCTGTGCCTCGTCACCGGCGATGAGCATCTTCTGGAAGTCCTCGTTGAAGACGTCCCGGACGATCTTGATCAGCAGGTCGGGCTCGCTGTGCAGCAGGGCGGGCGCCTGGACGCTCTCCATCTGCGAGCTGATCGCAGCCCACTGGCTGATCAGACGGTTCACGTCGAGCGTGAGCTGCTCTTCGGTCGCACCTTCAGCGGCGGTGCGAACGATGACACCGACGTTGTCCGGGAGAACTTCCTTGAGGATCTTCTTGAGGCGCGCGCGCTCGGTGTCCGGAAGCTTGCGGGAGATCCCGTTCATGGAGCCGTTCGGCACATAGACGAGGTAGCGTCCCGGGAGGGAGACCTGGCTGGTGAGGCGCGCACCCTTGTGGCCGATCGGGTCCTTCGTGACCTGCACGAGAACCCGGTCGCCCGGCTTCAGCGCCAGCTCGATGCGACGCGGCTGGTTGCCCGTCTCCGCGGCATCCCAGTCCACCTCACCGGAGTAGAGGACGGCGTTACGGCCACGGCCGATGTCGACGAACGCAGCTTCCATGCTCGGGAGCACGTTCTGCACGCGACCGAGGTACACGTTGCCGATGAGCGAGGCTTCCTCGTTTCGGGCCACGTAGTGCTCGACGAGGACGTCATCCTCCAGCACGCCGATCTGAATCCGACCATTCTTCGAGCGAACGACCATCTTGCGATCGACCGATTCGCGACGGGCGAGGAACTCAGCTTCGGTGACGACGGGGCGGCGGCGTCCGGCATCGCGGCCGTCGCGTCGCCGCTGCTTCTTGGCTTCGAGCCGCGTGGATCCCTTGATCCGCTGCGGTTCGGTGATCAGTTCCGCTTCGCGGGGTTCGCGCGGCTGGCGCACCTTGACCACGGTGTTGGCCGGGTCGTTCTGGTTCGACCTGCGGTCGTCGTTGCTCCGGCGACGGGCGCGGCGACGAACCGTCGACGGCTCGTCGTCATCGTCGTCCTCGTCATCATCGTCATCCTGGCGTGCGCGAGGCGGCAACGGCTTGACGTCGGGAGCCTGGAAGAAGAGCGCAGTGGTCGGGGCGCCGGTGAATACCGGAACGGCCGGCTCTGCCGGGATCTCGTCGGCTGCCGCGGCGGCATCGGCATCATCACCGGGTGTGGAATCCGGCTGAGTTCCCTCGGCCGGTTCGGCGGGCTCGACGGTGGTGTCCGCCTCGCCGGTCTCAGGACCGTCTCCGGTCGTGACCTGCTCCGACTCGTCTGTCACCTGGTCGTTATTGCTGTCTGAATTTTTATTCACCATTTCTGGTGGACTCCTCATCCGGCGGGGCGACCGCGCCGCCCTTCCGGGAATTATCGAGCGGATGGCCGCGCGGGCCTCCCGCAAATCCTGTATGTGTGGGGCCGGCCCTCTGGCTCTAGCCCCGCACCTTCTGTGTCGATCATCCAGACCGACGAAACACTTTTCGAATCAAACACCGGGTCCGTGTCGTTTCGTTACGAGCACTGACCCGATAAGCCTTCTGTTGTACGAGTCCAGGGCGCGGCCCTGTGCTCGTCCTGCCATTATCGCACGGACCGGGCCGTCAGGCGCGACCCGGCGCTCGACACGGCCAACGTCATGCGATAATCCGAGAGTGAGTCGACGAGAAGCCCATCGCCCGTTGGCCCTCGGACTCTTCCTCGTGATCGCCGGACTCGTCGGCTGGATTGCCGCCTTCGCGCTGACGGTGGAGAAATTTCATCTGCTCGAGTCGCCAGAGGCGGTGCTCTCCTGCGACTTCAGCGTTCTCGTGCAATGCGGGACCAACCTCGCCTCCTGGCAGGGAGCGGTGTTCGGCTTCCCCAACCCGATCCTCGGTCTCACCGGCTGGGTCGCGCCGACCGTTGTCGGAGCCGCGCTGCTGGCCGGCGCGCGCTTCGATCGGTGGTTCTGGCTCCTCTTCAACGCCGGTGTGGCGGCAGCGTTGGGCTTCGTGATCTGGCTGATCTCACAGAGCATCTTCGTGCTCGGCACGTTGTGCCCGTGGTGCATGGTGACGTGGGCGGTGACCATCCCGCTGTTCTGGGCAGTGACACTACGCAACCTCGCCGTCGGCGCGATCCCTGCACCCCGCCGCATCCGGAAGACCGCGCGAACCCTCAACGGCTGGATCGTGATCATCACGCTCGCCAGCTACGTGGTCATCGCGGTCATCGCGCAGGTTCGCCTGGACGTTCTCGCCACTCTCTGAGCTCGCGCCTCCGCTGTGCCCTGGCGCGTCGTCCGTCACGAATGACGGATTTGGCCGACGAAACCCGACAGGTGCGACGGACGAGCGCGTGGACCCGCGACCGGTGGCGCCTCATCCGTCACGAATGACGGTTTTCGCGAACAAAAACCGACATGAGCGACGGACGAACGGCGAAACGGCGGCACCCGAGATCGGGTGCCGCCGCGCGTCGCGTCCTTCGGTCTAAGAGAACCAGAGCGCCAGTTCGCGCGCGGCTGATTCCGGGCTGTCCGAGCCGTGGACCAGGTTCTGCTGGACCTTCAGTCCCCAGTCGCGACCAAGGTCGCCACGGATGGTACCAGGGGCAGCCAGCGTCGGGTCGGTCGTGCCGGCGAGCGAGCGGAATCCCTCGATGACACTGTTGCCGGCAATACGAATGGCCACGATCGGTCCAGACAGCATGAACTCCACAAGCGGCTCGTAGAACGGCTTGCCCTCGTGCTCGGCGTAATGCTCGGCAAGAACCGACTGATCCGGCTGCACGAGTCGGATGTCGACGAGCGAGTATCCCTTGGCTTCGATGCGACGAAGGATCTCACCGGTGAGGCTGCGTGCAACGCCGTCAGGCTTGATCAGTACGAGTGTTTCTTCAACCATGTGTTCTAACTTCCCATTCCCTCTGCGGCGGCTTTCTGGCGATCGATCCGTCCACCGACGACCATGCAGTAGACCCACATGCCCGCGAAGATGAGGCCGATCAGCCACATCACCGGAACGAAGATGCCCGTGGCAACGATAACGCCTTGCAGGACCCAGCCGAGCACGAAGCCCCACTTGAACCGAAGCAGGCCCAGTGTGATGACCAGCGCCAGGCAGATCGCTCCCCCGCCGATCAGCGCGACGGGCCCGGGCTGCGCCTTCAGGCCGAACGCGACGAGCGCGGCCAGGAAGACGACGATGACCTCGAAGGCCAGCACGATGGAGCCGAGTGACTGGCGGACGCTGCGGTTGCCACCCCTCACTTCTTCCACCCGTCCTCTTCGGCGAGCTCGATGACCTCGCCGGCGAGCACGACGGAACCGGTGACGACGACCAGGCGGCTCGCTCCGTCGTTGGCCCACTCCCGAGCCTCGAGGACGGCATCCTCGAGGCTGTCGTAGCTGTGGACGAGGCCAGGTGCAACCGTCGCTCGTGCGCGGTCGGCCAGCTCATCGACCGGCACAGAGCGTGAGGATGTCGATGCGGTGAGGTGGATGCGGGTGGCAAGCGGAGCGAGGACAGCGAGGATGCCCTCCGCATCTTTGTCGCCGAGCACCCCAAGAACGAAGACGATCTCCTGGAAGTCGAAGTATTTCCCGAGGGCCGCTGCAAGCGACCGTGCGCCGTGCGGGTTGTGCGCGGCGTCGACGAGCACGGTGGGTTCGATGCCGACCAACTGGAGCCTGCCCGGTGATTTGACCTCCGTGAGCCCCTCGGTGAGCGGCTCGGTGGACAGGCGCTGCTGCCCATTCCCCAGGAACGTCTCGACCGCGGCGATGGCAACCGCGGCGTTCTGGCCCTGGTGGTCGCCATACAACGGCAGGTACAGGTCGGGGTACTCGCCGGCGCGCCCGCGTACGCTGATCAGCTGTCCCCCGACGGCGACGACGTCGCTCACCAGGGCGAAGTCGACATCCTGCGCGATGAGCGGGGCCTCGGAAAGCTCGGCGGCGTTGACGAGCGCCGCCATGGCATCCGGATGCTGCGCTGCGGTCACGACGGTGGCCGCCGGTTTGATGATCCCGGCCTTGGTGCGCGCGATCTCGGCGATGGTCGTGCCCAGCCGTTTGGTGTGATCAAGATCGATCGGGGTGAAGACGGCGATCTGCGCGTCGGCCACGTTGGTCGAATCCCACTCCCCACCCATACCCACTTCGACGACGGCGACGTCGACGGGCGCGTCGGCGAAGATGGCGAAACCGAGCACCGTCAACACCTCGAAGAAGGTGAGGGTCGGGTCCCCGGCCTCTTCGAGCTCGAGGTCCACCATGTTCACGTAGGGCTGGATGTCGTCCCAGTTGCGCACGAGCGTCTCGTTGGAGATCGGCTCGCCGTCGATGACGATCCGTTCGGTGAACTGCACGAGGTGGGGGCTGGTGAACAACCCCGTCCGAAGACCGTATGCGCGAAGAATGCCCTCGATCATCCGGCTGGTGCTCGTCTTGCCGTTCGTCCCGGCCAGCTGGATGATCGGGAACGCCCGCTGGGGGTCGCCGAGCAAATCGAGGGCACGTCGCGTGGGTTCCAGGCGCGGCTGCGGGGCACCCTCGCCGGTGCGGGACAGCAGCGCCTCATAGACGGCGCGTCCCTGCTCGTGATATTCGTCGTGCTCAGACATCGATGCTCCTGGTTGCGCGGCTGACTGCCACCGTGAACGATCCGGCCGTGGCGAACGCGTCTGCGGCGAACTCCTGGTAGAACTCGACCGGTCGGCCGACCAGTCCCGGGAGCCACTCGGCCGGTGTGCCTGCACGCGAGAATTCCGACACCTCGTCGAACAGGTGGATGGTGGACGTCGTCGCGAGCGTCTCCGCGGCGATGTCGACCTCGGTGACGAACGACACGGCATCCGCGTCGCCGGCGTTGCTGAAGATGAGCCCGAGCTCGATGCGGTCGCTGACGTCGAACCCGGCAGCCTTGCGCGTGTCCTGGACCGAGCGGACCACATCGCGCGCGAGACCTTCAGCCTCCAGCGCTGGCGTGGTCGCTGTGTCGAGCAGAACGAATCCACCGCCCGCGAGCAGGGCGAGCGCTGAGTCCGAATTGCCTTCGGCCCCCGCAGTTTCGAGGACGAGGTCGTACTCCCCCTCCTCGAGCGCGATTCCGCCCGCGGTGACGACGCCATCCTGCTCGGACCAGTCGCCCGCGCGGGCGGCCTTGATGACCGTCTGCACGTTCTTGCCGAGGCGGGGGCCGGCGGCACGAGCGTTCACGGTCAGGCGCGAGGTGATTCCGTAGTCAGCGGCGCTGGACTCGGTGAGCTGAACGAACAGGACCTCCTTGACGTTGAGTTCATCGCGGAGGATGCCCTCGAACGGTGCGAGCACAGCGGGGTCAGGCGCGACGACGGTGAGGGTCGCGAGCGGGAGCCGCACGCGGCGGCCCGCCTGCTTGCGCAGCGACAGGACGGTGGAACTGATCACACGGATCGAGTCCATCGCGGCGACGAGAACGTCGTCCTCCGGGAGTTCCGCAGCGTCCGGCCAGTCGGCCAGGTGGATGCTGCGACCCCCGGTGAGGTCCTTCCAGATGCGCTCGGAGACGAGCGGCAACAGCGGTGCGGCTGCGCGGGTGAGCGTTTCGAGCACCGTGTAGAGCGTGTCGAACGCTTCGCTACCGGTTCCGTCGTCGCCGACGCCGACCCAGAAACGGTCGCGAGACCGCCGCACGTACCAGTTCGTGAGCACGTCAGCGAAGTCGCGGAGCTTCGCCGCTGCGAGGGTCGAGTCGAGTGCCTCAAGATGTCCGGTCACCTCGACGAGCATGACCCGGCTCTTGGCAAGGATGTACCGGTCGAGCACATCGGTGGAGTCGACGCGGCGGCTGGCCTCATAGCCCCCATCCCTGGCTGAGTTGGCGTACAGGCTGAAGAAGTACCAGGTGTTCCAGAGCGGCAGCAGCATCTGGCGGACACCCTCGCGGATGCCTTCCTCGGTGACGACCAGGTTGCCTCCCCTGAGCACGGAACTCGACATCAGGAACCAGCGCATGGCGTCAGACCCGTCACGGTCGAAGACCTCGTTGACGTCGGGGTAGTTGCGCAGCGACTTCGACATCTTCTGCCCGTCGTTGCCGAGCACAATGCCGTGGCTGACCACGTTCTTGAAGGCCGGGCGGTCGAACAGCGCCGTCGACAGTACGTGGAGGGTGTAGAACCAGCCTCGGGTCTGCCCGATGTATTCGACGATGAAGTCTGCGGGGTTGTGCGAGTCGAACCACTCCCGGTTCTCGAACGGGTAGTGCACCTGTGCGAACGGCATCGAACCCGAGTCGAACCACACGTCGAGGACATCGGTGATGCGCCGCATGGTCGACTGCCCGGTGGGGTCGTCAGGGTTCGGCCGGGTGAGCTCGTCGATGAACGGGCGGTGGAGGTCGGTCGGTCGGACACCGAAGTCCTGCTCGAGCTCGTCGAGGGACCCGTAGACATCGACGCGGGGGTAGTCGGGGTTGTCGCTCTTCCAGACGGGGATCGGTGATCCCCAGTACCGGTTTCGACTGATCGACCAGTCGCGGGCGTTCCCGATCCACTTGCCGAACTGGCCGTCCTTGACGTTGTCTGGCACCCAGTTGATCTGCTGGTTGAGGTCGACCATGCGGTCGCGGAACTCAGGAACACGGATGAACCAGCTCGAGACAGCCTTGTAGATGAGCGGGTTGCGGCATCGCCAGCAGTGCGGGTACGAGTGCTCATAACTCGCCTGGCGCAGCAGCCGCCCCTCCGCCTTGATCAGCTGGGTGAGGGGTTTGTTGGCGTCCGACCAGAGCAGGCCGGCCACGTCGGTGACCTCAGACAGGAACTTTCCGCCGTCGTCGAGGGAGATGACGACGGGGATGCCAGCCAGCTCGCAGATTCTCTGGTCCTCTTCACCGTAGGCAGGGGCCTGGTGCACGATTCCGGTGCCGTCCTCGACGGTGACGTAGTCGGCGACGAGGATGCGCCAGGCATCCTGCAGTCCGAATTCATCCACGTCCGAGTAGTAGTCGAACAGACGGTCGTACGTGACATCCTCCAGCTCGGCGCCGCGGACGGTGCGCGAAACGGCGGCGGTCGCGTCGGCTGCCGAGTCGTAACCCAGGTCCTTGGCGTAATTGCCGACCAGTGCCGTGGCGATCAGGTATTCGCCGCCGAGCACCTCGGTGGTTCCCCCCGTGCCGTGCTTCTCCCGCAGCACCGTTGCATCCGGCGTGCCGTTCGGGCCGGCGGGGACGACCGCGTACTCGATCTCGGGGCCGACGGCGAGGGCAAAGTTCGTCGGCAGGGTCCACGGCGTAGTCGTCCAGGCGAGGGCCCGGACAGCCGTGAGGCCCAGCGACTCGGCCTTGGCACCGGTCAGCGGGAACGTGACGGTGACGGTCTGGTCCTGTCGCATCTTGTAGACGTCGTCGTCCATCCGCAGCTCATGGTTCGACAGGGGCGTCTGGTCGCGCCAGCAGTACGGGAGCACCCGGTAGCCCTCGTAGGCGAGACCCTTCGAGTGCAGCTGCTTGAACGCCCAGATGACACTCTCCATGAAGGTGATGTCGAGGGTCTTGTAGTCATTCTCGAAGTCGACCCAGCGCGCCTGCCTGGTGACGTAGCGTTCCCAGTCTTCGGTGTATTTGAGGACGGAGTCCTTCGCGGCCTGGTTGAAGGCAGCGATGCCCATCTCTTCGATCTGGCTCTTGTCGGTGATACCGAGCTGGCGTTCGGCCTCAAGTTCGGCCGGGAGTCCGTGGGTGTCCCAGCCAAACCGGCGGTGCACCTGCTTGCCTCGCATGGTCTGGAACCGCGGGAACACATCCTTCGCGTATCCGGTGAGGAGGTGGCCGTAGTGCGGCAGGCCGTTGGCAAAGGGGGGTCCGTCGTAGAAGACCCACTCGTCCTCGCCCTCCCGCTGTGAGACCGACGCCTCGAAGGTCGCGTCATCCTTCCAGAAGGCGAGTACGTCCTGCTCGATCTCGGGGAACTTCGGAGACGAGGACACGCCGAACGCGGCTCCCGACTGGAGCGAGTCATCGTGGGACTTGGGGTACGGCATATTTCTCCCGGCAGGTTTCAGTGATCACCTGCGAGGGCGGATCAGGTTCGATCCGCGGTACCACCTCGCTTGCCGCACGCGTCGGCCGCTCGTTCATTGGCTGTGACGGGCCAGACCCGCCCGGGTCTACTGGGCTCCCCCCGTGAGGGAAACTGTTCTTCCGGAGACTCCCCGGTGATGGCCGGATCGTAGTCGTTGCCTCAAGGATAGCGGGTCCCGCCCCGCTCCGTCACAAGCAGTTGACGATGTCGACACGCGGGCGACTGCTCCGGGTCAGGAGTGCGCGCGCGTGAAACCGTCACAGACCGGGGTGATCGCCTCGGCCACATACTCGGCCAATGGTCGTCTCGCCACCCCGGCGCGCGCCCACACACCGGCGGCAGAAGCTGCCGCCGCAAGAACAGCGAAGGCAATGGCCTGGGGATGCAGGTCGTCTCGAGTACCCAGCCGTGCTGCGATGAACGCTTCCAGCACCGCACTCTGTCTCATGAGCCGTGCCAGCCCTGAGGCCTGCAACTCATCACGGGTGCCCATGAGTTCGTACTGGGTCAATGCCCACGGCACGCTGTCTGCCGGATGGGATGTCGCGACGGCAAGGATCGCCTGCCGCACCGCATCCATTGGCCGGGCATCCGGATCGACGTTCGCAAGTGCCGCTCCGAGTGTGGCGATCGTCTCGTCGAAGTCCACCCAGAGGAGGTCGCTCTTGGCAGGAAAGTAGTTGAAAAACGTGTTGCGGCTGACGCCAGCTCGAGCGGCGATCTGGTCGATGGTGGTCCCCGCATAGGTCTGCTCGAGGAAGAGTTCGGCAGCCGCCTCCTCGAGGATGCGCTGCGACGACCTCCGCGGCCGCCCAACCGTGCCGCCCAATTCGTTCATGCCTGAAGCGTAGCGACCGGGAGGAATGCGCGGAGCCTCTCCCCCGTTAGTAGACTGAGACCAGATATTCCTGCGCTCACTCCCCACTGGAAGAATTCCTCCGCCCATGCACTCAACACCCTCCCCTCGAACGCGTCGCGGCCTGGCCACCGCCGGCGGTCTCGTCATCGCCGCCCTCGTGCTCACCGCCTGCCAGAACACCTCGCCGGAACAGAGCGACTCCCCCGTCTCGGGCGGGACCCTCACCTATGCGAGCGGCGACGCGGAACCCACCTGCCTCGACCCGCACGTCGGGGGCAACTACCCGCAGGCTCTCCTGGCCGGGCAGGTCTTCGACTCGCTGGTCTCGCGGAGCGCAGAGGGCGAGATCATCCCGTGGCTCGCCACCGAATGGGCCGTTGCAGACGACGGAATGAGCTGGGACTTCGCGCTGCGTGACGACGTCACCTTCACAGACGGAACGCCGTTCAACGCTGACGCCGTGCGGGTGAACGTCGAACACCTCAAGGACCCGGCCACTGAATCGTCGACCGGCTACCTGGCCCTTGGCAAGGTCAGCTCGGTCGAAGCCGTCTCGGACACGGTCGCCCGGTTCGTCCTCACCGAACCGGACAGCGCCCTGCTCGAGTCGCTCGCGCAGCCGTGGCTGGCCATCGAATCCCCCGAGGGGATCGCACGGGGGATGGCAGAGAACTGCGAGTCCCCGATCGGAACCGGTCCTTTCGTCATCGACGAGTGGGTGAAGCAGGACCACGTCAGCCTCGTCCGCAACGATGAGTACACCTCGCCCCCCGCCGACGCCGACCACAAGGGGCCGGCATACCTTGACGGGATCGAGTGGCGCTTCATCCCGGACTCCGCGTCTCGGTACGCAGCACTCCAGGGCGGCCAGGTCGACGTCATCGACAACGCACAGCCGGACACCCTCGCCTCCGCGGAGCAAACGGATTCGCTGACCGAGCTCGACGCCCCACGGCCCGGAGCGTCGAACCGGATCGAGCTCAACTCCGGGAAAGCCCCGTTCGACGACGTGAAGGTGCGGGAGGCGTTCATCCGCGCCGTCGACGTCAACGATGGCATCGACTCCCTGTTCTTTGGAACGGCGACCCGGTCGTACTCGGCACTCTCCAGCGCTGAAACGCTCGCCTACTCCGATGAAGGCCTCTTCACCTTCGACCTCGACGCAGCAAACGATTTGCTCGATGAGGCCGGCTGGACCCAGAAGGATGCTGACGGCTACCGGGTGAAGAACGGCGAGCGCCTCAGCCTCGATTTCCCCGTCTCAACGAACCAGTCGATCCCGGCAGAGCAGTCGTTGTTCGAGCAGGTCCAGGCGACAGCGAAAGAAGCCGGGTTCGAGGTGAAGATCAGCCTGCTTGACCTCTCCGGCTGGTACACCGCACTCGGCGAGAACAACTACGACATCGTCAGCGCCCCGTACACCAAGCTCGGGCCGGATGTGCTGAGGATCCTGTTCCACTCCTCAGGGATCACCCCGGCGCCCAGCGGCTATTTCGCCAACCACGCACAGGTGAGCATCCCGACGCTCGACGTTCTGCTCGACCAGGCTGCCGAGATCACGGATGACGCCGCACGCGCCGACCTGTACGAAAACGCACAGCGCCTCATCCTCGAGGGCTTCTACATCCTGCCGCTCTACGACCAGCAAAACCACTTCCTCATCGGTCCTGACGTTGCCGGTGCGCGCGCCCTGCCGACGGTCTCCACCCCGACGTTCTATGACGCCTGGCTCACGAACTGATTTGCCCGGCCGGACGACGGGGAACGGCCGCACCGCGCGCTGGCTCCTCGCCCGTCTGGCCGGTTCGGTCTTCGTTCTCTGGGCCGTCGCGACGCTGACGTTCTTTGCCATCAGGCTGATCCCGGGCGACCCGGCCGAGGCCGTTCTCGGCGGACCGGGGTCACAGGCATCCGAGGAGACACTCGCCCAGGTGAGGAGGGACTACGGCCTCGATCAGCCTCTGCTCATTCAGTACGTCAGGGCACTCGGGCGACTTCTCACCGGGGATCTCGGAACGTCGTATGCCCTGAAGGTTTCGGTGGGCGAGCTGGTCGGTCAACAGCTTGTCGGGACTCTCAGCCTCGCTGTCGCCGCCCTCGCGCTCGCCTGGCTTCTTGCGATCGGGTTGTCGCTCTGGTCGACGGGTGGTGGACGTGTTGCCGCAGCGATCGGCCAGGGGATCGAGCTGACAAGCGCAGCTCTCCCCCACTTCTGGCTGGCGACCGTGCTGATCGCGGTCTTCAGCACGATGCTTGGCTGGTTTCCGCCGGTGTCGACGGGGGATCTCTCCGGCCTCATCCTTCCCGTGGTGACGCTCGCTGTTCCCCTGGCCGGCTTCCTGGCACAGGTCATGCGTGAAACCCTGCTCGACACCCTCGACTCGCCGTTCGTCCTCTCGGCTCGGGCACGTGGCGAGAGCGAGACCGGGGTACGGCTCCGCCACGCCCTCAGGCACGCGGCGCTTCCCGGCATCAGCCTCTCCGGGTGGGCCCTCGGCTACCTCATCTCCGGCGCCGTCGTCGTCGAGACGATCTTCGCCCGGCCTGGCCTCGGCCGGACCCTCCTCCAGGCGGTGACGCTGAGGGACGTGCCCGTCGTGACCGGCGTGGTGCTCGTCGTGGCCATCGTGTACATCCTGATGACGCTCCTCACGGATGCCGCCTCCCGGCTGGCCGATCCGAGACTCCGGATGGGAGACGTCCGGTGAGCGAGCTCGAGGTCAGGACCGCAACGGCAAACGCACATCTCGAACCGCGTCGCCGCCGGTTCGGTGCTGGCGAGCTGCTGGCCATCGCCTTCGTCCTGTTTCTTCTGATCGCCACCGTCGCACCCGGGCTGGTCAGCACTGCTGAGCCCAACCAGATCGAAGCGAGGAATGCGTTCAGCCCGCCGGCGGCATCGCACTGGTTCGGTACCGACGAATCCGGGCGAGACGTGTACAGCCGTGTGATCGCGGGGACCGCGCCGTCCCTCCTCATCGGCGTCTCAGCGACGGCGATCGGACTCGCACTCGGCCTCGTCCTCGGCGTCCTCGCGGGATTCGGCGGACGCGCAGTGGACTTCACCGTCAGTCGAACGGTCGAAGTGCTGTTCGCGTTCCCGGGGCTCCTGCTTGCACTCCTGGTCATCGTCATCGCCGGTCCCGGCCCCGTGTCGGCTACGATCGCGGTCGGCCTCTCGACCGCACCAGGCTACGCACGAATCATTCGCGGCCAGCTCATCGGCATCCGCTCATCCGCGTGGGTGGAGTCGGCGAGGGTGCTCGGACACAGCCCCGGACGCATCCTCGCGAGACATATCCTCCCGAACGCGCTCATCCCGCTCTTTGTGTTGGCAACCCTGGGTGTCGGCCAGGCGGTCGTCTGGGCTGCAGCCCTCAGCTACCTGGGGCTCGGCGCGCAACCGCCATCGGCGGAGTGGGGAGCCATGCTTTCGGCCGGGCGCACCTACATCGGCACGGCCTGGTGGCTCACGGTGTTCCCCGGGCTGATGATCGTGCTGACCACGATCGCCTCAACCGTCCTGGGCCGCGGGATCACCCGACGATCGCGGGAGGGCTAGGTGACCATGCTGCTCGAGGTTCTCGATCTCACGGTGTCGTTCGGCGACGGTGCCGCCAAACGCACGGTCGTGAGCAACCTGTCCTTCACGGTCGCTGCCGGCGAGTGCGTGGCGATCGTCGGCGAGTCCGGCTCTGGTAAGAGCGTCACCGCCCGCTCGCTCCTCGGACTCGCCGGCCGCGGAGCTTCTGTCAGCGCCCGTCGGCTCGTGGTGAACGGTCACGACCGTCGCACCGCGACCGATCGTGAGTGGCGGACGGTGAGGGGGAAAGATGTCGGTCTCGTCCTCCAGGACGCCCTGGTCTCGCTCGATCCCCTCCGCCCGATCGGCCGCGAGATCGCCGACACGGTGCGATTGCACGGACGGATGCCTGCAGCGACCGCCTCGGCGCGGGTCGTCGACCTGCTCACGCGCGTGGGGATGCCTGACCCGGTCAACGCCGCCCGCCAGCGTGCCGGCGAACTCAGCGGTGGCCTTCGACAGCGCGCCCTCATCGCGTCGGCGATTGCGCTCGATCCGCCTCTGCTCATCGCCGACGAACCCACAACAGCCCTGGACGTGTCCATCCAGGCGCGCATCCTCGACCTGATGGCCGAGCTGAAGGCCCAGGGAACCGGAATCCTGCTCATCAGCCATGACCTCGCCGTCGTCAGCACAATCGCTGACCGGGTCATCGTCCTGCGCAACGGACACGTCGTCGAGGGGGGTCGGACAGGCGAGCTCCTCGATGCGCCGACCGCTGAGTACACCCGCGAACTCATCGCCGCCGTGCCCACCGGGCGACCTCGGGGTCTGCCGCTCCTCCGCACAGGTGACCAGACGGCATCCGTGTTGCCACCGGTGCCCGTCAGCACCTTCACCCCAGCCGACTCCCCCGTCGTGCTCTCCGCCCACGATCTCGTCAAAAGCTTCCCGTCCCCTGCCGGACGGTTTCGAGCCGTGGACGACGTGTCGTTCGAGATCCGTCGGGGAGAAACTCTTGGACTCGTCGGCGAATCCGGTTCGGGCAAAACCACGGTCGCGCGCCTCGCGCTCGCCCTCACCACGGCGGACAGTGGCACCGTGCGGCTCGACGGCACGGAGTGGCTCGACCTGTCCGAGAAGGAGCGACGGCCACGTCGCACGCGTATCGGCGCGATCTATCAGGATGCACTCAGCTCCTTCGACCCGCGATGGACCGTTCGACAGATCCTTGTCGATGCGATCGGTCGGACGCCGGCCGGGTCGCGAGAATCCGTCACTGGATTGCTGCACTCGGTTGGCCTGTCGCCGGACGTGGCCACGACCCGTCCGCTTCTCCTCTCCGGTGGCCAGCGGCAGCGCGTCTCCATTGCGCGCGCACTCGCAGCCCGGCCTGACGTCCTCATCTGCGACGAACCTGTTTCGGCGCTCGACGTCACAATCCAGGCACAGGTCCTGGACCTGCTGAATCGGCTTCAGCGCGAGCGCGGCCTCGGCTACCTGTTCATCTCGCACGACCTCGGCGTCATCCGCCATATGAGCGACCGGGTCGCCGTGATGCAGAACGGGCGCATCGTCGAAACCGGGGACGCGGCCGCCGTCTTCGACAACCCGCAGCATCCGTACACCGCACAACTCGTGCGGGACACCCCCAGGCTCGTCCGCGCAGGCGACTGACCGGTCGCGCCGGTACGATAGGTGGCGGACCACAGACACTCAGGCACGTTGACACGGTGCCGCCTATATCGAAACCGGAGTTCCCATGACCGCGCACGTTCCCGAAAAACCAGTGCTCGAAGGCCTCGAAGCCAAGTGGGGCCCGGTCTGGGAAGACCAGGGCGCCTATCGGTTCAACCGGGAAGCCGCACTCGAGGGTGGACCCGCCTGCGTGTACTCGATCGATACTCCCCCACCCACCGCGTCCGGTTCCCTCCACATCGGCCACGTGTTCAGCTACACCCACACGGATGTCGTTGCCCGCTTCCAGCGGATGAACGGCAAGCAGGTCTTCTACCCCATGGGCTGGGACGATAACGGGCTGCCCACCGAGCGCCGGGTCCAGAACTACTACGGGGTGCGCTGCGATCCCACCCTCCCGTACGACACCGACTTCGCTCCGCCATTCGAAGGCGGCGAAGGCAAGAGTGCCAAGGCCGCGGACCAGAAACCGATCTCCCGGCGCAACTTCATCGAGCTCTGCGAACGTCTCACCACCGAGGATGAGAAGCAGTTCGAGGCCCTGTGGCGCACCCTGGGACTCTCGGTCGACTGGAACCAGTCCTACCGGACCATCGGCCCCGAGTCGATGCGCACCAGCCAGCTCGCATTCCTCAGGAACATTGAACGGGGCGAGGCCTACCAGGCCATGGCGCCGACCCTCTGGGACGTCACCTTCCGCACAGCCGTGGCCCAGGCCGAACTGGAAGACAAAGAGCAGCCCGCGTCATACCACCGCATCGCCTTCCACAAGCCCGACGGCGGAACGATCGAGATCGAGACCACCCGGCCCGAACTGCTTCCCGCGTGCGTCGCCCTCGTCGCGCATCCGGACGACGAGCGGTACCAGCCGTACTTCGGCACCACGGTGACGACTCCCGTGTTCGGCGTCGAGGTTCCGGTGCTTGCTCACCACCTCGCCCAGCAGGACAAGGGCGCTGGCATCGCGATGATCTGCACCTTCGGTGACGTGACCGACGTTGTCTGGTGGCGCGAACTCGACCTTCCGAACCGCACGATCATGGGCATGGACGGTCGCATCATCTCTGAGGCACCCGATGTCATCCGTACTGAATCCGGTCGCGCCGCGTACGCGGAACTGGCCGGCAAGACCGTCTTCAGTGCCAAGCAGGCCGTTGTGAAGCTGCTCACCGATTCCGGTGACCTGATCGGCGACCCGAAGCCCATCACCCACCAGGTGAAGTTCTACGAGAAGGGTGACCGCCCACTCGAGATCGTCTCCACGCGCCAGTGGTACATCACAAATGGGGCGCGTGACGAGAAGCTTCGCGCACGCCTGATCGAGCTCGGCAACGAACTCCAATGGCACCCGGACTTCATGCGGGTGCGCTACGAAAACTGGGTGGGCGGTCTCACCGGTGACTGGCTCATCTCGCGCCAGCGATTCTTCGGCGTGCCCATTCCCCTCTGGTATCCCCTCGACGGCGACGGAAACCCGGTCTATGAGTCGGTCATCGTGGCGGACGCGGCGTCGCTGCCCGTCGACCCGTCCAGTGATACTCCTCCCGGCTACGACGAGTCGCAGAGAAACGTGCCTGGCGGATTCGTCGGCGAACTGGATGTCATGGACACCTGGGCAACCTCGTCCCTGACCCCGCAGCTCGCCGGCGGCTGGGAGCGGGATCCGGAACTCTGGAACCTGGTCTTCCCCTACTCCCTCCGCCCCCAGGGTCAGGACATCATCCGCACCTGGCTGTTCTCCACCATGCTGCGTTCGGTGCTCGAGTACGACGAGAAACCGTGGGAGCATGCGGGCCTGTCCGGCTGGATCCTCGACCCGGACCGCAAGAAGATGTCGAAGTCAAAGGGCAACGTCATCACTCCGGCCGACATTCTCGAGAAGCACGGGTCGGATGCTGTCCGGTACTGGGCTGCGTCGAGCAGGCTGGGAACCGATGCCGGTTTCGACCCGCAGAATCCGACGCAGATCAAGATCGGCCGTCGTCTGGCGATCAAGGTGCTCAACGCGTCGAAGTTCATCCTGGGCTTCGAAGCGGCAACGGAGGCCCCGGTCACCGAAGCGATCGACCTCAGCATGCTGGCCACCCTGCGCTCCGTCGTGGCGGACTCGACGGCCGCGTTCGAATCGTACGACCATGCCCGCGCCCTCGAGACCACAGAGTCCTTCTTCTGGACGTTCTGCGACGACTACCTCGAACTGGTGAAGGAACGCGCGTACGACGCTTCTCACCCCGGACAGGCATCCGCTGTCGCGGCACTGCGTGAAGCGCTCCGGGTGTTCCTTCGCCTGTTCGCCCCGTTCATCCCGTTCGCGGTCGACGAGGTGTGGTCGTGGTGGAACGACGGCTCCGTGCACCAGTCCACCTGGCCAACCGCGGATGAGCTCGAGGGTGACGGCAACCAGGAACTCCTGGTCCTCACCGGGCAGGCGCTCACCAGCATCCGCCGGGCGAAAACCGATGCCAAGGCATCGCAGAAGGCCACGCTCACTGAGGCGACCGTGACGGGAACGCCGGATCAGATCACACTTTTGGCGCAGGCGGAAGGGGATCTTATGGCCGTTGGTCGTATCGTTAGACTCAAGTTCATCCCGGGCGATGAGTTGACCGTCACCGGTGTCGAGTTCGCCCCGGTCGACGCCCCCACGTCGAACCACAGTTGAGGAGAAACCATGACGTTTGAGATCCGCCCCGTTCGCGACGGCGACTTCTTCAACTGGCTGCCGCTGTTCGCCGACTACGGCGATTTCTACGGCACACCGGTCCCCGATGAGAAAGCCCTTCTTGTGTGGAGCTGGCTGACGGCAGGAACCCACGGGCTGTCAGCACTCGTTGCGCAGAGCGACGACGGCTCGCTCGTCGGCCTGGCGCACTACCGCTCCTTCGTGCGGCCGCTCGCCGGACAAACCGGGCTGTACATCGACGACCTCTTCGTTTCCGAGGACCAGCGCGGAACCGGTGTCGCAACGGCTCTGATCACCCGGGTGAAAGAGATCGCGTCAGAAAAGCATGCTGGGGTCGTCCGCTGGGTCACCGCCCCGGACAACGAAGAAGCACAGGTGCTTTACGACAAGCTCGCCGAACGCACGTCCTGGGTCACGTACGACCTCACGGTCTGAGGGCACGGACATGCAGTTGGGTACCCGCTGGAGCGTCGGTGATACACCACCGATCGGCCTTCCGGAGGTCGTCACGGCAGCCGTCCGAACGGTCGAGGACGAGCTCAAAGCCGATGACGTCAACTCGCGGGGCTGGCGCTGGACGCTGACCTGGCTGGAGCGCCTGCCGATCATTGAGCTTGATGACGGCACTGTCGTCACGTACAACCCGGTCGCGGACACGGCAACAATTCGACAGAATCCCGACGACGATCTCGTCGACGACGACTGAACCCCGCTTCCTCGCTACTTGCGGGCCAGGATCTCGCCGTGGGGCATGGCATACCAGCTCCGGTCGTCCGTGACCCACTCGGTCCATGCTGCCGAGATCTCGTCGAGGTCGGCCTGTGTCGCCGAGCCGCTCTCGAGGGACTGGGGTGCAAAGCTTGACTTCAGGGCACGCTCGGCCCAGGCGCTGCCCCACCAGTCACGTTCGTCCGGGTCGGAGAAGCACCAGATCGAGGCGCCGCTCTCCACCTGGGTGAACCCGGCCTCGAGTGCCCACGCCTTGAGCGAACGACCGGCATTAGGTTCGCCTCCGTTCGAGCGGGCAACCGCCTGGTAGACGCGCATCCAGGTGTCGAGGCCGGGGATCAACGGATACCAGGACGCAGCACCGTAAATGACGTCACGGGCGGCAACGATGCCACCGGGTTTCACCACGCGGCGCATCTCCCGCAGGACCGCGACCGGATTCGCGACATGCTGCAGGACCTGGTGCGCGTGCACGATGTCGAAGGAATCGTCCTCGAAATCGAGCGCGTACGCATCACCCGCGACGAAGTCGACGTTGAGGATTTCGCTGTCCCTGGCCAGGGTCGATGCCTGCACGCACACCTCCGCCGACGCGTCCATCCCCACCACAGCACCCGGCTGCACACGGGTCGCGATGTCGATCGTGATCGTCCCCGGCCCGCTGCCGACATCGAGGACGCTCAGCCCCGGCGTCAGGTACGGAGCCAGGTACGCTGCGGAGTTGTCGACGGTGCGCCAGCTGTGGGTCCTGAGCACACTTGCGTGGTGCCCGAGCGTGTATCTCTCGGTCGATGACATGGATCCAGACTATTCGTGTGCCGCCATCGCACTCTGCACATGTCAGCCTTAGGGTGATGGGATGTCTGAAGCACTGAATCCGTTCCTCAGCCCGAGCCCGCTGCCGTATCAGTTGCCGCCATTCGGTGACATCCTCGACGAACACTTTCGCCCGGCATTCGAGACCGGGATGGCGGAGCAACGCGCGCAGGTTGCGGCTATTGCCACATCCGCCGAGGCACCGACGTTCGAGAACACCATGCTTGCGCTGGAGCGCTCCGGCCAGATCCTCGACCGGGTCAGCCGGGTCTTCTTCAACAAGAGTTCTGCCGATTCGAATCCCGTGACGACAGCGCTCGAGGAGGAGATCGCGCCGCTGCTCGCCGCGCACCACGACGCCATCCGCCTCGATCCTGCACTGTACGGGCGAATCGCTGACCTGCACGATCGTCTCGATTCGCTCGAACTCGACGCGGAGTCCCGGTATCTCGTCGAGCGGTATTTCACCGAGTTCACGCTCGCCGGCGCCGGGCTCGGCGAGCAAGACAAGGAAGCGCTTCGGGCGCTGAACAGCACCCTGTCGACGCTGACGACCCGATTCGAGAAGAATCTCCTCGCAGACACCAACGAACTTGCGGTCATCGTTGATGATGTCGCCGAGCTGGACGGCCTGACCGCCGGCGAGATCTCCGCTGCAGCCGAGGCCGCGAATCAGCGCGGACTCGACGGGCGGTACCTGATCACCCTGGTGTTGCCGACCGGGCACCCCTCGCTGGCGAGCCTGACCAATCGCGAGGTGCGGGAACGGATCATGCGCGCCTCGCGTGCCCGAGGCATCCGCGGTGGAGAATTCGACAATCGCGACCTCGTGCTGGAGATCACCGCGCTGCGAGCCGCTCGCGCCCGCCTGTTGGGATTCGACTCCCACGCCGCGTTCGTCACGGCGGACCAGACAGCACAGCGACCAGAGAACGTCGCGGCCATGATGGACTCGCTCGCCCCGGCGGCGGCGCGGAACGCTCGTGTAGAGCAAGCCGATCTTCAGGCCGTTGCCGATGCAGCAGACGAACCATTCACCGTGCAGAGCTGGGACTGGGCGTTTCTCACCGAACAGGTGCGGACCGCACGTTTCGCTGTCGACACCGCCGCAATGCGGCCGTATTTCGAAGCAGAACGAGTTCTTACCGACGGAATCTTCTTCGCCGCGAGCCGGCTGTTCGGCATCCGTTTCACCGAGCGCACCGACCTCGTTGCGTACCACGGCGACGTCCGCGTGTTCGAGGTCACCGAGGGTGATGGCACCCCCGTCGGTCTCTACCTGCTCGACCTGTACACCCGAGACTCGAAGCGCGGAGGGGCGTGGATGAATCCGCTCATCTCGCAGAATTCCCTGCTCGACCAGCCCACCGTCGTCGTCAACAACCTCAACGTGCCGAAACCCGCCGCGGGTCAGCCGACGCTGCTGAGCTTTGATGAAGTCACGACCTTCTTCCACGAATTCGGCCACGCGTTGCATGGGTTGTTCGCGCGGGTCACCTACCCGAGATTCGCCGGGACGAACGTGTTCCGCGATTTCGTCGAGTTCCCCAGCCAGGTCAATGAGATGTGGATGCTGTGGCCGGAGGTGCTCGAGAACTATGCCGTGCACTATGAGACCGGCGAGCGGATGCCGCGGGAACTCGTCGATAACCTGCGTCCGCTCCGCGTCGTTCAACGAGGGTTTCCTGACCAGCGAGTACCTGGCGGCCGCCATTCTCGACCAGGCCTGGCATCGCATCCCGACCGGGTCCGTCATCGACGATGTGGCCGGCTTCGAAGCAGATGCCCTCGCTGCGGCGGGCCTGGCCAATCCTGCGGTACCGGCCCGGTACTCCAGTACCTACTTCGCACACACATTTTCGGGCGGATACGACGCCGGCTATTACTCCTACATCTGGAGCGAAGTTCTCGACGCGGATGCCGTGGAATGGTTCACCGAGAACGGCGGGCTGACGCGCGAGAACGGTGAGCGCTTCCGGGCGCGGCTGCTCGGCGTCGGCGGGAGCATGGATCCCCTGGCGGCCTACCGGGACTTCCGTGGCCGCGACGCGCGCATCGAGCCGCTGCTCGTGCGCCGTGGGCTGGCCGGGTAGCACGGGTCCGGTCTCGCCGCCCGGCTGGTCCCAAAAGGTCGCTCAAGCGGTCGATTGGGCCCAAAGGGTCCTCCGCACACGAGTTGGACGGCACTTGGGGCCCACTCAACCACGGGCGGTCCGCCAGCCATGGCATCCGTGGCGCGACCTCCGACCCAGGCTTCACATCGCGGCGCGGCACCCGTGCCACCACTCGAGTTGCCCCAAAAGGTCACTCTCACATTCGAGTTGCCCGAAAGGGTCATCCGCACACGAGTTGGACCGCACTTGGGGCCCACTCAACCACGGGCGGTCCGCCGGTCACACCATCCGTGGCGGGACCCCTGAGTCAGGCTTCAGATCGCGGCGCGGCACCCGTGCCACCACTCGAGTTGCCCCGAAAGGTCACTCCCGACATTCGAGTTGCCCGAAAGGGTCATCCGCACACGAGTTGGACCGCACTTGGGGCCCACTCAACCACGGGGGTCCGCCGGTCACGCCATCCGTTGCGGGACCCCTGAGTCAGGCTTCACATCGCGGCGCGGCACCGGTGCCACCACTCGAGTTGCCCCGAAAGGTCACTCTCACATTCGAGTTGCCCGAAAGGGTCATCAAGGCGCGAGTTGAACCGCCCTTTGGGGCAACTCGACCCTCATGCGGGTGCCCAGGGGTGTGGGCGTGTGGGTGGGCGGCCCAACGGGGGCGGGGCGACCCGAGGTCAGGCCGACTTTTCCTGACGCCGCGGCTTGTGGGCGACAATCGTCGGTGCCGCGTTCTCGAGAACGGATGCGCGGGTGATCACCACGCGGGCGACCTCTTCCGTCGACGGCACCTCGAACATGACGGGGCCAAGGACCTCTTCGAGGATGGCTCGGAGGCCACGGGCACCGGTCTTGCGGAGCACCGCGAGGTCTGCGATCGCCTCAAGCGCGCTCTGCTCGAACTCGAGCTCGACGCCATCGATCTCGAACATCCGCTGGTACTGGCGCACGAGCGCGTTCTTCGGAACAGTGAGGATCTCCATCAGTGCGTGCTGATCGAGTGGGGTCACCGTGGTGACAACGGGCAGTCGCCCGATGAACTCGGGGATCAGCCCGAACTTGTGGAGGTCTTCCGGGAGAACCTCGCTGAAGAGGTTCATGTCGTCGCCCTTGGAGTGCAGGGGGGCGCCGAAGCCGATCCCCTTCTTGCCCGCCCGCGACGAGATGATCTCCTCGAGTCCTGCGAACGCACCGGCCACGATGAAGAGCACGTTGGTCGTATCGATCTGGATGAATTCCTGGTGCGGATGCTTGCGCCCACCCTGAGGGGGAACGGAGGCAACGGTTCCCTCGAGAATCTTCAGCAGCGCCTGCTGCACGCCCTCTCCCGAAACGTCGCGGGTGATCGACGGGTTTTCGGCCTTGCGGGCGATCTTGTCGACCTCGTCGATGTAGATGATGCCGGTCTCGGCGCGTTTGACGTCGTAGTCGGCGGCCTGGATCAGCTTGAGGAGGATGTTCTCGACGTCTTCACCGACGTAGCCGGCCTCGGTCAGCGCGGTTGCGTCGGCGACAGCGAACGGCACGTTGAGCCGTTTGGCCAGCGTCTGGGCGAGATAGGTCTTGCCGCAACCGGTCGGGCCGATCAGGAGGATGTTGCTCTTCGCGATCTCGATGTCGTCGGAGATCGAGTCGGCGCTGGAGAGTGAGGACCGCGCGCGGGTGCGCTTGTAGTGGTTGTACACGGCGACAGAGAGGGCGCGCTTTGCGGGCTCCTGGCCGATCACATACTCCTCGAGGAAGTTGAAGATCTCCTTGGGCTTGGGCAGTTCGAAGTCGGGGGCGGCCGTTTCGCCTGCTTCAGCGAGACGTTCCTCGATGATTTCGTTGCACAACTCGACGCACTCGTCGCAGATGTACACACCGGGGCCCGCGATGAGTTGCTGAACCTGCTTCTGGCTCTTTCCGCAGAAGGAACACTTGAGCAGGTCTGCGCTCTCGCCGATTCGAGCCATCAGTCCACACTCCTCTTGCTGGCCGGTTGCCTACTTGAGCCTAACCCGAACCACTGTCATCGTGCCGCAGGCGAAGCGCCGGGTGTCGAAAAACTGGAGGCGGTTCGCTCACGGCAGACGGCGCGGGCGGATGTCTGCGGCAGAAACAACAAACGGAGCCGGGGTCTCCCCCGGCTCCGTTCAAAGTGTGTCGTCTCAGGACGCCGTGATGGCACCCGATGCCGTCGTCGACAGCGTCGGCAGGTGCTTGCGGCTGGTGAGCACCTGGTCGATCAGGCCGTACTCGAGCGCCTGCTCAGCCGACAGGATCTTGTCGCGGTCGATGTCCTTGTGCACCTGCTCGACACTCCGGTTGGAGTGGGCGGACAGGGTCTCCTCGAGCCACACGCGCATGCGCAGGATCTCGGCAGCCTGGATCTCGATGTCGGATGCCTGGCCCTGGCCGGCCTCGCCGACGGCGGGCTGGTGGATCAGGATCCGCGCGTTCGGCAGCGCAAGACGCTTACCGGGCGCACCGGCTGCGGTGAGCACGGCCGCGGCCGAAGCGGCCTGGCCGAGTACAACCGTCTGGATCTCCGGACGGATGTACTGCATCGTGTCGTAGATCGCCGTCATCGCGGTGAACGAGCCACCGGGCGAGTTGATGTACATGACGATGTCGCGGTCAGGATCCATGCTCTCGAGCACGAGGAGCTGAGCCATGACGTCATCCGCAGACGCGTCGTCGACCTGGACACCCAGGAAGATGATGCGGTCCTCGAACAGCTTGGCGTACGGGTCCTGGCGCTTGTAGCCGTATGCCGTGCGCTCTTCGAAGCTCGGAAGGATGTACCGGGAGTTGGGCATGGCTGCAGCGGTGGCGGCGAAGTTGCCTGCGGCGCGGAAGGTCGGGGTTTCCATATGTTTTGTCCTCTTGATCTCTCGACGCTTACTCGGAGACGGTTCCGCCGCCGCCGGCGACGTCGGTGGCCGATTCGCGGATGTGGTCGACGAAGCCGTACTCGAGGGCTTCCTGCGCGCTGAACCAGCGGTCGCGGTCACCGTCGGCGTTGATCTGCTCGACGGTTTTGCCGGTCTGGGCAGCGGTGATCTCGGCCAGGCGACGCTTCATATCGAGGATGAGCTGCGCCTGGGTCTGGATGTCGCTGGATGTTCCACCGAATCCACCGTGGGGCTGGTGGAGGAGGACGCGGGCGTTCGGGGTGATGTACCGCTTGCCCTTCGTGCCGGCGGTGAGCAGGAGCTGACCCATCGAGGCCGCCATTCCGATCCCGACGGTGACGATGTCGTTCGGGACGAACTGCATGGTGTCGTAGATCGCCATACCCGCGGTGATCGAGCCACCGGGCGAGTTGATGTACAGGTAGATGTCCCGCTTGGAATCCTCAGCCGCGAGCAGCAACAGCTTCGCCGCGATCTCGTTCGCGTTCTCATCGCGGACTTCTGCGCCGAGCCAGATGATGCGATCCTTCAGCAGTCGGTCAAAAACACTGTTGGGCAGTGTCAGTTCGGCCATGTCGCGCTCCATTTCAGTTGTTGCGTGTATTCGAATCTATCGGAGCCGACGCCCCTGAACCGGCCTGTTCGCCGTGGGCAGATATCGCGTCGCCCGCCGTTAACGACGGATGCCCCGGAGTCGACTCCGGGGCATCCATTCGCAGTGCGAGAATCTACTTCTCGGTCGCTGCCTCGTCTGTGGCAGCCTCGTCGGTGGCAGCCTCGTCTGTCTCGTCCTCGTCGGTCGGGACGAAGCCGGTCAGGTCGACGGTCTTGCCTGCGGTGTCCACGACGGTGGTCTTACCGAGAACAACGGCGAGGGCCTTGTTGCGGGCAACCTCTCCGACCATCGCGGGGATCTGGCCGTTCTCGTCGAGAACCTTGATGAACTCACCCGGCTCCATGTTGTACTGGGCCGCACCCTGGATCAGGTACTGGGTCAGCTCGTCCTGGCTGACCTGGACGTTCTCGGCCTCGGCGATGGTGTCGAGGAGCAACTGCTGCTTGAATGTGGCCTCGCTGGAGGTGGTGACCTCTGCGCGGTGCTCGGCATCCTCGAGGCGTCCCTCGCCCTCGAGGTGACGGTGCACCTCGTCTTCGACCAGCTTCTCGGGAACGGGGATCTCGACGAGCTCGACGAGCTTCTCGAGGAGCTTCGTGCGAGCCGCGGTGCCCTGGCCGAACGCCTTCTGGCGAGCAACCTGCTCCTTGAGGCTTTCGGTCAGTTCGGCGATCGTGTCGAACTCGCTGGCGATCTGCGCGAAGTCGTCGTCGGCCTCGGGCATTTCGCGTTCCTTGACGGCGCCGACGGTGACGGTGATCTCTGCGTTCTGACCCTCGTGCTCTCCGCCGAGCAGCGGAGCGCTGAAGGTGGTGACCTCACCGGCGGTGAGTGACTCGAGAGCCTCATCGATGCCCTCGATCAGGTCGCCTGAACCAACCTCGTACGAGATGCCGGAGGCGTTGTCGACCTCTTCGTCGTTGATGGTCGCGATCAGGTCGATCTGCACGAAGTCACCGGTGGTGGCGGGGCGCTCGACCGTGACGAGGGTGCCGAACCGGGTACGGAGCTTGTCGAGCTCCTCCGTGACATCCGCGTCGGTGATCTCAGCCTCGTCGACCTCGATGGTGATGTCGTCGTATGCCGGAAGCGTGATCTCGGGGCGAACGTCAACCTCGATAGCGAGCTGGAGGTCGCCGGAGAAGTCCTTGTCGCTGGGCCATTCGACGATGTCCGCCTCGGGGCGACCGAGGGTACGGATGCTGTGCTCTTCGACAGCAGCGCGGTAGAAACCGTCGAGGCTTTCGTTGACAGCCTGCTCGAGGACGGCGCTCTTGCCCATCCGCTGGTCGATGATCGCCGGCGGAACCTTGCCCTTGCGGAAACCGGGGATGTTGACCTGTTCGGCGATGTGGCCGTAGGCGTGGGTGATGCTCGGCTTCAGGTCCTCAGGCGTCACCGAGATGGCGAGCTTGACTCGGGTGGGGCTGAGCTTTTCGACCGTGGATTTCACGTTGGTGTGTTCTCCTGTGTAGTGGTTTTTTCCTCGAGCTGAGGAGTTACGGACTTGTCGGGGCGACAGGATTCGAACCTGCGACCTCCCGGTCCCAAACCGGGCGCTCTACCAAGCTGAGCTACGCCCCGGTAGTAATTACCGGTAGTGAACTTTCACACACCAACGAAAGAAGGCGGCGGGTGGAAGGCCTCAGACAGTCTAATGCACGCCCGCCGGGAAAAATCCGCCGCCGAGGGGTGCGGCACAGGAGGACCCAAAAGGTGTACTACGATATTCGGGTGCCGGTCTTCCGGTGTCGGGGATGTAGCTCAATGGTAGAGCCTCAGTCTTCCAAACTGATCACGCGGGTTCGATTCCCGTCATCCCCTCCGATATGAAAATTCTCCGCGCCTACTCCCTCTGGACGACAGCAGGCGTCGTCCTGTTCGTCGTTGGCGGTCTGGCGCTGGGCACCGGCCGATTCGGCGTCGGCGTGCTCCTGATGGCCGCCTCAGCGGTGTGCCTGGGGACCGCGATGGCCTCTCACCGGCGCTGGATCAAGAAGCACGGTTCCGAGTAGTCCAGGCGTCAGCCGACCGGCTCCGCATGGTGGCGCGCGTTGGCAACGTACCGCTTCGCATTCTGGCGGATGCCCTCGACCTCGTCGTCTGTCAGCGTCCGCCGCACTTTCGCGGGAACTCCCGCGACGAGGGAGCGAGGCGGGACGACGGTGCCCTCGAGCACGACGGCTCCCCCTGCGATCAGGCATTCGTCACCGATAACTGACCCAGAAAGCACGACCGAGCCCATTCCGATGAGGACGGTGTCGCCGATAGTGCAGCCGTGGACCACGGCGTTGTGTCCGACGGACACGTCCCTGCCGATGGTCACGGGCCAGTCGGCATCCACGTGAACGGCCACACCGTCCTGGATGTTGCTGCCCTCGCCGAGTTCGATTGAGGCGTAGTCGCCGCGGAGCACCGCGTTGTACCAGACGCTCGACGACGGGTGAAGGGTCACGTTTCCGACGACGCGAGCACCCGGGGCGACAAAAGCTCCAGCGGTGTGCGGTCCGGGGACGCCGTTGAGGGTGAGAATCGAGGAGGAGTCGGCCGTTGTCATGGCGACACCCTATCCGGCGGGTGCGGTATCCACAGCCCGGCGTCGTCTCCCCAACCCCCGAAATGGGCGGGTGCGACGGGCGTCGCTCCGACAGACTGGGACAATGCCCGCACCCCAGGACCCCCGTCGCCTCCCCAGGTGGCCCGAAGACCCCTCGTTGCTGACCAACACCGCCGCCTGCCCGGCCTGCTTTGCGGCGCTACGCGGGATGCTCTGCCATAACTGCGGGCTCGATCTCGGCGTGCCTGCTGCGGTCGAGCTTCTTGCTGCCGGTCACGCTGTCGCAACCGCGGAGTCGACGCGCCAACACCTGATTTCCCGGATGCGGGTCGAGCAGGACCAGCGGAACGTTCCTCTGCAGCCAGGTCCCCCGTTCGCCTTCGTTTCTGGCCCTATCGTCGAGCCTGCAGGCCCGCGCCCCCCGGTGATCGTGGCCTCCCCGGTGGCCGTGGCCTCCCCGGCTCAGCGGCGGCCTCCCCTGTGGCGGCCCCGATGGATGTGACCGGCGCCGCGCCCCCACCCGAGGCGACCCAGGCCGTGCAGAGGCAGCCGCGACGGAGTGGCATCCAGATCCTGATGCTCACCGTCGGCGTGATTCTCGTCTCCATCATGGCGCTGTTCTTTGTGCTTCTGGCCTACCTCGTGGCGAGCCTCGAGGTGCGGTCGGTGCTCACCGGGCTGGCGAGCGTTGCCGTGTTCGGCGTGGCCGTCCTCCTGTCACGTCGACAGCTCCGAGGAACAGCGGAGGGCATCACGGCGCTTGCAGTCGTCCTCTTTTTGCTCGATCTGTGGATCGTCAGGGCAAACGGACTGTTCGGTTCCGATCGCCTCGACAGCTGGTTGTACACCGGCCTCTCGCTCGGCCTCCTCTCCGGGCTTCTCATACTCGCGTCCCGGGCGCTGCCGCTTCGAACACTGTCTCTGTCGGCCGTGCTACTCGGCCCGATCGCCGGTTTCGCACTGGTCCAGGGCCTGCTCGCTGACGTTGATGGCTGGACCCGTGCGTGGGCGGCTCTCAGCACGGTGGGTCTCGCAGCCCTTCTCTGGATCCGGGTTTCTCGATCAGTCGAACGGGCGATCCTGCGTTCTGCTGGCATGCTGGCGACTGCAGGTTCCGCCGTGTGCGCCTTCGGAGCGCTCCCTGACCTTCGCCTCGGTGGCACCATCGCCTTCACGGTCGTCGCTGCGAGCTGGTTCTGCACCCTCGCGGTACCGGCGCTCACGGGGCCTCGTCACCACATCGACGCGATACCCGAGGTCCGCCCGCGACGCGACGGCTGGGGCACACTCGCGGCGATCGGCCTCGGACTTGCCGCTGCCGGTTCCGGGCTCTCGCTGGTGCTTCGAGAGGGCGTCCAGGATGCGATTCTCTGGATGCCGGCGACAGTGATCGCCTTCGCCGCTGTTGTGGTGGCGTCGCTCTCACGCATACCCCGGCTCGCTGGACTCACATCTGAACTTCGACTTGCCGCGCTGATCCCGCTCGGCCTCGCCGGCCTCGCAGCGGCGCCCTCCTTCTGGTATTCAGTCGCCTCAACGGCCTGGGGCGCGACGACCCCTCCATTCAGCCTGCCGGCCTTCGGATCCCCGAATCCTCCCCTGCCCCTCGACGCGGACGCGCCCCTCGCCCTTCTCCTCGTTTCCGGGCTGGGCCTCGCAGCACTCGCGGCTCTGAACCTCGCGCGACACGCCCTCTGGCTGCCTGCCGCGGTTGGCGGGTTCGGGCTCACCGCGGCTGGTGCCGTCATCGGGCAGCCGGTCCCGTCCGTCGCTTTCCTGGGCGTTCTGGCGACCGGACTGCTCATCGCGGTCGCTCGAGTGCGGCCCCCTTCCCTTCGAGGCTCCTTCGGCGCGGTGTTCGCCGTCACCCTGTTCGCGTTCGGCACGATCGGACTCACGAGCACGGCGACATTCCCCGTGACAACCGTCGCGACGATCGTCCTGTTGGTGGCACTCAGACAGGTGGTCGTCGGTGTTCTCCCTCCTTCGGTAGCGAGAGGCCTGGCGCCCGTGGCCACCGGATCCGGGGTCATCGCGCTGATCGTCAGCGCCCGACTCGTTCCGGGCTGGTTCGAGGCAGTAACAAACACCACCGTGGCCGCGGCCGTTCCGGCTCTGTGGATGACGGTCGTGGCGTTGCTCCTGATCCTCGGTGCGTTGTTCGCCTCTGACCTTCTCACCCGGGCTGAGAGCGCCACAGCCAGCGCCTTTGGTGCGATAGCGGCCGGGATCGGGGTAGCCGAGCTTGCCGAGCTCGGTGCAACGACACCGCTCATCGTTTCACTAGCCCTCACCGCAGTCGTCGGCCTCGGCTGGCAGGTGCGCCGGCGGGTGTCCGGTTGGCCCGAGCGCTTCGCTGCCGCTGCAGTCGTCCCGGCCGCGTCGCTCTGGGCGGTCGGCGTCGCGTGGGGCGAGTTCGGTCCGAACGTCGGCTCCGGGTTCGGTCCCGACGTGACCACGAGCGTGATTCTCGCCGGGACGACCGTCGTCCTTGCGGCTGGGGCTCCGCTTCTCTTCCCTCGACGCGACGGCACGCCGGGCACACACCCGGCTCGAATCGCGTGGGATGCTGCCCTTGCCGTCACCGCCGTGATTCTGATCGCCTCGATTGCCGCCCGCCCCGAACTCGGCTGGCTCACTCTTGTTCTGCTGGCGGTCTCCGCGCTTCTCGTGGCGTCGGGGAACGGCGACATCGTCGCCGGGCTGTCCCCACGGCGGCACCTCGCCTGGCTGGGGTTGCCCCTCGCTGTTGCGGGGCTGTGGCTGGGACTGGCTCGTGCGGATGCCCGCATCGTCGAGTTCTACACCCTCCCGGTTGTCGGACTTCTGCTGGCGATCCTCTGGCTCACCGTTCTGAGACGGCCGGCCGCAGGCACGTCCGCCCTTCCAGGTCGGACCATCCTGCTTGCCTCGGCCCTCATTGTGGGTCTCGGGCCGAGCGCAATCGTCGCTTCCGCAGGGGAGCCGCTCCGTGCGCTTCTCGTTCTCATCACGGCGGGCGCTTTCATCGGCGTCGGCTCGGTCGTCCCCGCGGTATCCAGCGGACTCCGAGTCAGCGTCGTGTTGTGGGTGGCCGGCGCCGGCGCTGCCGCCATCGTCGGGATAGGCCGCACCTGGCTGGCCCCGACCAGCTCCGAAACACCGTTCGAATGGTGGTCTGGAGGTGCGTCCCTCCTCCTTCTCCTCGCCGGCGCACTGTGGCTGTGGCGGTCGCGATCCCCTGCCGAGTTGGCAACGGCCGCCGTCGTCACCTCGGTCGTTCTGGTCTCTCTCGCCACGACAAGCGTCATCCTCACGGTCGGCGTCGACGAGTGGCGGGCGGTGACGGTCCTGCTCGTGACCTGCGGTTTCATCGTCGCGGCGTCGGTACGCGACGAGTTCTCACCGCCGCTCCGCTGGGTATCGATCGGCTCCGGGGTCGTTCTCTCGGGCGCGATGCTGGCAACCGCGACAGCGGATCCGTTCGAACTCGCCACCGTTCCGGTCGCTGCGGCTTTGCTCATCGGCGGAAGCATCCGCCTCACCCGTGTTGCCAGCCGTCGCTCGTGGCTGGAACTCGGCCCCGGTCTCGTGCTGCTGCTCGTGCCGTCGCTGGCCGCCGACCTCGCGACCACCGAGCTCTGGCGTGTGGTCGCTCTCGGAATCGTTGCGCTCGCTGTCCTCGCCGCCGGACTCGTGCTCAAACTGCAGGCGCCGACCCTGGTCGGCGCAGCCGTCGTGACCCTGCACGGCCTCGCGCAACTCTGGCCGTGGATCTCAGGGCTGTATGGCAGCGTCCCCTGGTGGCTGTGGGCGGGCATCGGAGGCGTGATCCTCATTGTCTTCGCCGCCACCTATGAGAGCAGGATTCGCAACCTCAAGTCGGTGGCCCGCGGGCTGTCCTCGCTCCGCTGATTCGCGCTCGGTTGGCCGCACGACACGAAGTAAGACGAGCCTTCTCTTGGTTGCGGAATGTTTCTGCGTGAGTAGCGTTGACCACAAGAGCGCACCACAATCACGCGCAAGCGAAGGGGAAACACCCATGACAGATATCACCACCGTCTCATCCACCTCCGTCAGCCCCGACGTAGCCGCGGGAGTCGCCCAGTTCCTGAGCCCGGTCGTCATCGACCTCACCGCGCTCGTCGTCAACGGCAAGCAGGCACACTGGCACGTTCGCGGGGCTAACTTCGTCGGTGTCCACGAGCTCCTCGACACGATCGTGGCGCACACCCAGGACTGGGCAGACAGCGCAGCAGAACGCATCGTCGCTCTCGGCCTGCCCGTCGACGCCCGGCTGTCCACCGTCGCCGCGAAGACCACGACAGGCGAGCTGACCGCCGGATTCCAGCAGTCGGAGACGACCATTGCCGAGTTCGTCGCCCAGATCGACGCAGCGCTGGTCTCGGTCAAGACCGCCGTCGACGAGCTGGACGGTATCGACCTCACCAGCCAGGACATTGCCATCGAGATCGCCCGCGGTCTCGAGAAGGATCGCTGGTTCCTCGTGGCGCACGTCGCAAAGTAACACCGAACACACATCGGAGGGAGGGTCGCCGTCAGGTGGCCCTCCCTCTGTCGTTGGCAGCGGAGTGCAGCTGGCCCAATCAGAGCTGGGTGTACGTGTCCCGGCCGTTGAGGATCGTGGCGGCCACCGGCATCCGTCTGAGTTCCGACGGCGTCGCCGTATACGGGTCCCGATCGACGAGTACGAGGTCGGCCACCTGGCCCGCCCTGACGACGGCCGAACCGGTTCGGGTGGAGGCGGCGAGGGCTTCGGCGACCGTGATCGACTGCTCCGGATGCCACGGCTCCCGTCCGTCCCTCGATCTGGCGACCGCCGACGCGATTCCCAGCCACGGATCGAGAGGTGCGACCGGAGCGTCTGACCCCAGCGACAGTCGTCCCCCGGCATCCAGGAGACTTCGCAGCGTGAATGCCCGGCCCGTGCGTCCAGCCCAGTGGTGATCAGCGACGTCGCGATCGTCCATGGCATGCTCCGGCTGCACGCTCGCGGTGACCCCGAGTGCGGCGAACCGGCCGACGTCTTCCGGTGACAGGAGCTGCGCGTGCTCGATCGAACCCCGCGCGCCTGTCCGCTCAAATGCATCGAGAGCGAGGCTGTTCGCACGGTCGCCGATCGCGTGGACCGCCGAGTCCAACCCGGCCATTCGTGCCCGAGACATCAGGGCCTCCAAATCCACCGGCGGCACGTTCAGCAGGCCGCTGTCGGACGAGTCCGGGTATGGGTCGACGCAGTAGGCCGTTCGGGTGTTGAGCGACCCGTCCGTAATCACCTTGAACGAGCCGACTTCGAGAAGACCGTGCGTGTGCGGGAGGATCTGTCCGGTCTGCAAGTGCTCCGCGATTGCGCGCTCGAGGTCCTGCGCATACACACCGAAGCGCACGCGCAGCGCGATGTTCCCAGCCGCGATCCGCCGCGTCCAGGCTTCCAGGTTCCAGGCCATCTCGAAATCGACGATTCCGACGACCCCGCGGGCGGCCGCTGCCGTCGCCGCGTCACTCACCCAGCGATCGACGAGGGCGTCTGGGGCTGTATCAAGGGAGCGATGTACCGCGAAAGCATCTTCTTCGCTCAGGAGTCCTGTGGGGTGGCCGGCGTGGCCGTAGCGGCGAAGCGCCTCGCTGTTCAGCCAGACGCAGTGCAGGTCGCCGGCGATGAGGATGACTTCCCGACCGTTCGAGGCGCGGTCGAACGAGGCCAGGTCTGCCGTGTCGGGCCACATGGCGTCGCGGAATCCGAATCCGACCGCAGCCTCCACGCCGTCGCGCCTCGTCTGCGCGTCGACGATGCTGAGCACCTCAGCGGCGGTGCCGGTGCCGGAAAGGTCGAATCGGCGTGCCGTCTGCGCCCACTGGGTCATGTGCACGTGCGAGTCCCAGAGCCCGGGCAGGATCCATCGACCGTCGGCGTTCATGACCTCACCGTCACTCGCCTCCATACCTGCGGGCCTCACCTCAGCCACCCGTCCGTCCTCGAGTACGACGTCGACAGGGGCGTCCGGCCCGCCGGCGATTCGGACGCCCGCAAGGGTACGACGGATGCCGGAACCCGGCCGGGATGCGCGCAACCGGAATTCGTTCATCGTCTCGCCCGGCGCATCTCGGCAGCAAGCGCCCGGTTGGGGTACTCGGAGCCGCTCTCGAGCTCGTTGATGATCCGCTCGACCGTTTCTGCCGGCCGGTTCTGGCTCAGTTTTCGTTTCGCGACCACGCGGGTCGGAGTAAGACGGAATCCGACCGTTCCGCTGCTGATCCGGCTGGCGTATTCAGCGTTGGCCGGTGTTCCCTCCATCAATCGCGGCACGGGCATCCGTTTCTCGAAGTGCTCGACCAGCTGGCCGAGCACACGGTAGTTCTCCTCGTCGCTCGAGAATCTCGGGGGTACCGCTGAGATGGGCGACCACAAAATTCCAGGTGGGCACGGCCGGTTTGTCGTCGTACCAGCCAGGCGAGATATACCCGTGCGGGCCCTGCACGATGACGAGAAGGTCGTGAGCGCCGAGTTCATGAATGACGTCGTCAGGCCTGCCGACGTGTCCGAGAATCGTGAGGTCGTCACGGTCCGGGTCGAGAAGTACCGCATAGTGCGAGGCGACGAGGCCGTCAGCGGTGTCGCTCACGAGGGTCACCCACGGATTCTGTTCGATCAGGCGGCGCAGCTCGGGGATATCGCCAAGCACGAAGCTGGGATTCTGTCTCATGTGGTCCTCTCGACACGGCCGGTCAGCCCGACCCGACGGTTCAGCGTTGACAGTTCGGGCACCAATAGAGCTTTCGGGCACCCATCTCTTCGAGGGCGATGTGCGTGCCACAGACACGGCAGGGCAGACCCTCCCGCTTATAGACCCAGTGCCGGTCGTCCCTGTGCGCCATCGCTTGCGCATAGTCATCACCGGTGAGACCATCCATGGTCATCATCTGCCCGGTCTCGACGCCGATGCGCAGCAGGCGCACCCAGTCCTGCCAGATCGCGCGGACCGTCTCCTCCGCGACGAGCTTTCCTGGTGTGTGTGGGTCAACCCCTGCTCGGAACAACAGTTCCGCTCGGTACACGTTGCCGATTCCGGACACGACGGACTGGTCCATGAGCAACAGGCCGATCGGTGTCGGTTTCTTCCGAACGACCGCGGTGAACCGATTCTCTGCATCCGCGCTGTCGTCGAGCAGTGGATCCGGCCCGAGCTTCGCGATCACCTCGCGCACACGCGCGTCGTCGATCACCTCGCAGGCCGTCGGGCCGCGCAGGTCGGCAACGGCCTGTTCGGTGAGCAGCCGCACGCGGACGGCGCCGACCGGCGCAGGGGGAACGTCTCCCACTCCTCCCCCGCCAGGCCTGTGGTCTGCTCTGACATCCGCACTCGGGTCTTTCGCGGTGCTCCAATCGAGTGCAACGAGTTCTCGCCCGCGTCGTCGAGGATCGTCGCCTGGAGATCGGTGCCTTTCTGATTGGTCTGTCCCATCCGGCCGTTCGCCGCGGCGATCGTCGCGTCCTGGGTGATCTCACCGGCGAAATCCCACGCCCCATACATGCCGAGGTGCACCCGAAGCCACACGCCGTCGCCGAACTCGATGAACATCTGCTTGCCGACGGCGCGCACCTCGGTGACGGTGCGCCCGTCCAGGATCGACGCACCCTCGGCGAACCGGCCTTGCGGTGACGTGGCTGTGACCCGGTGGCCCTGGAAATTCTGACGGAATTGCCGGGCGATTCGGTGAACGGAATGACCCTCAGGCACGTCAGGCCCGTTCGGGAAGGGAGTCGACGCTCTTTCCCGCGATCGTCCCGGTTGCTTCGTACTCGGCGAGCTGGGCGATCCGGCGGACGTGGCGTTCCTCAGCGGTGAACGGTTCGGCGATGAAGGCGTCGATGAAGGCGATCACCTCGTCAACGGAATGCTGGCGTGCGCCGATCGAGATCACGTTGGCGTCGTTGTGGTCCCGCGCGAGCTTCGCCGTACTGAGGTTCCAGACCAGTGCCGCTCGGATGCCGCGAACCTTGTTCGCGGCGATCTGTTCGCCGTTTCCTGAGCCGCCGAAGACGACACCGAGCGCCTCGACCCCGACATCCAGGTCCCTCACGACCCCCAGGGCTGCATTGATGCAGAACGCCGGGTAGTCGTCGAGGGCGTCGTACTCGACGGGTCCGTGGTCGATGACGTCGTGGCCGGCGTCGCTGAGGTGCTTCTGCAGGTGCTGGCTGAAGTCGAGGCCGGCATGGTCGGTGGCGATGTGGATGCGCATAACTACATTCTGCCGTTTCCTGCGCTCCTCCCGCTCTCCGGCTCGCTCAGTCGAAAATGGGACCAACCGTGCGGCTGCGCTTGAGTTCGAAGAAGCCGGGGTACGCGGCCAGGGCGACGACACCGTCCCACAGTGTGGCGGCTTCCTCACCCTTCGGCGCCGGCGAGATGACGGGCCCGAAGAACGCGACGTCATTGACGGCGATGACGGGCGTGCCGACATCCTGCCCGACCCGGTTGATCCCGTCGAAGTGGCTTGCGCGCATCTGCGGATCGAACTCTTCGCCGTGGGAGTATGTGGCGAAGCTCCGCGGGCAGCCGAACGGCGGCGAGCGCCTCAGCGATCACCGTGTCCGGGTCGGTGGAACGACCGAGGTGAATCCGGGTTCCGAGTGCGTCGTAGAGCGGCTTGACGATCGCCTGCCCGAAGTGTTCCTGCGCCGCAGCGACCAGGCGCGTGTAGCGAAGTGCACGGGGCAGGAAGGCACGGTAATCATCAGAGACGTCCTGGTCTTCGTTGAGCACAGCGAGGCTCATGACGTGCCACGTGACGTCGAGATTACGAAGCTCCGCCACCTCATCCACCCACCGGGACGTCATCCACGCCCACGGGCAGGAGGGGTCGAACCAGAAGTCGACGGCGGTCGGGACGGTGGTCTCAGTTTCGATGCTCATACCGTCAGCCAACCACGGAACCACCCCCCGGCATTCCCGCACCCGTTCCACGACGCGCGGAAGCAAACGACTACGCTTGAAAATCGGACACGATCCGTCTCGTCAGCACCGTCCCATCGCACAAAGGAGTTCAGCGTCGCCCGGAGAAAACCTCACCCGCGCCGAAGCACAGGAACGAGCCTCGCTCGTCTCCACCCAGAGCTACGACATCGCCCTCGACCTGACCACGGGTCCAGAAACGTTCCGCTCGACCACCACGGTGCGATTCAGCGCCACCCCCGGCGCCTCCACCTTCATCGATGCGATCACGCGAACCGTGCACTCCGTCACCCTCAACGGTCAGAACCTCGATCCGGCCGCGGTCAGTGATGGCATCCGCATCGCCCTCGGCAACCTGCAGGCGGACAACGAACTCGTCGTCGACGCGGACATGATCTACATGAACACCGGAGAGGGCCTGCACCGGTTCGTCGACCCGGTGGACGACGAGGTCTACCTCTACAGCCAGTTCGAGGTGCCGGACTCATCGCCGGATGTACGCGGTGTTCGAGCAGCCAGACCTCAAGGCGACGTTCCAGTTCACGGTGACCGCTCCCGAGCACTGGGAGATCATCTCCAACTCCCCGAGCCCCGAGCCCACCCCGGCCGCGGCAGGCAGCAAGACCTGGGCGTTCGAACCGACGCAGGTCATGTCCAGCTACATCACGGCGATCATCGCCGGTCCGTACGCGTCGGTACGCAGCGAGCTCACGTCGAGTGACGGCCGCACGATCCCGCTCGGCGTGTTCTGCCGCAAGAGCCTCTCCGAGTATCTCGACGCCGACTACATCTTCGAGAAGACTCGCCAGGGCTTCGAATACTTCGAGTCCAAGTTCGACTACCCATACCCGTTCCCCAAATACGACCAGCTGTTCGTCCCCGAGTACAACGCCGGGGCGATGGAACACGCCGGAGCCGTCACCTTCACCGAGTCGTACATCTTCCGCTCGAAGGTGACGGATGCGATCAAGGAACGACGCGTCGTCACCATCCTGCACGAGCTCGCCCACATGTGGTTCGGCGACCTCGTCACCATGAAGTGGTGGAACGACCTCTGGCTCAACGAGTCGTTCGCCGAGTGGGCATCGACCATCGCTGTCGCTGAAGCCACCGAGTGGACCGGGGCGTGGACCACCTTCAACGCCATGGAGAAGAGCTGGGCGTACCGCCAGGACCAGCTGCCGTCCACCCATCCCATCGTCGCCACCATCAATGACCTCGAGGACGTCCAGGTCAACTTCGACGGCATCACGTACGCCAAGGGTGGGTCGGTGCTCAAGCAGCTCGTCGCCTGGGTCGGGATCGACGCCTTCTACGCCGGTGTCTCCGCATATTTCAAGAAGCATGAGTGGGGCAACACCGAGCTTGTCGACCTTCTCACCGAGTTGGAAACGGCATCCGGTCGCGATCTCAGCGACTGGGGCAAGCTGTGGCTCGAGACGGCAGGCGTGAACACCTTGCGTCCGGAGATCACCGTGGACGAGTCGGGGGTCATCACCGGATTCACCGTGCTGCAGAGCGCTGTGCCCGAGTACCCGACGATTCGCCCGCACCGCATGGCCATCGGCTTCTACAATTTCGACGGCGACAAGCTGGTCCGCGAGGACCGACTCGAGCTCGACGTCGACGGTGATCGGACGGATGTCACGGAGCTGATCGGCAGGAAGCGTCCGGACCTCGTACTCCTCAACGACGACGACCTCGCCTACGCGAAGATTCGTCTCGACGACGCCTCACTCGCTGTCGCCACCGAATCGCTCTCCGCGATCGAGGACCCGCTCGCGCGGTCGCTGGTCTGGGCTGCGGCATGGGATGCCACGCGCGACGCGGAGACCCCCGCGAGCGACTACGTACGGCTTGTGCTCGGCAACATCGCCACCGAGAGCGAATCGACGACGATCCGGACGACGCTCAACCAGCTCGTGCTGGCCGCAACCCAATACGTTGCTCCCGCGTCGAGGGACTCCGTCCTCACCGAGGTCGGAGACGCCCTCTGGCAGCTTGCGCAGGGTGCTGAGGCCGGCTCTGACGCCCAGTTCCAGTTCGTGAAGTTCTTCGCCGGTGTCGCTTCCACCGGGGCGCATTTCGATGTCATCCGCGGCCTGCGCTCGGGCGACCGCACCCTTGACGGGCTCGAGATCGACACGGATCTCGACTGGGAGCTGCTGACAGCGCTCACCGCAGGGGGTGCCGCATCGAGGGACGACGTCGACGCGGCCCTCGCCGGGGACAACACGGCAAACGGAGCGAAGGCAGCGGCCCTCGCCCGCGCCGCAATCCCGACGATTGACGCGAAGCGCGCCGCCTGGGCATCCGTTGTCGACACCGACACGGCACCCAATGCGATCGTGCAGTGGACGGGTATCGGATTCCAGCGGGCCCGCGACAGGGACGTCCTCGCGTCGTTCATTCCGGACTACTTCGCCATGCTGCAGGACATCTGGGAGTCACGGAGCTACAAAATCGCCGAGTACCTGGTGATGGGCCTGTACCCGGCTCCGCTGGCGAATGTCGAACTGCGCGACGCCACCGTCGCCTGGCTCGAAAAGAATGCCGAGCCGCCGGCTCTCCGCCGGATCGTGGTCGAGAACCTCGCGGGCGTCGAGCGTGCCATCAAGGCGCAGGAGCGGGACGCGCAGGCGTAAGCCATCTCGAGTTGCCGGGGAGCGATCGTGCTCTCCCGGCAACTCGCGGATGCCCGCCCGAGCCTGTCCCAGCATTCGCCCGGCGACCGGTCGATAGACTGGGGCGCATATGACTTGGGATTCCTTCACCACCACCGTTAGCGCCATTCTGGCCTGGAAAATTGTCCAGATCGCGCTCATCATCGTCTTCGCATTCCTGGCGCGCTGGGTCCTGCTCTTCGTGATCCGTCGCGTCGTGGCCCAGATCGTGTCCGGGGTGAAAAAGGGACACAACGTCGACGACACGCAGTCGCTCAGTCTGTCCCCGGTGACGGCGGTGCGCGTCGTCCAGCGCACCCGCACGCTCGGCTCCGTGCTGACCAACATCGTCAATGTGACGATCGTCGTCGTCGCCATGCTGCTCATCGTGAACGCCATCGACCGGGATGTTCTCGGTTCGTTCGCCCTGCTCACCGCCGCTGTTGGCGCCGGCCTCGGCTTCGGGGCCCAGAACATCGTCAAGGATGTGCTGAACGGCCTCTTCATGGTGATGGAAGACCAGCTCGGCGTCGGTGACGTCGTGGATCTTGGCCAGGCCACCGGTGTCGTGGAGTCCGTGGGGATTCGGATCACACAGGTGCGTGACCTCGACGGAACCCTGTGGTTCGTCCGCAACGGAGAGATCCTGCGCACGGGAAACATGTCCCAGGGCTGGGCTCGCGTGATCGTCGACCTCGCTATCCCCTACTCGTCGGATGTCGAGGCCGTCCAGGCCGAACTCCTCCGGGTCGCCCGCGCCCTCGCCTCGAGTCGCAAGTGGCGGCCGGCGATGCTGAGCAAGCCCGAGATCTGGGGACTCGAATCGATCTCAGCTGAGGCACTCGTCGTCCGCCTCGTCGTTCGCACGCGGGTCGGTGCCCGCTGGGACTTCGCGAGGGACCTGCGCCTGCACCTGAAGAAGGCGCTCGACGGCATGGGCTCAGGACTCACACCGCTGAACAGCGTCGTCATGGCGGCGGCGGATGGGTCGGTGTCCGCCGGACCGGTATCCGCCGGACCCGTATCGGCCGGGAACATCCGCTCAGACGGTCAGGTGCCCGATGCCGCGACAGAAGCTGCCGCAGCGCTTCCGACCGTCGACACCGCGCCGTTCCAGGCGGCCGTGCCGGTAAAGCGGCCCAAGGCACCACGTCGGCCGAAGAAGGGCACGCCTGCATCGAAGTCAGACTCAGACTCCGCGCCGACGCCTCCCCCGTCGACGTCGAACGAACAGGACGATGCCGATGACCGGTAGCAATATTCCTCGCGGCGTGCACCTGCGCTCCGGCGAGTCAGGGGCGGTTGCCACCCCGACGTTTTACCAGGAGGTCGGCGGACGTCCCACCTTCGAGAAACTCTGCCGCGAGTTCTACCGGGGCGTTGCAGCCGACCCTGTGCTGAAGCCGATGTATCCCGAAGAGGACCTGGGCCCGGCCGCTGAGCGTCTGACGATGTTCCTCGAGCAGTATTGGGGTGGTCCAACAACCTACAGCGAGCAGCGTGGCCACCCTCGCCTCCGGATGCGGCACATGCCGTTCAAGGTCAACCCAGACGCCAGGGATCGCTGGCTGCTCCACATGCGAGCCGCCGTCGACACCCTTGACCTGTCGCCGCTTCACCAGGCCACGCTCTGGGACTATCTCGAGCGCGCGGCGCACTCCCTCGTCAACACCTTCGACGAGTAGGCGCGGCACGGGCCCCTGCCCGTGATGTGGCCGAGACCAGCGGCTTAGAGTCCTCTGGCCGCCCTTACAAGCACGTGCCCGCGCTCCGGGCTCGCCCGGAACCATCCACCGGAGGCGAACAGCGGAATCTCTTCCTCTCCGACGAGGAAACCGAGACTCGCCGCCGCGAACGCGATTCCCGAGGGAACCCCAGCGTGATCGGCAAGAGGCCGCGACCAGATCTCCGACCGAACCCGCTGCACGATCAGATCGCCGGTGTTCTCGGGGAGAGCGCGTGCCACCTCGCCCGCACCGTCCCTGGCTGCGAGCTCGAGCGCGATCGCGTTGAGGGAGGCAATCTTTTCCCAGCCGCCGCGTGGTGGCGCGATACCCGACCAGCTCGTGCGGATGTCTCCTGCCGGCAGCGGGACGCTCGGTTCGTCGTTTGCCGGATCAAGTAGAGCGAGGCGGTCCGACATTGCTGCCGGTGCAACGACACGGTCGAAGGTGGCGCCGGACACCTCTGCGAAGGTCCGCAGACCCAGGATGGTTGGGCTCGAGTCGAGCAGTCCTCTGGGGTGCAGAACGGCTGAGTACACCGCGAGAACTCCCCCGCCGGCGATCAGCCGCACCGCGGTGGCGTCGACGAGTCGCGCCCTCGCCAGATACACCCTGAGGTCGGCGGCGGCGTGGGAGTCCTCGAGCGTGATTGCGTCATTCATCTGCTGTCTAAACTACCTAACAGGCCGGTGCTTTCGAGACCGTGCCCTGCCAGCCACGATCGGAGAACGATGACCGACCCCCTCGCGTCCCTGCTTCATGCCCTCGACCTCTCGGACACCGGAGCCCGGACGCACGAGGACATCTTCACCGGTCCGTCGCAGTGGATGCCCGGGGGTCGGGTTTATGGCGGCCAGGTTCTCGCGCAATCGGTCATGGCGGCGTCGCTCACGACCGAGGAGCACCGGGTCATCCATTCGATGCACGGCTACTTCCTTCGCCCGGGCGACGTCAACCAACCGATCACCTTCAGTGTCGACCGGATCCACGACGGCCGTTCATTCTCCACCCGGCGCACGCAGGCGTACCAAAATGGCGTTCCGATCCTCTCGATGATCGCGTCGTTCCAGGATCTCGATGAGGGTCTCGACCACCAGGCGACGATGCCGGAGGGCTACCCGGATCCGGAGGACCTGCCATCGACTGCGGAGCTCCTCTCGCACATCGACCACCCCGTCGCGAAGTCGTGGGCCGGCGACCGGCCCTTCGACATCCGTCACGTTCCCTCACCCATCTACCTGACCGTCGAAGGTGAACACACTGCGACGAACGCCGTCTGGGTGAAGGCGATCGGCGACCTTCCCGATGACGAGAACCTGCACAGGGCCGCCCTCGCCTATGCGAGCGACTACCCATTGCTGGAATCGGTGCTTCGCCGTCACGGGCTGCCCTGGATGACCCGTGATCTCAAGGTCGCCAGCCTCGACCACGCCATGTGGTGGCATCGCTCTGTCCGGGTCGACCAGTGGCTCCTCTACGTGCAGGAGTCCCCGAGCGCCTCAGGTGGGCGTGGGCTGGCGCAGGGGCGGTTCTACTCGCGCGACGGAACACTGGTCGCCAGCGTCGCCCAGGAGGGCATGGTGAGGGTGCCGACCGCGTTGGGCGAGCCCAACTCCCGCTAACGTCGCTTCGCGAACGCGACGGGCTCCTCGAGGTAGCGAGTCCACGCGGTCCGTTCCTCGTCGGTGATCCGGCGAGGGCGCGAGGTGGCCGCGTCAACGAGCACGATGGTGCTTGACGCCCGCGCGTACAGCGGCTGGTCGCCGCCGACCGGCCCGTAGACCTCATAGTCGACCTCGAGGCTTGCACCGCCCAGGTTTCCGATCCAGACCTGCACGTCGAGCGGCTGGCGCTGGTACGGAATCGGCAGCACGTACTCGACCTCGTGCCTGGCGATGAGCGTGACCGTATTCGATCCCGCTTCGGCCTCGATCAGGGCCATGCCCGAATCGATGTCTCCGCCGTCGCTCTCGTCACGCCAGAACACCCGCACTCGAGCTTCCTCGAGCAGGCGCATCAATTCCACGTTGTTGACGTGGTTGTACGCGTCGAGGTCGCCCCAGCGCAGGTGGATCGGGACGTGGACCCGCATCAGTCCCTCGTGAGCTTGCGGTACGTCGACCGGTGGGGCTTTGCGGCATCCGGTCCGAGACGCTCGATCTTGTTCTCCTCATACGACTCGAAGTTTCCCTCGAACCAGTACCAGTTGCTCGGGTCGTCATCGGTGCCCTCATAGGAGAGGATGTGCGTGGCGATGCGGTCGAGGAACCACCGGTCGTGCGTGATGACCACGGCGCAACCGGGGAACTCGAGCAGCGCGTTCTCGAGGCTTCCGAGAGTTTCGACGTCGAGGTCGTTTGTCGGTTCGTCGAGGAGCAGCAGGTTGCCGCCCTGCTTGAGCGTCAGAGCCAGGTTGAGTCGGTTGCGTTCACCACCCGAGAGCACACCGGCCTTCTTCTGCTGGTCCGGGCCCTTGAATCCGAACTGGGAAACATAGGCGCGAGACGGAATCTCTGTCTTGCCGACCTGGATGTAGTCCTGGCCGTCTGACACGACCTCCCACAGGTTCTTATTCGGGTCGATGCCGCCACGGCTCTGGTCGACATACGAGATGTCTACCGTGTCACCGATCTTGAGCTCGCCGCCGTCGAGCGGCTCGAGGCCGACGATGGTCTTGAACAGCGTCGTCTTTCCAACGCCGTTGGGGCCGATGATTCCGACGATCCCGTTTCGCGGGAGCGTGAAGCTGAGGTCGCTGATCAGGATCCGCTCGCCGAAGCCCTTTTTCAGCTTCTTCGCATCGATGACCTGGGCGCCGAGCCGGGGTCCGACGGGAATCACGATCTCTTCGAAGTCGAGCTTGCGCGTGCGCTCGGCCTCGGTGACCATCTCTTCGTAGCGTGCGAGGCGGGCCTTGGACTTGGCCTGGCGTCCCTTCGCGTTGGAGCGGACCCAGTCGAGTTCCTCAGCGAGCCGCTTCGACAGCTTCTGGTCTTTCTTGCCCTGGATCTGGAGGCGTTCCTGCTTCTTCTCGAGGTAGGTCGAGTAGTTGCCCTCGTACGGGTAGAGGTGTCCGCGGTCGACTTCGGCGATCCATTCGGCGACGTGGTCCAGGAAGTACCGGTCGTGGGTCACGGCCAGTACAGCGCCCGGGTACTTGGCCAGGTGCTGCTCGAGCCAGAGCACGCTTTCGGCATCGAGGTGGTTTGTGGGCTCGTCGAGAAGCAGCAGGTCCGGCTTCTGCAGCAGCAGTTTGCACAGGGCGACGCGGCGCTTCTCACCGCCGGAGAGATTGGAGACGGGCAGGTCGCCCGGCGGGGTGCGCAGCGCATCCATCGCCTGGTCCAACTGCGAGTCGAGGTCCCACGCATCCGCGTGGTCGATCTCTTCCTGCAGGGTTCCCATCTCGGAGAGGAGGGCATCGAAGTCGGCATCCGGTTCGGCCATGGCCGCGGAAATCTCGTTGAAGCGGTCGACCTTGGCTTTGATGGGGCCGACACCCTCCTGGACGTTCTCGAGGACCGTCTTGGTCTCGTCCAGTTCGGGCTCCTGCATCAGGATGCCCACCGTGTATCCGGGGGTGAGCTTTGCTTCACCGTTGCTCGGGGTGTCCAGCCCGGCCATGATCTTCAGGATCGTCGATTTTCCCGCACCGTTCGGTCCGACGACGCCGATCTTGGCACCGGGGAAGAACGACATCGTGACGTCGTCGAGAATGATCTTGTCGCCGACCGCTTTGCGGGCGCGCACCATGGAATAAATGTATTCAGCCATATTGCTACCAGTCTATTGGCCTTGTGCTGCCGATGAGACATGTCCCCGTTCCCAGCGCAGGCCCGACGGTCGAGTGGTAGCCGCTGACCGCGTCCCCGTTCTGTCCGATCAGGCAGGATTCACCCCACCTGACGGAGAACTGGATGGAATCAGCCGCGTTTCCGATCGTCGTCGAATCGGAGGTGACCTCCATAGCCGCTCGGTCGAAGCCTGCCGCGACGAGTCCGTCGATGAACGCCCGACCGTCCGCGTCGGCATTCGTTCCGAGGGTGGCCTGGTTCACGCTGTCGAAATAGATGAGCGCGTCGTCGGCATCGGCATCCGGATCGAAAGTGGGCACCGCAGACGGGGCCGACGTCGGAAGCTTCGATTCCGTCGGGACCGGTTCCGCGCCCGAGGTGCACCCGACGAGGAGTGTTGCGACAATCGCGCCCGCTGCGAGCGCGCCGACGCCGCTGATCCGTACCCGCATGCCCGAATTCCCCCGACTGTTTCCGGCTGCCGTGTCGGCAACCCCACTCGATAGTAGGCGGGCCGCACGCTCCCGTCGATCAGAACGGCGCGTCAGCCGTCTCAGTCGGGGATCCCGACACCGCCGCGGATGCCCCCGGGACAGCCACAGCCCAGGCCTCGGCGCGCGGTGACTCATCAGAAGCCAATGTCGTTCCCTCGCCGTTCGGGATGCGCATTCCCGTCTCCGCGCCCGCTCCGGGGCCGGCGTCGACGCCGTCGGATGGCGGCGCCTCGCGCTGCAGGCTTCGGCTGTACGTGGCAGTACCCCAGGCGAGATCGTGGCCGATCCCGTCTGCTTCGACGTCGACAGAAATGCCACTCTTCCCGCCGGACTCCCAGCGCCGGATCCTCAGCCTGCCGGTGACGACGACCCGGTCGCCCTTGTGCACGGATGCTGCCGTGTTGGACGCCAGCGCGCGGAATGCTGTGACGGTGTACCAGTTGGTCTCCGCGGCAACCCACTGGGAGGTGCGCCGGTCGAAGTAGCGCTGGTTGGACGCCAGCCGAAAGCTGGTGAACGGGACTTTATCGTCGGCGCCGACGAAGGGAACGGTGGCGACAAGGCCGGTCAGTGTGACGGTGTCAGACAAGGGATGCTCCATTCTGCAAATACCCGCACTGCGGGTGGCGTGGGTGTGACCCCGGGGCCGACCCTCGTGCCGGACCGCCGGCCTCCGAAGTCACGTAACGAGTGTCACCGCCCACCGCATCCGCACGACGGCGAACATCTACTTCGTGGACTTCACCTGCCTGAAGTGCGGCTGTGGAGGAATCACCATGACGAGAGCGGACGTCGCGAGGGGCTGCGCGATCACTAGCATTGCCCCATGACTTACGCAGCCGACGACACACGATACGACTCGATGCAGTACGCCAGAACGGGCCGGAGCGGCCTGCTGCTCCCCCGCGTCAGCCTCGGATTCTGGCACAACTTTGGAGACGCCAGAGGCTGGGAAACGCAGCGCGCGATCGTACGCCGGGCGTTCGATCTGGGCGTTACGCACTTCGACCTCGCCAACAATTACGGTCCCCCTCCCGGATCGGCGGAGCGAAACTTCGGTCGCATCCTGGCAGACGACTTTGCGTCGCACCGCGACGAGATCGTCGTTTCGACCAAGGCCGGCTACGACATGGCCCCCGGACCCTATGGAGAGTGGGGCTCCCGCAAGACGCTGCTCTCATCACTGGACCAGAGCCTGGGACGTCTCGGCCTCGACTACGTCGACATCTTCTACTCGCACCGCCCCGACCCGGACACTCCGATAGAAGAGACCATGGGGGCGCTCGCGACCGCCGTCACCTCCGGTCGGGCGCTCTACGCGGGCATTTCGAACTACTCACCGGAGCAGACACGGCAGGCAGCCGCGGCGCTCGCCGAGCACCGCATCCCGCTCCTCATCCACCAGCCCAGTTACTCCATGTTCAACCGCCACGTCGAGGATGGCCTGCTGGAGGTGCTCGACGAAGTCGGCGCCGGATCGATCGTCTTCTCCCCCCTCGCCCAGGGGTTGCTCACCGACCGCTACCTCGATGGCACGATCCCGAGCGGATCGCGCGCCGCCACGAGCCATTTCCTGCCGCCGGAGAAGCTGAGCGAGACCTACCTGGAACGCGCCCGTGCGCTCAATGACATCGCGCTGAACCGCGGCCAGTCGCTCGCACAGATGGCGTTGACCTGGGTGCTTCGTCACCCGCAGGTCACGTCGGCACTGATCGGTGCCAGTTCGGTCGAGCAGCTGGAACAAAATGTCGGAGCGCTGGAGGCGCCCCCACTGACAGACGACGAGCTCGCCGCCATCGAACCGTTCGCCGTCGACGGCACCGGCCTGAGGTAGGCCTACCGCACCTGCTGCGCGCACAACTCCGCCCCGTTGTGCTCGAGTGCGCCGCCGGTGCGCCGAGCACCCTGTATTCGCGCGTGCCGCGCGATCCGAGTGCTGCGGATCGGCGGAGTTATGCGCACGGTCGTGCGCATCCGGGGCGGATGTCGGTGGTTCCGTTTAGCCTCAAATCACGAGATGATCCGGGGCCGGCCACAGGCGAGGAGGAACACCATGACACCGACAACGATGCGACACGCGAATCCAGGCACCGCACCGGTGCGCCCGGTCGCATCCGTCGCCTCGACGAACAGCCGCGCCCGCACGGGGCTCAGCCTCGTCAGGGTCACCGACGACCTCTGGCGGGCGACCGTCGCCGACGGACGGATCCTCGGGCACATCGAGCGTCGTGACGACGACAACGGAACGACATTTGTCGCAAAGCGCCTGGCCCCTGCGCACGCGAGATTTCACACCCTCGGCGAGTTTTGGAAGATCGACGACGCGCTGGACTGCTTGCATTCACTCTGATCGTTGACCGCTGGCCGCTGGCTGCTGCTGGGCTGCATGACGAGACGCCGCGACCCGCGCCGGAGTACGGTCGGACACGTTCCGGCGTCGAAACACGCGACACGGCTCACGCTCCGGTCCGGTCGGCTGCTCTGCGGGTAGCCTTCGGCACATGGAATTGTGGAATGAATTCGTCGCCTGGCTCACCGCAACCGACACACGCCCGGTGCTCTTCACCGTCGTCGTCGTCGCGGTCGCCCTCCTCGTCTCCGCCCTGCTTGCGGGTGCAGTCACGAAGGCATCCGTCCGGCGTCTGATCGAGCAGCGCGACCGCGACCTCAAGGCATCGGCCATCGCGGCGCTCGTCGACGCGTCTACCGAGGCGGCGGTGTGGAACTCACTGACGCCGCAGGAGCAGGCCATCGCCGACCGCTCAGCTGCGCAGGCCGATATCCAGCTGCGTCTTCTGCCGGTCAAGGGAGCCGCGGTCGCGGCGAACTGGGCCGCGCACCAGATCGCAGAGATGAAGCGCAACTCGGCCACCTTCGGTTTCGAACTCGCTCCTGCCCAGTCGGAGTTCCGCGACCGGCTCGTTGAGTGGCAGAGCCGCCCGTCGCGCGTGCGCCGCGTTTTCGACAGCGACCTCGAACGATGGAAGTTCGAGAACACGGCGACGGAGAAGACCCTGATCGCCGAACAGGACGCGTGGGCCGTTCGGCAGCACCACGAGCAGTTCACCTCGACGGAATCGGCGAACCAGCGGTCCAGCCCGCCGCTTTCAGCCGGGCAGACACGACGACCCAGCGACTGATCGACGACGTCGCGGCGATGGACGTGAAGCGCGCAGCAGCAGAGTCCGAGGCGGAAGCCGAGAAAAGCAGGCCTGACCTTCCCGAACGATAAAGGCGGTGCCCGCATGATGCGGCACCGCCTTTGTCGTTGGTTCGCGTGCTCAGGAAGTCAGGAACGCCACCAGGTGTCAGTCGGAGCGACCGGCGTCGCCCGCTTGTGCCGCGAGGAGAGAAACCGTCTCTCGATGGCATCCGCAACGTCATCCGGAACGCTCTTACCTTCGAGGTAGTCATCGATGTCCTCGTACACAAGCCCGAGGTTTGCCTCATCGGTCTGCCCGGGGTGATGATCGAGCAGGTCCGCCGTCGGCACCTTCTCGTAGAGCCGTCTGGGTGCGCCGAGGTGGATCAGCATCTGACGGCCCTGACGTTTGGAGAGCCCGCTCAGGGGCAGGATGTCTGCGCCGCCGTCGCCGAACTTCGTGAAGAATCCAGTCACCGCCTCTGCGGCGTGGTCGGTTCCGATGACAAGGCACCCCTCCTGCCCGGCGATCGCGTACTGGGCGATCATTCTCGTCCGAGCTTTGACGTTGCCCTTGTGGAAGTCGGTCAGTTGTTCGCCTGCCACCTCCGCGTACTCGTCCTCTACGGCATCGACGGCCTCGTGCACGTTGAAAGTGATCAGGCGATCCGGTCGGATGAAGTCGAGGGCGAGCTGCGCGTCGACTTCGTCATGCTGGACCTGGTACGGGAGTCGTGCGGCGATGAACGTCGCGGGAATGCCTGCTGCCCTGAGCTTCTCGACGGCCAGTTGGCAGAGGCGTCCGGCAAGCGTGGAATCCTGCCCGCCACTGATCCCGAGCACGAAACCATTTACTCCGGTCGTGCGGAGGTAGTCGACGAGAAAGTCGACCCTCCTGGTGACCTCGGTCGCCGGGTCGATGCTCGGCTGGACTTCCAGCTCGGAAATGATCTGCTCTTGAAGGGCACGCATGGCGTTAACCTACCGTCGTCCGGTTACGAGGATGTGTCGGTGCGCTGAGTTGCGCCTGCTACCACCCCATCGTGCCCGGGGCACCCTTGAACGGCCCGACGATGCCGGTGGTGACCCAGCCACCGTAGAAGTCACCCTGTTGTGCCTGGACGACGTCGTCTCCGACCTGGCACGAGTCCATCAGACCGGGGTAGACGGCGACCATTCCGACCAGGTGATCGAACCCTCCGCGCGGGCTCGGATAGTGCCAGGCCCCGCGGCGGACCACCGTGTCGCCCACGCGCAGGTCGTAGTAGTGCGCTTCACCTTTGAATTCGCACCAACTCGTACCCTCAACGGGCGAGAGCACGCCGTCCGCGAAGCAGGCTTGTGGAAGGTAGTAGACGGGCGGATGGCTCGTCTCCAGCACGCGAACGGCCTCAGTGGTCTCAGCGATCAGCTTTCCGCCCAGGCGGATGGACACCCGGTCCCGGCTGGCTTCGAGTCGCGGCGGCCTGGGGTAATCCCAGACCGATTCCTGCCCGGGCTTCGGCGGGATGGGGGCTGGGCGGCGAAGCGACGGTGTCATACGACCATCGTGCCCCTGTCTGCTGGACGATCGCCGTGCTGGTGTTGGGAGCGAGAACGCGGATGGAGTCCCCCCGGCAGGATTCGAACCTGCGACCAAGAGATGAGAAGCACCACGAGAACGCGGATGGATGCCCCCGGCAGGATTCGAACCTGCGACCAAGAGATGAGAAGCACCACGAGAACGCGGATGGAGTCCCCCCGGCAGGATTCGAACCTGCGACCAAGAGATTAGAAGGCTCCTGCTCTATCCCCTGAGCTACGGAGGGCGGTGATATTCAGGATACCGCAGCGCGCGGAGTGCACGCCCCCAACGTGCAGCGGTGAGTGGTGTCACCGGTCACAGCTAGCATTGAGGTCATGAGCAATCTGAGCGACTTCCTGGTGTGGATCGACTGTGAAATGACCGGGCTCGACCTCGCCGTCGACGAACTGGTGGAGATCGCTGTCGTGATCACGGATTTCGACCTCAAGCCGGTGGATGACGGCATCAGCATCGTCATCAAGCCCGACGCATCCGCGCTGGAGAATATGGGTGATTTCGTCACGAACATGCACCGGTCGTCGGGTCTTCTCGACGAAATCCCGAACGGTGTTTCGCTCGCAGATGCCGAGTACCAGGCGCTGGAGTACATTCTCAGTCACGTTCCCGATGAGCAAAAGGCTCCTCTGGCCGGCAACTCGATCGGCACTGACCGGGCGTTCCTGTCCAAGTTCATGCCCCGACTCGACGCGCACCTGCACTACCGCAACGTCGACGTCTCGTCGATCAAAGAGCTCGCTCGTCGGTGGTACCCGCGGATCTACTTCAACGCCCCTGCGAAAGACGGCGGACACCGGGCACTCGCCGACATCCTCGAGTCCATCCGCGAGCTCGCGTACTACCGCGATGCAGCGTTTGTGCCGCTCCCCGGGCCGACCTCTGATGAAGCAAAATCAGTAGCAGCGGCTGTGGTGCACAACTACACCCCAAGTGTGTAATAGACTCTCATAGTTGCAATCGCACGGTCTCGACCGTGGGACGCACATGGTGGGTATAGCTCAGTTGGCAGAGCGCCTGGTTGTGGTCCAGGAGGTCGCGGGTTCAAGCCCCGTTACTCACCCCAAGTAGCAGGCCTTGTGAGACCCCAAGCGGCCTGGTTCAAGCCCCGTTGCTGCCCAGCACCGCCTGGTTGCGGTGCAGACCCCACAGCAAGGCCGCGGGTTCAAGCCCCGTTACTCACCCCAAGTAAGACAGCGCCTGGTTGTGGTGCAGCACCCCACAGCAAGGTCGCGGGTTCAAGCCCCGTTACTCACCCCAAGTAAGACAGCGCCTGGTTGTGGTGCAGCACCCCACAGCAAGGCCGCGGGTTCAATCCCCGTCACTCACCCCGTAAGGACAGCCCTGGCTGTGGTGCAGCACCGCCACAGTCACGGCCGCGGGTTCATTCCGACTCAGCCCCGCTGAAGCGGCATCCGTCCGGTACGGTGTATTCGATGGTCGACATGGATGCCGCAACGTTCGAAGCCCTCGTCGGTGACGTGTTCGACGCGCTGCCCGACGACATGGTCGACGGGCTGGAGAATGTCGCCATCGTGATCGAGGATCGTCCGGAGGACGGCTCGCTCGATCTTCTGGGCCTGTACCACGGCGTCGCCCTGACGAACCGCGACCAGTACGGTTTCGGCGAACTTCCCGACCTGATCAGCATCTACAGGGAACCGCTCCTGGCGATCGTCGAGGACGCGGACGAGTTGCGCGATCAGATTCGGGTCACCCTCGTCCATGAGATCGCCCATTTCTATGGAATCGATGACGAAGAATTGCACGAGCTCGGCTGGGGCTGACGGGTTAACAGGTCCGGCCGGGTTAGCCTAAGGCCGTGACGATCTCAGGCGGAATGCAGTGGGTGTAGCGCGCGGCTTCGGAATCTTCGTCGGCACCGTGGTGATTCTCGGTCTCGGTGCCTACGGCCCTGCGACGCTGCTGGGTCCACTCCCGGCGGCATCCGTCACCCGGGTCGACCTGGCTGAGCCCGTTGCGGCTGTTCCACCGGCCCTGCCTGTGACCGGCTCGAGCGCTGTCACGGAATCCCCGACCTCCGCCGCGTTGTCCAGTGCCGGTGAGACGGCGGCCGTCCCGATGGCCGCGATCACCAAGACGATCACCGCGCTCGTCGTTCTCGACCGGCATCCGATCGGCGATGGGTCGCCGGGCGGAACCGTGCCCATCACGAGCGCAGATTACCTCTCCTATATCGACTACCAGAATGCTGGAACCCGGACGGTCTCGGTGTTCACTGAAGACGCGTGGACCCAGCGCGAGATGCTCCAGGCGCTGCTGCTCGGCTCGAGCAACAACCATGCGGACACCCTCGCCAGGTGGGCTTACGGTTCCGTTGACGGCTACGTCGACGCCGCGAACGCGTGGCTCAGCGAGCAGGGCCTGGCCTCGACCGTCGTGGTCGACGCCACCGGGCTGAGCGAGGAGAGTGTTGGCACAGCCACCGACCTCGCTCGCCTCTCGGCGATCGCGCTGGGCACACCGGTGATTGCCTCCGTTCTCGCTGAACCCGTCGCGGGCCTGGCCGGAAGCCGGGGCGTCACCAACACCACCACGTACCTGCCTGAGAGCGGTGTGACCGGGATTTCCCGCAGCTACACGGATGCCGCCGGAATCTGCCTTCTGTTCGCACTGGACGTCGTTCCGGAAGGATCGACGCAGTCGTTCCGCGTGTTCGGGGCGTTCCTTCGCCAGCCGGACTGGGACACGCTCGAGTCCGGGATGCTGGCACTCGTGGAGAGCGCCAGGGCCGGGGTCACGTCGCTTCCCTCGATCGCCGAAGGCATCCCCGTCGTCGAGTTCACCACGGAGTGGGGCCAGTCGGCCACCGGCATCACCGGGTTGTCGCGGGAGCGTCTCCGCTGGGGCGCGACAGAGCCCACCCTGACCGTCACGACCGACCCCGTCACGATCGCGGGTGCTGGCACCAGCGTGGGGGCGCTCCGCGTTGATGACGGCTCGGACGATGAGCAGAGCGTTTCGCTCAAGCTGGGGTCATCACTCCACGATCCGGGAGTGTTCTGGCGGCTGTCCCATCCGGTACCCCTGATCGGCGCCCTGCTCGATTCCCTCTAACTCTTGTCGCCATCAGCTGAGACGCAGGACGATGTCCGCGGCGGCGGCCGGATGCTCCGTGTCAACAAATCGGGCAAACTGGCGGTCCCATTCGTCCCAGTGGGCATCGAACGCCCCGCGATCCCGAGCCAGCGCGCGTCGTTTGCGGATCGCGTCGTCGGCGTCGAGCCAGACCCGAAGGGTGGCGAGGGGGGCGTTGGCACGGCTGAGGGCTCCGCAGCCTTCGAGGATGAGCGACCGGTCCGAGGGTACGGCGTGCCACTCGGCCGCAGTGTCTCCGACCCAATCATGGCGTTGCCAGCGCGCGTCAGCTCCTCTGCTTCTCGGCCCGATCAGGTGGGTGTGGACGAGCTCGCTCCCGTCGAGAAGCCCGCCCCACCCGGGGTAGATATTGTCCATGCGGACCAGCGATACCGCGTCCGGCCACGCGGCGACGAGTGCGTCCGTCAGCGTCGACTTGCCCGCGCCGCTTGGGCCGTCGATGAGGACGGTCTCCACCGCGCGTTCCCGTTTGGCCAGGATCACCGACACAGCCTCGTCGATGCTGACTTCTCCGCTGGTCTCGATCCGCTCAGCCAAGGATGAAGCTCCAGGTGCCCGCGAGCACAGCAGCGATCACAGACATCGCGGCGATGACGAGACCGATCGCAACGAGGACGACCTCGGCACCCCCGAATCGTGACGGTCGCGCCCAGGTGCGTGGCAGGTCTGACCCGAAGCCCTTGGCTTCCATCGCCGTCGCGAGCTTGCTTCCGCGACGGATCGCGAGCACGAGGAGCGCAAAACCCTGGGTTCCCAGCTTGATGAGAACGTTGGCGTCGCCGACCCCGCGCGCCCTGCGTGCCTGGCCGAGCGCACGCCAGTCGTCGATGAACAGTCCAATCATGCGCATGCCGGCGAGTCCGCCGAGGACGAATCGCGCGGGAAGGTGCAGTACCTGGGCCAGACCGTCTGCGAGGTCGGTGGGGTCCGTCGTAGCGAAGAGCACAATGCTCGGCAGACCAATCGCGAGAACCCGCAGGGTGATGGCCAGTCCGAGCGCGAGTGACCCCTCGGTAATCGATGCAGGACCCCACTCGACGAGCACAGCGCCGCTGTCTGTGCCGTACAGAACTGTCGTGAGGCCGGCGAACGGCGCGGCCAGCCAGAGCGGCGCTGTTCGCAGCCAGAACTGGCGCGCGCCGAGCCCCGACCAGAACAGGAGGATGCCCACGAGCAGGAGCGCAACGGATGCTGACACGACGTCGATCGACAGCAGGAGCGTGACGCTGAGGAAAATGGCGACGGCGAGCTTGGCGACGGGGTTCACCCGCGCGATGGCGGAGTCCCTGATCTCCGGGAGCAGGGCGCTCACGCGACTACCCTTCGGGCGGGACCCAGATTCAGCTCGTGGTCAGCGAACGCAGCGACGAGCGCGAGGTCGTGCGTGACCGTGACGACCGAACTGCCGCCATCGACGAGTTCACCGAGAAGCGAAACGACCTCGCCCCAGGTGACGGCATCCTGACCGAACGTGGGCTCATCGAGCACAAGGACCTGCGGTCGAGTCGCGAGCACCGTGGCGACCGACAGCCTGCGTTTCTCTCCGCCGGACAGCGTGAACGGGTTCGCGTCGGCGAGATGGGTCAGCCGAAGGCGCTCGAGGAGGTCGTCCACCCGAGCATCGACCTCCATCTGCGGCAGTTTCAGCGCGACCGGTCCGATGGCGAGTTCGCTGCGGACGGTTGCAGCGAGGAATTGATGTTCAGGCTCCTGGAACACCGTGCCGAGCCGGGTGAGAAGTTCCCGGGATCTCCACCGGATCGGACGTTGCCCCAATCCCCGGGACAGCGCGGGTTCGGCGATCAGTCCACCATCGACCGGTGGCAGCAACCCGGCGAGCGTCAGGGCCAGGGTCGACTTTCCCACGCCGTTGGGTCCGGTGATCGCAGTTCCCGCGCCCTCCCTGAGCTGGAGGTCAAGCTCCGGATGCCGCGGCGACCGGACTCTTTGTCCCGAAGGGTGTGCGTCCAACGGTGAGGTCGCGCGCCACGAGCAGGTCCCGTCCTGCCGAGCCTCGGAGGGGCCGATCCGCAACCATCGGCGGGATGCCTGGCACCCAGACGCCCGCAGCGGCGAGCCTCGCTCCTTCACGCTCGAGGACCACGTCGGTCGGCCCGTCAGCGAGCACGCCGCCGTTCGGGTCGAGAACGAGAACGCGATCGACGACATCCCGCCAGACCGCGACCCGGTGTTCGATCACAATGAGAGTGGATCCGTTGTCCGACGTGACGCGATCGACGACGTCGCGGATCTCGCCAACGCCCTCGGGGTCGAGGTTCGCGGTCGGCTCGTCGAGGAGAATGAGACCGGGTCTCATCGCGAGCACTCCAGCCAGCGCGAGTCGCTGCTTCTGTCCTCCCGACAGGTTGGACGAGGAATGGCCGAGAGGAAGGTCGAGCCCGACCGCGTGCAGCGCCCACCGCACCCGCTGCCAGATTTCATCCCGGGGCACGCCGAGGTTCTCGCAGGCGAATGCGACATCGTCGCCGATGCGCGCGAGGACGATCTGCGAATCGGGATCCTGGAGAACAAGCCCTGCGCGGCCGCGCGCAGCCGCCGGATGCTGCCCGTCGAGGAGAAGCGACCCGATTTCGTCCCCTTCTTCCTCGCCGCCGAGTACTCCGGCGATGGCCTGGATGAGGGTTGATTTGCCTGCGCCTGACGCGCCCAGAAGCAGCACTCTCTCGCCGGGTTCGATGTCGAACGTGAGCGAGGACACGGCCGGGTTGCGCCGGCCGGCATGTCGCCACCCCCAGTCCCTGGCGCGCACGTGGGCGCCAGGGACGGGGCGGACAGGACCGCCGATACTCATCGACCGCCGACGTCGGCCACGGTCCTGGCCTGCCTGCCCGAGGCGAAGCGGCTGAGGGCACCTGTGGCTGCCAGTCCGCGGACCGCGAACCAGGAGAGCAGCCCGGCGATGACGACACCTGAGACGATTGCGCTGACCACATAGGTGGTCTTTGCCGCGATGTCGAGCGCCGCGTAGCTCGTGAACGTGGTGTCGAGCAGTCCGACCGCGAGACCGGTCGTAGCGCCAGCCAGGAGAGCGACTCCGATCCGCCAGTTCGCGTAGAAGAACAGCGCAAAGACGAGTTCTGCGCCGAGTCCCTGCACGAGTCCCCAGATCAGTGTCTCAAAGCCCCACACGGTGCCGATCAGCGCGGAGACCGCCGCTGCGACAAGCTCGGTGTAAAGCGCAGCCCCCGGTTTACGGATGATGAGGCCACCAAGGACACCGGCGAACAACCAGCCGCCGGCGAGAAGTCCTCCGAGGCCCGGAGTGAAGGCGAGTGCAGCGCTCAGGGGACCCCAGGCGAGTCCCCACGCCCAGAAGATGACACCGGCCGCGACGCCGATGACGCTGGCAACGACGATGTCGACTACCCGCCAGCGCAGGTTCCGCTTCGCTTTCGCCGCCGGTGCAGTGGTTGCAGATGAAGTGAGTGTTGAATGCACGATACGCGCCCTTTCGTGGGCACGGGTGGTGAGAATGGTTGCCTCCCTGCGCTGGCATGACCCAGATCAGGTTCGACGGTCGAAGATTATGGAATCTTCCTCTCAGCCCGGTTCACCGGACTCCCGTGTTACTGCACCCAGTCTAGACGATGCGCTACTTCTTGAGCGCGCGGATGATCAGCGACAGTGCTTTTCCGACCGCCCACACGAACGGAATACCGACGGTGACGAGCGACACGACGTTCGGTTCGAAGCGGAGCCCTTCCCGCGTCTTGATGTATGCACCAATCGGAAGGGCAAATCCACCGCCACCGCCACCGGAACCTGCGCCGTGTCCCGGGCCGGTCTTCGATTCGGTGTCGCCCTCCGCTTCTCCTTCACCCGCGCCGAAGCCGTACCAGGCGAGAGCCACGGGAATGAGCTTCTCACCGTCAACGTCTACGGCGTCGCCGTACACGGTGGAGACTCCGACAGCCTTGAATTTGTCAGCCAGTTCCAGTGCAAGTTTTGTCATACCGCCACGCTATCGGGCTGAAAGGGGCGAGCAAAGGGGTAGCGTCAGATCTCCTCACTTCGCACCTGTGTGGTCGATGACCGAGGACACCACCAGCTCCCACAGCGGGTGCGGGGGCAACTCATGGCCCATCCCGTCGAGCTCGACCAAACGCGCCCCAGGGATCGACTCCGCGAGAGCCCTGCCGTGGTGGATCGGAAACAGTGGGTCATCCCGGCCGTGCAGGATCAGGGTGGGTACGCCACCCAGCCGGGTGAGCGACAGATCTGCGGTGTCACCTGAGTCGAGGAGGAAGTGGTTCGTCATCGCCGCAGCGATGTTGACCGTCCGGTCGAATACGCGTTCCGCAATCATCCTCAACCGCGCCTCGGCGAATCCCCCTGTCCCCGCGAATGGACGTTCCCCGGAAACGATGTAGTCCACAACCGCCTCCCGACTATTCCAATCCGGTTCAGGCGGCGGGCTCGAGAACACGGCGTGAAGCTCGGATGTGGGGCCGGGCAGGTCTGAGGGGGAACCATCGATGGGACTGGTCGCGATCAGTGTCAGCGTCGCTACTCGGTCACGATGACCAAGGGCCATGCGCTGGGCGACGCCACCTCCCATCGAGAGCCCGACAACATGCGCCCGTTCGATGCCGAGCCCATCGAGAATCGCGACCGCGTCTGCGACCAGGTCCTCCCCCGTATACCCCGGCGAGCCGACCGGATAACTCGTGGATTGGCCGGTGTCTCGTTGGTCATAACGCACGACACGGCGACCCCGGCTCGCCAACAACGCGCAAAATTCAGGGTCCCACCAATCCATCGACCACGTCGCTCCACCAATCAACAGCACCGCCGGGTCCGCAGCGTCCCCGATGGTCTCGACGCACAGCTCCACATCGTCCGTTCGACGGAGAAGCGACATCCTCGTCTGGCTCACGACTTCCCTCCTCATTGCCGCTGGTGCCTGAGATTCCCCTTGGAGGGACTCGCTCAGCATTCTGACCATCGGAACGTCGCTTGTCCAGCTACCGGTGTCGTGGGTGCCTCACCGCTCAGTCGCGCGGGGCACGGGTTCCCCCGGCGGTCTCTCCATGATTCCTGGTGAGCATGGACGCGCGGCGGACAGCTCCTCCCCCGAATCGCGCGCGGAGGGAATCGATGGTGGTCTCAGCATCGCGCCATTCCTCGTCCGGGTCCCAGAGCGACGCCATCGCGTCGTCGCCATCGGTGAGCTGCTCGGCGCGGACCCCGACAAGCCGAACCGGCCGCCCATCCACAGCAAGTGCTGTGAACAGATCGTTCGCTTCTTCATACAGCCGCCGTCCGACGTTGGACGGTTCGGCGAGGGTGTGAGACCGGGTCAGGGTGGTGAAGTCGTCGAACCGAACCTTGATCGCCACGGTCCGCGCTGACAAACCAGCTTTACGCAGCCGGACGGCGACCTGATCGGCGAGCCGGAGAAGCTCGAGCCTGAGCCGGGCCGGGTCGGTGACGTCTTCGTGGAACGTGACCTCATGTCCGATGCTCTTCTCGGCCGTCGCTGTGACGACGGATCGGGCGTCGCGACCGTGAGCGAGCTCGTGCAATTTGACGCCGGTGGCATCCCCGACTGCCTTCCGCAGGGTAGCCAGCGGAGTCGCGGCCACGTCGCCCACGGTGTGCAGGCCGATGCGGAGTAATGCCTCCTCCGTCTTTGCGCCAACGCCCCAGAGTGCCCGGATGGGCAGGGGGTGCAGAAACGCCAGGGTCTCGGCCGGCGGAACGACCAGCAGTCCGTCTGGCTTCGCCCGGCTGGACGCCACCTTGGCGACAAACTTGGTCGCCGCCGCCCCGACCGAACAGGTCAGGCCGGTCTCCCGCTGGACTCTCTCGCGGATCGACTGGCCGACCTGCGCTGGCGAACCGAGGAGCCGCCGCGCGCCGGACACGTCGAGGAACGCTTCGTCGATGCTCAACGGTTCGACCAGGGGTGTCGCGTCCCTGAAGATCGCGATCACCTGGCGCGAATACTCGGTATATCGCTCGTGATGAGGAGGAAGGACGATCGCCTGTGGGCAGAGACGGAGAGCTTTGGAGACCGGCATCGCGGCTCCGACCCCGAAGCGCCGCGCTTCGTACGTGGCACTGGTCACCACCGAGCGGCCCTCTGCGTGGCCGATGATCACTGGCTTGCCGCGAAGTTCAGGATGGTCGAGAAGTTCGACGGAGGCGAAGAACGCGTCCATGTCGATGTGCAGGATGTGAGCACCGTCGTCATTCGAGAAATCCGCGGTCACCTGCCTCGTGCTTCCGTCCTGCCTGCTCATGCCTCAATTCTCCCACACGATGCCTCGTGATCCTGATCTTTGTTCGGATCGAGCCGTAGAGCAGATGCGGATTATTCGAATATGTCATCGAGCAGTCGAAGTCGGTCATTCAGACGAGCGCGATGACGACGGGTGTCAGCCACTCACGAAACGCCGCGGGATCGTCACGAAGAGTTTCGCTGATGATCACCGTGTCCGGGGCAACCACCCAGGCGCCTGAACCACGTACCGGGAGAACCTCGAGGTCGAGTCGGAACGAACCGGTCTGACGTCGCAACTCGAATTGGCGTCGCTGGACCAGCGCGTAAGCATCCGCGAGGGGATGCACCCGCGCATCCACCGCCCGCTGGTATTCTCCATGGCGTTCCTCGGCCCAGGCCATCGCCTCGTCGTAGCAGTTGTAAACCAGGTCCTGGAGTTCCAGTGCTCGGTCGAACACCTCGAAGTGCGGTGGCCGCACCTGGCTGATGAACGGACGCGTCGCACGCCGGACGATTCCGGCCCACCAGCCGCGCCACTGCGCTGCAAGCGCGTCACGGTCGATGCCGGGAAGATCGACGGGGTCCAGCGGAGGGTCGACTCGCGGGATCTGTTCTTCACAGACGTCGCTGAGGCCGCCGAGGTCGCGGAAAGCAAGGGCGAGCAGCAGGTCCCAGGGGCAATCCTCCGTGATCTGCCAACGAATCGAACCCTCGATCAGCATGGCAGCATCGTACTGCCGAAAAACGCGCCGGGGAAGAAGTGCCGGGGGTCTGCCGGGAGTCCCCCGGCAGACCCCCAGTCGCCGTTTTAGCTTCCAGCCCGTTCGAGAACAAGTTCTCGCACACGGGCGGCGTCGGCCTGGCCCTTCATGGCCTTCATCACTGCGCCGATGACGGCACCGGCTGCCTGGACCTTGCCGTCCCGGATCTTCGCCAGGACGTCAGGCTGGGACGCCAGGGCTTCGTCGATGGCCGCGATGAGTGCCCCGTCGTCAGACACGACGGCCAGCCCACGAGCGTCGACGACCTGCTGCGGCGAGCCTTCGCCCGCGATGACTCCCTCGAGCACCTGCCTGGCGAGCTTGTCCGTGAGCGTGCCATCCTCGACGAGCACGGCGAGGGCGGCAACATTCTCCGGCGAGACGAGCGAGGATGCTTCAACCCCGTTCACGTTCGCTACACGACTGATCTCACCTGTCCACCACTTGCGGGCGGCGGCGGGCGAGGCGCCTGCAGCGACCGTCTCCGTCACCTCGACGAGCAGTCCGCCGTTGACGACGTCCTGGAACTCGAGGTCGGTGAAGCCCCAGTCGGCCTTGAGCCGACGACGACGAGCCGCGGGCGGCTCAGGGAGGGCCGCGCGGAGTTCCTCGATGAGTTCCGCGCTTGGCTCGACCGGCAGAAGGTCAGGCTCCGGGAAGTACCTGTAGTCATCTGCGTCGCTCTTCGGACGCCCGGCACTCGTGCGCCCGGTGTCTTCGTGCCAGTGCCTGGTCTCCTGCGTGATCGTGCCGCCCGACGCGAGGATCGCCGCCTGACGCTGGATCTCGTAGCGGATGGAGCGCTCGACGGAACGCAGGGAGTTCACGTTCTTGGTCTCCGTGCGGGTTCCGAGCGGAGCAGGGGGCTGGCCCTCCGGCGTCCGCGGCCGAAGCGAGATGTTCGCGTCACACCGCAGGTTGCCGCGTTCCATCTTCGCGTCCGATATTCCCAGCGACACCACGATGTCGCGGATGGTGGCGACGTACGCCTTGGCGAGTTCCGGGGCATCCGCTTCAGCACCGTAGATGATGTCAGTGACGATCTCCACGAGGGGGACACCCGCACGGTTGTAATCGACGAGCGAGTACTCGGCTCCCTGGATCCGACCGGTGGAACCGCCGACGTGAGTGAGCTTCCCCGCGTCTTCCTCCATGTGCGCCCGCTCGATCGAAACCGTGACGAGGCGACCGTTCGGAAGTTCAACGTCGACGGATCCGCCGAATGCGATCGGCTCGTCGAACTGGGAGATCTGGTAGTTCTTCGCGAGGTCAGGGTAGAAGTAGTTTTTCCGAGCGAACCGGGAGGAGGGCGCGATCGAGCAGCCGAGCGCGAGGCCAAGGCTGATCGAGTGACGCACCGCCTGCTCGTTGACGACCGGCAGCGCACCCGGCAGGCCGAGGCACACCGGTGAGACGTTCGTGTTCGCGAGCGAGCCGAACTCGTTCGGCGCATGCGAGAACATCTTGGTTTTGGTGTTGAGTTCGACGTGGACCTCGAAGCCGAGCACTGGCTCGAACAGCTCGAGGGCTTTGTCATAGTCCATCAGGGCGTCTTTCGCCATTATTTACCTCCCAGTGCTGGAGCCTGCGAGATCAGGGTGTGACCCCACTGCTGCTCGAGCAGCGCTTCGATTGCCGCGCCGACGCGGTAGAGCCTGGCATCTTCACGGACCGGCGCCATGATCTGGATGCCGACCGGCAGACCGTCCTCAGGGGCGAGCCCGATCGGAACACTGATCCCGGGCACACCGGCGAGGTTGGCCGGAATCGTGGCGATGTCGTTGAGGTACATGGCCATCGGATCTTCCAGCTTCTCGCCGAACCTGAACGCCGTGGTCGGTGCACTCGGGCTGACCAGGACGTCAACCTGCGCGAACGCGGCGTCGAAGTCCCGCTGGATCAGTGTGCGCACCTTCTGCGCGCTGCCGTAGTACGCGTCGTAGTAACCCGCGCTGAGCGCGTAGGTGCCGAGGATGATGCGGCGTTTGACCTCTGGACCGAATCCGGCTTCCCGTGTTGCGGCCATGACCTGCTCCACCGTCCCCCCGCCATCCGGCTGGACCCGCATGCCGAACCGGACCGAGTCGAACTTCGCGAGGTTCGAGGACGCCTCCGCAGGGAGAATCAGGTAGTACGCAGAGACCGCGTACTCGAAGTGCGGTGCACTGACTTCGACGACCTCGGCACCCTGCTTCTGCAGGAGGGCAACCGTCTCGTCGAACCGGCTCTGGACTCCGGCCTGGAACCCTTCACCGGAAAGCTCACGGACGACGCCAACCTTGAGTCCGGCGAGTACATCGCCGCGGGCGCCCTCTCGTGCGGCGTCGGCCATCGACGGCCAGCTGTCGGAAAGCGACGTGGAGTCGAACGGGTCGTGCCCACCGATGACATCCTGAAGCAGACCGGCGTCGAGGACAGTCCTTGTCACCGGGCCGACCTGGTCGAGGCTCGATGCCAGCGCGATCGCGCCGTACCGGCTGACCGCCCCATAGGTCGGCTTGACGCCGACAGTGCCCGTGACGTGCGCCGGCTGCCGGATGGACCCGCCGGTGTCGCTGCCGAGCGCGAGCGGCGCTTCGAACGCGGCGACAGCAGCAGCGGAGCCGCCGCCTGAGCCACCGGGGATTCGACCGAGGTCCCACGGGTTGCGGGTCGGGCCGTATGCCGAGTGCTCGGTCGATGACCCCATGGCGAATTCGTCCATGTTGGTCTTGCCGATCGGGACGAGTCCTGCCGCACGGGCCCGCGAAACGACCGTTGCATCGAACGGCGACATGTAGCCCTCGAGGATCTTGCTTCCTGAGGTCGAGGGCATGTCTGTTGTGACGAGCACGTCCTTGATCGCGAGCGGGACGCCGGCGAGGGGGCCCAGCTCTTCTCCGGCGGCGCGCCGTTCATCGATGCGCCTGGCCGTGCCGACAGCGTGGTCTGAGACGTGGAGAAAGGCGTGCACGTCGGTGTCGACGGCGGTGATCCTGTCGAGGTGGGCCTGTGTGGCTTCGACGGCGCTGATCTCACGGCTCTGCAGCTTCTCGGCGAGGACGGCGGCGGACAATCGGATGATGTCGTTCATTACTGCTCCTCCCCCAGAATCGCGGAAACCCTGAAACGGTTGTCGGACTGTTCAGGGGCGTTCTGCAGCGCCTGCTCAATTGTGAGCGTCTCGCCGACGACATCAGCACGGAAGACGTTGGACAGCGGCACGGGGTGACTGGTCGCCGGAACGTCAGGCGTCGCCACCTGCTGCACCTTGGCAATGCTGTCGACGATCTGGTCGAGTTCGGAGGTGAGACTCGAGATCTCTTCCGGGGTGAGGGCAATGCGCGCGAGGTTCGCGAGATGCGCCACTTGCTCCTCAGAAATTTCAGACATGGGACTCCGTCGCGTAAGTACTGGGGTGTCCGTCCAGTCTATTGGGCGGCGTAGCGGCCACCCGCCCGAGCGACAGCGCGAGCCAGCCCTCCCGATTAGGGTTGGACGAGTGACCGACACTTTCCCGCGTCCCTGGCTGGCGAATTACGCACCGAACGTGCCCCAAGAGATCCCCGAGCAGAGCGGATGCCTCGGAGACCTGGTCGATACCTCGGCTGAACGACACCCCTCGTTCGTCGCCCTGGAGTTCTTTGGGGCGACAACGACGTACCGCCAGCTGCAACACGCGATCGGACGCGTCGCGGAGGGTCTGCGCCAGCTTGGCGTGTCGAAGGGCGACCCGGTGGCGATCGTGCTTCCCAACTGCCCCGAGCACATCGTCGCGTTCTATGCCGTCCTGCGGCTCGGCGCCGTTGTCGTCGAGCACAATCCGCTGTACACGCCGAGAGAACTCCGACACCAGTTCGAGGACCACGGCGCGCGGGTGGCAATCGTCTGGGACAAGGTCGTGTCAGCGGTCCAGGAGTTCCCGGAAGACATCGCGGTCACCTCGCTGATCTCCGTCGACATCACGAGGTCGATGCCCATCGCGATGCGGCTGGCACTCTCCCTCCCGCTGAAGAGGGCTCGTGAATCCCGAAACGCCCTCACCGCGAAGACGCACGGCGCCATCAGCTGGTCGAAGCTCAGCGTGTCCATGACCATTGATTCCCACCATCCTCGCCCGGAATCCACCGATGTCGCGATCATCCAGTACACCTCGGGAACAACCGGCGCTCCGAAGGGTGCCGTGCTGACCCACGCGAACCTGTTGTCCAATGCGGCGCAGGCTCGGGCGTGGACTCCGACGATCAAACACGCCGGGTGCACCGTGTATGCCGTCCTGCCGATGTTCCATGCGTATGGCCTGACGCTGTGCCTGACCTTCGCCATGAGCCTGGGCGCTCGACTGGTGTTGTTCCCGAAGTTCGATCCCGACCTGGTGCTGGCCGCCGCCCGCAAGCATCCGCCCACGTTCCTGCCTGCGGTTCCACCGATCGCCGGCCGCCTCCTGGAGCGGGCGAAGGAGAAAGGCGTATCGCTCCGTGGTCTCGAGGTCGGCATCTCGGGTGCGATGGCGTTGCCCGATGAGCTTGTTGCGCCGTTCGAGGAGGCGACGGGCGGATATCTCATCGAAGGCTACGGCCTGAGCGAATGTTCGCCGGTGCTGATGGCGAACCCGGTAGCTGACACCAGGAAGGCCGGCACCGTTGGGCTCCCGCTGCCGAGCACGGAGATCCGGGTCGTCGACCCCGATAATCCCACCGTCGACGTCGCGCCGGGCGCGCCAGGGGAACTGATCGTCCGCGGTCCGCAGGTCTTCTCCGGGTATTACCGGAAGCCGGAGGAATCGAGCTCGGCGTTCGTGGACGGGGACTGGTTCCGCACCGGCGATATCGTCACCATGGACCCCGACGGCTTTGTCAGCGTCGTTGACCGGATCAAAGAGCTCATCATCACCGGCGGCTTCAACGTTGCGCCGACGGAGATCGAGAACGCCCTCCGCCAGCATCCCTCCATCGCCGACGTTGCTGTCGTGGGCATGCCGAGCGCGCACTCCGGCGAGGACGTGGTCGCCGCCGTGGTGCTCCGGCCGGGCGAGAAACTGGATCGCGAGTCGATCCGCCAGTTCGCGCGCGACAACCTCACCGGATACAAGGTTCCGCGGCGGATCGTCGCCATCGACGAACTCCCCACCTCGCTGATCGGCAAGGTCCTGCGCAAACAGGTCCGTGAGAACCTCCTGGCAAAGGAGACCGGCAAACAGGCCGGCATCCTGCGCTGAGGGTCAGTCGGCGTCGGTCATTCCGGCGTCGGTCATCTCGGCCTCGTCACCGCCGAGGGCTTCTGGCCCCTGGGTGACGAGCACCGCGAACTGGGCTGCATCGATGATCCGCAGACCGAGTTCTTCCGCTTTGCCGAGTTTGGAACCGGCCCCGGGCCCCGCGGCCACGAAGTCGGTCTTCTTCGACACGCTCGAACCGGCCTTTCCTCCCGCAGCGATAATCGCTTCCTGGGCTTCCTCCCGGCTGTATCCCTCGAGCGAACCGGTGGCCACAACCGTGAGTCCGGCGAGGACTCCCCCGGCCTCGGCTGCGGCTCCGGGACCCGGGTGCCCCGGGGTCGCGAATTGCACGCCAGCCGCTTCCCACTGCGCGACGATCTGGCGGTGCCAGTCGACGTCAAACCAGTCGAGCACGGCGTCGGCGATGATCCCACCGACGCCATCGGTCTCCGCCAGCTGTTCCCTGCTGGCTGAACGAATCGCGTCCAGCGATCCGAAGTAGTCGGCAAGTGCTCGCGCGGCGACGGGGCCGACGTGACGGATGCTGAGGGAGACCAGAATGCGCCACAGCGGCTTGGTCCTGGCTGAGTGCAGGTTCTGCAGGAGTTCGATGGCGCTCTTCGACGGTACCGATTCTTCGTCGCCCGAGAACTCGGCGGCCGCCGGATCGAATGCCCCGTCTCTCTTAGCGGAGCGTTTGCGCCTGAACGGGGTCACGCGCTTGACGTGGCCATCGTCGGTGAGTTTGTCGAGGCCGGTTTCGCTGTCGACGACGGTGACCGTCACCGGGAAGAGGTCCTCAATGGTGAGGTCGAACAGTCCGGCTTCCGAGACGTCGCCATTCTCATCGGCGAGCGGCGCAGCGGCGGGACCGAGCGGCTGGGTCAGCGCTGCGGCTGCCACCTCACCAAGCCCTTCGATGTCGAGTGCGCCGCGCGACCCGACGTGCTCGACCCGTCCCCGTACCTGTGCTGGGCAGGATCGCGAATTCGGACAGCGAAGGTCCTTGTCTCCCTCTTTAGCCGGCCTGAGCGGCGTGCCACAGGACGGACAATTCTCGGGCATGACAAATGCGCGCTCGGTGCCGTCTCGAAGTTCGACGACCGGCCCGAGAATCTCCGGGATGACGTCGCCCGCCTTGCGCAGGATGACGGTGTCTCCGATGAGAACGCCCTTCGCCTTGACGACGTCCTGATTATGCAGGGTGGCCTGGCTCACCGTGGAGCCCGCGACCCGCACGGGCTCGACCTGGGCAAACGGTGTTGCGCGCCCGGTGCGCCCGACACTGACCACGATGTCGAGAAGTCTGGTGTTGACCTGTTCGGGCGGGTACTTGTAGGCGGTGGCCCAGCGCGGAGCGCGACTGGTAGCACCTAACTCGTCGTGCAGTGCGAGTTCATCGACCTTGATCACGATGCCGTCGATTTCATGCTCGACGCTTGCCCGATTCGCTCCGTAGTGCTCGATGAATCCGACTACGCCCTCGACGCTGTCGAAGACGCGGAAATGCGTCGAGGTGGGCAGGCCCCAGTCGGCGAGCAGCGCGTACACCTCTGACTGGGCGGAGACGGGTGGATCGGGCCAGGCACCAATGCCGTGAACGAGCATGCGCAGGCGGCTCAGACGATTGTGCATCAGCTGGAGCTGCGCTGCGTTTTTACTCTCGGCCTTCTGGCGGAGGCTGCCGCTCGCCGCATTGCGCGGGTTGGCAAACACCTTCTCGTCGGCAGCGAGCTGCAACTCATTGAGCTCGCGGAAGGCCTCGACCGGAAAGAAGATCTCTCCACGAACCTCAACGATCGCCGGATGGCCGGACCCCGCGAGCCGCCTGGGGATGGAGCTGATCAGCGCGACGTTCTCCGTCACATCCTCACCGACGACCCCGTCACCACGGGTGGCGGCACTGACCAGTCGTCCGTTCTCGTACCGGAGGTTCACCGCGAGCCCATCAATTTTCAACTCGGTGAGGTAGTGGATCGAGCGTGCCGAGGCGCGCTCCACCCGCTCGCTCCAGCCGCGCAGCTCGTCGGGCGAGAAAACGTTGTCCAGGCTGAGCATGCGTTCGGCGTGGGTGACGGGGTCGAACAACGTCGCCTGCGCCCGGCCGCCGACAGTTTGGGTGGGGCTGTCCTGGCTTTGGAGCTCGGGGAAGAATCGCTCGAGGTGTTCGAGACGGCGCATGAGCGTGTCATAGTCGGCATCCGACACGAGGGAGGAGTCGTGAGCGTAGTACGCGTCCCGGAGTTCCAGTATCCGGGTCGTCAGTGCGGCTGCTTCTGCCGCTGCCTGCTCCAGGTCTTTCGGTGTGGTCTGCTGGTCAGCGCTCTCGGTCACATGTCCAGTCTAGGGACAGCGTCCGACACCGCTCGGCAGCACTCGAAGTGAATGCGCGCACTGCTGGTGACACGGTGTCGTCACTCGATTCGGTGCCGTCACTCAGCTCAGGCGGTCGCCGGAACCGCGCTGACGGTGCGGTCGATCGTGCACTGTCCCAGGACTCGCGTTCCGACGTAGACGACCGCGGTCTGCCCGGGCGCTACCCCATCGAGCGGGGTCTCCGGACGGATCATCAGTTCGGGTTCCCCCGTCTCAGCATGGGGTTGCACGACGGCGACGGCGGGCACCGGGTCCGCGTGGGCCCTGATCTGGACGTCGCACTCGAACGATGCGTCGGGGTGTTCGGGAGGAAGACCGGCCCAGGTGAAACGGGAACCGGCGATTTCCGCGATCGCGAGCGCTTCCTTCGGACCGACAACGACCTGATTCGTCTGTGGCCGGACTTCGAGAACGAATCGCGGGCGGCCTCCGGGGTCAGGAACACCGAGGTTGAGCCCCCTGCGCTGTCCGACCGTGAACGCAGCTGCTCCCTCGTGGGATCCGACGACGGACCCGTCGCGGTCGAGGATCTCGCCCTTCTCGGCTCCGACCCGTTCAGCCAGCCAGCCGCGGGTGTCTCCATCGGGGATGAAGCAGATGTCGTGGCTGTCCGGTTTGTTGGCGACGCTGAAGCCCCGTTCGGCGGCTTCGGCCCTCACCTCTGCCTTCGACGGGGTGGCACCGAGCGGGAACATCGAGTGGGCGATCTGTTCGGTGGTGAGGACACCGAGTACGTAGCTCTGGTCCTTGGCCCAGGCGCTGGCTCGGTGCAACTCCCGGTTACCTGCGGCATCCGTGACGATGGTCGCATAGTGGCCGGTGCAGACCGCGTCGAATCCGAGGTCGATCGCTTTCTCGAGGAGCGCCGCGAACTTGATCTTCTCGTTGCATCGCATGCACGGGTTCGGGGTACGGCCGGCGGCGTATTCAGCGATGAAGTCGTCGACGACGTCCAGCTTGAACCGCTCGGAGAAGTCCCAGACGTAGTACGGAATGCCGATGATGTTGGCCGCACGCTGGGCGTCCATCGAATCCTCGATGGTGCAGCATCCCCTGCTGCCCGTGCGCAGGGTCCCTGGCATTCGGCTGAGCGCGAGATGCACGCCGACCACCTCGTGGCCGGCCTCGACTGCGCGCGCAGCGGCGACTGCGGAGTCCACTCCGCCGGACATAGCTGCTAAAACCTTCACCGGAACAGTGTACGCGCCGCTTCCTGATCGCCCCCTGGTGCCCGGTCAGGCGCCGAGGGTGGTCTGGCGGTCGGCGAGCCCGGCCCGGGAGGCCTGCGCATAGGCAGCGGGAAGCGCCGACAGCAGGGCGTCGACGTCTTCCCCGGTGGTCGTATGCCCAAGGGTGACCCGGAGGGCGCCCCTCGCCTCCCGCTCGTCCCTGCCCATCGCCCTGAGCACATGCGACGGCTCAGGAATCCCGGCCTGGCAGGCGGACCCGGTTGAGACCGAAACCCCGGCCATGTCGAGGAGGAACAACAGCGAGTCTCCCTCGCAGCCGGCAACGGCGACGTGGACGTTGCCCGGCAGCCGTCGGTCCCCCGGGGGACCGTTGAGGCGCGCAGCGGGGACGACCGCGAGTATGCCGTCGATGAGGCGGTCACGAAGTGCTGACAGTCGCACGGCCTCAGCGTCGCGGTGAGCGGCGGCGGATCGTGCCGCAACGGCGAAGGAGACGGCACCGGCCACATCCTGGGTTCCTGAGCGCACCTGGCGCTGCTGACCTCCGCCGTGAAAGAGGGGTTCAACGCTCGCAGAACGGGAGAGCACGAGCGCGCCAACGCCGACCGGTCCTCCGATTTTGTGCGCGGAAACGCTCAGCGCAACGAGTCCGGTTCCTGCGGAGCTGCCCGAGGTTGCTCGGATCGCAGCGAAGTCGGTCGCGAGATAGCCGTACGCAGCGACCGCGTCGACGTGCACCGGGACACCGTGGGCCGCGGCGAGGGCGGAAATTGCGGACACCGGCTGAATCGTGCCGACTTCGTTGTTGGCCCACAGCAGGGTGACGAGGGCGACCCTGTCGCCGTAGTGACGGAGCGCAGCCTCGACATCCTCGGTTCGCACCAGGCCGTCGTCGTCGAGTGGGAGCCAGCCGATCCGTGCTCCCTCGTGCTCTTCAAGCCAATCCAGTGTGTCGATCGTCGCGTGGTGCTCGCCGCCAGGGGCGAGGATCACCGGCCGGTCCGTTGCGCGGTTCCTGGACCACCAGATCCCCTTCACGGCCAGGTTGACCGCCTCGGTTCCCCCAGACGTGAGCACGACCTCGATCGGGTCGCAGCCGAGAGTGGTCGCGATGTGTTCGCGGGCCTCTTCGAGCATCCGCTTGGCGGCCTGGCCCTGGGAATGGATGGACGCAGGGTTGCCGACGACGCTGAGCGCGTCGGCATAGGCGGCGATCGCCTCGGGCAGCATCGGCGTCGTCGCGGCGTGGTCAAGATAGACGACCATCGTGCTCTCCTCCCGCCGGTACGCGCACCCCGTGTGCACTCAACTACTCTAGAACGCATGACTCCGACTGATTCTCTGCACGATCTCGGTGTCCGGGTTACCTCCCACGGAGGTGAGTTGCGCGTCTGGTCGGCCAGTGCCGACTCGATGGAACTCGTGATCTTCGACGACACCGACCCGAACTGGGTGACGAAAACCGTCCCGATGCACCGGAACTCCGAAAACGTGTGGGTGGGCCGCTCGAGAACACTGCGCGTCGGCACCCGCTATTCGATTCGCGCGTCCGGGCCGTCCTCGCCCACCGCCGCGTTCGATCCGACCCTGCTGCTCATCGACCCATACGCCCGCGGTCTCGTCCGCGTGGGCGCCGGCCAGTACCGGTCCACCGTCGTCGACTCTGCTTTTGACTGGGGCGACGTTGCCAAACCCGCCGTCCCCCTCGACCGCACGGTTGTCTACGAGGCACACGCGAAAGGGCTTTCGAAGCTCAATCCGCACGTGCCGGAGGATCTGCGAGGCAGTTATGCCGGGCTCGCGCACGAGGCGTCGATCGCCTATCTCACCGATCTGGGAGTCACCGCTGTTCAGCTCCTCCCCGTGCATGCCTTCGTCTCTGAGCAACGACTCATCCGCCAGGGACTGACGAATTACTGGGGGTACAACACCCTCAACTTCTTCACTCCTCATGCGCCGTACGCTTCCAAGGTTGCTCAGGCGCAGGGACCCGACGCCATCCTCCGGGAGTTCAAGGGCATGGTGCGGCTCCTTCACGAAGCCGGAATCGAAGTAATCCTCGATGTGGTCTACAACCACACCGCCGAAGAGGGCAGGGGCGGTCCGACCACGAGCCTGAGAGGGCTCGACAATGACGCGTACTACCGGCAGACCGCCACGGGCGACTACATCGACGTCACCGGTTGCGGCAACAGTCTCGACACCTCGCACCCGGCCACTCGGCGTCTCATCATGGATTCGCTGAAATACTGGGCGAACGAGGTGCAGGTTGACGGATTCCGCTTCGACCTGGCCGTGACACTCGGCAGGGACCAGACTCACGAGTTCAACCCCCACCACGAACTCCTCACCGACATCATCTCCGACCCGGCTCTCGCCGGGGTGAAGATGATCTCAGAGCCATGGGATGTCGGAATGGGCGGCTGGCAGACGGGCAACTTCGCGACCGGCTGGGTCGACTGGAACGACCGGTACCGAGACCGCGCACGAAACTTCTGGCTGTCGGATGTCGACTACGCCAGACGCGCCAGTGCTCCCCCCGTCGGGATCGGCGGGTTCGCCACTCGCCTGGCCGGATCGAGCAACACATTCTCGAATGAGCGGGGTCCGCTGGCATCCGTCAACCTGATCACCGCCCACGACGGATTCACGCTCGCCGATCTTGTCTCCTACGATGTCAAGCACAATGTCGGCAACGGTGAGTCCAACCGCGACGGCACCGACAACAACCGCTCCTTCAACCACGGCGCAGAGGGACCGACGGCTGACCCCTCCATCCTCGCCACGCGCCGGAAGGCGATGCGAAATCTCCTCGGTACCCTGTTGCTGTCAGCAGGCGTGCCGATGCTCACAGCCGGTGATGAGTACGGCCGCACGCAACGTGGCAACAACAACGCGTACTGCCATGACTCAGAACTGACGTGGCTGAGTTTTCCCGTCGACAAGTGGCAGCACAACCTGCGCGCGCACGCCCGTCGCCTGATCGAACTCAGGCGCGAGAACCCAGCCCTGCGCCCGGTCCGATTCGGTCGGCCGGAAGAACTTGTGCCGAGTGCCAGCCAGATGGACTGGTACGACCAGTCCGGCGGGACGATGAGCGAACACGACTGGACCAGCGCCCGCAACCGCACGCTGCAGTACGTGGCTGCGAGCACCCCCGAGGTCGAGGAGTTCAACCGGATCCTCCTCATTGTTCACGGCGTGGAGTCGCCGGCAACGGTGACACTGCCCGTTCACGACGGAGTCACCCGCTACGAATTGCTGTGGCGAAGCGAGGATGAGACCCCGCTGGACACGGTCTCGGTGTTCGCCCCCGGCGACCACATCGACGTCGTCGCCACCTCGATGCAGCTGTTCCGCGCGGTTTCTGCGGAGTAGTCATGGCCCGGAGGACTCCGGCGGGGACGCCAGCAACGTCGGAACTCCTCGCACGCCGTATCGCGTTCACTCCACACTCTTATGAGCACGACCCGTCCGCGACCAGCTTCGGTCTCGAGGCTGCCGCGGCTCTCGGGGTTGAGCCGGACAGGGTTTTCAAAACTCTGCTGGCCGACGTGGACGGAAGCCTGGTCGTCGGCGTCGTCCCCGTCACCGCACAACTCGATCTCAAGGCCCTCGCCGCGGCGGTCGGCGGAAAACGGGCGAGCATGGCTGACCCGGTCATCGCCGAACGCAAAACGGGATACGTGGTCGGTGGGATCAGCCCGGTCGGTCAGAAAACCCGGCTGAGGACGGTCCTTGATGAATCGGTGTCGGTGTACCCCACGGTGTTCGTCTCAGGCGGTCGGCGTGGGTTCGAGATCGAAGTCGCACCGAACGACCTCGTCGCCGCGACGGGCGCGACGCTCGCCGTCATCGCGCGCCGCTGAACCGATCGTCACCCGGTCTCAGGCGACGGCGATGAGCCCCAGTTCTGCGGAACTCGCGAGCTGCTCGTGCTTCGGCACGACCCGCACACTGTAGCCGAACCCCCCGGGCCGGTTCAGATTCACCCGCCCCGCGAACACCCACTCTCCGGTGCTGGAGCGATCCGTCTTTTCATCCTCCGCGTCCACAACGGCGTCGAGGTCGCTCGTGTGCACATCCTGCAGGTCGCCCCCGTTGGCACCGCTGCGCCCGTAGACCACCTGCACGGAGACGTCGTCAGGCGTCAGGGTCCCGAGTCGCACGATCGCGCGAAGGTGGAGGGCATCCCCCACCTGTGGTGCGAAGTCGAGGCCACCCGATTCGACGTGGGCGATGACGACGCCCGACCAGGCATCCGTGACCCGTGCTTTCCACTCGGCGAGTTGCCTGGCCGCTTTGAATCCGTCCTCGCGGAGTGCCGTGTTGCTGGCGAACGCGGGCCGATACAGCGTCTGGACGTACTCTCGCACCATACGGTCAGCGCTCAGCTGGGGCGACAGGGTCGACAGGGTGTGCCGGATCCGACGCAGCCAGTCTGTCGGAAGTCCGTCGTCCTCCCGGTTGTAGAACCGGGGAGCGATCTGGTGTTCGATCAGGTCGTACATCGACTCAGCCTCGAGACGGTCGCGTTCCTCAGAATCGAGCGTGACGGCGGAGGGAATGGCCCAGCCGTTATCGCCATCGAAGAATTCACTCCACCAGCCGTCGAGGATGGAGAGGTTGAGCACTCCGTTGAGCGCCGCCTTCATCCCCGATGTGCCGCAGGCCTCGAGTGGACGCAGCGGATTATTGAGCCACACATCCGTGCCCGGGTACAGTTTCTGTGCCATCGAGATGTCATAGTTCGGCAGGAAGACCATCCGTGCGCGGATTTGCGGATCCCGGGCGAACTCGGCGATCTTCTGGATCAGCCGTTTCCCCTCGACATCGGCCGGATGGGACTTGCCTGCGATGACAATCTGCACCGGTCGATCCGGGTTCAGGAGAATCCTCCGGAGTCGGTCGGTGTCGTGCAGCATCAGCGTCAGCCGCTTGTAGGTAGGGACACGCCTGGCGAAACCGATCGTCAGCACATCAGGGTCGAGCACCGACGCAATCCAGTCCGGTGACACTCCTCCCGGGTTCTGCTGCAGCCAGGCTCGGTCAAGCCTCCGGCGGGCGTCGGCGACGAGTTCCTGGCGCATGTCGTTGCGGACCGCCCAGAGGTCGGCATCCGACACGGCCTGGTTTGCCCAGTCAGCGTTGGCCGTGTCGGCCGTCCCGAGCACACGGCTCGCGAGGGCGGTGAGCTGCGGAGCCGTCCAGCTCGCTGGATGCACGCCGTTCGTCACCGAGGCGATCGGGATGTCTGCGGCATCGAATCCTGGCCAGAGGTCGCTGAACATCTGCCTGCTGACCTCGCCGTGAAGCTGCGAGACGCCGTTCGCGCGTTGACCGAGCCGCAGCCCCATCACCGCCATGTTGAAAGCGCCATCCTTACCCGCGCCCGTCTCCCTGCCGAGCGCCAGGACATCGTCGACGGCCACGCCCGGAAGAAGATCGGTCTCGAAGTAGCGCCGGATGAGATCGGAGTCGAATCGGTCGATGCCTGCTGGCACCGGGGTGTGCGTGGTGAACACGGTCCCTGCCCGCACGACCTGGAGCGCCTCGGTGAAGCTCAGACCACCACGGATGAGATCGCCGATCCGCTCCACGCCGAGGAAACCGGCGTGACCCTCGTTGGTGTGGAACACCCGGGGTGGGCGCACGCCGGTGCGTTCCGCCCACGCTCCGATCGCTCGAACACCGCCGATACCGAGCAGGAGTTCCTGCTGCAGGCGATGCTCCTCCGACCCGCCGTAAAGCCGATCGGTGACATGGCAGAGGTCATCGGTGTTTTCGGGGATGTCCGAGTCGAGCAGGAGAAGTGTGACGCGTCCAACCCGCCCCTGCCAGACGCGCGCGCTGAGCACCTCGTCGTCGGGGAGCAGGAGCGTCACGATCACCGGGCTGCCGTCAGGCTGACGGAGGACGCGCAACGGGAGGCCATCCGGATCGAGGACGGGGTATGTTTCCTGCTGCCAGCCATCCGGTGACAGGGCCTGGCTGAAATAGCCCGCACGGTAGAACAGTCCAACCGCCACGAGCGGGACACCGAGGTCGGAGGCGCTCTTGAGGTGGTCACCCGCAAGGATGCCCAGACCGCCCGAGTACTGCGGCAGGGCGGCTGCGATCCCATACTCGGGAGAGAAGTAGGCGATGGACTCGGGCTTGTCGCCCTCGAGGCCCTGGTACCACCGCGGTTCGGTGAGGTATGTGGAGAGGTCGTCACGCAGGGCATTCGCCCGGTCGACGAATGCGTCATCCGCTGCCAGCTCGTCGATGCGTTCCTGTGTGATCTGCCCGAAGAGACTAAGCGGGTCCTGCTGGAACTCGCGCCAGGCGTCCGGGGCGATCTCCGCAAACAGGTCCTGTGTGGGTTCGTGCCAGGCCCAGCGGAGGTTGCCTGCCAGCTGCTCGAGCGCGGACAACCGCTCGGGGATCGCCGGGCGTACAGTGAAACGTCGAATCGCCTTCATTCGTTCAGCCTAGGCGTGCGGGGCGCGCACCGCGCATCACCGGGGCCATATTTGGTCAACAGAGTTTGGTCAAGCAGCGACTCCGGAAGCCGATTCGCGATACGGTCGAACCTGTGGCGAAGAAAGCAAAGAGCACGGCGGCCGGACCTCTCATGGCCGCGCCCGCACAGTCCAACGTCGAATCGGCTTCGGGGATCGGCAGATTCCCCGTCCTCGGCCTCTCCCCTGCCGTGTCCTGCGGGCGATGGCCCTCGCGGGGTTTCGTCGGCGAGGTGATCCCGTTCCGGGCGACCGCGTTCAGAGAGGGACACGACGCCATCGGCGTCGAGCTGCTGCTGACCGATCCGGCCGGCGCGACCACGCGGCATCCGATGCACATCGTGACTGTCGGCCTCGATGATTACGAAACCCAGGCACAGATGACCGCCCAGGGTACGTGGACGTTCCGCGTCCGTGCCTATTCGGACGATTTCGAAACCTGGCACCACAACGCCGGTATCAAGATCCCTGCGGGGATCGACGTCGAGCTGATGTTCACCATCGGTGCCGAGCTGCTGAATCGTGCGGCAACGGAGAAATCACGTCCCGCCGCTGAACGCACCTATCTGGCGCAGAAGTCAGCCACACTCGCTGCGACGGACGCCCCCCTCGAGGAGCGATCGGCCGTGCTGGACGACTCCCGCCTGCAGGAGATCGCTCGCGCGCGACCGATGACCAGCATGTCGAGCGAATCCGAGAGTGGGCAGATCCGGGTCGAGCGGGCCCGTGCCGGAGCCGGTTCCTGGTATGAGTTCTTCCCGCGCTCCGAGGGAGCCAGGAAGCTCGCGAACGGATCGTGGAAATCGGGCACGTTCCGCACGGCGGCGAAGCGACTCCCCGCCGTCGCCGCGATGGGGTTCGACGTCGTCTATCTGCCTCCGATTCATCCGATCGGCACGGCATTCCGCAAGGGGCCCAACAACACGCTGAATCCGGGTCCGCACGATCCCGGGTCGCCCTGGGCCATCGGTTCTGCGGACGGCGGGCATGACGCCATCCACCCCGAACTCGGCACGGTCACCGATTTCCGTTACTTCCTCGGCCAGGCGGCCAAGAACAATATCGAGATCGCCATCGACCTCGCGCTCCAGGCATCCCCCGATCACCCGTGGGTCACCGAGCATCCCGAGTGGTTCACGACCCTGCCGGACGGGACCATCGCCTACGCCGAAAACCCGCCGAAGAAGTACCAGGACATCTACCCGGTCAACTTCGACAATGATCCAGAAGGCATCAGGGCCGAAGTGCTCCGGATCGTCCGGCACTGGATCTCGCTTGGCGTCAAGATCTTCCGGGTCGACAACCCGCACACGAAGCCTGTCGAATTCTGGGAGTGGCTGATCGCGACCGTCAACGCCGAAGATCCCGACGTGGTGTTCCTGGCCGAAGCGTTCACCCGACCGGCCATGATGCAGGCGCTCGCCCGCGTGGGATTCCAGCAGAGCTACACCTACTTCACCTGGCGAAACAGCAAGAAGGAGCTCGAGGAATTCTTCACGAGCATCAGCACGGACACTGTCCGACTTCCTTCGTCCGAACCTCTTCGTCAACACCCCGGACATCCTCACCGAATACCTGCAGTTCGGGGGGCCGGCGGCGTACACCATCCGTGCCGCGCTCGCCGCAACCGCTGCACCGGTCTGGGGCGTCTATTCCGGGTTCGAGTTGTTCGAGAACGTTGCCAGGCCCGGCGCCGAGGAGAACATCGACAACGAGAAGTACGAGTTCAAGCCGCGTGATTTCGCCGCAGCGGAAGCTGCCGGAAAGTCGCTGTCCCTCTACCTCGGCATGCTGAACGCGATCCGCCGCGACCACCCGGCGCTGATGCAGCTGCGCAACCTGCACCTGCACTCGAGCGATGACGACTCGATCCTCGTCTACAGCAAGCATCTTGCGGCCGAATTCACCGAAAACTCGGTGGCGGACACCATCCTCGTCGTCGCAAACGTCGACCCGCACTCGGTGCGCGAAACCACCGTCCACATCGACTGTGCGGCGTTCGGTCTCGAGCCGGGGTCGACCTACCAGGTCACCGACCTCATCACCGGGGCGAGCTGGCAGTGGGGCGAGCACAACTTCGTCCGCCTCGACGCGTTCACCGAACCGGTACACATCTTCCATGTCCAGGAGGCCACCTCGTGACAGATCCCACCACCCCACCAACGACACCGCAGACACCCCAGTCAGCGGCAACTCCCGCACAGCCAGCTGCCACCCCCGCGCGGTCGCCCGCCCGTGAGGCGCTGTCCCAGCATGTCCTCGACTCGGTCGCCGCGGGCTCGTACTACGACCCTCACGCGGTACTCGGTCAGCATCCGTCCGGTGAGCGTACGGTCCTCCGCACCCTGCGGCCGTTGGCCCACTCGGTCTCGGCCGTCCTGGCCGACGGCACGCGGGTCGAACTCTCCCACCTCCACGGTGGCATCTGGGAGGGCGAGCACTCCGCCGGCTTCCCCGACTACGCGATCGAGACCACCTACGACGGTGCCGCAGACGTGTGGACGACGGATGACCCGTACCGGTTCGGACCGACCATCGGCGAGCTCGACCTCCACCTCATCGGGGAGGGCAGGCATGAACGGCTCTGGGACGCCCTCGGTGCTCACCTGATCGAACACGCCGCCGGCGGCGACGCCGTGGCCGGAACGTCGTTCACGGTGTGGGCACCCCACGCCCAGGCTGTCCGGGTCATCGGCGAGTTCAACGGCTGGGACGGTCGACTGCACGCGCTCAGAAATATGGGTCCCACCGGCGTCTGGGAACTCTTCCTTCCCGGCATCACGGCCGGCACCCTGTACAAGTTCGAACTGCTCGGTGCTGATGGCACGTGGGTCCGGCGCGCCGACCCGATGGCGCGCTTCACCGAGATTCCCCCGGCAACGGCCTCCGTTGTCGGCTCATCCGGTCACGAATGGGCGGACGCTGCGTGGATGGAACACCGCGCTGCGACCAACCCGCACGACGGACCGATGAGTATCTACGAAATGCACCTCGGATCGTGGCGGCCAGGGCTTGGATACCGCGACGTCGCCGACCAGCTGATCGAGTATCTCCGCGCCCTCAAGTTCACCCACGTCGAATTCATGCCACTCGCCGAGCACCCCTATGGCGGATCCTGGGGCTACCAGATCACCGGATACTTCGCTCCGACCAGCCGATTCGGCCACCCCGACGACCTCAAGTACCTCATCGACCGCTTGCACGGCGCCGGCATCGGCGTGCTGATGGACTGGGTGCCAGGACACTTCGCAACCGACGAATGGGCGCTCGCGCGCTTCGACGGCCAGGCCTTGTACGAGCACCCGGACCCCCGGCGCGGCGAGCACAAGGACTGGGGCACGTACATCTTCGACTTCGGCAACAGCCAGGTGCGCAACTTCCTCGTCGCGAACGCCCTGTACTGGCTGGAAGAGTTCCACGTCGACGGTCTGCGTGTCGACGCCGTCGCCTCGATGCTTTACCTCGACTACTCCCGTGAGGAGGGCGAGTGGTATCCGAACGAGTACGGCGGACGCGAGAACCTCGACGCGATCAGTCTCCTGCAGGAGGCCAATGCAACCGCATACAAACGCAACCCCGGCGTCGTCATGATCGCCGAGGAATCGACGAGCTGGCCCGGTGTCACAGCCGAGACATCCGGTGGAGGCCTCGGATTCGGCATCAAGTGGAACATGGGCTGGATGCACGACTCGTTGCAGTACATCAAGCACGACCCGATGTACCGCTCCCACCACCACGGCGAGCTCACGTTCAGCTTCGTCTACGCGTTCAGCGAGAACTTCCTGCTCCCGATCAGCCACGACGAGGTCGTGCACGGCAAAGGCTCGCTTCTCTCCCGGATGCCCGGCGACCACTGGCAGAAGCTGGCGAACATGCGCGTGTACCTCGCGTTCATGTGGGCTCACCCCGGCAAGCAGCTGCTGTTCATGGGCCAGGAGTTCGGCCAGCCCTCCGAGTGGTCTGAGGCGCGTGGCCTCGACTGGTGGATTCTCGACCAGCCGAGCCACCAGGGGCTGTTCAGCCTCGTCGGCCAGCTCAATGGCCTGTACAGCGAGAACTCGGCGCTCTGGGCCAGGGACAACGATCCGGGCGGGTTCGAGTTGCTCGACGGTGGAGACTCGGCGAACAGCGTGGTCTCGTTCCTCCGCAAGGACCACGACGGAAACACCATCGCCGCGTTGTTCAACTTCTCGGGAACACCGGTCGGCCCGTATCGTGTCGGCCTGCCGGAGTCCGGCGAGTGGGAGGAACTCCTCAACACCGATGCCGCCGAGTTCGGCGGGTCGGGTGTGGGGAACTACGGCACCGTCGTCGCCGTCGATGAACCCTGGGCGGGCCGCCCGGCCTCGGCCGAGCTGACGCTTCCGCCGCTCGGTGGGCTCTGGCTCCGGCGCCGCCGGTAGGTCCCGCGGACGTTCGCACACGCGAAAACACCCGTTCCGGTCGAAAGCACCCGCTGCGCGGGATGCTTTCGACCGGAACGGGTGTTTTGGTCTGCTCCTGGCTAGTAGAGCAGGTTGGTGAGCCGCGCTCGGGCGCGGACCACGCGGGGGTCGTCCAGCCCTGCCACTTCGAAGAGCTCGAGCAGTCGGGTCCTGATGCTGTTGCGCGCGTCGCCGTCAGCATCCGCGAACAGAATCAGCAGGCGGTCGAAGGCATCCTCGACGTGTCCACCGGAGAGGTCGAGGTCAGCGACGTCGAACTGGGCGTCGATGCTGGTGGGATCTGCGGCAGCGGCCGAGCGGATCTGTTCGATGGTCTTGCCCTGCAGCCGGTCGAGCAGGCTTACCTGCGCGAGGCCGGCGACAGCCATCTTGTCGGTCGGGTTCTGCGCGATCGCCGTCGTATAGGCGCGGATCGCCCGGGGATAGTCCCCCTGCTCGATTGCGTCGTATGCTTCGGCGTGCAGCGGCGGCAGGGGCGGTTCTTCAGCCTCGACCTCGTCGGCCGGGGCCCCTGACTCGGATGCGGTCCCGGTGACACCGCTCTGCGCCGCGGCCTCGAGGACCTGGTCGAGCACCAGTCTGACCTGGTCCTCCGGCAGCGCGCCGGCGAACATCTGCAGCGGGCGTCCGCCGATCAGGGCGACGGCTGCCGGCACCGACTGCACCTGGAAGGCCTGGCGCAATTGCAGGTTGGCGGTGACATCGACAGTGACCAGCAGGAGGCGTCCACCGTAGCTGCGAACAATGGTCTCGAGTTCGCTCGTCGGAGAGCCAGCCCAGAGGTCGACGACGATCGGGACGTTCATCGACAGGTCGAGGAACTGGCTGAAATTGGCGTCAGTACCCTCGAGCACGAGGGAGGGAACGTCGACGGCCGCTCCGGGTGTCGGCGTCTGGCCGGGGGCGACCGGACCGGCTGACGCCGGTCCAGCTGGTGCACCGGGCTGATTCCGGTTCACGAGGCTGGAGAGGTCGACGGCACCGCGCAGGTGCTCAGGGGCTGGCTGGATTCCGCTCATTACAGTTCCGCCGCTTTCGTCAGGCCCTGGCTGAAGCCCAGCAGACGAATCTTCTCTGAGCTCCCGGCCGGCGGAACGTAGAACAACAACTGGTCGCCGTAGGTCGACTGCACACCCTTCTCCGTTTCTGTCACACCGCTCAGTGCCGCAACGGCCCCGGCGAGTTTGATTTTCGCGCCGGCCTCGACCGGTTTCACGACTTCGTTCTCCACGATGTTCACGGCCACGATGGCACCGGACTCGTTCGTCGCCAGGGCGATGGGCGACATCGACCCCGCCGCGGTGGAGAACTCGATGGTCGCCGTGGTGGGGAGGTCTTCCTTCTTCTTCGCCCGGTCGTTGGCGATCGCGGTGCGCAGCGAATCGGCTTCGTCTTCAAAGAGTTCGGAGAATTCGCTCTCCTCGCCGTTGGTGATCACATCGACATACGCGGCGGCGAGCTGATCAGGAGGAAGCACCTGGAAGGTGGAGTCTGGTGGGAGTTGCGCCGTTCCGATCGTGGCAGGAGCGACATCCGGGATCTGGGCATCCGGCTCGAGACTGACCGCCGACTGGATCTGATAGTTCGCCCGCGGGGTCTCCTGCACGAGAACGACCGCGGTCGGGGCGATGGTCTCATCCGACTGGTTCTGCACGACAGTGAGGACCGTACGTGGCCAGGTGTCCGTCGCCTGCGGCAGGGTGAGTCCGCCGGCGGCAGCGGGGATCGGTGTCGGCATCGGGAAGTCAGCGATCGTCTTCCTGATTGCGTAGTTGGCTGTGCGCTCGTCCAGGGCCGGCCCGGCGAATCGGGTGCTCGCGCTTGTGATGTCGAATTCGGCATCTGCAGCAAGCGCGATGCCGGAAATCCGGGCGATGATGCGTTCAAGCTGTGGCCCTGTCACGGCCGGTGCCGGCTGATCTTCGTCGGGGACGAGGTCCGTCGCCGTCGGGGTCGCGGTGGCCTCACCCGCGCCGGACAGGTCAGGCCAGAAGCCGGCGGAACATCCGCTCAGCGCCAGCGAGGAAACAAGGGCAATCGGGACGAGGGCCACCATCGACCTGCGACTGGATCGCTTCCGTTTCGGTGCACTGCCGTGCTGCTTGTCCGACTTGTACCGTGAGGGTTTCGGGACCTTGGGCATTTTCTCCATTCCCGGTCCGGCCGAAATGCTCTTCCGACGCGGGCCGCGGGATTTGCGCATGTGGGAAATGCCGAGGAGGTACAGCACGAGGCCAACGATCAGCAGGAGAATTCCCCCCACGATCAGCGGGCCAGCCCACGGCGTCGCGTTATTGAGCGGCCACGACACCTGGACGGTGTCTGGCGCCGGATCGGTACCGTTGGAGGCGATGATCACGCTGACATCGTCCGGCACGCTGATTGTCGCGAGGACGGCACCCTCCTCGGCGTATTCGGCCAACCAGAGGTCGCTCCCGGCCGGGTTGGCCAGCGCGTCAGCAGCGGCCTGTTCCTCGTCCGTCAGCGGTTCGGTTTCGACCCGCGGGTCGGTGTCCTCCGCGTCGAGGACCTCGGGGGTGACGATGGTCGACGTCAGCTCTCCCTGTTCGGTGTCCACGGCAAGCGAATTGTATGCCGACTCACCCAGCCAGGCGACGACGTCGGCCGTCCTGCCATAGGCGAGGAACACGTTCTCGGCTCCCGACACTGTCAACGATTGCTGGCCCGGCTGTGAAGCGAGCTCCTCACCGCTGATGACGGTATACGGCAACTCGCCTTCCACCGTGGTTTCGACGGCGTAGGTCGATGGACCGAGAAAAATCGTGCTTTGGGCCATACCCAGCACGATCATGGTCGCGGCGACCACAAACGCCAAAATCGCGAAAACGAAGCGCACTACATCTCCTTCTGGGTTGCGACCGCAGGGGCGGAGCACCCACAATTCCGGAGAATTCGGGGCCGGTCGCAACATGACAGACGTTTCAGCGTAGTCGAAATCCCTGTGAGGGCGCTTAATACGACCCCCTGCCGTCGAGCGATGCGTCCCGCGTCGCGCTGGCAAGTACGATTGGCTGACGTTGTGCGATGGAGGATGTGCAAGTGAAGATATCGAACCCGTTCCGAGTCGGCCTGATCGGCACACTCGGCGTGGGACTCGGGCTGCTCATCATCGTCTCCGTCGTGAGCCTGCAAACGATCCTCAGCTACATCGGTGCAGCGATCTTCATCTCGCTCGGTCTTGATCCGATCGTGTCGTGGTTGGAGAAGAAGCGATTCCCTCGCTGGGCGGCCCTCGTCACCGTGATCGTCGGCGTACTCGCCTTGTTCGCCGGGCTCGTCTGGATGGTCGTTCCGATCATCATCGACCAGATCTCGCAGCTCATTCGAATCATTCCCCGGCTTCAGGCTCAGTTCCAGGATTACCCGCTCGTTGACGTCCTGTCGGATCAGTTCCCCGGGATCGACGTGCGGGCGATCATCGAGGACGCTGGGAACTTCCTCACCGACAACATCACGAACATCAGTTCCGGCGCCATCCAGGTGGTGCTGGCCATCGGTTCGACTTTCTTTGGCGCGCTGATCATTTTGATCCTCACCATCTACTTCACCGCGTCGCTCGGGGCGATCCAGCGCGGTCTCTACCAGCTCGTCCCGGCAACGCGCCGCGAGCGGTTCGCCGATCTGGCCGAGCAGATCACCGATTCTGTGGGCCGGTACGTCATCGGCCAGGTGAGCATCGCGGCGTTGAACGGCATCCTGACGTTCATCTTCCTGTCGATCATCAACGCCCCGTTCCCGCCGGTTCTCGCCAGTGTTGCGTTCTTCTTTTCAATGATCCCGCTGGTCGGAACCCTGACCGGATCGATCATCATCACTCTGGTCTGCCTCATCCCCGGTCTGGGCTCCCCTGTGACCGCGCTCGTCGCCGGTATCTATTACCTCATCTACATGCAGATCGAGGCGTACGTCATCAGCCCGAACGTGATGAGACGGGCCGTCTCAGTGCCAGGAGCTGTCGTCGTCGTTGCCGCACTCGCCGGAGGCGCGTTGATGGGTCTCCTCGGTGCGCTCATCGCCATTCCGACTGCTGCCGCGGTGTTGCTCATCATCAAGCAGGTTGTGATCCCCCGCGCCAATGAGCTTTAGGATTCCTCGTCCTCCCACTGGGTCGCCAACGGCAACGCCTGCGGGTTCACAGCCCGAACAATCTCCTCCAGCACCCGCCTGGTCTGGTTCTCCCCCACCCAGAGGTGTTTGCCACCCTCGACCGGGATGAGCGTCATGTCCGGCACGCTCGCAAAGCGTTCGACAGCCTCATCCGGCCGCAGGTAGTCATCGAATTCCGGGATGAGCGCGATCAGCGGTCGATCGTGGTCGTGCCAGGCAGCGACATCGTCCGGCTGCGCCCGATGCAGGGGCGGCGAGAGGAGGATGGCACCGTCGATGGGGTGCGACCGTCCGTACTTGAGAACCACTTCGGTCCCGAAGGACCAGCCGACCAGCCACGGATGAGGTAACCCGCGTTCAGCGACGAACGCCATGGCCGCATCGAGGTCGTGGACTTCGGTGACCCCGTCGCCGAAGACCCCGTCGCTCTTCCCGCGAGGGGATGCGGTCCCGCGCGTGTTGAACCGCAACACGGCGACGTCAGCGATCGCCGGCAGCCGTGCTGCTGCCTTCCTCAGGATGTGGGAATCCATGAAACCGCCCGCTGTGGGTAGCGGATGCACCGTGACGAGCGTTGCGACTGGCGCCCGATCCACCGGCGTTGCGAGTTCGCCCACCAGGGTGAGGCCATCCGCTGTCTGCAGCTCGATCTCCTCGCGGAGCGCCGGGAGCTCGATCCCGCCTCGGATTTCCAGGGTCATGGCATCCTTCCTATCCGATACGCCAACAGTGTGTGTGCCAGTGCCTGCGGGACGCGAGGTCGGCAGCATCCCCCAGGACGCCGTCCGCACGCCAGACCACCAGGTGGGCCGTTCCCCGTGCGACGGGAAGCGAGCACGCAGGGCAGAGGTAGTCCTTGATCGCTTTCACCGCGCTGACAGGCTGGACATGCCATTCAGCTCCGCGCCTGGTTTCGGTTCGTTTCGACCCGGTCAGCAGGTGCGACATGTCGTCATCGTCGCCCTGAGCGGGCCGGGTGCCGCGGGGTCTGTTGCTTCGAGGCATGACTTCATCCTAGGCAGAACAGCTACCGTCCGTCCGCAGGCATTGCCGCCAGTCAGCGTCGTTCGGCCCCGCGGGACGGGAGAGGAATCGGATCAGTACCAGTTGACGGCCTGGGAGTGCCCCCAGGCGCCACACGGCGTGCCGTAGCGGCCGCTGATGTAGCCAAGTCCCCAGCTGATCTGTGTTGCGGGGTTGGTGCGCCAGTCGCTTCCCGCGCTCCCCATCTTGCTTCCGGGCAGAGCCTGCGGGATGCCATAGGCACCGCTCGATGGGTTGGCCGCGTTGACGCGCCACCCCGATTCCTTGTTCCAGAGTGCGACGAGGCAGGAGAACTGGTCTTCTCCCCAACCGCGGGAGAGAACCATGCTGTGCGCGATCGCCTGGGCCGAGCCCGGGTCTGCGGAGACGCGAGGGAGGGTGCTCTGGTTACTCGAAGAACTGCTCTTGCTCGAGCTGGATTCCGAGACCTCGACAACCGGCTCGGGGGGCGGCGGTGGCGGTGGTGCGATCACGCTGTAGCCGTCGCGAGTGAAGCTGTTTTCGTGGTCTCCGCTGACCGCGAGGGCCTGCGTCTCTTCGCCGTCATAGCGTTCAGCGACCTGGAAGTACGGCGACGCCGTCGCGCCTGAGTATGGGTCGACGACGTTGACGGCGATGACCGCGATTGCAGCGGTGAACGCGAAGATGAAGAGTGTGAACGGGCTCCGCGATCGGGGTCTCTCAAAAGCCCTTCTGACCTTCGGAGCGGGTGCAGAGGACTCGAGTTGCGCTAAATGTTTTCCCACGATGGCTCGATTTTACCCCAGAACGGGAGCGGAAGCGAGTCCGATGCCGCAACGTCACCGGACGGCAAGCATCACTTCGGTCACCGCGTCGAGCACAAGATCGACCTGGGCTTCGTCGTATCCGCCCCGCTGGGCGCGGAAAGTCGCGGTTCTCACCGTGTCGGCGCTGAGCGACGAGCCCACCTCGAAGTAGGCCTTCAGACGCTCGGAAAACGCATCGACATCCTCCACTCGATAGCCCTGTGCAAGGAAACTCGTGCGGGAGAACCGGTGCCCCTCCGGTCGGTTAAGTCGATTCAGCACGACCTGAGCTGTCTCCCGGGCCGAGGTCAGCCATTCCTCCTTGCTGTGACGCGCGAAGGCCCGTTCTCGCTCCCTCAGTGCGAACGCGTCCTCGAGCCTTTCCAGGGCCGCGTCGACCGCGTGGATTGCATAACCGCCGCGCGAAAGTGAGAAGGCCGTCCTTCTGATGTCGGCGGAGCTCATCGCCGGCGACGTGTTGTCGTCAAGATCGTATGCCGAACGGGCGGATGCCAGAAACGCATCGACCTGTCCGCGGTCGTACCCGCGGACACGGCCCGGCGCAGTGGGAAATGTTGATTTCACCGGTCACTCCTTTCAGCTTCGCAGGAACTCTTCGTCATCGCGTTCATCCCGCGATGGGTGCCCCGCTGAACAGCAGGAAGACAACGAGCGCGATCGGTGCCGACGGCAGCATGGAGTCGAGCCGGTCGAGGAATCCTCCGTGGCCCGGGAGCCAGGAACTCATGTCCTTGATTCCGAGGTCCCTCTTGATGAGCGACTCGGTGAGGTCCCCCATGGTTGCGGAACCGAGAATCGCGAGACCCAGGATGACCCCGACCCACCACGTGTTATTCAGCATGAAGATCGAGAGCAAGACGCCGGCGACGACCGCGGTGAGGGCAGCCCCGGCGAATCCTTCCCAGGTCTTCTTCGGGCTGATCAGGGGTGCCATCGGATGCTTGCCAAAGTTGATGCCGCTGGCGTAGGCGCCGATGTCAACAGCGATGACGATGATGAGGAACGCGAGAGTCCACCACTGCCCCTCCGGCTGGCGGAGCAGAATGATCGCGAAGCTCGCGAGCACCGGCACGTACACCTGGACGAACACCGCAGCGGCGAGGTCGCGAACGACATCGAGGACGCGGCGGGGGTCCGGATGCGCCATCTGGGCGACAAGACGCCCGGCACTGATGAAGACAACGACACCGACGAGCACGGCCCAGCGGCCGGCAGGATCGAAGAAGTACGCCGAGCCGACGATCGCTACGCTGCCGGCGATCGCCGGCCAGATGTCGACGGCGCGCCCGGCGCGGCGGAATGCTTTCACGAGCTCGAACACCGTAAATGCGACGATGACGGCGCAGAACAGAACGAAGAGTTCCTTCACGACGATGAGGCTGAAGACCATGGCAAGCCCGAGCGCGAGTCCGATGATGGTCGCAAGAACAAGGTTCCTGCCCGCTTTCGCCTCGATCCGCGCGTTGGCCTCGTCGAGCTGCGCCCGCGTCGCCCGCACCTGGCGTTCGATATCAGCACGCCGCGTCTTCATCTGCGCGGAGATCTCGTCGCGGGTTCCGCGTCGGAAACGGAAGCGGCGACCGGGCGCGCCGGGTTCGTCCTCTGCGTCAGGCACTCGCGTACCTCGTTCTTCCGTTCACGGCGGTCGGTCCTAGATCTCGAGAAGCTCTGACTCTTTGCGCTTCAACGCATCGTCGATGGCGTCGATGTGGTTCTTGGTGAGCTGCTCGAGTTCCTTTTCGCCGCGAGCCACGTCGTCGTCCCCGACCTCACTCTTCAGCGCGTCGAGGTCGTCCTTGGCCTTGCGGCGGATGTTCCGCACGGACACCTTGGCGTCTTCGCCCTTGTTGCGGACGATCTTCACGTACTCTTTGCGACGCTCGGCCGTGAGTTCGGGCAGCGTCACGCGCACCATCGTGCCGTCGTTGGTGGGGTTTGCACCCAGGTTCGGAACATCGCGGATGGCCTGCTCGATGTCCTTGAGGGCCGTCTTGTCGTACGGCGTCACGATGATGGTGCGCGCTTCGTTGTTCTGAAGCGAAGCCAGCTGGTCGAGGGGCGTGGGGGTCCCGTAATAGTTCACCAGGATCTTCTGGAACATCTGCGGGTTGGCACGGCCGGTGCGTACCGTGGCGAAGTCTTCCTTGGCCACATCGACGGCTTTGCCCATGCGGGTCCCAGCGTCGGTCAAAACATCCGCGATCACGGCGACTCCTTCTTGTTGCGTGGTGTACCTCACCCATCCTAGATGGGCGAGCGGGACAGGCTCCTGCCCGACCCGCTAGTTGCTGACGAGCGTTCCAATGCTTGCGCCGAGGATCGCTTTCGTCACGTTCCCGGCTGGCTCCATCCCGAAAACCTGCATCGGCATGGCATTGTCCATGCAGAGGCTGAACGCGGTCGAGTCCACCACTTTGAGCCCGGTCTGGAGGGCTTCCTGGTAGGTGATGTGGTCGATCCGTGTGGCTGTGGCGTCGAGCTTCGGGTCAGCCGTGTAGACCCCATCGACACCGTTCTTTGCGACGAGGACGATTTCCGCGTCGATTTCGAGCGCACGCTGGGCTGCAACCGTGTCGGTGGAGAAGTACGGAAGGCCTGCGCCAGCCCCGAAGATGACAACACGTCCCTTCTCGAGGTGGCGCTCCGCACGACGGGGAATGTACGGCTCAGCGACCTGGGTCATCGAAATCGCCGACTGGACGCGCGTCTCAGCGCCGGCCTGCTCGAGGAAGTCCTGCAGGGCGAGCGCGTTCATCACTGTTCCGAGCATGCCCATGTAGTCGGCTCGTCCGCGGTCCATTCCGCGCTGCGAGAGCTCTGCGCCTCGAAAGAAGTTGCCTCCGCCGACGACAATCGCGACCTCGACCGTTGCCGCAGCTTCGGCGATCTCACGCGCAATCTGGCTGACGACGTCCGGGTTGACCCCGAGCGAGCCGGCGCCGAAAGACTCCCCTGACAGTTTGAGCAGAACCCTGCGCTTCTTCGTGGCTGATGACATCCGTTGGCCGACCTTTCCTGAACCCCTGACAAAACTACTGTGCGCGAGCGATGAGCGCACATGAAAAAGGGAGTCCGGATCACAATGATCCGGACTCCCCCTGGCGAACCTACGCGCCGACCTTGAAGCGGGCGAAGCCCGTCACGTCGAGCTTGGCATCGGCCAGAACCTTCTTGACCTGGATCTTGCTGTCACGTGCGTAGTCCTGCTCGAGCAGGGCAACCTGCTTGAAGAACCCGGTCAGCCGACCCTCGACGATCTTGGGCATCGCCGCTTCCGGCTTGCCCTCGTTCTTCGAGATCTCGGTGACGATCTCGCGCTCCTTGTCGACGATCTCCGCCGGCACGTCCTCACGGGTGAGGTACTGCGGGTCGAACATCGCGATGTGCTGGGCAACGGCGCGAGCCGTCTCAGCGTCATCACCGGTGTAGCTGACGACAACGCCGATCTGCGGAGGCAGGTCCTTCGACGTCTTGTGCAGGTACGTAGCGAACTTCTCGCCGGACACGAGAGCGACCCGGCGAAGCTCGACCTTCTCGCCCAGGATCGCTGCTTCATCGTCGATGAGCTGGCCGACGGTCTTGTCACCGGCGGGGGCGGCAAGCGCCTCCTCGAGCGAGCCGGCACCCGACGCTGCAACAGCCTCGAGAACCTTGTCGGCGAGGGCCACGAACTTGTCGTTCTTCGCCACGAAGTCGGTCTCGCAGGCGAGCTCGATCAGCGTGGTGGTCGACCCGTTGTCCTTGGAAGCAACGAGGCCTTCGCTCGTGGAGCGGTCGGCACGCTTTGCGTTGCCCTTCGCACCCTTGAGACGCAGGATCTCGGTGGCCTTCTCCAGGTCGCCTTCGGCTTCGACGAGGGCGTTCTTGGTGTCGACCATTCCGGTGCCAAGCTGCTCGCGAAGAGCCTTGACGTCAGCAAGATTGAAATTTGCCATTGTTATTGCACTCCTCGTTGGGGTTAGTTGTTGTCGGCGGCCGGCTGCTTCTCAGCGTCGGTCGCTTCAGTCTCGAGGCGCTCTTCGGTCTTCTCATCGCTCTCGACGGCGACGACCTCAACGGGCGCATCCTCGGCGATAGCTGAGTTCTTCTCGGCAACCTCGGCGTCTGCATCATTCTGCTCGACCGGAGCTTCAGCCTTCTCGGCCGCTGCGTCGGTTTTTTCGCCCTCGGCACCGAGGAGTTCTGCTTCCCATGCCGCGAGCGGCTCGACGGGGGCTGAACCCTCTTCGGGCTTCTGGTGGCGCTGGATGAGGCCTTCGGCCGCAGCGTCCGCGATGATGCGGGTCAGCAGGCCGACGGAACGGATCGCGTCGTCGTTACCCGGGATCGGGTAGGTGACCTCGTCCGGGTCGCAGTTGGTGTCGAGGATGCCGATGACGGGGATCCCGAGCTTCTTGGCCTCGTCGATTGCGAGGTGCTCCTTCTTGGTGTCGACAACCCACAGCGCCGACGGCGTCTTGGTGAGGTTGCGGATACCACCGAGCGACTTGTGGAGCTTGTTAAGCTCGCGCTTCTTGATGAGGAGTTCCTTCTTGGTGAAGCCTGACTTCGAGGTGTCCTCGAAGTCGAGCTCCTCGAGCTCCTTCATGCGGGCGAGGCGCTTCGACACCGTCTGGAAGTTGGTGAGGAGGCCACCGAGCCAGCGCTGGTTGACGTACGGCTGGCCGACGCGGGTTGCCTGCTCGGCGATGGATTCCTGAGCCTGCTTCTTGGTGCCAACGAAGAGGATCGTTCCGCCGTGGGCGACGGTCTCCTTGACGAAGTCGTACGCCTTGTCGATGAAGCCGAGCGACTGCTGGAGGTCGATGATGTAGATGCCGGAACGCTCCGTGAAGATGAAGCGCTTCATCTTCGGGTTCCAACGGCGGGTCTGGTGCCCGAAGTGCACGCCGCTGTCGAGCAGCTGGCGAATGGTTACGACGGCCATGAGCCGTTCTCCTGTTCTGACGCGCCCATACCGGGCAGGCGTCGATCGGTTGATTCGAAGCGACCGAATGGTCGCTTGTCCTAGTGCCCGGCGCACGTCCGCCGCTCTCCGAAGAGAGAGGACCGAGTGGATGTGTTGGCCGAGTGGGCACGCGTAGTCACCCCGACACGCGGGATGCTTCCACAATCATAACAGCACGGAACGAGGGGCAGGGTCCCTCACAGCGGCATCCGTGTGGGCTGTGATCCACCGAACATCGTGAGCCGATCCCGAGCGCATCCGGATGCGGGAGGGTGGCCGGATGACTCCCGTGTCTCGCAGGAGGAAGCACCTGTTCCTCCCGGTCCTCGCCGCGACGGCGCTGGTCGTCGTGGCCGTCGTCGGCCCGGCACCAGCTGCCGCTGAGCCTGCGTCTGCGCCTGCGCCCCGGTGGGAGTGGCCGGTCGCTCACCCGCGCCCGCTGACGCGCCCGTTCGAGGCCCCACCGACCCGGTATGCGGCCGGCCACCGGGGAATCGATATCGCTGCGGTTCCGGGAGGCACCGTCAGCGCGCCAGCAGACGGCATCGTCTCGTTTGCGGGCGTCGTTGTCGACCGCCCTGTGGTTTCGATCCGGCATGCTGATGGTCTCGTATCGAGCATTGAACCGGTGACGGCTGAGGTCTCGGCCGGGGATGCCGTTCGATCGGCCCAGGTCATCGGTGTCGTGGCATCCGGCGGTCACTGCGATCTTCGCTGTGTGCACTTCGGGGTGCGGCTGCACGGAGAATACGTCAATCCGCTCGCGCTGCTGGCGACGATCGAACGGGCGGTCCTACTCCCCCTGGGTCGCTGACGTCGTCAGGCTCGGGGGTGGGCCGTGCGGTAACTCTCCTTCAGCCGCTCCACCGACACATGGGTGTAGATCTGGGTCGTGCCCAGGGAGGAATGGCCGAGCAACTCCTGGACGGCCCGAAGGTCGGCGCCGCCGTCGAGCAGGTGGGTCGCGGCTGTGTGCCTGAGAGTGTGCGGACCTGACGCCGTCCCACCGGGGACGCTTCCGAGGACTCGATTCACCAGCGTGTACACGCTGCGCGGGTTCAATCGCCCTCCCCTGGAGCCCAGGAACACCGCGGGCGGCGGCGCTGTGCTTCGGGCGAGCAGAGTCGGGCGCGCGTTTCTGAGGTAATCGACGATGGCCGAGTGCGCAGGGACCCCGAACGGAACGACGCGTTCCTTGGCTCCTTTTCCGAGGACGCGCACGGTGAGCCGGTCGAGGTCGATGTCGTCGACGTCGAGACCGCACAGTTCGGAGACCCGGATTCCACTGGCGTAGAGAAGCTCGATGAGCGCTGAATCGCGGAGGGCGATCGCGTCGCCTGTCGCAGCCTGCTCACTGAGCCGGTCGAGAAGGGCATCCATCTGCGGACGCTGGACGACATGTGGGAGGGACCTGCCGGTCTTCGGCGATCGAAGCCTGACGGCAGTGTCGACGGGAATGTCACCGTTCCGCGCGAGCCAGGCCGACCAGCCGCGCACCGACGCTGAGCGCCTGGCGAGTGTGGCCGGGCCAAGCCCGTCCTGGGAGGAACGCCAGAGCCAGTCACGGAGGAGTTCGAGGGTGACGTCCCCGACATTCTCACGGCCGCGATCGGCCGCGAATCGGGCGAAGGCGTCCAGGTCGGATTCGTACGCGCGCGCGGTCGACTCCGAGTACTGGCGCTCGACCGAGACATGGTCGATGTAGCGCGCGACAGCCTGGGGAATCTTCACCCGTCCAGAATCCCCCATCGGCGCCGTTGTCCGTGGCAGACTCACCCGCCTGCGCCGGATGGGGCATCGTCGACGCCGTCGACACCGTGCGTATGATTTTTCACCGTGGACGCGGCCGGTAGACCCAGCCATCCGGCTTTTCGGCGACGAGGGACTCCAGTTGGAGAAGCCCGAGGACCGACTGCACGATGTCCACGGAGAGTCCGGACCGCGCGGCTATGCCCGCGGCCGTCAACGGCGACCTGACGCTCAGCGCATCGATGACGCGGACCTCGTCCGAGCTGCGATCGACCGGCGATGGATCCGGCCCTGCAGGCATCACCCCGGCTAACTCCGCCATCTCATCCACGGTGGTGACGCAGATCGCCCCGTACTCACGGATCAGCCGATGACATCCCGCCGACGCTGCGCTGGTGACCGGTCCGGGGACGGCGCCCAGGGGGCGGCCCATCGCCGCCGCATGCCCAGCCGTGTTGAGGGAGCCGGACCGCCATCCAGCCTCGAGCACGACCGTTGCGTCGCTGACGGCGGCAATGAGCCTGTTGCGCTGGAGGAACCTCCATTTCGAAGGAGCTCCCCCACATGGCATTTCAGACACCACGGCGCCGGTCTCGATGATCCGCCCGATCAAAGCGGAGTGCCCGCTCGGGTAGGGGCGGTCAACGCCGCCAGCCAGGAAGGCAATGGTCATGCCGTGGGACGCGAGCGCCGCCCGGTGCGCCATCCCGTCGATGCCGTATGCGGCACCGGACACGACCGCGAAGCCGCGATCCACGAGCCCGCTGGCCGCCTCCATCGCGACGTGCTCGCCGTAGCCGGTTGCCGCCCTGGCTCCCACCAGGGCGAACGACCGGACGGTTCTCTGGAGGGCATCGGGCCGACCGCGGAGCCAGAGCGCGAGAGGCGCGTGCTGGCCCAGGTCGTCGAATCGCGTGGGCCATGCCGGGTGTTCTGGCGTCAACAGAACCGCGCGGCAGGTGGCCGCGAGCGAGAGCTGCCGCAAGGTTGCCCGCGAATCGAGGCGCGGCAGCCACCGTGCCGTCGCCCGATCGAGTTGGTCCCTCAGGTCATCCGGCTCGACGGCAGCTCCGATACGCGCCGTCATCCGGTCGACACTCCAGTGATCGACGAGCATGCTGAGTGCGGCGGCCGGCCCGACTGCTGCCACGAGAAACCCAGCGACCCCGTCACCCGGCTCCGCGATTCCGCTCCACGCTGCGCGGGCGAACCGGTTGGGAATCTCGGAATCCGCACTCGTCGGATCAACCCGCAGGATGCTCTGACGCACCTCAGCAGCATCAAGTCCGAAGAGCGCGCCGTCGGATGCGTCGGTCATCTCAGATCCCCTTTCTCAGAAACAATGCCCGGCCGATGTGTGCTGCGTCAGGGCGGTCCGTTCCGTCGAGGTCACACAGTGTCCACGCGACACGGAGAACGCGGTCGTAGCCGCGCATGGTGATCGCTCCCCGCTCGAGTGCGCGGTCGATCGGGGCGGTCACCGACCGCGCCGGCACGCGGTCGCCGCTTCGCAGCCACGGACCAGGCACCTGCCCGTTTGTCGTCCACGGTGTCCCGGCGAGCCGGGAGGTGGTTCTGTCGCGGGCATCGGCGACGACCTGTCGCGCCGCTACGCTCGTCAGACGAGCCTCTTCGACCGATACCGCAAGCTCGGCGGACGTGATCCTTCGCACACGCAACTGGATGTCGATGCGGTCCATCAGCGGCCCCGACACCCGCCCGAGGTACCGTCTGATGACGCTCGGCGGACAGACGCAGGTGTTCTCCTTCGCGCCGTATTGCCCGCACGGGCAGGGGTTTGCGGCGAGGACGAGCTGAAACCTGCCGGGGAAATGCGCCACCGCGTTCGCGCGATGGATGCTGATCGTCCCTGACTCCAGCGGTTGCCGAAGCGCATCGAGAACGTTCGCCTGGAATTCGGGTGCCTCATCGAGGAAGAGCACCCCGTGTGCTGAACGGGCGGCGGCGCCTGGCCGGATGACCTTGCTGCCCCCGCCGAGTATCGCCGCTGCGGTGGCAGTGTGGTGCGGATTCTCGAACGGCGGACGATAGGCGAGACGCGGCCCGACGCTCTGCCCGCCCAGGGAACGGATCGAAGTCACATCGAGAGCCTCGGCCACGGTGAGGTCGGGCAGGATGCCAGGCAGTCGCGCCGCGAGCATCGTTTTTCCGGCGCCCGGCGGCCCGAGCATCATCAGGTGGTGGCCGCCGGCGGCCGCAACAAGCATCGCCTGGACGGCATCTTCCTGACCGACGACGTCGGACAGATCGGGCTCGCTGTCGTCCACATCCGATGGTTCAGGCTGCAGAATCGGATCGACCTCGATCGGATCGAGCTCGGCGCCATGCCAGATGGCGGCCTCTCTGAGGGATGCCACTCCGACGACGCGGATACCGGGGACCAAGCCGGCTTCGTCCTCGTTACCGCGCGGGACCATCACGGTGCTTCGACCCGCGCGCATTGCAGCAAGAACCGCGGGCAGGACCCCCGGTGTCGGGCGGAGCCGGCCGTCGAGGCCGAGCTCGCCGATGTGCACCACACGATCAATAGACTCGTTCGACACCACGGCATCAGCGGCGAGGCAGGACAGGGCGATGGCGAGGTCGAACCCCGAGCCGTTCTTCGGCAGGCTTGCCGGTGAGAGGTTCACGGTGATCCGCTGGCCGGACAGACGGCATCCCGAATTCGTCGCTGCCTGGCGCACCCGACCCTCCGCCTCGCCCAACGACTTGTCCGCCAGACCGATGATCACGAACCTCGGCAGCTGGGACGAGATGTCGGCTTCGACCTCGATGAGTGACCCCTCGAGTCCCAGCAGGGCAACGGACCAGGTGCGCCCGACCGGCATCAGAACACCCCCAGGAGGTGGTCGATCTCGGGCTCACGGCCACTCGGTGCGACGATGGCAATGGCGTCCAGTCGGATCCGCGTCGCCGACGGAGCGTGCTCTGCGCACCACGCGCTGGCGAGCTGGCGCAGCCGGGCCAGCTTGACGGCGGTAATCGCCTCGAACGGGTGACCGTATGCAAGGCTCGACCGCGTCTTCACCTCCACGAATACCACCGTGTCGCCGCTCGAGGCGATGATGTCGATCTCTCCCTGCCTGCACCGCCAGTTCCGGCCCAGGAGCTGATACCCGGCATCCTCGAGGAATTGGGCGGCGAGATCTTCTCCCCTGCGTCCGAGATCGTCTTTGCGTGCCATGATCGCCTCCTCTCCCGATGGTCGAGCATCCGGCGCTGGGACGGCGCGACGGGCACGAATCTGTGGCCTCGTCGATCGGCATTCGCCCCTGGGGAGGACTCCTTTTCTGCCGTTGGCGTGATAAATCTGAGGATTGCGTCATGGGGGTCTAGACCGCACGGCAAAGTTTCGGCAGAATCAGGCCCATGACGCACACCACGGGCGTCATCCGAACGCCCGATCACCGGTTGCGAGTCTTCGTCAGCTCCACGCTGAAGGAGCTCGCTATCGAGAGGAAATACGCGCGGCTCGCCGTCGAACGCCTCCACCTCGCCCCGGTCATGTTTGAACTCGGAGCGCGGCCGCACCCGCCCCGGGAGCTCTACCGCGCCTACCTCGAGCAAAGCGACGTGTTCATCGGCATCTATGCGGAGCGCTACGGCTGGGTCGCACCGGGAGAAGCCGTCTCCGGTCTGGAGGACGAGTACAACCTGGCGCCGGACTTTCCGAAGCTCATTTACATCCGGGAGCCGTCGCTGGAGCGCGAGCCCCGACTCGTCGACCTGCTCGCGCGCGTTCGCGACGATGATCGCGCATCGTTCAAAACCTTCTCCAGCCCGCAGGAGCTTCGCAAACTGATCGAGGCGGACCTCGCGACCCTTCTCGCCGAACGGTTCGACCAGAGCCGCCCGGTGACCATCGAAACAAACCCGGTCATCCTCAGCGATCGGACCAATGCCCTCCCCGCCGCCCTGACCGAACTCATCGGGCGGGAGGCTGAGATCGAACAGGTCGACGAGCTGCTGCGCCGAGACTCCGTCCGTCTCGTCACCCTCATCGGATCGGGTGGAATCGGGAAGACGAGACTCGCGCTGGAAGTCGCGAACCGCGCGCGTGCGCTTCCCGACCTCGAGATCGCCTTCGTCGACCTGTCGTCAGTGCAGGATGCCACCCTGGTGCCGAACGCAATCGCCGAGGCTCTCGGGGTGCTCGACACCGGGGACGAGCCCGTGGTCGACAAACTGAAGACCGCCCTTCAGCACCGACACATGCTGATCGTGATGGACAACTTCGAGCACGTGCTCGATGCAGCACCCCTCCTGATCTCCCTTCTCTCCGTCGCGCCCGACGTGAAGTTCCTCGTCACCAGCCGGTCACTGCTGCGGGTGTCCGGGGAGCACGCGATCGAGGTCGGTCCGCTCGAACTGCCCGATGTCGTCCGCCCGCTGAGCCCTCGAACGGCGATGGCGTCGCCGTCTGTCGCCCTGTTCGTTGAGCGCGCCCGCGCGGTCAAGCCGGACTTCGAGGCGACACCGGCCAACGTCGCCGCGATCGCCGCGATCTGTGTGGCGCTCGACGGCGTGCCGCTCGCCCTCGAACTGGCTGCCGCTCGAATCCGGATGCTCCCGCCTGCTGCGATCCTCGCGCGACTCGACCGACGCCTCTCGCTCCTGTCCGGCGGCGCGCGCGACCTGCCGGTCAGGCAGCAGGCGCTGCGCAGCACGATCGAGTGGAGCACGCAGTTGCTCGGCGCCAACGAGATGCGCCTCCTCGCCCGGCTCGGCGTCTTCGCCGGCACCTTCTCGCTCGACGCCGTCGAATTCGTGGCCAGCGAGGTGTCGGAGCCGGTCGCAGACGCGCTGTCGGCCCTGCGTGTTCTGGTCGACAACAGTCTCGTCAGGGAGCTGGATCGCGGCGACCTTCCTTATTACTCGATGCTCGCGACGGTGAGAGAGTACTCACTCGAGCAACTCGCGATCTCGGGTGAACTCGCCCCGGCGCGTGGGGCACACGCGCGATTCTTCGTTCGACTTGCGGCGGAAGTTGAGGACGATCTCGAGGGCACCCGTCAACGCGAGGTGATCGCCCTTCTCAACGACGACAGGGACAATCTTCGCGCCGCTGCGCGGTACCTGCTCGAATCGAAAGACCCGGAAACCCTCGCCCAATTCGCCTGGTGCCTGCTCATCTACTGGTGGGTCGGTGGGCTGCTCGGCGAGGTGAGGGCGTGGATGGACGAGGTCCTCGCGACGCACGATCCCCTCACCGAACGCACGCGGGCGATCTCTCTCTACTTCACCCGCTCGATCCTGCTCTGGCACGAAGCCAACGACCGGGTGATTCCGGGCCTTTCCGAGAGCGTCGACCTGTTCCACGACATCGAGGACCGGGTCGGAGAGGGGTTCGCACTCATCTTCCTGGCCCTCGCCATCGTTGCCGACCGGCATCCGGACACGGATCGAGCCGCGCAGTCTCTCGAGAGGAGCGTCTCGCTGCTGAGAAAAGCCCACTATCGCTGGGGCGAATCGATGGCGCTGGTCACGCTCGGCCGGGTTGCTCTGATGCGGGAGGCCGTTCCGGACGCGATCGCGTGTTTCCAGGAGAGCCTCACACTGACCAGGAACGGCCACGACGACCTCGGTACGACGGTCGCCTTGCAGCACCTCGGCTGGGCACAGTTTGTCAACGGTAAGACCGTCGACTCACGCATGCTGTTCGAGGAAAGCCTCGAGACCGCTGCCAAGATCGGGCATGCCGAGGGCGTCGTGTACGGGCTCGAAGGCCTCACCGCGGTGGCAGCAGCCGGGCGCGAACTCAAGCGAGCGGGGCGCCTGCTTCACGCCGCAGACGCCCTGAGGAAGCAGACCGGATTGTCCGGGGCAAACCGATTCTCATTCCATGAACGGTACCTGGCACCGATCCTTGCCGGTGAGGACGCCGACGCGCTCGAGCGTGTTCGCGCAGACGGCGAGGCGCTGTCGATCGACGAAGCCGTCGGCTACGCCCTGCACGCCGACTGACAGGAAGGACCGACCCGCTACTCGTCGAGCGCGAGTTCCTTCGGAATCTCGAAGTCGCGGGTCGACAGCTCTTCGATGTTGACGTCCTTGAACGTCAGCACGCGCACACTTTTGACGAAACGGTCGGAACGGTAAACGTCCCAGACCCACACGTCGTTCATGGTGATCTCGAAGTAGAAGTCGTGCTCGGTGTCCTTGCGGACGAGGTCGACATCGTTGGCGAGGTAAAACCGGCGCTCGGTCTCGATCACAAATTTGAACTGCGACACGACGTCGCGATACTCCCGATACAGGGCAAGCTCGACCTCGCGGTCGTAGTCCTCGAACTCGTCTTCTTCCATGGTGCATCCATCCTACGCGTAGGCGACGAGCCAGCTCTTCCGGTGCAGGGAGGTGACTCCGAGGGACCGGATCGCGTCGAGGTGGGTAGCACTGCTGTAGCCTTTGTTGCCGCTCCAGCCGTATCCGGGCGACACGCTGTCTGAGGCGATCATCATGGTGTCGCGGTGCACTTTCGCGATCACGGATGCCGCAGCGACAGACACGCAATCCCTGTCTGCTTTGACCCGGGTACGCACGTCGAGCGGACTGGAAAGAACGGGGTTCAGCCAGTCGGAGTTGCCGTCGAGCAAAATCACGCTCGCGGCAATGTCGGCTCCCTGGTCGTGGAGGAGGCGAAGCGCGCGCTTGCCCGCGAGTCCGAGGCAGTGAGTGATGCCGAGCTCGTCGACCTCCAGGGCATCAGCCAGGCCGACCGCGGAGAACAGCACCCAGTCGCGGAGGAGTGGATCGAGCGCGACCCGTCTCTTCTCGCTCAGCATCTTCGAGTCGCGAAGCCCGGCCGGATGCGGTCCGCAGTCAGCAGCAACGACAGCCATCCCGACGGCCACCGGCCCGGCGAGTGCACCGCGACCGACTTCGTCACAGCCGATGATGTATCGCGCCCCACCACCGAACATTTCACGCTCGACCTCGTCTGACGGGTCTGACACAGCCATCATCACGTGGCGGGTTCCGGATCCTTGACACCGGAGAAGACATCGGGATAGTTGGACAACCAGTCCCAGTGTGCCGTCGGCCAGCTGATGACGAACGCGCGGCCGACGACATTGTCCACCGGTACGAAACCGTCGCCCGGCTGCTCCTGGTTGTAGCGAGAATCCCGCGAGTTGTACCGGTTGTCCCCCATTACCCAGAGCGCATTCTTTGGCACGACGATGTCGAAGGCAATGTCGGAGACATCCGTCTTCCCTGCGGGCATCACGATGTACGACTCGGTCAGTGGCACATCGTTGACGGTCATCTGGCCGAGCGCGTTGCAGCAGACGACGTGGTCGCCCGGTAATCCGATCACCCGCTTGATGAGGTGGTCGTCGCTGTCGGAGGCTGACAGCCCGACCAGGGAGAGCACCCAGTCGGCGGCCGCCGTGAGCGGCGGCAGCTCGGGGTCCGGACTCGGCGGGAGCCATCCGCCCGGGTCGCGGAAAACGACGACATCCCCACGTTCAAGGCCGACAACGTCGGGAACGAGCTCGTTGACGAGGATACGGTCGTCGATGCGCAGCGTCTGCTCCATCGACGCCGACGGGATGTAAAACGACCGCACCAGGAATGTCTTCACGAGGAACGAGACGAGCAGCGCGACGACGAAGATCACGAGCACGTCGCGCAGAAAAAGCAGCGTCCCCTTTTTTCGGGAACGCCGTCGCAGCCTGGCGGACATGTCGTCCGCCGGCAGAATTGTTTCAGTCATTTAACCGCCCGAGCTCCCCACCAGTTTATCGGTGGGGAGCTCGGGTTCGGTTCACTCTGAACGGAACGTGACGACTTAGTTGTCGCGCTTTTCCTTGATGCGTGCCTTCTTGCCGCGGAGGTCGCGGAGGAAGTACAGCTTGGCGCGGCGCACGTCACCACGGGTGATGACCTCGATCTGCTCGATCACCGGGGAGTGCACCGGAAACTTGCGCTCGACGCCGACACCGAAGCTGACCTTACGGACGGCGAACGTCTCGCGGACGCCTTCGCCCTGGCGGCCGATGACGATGCCCTGGAAGACCTGGATACGAGAACGGGTGCCCTCAACGATGTTGACGTGCACCTTGACGGTGTCGCCCGCACGGAATGCAGGAATGTCGGACTTGAGGGATGCTGCATCGACGCTGTCGAGGATGTGCATGATATTTCGCTCTCTGTAACCGCCACAGGTCGACTACGAATTCAGGGATGATGGGGGTGTGTCCGGCGCCTCGGGATCCGAGGCAGTGGCGCTGGCTCCCCTATGGCAGAGTCTGGCCGCGGCACAATCGTCTATTCTGCCATGAATCAGCTCCGGGAAGCAAAAGGGGGAGCTCAGGTCTCCGGCTTTGTCCGGTCCTCGCGGATCACGATGACCTCTTCGCCGTCGCGAACAGGACGCGGACTGGACCGCTCGGTCGGCCGCGCCGCCATCTGCTCGAACTCGGCAAGTGTCTCTCGGGCTCGCTTCCGTGCGTCGGTGAAGAACTCCCAGAGCACAAGCCAGAATGCCGCAAGGCCCGCGATGACGCCGAGCACCGCGAACGCGTTGGAGGAGGGACCGAACAACCCGAAACCGATCACCGCGACGTGCCAGACGGTGAGGATTCCGACGTCCAGCCAGGAGACCGCCTGCTCGCGACGCACTGTCGGCCGTGCCCGGATGAGCCCGGCGACGATCATCATGGTGACGAAGAGAATCGGCATGGCGATCAGAAGACCGAGGAACTGCCATCCGCCGCCTCCGAAGATGCCCCAGCCGACAAGCGGCCAGATCGGCAGAACGACAGCGGCGATGACCATCCAGATGCGGAAAGCGCGGCGAATAATCATGGGACCAGCCTACGGCTATGCGCTGGGAGATTCCCGGTCGGCTTCCGCCCGTGCGATGAGGTCGGGGCGCACTCGTCTCGTGCGTTCGAGTTGTTGCTCCTTCCGCCAGCCGGCGATGGCGCCGTGGTTACCGCTGAGGAGGATCGGCGGCACGTCGAGTCCGCGCCAGCTCGCTGGTTTGGTGTAGCTCGGGGCTTCGAGCAGCCCGTCCTCGTGCGATTCCTCAACGAGGGAGTGGGGATTGCCGACGACCCCGGGGATGAGCCGACCGATCGCCTCCACCATGGCCATGACCGCCACCTCTCCCCCGTTGAGCACGTAGTCGCCGAGGCTGACGAGGCGCACCCTGGCGCGGGTCGCTGTGTCATCGAAGACTCGCTGGTCGATGCCCTCGTAGCGGCCGCAGCCGAAGACGAGGTGCGGCTCCTCCGCCAGTTCACGCGCCATCGCCTGGCTGAAGACCGCTCCGGCCGGCGAGGGGAAAATGACGAGGGGGCCACGATCAGGTTCCTGGTCGGCGCCCAGGACGCCGTCCAGCATCTGGCCCCACGGTTCCGGCTTCATGACCATGCCTGCGCCACCGCCGTATGGGGTGTCATCGACCGTGCGGTGCCTGTCTGTTGTCGCGTCACGCAGGTTGTGGACGCCGAGGTCGATGATGCCCGCCTGCCTGGCCTTGCCGAGCAGGGAGATATCGAGCACGTCGAAGAACTCGGGAAAGATCGTGACGATATCAATGCGCATGCTAGAAATCCTAGGCTGGTGCGCCCGCTCGTCAGACCGACTTCACGAACGTCAGGAGGACGACCGAATCCTCGTGGGCTTCGAGGCTGTGGATCGCATCAGGAACCGTCATCAGGTCCCCGACCCAGCCCGACCAGCTCGCCTCCCCCGCGACGAGGAGCACACGGCCCACGATGACCTGGATCGTCGCCTCACCGGGGTTCTCGTGCTCCGACAGCCTCTCCCCGGCCTTGAGCGCGATGAGGGTCTGCCGGAGCGCCCGCTCGTGGCCACCATGAACGGTTCGCGAACTGCGACCACTCGACGCGGTCAGGGCCAGGGCGAGTTCGGTCCTGGCCAGGGCGGTGAGTGACGTTTTCTGCATGACGACTCCTCTGTCGGTCAGACCACTCTAGGCCGGTCACGTTCATCAGCCCGTTGCCGCAGCCGATTCGCTAGCATTCCAGTAAGGGAAAGGGCGACACCATGCCTGCTGGAGCGCCGACAACCGAGCGATACCGACGCCAGACCGTGCTCGCCGAGGTCGGTGTGTCCGGACAGAAACTCATTTCCACCGCACGCGTCCTCGTCGTCGGAGCGGGCGGTCTTGGTTCGCCGCTCCTCGTCTCGCTCGCCGCGGCAGGAATCGGCACCATCGGTCTGATCGACAGCGATGTTGTCTCCGAGTCCAACCTCGCACGGCAGATCGTTCACAGGGCAGACAGCGTCGGCGAGGCAAAAACGGTGTCGGCGGCTCGCACGCTGGCAAGTGTCAATCCCGATGTCGACCTGATCCAGCATCCGGTTCGGCTGACCCGAGACAACGCGTTCAGCCTGACCGCCGGCTACGACCTCATCGTCGATGGGACGGACACCAACGAGACGCATTACCTGGTGTCAGACGCGGCCGAACATCATCGCGTGCCGCACGTCTGGGGCTCCGTTCTCCGCTTCGACGGGATGGTTTCCGTCTTCCGCCCAGGATCGCCCAACTCCCCCGGGTTCCGCGATCTGTTCCCAGACGAGTCGGCAGCGAATTCCGGCGAGTCCTGTGAACTCGTCGGCGTCCTGGGGACGAGTTGCGCGATCGTGGCTGGCGTGATGGCGGCCGAAGTGATGAAACTCGTCGTCGGATTCGGCGAGCCCCTGCTCGGGCGGGTGCTCATCGTCGATGCGCTGACAGCGACGTTCCGGGAGGTCCCGCTTCTCGCAGGAGGCGCGCTCCTCCATGGGTCGACACCGACCGACGCCCGCGTTGGCACGGTAACCGCGACGGAGTTCGACGCCCTGTCTACAGCCGCCCAGGGACTCCTCGTGATCGATGTGCGCGAATCCGACGAACACCGCGCACAGTCGATCCCCGGCTCGCGGAACATTCCGCTCGGCAATCTGGTGGACGCCGTTGACGGACTCGACAGGAACGTCGACATCGTCGTGTACTGCGAGAGCGGCGTCCGTTCTGCTGAAGCAGTCGTTTTCCTTACCGGGCGAGGCTACCAGGCCAGGAGCCTCGATGGCGGCATCCGCTCCTGGTTGGGACGTTAGCCGCCCGCGAACGGCGGCAGGACGTCCAGCTGATCTCCGTCGGCGAGCAACAGCTCCCGGTTCCTGGTCGACACACCGTTGACGATGAACGAGCATCGCCGAAGAACGGTTCCCAGACGAATGCCGCCGGTCGGCGACGCCCGTTCGGCGTCTGCCAGCACGTTGCCAATGGTGACGGATCCCGGATATTCCAGCCGATCCGCCGTTCGTCCAAGCCCGGCAGCGGCAGCCGCGAAGTACCGCACGTCGATGGCTATAGTCATCCGGTCATCCCCCGATCGCGCTCATCGTACGGTCCGGCTGCACGAAACCGATGCTGTTCACCTGGTGTCCTGCGGCCTTTCGCCACATCTCGCCCTGCCACAGCCGGGCGATGGTGTCATCGTCTGCCCCCGCGCGGAGCGGCCCGAGCAGGTCTGTTTCATCGTTCGCGAAGAGACAGTTACGCACGCCGCCTTCGGCGGTCAGCCTGGTTCGCCTGCAGTCACCACAGAATGGTTCGGTGACCGACGCGATAATCCCGACGTTTCCCAGGAGTCGGTCGTCCCCCCGGTGACGAACCTGCCAGAGCTCGGCTGGCGCGCCGTCGCGCGGAGCGACGTCAGGGGTGAGGTCGAAGTGAGATGACAGTGTCTGCCGAATCTCGTGCGCCGTCACCATTCCCTCGCGGCTCCAGCTCCGGTCGGCGTCCAACGGCATCTGCTCAATGAACCTCAGCTGGTGTCCGTGACGCAGCGACCACTCCAGGAGCTCGGCGGCCTGATGATCGTTGACCCCGCGAACGAGGACGGCGTTGATCTTGGTGGCGGTGAACCCGGCCTCCCCTGCGGCTGCGATGCCGTCGAGGACGCGCTGCAGGAACGGGCGCCGCGTGATGAGTGCGAAGACATCCGGATGCAGCGAGTCGAGTGAGACGTTGAGACGGTCAAGACCGGCCTCGGCCAACTTTGCCGCCCGTGAGGCCAGCCCGATCGCGTTGGTGGTGAGTGAGATCTCCGGCCGGTTCGGCAGGCTCGCACACGCAGCGACGATATCGACGAGGTCTGCCCTGAGAAGCGGCTCACCACCGGTGAACCTGACCTGGCGCACGCCGAGGGTGGACACAGCGATGCCGACCAGTCGCCTGATCTCCTCGGCGGTCATCAGCGCATCGACCGGCTGGCTGGGCAACCCCTCGGCCGGCATGCAGTATGTGCAGCGCAGGTTGCACTTGTCGGTGAGCGAAATTCGCAGGTCGGTCGCGGCACGGCCGAACGGATCGATCAGTGCGTCCGTGCGGGGCCGGTCGAGCGGCAGCGGCACCGAACCCGGGTCGAGCGCGCGGGAACGATGGCGCGGGATCCCCAGAGCGACGGTCATCCCGCAAGAGTATCCGAGCACGCTGAGAGTGCAGGTCAAGCGCGAGCGGGAGGGGCGCGCAAAGCCTCCGACGGGCAGGAGGTACCTGGGGACGGCTATCGTTGCTGTACCGATGAAAAAGCGCCAGGACGTGCCGACCCGCTCGTCGCGAACCCCCGAGCGGAGGACCTTATGACATCCACGACAGGTGCTTCCTCGGATGGACCGGCCACCGCCACGACGCAGATCCCGGCGGTGAAGCGTGCGACAGTGACGCCAGAGCCGATCGAGATCGACGACCTCCGGGCCGCAGTGACGGATGCCTCGATGGGGGCTGTTGTCACCTTCGAAGGAGTCGTCCGCAATCACGACGACGATCGCGGCGTCACGTGGCTGAGCTACTCCGGGCATCCACTCGCCGAGGATGCGTTGCGCGCTGCGGCTGAGAGCGTGTGCGCGGACTTTCCCGACGTCACCGTCGCCGTGGCCCACCGCGTGGGCCACCTCGATATCGGTGGGCTTGCGCTTGGTTGTGCTGTGGCCAGCGCGCACCGGGCGAATGCGTTCCTCGCCTGTGCCGCACTGGTCGACCGGGTCAAAGAGACCGTGCCGATCTGGAAAGAGCAGGGCTTCGCCGATGGCGGTACTGAATGGGTTCAGTCCATCGGCTGACGAACGGTGTCAGGCTCAGGACTGCCGCAGCCGACGGGTCAGCGTGTGGACGTGTGTTCGCCCGACGGAGTGTCGTCACTATCGACGTCGTCGTTGCCGTTGTCGTCACTGGCGGAGTCATCCGCAGCCGTGGTGGGCGCTTGGTCGTCCGCGCCCTCGACTTCGGGCGCTTCCTTGACGGTCTCATCGTCGTTCTCATCCTCGGGGAGTTCCTCAAAGAGGCCAGCAGGAGGAGTCACCGTGACGATGCCCGCCGCAACGTCGACCGCCGGGACGATCGCTTTGACGAACGGCACCATGACGTCACCTGTAGCCGTCGTGACGATGAGGAGGTCCTGGGCGGGGAAGTGATCGACGCGGGCGACGGTTCCGACCTTCTCACCGTCGCGGTGCACGGCAAGACCGACGAGCTGGTGGTCGTACCAGGCGTCCTCTTCAGGGGATGCCTCGGCAGAGTCCTGCTCGATCCAGAGGATCGCCTTGATCAGGGTCTCGGCCTCTGAGCGGTCGGTGATTCCCTCGAAGAATCCGACCGGATGGCTGTTGTACCAGCGCAGTTCGGTCAGGGTGAGGGATTTTCCGTGCCAGACCGAACCGGTGGGAACCTGGAGGGTGAAAACCGCCCCAGGCACGAACCGGCGCGCGGGGTCGTCGGTGAAGAGTTCGAGTTTGATGGCTCCCTTGAGCCCGTGGGCCTTCGTGAGCCGTCCGACCCGGAGTTGGGTCTTCGGCGTCTGGTCAGCGCTCACGTCAGGAGTCGGTGTCGACGACGTCGACGCGAACGCGGCGGCCATCGGCGAGAGCGGAAACGAGAGTGCGGAGCGCCTTGGCCGTCCGGCCCGAACGGCCGATCACACGGCCGAGGTCCTCGGGGTTCACGCGAACCTCGAGGACCTCACCGCGTGGTGAGCTCTGCGCTACGACGGTCACGTCGTCCGGATTGTCAACAATCCCCTTGACGAGGTGTTCGAGAGCAGGTGCGAGCAATTGTTACGCCTTGTCTTCTTCAACGGCCGGTGCGGCCTCAGTCTCGGCGGGAGCCTCTTCCTTAGCGGCGGGCTTCTCAGCCTTGGGCTTGAGGACGGGCTTCTTCTTCTCGTCAGCGACGAACGGAACCTTCGGCTCCTTCACCTTGACGGTCGAGACGGCATCCTTGTCACCCTTGAACCGGCCCCAGTCGCCCGTGAGCTTGAGGATGGCTTCGACCTGAGGGGTCGGCTGGGCGCCGACGGACAGCCAGTACTGTGCACGCTCCGACTTGACCTCGATGAACGAGGGCTCCTCGGTCGGGTGGTACTGGCCAATTTCCTCGATGACGCGGCCGTCACGCTTGGTGCGTGAGTCGGCGACGACGATGCGGTAGTACGGTGCGCGGATCTTGCCCAGGCGCTTCAAACGAATCTTGACAGACACAATTCTCCTGAAAGTTATTTGTTGTGTGATTGTGCTCGTCACCGGCTGCGTGGGGGCACACTCGGTCCGAAAGCTCTTCTTGCTGCAGCGCCTGATTAGAGGGTCGGGCGAGTGCAGACTCGACTAACCATTCTGTCAGATTTTCGGCGGCCACGTTACCACCTGCAGAACCCGGTCAGGCCGTGACGCTATCGCGCCAGGACAGCCACCGTTTGACCGTGTCGATGTCATAGTGGGGGCCCGTGATACCGAGGGTGAACATGGTCGTTCCGAGAGCGAGTAATTCATCGGCGGTCGCCTCATCCCGCCCCCTCAGCTCCGTCGAGATCTCGATCCCGGTCGTGTCGCGGCCAACGGACTCTCCGTGGCGGCGGAGAATTTCCAGCTTCTCCGTCAGAACACCCGGAGAACTGAAGCTGTGCCAGATGTCAGCGTGCTCGGCGACGATACGCAGCGTTTTCTTCACGCCTCCTCCCCCGATCATGATCGGGATGTGTCGGGTGGGCGGCGGGTTCAGCGTCTCCCAGCGATCGGTGATCACCGGAAGAGCCTGCCCCAGCGCAGCGATCCGGCTCCCCGCCGTCCCGAACTCGTACCCGTACTCGTCGTAGTCACGCTCGAACCAGCCGGCCCCGGTGCCGAAGATGAAACGACCCCCGGAGATGTGGTCGAGCGTGCGGGCCATGTCCGCCTGCAGGTTGGCGTTGCGGTAGCTGTTGCAGTTCACAAGCGTGCCGAATTCGACCCGGCTGGTCTGTTCCGCCCAGGCACCGAGCATCGTCCAGGCTTCGAAGTGGAGACCGTCCGGCTCTCCGCTCAGTGGAAAGAAGTGATCCCAGTTGAAAATGATGTCGACGCCGAGGTCTTCGAGCTGGGCGACCGTCTCCCGGATGGCGGCATACGGCGCATGCTGCGGGGCAATCTGGACACCGATTCGGACCGGGCGGTTCTGCGCTGCTGACATTGTTCAAGCCTAGGCCCGGCATGGAAAGATGAGAGCGTGCCGTGCGATCGCGCGGCGTGAGCGGACGGATACCGGCATGGACATCGACTTCGCCAGGTCAGAGCGATCCACGGTGGGCATCGAATGGGAGCTCGCCCTTGTCGATCGCGACAGCGGTGAACTCGTCTCTGCCGCCGACGAGATCCTCCTCGCCCTGCACCAGCCGGACGGATCCCCCCACCCGCACATCACCGGCGAATTGCTGCTCAATACGGTGGAGCTCGTCAGCGGAGTGCACAGGACCGTCGCCGCCGCCGTCGCCGACCTGGACGGACAACTACAGGAACTGCGCCAGGTGACGAACGGACGCGGCATCGACGTGATCGGGAGCGGCTCGCACCCGTTCGGGCAGTGGTACAACCAGCCCGTCGCGAACAAGGAGCGCTACAACAAGCTCATCGAACGCACCAAATGGTGGGGCAGGAACATGATGATCTGGGGTGTGCACGTGCATGTCGGGATCGAGGATCGCGCCAAGGTCATGCCCATCCTGAACGCGATGCTCAGTTACATCCCCCACCTGCAGGCGCTGTCAGCATCGAGCCCGTTCTGGAGCGGGGTCGACACCGGCTATGCGTCGAACCGTTCCCAGATGTTCCAGCAGCTGCCGACGGCTGGACTCCCCTACCAGCTCGCCGACTGGGAAGCGTTCGAACGCTATGTGGCAGACATGACCACGCCGGGCATCATCGACGACTATTCCGAGGTGCGCTGGGACATCCGGCCGTCTCCCCGGTGGGGGACGCTCGAAATGCGCTTCTGCGATGGGGCATCGACCCACCGGGAACTGGCTGCCGTCGCCGCACTCACCCATTGCCTGGTCGAACACCTGTCGACCCGGGTAGACAACGGTGAAGCCGTGACGGTTCTCCAGCCCTGGTACGTCCGGGAGAACAAGTGGCGCGCCGCCCGCTACGGCCTGGACGCGGAGATCATCCTCGACAATGCCGGAAACGAGCGCCCCGTCACCGACGACATCCGCGATCTCATGGAGTCTCTTGCGCCGATCGCCGACCGACTCGGCTGCAGCGCTGAACTCGCCTCCATCGCCTCCATCCTCGACAACGGGGCGAGCTACACACGGCAACTCCGCGTAGCCGCGGCACATGACGGCGATCTGGCCGCCGTTGTCACCGCACTCGCGCAGGAGCTGCGGGACGGCTCAAGAACGGCCCCGACCGGTTAGCGCCCGAGAAACTTCTGCAGGCTGGCCAGCTCTTCAGCGCTTGGCGCTGCACTGCCGGAATCGCCGGCACCTGCCCCGAGGCCAAACCCGCCACCCGGAGCGGCAGCGGTCGACGGTTTGACGCCAGAGGACAACGCAGCATTCTCCGTCGCACGCTTGGCCGGGTTGCCCGACTTCGACCCCTTTTTCTTCGGCTGGGGCTTGCGTGAGCCGCCACCGCCTCCGCCGCCGGGAATCGGGCCCATACCCGGAATCTGAGGCACGCCGCCCTTGGCAACGGTCTTCATCATCTTCGCGGCCTGCTCGAACCGGTTTACGAGAGCGTTGACCTCGGTCACGGTGGAACCGGATCCGCGGGCGATCCGAAGTCGACGCGATCCGTTCAGCAGTTTCGCGTTACGACGCTCAGCGAGGGTCATCGACTGGATGATGGCCTCTGTCCTGACGATCTCTCGTTCGTCGAAAGCATCGAGCTGCTGCTTCATCTGGCCCATCCCAGGAAGCATGCCCATCATCTTCTTGATCGAGCCCATGTTGCGCAGTTGCTGCATCTGCTTGAGGAAGTCCTCCAGCGTGAAGCTGTCGGTCGAGAACTTCTCCGCCATCGCGCGGGCTTCGTCCTCGTCGAACGCCTCCTGCGCCTGCTCGATCAGGGTGAGGATGTCACCGAGGTCGAGGATCCGGCTGGCCATGCGGTCGGGGTGGAATGGTTCGAAATCGTCGAGCCCTTCACCGGTCGAGGCGAAGATGATCGGCCGCCCGGTCACGGATGCCACCGAGAGGGCCGCGCCGCCCTTGGCATCGCCGTCGAGCTTGGACAGGACGACACCGGTGAAGTCGACACCGTCCTGGAAGGCCTTCGCCGTGGCGACGGCATCCTGACCGATCATCGCGTCGATGACGAACAGCACCTCGTCCGGGCTGATCGCATTGCGGATGTTCGTTGCCTGCTTCATCAGCTCGGCGTCGACGCCGAGTCGACCCGCGGTGTCGACGATGACCGTGTCGTACTGCTTCGTGCGGGCGTAGGCGATCGAATCCCTGGCGACCCTGACCGGATCACCGACACCGTTGCCTGGCTCCGGCGCGTAGACGGCGACCCCGGCCTGCTCGGCCACCACACTCAGCTGGGTGACGGCGTTCGGTCGCTGGAGGTCGGCTGCGACGAGGAGCGGCGTGTGGCCATCCTTCGCGAGCCACTTGGCCAGTTTTCCCGCGAGTGTCGTCTTGCCCGCCCCCTGGAGGCCGGCCAGCATGATGATGGTCGGCGGGTTCTTCGCGAACTCGAGTCGGCGCTGCTGCCCACCGAGGATGGCGACGAGTTCGTCGTTGACGATCTGCACCACCTGCTGGGCAGGGTTGAGTGCCGAATTGACCTCGTCGCCCAGTGCGCGTTCGCGCACCCGGCCAGTGAAATCCTTGACAACGTCCAGCGAGACATCGGCTTCGAGCAGGGCGCGTCGAATCTCACGCACGGTGCCGTCGACGTCTGATGCCGAGAGCGACCCCTTCTTGCGGAGGTTCTTAAAAGTCTCGGAGAGCCGGTCTGAGAGGTTTCCAAAAGTAGCCATTTGACATCCAGTTTACCGAGCCGACACACTCTCTCGCACCGCCGCTGCAGTGGACCACTTTGTGCTTTATTGGACTCCGTACATTTAATACTAGGCTGACCGCATGACCGATGTCCTCATCGCCGGAACGGCTCCGTCCTACCTCCCCTACCTCGACGGCTGGGAGCTGCAACGCCGCACCCACCGGGGTGTCGTCGACGGCACAGTGCCTGACACGCTCATTCTGTGCGAGCACGAGGCCGTGTACACGGCAGGGAAGCGGACGTCGTCGACGGAACGCCCTACAGACGGCACCCCGGTCATCGACGTCGACCGGGGTGGACGGATCACCTGGCACGGCCCCGGCCAGCTGACCGGCTACCCGATCCTGCGCCTGCCGGAACCCGTCGATGTGATCGAGTACGTTCGCCGCCTTGAGCAGCTGATGATCGACGTCGTCTCCGGCCTCGGAGTGCGCGGAGTGCGCGTCGACGGTCGCTCGGGGGTCTGGGTGGACGGACCGCGGGGACTGAACAAGATCGGGGCTGTCGGCGTTCGCGTTGCCGACGGCGTCACCATGCACGGCTTCGCCCTCAACTGCAGCAACTCCCTGGAGCCGTTCGACCGGATCGTTCCGTGTGGGATCACCGACGCCGGCGTCACGACGCTGAGCGGGGAGGCCGGCCGAGTGATCACGCCCTCGGACGTGGTCGACCCGCTCGTTCGTGCCTTCCTGGCGGGCGCCGATGGCCCGGCGGTCGACAACACCCACACCGATGTGGAGAACGCGGCATGAGCGCGTGCGGCACAGGGAACCACACCCAGCAGGTTCCGGGAAACGGGCGCAAGCTGCTCAGGCTCGAAGTACGGAACGCGGCCACCCCGATCGAGAAGAAGCCCGACTGGATCAAAACGAAGGCGAGGATGGGGCCCGAGTACCGACGGCTGCAGAACCTCGTTGCCGATGAGGGCCTGCACACGGTGTGCCAGGAGGCCGCATGCCCCAACATCTACGAGTGCTGGGAAGACAGGGAGGCTACCTTCCTCATCGGCGGCTCGCAGTGCACCAGACGCTGCGACTTCTGCCAGATCGACACGGGAAAGCCGGCCGAATACGACACGGATGAGCCGCGCAGGGTCGCGGAATCCGTGGCGGCCATGCAGTTGCGTTACGCGACGGTGACCGGGGTGGCGCGCGATGACCTGCCGGACGAAGGGGCGTGGCTCCACGCGGAGACCGTCCGAAGGATCCACAGCGACAACCCGGGCACCGGCGTGGAGATCCTCGCGACAGATTTCTCGGGCAACAAGGACCTGCTCGCCGAGGTCTTCTCGTCCAGACCCGAAGTCTTCGCCCACAACGTGGAGACGGTCCCCCGGATCTTCAAGAGGATCCGCCCGGCGTTCCGGTACGAACGATCGCTCGGGGTGCTCACGCAGGCACGAGCGGCTGGTCTGATCACGAAGTCGAACCTCATTCTCGGCATGGGTGAGGACGAGTCCGAGGTCGCCCAGGCGCTTCGGGACCTGCACGAGGCTGGAACGGACATCATCACGATCACCCAGTATCTGCGTCCGACTCCGCGCCATCTTCCGGTCGCTCGCTGGGTTCGTCCGGAGGAGTTCGTGGCATTCAAGCAGCTGGCGGAGGAGATCGGATTCCTCGGCGTCCTGGCCGGTCCGCTCGTCCGGTCTTCTTACCGTGCTGGCCGGTTGTGGGCGCAGTCAATGAGCCGCAAGGGCCTGCCGATCCCACCCGGGCTGGAGCACCTCGCCGACCCGGAACGCGGATTCGCCCAGGCGGTGGGCTGAGTCAGTTCAGGAGTTCGATGCCGACGGATTCGCCGCGGGGCGACAGCGACACGACCAGCGCGAGGTCGGAGTTGTCCGGGTCGAACGCGAACTCGAACGACGCGAACGGCGCGCTCTCACCACCCTGGTGGGGAGAGATGGCGACCCGGATGAGCTGGAGCGACCGGATGATGTCGACATCGTTGTCTCCGGAGTGGTCGACAAGCATTTCGACGAGGTCGTCGCCAATCTCATCGATGGTCTGCTCGATGAACTGGGTGACATCCGAATTGCGGTCATCCACATCGGAGAGCATGGCCTCGCGGGCTCGCAGGTCGAGACCTTCGAGAGAGCTGACGATCCCGGCGGCGGTGTCGAGGGCGTCATCGGAGATCTGCTCTCCGGCAGGCGAACTGAGGGAAACGTCGACAGCCTGATCACCGACTTCCACCGTCTCCGACCAGTACAGTCCGCCGGCGGCATCCGTCTCGATCGCTCCGAAGAAGTCATGCTCGATCATCAGCCCACCAGTTTCTGTGCAAAGACGTGCGGCGTGAAGCCGGTGAGGTCGTTGATCCCCTCACCCTGCCCCACGAGTTTGATCGGGATGCCGGTGCGCTCCTGCACGGCAAGGACGAAGCCGCCGCGGGCGGATCCGTCAAGTTTGGTGAGGACGAGGCCCGTCACGCCGGCATGCTCGATGAACGCCTCCGCCTGCGCGAGCCCGTTCTGGCCGGTCGTCGCGTCAAGAACGAGGAGCACCTCGGAGATCGGGGCCTGCTTCTCGACGACCCGACGGATTTTCGAGAGCTCGTCCATCAGTCCGCTCTTCGTCTGAAGTCGGCCTGCGGTGTCGATGAGCACGATCTCGACGCCGTTCCGCTTGGCGTAGTCGACCGTCTGGAACGCGACGGATGCGGGATCCTGACCCTGCTGCTGCGGCCGGATGATCTGCGCTCCCCCTCGCTCGGCCCACGTCGCCAACTGCTCGACGGCCGCGGCCCGGAAGGTGTCCGCCGCCCCGACGACGACGCTGCGTCCGTAGGTGCCGAGGAACTTGGCGAACTTGCCGATGGTCGTTGTCTTACCGACGCCGTTGACGCCGACGACGAGCACGACGGCCGGGCGTTCGGAGAGCTTCAGCGTTGTGTCGTATTTCGACAGCCGCTCCTCGATCGATTCCCGGAGCATCCTCTGCAGGTCACGGGGATCCGTCGTGCGGTAGCGGTCGACCTTTGCACGAAGGTCGTCGATGACGGCCTCGGTGACATCAGGACCGAAGTCGGCACTCAGCAGTGCGTGTTCGAGGTCGTCCCAGGTGTCGTCGTCGATCGTCTGCTTCTGGAACATGCCTTTGAGGGCGCCTGAGAGTGACCAGGGCGTGCGTTCTGCCATGTGACCAGACTACCGAGACTTCCTGCGGTGCCGCGTTCAGCCCGCCTTCTCTTCGGGCGCGGCCACCCTCTGGCCCACGACCGCTGAGACACCGTCCTGCCGCATCGAGACGCCGTAGAGGGCGTCGGCGATCTCCATCGTGCGCTTCTGGTGGGTGATGACGATGAGCTGGCTGGTGCGCCGCAGGTCCTCGAAGATTCTCAGCAGCCGGCCGAGGTTCGCGTCGTCCAGCGCCGCCTCCACCTCGTCCATGATGTAGAACGGACTCGGCCTGGCCTTGAAGATCGCGATCAGCAGCGCAACGGCCGCGAGGGACCGTTCGCCGCCGGACAGCAGCGACAGCCGTTCGATCTTCTTGCCCGCCGGTTTGACGGCGACCTCGATTCCGGTCGTGAGCAGGTCATCGGGATTCGTCAGCGAGATGCTGCCGGTGCCGCCGGGGAAGAGCACGGGGAAAACTTCTGCGAACGCGGCCTGCGTGTCGTCGAAGGCGTCACCGAAGATGACCTGCATCTTCTCGTCGAGCTCGTCGATGATCGCCAGCAGGTCCTTGCGGGTGTTCGTGAGGTCGGTGAGCTGCTCAGTCAGGAATGCGTGCCGCTGCTCGAGGGCGGCGAATTCTTCGAGCGCGAGCGGGTTGACGCGGCCGAGCTGGGTGAACTTCCGTTCCGCCTTTTCGAGGCGTCGTTGCTGGGCGGCCCGGTCGAACGGGATGCCGGCGGGTTCGACCCCGGCGTCGCCGGTCTCCTCGTCTGCTGGTGTCGCATCCGTGGCGGTGTCCGGCGTCGCATCCGAACCATCCGGCGGGACGGGCACGTCTGGCCCGTACTCGGCAACGAGGACGTCCTCGACCAGGCCGAGTTCGGAGCCGGCGCGTTCGAGCAGGCTGGAGAGATGCAGTTTCTTCTCGTAGATCTGCAGTTCGAGGCCGTGAACGTTCTCGGTGATCGCCTGCAACCGCTCGCGGAGCGCGGCTTCGTCCCGGCGCAGGGCGACGAGTTCCTCATTCTGGCTGGCGCGTTCCTGCTCGGCACGCTCGAGCACGAGTTTTGCCTCGGCGACCGATCGGTCGACGGAGGCGAGGACTGCGGGGAGGACACCGGCGACGCTGGAGGCGGCATCCATCTGCCGGGCTCTGATGACGGCGCGTCGGGCGGCGGCCTCTGCGGCCAGCCGGTCGGCTTCCATCTGCGTCACCAGGTTGCGGGTGCGTTCCTCCTCGGCACGGACCCGTTCCCTCGCCGTCTCGAGTTGCAGGCGGGATTCAAGCTCGCGCTCCCTCGCCGTCTCGAGCTCAACCAGAAGCGATTCCCTCGCGCTGAGGTCGAGAATAGGTCTCGGACGCGACGACGCCGTTTCGAGCGCGGCCTGAGCACGAGCTGCGGCGTTCTCGCTCTCGGCGACGGCATCGGCCGAGAGAGCAAAGGCGGCGCTGAGCCTGTCGAACTCCGCGGAGGACGCCTCGACCTGGACGCGGGCCCGGTTGAGTCGTTCGGCTTGCGCGGCGACCTGCGAGTCGAATTCGCGGAGCGCACCGAGGGCGTTCTTCGACCGCTCCTTCGCTGAGCTGAGCAGACCCCGGTGCTCGGCCAGGTCGAACCTGACCGTGTCGAGCATGGCTGTGACGTCTGCCAGTCGCTCGACGGCGGCATCGCGTTCCGCGAGGAGTTCGATGCGTCCCTGCTTGCCGCCCGACCCGCCTCGGAGGACGAAGTCGGTGAGCACGTCACCGGCGCGGGTGATGAGGGTGACCGGGGCGCCGAGCTTCGCAGCGTCGATGGCCTGCGCGGCGGCACGAGCGGCAGCGACGTCGTCGGCGATGGCGAGGAAGTTCAGGATTCCGAGGACGCCGGCCGGCCCGGTGACGACCGACGCAGCGGGGATGACGCCCGGCATCGACGGCCAGTCGACGGCCGTGCCCGTTGCATCCGCGATGACGACTTCGACCCGGCCGAGTTCGTTGGTCCTTGCGTGTTCGATGGCGTTCTCGGCAGCGGCTCGATCGTCAGCGAGGACCGCGTCGGCGAGGGTCCCGAGTGCTGCAGCGATGGCGGTCTCGAAGCCGGACCGCACCTGCACGGAGTCGGCGACGACCCCACGAATGCCCGGAAGGCCCGCAGCAACGAGGTCGGTGGAACCGTCCTTGATGTCGAGCGCCCTCGACAGGGCGCTGGTCTGCGCGGCGAGGGCATCCCGTTCGCGTTCATGGGTATGGAGCAGGTCGCGGAGGCGGTCGATTTCGGCTTCAGCCTCGAAGACGGCGGCCTGCGCGAGTTCGTAGGCCTCGTCGAGGCCGCTCTCGCCGGCGTCGACATCCCCGGCTGACTCCTCCACCTCGTCGAGCTGCCGTTCGGCTGCCCGCCGTCTGTCGGTGGCAGCCTCGAGCGCATGCTCCTGTCGCAGCCGTTCCCCGCGCACAGCCGCGAGCCGTGATGCCGCGGCGTCAGCCTGCCCAGACAGTTTGGTGATCTCGAGGTCGTGACGGGAGACGAGGGCGCTCTGCGCGGCGATTTCGCTGTCGACGGCGTCGAGTCGCTGACGGGCTGACGCGGTTTCGGCCTGCGTTCGGTTCCAGGCAGCCTCTGCCGTCCCGATGCTGTCTCTGAGCCGCGCGACCTCGGCTTTCGCATCCTCGACCATCGACCGGGTCACGCTCGGACCGGCATCCTGCGCATCGCCCTGCGATCCCAGGAGTGCGAGCCTCTGGTTGGCCAGCGTGAACAGGTTGCGGAGGCGTTCCTGCGCGCTCTCGAGAGCGAAGCTCGTGCGTCGGGCGCCATCGACCGCGTCACCCACCTGCGCCTGCTCGATGCGAGCAGTGCGCAGTTGCTTCTGCTCCAGCTGTTCCTGAAGCACGATGCGTTCGGTGTGCCGTTCGCTCTCGGTGCGGCCGTGGTCGTCGAGCGCGCGGCGGAGCGTCACGACGTCGTCGGCAAGAATGCGGGCGCGGGCGTCCCGCACGATCGCAGCGATGGTCTGCGCCTCACGGGCGATCTCGGCCTGGTGTCCCAACGGCTTCAGCTGGCGGCGGATCTCTCCGGCGAGGTCGCTCAGCCGGGTCAGGTTCGTCTGCATGGCGTCGAGCTTGCGGAGGGTCTTCTCCTTGCGTCGGCGGTGTTTGAGGATGCCTGCGGCTTCCTCGATGAACCCCCGACGTTCCTCAGGGCTGGCGCGGAGCACGGCGTCGAGCTGCCCCTGGCCGACGATGACGTGCATCTCGCGGCCGAGTCCCGAGTCGCTCAGCAGTTCCTGCACGTCGAGAAGTCGGCAATTCTCGCCGTTGATGGCGTAGTCGCTTCCACCGTTGCGGAACAGGGTCCGCGAGATAGTGACCTCGGTGTACTCGATCGGCAGGGCACCGTCGGAGTTGTCGATCGTGAGGATGACCTGCGCCCGGCCGAGCGGACCGCGGGTGGACGTACCCGCGAAGATGACGTCCTCCATCTTGCCGCCGCGGAGCGTTTTGGCGCCCTGCTCCCCCATCACCCAGGCAAGGGCGTCGACCACGTTGGATTTGCCGGAGCCGTTCGGCCCGACGACACAGGTGACGCCCTGCTCGAACGCAAAGGTCGTGGGTTGCGCGAACGATTTGAAGCCCTTCAGAGTAAGGCTCTTCAAATACACCGCGGCATCCTTCCCTGTTCTCGCTCCAGCGTCACACGGTCTCGCGCGCTGACTCTGCACTACCGTACCGAAGGATGTGTCCGGCGACGCTCATCGACCCGCGATCGAGTGCGAAGTGCACCGCCGCGATCGGCGGCATCCGTTGCGCGATGGTGCCGCCGACGCTCTGGTAGTTCCGAGCAGTGCTCGCTAAACTGTTCGGCTGCCCGGATCCGGACGGCGAACACGACACAGCGGGAGCTGCCATGGGCACCGACGCCACCAGTGAGGGGCTGAGAATCGAGGAATTGGCAATACCGGCGAGTCTCGACTCGCCCGGCGGTGCAGATTTTGCCGAGATGGTCGCCGTTCGGAACGCTATCGAGAAGGAGATTCTCGGGACGGACGACCTGTCGCCGACTCCGAAGGAACTTCTCGCCTCGTTTCGCGATCCGTTCGCCCCGAAACGTCTCTTCCTGGCTCGCATCGACGGACGAATCGTCGGACGTTCCGTCTACGAGTGGCAGCCCGAGGAGGGTGCACCTGCCGCGTTCTTCGATGTTCAGGTTGCTCGCGAGGCCAGGCGGAAGGGCGTCGGGTCGGCGTTGCTCCACGCCGTCGAATCGGCGGCATCCGCTGACGGGCTCCGGGTGTTCCAGGCCTGGAGTTCACATCTTCTCCCGGTCAGCGACGACGTCCTTCGACCTCCAACAACCTTCGGCGCCATCGACAGGGACTCACCCGCTGTGGGGTTCGCGCTGAACACTGGCTACCGCATCGAGCAGGTCGATCGGATTTCGCGCATCGACTTCCCCGTCGAGCCTGCGCTGCTCGCGACGAAACGCGCCGAGGCAGCGGCGAAGGCCGTGGGCTACGACGTCGTGCAGTGGGTGGGCAGGTGTCCGGACGAGTGGCTCGGTGACATGGCGCACATGCACCAGCGGATGTCGACGGATGCCCCTGCTGCCGCGATCGAGTTCATCGAGGAGGACTGGGACGAGGACCGGATGCGGAACCTTGATGACATGAACGAGGCGGGCGGGAGGGTCAACCTCACGTCTGCCGCCGTACACGTTGCGACGAACCGACTCGTCGGGTACTCCGACATCGCACTTCCCGAAGAGCCCGGCCGGCCGGCCGTGCAGGAGGACACGCTGGTTCTCAGGGAACATCGCGGCCACCGGCTCGGGATGCTGGTCAAGATCGCAAACCTCGAACAACTGGGGCGCGTGTCGCCGTCGACCCCGGGGATCACGACGTTCAATGCGGAGGAGAACCGGCCGATGCTCGACGTCAACGAGGCGGTCGGTTTCGTTCCCGTGGCATATGAGGCCGCCTGGAAGAAGACCGTCTGAGCGCCGGTTACCGTATCTCGACCCTCTCCCCGCGACGAGTGGGCCTCAAGGGTGCTTCAGGGCCGAGCCGCGCAGCCATTCGGGACCAATCGACCACCGCAACGACCCTTTGGGCCCACCCGGCGGCATCCGCCCGCACCCGGCCCGCACACGACCTCGCTCGTCAGCGCTGAGGGAGATCGGCCGTCAGGAGTTCGGCGATCTCGGCGAGGGAACGGCCGACGGCCAGTCTGAAGTACGACACCGCTTCCTCGCCGGTCAGTTGCGCGACAAGGCTGCCGGAAGTTGTCCACCGCGGAGCTCCGCGACGAAAACTCGACATCGGCTTGAGCTTCGGAGCGGGAAACGCCTGAAACTCCGGCAGAGGAGAGAGGCCATGGGAAACCCGCGCCTCCGCACCGACCGCGGCAATAAGCCAACACTCGGCGAACGTGACCGGCCGGATCGAAGCCACCGGTCCGATCTCACCACTCTCGATCCGGGTCATGGTGTCAGCCCGCCTCACCGTCCAACGCCGGCCGAGAAAGTCGAATCTGAGCAGCCCATCGTTGTGCAGATCGACCTGGGCACCGAGAAAGAGCAACACCGCAGTACATTCAGGGCTGATCATCCGCCCGGGGAGTTCTCGTTCGCGCCGGCGTTGCTCCTGCTCCCACGCGGCCTGCGCGATGGGCTGGTACTCGATTTTGAGTGCGCTCAGGTCAGCTTTCGCGCCGTCGGAAAGTCGGCGATACAGCCAGGCCGGGTCGATCTGGACAAAGTACCGGAAATGTACTCTGCGCGGCCCACGATCGGATGCCACCGGATCATCGTCGACAAGCAACTGGACGCCGTGATCGACAGACCAGACTCCGACGACGCGATCATCGGCAACGGCGACCCAGGACCACCCGGCCTGGCGGATGCCGGGCGAGGCCTGTTCCAGCAGCGCGCTCAGCCGTGTGCCGGAGTCCACGGTGATGGTGCGAGCGTGGGATTCGGCGTCGTCCCCCATCGCGACACTGTCTCGATCGACGTCAACAGTGAGGGATCCGGACACGGAGTGAGCGTATCAGCGTCGTCCCTTCGGTGTGAGCAAACGACCGAGTCGAACCGGTGCGACCTTCGCGCCGCGACGAATGGGCCGAAAGGGTCATCCGCGGCTACTCGGAGCAGCCTTTCGGGACCAATCGATCAGCGCTATGACCCTTCGGGACCATCCGAAGCCCGGTGCGACTCAGCGGCGGCGCTGGCAGCGCGGGCAGAAGTGCGACGAGCGGTTCATGAACTTCTCGCGCGTCATCATCGTTCCGCAGCGAGAACACGGTTGCCCCTGCCTGCCGTAGGCGTTGAGACTGTGCGCGAAGTATCCGGATGCTCCGTTGACGTTCACGTACTGGGCGTCGAAGCTCGTCCCGCCCTCCGCCAGTGCCTTCGCCAGTACCGCACGAACCTCGGCAAGCAGCAGAGTCGACCGCGCCACGGAAAGCGACGACGCCGGTTGGTCGTAGTGGATGCGCGCCGCCCACAGTGCCTCATCCGCATAGATGTTCCCGATGCCGGAGAGCAGCGTCTGGTCGAGGAGCGCGCGCTTCACACCGGTCGCCTTGCGCGCGAGCAGACGAAGGAACCGCTCGACATCGAAGGCCGGATCCATCGGGTCTCGGGCGATGTGCGCGACCTGGCTGGGAATGAGCGCTGGTCCAGGCACAGCACCGGAGAAGCCCCCGGGAAATCCGTCGGATGTCGGTTCCATCCAGTCGACGGCCATCCCACCGAAGATGCGCTGATCGACGAAATTGACGACGAGCTCGCCGTGGTCGGGCGACTCGATGCCGATCCGGATCCGGGTCAGCCGGTCCTCGGTGCCGGGCTCGCGCAGGAGCATCTGGCCGCTCATCCCCAGGTGGGTGACGAGCGCCCTCCCGTTCTCAAGGGGAAACCAGAGGAACTTGCCCCGTCGCACGGCCGCAACGATCGTCTGCCCCGTGAGCACCTCGGTGAAGATGCCGGATGCCGCCGGGTGACGTTTCAGGGAACGCTGGTCGAGGACCTCGACGCCGCTGATGAGGGCGCCGGTAACGGCGGATTCGAGGCCGGAGCGGACGACCTCGACCTCAGGAAGCTCGGGCACTCAGTTCAGTCCAGGCGGAGAGCGCCGCTGCCATCTCGGCATGCTTCTTGCTCGACCCCTCACCGACAGCCGTGACGAGATCGCCGACGGTGACGGTGGCCACGAACACACGGTCGTGATCGGGGCCTGAACTCGCCATCGAGTACACGGGAGCAGGGGCATGTCGCGCTGCTGCAGCCTCCTGGAGGCTGGTCTTCGGGTCCATCGCGGCGCCAAACCGTGCGGGATCGGCGAGCAGCGGCTCAACGAGGCGCAGAACCAGGGCTGTCGCCTGGTCGAGTCCCTGGTCGAGATAGACGGCGCCGATAAGCGCCTCCATGGTGTCGGCGAGGATCGACGCTTTCTCGCGACCGCCGGTGAGCTCCTCGCCGCGACCGAGCCGGAGATAGCGCCCGAGGTCGATCGTGCGGGCGATCTCGGCAAGCGCAACCGTCGACACCACACTCGCGCGCATCTTGGCGAGCGATCCTTCGGGAAGCTCAGGATTTTCGCGATAAAGCTTCTGCGTGACCGAGAGTCCGAGCACGGAATCCCCGAGGAACTCGAGGCGCTCGTTATGCGGGATGCCGCCGTTCTCGTACGCAAAAGAACGGTGCGTGAGCGCATGCTCAAGCACCGCCAGGTTAAGCGACACACCGAGGGTCGCGAGAAGCGGCCCTCGGTCTGTCAAGCTCTCTGCCATCCGGTGTCGATGGAGTTCAGCGTGATCGCAGACTATACGTCGGCGACCTTGCGGCCCTTGTACTCCATGAAGAGTGCGGTGCCGGCCGAGTCTTCGACAACCTTGGCGCGGTGCGGCAGGCTGTAGGTGACCTTGCCGTTTTCGACGGTCTTCACCAGGGTGGGCGCTTCGGCCTTCCACTGCGCACGGCGTGCACGGGTGGAGGCTCGTGACATTTTCCGCTTCGGAACAGCCATGACTTATCTCTCTTCTTTGCTTACAGCATCCGAGTTGTCGGAGCCTGGGTCTGGGGAGAACCCGGCGAGCGCAGACCAGCGAGGATCGACGGTCTCTTGGGGTTTTCTGTCCGGGTTTTCGGCCAGCCGCTCGCCGGTCTCGGGGTCGAGTCCGGGGCAATCTGGCTGGCATACCGGCTGAAACGGCAGTGACAAAACCACTGCATCCCTGATCAGAGGTTCAAGATCCACGTGGTCATCGTGAACTTCGTGCTCAGAGGCTTCGTCACCAGAGTACGCGAAAAGTTCCTGAAACTCGACTTCGACGCTCTGCTCCATGTCGATCAGGCATCTCCCGCAGACGCCGGAGGCCACCGTGTCGATCTGTGCGGTGACGAGGACTCCCTCGTGCACAGACTCGAGTCGCACGTGTTCGTGGATCGGCGTGCCCTCCTGAACGGCGACGAGCCCCTCACCAAACTTCTCGGGAGCGTCGACGACGAGGTCATGCTCGCGCATCTCGCCGGGGTGCCGCACGAGGTCGCGCATGTTGATCGCGAACGGCAGTTTCTTGTATTTACTCACACCCACGATTCTATCGCCGTGACGGCGTCGCACCTGCGTGCCCGCTGAATCGCTCCGGGTCAGGCCGTCCTGACGCGTTCGCCACCCGACGGGGACAGGGCGGATGTCGGCGCGCACGTCGCGCGCACACGATCTCCGAGCCCCGCGCTTCTCCTCAGGGCGGCACTCACGCTCTCTGTCGTCCCAGCGAAATCGGCTCCGGCCGTGATCGCGGCTGCCCTGCCCGGATCCGCAAACCGGTCCCGTTCGACGGCATCGAGCAGCTCTGCAAGTGCGCTCCCCTCTGCGGGTCCGATCCGTGCGGTGAGATCCGCGGCAAACGCACGCGGCGTGTCTGCGTCGCTCACCTCGATGCCGAGGTCCCTGGCGGAGTCAGAGATCTCACGCCAGGCCACCAGCGGCCCGGCCCGGCCCGATCGCAACGCGCGAAGCCTGCGGCTTCGCCTCACGGCGCGCGTCATGGCCGGGGTTCCCAGGATGAGCAGGAGGACCAGAGCGGCGCCGGACAGCACGGCGGGCGACAGTGGCGCGGACGATCCGCCCGCTGCCGTCGATGCCGGCGTGTCGGGTACAACGGCGGCCTGCTCCTCCTGCTGCCTCTGGTTCGCCCGGGCCTCCACAGGGTCTCTTCCCTCCGCGCCCGTCGACACCGACCTGGCGTAGTCCGGGACGATTCCGCGGCCGGGCGTCGGTTCGAATGGCACCCAGCCGACCCCGGAGAAATACAGTTCGGGCCAGGCGTGCAGGTCGTCCGTACCCACGGTGTACGTGCGGCGGGAATCTGCGCCGACGATTCGGTCGCCCGGCAGGTAGCCAAGCGAGATCCGGGTCGGGATGCCGGTCATCCTCGCCATGATCGCCATGGCGGACGAGAAGTGCACGCAGTAGCCGCTCTTCTTCTCCAGGAACTCCGCGATCACGGCGAAACCGTCGCCGTCATATCCGTCGGTCACCGGTGCCTCGACCGAATAGAGAAACGGTGTGCTTCGAAGGAACTGCTGGATGGCGAACGCACGGTCGTACGCGTTGGTGCTCGCCGCCGTGACCTCGGCTACGGTTTCCGTGATGATCGGCGGGATGTCTTCCGGGAGTTCGAGGAAACGCGCGACGTCTGCCGGAAATCCGGATTGCGCGGCGATGAGCTGCTCCCTGGTCGGCTGGATGAGCACGCTCTCGGCGATATAGCTCTGCCCGCGTGCGCTGGACACTCGACTCGAGAGGGTGAGGCCATCCAGGTCCCACACCCAGCGACCGTCTTCGCCGACCACGCGCACGCTGGGGAACGGCACCGGCAGCCACGGCGCCACCATCCCATCGACCTGGATGGTGGTCGTCGTCGGTTCGGTGACGATGGTGTCGGAGAGGCCGGGGACGGCCAGCAACGTCCCCGGTTCGTTCTCCATCCGGTTCCGCCTTTCGCCTGCGGTCCAGATGGTGCCGTTGAACTCATCGAGCGTCAGGAGACGGAAGTACAGGGACGTGTCCGTCGTCGTCGTGTATGAGAACTGCTGGGCCCCGCCCGGGCGACGAAGATCCTTGCCGAGGTCGACCAGCGGACTTACCCCACGGCCGAAGACAGAGCCCCCGCTGGATGCCAGAAGGCTTGCGCCATTGAACCCGGGGGCTGTCCCCGAAAACAGGAGAGCGCCGACCACGGCGATCGCGCTGATGCCGAGCACTCCCCCCGGCCTCTGGTTCGACAGTCGACGCACCCGGGTGTCTGCCCACAACACCACGAGGTAGGCGGCTCCGCACAGCGCGAGCGCCAGAAGGTTGACCTCGCCCTGCACGAAACCCGGGATCAGCGCGATGGAGGCAGCCGGGACCCCGACGAAAGCGGGAATCCGTCCGGTAATCGCCACCGCATCGAGCAACACTGCGAACGCGCCGGCTCCGACGGCGAGAATAAACCGGATGCCGAGGTCCGCCTCGGCCGGGGTGCCCTGGCTCGCGATCGATTTCCCCCCGTCCATCGAGAGGTCGCTGAACACTGAAATCGTGTCGAACGTCGGAACGATGAATGCGAACGAATCGTCTGGCGCGAAGAAGAGGACGAGGAGCATCAGCCAGACAAGGGCACCGATCAGCGTTGCAAGGCCCGATCGCACGCCGATCGAGCGGGCAGCAGCAGACGAGCAGAGCACGACCGCGCTGAGCAGCGCGACACCGAGCCACCAGGAGAACCCGTCCAAGAGCGACCCCAGGGTCGACACCGTCACGACGGAGAAGAGAACGAGCGCCCAGGTGAGTGGCCACAGTCGCCGGGCCCGGTCGCGCCGGGTGACGCGGCCCACCGGGGCTCCTCCGTCGTGCGGGGCAGGCCGGGTGACCGGCCGCTCGGGGCTAAGAACGGCCATGATTCGCCGCCACGTTCGTTGGTGCTGACTCGCCGAGCACCACGCGGTTCCATGCTGCCTCGACGGACGTGTGCTCGTCGATCGTCGTCGCGCGCCAGCCAGCATCAGTGAGCGTTCTCGCGGCATCGAATCCAGAGGCGAGTGCCGGCCGGGCATCCGTGAGGAAGACCACGGCGGGGTCGGCGTTCACCTTTGTCGACACGAGTCGCCGTGCCCCGAGTGGAGAGAGCCTGCCGACGACCGCGAAGACGGGCATGACCTTGCGTGTCCTCTGGATCACGGGACGCAGACCGACGCTGAGATCGTATTCGTCTGACACAACGAACCTGTCTGTTTCAGCGAGGGCGCCGAGGAGCCCGCCAGTGTCCGAGGGGTCGAATCGGGATATCCGGTACGGGACCGTCCCGTCGGCGAAGGGGAGAGCATCCGTCACCGTCTCGACCAGGGACACGGTGTATCCGGCGTCGAGGAGGTGGACGCCGAGGGAGGCGGTCAGCTCGATCATGCGTTCGAAGTGAGCTTCGGAGACCGCCCCGGCAGCATGGGCCTTCGCCGGGAGGGCAGTGTCGAGAAGTATGACCGCTTCCGGATCGCCTTCCTGTTCCTCCTGGCGCACCATCAGTTCACCGCGCCTGGCGGTCTGGCGCCAGTGCACACGGCGGAGAGGGTCCCCCGGCCGGTATTCGCGGGCGATGAGTTCGTCTGCCCGCTGGGTGGTGAAGTGATTGAGTTCGTGTGTCGCGCCGTCACCGCTCGACGATCGAAACCCGGCGTTGGGGAGCCGCGTCACGCGCGGCGTGACGGTGAGGACGCTGGGCCCGGCGATCCGTCGTTCTGTCATGACCAGCCCAAACGGATCGCCCTGGGTCACCCGGAACGGGCCGACAGCGAATCGTCCGCGTCGCGAGGACCGCAGTTCGTATTCGAGGACCGTCCGATATCCGCTGACGGTTCCAGGCAGCCTCCTCGGTAATTCTCCGCTCGGCGTCCTCGCGAACACCGGGAGGACCTCGTCCCGCCACGACGCGATCGCAGCGACGTCTTCATCGCGGGTCTGGACGACGGTGCGTACGACCGCCCTCTCGCCAACGGCCACCGTTGCCGGGGTGAAGGTGCGCGTCGCCGTAAGCCTCGGCCTGTGCGTCCTGACATACACGGCTGACCCGGCGAAGAGGAGGATGAGGAACAGGAAGAGGAACAGCCCCTCCCGGCGATCCACGATCGTAGCGACGATCAGTGCGCCGGTAGCCACAACGACAACAGCCCAGCCCCGCGCCGTCGGACGGACGGCACGGGATCTGCCTGGCTGCAGCGCGCGCATGGCAGCTATCTCGGATTCGGCGTTGCCGGCGGGACAACCGCCTGGTCGATGATGCCGCTGAGGAGCGAAGCGATGAGTTCATCGCCGTGCTGGTGGTGCCCGAGCGCTCGGCTGGTCGGCATGAGCCGGTGCCCGAGGACGGGGAGGGCGAGTTCATCGATATCGTCGGGCAGCACGAAGTCGCGACCGGCGACGAGAGCCAGGCCCTTCGCGGCCCGCACGAGCTGCAGCGTGGCACGTGGGCTGGCCCCGAGCCGGAGGTCGGGGTGGTTGCGGGTGGCGCGAACGATACTCACCGCGTATTCCTTCACGCTCGTCGACACATACACATTGCGCACTGACGCCATCATCCGTTGCAGGGACACGGCGGAGACGACCGGTTCGAGGGTCATCAGTGGGTTGGACGTGTCGCGCGTCGTCAACATGCTCAGTTCGGATCCCTGATCGGGGTATCCCATGGAGATCCGCGCCATGAACCGGTCACGCTGCGCCTCAGGGAGCGCATAGGTTCCCTCCATTTCGATCGGGTTCTGGGTAGCGATCACGGTGAACGGACTCGACAGTGGGTAGGTGGAACCGTCGACGGTCACCTGGCGCTCTTCCATGCACTCGAGAAGCGCCGACTGGGTCTTCGGGGACGCCCGGTTGATCTCGTCACCGATGACGATATTCGCGAACACCGCTCCGGGCTTGAATTCGAATCGGCGGTCTGCCTGGTTGTACACCGAGATGCCGGTGACGTCGCTCGGCAGGAGGTCGGGAGTGAACTGGATCCGGCTCACGGTCGCGTGCACCGACTTCGCGAGGGCTTTCGCGAGCACGGTCTTGCCGACGCCAGGGACGTCCTCGATCAGCAGGTGTCCCTCTGCGAGCAGCACGGTGAGCGCCGTCCGAACGGCGTCCCGTTTGCCGTCGATGACGGATTCGATGTTGCGGATGATGTCGGAGGCGAGCCGGTGTGCCTCGGTCGTGGACATTCCGTCGACGTCCTCCGCGAGGGCGGGAGAGCCATCGGTCGAAGCCTGGATCGGCAGACTGGTCATGATCGCTGCAGGAACCGGGCGACGGGCGGGGGTACATACGGTGAGACGTCGCCGCCGAGCGATGAAACCTGGCGCACCAGCGAGCTCGACACGTGGGCGTGTGCGGGGTCCGGGAGCATGAAGATCGTCTCCACTCCGGCCAGGTGCCTGTTGACAATGGCCATCGGTGTCTCGTACGCGACATCCACCTGCGACCGGATCCCCTTCACCAGGACGGATGCTCCGACATCCGTCGCATAGTCGACGAGAAGTCCCACGTTCCACGAGGCGATGACGACGTTCCCCGGGAAGCCTGCTTCCCTGGTCGATGCCTCGAGCAGCGCAACGCGCTCGGAGATCGGCAGGAGCGCGGTCTTAGCCGGGTTGTGGACGACGAGGACATGCAGTTCATCGAAGAGTCCGGCGGCGCGCTGGATCACATCCATGTGCCCCAGGGTGACGGGGTCAAACGAGCCAGGAACAACGGCGATCCTCTTCATCGTTCCAGACTACCGGGAGCATCATTCGTCCGGCCACGACGGTCAGAAAACGGTCAGGAGCCCGATCTCGTCAGTTTTTCGAGAGCGCGGCCCTGGCAGACGCATCGACCCGATGTTCGAGAGCGGCTCGAAGCGCCGGGTGGGAAGACAGGGCCGGGTCGGCGTCGAGCACCGCGGACGCCTCCGCCCTGGCCCTCGCGATGAGGTCAGCGTCGTGGACGACCCGGAGGAGCTTCAGCGACGACCGCCCTCCGGACTGGGCGCTGCCGAGCACATCCCCCTCCTGACGCAATTCAAGGTCCACCTGGGCGAGTTCGAACCCGTCCAGTGTCGCCGCAACGGCGTCGACACGGTCGCGGGCGATGCTGCCGGCTTGCGCTGTCGTCACCAGGAGACACAGTCCTGGCAGGCTCCCCCGGCCGACCCGGCCCCGCAACTGGTGGAGTTGCGACACTCCGAACCTGTCGGCGTCGAGCACGACCATCGCCGACGCGTTGGGCACGTCGACCCCGACTTCGATCACTGTCGTCGCCACGAGGATGTCGATTCCCCCCGAGGCGAACAAGCGCATCACCGCGTCTTTCTCCTCGCTGGGCATCCGGCCGTGCAGGCCAGCGATCCTCAGCGACCGCGTTGCCTCGATCGCGGCAAGTTCGGCAAGGGTCCCGACCACGGTGGCACGCGGTCTCGCCTGCGGCTCACCTGCGGCGATGGGTTCGTCGTCGACGGTGTCCTCCCCGTCGTCCTCCGGCTCGCCGACGTCGATGGCCGGACAGACGACGAAGGCCTGGCGGCCGGCGGCGACCTCCTCCGAGACCCGTGCCCAGACCCGGTGGATCCACTTCGGATGATCGACCAGCGCGACCACGAACGATTCGATTCCCGCCCTCCCGGCAGGGAGTTCCCTGATGGTGCTCACGTCGAGGTCACCGAAGACCGTCATGGCGACGGTGCGCGGAATAGGGGTTGCCGTCAGCACGAGTACGTGGGGAGGCGTGTGGCCCTTCTGCCTGAGCGTCTCACGCTGCTCGACCCCGAACCGGTGTTGTTCGTCGACGACGACGAGTCCCAGGTCGAAGAAGGTGACGTTTTCGCTGAGGAGCGCGTGTGTCCCGATCACGATTTTCGACTGCCCGCTGACGATTCTGAGCATCGCCCGTTTGCGCTCCGCTGTCGGGAGTTGCCCGGTCAGCAGGGTGGGCATGAGAGTGGCGGCAAGATCAGGACCGAGCGACCGCACAATGGAGCGGAGGTGCTGGGCCGCGAGCACTTCAGTCGGGGCGAGGAGTGCGGCCTGTCCTCCTGAGTCGGCGACGGCGAGCATGGCGCGGAGCGCGACGAGGGTCTTCCCGGAGCCCACCTCGCCCTGCACAAGCCGGTTCATCGGGACGGGATGTGCCATGTCGTCCGCAATCTCCGTGCCGACGTGACGCTGGTCACCGGTGAGTGCGAACGGCAGGGCGGCATCAAATCGTGCGAGAAGTCCGTCGGCCGTCGGCACCCGGGGCGTGGTCTCTTCGAAACGCGCGATCTGCCTCTGCTGGAGGAGCGCCGCCTGCAGGAGGAATGCTTCGCGGTGGCGCAGCGTGTTTCTCGCGAGGTGCGCGTCAGCGTCCGTCTCCGGTCGATGGATCCGTTCGATCGCCTCCCCGTAGCCGAGGAGGTTCTCGCGGATGCGTACCTCGTCAGGCAGCGGGTCGGGCAGCTCCCCCAGCCCGTCGAGCACGATCGCCATGGCCTTCGCCACCTGCCAGCTGGCCACCGTCGCTGTCGCCGGGTAGATCGGGATCGGAGTCAGCGCCCACTTGCGGGCGGCCTCCGCTCCTGTGCCCTGCTCCGCCGCCTCGAAGAGCTCGTAGTCGGGATGCGCAAGCTGGAGGACACCTTTGTAGTCCCCGACCTTGCCGGCAAAGATCCCGCGTGCGCCCGGCGCGAGTTCCTTCGCCCTCCACGCCTGGTTGAAGAAGGTCAGCACGAGGATGCCCTGGCCATCGGTGATTCGTACCTCGAGGATCGACCCGCGCCGTGCCTGCATCGGTCGCTCGCGCACGTCGACGACGTCGGCCACGATTGTGACGGTTTCACCGACGGGAATCCGGCTGAGGGCGGTGAGCTCGCCCCGACTCGCATATCGCCGAGGATAGTGTTCGAGGAAGTCACCAACGGTGACCACGCCGAACGCCCGCTTGAACGCCGCAGCGGTCCGTCCGCCCAGCACGCCGTCGAGCTTCACGGCGATGGGGTCTGGCTGCATACGTCGAGTCTAGGCACCGCCGCCGACGGAGAACGTCGCACCGGTACTGTTGAGCGCGTGACCAGAATCGTGTCCGGGTTTGCCGGGTCCCTGACCCTGAAAGTGCCGAAGTCGGGCACCAGGCCCACAAGCGACCAGGTGCGTGAGGCCATGTTCTCCGCACTCGAGGCCCGCGACGCCGTGGACGGTGCGCAGGTTCTGGATCTCTACGCCGGCTCGGGCGCGCTCGGGCTCGAGGCCGCGAGCAGGGGCGCCGTCGAGGTCGTGCTGGTCGAACGCGCGGCGCTGGCGGCTGCTGTATGTCGCGAGAACGCGCGAGCGGTGCAGAAGGCGGCGAAGGATCGTCTGGTGGTCACCGTCGCCGCACGCCCGGTGCAGGGTTACCTGGACGCCGCCGTCGGCACGTTCGATCTTGTCTTCCTCGACCCGCCGTACGACCTGCCCGAGTCCGAACTGTCGTCGAACCTCGCCGCGCTCCCCCGGGTACTGTCAGCCGACGCGCTCGTCGTCGTCGAGCGGAGCACGCGGTCGCCTGAGCCGTCCTGGCCAACGGGTCTCACTGTCCTGCGTTCGAAAAAGTACGGCGAGACGACGGTGTGGTGGGCCGAGCCCACCGGGTAGCCACTGCTTGTCCAGCCGCGACCGCTGAGCACAACTCCGCCAGTAGTGCTCGCGCGCAGGCCGAGCCCCGCGCGGCGCGGGCCGACACGGTCGCGCCGCGTCAGTTTCGGCGGAGTTATGCACATGCGCAGCAACCCATGGAGCGGCAGACGCCCCTTCTACCCCGCGTGGCCGTCCCACCCGACATAAGGATCCCAGCCGAGCACCCCGGCAATGGCCTCCCCGTCGAGGGTCACCCCGCTGCCTTCGAGAACCCGCCCGATGATCCGGAAACTGTCGGGGATCGTGGCGTCGGCGGCGAACGTCGCCAGGAGAGCGTGGTCTTCTCCCCCACGGACCGCCCGTTCCGGATCGTCGCCCAGGGCGGATGCCAGGAGGTCGACGCGCACACCGCTCGCCGTGGCCAGGCGTCCGGCGTCGAGACCGAGCCCATCGGACACATCCAGCATGGCTGTGGCACCGGCCACCGCGGCATCCACCCCCGAGGGGATCGGGGGCGCAGGGGCAAGCTGTGCTCCGACCAGGTCCGGCTCGCGCGCGCGAAGTCTCCGCGCTGCGTCGCGGTTCGGGGTGCCATCGGCATCGACGCCACTCGCGAACAGCAACCGGAGCCCGGCGGCCGCGGAACCCGCCAGTCCGGCCAGCGCAACGACATCGCCGACCCTGGCTCCTGACCGCAGGACCGGCGCGCGCCCCTCGAGGTCACCGAAAGCAGTGACGGCGATCGTCAGTGTGTCAGACACGGAGAGGTCTCCCCCGACGACGCCGCATCCTGGCGCAAGCCGGGCACAGGCGTCCCGTAGTCCCTCAGAGATTCCTTCGAGCACCCCGACGGCGGTGTCGGGGGTGGCGGCGATCGCCACGACGAGGGCAGTCGGCCTGGCACCCATCGCAGCGACGTCGGCGAGGTTGGATGCTGCAGCTTTCCAACCGAGATCGTGAGGCTCCGACCACGCGAGGCGAAAGTCGGGCCCGTGGATCATCATGTCCGTCGTGACGACGAAGCGTCCATCGGGCGCTGCGACGACAGCGGCGTCGTCCCCTGGGCCGAGCAGCTGGCTGTTCGCGGAGGGAAGCAGCGGAAAAATCCGTTCGAGGATGGCGAACTCGTGCACCTCGTGCACGGTATCCGCCGCTGGGGTTGCCGCTGGGGTAGCCGCTGGGGTCTCGACGCTCTCGCTCATGCGTTCAACGGTAGCCTGAGAGGGATGTCTCCTCGCACCGCGCCCCTGATTGCCCTCGCCCGCACGACAGCACTCGCGGCCGTCGCCACTGCCCTCCTCTCCGGGTGTGTGCAGGCGGTGCCGCTCTCCCCCGCTGACGACGCCAATAACCCGGCGTGCGCAGACGTCACGGTGCGGCTGCCGGAGATCGTCGCAGACAAACCAGAGCGGGAGACCGCGGCCCAGGCGACCGGCGCGTGGGGCGACCCCGCTGCGGTCATCCTGCATTGCGGTGTTGCGGTACCCGGCCCGACCACAGACGCCTGCATCTCGCTCAACGGCATCGACTGGATCGCCGACGAATCCGAGGCCGCTGACGACACCTACCGCTACACAACCTACGGTCGCGACCCGGCCATCGAAGTCGTCATCAATGCGGACCCGGCGACCGGCGGTGTCTCCGGAACCACCGCACTCATCGACCTTTCCGCGGCGGTCCAGGCCGTCCCGGCCACCGCCGCGTGTGTGGGCGCCGAAGACCTCGTCGGCTGATCCCCACACCGCACACGATCCCGCGAGACTCAACACGCTGACGACGACCCCCCGAACGGGGGCTGCCCACCGGCGGGCGGGAGGACGACGATCTGCTCACGAGCATCCGTCACGATTCCACGCGCTGCCCCCGATGAGGCAATCGTCTCGCTCACCCGATGGCATTCGACGTGTGGAGTTCACCATGACTATTCGCCGTGCAGTTTTCGCTGCCAAAACAGCTACCGTCCTTCGAACGAGCAACGCCACGTTCGCCCGGATCGTCGCAAATGAACGACTCGACCCGACGATACTTGCGGAGCGGCAGTCGCAGAACGCCATCCGTCACGCCCGGTTCGCGATGGAACACTCCCCCTACTACCGTGATCGATACCGGGCGGCCGGCTTCACCCTGGGTGATCTCGACGACCCAGCCGCGTTCGCTTCCCTTCCCATCATCGAGAAGAGCGAGGTTCGCGAACACAGCGACGCCTTTCGGTCCAGTGAAGCCACTCCGAAGACGGCTCGGCCTGCTGGGACCGGGGGCAGCACGAGCGAGCCACTCAAACTGTTCCACGACCGGCGATTCCCGGTCCGTGTTCTCGAGTGGCGGCTCTATCGGTGGTGGGGCATTCATCCGTCGGACAACATAGCCACCGTCTACCGGCAGTTCTGGTCGCGCAGCGAGGAGAGGCGCCATGCCCTGCAGTGGTGGCCCTCCCGGCGTTTTCAGCTCGATACCGCCCGGCTCGATCGCGACAGCGTCGACCGGTTCATCTCCTCCTGGGAGAAAACGCGTCCGACACTGCTGACCGGCTACGTCGGCGGGATCGTCGAGCTATCCCGGATGCTCGAGGCCCGGGGCATCACACTGCCCCCTCCCACGGCGGTAGCCGTGACGGCGGCGCCGATGAGCTCGGCCCAGCGCACGGAAATCGAGGCGGTCTTCGGAGCCCCCGTGTATGACCACTACCGCTGTGGTGAGTTTCCGTGGATCGCCGGGGAATGTTCCCAACACGATGGCATGCATACCTTCGCGGACCTGAGGAAGGTCGAAGTCGTCGGCAAGGACGACCACGCGGTTCCCGCAGGAACAATGGGCGAGACCGTGATCACGGACCTCACCAACCGGGTGTTCCCGTTGATTCGGTATCGGCTCGGCGACCGCACGTCGCTCATCGATGGCGTCTGCGCATGCGGTGTCACCCTGCCGCGAATCGGTGCCGTTGCTGGCCGGGTGACGGAGGCAGCTCACCTGCCAGGCGGAGAGGTGATCGCCGGCGACTTCCTGACAGAGATCTTCGTGAAGTCCCCGCAGGCAGTCCGCCAGTTCCAGATCCACCAGCAAGCCGACTACTCGATCGTCCTCCGCTGCATTCTCGGGTCGTCGCCGGACTCGCGCTCCGCCGTGGATGAGGTTGTGCAGGAACTCCGGAATATCGTGAACGACTCGGTGCCCGTGCGTCTCGAGCTCGTCGACTCCATCCCCCACGACGGCGGAAAGATCCGCTACATCAAGAGTGACGTGCCGGCGTAATCGACCGGTGTCGGTCGGCGTGCGGCGGCGACATCGAGCAGCTCAGTGATGAGGTCCTCGTAGCTCACACCCGACTCGATCCAGCAGGTCGGGAACATCGAGATGGGCGTGAAACCCGGCATCGTGTTCACCTCATTGACGATGATGCGGCCGTCAGCAGTGAGGAAGAAGTCGACCCGGGCCAGTCCTTCGGCACCGATGGCGTCGAATGCCCGGATCGCCACGGTCTGCAGCCGTCCGAGCTCGTCATCGGAGAGGTCAGCAGGGCAGACCAGGTCGATGCCTGGTGCGTTCAGGTACTTGGCGTCGAAATCGTAGAACTCACGTCCGCTCAGCACGATCTCCCCGGCGACGGACGCACGTGCGGGCTCGCCTGGACGACCGCCGAGTACCGCAATCTCCACTTCGCGCCCGGGCACGCCGGCCTCGATCAGCACTTTGGAGTCCTCGGCAAGCGCCACCGCCATCGCGGCATCCAACTCGGAGATGTCGGACACACGGCTCACGCCGACGCTCGAACCGGCGCGCGCCGGCTTGATGAAGACCGGGGCACCGAGTGCGTCAAGTGCCTCCGCGGCGATCGCCGGACGTGCCGCGAACTCGGTCTCGCTCACGGTTCTCCACGGCGCTACCGCAATGCCCGCGTGCTCGAGCACAGTCTTGGTGAAGTGCTTGTCCATGCCGAGTGCCGACGCCAGCACACCACTTCCGACGTACGGGTATCCGACAAGTTCAAGCATGCCCTGCAGCGTGCCATCTTCCCCGTATGGTCCGTGAAGGATCGGGAAGACGATGTCTGGGCTCCCCAGCGAGCGAACGGTGCCGTCCGCATCCGTAACCCGGAGTTCGCGAGAGCGGATGCTGTCTGGCCAGCGCACCCGGGTTCCGTTGTCGACGACCTCCGGAAGGCGGGAGACATCGAGTGCGAACTTCGCCGGCTCGTCCTCTTCCAGCACGAACGCACCATCGCGAGTGATCCCGACGGGGATCACATCGAAGAGGTCGCGGTCAATCGCTGTGAGGACTCCGCCCGCCGTCGCGCAGCTGATCGAATGCTCGCTTGATCGACCTCCAAACAACACCACCACCAGGCGCTTCTGCGTCATCGTTCGTCCTTTCGCCCTGGGGCTCGTCACTGTCTGTTGTGAGGTGAGGGGCAATGTCCCTCGGATCGAGTGTGCCATCGAGTACCTGTTTGACCTGCTCGACGATCGGCATTTCCACACCGATGGTTTTAGCCAGTTCGAGAACGGGGGCAACGGAAGCGAGACCCTCGGCGGTTTGCTGCATCTGCTTCACCACCGCCTGGAAGCTGTAGCCCTGGCCGAGCAACCTGCCCGCCGTGTTGTTGCGGGACAGCGGCGACTGGCAGGTGGCGATGAGGTCGCCCAGCCCAGCCAGCCCTGAGAGGGTTTCGGCCTGTGCGCCCTGCGCGACAGCAAAGTCGGTCATCTCCACAAGCCCGCGGGTGATGATCGAGGCTTTGGTGTTCTCGCCGTAGCCGACACCGTCGACGATGCCGATGGCCACCGCAATCAGGTTTTTCAGCACCCCACCGAATTCGGTGCCGATGACATCGGTGTTGACGAATGTGCGGAAGTAGCGGTTGCGCGCGAGGAGCGCGACGGCATGGGCTGTCTCCAGGCTCGACGACGAGACGACCGCTGCTGTCGGCTGCTCCTTGGCGATTTCCAGGGCGAGGTTGGGACCTGACGCGACGGCGATCCGCGAGGGTTCGATCTCGAGTACCTGACCGATCACCTCGCTCATGCGCATCCCGGAGCGTTTTTCGACGCCCTTCATCAGCGACACGACGATGCGTGCCCGGTTCGATGAAGGGTTTGATGGCGACGAGGTTGTCCCGGAGCGACTGGCTCGGCACGGCGATGAATACCTGCTGCGCGCCGTGCAGCGCCTCGGCCAGATCAGACGTCGCGGTGAGGTTCGGCGGGAGCTGGATGCCGGGCAGGTAGTCGCTGTTGCGGTGTTGTTTGGCGATCTCCCTGGCGAGCTCGGGGCGCCTCGCCCACATGGTGACGTTCGCACCGCCGTCGGCGAGGATCTTCCCGAAGGTCGTCCCCCAACTGCCGGTGCCGAGCACCGCGACGCGCGCTGGCGCTGTCAATCGTCGGCTCAAAATCGACCTGTGTCCTTCTGATTGTGTTTGCTTGGGTCCCACGGTTCGGTCGGGGCCGATTCCCCGCGCAGGTCTTCGAGCAGCGCGGTGATCTCCGCCATCACGACAGCCGTCGCCTCGGCGAGCGTCGACGCATTCAGGGGGCGGTCGGCGAATGCCGAGAGGTCGACAGGGTCCCCGACCTTGATCCGGATCTCCTTGGGAGGAAAGAAGCTGATTTTGCGCGAATAGCGGGCCATCACCTTGTCGGTTCCCCAGTGGGCGATCGGGGTGATCGGGATGCCGTGGGTCAGTGCCACTCGGACGGCTCCGGTCTTGCCACGCATCGGCCACAGGGCGGGGTCACGCGTGAGCGATCCCTCGGGGTAGATGACGACACCCTGGCCCTTCTCGACGAGCACACCCCCTGCTCGCACAGGGTCGTGCTCGCGAGTGCGCCCGGCCCGCTCGACCGGGATCTGACCGGACTTCGTCAGCAGCCAGCCAATGACCGGAACCTTGAACAGCCCGGCCTTCGCCATGAATCGTGGTGCACGTCCCATTTTCCAGACGGCGACCCCGATCACGATGGGGTCGATCTCGCTGAAATGGTTGGGAGCGAGCACGAACGGTCCGCTGATGGGCAGCTTGTGCCCGTCGGTGATCCGGATCTTCATCATCAGGCCCGCCGGCGGGAGTGCAATGCTTGCCAGCAACCAGTAGATCGACGGCCTGGTCTTCTCGGGGCTCGCCCGTCGGCGTTTCTGTGTCGTCGTCACGCGCGCGTCAGCTTTCGAGAACGAAGTCGGCTCCCAGCTGTTCCAGCTTGGTGATGAATTTTTCGTAGCCGCGGCTGATGATGCCGACGTTGGATACCCTCGACGTTCCCTCCGCACTCAGGGCGGCGATGAGGTGCGAGAATCCGCCGCGGAGGTCCGGCACGACGATGTCGGCGCCGCGCAGGTGCGTCGGACCGGAGATTACCGCGGAGTGGTTGAAGTTCCGCTGTCCGAACCGGCAGGCCTGTCCGCCGAGGCATTCTTTGTGGACCTGGATGGTCGCACCCATCTCGACGAGTGCGTCGACGAAACCGAAACGCTGCTCGTAGACGGTCTCGTGCACGATGGACACGCCCTTGGCCTTGGTGAGGGCGACGACGAGAGGCTGCTGCCAGTCGGTCATGAACCCGGGGTGAACATCGGTTTCGATGATGACCGGGTTCAGTTCGGTTCCCGGGTGGTAGAAGCGGATGCCGTCGTCGGCGATGTCGAACTTGCCGCCGACCTTGCGGAAGACGTTGAGGAAGGTGAGCATCTCCGGCTGGCGCGCTCCGCCGACGAAGATGTCTCCCTCGGTGGCGAGGGCGGCTGCAGCCCAGCTCGCGGCCTCGTTGCGGTCGAACAGCGCCGTGTGGGAGTAGCCGTCGAGTCGGGCGACACCCTCGATGCGGATGACGCGATCGGTGTCGACCGTGATGATCGCACCCATCTTCTGCAGGATGTTGATGAGATCCATGATCTCGGGTTCGATTGCAGCGCCCCGCAGCTCGGTGATCCCTTCGGCCCGCACGGCGGTGAGCAGGACCTGCTCGGTCGCGCCGACGCTCGGGTAAGGCAGGTGCACCTTCGTGCCCTTGAGCCCGTTCGGTGCGGTCATCTTGATGCCGCTGGGCAGCTTCTCGACCACGGCGCCGAACTGGCGGAGCACTTCGAGGTGGTAATCGATGGGGCGGTCGCCGATGCGGCATCCGCCGAGGTCGGGAATGAACGCCTCACCCAGTCGGTGCAGCAGCGGGCCGCAGAAGAGGATCGGGATGCGGCTGGAGCCCGCGTGCGCGTCGATGTCAGCCATGTGGGCGCTCTCGACGTTGGACGGGTCGAGGTGGAGGACGCCTTCTTCGTCGCTGGTGACCTTGACGCCGTGGACGTCGAGGAGACCGCGGACGACGCGGACGTCGCTGATGTCGGGTACGTCCCGCAGGACGCTCGGGGTCTCACCGAGGATGGCCGCGACCATGGCCTTGGTGACCAGGTTCTTCGCGCCCTTGAGCTCGATGCGACCGCGCAGCGGTCGTCCACCGTGAATGGTGATGGTGTCGCCGGTGAGGCCCACGCTGGCTCCTGCCCGTGATGCGTCCTGAAGAAGTGAACTCAAAGTGTGTTACCTGCGCTGCCTATTGCTTGATGGGAAGAGTCGTGGGGCGCCAGGACTCTCGTTCGGCCTCGAACCGGGTGATGTGCGCTTCGTTGCGCAGGGTGAGACCGATGTCGTCGAGGCCTTCGAGGAGCCGCCACCTAGTGTAATCATCGATCTCGAATGAAACCGTGAGGTCACCGATAGTGGCCGTCTGTGCAACCAGATCCACCGTGATCTCTATTCCCGGCTTCTCGTCGATCTTTGCCCAGATCTTCTTCGTGTCTTCTTCGGTGATCTGCGCGGCAAGGAGACCCTGCTTGCCCGAGTTACCCCGGAAGATGTCGCCGAATCGCGGGCTGAGGATCACCTGGAATCCGAAGTCGCGCAGCGCCCATACGGCGTGCTCGCGCGACGAGCCCGTGCCGAAGTCCTGCCCGGCCACGAGCACTTTCGCGCCCTGGAACTCCGGCTTGTTGAGGACGAACTCGGGGTCCTGCCTCCACGCGGAGAAGAGGGCATCCTCGAACCCGGTCTTGGTCACCCTCTTGAGATATACCGCGGGGATGATCTGGTCGGTGTCGACGTTCGAGCGCGTGAGTGGTGCAGCGATGCCGGTGACAGTGGTGAACTTCTCCATGGTCAGTTCGCTCCTTCGAGATCGGCGGGGCTTGACAGGGTGCCGCGAATTGCGGTCGCAGCCGCGACAAGCGGGGAGACGAGGTGGGTGCGGCCGCCCTTGCCCTGGCGTCCTTCGAAATTCCTGTTGCTCGTCGAGGCACAGCGTTCACCCGGCGCGAGCTGGTCGGGGTTCATCCCGAGACACATCGAGCAGCCGGCGAAACGCCACTCGGCACCGAAGTCGGTGATGATCTTGTCGAGACCCTCAGCCTCGGCCTCGATCCGCACGCGGGCGGACCCGGGCACGACCATGACACGCACGCCATCCGCCTTCGTTTTTCCCTCGATAACCGAGGCGAATGCGCGGAGGTCTTCGATCCGGCTGTTGGTGCACGATCCCATGAAAACGGCGTCGACCGGAATCTGCTTCATCGGGGTGCCTGCCGTGAGGTCCATGTAGGTGAGTGCCCGCTCGGCTGCCGCCCTCTCGTTGGGGTCGGCGATGTCGTGTGGATTGGGCACCGAGTCGCTCAGGGAGACGCCCTGGCCGGGGTTCGTTCCCCAGGTCACGAACGGGTCGAGCGTATCGGCGTCGAGGAACACCTCGGCGTCGAATGTGGCGCCCTCATCGGTGGGCAGGGTGTTCCAGTAGGCGATCGCCTGATCCCAGTCAGCGCCCTCCGGGGCGTGGGGGCGACCCTTGAGGTACGCGTACGTCGTCTCATCGGGGGCGACCATTCCCGCGCGCGCGCCGGCTTCGATCGACATGTTGCAGATCGTCATCCTGCCCTCCATCGAGAGAGCGCGGATAGCGGAACCACGGTACTCGAGCACGTAGCCCTGCCCGCCCCCTGTGCCGATCTTCGCGATGACCGCGAGAATGATGTCCTTCGCCGTGACACCGGGCCTCAGCGTTCCCTCGACGTTGATGGCCATCGTTTTGAACTGCTTGAGGGGCAGGGTCTGGGTCGCGAGCACGTGCTCGACCTCGCTCGTCCCGATCCCGAACGCCATGGCACCGAACGCGCCATGCGTCGAGGTGTGTGAGTCACCGCAGACCACGGTGATGCCCGGCATGGTCAGTCCGAGCTGGGGACCGACCACGTGCACGATTCCCTGTTCGATGTCGCCGAGTGAGTGCAGTCGGACACCGAACTCGACCGCGTTCTTCCGCAAAGTCTCGATCTGGGTGCGGCTGGTGAGGTCGGCGATCGGCTTGTCGATGGCCAGGGTCGGGGTGTTGTGGTCCTCGGTGGCGATGGTGAGGTCGGGTCGGCGCACCGGGCGGCCAGCGAGCCGGAGTCCGTCGAATGCCTGCGGGCTGGTGACCTCGTGTACGAGGTGCAGGTCGATGTAGATGAGATCGGGGGTGCCGTCCTCGCCTTTGGCGACGAGGTGGTCCTCCCAGATCTTCTCGGCCAGCGTGCGTGGCGCCGGAGCCGGTGCCGGCGCTGCGTGCCGGGGGCCTGTGGTGGTGTCGGTTGCCTGGCCGGCAGTCGTCACGGTATTTTGCTGCATCAGTTTCCTCGCGTGAAAGGGTGGATCAGGCAAGACAAACCCCGCGACAGGGCGGCCTGGGAGTTAGGCCCCGTCGCGGCAACTAAGAAGCAGCCTGAACAGCACCCCGCCAGAATATCATCCGCGCCGGTTTCCCCACTGACGCGCCATCGAGCGGCGCGCCAGCGCAGCGGTCAGTCGATCGAGACTGTTTCCTTCTTCCGCGCGTCGCGGCTGGACTTGACGAGGCTTGCGACGGTCGCCACCGCCATGGACGCGACGATAACCGCCAGCGACGTCCAGGTGTCGATCTCCGGCGCCCACTCGATGTGCTGGCCGTTGTTGATGAAGGGCAGTTCGTTCTCGTGCATCGCGTGGAGCACCAGCTTTACGCCGATGAACGCGAGGATGAACGCGATTCCGTACTTCAGGTACTCGAGCCGCTCGAGCAGCCCACCGAGCATGAAGTAGAGCTGCCTGAGCCCCATCAGCGCGAAGATGTTCGCGGTGAAGACGATGAACGGGCTCTGGGTGATCCCGAAGATCGCGGGGATCGAGTCGAGCGCGAACATCACGTCGGTCGTACCGATCGCGATGAACACGATCAGCATCGGGGTCCAGACCTTCTTGCCGTCGATGACCGTGCGGAGCTTCGAGTCGTGGAAGTCGTTGGACACGCTGATGTGGCGCTTCATATACGTGACGAGAGCTGTCTCGCCGTCTTCGGCATCCTCGTTGTGCCCGAATGCCTGCTTCCAGGCGGTGTACAGCAGGAAGGCACCGAAGAGGTAGAACACCCAGCTGAAGCTCTCGATCAGCTGCGCGCCGAGGAGAATGAACACCCCGCGGAAGATGAGCGCGATGATGATTCCCACCATCAGCACTTCCTGCTGGAGCCGTTTCGGCACCGAGAACCTGGCCATGATGATGACGAAGACGAACAGGTTATCGATCGAGAGGCTGTACTCGGTCAGCCACCCCGCCAGGAATTGGCCGGCGTATTCTCCGCCGGAGATGAGGAACATCAGGCCGGCGAAGATGAGCGCGAGGGTGACGTAGAAAACCACCCAGAGGGTGGATTCCCGCATCGAGGGGATGTGCGGCCGTTTCACGACGAGGGCGAGGTCGGCGATGAGGATGAGGCCGAGCACGACATAGGAGCCGATTTCGAACCAGAGGGGCAGTACCGGGTGCATCCGGGGCCTTTCGGTCGGGGTGAGAGTGGGTGCGGTGAACGCCCGAAAGTCTCTCCCGCACCGGCCTGATAAGGCTGTGCCACGGCACCCGGGGTCTCAACGATGTGACCCGTGATGACGGATGCCGTGCAGAGGGATACTCCCCTTCGCTGTGATCAGCGTAGCTGATCTCCACACGGTCGACGTACACCGTGGCGCCCCGGTGGGCCCGGGGTAGAAAGCGCAACCGTCCGTGTGACGATGGCACCGGATGACAGACTGAGGCGATGACCCTCGGAATCGAAGACTACGCACTGATCAGCGACTGCTACACCGGCGGCCTCGTCGGCTCGGACGGGAGTATCGACTGGTTGTGCATGCCCCGGTACGACTCACCGTCCATGTTCGGCGCACTGCTCGGCACCGACGACCACGGACGGTGGCGCCTCGCCCCGTCCGACCCGGAGGCCACCGCCGAACGACGCTACGAAGGAGACTCGTTCACGCTCGTCACGCGCTGGACGACATCCAGCGGGGTCGTCGAGGTGGTCGATGTCATGCCGCGCGGCGATCACCGCGCCGACATCGTGCGGCGGGTGCGCGGGGTGTCCGGCGAGGTCGAGATGAGCCAGCAGCTCCGGATCCGGTTCGACTATGCGACAGCAATGCCCTGGGTCAGAAAGGTCCATGAGCACGACGGCGGAACGGCGCTCGTCGCTGTAGCCGGTCCGGATGCCGTGATCGTTCGGGGTCCGGAGATGTTCGCCTCTGACCATGAGCACGACGGCGTGTTCACCATGACCCCTGGTCAGGTCGTCGACATCGTTCTGACCTGGTTCCCGTCCCACCGTGCGCTGCCGCCGCCCGTCGACGTGGACACCCAACTCGCCCTCACCCGCGACTGGTGGGAAGACTGGTCAGCGATATTCGAGCAGCACGGCGAATACGCGGCGGAGGTCGCCAGGTCCCTTCTCGTCATGCGCGCGCTCACCCACGAGGAGACCGGCGGAATCGTCGCAGCAGCGACGACCTCTCTCCCCGAAGATTTCGGCGGCAGCCGCAACTGGGACTATCGCTACGTCTGGCTCCGCGACGCATCGCTCACCGTGACCGCCCTCATCTCCTGCGGGATCACCGAAGGCGTCGACGGCTGGAGAGCGTGGCTGCTGCGAGCCATCGCGGGCGATCCAAAGGACGTACAGATCATGTACGGCATCGGCGGGGAGCGCGACCTGCCCGAACGGATCCTTGACTCGCTGCCCGGGTACGCGGGCTCATCACCGGTCCGTATCGGCAACGCAGCCGCCCTCCAGTTCCAGTCAGACGTGATCGGTGAGGTCATGGTGGCACTGCACGATGCTCGTGCCGCCGGGGTCGTTGAGACGTCCTTCTCCTGGGCGCTCCAGCGCGCCCTGGTCGGCTTCATGGAGACGCACTGGCAGGCCCCGGACCAGGGGATCTGGGAGATTCGCGGAGCACCTCAGCGGTTCACACACTCCCGGGTCATGATGTGGGCTGCATTCGACCGCGCAATCAAAGCTGTCACCGATTTCGGGCTGACCGGCCCGGTCGACCGGTGGATCGAGATGCGCGCGCTCATCCGCGAGGAGATCGAGGTCGAGGGCTTCGACGAAGCCAGGAACACCTACACGCAGTACTACGGCACCACCGAGGTCGACGCGTCGCTCCTGCAACTCGTCGACGTCGGCTATTGCCGAGCCGACGACCCACGGATGCTCGGCACTGTCGCCGCCATTGAAAAGGATCTTCTGCGCGACGGGTTGCTGCTGCGCTACCGCACCGAGGCGGGTGTCGACGGGCTCCCGGGCGACGAGCATCCGTTCCTCGCCTGCTCGTTCTGGCTCGTGTGCCAGTACGCGAGGACTGATCGGCTCGATGAGGCGCGTGCCCTCATGGACCGTCTTGTCGGATTCGCGAACGACGTTGGGCTGCTGAGCGAGGAATATGACGCGAAGAACGGGCGGCAGGTCGGTAACACACCGCAGGCGTTCTCCCACCTGGCGCTGGTGCAGGCGGCTCTCGCGATCAGCGCTGCCAGCGCCCGCCTGGACGAGTGACGGGAGTCCGCGGATCAGCGTCGTCCGGTGGCGAGGGCGAGCAGCCGCTCCAGCGGACCGGTACCGATGAGGTAACGCCAGAGGCTTGCCCCAGCGACCGAGGCGACCGCCAGCCCGGCCAGCAGCGGCCACCCGGGGTACTCCGGACCGCCGGCACCGCGGGCTCCAGCCACCATGGCCAGCACGATGACCTGCACCGTGTAGACGGTGAGGGCGAGGGCCCCTGTCGCACCGAGCGGCCAGAGAAGCGCCCGAGAGAACCGCGCGGTGGCGTTGCTGGTCGTCAGGAGCAGAAACACCCCGATGATGGCCATCGCCACTCCGCCTGAGCCGAGAATTTCGGCGGACGATGCGGAGTGTGCCGCGGCGGTGACGCCGGGAAGCACGGCGGCGGCTCCGTAGCCGACGAGCGCCCCGACGACTCCCCCGGTCACCATCCAGACCTGCGTACGTCTCCGCCGCAGTCCAGACCGTGCTGCGAGGAGCCCGACGAGAAGCACGGGGAGCCAGGGCAGGGCAGGGTATGAACCGGTGAGGAAGTAGTTGGCGACGAGGTCGACGACGGGGTCCTCGACGCCTCCCTCCCTGACGTCGTCGGCGAGCGTCGGCGCAACGCCGAGGACGACGGCCGCAGCCACGGCCAGCACGATCCGTCCCCGGAACAGCAGCGGCAGGAGCAGCAGGAACATGACGCCGTAGTAGTCGAGAATGATGGCGATCTCGCTGCCGAGCGTCGCGAGGACGACGCCGAGCAGGAAGACGACGAGTGCGCGAACCAGAACGGTGCGACGGATGCCGGTCCGTGCGCCTGGCACGGGTGGAGTCTCGCCGCCCGAAAGGAGCCCGAGGGAGACGCCGGCCAGGGCGGCGAAGAGGATCGACGACCGTCCGTCGACGAGGAGTTCACCGTCACCGACCCTCGGCATCGTGTGGGCCACGAACATCCCGATGATTGCGACTCCCCTCGCAATATCCACCCCGGCGATGCGGGGCGTTCCCGCGTCGCCCGGGCGGGACATCGTGATTCTCCGGCGGATCTCAGGCCGGTGCGTCCGCGGACCGCAGCGCCGCAAGCACTCGTCGTCGCTCGGCCTGCGCGATCGGGTCCGGTACCGGCAGGGACGCGAGGAGCCGCTGCGTGTACGGGTCCTTCGGCGCCCCGAGGACCTCCTCACCCGTGCCCTCCTCGATGAGCTTGCCGTGGTAGAGCACGGCGATCCTGTCGGAGAGGATGTCGACGACCGCCAGGTCATGGCTGATGAACAGCGCAGCGAATCCCAGGTCCCGCTGCAGCTCGGTGAAGAGCTCAAGCACGCGGGCCTGGACGGAAACGTCCAGTGCTGAGGTCGGTTCGTCAGCGACGAGCAGGCTCGGGTTCAGCGCCAGGGCTCGAGCGAGGCTCGCACGCTGACGCTGACCACCGCTGAGTTCGTGAGGATAGCGGCTGCCGAACGCCTTCGGCAGCTGCACTGCCTCGAGCAGTTCGCCGACGCGCTGGGAGACAGCTCGCTGGTCAAGATCCTTCCGATGCACCTTGAGGGGTTCTGCAACGCACTCGGTGATGGTCAGCAGGGGGTTGAAGCTCGATGCAGGATCCTGGAACACGAAACCGATGGAACTTCGAAGTGGTCGGAATCGTCGTTCGCGGACGCCGTTCATCTCCGTACCGAGAACCGTGAGGGAACCGCCCGTCACCGGGGTCAGGCCGGCGATCGCACGCCCGATAGTCGTCTTGCCTGAGCCGGATTCACCGACAAGCCCGACGACCTCGCCGGGGGCGATATCGAAGGTCACACCGTCGACGGCGACGAAGCCAGGCCGCCCGAGCCTGCCCGGGTACTCGATGCGCAGGTCGCGCGCCTGCACGACGGGGACGGCCGCGCGATCGATCGGGGCTTTCCGCTCGGTGGTCTCGATGCGTGATCCGATCCTCGGAACCGCGGCGAGTAGTTTCTTCGTGTACTCGTTCTGAGGATGCGCGAAGAGTGTCTGCACATCCGCTTCCTCGACGACGCGGCCCTGGTACATCACGGCTACCCGGTCTGCGAGGTCGGCCACGACACCCATGTTGTGGGTGATCAGCACGATCGAGGCGCCGAATTCGTCCCGGCAGCGCCGGAGCAGGTCGAGGATCTCTGCCTGCACGGTGACGTCGAGCGCCGTCGTGGGCTCGTCGGCCACGATCAGCCCGGGATTCAGCACGAGGGCCATGGCTATGACGACCCGCTGTTTCTGGCCACCGGAAAACTGGTGCGGGTAGTAGTCGACACGGGTTTCAGGGTCGGGGATGCCCACCTTGGTCAGGATGTCGACCGCACTGGCCCTGCCCGCCTTGCGGCTGAGCTTGGGGTCGTGGGCTCTCAGTCCCTCGGCGATCTGCCAGCCGACCGTGAACACGGGGTTCAGTGCCGTCGACGGCTCCTGGAACACCATCGAGACGTCAGCGCCGCGGATACGACGGAGGTCGTCCGTCGACACGGAGACGACGTCGTTCTCGCTGTCTCCGTCCTTGCTCCGAAGCACAATCGCTCCAGCGCGGGTCGCGGTTTCGGGCAGCAGCCCGAGGATGGCTTTAGCGGTGACGGTCTTTCCGCTTCCGGACTCCCCCACGATGGCGAGCACTTCGCCTGGCGCGACGGTCAGGTTCACCTGGTCGACCGCCTTCACCGCCCCGGCATCCGTTGCGAAGGAAATATCGAGGTCGCGGATCTGCAGTACGTCGCTCATCATCGTCCTTCGTTTTCGAGGCCGGCAAGTCCACCAGGACCGGCGGTCAGGCTGCCGCCGGGGACGACGGACGTCTCAGCGACGGTTCCCGAGGCAGCGCCAACGGCGCGTCGGCCGCGCAGTCGAGGGTCGGCCAGGTCGTTGAGGCTTTCCCCGACGAGGGTGACGCCGAGCACCGTGAGCACAATGGCGAGGCCCGGCGGGATGGACGTCCACCAGATTCCGCTCGACACGTCGGACAGCGCCTTGTTGAGGTCAATGCCCCATTCGCTCGCTGAGGTTGGTTCGATACCGAAACCGAGGAATCCGAGACCGGCCAGGGTGAGGATCGCCTCAGACGCGTTGAGGGTGAAGATGAGCGGCAGGGTGCGGGTGGCGTTCCGAAGCACATGCCGGAACATGATCCGGACATTGCTCGTTCCGACGACCTTCGCGCTCTCGACGTACGCCTCGGATTTGATCCGCACCGTCTCAGCCCGGATGACCCGGAAATACTGCGGGATGAACACGACGGTGATGGAGATGGCTGCGGCGAAGATTCCGCCCCACAGGCTGGAACGTCCACCCGAGATCGCGATCGACATGACGATGGCGAGGAGCAGGGTCGGGAACGCATAGACCGCGTCGGCGATGACGACGAGGATCCGGTCGAGCCAGCCGCCGAAATACCCGGAGACCAGCCCGAGGGCCACCCCGGCGAAGATCGACAGCAGCACGGCGACCACGATCACGCTGAGGCCGGTCTGGGCGCCCCAGATCACCCGGGACAGAACGTCGTAACCACCAACGGTCGTGCCGAGAAGGTGCTCGGCGCTCGGAGGACGCTGCGCACCGAACGATCCGTCAGCATCCCGCAGCTGGCTGAAGCCGAACGGGGCCAACAGGGGCGCGAAGAGTGCCGTGAGCACAAAGATGGAGGTGAGCACGAGACCGGTGATCAGCATCCCGCGCTGGATGCCGACGCTCTGGGAGAGGTGATGGATGATCGGCAGTCTGCGCCAGAGGCTCCGCCGGGTTTTCACGGGAGTCGATGTCGTCATCATGGTCAGTACCTCACTCGAGGATCGATGATCGCCGCGATGACGTCGACGATGAAGTTGGTCAGCGCGACGACGACGGCGAGGAGCATGACGATTCCCTGCACCGCGACGAAGTCACGGGCCTGCAGGTACTCGGTCAGCTGGAACCCGAGGCCCTTCCACTCGAATGTCGTCTCGGTCAGGACCGCCCCGCCAAGGAGCAGCGCGATCTGCAGCCCCATCACGGTGATGATCGGGATGAGCGCCGGTCGATACGCGTGCTTGGTCACCAGGCGAAGTTCACTGACCCCGCGCGATCGACCAGCATCCACGTAGTCGGTCGACAGCGTGCCGATCACATTCGTGCGCACCAGGCGCAGGAAGATCCCTGCGGTGAGCAATCCGAGAGTGAGACCGGGCAGGACAGCGTGGGCGAGGACATCGCCGAGGATGCCCGGGTCGCCGATGCGGAGGGCGTCGAACAGGTAGATCCCGGTCTTTCCCTCGAGGAGTTGCATTTCGAGTTCGGTGTTGGTTTTTCCCCTGCCAGAGACAGGCAGCACCTTGAGCCACACCGAGAAAATCAGCTTGAGGAGCATTCCGGCGAAGAACACGGGGGTGGCGTAGAAAAGGATGGCGGCGACGCGCAGAACGGCGTCCGGGGTCTTGTCGCGGAAGTACGCGGCGATCATGCCGAGCGGGATTCCTACGATGAACGCGACGATGAGCGCGTAGAACGCCAACTCGACGGTGGCGGCACCGTAGGTGAAGAGCACGTCGATGACCGGGCGGTTGTCGCTGAGTGTCGTTCCGAAGTTGCCGGTGAACACCTGTCCGATGTACTCGAAGTACTGGACGAAGATCGGGCGGTCATACCCTGCGGCGGCGATGCGCTCGGCCAGCTGGTCGGCGGTGAGCCGGTCGCCGAGGGCAGCTGTGATCGGATCTCCGGTCGTGCGCATGAGCACGAACACCAGGGTCACGAGGATGAAGATCGTGGGGAGGATGAGGAGGAAACGGATGACGAGGTAACGCCAGAGGTTTCCGCCCGGGAGCCGTCTGGCACGTTTGGGTGCCGCCGGCGCTGCCGGAGTCGGGTTTCCGTTCGCCGGGAGAGTGAGGGAACTCAGGGGTCGACCTGCCAATCACAAAGGGGTGTGCAGGACGACCGGTCGTGTGACCGATCGTCCTGCACGAAGGGACCGAAGACGTTCTCCGGTCAGGGTACTTACTTGGTCAGCGTTGCGTAACGGAACTTGAACGACGCGTCGAGGGTGACCCCGCCGACGTCAGCACCGGCGACAGCGACCTGCGATCCCTGGAGGTACGGAACCGTCGAGAGGTCTTCGGCAACGCTCGCCTGGATCTCTTCGAACACCCCTGCACGCTCGTCAGGGTCGACGGTCGACGCCTGCTGGAGGATCAGATCGTTCACTTCCTGGTCGGCGTAGTGGTTGGCCAGGAAGTTGTTGATGAGGAAGAACGGCGTCAGGTAGTTGTCGCCGTCCGAGTAGTCCGGGAACCATCCCAGCTGGTACGCCGGGTAGACGTCGCTGGAGCGGTCCTTCGAGTACTGCACCCACTCCGTGGTCTGCAGGTTGACCGAGAACAGACCCGATGCTTCGAGCTGCGACTTGATCAGCGCGTACTCATCGCCGGATGAGGGGCCGTAGTGATCGTTCGAGTACTGCAGGTTCAACTCGACGGGGGTGGTGACGCCGGCGGCTTCGAGACGCTGGGTGGCCTTCTCTTCGGATGGGGCACCGCTCCCGTCGCCGTACAGGTCCTTGAGCACCGTCGTGGCACCGGTCAGGCCCTCAGGCATGTAGGAGTAGAGCGGCGTGTAGGTGCCCTTGTAGACCTCTTCAGCGATCTCATCGCGGTCGATCAGGTCGGCGACGGCCTGGCGGACGGCGAGGGCCTTGGCCGGGTCGGCGTCAGCGGTCGTCGCGCCGAAGGGCTGCGTGTTGAAGTTGAAGACGATGTAGCGGATCTCTCCACCGGGGCCCTGGTGGACCGTGACGTCGTCCTTGCCTTCGAGGTCGGCGATGTCCGTGGCGCTCAGGCTGCGGAATGCCACGTCGATGTCGCCCTCCTGGACGGCCAGTTTGAGGTTCGACGATTCGGCGTAGTACTTGACGTTCACCGTCTCGGTCTCAGCAGCGCCCAGCAGGCCCTCGTAGTCCGGGTTGGCCTTGTACGAGATCAGGTTGTTGAAGTCGTAGCTGGCGATCGTGTACTGCCCTGCGAACGCTTCTCCGTCGACGATTTCCTTGTCGGGAGTGATCGCGTCGGCGGCGAAGACATCCTCATCGACGATGGGGCCGGCCGGGCTCGACAGGATCTGTGCGAAGACCTGGTCGTTCTCCTGCTTGAGGTTGAAGACGACGGTCAGTTCGTCAGGAGTCTCGACGCTGTCCAGGTTGTACAGGAGCGAGGACGGACCGTTGTCGTCAGCGATCGCGAGCTGGCGGTCGAACGAGAACTTGACGTCCGAGGAGGTGAGCTCGTTTCCGTTGGCCCAGGTCAGACCCTCTTTCAGAGTGACCGTGTACTGGGTGGGCGCGGTGAATTCGGCGGTTTCAGCGATGTCGGGTTCGACATCGGGACTTCCGTACGGGGTGTTCAAAAGGAACGGGAACACCTGGTTCATGACGGCGAACGAACCGTTGTCGTACGAACCGGCCGGGTCGAGTGTGGTGATCTTGTCTGTCGTTCCGACGGTGATCGACGTCGCGTTGCCGTCGGGCGACTTCTCACCTGATGTGCCGGCGCAGCCCGAAATCGCGAGTGCCGTGACAGCGAACGCTGCCGTGGCTGTGGCGACGCGCTTGCCGTTGGTGGATGCGGATGCCATATCCGTCTCCCCTTCTGTGAATGTGCGGACAGAGGACGCGCAGACAGTGTGCTGCAGCGCCGCAGTGTTTGGTGTGTTCCTTTACTAGCACAGGCCCGCGCAGGATATGAGGCTCTCGAACTCAGAACGCACGGGATTTACACAATCGCAACGATACGCCGAAGATCCTGCGGTCCACGCCGACAAAAAAATGCCCGGCCCTCTGGTGAGAGAGAGCCGGGCGTGTTGTGACCCCAACGGGATTTGAACCCGTGTTACCGCCGTGAGAGGGCGACGTCCTAGGCCGCTAAACGATGGGGCCGGAAACAACGTGTTCGAGTATGGCACACGAATCGGCGGCGATCAAATCAACGCCGGCGCCAGCACCGACAGGGCTTTCGGCAACACTTCGATCTCGATCGGGAGGCTACCGATCCGCTCGCCGTCGGCGTACGCGACGATGTTCGGAGCGTCAATTTTCACGCGTCGGAGAGTCTGGAACGACACCTCGGCGGCCGCAGTATGCATGCCCGAGAATACTTTCGGGAAGAAGCGGAGGAGACGAAGCCTGCCGAGCGGCGCAACAATGAAGAGGTCGAGGATGCCGTCGTCGATTCGGGCGTGGGGGACGATCTTCATCCCCCCTCCGAGAGACCCGTTATTGGCCACCGAGATGAGGACCGCGTCAACACTGCTGACTGATCCGTCCACCGTCAGCTCATAGCGTCGTGGAGACAGCGAGAGCAGTTCCCGCAGGACCGCGAGTGTGTACCGGCTCTTTCCCCGGGGACGTCGCCACGAGTTTGCGCGCTCATTGACGAGGGCGTCGAACCCGGCCGACACGATGCCGGCGAAGCGGGTCTCCGAGATTCCATGCCGCACGAGGCCGAGGTCGATGACTCGCACGGGGTCGTCAAGCGCGGCGAGCAGCATCCGAATGGCAGCGCTCGGGTCGTCGACCGGGATGCCGAGGCCGCGCGCCGTGTCGTTGCCGGTGCCGGTTGGAACGATGCCGAGGGGGATGCCGGTGTCACCGATTTCGTTCACGGCCAGGCTGACCATTCCGTCGCCCCCGACGATCACCACAGCGTCCACACGGTCGCTCACGGCCTCGGCAACGGCAACGCGCAGGAGTTCCACGTTCGCTTCCGTGAGCACGCGCACGGTATGACCGGCAGCTCCCAGCGCCTCTGCCACCGCGGGTCCGACATCCCGCGCGCCGCCGAATGAGGCGGTCGGGTTGATGGCCACAGCGATGTGGCGCTTCATCGGATTCACGCTGTTGATTATGACAGTGTGAATCGGCGGGCCTGCGCGTCGCCTTGAAAGCGAGCTGCCCAGGGTATTAGCTCAGGTCATGCGATTGACGAAGCTCGAACATGCTGCCCTGATCCTCGAGGAAAACGGCAGGAAGCTGTATGTCGACCCCGGGTCATTCACGACGGCGATCACCGAGGCCTCGCAGACCGTGGCGATCGTGATCACCCACGAACACCCCGACCATTGGACCCCGGAGCAACTCGGCCGCATACTTGCCAAGAATCCGGATGCGCTGGTGTTCGGTCCTGCAGGCGTGGCGGCCGCGGCTGCTCCCGTCCCGGTGAGGGTAGTGAAAGCCGGAGATGTCGTCGAAGTCGGTGGATTCACCCTGGAGTTCTTTGGCGGAAAACACGCCGTGATCCACGAGACCATCCCCGTGGTGGACAACGTCGGGGTGCTTATCAACGGGTCGGTGTTCTACGGAGGTGACTCATACACGGTGCCAGGGGATGTGGCCGTCGACGTCCAGGCCGTCCCAGCCGGTGCCCCCTGGCTGAAGATCGGCGACGTCATGGACTATGTCCTCGCCGTGAAGGCGAGGCGAACGTTCCCGACCCACGAAATGACACTGTCGAAGGCCGGCAAGGACATGTCCAATACCCGGATCAAGTGGGCCACCGAACAGAACGGCGGGGAGTTCTTTCCACTGGCGCCCGGAGACACACTCGACATCTAGATCACTGGGGGACAGTCACCTCGACGGGCAACCTGAGGGTGAAGACCGTTCCCTCGCCCTCCACGCTGGTGACATCAAGCACTCCCCCGTGTGCCTGCACGATGGCCTTCGTGATCACGAGGCCCAGCCCGACACCGGGGACAGCATTGGCCGTCGCCGTTGTCGCGCGGAAGAACCGGGTGAAGAGCTGATCGAGCTCTTCTGCTGGGATTCCAATGCCCGTGTCACGAACGGTGATCTCCAGGGGGCGGTCGTCAGTCGATTCGGTGAATCCAACGGTCACTGTCCCTCCGCGTGGCGTGAACTTGATCGCGTTCGAGATGAGATTGTCGACGGCCTGGCCCAACCTGCCCCGGTCGGCACGGATGACCACCCTGCTCCATTCGCCGTCAGCGGTCAGCTGCACGCCGGCGGCCTCGGCGGCCGGTCTCGCGGATGATACGGCTGCCGAGACGACTTCCCCCGGGGCGATCTCGGCCAGGGCGAGCGGGAATCCTCCCGCGTCGGCTTGAGCCGTGAATAGGAGATCCCCGACGAGACCGAGCAATCGGTGGGCGTTTCGCTCTGCCACGCCGAGGTACAGTCGCTGCTCGTCAGAGAGCGGCGAGTCCTCGTCGTCCTTCATCAGCTCCAGGTACCCGAGGATCGAGCTGAGAGGTGTGCGCAACTCATGAGACACCAACCCGACGAACTCGTCTTTGAGACGTGACACCTCGACAGACTGGGTGATGTCGGTAGCCACGAAGATGTAGCCGTTGGTGTCTCCTGAGGCGTCGACGCGTGGCGTAACCGCGACCTCCACAGGGAACTCCTCGCCGTCGGAGCGCCGGTAGGTCCAGTCGTGGATCTCGGGGACACCGAGGCGGGCCGATTCGACGAGGGCGGAGAAGCCCGGGTTTAGGACAGTTGCACCGGGAGGATAGTTCAATTCGCGCGAGCGGTCCTGGAGTTCATCGTCCCGATGGAACTCGAGGATCGAGGCGCGCCCGATGGTGTCGTCCGCCGACCTGCCCAGCATTGACGCGGCACCAGGGTTCCATACGGTGATGGTTCCCGTCAGGTCGGTGCCGATGATGGCCTGGATGGTCACCGAGTCGAGAACGCTGGTCGTGAGCTGGTTCGCCTTTCGCAACTCGCCTTCGGAGTGACGAAGTTGATCGGCCTGATCGACGGATTCGCGAAGACTCGTTTCCCGCTCCTCCGCCAGCGAGCGGATAGACGCGAACTGGGCGCGATTCTGTCGGGACATCTCATTGATCACGGCGGCGACGACCGCGAAGATCACGGGTGCCACGACGCCCCGCACCCACTCCACATTGTTTGTCGGCAGTGCGCCGAGGACGACGAATGGCATCATGATCGCAATCGTGGTGCCCAGGGTTGCGACGAGAATCCATCGCCTGCCCTCCTCGGCCGCGATCCAGATCACGGGGAGGATGATCAACGACGAGAACAGCGATGTGGGCCCACCCGTGCCGACGCGCAGGAAGGCGATCGACAGGAGCGCGCAGAGCGGGACGGAAAGCACCCACAGGGAGGAATCAGATCGAATCGTGAACCAGACGGAGAGCGCCACCGAGAACAGGCCGGTCAAGATCGCCGCCGTGAATACGAGGGGCTGGGTGACAGGCAGATCGGGCGCGAGCAGAGAGACCAGTGTCGCGATGGTGAGCGCGATGGCCGTCGGAAGATGCTTGATAAACGGGCTCGGCTGATCGACGCTGACGATTGAGCGCAGCGTCGTGTACAGGGACGTCACTCGCTCGCGCCGCGACCGGTCGAGAGGAGAAGGAGTTTCTCCGCCAGAAGCTTTGGGCTGAACGGTTTTGGCATGAAATCGTCGGCGCCCGCCGAGGTGCCCGCCTCCCGAGATGCGCCGCTCACTCCAGCGGAGAGGATCAGGACGGGGATCTCCGACAGCGACTCGTCTCCGCGGACGAGTCTGCAGACGTCCAGTCCACTCATCCCGGGCATTGAGACATCGAGAACGATCAGGTCGGGGCGGTGGTCCTGGATGGCCTGCCAGGCTTCGGTGCCGTCTGCGGCGACGGCAGCGAGGGTTAGTCCCGCTTTGCGTACGGCGATCTCGACAAGCATCCGCATGTCGGCGTCGTCATCGGCGATGACGACGCGTCGTGGTTCGAGGACTTCACTCACGGCTTTCTCCAGTTTGGCAGGCAGGTTTCGAGCACGCCCTCGACCTGGGACCGGGTGAACGGCTTCGGGAGGACGGCGTCAGATGCGGGGAAGTCGGCGGGGTCGAGCACACTCGTCACGACAATGGCGCAACCGGGCACGTCCCGTCGAAGTTGATCGATCAGGGTCGGGCCGGTCATGCCAGGCAGCACGATGTCGACGACAGCCAGGTCAGGAGCGTGGTCACGATAGGCGAGAATCGCTGCTTCCGCCGACTCGGCCGGGATGACCGTGCATCCGGAGCGCTCGAAGTTCAGCCTGAGGAGGTCACGTTGATCGGGGTTGTCCTCCACGATCAGGATGAGGGGCGCTGAGTCGTGACCGGCCATGCAGCGACCTTCCGCTAGTTGCTGAGCCGTCGTCGCCTCGGCGCCTCGGGGTCGTGGATGTACGAGTCGAACGTGATCGCGCACTGTAGCAAACCATATCCGACCGGATGCGGGGAACCGGGAGTGAGCCCTCACCGAAATCGTTTTTTCCGCGCCAGCGAATCAGTATCTCTCGGCGCGAAGAGCGCTTTCGATGTCGGAACGGGCGGTGCCGACGTCGGCGGATTCCCGAAGGATCTCCAGCGGCTCGCAGTTTTTCGCCGAGCCGAAGCGGCCCCAGTAGCGGGCAGTCGCCAGAATAAAGTCCGGATCCAGATAATCGCGGATCTCTCCCTGCGACGCAAAACACGCCAGAAGTTCGAGCTTCTGTTCGGTGAACCCGTCGATGGAGGCGAAGCGATTCGGCCGGAAATCCACCGTGGCTGACGGACTCTGGAAGCAGGCAACCGTCTGCACCTGTCGCGTCGCGACCAGCGTGGCTGAATGCACGGCCCGGTGGTCCTGATGGCGGTCGTGGTCGCTGTGGGTGTAGACCATCGTCGGCTTGACCTCAGCAACCACGCGCTCAATGATCCCGACCGTCGGATTGCCGCTGCTGATGTCGGTGTCCGGCAGGTCTTCGAGGAAGAGGCGGGCCCCCAGCATCTCTGCAGCAGCGAGCGATTCCTCCTGCCGGGACTCCGCCACACCACCCCGGGCTCCGCGCGAAAGTGTGAGGATCGCGACGGTGTCCCCCGCTGCGCGGTGTGCGGCAAGCAGACCACCGACGCCGATCTCGATATCGTCCGGGTGCGCACCGATCGCGAGAACCACAACGTTGTTGACAGATGCCTGGGCGCGGCGGAATCGCTCGGCGAGTCGCGTACAGACGCTGACAAGCTCGGCCGAAGCGATAGGTTTCGTGAGGAACTCGTCCGCGGAGTTCCGAAGCGCGGAAACCGCGTAGTCGACCGAAACATGGGCCGTCATCACCACGATTGGAAGGCCCGGCTGGACCCCTCGAACCTGGCCGATGAGGTCGAGCCCCGTGAGCCCGGGCATCTCGATGTCTGTGATGACGACATCGGGCGAGAACTCGCTGACGGCCTGGCGTGCCTGCCGCGGGTCGGACAGGGCGAGTACCTCAAAACCGCGCCGCGTCAGTACCGTACGCGTATAAAACAGGACGTCGGGGTCGTCCTCCACCACGATCACCCGAAATGCCTTTGTCGTCACACCAGCCCCTTCAATGCCGCCCGACTACTCTAGATCGAGCGGGAACCTGGTTCGTACACGGGCCAGGGTTTCGACCGGCTTCCAGAGCGGTCTTTCGCCCGCAAACACGATCCGTTACACCACGGCCACGCATCACACCACGGGCACCACTTCGTTAACACTCGGTGCCGATAGCGTGCATACTCGTGCTAACGCGGGTCGGTCGACCGCCGCTTTGCACGAACCGGACCAGAGGAGCACCACACGATGACTGATGAACCGGAAATCGAGCCGATCGAGATCACCTACGACGAAGACCTCTACCCGGCGCGGCCCAAGCGACTCCGACCCCGCTCCAACATGCGTGCCAGCAGCATCCGGCGATCCTTCTCCGATCCGCGCTCCGCTGACGCATCCAATCCCTCATACGTCGAGTGGCTGACCCGCCAGTCGATGCTTCGAGACGCTGAGGTTCTCGGTCGCGGCCTGTCCGGTCAGCCGAGCATGTGGAGAAACCCGTACGCCCGACCCGATGCGCGTCGCGCGATCAGAACGTCGTCGGTCTGGTTCACGGCCTACCCCATCTCGCTGATCACCGGAGGCCAGTCCTACCTGGCGGCGCTCGGCGACGAGGCACTCTGGGAAGCATTCGAGAAGATCGGTATCACCGCGGTTCACACCGGCCCGGTGAAACAAGCCGGCGGAATCACCGGCTGGGCGAGCACCGCGAGCGTCGACGGCCACTTCGACAGGATCAGCACCCAGATCGACCCGGCTTTCGGCTCCGAGGACGAGTTCCGGCAGCTGTCGGATGTCGCCGATCAGCACGGCGGAAGCGTCATCGACGACATCGTGCCCGGCCACACCGGCAAGGGAGCAGACTTCCGGCTCGCTGAGATGGGCTACAAGGACTACCCGGGGATCTACCACATGGTCGAGATCCCGGAGGAGGACTGGCATGAGCTGCCGCCGGTTCCGGACAACCGGGATTCGGTGAACCTGGACGCCGCAACGGAGGCACGGCTCGCTGACCTCGGATACATCATCGGTCAGTTGCAGCGCGTCATCTTCTACTCCCCCGGCACGAAGGAGACGAACTGGAGCGTGACAGCACCGGTTCTCGGAGCAGACGGCAGAACACGTCGCTGGGTCTACCTTCACTACTTCAAGCAGGGTCAGCCGTCCATCAACTGGCTCGATCCCACATTTGCCGGAATGCGACTCGTCATCGGGGATGCCCTGCACTCGCTCGGCGACCTCGGTTCCAGCGCACTTCGCCTCGACGCCAACGGTTTTCTCGGCGTTGAGAAGAGTGCGGAGGGTTCGCCGGCATGGTCAGAGGGCCACCCGCTCTCTGAAGCCGCGAATCACCTCATCGCCGGCATGGTACGCAAGGTCGGGGGCTTCTCCTTCCAGGAGCTCAACCTCACCATGGAAGACATCAGGGACACCGCGCGCGTCGGAGCCGACCTGTCGTACGACTTCATCAACCGGCCCGCGTACCAGCATGCTCTGGCCACGGGCGACACCGAGTTCCTGCGCCTGACACTTCGGACCTCCCTCACCACGGGCGTGGAACCGGTCGGTCTGGTCCACGCCTTGCAGAACCACGACGAACTCACCTACGAGCTGGTCCACTGGGCAACGAGGCACCGCGCGGATCTGTACGAGTTCCGCGGCGAGGAGGTCACGGGGGCACACCTGGCCGAGACGATCCGCGGCGATCTCCTCACGGCGCTGACCGGTGATGCTGCGGACTACAACCTCGTCTTCACGACCAACGGGATCGCCTGCACCACGGCATCCGTCGTCGCGGCGGCCCAGGGCCACACCACCCTGGATTCGATCACCGAGGAACACATCGGTGATATCCAGCAGGCGCACCTCCTCCTGGTCATGTTCAACGCCTGGCAGCCTGGCGTCTTCGCCCTGTCGGCGTGGGACCTCCTCGGGATGCTTCCCCTTCCTTCGAGCGAGGTCACCGACCTCATCGCTGAGGGCGACACCCGGTGGGTTCACCGGGGAGCCCACGATCTCATGGACGTGGATCCGGAGGCGACCGTCTCCAGTTCCGGGATGCCACGCGGGCGCTCCCTCTATGGCTCATTGCCGCACCAGTTGGAGTCTGAGGACTCCTTCGCCAGCCAGGTGTCGAAAATCCTGACGATGCGTTCGACTCTCGGAATCGACGTCGGGACCCAGCTCGATATCCCGGACGTCGCGCACCCCGGCATGCTCGTCATGGTCCACCGACTCGACGAGGGCGATGCCACTCTCGAGGACGCCAGGATCCAGGTGACCGTGCTCAACTTCACGGGTGACACCATCGAGGGCACGGTTCGTTCGTCTGCGCTGACACCCCGGCGCGTGGTGTACGACGCACAGACCGGAGATGAGATCGGTCGTGTCGACGACCTGCAGAGTTTCTCCGTGCGACTCGAGCCGTTTGCCGGGCTGTGCCTGCTCGGGCGGGATGCCGAGGAGGAAACCCCGGCGGAGTCAGGCGAGAACGACTAGGTCCACATTCGCTGGAGCAGCGCGACCGTCGGGTTCGCTGCTCCAGCGTTCCCGTGCGGTCTTGTTCGTTACAGCGTGACCCCGCGGAATTTCATCCACGGTGTCGGGTCGATGTAGACGCCGCCGACCCGGATCTTCAGGTCGAGGTGACACCCGGTTGCAACGCCGGTCGCCCCCACTTTCGCGACGACGGTGCCCGCGCTGACCTGCTGTCCGACGGAAACCGTGATCGATTTGAGCTGGGCGTGTCCGTACAAGGACGCAACGCCGGCGCCATGGTCGATGATGACCCGTTGCCCGAACGCGCCGCCGTCGCCGGCGAAGATCACACGGCCCGGTGACACGGCCTTGATCGAGGTGCCGCACGGTGAACCGAAGTCGACTCCCTCGTGGATGGATGTGGAGCATCCGGCGGAGTTGCAGATGATGGGTCGCGGCCCGAACCATGAGGTGACTTTGCCGGGGACAGGCCGTATCCAGGCTGCGTCGGCGTCGTGCATGTAACCGCCGGCCATCCCGACGGACGCTGGAACGGCGGCTGCGGTCAGAGCCCGAGCCGACGAGACGCCGGTGGCGGGCAGCGCTGCAGTTCCAACGGAAGCGGCGACAGCGACCGCGATGAGCGCGAGGGACCGGATGGAGACGGATCGGGTGGACCTGCTCGAGGACCGTCCAGCGCTTGCGCCACGTCGGCCTCTGACCCAAAGGATCGATCGGAACGGCGAGTGAGTCATGGCGTTGTCCTGTCGGTCGAGACGGGGGCGGAGGAAGCAGTGCGGCGGCAGACGGCATGCCAGAGGCCGGTACACAGTCTCGCACTCCCCGACCCTTTCCTGCGACGCCTCGTTTGCGGGGTGGCGCCGTCACCGAAATCTGTCCGGTTTCCGCGGTCAGGGGCTCACGCTGATGAAGAGCACGTCGGCCGATCCCGATCTCGGCTCGGGGTCGCGCGTCAGCAGGCCATCAGCGCGAACCACGGTGACGGTGTACCGATACTCGCTGGACACCGGCCGATGAAGGATGACGTCGTCAATGGAGTAGTCGACGCGCGCGATCACCGTCGGGGTCTCGGCGGTGAGCTCGGTGGTCCCGCCTCCCTCGAATTCGACGAGAACGCTCTGGACCTGACGCTCCTCTGCCCCCACCCGCGACTCGAAGACACTCGGCGGGATCACCCGCACCGATATCAGCCGGTAGTAATCGACGGTGGACCGATCAAGGATCGACGCCCAGATCGCCTCCGGATCCGGAATCACGTTGACGCCGCCGCGATCGAAGGACACCTCGGGATCGACGCCTGTCGCGAGAGGCGCGTCGAGCTCGACCACGAGGTCGATTGTGGTCCCCGGCAGCAGGCCTTCGTGCGGGACCCCGGTGCGGATCGTTGCGGCCATCTCCTGATCAACCACCCTGATCGTAGGATCGAGGGTCTGAATATCCACCGCGCTCTCGATGGCATTGGTGACGCGAACCGCGATCGTTCCATCGGGGTTGACGGTGGCGACCGACGAAAACATCTCCCCCTCCAGCTCGTCCATCCGCGCCGTGAACGGGATGATCTCGATCTCGCCGCTCGGCAGCGCAATCTCCACCCGCCCGAGAAACATCGACGCTGTCGGGGTATGCATCGCATCGAACAGGAGCCGAAAGTCAGCCAGCGGCATCGACAGTGTGTCCTTCAGCCAGCCCTGCAGTACCAGGGCTGCATCCGGTCGTTCCTCGCGAACGGCGCCGGACACCGACGGCCGGTCGATGACGAAGCGCACGTCACTTGTCAGCAGCGGCTGGAATTCGACCCGGTCGGTGCCGAATCGCGGGTCGGCGAGCAGCCGTGTGCGCGCATCCGTCAGCCGTGAGTGATCCGTATGCGGTGCCACCACGTAATCGAAGACGACCTGCGTGTCCTCCCCGCCCGGCACTGAACGCACGCGCACGGTCGCGAACGGGCTGTGTGGCGGATCGGGTCGGCGGGCGATCTTGAATTCGTCGGCTAGCACGTAGACGACCCACGGGCGGGTGGCGTCCTGAAGGTAGGTGTGCGTTCGACTGCCGCGCGCGATCCGGTAGCGGATGAGCTGGTTGTCTCCGCCCCGCGGTGTCACCCCCTCGAAGATATAGCGGTGCAGGTCGGGCGAGAAGGCGAACGGTGACGGCTCCACCACCTGCACCAGCTCCTGGCGGACCGGTCTCTCGGGCGAGCTGGCGGGTGTGGCCTCGACCGTCGACACCGCGATCGAGAGCCGCTCGACTTTGGCACTTCTGTCGGTCATTCTCACTCGGACGTTCAGCGGCGACGGTCCGACCATCGGAAACCACAGGTCGCTGAGATCTTGTGGAGAGACCAGCGCACAGAAACCGTAAAGTCGCGCCCCCGAATCGGCGTCTTCGATGTCGACCCAGGTACGCGCCGAGCTGGTGTTGCGACCGCACGGAGCAAGTTTCGGTGATGCAGCGAAGAAGTCAGCGGAGAACTCGGCCCAGTTGGTGATGCAGACTCTCCCGCGGTCGCCGTCGCGCCCGGTGAACGAGACCTGGGGAGTCGGGAGCCTGTCAGCGAAAATACCAGTCGGGTAGAACACCGAGTCGGGAAGAACAGCATCAGTCAGCTTTCGGGAGCGGATGCCAACTACACGAGCCGACTCGACAGCGGGTCGGAGGGAATTGCCCCGCACGTGGATGAGTGGGATCAGCGATGCCGCCGGGGTTTTCTTCCATGGATCGACCGGCCAGGTAGGTTTCGTGTAGATGATCGGTTCGTCTGGCAGCACCGCGATCAGCTTGTGCGGCGGCCAGTCGACCATCGGACGCAGCGGAAGGACGGGCACGAAATCCAATCCGGTGGTCGATGTGGAGGTGCCCGGTACGAGCAGGTCGACGTAGCGGCGCACCACGAGTCTTGCCTCGCGATTCCGGTCGACCAGAGCGCTGTAGACGTCGTCCCTCTCGGCGAGCGTGGCGAAGGTGAGTACGGCGGTCACGGACGCGCCCGCCCGCGTCACGTCTGTGAACTCCAGCGTCTTACGTGCGCCGCCGGCCGACGACACGAGAAACTCCAGCTGGACGGTCAGAAGGTGTGGCAGCTCGGTGGAGTCTGGCGCCTGCGCCGTCGGGGTCGGCGGTCGCGTGGCGAGAAGGTGGACCGTGAGGGTCGACGTGGTCTCGCCCTGCGCCATCGCGATGCGGTAGCGCTGCTGGCCGGATACCGTCTGGACGTCGAGAAGGTAGCGAGGCACGTATGCGGTGCGCGCAGGATCGGCTGGCAGCGTGTAGACGAGGTCGTCCGTCGGGACCGGATCGGGGCTCACGCCGACGGGCACCACGCTGGTCTCGGGAGCCGGAGCGTCTTCCAGCGCACCGGCTTCCGTGATCCGTCGCGGCCTGCTCGGGAGCGATTCCCGAATGGCGCTGGCTGGCCGCACGGCGATCTCCCTCGCCACGACGCCGTCGAACTCTGTCGAGCGCAGCTGAAGCTGACTCCCGTCGGCCAGCACCGTCCAGGGTTCCCCTGGTCGATCATGGAGACGATATCGATAGCCGGGAGCGAAGGGAGAGCGCGCAGACCAGCGGTAGATGCGCGAAGGCTGAGCCGGTGTCAGGGCAATGGAGGTCGCGTTCTCCGGAACGTCCTCGTCCCCCACAGGCAGCAGGCTCACCGCCCGCACCGCGGCGTCGTCATCGAAGTCGCAACGGATCGTCGTCTGCCGCGGTCCGTAGGTGGCGAAAGCACTCAGGTCGAGACGGACCGGCGATGATTCGAACGGGCCGAGCATCAGCTGCCCTGAACCGTCCCGCGCGACGGCGCGCACGTCGATGCGGAGTGAATCGCGTTCCCGGGGAACGGCGATCCCGACCGTGAGTCTCCCGCTGTCGAGAGTGAAGGTCCGCTGGTGAATCTCGCTCCCGACCTCCCAGGAACACACCCCGCTGAGCAGGGCCAGCGTGGCCAGCCCTGGGGTCGCATCGCAAAGCACGAGGTCGACCGGGAAGTCGGCGGGTGACAGTCGCAGCACCTCCCCGCTGCCCTCGCGGGTCGGCGCGGTCACCTGGCGCGAGCCGCCGCTGTCACTGACAATGGCGAACGGGGTATACCGGTAGCGCACCGGCTCCTGCGGTGAGAGCTGCACCTCGAGTCGGATCACATCGGAACCCTCGAGGAGTGCCGTCGTCGTCCTGGCCTGCGGGCGTAGCGGTGGATGGGGTGGGAAGTCCAGCGTGACTCCGAGGATGTCGTCTCCCGCACGGGATGCCGGGAGCGTCGCCAGAACCGTCACCGTGGTTTGGCCGAGTCGGGGAAACGTGACCGAGTCCCTGCGCTCGACCAGCGAATCGACACCGAGGCCGGCGATCTGGGATCGTGCCGCCGAGAGCAGGTCGATCGGCACCACCATCCGACGTCGTGCCAGCACCGGTTGGGACAGTGACCAGGTGACCCGGCCGCCCGCCGTCTGGGTGACAAGCGCTACGACAGGTGCGTCCCCACTGTCGTGAGCGGGAATGAACCGGCCAAAGCGGTCGAATACCCGATCGGCCATGGCTTCGGCGAAACCCGGGGTGCTCTCGCTGACGGGGCCGGTGAGGTCCAATGGCAACGCAGCGAGATCCTGACGAAAATAGCTCACGATCGCTTCGAAAGGAAGCGCACCGGCGGCATCGGCGTGCTCAAGTAGACCGCAGAGGAGCGTAGCGGGATCGAACCGGACCACGCCGGGCACCCGGGGCGCAACTCCGGCGATCCCGATCTCCGCCACGGCTGCGAGTGGTCCTTCACCCGTGAGAACAGACTCGAGAAGCAGCCCGCTCTCGATGGGGAGCGGCAGCAACAATCGGCCGATGCCGAGCCCATCGCTCGCCAACGGCACCGGCGCGGTCAGCCTGGCGGCCCCGGCAAGGGCAGGGGTGGGAAGAATGCGGAACCATTCGTCGGTCACGGGGAGCGGGGCGACCGCCGCAGTGGGATCGCTCGCCCTGACCGCGCCCAGGGCATCCTCGATCGGGAACTCGGCAGCGATCGTGCAGGAGAACGTGGCGCGGGAGCCCGATGCGGCGAGCGCCCGGATCAGTTCCAGCCGCCAGTCCGCACGCCCGGCATCGTTGATTGTCACGCGGTACCGCGAGGGCTCGACGAAGAAGGGCCCGCCTCCGAACGGCTTCAGGACGCGACCGGTGTCGAAGGGAAGCGGCTGGCCCAGCACGGGGTACCCGATGAGTGACACGTTCTTCTCCTTCTGGTTGGATGGTCCGTCACGACTGGCGCTCATCGGCGATGGCGGCTGCCAACTCCAGCACCGGAGCGTGCCAGGTGGTCTGACCCCAGGCACTGCGACAGCTGCCCTCTCGCCCGTCGAGGGCCGACTCGGGAGCAGCTGCCAGCCGGTCCCGCGTGCTCCGCAGGCCGTCGGCCCCGCACTCGACCGCATGAGCCACGGCGTCGGCCAGGCTCCGCGGCGCCGGGTAGAACGGTGTCAATGCCGCCAGCCGGTGTCGATCGTTTCCCGCCCACACGACACCCTGCTCGACCGTGCTCACTGCCTCGTTGTACCCCGGCAGGTGACTGGCATCGAGCAGGGCCAGAAGGGCGACGATGTTGGCATTGACACACGCGTCGACGAGATTTGGCGGAGACGACCGGGCGGGACCCGCTGCAGCACGGGCGTCGGAGGCAACCCAGGTCAGGTAGCTGCCCTGTGCCACCCACGGCGGGAGCAGTGAGGCCTGCTCGGCGACCCGGCAGGCGAGGAGCACCGTGCACACACTGCGCACCGCCTGCGCCCGGTCGATCCGGCCGTATCGGAAGAGCTCGGTCAGCATGATTGCCGTGTCATCGGTGTCCGCGGGCACCCGCGCTGCCCATGCGGGCCGGGCACCCTCCGGCCAGAACGCGTAAGCACCGGGCAGCCGGGGCGACTCGCATTCGGCCAGCCAGTCCAATGCTCGAGCCGAGATCCCCTGCCAGCGTCCGAGGATCAGGCGATGACGCAGTGTCCGCAGGACGAGTGCGGCAACATACCCGTTCCGGTCGACCGTTCCGATGCCCGCGGAAATGATCTGGGACGGGAAGCACCCCTCGGCATCCTGTCGTGATTGCAGCTCGTCGAGCATGTCCGCGGTCATGGCGCCACCGGGCGGAGCCCGATCGTGAATGTCGGCACCGCGTCAGGTGAGAGGGTGATTCCGAAGAGCGCGTGGTAGGTCTGCCAGTCCTCACGACCGGCCACGGGGGCGCTGATCGTCTCGTAAGTCCGTGAGTCCCACTCGACGGTGCGCGCGATGCGCAGGAATCCCCGCCGAATCCGGGCATCGCTGCCCCAGAGAGCGCGGGCGTACAGGTGGAGAGTCACGCGCGGAACCATCCCGGCTACGTAGCTGACCCCGACGGATGGGCCGGGTATCCGACCGCGGATGACATGACCGTAGGCTTCCTCGATCACGGACAGGAGCGACCCGGCACTGTCGGCAAGACCGACAGGATCCAGGACCGCAGCAAGGTGCCCGGGAAGCAACGAGGGAACCCGCAGGTACGTCTCGACGGCTCCGTTCGCCGGGGTGACGGCCACCATCCGGGGAACGATCTCGCGGTCGGTGAGGACGGGGGCTGCCGGCCAGACCCCGCCCGGTGTCCTGCCTGCGGGAACCTCGGCATACAGTTTGAAGGCGGTGTCATTCGCAATCCGGCAGCCCAGCCACGCGCCGAAACGCATTGTGGCTCCGCCTTGCAGATCGCTCAGGCTCGCTCGAACAGAGTCGGGCACAGCGATGCCACCCGCGCGGACAATCGCCTCATTCGCGCGCTCGATCCGTGCGGGCGGCGCGCTGTCCACCGGACCGGGCTCCAGGGTCAGCCGGAGTGTGTGGTCCGCCGTGGAGAACGCGACCTCAGCCGGGAATCCATCCCCGGTCAGTCGGCTGCCCCGCCATGCGCCGGGTGAGTTCTCTGCAAGTCGCTCGGCCATCGCGACTCGCACCACACGCTGGGCCTCCCGCCTCACCGAGCTGTCGAATGCCTCCACAACGTGCGCCAGCTCGGCGGGCAGCGGCAACACCGCTTCGCCGGTTGTCGAACCCCGGACTATGCCTACGCTGACCGAAGGAACCATGCGGTCATCCTCCGCCGAGTTGGATCTCCACGGATGCCGGGTGGCCGGCTTCAACAGCCACCTCGATCTGTCGTGACGATGTTCCCTGCCTGGCCTCGACACTGTATGTCCCGGCGAGGAGGTTTCCCAGCCGGAATCGTCCTTCGTCTGTGGTCAGTGCGGCCAGATCACGGGTTGGCCGGGTCGACGACGAGATCGCTACCGTCGCCCCCTCGACGGGCTCTCCGTTCCCGTCGATGACACGGCCTTCGACCGCGCCAGGCTCGGCAGGTACCGTCCCCGCCGAACGATCGTCAGCGTCGTCAGGACCTTCGTTGCTCGCTGGGTCGCTTGCGTTGTCCATCCCACTCTCCGTTCCCCTTCACGGGACCTGTCCGGCCCAGGACACGACGTTGTCGAAGACATCGCCGGTGATACGGGTGCCTCCGTTGTTCACCGATGTGCCCCAGGTGTGCACGGCGAGACCGTACCGGGAACCGTTGCTGGCCATTTCCCAGACGGGAGCCCCACTCTGGCCTCCGTAGGTGTCGATCTCATACGTGATCTGCCTGGGCAGGACATCGGCCAGCGTCCTGCTGTGGAACCATTGGCTTCCCTGCTCCTGGTTCGGCGGGTGCCCTCCGTCTCCCGGATAGCCGGAGAGATTGGCGGTGAGGCCGCGAAGGTACTCGTCGGTCCTGCTCGCGTAGCCGAACCATCCCAGTTGTTCCCCGTACCGTTTGTCCTCCGGCAGCATGATGGCGCCGTAGTCGTAGTCCGAGTCGTTGTCCTGGGTCCAGCCGGTGACGCTGCGGAAGTCGCGCGCGATGGCCGATCCGAATGGCCTCTGGGTTCCGTCCCGACCGGGAATGACCTCGATCTGCGTGACCCAGCCGCCTTCGTCCGCCATGTAGACGCAGTGCCCGGCGGTCAAGAGCATCCGTGGTGCGACCAGCCATCCGGTCCCGACGTATTGCGCACCCGTGCTGGCCGTGATCAGGAGCGAGGCAATGCACCGCCACGGGTACGCCTCGTTGTTGGTCACTCGCACGCGGTCGTCGGCGCCGATGATGGATTCCAGGGCTTTGCTTTCGACCTGGGATCTCGCTGCTGCTCGCTCGATGGCAGTTCCGAAGCTACCGAAGTAGGCGTCGATCGGCCGCACCGTGGAGACGACTCCGACAGCGGGGGCTGTCTCTGGTCGTCGTGATGGTGGGACCGCGATTTTTTCCATCGTCGCGGCCGTCGATCGACCTTCTGATCCGAATGCCGGACCGAATTCCTTGTTCTGGGTCAACGGCGATCTGTTGGAATCCGGCTGGTGCGGGTCCCGCTCAACAGACGAAATGGTGACCGCCTGCTCCGCTGACTCGCTTTGCCTCCGGTTCCGGCGCGCGGTCTCACGGGACCGGTCCTGCCGGTACGCCTCACGGAGCGAATACACCGAGGTTTCGTACGCTTCTGTCGCGCCGGATTCGCCTCCTCCCCCGCCGCTGGGCCCCGCTCCAGCCGGAACCACCCGAACCGCCCGAACTGGCCGAACCGCCCGAGCCGCCAGATGCCCCGGAACTGCCCGAGCTTCCGGCGCTCCCCGAACTGCCTCGAGCTCCCCGAACTGCCCGAACTCCCCGAACTGCCGGTATTCCCGCCGCCCGAGTCACCGGACGTACCTGAACCAGCGGAGCCGCCGGTGTCGCCGGAACTCCCGGAGCTACCGGAATTCCCGCCGCCCGGGTCGGAGCCCGTACCGCTGGATCCGCCGGTGCCGTTCGCTCGGGCGATGAGCGCATCCATGAAGCCAACGACGGCGTCGACGATTTTGGCCTTGCCGTCTTCGAGAGGATCGGCATTCATTGACTCCGTGGCCTGCTGATACCCGTAATTCTTGCCACCGAGTGATTCTGCTGACTCGGTTTTCGTTGTCTTACCCATCAGTTTTCTCCTTCGTTAAGATTCCAGCCCCATCAGTTCGCCCAGGAAGACAAGCGTGTCCTCCAGGCGAACCGGACTGAGCTGCCGGTGAGAATTGTCCAGGCCGAGGATCGTGAGCTGGACCGAATACAGTGTCGCCGTGGGGTCCCTGCGAGCGAAGCGCACCCGAACAGACTCGGTGTTCAGCGGCCCGAAACGGATCTGCTGCACACGCACCTTCGGAGCATCCGGTTCGCTGAACCGAACATCGACAAAGAGGAGCTTGATCGACGATGTGTCGTAGTTCGGGAACAGTTCGACGATGAGCGGGTCGTCGAAGGGATCATTCACGGTGATGAGTGGGACGTCTGATGTCACAGGCTCGGTCTCCACGGAGGTACCGTCTTTCAACCGGTGCCTCAACCGGTAGCTGAACTCGCGTTGTTCCGGGTCGCTGAGCCTGAGCTTCCAATGCTCCTCGGGGCCGCCGGGGGTCACCGTGACGATCTTGTCCCTCGCCCACCTGCCGGGGTGCTCATAGTGAAGGAGCACGTCGGTGGAATCGATGACGTCGGGGTCGAGGTCTCCGGGCACGATACGGATGTCGTAGAAACCGAAGTCTCGGAAGGGGTTGACCAGGAGCGTCCTGTCCAGGCTTGTGACGGTGGGAAGTTCGTAGCTGAGCTTTTCGCCGTCCCATCCAGACAACGCGTCGAAGTGATATTGCAACGTCAGGCTGTACCCGAGATCGTGCCTCGGGTTGAGGAAGAAGGAAGCCTTCGCAGAGGGGTCCCCGCCAGCGCGGAAGGTCACATCCCGGTGTTTGACGCCAACCGGGTCTGTCGCACGACCGTACTCGATCGCGACATCGGCCTTGAGCAGTCCGATCTGTTCGAATGCCGTCGGTGCATCGACATCGATGTTCAGAACCCGGAAGAACTGGCTGTCGAGATCGACCTCGATGAAGTGGGGCGGCCCGTCGAGATCGTCGGCGAGCAGACCGATGAGACCCTGCGGTGCATAGGTGCGCTGCTCGGCGGACTGCCGGTTGTAGCTCAGCGTCACCGATTTATCTTCGATCTGCTCGATCTTCTTGAGCTCGAAAGCCAGTTTGATTCCCATCGGTGGTTGTTGGGGAATCGGATTCGTCGGAGTCGGCGTCGGAGTCGGAGTCGGCGTCGGCGTCGGCGTCGGCGTCGGCGTCGGCGTCGGCGTCGGAGTCGGAGTCGGCGTCGGAGTCGGCGTCGGAGTCGGAGTCGGAGTCGGCGTCGGAGTCGGAGTCGGAGTGGGGGCTGCCGCACGGGAGAGCGTGCCCCGGACCCTGACGGGGCGTCCCCCCGCGGAAGCCCCGCGGATCACGGCGTACCTGTCATCCTGGCTACCGATCCGACCGGCGCTGCGGGCGACCGAGAACCCCATCGGGCTGACCGAGGTCACTTCGGCGTCAGCGCCGACGAGGCCGACCGCGACAGCGGCTCGACGCTCGGTGAGTGCCTGATTCAGCACCGCTTTGCCATCGTCCCCCTCGTAGCTCGCGTGTGCTTCGATGCTCACGCGACGCGGAGAGCCGAGCGCACTCGCCAGCCAGGAGCGCAGGGCATCCGCCCCACGCGTCGCCCCGCCCGCGGGACCGGTGCTTGCCTGGAAGCGGCTGTCGAAGGGGTTGGTGCGGTTGGTGAGGTATCCGGTGTACGCCGTCGAAGGTGGGGTGATCGAAAATCCGGGAGCGCGGGGTTTGTCGAAGTCGAAGTAGAGCCGGAACTCCTGCGGTGTCGAGGCCTCTGCCGGATAGTCAGCCTCGACTGACAGGGACGCACCGCCCGCGAGATCGAGCGCGAATTGACGCTCGATGAGCGTCACCACCGTGCCATCCACCCTGACGGTCGGGGGCTAGCGCTCCACCGAGGAAAGAGAGCGTGACTCGATCGCTGTCGGAGAGTTGGGTCAGCTGCACGTCGTAGCCGACGATGTCCGGCTCGACCGTCCTCTCGAATCGGGCCGACTGGCGCCCTGCCGTCTCGAGGAACGGATATGCCCAGACTTCGCGAGTCTTCATGACCATCGCAGACTCGCTCCGGGGAGATTCGCCCCCGCCGCTTGATGCTCCACCGCCACTGGGCGATGATCCCGCACCCCCGGGAGCACCTGCTCCCCCGGATCCTCCGCCACCTGAGGCCGCACCTCCGCCACCGGAAGCCGCGCCTCCGCCCGGAGTCGTTCCGCCTGGCGTCACCACACCCCCGCCGGGCGAGGCCGAGCCCCCGGGCGAAGACGACGCCCCACCCGTCGTCGTTCCTCCCGTGGATGCCCCACCCGTAGTCGCCCCTCCCGTCGATGCCCCACCCGTCGTCGCTCCACCCGTCGATGCCCACCAGTCGTCGCCCCACCCGTCGAGCCGCCGCCCACCCGTCGTTGCACCACCGTCGAAGCTCCACCCGTCGTGGCACCACCCGTCGTGGCACCACCGGTCGTGGCACCACCGGTAGGCGGTTTCTTGTCGAACGTGACCGGAGCGAGGGTGGGCTGGAACCACTGTTGGAGGAGGTTCTCCTTGAAGAAATCGAGGGCCCACTTCTCCTTCGACGATTCGTCGTCGCTGTCAGAGAAGTTGATGACCTTGATACTGATGACGCCCTCCTGCTTGAGCTTCTCGAAGGCCATGTCGATGCCGGCTTCCAGGTAGACAGGCACACCGTAGATCACCCCTCCTGCGGTGAGATCCACGCCGAAACTCAGGTGGTCGTAAACCCGTTTGAAATTCGCCGTGATCTCGACATCGAGCGCCGGGCGAAGCGCGGCGTACTTCAGGTCATAGATCACTCCGACCGGGGTGGCGCCCTCCCGGAACGCCTGGTCCAGGATCGTCGAACCTTCCTCGCTCAGCGTCAGGCTGAAGACAGCGTTGTTGTTACCCCCGAGGGACGATTTGCTTGCACCGAGAACCGACGTGACAGCGAGGAGCGCTCCGGGCGGTGGCGTCGGTGCCGTCGTTCCACCGCTCCCCTGGATGTTGAGGGCGACGACCTGGACCGTGCCGTCCTGGAAGGGTGCCGGGCTCAGGCGAGGTGTGCCGTCACTGAACTGGGACACCGCGCTGATGATCCGCCTCTCCACTGCTGGGTCGAGTCGGAGTTCGACCTCCATCATCAGGAATCCGCCTCCAGCGACTCCCTCATCCGCAACGGCAGGACGGTAGCGGATGAGCGTGAACTGCGGAATCGAGGATCGTTCAGCCAATGCCACCGGCGCCGGCAGGTACCAGAACTGGCGGGAATCGGCGTGATCGGCGTAGACGGTGACGCCGTCGACGGTTACGGTCTTGCTCCCCATCACCAGCATGTCGTGTCCTTTCCCTGACCCTGTCCGTCCGGCCTACGCCGAGGGCAGCACCAGCCTGTCGGCATTGAGTTGTCCGAGGTCGCGCTCCAGCACGAGTCCGTTCTCCAGGACCAGGATCGCCCGGGCCCTAAAGCTTGAGCGCTCGGCGGCGGCGTAGTCGAACTCGAAGAACGCCCGCTCACCGCGATCGCTGAACACGAACTCATCCTCGAAACTGAGGCCCGCTTCCGGATCCTGGTAGCTGAGTTGCGCCTCGATCCGGATGATGCCGCGTGCGGCGAAGTCGACGTCCGGAGGGACGACGGTGACGATCCGGTGCCCGGCCATGTCTGTGCGCAGGACGACGATCGAGCCGGACGTCATCGATGGCGGCACGGTGAGGGTCCGGTTGTCGATCAGCACGATAGTCGTCCGGTAGCTGACCAGGCGCTGGGTCGCATCCACGAGATTGATCACGAACGACTTGGGGATCTTGTCTGCGGGGGTGTTGAAAAACGCGAGAGTCTGTTGCTCGTCTACGTCGTTTATCTCGTCGAGATACCGGAGTTCGACGAAGATCATCGCGACCAGATTCCAGTCCACCGCCGGCACGATCTGGACGGTGCGACGAAGAGGGTGAGGATCCCGGATGATCAGCCTCTCCTGGTCGGTCGTGGTCCAGTCGACGAGAAGATCGTGGTGATCCACGGCCAGGAATGTGATCCGCACCTCGTAGTCCGACAGAGTCGGGTCGAGGCGGAAACGCCTCCACGTCGCTTCCGCCCGCGCCTGGGTCAGGATGAATGTCTCGGCCAAACGGATACTGTTGGCCGGGTCCGAGTACCTGACTTCAACGGCCACCTGCGGGTAGCGGGTCCAGGGCAGGGAACCCGACGCCGATCTGGATGTCGTCGACGAAGTACCTCCCGGCCGCACGGGGAGAGATCTCGAACTGGTCACCGATGGTGTTCTCCGGAGTCGTTGTGATCACCCCGGGCCGGTCAGCCGTGTCGACGTCGCGGAAAGTGACCCGGTACTCGAAGTCGACGGCTCGCTCCATCACCCCGTTCGACACCCGGCTGTTCCAGCTGGCATCGCCGCTCGGACTCGCTTTCGTGAGCCGGACGGTCCTGGGTTGCCCGTCGTATGTGAGCGTCACGTTGACGGAGTCGACCTTGTCGTGGTCGAAGTCGACGAGCGAATGCGCCGTGACGGCGCGCCTGTCGAACCAGGGATCGTCAAGGGTGACCGACTGGATGAACCGCCCGACGTCGATGTTGCCCTGCGCATCCCTCAGGAAACGGCCAAGCCCCTTGAGGGTGGCCTGCGGATAGATGCTTCGCCGCACGGTCACTCGTTCGCTCATCCGCAGGTTCGCGCGTTTCTCGTCGATGCGGGTGAGGTCCTTCTTGACGTAGCTGAAGTTTGCAACCCCGCCCCAGCCGCCGGTTGCACCGAGCAGAGACAGCCGTTCGGCGGTGTCCGCGAACCGGTCCCATCCGTCCTTCTCCTCCTTCATGGGCTCGATGCTCGGCTCGAAGAAATTCTCGAGCACCATGTCCTTGAACTGGTCGATGGCCTGGTCGCGCCGCCCGATCCACGCCCCACCGTCCTCCCCCTCGGGGAGGAATGAGTCGACCTCGATGCTGACGACCTGGTCTTCGACGAGTTTGTCGACCACCGTGTCGATTTCGACGGAAGCGACGAGAATCTCGGCGCTGAATTTCTCCTCCAGGTGGGTCTGGATACGTTCCCAGTCGGCAGAGATGCGCACGGAGAATGCCGGACGCAGACCGAAGAAGTCGAGCGAATACACCACCCCAACCGGCATCAGCTCGCTGTTGACGATGGACGACTCGATCAGCTGGACGCCATCCTGATCGAGTTCGACGCTGAAGATGGCCTGATTGCTCCCGTAGAGGGCGGGCGCGCTCGCGTGCGCCTGCCTGACAACGAAGCGCTGTTGCTGGTCGTCGTCGAGAATTGGCTCGCCATTCTCGTCACTGGCACGGCCCAGGATGATCAGCCGGACGGTGCCTCCCTCGAGGATCGCGGGAGCCAGCAGCGGATCGTCACGAAGACGATGGATTCGCTTCAGCTCCGTTGCGATCGCATCGATGCGCTCCTGCTCCAGTCCCAGGTTGACCTCGAACGTCAGGAATCCACCAGTGCCGGCCTCTCCTCGAAACTTGATCAATTGAAGCTGTGGCACCTGGAGGCCGGTGGCAGGATCGGGGGCGGTCGTGAGATGCGGCATCGCGGGCAGGAAGTAGAACTGGTTCTCGCTGGCGTGGTCGGGGAACACCGCCGTGCCTTCGATGATGTGGAAGGGTGGTCTGAGATACAACACCGTTTCCCGCCTCTCAGTCGTCGCGAACGTTTCTACTGGTCCGGGTCCAGGATGAGTGCCCTCTCCCGGGTGATGGTCGGGCCGACTTTCTTTTGCAGCCCGCTCGTCAGGTAGTACGTCACTGAGACGGTGAACTCGTCGTTTCGACGGTCCTTGAGTTCGACCTTCCAGCTCTTTCCCGCCGAATTGGTCGGGCTGAAGATCATGTTTGTTGTCGCGTTGATGGCGTTGTCCGGATCGGAATAGGTCAGTTCGACCCGGACGAGCCGCATGGCCGACCAGTCGATCAGGTCGGTCACGACCTCGACGTTGAGGAATGCCTCGACGACCGGCGGCAGCAGGATGGTGCTGGTCGTCGCTTCTGTCGATTGAATCCCCTCGGTCGTGCCGTCCTTGAACGCGGTCGTCGACTCGTAGGTTGTCGTCCCCGATCGATCGTCGATGACGGGGAACGACCAGTCGAAGAACGGCGCTGCGCCCGTGAGCGCCTGGCTTTTGTTCTGGGAGTAGTCGTTGGTGTCGTCCTGGTAAAGGAGGTCGACGAAGATGGTCTGGATCCGGTTCGTGAAATCACCGACACCGCGGACGGAGATCGTCTTTCGTGCTCCGAAAACGTCGTTGATGAACAGCCTCTGCGACCGCGATTCCAGTTCGGGGCCCTGGTATTCGCGCCCGCCCTTCATGAAGTACTTCACGCGGTATGTATAGTTCTTCCGCATCGGCTGGAAAATTACGTGTTCGATCCGATGCTCCGGGGCCGCCTGGGTGAGCTGCATCTGTTCTTCGATCAGCTCGACGCCGCCCTCCCGGTCCTCGTACGTAAACACCACGGCCGCGCGGTCGACCTCGGTCCAGTTGATGTCACCGGCTGCCACATCGACAGCGAGAATCCCGATGTCGTCGACGCCGATGGTCAGGGTGCCCTCGTTCGTCTCGATCTCCGGTGACTGGAACTGTCGGCTCTCTCCGCGGTAGTTGACCTGGTAGCTGTAGGTGTATGTCCAGTCGTCGTCCTCGACGAAGGCCGCAAACTTGCCCACGTCTCCGGCAGAGCTCAGAACGACCTCCCCCTCCGGCTGTCCCTCGACGAGGTTCGACATCGGCCGTCCCTTGTAGTCGAGCTTCACTTCGACCGAATGGATGGGCAGGTTCTGATAGTCCGCATTCACGAAGGCGTTGACCCGGAGCGTCTGGAAGAACCTGTCGTTGAGGTCGATGACCCGGGCATAGTCGCTCCACCGGATCGCCGCACCGCTCGCATCCGTCAGCGACGTGATGTTCGGAAGGATTCCCTGGGGCAGTGCGTGCCACTCGACGGTCTGCGCCTCCGTGTAGTGAAGCGAGAAACTGGAGATCTGTGTGCTGCTGATGTCGCGCGTGACGTCCTCGATGCCGTCGGGTGCCTTGCGCTGGTCGTCAGGCACCGGAGCGACCGCCTCGATCATCTTGCGCTCGACGGCGTCCTCGAGAGACCGGGTCGCCCAGTCTCGCAGGGGGTCGCGCACCTTCGGATCGGTGACCCCGCCCCACTCGAAGTCGAGAATCATCGATTCGGACTGGATCATCTGCTCACGCACGGTTTCCCGATACTCGTCCTCAGACCAGACGGGCCAGTCGGTGTCGATGGTCTGGAAGAAACTGTAGAACGTGCTGGCGTTGAAGCTCGCTGTGATGTTGATCTCGGGCAGGCGAGCCCAGAACCACAGGTCGTAGACCACCGACACAGCTCCCCCTGACCCCTGCATCGCCTGCTCGAAGAAGGTTGCGCCGGTCGTCGGCAGCTCGAGCGCAAACGTCGTGACATTCGCGCCGAACAGTGACGGCGGTGCCCCGTTACGGAGCGACTTCGTCACCATGCCCTCCGGGTACAGCAGGCTCGCCTCACCCTTCGTGTACGTCACCGTTCCGATCACGACCTGGGGAACCGGGGAGATACCGCGGCGGTTCGCCTCAGCCGAGACCTGCTCGGCAAGCTTCGCGGTGACAGCGATGAGCACGGTTTCGTCGACGACGAATTCAACGTCGAACAGGAGGAATCCGCCTCCCTTGACGCCATTGGGATGATCGACCGGGAAGCGGTATTTGAAGTAGGAGAAGAGGGGGCGCCCGTCGGCATCCAGCCGGTACCTCGGTTGTTGCGGCAGCGGATAGAACACGTTGAACTGTTCGTGGTCACCGAAGACGGTGACGCCCTCGATCTGTTGGACCTTGTCAATCTGCAGCATGAGGGCCTCCTGGGGCTGCTCTCGTCGACGCTCGGGCGACGATCTTTCCGATATCGGCACAGGCACGGACGGTCTCAGTCAAATGAGCGTCCGAAGTGTTGAAGACTGTCAGCGTTGTCGAACCCCGCGTAGGGATGCGCGCCACAGCCGAGTAGTCGATCGCGAGGAGGCCCACGGCCCCGTCGAGCGCGGCCCGGGCCGACGCTCGCTGTCCGGGAAGGAGGGCAACGCTGAACACCGTGTCGTAGGGAGGAAATCCCGATGTGGCGTTCGCGGCCAGCACCCCGAATTCGCCGAAATCGTCTCGGATGATCGCGTCGCACCGGCACTCGCTCAGGGGGACGAACGACAGCCTGAGTGAGTTCGGCCGGTGCTCACCGGTCCGCGTCGCGATCTCGGATCGCAATGTCTCGAGAGAGGCCGCATCCGGTCCCCAGGTCGCGGTGAAGCTGAGGTGTGCCGAGTGACCCAGCTCGGCTATGGACACCATGGGTGTCCCGGTCGGCTCGCGGCGGAGGCCAGGATGCCGGGGAAGATAGAACCACGACGAAGCGTTCTCCGGATCGGGAAAGCAGCGCACTCCCCGGAACTCGAAAGCGGAGTTCTCACGTCCCTCCGAGCGAGGAAGCGTGAGGGTGTCGACGGATGAACAGTCCGTCGCGAGGGGTGCTGATCTGGCTGCGAGGTCAGTCATTCCGACACCTGTCCCTTCAGGATGCGTGCCGTTATGGCTCGACCATGAAGCGGTACGCGTTCTACTGTCGGGTTACAACCAATAGCTGTTGAGTCGTGTACAACGCCGCTCAACCGACGCTTGAAAACCAGTCGAACCTCTGTGTGGAGGCCCTTGGCCCGAAGCTACACCCCTCGTTTGCATGCGTCAACGGGACCCGAGGATTTCTCACGTTTAGTACTTGACCATCGTTTTGTCTTCCGCCGCCGGCGCAGCCAGCCCGCTCCGTTCCCTCCGCCCGCTCCGGTGGCTAAGGTGGGGAAGATGAGATCCGGCAGACGGCGCCCCACCGTGTCTGCCGTCATGCCGCTGTGCGGTCCCCCGCTGGCGACCCTCGGCATCCTGACCTTCCCGGGCTCGAGGAACAACGTCCGCGGCGTCGCGACAGCAGGGCTCAATGAGCCCGTCCGGTCCGCTTCCTCCGAACCGAAAGACACCACCACATGACTTCGACCGACCTCACTTTCCCCGAGGGCTTCATCTGGGGCGCTGCGACCGCCGCCCACCAGATCGAAGGCAACAACGTCAATACCGACTGGTGGGTGCGCGAGCACGCTCCAGGAACCGATATCGCGGAACCCAGCGGCGACGCCGCCGACAGCTTCCACAGGTATCCGGAAGACATGGCCCTGCTCGCCAAACTGGGTTTCAACACCTATCGGTTCAGCATCGAGTGGGCGCGCATCGAACCGGAACAGGGGTTCGTTTCACAGGCTTCGCTGCTGCACTATCGGCGCATGATCGACACCGCTCTCGGGCTCGGATTGACCCCGATGGTGACACTCCACCACTTCACGAACCCACGGTGGTTCGCTGTGGGTGGCGGCTGGAGCAGGGACGACGCCCCGGAGCTGTTCGCGAGATACACCGAGATCGCGTCGACCATCCTCGGCGATGTGCCGTGGGTGTGCACGATCAACGAACCCAACATGGTTGCAATGACCCGCGGTACCGAGGGCACAGAAATGGCGGCCGCCGCCCTGCCGTCGCCGGACAGTCTCATCACCCAGCAGCTCATCGCCGCCCACCGACGTTCCCGCGATGTGCTTTCCGGCCTCACCTCGGCGAGTACCGGTTGGAGCATCGCTGGACAGGCATTCCATGCAGCCCCGGGATGTGAGGCCGAGATGCGCGCCTATCGGTACCCCCGGGAGGACATTTTCCTCGAAGCCGCGGCCGGTGATGACTATGTCGGTGTGCAGGCCTACCTTCGTACGTTCATCGGCAAGGACGGCCCGCTCCCCGTTGCTGAGGGCAGGGAGACCACGCTCACGGGGTGGGAGTACTTCCCCCAGGCCCTCGAACTCGCTGTCAGGCACGCGTGGGATCTGACTGACCGAACCCCCATCCTGATCACCGAGAACGGGATCGCAACTGGCGACGACAGCAGGCGCATCGACTACACGCACGTCGCGTTGACCGGACTCCACGCCGCGATGGATGACGGAATCGATGTCCGCGGTTACTACCACTGGTCGGCGCTCGATAACTATGAATGGGGCAGTTTCACCCCGACCTTCGGGCTCATCGGCTGGGACAAGACGACGTTCGAGCGCACCCCGAAGCAGAGCGCGCACTGGCTCGGCGACATCGCTCGCACGGGCACGCTCCGCCCGCGTGCCGAGGCGTTGCCGACGCGCGCAGACTGAGCCACCTCACGTTCAACAGGGGGCGGTTGTCCAAAGTTCACACTGCTTCCTGTTGAGCGTTCCGTGCGTCGATGTGTTCCTGTCGAGTGCATGCACGGGCTCGCTCTCGGTGCCCCTGACGCACGGAACCGGTGTACCGGACTGCATTCAAGGGATACTGAAGCTATGACCCGGCTTCTCCACCTCGCGCGACGGTACTGGCTGGTCACCCTCACGCTCGCGGTCGGTGCGGCCGGCATCCTGCTTGCGGTGACGGGCGCCGGCTGGCTTGTCCAATGGCTGTTCAGCGGGTACTCCCTCGCGATCGCTGCATGGCAGGCCGTCGGCATGGCGCGCGCACTGATGCGGCGGGAGTTCGGGCTCGACATCCTCGCCGTCACGGCGATCGTGTCCACGGTCGTGGTCGGCGAATATATCGCGTCGCTGCTCGTGGTTCTCATGCTGACCGGCGGTGAAGCACTCGAAAACTACGCGAATCACCGAGCAAAGCGCGAGCTGGATGCGCTGCTCGATCGCGCACCTCAGCTCGCGCACCGCTCAGAGGACGGAGGCTACCGCGACCTCCCGGTCACCGAGGTGCGGGTTGGGAACGTGCTCCTCGTCCGTCCGTCGGAGATCCTGCCGGTCGACGGAGTCTTGCTCAGCGCCGAGACCAGTCTCGACGTGTCCTCCATCACCGGCGAGAGCATCCCGGTCGAAAAGCGGGCCGGAGACGCCGTTCTCAGTGGCTCCCTCAACGGGCAGCTCGCCGTTGAGATCAGAGCGACACAGACGGCATCCGACAGTCAGTACCAGCAGATCGTTGCCCTCGTCGCCCAGGCGGCCGAGAGCAAGGCCCCGGTGGTGCGGCTCGCCGACCGCTACGCCGTTCCATTCACGGTGTTCTCCCTCGCCCTGGGCGCTGTTGCCTGGTGGGTGAGCGGGGACCCCGTCCGGTTTGCCGAGGTTCTGGTGCTCGCCACCCCCTGCCCGCTGCTGATCGCGGCGCCGGTGGCGTTCATCGGGGGCATGAGCCGTGCCGCGCGCAACGGGATCATCGTGAAAAGCGGCGGGGTGCTCGAGCAGTTGTCAGCGGCGCGCACCGTCGTCTTCGACAAGACCGGCACGCTCACCTCGGGAACTCCGGCCGTCGCGGAAATTCGCCCGGAGCAGCCGTTCACCGCGGACGAGGTGTTGTCACTGGTGGCGAGTGCCGAACAGTATTCATCCCACGTCCTGGCCTCGTCGCTGATCGCTGCCGCCCGCGAGCGTGGACTCCCCCTGCATGAAGCCGAATCAGCTCAAGAGGTTGCCACGAACGGAGTCGTCGCCCGGATTCAGGATCGTGAGGTGGTGGTCGGCAAGTTCGCCTTCGTTGCTTCGCATGCGACGGATGCTGCTCGAACGGAGATCGCGCCCGGTGAGCTGGCCGTCTACGTCGCAATCGGTGGAAAATACGCTGGGGCGCTGCTGGCTCGCGATCACCTGCGAGCGAATGCTCAAGCCCACGTTGCGGCGGCTGGCGGACCTGGGTGTCACGCGGTCGATGATGCTCACCGGAGACGCCACCGAAACGGCGCAGCACGTGGCGGCTGAGCTCGGCATTTCGCGGGTACGGGCAGAATGCCTGCCCGCCGACAAGGTCGAAGAGGTCGCCGCGGATCGCGGAGCGTCCGGTGATCATGGTCGGTGATGGGGTGAACGATGCGCCGGTGCTCGCTGCCGCAGACGTCGGGATAGCTATGGGCGCCCATGGCGCAACCGCCGCGAGTGAATCGGCGGATGCGGTGATCCTCGTCGATGATATTTCCCGCGTCGCGCTCGCGGTCACGATCGGACGCGACACCGTCCGGATCGCACTTCAGAGCATCTGGTTGGGCATTGTGATCTCCGTTGCGCTGATGGCGGTCGCGGCGTTCGGACTGATTCCAGCGACCGCAGGGGCACTGCTGCAGGAAGTCGTCGACCTCGCAGCCATCCTCGCCGCTCTTCGCGCAGTGGGCGGGAGACGGCCGCGTCAAGAGACAGCCGCGGCACTTTCACCGGAATAACATGCCGCTGGTTGTCATATCCAGGCGAAAATCGAATATGGTGTTTCTATCAACAAATAGGCATCCGGCCATCCGGGCGCTCTTTTCCACCGAGGAGACCTGTGTTCGTCCCGGAGAATCCGATTTTGCGCGGCTTTTACCCCGACCCCAGCATGTGTCGGGTCGACGACGTTTTCTATCTGGTCAACTCTTCGTTCGAATATTTTCCTGCCCTGCCGCTCCACTCGAGCTCTGACTTGAAACACTGGACTCCGCTCGGGCATGTCATCGATCGGCCAGACCAACTGGACTTCACTGCTGCGGGCGACTCACAGGGACTCTTCGCCCCCACGATCCGCTTCCATGACGGCCTCTTCTACGTCGCCTGCACACACGTTGGAGATGGCGAAGCGTTCGGTAATTTCTACATGACGGCGCCGGAGATCACGGGCCCATGGTCGGATCCCGTGTTTCTCCCGGACGCCGAGGGAATCGACCCGTCGCTCTTTTTCCACGACGGACGCGCCTGGTGGATGGGATGCCGGGAGGTCTCGCAAAACGCATACGACGGAGAGACGGAAATCTGGCTGCGAGAGCTCGACCTCGAACGCGGGCAGCTGGTCGGCGACGAACATGTGATCTGGACGCGCGCTCTCAGCGGAGCGGTCTGGGCCGAGGGCCCCCACATGTACTTCTACGACGGGCTCTTCTACCTGATGACCGCTGAAGGCGGAACATCGTTCGACCACTCGGTCATGATCGCGCGATCACCGAATATCACCGGCGGCTTTGAAGGAAGCCCCCGGAATCCGGTTTTCACCCACCGTCACCTTGGAGGCGGCGCCTCCATCCAAAACGTGGGCCACGCCGATTTGTTTTGCGACCAGGAGGGGCAGTGGTGGGCTGTCATGCTCGCCGTGCGACCTCGCAACGGCCTCCACATTCTCGGTCGGGAGACCTTCTTGGCGCGTGTGGACTGGGAGGACGGGTGGCCGGTGTTCAACGCGGGTGCGGGGCGCCTGTCGGAGTCGATAACCCCCGGCACCGCCGAGGGCGGCGGCACTGTTTTCGTCGAGGATTTTCTGTCGGTCCGAGGAGCTGCGGACTTCGCCACGATCGACAGCGACTCGGTCATCCTGTCCGCCGTCGGGGAGGGGCTTCCTGCCGGCTCACCACACGCGATGCTCCTGCGCCGGGTGATCAGTACCCACTCCGACATTGCCGTGACTCTGGCACCCTATGACATCGACGTCACAGTCGGGCTCATCCTCCGCCAAAGCGATACATTCCACGCTCGGGCGGAAGTGACCTACACCGCCCACGGCCCTGTGGCACGTCTCGTGGTCAGAAGGCAGGAAGACACCGTGATCCAGGAGCTGCCGTTGGGCTCGAGTAGCGAAGATTCGTCGGTCCAACTGCGAGTTTCCCTCGATCATCGCGGCGCCCACTGGAGCGGCGTGAGCGGTGGGGTCGAGTTCTCACTCGGCACGACGCCGCTCGATGTGCTGAGCACGGAGACCGCGGGCGGATTCGTCGGCACAACGTTCGGCCCGTTCGTGGCTGGCGCGCCCGGCAAACGTGGTCGTTTCGTGGCCTGGAGCAACGTCGCCCACGCCGATTGCAACCCGCCGCTTGCTCAACCGCACGATATCGCACCCCATCTCACCGCCGTTCCGGCACCGCTACCCACACTTGTCACGGAGCAGAAATCATGAAGCGCATCACTAAGGACACCCTGTTTGGCGACGCCCTGGACATCCCCGGCGCCCGAACCATCCTCCAGGCGGCGATCCCCGGTGTTGTGAGCTCACCGATGATGGCGCAGCTACGCGGCAATACCCTCGCGATCGTCACACAGCAGGACACGACTCTGCGGCTCAACCCCGATCGACTGGAGAAGTTGTGGGATGATCTCGGCGGAATCGAGGACACCACGGTAGAGCGGGTCATCGAACCGCCGATTCGCCCCGACCCGACCTACGAAACCGGAGACGTGCCACGGGCGAGCGCCAGAGCATCCTGGCCGCCGCAGGCCCTAACCTTTGAGCGGTTTGAGGTCGAGCTCATCGGCCCCGACCACGGCAACCCGTTCGTCGACGTCGATCTGTCGTCGACATTCACCAACGGTGAGTCCACGGTTCACGTCGGCGGGTTCTACGACGGCAACGGGCGCTATGTCGTTCGCTTCCTCCCTCTCGCCACTGGGACGTGGTCCTTCGCGACCACCTCGACGGCACGTTCACTCGACGGCATCAGCGGAACCGTCGAGGTCACTGACGGCAGCGGGCATGGTCCTGTCCGCGTCGTGGACACCTTCCACTTCGCACATGCCGATGGGACGCGCTTCATTCCAGTGGGCACGACGCTCTACGCGTGGACGCACCAGGAATCAGAGCTGGAGGCGCAGACGCTGGCTTCGCTGAGGGAGAGCCCGTTCAACAAGGTGCGCATGTGCGTGTTCCCCAAGGCCTACCTCTATAACGACAACGAGCCGTCGACGTTCGTATTTCCCCGTCAGGACGATGGGACCTGGGACACCACGAGATTCGAACCGGCCTACTTTGCTCACCTTGAACGCCGCCTCGATGATCTCGCCGCGCTCGGCATCGAAGCCGATCTCATCCTCTTCCACCCGTATGATCGCTGGGGATTCTCCGATCTGGGTGCAACCGCCGACGACCGCTACCTCCGCTACCTCGTGCGACGGCTGGCCTCGTTCCCGAATATCTGGTGGTCACTGGCCAACGAATATGATCTTGTTCCCACGAAAACGGTCGAGGACTGGGAGCGGATCGCTGCGGTGGTCGTCGACGAAGACCCTGTTGGGCACCTGTTGTCCATCCACAACTGCGTCACCTTCTATGACTATTCACGGCCGTGGATCACACACAGCAGCGTCCAGCGCATCGACGCCTACCGTACCTCTGAATCCGTCACCGAGTGGCGCGAGCAGTGGGGCAAACCCGTCGTGGTTGACGAAGTTGTCTATGAGGGCGATATCGACCAGGGGTGGGGAAACATCACCGCAGAAGAGCTCACCCGTCGCTTCTGGGAAGGGACTGTTCGCGGCGGGTACCTCACCCACGGCGAAACCTACCTCACCGACGACGACGTCCTCTGGTGGTCCAAGGGCGGCGTTCTTCATGGAGAGAGCCCTGCTCGCATCGCGTTCCTCCGCGAGGTGATCGATGCATCCCCCAGCGGCATCATGGACCCCCTGCCATCGGACTGGGACAACCCGCGCGGCGGGCACGCGGATGACTACGTGGTGCTGTACTTCGGATTCAACCGGCCCAGGTTCCGGATGCTGAACATTCCCGAGGGCAATCCGGTGCGCATCGACATTATTGACACGTGGAACATGACTATCGAGGAGTTACCTGGGGAACATGAGGGTTCCGTTCGTGTTGAGCTTCCGGGCCGACAGTACATGGCGATTCGGACTCGGTGTAGCTGACGACCACGGTGAGCCGGCAGTAGTCGCAGCATGCACTCGAGGTGATCTGGGACTCAGAGAGCGCCGCACCCGGCCTTGGGGTGGCGCTCACTGGTTCCTGTCCAGGTGAATCCGAGGCCTATTCTTCGAAGGCCACGTTCCCGCGGCAGGCGACTCCCGGACTGGGGACGGCAGCCTTCAGTCCGTGACTCACGTACTTGCCGTAAGTTTGCACGTGCCCGTCGGTAACGAAGTCGTCGTTGAATTCGGGCGGCTGGTTCTCCTCAGCGTCAGGGAGGTCCTGACCGGAGTAGGCGCACGCAGAGCTCGCTCGCTCTGCGCCGGGGACTGGTTTCCCGTTTCCGCTGGTTTCGCCAGCCTGAGCGGCGCTGCCGCCGCCCACAACGAGACCGAGTGCGACAACGCACCCGATTAACACGCGTTTCATGTCTCTCCTTGTCGTCACAGGACGGCCCGCGTGGCGTCGGGTGAAGCCCCGGCCCGCCCCACCTCCGCGAAACATACTCCCGGGCGCGACTGTTCGCTAGCCCCGATCAGCTGCGAAGTGGGCGATGCCCGTCCCGATCGAGCGCCCGCTGCCTCGGCGAGCACCCAGCACCACGACGATGCGCCCGTCTCGTCGACCTGACGTCATCCAAACAGCCACGAGGAACGGCCCGCTGTCGCTAAGTGGGACCTTGCGCGCGCTCCAGACCAGTGGAACCATGTGGGACGAGGGGTCGTTTGCGGGGGAGATTTGCAATGATGCAGTGGCACGATGGCGAAGGACCGAACGAACTGGCGGAGCAGTTGAGGCAGCAACGCGACAACCTCCGTGACGTCGACGGCGATCTCGATCGCGACGCATTGTCAGACGTGCTGAGCAAGGCGGCCGACTGGACGGAAACCGCGTACCTGGGCGAGTGTCGTCTCGCCACGCCTTTCGAGGAGATCTACGCGGTCGGCACCCGGGAAGGGTTGGTGTATCGCTGCAGGCACACGCCGTACCACTCATTCGGGGCGCCGCTGTGATCAGGTCGCTGCTGTCTACGCCGTTTCTGGCCGTCGTTTTTGCTGCCAGCGGCGCGGGTTTGGCATGGCTCGTGTTCAATGATCTGATGGCTGTCGCGATCGCCCTCGTCGCAGGCATCCTGCTGATCGGACTCGTAATCGGGTGGTGGGGCGATCTGATGCTTCCCGATCACCCGGTTCGCGCCGTGCAACTCTACGATGGGCGGGTTTTCTTTGTCGCGGGGCTGACCGCGGGAGCAGCGGCGCTCACGATCATCTTCGGTGTTGTGATCGCGGCCCCCGGAGCCGGAGAGACTGACACCGCAGAGATCGTGGCGCAGAAGGAAGAATTCAAAGCGGTGGTCGCCTCGGTGTCGGCCGCGCTAGCGGCCTTCGTGACAGCCCTGGTAACCAAGGCCGAGGATTTCGACAAGACCATCGGCGCGCACGTTCAAGCGGCGTTTGAAAAGCACTACCCCGGGATTCCTCCTCGGGACGGGGCTAGGCCCGGCGAGCCCGTCCGGCCGATTCGTGGCGACGGAACGATCAGCGTACCCAACGATTCTTCCGGGGGCGCAGCCGTGCACTCGAAGTTCGCCTTTGATGGCTGGACGCGAGACACGCGGATCGCACGGGCAAAAGCGTTGCAGGAGTACCTGGAGCAGAATCCCCCGGCGTGATGCCGTGGCAGGTCGGCTATCTGGCCGCAGGGCTAACTCAGGACCGTTGGATCCCGGCGGCCTCATAGATGCGATCGACGGCATCCATGGTCGCAATGGAATCGTGCCCCTCGGTTGGCAGCGGCTGCCCGCTGGCCAGCCCGGCGAGCAGGGCTTCGAGCTGATGATCGTAAGTGTCGCGACCCGCGACGGTTTCGGTCCGGTCGACGCCATCGAGTGTGTACCTGATGCTGTGTCCCTTTGAGGGGAACACCACGTTGGTCACCAAAAGCTCGCCCCGCTCCCCGACCACGCGAAGCCAGTTCTCGTATTCCGTGGCCATGCTGGATCGGATGATGCCGGTCACGCCGGAAGGAAAGGCGAGCTCTGCCTCAATCGATTCATCGGCGCCCGCAGGGTTGAGCGTGGCGACGGCACTAGCGCGAATCGGTTCCTCGTCCAGGAGGTGACGAATCCCGTGGATCGGGTACACCCCAAGATCCATCAGTGAGCCGCCCCCAAGGGCAGGCTCATGGCGCAGGGCACCGGGCTCGAACGGGTTGGGGTAGGCGAATGCTCCCTCTACCCTGGCCAGCCGACCGAGGGATTTCGCAAGGTCTTTCGTCCGTGCAGCGAGCGGGTGGTAGTGATCGTGAAACGCCTCGACAAGCCGCCGACCGGTGGAGGCCGCGGCGTCCACCATCAGCCTGGCCTCGGCTCCATTCAGGGCGAAGGGCTTCTCGCAGAGCACATCCTTGCCCGCATGGAGCGCGGCGATCGACCACTCGGCGTGGGCGGACGGCGGAAGGGCGACGTACACCAGGTCGATTGCGGGATCTGCAAGGAGCTCTTCATACGAGCCATAGGCGGTCGGGATATCGTGCTGACCGGCGTAGTCCCCGGCGCGGTCGATTCCGCGGGAAGCGATCGCGGTAACGACGACATCGGAGCGTCGGCGAGCCGGGTTGATGATCGCTGCGGGGGCGATGCCGGCTGCGCCCAGAATGCCGATCTTCAACATGGAGACTCCTTCAGAGGTGGGATTTGGTGGTCGTGACGACACATCGCGGATGTCGCGGTCGCGGCAAGGTCCAGTATGGCGGAGCGGGTCCAGCCGGGTCGACGCCATGGACCGAGGACATGTGTAGCCCTCGGTAGACGGGTACCCCTCATCGCGTTTCGTCTTGCTTCACGGATGGGATCTGATTCCTGTCTTTCTGCCAGGGCCACCGCCCCGTGATCTCAAGCTCCAGCGACCAACTGAGGAAGGTGCGGATGATGACGATGAGCCCCAGCACGGCGACGCTTTCCAGAGTCGGTGTAATGGCGACGGTTCGAATGATGTCTGCGGCAACGAGGAGTTCTAATCCGAGCAGGATCGAACGGCCGAGGAACCGTCGAAAACGTCCGTAGGCATCGCCCTCCCGCTTGATCACTCGTTGGAGAGCGAACAAGGCGGCAAGCACAGCCCCCACGACGACCGCGACCACGCCCGCCGCGTCGACGACACGTCCGGCGGTTTCAATCCAGTCTTGAATATCCATGGTGGCCTTCTCTCTCGGGATCGACAATGGCGCTGCATCGATCGAGGGTCAGATATCTCGGAGCGAAAGAAAGCAAGTCTATGGGGCGTGCACCGCGCGCGGCCGACGGTTGCCATGGGAACTCCGTGAGTCCTCGACAGCTGATCTGGAGGCGGCGCGCGGCTAGCTCTGGCTCGGCTCGCCGGTCACCTCACGGGCAGACGCGAACCCTGCGTCCGTCGAAGCTCACGATGTCACCGAGCTGCAGTTGCCGTCCGCGTCGGCGATCAACCTCGCCGTTCACCGTCACCAGGCCGTCGATGATGGCCTCTTTCACGTCTCCACCGGAGTCGAGGAGTCCGGCGAATTTCAAAAACTGCCCGAGGCGAATGACCTCGCCGCCAATTGTGACGTCGTCGATCGGAGCTGGAGTCGTCATCCCCGAATGGTAGTCGACCAGAGGCTGGTCCCAAAGCCGACCGTCCCCGGTGCCGATCGCCTCGCTGCGGCGGCCGGGCCGACAAGACTCACAAGCGTTTCTGGTCACATCTCGGAGCGGCGAACCATTTCGCGCTGCAGCAGAAGCTGGCGTCGAAGACCCGAACCGGGGCCGTGACCCCGCACGAATTCGCAGCTCACGTTCGCGCGATTTGTGTTGGCACCCTGGCAACCAGGTGGAACGAACGGACTCGACGAGCGGCACTATCGAGGATGGTGAACGGAACGTGCTCTGGCAGGAGCAAACCCCGTGCTGTCGCGCACAATCAAGTGCGGCTCTATCAACGGAATGATTTGCGTCTCATCTCCGCGCATCATCGACAGGATCTGGTCGACCGCTCGGTAGCCGATTTCCTCGAAGTCCAGGACTACCGTCGTCAGCGAGGGGTTGTAGTACCTCGCTTCAGCCACGTTGTCGAACCCCACGACGCTGACCCGCCCGGGCACGTCAATATCCCGCTCGGCGAAGGCCTTCATCGCACCGAGAGCGAATGGGTCGTTGGCGGCGAACACCGCAGTCACATCGGGGTTGTCTGCCAGCCGGAGCGCAGCCTCATAACCTGCCCTGGCACTCCAATCGAAGGTCGTCACTGGCGGCGGGACGATCCGTCCGCTCTCCGAAAGCTCGCTCCTCCACCCCAACTGCCGTGCGTCAGAAGCCATCCACCCGGGCGGACCGGAGATATGCCAAACGGTCTCATGTCCGAGTTCGAGCAGATGCCTGACCGCTACGCGTGCTCCCTGCACTTCGTCGATCGAAACGCTCGTCGCGGACGCCGGGGATCCCTGTTCGAAAGTGACGATTGGGATCTCGCTTTCGACACCGCGCAACACCTCTATCGCTGCGGTGAGCGGCGCGAGGACAATGACGCCGTCGACTTCGTCTGCCGAAAGCTCCTTGAGCGCAGCTCGAACGGTTGCATGATCCAGCGCGGCGAGAGTGACGAGCCGCGTGGAGTAACCGTTCCGTCGTGCCTGCTCGGATATTCCGACCAGTGCGACGGACGGACCGTGCACTGACAGGGCGTAACTCAGTACCCCGAGGTTCATCGTGCGGTTGCTCGCCAGGGCTGCGGCTGCGGTGTTACGTCGATAATGAAGTTGTTCGATCGCCTGCTCGACACGTTCGCGAATGTCGGGCGCGACGTTGTTGGCGCGGTTGACCACACGGGATACCGTCTGCTGCGACACGCCAGCCAGCTTCGCGACATCCACCATGCGAGCGCCTCGCGATTTGGACGCAATTCGACTCACGTGAGTTCCCCTTTCCCCCTGCCGAAGAATCGGCCCGAACCTAGTATGCCGCTAGCGCGGTGTGGCCGGGCTGGCTGAAGCCCAAGAAGGCTGACGGAGCGCCCACGAAAGCGGCAACGCTCCGCCAAGGATGCCGTGTCTATGGCCGCCGGTAGCGCAAAACTTCCGGGTGTCGTTCATATGGCCATTCGGCGTCGGGAATCATGTACTTCTTCGTTGTGTAGCTGCCGTCCATCGTCGATTTCAACGAGGGCGGACCATCGAATCCGATGACGGCCCAGCCGACCCGATTCTCGTTGCCGCCGTACACGGGGTCGCTGTAGAAACCCTGGCGGGTGTTGAGCACAAGAAGGGGGAAGAAATCGAGGAAGTCTTCGTTCACTGGCTGGTTGCCAGCGGGGGCCCCACCGAGACCGTCGTCTTCCGGTGCATCGAATGAGAACGGCGTTGGCTTCGGTTTCTCGGAAATCTGCTCCAGCACCGCGTCCTGTTGCTCGTCTGCCAGGTCGACGAATGGTGCGCCGAAGCTACCTTGAGCGATCTCGTCAAGTTTCCTGACTCCGCTGGAGTAGAGCGCCCGGCGCAGGCCGATCCTCTCCTCCCAAGCCTTCTCCTCCCGTCCTTCCATTCGCAGCCAGCCGATCCCATCTGCGGCCGGGAAGACGAACTGCGTTCCCGCCAGCATCCGGTCGATGAATCGGACGACCTTCGCCTCCCGTGCGCCCGGGTGGTGATCGGTTGGGATGATGCGCGCTGTTGCCGCCTCGATCGTGTCCCAGTCGCCCTGGCTGAAGTAAATTGGGCCCTCGACGTCACGTGTCGAGATGGGCACGGTGACCCACTCTGCCTGTCCCATGTGCTTGCTCTCCTGTTCTTTCGTCGTTTAGTTTCAGGACCAGGTGTGACGGTCGACCTGGAGGATCCGGTCGACGCAACGCCACGTGTTGGCCATGATCGTCAAAGCTGGATTGATTCCCGTCGCCGTCGGGAAGAAGCTCGCGTCAAAGACGTATAGGTTTGGCACATCGTGGGTGCGGCACCAACGGTCGACAACGGAGGTCGCGGGATCGTTCCCCATGCGGGTCGTTCCCAGTTCATGTGATGTGTTCCCGGTGATGCGTTCCATATTGACAGGCACCACCTTGCTGGCACCTGCAGCCTCAAGAATTTCGCCGTTCTTCTTCACCTGCCACTTCTCCTGGGCGTAGTCGTTGGAGTGTGGGGTGTGTGTGATGCGAGCGACCGGTAGACCCCAGGCATCCGTCACGGTTGGGTCGAGGTCAACCCGATTGCTTTCAACGGGGAGGTCATGGAGCAGGATACCGATCTTCATCGAGTGGTTGAACAGTTCGCGGTCGGCGTCCTTCGCCGCGGAACCCCAGGTGGGACGACCTGGAAAGCTCCAGTTGACGGGGTGCCCAAGCATGGATGGAAAGATCAGAGAACCAAGGATGTGACCACGGCTCTCGTCGGTCTCGTAGAAATCGAACGAGCATCCGCTCATGTAGTGACCGGACCAGCCGTATAGCGGGTCGCGAAGGTCACGGTCGAACAGACCGACCGAGAACGAGTACTGGTGGAAGGTCGCATTCTTGCCCACCTGACCGCTGCTGTTCGCGAGGCCGTCGGGAAACTGGGGAGACCTCGACATCAGGAGTAGCCGAGGGGTCTCGATGCCGCCCCCGGACACGATGACCGCCTTGGCGTACTGGACCCACTCGTCGCCGTTCTCGTCCTGATAACGGACGCCGGTTGCGCGGCCGTCCTTGCCGACGAGAATCTCGCTCACGTAGCAATCCGGTCGAAGGTCGTAGAGGCCCGTGTTGACGGCGTCGGGGATGAAGCTGATCAGGGTCGAGGATTTGCCCGTTCCCGGGTCGGGGTACTGTTGCCAGAACCCGTTTTCGCTGAACGGCTGGCGACCTCTATAGGGCTCGGTGACCATGCCCTGCGGCATGGGGAAGGTACCATGGCCGAGCTTATCCATTCCGGTTGCGAAAGTACGGCCGATCTGGCTCAACGGTGACGGCTTCGTCGGGTAGCCACGACTGCGGCGCCCTTCCCAGCGGTTGGCTCCGGCGAGCCCGGAGGTCCCGAATTCCCACTCGACGCGGGTGTAGTACGGTTCCAACTCGTCGTAGCTGATGGGCCAGTCGACGAGGCTCGCGCCGGGCACGTCGCCGTGCAACGTGCGGAGTTTGAAATCGCTCGCTGTCATCCGTGGCACCATCCCGCCCCAGTGGGTCGTGCCCCCACCGACGACCTGCGGTGTGGCGGAAAAGTTGGTGATGACCGCTTCCTCGGTGTCGTTTGCTCGGTAGGTGCGGGGTTTAAGCTTCGGGTCCTGCCAAATGAAGTTGCGGTTCAGGTACTTGAGTTCATCGCCAGACGCGTGTTCCGGTTTCAACCAGGGGCCGCGCTCGAGGCCTACGACGGTCATTCCGGCTTCGGTGAGGACTTTCGCCGCCGTCGCACCGCCTGCACCCGCGCCGACAATGACCACGTCTACGGGGTCGGGGTTCTTCTTGGTCTTCATGGTTTGACTTTCTGTTCTTGTGCGCGGTTCGGGCGGGCCGTCAGGCCGCATCCTGTTCGATTCCGTTGCGGCCTACTCGGGCCAGCGGCAGCAGGGCGTCCCACAAATCGTCGGGGATGGTGAATTCGAGCAATTCGACGGTCTGGGCTACCCGACGCGGTTCAGACATCCCAACGATCGTCGACGTGACCCGTTCGTCCCGGGTGGAGAACTGCAACGCCGCAGCCGCGAGTGGGACACCGTAGTCGGCGCAGAGGCGTTCCATCGCCTCGACGCGGAGGAGGGTGGCCTGGCTGACGGGAGCGTAGCAATATCTCGGCACCGCCTTCGGGCCCTTCACGAGCATCCCCCCACCAAACGGTGCGGCATTGATGAAGGCGACACCGCGGGCCTGAGCGTCGTCGAGCAGTGGCTCGGCGGTCTGTTCGACGAGGGTGTATCTGTTGTGGCTGATGACGGCATCGAATGCCTCGGTTGCGAGGTACTGCAGTTCGAGGTCGATCGGTCCGCCCGCGACGCCAAGGTGCTTGATGATGCCCTGGTCGCGCAGCTCGATCAGCGCTTCGAGTGGCCCGCCTGGGGCGACGCCTTCGTCGAAGGTGATCTTCTCGGGATCGTGCAGGTAGACGAGTGGCAGCTTGTCAAGGCCGAGGCGCTGAAGGCTCTCTTCGACGGAACGGCGGACTCGATCCCCGGAGAAGTCATTGCTGTCTGGAAGTGGATCGACTTTCGTCGCGATGACGACGCCATCAGGCACAGAACCGAGTTCACGGATCGCTTGGCCGATTCGGCGCTCGCTGTCACCTCCGCCGTATTCATTCGATGTGTCGATGAAGTTAAAGGGGCCGTCAAGCACTGTCTTGATGGTCGCGACAGCAGTGTCGGTGTCGACCTCGTAGCCGTACTGCGCGGGGAAGCTACCGAGTGCGCTCGTTCCGACGCAGATGGGCGACACGAACAGCGCTGTCGTGCCGAGTTGGCGATTGGACATACTTTCTCTCTCTCCATAAGGGGCAGCTTTTGATGACCGGAGGCTCTAGGTTCAGCAGGCATGTGGGTCCGATTCGGGAATGATTGCCGCGCGACGGAACGCGGGAGGCGGACCGGTGCTGGAACGCACCACGAGTTCAGGTGTGACCCGTGGAATCGGTTCGACATTGTCGCCGTTCATGAGGCTGAGTATGCGGTCCACTGCCAGGCGCCCGACCTCACCGAAATCCACGCGAAGCGTCGTCAACGCGGGGATGTAGAAGGGAGATTCCGGCACGTCATCGAATCCGATGACACTGACGTCCTCCGGCACTTCCAACTGGCAAGCCTGAAGGGCGCTGATCACCCCGAGCGCCATCTGGTCGTTAGCCACGAAAACTGCGGTGATGGATCGGTCGGTGGCGATAGCGATGCCGGCCTCGTAGCCCGACCTTGTCGTCCAGTGCCCGGCGATGGGTTCTGGCGCGGGCAGCCCGGCGCTAGCGAGTTCGTTGGCCCAGCCTTTAAGCCGGGCACCGGTTCCAAGCCAGCCTTCCGGCCCGCTGACCTGGTGCACCGTTTCATGGCCCAGCCCGAGCAGGTGGCGAGTTGCCAGTGCTGCGCCGAGGACTTCGTCGGTGCCGACATTCGTCGTGCCTTCATCCGCTCCGGGTTCGAAGGCGACCAGCGGGACGTGCGTGTCGATGCCTTCGATAGCGTGCAGTGCCGCCTCGATCGGGGCGAGGATGATGATCCCGTCGACGGCGTCGGCGAGAAGATGGTCGAGCGCCGCCCGCATATGCGAGCGGTCGACGTCGCCCAGCGTCACGAGATTTGTCGCGTATCCGGACCGTCTCGCCTCTTCAATGATGCCGGTGAGGGCGACAGAGGGTCCGTACTGCGCCAGACCAAAGCTGACGATCCCGAGATTGTGGCTGCGGCTCGTGGCCAGAGCACGTGCCGATGGATTGCGCCGGTAACGCAGCCGCTTGATCGCTGATTCGACCCGCTGACGGACATCCATACTGACGTTGCCATGGTTGTTCACCACGCGCGATACCGTCTGTTGCGAGACCCCGGCGAGTCGGGCGACATCGATCATGCGCGCACCTCGCTCCGTGCTTCTAGTTTCCTGCATCAGATCCCCCTTGGAATGACGGTCGGTAATTCTGGCTCAACGAACGGAGACAGGGCGGCGTCCGAAGCGCGATCCGAAGAAATTCGAGATTCGCTGTACGCCTCCGGCACTCGACAGGAACACGGCGATCACAATGACGGCTCCCTTGATGACGAGCTGAGGCTCGGACGAGATGCCGACGAGGTTCATGATGTTGATGATCGTGGCGAGCACAAACACACCGATGACGGCGCTGATCGGGTCGCCCTTGCCGCCCATCAGCGAGGCACCGCCGACAACGACTGCGGCAATCGCGTCGAGCTCGTATCCGACGCCGATGAGAGAGCTCCCCTGTTGCAGCTGGGCGGCGGCGATGAGCCCCGCCAGGCCGGCGAGGAACCCCGAAACGGAATAGGTGATCAAAAGGTTGCGGGCCACGGGGAGCCCAGACAGGCGAGCTGCCTCCGGATTGCCGCCGATGGCGTAGAGAGAACGACCAAAAGTCGTGTACTTGGCGACGAGCGCGGCGAGCGATAGTGACGACGATGAAAATCAGGACCGGATTGCGGACGCCGAGGATGTTTCCGCGGGCAGAACGTCGCGATGAACGGCTGGTCCATGATCTGGATGAGGCTGGTCGACTGGATGATGTAGCTGAAGCCCTTGATCGCGCTCATCATCGCGAGTGTCGCGATGAACGGGGGGATGCGTAGCCAGACGACCAGCAGACCGTTGATGAACCCGGCAGCGGCGCACGCGCCGAGGGTGAACGCGACCGAAAGTGCCCGCGCTCATCCCCGTCTGCAGGGTGAGGGCGATGATGACGGTCGACATGGCCATCGTTGAACCGACGGAGAGGTCGATGCCACCCGTGAGGATCACGAAGTACTGTCCGACGGCGAGGACGGCGACGATCGAAGCGGCCGCGATGACGTTCTCGGCGTTCCGGATGGTCAGGAAATCAGCGGACACGTAATAGCCGATGATGATGATGGCGACGAGCACCAGGATGAGGTAGCTCTTCGGCAGCAGGCGCTTTGCCGTGGTCAGTGCGCGATGGGACGCGGTTGCCTGGAGTCGGCGTCGACCCGGGCTTCTTGGCGAGAGTGTTGTTTGTCATTTTATTTCCGTCACAGGGTTGAGGGGAGAATTAGGATTGCGGAGGCCCATCAGGCGAACTTCGACACCAGGGCGTGGCCATGCGGGTCGATCTCGTCGTGGTTGAACTCGGCGACGACCTGGCCGCGTGCCATGACCAGCACGCGATCGCACATCATCGCCTCGGTGATCTCTGAGCTCGAGATGATGACTGTCCCGCCTGCAGCGCGCGAAGTCGCGGATCAGCTCGTACATGTCCTCCTTGGCCCCGACGTCGACGCCGCGGGTCGGCTCGTCGCAGATGAGGAGCCGCGATGGAGCGCGCCAGCCAGCGGGCGAGGATCGTCTTCTGCTGGGTCCCGCCGCTGAGGGTCTTGACGGACTGATTGACGCTGGAAACCTTCATTCCGAGGCTGTCCACCATCTCGGCGGCAACCTTGCTTCTCCTTCCGCCCGTCGATGATGCTCATTCGGCTGAACATCGGCAGGCTCGCCAGGGTGATGTTGCCGGCGACGCTCATGTCGGGGATGAAGCCCTGGGCCTTGCGGTCCTGCGGGAGGAGGCCGATTCCTCGACGGATGGCGTCTCGCGGGTTGCTGAATATGACGCTCTTCTCGTCGACGCGGATCGTGCCGGCCGTCTTGCGGCGGGCGCCAGCGAGCAGGCCGGCCAGTTCGGACTGTCCGCTACCGATAAGGCCGGAAATGCCGAGCACCTCCCCCGCGTACAGTTCAAGGTTCACCTCGGAGACGCGATCGTCTTCACCGAGGTCGGTCGCAGACAGCAAAACTCTGTCGCTGCGTCCGGCGCCGAGGCGGGGGCTGCGTTCGCCGCGGAGTGCGGCGTCGGCAATCGAACCCTCGAGGCTCTTCCCTACCATGGCGGTGACGACATCCGCCGGCTTGGACTCGGCGGTAGTGAAGCTGGCGGCGTTACGGCCGTCGCGAAGAATCGTGACCGAGTCGCAGAGAGAGTAAAGCTCCTCCATCCGATGGGAGATGTAGATAAGGGTCACGCCCTGAGCCGCGAGCGAGCGCAGCACGCTGAACAGCCGCTCGACGTCGGGTTGAGGAAGTGTCGAGGTTGGTTCATCGAGCAGCAGCACTCGCGCATCCTTGTCGCAATCGCCTTGGCCAGCTCGACCGCCTGCTGTTCGGCAACGGAGAAGGTTGACGACCGGGCGGCGCACATCGAGGTCGAATCCAACCCGGCGAGTGCCTTGCGCGCCTCGACCTGCATCTCGCGCCAGTCGACGATGGCGTGGCCCGCTTTGGGCAGCTCGCCGAGGAAGATGTTCTCGGCGACCGACAGGGATGGTACGAGGCTCAACTCCTGGTAGATCGTGTGGATGCCGGCACGCTGTGCGTCGCTCGGCTCTCGGAACTGCTGTAGCTCGCCCGCCGAGGTAGATCTCGCCAGCATCGGGGGTCTCGGCGCCGGAGAGGATCTTGACCAGCGTCGACTTGCCTGCGCCATTCTGACCGGCGAGTGCGTGGATGGAGCCACGCTTGACGGTGAGGCTGACGTCCTTGAGGGCCTGGACTCCTAGATAGCCCTTCATGATTCCGTCGAGGCGCAGTTCCTCTTCGTCTTCCGGTGCCGAGACGTCGTGTTCGAGGCTCATTGGTTATCTCTCTCGTTGCGATGTTGATGGAGATTGGGGCCTCCTGGCATCCGTCCGATTCGCGACGGATGCCAGGAGGACGGCGTTTTCGTCCTACTCGTCCTGCGCCCGAACGTAGGTGTCGGACTCTTTGTAGTAGTCCTTGGCGTTTTCCGGAGTCACGACGGTGGTTTCGATGAAGAGCGTCTTGTCCGGGCATGCCGACTCGTCACCGTTGAAAGCAGCAAGCGCCATCTCAACAGCCGTGGTGCCCTGGTCCCATGGCTGATTGGACGCGGTCGCCTGGAGCGGTCCGGTCGGGTTGTCCATCATCTCCTTCACGGAAACCATGCCGCCGTCGTAGCTGGCAAGAATGATGTTGTCCCCCCAGAGGCCGGCCTGTTGCAGTCCTTCCTTCACTCCGCCGTTCATGACGTCGCTCATGCTGTAGACAATCTTCAGGTCCGGGTTCGCCGTGGCTACGTCCCGGATAGGGCCGAGCGCCTTGTCTGGCTTCCACTCGCCGTACTTCGTTTCGAGCTTGTTGACAGTAATGCCTGGGTAGTCGGCAATCCCCTCGTTGAAACCTTCCATGAATCCGTTGAAGCGGAGGTCGCTCAACACGTCGCCCGGGAAGCCGCCGATGCCGACGATCTTGATCTCGCCGGTCTCGCCGTACTTCTCGATCGCCTTTTGAGCGGCGACATCCCCGGCGAGGGCGCCGGTGGCCCCCTGGTCTTCGGCGACGTAGCAGAACGTGTCCGGCACGAGGGACGGGTCAAGGTTCGAGTTGACCGTGACGACAGGGATGCCTGCGTCTTTGAGGGCGGCGATCGAAGCGCCGACACCGATGGGGTCGTTGGCGTTGATGATGACGACATCGACGCCCTTGGTGATCAGCGTCTGGATGTCGGCGTTCTGGCGAACTGTGTCACCGTTGGCGTCGAGGACTTCGATTTTCGCGCCGATCTTGTCGGCTGCTGCCTGGCCGCCTTCGACCAGCGTCTTCCACCAGTCACTGCCACTGATTCCGCGCTGACTCCAGCCGATGACGAGGCCTTCTCCGCTGGACTTGTCTTCTTCGGAGGCCCCGCTGTCGGCCCGGCAACCGGTGAGCAGCAGCCCCGCTGCCGCAAGGGTTGCGACGCCGATGACGATGCGGCTAGCCCGCGCGTTGCGTCGATTGATGATCATGTTCCACTCCTTTGTGTGAGATCTGTACTGCTGTGTCCACATCCGCGGACAGCCGGATGTCTGATGGACAACCGGTGGAGGGCTGGATGCCAGGACCACTCATGGCCCCGGCATCCAACGTGACTACTTGATTTCCGTGAAGACTCCACGTTCTTTGAGCAGTTCGATGTTCGCGGCGCGAGTGGCTCGCTCGCGAGCCAGCCAACCCTCGCCAGGGGCTTCCTTGAGGTACTGGTTCTTCGGGTAGATCGGCTTCTCGTAGATCGCCGCGTACTGCTCCGTACGAAGGTCCTTGAAGCCGTTGAAGACGCCGTTGGACTGGCGCTCGCGACGCAGGTGGTCGATGTCGATTACCGTGCTGATGAACGAGTCACCAGGCACGATGCCGGCCTGCTTGATGACGACCTGACCCTTGTGGTTCACAATCATCGATTCGCCGCCGAACAAATCGTTGATGACTCCATCCGGGCCGAGCTCCGGACCGAGGTTTGGGGCAACGACGATCGCGTTATTGAAGAGAGCGTGTGCGCGATTCTGCACTTCCCACATGCCGTTCATGGTCTGCGGCTGGAAAAGCGTGGCGCGGATGATGATCTCCGCACCGTTCATGGCCAGTCCGCGGGCGATCTCCGGATACGAGCCCTCGTGGCAAATGACATAACCGATGTTCCCAATGTCGGGGGTCTTGGCGACGGGGTAGATCGCATCCAGCGCGTTGCCGTTGCCCTTTTTCTCTACCCACTCGTCCCACAGGTCGTGCGGGTTTGTGGTGCCCAGCGTGCCGCCCTCAAAGCCGTCGCTTGTTGCTTTCGCCCGCCGGTAGACGACCTCGCCCTTTGGGTTGATCAGGAACGCGACGTTGAAGTATCGGTCCGGGAAGTCATCGTCTGCGACGAGGTACAACTCACCGGCGATATAAGTATTCAGTTCACGGGCGGCCTTTCCCAGCTCGTCCGTCTCGGGGCCGGGGATGGTGCGTGCGAACTTCTTCTCCGCCTCACGGTTGCCGGCCTTAAACGCCATGTGCATTCCCTGAATTGCCATCTCGGGGATTACCACGAGCTTGACGGGTGCACCTTCAGTCGCGGCGACACCCACAGCTGTCCTCATGAAACCGATAATGCGCTTCGTGTTCTTGAGAGCGTCCTCCGGTTCCACGATCGGGATCTGCAGGGGGGACAGCGCCACAACGGAATACGGCTCAGTCATTTCAACTCCTTTGTTGTTGATTCTCGTGTGTCAATGTTAGCGCACTATCGAAATTGTGCAAGAGGTCTCCCGGGCCTTGATGGCGTTAGCTGATCACGCGCGGCGCCTCGAGCGCGGCAGCGATACCGGCGCGATCCAGTTTTAAAACCTGCTTAAACCGCCGGTCAGAGTAGGTTTACGGATGACAGGCCGGATGCCCCTGTCTATAGTGCACCCGTCTGCGATGTGCGTCTGCGGAATCTCCTCTTCCATAGTTTCCGAAAAAAGTTTCGCATTTGGATTAGCGCACTCACAGCTACCGTTGTTCGCTGATCGCCAGACCAGTGGCATTGCCGCGACGTCCTGGCCATTGCTCGGAATAACGGACGCACCGCTCCCCGGGTCGCAAAAGATCTCGTAACCTCTGGACCCTCTGGATCTTGTTGCAACGCTGACTGAAGCTCGCGGGTGCCGAGGACGTCCACCGGCAACGAGCTGCCGCCGATCACGGTGCCACACCGAGTGCGTAAGAGTCACTCGGAGAGAGCTGGGGCCTTTCGCAAGCGATGGCCAAGAACCTCGGCGGAATCGTAACTACGTAAACAAGAAAACCCCCGCATCTGCGGGGGTTTTTACTGCTGGGGTACCTGGACTCGAACCAAGAACAAATGAACCAGAATCATCCGTGTTGCCAATTACACCATACCCCAATGGCCCAAAGCAGAGCCGCGGGCCAGCGTCAACTGTAGCCTAACGACGGCTCATCCTCAAATTGAACGGGCCCTCGCCGCGACCGTATCCCGCAGGATCGTCGCCGACGCCTGGGCTCCAGCTCCCGCCGCCACAATCAGCTGTTCCGGGCCGGGCGGAGTGATGTCTCCGGCGGCATATAGGGCGGGAACCGACGTCCGACCGGCGCCGTCGACGCGAAGAAGCCCATCCTCGTCGGTATCGGCTCCGAGTCCGTCGAGGTACTCGAGAGCGGCGGTCCAGCGCGGCCGAACGAAGCCCGCAGAGCGGGCCACCACCTCGCCGTCATCCAGCCGGAAACCGCTGAGTACTCCCCTGTCGCCGACGACCTCGGCAACGACCCGTCGCTCCAGGCGGATGCCGCGGGTAGCGAGCATTCGTTCGTCCTCCTCTGAGACGGGTGCAACCCCGTTGGTGAAGACGACGATGTCGTCGCTCCACACCGAGGCGAGCAGCGCATGCTCGACCAAGTCGTCGGTCTCCCCGATCACAGCGAGAGCTTCGTCGCCCTTCTCGTAGCCGTCGCACTCATAGCAGCTGTGCAATGCCGTGCCGTAATAGGCGCGCAGGTTGCCGATCGTCGGCAACGCCTCCCGGAGGCCGGCGGCCACCAGCACACGTGTCGTTGTGACGTCGCGGTCGGGAGCACCTCGCACGCCGGATGCCGTCACACGGAACCCGCCATCGACAGCGGTCACGCTGTCGACGAGGGCAAACTGCACCTCAGCTTCCGGGTACGACGAGACCTCGTCGCGGCCCAGTCGCCGCAGCTCAAGCGGAGAGACTCCATCTCGCGTCAGAAACCCGTGCGAGTGGAGCGTCGCCGCGTTCCTCGGCCGATTGCCGTCGAGCACGAGCACGCGCTGGCGCGCCCGAACAAGATTCAGCGCCGCGGAGAGACCCGCTGGGCCCCCACCGACGACGACGACATCGACCGGCTCAGTCATGCGGCGAGATGGGCCGACAGTCGGGACAGACGGGCGAGCGTGTCCGCCTTGCCCAGGATGTCCATCGATTCAAACAGCGGCGGCGACACCCGGCGACCGGAGACGGCAACGCGGAGAGGACCGTAGGCGATCCGCGGCTTGAGGCCGAGTCCCTCGATGAGCGTCGCGGCGAGTGCCGCCTGCACGCTCTCGTGGTTCCAGTCGGAATCAGCAATCGCATCGAGGGCGGCGACGGATGCCGTGAGCACCTCGTCTGCGTTCTGCGGGAGGCTCTTCAGCGCGTCGTCCTGGTAGTCGATGCCCGCGGCATCCACGAAGAGGAAGCCGAGCATGCCTGGGGCTTCCCCGAGCAGGCCGATTCGCTCCTGGACGAGCGGGGCCGACTCGGTGAGGATCGCACGCTGGGCGTCACTGAGCGGCTCAGTGAGGATCCCATCGGCGACGAGGTATGGGACGGTCCGCTCGGCGAAGTCCGCGACGTCGAGCAGACGGATGTGGTCACCGTTGATCGATTCGGCCTTCTTGAGGTCGAACCGCGCCGGGCTCGGGTTGACGTTGACCACGTCGAATGCCGCGACCATCTCGTCGAGCGAGAACACGTCGCGGTCGGCCGAGAGTCCCCAGCCGAGCAGCGCCAGGTAGTTGACGAGCCCCTCGGGGATGAATCCGCGGTCCCGGTGGTGGAACAGGTTCGACTCCGGGTCACGCTTCGACAGCTTCTTGTTTCCGTCGCCCATCACGTACGGGAGGTGTCCGAACCGGGGAACGAAAGTCGTCAGCCCGATGTCGATCAGTGCGTGGTACAGCGCGATCTGGCGGGGGGTCGACGGCAGCAGGTCTTCGCCACGAAGCACGTGGGTGATGCCCATCAGGGCGTCGTCCACCGGGTTCACGAACGGGTAGAGCGGTTGCCCATTGGGGCGAACAACGACGAAGTCGGTGAACGACCCGGCGGGGAAGGTGATCTCCCCCCGGACGAGGTCGTCGAAGCTGAGGTCGGTGTCCGACACCTTGAGCCGCAGTGCTGGGAGGCGCCCCTCAGCGCGGAAGGCGGCCTTCTGCTCATCGGTGAGGTCGCGGTCGAAGTTGTCGTAGCCGAACTGCTTCGGCCGGCCGGCCGTCGCGTTACGCTCGTCGATCTCTTCGGCGTTGGAGAAGCTCTCGTAGACGTGCCCGGCCGCCATGAGCTGCTCGATGACGCCCCGATAGATGTCCGAGCGCTGCGACTGGCGGTACGGACCGTGGTCTCCACCCGCGCCTTCGCCCTCGTCCCAGTCAAGGTTCAGCCAGCGCATGGCGTCGATGATCTGGCCGTAGCTTTCCTCGCTGTCGCGGGCGGCATCCGTGTCTTCGATCCGGAAGATGAGCCTGCCGCCGGTGTGCCGCGCGTATGCCCAATTGAACAGGGCCGTGCGGATGAGCCCGACGTGGGGCGTGCCGGTCGGAGACGGGCAGAATCGAACGCGAACGTCGCTGCCGGTGGCCGTTGAGAAGAGGGAGGAATTTGCGCTTGACATCACCGGCAATCCTAGCCGTTGTGCGGCACCAGGGTCGCTGGGCGCCTTGAGACCACGATCGCGCCGACGAGCACCATCACCACGAACGCACTGCCAGCCACCGAGAGGCCGTCGAAGCCGATGAGCGCGAGCGTCGGCCCGGCCAGTGCTCCCCCGGCGGCACCGGACAGGTTCATCAGGGTGTCGGTGATGCCTTGAACGCGCGGGCGTCGGGCCGGAGCCGTGGATTCGGTGACGAGTGTGGATCCCGCGACCGTCGATGCGCTCCAGCCGAGGCCGAGCAGCACGAGTCCGACGGTGACAGCGGATGCCTGCGCCGACCCGATCGCGAGCGTGGTCAGCGCAGCGGCGAAGAGCACCTGCCCGAGCAGGATCACCGGCATCCGGCCGAGGCGGTCGGCGAGGATCCCGAACAGCGGCGACAGTGCGAACATCCCGGCAACGTGCAGGCTGATCGTGAGCCCGATGATCGTCAGGGAGGAACCCTGGTGAAGAAGATGGACCGGCGTCATCGACATTACGGCCACCATCGTGGCGTGGCCGAGCGCGACGGTGAGGATCGCGAAACGCTCACGCGCGCGGGACACGTGCGCGGTGGAGACCGGCGACGCCGTGGGATCGGCCGAAGCGCCGACGGCCCGCGCCGTGAGCAGCGGGTCGGGTCGAAGAGCGAAGAGATAGACCGCGGCCGCCAGCAGTTGTGCGGTGACTCCGAACAGGAAGGGCCCGGTGAGGGGAACCAGTCCGAAGACCCGGCCGATGGCATCCCCGGGTTCGAGAAGGTTCGGCCCGATCACGGCGCCGAGGGTAGTCGCCCAGACGACGAAGGACAGGTCCCGACCGCGGGTACGGTCGGTGGCCAGGTCCGTGGCGGCGAACCGGGCCTGCAGGCCGACGGCGGTGCCGGTGCCGATCAGCGCGAGGGCGATCAGCAGGAGGGGAAAACTCCGGATGGTTGCCGCAAAGATCGTGAGGACGGCCCCGGACGCAGAAACCAGCGCCCCGCTGCTGAGGGCGATCCTCCGGCCGTGGCGAACCGCCAGCCTGGCCAACGGGATCGCCGCGATGGCCGCCCCCAGGGTGGACATGGTTGCAGCCATGCCCGACCAGGCGTCAGAACCGGAGATATCCGCAGCGAGGAGTGCCCCAAGGGAGAGCGTGGCTCCAATGGCGAATCCGCCCAGCACCTGGCCGGTCGCCAGGAGCCGGACCATCCGTCGCTGGAGTGCTGCCAGCTCTGCTTCCCCGGTGATCCCCGTGGACATTCCGGGTCAGCCGGCGGTGTTGCGCAGCACGCCGAGGCCAGACACCGCGACTTCGACGGTGTCCCCAGAGACGATCGGGCCGACACCGGCCGGGGTGCCGGTGAGGATGACATCGCCGGGAAGGAGCGTGAACACCGCAGACGCGTACGCGATGATCTCCGCGACCGAGTGGATCATGTCCGACAACGGAGCCTGCTGGCGGACATCGCCGTTGACGCGGGTCTCGATCGTCGCGCCATCGAAGGAGAACTCCGTGTCGATCACGGGACCGAGCGGGCAGAACGTGTCGAAACCCTTCGCCCTGGTCCACTGGCCGTCCTTCTTCTGAAGGTCACGGGCGGTCACGTCGTTGCCGATCGTGTAGCCGAAGATCACGCTCTCGGCATCCTCCACACGAACGTTCCGGGCCACGGAGCCGATAACCACCGCAAGCTCGCCCTCGTGCTCGACCTGTGAGGAGAGTGCGGGGAGGACGATCCGGTCGTTCGGGCCGATCACGGAGGTGTTCGGTTTGAGGAAGAGGAGCGGCTCGGCTGGAGCCTCTCCCCCCATCTCCTTGGCGTGTTCAGCGTAGTTCTTGCCGATGCAGACGACCTTGGACCGCGGGATCACCGGCGCGAGGAGCACCGCATCCGCGAGAGGTACCCGTTCACCGGTGGTGTCGAACCCGCCGAACATCGGGTCGGCGGCGAGCACGACGAGGTCTGACTCGTCGATAATTCCGAAATTGATGGCTCCGTCATGGCTGAATCGCGCAATTTTCACGTGTCGAGCCTAGCCGGTGTTGCCGGAGCACGTCAGGCGTCGAGGCGGTACAGCCAGCCGTGCCGATCCTCTTGACGGCCGTACTGGATGTCGGTGAGTTCCTCGCGGAGCGACATCGTCAACTCGCCTGCAACGGCATCAGGAGCGCCGATCGAAAAGTCAGCGCCCTTGAGTTCACCGATCGGTGTGATCACCGCGGCCGTCCCGCACGCGAACACCTCGGTGATCTCCCCCGAGGCGACACCGTCGCGCCAGTCGTCGACGGTGACCGAACGCTCGTCGACCGTGTACCCGCGGTCACGCAGGAGCTGCATGATGCTGTCCCTGGTGACGCCTTCGAGGATCGATCCGGTGAGCTCGGGCGTGACGATCCGCTTGTCCTTGTGCACGAAGAAGATGTTCATCCCGCCGAGCTCTTCAATGTGCGTGCCGGTCTCGGCGTCGAGGAACAGAACCTGAGCGCACCCGTTCTCGGCTGCCTCCTGCTGCGGGAGCAGGGAGGCAGCGTAGTTTCCGCCGCACTTGGCCGCACCGGTGCCGCCGCGGCCGGCGCGCGTGTACTGGGTGGACAGCCAGATCGACACCGGCTTCACCCCGCCGGAGAAGTAGGCACCGGCCGGGCTCGCGATGACGTAGTAGCCGACCTTCTGTGCGGCGCGAACGCCGAGGAAGGACTCGTTCGCGATCATGAACGGGCGGAGATACAGGCTGGTGTCGTCGCCTGAGGGCACCCAGTCCTTATCGGCAGCGATGAGCTGACTGAGCGATTCGAGGAAGTCGTCGACCGACAGCTCGGGAAGCGCAAGCCGCCTCGCGGATCGCTGGAATCGTTCGGCGTTCTTCTGCGGGCGGAAGGTCCACACCGATCCGTCTGCGTGGCGGTAGGCCTTGAGCCCCTCGAAGATCTCCTGGGCGTAGTGCAGCACGGATGCCGCCGGGTCGAGCTGGAGCGGACCGTACGGCTGCACCCGCGCGTCGTGCCAGCCTCCATCGAGAGTCCAGTCGATGGCGACCATGTGATCGGTGAAGTGCTTGCCGAACCCGGGGTTCGCCAGGATCTCTTCGCGCTGGGCTTCCGCGACGGCCGACGCCGACGGGCGGTGCTCGAACGCGAGGGGGAAGGATTCGGTGTCTGTTCCTGCTGCGACGGTCATGTTCGTTCCTTTGGGTGCTGAGATCTAGTGTGCGCCGAGAGCCGCGACGATCGCATCCCCGACGGCTGCCGTTGTGCGCGAACCGCCGGTTCGTGCGGCGATATCTGCGGTTACTGCGCGGGTGACGGATGCCGACTCGTCGGCGAGGCCGAGGTGGTCGAGCAGGAGCGCCACGGAGAGGATGGCGGCGGTCGGGTCGGCCACCTGTTGTCCGGCGATGTCCGGAGCTGATCCGTGGACCGGCTCGAACATGCTCGGGAAGGTGCCGTCCGGGTTGATGTTTCCCGAGGCCGCCAGGCCGATGCCGCCGCTGATTGCGCCGGCGAGGTCGGTGAGAATGTCGCCGAAGAGGTTGTCTGTGACGATGACGTCAAACCTAGCAGGATCGGTGACGAGGAAGATCGTGGCGGCGTCGACGTGGAGGTAGTCCACGGTCACGCCCGGGAACTCCTCGGCAACGGCGTTCACGGTCCGTTGCCACAGGCCGCCGGCGAAGGTCAGCACGTTGGTCTTGTGCACGAGCGTCAGGTGACCCCGGCGTTCCGCTGCTTTCGCGAACGCGAAGCGGACGACCCGTTCGACCCCATACGCCGTGTTGACGGACACCTCGTTGGCAACCTCGTGTGGGGTGCCCTGGCGAATGGCGCCTCCGTTGCCGACATATGGCCCTTCCGTCCCCTCGCGAACGACGACGAAGTCGACCTCGCCCGGGTCGGCCAGCGGGCTGGGTACACCGGGATAGATACGCGTCGGACGCAGGTTGACGTAGTGGTCGAGCGAGAAGCGGAGCTTCAGCAGCAGTCCACGCTCGATGTTGGCGTTGGCGAGACGCGGGTCACCCGGCACTCCCCCGACAGCGCCAAGCAGGATGGCGTCGTGGCCGCTGATCGCCTCGAGGTCTTCGGCGGTGAGAACGTCACCCGTCTCGAGGAAGCGCGCCGCGCCGAGCGAGAACTGCGTCGTGTCGAAGCGGACATCGGAATCGGCGGTGACGGCATCCAGTACCTTCACGGCCTCGGCGATGACCTCGGGCCCGATCCCGTCTCCGGGGATGACCGCTAGCTTGACCTGACGCGACATAGACGCTCCATCTTCGAGAGAGTGTGGGATTCAGACCCGTCCAGCCTACTGCGCGCGGTTCCCCGCCTCTCGCACCCTGCACACGCCCCCGAGCGCTGCACGTCCAGTCGACTGCTGCACATCCAGCCGAGCGCTGCACACCTAGCCGAGCGCTGCAGTTGCCGTCGACTGCTGCAGTTGCCGTCGACTGCTGCAGTTGCAGCTGTAGCACTCGAAAGAAGGTGCAGCACTCGAGCGCAGGACGGGCTTTCGCGGCCCTACCTCACCCGGCGAAGCGCGACGGCGGCAACGAGTCCGGCCGCGACGATGAGGGCGAACCCGATCCACGCGGCGAGTCCGACGCCGCTGTCGAATGCCATCCGTGCGGAGTCGAGCAGCTGGCTTGCGGCGGTCGGTGGCAGGTCCCTGGCCACTGAAATCGCGCCGCCCAGCGTTTCGCCTGCCGCGTGCTGTTCTTCCGCAGTGAGACCCGTCGGGAGCTGCACGGCGTTTCGATATCCGGCGGTGAGGATGGTGCCCAGCGTCGCCGTGCCGAGGACCGCTCCCAGCTCGTATGCCGTTTCGGAGACAGCGGATGCGGCTCCCGCCTTGTCGACGGGCGCATTCGCGAGGATCAGCTCGTTGGAGACGGTCTCCGCCGCGCCGATCCCGAGCCCGAGCGCGACGAAGCAGACGCGATGCCGAGGGCGGAGATCTCTCCCCCGGTGAGCGCGATGGCCCCATACCCGAGGGCCGAGATCGACAGCGCCGTTGGCACGACAATCGCCGGTCGCACGCGGGCGGCGATCGGCACGATCACCAGCCCGGCGATGATCATGGTCACGAGGCCCGGCACAAGCGCCAGTCCTGATTCGAGTGGCGAGAGCCCGAGGACCAGCTGCAGGTGCTGCGCCACGAAGAACAGCCCGCCCACGAGCGCGACAACGCTGAGCAGGTTGATCAGCACCGCGCCGCTGAACGCGGGCTGCCGGAACAGCGCCATGTCGATCATCGGAGTGTCGAGCCGAAGCTGCCGGCGAACGAACAGGACCCCGGCCGTGAGCCCGACCGCGACGGACACGATAGCAATGAGGTCAATACCCTCGGTCGCGGCGTGCTTGATCCCGTACACAACGGGAACCATCGTCACGAGCGACAGGACGATACTCGCCGGGTCGAAGCGTCCGGGATTCGGATCGCGGGACTCAGGAACGAGGATCGGCGCAAGGACCAGAAGCGGGAGGAGTACAGGCACAGCGATGAGGAACACGGACCCCCACCAGAGCTGCTCGAGCAGGATGCCGCCGATCACGGGACCGAGCGCGCTCCCCGCCGCAAACCCACTCGCCCAGACCGCGATGGCCAGGCGGCGCTGCTCGCGATTCCGGAAGATGCTGCGGATGAGAGACAGGGTCGACGGCATCAGCATCGCCCCGAAGAATCCCAGGGCGGCGCGCGCGGCGATGAGCATCTCGATTGACGGAGCGAACGCGGCAGCGATCGACACGAGGCCGAAACCGGCGGAACCGATGAGAAGGAGCTTCTTCCGCCCCACACGATCGCCGAGGCTTCCCATCGACACGAGAAGTCCCGCGAGGACGAGCGGGTAGATGTCGATCATCCAGAGCAGAGCGGTGCCGCTGGGGGTCAGCGCCTCCGAGATGGCCGGCAGGGCGAAATTCAGGACCGTGTTGTCAACAGAAACGAGCAGAACGGGGAGCATCAGAACCGCGAGGGCGACCCACCCGCGCGCTCCGACGCGGTCAGTGGATGCCGCTCTGTGCGTGTCGAGTACGGGGAGGGTCACAGTGGGTCCTTGCGTGGGGTGAGAAAAGAGCGAACGGTTTACTATACCGACTGGACGGTATAGTGGCAACATGACCCAGCCTCCCCCTCGGTACGATGGCCCCATGCCGCCGACCGATTCCGCCCGCGACCGCATCCTCATCGCTTTCGAAGACCTGCTCATCGAATCCGGCGAACGCGGAGCGACCCTGGATGCAGTGGCAGGCAGGGCCGGGGTCTCCAAAGGCGGGTTGCTGTATCACTTCGGGTCGAAGGATGCGCTCGCAGCCGGCCTGATCGACCGTCTGGTGACCCTGACCGAAGAGGACATCGTCCTCATGCGATCCGCCCCGGCTGGCGTCGTCGACTACATGGTCCGCACCTCCGTGAACGTCGGATCCGAGTTCGACCGTGCCCTCATCGCCGCCGCCCGGCTGGCGCAGACCTCTGATCCGCGAGCCGGCGACGCCCTCGCCGCGATTCGAAACCGGTGGCTGGATATCGTGACGGATGCCGTAGGAGACGCAACCCTTGCGCGGGCGATCATCCTCATCAGCGATGGCCTGTACTACAACTCAGCGTTGATGGGGATGGGCACTCCCGACCCGGCCGACACCTCCGAGGAAGGCCTCGACGGCATCCTCGGACTGATCGGCAGGCTCACACCTACCACAGATTGACCCCGACACGCCGCTTTCGGCGATCCCTAGCCGGGTGAAGACACTTTCCCCTAAGGTGAACTCCACCAGAAAGGAAGCAGTCACCATGAGCATTGGTTTGGGAATTTTTCTATTCGCCGTTGGGGCGATTCTTACGTTCGCGGTCAATGTGACCGTCGACGCGATCGACCTTGACCTGATCGGCTGGATCCTCATGGGAGCCGGTCTCGTCGTCACGATCATCGGCATCGCGCTGATGACCCGTCGCCGTCACTCGGTCACAACCACCCGCAGCGGGATCGACCCCGCCACCGGCGCACGCGTGAACACCGCAGAACGCGACGACACGCTCTAAGCTCCTCGATCTACGACAAGGGCCACCGCATTTCTGCGGTGGCCCTTGTCGTGCGCCTGGATCGACTACCGGCTACTGCTCGGTGATCTCGATCGCGCGGAGCACGGTGGCGTCGATGTCCGTCCTGACCGACTCGAGGATCGCGTCGGGAACCGGAGAGTCGACCGTCAGCACGCTGAGCGCCTGTCCCCCGGCTTCGTGTCGAGCAATCTGCATGCCGGCGATGTTGATGGACGCCTCGCCGAAGCGGCGACCGTAGACGGCGACGATTCCCGGACGGTCGGTGTACAGCATGACGATGTGGTGCGTGGCGATGGGCACCTCGACGTCGTATCCGTTGATCTCGACCAGCTTCTCGATCTGCTTGGTGCCGGTCAGCGTTCCCGAGACCGAGATCTGCGAGCCGTCGCTGAGTGCGCCGCGAAGCGTGATGACGTTGCGGTACTCCTCGCTCTCGCTGTCGGTGATCAGGCGGACTTCGATGCCACGCTGCTCAGCGAGGAGCGGAGCATTCACATACGACACCGTCTCACTGACGATATTGGTGAAGATTCCCTTGAGCGCGGCCAGCTTCAGCACGCTGACGTCATAGTCGTTGAGCTCTCCGTGCACTTCGACGTCGACACTGGTGAGCGGTGAGTGCGCGAGGGTTGCAAAGATCTGGCCGAGCTTCTCGACCAGCGGAATGCCTGGGCGCACGTACGGGTCGATGACGCCGCCGGCGACGTTTACGGCATCCGGGACGAGTTCCCCGCCGAGGGCGAGCCGCACGGATCGAGCAACGGAGACGCCTGCCTTCTCCTGCGCCTCATCCGTCGATGCACCGAGGTGCGGCGTGACGATGATGTTGGGCAGTCCGAGGAGTGCGTCGTTGGTGGGCGGCTCCGAGACGAAGACGTCGAGCCCGGCCCCGGCGATGGTTCCGGTGATGAGTGCCTCGTGCAGCGCATCCTCATCGATGAGACCGCCGCGCGCGACGTTGACGATGTACGCCGTCGGCTTCATCAGAGCGAGTTGTGCGGTGCTGATCATGCCGGTGGTCTCGGGGGTCTTCGGCATGTGGATGGTGATGAAGTCTGACCGCTCGAGCAGCTCGTCGAGGGTGACCAGCTGAACACCGAGCTGCTGCGCCCGTGCGCTCGTCACGTAGGGGTCGTAGGCCACGATGTTGGTCCCGAACGCCTGGAGGCGCGCAGTGATGAGGGCACCGATCCGTCCGAGGCCGATGATGCCGACGGTCTTCTCATACACTTCGGTTCCCGTGTACTTCGACCGCTTCCACTGGCCCTGGGCCAGGGCGTTGTGCGCCTGCGGGATGTGACGGGCCAGGCTCAGGATGTGTCCGACCGTGAGCTCGGCCGCAGAGATGATGTTCGAGGTGGGTGCGTTGACGACCATCACGCCAGCCGTCGTCGCCGCCTTGATGTCGACGTTGTCGAGGCCGACACCGGCACGGGCGATGACCTTCAGCTGCGGTGCGGCAGCGAGTGCTTCAGCGTCGACAAAGGTGGCCGAGCGAACGAGGATGGCGTGGGCATCCGCGAGGGCCTCAAGGAGGGCCGGCCGGTCGGTGCCGTCAACCTGTCGGATGTCGAAATCGGGGCCGAGGGCATCGACGGTTGCTGGGGAGAGTTCTTCGGCGATCAATACGACCGGTTTTGACACAGGGGACATCCTTTGTTGGCAACGGGGAGGTCGGGCGTCGCAGCCGTCGGGACGCACGTTCTCCAACTTTACTCGACGCGCGGCAGGTGTTACGTCAGCACCGATCCGATTCCGAACAGCGAGAGAAGGCTGAGCGAGACAGCCGCGACGGTGCCGAGCCCGGCCAGGTAGAGAAGCACCTGCGACAGCACATCGCGGCGGCGACCGAGCTGGAATGCGAGAACGAAAACAGCGACGGGCAGCAGGATCCCGACGATCAGGACGACCCAGCCGACGGCGTTGATCGTTGTTCCGAGGTCGGATGCGATGCTGCTCACGCCGGCGAGGTTGCCGACCGCCTCCCACATGTCGAAGGCGAACAGCAGCCCGAACACGATGGCGAGACTGAGGGTGAGCCAGAACGGAGTCCGCGTGCGAGCGGTCGGGGCGGGTGCTGGTGCGGTCGACATGATCAGTTCCCTCCCACGATGAACGGCCAGGGCGCGAGCACGACGACCCCGACGACCAGGGCAATCAGGCGTCCGCGGAGCGTGTGGGAGCTTCTGGTCAGCCAGAATGTCGCCCCGATCCAGAGAGCAGGGGCAAGCACAGCGAGCCAGAGCCCGACGGTGTACATGGCGGCGCCGACGATATCCGTGGGTGCGACGGCGTCACGCTGCGCGGCGATGAGCCAGCCGATCGAGTACAGCAGGTAGATGCCGGCGAGAATGCCGAACGTGACCAGGGCGACCGAGCTCATCTGCCCCTGACGCCCGGTGTCCTGGTCCGTGGCGACCCGGCCCGGCTTTCCGACGACCTTCCAGCCGCTGGCCACGCGAGGGGTGGCGGTGCCGCGTTCCGCGGAGTCCCCCGCCGCAGGGGCGGCTGGTTCCGTGTCCCCTGCCCAGGTCAGTGCGTCGTCGTCTGGATGATCCGAGCTCATGACCCTCAGCGTACCGGCGATGGCCGTTCCGCTGCAGCAGCCGCAGCGATCGCCCGCTGGACGATTCCGGCATCCGTCACCTCGTGTCCGTCGTCGCCACCTCCGGGACCACTGCCGTACGTTGTTGCTGCCGCAGCTCGCGCGGAGAGATGGACGGCGTCGACGCCGACCGCTGCGAGTGCGGGAATCGATTCGATCGTCACTCCCCCACCGGCCATGATCTCGATCCGTCCTGCGGCCTCGCGCACGAAGTCCGCGAGCACGTGGAGGCCGTCTGCGCTCGAGGCTGCGCGCCCCGACGTCAAAATCCGGTCGACGCCCAGGTCGGCGAGCTCCGCGACGAGCGAGGAACTGCTCTCCGCGATGTCGATGGCCCGGTGGAAGGTGACCGTCATGTCGTGTGCCGCTTCGATCAGGCTCTCGAGCGTGCGGCGATCGAGCGATCCATCCTCGCTGAGGGCGCCGATGACCACGCCGGCCGCTCCGAGCCTGCTGCATTCATCGATGTCCCGCTTCATGACATCCCTGTCGCTGCGCGAGAACACGAAGTCGCCCGGGCGAGGACGGATGAGAACATGCACGTCGTCCGCACCTGCCGCCCGCGCATCGGCGACGGCCACACTGACCGCGCCGAACGACGGCGTGAGCCCTCCGAGCACGAGCCCCTGGCACAGCTCGACACGGGTCGCCCCGAGCTGCCGTGCGATCCGTGCCCCCTCGACACCCTGGACAGCGATCTCGACGGCGAGTCCCGCGACCGACTCACGGGCACGGCGGCGGGATGAATCCATGACGCGAACCTACACGGCAGCCCACCGTTCCGCACTCGTCGAGGACCCTGACCGGCGAAATCGCAGTTGCGCACCCAAAACGTGCCCGCGGGGTCGTTTTGGGTGCGCGACTGCACTCTCGCGGCGCGATCAACACAGAACGGCCCCCGCCTGAGGCGAGGGCCGTTCGTTGTCAGAGCTGTCGGACTAGCGTGCGACCGATCCGTCGGTGTAGTCGTCGTCGTTCGACGCGTTCCAGGCGAAGAGGCTGCGCAGTTCGCGGCCGGTCTGCTCGATCGGGTGAGCCTCACCCTTGGCACGGAGCTCGAGGAACTCGGGCGCTCCAGCGTCCTGGTCGTCGATGAAACGCTTGGCGAACGCGCCGGTCTGGATGTCGGCGAGGACAGCCTTCATGTTCTCCTTGACCGAGGGGTCGATGACCCGCGGGCCGGACACGTAGTCGCCGTACTCGGCGGTGTCAGAGACGCTCCAGCGCTGCTTGGCGATGCCACCCTCCCACATGAGGTCGACGATGAGCTTGAGCTCGTGAAGAACCTCGAAGTAGGCGACCTGCGGCTGGTAGCCGGCCTCGGTGAGAACCTCGAAGCCGTACTGCACGAGCTGCGACGCGCCGCCGCAGAGGACAGCCTGCTCGCCGAACAGGTCGGTCTCGGTCTCTTCGGTGAACGTGGTCTTGATGCCGCCGGCGCGGAGGCCACCGATGGCCTTGGCGTAGCTGAGTGTGAGCGCCCAGGCGTTGCCGGTTGCATCCTTCTCGACGGCGACGATGACGGGAACGCCACGGCCTGCCTCGTACTCGCGACGCACGGTGTGGCCCGGGCCCTTCGGAGCGACCATGATGACGTCGACGCCCTCAGGTGCTTCGATGTATCCGAAACGGATGTTGAAGCCGTGGCCGAAGACGAGGGTCTTGCCCTCGGAGAGCTGGTCCTTGATGGATTCGGCAAAGATGGTGCGCTGGAACTGGTCCGGGGCGAGGATGACGATGACGTCGGCCCAGGCCGCAGCCTCGGCGACGGTCTTGACCGTGAAGCCCTGCTCCTCGGCCTTGGCGATCGAGTTCGAACCTTCCTTGAGGCCGATGACGACGTCAACGCCGGAATCGCGGAGGTTCAGTGCGTGGGCGTGGCCCTGCGAGCCATAGCCGACGACGGCGACCTTCTTCCCCTGGATGAGCGAGAGGTCAGCATCTGCGTCGTAGAAAATCTCAGACAATTGTTGTTTCTCCTTGTTGTTGAGGTGTTGATGGTGCTGGGCGGTGCCGACGGATCGGCGGATGCCCGACTAGTTCTTGAAAACGCGTTCGGTGATCGATTTGGAGCCGCGACCGATGGCGAGAAGCCCGGACTGGGCCATCTCCTTGATGCCGTACGGTTCGAGCACCTTGAGGAACGCGTTGGTCTTGCCGGAGTCGCCGGTGACCTCGATCACGACGGCATCCGTTGCGACATCGACCACGCGCGCACGGAACAGGTTGACTGCTTCGAGCACCTGCGACCGTGTGGTGTTGTCGACGCGCACCTTGATGAGGAGGTGCTCACGCTGCACGGACTGGTCCAGGTCGAGTTCGACGATCTTCAACACGTTGACGAGCTTGTTCAACTGCTTGGTGATCTGTTCGAGCGGGAGGCCCTCCACGGTCACAACGACCGTGATTCGGCTCAACCCGGGGATCTCGCTCGTGCCAACAGCGAGGGATTCGATGTTGAAGCCGCGTCGAGCGAACAACCCGGCGACTCGGGTGAGAAGACCCGGCTTGTTCTCGACAAGAAGGCTCAGGACGTGTCTGCTCATGGTCTAGGCCTCCTCATCGAACGACGGGCTGTGCTCTTTCGCGTACTGCACGTAGCTGTTGCTGACGCCCTGGGGCACCATCGGCCACACCATCGCGTCCGCGCTCACCACGAAGTCGATGACGACGGGGCGGTCGTTGGTCTCCAGCGCGAGCTTGATCGCAGCGTCGACCTCTTCCGCTTTCGTCACGCGGATGCCGAGGCATCCGTATGCGTCCGCGAGCTTGAGGAAGTCGGGGATCCTGATCGTGTCATGACCCGTGTTCAGGTCGGTGTTGGAGTACCGGCCGTCGTAGAACAGGGTCTGCCATTGCCGCACCATCCCGAGGGACGAGTTGTTGATGACAGCGACCTTGATCGGGATCTTGTTGATGGCGCAGGTGGCGAGTTCCTGGTTCGTCATCTGGAAGCAGCCGTCGCCGTCGATCGACCAGACGACGCGATCCGGTTCAGCGACCTTGGCACCCATGGCTGCGGGCACGGAGTAGCCCATCGTTCCCGCGCCGCCCGAGTTGAGCCAGGAGTTGGGGCGCTCGTACTTGATGAACTGGGCAGCCCACATCTGGTGCTGGCCGACGCCGGCGGCGTAAATGCCCTCCGGTCCGGTCAGTGCGCCGATCCGCTCGATCACGTACTGCGGGGCGAGAAGTCCGTCGGTCGGCTCGGTGTAGCCGAGCGGGAATTCCTCACGGAGGCCGTTGAGGTAGGTCCACCACTCGTCCGTGTCTGGTGTCGCTTCGCTGAGGGCGGTGCCGAGCGCGGCGGTGAGGTCGATGATGACGTCCTTGGCGTCCCCGACGATCGGCACGTCTGCAGTGCGGATCTTCGAGATCTCAGCCGGGTCGACGTCGACGTGCACGATCTTCGCGTTCGGGGCGAACAGGGCCGTCTTCCCAGTGACACGATCATCGAATCGCGCGCCGAGGGACACGATCAGGTCCGATTCCTGGAGCGCTAGCACCGCGGGAACGGTTCCGTGCATCCCCGGCATACCGAGGTGTTGCTTGTGCGAGTCCGGGAAGGCACCGCGAGCCATCAGCGTGGTCACGACGGGGGCACCGATGAGTTCCGCAAGTTCGAGGAGCTCGGCCGAGGCCCGGGCACGGATGACTCCGCCGCCGACATAGAGAACGGGGCGCTTCGCCTCCACGAGCATCTGAGCCGCCGCGTGGATCTGCTTGCCGTGCGCCTTGGTCACCGGACGGTAGCCGGGCAGGTCGATCTTCGGCGGCCAGATGAACGGCGCAGCCTGCTGTTGGGCGTCCTTCGTGATGTCCACGAGCACGGGGCCGGGGCGACCGGTCGACGCGATGTGGTACGCCGCGGCAATGGTGCCGGGGATGTCGTTGGCGTCGGTGACGAGGAAGGAGTGCTTCGTGATCGGCATGGTGATACCGACGATGTCTGCCTCCTGGAAGGCATCCGTTCCCATGAGGGTCGAGAACACCTGGCCGGTGATGGCGAGCACCGGGACGGAGTCCATGTGCGCGTCCATGATGGCGGTGACCAGGTTGGTGGCCCCGGGGCCCGAAGTGGCGATGGCAACGCCGACCTTGCCCGATGAGGCTGCATAGCCCTCAGCGGCGTGGCCAGCGCCCTGCTCGTGCCTGACCAGGATGTGTCGAATCTTGGAGGTGTCCATCAGCGGGTCGTAGACCGGCAGGATGGCGCCGCCCGGCAGACCGAACACGTCGGTAATGCCGAGAAGTTCGAGTGTGCGAACGACGGCCTCAGCTCCGCTGAGCGTCTCTGGGCCGTCTTGTGCCGCTTTGAGATCGGCGGGCGATTTGGCGGTGCGAGGTTCCGCAGGCATCGTATGGATTCCCTTATCGATGGTTGGATCTGAACTGAACGCGGAAGTTATCCCGTGATCGCGCCCTCCGCTGCGGAGTGGACGAGCTTGGAATACTTTGCGAGGACGCCACGGGTGTAGCGCGGGGGAAGCGGTGCCCAGCCGTTGCGGCGGGCGGCCAGCTCTTCTTCGTCGACAAGTAGGTCGAGCGACCGAGCTGCGATATCGACCCGTATCAGATCACCATCGCGCACGAAGGCAATGGGACCAGCGTCCACCGCTTCGGGTGCTATGTGGCCGATGCAGAGGCCGGTTGTGCCGCCTGAGAATCGACCGTCCGTCAATAGTAGTACATCTTTTCCGAGCCCAGCGCCCTTGATCGCGGCGGTGATGGCGAGCATCTCGCGCATCCCAGGGCCACCCTTGGGGCCTTCGTACCGGATCACGATGACATCGCCGGCGGCGATCTCACCTGCGGTCAGAGCATCCATGGCGGACCGTTCCCGTTCGAACACCCGGGCAGGTCCTTCGAAGACGTCCGCGTCGAAGCCGGCGGTCTTCACGACGGCACCGTCTGGGGCGAATGTCCCGTGCAGCACCGTGATGCCACCCGTTGCGTGGATGGGGTTGTCCAGGGTGCGGATGACCTCCCCGTCGAGCGGGAGCGGGTTGAGGTCCGCGAGGTTCTCGGCCAGCGTCTTGCCGGTCACAGTGAGCGCGTCACCGTGGAGCAGCCCCGCGTCGAGCAGCGCCTTCATCACGACGGGGACTCCGCCGTGGCGGTCGACGTCGTTCATGACGTACTTGCCGAACGGCTTGAGGTCACCGATGTGCGGGACCTTGTCCCCGATGCGGTTGAAGTCCTCGAGGGTGAGGTCGACGTCGGCTTCGCGGGCGATCGCGAGCAGGTGCAGGACGACGTTGGTCGATCCGCCGAACGCCATGGCGACGGCGATCGCGTTCTCGAATGCCTTCTTGGTGAGGATGTCGCGGGCGGTGATCCCGAGGCGGAGCATGTTGACGACGGCCTCACCTGAACGGTGGGCGAAGTAGTCGCGGCGACGGTCGGCCGAGGGCGGTGCAGCTGAGCCGGGGAGGCTCATGCCGAGCGCTTCGGCAACGGATGCCATGGTGTTCGCCGTGTACATGCCGCCGCAGGCGCCCTCGCCCGGTGCGATCGCGCATTCGATGCGCTTGAGGTCTTCCTCGCTCATGGTGCCTGCCTTGCAGGCACCGACCGCCTCGAAGGAGTCAATAATCGTGACATCCTTCTCGGTGCCGTCGCTGAGCTTGACCCAGCCTGGAGCGATCGATCCGGCGTAGAGAAAAACGCTGGCGAGGTCGAGTCGCGCTGCCGCCATCAGCATGCCTGGCAGGGACTTGTCGCAACCCGCGAGCAGGACGGTCCCGTCGAGGCGCTCGGCCATGACGACGGTTTCCACGGAATCTGCGATCACCTCACGCGAGACCAGCGAGAAGTGCATTCCCTCGTGGCCCATCGAGATGCCGTCCGAGACCGAGATCGTCCCGAACTGCAGCGGGTATCCCCCACCGGAATGAACGCCTTCTTTGGCGCCCTGGGCAAGACGGTCGAGCGACAGGTTGCATGGGGTGATTTCGTTCCAGCTCGACGCGATGCCGATCTGGGGCTTGTCCCAGTCCTCGTCGCCCATTCCGACCGCGCGCAGCATTCCGCGTGAGGTGGTGGCTTCAATTCCGTCTGTGACTGCTCGGCTGCGAGGTTTCAGGTCGATCTCTGACATGGTTCGAGTCTAGAACCTCGAACATGCCCCGGCTTTCATCGGCCGGTGGCAGCCCGCAGCTCGGCCAGGCGATCGAGCACCGCAGCGACCTCGAGGGGTTCGCCGACCCGGAACGCGGCGACGGTGGGGCCTTCGCCACTTTTCAGTGCGAGGTCTCCGTCGATGAGGGCGCGGAAGGCGTCCTCATCTGTGACATCGTCACCGGCATACAGCACGGCGGTTGCCCCGGTGTACTCGCGGAGATGCACGATCGCATCTCCCTTGGTGGCGGTGAGGACGGAGAATTCGAGGACGTCCTTGCCATCGCGCACCGTGGCATCCGGAAAGACACCGTCGACGATCTGACGAGCGGCGTCGGTTGCACCGGATGCTGCGTCCGCGTCGACACCGCGCGTGTGGACTGCGAAACCCGCAGGCTTGCGCTCGATGCGGGTGCCGGGGTGAGCGTCGGAAAATCCGGTCAACGCCTCGAACAGGGCCGAGACTCGCCCCGCGTTGTCGGTGTCGAGCGGCGCGTGTGTGTCGACGCCGTCGAAGCGGTATTCGGCACCGTGCGAGCCGACGAGAAGCACGCCGTCGGGCGCCTCCGACGCACGCTGAAGGCTGTCGACCGCTCGCCCGGAGACGAATGCCACCGTCGTATGCGACACCTCCAGCAGCCGCTCGACGGCGGATTGAGCCTCAGGGAGGGCCCGGGCATCCGCGGGGTGATCGACGAACGGGGCGAGCGTGCCGTCGAAGTCGAGGGCGACGAGGAGGTGCTCCGTGTCGGCGAGCCGGGTCAAGGCACCGTCGAGTGCCGCGTCTATCGTCGTCATTTCCGCTCCTCGGGGTGCTCATGCGACACGGGGTGCGCGGTGGTCGAGCGCGCGAGTTCCTCGAGGAACACCCGCGACCACTTGGTGACGTCGTTCTCGAGTACCCGTTTGCGCAGGGCGCGCATCCGCCTGCGTCGTTCGGTGGGCTGCATCTCGATCGCTCGGATGATCGCGTCCTTGACCCCGTCGATGTCGTGCGGGTTGATCAGGAGAGCCTGACGCAGGTCGTCGGATGCCCCTGCGAACTCGCTCAGGATGAGCACGCCTCCCAAATCGCCCCGAGTGGCCACGTATTCCTTGGCCACAAGGTTCATACCGTCGCGAAGCGCTGTGACCAGCATGACGTCAGCGGCAAGGTACAGCGCGACCATTTCTTCGCGCGGATATCCCTGGTGGAGGTAGTTGATGGCGGTGTGGCCGATGCTTCCGTAGTCCCCGTTGATGCGCCCGACGGTGAGTTCGATTTCGTCACGCAGTTGCATGTACCTCGCGACGCGTTCGCGACTGGGGCTGGCGACCTGCACGAGCGTCACGTCTTCGACGGCAACCCGACCCTCAGCGAGGAGCTCGCCAAAAGCCTTGAGCCGGTGGCCGATGCCCTTGGTGTAGTCGAGGCGGTCGACCCCGAGCATGATGACTTTCGGGTTGCCGAGTTCCTGGCGGATCTGCGCGGCCCGGGCCTGGACATCCGGGCGTCCGGCGAGTTCGACGTAGCTCTCCGCGTTGATCGAAATCGGGAACGCCCGCGCGATCACCCGACGCACCGGGGCTCCACGGACGTGGGACCTGTCCCCCGTGTGCTCATCGGACGAGTCGCCGACGGGTACCCAGATTCGAGTGCCCTTGGTGTCGTAGCCGAAGAGCCGTCGGACCGCACGGGCAAAGTTTCCGGCGTCGGCAACGCGCTGGAAGCCGATGACATCGGCACCGAGCAGACCGGAGATGATCTGCTGTCGCCACGGCAGCTGGGAGAAGATCCCGTAGGCCGGGAACGGGATGTGGTTGAAGAAGCCGATCGTCAGGTCGGGGCGCTCCTCGCGAAGCATCCCCGGCACAAGCTGGAGCTGGTAGTCGTGTACCCAGACGGTCGCGCCGATGTCCGAAATGCGGGCGGCCGCGTCAGCGAAGCGGCGGTTGACGGCCACGTAGGCCTCCCACCATTCCCGGTGGTAACCCGGCTGCGCGATGACGTCGTGGTAGAGCGGCCAGAGTGTGTCGTTGGAGAAGCCCTCGTAGTAGTTTTCGATCTCCTCGGCGTTGAGCGAGATCGGCACCATGCGGATGCCCTCGTGCTCGAACGACGAGAGCTCGACGTCCGCCGCCCCTGGCCAGCCGATCCAGGCTCCGTCCGATGCCTTCATCATGGGCTCCAGCGCTGCAACAAGGCCACCAGGAGACATCCTCCACCCCGCAGTGCCATCGGGCTGGATCACACTGTCGACGGGGAGTCGGTTGGCCACAACAACGAAGTCGTAGGTCTCGCCTGCGCTGGATGTGTTCTCGATGATCTGATTCCCCTCGGCCCCGACCGGCCACAGTTGGTCGGTCACTATCCGGTAACCCCAGAGGTTATCAGTCGCCACCGATCGGTCGGGGGGCTGGTCAATCCCGGGCGTATGACGGTAGGGGGTGCGTGTGTGGCCCGGCAACCCCCCGGGTCGATCGTGACTGATCCGGCAATTGCCGCTAGCGTTGAGGTCCTTGGAGGTGCACCCAGATGCGCAAATATGTCCTGAACTTCACCGTCTTGAGTTCCTTCTTCGGCGCAATCGCGCTGATCAAAACGAGCAAAGACGCCCCCCGCGACTGGCGGCTCGCATTGCTGTGGGTCGGCTGGCTGGTCACCGTGGCGAATGCCTTCGCCCAGGTCTCCGAACGGGCGGACCAGGACAAGGTTGAGGCCGAGGGCGGCGAACGCAAACTCGAGCGTCGCAAGGAAGGAAAGGCGTCGCCGCGAAAGTAAGCGGAAACAGGCGTCATTCTGAAGCTTTCCCATCGCGATTCGGCGTGTCAACACCCCGTTTCAGGGCCACTCCGCGACACTGGAACCATCACCGTTACCAGTAGCAGGGAGCACCGAGAATGTTTGGTCGCCGTCGTCATCGCGCACCGCTCATCGTCGCCCCACCGGCGCCGGCTCCGCTTACCGGCGTAGAGCTCACCGAGGAGCAACTCTTCGAGAAAATCCGCGCGCGACTGGATCAGCAGGTGGGAACGAATGGCGACTGGACTCTTGTCCGTCGCAGCGACGCTGATACCGACACTTTCTTCCATGAAATGGCCGCGTTCTCCCTGGCCCGTGAGGTCACAGCAGCGATCGTCGGGAAGAGTGTCGCGTCCGCCGAGCACAGCGAAGATTCGCTGCCTGCGCCCGCGACGATCATCACGGTTCAGACCGTTCCGGCCGGCAACTCCGGCCTCACCGATCTCGACCTGATCTTTGCCGATGTCACCCCGGCCGCAGTGGCCGGACCCGCGCCGGTCAACAACACCACTGTTCTCGAGCATGTGATGTTCGAGCTGAACACCGTCGCTGTCTGGGCTGACCCCCAGCGGCACGATCCTTCACAGGTCGATGCCGAAATGGTCACACCAACCGGCAAGAAGCGCCCGAGCGCGTCACGCGCGTCCTGAGGCACTCGCCCGAGTTGTGAGCCCGGTGTATTCGATCCGGCTGAGCCAGCGCTAGCCTGACTCCCCGAGACGTTGCCAGCCCGAAGGACCGCTTGATCCTGCGGCGTACTCGTCGAGTGGCACGTCATCAGCGCGCCACGCCGCAAGAACGGGTTCGACGATCCTCCAGCACTCCTCGGCGGTGTCTCCGCGCACGGAGAGCGTCGGGTCATCGTCGAGGATCCCCTGGAGAACTTCCCCATATGGGTTCAGCAAACCGGGCCCGAAACCCGCCTCGAACGTTGTGCGTTCGAGGTCTCGCGGGTCATCCGGACCGTTGATGTTGATCGCGAGCGACATTTCGTCGGGCGCGAGGAACAGTCGAAGCACCGTCGGATCGGTGCGCCCGCGAAATCCTTCAGGAACCTGGTTGGCGGGTTTGAAGCGAACGATGATCTCTCGTCGTCTCTCGTCGAGCGCTTTCCCCGATCGCAGCGTGAACGGCACGCCTGCCCAGCGCCAGGTTGCGACGTGCACGGTGAGTTCAGCGAGCGTTTCGGTTTCGAGGGCAGGGTCAACTCCGTCTTCCTCCGCGTATGGCGGATAAGCGCGGTCGTTGACGGTTCCTTCGGTGTAACGTGCTCGCCGACCTGACGCGATCGGATCGTCGTCCCATGGTCGGGTGGCGCGAAGCACGAGTCCCTTGGCGTCTCTCAGATCGGCCGAATTGAGCGAGGCCGGGGGTTCCATCGCGAACACCGCAAGCACCTGCAACAGGTGGCTCTGGATCATGTCGACCAGCGCGCCGGCTTTGTCGTAGTAGCCGGCCCGGCCTTCCAGCCCCAGCTGCTCGTCGTAGACGATGTCCACCCGTTCGATGTGCTCCGCGTTCCACAGGGGCTCGAAGATCCGGTTGGCGAATCGCAGCCCGAGCAGGTTCAGCACGGTGGAGCGGCCCAGGAAATGGTCGACCCGATGGACCTGCTTCTCCGGCACGAGACCGGAGAGAAGGCGATTCAGCGCTTCAGCGCTCTCCAGGTCGGTGCCGAACGGTTTCTCGAGCGCGAGGAGCGTCCCTTCGGGCAGAGCCACATCCTGAAGCGCTGAGCACGCCTTGACGGTGACCGCCGGCGGGAGCGCGAAGTACAGGATAGGTGCTCCATCGACGCCGTCGAGGAGCGCTTCGAGGGCAGAGGACTCCGTGACGTCGGTGTGACGGAACTCTGTGCCTTCGAGGAGTGCGTCGACAGCGGGACCTGCACTGTCGACCGTCGCGAACGAGGATTTCACGATGTCGCGCCAGGCGGCATCCGTCAGTTCATCGACTCCGACACCGACGAGATGCACCCGGCGGTCGGGTTGAGTGGTGAGGAGTTGGCCGAGGGCCGGTAAGAGAAGCCGTGCTGAGAGGTCTCCTCCCCCGCCGAGAAGGAACAAGGTCATCGATGGCCGCGTCATGCTCCGACCCTACGGCAATCGGGACGCGGACCGCCGCATCCCCGGTTCACTCACCGTTGTGCCCGGCCGACGTGTCTCATGCCGCTGCAGTCGCTCCCTTTGCGGACCTCGTCCACGGCGTTGTGGTCAGGAATGCGACGATTCCAGCGAGAAGCAGGACGGTGACGAAAATCGCCGTCAGATGCCAGGAGCCCAGGCCGCGGACATACATCGTGACACCGACGGCAAACAGGGCAATGCCCGCCGCCGCCAGGCTGAGCGGGTGCTGACGTCTCAGCCCGACAAACACCAGGACCGCAGGCACTGTGTAGAGGATGATGCTTCCGACGCCCAGCGCGTTGACCATCGATACGAGCGGCGCGAGGAACGTCAGGCCGTCGAACAGGGGACGGTAGAACATGGCGGCGCAGTGGAAGGTGAGCCCAAGCGCGCCGATCGTCAGCATCGCCACGTCTGCCTTGCTGAGCTGCCTGGCGGCTCCGGCGATCGGCAGTTGGGGTAGAAGGAACCGGGCCAGAACGATAAGCACCGACAGCACAGCGAGGCTGATCGAGAATTCAGCGGTCATGCGTGTCCCCTCTCGATGAAACAGATATCCACAGCCCAATATATACCCCCCTGAGGTATTCTGGAGTGAACGGTTACCTCCTCGCTTCATGCGGTGAGACACCGAGCTCATACCGAAGGGACGAACCGATCATGTTCGATGGATACGGGATGGACGGATTCTGGATGGGCGGCGGATGGCTGTTCGGTGCGCTCATCGTTATCGGAGTTGTGCTGCTGATCGTTCTCCTGGTGCGTGTCCTTGGCGGCGGCGTGAAGAGAAGCACCGGGCGCGAACCCGACATGCAGGGCGCGAGCCGTGCGCGCCAGATCTTGGATGAGCGTTACGCCCGCGGGGACCTGAGCACCGAGGAGTACCAGGAGCGCGTGCGCGTCCTGGGCGACGGGACCTGATGCAGCCCATCAGCCGACGGCAGGCGCTGGTACTGGGGGGCCTCGGAACGGCGAGCATTCTCGTCGGCGGCACGGGCCTGTTCGTCACAGCGGGCACGGGATTCGTTCCGGTCACGGGTGATGCTTTGGCGCAGCCGAAGTCACTCGTCAGCGTCGATGGCGCACTACAGCTCACACTGATGCCCGCTGAAGGCCCCGCGCAGGTCGCGGGGGGCACAGCCACCGCATTGAGCTACACCGGCGAACTCCCTGGTCCGACCTGGGTGCTGCGCCCGGGCGACCTGGTGAAGGTCTCGGTGCAGAACCGGCTGAACCAGCCCACCAACCTTCACGTCCACGGTCTCCACGTCTCCCCCACCGGAAACAGCGACAACGTGCTCGTCACCATCGACCCCGGGGCTTCGTTCGACTACGAGTACCAACTGCCGGACAATCATCCGCCCGGCGTGTTCTGGTATCACCCTCACCACCACGGAAATGTCGCCACACAGGTCTTTGGGGGGCTCTACGGGGCCATCATCGTCGAAGACCCGACGCCGATCCCGGTGTCTCGTGAGCGCGTCCTCGTGATTTCCGACATGACGCTGAACGCGGTTGGAAGTATCCCCGCTTCAAGCGAGATGGACAGCATGTTCGGTCGAGAGGGAAACCTGATCCTCGTCAACGGACAATCGCTGCCTCGCCTACAGGCGCTGCCGGGCGAGCGCGAGCGCTGGCGCATCGTGAACGCCTGCACCTCCCGGTACCTTCGGCTTCGATGTGACGGGCAGAAGCTGCAGCTCTTGGGGATCGACTCCGGCCGATTCGCTGAGCCCCGGGCCGTTACGGAGATCGGCCTCGCTCCGGGAAATCGCGCCGACCTGCTGGTCACGACGATTGAGGGCACTGCGGTACTTCAGACTTTGCCCGTCGACCGGGGATCCGTCGACGGCATGATGGGCGGAACTCGCGGAGCCTCGTCGAGCGCGGACCTCGCAACGATGGTCGTTTCAGGAGAGTCGCCCACCGCCCTCGCCGAGGTGCCTCGTCAGCCGGTGCCACAGGATTTGAGGCTCTCTACCGTCGATGGCCGGCGGGCATTGGTTTTCGCGATGGGGATGGGCGCAGTTGGAATGGGGTCGGGCGGGAGTAACTCCATGATGGCGTTCACCATCGATGGAAAAGAGTTCGATCCCAACCGAGTCGACACCACCGTGACCGCTGGCTCTGTCGAGGAGTGGACACTCACCAACACCAGTTCGATGGATCATCCCGTGCACCTCCATGTCTGGCCGATGCAGATCGTGGAGCAGGACGGCACACCGGTGGAGGACGTTCTCTGGCAGGACGTCGTCAACGTGCCAGCCATGAGCAGCGTTCGTGTGCGGATCCGGTTCGACGACTTCACCGGCACAACCGTGTACCACTGCCACATCCTCGACCACGAGGACCTGGGAATGATGGGCGTCATCACCACGATGTGATGCCCGCGGCTCCTCCGCATGAACGAAGCAACGCTGTTGCAGAAACGAAAAAGCCCCGTCATTACGAGGTAACGACGGGGCTCAGCCTGAACTGCGGTGCACCCCCCGGGACTTGAACCCGGAACCCACTGATTAAGAGTCAGTTGCTCTGCCGATTGAGCTAGAGGTGCGTTTTTCGACCCACCAACTGCGCGGTGAACCGTGGAAAACCATAGCATGCGATCACCGGCGTTCGCCAATCGAGCACCGACCGTAGCGAAGGGCCACCGGGCCACGCGACGCTATCGTGGGAGCATGACCGCGCCGCTCCCGTCCCTCGCTGACGACCTCGCCCTCGCCCGCAAACTGGCTGACGTCGCCGATTCGATCTCACTCGGGCGCTTCCGCTCTGCAAACCTCGAAATATCGACGAAACCTGATGCCACCCATGTCACCGACGCCGATCTGGCCGTCGAGCGCGCACTTCGCGATGTTCTGGCTGCCGAACGCCCCGACGACGGCATTCTGGGTGAGGAATATGGAACCGCCGGCTCAGCCCGACGCCAGTGGATCCTCGATCCGATCGATGGCACCGCGAATTTCCTCCGGGGCGTCCCGAACTGGGCAACCCTGATCAGTCTCGCCGTTGACGGCGTTCCCGTGGTCGGAGTTGCCAGCGCCCCGGCGTTCCGCAAGCGGTGGTGGGCCGCGGAAGGATCTGGTGCCTGGCTGGTCGAGGACGATCAGGAACCCCGACGACTGTCGGTTTCCGGAGTCCAGAAGCTCGAGGATGCGTCACTCAGCTTCCAGAGCATCGCGCAGTGGGATAACGCGGGCTACCTCGATCGGCTCATCGAATTGAGCAGGGCGGTGTGGCGAGACCGCGCTTTTGGCGACATGTGGTCATACGGAATGCTCGCCGAGGGACTCATCGACATCGTCGGCGAGTTCGATGTGAAGGAATACGACATCGCGCCGTTCGTCATCCTCGTTCGTGAAGCTGGAGGTCGATTCACCTCGATTGACGGACGCGACACCATCGCGGGTCGCAGCTCGCTGGCGACCAACGGCATCCTGCACGATCAGGTGCTTAGCACCATTGGCCATGATCCCGCCAGCCTCGATCAGAGCAGCTAGATTCCCAGTCGCGCCCCGTACGCTTTCGATATGAGCACGCGCACCCGAGAACCCGTGTACACGACAGCGATCGCGGCTGGACGCCTGTTGTTCGGTGGACTCAGGCTGAAGCCGATCGTCTCAGGAGCCGAGCACATCCCCGATTCGGGCGGGGCCGTTCTGGCCATCACCCACTTCGGCTATATGGACTTCGCCCTGACGGAATGGATGATCTGGCACCGCAACCGCCGCCATGTCCGCTTCCTCGCCAAGAAGGGCGCGTTCGACAAGCCGGTCGTCGGCTGGCTCCTCCGCGGGATGCGCCACATCTCGGTCGACATGACCTCGGGTGCTGAGGCCTACTCGAAGGCAATTACCGCGCTCGGAGCCGGGGAAATGCTCGGGGTCTTTCCAGAGGCGGGCGTCAACCGGTCGTTCACCGTGCGGGAACTGAAGACCGGCACCGTCAGGATGGCGGCTGAGGCTGGGGTTCCGATCATCCCGATCGTCGTCTGGGGCGGGCACCGGCTGCTGACAAAGGGGCGAAAGCCGTCGCTTCGGGATGCGCACGCCGTGCCGATCCGGTTCGTCGTCGGTTCGCCGCTGACCGTCGATGCGTCCGGGGACGTACGTCAGCTCACCGACGCACTTCGCTCGACGATGCAGACGCTTCTCGACGAAGCCCAGTCGAGCTACCCGGAGGACGGGACCGGCGCGTGGTGGCAGCCGGCCCACCTCGGCGGAACTGCTCCGACTCCCGAGGAAGCAGCGGTCGTCGAGGCCGAGCGTCAGCGGCGTAAGGCGGCCGAAGCGAAAACCAGGTGACGACTGTGCGACGCCTTCGCGCTGTCGGCCTGTGGATTCTCGCGGCCGTCGTGCTCGTTGCCGTCATCGCCGCCGCCTGGGCGCACCAGGTGATGGCCGGCGACCGCGATGCGGCTCTCGAGGTCTGGCGCGACGACGCCATCTCTGTTCTCTCGACAGACACCTCCGTGATTCTGTCGCCGAGCGAGGGAAAGTCGACGACCGGCCTGGTCTTCGTGCCAGGCGCGAAGGTCGATCCGTTCGCGTACATGTTCAAGCTGTCTGGAATCGTGGAGGGCGGAATGACCGTCGTCATCGCCAAACCGATTCTCAATCTCGCCATCGCCGACCTTCGTCCGCTGGACGCGTTCACCTCGGAGGTGCCGGGCGTCGACCGCTGGTTCGTCGGCGGGCATTCCCTCGGCGGGGTGAGGGCCTGCCAGTACGCGGAGCAGGGTAACGTCGCTGGCCTCGTCCTGTTCGGCAGCTACTGCGCCTCCGACCTGTCGGGCGTGACGTGCCCGCGCTGAGCTTCGTGGCGGAGAACGATGGCCTCAGCACTCCGGAGAAGATCGAGGATGCGGCTGGGAATCTTCCGAACGATGCGATCACCGTCGACATCCCCCACGCAAACCATGCCGACTTCGGCGACTACGGCGTCCAGCCAGGCGACGGCGAATCAACAGCGAGCGATGCGGAGGTCCGGACGCTCATCGCCGACGCATTCATCGGGTGGGCGGATAGCGTCCGGTAGAACGAATTCAGCGAGTGACGGATGTCAGTCGGCCGGGTCCGAACGGCACGAGCGGCGCCGAGTATTTCAGCGGCACGTGTGCCCCTGGCGCGATCACGATCGCTGCCTGGCCGAACTTCCAGAGCCGGTTGAAAAGGAACACGGTCACCTCGGTCGGGCTGTCGGCGGCGACCTGCCAGGTGCCGGTCCCCCACTGGGCAGGCTGGCCGCGACCGTTGAAGACGACAGTGGGTTTGGGGAACCAACCGATCCAGGGTTTGCTCAGGGTGAGCTCGAGCCGTTCGCAGTCCGCCATGGTCCCAGCTAACCACGGATGGGTGAACGCGGAAACGCGAAAAGGCCGCCCCACGGGGCGACCTTTCGGCGTTCAACAGTGCGTGACAGCAACAGATGGTGGAGATGCGGGGAATTGAACCCCGGTCCACTGCTGTGGTCGTGTGCCTTCTACGGGTGTATCCAGTGCAGACGTTCTACTCGGCTCCGGAATTTGCCACTGGCACCTACTCCGACGAGCCCAGCCCCAGTTTGAGTCCCTCTACGCCCTGAGACAAAACGTAGAAGCAATCTCTCTAAATGGCGCCAGGATCCGGGTAGAGAGCATTCCCGGTCTGACGGACTTCTTTAGTGCGCTCGCTTAGGCAGCGAGGGCGAAGTCAGTGCGCTTTGAATTGGCACTTATTGTTTTCCAGAGATCGTTTACGAGATAACCCTGGATCCTCGACCCGCTTCTCACAGTTGCGCAGGCAATGTCGAAACCGATCATCCCCATGCACACTCCGAGGAGTGAGTTGCTGTCACGCTCTGTTGAATTGCCAAACCGGGTGAACCGGCTCCTGATGGTACCTTTCGGCCCAGCGCTCCAGTATACGCCCTCCAAGGAGGATTCGCCCGGGTAGTGACCGAGTAGCGTCCACGTGCACCCTGTGGCGTCCAGTTCCGCTCCGGGGCGGTGCGGCTGCTGAGCGACCCTAAGGTGCAGGATGCCGCGATTACTCGCCCAGGTGGTTCTTTGCGGAGATCGCCCGTGCAGCTTCCCTCGTCGCCTCACGTTCACGAAGCGTCTGCCGCTTGTCGTACTCCCGCTTACCCTTGGCGATGGCAATCTCGACCTTGGCCTTGCCGTCGCTGAAATACAACTGCAGCGGGATGATCGTGTAGCCGCCCGGCGCGACCTTGTGACTGATCTTCAGGATCTGAGCCTTGTGCAGCAGCAGTTTCCGCTTACGCCTGGGCGGGTGGTTATTCCAGTTGCCGCCGGAGTACTCGGGAATGTGAACGGCGTCCAGCCAGGCTTCTCCACCCTCGATAAATGCATAACCGTCGACGAGTGACGCCCGGCCCGCGCGCAACGACTTCACTTCGGTGCCGGTCAGGACCAGCCCCGCTTCGAAGGTGTCTTCAATCAGATAGTCGTGGCGCGCTTTGCGATTGGTGGCCACGACGTTTTGACCACGTTCTCTGGGCACGGTTCACTCCGACAGTCGATGTGCGGCGCGGAGCCGCGGGATAGTTTGGTCGCACCGATCGCGCGACAGCCCACCAGTCTACCCGGCTGACGGTATGGGCATGCCGACCGGTCCTAGATCTTCAGGTATCGCTTGATCGCGAAGTTGGCAGACAGGGCTGCCAGCACCATTCCGAGCAGCACCAGAACCGGCACAACGATCACGGCATCCGAGACGCCCACGAAGCTCACGAATGGCATCCGAGGCGCCAGGTAACCGGCAACGAAGTAGTGCACGATCCCCACGACCGCAGCACCGGCGAGCACCGACCCGATGACAGCGGAGAACACGCCCTCGAGAATGAATGGCGTCTGGATGAACCGGTTCGACGCACCCACGAGGCGCATGATCCCGATCTCCTTGCGCCGCGAGTATGCCGACAGCCGAATCGTCGTGGCGATGAGGAGGACGGCAGCGATAAGCATCAGTCCGGCGATGCCGATCGCCGTGTAACTGGCCACGTTGAGCACCCGGAAGATGGCGTCGAGATACTCTCTCTGGTCGGTCACCTCCTCGACTCCTGCCGTGCCGGAGAATGCTTCGACCAGGACTTCGGATTGCGAGGGATCCTTGAGATTGACCCAGAAGGTCTCATTGAGCTGCTCGGGAACGACGAGGGCTGCGAGCTCGTTGCCCGCGAACTGCTCCTGGAAGTTTTCGTAGGCAAGCTGGTGGTCTTCGAAATAGAAGTCATCGACGAACGGAGCAAGGGTCTCCCCTTCGAGCTGTTCGGTGACGCTGGCTTTCTGGTCGTCGGATGCCGCACCCGCTGTACAGCTTTCCGCCGGAGAATCCCCGGTGCAGAGATAGATCGCCACCTGCGCCCGGTCGTACCAGTAGTTCTTCATCTGGCCGATCTGCATCTGCATCAGCACAGCTGTGCCGACGAAGGTCAGCGAGATGAACGTCACGAGGATGACAGAGATCACCATGGACACGTTGCGGCGGAGGCCGGTGGTGGCCTCCTGCCAGATCAGGGAGAGTCTCATTTCACGGGCCCCACGCTCTGCTCGTCGTCAGCATCCGGGTTGTTGGCGGCTCGCAATCCGAGCCGTTCGGCCAGCGAGAGGTGGTCGGTGACACCGCTGACGTCCTCAGAGCGCGGCAGATTGATCGTTCCTGTCGATGCCGAGGAGGCAACACGCTCGGTCTCTCCGGTTTCGTTCTGGCCGGGCAGGGGGCGACGCGCACCCGGCGCGGTCCCTGCGGCAGAGGTGTTGATCAGGATCTGGTGTGCCTCGGTCTCAGCGTCGGCCTGGGCGGTTGCCTCGGCCACCTCGAGCCTGGCGGCCTTCGCTGACTGTCCCTTCGCCACGGCGGGCTTCAGTTCCGGCACGATACCGGTGGTGCCGTACCCGCCTTCCCGTTCGTCGCGCACGATGACGCCGTCGACGAGTTCGATCACGCGGCGCTGCATCTTGTCGACGATTCCGGCCTCGTGGGTCGCCATGAGCACCGTCGTTCCTCCGGCGTTGATGCGCTCGAGGATCTGCATGATCCCCGCACTCGTGGCCGGGTCCAGGTTTCCTGTCGGTTCGTCGGCCAGCAGGATCTGTGGCTTGTTCACCACAGCCCGGGCGATGGCAACGCGCTGCTGTTCACCACCAGAGAGTTCATGGGGCAGGCGATCCGCTTTGTTCTCGAGCCCGACCATCTTCAGCACGTCAGGCACGGCTTCCTGCACATAGCCACGTGACTTGCCGATGACCTGGAGTGTGAAGGCGACGTTCTGGAAGACCGTTTTGTTCGGCAGCAGGCGGAAGTCCTGGAAGACCACGCCGAGGTTGCGCCGGAAGTACGGGATCTTCCGGCTGGAGATCGACCCGAGGTTGTTGCCGAGGACGAAGATCGAGCCCTTTGACGGCTTCTCCTCCTTGAGGATCAGACGCAGGCAACTCGACTTTCCGGAGCCGGACGCACCAACCAGGAAGACGAACTCCCCCCGTGCGATTTCCAGGTCCATCTCGTTGATCGCCGGGCGCTTGGTACCGGAGTATTTTTTCGTGACGTTCTCAAACCGAATCATGACCATCCGAGCCTAGGCAGGCTTCGCAACAAACCTGTCGTGACACGCCTACACTCCCCGGGTTGCCGGGCTGGTGATTCAGTCGTCTGTCGGCTGTTTGCGCCAGCGGATGCCCGCGGCGATGAATCCGTCGATGTCACCATCGAAGACGTTCTGGGGGTTGTTGACCTCGTGGTCGGTGCGCAGGTCCTTGACCATTTGGTATGGCGCCAGCACATAGGAGCGCATCTGGTCGCCCCAACTTGCGGTGATGTTGCCGGCGAGTTCCTTCTTCTTGGCGTTCTCCTGCTCGCGTTGGACGAGGAGCAGACGCGACTTGAGCACGCGCAGCGCCGCAGCACGGTTCTGGATCTGACTCTTCTCGTTCTGGCAGCTCACCACGATTCCGGTCGGGAGGTGCGTGATGCGGACCGCGGAGTCAGTGGTGTTGACGGACTGGCCGCCGGGGCCGGAAGAACGGAACACGTCGACACGGATGTCGTTGTCCGGGATGTCGACTTCTTCGGTCTCGGCCATCAGCGGCACCACTTCGACGGCGGCGAAACTCGTCTGGCGTTTGCCTGCGGAGTTGAACGGGCTCATCCGTACGAGCCGGTGTGTTCCGGCCTCGACGCTCAACGTGCCGAATGCATAAGGGGAATCGATCTCGAAGGTGGCCGACTTGATGCCTGCCTCCTCGGCGTAGCTCGTGTCGAGCACGGTGGCCTTGTATTTGTGCTGCTCAGCCCAGCGCAGGTACATCCGGAACAGCATGTCGGCGAAGTCGGCGGCATCGACGCCGCCTGCACCGGCACGGATCGTGACGACAGCGGGCAGCGGGTCGTACTCACCGTTCAGCAGCGTCTGCACTTCGAGGTCGCCGATCTGCTTCTGCAGGTCGATGAGCTCGGTCCGTGCTTCGGCCGCTGATTCTTCGTCGCCCTCGGCAATGGCCAGGCCGACCAGCACCTCGAGGTCGTCAAGCTGATTCTCGATGGCGGTGATGCGCGCGAGCTCCGACTGGCGGTGGCTCAGGGCGCTCGTGATCTTCTGTGCCTTGTCGGTGTCGTCCCACAGGTCGGGAACGCCGGCCTGCTCGCTCAGGTCGGCGATGTCGGCGCGGAGACGGTCGAGTCCGACGACTTCGCGAATATCGGCGAAGGTGGTGCGAATGGCCGCGATCTGGTCGTTCAGGTCTAGATCTAACATGTCGAACCCAGCCTACCTTCCGGCGGCTGCACTCGGTCGGTCACCCTAGAATCGAATCACCATGGCAGAGGGCACCCCGGTATTCAGCATCCGCGCTGTCGCTGTCGCCGTTTTTCTCCCAACGCTGCTGTTTTCGATCGGTGAAGGCGCCCTCATCCCGCTGATCCCCATCGCAGCGACAAATCTCGGTGCCAGCCTTGCGATCGCCGGGGTGATCGCCGGAATGTTGATGATCGGCGAACTCGCCGGTGACATCCCGAGCGGATGGCTGGTCAGCCGGGTGGGCGAACGTCCCGCCATGATCGGTGCGGCACTCCTGTCAATCGTTGCTGTCCTCGGCGCCGTTCTTTCCCCCAACGCCTGGTTCCTCGGGGCCTCGATTTTCGTGCTCGGGATCGCCAGCGCGGTGTTCGCCCTCGCCCGGCATGCGTTCATGACCAGCTACGTGCCGTTGCAGTACCGCGCGAGGGCCCTGTCGACCCTGGGCGGGGTGTTCCGTGCCGGCCTGTTCATCGGCCCCCTCATCTCGGTGCCCATCATCCACGTCACCGGAGCCCAGGGCGCCTTCTGGATCATGGTCGTGTCGTGTCTGGCCGCCGTCCTGATCCTTGTTCTGCTGCCCGATCCGGAGTCGATGTTCGGCACACCTCGCCGCAGACGCGGCGCGAGCACCCACACGGCAGGCCAGGATCTCGCCGCGGACGAATCCCATGGCCTGTTCCGCACCATCTGGGTATTTCGCGGAGTGCTGGCCCGGATGGGCTCGGGAGCCGCGCTGATCGGCGGCCTCCGCGCCGCGCGGATGCTGGTTCTCCCGTTGTGGGCGGTGAGCCTCGGCGTCAGTGAGGCGAACACGGCGCTCATCATCGGTCTGGCCGGTGCTGTCGATTTCGCGCTGTTCTACGTCAGCGGCCAGGTGATGGATCGCTTCGGACGGCTCTGGAGCGCGGTGCCCTCAACCGTGGGACTCGGGCTTGGGATGCTGCTGCTCGCGTTCACCCATGACCGATCGGATGCCGTCGTCTGGTTCGTCGTCGCAGCCGGCCTGCTCTCGGTCGCGAACGGGCTGGGCAGCGGCATCCTGATGACGCTCGGAGCGGACCTGGCGCCCCCGGCACATCCGGCACCGTTTCTCGGGGCGTGGCGATTCACCGGGGATGCCGGATCCGCGACGGCGCCACTCGTCGTTGCCGGTCTGACCGGTCTGGTGTCGTTGCCGTTCGCGTCGGGAGTTGTCGGCGTGGTGGGCCTCGTCGGCGCCTGGCACCTGGTCCGGATGATTCCCCGGTACGTTCCTGCTCGGCCGCGCCAGCGGGTCTAAGCGAGAGACCCCCACGCCATTCCGCTGATCGTCACGACGCAGATGAGCGTCACGACGGCCATGGAGCCGAAGATACTCGCGAGTGCGGTTAGCCGGTGTGGTCCGGCTGACACGACGAAACGGACGACAACCAGGGCCAGGTAGAGGGCAGCAACCATGATCAGCCCCACCCACGCGGCCACCGGCTCCAGTCCGACAAGAGCGAAGAGGACGGAGGCGCAGATTGCCGCGAGCAGGGTGCCGAGCACCAGCCAGATCAGCCCCGTCGACGTGGTCAGCGCGGGCTGGTTGCGCACACGTGTTGGATCGGCCATGACAGTCACCTTTGTTTTCCTCTCCAGTCGTCGCTCGTAATGTGGGAGCCGCCCTGCGGTCCCATCTGTAACATTCCGCCGTCGACGGCCCAGGATGCGCCGGTGACGTATGCGGACTGCGGTGAGGCCAGGAAGGCGATCACTGCGGCAACTTCGCGGGCGTCACCGGGGCGGCCGAGCGGCACGCCGGGGCGGTGGTGACCTTTCGGGTCCTCGTCCTCCTGGTGGGTCATTCCGGTGGAGATCTCCCCCGGCGCGACCGCGTTGGCCGTGATTCCGAACTCGCCGAGTTCGAGGGCCAGGGTCTTGATCAGGCCTCCGAGGCCGTGCTTCGCTGCCACGTAGGCACTCGAGGCATACCGTGGCTGGTGTTCGTGCACGCTCGTTGTCGCGATGATCCGTCCGCCGGTGCCGGCGTCGACCATTCGCCTGGCCACACGCTGGATGCAGACGAATGCCCCATCGAGGTCGGTCGCGACCGTGTGCCGCCACTGTTCGAGCGTCATCCCCAGGAACGGGACGTTATCACCGAGGCCGGCGTTGTTGACGAAGACGTCGATACCGCCGAGCTCGTCGCACAGTGCGTCGACGACGTCGCCGCATCCGTCGAGGTCTGTCGTGTCGAGGTGGGAGACCACCGCTTTCCGCCCCAGCGCGCGTACTTCGGCAGCCGTCTTCTCGGCGCCGTCCTCGTTGCTGCTCCACGTGATTCCGACGTCCATTCCGGCTTCGGCGAGCGCCACAGCGGTTGCGCGTCCGATCCCCGAGCTTGACCCGGTGACGATGGCGAAACGAGGAGTGAACGTCATGTGGGAGTGCCTCCGGGGCTGGCGGGGTGGGATACTCCCACCGAACACCGTTCACCCACTCCCGCTCAAGCCCCTTGACAGGCAGCCGCCGTCAGCGGTGCTGTACCGCGTCGCCCCCTCGACTGAACAGCTCCGCGAACTGGGGCGAGCACGTTCCGCGCGGCGTGGAACTGCGCGGACCGGTGGAATCCACATCGAGCAAATCGGCACGGAAGTCAGCGTCTTCGATGAGGTGGAAGGCGATTTCTCCTCCGAATTGCTCGACGACCCGAAGAAGCTCTGTCCCCGACGAACCCAACCGTTCGGCGAGTCCTCCTTCGAGAACGGCGACGTCGACTCCCACGAGCGCGCTGAGCCGAGCCAGCGCCGACTCGGGCGGCGTGCCCGCGCGCCACAGGGATGCTGCCTCGGTTTCAGCGGGCAGCTCGGCAGCGAGCATCGCTCCGGCGTCGACAATCCCCGCGCCGAACCGATCAGCATCCCAGCCGAGCGGCACCCGTGCGCCGACGGTCCGAAGTTGATGGAGGAACACAGCCTGGACGCGTGCGCCATACCTGCGACGCAACTCCCCCGGTCCGTGGTGTGCACACCACAGCGCCGCGACTCCCGCGAGGTGGGCGACGGCGTACGACGTACCGGATGATTGCCCGACCACGGCGACGGGGGCTCCTCTCTCCCAGATATAGCCGGCGACATGCACTCCCCACCCCGGCGCGCTGATGTCCACGGCACGCCCGCGAGAGGATTCGCGCCACGGTTGGTCGTCTGGACCGGTCGCCGCGACGGCCAGGCAGTTCTCGTAGGACGCGGGCGCCACCACGATGCGCACGTTGTTGCCCGCCGCCGCCATGACGATCACTCCTTCGTCGACCGCCCTCTGGATCGCCGCTCGCAGGCCGAAGAAGCCTTTCCCTCCCACGCTGATCGAGATGACCTGACATCCGGTGACCCTCGCGTGCTCGACGGCTCGCGCGACGTCACTGTCGAAGAGCTGAATGACGCTTTCGACAGCCCGGAGGGGAACCACGGTCGATCGCGGCGCGACGCCGACGATTCCGGCGTCCTCGCTCCCCCGACCAACCATCACACTGGCCGTCGTCGTACCGTGCCCGGGGAACGGAAGCGGCCACGGAGAGTCGTCCGGCGACACCAGCGGATCGAGCGCGTCGTCGTCATTGTCGATGACGTCCCGGTCGGTCGCGAGGTCGAGGGCGTCCCGACCCAGGTTCGGGTGGAGGGTATACCCGGTGTCGGGGTGACCGATCCGGATACCGGCCCCGCGCTCGGGTGCGATCGCCCACGCCTCGTCACACCGGATCACGTCACGAGCCCAGCGGCTGGACTCACTCCCAGGAGGGAGACTCACACCGAGGGCCCTGGCCTCAGCCGGATTGCCGATGAAGGCGTTGACCGGGAGATCCGCTTCAGCGCGGCTCACCATGTTTGTGGCCAGGATCTCCTGCACCAGTGTGTGGGCTCGGCGTGCGTATTCCGCCGTCCCCACTTTCTCCTGGACGTACCCGCGAATCAGCCACAGGTGGTCCTCCTCCGCCAGGAGGGGCGTCAGCTCCCAGTCTGCGAGCGCACCATCCAGCACGCTGGAAAGTTCGTCAGAGCACTCTGACTGCCCGGCGGAGTGCTCCACGCCGATGCGCATCTCGTGCACTCGCCCGTTCGACGTGACGTTCCGGTCGTCCATGCGGCACGTCCTCTCGGCTGCGGTCTGCGCGTGTCCGGAGCCTAGCGATGCTGTGAGCCGCACAACAAGAGGGAACGACGACGTCCGGTTAGCGGAACACCGACCTCGCGACCGCCGTCACCTCGAGCCGGATGCCCTCCGGCACGAACAGGGTGAGCACCGGTGGTCGCCAGGCGGACGATACTGAAACGGTCGCGCTCCTGCCGTCGACCGAGGTGGCATCCTCCAGGGCGAGCTGGTCGAACGCACCGACCGGGTTGTCCTCGAGAAACGCGACGACGGCTCCTCTCACCTGGGGCGAGCGGAGGGTGAGCGACGGCTCGCCCCCATCCAGGGACACCGACGAGAGGTCGAACGCCTCCGCGCCGACGAGAGCGGCAGCATCCGCGAGGCTGTACAACCGTTTGCGCTCCAGATACAGCGACGATGCGGCCGCAACAATGAGGATGACCAGCAGGCCCAACATGCCGTAGAAGATCGCGAGGATCAGCGTCGAGCCGTCCTCATCGCGCGACCAGCATCGCATCCGTCTCACCGTTCTGCCCAGAACCGTGAGACCTGCTGGCGTGCCGTCGCCTGCACCGGGATGCTCGCCGCTTGCGACAGGTCGAGCACGTCGGGAATGAATGGCAGGGCGACGTCCACACGGACCGTCACCGTCACCGTCGCGTTGCGTGCCGGACACTGTGCCCGTGGCGTTCCGCTGCACGAGACACCGACCGATGCCGCCCCCGGTTCTATTCCATAGTCGGCGAGGCTGAAGTCGATCGCGCGTGAGGCACGACGAGCGGCCTCCTCCGGTGTCGACGACTGGACGAACACGCGGGCCGCCTGCCGTGCGGCTCCTTCGACGGCGAAAGCACCGCCCTGGACGGTCGCAAGCGTCAGAATCAGGTAGACGAGCGGGACGAGAAGGATCAGGCCAGCGGTGACGAACTCCAGCGCTGCTGTTCCGTCGTCCACTGCGAATCGGGCGAGCGATGGTGGACGGTCAGTCGTCGAGGGTTTCGATCGCGGCATGACCGCGAACCTCCAGGGTCTGGTCGAACCCGACGAGGCCCACGAGCGGCAATCGGGTGACGACACGGATGCCAATGCTGGGGTGACCGAGAAACGTCCCCCGCTCAGCCGTAACGCCAGACGCGTAGTCGGCGCCGATCGCGGCGGCGATGAGTTCGCGGGTGCGGGCGACGCCATCCGCTGGTCCATTGTCGGCAAGCGCCGCAAACCTCGCGCCCTCGGCCGCGGCGTCGATCACGGTGTTTCGCACGTGCAGGGCGAGGCCCAGTTGGAGGATCGACAGGGTGAGCACTGTCAGCAACAGGACCACGAACGTGAACTCGACGACGGCGGAGCCCTCGTCGTCGGTCCACGCTGCGCGGTCCATGATCACATTCCCGAGACCCGTGCGATCGCCTGCTCAAAGATCTGGCTGAGCGCAGGACCGGCCAAGCTCCAGATCAGGACAACGAGCCCTGCTGTCATCAGCGTGATCAGGACCCAACCGGGAACGTCTCCCCGTTCGTCATGGATGTGCTCGCTCAGGGAGCGAAACTGTGTCGACAGGGTGTTCATGGTCTCTCCTCGTGGGTGATGTGGTCGGTTGTCTCAGAATCCGGACTGGAGTACGAAGATCCCCGGGTAGATGGCGAAGAGGATCGACAACGGCAGAATAAGGAAGACAAGGGGCACCAGCATTGCCACTTCTTTCCTACCCGCAATCTCAAGAAGCGAGCGCTTGGCCTCGTCCCGGGCGTCCTGCGCTTGTGCCCGCAGCACCTCCGCCAACGGCGAACCCCGCTCCAGCGCGGCCGTCAGCTGTTCAACGCAGCGAGTGAGGCCTGGGAGGTCGATCCGCCGAGCGCACTCCTCCAGCGCCACCGCGAGCGGAATGCCGGTATTCACGGCAGCGACGACGTCGTGGACCTCCCGGCTCACCTCCCCCGAACCCACACGCGCGACCCGTCGGAGGGAATCGAGGATTCCCTCCCCGGCAGACAGACTGAGGCTCATGAATTCGAGCACGGTAGGAAGTTCGGCGGCGATCCGGATCAGACGAGCCCGCGCTGCGCGTTTGAGCGCTGCGTCCCGCGCAACGGCACCGGCAACCGCCCCGGCCGCGGGTGCAACGATGGCGGCGATGGTGGGGAGCGAGCGATGTGTTCCGGCCGCCGCCGTCAGGAGAACGCCCGCTGCAGCACCTCCGAGCGCCCACGCGAGTTGTTCCGCGCGAAAACGATGCACGGTCGAGCTGCTGCCCGCCTGGCCCAGCCGTTGCTGAACGACGGCGGTCCCCCCGAGCGCTCGGGCGAGGAGCCCGACGATCCGGTGCACCGTCGGCGCGAGGAGGGTTCCGAGGATCGGAATCGGGTCGACCATCCTCCGGATCGTGAAGAGACGAGCGCCCTCCGACACATCCACGATGTAGGGGGCGACGCGTTCAGCCAGTGTCGGACCGCCCATTCTGGGGAGCATCGTCGCCAGCGACCAGAGCCCGAGTCCGAGGAGCACCCCGACGACCATTCCCCATGCGGTCATCGCGCTCACTGGAACCACCGTCGTTCCTGCGGCAGCCGCCCGAGGGCGAGCATGGCGCGATAGGCGAGCAGGGACACCCCGGCACCTCCCGCGATGAGCACAGCCCCGCCCGCGGAGTTATACGCGAGTGCCGCTTCCGGGCGTGTGGCGAGCAGCAGAAGGATGCACCACGGAGCGGCAACCCCGAGTTTCGCAGCGTTGCGGATCCAGGATTGCCGAGCCTCGACCTCGGACCGGATGGCGATGTCCTCGCGAAGGTACGCGCTGAGGCTCCGGAGAACCACGGTGAGGTCGGACCCTCCGACGTCGCGCGCCATGCGCAGGGTCTCGAGGATGCGATCGGGTACCGGATCTGCGAGGGTTCCTTTGAGCCGGTCCAGGCATCCGCCGAACGAGCCGGTGCTCCGATAGTCGCGCTCGAAAGCGACGAACTCCGGACGCAGAGCTTCCGGGCCGGTGTGCGCCAGGCTTGCGACGGCATCCGGCAGCGCATGACCCGATCGCACTGCGCCGATCAGATGATCGACGACGTCGGGCCAGAGCGAACGCGTGGTGGCGCGGCGCCCGCGGGCCCTCCACGACACCGCGAGGAGGGGAGCAATGCCGCCGAGCACCGCCGAGCAGAGCGACAGCGCGGTGACGCGAAGCATCGCGTGTGCCAGTCCACCGGCGAGGACGGATGACAGAACGGACACGGTGATGAACACCGCGGCAGGAACGCGCCCAAGACCGGCGAGGGACAGCGTCTGCCTGAGCCGACCGGATGCCACGCCGCGCGACCGGGACTCCGACGACCGTCGGGGAAACAGCCAGTGCGACGTCGTGAGCAGCAGTCCTGCCGCGAGGAGGCATCCGAGAATCAAAACCATCAGGCGCCCCGCCGAAGGATTGCGGCCGGGTTGAGGCCGGCGTTCTCGAACTTCACCAGTCGTGTGGGATGGCTCCCGGTCGGTTCGAGAAGCCCGTCACGCATGGCGAACAATGTGCTCGCCTCGATCACCGGGCCGTTGAGGGCGCCACTCAGCGCGAGGATCTGAACGACCCGTCGAAACCCTGTCCGGTCCAGCTCGCAGTGCACGACGATGTCGATGCATCCGGCGACAGTGGGCTGGACGAATGACGCGTCGATATTGCGCCCGGCGAGCAGCGGCAGGGTCGACAGTTTGACGAGTGCGTCCCTCGCAGAATTGGCGTGGATCGAACACATCCCGGGGATTCCGCTGTTCAGCGCGATCAGCAGATCGAGACTCTCCGCTTCGCGGACCTCGCCGACGATCAGCCGGTCGGGTCTCATCCGCAGCGCCTCCTTGATCAGGCGTCGCAGGGTGATCTCGCCGGTTCCTTCCAGGCTCGGTTGCCTGCATTGCATCGCGACGATATCAGCAGCCGCAAGGTCCAGCTCGAAGGTCTCCTCGACGGTGACGATACGCTCGGTGGTCCGCACGCTCGACAGGAGCGCCCCGAGCAGAGTCGTCTTGCCGGCCTGGGTCGCGCCGGAGATGAGGATGTTCTGGCCCGCGAGAACGCAGCAGCGCAGGAACTCGGCCGCCTGTGAGCTGAGCGAGCCACCGGAGACGAGGCTCGCGAGATCGCGGACATGGCGGCTGAACTTGCGAATGTTCACGGCCATGTGCCGCCGGGTCACATCCGGAATCACGACGTGAAGGCGCGAGCCGTCCGGGAGCGACGCATCGACGAACGGCGAGCTGAGGTCGACCCGACGGCCAGTGGTCTGGAGCATCCGCTCGACGAGGTCGCGCACCGAGCTCTCCGTCAGCACGGTGTTCGTCAGCTCCGGGATGCCGTTCCTTGCGACGAACACGCGGGTCGGCGCGTTGATCCAGATTTCCTCGATGCTCGGATCGTCGAGGTAGGGCTGGAGGGGCCCGAATCCGGTCAGCGATGCGACCACCTCCCGATGGATCGCACCCTCGTCGCGCAGAAGCGGGAGAGAACTGCCGAGGGCGTGTTCGCTGTATCGCTGCACCTCTTCGCGAACGTAAAGCTCCGCGAGAGCGTCGTCGCCGGACAGGTCGACGCCCTCCTGCCGAACCCGATCGCGGACCCGGCCGGTGATGATCTCGGTTGCCGATGCCATCGTGAAAGTCTGCCCAAAAGCATCCGTCTCCGTGCGCGTTATCCACAGGCCGAACAGGCGGCAGCTCCGTACGACCTTCGTCCGCGGTGGGACCGCGTCGTCGCGAGTGTAGGCAAAATCCGCGCCAGTCCGTACGGTGGCTCTATGTGGTTCGACACCTGGGCTGATGTGGCCCGCACCCTTGTCCTTGGCGCTGTCTCCTACCTCACGCTCATTCTTGTGCTGCGCGTGACTGGGAAACGCACACTCAGCCAGTTGAACGCCTTCGACTTCGTCGTGACCGTCGCACTCGGATCGACGCTCGCGACGATCCTGCTTAGCAGTGACGTGTCGTGGGCGGAAGGCGCCGCAGCGTTGCTCCTGCTCGCGGCACTTCAGTTCATCGTCGCCTGGTCCACGTCGCGCTGGCCGTTCCTCCGGGACGCGGTCACCTCCTCGCCCCAGATGGTCCTGAGCGACGGAGAATTTGACCACGCAGCTCTTCGCTCCGCCCGCCTGACCGAGGCCGACGTCCGCCAAGCCGTCCGAGCCACGGGCTCGGGAGATCTCACGGACATCGCGACTGTCGTCCTTGAAACCAACGGCACGCTGAGCGTCATCCCGCGTTCCCGACTGGGCAACGGCTCGGCGCTTGACACGAATGCGACCCGAAATCAAACGTAGGCAAGCGGATTGCGACTGAATCTGCAGGCAGTTTAAGCTGCCGCGATGAGCGACAACCAGAAGATCACACTCGCGGGCTCGGTCTCACTCGGCGCAGGCGTCATGATCGGAGCGGGCATTTTCGCGCTCGTCGGCCAGGTCGCCGGACTCGCTGGCGACTGGTTCCCGCTCGCCTTTGTCGCGGGCGCCGTCGTCGCCGGTGTGAGCTCATACGCCTATATCCGCTACTCGAGCTCGAATCCGTCTTCCGGTGGCATTGCGATGCTGTTGAAGGATGCCTACGGCCCCGGTGTCGCTGCCGGCTCTTTCTCGCTGTTCATGTACGTTTCGATGGTCGTCGCGGAGAGTCTGCTCGGCCGAACCTTCGGGACGTATCTCCTCAGGCCCTTCGGGCTCCAGGACTCGGTTGTGCTCGTGCCCATCCTGGGAATCCTCGCGATCGTCGCCGCCACCGTCGTGAACCTCGTCGGCAACAGGCTCGTCGAGGGCTCCGCCATGACGACCGCCATCGTGAAGATCGCCGGTATCGCTGCGCTGGCGATCGCGGGTCTCATCGCCGCGACGTCGTCGGGCGAGGGCCTCGTGCCGCAGGCAGTGGAAACGCCAGAGATCATGGGAGCCCTCGGAGCGACCGCACTCTGCGTGCTGGCCTACAAAGGATTCACGACGATCACGAACCAGGGCGACGACATCCAGAACCCTGAACGGAATATCGGTCGATCGATCATGATTTCGCTCGCGGTCTGCGCGGTTCTCTACGTTTTGATCACCATCTCTGTGGAGGCCAGTATCGGCGCACAGGGAGCGGTCGACGCCCGCGACTACGCGCTCGCCCAGGCAGCCGAGCCCCTTTTCGGCGCCTGGGGTGTCGGCTTGACAGTTGCTGTTGCCGTCGTTGCGACCCTGTCAGGGTTGATCGCCAGTCTGTTCTCCGTGTCTCGTCTCTACGCGATGCTGCAGGAGATGAAGCAGGCGCCGTCGCTGCCAGAACGGATTTCGCACCAGCCACTGCTGATCACGGCAGCGCTGGCCATCCTCGTGACCGCGTTCCTGGACCTGTCCCAGATCGCGTCGATGGGCGTCTTCCTCTACCTCACGATGGACATCGCGGTTCAGTGGGGCGTCTTCCGGGTGCTCCACGAGAAGGTCGGCGCCCGACGTTGGCTGCCCGCCCTGGCTATGCTGCTCGATCTTGCCGTGCTCATCCCGTTCACCATCCTGAAGGTCGAGTCCGACCTCTTCACGGTGATCGTGGCCGCGGCGATCGCGGCTGCGCTCATCATCACGCAGGTCATCACGGTGCGGGTCCAATCTCGGAGCGAGACCTAGCCTCTACCTTGCGCGGTCAGCCAGGTGTTCGGACTGGCCGATGCGCGTCGCAAGGTTCGTGATCTCCTCGTGCAGGTCAGCGAAGGCAGCCGGGTCGGCGCTGTCGTCCCAAATCTGCTGTTCGAGGGCCGCGAGTTGCTTTCCTAGTGCCGTTTGCACCTCGCGCTCATGGCAGGTGTACGCCAGATCACCGATCACCTGCAGGAAGCGCCGGACAACCGCGGGGTCGCCTGCGCCGTAATGGCGCATCTGCGAGAGGGCGTCGTGGACGAGCTCCGCCGGCCCCCGCGACACGGTGACCACACGCAACTCTCCGTCGGGGCCCGCCAGTCCGGCGGGAAGTCGAGGCAACGTTACGGTGCGGGCGATGAGCGCGCCCAGGTGTCCGAGCGCGTGGACCGCCGTTGTGGGGTCGTTGATTCCTGGCGAGAGCGCGCGGACGCCGATGTCGACGATCTGCTGCACCCCGTAGTCCACGTCCTGCGCTGCAGTGCGCTCGTATCCGATCGGATGCGCGCTTCGCACCGCCTTCTCGACGATATCCGGTTCCACCTCGGGTTCCGATCCGTCCTGACCCCACCAGAAGGCGAGCGGCGTGCCGGCGACCACGTTCTCGCCGACATTTCGGTTCTCTTCGATGACGATGTCGTTGGCCAGGGCGAAGTCGAGCAGGGTCGAGCGGTCGCGGCTGGTGATGAACCCTGATTCGGCTGACGTGACGACGTTCTTCTGCTCGGGAACGCGGACACGGAGGGCGTAGGCCGGCGCGGCTGCATAGCTGTCGCCGACGAGATCGATGGTGCGCTCTGTCTCCGAGTGTATTTCCTTCAAGATCGTCTCCACACGGAGCTGCGCGGCGAGATGCGCGAGGAAGAAGACCAGCATCATGACGCTAATCAATGTCAGGACGAACCCCGCGGTCACGGCGATCCTGGGAACGAACTCGGGAACTTCGTCTGTCGAGGCACGAACCGACCGCAGTACGGTGATCGAGTACGCGAAGGTTCCGAGGAATACCGCGAGCGTGGTGTGCACCCGGCGATCTCGCGCGAACAGCCTCAGCACCCGGGGCGACGCCTGGCTGCTGGCGAGCTGTAACGCCACGACCGTGAGCGAGAAGGTCAGGGACGTCGCGGTGATCAGCGAACCGGCGATCGAGGAAAGCACCGAACGGGCCGTCTCCGCCCCGCCGTTGAAAACCACCGAGTTCACGCCGGTCGGAAGGAGAGAATCGACCAGCAGGTCGATTCGGGGAACCGCGATCCCCAGGGCGACCGCAACCACGATCGCGGCGGCCGGGAGGGGCCAGAGACGCGATTCCACCGATTCGGTCACTTGCGCCCACCAGCGACGCGGCTTCGTTCCCGCGCTGCCTCGCTTTTCACCGCCTCGGGGCTTGGGGTCCCCGGACTTGCCTGTCGACGTCCCGTTGGGAGTACTGTTCACGATCAGCCTCTCGATTCCGTTTCACACTACCGCGCGCAGTGCGCGAGCGCGGTGGTGCGGGTAAAAGGCCGGGCGGCCTTCACCCCGGACATCAAACCACGTAGAATCCGCACGATCCTGCTCGGGAATATCCGTAGGACTACCGCCCCAGTACTGGGTCACAGGATGCTGGGAATCCAGCCCCTAAACTGGTATTCGTACGCGGGAGTGGTGAAATTGGCAGACACGCAGGATTTAGGTTCCTGTGCTTTCGAGCGTGTGGGTTCAAGTCCCACCTTCCGCACGAACGGTCGGTGCTGTCACCAACCGAACCCCAATCCGACGGAGTAGTTGAGAATGATCCACACCGGGCTCATCCCCTGGCTTGACCCAGCGACGATCATCGACGGTGCCGGACCGTGGGCACTCCTCGTTATCTGTGCCATCGTTTTCTCCGAAACCGGGCTTCTGGTGGGCTTCCTCCTTCCCGGAGATACCCTTCTGGTGATCACGGGCATCTTCACCTTCGGCGGCATCATCAACATCGACATCTGGTGGGTGGCCCTCGCGATCGGGTTCGCCGCGTTCGTCGGCGGTGAGGTCGGCTATCTGATCGGCCACAAGGCGGGTCCGCGCATTTTCGAGCGCAAGGAATCCGGGATCTTTAGCATCGCGAACGTCCAGCGAACGAACCGGTTCTTCGAGAAATTCGGCGGACTGGCTGTCATCCTGGCCCGCTTCGTTCCGATCGTGCGTACCTTCGCTCCCGTCGCGGCCGGTGTCGGTCACATGAACTACAAGAAGTACACGCTCTACAACCTGATCGGCGCGCTGATCTGGGGCGCCGGCCTGACCTACTTCGGGTACCTTCTGGGCTACATTCCCCCGGTCGCTGCGTTCGTGCAGGAATACATCGACGTCATCCTCATCGGCGCCGTCACCATCACCCTGATCCCGACCGTCTGGCACTACATTCAGTCCAGTCGCAAGGCGAAGCGGCTCGCAGCCGCCGGCGCTGATGTCGAGACCGACTCCGACGAGGCCCAGCAGATGGTGCTCGACGCTGACGCATTCGATCAGAAGCCCGACCACCGCTGATTCGGCGTCAGGCGCAGTCTCCGACCGAACTCAGGAGTGCCGCGGATGCTCGTGTCCGGCGTGCCTGGACGGCTCGAGCTGGAACGTGGAATGCTCCACGTCGAAGTGACCGGCCAGGCACTCTGACAGGGTGTCGAGCATCTCTCCGGCACGTCCTTCAGTGAAGACGGCCGGTTCGACGACCACGTGCGCGGTGAACACGTGTTCCCCCGTGGTGATGGACCAGACGTGGACGTCGTGAACGTCGATCACACCTGCCGCACCACGGATATGCGAGCGGATCAATTCGACATCCGTGTCCGGTGGCGTTCCCTCGTTGAGCACACGCCAGACGTCGCGCAGGAGGAACCAGGCCCGCGGAAGGATTCCCGCCGCGATGACCAGGGAGGCAATGGCATCCACCTGGACGAAACCGGTGAGCAGGATGATGACCGCTGCGATGATCACCCCGATGGACCCCAACAGATCGCCGAAAACTTCGAGGTAGGCGCCACGCATGTTGATGGATGTCTTCGCCGAGTCGCGCAGGATCAGCATCGACACCGCATTGGCAACCAGACCGACGATCGCGACCACGAGCATGGGTGCGCCGAGCACCTCGATACCGGTCGGGTCCAGCAGTCGGCTCACACCCGTTACGGCGATCGACACAGCCACAACTACGAGAATGAGTCCGTTAGCGAGCGCGCCGAGAACTTCGACGCGGCGATACCCGTAGGTGTGACGCTCGGTCGCCGGTCGCGCGGCGATCGCCAGGGCGACGAGGGCGATTAGCAGGCCGGTGAGGTCGCTGAACATGTGGCCGGCGTCGGCCAGCAGGGCGAGGGACCCGGTGAGAATACCCCCGACCACCTCGGCGACGAGAACAACGACCACGATGGCGATGACGAGCAGCAGCTTGCGCCGATTCGTCGTGTGCTGAGCGTGATCGTGTGCCATGGTACGTCCACGCTATTACCCGCAGCGGCCCCACGACGACCTGAGCGCCCAGATAGGAATGATCGCCGTTCTCAGGAGCGGCTCCAGTCCATGCGCCCGGATCATCGGTTTCATCCGGTCGTCATGGCGCTCCCCGTCGAACCGGACGACGGTCAGAACAGGGTGCGCAGGGTCGGGATCAGGTCGGCGAAGGCCCTGGCCCGATGGCTGATCTCGTTCTTGGTCTCGGGCGGGAGCTCTGCCGAAGACACCTCGTGTCCAACAGGAATGAAGATGGGGTCATAGCCAAAGCCGTTCGCCCCGCTCGGCGTGGTGGCGAGGCGGCCAGGCCAGACACCCTCGGAGACATGCTCGAATCCCCCGTCGGTCAGTCCGTCGGGAACAACCAGTGCAATGGTGCACCTGAAGCGTGCCGACCGGTGCTCGTCGGCGATGTCGGAGAGCTGGGCCAGCAGCAGGGACAGGTTTTCGACATCCCCGCGTCCGGGCCCGGCCCATCTGGCCGAGAAGATCCCGGGGGCACCGCCGAGCACGTCCACCGAGATGCCGCTGTCGTCGGCCAGGGAGATCTTTCCGGTGTGTGCGGCGGCGGTTCGAGCTTTGATCAGCGCGTTCTCGCTGAACGTCACGCCGTCCTCGATGGGTTCAGGTCCGTCGTAAGCGACGACGGTGATCTCCGGCATTGCCGCACCGAGAATGCGCTGGAACTCCTCGACCTTGTGCTGGTTGTGCGTGGCCAGCACGACCTCGATCGTCATGCCGAATCGCGCCCGAGCACCTCGAGCTGCAGTTTCGTCAGGTCGGCGGCACCGTCAAGGGCGAGGTCGAGTAGGGAGTCGAGTTCGCGGCGGTCGAACGGGGCGCCTTCGGCCGTGCCCTGGACTTCGACGAAGAGCCCGCGTCCAGTGACGACGACGTTCATGTCGGTTTCGGCTCGCACATCCTCGACGTAGGCGAGGTCGAGCATGGGAGCTCCGTCGATGATCCCGACGGAGACGGCGGCAACACTGTCGATGAGCGGCTTGGACTTCTGGCCGATGAACTTCTTCTCTCGTGCCCACTCGATGGCATCCGCGAGGGCGACGTAGGCACCGGTGATCGCCGCGGTGCGGGTTCCCCCGTCGGCCTGCAGCACATCGCAGTCGATGACGATGGTGTTCTCGCCGAGCGCCTTCGTGTCGATGACCGCACGCAGGCTGCGCCCGATGAGGCGGGAGATCTCGTGGGTGCGTCCACCGACGCGGCCCTTGACCGACTCACGGTCCATGCGGCTGTTCGTCGAGCGGGGCAACATCGAGTACTCGGCGGTGACCCAGCCCTTGCCTTTTCCGGCGAGCCAGCGCGGCACACCGTTGGTGAACGACGCGGTGCACAGCACCTTGGTGTTGCCGAAGGAGATGAGCGCCGATCCCTCTGCCTGGGTGCTCCATCCGCGCTCGATGGTCACCTCGCGCAGTTCACTTGCTGTCCGGCCGTCTTTGCGGGTGGTGTCGGTCATGTCATTCTCCCTGGTGGGCGCCATGAGGCGCGGATATCGGAAAGGCGAAAGGTCAGTGGCTGCGGCTGTCGGATGCAGCGCGAAGTTCGGTCAGGTCGATGACTCCGGTCTGAACGAGGTCGACGTGGGAGATCTCCCGTCCGATCAGTCGGTGTGCGAGCTGGAGGAAGTCGTCCTCACTGGCTCCGGTCGCCTCATAATGGTGCGAGGGCGGTACCGGGCTGGTACGGAGCAGCCCGTTGGAGACCAGTTCGCGATAGACGTCGTTGGCGGTCTCGGTGTCGCTCGAGACGAGGGTCACTTCGGACCCCATCACGTAGGAGATCGCACCCTTGAGGAACGGGTAGTGCGTACAGCCGAGGACGAGCGTGTCGACACCGGCATCTTTCAGAGGCTGGAGGTAAGCCTGCGCTGTGGCAAGGACCTCGGGACCGGTCGTGACGCCGTTCTCCACGAATTCAACGAACCGGGGGCAGGCCTGGCTGAACAGCTCCAGAGCGGGAGCGGCGGCGAATGCGTCCTCGTAGGCCAAAGAGTTGATGGTGCCTGCAGTGCCGATCACCCCGACCCGGTGGTTGCGTGTGCTGCTCACCGCCGTGCGCACGGCGGGCTGAATCACTTCGATTACCGGGACGGTGTATCGCTCCCGGGCATCGCGGAGCATCGCAGCGGATGCCGTGTTGCACGCGATCACGATCATCTTCACACCCTGCGCGACCAAATCGTCGAGCACCTCGAGGGCGTACCGCCGCACGTCAGCAATCGGCTTGGGCCCGTACGGGGAATGAGCAGTGTCGCCGATGTAGAGGATCTCTTCATTGGGAAGCTGGTCCTGGATCGCACGCGCCACGGTCAGCCCGCCGACGCCGGAGTCGAAGATCCCGATAGGCGCGTCATTCACTCTCCCAGCCTACTCGCCGCCGTCCACGCTCGTAATCGACGCGGCCATGGCTAGGCTGGCAAAGTGAACCCAACGCCGTATCCCCGAGCCTCGACCGCGCTGCACACCGACCGGTACGAACTGACCATGGTCGATGCGGCAATCCAGCACGGCACCGCGGATACCGAGTGCATGTTCGAGGTCTTCGCACGTCGACTGCCAGGGGCGCGCCGCTACGGAATCGTTGCAGGCACCGGTCGGCTCCTCGACCTGATTCGTGACTTCCGGTTCGGTGACGCCGAACTGTCCTGGCTGCGAGATCACGACATCGTGGCGGGCAAGACCCTCGACTGGCTCGCCGACTACCGTTTCTCCGGGAGCATCTGGGGGTATCGCGAGGGTGAAGCGTACTTCCCCAACTCCCCCATCCTCGTGGTCGAATCCAGCTTCGCCGAGGGCGTCCTTCTCGAAACGCTCGTGCTCAGCGTTCTCAACTACGACAGCGCCGTGGCGAATGCCGCGACGCGGATGGTGACGGCCGCCAGAGGCAGGCCGCTTGCGGAGATGGGATCGCGTCGAGCTCACGAACATAGTGCTGTCGCAGCGTCGCGTGCCGCCTACATCGCCGGATTCGACGCCACCAGCAATCTCGAGGCTGGCCGCACCTGGGGCATTCCAACCATGGGCACCGCCGCTCACTCCTTCACCCTTCTCCACGCGACCGAGGAGGAGGCATTCCGCGCGCAGGTCGACGCGGTCGGCGCTGACACGACTCTCCTCGTCGACACCTACGACGTCCACGAGGGTGTCCGGGCCGCCATCCGCGCTGCGGGCACCGGTCTCGGCGCCGTCAGGCTCGACTCCGGCGATCTCCCCACACTCGTGGTTGAGGTACGCCAGCTCCTCGACTCGCTTGGCGCAACCGGTACGAAGATCACCGTGACCAACGACCTTGACGAGCACGCCATCGCCACCCTCGCGGCGGCACCGGTGGACTCCTATGGGGTGGGAACGTCCGTCGTGACCGGATCCGGATCTCCGGCAGCCGGGATGGTGTACAAACTTGTGGCCCGTCGTGGCACAGATGGCGGGTGGATTCCGGTGGCGAAAACCTCGCCAGACAAAGTGAGTGTCGGCGGACGAAAGTTCCCGGTGCGTCGCCTCAACTCGGCACACATCGCCGTCGAGGAACTCATCTACGTGGGCGATGGTCCCGAAGACGCCGACTCCGGTACAGCAACCGAGCGTCCCCTGCTGGTTCAGCTGGTTCGGGACGGCGAGATCGACGAGCAGCACACGGGACCCGCGGGCACACGCGCGGCGCGCGACCATCGGGCCAGAATCCTCGCGGAGTTGCCAGCGGATGCCTCTCGACTCGGCCGCGGGGATCCGACGCTTCCCACCACCTTCAGAAGCTGAGCGGATCTACTCGGACTTCATCTTCTCGTAGATGGCCTTACAGCTCGGGCAGACCGGGAACTTCTCCGGGTCCCGCCCCGGCGTCCACTTCTTGCCGCACAGTGCCTTCACCGGCTTGCCACTGAGCGCCGACTGGAGAATCTTGTCTTTCTTCACGTAGTGGGAGAAGCGTTCGTGGTCGCCGGGTTCAACGCCCTCGTTATTGAGGAGTTCCTCGAGTTCGCGATCGAGAACCGAGGTACCGCCTCCCTCCGAGGGAGAACCGGGATCTGCAATGCTGAGGCGTGCGTCAATCATGGGTTGATTCTACCCGCGTCTGACGCGTGGTCGGGAAGGATCAGTGGCTCAGCGCGAACGCCATGATCTCGGGCCCGCGGCGGTCGAAGACCCGTCCGCCTGCCCACACGCCCACGACGACGGCGACAATTCCACCACCGACCCCGAAGAACAACGACGCGAGATGCAGTGACGGATCGTCGGTAAGCCCGAGCCAGGCAAAGACCAGCGCCGGTGTTGCGACCACAAGCGAGCCGATCAGCCCAAGCGACTGCGACAGCCCACCGAGCGTGCCCGAGGACTGCGGCTGCTGGAATGGGCTGTCACCCGGCAACGCAGCCGGGTACGGAAGTCGCGCTGAGATGTAGCTCGACAGCCCCACTCCGCCAAGGAAGAGCGCACTGGAGACGCCGAGCATCGACGGAAGGACGGCCCAGTCGCCGTAAAACATGATGCTCACCATCGACCCGACAACGATCAGCGGGATGCCGATGAGCAGAACGGGGAACATCCGTCCGATTCGGTCTGCGTAACCGTGAACGCCGGAGACGACGTGCAGCCAGATCGCCGTCGAATCGAAGGCAAGGTCGTTGTGCAGGGACCAGCCCAGGAAGATCGCCATCACCGGCAGGGGAAGCAGGGCGAGGGTTTGCAAGGGAATTCCGACCACGAGGAAGGGAAGGATCATGATGACCGGGACGATCGGAATGACGACGATCGACACGAGGTAGCGCGAGTCGCGTCCCCAGTAGCTGATGCTGCGAGCGGCGATAACGGATGCCGGTCGGGTCGGCATCACGTCGAACCAGCCCAGGCCACCGTACGTTTTGGCGACCTGTTCGCGCTCGGGAGTGACCAGCATGTGGGCGACGAGGCGATCCCAGGCCAGCCACAGCAGACCGACGGTTGCCACGGCGATGAGGAGCTTGAGGATCGCGCCGGCCACGTTGCCGGTGGCGGCATCGCCGGGTATCGACCAGACCGCTCCGAATGGCGTCCAGCTGACGACGCCGGCCGCGTCGCCGAGCACGGCAACTCCGGCCCGGGTCCAGTCGACGCTGGAGAGCAGGATTACCGCCGGGGCGAGCAGAACAAGGACGAGGGTTCCGATCACTCCGGTCAGCTCGCGGGATCGGCGAGTTGCCAGGAGCAGCGACGCCAGGGCTGTCATCACCCGCGCGGCAAGGACGCAGGTCGCGACGGCCAGAATGGCGGAAACAACAGCGAGGATGACAATGAACACACCTCGCGACCAGGTCACGACAGTGAGCGCGCTGAGCACGATGATCACGATCGACGGCACGCTGACGAGCGCGGCGACAAGCAGTCCGGTCGACAGCTGCCGCGGTTGGAGCCCGACAAGCGCAAACCGACGGGGATCCATATCGTCGTCGACGCCGAAAACGAGTGGGAGCAACACGAACCCGAGCACCACGAACGATCCGACGATCACAAGGAGGTTTCGGGTCAGTTCGTCCGGTGCGAACCGGAGAGCGACCAGCCCGCTGCCGATGAGGATGATGAGGGCGAGTCCGGCCGCTGTGCCGAAGACGATACCGATGACCTGCCAGATACTTCGCCGGAACCCATTGGCCAGCAGCCGCAGCCTTAGTCCGAGAAGCTGTGCAACCATTCCATTCCTTCTGCGGCCTTGCGACCGCCGGCAAGTTCGACGAACCGGTCCTCGAGTGTTCCGTTTCCCCGAACGTCATCGACGGCACCTGAGGCGAGCACCTGGCCATTGACAACAATGGCGACGTGATCGCAGACCCGTTGAATCAGGTCCATTCCGTGGCTCGACAGAACGACGGTTCCGCCGTGCGCGACGTATTTCTGGAGGATCTCGATGACGTTGGCAGCTGACACCGGGTCGACCGATTCGAACGGTTCATCGAGCACGAGCAGTCGCGGTGAGTGGATCATCGCAGCGGCGAGTGCCACCTTCTTGGTCATTCCGGCGGAGTAGTCGGTCACGAGGCGGTTAAGCGCGTCTTCGAGGCCGAACGCTTTAGCCAGGTCCTTCACCCTCGACCTGACGGTCACGTTGTCCAGCCCGCGGAGGACCCCGGAATAGTAGAGCAGCTGGGCGCCGGTGAGGCGGTCGAACAGGCGCAGCCGGTCCGGAAGCACGCCGATGGAGCGTTTGGCGGTGTCAGGGTCAGCCCACACGTCGACGCCGTGAACGTAAATCGACCCGGCGTCCGGGCGAAGCAGGCCGGTGATCATCGACAGCGTCGTCGTCTTCCCGGCCCCGTTCGGCCCGACGATTCCGTAGAAGGATCCTTCATGAACATCGAGTTCGATACCGTCGACGGCGACCGTATCTCCGAAACGACGCGTCAGGCCCGAGATCTGCAGCACGACGGGCGATGTGGACGGATCAATCCTGACCGGCGCGGCCGTCTCCGTTTGGTCAGACGAGTTGACGTCCTCCGTGAGCGCGGTCGCCGGCTCGACGGACCCGGGTTCAGTCGCCTCGGGCTCAGCAGTTTCGGGCCCGATCGTTTCAGGCTCAGCAGTTTCGGGCTCGATCGTTTCAGGCTCGATCGTTTCGGGCGAAGTGTCCGGCTCGCTCATCCCCGGCTCGATGAACTCCGGTTCGATGAACTCCGGTTCGACAATCTCGGGCGCGGGAGTGGGTGCAGGCGCCACATCGCTCATTGCCGGGGTCGTGGTTTCCTCCTGCGCGAACGCCTCGGTAGCCGCTTCGTCCTCAATCGAGTCGGGCTGATCTGAAACCACACCGGACTGGGTGTCCGGGGCCGCGTCGGCACGGGGCTCAACGGCCGCGTCGTCACTCGACGAGGTTGAGGCCAGGGTGAGGAACGGCCAGCGCTTGCTCCACACGAATCGCATCGGTTCCTGATCGTCGAGCATCGATCGCTGTTCGGGAGCCTCGGGCATCGTCTCGAACTTCAACGCAGCGTCGTCCGGGCTCAGCGATGGCACCGGAGGGCGGACATCGTCCGCGTTCAGTGCGGTCTCGACGTCGGGTGCGCTTTCGACAGGCACAACAGTGGTTGCGGCATCCGATTCGCCCGCAAGAGGCTCGTCCGGCTCGGTCTGCTTGGAATCGCCCGGCGCCGCAATCGCGAAGTCCCCGGATGTCACCTGAGCGGCGAGGGTCAGCGGCGCGCGTTTCGCCGGTGCACGCCTGGTGCCGGTACCCGTCCGTGGCACTGAGGATTTGCGCGGAGGGCTCGCCTTTTTCGCCGCAACGGGCGGGGTTGTCACGCGCCCGATTTCGATGAAGTCGTCCGAAACCACGTCTTCTGAACTCGGAGTTTCCACAACGATCGGTGCCGACGTCGATGCGATGCCCTCGGTTGCGGTCACGGGGGCAGCGACGTTTTCGGAGGACTCTGCATCGACCTTCGAAACAGCGGAAGGAGAAGCGACCCCTGGCGTGCTGGACTCGACCTCCGTCACCTCGACGACATCTTCCGGCTTGGCTGCAGGGACCGAACGCGGTTTCGCTGGCGAAGCCGTGCGCGCGGGATTCTTCGCTACCGATTTCTTCGCTACCGGCGTTTTCGTTGCCGCTTTTTTCGGTGCCGCTTTTTTCGCTGCTGGCGACTGTGCCGGCGTCGCGGTTGTCGACTTCGCTGCAGGCGACTTTGCTGGCGTTGTTTTCGCGGCTGTCGGCTTCGCTGCCGGTTTCTTCGCTGCCGGCTTCTTCACTGCGGGCTTCTGAGATGCCGTCTTCTGAGGCGCCGCGGAGGTGTCGACGGATGCGTCGCTCGATGTGTCCTTCGACGCGCTGGCTTTCGACGCTGCAGTCCTCTTTGCTGCTGGCTTACGCGCAGCCTGCGGCGTCGGTATCGAGGGCGCAGCGGCGTCAGACAACCGCCCGCCATCGGATGCTTCCTGCATCTTTTGGTCGGGTGCGTCTTGAGGAGAATCGAGCTCGGGAGTCACTGCTACAACCTACCAAGAGGCCACCGCCTATTCGAGGCCGGGACTCATTTCGGCCGTTTTGGATCCTGTTAAAGCGCCGAGTGTCGTATTACGATACGACAACAACAATCCTGCCGTCACTGTCCCCAATAGGGGTGTCGCGCTATCGTAGGCCAAGGCATAACGGGGTGTCATTTCATCTACTTACAGGTTAATTCCACGCAAACGTTGTCTTTCATTGGCGGCCGGGGGGCCTGAATCTATCTTGAGGAGAATCTCGTGACGACACAGGTTGTAATTCTTGCAGCAGGCATGGGCAGCCGACTCGGCCGCTCTCTTCCGAAGCCGCTGACCGAACTCAGCGATGGCCGGACCATCATGCAGCAGCAGTTCGACAACATCCACCACGCGTTCGGCAAGACCGCCAAGGTGACCATCGTCGTCGGATACAAGCTCGAGCACATCATCGAAGCGTTCCCCGAGGCATCCTTCGTCTACAACGAGCAGTACGACCAGACGAACACGTCGAAGAGCCTGATGCGCGCACTGAGCGCCTCCCAGCCCGGCGGTGTGCTCTGGATGAACGGCGACGTCGTCTTCGATCCCACGGTCCTCGACCGCGCAGCTGCCATGATCGCTCGCGACCAGTCGTTCGTCACTGTCAACACCTCGAAGGTGTCCGATGAAGAGGTCAAGTACACGACCTCCGCCGAGGGCTACATCAAGGAGTTGTCGAAGACCGTCAAGGGCGGCCTCGGCGAAGCGGTCGGCATCAACTACATTTCACGCGACGACAAGGCGAACCTCCTTCGCCAGCTCGCTCGCGTCGGCGACCAGGACTACTTCGAGCGCGGCCTTGAGCTCGCCATCGAGCAGGACGGCCTTCTCGTTGAGCCCGTCGATATCTCCGACCTGTACGCCGTCGAAGTCGACTTCGCCGAAGACCTCGAGCGGGCGAACCTTTTCGTCTAAACCCTGCACACACGATGACCGGCACGCGTCCCTGACCGTGCCGGTCAGTGTTTGCCTATAGGTTGGTGGCTGTGAGTTCACCCGCCGATCTGCGACCGCCTCAGCGCTCGTACGTCACTCGCTACCGGCACGCCCTCTGGCTTCTCACCAAGCGAGACCTGCGCGTCCGCTACTCGACGAGCGCTCTCGGCTACGTCTGGTCGATCCTCGATCCACTGGTGATGGCCGGAATCTACTGGTTCGTCTTTGCGATCGTCTTCGACCGCGGCGGAAGGATCGGCGAGCAGCCGTACATCATGTTCCTGCTCATCGGGCTGCTGCCGTGGATGTGGTTCAACGGGGCGGTTTCCGACAGCACGCGCGCGTTTCTTCGAGAGGCGAAGCTCGTCAGGTCGACCTCGATCCCCCGCACGATCTGGGTCAACCGGCTCGTCCTCTCGAAGGGCATCGAGTTCCTCGCGGCCCTCCCGGTCCTCGCGATTTTCGCCATCTTCAACGAGGGCACGTCACTGCACTGGGAGGCAGTGTTCTTCCCGCTCGCCATCCTCATTCAATGTGTCCTCACCGTCGGGATCGGCCTGATCGTCGCTCCACTCGTGGTCTTCTTCCGTGACCTCGAACGAGCGGTGAAACTCATCCTCCGGTTCCTCTTCTATGCCTCTCCCATCGTCTACGGGCTGAGCGACCTCCCCGCCGAACTGCAGCCGTTTGCCGTCTTCAACCCGCTCGCTGGAATCTTCTCGCTCTACCGGTCCGCGTTCTTCCCCGCGCAGCTCGACTGGTACGCCGTCGTCGTTTCTGCCGGGATGTCCCTGCTTTTCCTTGCGATCGGCGTCTGGGTCTTCAAGCGCTCAGAGCGCACCGTCCTGAAGGAACTGTGATGTCGGTACCCGTGATCCGCGTCGACAACGTCGGCATCCGCTTCCGCCGGAACCGCGGCGGCCGACGCAACTTCAAGGACCTGTTCTCCGGTCGCGGCCGACGTTCGCGGCCAGGCGAGTTCTGGGCGTTCCGCAACGTCTCCTTCGATGTTCAGCCGGGCGAAGCGATCGGCGTCGTCGGGCGCAACGGCCAGGGCAAGTCGACGCTGCTCAAGCTCGTCGCCGGCGTTGTCATGACCGATGAGGGCTCGGTCGGCGTCAACGGAGGGGTCGCCCCACTCATCGAGATCACCGGTGGTTTCGTCAACGACCTCACTGTGCGCGACAACGTGTACCTCACTGCCGGTCTCCACGGGATGACTCGCAAGGAGATCGACGGCAGGTTCGACGCCATCATCGACTTCGCCGAGATCGGCGACTTCATCGACACCCCGTACAAACATCTCTCGAGCGGTATGAAAGTGCGCATCGCTTTCAGCGTGATCTCTATGCTCGAAGAACCCATCATCCTCGTGGATGAAGTGCTCGCTGTCGGAGACCGGGGTTTCCGGGAGAAGTGTTACCGGCGGATCGAGGAACTGCTCGCCGGAGGTCGCACCCTGTTCTTCGTCTCCCACAATGAGAAGGACCTGCGACGCTTCTGCACGCGTGGCCTGTACCTCGACAAGGGCGCGCTCGTCCTCGACGGGCCGATCGCCGATGTGCTCGATCGGTACAACGCCGAATACCACCGCTGACCCACTTCGGAAAGCCCTCCGCCGATCCTGCCGCTTCCCAGCGCGGATATCGTAGACTGGTGGGCGCACAGCATCACCGATCGTGCGAGGGACGAATGAGCGCACCGGACGACCGCGTGAGAATTCTGGATGCCGCTGAGCCGACATCCGCACCGCAGAACGGCCCGGCGTGGCTTCGCGGCATCGACAAGGCGCTCTCTGTACAGCGTCCCGTCGTTGTTGCCCACATCCGCGCTCTGCGGCGCGCGCACCCCCACGCCACCCCGGCGCAGCTCGTCAGGATCCTCGAACGGCGATACCTCACCGCGATCACCACCGGCGGTGCCGCCGTCGGTGCAACTGCGATGGTGCCCGGCTTCGGGACAGGACTCACCCTGACCATTTCCGGCGTCGAGACGGTCGGCTTCCTCGAGACGACGGCACTGTTCGCCCAATCGGTGACCGAGGTGCACGGCATCGCCCTCGATGACCCGCTCCGCGCGCGCGCCCTCGTGATGACTCTCATGCTCGGCAGTGCGGGCACCGACCTCGTGCGCCAGTTCACCGGACAGGTTTTCGGCGGCGGTCCGCCCCGGAAGGTCTTCTGGGGCGAGATGGTCGCGAGGCGCGTTCCCCAGGCGATGATGGGGCCGGTGGCGGATGAACTCCGGCGTCGCTTCGTGAAGATGTTCGTCGTCAACCAGGGCTCGTCGCTGATCGGAAAGGCTATGCCGTTCGGAATCGGCGCAGCCGTTGGCGGGATCGGAAACAACCTCGCCGGGCGGGGAGTGGTCAACGCCGCGCGTAACGCCTTCGGGCCAGCGCCCCTGTACCTGCCGCTCGAGCTCGAGCCCGTGAACCGTGCAGCCCGGCCGACGATGAGGGAACTGCGCGAACGTCTCCCGCTCCCCCGCCTTCCACGGCGGCGCGGCACCGAACGGGAACGACCCTAGCGAAGGTCGTCGTCGTCCTCGCCGGTCTCCTGCGACTGGGCGGGGTCATCGACACCGCTTGTCTGTGCCGTCACCGCCGCGGTCGAACCGGTGTCAGCGACGGGCGTGAGCTGGGTGTCCTCGTCGTTTCTGTGCAGAGCGGCGTAACGCTCCCACTCATCCATCAGGTGTTGGACGGCCTCGTGGAACCGACGGGTCGCAGCGCCCGGGGTTGGGTCACCGAAGTAGCGACGTACCCACTGATCGAGCCGTCCGACTGTCTCGGGGTCATGAAGCACGCGGTCGGTGTGTTCGACGATCGATGAGGCTTCGGATGCGTCGAGCCACTCACACGCAGAGAGGTAGCCGGCGGTGTCGACCTGAGCTTCGGGGTCGGCGGGACGGGTGACCATGAGCGGTTTGCCGCTGGCGAGCCGGTCGTAGACCATCGCCGAGATGTCGACGATGGCGACGTCGGTGGCCGACAGCTGCCAGCCGAGTTCTGAGCCGGTGTCGTGAACATGATGGGCGGCCGGGTCTGCGCTGTTCGCTGCCGCGAGCATCCCGATGATCTCCCGGTTCGCCGCGCCGTACGCATAGTCCACGACTCCACTGCGCGGGTGGGGGCGGTAAATCACCCGGTGCTTTCCAGTGGCGAGCAGAGCACGCACGAGTTCAACGCCGTGTGAGGCGATTGATCCGTAGGCTGCAGCACCCCGGTCGCCCTCCCACGTCGGCGCGTAGAGAACGACGGTGCGGTCATCCGGGGTGTATGGCAACGTCCCGGAATAGTGGTCGGCCTGCGGGCGTCCGATCTTGATCGCACGCTTGTCGAAGTCGAAGTCCCAGAGCACTTTCTGCAGCCGGTTGATCGCGGCGTCACCAGCTACGAGGCTGTAGTCGTACGCCTTGAACTGGTTCGTCGTCATGTACATCTTGTCGCTCTCACCATGGTTGATGAAAACGTGCCAGCGTTGCCCGTACCGGAACATCTGGAAGTTCTTGGTGTTCTGATTGACGTAGAACACAATGCGGATGTCCTGCTCGGCCAGCGTGCGTTCGAGCGCGACCACGGTGCGGACGTAAGACACCGGGAGTGGCGATTCCTCGAACAGCTGGGTGGCAGCGGTCGCGCCCCGGCTGAGTACGACAACCGGCCAGGTGCGGCCGAGGACCTGAAGCGGTTTGTACCACTGGCGGATCTGGTACATGTTCACCTGGCTGTCGGCGAAGTAGACGGCGATCTTGTACTTGCCCGGCTCCAGCGGAGGAAGCTGCGCCAATCGGTGGGAGAGTGCGGTGCGGGCGCGTCTGTTGGCGATGAGTTCTCGCCCGATTCTGACTGCCTTACGTGCGTCCGTCACTACTCCCATGGGATCAAGCGTAACCAACTAGATCACCGGCGGTCGGCCAGCACGCGTCATGCGCCAGACGGTGGACCATCGAATTGGTCGGCGTTCCTCAGGATCGCTTCGCCATCCCTCGCGCCAGCCGCCGAACCAGGCCACGCAGCGCCGTGGGTTGTCTCCACCATCGCAGCAGGTGCACCCCGGTCCAGGCGCCGACATAGACAGGCACGAGCGGCAGGGGCAGGTTGCGTCGCGCCAGCCAGACGCGGTTGCGCGCGTTGAGACGGTAGTAGTCGGCATGCCGTGTCTGCACGACGACGGGGTGGTGTGCCTCCAGATCGCCGGCATACCAGGCTCTCTTTCCCTGGTCCCACACGCGCCACGCGAGCTCGATGCCTTCGTGTGCGTAGAAGAACGGTGCTGCCCAACCTCCCGTCGCGTCGAATACCTGTCGGGGCAGGAAGACGGCGGCCTCGAGGCACGAGAAGACGTTCCCAGGGTCGCGCGGATCGCCCTTGCGGATTCGCGGAATCCATCGTCGGGGGGCTGGCTTTCCGGTGGGGTCGGTGAGGCGCGGCTGGATGAGCCCGATCCCGGGCTGACTGTCGATCAGCGCGATACAGGCCGTCAGGAATCCGGCATCCGGAATGAAGGCGTCGTCATCGAGGAAGAAAATGTGCTCGCCGCTGACGGCATCTGCTCCACGATTCCGGCCTGCCGGAATACCGACGTTCTCGGGCAAGGCAAGTCCTCGCACCCCGGCTGGAAGGCCCTCGGGGTCCCAGCCGTTTCCGACGACGACAATGTCGAGGTCGATTCCCTGCTGTTCCTGCATGCTCCGGATGCCGCGCGCCAAATCATCGGGACGCGTCCCCTGGGTGAGGATTACGACGCCGACGGTCGGGAGCCGCTCAGGCACGGACGCGTTTCGACGACATGATCGCGACAAAGTGACCGAAGAGAGTGATGATCCCCAGGCCGAGGAGGACGACAAGCACGAGACGCATGGCCGTCAACTCGCCGATGAACAACCCGATCACGGCCGCAACGAAGATGACCATGGTCAGTTCGACCGAGTGGAAGATCCGGTGGAATGGCAGGAACTTGGCAACGCGACGGGCGGCAGCAAGAACTCCACCGCGGGGTGCTGACTCTCCTTCAGAGTAGGTCAGCTTCGGGGCGCCATAATTGGCGCGGGCGACCCTGACCATGTCGTTGAGCGCCTTGTTGAGCACGATGACGAGGGCCAGGAGCGCTCCAAGCGTCGTGTACAGGTAATCGGCTGGCGCGTCAAAGGGATAGCCTGCCGCCCGGATGGCAAGGGCGAGCGGAATCAGGGACTCCGTCGAGTAGTGGCCGACGGCGTCCAGAAAGGCGCCGGCGGGTGACGAGGTGCGACGCCAGCGGGCAACCTCACCATCGCTGCAGTCGACAAGCATCTGCATTTGCCCGAGGAACAGCCCGAGGAGTGCCCCCCAGATCCCGGGGATGAGCAGCGCACCGGCAATCGACCAGCCGGTGAGAATCATCAGGCCGGTGACGCCGTTCGCCGTGATCCTGGTGCGAAGGAGCAGCCAGGTCAGGTAGGGAGAGATGTCGCGCAGATACAGCGACGCGGTCCAGTGCTCGGCGTTGCGACGCTCACGAACCTCCGGGGGTTGAGCAACTTCGCGCAATTCCGCGATGGAGCGCGGTTTGAGCGGGCGTTCAGCCGACGCTTCCGACACTCGAGCCTCCTGATTTCTCGTTTTTCAACGCTGAGATATTGCTCGCCAATGACAGGAATCCGAGCACGAAGCCGACTCCCCAACAGAAGTGGATACAGGGCAGCACGACGAGAAACCAGAGCTGCGAACGGAGCCCGTCGCCGCGCGCGACCACCAGGGTCGCGGCAATCACCAGCAGCAGGTAGAGCGCGGGCACGAGCCATCCGAGCAGGAGCAGGCTCGGGGCTCCGGCAAGCGCCTGGACGAGTCCGATCAGGCCGAGGAGGACACCAAGACCGACACCAACGACCATCACCGGGGGCGCAAAGTACCGCAGGGTGTTTGCAGAGGGGAACCGACGGGTCAATTCGCCTCTCCACATTCCGGTGGAGAAGAACTGGCGAGCGAGCGCGCTGAAACTGGGCCGTGGTCGGTATGTCACCTTCAGGTCCGGCGTGAACCAGACGACTCCCCCGGCGGAACGGATGCGACGATTGAGTTCCCAGTCCTGGCCGCGTTTGATCCGTTCGTCGAACATGCCCACGCGCTCGAGCGGTCCGCGGCGGAAGACGCCGAGGTAAACCGTGTCGGCCGGACCCTCGGCTCCGCCGACGTGGTGGGGGGTTCCGCCGAGTCCGACCCGGCTCCCGTATGCGCGCGCCACCGCGCGCTCGAACGGCGACGTTCCCTGCGCGTCCATGATCCCGCCGACATTGTCAGCACCGGTGCGCTGGATTGTATCGACAGCGATACGGGCATAGTCGCTCGGGAGCACGGAGTGCGCGTCCACGCGAACGACGACGGGGTATCGGGTCGCTGCGATGGCGATGTTGAGCCCGGCCGGTGTGGAACCGACGGGGTTGGAGAGCACCCGGATGCGGGAATCGGCTCGGGAGAGTTCGTCAACGAGCTCGTTCGTGCCGTCAATCGACGGGCCGACCGCGATAGCGACCTCGAACGGGCCGGGGTAGTCCTGGTTGAGGAGGCTGTCCACCGCTGCGCGCACGTGGGTGACGTCGTTGAGCACCGGCATGACGTAGGAGACTCCGACGAGGGCGACGCCGTCGCCGGTCGATGTGCTCTCGGCCATGTTCTCCGATCGATGAATTGGTCGGTTGAGCCTATCAGTGGGGCTCCGGGGTGGAGCGTTCACACAATGCAAAACGTCCGCGAGCATGGCTCGCGGACGCTTTGCGGAAGGATCAGAGAACGAGTTCGCCGAGCGTCACCTCGACCTTGTTGGTTTTTCCGTCCCGCACGAAGGTCACATCGGCTGACGCGCCAGCAGCGAGGGCACGCACCTGCGCGGTCAGGTCGGTCGCGTTGGTAACCGCGTGCCCGTCGAAGTTCGTGATGATGTCACCCTTCGCCAGCCCAGCTGACGCCGCGGCTCCTCCCGAACTGACGTCGCTGATGAGAGCGCCAACGACCGGGCTGTCTGCCGAGTTGGCCGCATCTCCGACGCTTGCTCCGAGCAGACCGTGGGTTGCCTCGCCGGTCTTGATGATTTCATCGGCCACGCGCTTGGCGATGTTGGCGGTGATCGCGAAACCGACTCCAATGTTCCCGCTCTGGCTGGAACTCTCGGAGCTGCCGGCGCTGGCGATCGCCACGTTGATGCCAATGAGCTTGCCGTCGCCGTCGACGAGCGCGCCACCGGAGTTACCCGGGTTGATGGCCGCATCCGTCTGGATCACGGAGAGGGAGATCACGGACTGACCCTGGGTCTGTGTGTCGGGCTCTTCGCCGGGAAGCTGGAATCCCCAGACGTCGTACGGGCTGTCCGAGCCGCCCTCGCCGGAAGAATCCTCGGGGACCGCGGAGGAGGCGACGGTGATGCTGCGGTTCAGCGCGCTGACGATTCCGTCTGTGACGGTTCCCGCGAGACCGAGGGGCGCACCGATCGCGACGGCCGCGTCGCCGACATTGAGCTTGTCGGAATCGGCGAACTCGATCGGCGACATGCCTGCGGCATCCTCGAGCTTGATCACGGCAAGGTCGTAGACAGGGTCCGTGCCGACGATGGTGGCGCTGTAGAGATTGCCGTCATTGTCGGTGACCTGGATCTCCGGCTCGGAGAGTTTGCCGTCGAGGGTGACGACGTGGTTGTTGGTGAGGACGTATCCGTCTTCGCTGAGGACGACTCCTGAGCCGCTTCCCCCGCTGTTGGATCCCTGGACGGCGAGCGTCACGACGCTGGGCGAGGCCTTCGCAGCGATGGCCGTTGCTCGGGTGACATCGCTCGCGTCGTTGATGGTCACGTTTTGAGACCCGGACGCGCCAGAACTCACCGTAGACGACTGGTTTTCCATGAGAAGCGCTGCCGTGCCCGCTCCCGTCGCCCCTCCGACGAGGGCGCCGATGGCCAGCCCCGCAATAAGGAGGCCGACGTTAGAGCGTCGTTTGCCGCTCGCAGCGGTCGGGCGTGGCGGCAGTCCCGCTCAGGGGCGGCGCTCCGTGGGGGTCGGGAGAGAAGTGCTGCCCGGCGAACTGGTGCTGGTCTGCGACGGGAGGGTAGACCTCGGTGGCGTATTCGTTCGGAGCTGGCGGGTAGCCCGCACCGTTTGAGTGCTGAGTCTGCCCGTCGAGCCCGAAGGCTGCACCAGTCGCGCCGGGGTAGGCGTCTGTCGCTGCGGAGTGCGAAGACGAGGGCTGGATGGGCTCGGGGAAGTATGTAGGTGCCGGCGGAATGTTCTCAGCTCCGTGCTCCTGCCCGGTGGGGTAAGGCGGGTCCTGCTCAGTGGAACCGCCAGCGACGATGCCCTCAGTAGCGGACGTCTCGGTGTGATCAGAGACGGCATCCGTCGAGGAGTAGTGGTCCGAAGACGCCTGTGGATCCCGGGCGTCGTTCGTGTCCTGCGAGTTTTGATTCATCGTGATTGCTCCTTCCAAGCACAGCCAGCTTCCACCGCCAAGCTGTACGTTCCATAAGCGTGCGCTGTGAGCAAACTTTGGCTCGACCGTGACCTCGCTTGCGGGTGAGCTGAGGAGTGGATGAGAACGGAGAGCAGGCCTCCAGCTTACCGTCGGATCAGCAGCCCGGGCCGGTTGGATTCCTTGTGCACTCGCGTTCGACAAGGACAGTTTTCGCGTCTCCTGCGAGAGCAGCAATGATCGTGGCCGGACCGGGGAGAGTGCCGGCGATGCTCCGCCACGGTTGGCCATCGACCCGGAACTCGACAGTGTATGAAACGGTAACCGAGACCTGGAAGACGCCCTTCTCGTCGAACACGTGGCTCGTGGGCGTCGGCGAGAACTCGGGCAGGCCAAGCGCAGCCCACGTCGCCCCCGGAACCGCTGAGCGAGACGTCGTTCCGTCTCCCCACGACCAGGAATAGCCGGCGGGAGTGAAGCGAACGTCGAGCGGGTAGCTGAACAGTGTGCCCGAAACGACGTGAGTCTGGGTTCGGGCGATGAAGTTTGCGGGCAGGCCGATGAGCATCCAGCCGTCGGGTTCCATGGCCAGGGTCGGCGCGACCGGACGGAAGACGGCGAGATCGCTGAGCATGATCGCGTCGGACACGCAGACCGGCCCATCCACGCAGTTCAGGTCGCGAGGGCGCACATCAGGCGCGGTTCCCCCGCCTCCCCCGCTGTTGCCCCCGTTTTCGTTTCCGTCATTGTTGCCGCCGTGGTTGCCTCCGCCCGTGCCTCCGTCGCCGCGGATGACCGCATCACCGCCGTCGACGTTGCCGTCGGTGCAGTATCCGTAAACCTTGTCTTTGACATCACACCCGGCGGCAGCAGCAGGAGCTGAACCCCCAGCCACGGCCACCAATACGGCTGCTACGGAGATCGTCAGCAGGAGTGAGGCTCTAGCCATGAGTCGACCTTCGAGATTAAAAGCGAAGCTGGGTCCGAATCGGACGAGACGAATGAAATGACGAGGGGAACATAGTCCGGCCAGTCCGAAGGAGTTACATCTATGCCTTCAGCGTCAACGACTTTGACTTCAGAAAGATACCGGCACACATTTAGCGCTATCTCGGTCTCAGCAATTCCTGGGATATACGACGCAACTTCCTTCACGTCAAAGGACGACGAGCCTTCTGTGTGCCAGCCGTTGCTGTCTATAGTTCCTGGTTTTCCCAGTTCTTTAAGGTGCGCGTCAGTTACGAGACCTTGCATCCCGCTCATATCCTCGCTTCCCTTGCTCGATGCGCTGTCAAACGCTGCGTTGTACCGCTGGTACACATCCGTCGCCGCCGCCAGGGCCTCTTCCTCGGATGCGAAGATCGCGGTTGGCGTCGGGGTTGCAATTGGTGACTCCGATGGCGTGCATCCGGCGAGCGCGATGGCCCCGAGCAGGCAGGAAACGGTCCCGGCTGCAGCGCGCTGCAGCTTCTGTCTCACCTCTCGCGAGCGCTCGAAGGCCATGGCGACAGAGTAGAGCAGACCATCCCGGGCCGGAAGGTTTATCCACAGGGCGGTGTGATCGAGGGGGCTAGCCTAGATTCCGCGGCGACGGGCGCCGGGATGAAGGGACGTGTCATGGCGGAGCATGGAGGCTGGCAACGGGCGGCGGCGGGTGCTGGGCTGCTCCAGCCGGATGGCTCAATCGCGGCCACGATCTTCGCCGAGATGAGTGGCCTCGCGATCTCAACGGGTGCGATCAATCTCGGCCAGGGTTTCCCCGATGAGGACGGCCCCAGAGAGGTGCTCGACGCCGCCAGACAGGCAATCAGCGACGGCGTGAACCAGTACCCGCCGGGGCGCGGCATGCCGGATCTGCGCCTCGCCATCGCCGAACACCAGCACCGCTTCTATGGGATCACCGCCGACCCCGACAGCGAAGTGCTGGTGACCGCCGGAGCGACCGAGGGACTGGCCGCCGCGATCCTGGGCCTGACCGATCCCGGCGACGAGGTTCTCACGTTCGAACCGTTCTATGACGCATACGGCGGTCTCATCACACTGGCCGGGGCCGTCCACGCCACGGTTCCACTGCGTTGGCCGGACTTCCAGCCGGACCCGGACGATCTGCGGCGTGCGGTGACCGACCGCACGAGGATCATCCTGCTCAACAACCCACACAACCCGACCGGCGCCGTCTTCGACCGAGACACGCTCGAACTCATCGTTGAGCTGGCTCACCGGCACGATGCACTTATCGTCACCGACGAGGTTTACGAGCACCTCACCTACGGTGTCACCCACATCCCGGTCGCTTCACTGCCCGGGGCGTGGGAGCGGACCGTCACCCTGTCATCTGGTGGCAAGACCTTCAACACCACGGGCTGGAAGATCGGCTGGGCTACCGGGCCGGCCGAACTCATCACTGCGATCACCACGGTCAAGCAGTTCCTCACTTACGTCAACGGGGCGCCGTTTCAACCCGCCATGGCAACCGGCCTGCGGCTATCGGATCAGTTCTTCCACGGGATCGCCGAAGATCTCGCCATGAAACGAGACATACTGGCGGCGGGGCTGCGCACAGCGGGCTTCAGCCTGTCGGTCCCGGACGCCTCGTACTTCATCGTGGCGGATGCCGCGGCGCTCGGATTTGAGGATGCCGCATCCTTCTGCCGCGAGCTTCCTACGCGTGCCGGTATCGTCGCCGTGCCCATCACGGCGTTCGTTCATGAGCGCCATCGGGACGACTACCGCTCGCTCGTGCGATTCGCGTTCTGCAAGCGCACGAGCGTCCTGGAAGCCGCGGCTGACAAGCTCGCCAGCTTGACTCGCTGATCGCCGGCATGCTCGACGCGGCGGAGCCCGCTTACTCGGTCCGCGGGACCACCGTGTAGCGACGCAAGTCCAGCGCCGGGTTGATCGCGCGCACCCCGGCAATGGTGGCAGCGGACGCGAAGCCGACCGCGACATCCGTCTCGGTTCCCACGCCGGCGATCTGCGTGCCGCTCGGGTCGATGACCATGCTGTTTCCGACGCCGATCGGGGGCGCGTGGTCTGCGGCTGCGACATAGACCGTGTTCTCGATCGCGCGCGCTGTCACCAGCGTGCGCCAGTGGTGTTCCTTGAGCGGGCCCCTGACCCACTCCGCCGGCACCAGGACGACCTCCGCGCCAGCATCGACGATGTGTCTGGTCACTTCGGGGAATCGGATGTCGTAGCAGGTCTGGATCCCGAAACGGAGTCCCCCGGCCTCGAAGGTTTCCGGAGCGCCCAGAGGCCCAGGAACCACCCAGTCGCTCTCGCGCTGACCAAACGCGTCATAGAGGTGCTGCTTGCGATAGCGGGCAACCAGTTCCGCCTCCGGTGACAACGCCACGATCGTGTTGGCGAATCGGGAAGAGTCAGCGGTCTGTTCCACAAGCCCGGCAACCACGTGAATTCCGAGCTCCTGCGCGAGACCCGCGAGTGTCTCAACGAATGCTCCATCGAGCGGTTCGGCGTGGGCGACGAGATCGTGTCCCATCGGATCGCTGAAATAACTGGAGTACTCCGGGAAGACGACGACGGATGCTCCGCGTTCGACGGCACGTTCAGCGAGCATCCGAATGGCGAAGAGGTTGGCCTCCGAGTTCGCCTTCGGCACGAACTGGGCGACGGCGATTCCGACGGGCATGTGTTCGGTCATCGTCTTAGCTTAGAGAGGGCGGGTCTCAAATTGGTGTCCCGCGTTGACCGTATACATGCTCGCTGTCGTGCAGAATGAGTGCATGGGATTTCTTGTCTATGGGGACGGCACTGAGTACGAGATCGATGATCGCGCTCTCGCGCACCTGAAGATCGTCATCGGATCGAAGCTTCGCCGGCAGGAGGGCTTCTTCGTCAGCTGGGAGCACACGCCTGAGCAGGGTTCGGGCCGCGTCTCGATCTGGGTGTCTCCGTCGATCCCGCTGCAGTTCCGTTTCGTGGGGAGCAAGACCCCCGACCTGAACCGTCAGTGGCTTGAAGTTCTCGCTGATTCGTCGTTCGGCCCGCGCGGCCTGCACCTCATCACCGAGGCTGAGGCGAGTAAACAGGCCCCCGCCCCGAAGTCGTAAAGCCACACCGCGACAGATGCGCAGTGTGGCGTCATGTGCACCAATTCCTGCACTGGGCGCTCGCCGCGCGAACCGGGTAACTAAGCCCGCGCCTTGGAACAGCCTGTGCGTTCGCCCCGGTTCCAGCCGCTAGGTCGGGGCCCTTCATGGGCGCGTTTCACCAGGATGTTGCAGGGCGCCCCCCTTTAGGGTGTCGAATTGCGCGTCGTTGCGTGCCGAAAGCTGACATCTTGCGCTCCGGACCGTTACCAATTTGTTAATGAGTTGGGTCCTCAAGGTGAAATCCTGGCCACTTTCCCGTAAGGTTCTCTTAGTCCAACTGCTCGAACATAAGCGACTGGACGTGCGTGAGACGCCTCCTCTCGTCTTCTCACGCGGTGAATCCCGAAATATGTTGCAGACGAGGCAGCGTCCTTTTTGTGTGTCGCTCGTGAGGCCCCCGGAGAATTTACTTTGGCGAATGATGGTGCCCCCCTGTCACCCAACGGTCAGTTGACCCGTAGAGACAGGCAGCGAACTATCCGCGCAGCATCTCCCGAGTCGAACGAACTGCCCAGCCGCCGGGTCCTGCGCGAGCGAGCCGCTGCCGCAAACGCCGCGAAGTCCACGGATGCCAGCGTCTCTGACGAGCGAGTCCGTAGCGCTTACTCCGGAGCCGACTCCGCTCCGCCGCCGTCGCGACGCCCGCGCTGCCATTCAGGCTGAGCGTCCTACGCGACCCGAAGACATCCACATCGTCGAGGAGACTCTCGACCTGTCGCCGGTATGGGCAGATCCCGCTCCCGCGCTTGAGGCCGTCGTGCCGGACGAGATGCCCGTTCCTGCACCCTCCGAAGACGAGGCCGAGCAGTCCATCGACAGTTCGCCGGAGCTTGCGCCTGCCACCTCCGAAAGCTTCGCTCCCCTCGAGGCGCACCACTCGACAATCGCAGCGGCGTTCATCGCACCCCCGACAGCCGCCTATCGCGCTCCGGCCCTGTCTACCGTCGGCGACGAGCCCACTCCGGTTCGGGCCACTGACGCCGGCGTTCCCAAATCCATGAAGACGCAGAATCGGCGGCGCTCCCTCCGCTCACCCGCCGTCGTGGCCCTGGCGATCCCGGCATTGCTCGGCACCATCGCGCTCCCCGCGTACGCGTTCTCGCCGGGCGTCGGAGCGACTGCGGCCGTCGTCGATGCCAACGCTGCTCTCTCCAACGAAGGCCCCGCCGCACAGTCTCTGACAGTGAGCGACTCGGTCGCACTCGCCCAAGTCGAGCGGGACGGCTACTCCGCGACGAGCGAAGCGGAACTGGAAGCAAGCTACGCGGCCGCCGGATACATCTACGACGACGCCGCAGCCCTCGCTAGCTACCTCGCCCCGTCCTCCAGCGGCTGGTGGCGTTCGCTGCCTGGCGAAATCACCTCCAAGTACGGCCCCCGAGGCCTGATCTGCAACAGCGTCGGCTGCTCGAGCTCGTTCCACGAAGGCATGGACTTCGGCGGACGCGATGCGGCACCCCGATCAAGGCGACGGCCGCAGGCACCGTCAGCTTCACCGGCAACGCCGGTGCGTTTGGCAACCGCGTCATCATCGATCACGGCGACGGTGCTGCAGACCATCTACGGGCACCTGCTCAGCGGCTCGTACGCTGTTGCGGTTGGCGACGTCATCGAAGGCGGAACAGTCATCGCAGAAGTTGGAGCGACCGGTGTCGTCAGCGGTTGCCACCTCGACCTCAAGGTCACTCTCGACGGGCAGCACACGAACCCTGCACCGTTCCTGCGCGAACGCGGCGTCACCGTCTAAGAGACGCGGTCCTGCACCCTCTGCGCTGACTCCGCGCGGTGTTTGCTTGCCATTCGACGCCAGACCGACCACAATCGGCACTACCCCGTCGGCGAGGGCGGGGTGATCTCGCAACCGGATGATCCCGCGTTGTGAGTTCCGGCTATCGGATGAGACGAGTGGCGATGGGGACCCTGACGTACGACGGCGTGATCGTCGAGTTCGACGATCGGCTGCTCGCCCACCTTCAGATCGTGATCGTCCAGAAGCTCCGCTGCGGTGAGAGTTTTCTTCTGTCATGGAAGGATGCCGTGAGCATCGGAAACGGTCGCAGTTCCGTCTGGTTGCACCCCACGATCCCCCTCTACTTCAAGTTCTGGGGCAGCCGTCCCCCGACGATCAACCGCCAATGGATCGCAGAGTTGACCGCATCAGCGAACAGCGCCCATGGTCTCGTAGTCTTCGGAGAAGACGGTTCGCACCAGCCCACCGCTGGCCGCGGCGGCGAGCAGGGTGCGTCACATCCGCCCCCCGCCCCTGGCGAGAGCGCGCCGCCGGAGCACTGAGCTGCCCTGGGCTGCGGCTGCAGCACCGCCCATTGATGTCAAGCCCTTGTCGGGTCTGAATCGATGGTGTTGGCTGATTCGTGAGCACTCATCGAGTCCGCCCGCCAACGCAGACGGATGTCGGACTCCCGACTGGTCAACACCGCTGGAGTTCAATAATGACCATCGAAGCGACACATTCCCGAACCGGCTCCCAGAAGCCTTCTCACACCGTGTGGGTGCCCGTGGCCCCAGGCCTGTGGGCTGGTAGTACCCAGGGCGATTTCATCGGCCTGATCGAAAAAGTCTCCGAGCGCGGGTTCCTGGCCACAGACGGCAGGAGCGCGAACTTGGGCCAGTTCACCACGCTGCCCGAGGCGAAGCGTGCTGTTGAGCGCTTCCCGCGCTGACCTCCGAGACCTCCCGCTCCGAGCCGGGGCGTAGACTGCGGGCACGACGACCCTCACGGATTTGCAGACTCGCGCGAAGGGCCTGTCGGAGGCAACGAAGCCGAAGCGACGTCGCGGATTTTCCGTGACACTCACCGGACGGAGTCCCACCATGAAGGCGCTTGTTTACAAGGGTGCAGGACAAAAATCATGGGAGGACGTCCCTCAACCGGTCCTTCTGCAGCCCACAGACGTGATCGTGAAGATCGACACGACAACAATCTGCGGCACGGACCTCCACATCCTCCGCGGTGACGTTCCTGCGGTTACCCCCGGGCGAATCCTTGGACATGAGGGGGTCGGAACGATTGTCGAACGCGGATCAGCGGTGACCAGCCTGGACGTCGGTGACCAGGTCATCATCTCGTGCATCTCCGCATGCGGCCACTGCGATTTCTGCAAGCAGGGTCTGCATTCCCACTGCCTGGGCGCGGAAGGCGCGTCAGGGATCGGCTGGATCTTCGGACACCTTATCGACGGTACCCAGGCCGAGTTCGTGCGAGTCCCCTACGCGGAGACCTCCGTGTATCCCCTCCCAGCTAACGTGACGCCACAGCAAGGCTCGATGTTGTCAGACATCCTGCCCACCGGCCACGAAATCGGGGTCAAGTACGGAAAGGTCAAGGCCGGCGATGTCGTCGCGGTAATCGGAGCAGGACCGGTCGGGCTCGCGGCGATCGCCACGGCGGGCCTGTACGGACCGTCACGAATCATCGCCATCGACCTCGACGCCAACAGGATCGAGCAGGCCAGGAAATTTGGCGCGACCGACACGGTGAACTCTGCCGACGCGGACTGGAAGGAGCAGGTTCTCGCGCTCACCGATGGGCTCGGTGTCGATGTCGCGATCGAGGCGGTCGGAATCCCCCTGACGTTTACGATGTGTACCGAGATCGTGCGGCCCGCAGGCCATGTCGCCAACGTCGGCGTTCACGGAAGCCCAGTGGAACTGGCTCTCCAGGATCTGTGGATTTCCAACGTAACCATCACCATGGGCCTGGTGAACACCGACACTCTCGGCACCTTGCTCAAACTTGTGGCCCAGAGAAAGGTCGCCGCCGATATCTTCATCAGCCACACCTTTGCATTGGACGACATCCTGGAGGCGTACGACGTGTTCGAGAGAGCGGCTGAGACGCAGGCGCTCAAAGTTGTGCTGAACGCCTGAGCGGCCGGCAGGTGACGACTCCGAGAGCCGGGCGAGGCGCTTCGGGGCGCACAACGTCCCGGCCTTCTCTTCCGGGGACCAGTGAGCCGAAACCGGTCTGGTACGCGATGGCGCCGGGTGCCGTCCTCCGAGAGCTCGAAACCTCGATCGACGGGCTGAGCGCAGACGAGGCCGCCTCACGGTTGACCTCGTTCGGTCGGAACGAACTACTTTTTTCCAACGCGGCACCCTGGTGGAAGGTGCTCCTGCGCCAGTTCCTCGGACCGGTGATCGCTATCCTGCTTGTGGCGGCAATCGTCTCAGCGATCCAGCAGCACGTGGTCGATGCCGTCGCCATTCTGTTGATCCTGTCGCTCAACGCTGCCCTTGGATTCTGGCAGGAACGCAAGGCCGACGCGGACGTGCACGCGCTACAGTCGATGTCAATCGACGACTGCCGGGTACGGCGAGAGGGCCGTGAACGGGTCATTCCGGCCCCCGAGGTCGTGCCAGGCGACATCGTTCTCATCGAGAGCGGAGAGCGTCTGCCCGCGGATATCCGGCTGATCGAGACGAACAGTCTGAGGGTGGACGAATCGATGCTGACCGGTGAATCCGTCGCAACGGAAAAGACCAGTGAACCCGTGGCAGCCGATGCAACGGCTGCGGACCGAGCCAGCATGGGATTCAGCGGCACGTTCGTCACCAGCGGCCGCGGCATCGGGGTAGTGACCGCCAGCGGCGCCCGAACCGAACTCGGCGAGATCAATGCGCTCGTCCAGGGACCGGCGGGCAAAGGCCCGCTACAGATGCTGACCCATAAACTTGAACGAAGAATCGGACTCATCGTGCTCGGGGCGGTGAGCTTCGTGTTCGTCGCAGGCATCCTGCTCGGCAACGACCTTTCTGACATGTTCCGAACGTCGGTTGCACTCGCCGTCGCGTCGATCCCTGAGTCACTGCCCATCGTCCTCACCGTCGCCCTCAGCGTGGGCGTCTCGCGAATGGCCCAACGAAACGCCATCGTTCGCACACTGCCGTCCGTTGAGACACTGGGCTCGACGACCGTCATCGCATCCGACAAAACCGGAACTCTGACCCAGAACAAGATGACCGTCGAACGGATCTGGACGCCGGGCGGAACGCTCGACATCACCGTCGGGAGCGGTGACCACAACGATCCCCCGGTTGGCGATCGCCTCCAACCGCTGGTCCATGCCACACTTCGCGCCGGTGCACTGACAAATGAGGCATCCCGCGTGGGCGACACGCTGGAGTTCACCGGCGACACTGTCGACATCGCAATGGCTCGCGTCGCCCTTGCGCACGAGGTATTGAGTGATCAGGAGTTCGCCGCCACGCCAAATTGGCACAGCCCCTACGAGCCGACGAACGGGTACTCGCAGAGCATCCATCGAGATAAGGATGGCGGCCACACCCTGTACGTGAAGGGCTCCCCAGACGTCCTGCTCGAAATGTCACGCTTCATGGAGACGCCGGACGGCATCGTCCCTCTCGACAAGCACCTCGCCCTCGAAGCGAACGCGCAGATGGCCGCAGACGGGCTCCGGGTGATCGCCACGGCGTCGAAACCGATCCCGGACGAGCAGCTGCAGCCTCGCCTGTCGCCGCCTGCCGGTCTCACCTTCCTGGGGCTGCAGGGCATGTCAGATCCGCCTCGCCCGGATGTCGCTGAGGCGATTCGAGCCTGCCAGCAGGCGGGCATCTCCGTGAAGATGATCACGGGCGATCATCCGATCACCGCGATGAGCATTGCGCAGAGGCTGGGTTTGCCCATCGACGCCACGGCACTCACCGGGGCCGAGATGGCAGATCTCGATGACGCCGCGTTGGCCGAAAGGCTGCGGACGGTCAGTGTCGCCGCGCGGGTGACGCCCCAGGACAAGCTTCGCATCGTACGGCTCCTGCAGGGCCTGGACCATGTGGTCGCTGTGACGGGTGACGGCGTGAATGACGCACCGGCGCTCAAGGCCGCGTCGATCGGTGTCGCTATGGGACGCTCCGGCACGGATGTCGCTCGCGAGTCGGCCGACCTTGTGTTGACTGACGATAAGTTCGTGACCATCGTCCATGCGGTCGAGCAGGGCCGTGTCACGTTTGCTGCCATTCGGAAAGGCCCTGTACTTTCTGCTGTCCACCGGCGCCGCTGCCCTCCTCGCGATGGCGCTCAACGTGGTGACGGGGCAGCCGCTCTTGTTCCTCCCCGTCCAGATCCTCTGGATCAACATCGTCACGAACGGCGTCCAGGACATCGCCCTCGCGCTGGAGCCCGCCGAAGGCAACGAGCTGAAGCAGCCCCCGCGATCGCGGACAGAGGGACTGCTGTCCCGAACGTTGTGGTTTCGTACAGCCATTACCGGGGCGTGGATGGCGGGCATCATCACCGTCGTCTTCTCGTGGAGCCTCGCAAGCGGGATGCCAGACGGCGAGGCCCGCACATTCGCCCTGACCGTCTTTGTGCTGCTCAGTTTCTTCCAGGTGCTGAGCGCCCGTGCCCAGTATCGCTCCCTGTTCCGACTCAACCCGTTCGGCAACCTCCCGCTCCTGGTCACATCGATCGGAGCGCTGCTGCTGCACTGGGGCGCCATGCAGTGGGCCGTCTCAGCCGAGTTGTTGAGCTTCACCCCGCTAAACCCCTGGCAGTGGGGTGTCGCCTTCGGACTCGGCTCGACAGTGCTCCTCATCGTCGAATTGGAGAAACTCGTCCGTCGAATGATTCGCCGGCGCCGATTGACCGCGCAGGAGGGCAGCACTTCTGGAGTTGGGCCCGGGTAGCGGAAGCCTTAATCCCCCACCCCTCCTCTGCGCCCGGACAAAGGAAAAGGCCCGGAATCTTAACGATTCCGGGCCTTCTTTGTTGCGGGGGCAGGATTTGAACCTACGACCTCTGGGTTATGAGCCCAGCGAGCTACCGAACTGCTCCACCCCGCGGCACAAGAAGTAATCTATCACGGGATCAGGGGCGGCGCGAATCGACGCGGCGAACGGAGTGGTCTGGTGGGTATCGCTGCGGATTTCACCGCGTTAACGGGCCGTGGTCGACCGGGGCGTGGGGTGCCTGACGAGTATTTCGTCACGCACCCCAGCTACCCGGGCGGTCAGCCGTTCAGCAGGTCGAGCGCCTTGGCCAGGGCTGCGTTGAGGCGGGCATCAGCTTCGCCGTACGCTGTCCAGTCCCCTGCGGAGAGCGCGGTCGCCTTGGCGTCCATGGCGCTCTTCGCATCGGCGAGTGCTGCTCGCAGGGCTGCGTCAACGACGGGGTTGTCGGTCCCCGGGTCGGTCGGAGTCGACGGTTCGTCGGTGCCCGGCTCTTCCGGCGTGGTCGGTTCGTCGGTGCCAGGCGTGTTGCCGTCACCGGCACTCGCCCCAGAGTCACCGCCGAACAGGGAGTCCAGTGCCTCGTCGAGAGTGTCCTCGAACGCGATCTGGTCTCCGAAAGCCACGAGAACCTTCTGCAGCAGAGGGTAGCTGGTCTCACCCGTCGACTGGATGTACACCGGCTGCACGTAGAGCAGCCCGCCTCCGACCGGCAGCGTCAGCAGGTTACCGTTCAGCACCTTCGACTGGCCCTGCTTGAGCAGGTTGATCAGTGAGGAGACCTCGGTGTCCGTGTTGAACGCGTTCTGGACCTGTCCGGGTCCTGGAACGGTGACTTCCTTCGGCAGCGTCAGTAGTCGGAGCTTTCCGTAGTCCTCGCCGGGCTTCCCCGCTGTCGCTCCGGCATCCGCGTCCACCGCAAGATATCCGGTCAGAACGCTCGACGCGCTGTCGCCAGTACCGCGAGGCACGAACGTGGAGTACAGCGAGAATGTCGGCGACTCCTGCCCCGGCATCTGCAGGGTCAGGTAGTACGGCGGCTGCAGAAGGTTCTCGGCGGCTTCGGACTGGGGGTCCGCCGGTGTCGACCACGCGTCCGTCTTCGAGTAGAACTTGCCGGCGTCCGTCACGTGGTACTGGCCGAGAATCTGGCGCTGCACCTTGAACAGGTCTGCCGGGTAGCGAACATGGCTCATCAGATCGGCGCTCATCTTCGACATCGGCTCCACCGTGGACGGGTAGATCTTCTGCCAGGTCTTGAGGATCGCGTCGTCAGTATCCCAGGCATACAGCGTGACCGATCCGTCGTATGCGTCGACGGTGGCCTTCACGGAGTTGCGGATGTAGTTGATGTCGTCGAGAGCAAATCTCTGGTCGCTGGTCGCTGAGTCAGCGATCGCCGTCGAGAGGCCCACCGTCCGGGAGTACGGGTACGCGTCCGAGGTGGTGTAACCGTCGACGATCCACACCACGCGACCATCGACGATGCTCGGGTACGGGTCCGAGTCGAGCGTCAGATACGGCGCAACCTTCGTCACGCGAGACGCGGGATCGCGGTCGTAGATGATCTGCGACTCGCTGGTGACATCGTCGGAGAGGAAGATCTGCTCAGACTGGAACTTGAGTGCGTAGACGAGCTTGTTGAGGACGTTGTCGAGCTTCGGCCCGCCGTCGCCCTCGAATGCGTTGTAGGTCTCCGATGCGCCCTCGTCGCCCGACGGGAAGTCCAGCTCGACAGGCGTGTTGCCCTTCGGAGCTCCGACGATCGAGTAATCGGGGGACGCCTCACCGAAGTAGATGCGCGGTTCGAAATCACCCAGCACACCCGTGGTCGGGATTCCCGACTCGAGGAAGACCGGCTGGCCGTCGACGGACCGCTGGTTGCCGTATGCGGCGACGAGACCGTAACCGTGCGTGTACACAAACGTGTTGTTGTACCAGGTGTCCCCGGCGTCCTGCTTGAGCTCGCGCAGGGCGACGACCGCGTCCTGACTCTCACCGTCAACCTGGTATCGGTCGACGTCGAGGTCCGCTGAGAAGCTGTAGTAGTTCTTGAAGCGTTCAAGCTGGGAGATCGAGGGGCTCACGAGAGCCGGGTCGATGATGCGGATCGAGGCCGTCGTTTCGGCGTCGGCGCGGAGGGCACCCTCGGCGGCATCCGTCTTCGCGTTGTACGGGATCTCCTCGACGTCGGCGACGCCGTAGGCCTCCCGGGTCAGGTCGATGTTCCTCTGAATGTAGGGCGTCTCGAGCGTCTTCGCGTTCGGGTCGACCTGGAAGCGCTGGATTACCCACGGGTATGCGCTGCCGACGAGGAGACCGGCGACGAGTAGCAGTGCCGTCCCGACGACGGGGAGCCGCCAGCGGCCGATGAACGCGGTGACGAGGAACAGCACGGCAACCAGGACGGCGATGCCCGCGAGGATGACGCGCCCGGGGATCGTGGCGTTGTCATCGGTGTAGTTCGCTCCGGTGATGAGGTCGCCGGTCTGATTGAGCGTGACGTACTGGTCAAGCCAGATGGACACGGCCTGCAGTGCGATGTAGAGGGCTGCGAGCACGGCGATCTGGATTCGTGCGGCTTTCGAGATGCGCAGGTCGCGGCCCGAGACCCGGATCGACCCGTACAGGTAGCTGACCGCGATGGTCAGCAGCGTCGCGAGCAGGATGACGGCCGATGCGAAGCCGACGAGGCCGCGGAAGAAGGGCAACTCGAAGAAGTAGAACGACACGTCCAGTCCGAACTGGGGGTCAGTCTCTCCGACCGGTGTGCGGTTCAGCCAGAGCAGCACAGTCTCCCACCGCGTGGCGGCGGCGAATCCAGCGAAGAGTCCCAGGACGACCGGGATGCCGTAGGTAGCGAGACGACGAAGCGGCTCGACCAGTTCTTGGTAGCGGTCGAGCTGGCTGCTCAACTTGGCGTAGACGGGACGAAGCCCGTACGCCAGCTGGATGCTTGCCCAGATCGGCACGGCCATGCCAACGAAACCGATCGCGAACATGACGACCGATGCGATCCACTGGGTCGTGAGCACCTTCGCGAAACCAAGTTGCGCGAACCACAGGTAGTCCGAATACAGTCCGGCGAAGATGAAGAAGGCAACCACGAGCGTGCCCACCACTGCTGCGGTGATGGCGAGCGGAGCGCGACTGCGGTTGGGGGTGGATCGAGCTTGTCCTGATGGAGCGGTAGTCACTGTGTGGCCTCTGTCACTGTTGGGGTCTGGTCACAAGTCTATGTGGAGGACCACGGAGCAGGCTGGGAGCCAGCCGGTGGGCCGCTGCTGATCGCCCGGTAGTCGGAGGACATCAGTTAGCCGAGCGCGGCGCCTCGCAGGTAGGAAGCGCGTCGAGACCGCTCGAATTTTCGATCGCGTCGAGCACCGCCAGGGAGTCCTCGAGCGTCGCGACGCTGAAGACTCGCAACCCGTCCGGCACATGGCCGATGACTTCATTGCAGTTCGCCTCCGGAGCCAGGAAGTAGGAGGCACCGGCGTCGACGGCTCCGAACAGTTTCTGGCGGATGCCGCCGATGGGTCCGACCGTACCCTCGGCGTCGATGGTGCCCGTCCCCGCGACATTCTCGCCGCCGTTCAAGGCACCAGAGGTCATCTTGTCGATGATTCCGAGAGCGAACATCATGCCGGCGCTGGGGCCACCCACGTTGTCCAGCTGGATTGTCACGTCGACCGGGAAGTCGTAGAGAACCTTGGTGGCAATACCGATGATGGTGGCGTCTTCCCCGTCCGCAGACGATGCAGCAGTCGGGGTGATCGAGACCGTCGTCGGTACCTTGTCGCGGATGACGTCGAACACGGCCGACTGCTCGGTTCCATTGGACGCGATTGCGTCACGCAGTGAGGCCAGGTCGCTGACCTCGGCGTCGTTGACCGCGATGATCTCATCGTCGATTTCGAGCTTTCCGTCTGCCGGCGCCCCGTCGGCCACCTGGCCGACCGCAAGCTGGGCGGGGAAGGTGTAGCCGAGTTCGGTGAGTGCGGCCGCGATGGCATCCTGCTGCGAATCGACCATGAGCGCGGCGTTCTCCGCCTCCCGTTGCTCGGTCGAGACACCCTCCGGGAAGAGCGAATCCACCGGAACGACGGCTTTGCTCGGGGCGAACCATGCCAGTGCGACCTCGAACCAGTTCGGGCGTTGCTCCCTGTTGCCGACCGCCTGGACGGTGAGCATGTCGAGGGCGCCGTCGGTCTCGAAGGTTTCCGCTCCCTTCACGGTCACCATGGCCACGTCTTCCTCGTCGATCGTTACCGTGCCGAGCGTGTTGAACACCGGTCCCGGCTGCTGGATCACGTAGGACGTCGGCCACAGGGCAAGAACCAGGAGGATCACGAAGGAGAGCGCCAGCGCAAACCATCCGCGGGTCCGACGGCGGTGCTCGCGCTCCATCGTCGCTAGTTCCGCCTCCGAGAAGATCGCCGGTGCAGCAGCGTCGGGCGAGTAGTCGCTCAAGAGACTCATCGTGCCTTTCATGGTGTTCGCGACGGGCGGACAGCAGCCAGGGGCAGCCACGCGAAAGTCGGAGGATCACCGACTAGCGTAGATCCCGCAACCGAATGCTGTCTGAAAGGTGGCCTCAGTGCCCGACGAATCCGACAAAAACCCCGAGGACGAGTTCCGCGATATGCTGCGGCAGTTCCTGGCCGGTAACGCCGGGATCGACCCCAACCAGTTGGCAGGAGCCGCCGGCCTTCCCAGCGACCCGGCGTCGGTCAACGCCATGCTCAGCCAGCTCAGGAACGCACTCCAGGGCGGCGGAGACGGCAGCATCAACTGGCAAGCCGCCACCGACCAGGCCGTAACGCTCGCGACAGCTGAGGCCGTCACCACGAGCGCAGAACAGCGCGCGGCGCTCGACCAGGCCTTCTCCATCGCTGCCCTGTGGCTGGACGACGTCACCGGGATCACCGAGTTGACCAGCGTCCCGAAACTCCTCACCCGCGCCGAGTGGGTGAGGGCAACGATGCCAGTCTGGACCCAGCTGGCAGAGCCCGTAGCGACCAGCATCTCGGATGCGCTCACCGGGGTGCTCAGGGAGCAGGCGCCGGAAGAGTTCCGAGGCATGGTCGAGAACGCCGGTGCGCTTCTGCGCAGCATCGGCGGTGCACTCTTCGCGATGCAGCTCGGACAGGTAGTCGGCCAGCTGTCCACGGAGGTCGTCTCCGGAGGTGACATCGGAATCCCGCTTCTCGATGACAACCAGGCCGCCATCCTCCCGCAGAATGCTGCGGCGTTCGGCGAGGGCCTCGACATCCCCGAAGACCAGGTGCAGCTGTATCTCGCCGTACGCGAGATCGCCCACGCCCGGCTATTCCGGCACGCTCGCTGGCTGCGCCTGCACCTCATCTCGTCGATCACCGAGTTCGCCAGGGGCATCAGGATCGACACCGATCGGCTGGAAAGCCTCGCCGAGGGCTTCGACCCGTCGAACCCCGAAGAGCTGCGCCAGGCGATGGTCGACGGTTCGCTGATCCCGCCGAAGACCGACGCCCAGTTGGCCACCCTTGCCCGGCTCGAGACGATCCTCGCGCTCGTCGAAGGCTGGGTGGACGTCGTGACCGCGCGCGCCACGTCGCGCCTGCCTAAAGCGGATGCCATCGCCGAGATGGTGCGTCGGCGCCGCGCGACGGGCGGACCCGCCGAGTCGGCGTTCTCCACCCTGGTTGGCCTGGAGCTCCGACCCCGGCGCCTCCGCGAGGCCGCCGCGATGTGGCAGCAGATCACTGACGCTGTCGGCGACGAGCAACGCGATGCGCTCTGGTCGCACCCTGACCTCATCCCGACCGGCGAAGACATCGATGACCCGTCTGCGCTGATCGCCCGTCTCGAGGCCCAGGCTCGAGGTGAGGTACCCGAGCCTGACGACTTCGACACCGCGCTGGAAAACCTGTTGCGCGGAGAAGGCCGATCGTCGGACGAGAACCCGCCGGCGGTCTGAACGAACGGCGGCCACACGCGCTGCTCGGTCGAAAATGGCTGCATCTCGCGTGGCTTTTCGACCACTTCTGGCCGAGCAGTCACGAGTCGGCTCTGAGGACGAATGTTCCTTCCCGGTGGAGAACTCTTTAGGATGCCGTCGGAGAACTCCTTAGGATAGGGACCGTCCGAGGGGGAACACGTGGTCGAAGTCAACGGGATCAAGCCGGAGCAACGAGGAACGCAGCGCAGGTACCGACGCGCCGCCGCAGGAATACTCGTGGCGCTGGCGCTGGTAGCCACTCCGAACATCGTTGCGACCGCGCCGCCAGCCGCCCAGGCGGCAACAGCACCTGTTGTGAGTCGGTTGGCCGGTGCAGATCGGTACCTAACCGCAGTAGAGATCTCGAAAGCGGGCTTCCCGGTTGAGGCTGACCTCGTCTATCTCGTCACCGGCACCCACTTCGCGGACGCGCTCTCCGCTGCGCCGGCGGCGGCGGCAAACGGCGCGCCCCTCCTGCTGACCCCCGCAGCCGCGCTCCCCGCAGCGGTACGGGCGGAGCTCATCAGGCTGAAACCGAGCACAGTGGTCATTCTCGGGGGGCCGACGATCGTGTCGGAAGCTGTCTCCTCGGACGTCGCCTCCCTCGGCGCGAAGGTGACGAGGATCGCTGGCACGGACCGGTACGACACCTCTCGAAAGATCGCCGAATACGCCTTCCCCGGGGCGGAGACCGCCTATATCGCCGCCGGCACCGATTTCCCCGACGCGCTTTCCGCCTCGGCCGCCGCCGGCGCCATCCATGCCCCTGTGATCATCGTCGACGGCAGAAAGCCGACGATCCCCTCGTCGACCGTCGTCGCGTTGGCTTCGGTCACCAACGCCATCATCGCTGGCGGTACAGCGGTCGTTCCGAGCGGAATCGAATCATCCCTCACGGAATCCGGAAAAACGGTCAGACGGCTTGCTGGTGCCGATCGCTACCAGACCTCTCTCGCAATCAACAAGTTCGCTTTTCCAACCTCCTCCCGAGTCCATATCGCCAATGGATCGTTGTTCGCTGATGCACTCGCCGGCGCCTCCCTCGCCGGCAGCCGCGGCAACCCCTTGTATCTGTCGCCGCAAGGGTGCCTGAGTCCAGCCACCGCCGCCGACATAAGTACTCGATTGCGAGCCAGTGAGGTCACACTCCTCGGTGGCTCACCCGTGCTCCACGATCGCGTCGGGGCGCTCGTGGACTGTTCCACAGCCAAGAAGAGTTCAGACGCAGCCCTGAACGCCCGCCTCGCTGCGGAACTCCCGAAGCTCCCCGGCTCGTACGCAGTCTCTGTGCGCGAACTGTCCGGGGTCGGTACGTCAGTGAGCGTTCGCGGAGCAGACATGAAGGAGCCCGCGAGCACGATCAAGCTCTTCGCGGTATATGCCGCGCTGAAGAGAATCGACCAGGGTCGTCTGTCCTATTCGAGCCGCACGTCCTCAGGCACGACGCTGGCGGACTGCATGCGGGTCACTATCCATATCTCGGACAACCCCTGCCACTCGGAACTTATCTCGCTGATGGGCACGACCAGCCTGAACAGCCAATTCGCCGCTGAAGGCTACACCAGGACGCACTACACCGGCCTGGTCAAGGGAACGTACTATTCGAGCAAGACGAGCAGCACCAATGATCTTGCCCAGCTCCTCACCCGGCTCCAGAGCGGCACCCTACTGAGTCCAACGTCCACCAAGTACATGCTCGACCTGATGAAGTCGCAGCTCTGGCGCTCACGCATCGCTTCCGGCCTTCCACCCGGGGTTGTTCAGGGATCGAAAGTCGGACAGCTGTGGGTGTCAAGCGGCATGGTCGAGAACGATTCCGCGATTGTGTACTCCCCCAGTGGAACCTACGTCCTCACCGTTTTGGGAAGCCGAAATGCCACTGCAGCCGGAATCGCCCGCATCTCGCGAACCGTCTACCAGCACTTCACCGGAGATTCTCGCGCGGCCGTAACGTATCCGGTTCTGAATATGTCTGCGAGACAGAGCGTGGTGCTGTATTCGCGCCCGGGCAGCGGGGCGATTCGGACGATCGCATCAGGGACCCAGGTCGAGGCGCTCGACAGCGTACGCGTCTGGTACCGCGTTCGAGTGGGCTCACAAATCGGGTACATCAACAGCGCCGCGCTCCGGAACCGATACTGAGCTCGAAACCGTCCCCTGTGGACAACGCGCACGCCGTCGCGCTGAGTGAGGCATGATCTCCGGCATGCTCCTCCGACTCGACCCGCGCTATCCCCTCGTCTGGCGGACGCCGACCTCACTGCAGATCGGCGCTGAACAGCCCATGGCCCGGCTCGACGACACCAGCACAGCCATTGAACACCTGCTTGGCGCAGTGGTCGCCGGCATCAGCAGGGCGGCGCTCGACGACCTGGCGGTCCGTGTCGGCGTCGGCGCTGCCGAGGTGGAGGAATTCCTCGATGGACTGGCCCCTGCCCTCCTGTCGGCGAGCCAGCTGTCTCCAGGTTCCCGAAGGCCATCACTCGCCTGCGTGGTGGACGGATGCGGCGAAACCGCGGATGGCATCCGCTCCGTTCTCCAGCGGGAGGGAATCCCAGATGCGACGGACCCGGAATCATCGCTTTCGCCCGCCATCGCGGTCCTGGTGTCGACCCACGTCATCGACCCCCGTCGGTACGTTCGCTGGCTCAGCCTGGACATCCCACATCTCGCTGTGGTGTACACCGACACCGGCGTGGAGATCGGGCCCCTGGTCGAACCAGGTGCAGGACCCTGCCTGCACTGCCTGGCGCTCGAACGCACGGATTCAGATCCGGCCTGGCCGACCATGGCCTCGCAGTTGCTCGGTCAGCGCTCGCTTGCAGAACGGGAACCTCTGATCAGCGAGGTCACCGCCCGCGTTGCGCGAATCGTGACGGCGAGGCTCGCAGACGGTGCGAACGACCTTGCCTCCGCGTCGCTCAGGATCGACGGATTCCGGGTGACGGGGCACCTGCTCGCGCACCGGCCACACCCTGATTGCGGATGCCGATCTCTGTCAGGAACCGAGAACGCTCCCGCGGCTGCGGCGAGCGCCCTGAGTGCTCGGCCCACGACATGAACAAGCGGGATCGCGCCCTGGTGATGCCGACGTACATCAACCGACGTTCCTCATCCACCTGCTCGAAGCTCTTCGCGTAGCTGATCGGCACCAGTCCTTCACTGAGCCCCAGGAGATAGACCACATCCCACTCAAGTCCCTTGGCCGAGTGCAGGGTGGCGAGGGTGACGGCGGAGACAGTTGGCTCGTGCTGCCCGGCCTGACGTTCGAGCAGTTCGTCGGTGAACTGGCGGAACGTGGTTCCCGTCGGTGCCTGGTCGACGAGCCCCATGATCGCGTTCAGCGATTCCCACTTGTCGCGGACCGCTCCGGCGACCTCGGGAGCGACCTGGGTCCAGCCGAGGGACCGCAGCACGTCACTGACCGACTTGAACAGGGGCTCCCCGGTTATCGATACGGATGCTCCGCGTAGCGCCATGATCGCCTGGCGCACCTCAGGCAGGTCGAAGAAGCGCTTGCTGCCCTTCAGCAGATACGGCACTCCCACGTCTGCCAGTGCGGTCTCCAGCGCCGCCGACTGGACGTTGACGCGGTAGAGGATGGCGATGTGCTCGGGTTTGGTCCCCGAAGCGACCTGCTCCAGAACGGACTGGGCAATCGCCCGCGCCTCCGTCATGTCGTTCGGGTACGCGGAGATCTCCGGCTGCTGGTGCGTGTCTGCCGAACGGCTCGCGTGCAGGCTCAGTGCCCCCGGGCGTCCACGCATGAGCCGGTTGGCGGTGTCAACGATCTGCGGAGTCGATCGGTAGTTCTGCTCCAGCCGCACAACGGTGGCGTCCGGGTGAAGGGCGGGGAACTCGAGCAGATACTCGCTGCGGGCTCCGGCGAAGGAGTAGATGGTCTGGCTGGCGTCGCCCACGACGCAGACGTCGTTCCTGCCGCCGATCCAGAGCTGGAGGAGCTGCTGCTGCAGGGGTGAGACGTCCTGGTACTCGTCGACGACGAAGAACCGGTACTGCTCGTGCACCTGCATCGCCACGGCAGGCTCGGTCTGGATCATCCCTGCACAGGCCAGGAGAACATCTTCGAAGTCGAGTTGCTTGCGCTCGTCCTTGAGATCTTCGTATGCCTGCTGCATGGCCGCGACCTGCTCGGCAGCGAGGTTCTGTGGCGCCGGTCGATTCGCGGCCGCGTACTGCTCGATGCTGAGACCGGACACTTTGCGCCATTCGACCTCTGCGGCGATGTCGCGGAGGGTCGCCGTGTCGAGCTTGAGGCGGAGTCGTTCAGCCGCGTGCCCGAGCATTCGTCCCTTGCTGGTGACGAGAGCGGGCATGATGCCACCGACGGTGTGTGGCCAGAAATAGTTGAGCTGGCTCAGAGCTGCGGCATGGAAGGTGCGGGCGGCCACACCGCCGGCTCCCAGGTGCCGCAGCCGGCCGCGGAGCTCTGCGGCGGCCCGATTGGTGAATGTCAGCGCCATCACCCGGTTTGCGGCGTATGTTCCTGTCGCGACGCCGTGCGCGATTCTGTGCGTGATCGCCCGCGTCTTACCGGTACCCGCTCCGGCGAGAATGCAGACCGGGCCCCGCAGAGCCTCTGCAGCAACGCGCTGGTCGTCATCCAGACCGGTGAGGAGGTCGGTGGGTTCCGCGCTCATGGTTGAGACACCGCAGAACGGGCACGGGCCGTCCGCGCTGATTCATCGAGCCCGGAGCCGCCGTCGGCGACGAGCCAGTGTTCGATCAGGGAACGGGCGATCGACGCGGGTCCAGGAAGAAGCAGGGTCGCCGCCTCGGCGCGGAGCTGCTCACGGCTCAACCAGCGCAGGTCGACGATTTCTTCGCCATCCGGACGCAGAGCGTTGGGATCGTGTCCCGCGGCCACGCGAGCCGAGAGCCCGATCATCATCGAGCGTGGAAACGGCCACGGCTGCGAACCGAGGTAGACAGGATTCTCGACCGTCAGCCCGGACTCTTCCGCGATCTCGCGGCAGACAGCCTGTTCGAGAGACTCACCGGCCTCGACGAACCCGGCCAGGAGCGAGTACCGGCCCTCGGGCCAGAGCACATTCGATCCGAACAGTAACCGGTCGTCGTCGTCGAGGACGAGGACGATGACCGCCGGGTCGGTCCGAGGGAAGACCTGGTTGTTGCAGTTCGGGCAGAGCCGCACCCAACCCCCGAGTGACGGTTCCGTCGCCGATCCGCACCGCGGGCAGTACCCGTGCGACGCGTGCCAGTTGGCCAGGGCAACCGCTGCGGTCATCAGGGCAGAGTCGCTGGCGCTGAGGCTGCTTCCGGATTCACGGAGGGACACCCAGCGGTCCGGGTCACCCTCGATCGCGAGGGCGACCGCATCGGTCAGCACCGCGAGCACCACCGCGGCGCCGACGTCCGCCCGCGAATCGGACGTGATCGTCCGTCCGAGGTAGCCGAGGATTTTCGCTTCCGGCATCGGGTCGGCCGCGCTGAGCGCCAGTCGGTCGCCGTCCATCAGCGTCTTGCCGTTCCACAGCGGGAGCACCCTCGACCGTGGGTCTGTCCGCAGTTCCGAGAACAGGTCGGGGCGCGCTCGCGCATCGGCATCACGGTCGATCGCGGTCCGAGCGAGGGGAAGATCGGTGAGCGCGCCGAGAACGAACAAAAGCACTCCAACTGCAAGGGCGTGGCGGATAGCTGCCACGGGGTTGGGCGACCTAACCTAGATGCCATGGCCAGATCGCATCTAACTCTAGCCGCGTTGGCAACATCAGCTGTCGCGGACCTGCAGATTCTCGGCGCAGGCCCGTTCGGGCACGGAACGACCGGTGACTTCGACGCCGCTCTCCTGCGCACCGGGGACGACCGGGAACTGGTGATCAGGGTCCCGACGAACGAACGCGCGGCGAGCGAACAGTCCGTCGAGCTCATCGCCCTACAGGCTATGACCGCCGGCATCCGGTCCCGACTCCCGTTCGAGGTGCCGACCGTCATCGGCCAGGTCTCGACCCAGGGCGTCCGTGCCGTCGTCTACGACTATTTGCCCGGCTACACCGTAGACGCTGCAGGACTGCCGGGCGGCGACGGCGCCGCAACGTCGATCGGTGCGGCGATCGCCGCCATCCACGCACTCCCCGGCTCATTCGTCGCGGAGGTCGGGCTCCCCCACCTCACCGCGGCTGAGAGCCGCAACGAGGCGCGAAGCGTGATCGAGCGTGCCGCATCGACGCGACTTCTCCCCACAGCAGTCCGGAAAAGATGGATGGATGCTGCGTCCGACGACAGCCTGTGGCAGTTCCAGCCGACGGTGATCCACGGATCACTTGGCGCTGAATCCTTCGTCATCACCGATCATGAGGTCGGGCCCATCGTAACCGCCGTCCTCGGCTGGAATTCGCTCCGGGTCGGCGACCCGGCCAGGGACCTGCACTGGCTCAGCGGAGCGGGTGACGCCGCCGAGAGCGTGCTTGCCGCATACCGTTCCTCCTCGGCACGCCATCCCGACCACCTCCTCGTCCAGCGCTCCATGTTGCACGCCGAGCTCGAACTCGCCCGGTGGTTGCTCCACGGCGTCGATGCCCGAGACACGTCCATCACCGACGATGCCGTCAGTCTGCTCGACGGGCTCGTCGACCATGTCCTCGGTGATCTCATGCACCCTCTGTCGCCGCGGACCGGGCCCATCATGGCGATCTCAGACGTTGAGGCCATGCTCAGCCGCACCCCGCAGTCTGCTGGGACGTCTGGCTCGTCAGGAATCGGCATGGAGACCGACAGCTATGACCGTTCGGAGCTCGACGCCGTCTTTGGTGAGGACGCAGAACGGCTCGACGACTCCACCGAGACGCCCTCGGGCGCAACCGTCGGTTCGACTGGTGCCGCATCGAAAGATGGCCCAGCGCCCGCGTTCGATCCGGATGCTGTCGAAACCGGAGCGATCGAGATCACCGCACCGTCCCACGATTCAGGCGCGCAGCGAGCAGACGATCACCGCGGCGAAGCCGGCTACACCGCCGAGTTGGATTTCTCAGCACTTGAAGCAGCAGAGTCCGGCGAGATCACGCCCCTGGTCCAACGCCGCCCCAGCTCGTCGGCCGAATAGAGCGTCGCCGGTCGGATGACGAGGTCGTCGGCTACGTAGTAGAACACAGCGTCGATGATCTCAGGCGAGATCTTCTTCCACTGGGCGAAGGCGAGACGGTAGAGCGCGAGCTGGTACTGCCTCTCGTCGAGTTCCGCCGCGGTCTTCGGCGCGGCGCCCGTCTTCCAGTCCACGATCTGGAACCGGCCGTCACGCTCGTACACGGCGTCGAGTTTGCAGATGATGATCTGCTCCCCCAGAACGAAGTTGATCTCCCTCTCCACCTCGACCGGGCGCAGATTCGCCCACTCGGATGCTTCGAACGTGCGCTGGAGGACCTCCAACTCCTCGATCTCCCGCTGTTCGAGCGGCAACAGCGTCCCCGGCATTTCGTCGAGGTCCTGCTCGAGCAGCCGCGAATCCAGCGACTCCTGGCCACCGGCGACACCCGCGCGCTGCTCGACCCAGCTGTGGAACAGCGTGCCGAGCCTGGTCTGCCGGTACGGGCGTTCAGGAAGCGGGCGACGCATGCGCGTCGCGAGGCCGGCGGCATCCGTCACGAAATCCTTGAAGCGGGACGCCGGCACCCGATCCGGCACATCCACGTATTCGTCTGACTGCAGGCGCGCCCGGCGTTCCTCGAGGAGCAGGGCGATGTCGTTGGACCACACCGTGGGCAGGTCGGGATCGGCCTCCGCCACAGCGGCCGCGGCTGCATGGACGGCACTCGCCCTCGCGCCGAGGGGATCGAGAGGCCAGGTCACGACGTTGTGCTCGTCGGACAGCGGGTTCTCCTCGAACTCAGATTCCGCGGGAAGCGCGTCACAGCTTGACGGCACCGCGGCCACGATCTCACGGAGAAACTGGCCGGGCCCCCGAGGCCGCGCCTGCGTGGCCCAGAAGGAGCCGCTGGCCAGGAGTGCATCCTTCGCCCTGGTCACGGCAACGTAGGCCAGATCGCCGCTGTTCGGCGGCGTTGTGCGCTTCGAGCCCTTCGCCGAACGCGGCGTACGCCGAGTCGAAGTCCGCCTGCGTCTCGACTCCCCGCCACGCGAGGGCGGGAAGTTCGTTCCGGTCGCCCCGGAACTCGAAGGGCAGCTCGCCAAACGCTGTCCAGCCGCGTTTGCTGCGCAGCGTTCCCGGGAGTTCGTCCTGGACCATCCGAGGGACAACGACACTGTCCCACTCCAAACCCTTTGAACCGTGGATGGTGAGAATCTGCACCGTCCCTGGCTCGGGGTCCTCGCCGCGCGGGCTCAGGTTCTCCCGACGTTCCGCTTCGGCAAGCCAGGAGAGGAATGGCCCGAGTGTCCCTCCATCTTCGACCGCCAGGTACGATCCGATCTGTTCGGAGAACGCGTCAAGGCTCGCCCGCCCCAGTGGGTTCTGTTCGTTCGCCGCGACCTCGATGTCGAGGTGAAGTTCCTGGACAACGAGGTTCACGAGGTCGTGGAGGTCGAGACCGGAACGGCGACGAAGCCCGCTCAGCTGGCGGGCAACGAGTCGCATACGACGGATGCCTTCAGCGCTGAAATCGCGAAGAGCGCTGTGGTTCGCCGGCGCCGTCTGCAGGAAATCGAGGGCGTCGACGATCGATCGGCCGTCTTCGTTCGCCGCAGACGCGGCAATCCGCTCCCGGATGTCCTCAGCGATCGGACGCTGGGCGAGGTCGCGGTCGGCCAGCCACCTGGCCAGGCCGCTCAGGGCTTTGATGTCGCGCGGACCCACCCTCCAGCGTGCTCCGGTGAGCAGCCGGACGAGTTCGGAACCGGCGGTCGGGTCGTGCAGCACGCGGAGGGCGCTGACGAGGTCGACGACGACAGGCTGTTCGAGAAGACCGGCGACGCCGAGGATATGGAACGGAACGTTGTTTCGACGGAGCGCCTCAGTGAATACGCCGACTTTCTTCAGGGATCTGCAGAGCATGGCCGCGCTCCGCCGCCCGCCCCTCGCGGCCGGTCGCGTCAGTTCGACTGCGAGCCAGCGGGCGACGGCGTCTGCTTCGTCGACCACCGTCTCGGCGAAGACGACAGTGATGTCGCCGGGCCCGGAGTGCGGCGGGCTGGACAGCTGGCGAACGGGGACACGCGGCGTCGCAGGCAGTGGCGCGACGATCGCGTTCGCGGCGTCAAGCACACGACCTGAGTTGCGCCAGCTGGTCGAGAGGGCGAATGCGGCGGCGGCTCCTGCGCTCGCGAAGTCGTCAGAGAACCGCGCAAGGTTGGCAGCGCTCGCGCCTCGCCAGCCGTAGATCGACTGGTTCGGGTCGCCGACAGCCATCACCGGCTGTTCAGAGAACAATCGGGACAGGAGATCCGTCTGTACGACGGAGGTGTCCTGGTACTCGTCGAGGATGACCACGCGGAAGCGTGAGCGGTACTCGTCGACCACCCGAGGTACCCGTCGGCAGATCTCGAGCGCGAGAGCGACCTGGTCGCTGAACTCGACAAAGCCGAGCCGCTGTTTCTCAGCAGAGAAACGCTCCGCGAGATCGACGAGGAGGCCGAGCGAGTCGACGTCCGCCACCGCAGACGTCACCGAGCTGAACGGCGTCGCCTTGCGGGACGAGCCATCGTGGAGCGGCAGGCCAACCAGATCATGGAACTCTCCGGCGAACGACCGGATGTCATCGGTTCTGCGGGTCGCGTCGTTGTCACTGAGCGCGTGGCTGAGGGAGACGACCGCTGCAGTGACCTGGTCCACGCTCTTGTCGAGCCCGACCAGCCGGTCATCGGCACTGTCGACAACGATCCGTCTGGCCAGGCGCCACGCGGATGCCTCGGTGAGAACAGTTGCGTCGGGTTCGCGGCCGATCAGTCGAGCGAACTCGCGGAAGAGCCCACTCGCGAAGGAGTTGTACGTGGCGATGGTCGGAGCCTCGAGCACGTCGATCTCGGACTCGGGGTTCTCAGCGCGCTGCAGGTCCTGGAGCTGGCCGATCCGCACGCGGACCCGCTCGGCGAGTTCCCCGGCCGCCTTACGTGTGAAGGTCAGGCCGAGGATTTCCGGCACCCTGACCAGGTCGTTGGCGAGGAGCCAGACGATCCGATTCGCCATCGTCTCGGTCTTTCCGCTGCCGGCGCCTGCGACGACGAGTGCTGGTCCCAGGTCCGCTTCGATCACCGCAACCTGTTCATCGGTGGGTTCGGGCAGACCGAGCTTCGCAGCGATCTCTCGTGCGGAGAGCCCTGGGCCGTGCTTCGCGCCGCTCACGCGCTCACCGCGGCGACGAGGTGGATCCGGTACATGGGGTCGGCTTTCGGGTCGCGTTCGTCGAGGTTCGGGTTGCCGGTGAATTCTGCTGCAGCCATGCCGTGTCCGGCGGCGACGACCCGCCCGGTGAAGGCCTCGCGTTCTCCGTCTGTCATCGGCTGTTGGGCAAGTACCCGGTAATTCTTGCCGCGGGTCCCGCCGGAGACGTAGAGCAGTGCTGCTCCTCCCGACGGGTCGTCGGAGGTTGTGCCGTCGACAGCGCCGGCGCCCAACGCGAGCTGGTAGCCGCCGAGCTGGGGATCCTCCGCCACCTTCGATTTGGTCGGGGCCGTTTTTCCCGTCTTCAAGTCGACGATGACGACCTCGCCGCTCGGCAGACGTTCCACCCTGTCGATGGTTCCGGTGAGCGTGACCTGACCGAGGGTGACGGAGAACCTGCCCTCCGCGCTGATCGTCTCGCTCCCGGTGCGACGGAAATCCCTCAGGTACTCGGACAGCCCTTCGACAAGGCCGTGGGTGAGCCGTCGCTGGCGTTCGGCGAGCCAGGGAGCCTCGAAATAGAGCTCCGACCAGTGTTCGTCGATGTGCTTCCAGAGACGTTCGACGCTGATGTCATCGTCGGTGAGGTCAGCGGCCGGGATCCGCCCCGCCTGTTCCATCGCGGAATGGATGACGGTACCGATCCCTGCCGCCAGTCCGGACGGGGCTGCGGCCATCGAGTCGATGAACCAGGCCAGGCCGGACTTCTCAAAGGTCTCGAGCTTGGATGGCGACACGGACACCCGGGCTTCCGGGTCGCTGAGATCTACCAGCGGGGCCGTCGTCGTCGGTTCGAGGAGCCCATACCAATCGTCGGGATGGGCACCGGGAACGTCTGCGGCCGCCAGCCGGGCGAGCGCGGTCGCCGCGTGGGGATCGCCGGTGGTGACCAGGCGGCGCCGAAGCGTCCCGACCATGCCGCGCAGTGACAGCGGATGTTCCGTCCCACTGACCTGGAGAGGCTCGACGGCGCGGATGGCCGGGAAGCGCAGGAAGGCCGATGGTTGCTCGTCATCGTTGACCGTGGCGGTGAGTACTACCTGCGTTCGGGCGCGTGAGACCGCGAGCGCGAACATCCGCAGCTCATCCGACATCACTTCAGCGCGGGCGTCGAGGTCGGCGACGGGGAGCCCAGCCGCAAGCTGACTGAGCTGGTGCGGGTGGAGCAGCGATCCGCGCAGTTGCGGGTTCGGCCAGGCGCCATCCTGCAGCCCGGCGACGACGACGACGTCGAATTCGCTGCCGACGACGGAGCTCGGAGTGCCGATGAAGACGGCCGCGGCCGCGGACTGGGGGGTGAGTGAGTCCTCGGGGACTTCGGATGCGAGAACCTCATCGATAAAGCGACCGGCCGGCTCTTCGGGGTGCCGTTCGACAAAACGTTTGGCCGAGGTGAACAGGGCCATCACACTGTCCAGGTGTCGGTTGGCTTCGTCAGCGGCCAGCCCGGATCCCAGCGCCTGCGTCGACCAGGATCCGGCGAGGCCGCTCTTCTCCCAGAACAACCAGAGGAGTTCCTCGATACTCGCGCCGGACTCGGACGCTCGTCGCGCGTCGTCCAGCGTCTGTGCGAACCGTCCGGCGGCCCGGGCGGCTGCGGAGTCGATGGTGGCGAATCGTCCGGGACGTTCAACGGCGTCGAGAAGAAGTTCGTCCCCCGACCGGTTACCGCCGCCGGCGAGCTCTTCGTGCCTGAGCGCGCGTCTTATCCGGCGCAGGGAAATGCCGTCGAGCCCACAGAGCGGTCCGTTCAGCATCGAGGTGACGAGCTCCGAGGTCGGCTCGAGGCGTCCGATCGCGAACGCCACGGCGGTAATCAGCTGGGCCGACGCGAATTCTGCGCGGATCGTCCTGCCTCCGGTCGGTGTGGCCGTCGGGACCTCGGCGAGGGCGAGCGCCCTGGCCAGGACCGGGATCGTGGCCCCCGACCGCACGATCACTGCAAGCCGTGACCAGGGGATGCCGCCGAACAGGTGGTGCTCGCGGAGGACGCGGGCGATGCGCTGGTGCTCGGCCGCCGTCGATGTCGCCTCGATCCGCACGATCGGTGGAATCGCGTCGAGCGGAGTTTCCGACGCGGGTGCTGACTCCGCCGACCGGTGGGCGATAGTGCCTGCCGCCCCAACCCGTGTGCTGATCTCTCGTACGAGGCCGCGGATGGCGTCCCCGTGCCGGTACACCGTGTCGAGAGTGAGCCGTTCGACGGAGATTCCGAGGCCGTTGCCAAGGCTCGCCAGAGCGGCCGGGTCAGACCCACGGAACGTGCTCGACGCCACATCCGGGTCTCCGAAGGCAACGATCGCGACACCTCGTGCTGCCAGGGCCTGCAACAGGGCGATGGCCGATGGACCCTGCTCCTGGAAATCATCGACGACGAGGAGACGAAGCCCCTCCAGCCCGAACCCCCGGCCCAGTTCGGTTGTGGCCTGCGCCACAAGTTCGGCCGAGTCGAGGTGGTCGGCACCGAAGCTGTCGACGACCTGCTCGAATTCGGCGATGAAAGCGGCAGCCGCGACCCATTCCGGGCGCCCGTGCGTGTGTCCGAGTCGGGCAAGCGAGTCCGGTCGGAGTCCGACCTCGACGGTGCGCATCATGAGCTCGCGGAGCTCGGTTCGGAAGCCCTTCAACCGACGCACCTCAGCAACAAGGGGCTGCGGCCAGTCCGGCCCTGCACCATCCGCCTCGTGCCAGGCGAGCAGTTCGGCGATGACCGTGTCCTGTTCGGCCCCGGTGAGCAATCGCGGCGCGCCCCTCCCCTCCAGCGAAGCACGCGCCCCGACGATCTGGAATGCGACAGAGCTGAGAGTGCGGGCGAGTGGACCGTTGGTTGGCACCCCCACGCGAAGCGCGAGGCGGTCGCGCAGGGTTGCTGCGGCGCGGCGGTTCGGCGCGAGCACGAGCACCTCATGCGGTTCGTAGTCGCGAAACACGATGCGGTCGGCGACGAGTTCGACGATCGTCGATGTCTTGCCTGCGCCGGGGGCGCCGGCAACTGCCGCACTGGCGCCGTCGGCCAGGTCGAGGACGGCCTGCTGCGAGCTGTCAGGGACGATCAGGGGGGAAACAGCGGAAGCGCGGCGCTGTGTGTTGAATCCCCGGATAGTCACAACAGCAAAGTTACCGCTGGCCACCGACACCACGCGGCGCGCTCGCCGTGACCGGCGGTGTTCGCTCTCGGCGAGTCCGTCCGGTCGAGGAGCGCAGGGCAACTGCCGTAATGTTGCTGGTAACGCAAGGAAAGGTGCTTTACGTGGAGATCCGTATCGGTATTACCAACAGCGGGCGCGAGCTCAGCTTCGAGTCGGCACAGAGCGCCACCGAGATCGAAAAGACGATCTCAGACGCGCTCGGGTCTGACTCGAGCTACTTCACCCTCACCGATGACAAGGGTCGCCTGTACATCGTCCCCACCGCCGGTCTTGCGTATGTCGAGGTCGGCAGCGAAGAGACCCGCCGCGTCGGCTTCGTCGGCTAAGACCCCCATGGAGCTGCTCTTCATCATCCTGTTCGGCATTGCGGCCGGCATCGGCGTCCACTACGCCCTGCCGTGGCGCGGCACCCACGGCGTTGCGCTGACACCGGCGATTGCCGGAGTCGTCGCCGCTGTCGTCTGGGTTGGTCTGACCTGGCTGGGTTGGGCGTGGGACGGCGGCTGGATCTGGGTCGTCACCCTCGTCGTGTCCACGGTCGTCGCCGCGATCGCCGACCTGTTCCTCGGTCGTGCCCGGAAGACATCCGACCGCGACCGCCTGATCGCTCTCGGAGGCTGAGCGCCCCGAGGGTGATCGGCGCACCTGTCAGGCCGTGAGGCCGAGCGCGTCCATCCGACGGGTGTGCGTCGCGATGAGTTCGGTGAATACCGGTTCGATCCGGGCTTCGTCCGACTTGCTGTGCCCCTCGAGATTGAGCGCGGAGTGTGCAAGGAGGAGCGTGTCGCCGACGAGCCGACGACCACACATGGCGAAGAAATGGGCCCGTTTCGGGTCGACGGCGATGGCATCCGTCAGCAGCCGGACGATGCCTGCCGAGCCTGAATCCGCGCCGAGCATGCTCGCGTACCTGGCACCGATGTCTGAGGGAAGACCGTCGGACAGCCTGATGAAGAAGTCATCAAGGAAACCCTGGGTGATGTAGAGACTGAGCAGGCTCTCATTGACGGATGCTCCGCGCGTCATCGCAAAGAATGCATCGATCGCCGGGACGAAAGGCCCCATCACCTCGGTCGGATCCTCGCCGCGGCGGCGGATCTCTGCGACCAGTCCCTGATGCTTGACAAGGGCGAGCCCTGCGGCGGTCGACAGTGTCTGGGTGGTGTCCAGATCCCGCGATGTCGCGCTGATGTTCGAGATCGACTGGAAGAAGCAAACCTGAAGGTATGCCGCCTGCCCCAGATAGCTCGAGGTGTCCGGAGCGAGTTCTGCGAAGTCCACCTTTGTGGCTTCAATCGCGCTCCCGCGGGACCGCAGGCGCGGCAACGGGGCTCTGGACCGGGACGCGCTAAACCATGAAACCACGGCTCCAGTGTAGATGCTCCGGTAGGCTGGGCTTCGTTCCCGGCACCGGATCGGGATACTACGCCTCAGGAAGATGCAGGGCGTAGACCGCTTATATGCATTGACAGGCAACCAACACGTGACTTTTACCGATCTCGGCGTCGAACAGGATATGGCTGACGCCCTCGCAACCAAGGGCATCCTCGAGCCCTTCCCCATTCAGGAACAGACCATCCCCCTCGCGCTTGATGGCCAGGACATCATCGGACAGGCAAAGACCGGAACAGGTAAGACCTTCGGTTTCGGACTGCCACTCCTGCAGCGCATCGGTGCTGACCCGGCACCGGGCGTCGTCGCCCTCGTCGTCGTCCCGACCCGCGAACTCTGCGTCCAGGTCACCGAGGACATCGAACTCGCTGCGTCGAATCGCCCGACCAAGATCGTCTCGATCTATGGCGGCAAGGCGTACGAAGGCCAGATCGAGCAGCTGAAGGCCGGCGCGCAGGTTGTCGTCGGCACCCCCGGCCGCCTCATCGACCTCAACAACCAGCGGCTGCTCGACCTGTCGAATGTCCGTGAGATGGTGCTCGACGAGGCAGACAAGATGCTCGACCTCGGTTTCCTCGCCGACATCGAGAAGCTCTTCTCGAAGACCCCGCAGGACCGCCACACGATGCTCTTCTCGGCAACAATGCCCGGGCCGATCGTCGCCCTGGCGCGCCGGTTCATGTCAAAGCCGATCCACATCCGGGCCTCAGACCCCGATGAGGGCCTCATGCAGGCGAACATCAAGCACCACGTTTTCCGTGCACACAACATGGACAAGGATGAGGTCATCGCCCGCATCCTGCAGTCGAACGGCCGCGGTAAGACCGTCATCTTCACCCGGACCAAGCGTGCAGCAGCGAAGCTCGTCGAAGAGCTCAACGATCGCGGGTTCAACGCCGCAGCGGTGCACGGAGACCTCGGCCAGGAGCAGCGCGAGCGGGCCATGGCCGCATTCAAGGCGGGCAAGAAGGACGTGCTCATCGCCACCGATGTCGCGGCACGCGGAATCGACGTCAACGACGTCACCCACGTGATCAACCACACCATCCCGGAGGACGAGAAGACCTACCTGCACCGGGTAGGCCGCACCGGCCGCGCGGGCAAGACAGGCATCGCCGTCACCTTCGTCGACTGGGATGACCTGCACAAGTGGGCACTGATCAACAAGGCGCTCGACTTCGGCCAGCCGGAACCTCTCGAAACCTACTCGTCGAGCCCGCACCTGTTCACCGACCTCGACATCCCCGAGGGAACGAAGGGCAGGCTGAAGCCGTCCGCCGCTTCCGGCGCACCGACCGAGAAGCGCACCGGACCTCCCCGCGACGGATCGCGCCCGCCGCGCGACGGCGGCAGGGACTCCGGCCGTGGCCGCTCGCGCACCCGCTCGGCGTCGACGGACACCCCGAGCACGGATGCACCGGTTGCCTCAGGAACACACGACGGGCAGGGCGCCGAGCACCACGACGGCAACAGCGCGCCGCGCCGCCGCAGCCGTACGCGCCGCCGCACGAACCGCCCGGAGTAGGACTCCAGAGCAGAAAGGCCCGCCCGAACCCCGGTTCGAGCGGGCCTTTTCGCGCACTACCCGGAACGGAACGTTTCCGCCGTCGCGTCGCTAGGCAGCGGCGTCCGGGTAGACCGGCTGAGACCCGGTCCCGGCGTCGATGATCGCACGCACGACGGCATCCGGAGTGGTGTTCTCCCCCAGTCGGTTGGGTTTACCGGCACCGTGATAGTCGCTCGATCCGGTGAGCACGAGCCCGAACATCGATGCGAGTTCGCGCAGGCGTTCCTTACCGTCCTCGGTGTTCTCGCGATGATCGATCTCGAGGCCGAACAATCCTGCTTCGACCAATTCGCCGAGATGCTTCTCGTCGATCATCGCGTCACGGCCCCGGGTTGCCGGGTGTGCGATCACCGGCACACCACCCGCCGCCCGCACCAGACGGACCGCCTTGAGCGGGTCTGGGGCGTAGTGCGGCAGGTAGTAGCCCGTGCGAGGGTGCAGGATCCCCGCGAACGCTTCGCTGCGTGTCGGCACGTGACCCCTGGCTACGAGGGCGTCGGCGATGTGCGGTCGGCCGACCGTCGCTCCCGGTGTCGTCTGTGCGACGACATCATCCCAGCTGAGCGCGTAGTCCGCCGCGATCTTCTGGACGATCGATTCTGCGCGGCGCAGGCGGGACTCCCGGATGCGGGCGGTCTCGGTGTTCAAATCGCCGTCGGCCGGGTCGAACAGGTAGGCGAGGAGGTGAACGCTCTGGAACCCGAAACGGGTGCTGAATTCCATTCCGGGAATGAGAGTGATGCCCGCTTCGCGTGACGCGACGGATGCCTCGTGCCATCCGGCCGTCGAGTCATGGTCGGTCAGCGCAACGACGCCGAGCCCCGCGTGGGCCGCCTGTCGTATCACCCGCGACGGGGATTCGGTTCCGTCGGACACCCTCGAGTGGGTATGGAGGTCCGCTGGCCCGGTGAAGAGGGGAACGGCGGTCATCTTCACAGTGTATGGCGCGCGCCACGCCGGACCGTTTCCGGTCGATTCCCAGTCCATTATCGATAGTGTTGCTGCACCATGCTCAGAATTCTCGGCGCCATCGCCACCGTCGCGATTGCCGCAGGATTGCTGGTTATTTCCTGGCCTCAGTTGTTCGACCTGCAGACGACCTGGCTCATCGCCCAGATCACCTCGATGCGGTCCCTGGCAATCGTCGCCGCGCTGCTCGCCGCCATCGCCTTCGTCCTTCTGGCGCTACTCCGACCGCTTCGCGCGTTCGCCGGGACCATCGTCGTCCTGCTCATTGTCTTCGTCGTCGGCAACGCCGCCATCTCGGTCTCGAGGGGTATCGGCAACGAGGGCTTCGCCGTGGACACCCCCGAAACCATCACCGTGCTCAGCTGGAATACCCTCGGCGACGCACCGGGGGCCGCCGCGGTCGCCGAACTCGCTGTCGAGGCCGGGGCGGACGTCATTTCCCTGCCCGAGACGACCCAGGCAACGGGGATCGAGATCGCTGAGGCGATGCGTGCGGCTGGGCATCCGATGTGGGTGCACACCGAGGCGTTCGACCAGATCTCAGCTGCCAGGTCCACGACAGTCCTGATCAGCCCTGCCCTCGGCGACTACGTGAAGGTCACCAGCAATGACCGGAGGGACGACAACACCGCAGTCCTTCCCACGATCATCGTCGAACCCGTCGACGGAGACGGACCCACGTTCGTCGCGGCGCATGCCGTTGCGCCGATCACCGGGCAGATGCAGAACTGGCGCGACGACCTCGCGTGGCTGGCTGGCCAGTGCCAGGGTGAGAACATCATCATGGCCGGCGATTTCAACGCCACGCTCGACAACATGGCCGGCCTGGGGAGCTCTCCTGACGCCGCACTCGGGGAGTGCGTCGACGCCGGACGCGCAACGGGCAACGGCGCCGTCGGCACCTGGCCCACCCGCGTCCCAGCGCTCATCGGCGCTCCCATCGACCACGTCATGGCGACACCTGACTGGGATGTGACGGGAATGCGCGTCGCCGGGGAGCGGGATGCCTCCGGGAGCGACCACCGCCCGGTGATCGTCCAGTTGACCAGGGCTGGTACCGCGGACTGACCGACGCACATTCGGGTGTTCGATGGAACAATGGAACCATGCAGACCCCCAGCGACAGCACCACGACGATATCCACCCCAGGCGTCGCGCCGGCCAGCGAGGAAACCACCAGCGAAGAACCGCGCGGAACCTCGAACCGGTCGACGACACCGGCATCAACACAGTTCCAGGACTTCATCGGTTCCCAGTGGGCCGACCGGGTCGATACACTGCCCGCTCCGCGTGAACAGGCGGGTTGGGCAGCCGACCGGCGCGCCCGTGTGTCAGCGGCCTTCACCGGCAAGCGCGTCGTCGTTCCGGCCGGTTCGCTGAAGCAGCGTTCCAATGACACCGATTATCCCTACCGCGCACACTCTGCGTTCTCGCACCTCACTGGCTGGGGCTCTGACTCCGAGCCCGATTCCATCCTCGTCCTCGAGCCGACCGATGATGGTCACGATGCCACGCTGTACTTCCGGGAACGCGCCGACCGCACGTCGAGTGAGTTCTACGCGAACCCGGCCATCGGTGAATTCTGGATCGGCGCACGGCCCTCGCTCGCCCAGGTCGCCGCCGACCTCGGCGTCGCTACCGCCCACATCGACACGTTCGCGACGGCACCCGGCGACGTCACCGCCGAAGAGGACGCCGAGCTGACCGCTTTTCTCTCAGAGCTCCGACTCGTCAAGGACGACTACGAGATCGCCCAGCTCCGGCTCGCCGTCGACGCAACGGCTCGCGGATTCGACGATGTGATCGCCGACTTCCCACGGATCACCACCCACGAACGAGGCGAACGGGCCGTCGAGGGCGTCTTCTACACACGCGCCAGGCTCGACGGCAACGCTGTGGGCTACGACACGATCGCCGCATCCGGTCCGCACGCGTGCATCCTGCACTGGACCCGCAACGACGGACCCGTCTCACCGGGCGATCTCATGCTGCTCGATGCCGGCGTCGAGGTCGACAGCCTCTACACGGCAGACATCACCAGGACGCTGCCGGCGGACGGGCGCTTCACCGACGTGCAGCGAGCGGTGTACGAAGCCGTCCGCGAGGCTGCAGACGCTGCCCTGTCGATCGTCCGCCCCGGCATCATCTTCAGTGATGTCCACGCCGAAGCCATGAAGGTCATCGCGAAGCACACAGCGGCGTGGGGACTCCTGCCGGTGAGCGCCGACGAGTCACTCGAACCGTCGAATCAGTTCCACCGTCGTTACATGGTCCACGGGACCAGCCACCATCTCGGAATCGACGTCCACGACTGCGCAGCAGCGCGCCGTGAGATGTACCACGACGGCGAGGTGAAGGCTGGAATGGTGTTCACTATCGAGCCCGGACTGTACTTCCAGCCGGACGACCTCACCGTCCCTGAAGACTTCCGCGGGATCGGGGTCCGGATTGAAGACGACATCCTCGTGACAGACACCGGTGCCGAGAACCTGTCAGCCCACATCCCGCGCACGGCGGATGAGGTCGAGGAATGGATCGCCCGCCTCAGTAGCTGAGTTCACCGACGGGTCGGGCGGCGGGTCACGGCGACTGCTGGCCCGACCCCTCGATGACGTTCCTGGCTCGGTTGGCGAGGTCAGGTGAAACCATGACGGTGTAGCTCGTCGCAATGACCTGCATGACGGACGTGAAGTCACGGCGCCTGCGGTTCACCGCGTACGAAACGATCGTGAACATCATGCCGAACGCTGCACCGATCAAGACGGCCGCACCGACGAAGATGAGGTCGGACGTCGGGTTGATGATCACAAGGAGCAGGCCGAAGAACAGCCCAAGCCAGGCGCCACTCAGGGCGCCGGCGCCGGCCGCACGGCCGTAGCTCAGCTTGCCGGTGACGCGCTCGACGCTCTTTAGTCCATCGCCGACAATGGACACCTTCTTGACCGGGAAATCCGCCTGGGCGAGGAGATCCACCGCCTGTTGTGCCTCACCGTAGGTCTCGAAGCTGGCGACGGTCTCGCCGCGCGGGATGACGATGTCTGGGGACCTGCGGGACAATCCGCGACGCTGCTGTTGGTTACTCACACCCCCATTCTCCCATCCCACCCGGTATTCCGCGCAGGCGGCTCTCCCATGGCCCCCTCCTGCAGCTGTCGCGCACTAAGTTAGAGGGGTGAGTGGCACCAGAGTTTTCGTCGCCCGTCTGGCCGGGTGCACCGTTTTCGACCCCGCGGGAGACCGTGTGGGCAAGGTGCGCGATGTCCTGGTGGTCTACCGAAAAAACGATCCGCCCCGCGTTGTCGGTTTGATCGTCGAGATCCCCGGGAAGCGACGAGTCTTCGTGTCCATCGGACGCGTGACGTCGATCGCATCGGGCCAGATCATCACCACCGGGCTCATCAACGTTCGCCGATTCGAGCAGCGCGGCGGCGAAGTCCGCGTGATCGCCGAACTCCTCGGCCGCAAGGTGGTCTTCCTCGATGGCTCCGGCGAAGCGACCATCGAGGATCTCGCCATCGAAGAGGTGGGACCAGGGGCCTGGTCGGTCAGCCAGTATTTCGTGCGGCGACCGAAGGTATCCTCGTCCCCGTTCGCGAAGGGAACGACCGTCTTCGCCACGTGGCGCGAGATTCGCGAGAAGCAGACCGGCAGCGAAGCGCAGTCAGCCGAGCAGCTCATCGCAACATACTCGGACCTCAAGCCGGCCGACCTCGCCAATACCCTCCTCGACCTTCCGCAGGAGCGAATGATCGAGGTCGCAGAAGAACTTCCGGACGATCGGCTCGCCGACGCACTCGAGGAGATGCCGGAGTCCGACCAGGTTCACATCCTCACGCAGCTCGATGACGACCGCGCTGCCGATGTGCTCGACCAGATGCAGCCGGATGATGCCGCCGACCTGATCGCCCAGCTTCCGGCTGGCCGCGGCGAACACCTGCTCCAGCTGATGGAACCGGAGGAAGCCGAAGACGTCCGGATGCTTCTCGCCTTCGCTCCAGACACCGCCGGCGGCCTGATGACCACAGAGCCCGTGATCCTCTCGGCTGACTCGACCGTCGCTGAGGCGCTCGCACTCATCCGTCGCCCCGAACTCCCCCCGGCCCTCGGAGCTGCCGTCTGCATCACGCTTCCACCGTACGAACCGCCAACCGGTCGATACCTGGGCATCGTGCACTTCCAGCGGATGCTCCGCTACCCGCCGCACGAACGACTGGGCACGATCATGGATCAGAGCCTCGATCCGGTCACCGCGAAAGCATCCGCCGCCGAGGTCTCTCGGATCCTCGCCAGCTACGACCTCGTCTCCGTGCCCGTCGTCGACGACACCCACCGACTGGTCGGGGTGGTGACGATTGATGATGTCCTCGACTATCTGTTGCCCGAAGACTGGCGAAGTCAGAACGACGACGACCCCGTAGCGACCCACAGACCCCAGGGAAGGAGGGCGACTCGTGCCTAAGATCCGGAGAAACGAGGTCCGCCTCGACGCCCCGAAAGGCCTGCGAACGTCGATGCTGTCCGGCCGCAACCGCGAGTCGAGCGATCGCTTCGGCCGCTTCACCGAGTGGGTCGCCCGCAAGATGGGAACCCCGGGGTTCCTCATCGCCCTGTCGCTGTTCTGCATCGCCTGGATCGTCTACAACACGTGGGGTCCGGAGAATTTCCGCTTCGACTCAGCGGCGTTCGGCTTCACCGCACTCACCCTCATCCTGTCCTTGCAGGCCTCATACGCGGCTCCGCTCATCCTCCTCGCACAGAACCGGCAGGATGACCGCGACCGTGTGCAGATCGAGCAGGACCGCCAGCGGTCGGAGCGAAACCTCAACGACACGGAGTACCTGGCCCGCGAGGTGGTCGCCCTGCGCCTGGCCATGAAAGACATGGCCTCAAAGGACTTCATCCGCCAGGAGCTCCGCGGTCTGCTCGAACAGCTCGAGCAGGACAAGGACAAGGACGATGTCCAACGCTGACCTCGAGGCCCGAATCACTGCCGCACTCGGACGGGTCATCGATCCTGAGATTCGCAAACCGATCACCGAGCTCGGCATGGTCGCCGGTGTGACCGCGGACGAGGCGGGAGCAGCATCCGTCTCCATTTCGCTCACCATCGTCGGTTGCCCGGCCGCGAGTGCCATTGAGCGGGATGTCACCTCCACTGTCGCCGCAGTGGCGGGGGTGACCTCGACCACCGTCTCTATCGGTGTCATGACGCCGGATCAGCGCCGTGCCCTGACCGATCGTCTCCGTGGCAACAAAGCTGCCAGGGTGATGCCGTTCGGCCCTGAGTCGCTCACCCGCGTCATCGCGGTGACCAGCGGAAAGGGTGGGGTCGGCAAGTCGACCCTCACGGCCAACCTCGCCGTCGAGCTCGCCTCGCGGGGCCTGCAGGTCGGTATCGTCGACGCGGACGTTCACGGATTCTCGATCCCCGGCCTGCTCGGTTTGACGGATGCTGCGGCTGAGGCGGGCGCGATCACCCGCCCCACGCAGGTCGGCGACCTCATCCTCCCGCCGATAGCCCACGGCGTGAAAGTCATTTCCATCGGCATGTTCGTGGAGCCGGGTGCCGGCTCGGCTGTGGCATGGCGTGGTCCGATGTTGCACCGCACCATCACCCAGTTCCTCACCGACGTGTATTTCGGCGACCTCGACGTGCTGCTGCTCGACCTTCCTCCGGGGACGGGCGACGTTGCCATCTCCATTGGTCAGACACTCCCCCACGCCGAGGTGATCGTCGTCACCACCCCGCAGCCCGCCGCCGCCGATGTCGCCGAACGCAGCGGGATCGTCGCCAGGCAGACCGGCCAACGCGTGATCGGAGTCGTGGAGAACATGGCCGGGCTCATTCAACAGGACGGAAGCGTCCTCTCGCTGTTCGGCGAAGGCGGCGGCTCCGAGGTTGCGAGGCGGTTGAGTGAAGGGGATAACGTGGCACCGGTGCCGCTACTGGCATCCGTTCCGCTCAGCGTCCCGCTCCGGGCAGGAGGAGACTCCGGCATTCCCGTCGTCCTCGGGGCCCCGACGGACCCCGCAAGCGTCGCGATCCGCTCTGTCGCCGACCGCCTGATGTCCAACGGTCGGGGACTCGCTGGCCGCCGACTCGACCTCGCCCCGGTGTAACCACCGTGCGGTGGTCGACGCCTCTCCTGGTGTCCGCGTGCTCCCTGGTCCTGCTTGGAGTCGTCGGTTGCGGCCCAACTGCCCCAACGGGCCTGCCGGACGGCGTCCGGGTCGAGGTGCTCCAGGGGCGCTCCGATTATTCGAGCGAGACCCTCGTCATCCGGATCATCAACGGCTCGACGATCGACCTCACGGTGACCGGGGCACGGCTCGGCGCCGCGGGGTTCGCGGAACCGGCGGTGGTGGACCGCGTCTCACGCGTACGTGCGGGGACCACGGTCGACCTGCGCGCCCCCGTACCTGAGGCGGACTGCGTGAGTGACCCCGGCGAGCCTCTCGCGACCCTCACCGTCGGCTCCGGCGACACGGTGACCGTTCCCGCCGGCGATCCGCTCGGCACGCTCGAACGGCTTCACAGCTCCGGATGCATCGCCGGCCAGGTCGACACGGTCGCTGATGTCTCCGTCGGCGCCCCCGTCATCGAAGGTTCCGGACGGGAGGCCGTTGCCGTTCTTCCCCTGACCGTTGCCCCGACCGGTGCGGCTGGTCGAATCGAGATCATTGGTGTCACCTCCACGCCGCTACTCAGGCCAGATCCGGCCGCCGCGGCAACAGATGCGGACAACTGGCCGGTCTCCGTCGCTATCGATGCGGTATCCGCTCCGGCGACGGTGCAGTTGCGCGTCGTCCCTGCGCGGTGCGACCCCCATGCGATCGCCGAGGACAAGGTTGGGACGGTTCTCGTCCTGACCGTCGCCACCCCCAGCGGCGAAACCGGCTCATACCGACTCGTCCCAGCCGAGGATGTGCGTCAGGCCCTGCTCGACTTCGTCAGCGACACGTGCGAGATGGAGTGACCGCCGCTGTCCGTCCGTCTCCGCCGATCAGGTCGACTCCGGATCGAACGGCGGCGGATCGACGGACTCCCCCGCAGCGATGCGACGGCCACGGTCGACGGCTGCCGCTGAGACGATCGCCGTCGCGGGAGCGGCTGCAACCGCAACCGACGCGCCTGCCGCAGACGGCGCAGGGGGCTTGATCACGGGTTTGGGATCAGGAACGTCCTCGTCAAGGAGTGCCTCCCGAATGATCCGGCGAGGGTCGTACTGCCGTGGATCGAGCTTTTGCCAGTCGACATCGTCGAATTCCGGACCCATTTCATCGCGCATGCGATCCTTGGCGCCCCGCGCCATCTCCCTGAGCGAGCGAATCAGCTGCGCCGCCTTTGCGGCATACCCCGGCAGACGCTCGGGACCGAGCAGGAAGACAGCGATCACCGCAATGATGAGCAGCTTCTCGAAGGTGAGGCCAAAGAACACGAGTTCAGACTATCGCGCCGCGCCGCACGATTCGGTTAGCCCTGCGCCAGTATTGTTGAGCCAACCACCATCGGGAGCGAAGAAGTGTCTGAACAAGATTCGAACTGGAAGTACGCCGACTACATCGTCACCGAATCTGAGGCGATCGCGAAGGCACGAGCGCAATCCCTCGAACTCGGGATCGAGCCGCTGTCTCCCGCCATGGGAGCACAGGTCGCCGTCCTCGCCGCGGCCACAGGGGCCGTGAACATCGTCGAGATCGGCACCGGTGCCGGCGTTTCCGGACTCTGGCTCCTGCACTCGTCCTCGCGATCGGTGCTGACCTCCATCGATTCCGAAATCGAACACCTGGGCTACGCCCGCCAGGCCTTCGCCGACGCGCGTATCGCTTCCAACCGGGTGCGGCTGATCACCGGAAAAGCTCTGGACGTCCTCCCGCGGATGAACGAGAACTCCTACGACCTCGTCTACGTGGACGGAGACCCTGCCCAGGTGATCGAGAATGTCGAGCACGGGCTCCGCCTTGCGCGCACCAAAGGAACTGTCCTCGTTCCCCACGCCCTCTGGCGCGGGCGGGTCGCCGACCCCGCGCAACGCGACGACGTGACCAGCGCCTTCAGGACCCTGGTCCAGGAGATCGCATCGTCGAGCGCTGTTGTCAGCGCGCTCTCCCCCGTCGGCGACGGGCTGCTGCAGATCACCAAGCTCGACTGACCCCTCAACGACGAAAGACGCGGATGCGAGTGGTCAGGTGACCACCGGCATCCGCGTCTTTCGTTGAGACTGATCAGCTGGGAGAAACGACCCCGGCCAACGCATCGTGAAGTTCTTTCGCCTCTGCATCGTTGACGGAGACGACAAGTCGGCCGCCGCCTTCGAGCGGAACCCGCACGATGATCAACCGACCCTCCTTCACGGCCTCCATTGGCCCATCCCCAGTCCTCGGCTTCATCGCTGCCATTAGGCTCCCCTTTCGTGGCTGTGACTTCTATTATCGGCTATGCAGGGCAAGCAGACGAAATCCACCCGCCCCGATGCCCGGAACTGGGGGCACCGTTACGGCGGCGTCCAGTCGTATCCGTCGACCTGCCAGGCAATGAAGATCCAGCCGATCTGGCCGACGAGCGAGAGCGTGATCACCACGACACGATAGACGCCCGACCGCGGTTGCGCGAGGATGCCCGCCAGCGGGAAGACGGGGATGAGGAGTCGGAACGTGCTCGACTGCGGGAAGAAAACCGCGAGGAGATAGAGAAGGTAGCTCGCCGTCCAGAGCCGGAGGTCCACGCCGAGCTTCTGTGCCCGGTGTGAGAACAGGAGGGCAACCGTCGCGACGACCAGCACGACCACCCCACCGAGACCCCACCAGGGTCCTGGAGGCAGGCCGAGCCCGTTCACCGCCCACCAGTCGATACCCTGGACCCACGGCGTGAACGGCACGAGGTGCGAATAGCCGATGTAGGCGGAGCGCCACGCGAGTTCGGTGTCGGTATATGCGGTGATCGACCCGGTCACGGACCACGCGATGAGGAGCCAGCCCAGGCCGAGGATTCCGCTGGCAACCGCTGTGACGGATGCCGCAACCGCTTCGCCTCGGCCGAAGGCGACTGTGCGGCGTTTCCACCAGCGGTGGCCGATGTGGAGTGCGAGGAAGAGTGCGAACGCGAGGCCGCTCGGGCGGGTGAACGACATCACTGCGATCACCGGGAGCACCGTCCAATAGCGGTGCCGCAGCACGAGGTACAGCGCGCCGGCCAGGAGCATGAGATGCATCGATTCGGCGTATGCCAGCTGGAGAATGGGAGACACCGGAGACACCGAATAGAGAAGCACGGCAAACATCGCCGTCGCGGGGTCGAGGACGAGACGGAACAGTTTTGCGACGAGCACCGCTGATGCGAACCCGCAGGCTACGGAGACGAAGACGGCGACCGGAGCCCACTCAAGTCCGCTGACTCCCATGAAAATCCGAACCACCGCCGGATACACCGGCATGAACGCCCACGCGTTCTCCGCAACGTGACCGTCCGCAGTGAGCGGTAACTCGCGCGGATACCCGAACTCGGCCACGATGTTGTACCACCGGCCGTCCCACATCGACGCGTAGTCGGCGTAGCCGGGGCTCGCGCCCGTCCACGCGTTCGCCGACTGTCCGGCGGCGAACGCAAGCAGGATGGCCGTCGTCACGACCCGAGCGGCAGCGAAGATGAGGAGTGCCTGACCCCACCACGGAATCCGCCGCCAGAGGTCGACGGCAGAGCGAGTCGGGACGTCAGTCACGGACGCCGGTGAGCCAGGTGCGCAGCGCGGTCTCACACGCGATGATCTCGTCGAGGGCGACCCGTTCGTCGTCTGCGTGTGCCTTGAGCGGATCCCCCGGGCCGAAGTTGACGGCGGGGATGTCCAGGGCTGAGAAGCGCGCCACATCAGTCCAGCCGTACTTCGGCAGGGCCTTCCCGCCGACCGCGGCAAGAAACTCCTGGGCGATGGGAGCATCGAGACCGGGCCTTGCCCCATCCGCGGCATCCGTCACGGTGACATCGAAGCCGTCGAATATGTCGCGCACGTCGGCTGCGGCCTGCTCGGCAGAGCGATTCGGCGCGAACCGGTAGTTCACCTCAACGGTGCAGGCGTCAGGAATGACATTGCCGGCGATCCCGCCGGAAATGCGCACGGCGTTGAGTCCCTCGCGGTAGACGAGCCCGTCGACCTCGATCGACTGGGCCTCGTAGGCGGCGAGGATCCCGAGTATCGGGGCAGCCCGGTGGATAGCGTTCTCGCCGACCCAGCTGCGTGCCGAATGTGCGCGGAGACCCGAGGTCGTGACGTTGACGCGCAGCGTGCCGTTGCAGCCACCCTCGATGTCGGCGCGGGTCGGTTCTCCGAGGATTGCGAAGTCGCCGACGAAGAGGTCGGGACGACGTTCAGCCAGAAGACGCAGGCCGTTGATGTCGCTCGATACCTCCTCGTTGTCGTACCACATCCACGTGACGTCGATGGCGGGGTCGGTGAGTTCGGCGGCGAGGGTCAGCTGAACGGCGACCCCGCTCTTCATGTCGACGGTTCCCCGGCCCCACAGGTAGTCCCTGCCGTCGATCGTCTCGAAGCGGGTGGGCAGGTTGTTGTTGAGCGGAACCGTGTCGAGGTGGCCGGCGATGATCACGCGTTGGCTGCGCCCCAGCGCGGTCCGCGCGACGACGGTGTTGCCCTCACGGATGATCTCCAGGTGCGAGAAAGGCGCGAGAGCCCGCTGCACGGCATCCGCCAGCGTTGCCTCGTTTCCCGACACGGATTCGATGTCGCAGATCGCCCGGGTGAGGGCCACTGACCCCGCTGAGAGATCGAGAACGGGGACGGGGGCGGTCGAATCCGGCATCGCCCCAGTCTACGGGCGGTCGCTCCGGTCGGCAGGGCGTACTCGGGAGCGGGGCGGATTCGCTAGCCTTGAGCAATGAGCTCCGTTTCCGAGACCCTGACCGCGCCGACACACGCCTGGGGCTACGGCCTCGCAACGGTGAGCGCAGGAGGAACCGTCCTCGACACGTGGTACCCGGAGCCCCGCCTCGGCACTCTCCCGGCGGGCCGGGAGCGGTGGATAGCCCCCGCAGACATCGAGGCTCTCGCCATCCCCGACGATCGCAGGAACGTTCGCGTCGACATCGTCACCGTGGAGGTCGATCTGCGGGAGCCGCCGAAAGACACACCGGATGCGTACCTGCGCCTGCACCTGCTCAGCCACCTGCTCGTGCAGCCGAACACCATCAACCTCGAGGGCATCTTCGGGCACCTCCCCATCGCCGTCTGGACGAACGCCGGGCCCGTCGATCCCGAGGACTTCGACCGGCTGCGGCCCGCGCTCTCCCGCCAGGGGATCCACGCCACGGGGATCGACAAGTTCCCGCGCCTGCTCGACTACGTCACTCCGGCCAAGGTTCGCATTGCGGACGCGTCGCGGGTACGACTCGGCGCGCACCTGGCACCGGGAACCACGGTGATGCATGAGGGATTCGTCAACTTCAACGCCGGAACGCTCGGTTCATCGATGGTCGAGGGCCGGGTCTCCCAGGGTGTCGTCGTCGGCGACGGATCGGACATCGGCGGAGGCGCCTCGATCATGGGCACGCTCTCCGGCGGAGGCACCCAGCGGGTGTCCATCGGCGCTCGCGCACTCCTGGGCGCAAACTCCGGGATCGGCATCTCGATCGGGGATGACAGTGTCGTCGAAGCCGGACTCTACGTGACCGCGGGAACGAAAGTGGTCGTGCTTGACGGGAACAGCGAAGGTGGGAACCCGCGCATGGTGAAAGCCGTCGAGCTCTCCGGGGTCGCGAACATTCTCTTCCGACGGAACTCCGTCACCGGTGCCGTCGAGGTCCTGCCTCGCACCGGTGCGGGGATCCAGCTCAACGAAGCCCTGCACGCCTGACCGAACTCCCCCGACCTCTTCACGAAGGAGTGATGTGGCCCGCACCGCGACACCCGGCCGGCGATCCCGTGCCTTCACCGTTTTCCTCAGCATCGTGGCGGTGTTCGTGGTCGTCGTCCTCCTGGGCGGTGGCTTCATCGTCTGGACCGTGCAGCGGTCGTTCCCTCAGCTGTCCGGGGAACTCACGGTCAGCGGCCTCGACGGCAAGGTCAGCGTGCTCCGCGACGACGCCGGCATCCCCACACTGGAAGCGGACAGCGCTCACGACCTGTTCCTGGCGCAGGGCTTCGTCCACGCCCAGGACCGGTTCTGGGAAATGGACTTCCGCCGGCATGTGACGAGCGGAAGACTCTCTGAGCTGTTCGGCGAAACCCAGGTCGGGACGGACACGTTCGTCCGTACCCTCGGCTGGAGGGCCGTTGCCGAAGAAGAAGTGAAGATGCTCGACGAGGAGACCCTCGGCTGGTACCAGTCGTACGCGGACGGGGTGAATGCCTACCTCGACCAGCGGGACGGCACAGACCTCTCGCTCGAATACGCCGTGCTCGGTCTTCAGAATCCTGGCTACGAGCCCGAGGAGTGGACGCCCGCCGACTCGGTCGCCTGGCTGAAAGCGATGGCCTGGGACCTCCGCTCCAACCTCGAGGACGAGATCGACCGCGCCCTGCTGGCCAGCGAGCTCACCCCTGAGCAACTGGCGCAGGTGTATCCCCCGTATCCGTACAACCAGAATCCGACCATCATCTCCGCTGCAGTGCCAGCGCCTGCCCCGGCATCCGCTGGCTGGTCAACACCGCTCCCCGCCGTCAGTGACGGCACGCTCGACATCGACACGGTCGACTCGCTCATTCAGCTCCGCGGAATACTCACGAAGATGCCCGTCCTGCTCGGGCGAGCAGGCTCGGACATCGGATCGAACTCGTGGGTGGTCTCGGGCCAGCACACCGAGTCGGGGATGCCGCTCCTCGCCAACGACCCGCACCTCGGCCCCGCCCTGCCCTCTGTCTGGTATCAGATGGGCCTGCGCTGCTCCACGGTCTCAGAGGAATGCCCCTTCGACGTGGCCGGCTTCAGCTTCTCCGGCATGCCTGGCATCATCATCGGGCACAACGACCGCATCGCCTGGGGATTCACCAACCTCGGCCCGGACGTCGCCGACCTCTACCTGGAGAAGGTGTCCGGCGACACCGTGGAACTCGACGGAGTGGCCGAACCGCTCACGATCCGCGAGGAAACCGTCAGGGTCGCCGGCGGGGACGACGTTCCGATTCGCATCCGATCCACATCCCACGGTCCCCTCGTCACCGGCATCAGTGGCGAATTCGAATCCATCGCCTCGGACTACCCGGCAACCGCCGAACTTCCCGCAGGCAGCTACGAGCTGTCGCTGCAGTGGACCGCCCTCACTGCCGGTCGGACTCCCGGCGCGATCTTCGCGGTGAACCGTGCCACCGACTGGGACTCGTTCCGGGAGGGCGCGAAGCTTTTCGAAGTTCCTTCGCAGAACCTCGTCTATGCGGATGTCGACGGCAACATCGGCTATCAGGCGCCGGGCCTCATCCCGATCAGGCGCAGTGGAGACGGCACGACGCCACAGCCCGGGTGGACGACGTCAACAGGCTGGTCTGGCTATCTCCCGTTCGACTCGCTGCCGACGCTCTTCAACCCTGATGCGGGATACATCGTCACGGCGAACAACGCCGTGATCGGGAGTGGCTCCCCCACGCTCATCACCCGGGACTGGGATGCCGGCTATCGTGCCGCCCGCATCGTGGAACGCATCGAGGAGGGCATCGAGTCAGGCGCAGGCTTCACCGTCGACGACATGAGCTCGATCCAGGCTGACAACGCGAACGCCATCGCTGAGCGGATGGCGCCGTATCTCGCCGATCTGGCCCCGTCGAGCAACGCCCGTCTCGGCAAGCGGCTTCTCGACGGATGGGACTTCCAGGACGACGCGGATAGCGCCCAGTCCGCCTACTTCAACATCTTCTGGCGCAACCTTCTCGAGAACTCCTTCGCGCCGAAGCTGCCGGACGCGGTGCCACCGGCGGGCGGATCCCAGTGGTTCCAGGTGGTCGGGTCCCTCCTCGACAAGCCGGAATCAGAATGGTGGGCAGGGCCAGACGACAACATCGTCACCCGGGACGACGCTCTCACCCTCGCACTGAGCGAGGCGTGGACGGAGGCGACCGGGTTGATGGGCGACGACCCCGAGAACTGGACCTGGGGTGAACTCCATACCCTCACCATCCGCAATGGCAGTTTCGGTGAATCGGGCATCGCGCCGATCGAGATGCTCTTCAACCGCGGGCCGTACGAGCTCGCCGGGGGGTCCTCGGTGGTCAACGCGGTCGGCTGGTACGCACCGGCCGGGTACGAGGTCGACTGGGTTCCGTCGATGCGCCAGGTCGTCGACCTGGCCGACTTCGACGCATCCACCTGGATCAACCTCACCGGCGCGTCAGGGCACGCGTACCACGCCAACTATGTCGACCAGACGCCCCTGTGGCAGAAGCACGAGACGCGCGCCTGGCCGTTCAGCCCGGATGCTGTGAGGAAGTCGGCGAGGGACACGCTCACGCTCCTCCCCTAGCGCCCGGGAGGGGGGTCAGGGTGTGTCGAGGACGAAGGCGACCCCGGTGAAGTTCAACGCGAGCGGTGGCCCGGCAGTTGAGATGAGCCGTGCTCGTCGGTTGCCGCCAGCATCCCGTCGGCGAGATCCCTCGCTGCCGGATCGACGGCGGCGTAGCGCCGCCCGTCGTCCATGCCATCGGATGAGGCATCGACGGCTGAGACGCCTGAGCGAAATGCGGCCAACGATGCGAGTGTGGCCACCACGGCGAGCATGACACGAGGGCGGCGAACACCGACTCGGGCGAGGCCGGCCATGAGCCTCGCGTCGAGGTTCTCGCTCAGCTCGGACAGGCCGAAGACCGTTCCGGCCACTCCGACAGCGATTCCTCCGGATGTGACTTCGCGATGGCCTGTGCGCCAGCCGAACTCGGCCGGGTCGCCCTCGAGCGTCGGGGTTCTCCTCAGTTCCAGCAGTGTCATCCCGCCGGTGAGGCCGGCGACGGTCGCCCGGAGTGCGAGTCGCCGCCCCGGGCTCAGTCTCGCGGGGTCCACGAGGCTGAGCGCACCGATCACGACGCTCGACGCGATGCCGTACTCGATCCGCGAGGGGTCGACGAGCGGGCTGAGGCGTTGAAGTCCAGAGCGAAAACCCATCAGGTCAGCGCTGGGGCAGGTCGCGTTCCGCCGAGCCGGTGTACAGCTGCTGGGGGCGGCCGATCTTGGTCTGCGGGTCGAGGTTCATCTCACGCCAGTGGGCAATCCAGCCGGGCAGCCGGCCGATGGCGAACAGCACGGTGAACATACGCGTGGGGAATCCCATCGCTTTGTAGATGACCCCGGTGTAGAAGTCGACGTTGGGGTAGAGACGACGCTCCTTGAAGTAGTCGTCCTCGAGTGCGATCTGCTCGAGTTCCTTGGCGAGGTCGAGCAGCGGGTCTGAGACTCCGAGCTGGGCCAGGACCTCGTCGGCGCTCTGCTTGACGATCTTCGCACGGGGGTCGTAGTTCTTGTAGACGCGGTGCCCGAAGCCCATAAGCTTCACCCCGTCCTCCTTGTTCTTGACCCGGTCCACGAAGCGCTGGACGCCCTCGCCCGAGTCCCTGATGCGTCCGAGCATCTCGAGAACGGCTTCGTTCGCCCCGCCGTGCAGCGGACCGGAGAGCGCATTGATTCCGGCGGAAATGGACGCATACAGGTTCGCGCCGGTCGATCCGACGAGGCGCACCGTCGACGTCGACGCGTTCTGCTCGTGGTCGGCGTGCAGGATGAGCAGGCGATCGAGGGACTTCGACAGCACCGGGTCAATCTCGTACGGCTCGGCCATGTTGCCGAAGTTGAGCCGAAGGAAGTTGTCGGTGAAGCTCAGGCTGTTGTCCGGATACAGGAATGCCTGGCCGAGCGCCTTCTTGTGTGCATAGGCAGCAATGATCGGCAGTTTGGCGAGCAGCCGGATGGTGGTCAGCTCGACCTGTTCGGGATCGCTCGGGTCCTCGCTGGTCTCGTAGTAGGTGGACAGTGCCGACAAGGCGCTGGAGATCACCGCCATCGGATGTGCCGTGTGCGGCAGCGCCGAGAAGAAGTGTTTGAGGTCTTCGTGAAGCAGGGTGTGGCGACGAATCTTCTCGTCGAATTCCCCAAGCTGGTCTGCCGTCGGCAGTTCGCCGTAGATCAGCAGCCAGGCCACCTCGAGATAACTGGAGGAGTTGGCCAGCTGTTCGATCGGGTATCCGCGGTAGCGCAGAATCCCGGCATCTCCGTCGATGTAGGTGATGTCCGACTTCGTCGCGGCCGTGTTGACGAACCCGTAGTCGAGCGCGGTCAGCCCGGTCTGGCGCGTGAGGGTGGACAGATCCAGGCTGGAGGCTCCCTGGCTGGACCCGAGAAGCGGGAATTCGGCGGTCCCGCCCGGATAGGTCAGGGTCGCTTTGTGGTTTCCTGCACGGAAGTCCTGCTCGACGTCGCCCACGGCGCCTCCTTGTACTGGTGATTCGCGTTGGACCTGGTGCGGGAACCGCTACGAGCGGTGCACGATCCGGATACAGCCTAATCGGCTCCGAGGCCAACTGTCGCATCAGCCAACGACCGCCCGGACTTGTTGGAGCTAACCTCCAGTGTTGCTGGCGCGCAGCCGGTCGGCGGCGGCGGCGATCCGTTCGTCGGTGGCGGTCAGCGACAGACGGATGTGCTGGGGGAAGACGTCGCCGTAAAAGGACCCGGGCCCGGCGAGGATTCCGAGGTCGGCCAGCCTCCCGATCGACACCCATGCATCCTTTCCCTCCGTCGCCCAGAGGTACAGGCCGGCCTCACTGTGATCGATCCGGAATCCGGCTGCCTGGAGGGCAGGCAGGAGCACTTCGCGGCGGGCTCGGTAGCGCTCCTTCTGCCTGGCGACATGATCGTCGTCCCCAAGCGCGGCGATCATGGCTGCCTGCAGCGGAGCAGGGAGCATCAGCCCGGCATGCTTGCGCACATTCAGAAGACGGGCCAGCGTGTCGGCGCAGCCCGCTGCAAAGGCAGCACGGTATCCGGCCATATTCGACTGTTTGCTCAGCGAATAGATCGCGAGGATGCCGCTGGTGTCGCCGTCGGTCACCCGGGGATCGAGGATGCTCGGGATCGGGGTGGACTCCCACTCGCCGTCCCAGCCCAGTTCGGCGTAACACTCGTCGTTGACGATGAGCGCGCCGAGTTCGCGGGCCCTCGCGACGGCAGCACGCAGCCGATCGACGGAGAGCACGTGCCCGTCCGGGTTTCCGGGTGAGTTAAGCCAGATGAGCCTGGTGTTCTCCGGCCAATCCGCCGGTTCGTCGGATGCCACCGCATCAGCGCCGCACAGCGCAGCACCGATCGCGTAGGTGGGGTATGCCGCCAGGGGGTGCACGATCGTGTCGCCCGCGCCGATTCCGACCATGAACGGGAGCAACGCGACAAGTTCCTTCGAGCCGATACTCGGGATCACGTTGTCGACCTCGAGGCCCGTCACACCGCGTCGCCGGGCAAACCACGCGACGATCGCAGACCGCAGCGCAGGCGTCCCCGCCGTCGTCGGGTACGCATGCGCGTCGGTGCCGGCTGCGAGAGCCACCCGGACCACGTCTGGCGTCTCGTCAACCGGGGACCCGATCGACAGGTCCGCGATGCCGCCCGGATGCGAGCGGGCACGTTCCGCGTACGGAACCATGGCATCCCACGGATAGTCGGGCAGGGGCTGGAGTGCCACCGGTCAGGCCTGCGGTGGTAGAACGGCGATGACCGGGTGGTCGTATTTGATCACGCCGACCTTCGCTGCGCCACCCGGGGATCCGACCTCATTGAAGAACTCGACGTTCGCCTTGTAGTAATCAGCCCATTCCTCGGGCAGGTCGTCCTCGTAGTAGATCGCCTCGACGGGGCAGACGGGCTCGCAGGCTCCGCAGTCCACGCACTCGTCAGGCTGGATGTAGAGGGAGCGTTCACCCTCGTAGATGCAGTCGACGGGGCATTCATCGATGCACGCTCGGTCTTTGACATCCACACACGGGAGGGCGATGACGTAGGTCACAGTTGCTCGGGTCCCTTCAGAAACAGATACGGCAAGTCTACGCCTCGGGTCGGTCCCACTGGTTCGCCTGCACGGTTGCGGCGTGGCCCTCCGGTCCGTCGATGGGGCGTTCAGGCATCTTCGGCCAGGCGATGACGACCGTGGCGATGAGCACGGGGACCACCGTCCAGACGAGACCGGTCACTCCCTGCGGGATGAGCACGGACCCGCCGGCGCTGGGGATCGAGAACAGCGCGATGATCCCCACCATGCCGAGGGCGGCGAAGAGTACGGCGAGTCGGTCAGCGAACAGCAGTCTGAAGCCGAGGAGAAGCGCGAGCGCGCCGATGAGCGCGAACACCAGCGCAAAGGGGATGGCGAGCTCTCCGATGCGGAACACACTCTGGTGAGCGACGGTCCCGACGGCACCATAGATCGCGCCGACGACGAGACCCAGCACCGCACCGGTCAGTCGCGACACCGGGGCCGAACCGATGCGTGTGCGAGGGCTGGACTGCTGGAGGTCGTCGAATGTCACCGCCACAGTGTAACTGGGCTGCCTGCACGGACCCGACCAACCACCGCCGATTGGGCCCAAGGGGTCCCCCGCGAAGATCCAACGGATGCCGGCGATCGGGCCCGAATGGTTGTTGCGGAGTTCGAGTGGGCCCGAAGGGTCACTCCTGCCCTCGCGGAGCATCCCTTCGGGCCCGATCGGCGCTCTCCTGACCCCGATGGACGCGCGCGCGAACCATTCACGCCGTTCCACCGCGAGGCGAGCCAACGATCCGAACGGATGCCGGCGATCGGGCCCGAAGGGTTGTTGCGGAGTTCGAGTGGGCCCGAAGGGTCACTCCCCCCGTCGCGGAGCAGCCCTTTGGGACCGATCGAAGCTCACGGACCATCCGCTCCGCTCTACGGCGGATGTGCTCAGGCCATCCCCGCCCCCAGGCGGAGCAGCGCTGCGACGGCGGCCGCGGCGATCACGACGATGAGGAACGGGACACGCATCCAGTACAGCGCGGCAGCAACGACGAGGGCAGGCACTCGGGCGTCGACGACGAGCTCCTGGCCCACGCCGAGCGTCTGGACGGCGATGAGCGCGGCGAGAAGCGCGATCGTGAGAAGGTCGGCGGTGCGGGCAGCTGATGGCTTCTCCAGCCAGTGCGGAGGGATGGCATAGCCGACGAGTTTGAGGACCACGCAGGCGATTGAGGCAAGGATCACGATGTGCCAGAGAGTCACGGGGTCCCCGTTCCGGTCGATGGACGGCGGCCGAGCCAGTTCGTGACTCCGAAGACCACGGCCACGAGCGCAGCCGCGATGACCGGGATGCCGGGAGCGACGACGGGGGTCAGCGCGGCAGCCAGGACGGCAGCAGCGCCGGCCACGGCAATGGTCTGGTGACTTTTCAGGCGCGGCCACAGCAGACCGAGGAACGCAGCGGCGGCTGCGGCATCCAGCCCGTACGCCCGGGTGTCACCGAGCAGGTCTCCGATCAGTGCCCCGATCAGCGTGGTCAGGTTCCATCCGACGTAGACGACAATTCCGGTCACCCAGAATCCACGACGCCGAGCGGCCGGCTTTTCCTGCGCCAGGGCGACGGCGGTGGACTCATCGATGGTCAGCCACGCAGCGCCGATGTCCCGCCAGAGCCCGTTGCCTCCGACGATGGGCTTCATTCGCATCCCGTATACCGCGTTCCGGGAGCCGAGAAGCACGGCGCTGACGATGGCAGCAGGCCCCGCAGCCACTCCCCCTGAGGCGATGACACCGACGAGGGCGAACTGGGACCCGCCGGTGAACATCAGGAGGCTGAGCACGCAGGTCTGCCACACGTCGAGGCCCGAGGCGACCGCCAGGGCGCCGAACGAGACTCCGTACGCCGCCGTGGCCACACCGACGGCGACGCCCTGGCGAGCGGCGATCCGCTCGGGACTCGCCGGGGCCTGCCCGGCCGTCATGACGCGCGAACCACGGGCGCGACGAACACGAGCGAGGCGTGAACGGGTGACATGGGCTCAAGGCTACCGGGAACGACAAAGCGCCCGGGATCGCTGATCCCGGGCGCCCTCCGCCTGAGGCGGCTTGTTGTTCTAGTCGTTCTGCTTCTTCAGCCGGCTCGTCAGACGCGCGCGAGCGTTGGCGTCGAGCTCGACCTTGCGGATACGGACGATCGCCGGGGTCACCTCGACACACTCGTCTTCGCGGGCGAACTCGAGGCATTCCTCGAGCGTCAGCTGGCGCGACGGCGTCATCGACTCGAAGGTGTCAGAGGTCGACTGGCGCATGTTGGTCAGCTTCTTCTCTTTGGTGATGTTCACGTCCATGTCGTCGGCACGCGAGTTCTCGCCGATGACCATGCCCTCGTAGACCTCTTCGGTCGGGTTGACGAAGAACGACATCCGTTCCTGCAGCGCGATGATGGCGAACGGGGTGACCACGCCGGAGCGGTCGGCCACGATCGAACCGTTGTTGCGGGTGACGATCGATCCGGCCCACTCGTCGTAACCGTGTGAGATCGCGTTGGCGATTCCGGTGCCGCGGGTGAGGGTCATGAATTCGGTGCGGAATCCGATCAGGCCACGCGACGGAACGATGAACTCCATGCGAACCCAGCCGGTGCCGTGGTTCGCCATGTTGTCCATACGGCCCTTGCGCGCTGCGAGCAGCTGGGTGATCGCGCCGAGGTATTCCTCCGGGACGTCGATCGTGAGGTGCTCGTACGGCTCGTGGGTCTTGCCGTCGACCTTGCGGGTGACGACCTGGGGCTTTCCGACCGTCAGCTCGAAGCCCTCACGACGCATCTGCTCGACGAGGATGGCCAGCGCGAGTTCGCCTCGGCCCTGGACCTCCCACTTGTCGGGTGAGCCGACGTCGAGGACGCGAAGCGACACGTTTCCGACCAGTTCGCGGTCCAGACGGTCTTTCACCATGCGGGCCGTGAGCTTGTGACCCTTGACCTTGCCGACGAGCGGCGAGGTGTTGGTTCCGATGGTCATGGAGATGGCGGGCTCGTCGACGGTGATCGTCGGAAGCGGGCGCACGTCGTCCGGGTCTGCGAGCGTCTCGCCGATGGTGATGTCCGGGAAACCGGCAACCACGACGATGTCACCGGGGCTTGCACTCTCCGCCGGGTAACGATCGAGCGCCTTCGTGATGAAGAGCTCGGTCACACGCACGTTGTGCACGGATCCGTCGTACTTGACCCAGGCGACCGTCTGGCCCTTCCTGATCGTGCCCTGGAAGACGCGCAGGAGCGCGAGGCGACCGAGGAACGGCGAGGCGTCGAGGTTGGTGACGTGGGCCTGGAGGGGGTGCTCGTCGTCGTAGACGGGAGCAGGGATGTGCTTGAGGATGGCCTCGAACAGCGGCTCGAGGTCGTCGTTGTCCGGAAGCGAGCCGTTCTCAGGCTTGTTCCAGCTGGCTGCACCGTTACGACCGGATGCGTACACGACAGGAACGTCGAGGACAGCATCGAGGTCGAGGTCGGGGACATCGTCAGCCATGTCGCTGGCCAGGCCGAGCAGGAGATCCTGGCTCTCGGCGACGACCTCGTCGATCCGCGCATCCGGACGGTCGGTCTTGTTGACCAGGAGGATGACCGGGAGCTTGGCTTCGAGTGCCTTGCGGAGCACGAAGCGGGTCTGCGGGAGCGGGCCCTCGCTCGCGTCGACGAGCAGCACGACGCCGTCGACCATGGACAGGCCGCGCTCGACCTCGCCACCGAAGTCGGCGTGACCCGGGGTGTCGATCACGTTGATCGTGATCGGACCGCTGGTGGCGTGCTTGCCCTTGTAGGACACCGCGGTGTTCTTGGCGAGGATGGTGATGCCCTTTTCGCGCTCGAGCTCGTTCGAGTCCATCGCGCGCTCTTCGAGGTGTGAGTGTTCGGCGAATGAGTCCGTCTGCCGGAGCATGGCGTCAACCAGCGTCGTCTTGCCGTGGTCAACGTGAGCAACGATAGCTACGTTTCGGAGGTCGTCGCGCGAAGCTTGCGCCATGAAGAAAATCCTTAGAGAGAATGGATGCCGCTGAAATTCCGTGCGGCGGGAAGCGGATGAGTGGACAGAGAGCCCGACCCAACGGAACATCCTACCGCACTCGGCAAGCGGCCCCGCTGTGAGCCTTCTGACACGGCCACCAAATGTGACAGCGGGCCCACCCCGAAAGGGCGAGCCCGCTGTTCCCGTTGTTCCCGGTGACGGGGTGTTTAGCGACCGAACTCGAAGTTGCCTCCGGGGATGGCCGCGAGAAGCTCCTGCGTGTAGAGCTCCCTCGGGTTGTCGAACACGTCGTCGGTCGTTGCCGCCTCCACGATCTTGCCCTTCTGCATGACGCAGACGTTGTCGGCCACGAGGCGGACGACGGCGAGGTCGTGGGTGATGAACAGGTAGGTCAGCCCAAGCTCGGTCTGCAGCTCAGTGAGCAGGTTGAGAATCTGCCCCTGGACGAGCACGTCGAGCGCTGACACTGCCTCGTCGAGGACGAGAACGTCGGGCTTGAGCGCCAGAGCCCGCGCGATGGCGATGCGCTGCCGCTGTCCACCGGAGAGCTCGCTCGGGTACCTGAATCGCGTCGCCGACGGCAGCGAGACCTGCTCGAGGAGTTCGGTGACGCGCTGTTCCCGTTCCTTCGCCGTGCCCACCTTGTGTGCGAGGAGAGGCTCGGCGATCGTGTTGCCCACGCTGTACTGGGGGTCGAGCGAGCCGTACGGGTCCTGGAACACCGGCTGGACACGTCGCCGGAACTTCAACAGTTCGGCACCGCGAAGTCCGGCGACGTCCTGGCCGTCGAACTCGATCTCACCGCTCGTGATGCTCTCGAGCTGGAGGATCAGCTTCGCGACCGTTGACTTGCCCGACCCGGACTCGCCGACGATCGCCGTCGTCGTACCCCGCTGGACACCGAAGGAGACGTCGTTGACGGCCAGCAGCTCGTCATGGCGGAAGCCCTGCTTGCGAATCCGGTACATCTTCGACACGTTCTTGACCGAGATGAGATCCCGGCCCGGAGTGTGGTGCTCTCGTCCGGCTGCCCGAGCGATCAGGGTGTCGTCCAGCGAGCCTTCGGCAAAGATGCCCGCCGATTCCGGCGTCTTGTGCTTCGTCGACTGGATACGGCGAGAGGCAAGGCTCGGCGCTGCCGCGACAAGACGCTGGGTGTACGGATGCTTCGGGTTGGCGAGGATCTCCTGCGACGGGCCAGACTCAACGACCTTGCCCTGGTACATCACCACGAGCTGTTCGGCACGCTCGGCGGCGAGGCCGAGGTCGTGCGTGATGAACAGCACGCTCGTGCCGTAGTCCCGGGTGAGGGTGGCGAGGTGATCCAGGATCTGACGCTGCACCGTGACGTCGAGCGCCGAGGTCGGCTCATCGGCGATGAGCAGTCGGGGCCTGGACGACAGTCCGATCCCGATCAGCACGCGCTGACGCATACCTCCGGAGAACTGGTGCGGGTACTGCTTCAGCCGATCGCCGGCATCCGCGAGACCCGCCTCCTTGAGCACCTGGATGGTGCGGAGGCGCGCGTCCTTGCCCTGGGCGATGTTGTTCGCCTTGATGGCCTCCTCAACCTGGAAGCCGATCGACCAGACCGGGTTGAGGTTCGACATCGGATCCTGCGGAACGTACCCGATCAGGTTGCCTCGGACGGCCTGGATCTCGCGAGGCGAGAGGGTGGTGAGGTCCCTGCCCTCGAACAGGATCTGTCCGCCGGTGACCTTGCCAGTGCCGGGCAGTAGGTCGATGATCGACTGGGCTGTCGTCGTCTTTCCTGAGCCTGACTCCCCTACGATCGCGAGCGTCTGGCCCGCGTAGAGGGTGAGGTCAACGCCGCGGACGGCGGGGACGATCCCCCGCTGGGTCTCAAAGCCGACCTCGAGGTTGCGGATCTGCAGGAGTGGCTCGTCCGCCGAGTTCTCGTTCGAGTTGACGGTTTCGGTGACTGGCTGGCTCATCGGCGTGCCCTCGCCTTCGGGTCGAGTGCATCACGGACGACGTCGCCGAGCATGAGGAACGAGAGAACGGTGATCGACAGGGCCGCTGCCGGATAGAGAAGGACCTGCGGGCTGGTGCGGATGGATGTGCGCGCCTGACCGATGTCATTACCCCAGGACATGACGTTCGGTGGCAACCCGATTCCGAGGAAGGAGAGGGTGGCTTCGGCGACGATGAACGTTCCGAGGGACACGGTCGCGATCACGATCACCGGGGCGATGGAGTTCGGGACGACGTGGCGGACGAGGATCTTGAACTTCGACACGCCCAGGGCGATCGACGCCATGACGTAGTCGGAGTTCCTCGCGCTCAGCACCGCACCGCGCATGATTCGCGCGATCTGCGGCCACGCGAAGATCGACAGCACAACAGCGACGGTGAGCGGTGTCCGCGTCGGAAGTACCGACATGAGGACGATGGCACCGAGCACGGTCGGCACAGCGAAGAAGATGTCGCCGAGACGCGAGACGAGCGTGTCGAGGATTCCACCGTAGAAGCCAGCAAGGGCACCGATGACAACGCCGACGATGGTGACCATCAGAGTCGCCATCAGGCCGACGGTGACCGAGGCCTGCGTTCCGTGGATGACGCGGGAGAACACGTCACAGCCCTGCCGGGTGAAGCCCAGCGGATGGCCCGCAGATGGACCATCGTTGCTGTTGGCAAGCAGGCAGCCGGAGTTTGGCGCGACTTGAGTGAAGAGTCCAGGAAAAAGCGTGACGATGACGATGAGCAGGATCAGGACGGACGAGATCCAGAACGACGGTCGGCGACGCATCGCGTCCCAGGCGTCCGCCCAGGTGCTGCGCGCCTTCTGCGACTCGTCAAGCTTGTCGACCGGTGCGACGGGCGTCTCCTCGATCGGGGCGACGTAGTGGCCCTGTGAGGCGTAGTTCTTACTTGGCATAGCGAATCCTTGGGTCAAGCGCCGCGTAGAGCAGATCGACGAGCAGGTTGGCGAGCACGAAGATGATGACCATCACCGCAATGAATGAGACGACCGTTGGGCCCTCGCCGAGCGTCACTGCCCGGTAGACCGTTCCGCCGACACCGTTGATGTTGAAGATTCCCTCGGTGACGATCGCGCCGACCATCAACGATCCGAGGTCGACACCGAGATAGGTGACGACGGGAACGAGGGAGTTTCGCAAAACGTGAACGGTGACGACCCGGCGACGCGACAGGCCTTTCGCCGTCGCGGTGCGAACGAAGTCGGCACTGAGGTTGTCTGACACGCTCGCCCTGGTCAGCCTGACGATGTAGGCGAAGGAAACGGATGCCAGCACCAGCGCTGGCAGGATCAGCTCGTCCCAGGGTGCATCGCCAGAGACAGTGGTCCGAGCCCAGCCAAGCTGAACGCCAAAGACAAGCTGCAACACGAATCCGACGACGAAAGTCGGCACAGAAATCAGGAGGAGGCTGACAACGAGGGCTGAGGCGTCAAACAGCTTTCCCTTCCGAAGGCCCGCGATGAGGCCGACAAGAATCCCGGCAAACGCTTCGAATGCCAGCGCAAGCATGGCTAGTCGTGCGGTGATCGGGAACGCCTGCGCCATGACATCCGCTACCGGTCGGCCAGAGTAGGTGGTTCCGAAGTCGCCCTGGAACAGGCCCGCAATGTAGAGGAAGTACTGGACGATGAACGGCTTGTCGAGGTTGTACTCGGCTCGCAACTGGGCAATCACCCCGGGCGATGGCGGTCGGTCGCCGAAAAGAGCCGCAATCGGATCGCCCGGAAGGGAGAACACCATGAAGTAGATAAGGAACGTCGCCCCGAAGAAGACGGGGATCATTTGGAGGATGCGTTTGCCTGTGTACCAGAGCATCAGGCAATCTCGCCGGGTCGAATGAACATCAATGTCGCAATCACTGGAGAAGTCTAATCAATGAAATGTCCGGGGCGAATCCGCCCCGGACATTTCATTGCTTGATTGAGCTGGGCTGGTGGTGATTAGCCCTTGGTGATCTGGTAGTACAGCGGGACAGAATCCCAACCGAACACCACGTTGTCGACGGTGTCAGCGGACACGCCAGTGACGTTGGAGTACCACAGCGGGATCGCCGGGAGGTCCTTGAGCAGGACTTCCTGTGCTTCCTGGTACTTCGCGGTCGCGTCTTCGACGGTCTCAGCCGTTGCGCCTTCCTTGAGGAGGTTGTCGAACTCTTCGCTCGAGTAGTCCTCGTAGTTCGATCCGGCACCGGTCTGGTACAGCGGAGCGAGGAAGTTGTACAGCGACGGGTAGTCGGCCTGCCATCCGGCGCGGGTTCCACCGGTCAGCTTGTCGTTGTCCCGATCGTCGATTGCTGCTGCAAACGTCGCGTAGGGCTTGCCGACAGCCTCGATACCGAGGGTGTTGCGGATGCTGTTGATGACAGCGTCGACCCAGGCCTGGTGGCCACCGTCGGAGTTGTACGCGATGTCGAACGTGGTCGAGCCGTACGGCGCGATCTTGTCGGCTTCTGCCCACAACTTCTTGGATTCCTCAGGGTTGTAATCGAGAACTTCAGCGCCCTCGAGCGAGTCGGTCCAGCCGTCGATCACCGGGGAGGTGAAGTCGGTGGCCGGCGTACGGGTGCCCTGGAAGATGACATCCGTGATCTCGTCGCGGTTGATGGCCATCGAGATGGCGGCGCGGCGCAGCTTGCCTTCTTCACCGCTCCAGTGCTCGAGGTAGTACGGCATGTTGAAGCCCTGGAAGATCGCGGCCGGCTGGTTGACAGCGCGGTCACCGAACTCGCTCTCGTAAGTCTCGAATGCCGAGTCAGGAACGGCATCCAGAACATCGAGGTTTCCACCCTGGACGTCCGCGTATGCGGCATCCTGCGTAGCGTAGAAGATGATCTCGAGCCCACCATTGGCCGGCTTGCGAACACCGTCGTAGTCCGGGTTGGTAACGAGGTTGATCTTCTCTTCGTGAACCCAGGCGCCTTCGCCATCGAGCATGTACGGACCGTTGCCGATCGGGTTCTCGCCGAACGCTTCCATGTCCTCGAATGCAGCCTTCGGCAGCGGCATGAATGCCGTGTAGCCGAGTCGCAGCGGCCAGTCGGCCTCTGCCGAAGCCAGCTCAACCGTGAACGTCGTGTCGTCGACGACCTCAAGACCCGACATGGACTCTGCGAGCGGGTCGCCGACCTGAACCGGGTTACCATCTTCGTCTACAGCGCCGGACGGGTCGTCCTTGGTGTTCTGCAGGTCAGAGAATCCGACGATGTTGTCGAAGAAGTATGAACCACCCTGCGCGTTGTCGTAGAGCGCGGCGTAGTTCCATGCGTCCACAAACGACTCAGACGTGACGGGCTCGTCATTGGTGAAGGTCCAGCCGTCTTCCAGCGTGACGGTCCAGTTGGTGGCGTCGTCGGACTCGATCGACTTGGCGACCTCGTTCTCGATCTCGCCGTCAGCCTTGTACGACGTCAGGCCGGCGAAGATCGAGGTCATGATCTTGCCACCACCGGTCTCGGTGGTGTTTGCGGGGAGCAGCGACTGCTGCGGTTCGCTTCCGTTCGTAGTGATGATGGCTGTGGCGTCGCCCGCCGAGGCATCGTTGTCGCCCGAATCGCCAGATGCGCAGCCGGTCAGCGTGAGAGCGCTGGCAGACAGCAGCGCAAGGGCACCAAGCCCCATGCGTGATCTTTTCAATTTTCCTCCTGTGCAAGTGAGCACGGCAGGCAGAATTGTGACCCGTCTACCGCGCTGGATACAAGAACCCTAAGTATCGTTGGCGTGATCTGCAAAATTCGGTGGGCAATCGTTACACACCAGTAACTCAGTCTGAAGAATCTTGCATGTTTCGCACGAAAATTGCAGTTCTGAGCGCGGCGGCGCGCGAAATCCATAACATCACCTGCTATTGCACACGGAGTCGAGAATGCCAGAACCGAGCAGGGCGCGCGCCTGGTGGGAAATTGCGATCGTTTTGGGGCTGAGCGTCGGGGCGTCGGCGGTCTATTCGATCGTCGCGATCATCGCCCGCCTCACCGACGACACTCCCCTCTCCGACCAGTCGGCCAGCCTCAATCCCTCGCAAAGCACGCGCGAGTGGCTCGACCTGAGCTATCAGTTCCTCGGGATCACGTTCGCGCTGTTCGCCGTTGCGCTTGCCTTGTTCCTGTTGTGGCGCCCGCGGATGAGCGGACCGGCGAGAATCGGTCTCGACTTCCGGTCGCCAGGACGCGACGCGACCCGCGGCATCCTGTTGTTCCTTGCCATCGGCGTTCCGGGCATCGCGCTCTATGCGGCTGGACGGGCTGCCGGCGTGACGGTCGCCGTGGTGGCGTCCCCGCTCGACACCCACTGGTGGACCATTCCGATCCTCATCCTCTCCGCGCTGCGTGCTGCGCTCGTGGAAGAGGTGATCGTTGTCGGCTATCTCTTCACCCGGCTCAGGGAGCGGGGCTGGTCGGACTGGACCATCATCCTGTCGACGGCCGTGCTCCGGGGCAGCTATCACCTCTACCAGGGAATCGGGCCGTTCGTCGGAAACGTGGTCATGGGCGTTGTCTTCGGATGGTGCTACCGGAGGTGGGGGCGGGTCATGCCTCTCGTCATCGCCCACACCCTGCTCGACATCGCCTCGTTCGTCGGCTATCCGCTGGCCGTCGCACTCTGGCCCGCCGTGTTCGGGCAGCCGACCTAGCTCCCCACTCGACCTGACGCCGGACTACAAATTCAGGAGCAGCCTCCATATTCAGGAGAAGTGAGCCGACACGCCGCTGCGGGGCACCGCTGTGCGGCGTGTCGCGCTCAATCTCCTGAATTTGTGGTTCGCGCGGTGGCGACGGGCACGGATGCCTCGGGTGTAACCCCCGGGCTGGGGGCGGGAAGAGGACGGGCAAGTTGCTATCGTTGGGCGCAATCCGGCGATCTCACACCGCCGCGTTCTGAGGGGAACCGATTGCCTGTCGACATTTTCACGCCTCATCGTCGCCGCTACGTCAGCGTGGCGCTGGCCGGCGCGCTGCTCTCGTCGCTGCTGGTAGCAGGCTCGAGTCCGGCTCGGGCCGCCGAAACCACCGTGGGCGGATACACACTTGCCGAGGCACGGAAGATCATCCTCGACGACACCAACGCCATCCGGCAGGATCTGGGACTCAGCAAAGTCATTCAAAGTGGCGGTCTCAACGCGGTCGCACAGAATTGGACTGTCAAACAGGCCGGCTCACAATCGATGTCTCACAACCCCTCGTACTCGACCCAGTACCCCTCCGGCTGGTCTACAGCGAGTGAGAACGTGGCCTACGGCTATTCCGTGGAGACGGTCGTGAACGCGTGGAAGAACTCTCCGGGGCACTACAAGAACATCACACACACATCGACCAACGCGCTCGGCATCGGAGTGGCCGCGGCAAGCAACGGCGCGCTCTACTTCACTCAGAATTTCGCCACCTACCCAGCCGGCTCGATCCCGTCCCCGATTGTCGAATCGGGGCCGTCAATCCGAACAGCAGGCGATGTGATCGCTGCCGACGCTTCGGGACGATTGTGGAATTACGGTCGACAAGGACAGATCGGCGTCACTGCACGAACCCAGATCGGGAGTGGATGGACGGGCATCAAGGAACTACACGTCAATGACTGGAACAGCGATGGCTACCAGGATCTTGTAGTCCAGTGGACGAGCGGCCAGATGCACGTCTACCCAGGGCGCTCGGCTGGTGGGTTCGGCTCCAGGGTCCTCATCGGATCCGGCGGCTGGGGAGAGGTCGAGGTCGACATCGCGAGATGGAAGACCACAGACAAATACCCGTCCGTCGTCATGAAGGACGGGGCCGGCTCGCTCTGGCTCTACCCAAATACCCGCGGGACTACCTTGTCCGCGCGAGTTTCCATCGGCAGGGGATGGTCAGCCTTGACCGTGAAGATCGTCGACTTCAATAAGGACGGGAAGCAGGACGTCATCGCTATGAATGCGTCTGGTGAGATCTGGCTGTACCGCACCAACGGGGCCGGCAGCTTCATCTCTGAGGCACGCACCAGGGTCGGTTCGGGATGGTCGAGCTTCACGTCGTTCGTGTTGACCGACTTTGCCGGGGCGGGGACCTCGGGGTTGATTGCACGAGACTCGGGCGGTCGGCTCTTCTATTACCCGATCAACACTGGCCGATTCGGATCCCGTCAGACAATCGGCTCCGGCGGCTGGAACGCGATGACCCTGAGCAACAACTAGACCACTTCGACTCAGACACGGCCGCAGGCTTCGAGCCCCGCGCGCGATCCCTCACCTCGTTACAAATTCAGGAGAAGTCGCCCGACACGCCGCTGCGGGGCAACGCTGTGCGGCGTGTCGGGCTCGATCTCCTGAATTTGTGGTTCGCGCGGTGTGGCTTTCGGCGCCCGGTCGGCGAGGATCTACTCGAATGCCTCCGGCGGAGGGCAGGCGCAGACCAGGTTGCGGTCGCCGAACGCGTTGTCGACGCGGCGGACCGGGGGCCAGTACTTCGTCCGCACGAGTGACCGCACCGGATACACCGCCTGCTCGCGGGTGTATGCGTGGTCCCACTCCCCCTCGATGACGGCCTGCGCCGTGTGCGGGGCGTGCACCAGCGGGTTGTCGTTCGCCGGCCACGTGCCTGCAGCGACGGCATCCGCTTCGCCCTTGATGGCGATCATGGCCTCGATGAACCTGTCGATCTCGGCGAGGTCCTCGCTCTCGGTCGGTTCAACCATCAGCGTCCCGGCTACGGGGAAGGACATCGTCGGAGCGTGGAATCCGTAGTCGACGAGACGCTTGGCGACGTCATCGACCGTGACACCGGTCGCTTCCCGAAGCGGACGCAGGTCGAGGATGCATTCGTGCGCGACGAGACCGTTGTCTCCGGTGTAGAGCACCGGGTAGTGGTCGCGCAGGCGCACCGCAATGTAGTTGGCGGCGAGCACGGCAGCACCGGTGGCCTTCTTGAGCCCCTCAGCTCCCATCATCCGGACATAGGCCCAGGAGATCGGGAGGATGCTCGGGCTGCCGTATGGCGCGGCCGAGATCGCTCCCCCGCCGTGGACATACGGACCGTGCTCGTCGCGCTGGGCGAGCGGGTGGCCAGGGAGGAACGGCGCGAGGTGCGCCTTCGCCGCGACCGGACCGACGCCGGGGCCGCCTCCGCCGTGCGGGATGCAGAACGTCTTGTGCAGGTTCAGGTGCGAGACGTCGCCGCCGAAGTCGCCGAACCGGGCGTATCCGAGCAGGGCGTTGAGGTTGGCGCCGTCGACGTAGACCTGGCCGCCGGCGTCGTGGACAGCCTCGGTGATCGACGTCACCTCATGCTCGTACACTCCATGCGTCGACGGATAGGTGATCATCAGCGCAGCGAGAGCATCGGCGTGCACGGCGATCTTCGCCCGCAGGTCGTCGAGGTCGACGTTGCCGAGTTCATCGCAGGCAACGACGACGACCTTCATCCCCGCCAGCACAGCGGATGCTGCGTTGGTGCCGTGTGCGCTCGACGGGATGAGGCAGACGGTACGGGCCGAATCGCCGTTCGCGAGGTGGTATCCGCGAATGGCGAGAAGTCCGGCAAGTTCGCCCTGGCTGCCGGCGTTCGGCTGCAGTGAAACGGAGTCGTAGCCGGTGACCTCGGCGAGCCAGGTTTCCAGCTGGTCGATGAGTCCGAGGTAGCCGAGAACGTCCGACTCAGGAGCATACGGGTGTAGGCCGGCGAACTCGGGCCAGGTGATGGCTTCCATCTCTGTGGCCGCGTTGAGTTTCATCGTGCATGAGCCGAGGGGAATCATCCCGCGATCGAGGGCGTAGTCCCGGTCGGCCAGTTGCTTGAGGTAGCGCATCATGGCGGTCTCGGAGTGGTGGGTGTTGAAGACCGGGTGGGTGAGGTACTCGCTCGTGCGCACGACGTCACCGGGGAGTCGGGTGGTCTCCGCGCCGTCGACGAGGTCGATCCCGTCGTCAGAGAAACCGAAGGCGGCGACCACCGCTGAGATCTCGGCGGCGGTCGTGGTCTCGTCGACCGAGATACCAACCGTCGCGTCGTCGACCAGGTGCAGGTTGATGCCGAGTTCGCGGGCGCGCTCAACGATCGACTGCGCCTCCGGGGTGCTGACGCGGATGGTGTCGAAGAAGGCGTCGCTCGAGAGCTCGAGGCCGTGCCCGGTGAGGATGCTGGCAAGCACGTCGGCTCGGTGTGCCGTCTCGTTGGCGATTCGCCTCAGCCCGGCCGGGCCGTGGTACACCGCGTACATCGAGGCCATCACCGCGAGGAGCACCTGCGCCGTGCAAATGTTGGACGTCGCCTTCTCGCGACGGATGTGCTGTTCACGCGTCTGCAGGGTGAGACGGTAAGCAGGGTGCCCGGCGGCATCCTGGCTCACGCCGACGAGGCGGCCGGGGAGCTGACGCTCCAGACCGGAACGCACGGCCATGTAGCCGGCGTGCGGGCCGCCGAAGCCCATCGGAACGCCGAGGCGCTGGCTGGTTCCGACAGCGATGTCCGCTCCGAGATCGCCAGGCGAGGTGAGGAGCGCGAGCGCAAGCAGGTCGGCAGCGACGACGGTCAGACCGCCCTGGCCCTTGATCGACGCGATAACGGATGCCGGGTTCCAGACCCGTCCAGAGGCACCGGGGTACTGGATGAACGCACCGAAGGCGGCGTCCGGAAGAGCTTCTCCCCCGGCAAGGTCGACCTCGACGAGGTCGATTCCGACGGCCTCCGCCCGGTTGGCGAGGAGTGCCTTCGTCTGCGGGAACGCGTCAGCGTCCACGACGAACACGGTCGTCGTGAGCTTGGACGCACGCCGGGCCAGGAGCATCCCCTCGACGACGGCGGTGCCCTCATCGAGCATCGACGCGTTGGCGGTGTCGAGGCCGGTGAGGTCGGTGACCATCGTCTGGAAGTTGATGAGGGCCTCAAGGCGGCCCTGGGAGATCTCCGGCTGGTACGGCGTGTACGCCGTGTACCAGGACGGGTTCTCGAGCACGTTGCGTTTGATGACAGCCGGGGTGATCGTGCCGTAGTAGCCCAGGCCGATCATCGAGGTGCGGACCGTGTTCAGGTCCGCGAGCTGCCGCAGCTCGGCGAGCGCGTCGCGCTCACTGGCCGCAGCGGGGATCGTCGAGTTCGGAATATCACCGACGCGGATCGACTCAGGCACTGCTGCCCAGACGAGGTCGTCCACACTGTCGTAGCCGAGGGCGGCCAGCATGCCGGCCTGTGCAGCAGCATCCGTGCCGATGTGGCGTTCGGAGAAGAGCTCCGCCATTATTCGCCGACCAGCGCGGAGTACTCGTCCCAGCTGAGCAGACCGTCTGGCAGCGCGTCGAAGCGCACTTTGATCAACCAGCCGGCACCGTAGGGGTCGCTGTTGACCAGGCTCGGGTCGTCGACGACGTCGGTGTTCTGCGCGGTCACGGTGCCATCGACCGGAGCGAACAGTTCGCCAACCGACTTCGTCGACTCGATCTCGCCCACGACAGTGCCTGAGGCGAGAGTGCCGTCGACGTCGGGAAGCTCGACAAAGACGACATCGCCGAGCTTTTCGGCTGCGTAATCGGTGATGCCGACGGTGGCGATGTCACCGTCGATGTCGAGCCACTCGTGCTCGGGCGTGTACTTCAGCGTGGTCTTGTCAGCCATGGCCTTACTTCTCTCTTTTGTAGAACGGGAGTGCTGTGACGGTTGCGGGGATGGCGGTGCCGCGGACATCGACAGCGAGCTCCGTACCGGGGGCGGCGAGAGCCGGGTCGACGTACGCCATCATGATCGGATGCCCGAGGGTGGGCGAGAGCGCACCGCTCGTCACGATTCCGACCGTGGCGTCGCCTGAAACGACCGGGTAGCCGGCCCTGCCCGCCCGACGGCCGTCAGAGACAAGTCCGACGAGAACCCGGGCGCCCTCCTGCGGGCCAGCCTCGACGGCGGTCCGGCCGACGAAGTTCCCGACCTTGGTGAGGTGAACGACCCGCCCCAGCCCGGCCTGGACAGGAAGTGTGTCGATACCGAGTTCGTGGCCGTACAGCGGCATCCCGGCCTCGAGGCGCAGGGTGTCCCTGCTGGCGAGCCCGGCGGGGACCAGGCCGTGGTCAGATCCGGCTGCGGTGAGCGCGCGCCAGAGGGCGGCGGCATCCGCGGTATCGACATACAGCTCGAAGCCGTCCTCCCCGGTGTACCCGGTGCGGCCGATGAACACGGAGCGGCCCTGGAAGATCGCGCCAGTCGACCAGTAGTAACCCAGGTCGGCCAGGGACTGCTGACCGTCTGCGACCGCGAGGCCGGCGGTGTCTTCGAGGATCGCGCGAGCGGCGGGTCCCTGGACGGCGATGAGGGCGATGCCGTCGCTGATGTCGGTGACGCGGGCGTCGAATCCGGCCACACGTTCGGTGAGCGCAGCGACGGCGGGTTCCCGGTTGCCGGCGTTGGCGACGACGAGGTAGTCACCGGGGGCATCCTGATAGACGATGAGGTCGTCGATGATCCCGCCCGTCGCGGTGAGCAAAAGGCTGTACTTCGCCTGCATGGGCTTGACGGTGGAGATCTTGCCGGCGAGGGCGTAGTCGAGGAATGCGGCGGCGTCTGCGCCGGTGACCCGGATCTCGGCCATATGCGAGATATCGAAGATACCGGCGGCCGTGCGGACGGCTGCGTGCTCGGCAAGGTCGCTGGAGTATCGCACTGGCATCTGCCAGCCGGCGAAGTCGGTGAAGCTCGCTCCGAGTTCCTGGTGGATCGGGTACAGCGGGCTGGTGCGTTCAGGGGTGGGGTCCGACACGAGTTCTCCAGGTTTCCGCCCAGACGATCGGACGGTCGCAAAATGCGGCTGCGGCACGCGATGTGCCGTGGGAACTCCCCCTCTGTCATCGGCCTGAGAGTTTCGCTCGCCTCTGCCGGGTTGCGGCAGGGGCGGCTTTCACCTTCGGCGGAACCAGGTGCGGCGCGATGGGATCTCGATACGGCGCATGCGCCTACTCGATCCGAATCTCGCTGCGCTCGATTCGCTTTTCAGAGTGGCCAGTTCGATGCGGTACGTAGACCTGAGAGATTGGCGGGGAGGCTTGCTCCTTCGGTGCCGGGCGTGCCCGGCTCTCCCGCATCGTGTGTGCGGCCCGATATTCGATTTGCGCCCATCCTACCGTGATATCCGCTCACCTCCGCTCGTTCACTCGACCCCAGTATCAACGACCGCGCACCGACCCCAAATTCAGGAGATTGTGTTCGACACGCCGGCTGCGTGCGTCGCCTTACCGCGTGTCGCGCAGGAACTCCTGAATTCGAGGCAGACTCCTGAATTTGTAGAAGAGCAAAGCGGATGTGACGCGGCACAACGTCATCCACTTCTGTTTTGGTCACAATGACACTAAGATGGTCGGAGTTAGAGTCATTGTGACTTTAACCAGACCGGGACGGGAGAACAGCATGACCGCACGTGACCACGCGGTGCAGGTGGCAGTCTCGACCGTCATCTTCGCGCTCCGTCCGCACCCCGAGACCGGCCTGATGACGATGTGGATGCCGCTCGTGCGTCGCATCCGCGAGCCATATGTCGATCGCTGGGCGCTGCCGGGCGGACCACTCGAGTCTGACGAAGGCCTGGCTGAATCCGCCGCGCGCACGCTCGCTGAGACGACGCTGCTCACACCGCGGTACCTCGAACAGCTCTACGCGTTCGGGAACACCGACCGCTCCCCCGGCGACCGGGTGGTCTCGATCGTCTACTGGGCGCTGGTGCGCTCGGAGGAGGCTGACGTGGCCGTCGAGACCGAGAACGTCCGCTGGTTCGAAGCGGACTGGCTGCCCGATCTTGCCTTCGACCACAACCTCATCGTCGAATACGCCCTCTGGCGACTCCGCAACAAAATGGAGTACAGCCATATCGCCCACGAGCTTCTGGGCGATACCTTCACCCTCTCCGAACTGCGCGAGGTCCACGAGGCCGTCCTGCAGAAATCGCTCGACCCGGCCAACTTCCGGCGACAGATCGAGGGCTCAGGCCAGGTGGTTCCCACGGAACACCTGCAGACCGGCGGGCGGCATCGTCCTGCCCGCCTCTATCGCTACAACCGCACGGCGACCTCCGGGAACAACGGCCCCCTCGGGACCCGTTCGTTCGCCCCCGGCGCCGCACAAGGAGCATCATGACCATCACAGCCTCCGTCGACAGCACACTGACGCAGATCTCCGCCGGCACGACACCGGGCACCGCATGCAGTCCCGACCTCGTCGAGAAGCCGTGGATCTTCGACCTCAAGCCGCCCAGCTACGGCCCCGGATCTTCGATGGGCGACGTCATCCCCGTCGGTTCGCCCCGCCAGGGCGCTCTCCCCGCCTTTTACCGTGAGGCAGACCCTGCCGAGCTCGACCGGCGCATCCGTGCCGCCAAGGCCACCCTCGGCGAGCGCCTGGTGATTCTCGGCCACTTCTACCAGCGCGATGAGGTCCTCGCCTACGCGGACTACGTGGGCGACTCGTTCCAGCTCGCCACCGCCGCGAAAGAGCGCACGGACGCCGAGGCGATCGTGTTCTGCGGTGTGCACTTCATGGCTGAGACCGCGGACCTGCTGTCCAGGCCGGAACAGTCGGTCATCCTGCCGAATCTCGCGGCTGGATGCTCGATGGCGGACATGGCGAACATCGACCAGGTCGAGGAATGCTGGGAACAGCTCGTCGACCTCTACGGCACCGAACCGGATGCATCAGGGCGCGTCCCGGTCATCCCGGTCACCTACATGAATTCCTCAGCGGCACTGAAGGGCTTCTGCGGCCGCAACGGCGGAATCGTCTGCACGTCGTCCAACGCGCAGACGGTGCTCGAGTGGGCGTTCGAGCGTGGGCAGCGCGTGCTCTTCTTCCCCGACCAGCACCTCGGCCGCAACACGGCCAAGGCGATGGGAGTTCCGCTCGAGCAGATGCCGATGTGGAATCCGAACAAGCCGCTCGGCGGCAACGACGAAGACGCTCTCACCGACTCGCGCGTCATCCTCTGGCACGGCTTCTGCTCGGTCCACAAGCGCTTCACCGTCGACCAGATCACGAAGGCCAGGGACGAGTTCCCGGACGTGCGAGTGATCGTTCATCCGGAGTGCCCGATGCCCGTGGTCGACGCTGCCGATGAGTCCGGTTCGACGGACTACATCCGGAAGGCGATCGAGGCGGCCCCAGCCGGAACCACCTTCGCCATCGGCACCGAGATCAACCTTGTACAGCGGCTCGCCGCCGACCACCCTGAACACACGATCTTCTGCCTCGACCCGGTGATCTGCCCGTGTTCGACCATGTACCGGATCCATCCCGGCTACCTGGCCTGGGTCCTCGACGGCCTGCTCGAGGGCGAGGTGCTCAACCAGATCACGGTGCCTGACGACGTCGCCCTGCCCGCGCGCGTCGCGCTCGAACGGATGCTTGCCGCGCGCCCGCCCGTTCAGGCCGGAGTCTGACCATGTCCAGGGTGCTCGTCGTCGGCAGCGGCATCGCCGGGCTCACCACCGCGCTGACGGCATCCGCACACCATGAGGTCGTTCTGGTCACGAAGGCGACGCTCGGCCAGAGCAACACGCGGTACGCCCAGGGCGGTATCGCCGGCGTGATGTTTGCCGATGACAGCGTCGAGGCGCACATCGCCGACACCCTGTCGGCCGGTGCCGGTCTCTGCGATGCGGAAGCCGTGCGGGTGCTGTGCACCGAAGGTCCTGACCGCATCCGCGAGCTCATGGCCCTCGGCGTCGAATTCGATCGCGCCGGAGCAGACTTTGCTCGCGGTCGTGAGGCTGCCCATTCCTATCCCCGCGTGCTGCATGCCGGAGGGGATGCAACGGGTGCCCGGATCGAAGCGGCCCTCGTTGCCCGCATCACCGAGAGCGGCGCGGAGATCCTCGAAAACACCTTCCTCGTCGACCTCGTCGTTGCCGACGGACGCATCTCCGGTGCCCTGCTGAGGCATTCAGACGGCACTGAGCGCACCATCGACGCGGATGCCGTCGTGCTGGCCACCGGCGGGGCCGGTCACCTGTACCCGTATACGACCAACCCGTCGGTCGCGACCGGTGATGGAGCCGCCGCCGCCCTGCGCGCCGGCGCTGCGCTGGACGACCTCGAGTTCTACCAGTTCCACCCGACCGCGCTGACAACACCCGACCGCTTCCTCGTGTCAGAGGCTGTGCGCGGTGACGGGGCCGTGCTCAGGAATGCCGTCGGCCACCGGTTTCTCGATGCCATCCACCCGGATGCGGAACTCGCCCCCCGCGATGTCGTCGCCAGGGGCATCGCCTCAGAAATGGCGGCGCAGGGCGGGCTGCCCGTCGTTCTCGACGCAACCGCGCTCGGCGCTGCCTACCTGGCCGAACGGTTCCCCGTCATCGACCGCGCGGTCCGAGCATCGGGGATCGACTGGGCGCGCGAGTTCGTGCCGGTGAGCCCTGCCGCGCACTACTGGATGGGTGGCGTGGTCACCGACCTCTGGGGGCGAACGACACTCCAGGGGCTCTACGCCGTCGGCGAGGTCGCCAGGACGGGCGTGCACGGAGCAAATCGGCTCGCGTCCAATTCGCTGCTCGAGGGCGCGGTCTTCGGCGCGAGGACCGCCGCAGCGCTCGATGCGGATGCCGGCCAGCCCTGGCCGATGGCGGCCGTCCCGGTGGCGGCCGCAGTGCTGGACCCGGCCCCTGACGCCCCCGCATTTTCTCGCGACGCACTCCAGCACCTGATGTGGAACGAAGCCGGCCTCCTGCGCGACGGCGACGGACTCGGTCGGGCCTCCCGCATCATCGACGCATGGACCGCGCTCGAATTGCCGACACCTGACATCCGCTCGCTTGAGGACCGCAATCTGCTCGCCCTCGCCCGTGCCCTCGTGACCGCGGCAAGCGCCCGCACGGGCTCGGTCGGTGCCCACGCACGATCAGACTCCCCCGCCGGGGCGACCGCCACGGCCGAATCCCGAGAGGTCGCCCACGCATGCTGACCCGTCCGATCATCGACCGCGTCGTCGGCGCTGCGCTGGAAGAGGACGCCCCGTGGGGTGACCTCACCAGTTCGACCCTCATTCCCGAGCACGCAACGGCAACGGCGCACCTCATGGCCAGGGAGGACGGCGTGTTCAGCGGCGGTGAGGTGTTCGCAGCGGCGTTCCGGCTCGTGGACCCGACCGTCGAGGTCACCCTCCTCGTGGAGGACGGTGACCGGTTCTCCTCCGGTGACCGGCTCGCGACGGTGACCGGGCCCGCCCGCGGCATCCTGCAGGCGGAACGGATCGGGCTCAACTTCACCCAACGGATGTCAGGCATCGCCACGCTGACCGCCCGGTACGTCGATGCTGTGGTCGGTACCGGTGCCCGCATCGTCGACACCCGCAAGACGACGCCCGGCCTGAGGGCCTTCGAACGCCACGCGGTGCGCTCGGGCGGGGGGCACAACCACCGCTTCTCTCTGTCTGACGCCGTCATGGCCAAGGACAATCACCTCGCCGTGCTGACCGCGGGCGGGCTGTCGGTAACGGAGGCACTCATCGGCGTGCGCGCGCAGCTCTCCCACACCACGCACCTTGAGGTCGAGGTCGACCGACTCGACCAGATCGAGGCCGTGCTCGCGGCCGGCATCGACACGATCATGCTGGACAATTTCAGCGTCGACGACCTCCGCGCGGGCGTCGACCTCATCGCCGGGCGGGCGATTGTCGAAGCCAGTGGCAACGTCACAGTGGACACCGTCGGCGCCATCGCAGCGACCGGAGTCGACGTGATCTCCTCCGGCGCCCTGACCCACAGCGTGCGATCGCTCGATCTCGGCCTCGACGTGTCGATCGCCCGAGACCCGGTGCCCTGATGCTGTACCTCGACCACGCGGCGACGACGCCCATCCGCCGTGAGGTGCTCGAAGCGATGTGGCCCTATCTCACCGCGGAGTTCGGCAACCCGTCGAGTTCCCACACCGTCGGGGAACGGGCGGCGGGGGCACTCGCTGATGCACGCGGGCGGGTGGCGGCTGTTCTCGGTGTTCGCGCAGGCGACATCGTGTTCACCTCGGGCGGCACAGAAGCCGACAACCTCGCGGTGAAAGGGATCGCGCTTGGATCGAACCGCGGCCGACATCTCGTCACGGCTGCCACCGAACACGAGGCCGTCCTCGAATCCGTCGACTATCTCAGGCGGCTGCACGGATTCGAGGTGACGTTCGTCGACCTTGAGCCCGACGGCATGGTCACTCCCACCGCGCTCGAATTCGCGATCCGACCTGACACGGCCCTCGTCAGCCTGATGTATGCCAACAACGAGATCGGCACGGTGCAGGATCTTACGGCTCTCGGAGCGGTGACCTCACGGCTGGCCGTCCCCTTCCATACCGACGCGGTGCAGGCGGCCGGCTGGCTCGACCTCCGGGTGTCCGGACTCGGTGTCGACGCCCTGTCCGTCGCCGGCCACAAAATCGGAGCCCCCAAGGGCATCGGCCTCGCCTGGCTGCGCGGACGGATCCCAGTCGAACCCCTCATGCACGGCGGTGGGCAGGAACGCGGCCGTCGCTCCGGAACCGAGAATCTGGCCTCCGCCGTCGGCCTCGCCACCGCGCTGGAGCTAGCGGAGTCTGAACGAGCGGATGCCGCCGCCCGCGTAAGCGCGCTCCGCGACGAGGTCATCGCGCGGGTTCTCCACCTCGTGCCCGGGTCCGTCCTCACCGGTTCGGCGTCGTCCCGCCTGCCGAATTCGGCGTCATTCTGTTTCCCCGGCACAAGCGGTGAGGCGATCCTGCTAGAACTCGAGCGACGCGGAGCCGTGTCTTCCAGCGGTTCGGCCTGCGCGGCCGGGAGCGATGAGCCATCGCACGTTCTCACGGCATTGGGGGTCCCTGCCGATCTGGCCACGACGGCGATCCGGCTCACCTTCTCCCCCGAGCTGACACACGACCAGGCGACCGCGGCGACGAACGCACTCGTGGCATCCGTCGAGGCGGTCTCGACGCTCCGCTGACAGCGCATCAACGTCGATGGCAGGGACCTTCCCTTCCTCTCCGGTCGGGCGTACGGTGGCGGTATGGAGATCAATTCATCCGAGCGGAGGCCGCAACGCCCCGGGGTGACGAGTGCTCTGAAGCTCGACGACACAACGGCGACCGAGAGCCTCGAAACGACCAGGCGCGACCTGACCGAGCTGCGCAAACCGCACAGCCCGGTCGAGGGCCTGCTGCCGCACCTGGGGCAACTTCCGCACCTGGATCGCAAGCCGGAGGGTGAAACACCCTTCCCTCCGTGATGCGGCCCTGACAGCCTGATTCAGGGGCGCAACGTCTTCCACGCGAGTAGGTGTTCGACGGTCACTCCTTCGTAGCCGCGCACGTCGCGGAATGCCCTCGTCACGCGCGCAGACTCTGCCTCCAGCACCGCCTTCCCCTCCTCGAAGAACGTGTGCTGCGCGCCGCCAGCTACTTCCGGCCGATCCGTCTCGACGCCGATCGAGAAGGGTGTTCCGGATGCCTCCGCCGCGCGCACGGCGGGGGTGGCGAGTTCGACGATTCCGCCGGTCCCATCGGCGTGGTCCGAGTACGCGACGATCGCGACACCATCGAGGGAGGCGACGAGCGCATCGAACACCGTTGCGTTGCCGTATGGAATCCGTGCCAGCCACCACGGCAGGTCCGCTCCCACCCGGATCGGGCCGGCAGCACGGCGCACCGCGTCGATCAGCCGCAGGTACCCCGTCACCAGGAGGACCGGGTCGATCGGTGTGACCTGCCCCGCCCACGGTTCGACGTCGAGTTGGACGCGCCCGAATTCGGCGGTCGCTCGCGCATCCTTCAGCCAGCGAGCGGCGAGCGCTGGCCGGTCGAACCAGTCCCGCTCCCCGCCCAGCGCCGAAACCTGGACGCCAGCGGCGGTCAAGCTGCTCACGGCCGCGGAAAACCAGCTCGGCCATGGCGCCGGTGTTCGATGCCCACGGTGCGTTGCAAAACACGCGCTGGAGCCGACGGTCCGATGCAAAAGCCGTGATCGCGACCGGCGCGAGGTCGGGTTGTCCACGCCCGCGCTCGTCGACCGCCGGGTCGACCGAATTGCCCCACGCCCAGGTGCCCGTTATCGCCGACGGTGCGGAAGAGGTCGTCACAAACGCCCATGGTCGGACATGCCGAAGGGAAATGCAAGGCACTGTCGGGAATGCCGGGTCCTGCCTAGCGTGGATTCATGGAAACCAACAGCATCGACCCAACCGCCCACGACTCTTCCCCCGCTGACCACACCGATGAATCCGGCGCCGAGTCCTCCGACACGACCGAGACCCCGCTCACAGCGGCCGGCGATCGGTCGAACACGATCGGGCAGAACAAGGACGACGGCGTGCTCCCCACCCCGGTGCCCACCGACGGCGGCGCACCCGCGCCGTGACCTCCTCGGCCGCAACCGCGTAACCTGAAGCTCTGGCCATATTCCTGTGGCCAGAGGAAAGGCTTGTCCATGGATTCGATCGCCCTCAAACGATTCCTGGTGGCCGCAGAGGAATTGCACTTCGCGCGGGCGGCGAAATTCCTTGGCATCCCGCGCTCGACCGTCATCGCGTCCGTTCGTTCGCTCGAACAGGAACTTGGCACCCCCCTCTTCGACACGAGTGCCTCGACCACGACGCTGACCGCTGCGGGCCGCGAGTTGCTGGCCGTCGAACAGCAGAAGGTGGCGGAGACCGCCGCGTCGGTGCAGCACCACACCCAGCCGGCGGGTGGCAAGGCAAAAGCCAACAAGGGCAAGGGGCGTACGCCCGCTGTCAAGGGCCAGCCACGCCCAGGTAAGCGGCGCCAGTCCCGCTGAACCGCCCGTCATCTGCTGGGTCTCCCAGCCTCCCGGGTCGGCGCCCGTAGGCTGGGGTCATGACCATACCGGACTTCCTGAGGCCCGCGCCGAGGACGACGCTCCCGCGCGCGCTCGCACGGATCGTCCTCGGTGGGTTCCTCCTCCTCGCCGGGGTCAGCCACCTCACTTTCGCCCGCGACGCATTTCAGGCGCAGGTTCCCACCTGGCTTCCGCTCGACGCGGATTTCGTTGTGCTGGCATCCGGGGTCGTCGAGATCCTCCTCGGACTCTCGCTCATCGTCCTGGCGCGCTGGCGCGTCGCGGTCGGCTGGACTGTCGCCGCCTTCTTCGTGGCCATCTTCCCCGGCAATGTCTCCCAGTTCACGACAGCGACCGACTCCTTCGGCCTCAACACCGACCTGGCGCGAGGCATCCGTCTCCTGTTCCAGCCGCTGCTGGTGCTGTGGGCGCTCTGGGCGACCGGAGCGTGGAAGGCCTGGCGGGAGTCTCGGGCGAGGCGCCGAGTCGCCCGCCGGACGGCATCCACCGATCGATGATCGCCGCGCCATGATCCTGGACATTCCGACGTCGCTGGGCCCCGGCCGCTTGACGGTGGCCGAAGCGGTCACGCCCCGCGCCGTGCTGTGGCTCGGCCACGGGGCTGGCGGAGGAATCGGCGCCGTCGACCTGGCCGCTCTCGCAGAGATCCTGCCCGCGCGCGGGATCACCGTCGCTCGATACGAGCAGCCGTGGCGCGTGGCCGGAAAAAAGGTGGCACCACGCCCCGCCACTCTCGACATCGCCTGGATCGAGACAGCACCGCGCGTGCTCGAGCTGGCCGCTGGGCTGCCCGTCATCGTCGGTGGACGGAGCGCGGGGGCGCGGGTGGCCTGTCGGACGGCAGGTGAGCTCGGTGCTGCCGCGGTGGTGTGCCTGGCCTTTCCCCTCCACCCGCCTGGCAGACCGGAGGTCTCGCGGTTGGACGAGCTGCTCCAGCCTCCCGTCCCGGTGCTCGTGCTCCAGGGAACCCGCGACACGTTCGGAACCGCGGTCGACGTTGCATCGAAGGCCGCTGGGCACCGCAGCATCCGCGTCGTCGAGGTGCCCGGGGCGAATCACGGCATGGCGGTGCTGAAGTCCTCTCCTGTGGCGGCGGCCGATGTGGCCGCGCTCGTGTCGGCATCCGTCGCTGACTTCATTGACGGCATTCTTACCTGACCCTCGAAACGCTCGCGGTCGCACCGATCGCGGAGCGTGTGGAGCGATTTCGAAGCCACGTGTTCGCGGCGTGCAATGTCAGTGGCTGGTGGTCTACTGAAGCTATGAAGCTCCCGGTTCGGCCTCCTCTCCCCCGCCTTGCAGAGGCATGCGAAGCGGGCGAGTCCGGGATGGCCCCCGATTCACTGCGCGGAGGTTACCGCGAGCCATGACCCTCACCGTCAGTGCACCCGCCCCGGCTTTCGATGTGCCGGTAGGCGAGGCTGCTCTGGCGGGTGTTCTCGCGCACCTGAGAGAGGTCATCGACGTTGTTGACCTCGATGACCTGGACCGGTTGACCGGCGACGAGCTCCTCGTCCAGCTCGGTCAGGTGGCCGCGCTGGTTCGCGGCGGCGAGGCCGTGCTCGCCGCGATGAGCGATGAGGTCTCCGTCCGGTCTGATCCGGCCCGGGGCACGGCCGGGCTCGCGGCACGTCACAATTACCAGAAAGCGTCCCACCTCATCGAGGTGATCACGGGAATGTCATCAACGACAGCCTGCCGGTTCATGCGGGTTGGTCGCAGCACGTCCCGTCGAACCACTGACGCCGGGCTGCCACTGCCTCCGCTTTTTCCCGAGGTGGGGCGTGCACTGCGGAGTGGGTGCCTCAGCCTTGAAAGCGCCGACGTGATCACGCGCGAACTGACGCGCGCCGCACCACGAACCGACGTGGACAGCCTCGCCCTGGCCGAAGAGACACTCGTCGGTGAGGCCGTGCACGGCGGTTGGCGCGGAGGGCTGCCGCTGGCAGCGGATCTCGTCGCGATCCAGGCGCGACAGTGGTATCACCGGCTCGATGCAGACGGCATCGAACCCCGTGCGGATCGGGCGTTCCAGCGCCGGGACTTCTGGGTCTCGCGCACAGCGAAAGAGGGTCTGATCGCGTTCGGTGGCCAGGTTACCGTCGATGTCGGCACGAAACTGCATGCCGTGTTCGACGCCGTGCTCAGCCCGAGGACGTCCAAACAGTTTTCACCGATCGACGGCGAACCCAACGACGGGTCCGCCCCGGCGCGAGATCCGCGGTCGCCGGGGCAACAGCGGGCGGATGTCTTCGCAGCAATGATTGACTGCCTGGCACGCTCCGGAGACCTGCCCACCGTGACGGGAGCCGCTCCGACCGTCGTCGTCACCGTGACGGCGGACGGAGCGGCTCCCGGAATAGGGACGGGTCGGATCGTCGGGGTCAACACCCCGGTCGCCGCGTCGACGATCAGGCAGATCCTCTGCGACGCCAGCGTCATCCCGGTGTTTCTCAGCCCCAACGGCTCGGTTGTCGCACTCGGAAACGAACAACGCTCATTCACCAGGGCCCAGCGCATGGCAATGATCGCGCGCGACGGCCCGACGTGCACGATGACGGGATGTCAGGTTCCCGCGACGGGTTGCGAGGCCCACCATGTGATCGAGCGCAGCGCTGGAGGACCTACCCACATTGGAAATGGTGCGTTGTTCTGCTGGTTCCACCACCGCATGATCGACACCGGGGTGTTCACCGTCGAGATGGTCGATGGCCGTCCGAACGTGACCATCGCGGACTGGCTCCGGCGAAAACCGTACTTTCACTGAGTCCCGCGACTGCCCGCCGAGCGTGCATGCCCGCTAGCGCATGGTGTGTGCCCGGGTTATGCCGCCCGGACCTCGATCTCGCCGGGCGCTGCCCCCTCGACGCCGAAGACAAGCTTGCGGTTCGCCACCTTGTCGCTGAAGAAGCGGTCGTGACTGACGACGATGACCGCTCCGGGGAAGTGCACGAGGGCGCGCTCCATCACCTGGGTGCTGGCCATGTCGAGGTGGTTGGTCGGTTCGTCGAGCACAAGCACAGACGCACCGGACAGCAGGCACTGCGCCATCGCCACCCGAGCACGCTGACCGCCGGAGAGGGTCCCGATGCGTTGCTTCAGTTCCGCCTCGGAGAACTGGAACATCGCGAGGAACCGGCCCACCGACTTGCGCGTTGCCGCGAATGCGAGGCTGCCAGGCATGGCGTTGACCGCGTGGACGATCGTGTCTTCGTCATCCAGCTCGGCGAGAACCTCGTTGTACGACACAACACGGGCACCACTGGCCCAGACGGCCTCCCCCGAGTCGGCCTTCTCCTGCCCCGTCAGCACGCGCAGCAGCGTCGACTTGCCGCTGCCGTTCGACCCGATGACGACGATGCGGTTACCCCGCCGCACCTCGAACGTCAGATCAGAGAACAGCTCCTTCTCGCCATAGGCCTTGGAGAGACCGGAGACACGACACAACACATCCTTGACGTGCAGTCCGCGGTAGATCTCGGTGATGATCTGGTCGACCGGGCGTGGGGCGCGGGACTTCTTGATCCCCGACAGCTTCTTGTCGAGACCGCGGCTCGCCGCCTTCGCCGCCTCGCGACGGTCAGCGATGCCCTCGGCCTCGAATGCGAGCAACTCGGATTCGTGCACGAATTGCTGCTCAAGGGTCTTGAGGCGGAATTGTTTTTGCACGACGTACTCTGCGAAGTTCCCCGGGTATTCGTGCAGGTGGAAGTTCTCCAGCTCGACGATGCGGGTGACAACCGAATCGAGGAACCGCCGGTCGTGCGAGACGATGATGGCTGCGCCGCGGAAATCGCGGAACCAAGCTTCGAGCCATTCGACACCGGCAACGTCGAGGAAGTTCGTCGGCTCGTCGAGCAGCAGCACATCCGGGCGTTCCAGCACGATCTTCGCCAAGGCTGCGCGATTGCGCCAGCCGCCGGAGAGGTCATCGATCGGGCAGACCCGGTGGGCGGCATCGAATCCGAGCCGCGTGAGCGCCTCGTCGATCCGGCGGGTGTAATCCCAGCCATCGAGGCGGTCCATCTCTTCGAACAGTTCGCCCTGTCGGCCGATCAGAGCGTCAAGGTCGGCGGTCGGGTCGGCGGCGATGGCGGCGTCGATCGAGGCGAGTTCCGCTTCTACGGCGCGGATGTCGCTGAAGACGTCGTCGAGGATTTCGCTGATCGTCGATGCGCCGTCGAGTTCGGAGAACTGTGAGAAATAGCCGAGACGGATGCCGCTCTCCAGCGTCAGCGTTCCGGCATCCGGTGTCACCTGCTCGAGAATCAGCTTGATCAGGGTGGTCTTGCCCGAGCCGTTCCGTCCGATCAGACCGACCCGGTCGCCGGTTTCGAGTCGGAAGAACGAGTCCCGGAGCACCGGAGTGTTTTCGAAGCGGACGGTGACGTCGTTTAGCCGGATCAGGCTCATGCTCGTGCCTCCTCAAGGAACGTGTCGTCGAGGTCGGAGGTACCTGAACGCTGGAGCATGTCCACCGTAGTCGAATGACCTGTGCCCGGCGGTCGCCGGGAAGCCCGGAGACAGGACACTCACCAGAGGGTCAGTGAGCCTCGTCGACCAGTTTCAGGCCGACGACACAGCCGATCAGCCCGATCAACAGCGCGATCCGGATCCAGGAGACGCTGGTGTCGCCGGTGATCATCGACCAGGCCACCGTCAGGGCTGCTCCAATGCCGACCCACACCGCATACGCGGTCCCGATGGGAATGTCGCGCATCGCCAACGCCAATCCACCCATGCTGACGATGAGCGCGCTCCCGAAAATCAGGGATGGCCAGAGTTTCGTGAACCCCTCTGACTTCCCCAGCGCTGTCGCCCAGACGGCTTCGAGCACACCGGACGCAATAAGGATGACCCACGACATGACTGTTCTTCTCTGGCCAGTCTTGTCGCGTTCCGGGTACTGATCCCTCGTCCGGGGTCGCAGTCGGCGACCTCCCTACAGGCTAGCAACGCAGTGTGAGCACTCCCTGAGCACAGCATCCAGGCAGAACAGGCTCGAGTCGATCAGGCCAAACGCGCCGTGAGCGGAGTCGATCCGGGAGCAAGCGTGACGGATGCCGTATGCCCCCCGGTCGCGATGTCGTAGTCCCCGAAGAATCCGGTCAGCTCCAGCCGCCCGTCTCCATCTGTGCGCAGAGTGGTTGCCGGGAGCCACCACTCCCCCTTGATGAGCGATGTGAGTGCCGTGAACGACGGCTTCGGCGTGCCATCGGTGCGGACGAGTCCGCCCGGGGCGCCCAACCAGGCACCGTCATCGGTCAGCCCCCAGTAGGTGATGGCCTCCACTGACGGATGCCCGACGAGCGATCGATAGTGTCGGACGATCTCATCCGCCTGCCTGGCCTCGCCCTCGGGCGTCGATGGCCACGAAGAAATCTGGTAATCGTTGAGGTCGACGATCTCCGGCGGCATGACGTGCCCGGAGACCAATGTTGTCTCGGTCAGGTGCAGGGGTAACCCGAAGCGGGCGAATCGATCGACCATTTCCAGCATGGTCTCTTCACCCCAGTAACCCTGGTGCATGTGCGTCTGCAGGCCAATCGCGTCGACCGTGATACCGGCGTCGAGGACGCCCTCGATCAGAGCCTCATAGTCGCTCGACAGGTCGAAATCATTGAGGATGAGCGTGGCCGCCGGGTTCGACGCCCGCGCCTCCTCGAACGCCAACTGGATCATCGGCACGCGACCGATGCTCGCGGCGAGCCGCGAGATGCCATTCTTTTCAGCCGTGAAAATCGGCATGATGACGACCTCGTTGATGGCATCCCAGGTGTCGACGACGCCGGCGAAGTCGGTGACCTCTCGTCGGATACGCTCCCTCTGCAACCGCTCGATCTCCGCGACCGGCAGATCCGCCAGCCATTCGGGAGCGAGTGTGTGCCAGGTCAGAGGGTGGCCCTTCACCGTGACGCCGCGCTCAGCGAACCACCTCGCGGTGGAGAGGAGCCGTTTCGTGTCCGGCTTCCCCTGTGTCGGCTCGAACCCGCGCCAGTAGAACGGGAGAGTCGCCGTGTTGAAAAGCTCGAGCCACATCGAGGAGAGCGTGCGCAACCCATCGACGCCGGCGCCGCCGAACGTGGCCTCGTTTGCTGGATTCCGGTCGGTTTCGCCGTTGGCGAGTGGGATGAAATCGAAGCCGATGTTGCCGAAGGCAAACGCGTGCCGGCGCTGTTCAACGGTCACATCTGCATCGACGACGGGATTCCCCCCGGCATCGAGCACGGTGACGTCGACGGTGGCGCGACGGTGGTCGAGACTCATCGGGTTGCCCGCGCGCTCTCCTCAACGGTCGCGTGGAGTGCGCGGTCGAAACCAACCTGGCGGATGTCGCCCGTCAGCTGGATCGAGTGCGAGACGCGGATGTCGGCGCTCGATGCTCCGAGGCCCACCACGATTTCGCCCGGTTCGACGACACGCTCGCCGTTACGCCCGGTGAAACTGGTGACGTCCGCTGGCAGGTGAATCGTCAGGTCGACGGATTCTCCCGGCGCAAGCTCCACGCGGTGAAAACCGACGAGACGCTGAACCGGACGGACAACGGATGCGACCGGATCGTGAACGTAGACCTGCACGATGTCCGTCCCGGTCCGCTCACCCGTGTTGTGAACGCGGAGTGCGATGGTCGCCACTCCGTCGACCGGGATGGAGTCTGGACCGTGGTGACCCGCGGTCCAGTCGAATGTCGAGTAGCCGAGCCCATGTCCGAAGGCGAACGCCGCCGTCGGGTCGATGCTCGACACAACATTCACGCGGGCGAGCGGAGCGGCGAGGTAGGTCGAGGGTTGCGTACCTTCGGATGCGGGGATGCTGACCGGCAACCGCCCGCTCGGATTGACCCGCCCGGAGAGGATTCCGGCGAGCGCGCCGGTTCCTTCCTCGCCCGCGAAGAACGCCTGGACGATCGCTGCGGCCTCGGTCACGGCGGAGCCGAGTGCGTACGGACGGCCCGCGAGAAGTGTGAGCACCGTCGGGGTGTCCGTCCCGAGCACAGCGTCGAGCAGATCCTGCTGGGCACCGGGCAGGCGGAGCGACTCGACGTCGCATCCCTCGCCGCTCGTGCCACGACCGAACAACCCTGCCCGGTCGCCCAGCGCGACGATGACGACGTCTGCGCGCGTCGCGGCATCCACCGCTGCGCTGATTCCGGCGGTGTCTCCCCCGTCGATCGTCGTGCCGGGAACGAACTCGACCTCGGAGTCGGGAAATTCGGCGCGGAGGCTGTCCAGCAGGGTCGGGAGCTCGATCCCCAGGGCCGTGTCCGGGTGCTGCACTCCGACGTGGGCTGGGAACGAATAGCAGCCGAGCACCGCAAACGGGTCATCCGCGGTGGGACCGACGACGGCGATGCGACGTGGCGCGCGAAGCGGGAGGAGCCCGTCGTTACTCACCAGCACGATCGACTGCTCGGCGATCTCTCGCGCAACAGCACGGTTGCCTGCGTTGTCGAGGTCGACCGAGCCACGCAGCGCATCGACGTCGTCGTCGACGGCCATGTTGTTCAGCGCCGCGGGTGTCGCATCCCACTCGGGGTCGAGCAACCCGAGCTCGACCTTCTGTCGAAGCACCCGCCGGAGTGCGCGGTCGATGATCGCTTCGTCGAGATCTCCCGACCGGACGGCGTCGACCAGGGGAACCCCGAACGTTTTGACCGTCGGCAGTTCGACGTCGACGCCCGCGGTGAGAGCCAGAGCAGCGGCCTCGCCCCACGAACCGGCAACACCGTGCAGCATCTTGAGGAATGCGATGCCGAAGTAGTCGGCCACCACCGTTCCCTCGAAGCCCCAGGTGTCCCGCAGGAGTCCGGTCAGCAGCGATTCGTCGGCCGCCGACGGAATGCCGTCGATGTCGGTATACGAGTGCATAACCGAGCGTGGTTTGCCCTCCCGCATGACCATCTCGAACGGCGCAAGCAGCACATCGGCGCGCTCGCGGGGCCCGACGGAGACGGGAGCAAGGTTACGACCACCTTTCGACGCGGAGTAGCCGACGAAATGCTTGAGCGTCGCCACGATCCCGGCGGATTCGAGTCCGCGAACATACGCGGTTCCGATCGAGCCGATGAGGTACGGATCCTCGCCGATGGTCTCCTCGACCCGCCCCCAGCGGGCATCCCTCACGACGTCGAGCACGGGGGCGAGGCCCTGGTGGATGCCGACCGAGCGCATGTCGGCCCCGATGCGGTGAGACATCCGCTCGACGAGCGCGGGGTTGAACGACGCACCCCAGGCGAGAGGAACCGGGTACGCCGTCGCGCCCCAGGTAGCGAAGCCGGCGAGGCACTCCTCGTGGGCGACAGCGGGGATGCCGAACCGGTTGGCGGCCGCGATCCTGCGCTGGCTGCGAAGGAGAGAAAGCGCTCCGAGCGCCGGGTCGACGGGTGCCGAGCCGAACGGCCGTGTCAGCTGTCCGAGACCATTCGGCAGGAGAGCGTCGAGGTCGATGTCATCGTCCATGTCGTTCTGGTGGGGGGCGACATCGCCGCCGTCGCCTGCAGCGCCGACCCAGACTCCGAAGAGCTGGGCGACCTTCTCCTCGAGGGTGAGTTCGGCGAGAAGTGCTTCGACCCGATCGTGGACGGGGGCGGTGACGTCGCGCCAGGTCTGCAGCGAGGTCGTCGGGGTAGTGGTGCTCACGGGAGGTCCTATCCTTTGACTGCGCCGGTCAGTCCGCCGACGATGCGGCGCTCGAACAGCGTGAAGAAGATGAGTGCGGGGATCATTGACAGAGAAGTGAACGCGAGCACCTTCGCTGTGTCGACCGAGTACTGGGAGGCGAATGCCTGAACACCCAGCGGCAAGGTGTACATCGTCTGGTCGCTCAGGATAAAGAGCGGCAGAAGGTAGCTGTTCCAACTCGCCACGAACGCGAGGATTCCCGTGGTGACGACGCCAGGGAGGGACAGCGGGACGACCATCCGAAAGAAGAATCCGAGTCTGCTCGCGCCATCGATCGACGCGGCCTCCTCGATCTCATCCGGGATGGCTTTCAGGAACGGCACCAGGATGATGACGGTCACCGGCAGGCCGAATGCGATCTGCGGAAGGATCACACCGGTGAGGCTGTTCATAAGACCCAGGTCCTTGATGAGGATGTAGAGCGGCGTGATGGCGACAGTCATCGGGAACATGAGCCCGGCCGCAAACAGCGAGTACATCGCGCCGCGACCGCGGAACGTGTACCGCGCGAGGATGAAGCTGACCATCACTCCAAGCACCACCACACCTACGGTTGTGGCGAGGCCGGCGATCGCAGAGTTGCCCACCTGGCGCCAGAAAATCGGGCTTCCCAGAACGTCGAGGTAGTTGTCGAACCGCCACGGACCGGGCAAGCCGGCCGGCGACGCGGTGATCTGTGAGTTGTCACGGAACCCGCCCAGGATGATGTAGATGACGGGTCCGAGGCAGAGGGCAATGAACACGAATGCGATGAAGTAGGTGGCGGGGCTCCCCCACTTCTGAGAATCGCGAGCCCCCCGATCGCGCCGTGGTGGTGCCTGAGACGTGAGCGTTGTCATCAGTTCTTCCGTTCTGTGAGGGCGCCGGCGGTATCCCGTCGAAGGACGAAGCGCTGGTAGGTCAGAGCGATGACCAGTGAGATGAGGAACATCACGACGGCGACGGCACTTCCGTAGCCGTAGTTGCCAGACGTGCGACCGTTCGCGACCATGTAGGTGGCCATCGTCGATGTCCCGGCTGTCGAAGCGACGTACTGGCCCCAGATGATGAAGACCAGGTCGAACAGTTGCAACGAACCGATGATCGACAGGAACGCCCAGATTCGCAGGGTCGGCCCCAGGAGCGGCAGAGTAATTCTGCGCTGAATCTGCCAATAGCTGGCTCCGTCGATTGCAGCCGCCTCGAAGAGTTCCTCCGGAATGCTCTGCAGGCCGGCAAGGAACAGGATTACAGCGAAGCCGATGTACTTCCAGGAGATGATGACCATCAGCGACCAAATGGCAATCTTCGGATCTGAGAGCCAGTCGGCCTGAAGAGCACCCAATCCCACGCTCTCGAGAAAGCCGTTGACCGCACCGGAGGTCTGCAACATGAGCCCCCAGCCGATGCCGACGATGACCTCGGAGACAATGTACGGTACGAAAATGAGGACGCGGATGAGCGAGCGTCCTCGAATTTTCTGGTTGAGAAGGAGCGCGAGAACAATTGCGATCGGGCCCTGAATGATCAGTGACAGCACAAGAATGGTGCCGTTGTGCTTGAGTACGTCGTGAAAGGCGCTGTCCGAGAAAATGATCAGGTAGTTGCCGAGTCCGACGAAGTCGGTGGCTGGCCCGTAGCCTTTCCAGCGGAAGAATCCGTAGTAACCGGCCAGGATGACCGGGAAGATGACGAAGCCGACAAAAACCACAATCGCCGGCCCGGCCAGGACCGCGATTTCGAGGCGCTTGCGCCAGTCTGTTGAACGCCGTCGGGGCCGCGACCCGGCCGGGGACGACGCGCGAGCGCCATCCCCAGCCGTGACCGTGCCCTGCGGCGGCTGCTCGTCTGTCATCGACGGGGCATCCCCTGCAGGTTCAGTCATGATCTGCTGCTATCCCTTAGCGGCTGCGTCGTTGACCGCAGAGACGATGTCTTCGGCCCCGGCCTGGCCGGCGAGCATGTCGACAACGCTCTTGTTGAGGGCGTTTCCAACGTTCTGACCGAACAGGGTGTCAAGCCAGACCGAGACGTACGGTGCGTCGTTGTATGCCTCGAGGATCGACTGGAGAGCCGGGTCCTCTACAACGTCCTGTGCGTCCTGGTTGGCGGGGAGGGTCTGGAACGCCTCGGCGTACCCTTCCTGCTGCTCCTTCTGCATGAAGAAGTTGAGGAATGCGGTGCACTCCTTCTTCGGAGCCTGGGCCGAGCAGCTGAAGCCGTCGACGCCGCCCATCATGGCCCCAGGAGCACCCTTGCCACCCTCGATCTCGGGGAAGGGGAACCAGCCAAGGTCAGCTAGTGGCTTCTCGTCCGGCGTCAGCGATGCGATGACCCCGGGGTTCCACGCGCCCATCAGTTCCATCGCGGCCTTGTGGTTCGCGATAAGCCCCGCAGAGCTGCCAGCGCCCTGCTGCGCGGACGTGGTGAGGTATCCGTTGTTGAACGGCTTCGTGCCCACGAAGTCTTCCATCGCTTCACCGGCCTTCAGCCAGCACGGGTCATCGAACTGCTTGGTCTCCGCGGCTTTGCTCATGGCATCCTGCGAGCAGGCCCGAACGGCGAAGAAGTAGTACCAGTGAGCTGCGGGCCAGGCGTCTTTGGCTCCGACGGCGACGGGGTCAATTCCCGCGTCCTTCAGCTTCTCCACTGCGGTGCCCAACTCGTCCATGTTGGTCGGCACGGCGTCAATCCCCGCTTCGGCAAAGAGGTCCTTGCTGTAGAACATCCCGCCTGGAAGCACGGACGTCGGCATTCCGTAGATCTTGCCGTCAATTTCGAAAGCGCTCAATACTCCCTCCGGGACTGCGGCCTTCGTGGCGTCGTCGATGGAGTCGGTGATGTCCATGGCCTGCCCGGCCGCCACAACATCTGCAAGCTTTCCGCCACCGCGAGCCATGAAAATGTCAGGAGCGTCGCCCGAGGCGAGAGCGGTCTGTAGCTTTCCATCCATTTCCTCGTTTTGGATGGACTGCATCTCGATCGTGACGCCAGGGTTCGCCTTCTCGAAGTCGGCGACTGTCTTCTCCCAGTACGCCATACCGGGCCCCGTCGTAGAGTTCTGCCAGAACGCCATGGTGACATTGCCGCCATCGGCTCCCTCGCTGCTCGGACTACAGGCTGCCAGGCCGGCGAGCGTGAGCGCCGCGACAGCTCCCGTCGCGAGCAGCTTCGTCATGCTGCGTGTATTCATCGTTGAAGACCTCTCGAAAGTTTCGACTTCTACGTCGAAAGTGATTAGGATGGCTTGAGCCTAGGCACAGCGACACCGAAAAGCAAGTTGTTTTAGGCAACAAATAGCGAGAGGGCGACGATGGCGGTTTCGAACGAACGAGTGAAACTTGCTGAATTGGCTGATGAGGCCGGTGTTTCCCTGTCGACGGTGTCCAAAGTATTGAACGGGCGACCCGATGTCTCGGCTGCGACGCGCGCCAAAGTCGAGGCGATCCTCGATTCACAGGGGTACGAACGGCGTGCCGGTCTCGCGAATCGGAGCGCGCTGATCGAACTCGTTTTCCCCGAACTCGACACTGCCTGGGCCATGGAAATCATTCGCGGCGTCGAAAATGTCGCTCGCGAGAACGGCCTGAGTATCGTGCTCTCGGAGTCGGGCGATCGGCACTCCCCTTCGACGGATTGGATTGATGGAGTGCTGCGCCGTCGACCCGTCGGCGTCGTTCTCGTGTTCTCCGATCTTGCCGCAGATGCAAAAGCAAAGCTGATTTCGCGTGCCATCCCTTTCGTCGTCATTGACCCAGCTGGCGACCCTGCCGCCGATGTGCCCTCGGTCGGATCGGCCAACTGGTCAGGGGGCCTCGCTGCGACGCGGCACCTGGTCGAACTCGGCCACACGCATATCGCGGCGATCACCGGCCGCGACGACATGATGTGCTCGTTCGCCCGCGTCGATGGTTACCGGTCCGCCATGAACGCGGCCGGACTCAAGGTCGACGAGCGGTTCGTGCGTTTCGGTAATTTCCACGTCGACGGCGGCCGGACGATTGCGTTGGAACTGCTCGCGCTCCCTGATCGCCCCACCGCGATCTTTGCGGGCAGCGACCTGCAGGCCCTCGGAGTCATCGAGGCCGCGCGGACGCTTGGCCTCCGCGTGCCTGACGACTTGTCGATCGTCGGTTATGACGATCTGCAACTGGCCCAATGGTCGAGTCCTGCCCTGACCACGGTGCACCAACCGCTCACCGCCATGGCAGAGGAAGCAGCGCGCCTCGTCATCCGCATGAGCGAGACGCCGCTCGACACCACCCCACGCATGGACCTGGCCGTCCATCTCGTCGTGCGCGAAAGCACCGCTCCCCCGTCCCCCTGATCCAGCACCGCTTCCCGTCAGACGTCTGGCAGTGGCACGATGAACACGTGCTCTCCCCCCTCACGCAGAAATCGATGCGGTGACCCTCGAGGTGCGGCCCGCGCATGACTTCGAGGACATGGCGACCATGTTCGCGCCGAAGAAGCCAGAATCATCGGTGTGCTGGTGCCTGTCCTGGCGATTGAGCTCGACAGAAAATAGGGCGCTCGCGGGCATCCAGCGGGCCGGGAAGGTTCGGGAGTTGTGCTCTCGCGACCTCGCTCCCGGGGTGCTCGCGCACCTGGATGGAGAGGTCGCCGGGTGGGCGGGAATCGCCCTACGCTCTGACCTGCACCCGTTCGCACACTCACGGAAGATTCCGCACATCGACGACCTGCCCGTGTGGTCCCTGTGGTGTATCCGAGTGCGTCCCGGTTTTCGGAAGCGAGGAATCGCGCGCGCGCTGATCGAGGGCGCCGTCGACTACGCTCGCGCCTCGGGCGCGCCCGCGGTCGAGAGCTACCCGGTCGACAACGACGGCGAACGCGTCGATCTGACGATGGCCTTCGTGGGCACGCGCAGCATGTTCGAGCGAGCGGGGTTCACGAAGGCCGCTGACACCACCTCGGTTTCCGGTGGCTTCCCTCGGATCCTCATGCGCCGGATGCTTGGCTGACGTCATCCCCGCCTGTCATCGTCGCTGTGCGAGCGCCGCGGCCAGGGCATCCGACGACGACGCTGAGCTGTTGATCCGCCAGTCGACCTCCTTGTCGTGATCGAACCAGACGAAGCCCATGACGTCGCTCTGCGATGTCAGGTACGAGATCAGGTCACGGTTCCACGTCGCCTTCGATCCCCCGGCCTCCGCTGCGCCCGTCTCGGCTATCAGAATCGGGATGCCGGGAGCGAGTCCTCGCAGTTCGGCCAACCCATCGGCGAAGAGCGCGGACGGAGAGGTCCAGGAGCTCCAGCCGGCGGCCGTTCCCCAGTTATAGCCGTCCAGCGCAACGACATCGACGTAGCCGGCTCCGGGATACAGACTTGCCAGCGCGGTCGAGCCGAAGTACGGAACATTCGGGCTCCAGACCCAGGAGACGTTTGTCGCCCCCTGCCCGGCGAGCACATCATGTACGTGCCGCCACGCCGCGACAGCGGAGCCCGGGGCGTTGGTGTTCACGCCGTCAGACCACGGGTACCAGTTGCCGTTCATTTCGTGCGCGTAGCGAAGGAGCACCGGCTTACCCCAGCCGGCCAGCGCTGATCCCCACTGCTTCAGGTAGAGATCGAAGTCGCCGGCTGCGATGCGGGCGTTGGTGTATGCCGGCTGCGATGTTCCGTTGCCCCACAACCACGGTTCCCAGGTGATCAGGCTGGTGGCGCCGCGCGCGGCGACACTGTTCAGGTCCGCGATGGGTGGGGCCTGTCCGAAGTCGTAATACGACAGCACGATCGAGGGGGCTTCCCCGACGAGGGAGGCGACCGCATCCAGCTCCGCGTTCGCCGCCGCACCGCCCGGCGTCGAGACACCGAACCGCAATCGCGCGGAACTAATCGGCGGCGATGCTCCAGCAGTTGTGCCCGGGGCCGTTGTGTCCGGTGGCACCGTCGTGGACGGCGCACTATAGGTGACGGTAAAAGGGGCGGACGCGCTTCCTGCGCCGGCATTTGCAGAGATCACCAGCGTGGCACTCATCGTCTCGGGTACGGTCACCGTCGCAGAAAACGAACCCGAGGCACTGGTCGTGAAGGTGACGGCATTCGCGCCGGCCCTCACCATGCCCGTGCTCTTTTTCGGAAAACCGCTCCCCGACACGATGACGTCCGTCCCGATGGGGCCTGAGCTCGGTGAGAGGGTGATCGCCTCGGACGATCGCGCCGCGGCGTATGCCGGCTGGGCACCGAAACCCGATCCAATGCCCGCGACTACGGCGACGAGCAACGTCACCCCGACAGCAGCCCTGAATAGTCCCGAAAATGTGGTCATGACCGCCCCCGTCAGGTTCTTTTTCCTGAATGTATCACCGCGGATCAACCCCGCCTGACCACGGCGCCCTATCCGGTGCACTACCCGGATTCCTCGACGGCTGCGAGGGGGTGCGCGGCACGTGCCGCGGGGTTTATCGTGAGCCCGTGAGCCCAACGAAGAGCCCTGCTGTGGTGCTGGAGATCGACTCCCGTGAGGTCCGGATCTCTAACCCTGACAAGATCGTTTTCGCCGAGCCCGGCCTGACAAAGCTCGACCTCGTCCGGTATTACCTGGCGGTGGCTGATGGAGCACTGCGCGGTGTTGCGGGTCGGCCGATGGTGCTCAAGCGATTCGTGAAGGGAATCGACCAGGAGGCGTTCTTCCAGAAGCGCGCGCCCGAGAAGCGGCCGGAGTGGATCGACACCGCCACCCTGCACTATGCGTCGGGAAACTCGGCCGAGGAAGTTGTCGTCCGGGATGCCGCGGCGCTGGCCTGGGTCGTGAACCTCGGTTGTATCGACCTCAACCCGCACCCGGTACGAGCCGAGGACCTCGAGCACCCGGATGAACTTCGCGTCGACCTCGATCCGATGCCCGGCGTGGACTGGCGCCAGATCGTCGATGTCGCAATGATCTCCCGGGACGTCCTCGCCGACCACGGCCTCGTCGGATGGCCCAAAACATCCGGATCCCGCGGCATCCACATCTACGCCCGAATAGAACCCCGCTGGGACTTTCACCAGGTCCGGCTTGCCGCCGAAACGCTTGCGCGGGAGGTCGAACGCCGCGCGCCCGGCCTCGCTACCGCGAAGTGGTGGAAGGAAGAGCGCGGCGAGAGCGTCTTCGTCGACTTCAACCAGAACGCCAAGGACCGCACGGTCGCGTCCGCGTACTCGGCTCGCGCGCTGCCGGATGCCCGCGTCTCGACGCCGCTTGACTGGGATGAGGTGCAAGCCTGCCGACCCGAGGAGTTCACCGTGCGCTCGGTGCTCGCGCGCTTCGCTGAACGCGGTGATGTGGCATCCGGGATCGATGATGCCGCCGGCAGCCTGGACGCGTTGCTTGCCCTCGCCGAGAAGTTGGGTCCAGCCGAGAAACCTCCGAAATCTTCTAACGGCTCCGGTAGGCGAGCGTCGACGATGCCGCTGATCGAAATCGCCCGGGCGAAGACAAAACCGGAGGCTGTTGACGGACTCGAACGCTGGAAGTCGAAGCACCCGAGCGTCGTGAAGCTCCTCGAACCGGCCGACGTGCTCGTCGACGGGATGCGCGGCTCCAGTTCGCTCTGGTACCGCATCCGCGTCAATCTCCAGCACGTGCCGGAGGGGAAACGACCGCAGCAGGATGACCTGGAGGTCGATTACGACCCCTGGCAGGGAAAGACCTCTCCCACGCCGTAACGAACCTCAGCGAGAGGAGACTGCTGATGACCGGCCGCATACACATAGACCTTTTCACCACGCTCGACGGGGTAGCGCAGGCTCCCGGAGGTCCCGACGAAGACACCGAGGGCGGGTTCAGATTCGGTGGCTGGCAGGCGCCCCTGATCGACGAGACAGATGGTGCGCAAATAGTCGACGGCATTCGATCAATGGATGCATTGCTGCTCGGACGACGAACCTATGACCTCTTCGCCGCCTACTGGCCGAATCGTCTGGACGGGCCCGACGCGGAGATCGCGCGGACGTTCGAGGAGATTCCAAAGTATGTCGCGTCGAGGAAAGCACCGGAACTTCGCTGGCGCGACTCTCACCTGCTCGGCCACGACCTCGCCGCGGAGATGTCAGCGCTGCGCGAGCGGCACCAGGAGATCCACCTGATAGGCAGCATCGGTTTTGCCAGGACCCTGGTAGCGAGGAATCTCTTCGACCAACTGAATCTGTGGGTGTATCCGATCGTGGTCGGAGCGGGCAAGCGTCTGTTCGCTGACGACGGCCCGCCGACTGCCCTCAAACTGCTCGCTGCGGAACCCGCTTCCGCGAAGGGTGCGGTGCTCCTGCGTTACGCCCCGACGCACGCGATCCCCGCCACGGATGACATGACCGCGGACGACCGCGCATGAGTGGCATCCCGACAGCATTCGAAGCCCACGAGTCGGGAGCGCTCTTGCATGGGACCAAGGCGGACCTTGCGATCGGGGACTTGCTCATCGCAGGACATGCCTCGAACTACGAAGACGGACGCACGGCGAGGCACGTCTACGTGACGGCAACTCTGGACGCCGCAACCTGGGGCGCGGAACTTGCCGTCGGCGAGGGTCGCGGCCATATCTACATTGTGGAGCCGACCGGCTCGCTCGAGGACGACCCCAACGTGACGGACAAAAGGTTTCCCGGCAATCCAACCCGGTCGTATCGCACTCGCGAGCCGGTCAGGATCGTCGGTGAGATCAAGGACTGGGTGGGCCATCCCCCAGCACAATTGCAGGCCATGCGAGACAGCCTGGCCGAACTCCGTCGCCGAGGACAGGCCATAATCTATGACTAGTGGCGCCCGGAGTCCGGCTCGAGCGGATGGTCTTCTGTCGACGAGAAGAATTCGGCGAGCGCCCCAGCGTGCGCCGTACAGGTCCCGAGTCGGGAGTATTCGGTACTCTGGCGACATGACGTCGCCGCACATCTATGTCAGTTTCCCCGGTACCGCGCGGGAAGCGCTCAGCTTCTACGCGGATGTCTTCGGCGGGGAACTCTCCCTGCACAGCTACGAAGAATTCGGCCGCAGCGATGGCCCGCCGGACGCGATCGCCCACGGAGAGCTGCGAGGCACCGTCGCCATCGGAGGGTCCGACACCCCGGCGGGTCAGAAGAGCGTCAAACTCGAAGGAATCATGCTGTCGTTGCTGGGCACCGCCGCTCCCGATGTCCTTCACACGTGGTTCGACCGGCTTTCGGACGGCGGGCGGGTGGCCGATCCCCTGGCGCCGAAACCCTGGGGCGCCTCCGACGGCCAGGTGATCGACCGTCACGGGCTTCACTGGCTGATCGGCTACGAGTCGACATCATGAGTGACGCGCAACTGCTCGCACAGTTGGCGAGCGCGCGTCGGCATGTGCTCGACGCTGTCGAAGGGCTGGCCGAGGACGCGATGCGCCGAGCGATGGTCCCCTCCGGATGGACGATCACGCGGCTCCTCAACCACCTCGCGTTCGATGACGAGATGTTCTGGATTTCAGCTGTTCTCGGCGGCGACGAGAGCGCCATCAGCGCCCTTCACAACGGGTGGGCGTCCGATCCGATGACCGGTGCCGAGGCGATCAGCGCCTACCGCCACCAGATCGAGCAGAGCGACCGTGTTCTCGCCGCGATCGACCTCGATGAGTCTCCCCGCTGGAGTCCCCCGGCGGAGATCTTCGATGCGCCACCACTGCGTGACGGACGCGAGGTCGTCTTCCGGGTACTCACCGAGACGTCCGTACACGCCGGGCATCTTGACATCGTCCGTGAGCTCATCGACGGGCATCAGAACCTCGTCGTCGGCTGAGTACTCTTTCCCGTCCGGACCATCGTCACCGTGAGTGACCCGCAAGGACGCCGTCACTCACGTACCGTGAACCCGGCCCCGAGGTGTGCGCCATCCCGTGACGATGGACCGACGAGGAATTCAAACTCCCCCGGTTCCACGACACGTCGTCCTGAGGCATCCACGATGGTGCACTCGGCGATAGGCAACTCCAGTCGTACGCGCGCGGACTCACCGGGCTCCAGCGCTACCTGACGGTAGGCCTTGAGCTCCTTGTCGACCCAGCTCGCTGAGGTGACCACGTCCCGCACGTACACCTGCACGGTCTCCACCAACGGCCGCGTGCCCGTGTTGCACACGGTGACATGGGCGACGAGTGTTCCGGATGGCGAAACGTCCTTTTCGTCCAGCACCAGATCCTCGTATTCGACAGAGGTGTAGCTTCGTCCCTCGCCGAAGGCCCAGGCCGGTGACTGGGTCAGGTCGGCGTAGTGGTCACCATGCTGTCCACGGATCTGGTTGTAATACGTCGGCTGCTGTCCGGCGTGCCGCGCGAACGAGATGGGCAGGCGTCCGGACGGCTCCACCTCACCAACGAGGATCTCGGCGAGTGCGCGGCCGCCCTGCATTCCCGGGTTCGCTGCCCAGACGATCGCTGCGGCGTGCTCTACAGACGGCGGCAACACCAGCGGTTTGGATGCGAGAAGCACGACCACCACAGGTTTCCCTGTTGCGATGAGCGCGTCCAGGAGGGCGTTCTGTCCGCCAATGAGCTCGAGCGTCGCCGTCGATCGCCCCTCGCCCACGAGCTCGATTCGATCGCCGACCACAGCGACGACGACATCCGCCAGATTCGCCGCGGCGACAGCCTCGGTGATGAGTGCCTGATCCGGCTCGCACGGCACGACGAGCGGAGGGCGAGGTTGCCCATCAGGGAACGTCGCGCCGGCGGGATCCGGCTTCAGTGTCAGGATGTCCGCTCCCCTCGCGAAGGTGACGGTCCAGTCGTCCGGAGCGATCGTGCGAATACCGTCGAGCACGGTCGTGATCATCTCGCGGGGCTGTCCGTCGAGCCAGCCGGCCTGTCCTGAGCCGCCTGCCCAGTCACCCAACTGAGTCTGTGCGTCGTCAGCCAGGGGTCCCACCACGGCGACCCGCGTCTGGCGGGCAGTGGACAGCGGAAGCACCCCATCGTTCTCCAGCAGAACGATCGATCGGCGCGCCACTTCGAGGTTCAGCTCCGCGTGGGCAGCATTCCCCACGAGCCCATCCAGGTCCGCGAGCGGAAGCCTCGGATTCTCGAACAATCCGAGTTCAAACTTCAGCGTGAGGATACGACCCACGGCGGCGTCAAATGCTCCCTCGTCGAGGAGTCCCCGCTCGACAGCGTCCAGTGCGCCCTCGAAGAACTTCGGAGTCGTCATGACCATGTCGTTGCCTGCGCGTACGGCCGCGGCGGCAGCGTGCGCGTAGTCGGGCTGCACCCGCTGCTCCCAGACCATCCGACCGACATTGTCCCAATCGGTGATGAGGGTGCCGGTGTACCCCCATTCGCCACGCAGGACGTCGCTGAGGAGCCAGTCGTTGATCGTGATCGGAACGCCGTCCATGCTCTGGTAGCCCAGCATGAAGGAACGGCAGCCCTCGCGGGCCACCCGCTCGAACGGTGGCAGGAACCACGAGCGCAGCTTACGACGGGAAATATCTGCTTCGCTGGCGTCACGCCCACCCTGCGTCTCCGAGTATCCGGCGAAGTGCTTGGCGGTCGCGAGGATCGCCGTCGGGTCGGCCAGCCCGTCGCCCTGGTAGCCACGCACCATCGCCGAGGCGAGCTCGCCGATGAGGAACGGGTCCTCGCCGAATGTCTCGTTCACCCGTCCCCAGCGCAGGTCGCGAGCAATACACAGCACGGGTGAAAAGGTCCAGTGCACGCCTGTGGCCGCCACCTCGACTGCGGTCGCCCTGGCCACCCGTGCCAGCAGGTCGGCGTCCCAGGATGCGGCCATCCCGAGCTGCGTGGGGTAGATCGTCGCGCCTTCCCAGAACGAGTGGCCGTGGATGCAGTCCTCGGCGACAAGCAACGGAATACGCAGTCGCGTCTCGGCGGTGAGCGCGTTCGCGCGCAGGATGCGCTCCGGTGACGTGTGCAGGATCGATCCGACATGTTTGCGACGCACCTGGTCGTCGAGGTCATCCCGCGCGTCGAGTTGGAGCATCTGCCCGACCTTCTCCTCCAGTGACATCCGGCCAAGAAGGTCGGCGACGCGTTCGGAGATGGGGAGCGCCGGATCCAGGTACGGCAGGGAATCGGTGCGTGTCTCGGAGATTGTCATTTCGTGTTCTCTGCCTCGCTCGGGGTCACGGTATCGCTGGTGGTGCGGACGACGGTCATCGCGTCGTTGACGTCGAGACCTTTCTTCTTCATTGCTCTGGCGCGCTCCCCTGCTGAACGCAGGCGCGGGTTGACGTACTCATCGATGCCGAAGTTGATCAGTGACAGCGCGACTCCAAGGATGGCGATGCAGAGCCCGGCCGGGATGTACCACCACCAGAAATCCGGAAACGCGCCATTCTGTTGTGCCCAGAACAGGATCGTTCCCCAGTTCAGGTTGGTGATGGGGATCACGCCGATGAAGGCGAGGGTCGTGAGACCAAGCACTGCAGCTGTCACGGTGCCGACGAAGCTCGAGGCGATGATCGCCATGAGATTGGGCAGCATCTCCACGAGGACGATGCGGCGCAGGGGCTCCCCGTTTGCACGAGCGGCCTGAATGAAGTCACGGTTGCGCAGCGACATGGTCTGCGCCCGGAGCACGCGGGCACCCCACGCCCAACCGGTCAGGGCCAGCACGGCCGCGATGAGCACGAGCGGCGGGTTCTCGAACTGCGACGCGACGATGATGATCAGCGGCAGTCCGGGGACGACGAGGAACACGTTCGTCACCGCGGACAGGGATTCGCTTCGCCACCCGCGGGTGTACCCGGCGACGACTCCCATCAGCACGGCGATCGCGGTGCCCATGATCCCAGCCAGGAACCCGACCACCAGCACGCCGCGAGTGCCGTAGATGATCTGGCTGAAGACATCCTCACCCATGTGCGTGGTGCCGAGCAGGTGAGTCCACGAGGGTCCCTGGCGGAGCGCCGTGAAGTCCTTCGCGAGCGGGCCGTACGGGGCAATGACCTCGCTGAACAGCGCGACGGCGACGAAGACGCCCAGGATGGAAAGCCCCGTCAGGGACTTTGGGTTGCGGAACATCGCGAACGACGTCGCCAGTTGTGACCAGAATGTCTTTTCCCTGGGCGGTCTGGGCGCCAGCGGAGTACGCACCGCAGCCGTTTCGGGGCTGCCGACACTGGCGGGTTGCGTGGGGAAGTTCGGGGTCGTCATCTCAGGCCTCCGTTTGGCGTGTGCGGGGATCGAGGATCGCGTAGGCGACGTCAGCGAGGATATTCGCGCACAACACCGCCAGCGTGATGATGAGGAACAGTCCCTGCATGAGCGGGTAGTCCTTCGCGTTTGTTGCGTCGAGGAGCAGCTTGCCGACCCCCGGGTAGGAGAACACCATCTCCATGACGATCGTGCCGCCGACGATGAACCCGATCGACAGTGCGAAGCTCGAGAGTTGGGGCAGCATCGCGTTGCGGGCGGCGTAGCTCCAGAGCACGCGACGGTTGGGCATGCCTTTCGCCTGTGCGACGGTGATGTAGTCCTCGTCGAGCACGGTCAGCATCATGTTGCGCATGCCGAGAATCCACCCACCGAGCGACGCGATGACGATCGTGATCGCCGGCAGTGCGCCGTGCGTAATGACTTGCGCCACGAAGTCGAGCGTGAGTTCCGGCGACGAGCCTTTGTCGTATGCGTGCGATGCCGGGAACCAGCCGAGGATCGACGAGAAGACCGCGATCGCGATGAGTCCGAGCCAGAAGTACGGCACCGTGCTGAAGAATGTCGAGATCGGGACGATCACATCTGCCCTGCTGCCGCGGCGCCAGCCGATGAGAGCGCCTGTCGCGGTCCCGAGGATGAACGAGAGGATCGTGGCGATCCCCACGAGGCCCAGCGTCCACGGCAGTGCCGAAGCGATAACGTCGCCGACCGGCGCAAGGCCGTTGGAGAACGAGCGGCCGAGGTCTCCGCTGAACAGCAACTGCCAGTAGTCGACGTACTGCTCCCAGACGGTCGAGTCCTGATCGAGACCGAACAGGATGCGCAGAGAACGCTCCGCTTCCGGGGTGATCTGCCCGGCGTTGCGTTGCATGTACGCGGTGACGGGGTCCCCTGACATCAGGCGAGGCAGGAAGAAGTTGATGGTGATCGCCGCCCACGCCGTGAACAGGTAGAACGCTGTACGGCTGGCGATGAAACGGAATGGAATCTTCATTCGGCGCCATCCTGACTGGGGCTCGATACGGCGGCAAAGTGTTTCTCCGGGTCGGGCGAGGCCGCTCGGAGTTCACGGGTGTATTCATGCTGAGGGTTCAGAATGACGTCGTCCGCTGGGCCATGCTCGACCACGCGGCCGTGGTGCAGCACCATGATCTCGTCACTGAAGTGTCGCGCCGTGGCCAGGTCGTGGGTGATGTAGAGCAAGCCCAGGCCGTCCTCTCTCTGCAGCTCTGCGAGCAGGTTCAGGACGCCGAGGCGGATCGACACGTCCAGCATCGACACCGGCTCGTCAGCGACGAGGAGCGATGGTCGGGACGCGAGCGCCCGAGCGATCGCGACTCGCTGGCGCTGCCCGCCCGAGAGTTCGTGGGGGCGACGGTCGATGACGGCATCTACGTCCAGGCGCACGCGTTCGAGGAGGCGTCTGACCTCCGCCTCCGTTTCGGCCTTCGGCACCACATTGTCCAGCCGCAGCGGACGCTCGATGTGGTACCGGATGGAGTGGTACGGGTTGAGCGACGCGAACGGATCCTGGAAGACCATGCGCAACGTCTGACGGTAGCTGCGAAGCCCTCGTCCCCGGCGGGGAATCGGCTTGCCGTTCAGCCGTACCTCGCCGCTTGTCGGCGTCTCGAGCTGGGTCAGGATCTTCGCGATCGTCGATTTGCCGCTACCGGACTGGCCGACCAGAGCGATGGTTTCGCGGTCGTGCAGGGTGAAGCTGACATCGTCGAGGGCGAGCATCGACGATGCTCCGCGAACTCGGTAGCGTTTGGAAACATTTATGAACTCGAGCGTGGTCATCGAACCAGGACTCCTCTCTCACCGGTGAGGCGCGGGAACGACGCGAGCAGCGTCTTGGTGTACTCGTGCTGCGGTCGTTCCCAGATCTCTCGCGCGGTCGCGAGTTCGACGATCGCGCCCTCGCGCATCACCGCGATCCGGTCGCTGATCTCCAGCAGCAGTGGAAGGTCGTGTGTGATGAAGATCACCGAGAATCCGAACTCGTGGCGCAACTGCGAAATCTTGCGCAGGATCTCGCGCTGCACCAAGACGTCCAACGCCGTGGTGGGCTCGTCCATCACCATGAGCTGTGGGCGCAGGGCTAGCGCCATCGCGATCATCACGCGCTGGCGCATACCGCCGGAAAGCTCGTGGGGATAGGAGCGGATGCGATCGCGACCGACGGCGACGATCTCAAGCAATTCTTCGCACGCGGCCCGGCGCTCGCGCCTGCTCAGGTCGGGACGGTGCACCTGAAACACATCATCGAGTTGCGCGCCGATCGTCGTGACCGGGTTGAGGGCATTCATTGCCCCCTGGAAGACCATCGAGACCTTATCCCAACGGAATCGGCGCATCTCCTCGATGTCCAGCGTGTTGACGTCGATATCAACACCGGATGCGTCGTGGAACGTCACGCTTCCGCTCGTGATCACCGCGGGTGCGCGCAGAAGACGTTGTACTCCGTAGGCGAGCGTGGTCTTGCCACATCCGCTCTCGCCGGCGAGACCGAGGATCTCGCCGCGCTGTAGTTCGAGGGTCACGTTCGACACCGCCTCCACAGGCGGGTCGACGTCATACACGACTGAGAAATCGCGCACGCTGAGGAGGGGTTCAGGCATGGGGGTGTCGCTTTCGGGGAGGTCGGTGGTGAGGGGCGGATGCCGAGGCATCCACCCCTCACCGATGTCGAATTACGAAGCCGGTGTCAGTTTCGTGAGGATCAGCGGGACGGTGACCTGCAGTGGGTCAGCCGTCGCATACTGGTCATCCTCATTCGGCCAGCCCACGTAGTTGCGGGTGTTGTACTCCCCCAGCACGGGGTGTGTACCGACCGGGATCACCGGAACCTCCTCGACAAAGATCTTCTGGATCTCTTCGAGCGCAGCAGTGCGCTCTTCTTCACTCGCCGAGGTCGCATACGTGTTCAGCAGCTCGGTGGCGCGCGCGTTCTCATAGCGACCGAAGTTGTAGTCCACGTTGTCGCCGGCCAGCAGCCAACGTCCGTCCATCGTGTCGGAGTAGAGGTCGTACGGGGTTGTCCCGCTGTCCGTCCAGTGCATGATGGCGTCGAAGTCCCCTGAGCGTTTGTTCGCCCACCAGGTGTCAGTGTCCGGTGTGTTGACCTTCGCGTCGGCGCCGAGGCTCTCCGTCACCTGGTCGGCGATGAGGCTGATGCCGGTGACGTAGTCGTTCCAGCCCTGCGGAACCTCGAGCGTGAATGAAACAGGCTCGCCGTCCGGGTCGATGAGTGCGTCATCCGACCAGGTGTATCCAGCGTCCTCGAGGATTGCGCGGGCACCCTCGACGTCGGTCTCGAGTTCCTTGCCCTGATACGCGGACGCGATGTACTGCTCACCGACGGGAGTCGGCAGATCCGGTCACGGACGTCAGCTCAGGTCCCGCTTTTTCACGGGCGATCTCGGTGTGCGCAGCACGGTCGATGACGGTGTTGACCGCCTGGCGGAAAGCGAGGTCGTTGAAGGGTTTCCGCTGGTGGTTGAGGAACAGGACGTCAGGTGCCATCACGTTCGCAGCCCAGAACACGTTGTGTTCGGGGTCCTGATTGACGAACGCGCTCTCCACGTTGGGGATGAAGGCCTGCGCCCAGTCGGCATCGCCGTTCGCGAGGGCCGTGGTCAGCGCCGTGTTGTCGTTGTACGAGACGTAGTACAGGGTCGGCACAGCAAGGTCGCCGGCCCAGTAGTCATCGCGGGCTTTCAGGGTGACCGATTGGCTGCTGAAGCTGTCCAGAGTGTATGGACCGGTACCGACGGGATCGGGGTTGGTCTCCGTGGTCGGGTCCGCGACATCGGCCCAGATGTGCTCAGGCACCATCGGGATGTGCAGCACCTGCGACTGCTTCACGAACTTCGACTCGGCGAAGGTGAGCACGACAGTCTCGCCGTCGTTCACGATGTCGGTCAGCTGCAGGTTGCCTGTGTCGAGCGCGGGAGTGTTCCGGATCAGGTCGAAGGAGAACACGATGTCGTCGGCCGTGAACTCTTCGCCGTCGTTCCAGGTCACGTCGGCCCGCGGGGTGACCGTGAGCTGGGTGAAGTCGTCGTTCCATTCGACCTTCTCGGCCAGCCACGGTGTTGTCTCGTTCTTCTCCGACGGCGTTCACCATCGCGAGGGGCTCGAAGATGACGTTCTTGTACCCGAGTTTGTTCGCGGACGAGTCGCCGACCCAGGGGTTGTTCGACTCCGTGGCGATCGCGCCGTCGGGCTTCGCGATGGTGAGCGCCGCGCCTGCCTCAGGCCCCGCGTCGGATCCGTTGCTCCCGGTGCAGCCGGTGAGCGCCAGGGCCGCCACGATTCCGGCGGCGATGAAGGGTGTTCTAAGCCTCATTGCTTCTCCTTATGTGATGCAGCACCGTCGTGGTGCTCATAACGCATTCACTTACTTTCTGATCAGTAAGCTAGTGAGACGTTACCAACAAGTCAGTAGGATGACAAGGGAAAGATTCTGCACGTCATCTCCACCGCTGAAAGGGCATCGTGGCACAGAGAGCTCAGAGCGACACCACCCGCACGAGGCCCGCAACCAGGCGGAAGCGAGCGGATATCCTCGATGCTGCCATCGACATCTTCGGCAACAAGGGTTACGCAAACGGGACCCTTGCCGACATCGCCGAACAGGTGGAGATCACCCACGCCGGAGTGCTCCATCACTTCGGATCGAAACAGAATCTCCTGCTCGAAATGCTCGCGTACCGCGATGAGACCGATGTCGCCGATCTTGACGAGAAACACATCCCGGATGGGGCGGAGCTCTTTGTCCACCTGGTGCGTACGGCCCTCGCCAACTCACGGCGCGCCGGCATCGTGCAGGTCTACACCGTTCTTTCGGCAGAGGCCGTCACGGACGATCACCCAGCACGCCCGTTCTTCAACAAGCGGTACGCGACCCTTCGAGGTGAGGTCGCGGGCGCATTCCGCCTGTTGTGCGAACAGGAGGGCATCGGCGAGCCCGCGACAATCGGCGCTGCATCGGCGAGCATTCTCGCCGTGATGGACGGACTACAGCTGCAATGGCTCCTGACACCCCGAGGAGATCGAACTCGCGGAGACCAGCGAGTTTGCCATCCGTGCGATCGTCAACGCGGTGCTTAACCCAGGACCGGAACTCTCTCACTACGTCCGCGGGTAGTCCGCATCGGGCAGCAGCCCTTCCCGTGCTCGGTCGATCGCTCAGCCAGCGGGCGGGAGAACGCGCAGAATTGCGCGCTGGTCTCCGTGCACGATGGCTCCCCCGGTGCCCGCTTGCGCGAGCCTGTCCGTCAGGCGGTGCCCGCTCCGAATTCGCGTGCTGCGCGAACGAGTTCTGCATTCGAGCCGGCGATGTTGCCGTCGGGGAGGTCGAACGTGTCTTCAAATCCGATGCGTGTGTCGATTCCTCGCCGAACGGCGTCTTGCAGCAAGCGCCCAGGTCGCTTCGCCCTCGCCGTGCTGCAACCGCGGGAGCCGCTGACGCCCCCACGGTCAAGCACCGCATGGATGGCGTCGACGAGTGGGAGCGCATCGCTCAGACCGTACGCCGATCGGTTCGACCATCACCCGGAGCATCCGAGGTCCGAGCCCGCTGTGCACCAGCAATTCGGCATCCTCGACAGTCCAGACAGCAGCCTCGATCCCAATCGGCGTGGCCAGGAGCGCCCGGATGATGTCGAGGGCGCCATCCTCGCCAAGATTCACCGAGGCGAAGTCGGGGCGTGTCCAGTTAGCGATCCGGCTGAGCCGACGACGGGGAACCGGCTCGATCCACGCTCCCGTCGAGACCCCGACCGGGCAGGCCTGGTGACGCTTCACCGCTGCAACGACCGAATCGACGACTGCCGCATCCAGGGACTCAGCGCCGGTGAGGTCACGGGGATGAACGTGGAAGGAACGCGCGCCAGCAGACGAACACGCAGCGGCATCCTCTGCCAGTTCCTCCAGGGTGACAGGAATCGCACCGTGCTCGGCCTTGGAGTACGAACCATTGAGAGTCGCTTGCAGCAGCATCGAAGCAATCTACCGCTGACCCGACCGGGCACCGGGATCTCAGACAGAATTCTGAGCTGGACGGGCCAGGTGCCGAGGGTTGTCGATACGCTGGCGACATGACGTCACCGCAGATCTATGTCGGTTTTCCGGGTACCGCGCGGGAAGCGCTCAGCTTCTACGCGGATGTTTTCGGCGGGGAGCTTTCCCTGCACACGCTACGAGGAATTCGGCCGCAGCGATGGCCCGCCAGACGCGATCGCCCACGGAGAACTGAGAGGGGCCGTCGCTTTGGGAGGGTCCGATACACCGGCGGGCCAGAAGAGCGTCAAACTCGAAGGGATCATGCTCTCCCTGCTGGGCACCGCTGACCCCGATGTCCTCCACACGTGGTTCGACCGGCTTTCGGACGGCGGTCGCGTGGCTGACCCTCTCGCCCCCAAGCCGTGGGGAGCCTCCGACGGACAGGTGATCGACCGTCATGGGCTTCACTGGCTGATCGGGTACGAATCAGCGCCATGAGCGACGAACAGCTGCTGGAACAGTTGACGAGCGAGCGCCAGCATGTCCTCTCGGCGGTTGACGGGCTGAACGAAGATGCGATGCAGCGCGCGATGGTTCCGTCAGGGTGGACGATCACTCAACTCCTCAACCACCTTGCCTTTGATGACGAGATGTTCTGGATCTCAGCCGTGCTGGGTGGCGACGACGAGGCGATCGGCGCGCTCCACAATGGCTGGGCCTCAGAGCGCATGACCGGTGCGGAGGCAGTCAGCATCTACCGGCACCAGATCGAGCAGAGCGACAGGATTCTCGCGGAGATCGACCTCGGCGCCCCTCCCCGCTGGACGCCTCCGGCAGAAATCTTCGACGCGCCACCGATGCGTGACGGCCGCGAGGTCGTCTTTCGAATGCTCAGTGAGACCGCCGTGCACGCCGGGCATCTCGACATCGTTCGTGAGCTCATCGACGGGCATCAAAACCTCGTCGTTGGCTAGCCGGGATGCTCTCCACCGCCGAGCCCGGGCTCGTTGACTCAGCACGACGGCGTACTCGAGCTGTGGAGGGTCGAGGTCCTTCTCCTGAGCGCGCCTTCGACACGTTTCGCGCCCCCCGTGATTGGCTCACACCATGAATGGCAGCCGGGCCCTCGCCGCGGTCGACGTGTTCGGGTCGACTATCACGCTGGTCGAGCTGCTGACCGCTGCCGGAATTCTCGTGGCGGCCACCCTCATCGCTTTCGTCCTGCGCATTGTGATCCTGCGCCGTTCCCGCGGACCGCAGAGCGCCCACATTTCGACCTGGTACACGCTCTCGCGACTGGTCACCTATGTGGTTCTGTTGGCCGGGTTCTTCCTGGCGATCTCGGCGCTCGGGGTACCGCTGAGCGAATTCGCGTTGCTGGGCGGTGCCGTTGGAGTGGGTCTCGGTTTCGGCCTGCAGTCGCTGTTCAGCAACTTCATCTCTGGAATCGTGCTGCTGATCGACAAGTCCCTGAAGGTCGGCGACTTCGTAGAACTCGAATCCGGTGTGACCGGCGAGGTGCGCGATATCAAAATGCGGGCTACCACGATCGTCACCAACGACAACATTGACATTCTGGTGCCGAACTCAGAGTTTGTCGGCGGCCGAGTGGTGAACTGGACCTACCGCGAGGCACGGCGTCGGCTGCGTGTGCCGTTCGGTGTCGCGTATGGCACCGACAAGAACACCGTGAAGCAGGCTGCTCTCGAGGCGGCTGAGGCTGTGCCGTTCACCCTTCATCTCGAGGGACCTCAGCGACCCCAGGTCTGGCTCACTGAGTTCGGTGCGAGCTCGCTGAACTTCGAGCTCGTGGTCTGGCTCAATCCAGAGGCGACGAAGAAGCCTGTCGCGGTGACTGCTGCCTACAACTGGGCGCTTCTCACCGCCCTGGAGGCGCGAGGTATCGAGATCCCTTTCCCTCAAAGCGATCTGCACGTCAAATCGCTTTTCGGGCTCACGGGAGAGGATGCCCGGCGCACCCTCGGACTTGCCGACGTCGCCACACGATCAGACACAGCCGAGCGCGCCAGCCAGCCGACCCCGGTAGACGACAATGACGCGGCAGATGACGTGGGCGCTGACCTCGACGACCTTGAGCAAGGATCCACACCATCATGAGCCCCGATGACAGAACGACACACGCTCCCCCGCTCGGCAGTACGGCTATCCTCCGTCAACGATGGAGCGAGGTGACCTTTCTGCACTGGAGGGTGGATCCAGGTCTTGTCGAGCCGCACATGCCACCGGGCTGCTCCGCCGACGTCATCGACGGAAGCGCCTGGGTGGGGCTCATCGCATTTCAGATGTCCAGAAGCTCGTTCTTTGGTGGCCCGCGGATTCCCTGGCTCGGTGATTTCCCCGAAGTCAACGTTCGGCTGTATTCGATTGACGAGAACGGCGATCGAGGAGTTGTCTTCCTCAGTCTCGAGGCCTCTCACCTCGTTCCGGTGCTCGTCGCGCGGGCCGCTTTCAGCTTGAAGTATCGGTGGGCGGCCATGAAGATCGGACAGCGAGACGGCCAGGTCGCCTACCTGACGAAGCGCCACGGTCAACCGAAAGCTGCGTCGCATATCATTGTGCGCCCGGGTTCCGACCCTGCGGCAAATGCCGCGCTTGCGGACGATCCGATCACAACGTTCCTGACAGCACGGTGGGGGTTCCACGAGAGCCATCGCGGTCGCACCATCTACTGCCGCAACCACCACGAACCCTGGCCGCTTCAGACGGCCGAGCTTATTCATCTTGACGACGGCCTGCTGGCCGCAGCGGGCTTCGACGGACTCGCTGGTCGAGCCCCCGACTCCGTGATGTACGCCGCTGGGGTCACGACGACGTTTGCGGCACCGCAACCGCGAGATCGCCCGAAGGGCGGGAACCTCTAAGCCAACTGTCCGTCTCTTCGCGGCGACCTCAGCGATATCCGCTTGCGTAAAGCAGACTGTACATGTAAAGCTTGCTTCACACGTACAGCACACGAGACACGAGGGCAGCCATGAGCATCCAGACCACAACCGACTCCCGCTCGCGCTGGGGCCGAATCCGCTTCGCAGGCGGCCGCATCCCCGCAATGAGCGTGGCCATACCCGCCGGGCTCATGCTGGCCACCGGAGTCGGTGCACTCACCCTCTGGACCGGAATCGCCCGCGGCGAGCAGGCCTTCCTCATCGCCGGTGTGTTCGCGCTCGTCACGTCAGGAGCGTTCACCGGCCTGGTCTGGGCGCTCATCGTCGATCGGTCCAGCCTGCGGGGAGCACTCGACCAGCCGGATGACTCGGTCGAATCGACCTGGCTGGACACCGCCGTGGCTGGCGCTTTCCGTGACACGATCCTGCTGACCGGCCTCGGCCTGGCCACCCTCGCCATCACGGGTATTGATATCGACGCCGTCTGGGCCCTCACCGGAGTCCTTGTGATTGCTTTCTCCAGCACCTTCGCCCGGTATCTCGTGGCGAAGAACCGGGGCTGACCGTGAAGAACTCGCTCCACGAACGTCGCCAGGAACGCGGCTGGTCGCAACAGCGCCTCGCCGACGAGCTCGGGGTATCCCGCCAGACCGTCATCTCGATCGAACGCGGCCGGTTCGACCCGTCCCTCCCGGTGGCCTTCCGCCTGGCGGAGGTCTTCGAATGCAGGATCGATGACCTCTTCGACCCGCGGGGATAAAACTCGGATTCGAGGGGAAAGCCCGGCTACACGTTGAAGCGGAACTCCACCGAGTTCCGGCACGGAGAACCATCGGCGACGAGGGGCGTCATTCTCTTCCGAAGCGCGCGGCAAGCGCGTCTGCGATCTCGTCCGCAGTCAGCGCCGCCGTGTCGAACTCCAGGAGGTCATGAGACCACGCCGCGTAGTCGTCTCGACGGCGCTGCACGTCCGACCAAGTAGGCTCGCCGACATGGGCGAGACCGCGATCCCTGCCGCTGAGCCTTCGTTCATGCTCCCGCACATCGGAGATCACAAGGTGCACGAACTCGATATGCGCACCAGTCCGTGAGGCCGCAGTGCGCCAGGTCTGCCGAGCGTCTTCACTGTCGTTGACAGCATCGACGACGACATCGTGACCGAGCCGCAGATTCTGTTCCGACATCGCACGCGTCGCCTCGTACGCGGCAACGCCGACTTGCCACCCTGGCGGCAGACCGCAGGCAAGGATCGACTCCTCGACCGCATCGATGGACAGGTGGACCGACCCCGTGCGTGCAGCGACGATCTCGGCGACGCTCGTCTTTCCGACTCCGGGGAGTCCGGAGAGTACGACGAGTCGACCGGTCACGCGACCGCCAATGGTGTGATCGCCGCGACCTGCTCGCGCAGAGTGCGGCGCTCGAGCCGCAGCTCGTAGTTCGACTGCAGGTTCATCCAGAGCTCCTCGGACGTCCCGAAGTACCGCGCCAGCCGGATCGCGGTATCAGCCGTGATGCCGCGCTTGCCGTGCACGATCTCGTTGATACGACGCGGCGGCACACCGATCGAGACGGCGAGCTTGTTCTGCGTGATCCCGAACCCCTCGATGAAGTCCTCCATCAGGATCTCTCCAGGGTGGATCGGCGCGATCAGGTCGGCCTCAGTGGTAGTCGACGAGTTCGACATCGTCCGCACCTCCCTCTCTCCAGACGAAGCAGAGACGCCATTGCGCGTTCACTCGGATGCTGTACTGCCCACGACGATCCCCGACGAGACGTTCCAGACGATTCCCCGGTGGGATCCGCAGGTCCTCGACGTCCTTCGCCGCATGGATCAGCTCGAGCTTCCGCAGGGTCGCTCTCTGCACGGTCCGATCAACGCGCTTGACGTACTGCTCATGCCAGATGCGTTCGGTGCATTTGCTCCCGAACGATCTGATCACGAGACGAGTATATAACGGAGTCCGTCATTAACGTTAGACGTTAAACCTGAACTCGACAACGTCGCCGTCGGCCATGACGTAGTCCTTGCCCTCCATGCGGGCCTTGCCCTTGGATCGGGCCTCGGCAACCGAGCCGGTCTCGACCAGATCGTCGAACGAGATGACCTCTGCCTTGATGAACCCACGTTCGAAGTCGGTGTGAATGACTCCTGCGGCTTGCGGGGCCTTGGCGCCCTTGGGGATGGTCCAGGCGCGAGTCTCTTTCGGACCGGCCGTGAGGTAGGTCTGCAACCCGAGCGTGTCGAAACCGATGCGAGCGAGCTGGTCGAGGCCCGACTCGGCCTGGCCGGTCGACTCCAGCAGCTCGGCGGCTTCCGCAGCGTCGAGGTCGATGAGCTCCGACTCGAGCTTGGCATCGAGGAAGATGGCCTTCGCCGGGGCGACGAGCGCCGCCAGTTCGGCGAGCTTGGCGTCATCCTGCAGTACGGCCTCGTCGATGTTGAAGACGTAGATGAACGGCTTGGACGTGAGCAGTCCGAGCTCGCGGATCGGCTCGAGGTCGAGACCTGAGCTCGACAGCGGTTTGCCGGTGTCGAGGTAGGCCTTGGCCGCTTCAGCCGCCGTGAGAACGCTTGGGTCGAGCTTTTTCCCGCGGACTTCCTTCTCGAATCGAGACTGTGCCTTCTCGAGGGTCTCAAGGTCCGCGAGTATCAGCTCAGTGTTGATGGTCTCCATGTCGCCGGCCGGGTTCACGGCGCCTTCGACGTGAATCACGTCTTCGTCGGCAAATCCGCGAATGACCTGCGCGATGGCATCCGCTTCACGGATGTTGGCGAGGAACTTGTTGCCGAGCCCCTCCCCCTCGCTCGCGCCGCGGACGATGCCGGCGATGTCGACGAAAGACACAGCGGCGGGAAGAATCCGCTCACTGCCGAAGATCTCGGAGAGCACGGCCAGACGGGAGTCGGGCAGGTTGACGACACCCACATTCGGCTCGATCGTGGCAAACGGATAGTTTGCCGCGAGCACCTGATTCTTGGTGAGAGCGTTGAACAGGGTTGACTTGCCGACGTTAGGAAGACCGACGATACCGATAGTTAGAGCCACGAGGGTCTATCGTACCGGGCCTTCCTCGGTGCATGGCACGGCGTTGCCCGGACTGTCGTGGCGGATGTGTCGGAGGTCGCTGTCACACTGACGGCATGGACCCCATTCTGGCTCTCGCTCTCGGAGTACTCCTCGGCGCTTTTCTGGGCGCTCTGGCCACGCTTGTCGCGGTTCGCCGCCGGCCGACCGGCGATGTCGCCGATCCGGCCGTGATCGAGGCCAGGCACGAGTCTGAGCTGATCCGGCTCCGGGCATCAGAAGGTGAACGACAGGCGCAGCTCGCCGAGCTCCTCGCGCGTGCCGAAACCCGTGCCGAGGCCCTGCAGGAGCGCATCGACGCGCAGCGCGACCAGTACCAGGACCTGGTCGACCGGCACCGCCGCGAGCGCGAAGACGAGGCTGAACGAGCGCGATCGGAGAGCAGGGTCCTGCAGGCGCTGGCCCCGGTGCGCGAGAGCCTGCAGGAGATGCAGCTGAAGGTAACCGAGCTCGAAACCCAACGCAGCCGTCAGCATGGCGAACTCGCCCAGCAGCTGCGGAGTGCCACCGAGTCCGAGGAACGGCTGCGGTCGACGGCCGAATCCCTTGCCTCTGCCCTGAACAACAACTCGACCCGCGGGGTGTGGGGCGAGACGCAACTGCGGAGCGTTGTCGAGGCCGCCGGGCTGCTCGAGCGAGTGAACTTCGACGTACAGTCCAGCGTGACGAGCGACAGCGGCGCCGGTCGCCCTGACATGGTCGTCTACCTGCCGGGTGGCAAGAGCATCGCCGTGGATGCCAAAGTGCCGTTCAGCTCGTACATCGAGGCAAGCGCGATCCCGCTGACGGCATCCGAACCCGAACTTGCCCGGCGTGCGCAGCTGCTGAAGGCACACGTGAAAGCGGTCCGAGACCACATCACCGCACTGGGGAGCAAGACCTACTGGGAGGGGCTCGACGCCAGCCCCGAGATGGTCATCGCGTTCATCCCGAGCGAATCGCTTGTCTCCAGCGCACTCGAGGCAGACCCGACCATCATGGAGTTTGCCTTCAGCAAGCGCGTCGCACTCTCCTCCCCCGTCACCCTGTGGTCCGTCCTGAAGACGGTCGCCTTCAGCTGGCAGCAGGACGTCGTGTCGCAGGAGGCGAAGACCCTCTTCGACCTGAGCCGCGAACTGTACGGGCGGTTGTCGACCATGGCCGGCCACATCGACAAGCTCGGGCGCTCAGTGAAGGCGACCGTGACCGACTACAACCGCTTCGTCGGTTCGCTCGAACGCCAGGTCCTGCCATCCGCCCGCAAGCTCAATGTTCTCGATGAGTCCAAGGTGATTCCGACGCTCGCGCCGATCGACGACACCGCGCGAGACCTCGCCGCCGTTGAACTCATCTCCGAACTCGACAGCGGCCCAGGTGCGCCGGGCGATGGGCCACACGACAGCCGGATCGCCCGGGAGATCCGCGACCGCGCCGGCAGCTGACCCGCGAGGGCTGGCACGCGCTGCTTGGCCACAAATGGTTGAAAATCGTCGCGATGTGCAGCCGTTTCTGGCGAAACAGCGCGTGCAGTGTGACTTAGAGCCACTTCTCCGCGAGGTGCTCGGCCACGATGCGCCGCATGGTCCCTGACTTCGACCGCAGCACGACGCTCTCGGTTCGCAGAATGGATCCGATCCGCCGTACGCCATCGACCAGTCCGCCGTCGGTCACGCCGGTAGCGACGAAGAACGTGTTGTCGCTCGCGACGAGTTCGTGGGCCTCGTAGACGTAGTCCATCTTGAGCCCAGCGTCGATGCCGCGCTGGCGTTCGAGGTCGTCCTTCGGCCACAGCCGTCCCTGGATCAGCCCACCGAGAGCCCTCACCGCACACGCCGTGACAATCCCCTCCGGGCTACCGCCGACGCCGACGCACATGTCGATCCTGGTCGAATCACGGACCGCGTTGATGCCACCGGCAACGTCGCCGTCGAGCATGAGCCGAGTGCCAGCCCCCGCCGCACGGATGTCGTCGATGAGCTGGGCGTGCCTGGGCCGGTCGAGGACCGCGATGGTCATGTCCCCAACGGACTTGCCCTTCGCCTTGGCGAGCGCGCGAATGTTCTCGCCGATCGGCTTGCGGATGTCGACGACGCCGATGCCTTCGGCTCCGGTGACGATCTTGTCCATGTAGAAGACGCTGGACGCGTCGAGCATCGTGCCTCGATCGGAGACAGCAATGACCGACAGCGCGTTCTGGCGCCCGGCGGCGGTGAGGCTCGTGCCGTCGATCGGATCGACCGCGATGTCACACGCGGGACCCCGGCCGTTACCGACTCGCTCCCCGTTGTAGAGCATGGGAGCTTCGTCTTTTTCGCCCTCGCCGATCACGACGAGTCCGTCGAAATTCACGGTCCCGAGGAACGCACGCATGGCGTCGACCGCGGCCTTGTCTGCCGCGAGCTTGTCGCCGCGGCCGATGAACGGAACCGCTCGAATCGCCGCGGCCTCGGTAGCCCGTACGAGCTCGAGCGCAAGGTTGCGGTCGGGGTGCAGGAGAAGTGATGAGGTGTCGGATGCAGTCACAATGGTCCTTAATCGAAAACGTCGGTGTCGCGATGGCGGGCTCGCTGTGTACGAGGCCAGCCTATCTGGGGAGACGTTGCGCGGCCATGGACGTGCACAGATGTGCGGCCCAGCGCGCCACAGCGACGGTATGCCGCAGCCGCTGCCGCCGCCAGGCTGAAGGCAAGCACAGGTTGGTCAGTGTCCGAAGCAAGCGAACGCCAGTGCTGCAGTTCCATTCCAGTGCTGCAGTTCCATTCCAGCGCTGCAGTTGCAACTGCAGCACTCGCATGGAAGTGCAGCACTCGAGAGTCAGCGCGGTGTGCGCGTCTCGACATCCCGCAGGTCGATTCCGGGTCCGACACTCCACGATCGGGCGACGATCTCGTCCCCGTCGAGCTGCACACCAGGCAGGATGCTTCCCGCCTCGAGCCGGCAGTCGGTGATGGCGGTGAGGAACAACCATGCCTCTCCGGAGCACAGCTCAGCGAGTGTGAGGATGCGCCCCGTGTCGAGTCCCGCCCGTCGGATGCTGTCGGCCTCGCGGCGACGCTGGGGCGCAAGCCGACCCTGCATCTGCCCGCCCAGCGCGCGCACCGCTGCCGCCGTGAGGATCCCTTCGGGCGCTCCACCGATACCGACAAGCATGTCGATCTCCGTATCGGGCTGAGCGGCCAGCAGGCAGCGCTCGACGTCTCCGTCCGCGAAGAGGTCGACGCGGGCCCCAGCAGCGGCGATCTCCGCCACGAAACCGGCGTTTCGCGGACGATCCTGCACCGCAACGACGAGATCGGACACCGCGGTGCCTCGGGCTGCCGCGAGCCGCGCGAGGTTCTCCCCCAGGGGGTTGGCCAGATCCAGCGACAGGCCCGAAGCATCCGTCACCAGTTTTTCCATGTAGTGCGCCGGTCCGATGTCGAAGAGGCTGCCACGCGCAGCGACGGCGATCACGGCAACGGCACCCGGACGGTTCTCGGCAGCGAGTCGTGTCCCGTCGACGGGGTCGACGGCGATGTCGACCGCGGGGCCGTCGCCCGAGCCGAAGCGTTCACCGATGTGCAGCATCGGTGCCTCGTCCTTCTCCCCCTCACCGACGAGCACCAGACCATCGACGGCCAGGCGACTGAGCGCATCGCGCATCGCGACGACCGCCACCCGGTCCACCTCGTGTTTGTCTCCGGATCCGATCAGATCGAGAGTGGCGATGGCGGCATCCCGCGTGGCCTGGGCGAAGCCCTCGAGGACGCTGGAGCTCAGAGAAGGAGAAGACACCGTCCCATCCTGCCCTGTCCGGCCAACGCTCGCGGATGAGCGGCTCGCTACACTGAAACCGAAGACATCCATCTCGTCAAGGAGAAGCTATGCCCGTCGCAACACCAGAGCAGTACGCAGAAATGCTGGACACCGCGAAAGCGAAGGGCTTCGCTTATCCCGCGTTCAACGTGTCGAGCTCGCAGACCATCAACTCCGTCCTCCAGGGTTTGACGGAAGCCGGCTCTGACGGCATCATCCAGGTCACCACCGGTGGCGCAGACTACTTCGCCGGTCACACCGTGAAGAACCGTGCAGCGGGAGCGATCGCATTCGCCAAGTTCGCCACCGAGGTCGCGAAGAACTACCCGATCACCGTTGCACTCCACACGGACCACTGCCCGAAGGACGCCCTCGACGGTTTCGTCATGCCGCTCATCGCTGCATCCGAAGAAGAGGTCAAGGCCGGCCGCAACCCGCTGTTCCAGTCGCACATGTGGGATGGCTCAGCCGTTCCCCTCGACGAGAACCTCGAGATCGCCAAGGAAATGATCAAGCGCACCCGCGCGATCAACGCCATCCTCGAGGTCGAGATCGGCGTCGTCGGCGGCGAGGAAGACGGTGTCAGCCACGACATCAACGAACACCTGTACACGACCCTCGATGACGCGATCGCGACAGTCGAAGCGCTCGGACTGGGAGACAACGGTCGCTACATGGCCGCCCTCACCTTCGGCAACGTGCACGGCGTGTACAAGCCGGGCAACGTGAAGCTCAAGCCTGAACTGCTCAAGGAGATCCAGGATGGCCTCGCCGCCAAGTACGGCACCAGCGCCAAGCCCCTCGACCTCGTCTTCCACGGCGGATCCGGTTCGACCGACGCCGAGATCGCGGAGGCCGTCGCCAACGGTGTCATCAAGATGAACATCGACACCGACACGCAGTATGCGTACACCCGCGCCATCGCCGACTACATGCTGAAGAACTACGACAGCGTGCTGAAGGTCGACAGCGAGGTCGGAAACAAGAAGGTCTACGACCCCCGCGCCTGGGGCAAGGTCGCTGAGACCGCCATGGCAGCCCGTGTCGTCGAGTCGACCCGCCAGCTCGGTTCAGCCGGGCACTCACGCGGCTGATCTCCCACCGCAACGACGGATGCCCCGGCCGATTTGGCCGGGGCATCCGTCGTTTCCGACTCCAGAGCCGGTGGAATCAGTTCGTGCGGCTGACGTATTCAGCGAACGAAGGATCGCCCGCCATCGCGATGGCGATGCAAACGAAGACGGCAACATTGGCGATCACGCCGAAGACAAGAGGGATCCACCAGGCCGTCTTGCCGCGGCCGAGTGCGCGAAGAGACAACCAGAGAGCCAGCCCCCAGAGCACGACCTCGATGACGATGGCGGTCCAGCCCATCGTTGCGGCGAGCCCCGTCGAGGTGAAGTCTCCGACCTCCATTTGAGCGAACGCCGCACTGATTGCGTCCGGCAGGTCGACGAGGGCGGACAACGAGATCAGGATCGTGACGAGTCCGATCCCGAGCAGAAGGACCGTGGCGAAACGGTCCCCACCCGGCGCCTTACGGGCCGGTGTCTGCACGCTGATGTGACTGGAGGGCGACACGTGGGATTCGACGGGTACCGGCTCGTCATCCTCCAGCGGAACCTTGATCGCCTTGCGCTGTTCGTCAGGGGTGGCGTACTCGCCGAATTGCGGCCGCGGCCGTTGCGGGTCGGTCATGAGGAGTGGGCCCCTCCGCCGGCGCCGGAGGCCTTCGCGCCCTTGAGGTTCGTGCGCAGTTCCTTGGGCAGCGAGAACATCAGGTCTTCCTCTGCCGTCTTGACTTCCTGCACGTCGACGTAGCCCGCCGAGGCGAGGCTGTCGAGAACCTCGTCGACAAGAACCTCGGGCACCGACGCACCGCTGGTCACACCGATCGTTTCGGCGCCATCGATCCACTCCTGCTTGATCTCGCTGGCGTAGTCGACGCGGTAGGCGGTCTTCGCGCCGTACTCCAGGGCGACCTCAACCAGTCGAACCGAGTTGGACGAGTTCGCTGACCCGACGACGATAACGACGTCAGCGTCCCGTGCAACCTTCTTGATCGCGACCTGGCGGTTCTGGGTGGCGTAGCAGATGTCATCGCTGGGCGGGTCCTGCAGGTTGGGGAACCGTACCCGCAGTCGTCGCACCGTCTCCATGGTCTCGTCCACGCTCAGCGTGGTCTGGGAGAGCCAGACAACCTTATTCGGATCCTTCACTATTACGGTGTCGGCCTCGTCCGGGCTGCCGACGAGCGTGGTGTGCTCGGGGGCTTCCCCCGCGGTTCCCTCGACTTCTTCGTGTCCTTCGTGGCCGATCAGCAGAATCTCGAAATCGTCACGAGCGAACCTGACGGCTTCACGGTGAACCTTGGTGACGAGGGGGCAGGTGGCATCGATGGCCTGCAGCCCGCGGTCGGCTGCGGCGTTGACGACAGCGGGCGAGACGCCGTGGGCGCTGAACACGATGTGCGACCCTGCGGGCACCTCGTCGACCTCCTCGACGAAGATCGCCCCCTGGCTTTCGAGCTCAGACACCACGTGGATGTTGTGCACGATCTGCTTGCGCACGTACACGGGAGCACCGTAGTGCTCGAGCGCCTTCTCGACGGCGATGACGGCACGGTCCACACCGGCGCAGTACCCGCGGGGTGCAGCGAGCAGCACCCGCTTATGTCCGACCACCGGGGTATCCTTGAGCCTCGAACGCACACCGGGGATTCTCGGCATGGGCAGGCTGATTGTTGCGTCACTCACGTCTCAATTCTAGGCCGCTCGCTCTGTGCACACGCTGGACGACCAGGAAGAGAGCGAACGGATGCCCGACGCGCCCGCAACCGCAGAGAATCCCTGGCCGGTCGGGCTGCTCGGAGCGAAGATCCGGGACTACATCGACCGCCTCGGCACGGTCTGGGTCGAGGGCGAGATCACGCAGTGGGGCGCTTCCGCCGGCAACATCTACGGCAAGCTCAAGGACGTCAGCCAGGACGCCACCGTCGGTTTCACCATCTGGTCTTCGGTGAAGGCTCGCATCCCTGACGACCTGAAGCACGGCGACCGCGTCGTCGCACTGGTCAAGGCCAACTACTGGGTCAAGGGCGGAAGCCTGACCATGCAGGTGCTGCAGATGAAGCACGTGGGACTCGGTGACCTCCTTGAGCGACTGGAGCGCCTGCGGACCCAGCTGGCCGCTGAGGGCCTGTTCGATCTGTCCCGCAAGAAGCGACTTCCATTTCTTCCTCACTGCATCGGCCTGGTCACCGGCAAGGACTCGGATGCTGAGAAGGATGTGCTCCGCAATGCGCAACTGCGCTGGCCCGCGGTCAGCTTCCGCGTTGTCCACGCTGCCGTGCAGGGCGACCGCACCGTACCGGAAGTCATTTCTGCCATCCAGAGGCTCGACGCCGACCCCGAGGTCGACGTCATCATCGTGGCCAGGGGTGGAGGCGACTTCCAGAACCTTCTCGGCTTCAGCGACGAACGCGTCATCCGTGCTGTTGCCGCGTGCGGCACGCCCCTCGTCAGTGCCATCGGGCACGAAGCCGACCGGCCGCTCCTGGATGATGTCGCCGACCTCCGCGCATCCACCCCGACCGACGCAGCCAAGCGCGTTGTCCCGGATGTCACCGAGGAGCTCGCCCGCGTGCAGCAGGCGCACGCACGGCTGGGCATGCGGCTGGCCTCGTACCTGTCCACCGAGACCTCGAAGATCGGGCAGATTCGTTCGCGACCCGCGTTGGCGTCCGCCGACTGGATCATCGACTCCCGCTCACAGGAGCTGACACGGTTCGTGTCACGCGGGTCGGAACTGGTCGAACGTTCCCTCGAAAAAGCCTCAGGCGAGACGGCTGACCTGCGAAATCACCTGCGCGCCCTGTCCCCCCAGCGCACCCTCGACCGCGGCTACGCCATCGCCCAGTCCGCGGACGGGCAGGTCATCCGGTCAGCGGACGATGCGCCGGCGGGGACCCCGTTCTCCCTCACCCTCGCCTCGGGCAGTATCGACGCGCACTCCGACGGAGCATCGGCTGAGCCCGTCGTACACCGCAGTTAGGATTGGGCTATGTCAGCATCCTCCGAGGTCGCCAGCCTCAGCTACGAAGACGCACGCGATGAGCTCATGCGCGTGGTCTCCGAACTCGAACAGGGAGCTCCGACCCTGGAACAGTCCCTCGCGCTCTGGGAGCGCGGCGAAGCTTTGGCGCGCCGGTGCGAGGATTGGCTGATCGGCGCAAAGGCCCGCCTCGACGCCGCGCGTGCCGCGGCCGGGTCGAATCAGGCGCAGTCCGCAGAATGAGCTCACCCCGTCGCCCGCCTCGAGTTGTCGCCGAACTCGGCCGCCCTGAAACACCCGACGAGACCGCCGCCCGCAAAGCGGAGAATTCCCGCAATTACCGCAAGCGCAAGACGGTCAACAATCTCGTTTATTCACTGCTCGTCTGCGTCGCCCTCGTCGCGATCATCGCCCTCGCCGTTCCCCGCTCCGACGCCTCGCTCGTCGCCGAGGTCGACTACCGCGCCGTGGCCGCGGAAGCCCAGGCGGCGTCGGAGCATCCTCTTGCCGACCCCGATCTCCCCGACAGCTGGAGCGCGAACCGGGCAGAGGTCGACTCGTCGGGTGGTGTGTCGTCCTGGAATATCGGATTGATCTCGCCGTCCGACCAGTTCGTCGGCATCACCCAGGGCTTTGACGCCAACGAGACGTGGCTTTTCGAACAGCTCAGACGGAGCACCGCATCGTCGACGACGACTATCGATGGAATCGACTGGACGGTTTACGACAACCGTGAGAACAACGATGCGGGAAACGTCGAGTACGCCCTCACGACCGAGGCCGGCGCATCCACATTCATCATTTTCGGAACCGCGCCAGAGGAGGAGTTCCACACCGTAGCTTCCGCCCTCACCGCACAGGTGCGGGCGAACGACAAGGAAGGCAGTTTCTGATGCCCACTCTCAGACCCGGCAAGGCATGGTCCGTCATGCAGCGCGGCAACGCCCGATTCGTCGCTGGGGAACCCCTGCACCCCCGGCAGGACGTCGAGCGACGGGCAGCGCTCGCACATAGCCAGAACCCGGACGTCGTGCTCTTCGGATGCTCCGACTCCCGACTCGCCGCCGAGATCATCTTCGACAAGGGCCTCGGCGACCTCTTCGTCGTGCGAAACGCCGGACAGGTCATCTCCGACTCCGTTGTCGGGTCGCTCGAATATGCCGTGGGGATTCTTCATGTCCCCCTGATCGTTGTGCTCGGCCACGACGAGTGCGGCGCGATCCGGGCAGCGATCGATACCTTCGCGCCCGATGCATCTCCACTGCCGACACACATCAACGGGCTGATTCAGCAGATCGCGCCCGCCGTCACCCGCGTCGCCACGGCCAGCGGAGGCGAGCCGAGCGCCGTTGACCCACTCGAGGTCGGGCGTGAACACCTCCGCGACACCGTCGCCGAGCTGCTCGAACGCTCTGAGATGATCAGCCAGGCCGTCGCCGAGGGAATTCTCGGTATCGTCGGAGCCAACTACAAGTTGCTGGAGGGCACCGTCGTGCCCGACATCCTCATTGGAAACCTCAGCCCCACCACCGACGCAGAGTAGCGTCACACAGCACATCAAGGAGAACACACACCGTGTCTGACACCACCGAGTACCGCATCGAGCACGACACCATGGGCGAGGTCAGGGTGCCCGCTGCAGCGCTGTACAGCGCTCAGACGCAGCGCGCGGTCGAGAACTTCCCCATCTCCGGCGCGGGACTCGAGTCGACCCAGATCGCTGCACTGGCGAGAATCAAGAAGGCCGCAGCGGCAGCGAATGCACGCCTGGGCGTGCTCGACGCGGCGATCGCCGAGGCCATCGGCGGAGCTGCAGATGACGTCATCTCCGGCCGGTACGACGACCAGTTCCCCATCGACGTGTACCAGACGGGCTCGGGCACGTCGTCGAACATGAACATGAACGAGGTCCTTGCAAGCCTCGCCGGGACCCGACTCGGTTCGCCCGTCCACCCCAACGACCACGTGAACTGCTCGCAGTCGTCGAACGACGTGTTCCCGACGTCGGTACACATCGCCGTGACGAGCGCGCTTATCGATGACCTCATCCCGGCGCTCGATCACCTCGCCGTCGCTCTCGAGGCGAAGGCCGAGCTGTGGAAGGACGCTGTCAAAGCTGGCCGCACGCACCTCATGGATGCCACGCCCGTCACGCTCGGCCAGGAATTCGGCGGATATGCCCGGCAGGTGCGCCTCGGCATCGAGCGGATTCGTTCAGCCCTCCCCCGCGTCGCCGAGGTCCCGCTCGGCGGAACAGCCGTCGGCACCGGCATCAACACGCCCGCCGGGTTCCCTCAGCTGGTCATCCAGTTGCTCGTCGAGGACACGGAGCTTCCGATCACCGAGGCAGCCGACCACTTCGAAGCGCAGGCAAATCGCGACGGCCTCGTTGAAGCATCCGGTGCACTGCGCACGATCGCCGTAAGCCTCACCAAGATCTGCAACGACCTCCGCTGGATGGGCTCGGGGCCGAACACCGGCCTGGGTGAGCTGCACATCCCCGACCTCCAGCCCGGATCGTCGATCATGCCGGGCAAGGTCAACCCCGTCATCCCCGAGGCGGTGCTCATGGTCGCTGCGCGTGTCATCGGCAACGACGCGACGATCGCCTGGGGTGGAGCATCCGGCTCGTTCGAGTTGAACGTCCAGATCCCGGTGATGGGCACCGCACTGCTCGAGTCGATCCGCCTGCTCTCCAACGCCTCCCGGGTTCTCGCCGACAAGACCGTCGATGGTCTCGAGGCCAACCTCGAACGGGCCGCGGCGCTCGCGGGTATGTCGCCCTCGATCGTTACGCCGCTCAACAAGATCATCGGCTACGAGAAGGCCGCGAAGATCGCCAAGCACGCCGTCGCGAAGGGCATCACCGTTCGCGAAGCCGTGATCGACCTGGGATTCGTCGAACGCGGTGACATCAGCGAGGAGCAGCTCGACAGCGCCCTCGATCTGCTGTCGATGACGCACCCGGGCTAAGCACGCCGCACAGTGCCCCGGTCGGGCGGTTCTGCACACGCAGGACCGCTCCGCCGGGGCACGTCGCGGTTAACTCACCAGCGGTCGTGGACTGCCGCCTTGATGTCTGCGTCGTAAATTCTACGCACGGCGTCGAGGTACGCGGACGGGAGCGCCCCAGATGTGCCGGCAGCTGCGTTCGCCTCGGCCTGCGTGATGGAGCGGGCGCCCGGGATCACCGAGGTGACGCCGTCCTGCTGGCTCACCCAGGCGAGTGCGGCCTGCGCGGGGGTGAGTCCGTTCGGAGCGAACGTCGCCAGCTCCGCTGCCGCGCGGACGCCGGTTGCGAAATCGACACCGGCGAACGTCTCGCCCACGTCGAAGTGGCTGCCGTCACGGTTGTATGTGCGGTGGTCGTCTGCGGCGAACTCCGTGGCCTGCGTGTACCGTCCACTGAGCAAGCCGGAGGCGAGAGGGACGCGGGCGATGATGCCGACACCGGCCTCCCACGCGGCAGGAAGGACCCTCTCGAGAGGCTTGAGCCGGAACGCGTTGAGGACGATCTGAACGCTGGCGGTTCCTGGGCGAGCGATTGCCGCAAGCGCCTCGTCGCAGGTCTCGACACTCACCCCGTAGTTCGCGATGGCACCGTCTGCGACGAGGGTATCGAGGGCGTCGTAGACGGCGTCAGTCGAGAAGACGGGGGTCGGCGGGCAATGCAGTTGCACGAGGTCGAGTCGATCGACCCCGAGGTTGGTGCGTGAACGGTCGGTCCACTCTCGGAAGTTGGCGAGGGTGAAGTTCGCGGGGTCCTGTTCAGCGCGGCGCCCCATCTTGGTGGCCACGAACACGTCTGCGTCGGGGTTCGCGGCGAGGAATCGGCCGATGACCTGTTCGCTGCGTCCGTCACCGTAGACATCGGCGGTGTCGAACAGGGTGACGCCCGACTCGACGGCCGCGTCGAGGACGGAGAGGGCTTCTGCCTCAGTGACAGTCCCCCAGTCGGAGCCGAGCTGCCAGGTACCGAGGCCGATGATCGAGACGGGATGACCGGTGCGGCCGAGTGTGCGTTGTTCCATTCCCCAAGCCTAGGGCGTCGACCCCGTCGTCATTGAGCCGAGGGTCGGCGTGAGGGCGAGCGCGATCCAGAAGCCGGCGAGCAGGAACGGACCGAACGGAATCCGTGATCTACGCCCTCCGACGCGACGGGCGAGGACCACTGCGCCGGCGATCCCGCCCGCAGCGAATGCCACCATGATCGCCATCACCGCGTGAACGACTCCGAGAGAACCGAGGCAGAGTCCGAGGACGCCCGCGAGTTTCACATCCCCCATCCCCATCCCCCCTCCGAGGTTGAGAAGAAGGAAGAAGCCGAACCACACCGCACCCGTGAAGAGCGCCCCGGTCGGGGTGGCATCGTTCAGGATGCCGTCCGCCGCGATCCCGGCGAGGACGGCTGGGTAGCAGGGCAATACGAGCCGGTTCGGCAGGCGGCTGCTCTCAAGATCGACGCGTACGAGTTCAGGGGTGACGGTGGCGATCGCGAGCGCCCCGATGAGGAGCGGATTCGCTCCGACCGCGAGGACCGCGACGGTGGCAAGCACCAGCACGACGGACCAGCGGCGAGCGCCGAGGCCATCGCGACCGGCCGCATCCGGCTCGATGCCGGGTATCGTCTGCAGCGCCATGGCGACACGCTAGCCGGGCTGCGGGGCCCCTGCGGGTTATCCACAGCCCGGCCTCTGCGATCAGGCGAGCTCGTTGCCCTCCAGGAGTTCGGTCACGAGCGCGGCGATGTTGCTGCGCTCGGACCTGGTCAGGGTGATGTGCGCGAACAGGTCGTGCCCCTTGAGCGTTTCGATCACCGAGGCGACACCGTCGTGGCGTCCCACTCGCAGATTGTCCCGCTGCGCGACGTCGTGGGTGAGGATCACCCGCGAGTTCTGGCCGATCCGCGACAGGACGGTGAGAAGAACGTTCCGCTCGAGAGACTGGGCCTCGTCGACGATCACGTACGCGTCGTGGAGTGACCGACCACGGATGTGGGTCAGCGGCAACACCTCGAGGATGCCGCGCTCCACCACCTCATCCAGCACGTTCTGCGAGACGACCGAACCGAGGGTGTCGAAAACAGCCTGACCCCACGGGTTCATCTTGTCGCCCTGGTCGCCCGGGAGATAGCCGAGTTCCTGTCCGCCGACCGCATACAACGGACGGAACACCATGATCTTGCGGTGCTGCTGGCGTTCCAGGACGGCTTCGAGTCCCGCGCACAGGGCGAGCGCGGACTTCCCCGTCCCTGCTCGACCTCCCAGGGAGACGATGCCGACGTCAGGGTCGAGGAGGAGATCGATCGCCAGGCGCTGCTCAGCGCTTCGGCCGTGGAGGCCGAAGACATCGCGATCGCCTCGAACGAGCGAGAACTCGCGTTTGCCGGTCACCCGCCCAAGCGCTGAACCGCGGTCGGAGTGGATCACCAGGCCCGTGTTGACCGGGAGTGCCTCCACCTCTTTCGAACGCCCCGACTCCGTTTCGTAGAGGTCGCTCATCTCATTGGCCGAGATCGTGATCTCCGCCATGCCGGTCCAGCCGGAGTCGATGGCCTGCTCAGCGCGGTACTCTTCAGCGGCCAGTCCGATCGATGCTGCCTTCACCCGCAACGGCAGGTCCTTCGACACCACCGTGACGGCGAGCCCGTCGTTGGCGAGGTTCATTGCGACGGCCAGGATGCGCGAGTCGTTGTCGCCCAGCTGCAGCCCGCTCGGAAGAACGGACATGCTCGAGTGGTTGAGCTCGACCCGCAGCGACCCGCCGTCGCCGGCCGGGATGGGGAAGTCGAGTCGCTCGTGTTCGATCCTCAGTTCGTCGAGGATCCGCAACGCCTGTCGGGCGAAGTAGCCGATCTCCGGGTCGTGGCGCTTGCCCTCGAGTTCTGAAATCACCACCACGGGGATCACGACGGCGTGTTCGGCGAACCGGAACAGCGCCTTCGGGTCAGACAGGAGAACGGAGGTATCCAGAACATAGGTTCGCTCGGCCTGCTGTGTGGACGACGACTCCCCGGGGCGTTCCCGTGAGTCTTTTTCCCTCTGCCGAATCGGCGTCGGCGCATCTGTCGCGGTCATAACCACTCCCACCCCCGGGCGAGTTCACGCCCGGTTACTTCAGCGAGTGCGGCCAGAAAGCGGTTTCGAGTCGAACTTATGTGGCCGTCTCGATCAGGCGCCGTGCCTGATACCTCAGACGCTACGACCTGCCGGGCCAAAAATCACGCCGGACACTCCGTCGAATGTGTCGTGTTGATGAACAACTAGTACGCGATTGCGGTCGAGAACGACACGAAGGAGTCCCGGAGCATCCCGAGTGTTTCGCTCGTCGTGCCCGCGTGCACGCTCAGGCGGAGTCGGTTCTGCCGGAGTGTGGCGGTGACACCGTGGTTGTGAAGGGATGCCACGAGGAGGGAAATCTGGTCGTCCGGCGGGTCGAGCACAACGATGCCGGCGCGTTCGTGCGGCGCACGCGGCGAGGCGACGGAGATTGCGAACTCGTCTGCCAGCTCGAGTACCTCGCTGACACGATCGCTCACCAGGGCGTGGATGTCTCCGACGCCAACCTCGGCGATGTCCTCGAGTGATGCAGACAGCCGTGCTTCGGCCGAGAAATCGACGTTCGCCATCCGGTACGCATGCGCCCGTGTCGATGGCGGCGGTACCGCATCCCACGGCTCGCCACCGTCGGTTCCGACGTGTCCGCTCATCACGGGAACGAGGTGGTCGAGGGCTCGGTCGCTCAGCGCGAGGAACCCGGTCCCCCAGCCCGCCCGCACCCATTTCTGGCCACCGGACGCCACCACGTCTGCGAGTTCGAATGGAGCGTCAACGACCCCGAACCCCTGAATCGCGTCGACGATGAGAAGCCTGTCGCCGATGACCTGGCGGATCCCCTCGAGGTCGGTGAGGTAGCCGGTACGGGCATCCACGAGGCTGACGGCGACAGCGGTGACCGCCGGGGTGAGTTGCTGGGTGATGCTGTGCGGGGTGACTCGCCCGTGGTCTGTCTCCAGCCACGTCGGAGTGAGCACCTGCAGCGCGTCTGCCGCGCGCTGGGCTGCGACGGTGAGGCTGGGAAAGTCGCCGGCCGAGAGCAGCACGCCCCCGGTGATGCCGAACATCGTGTGCATCAGGCCGGTACTGGTGTTCGGCTGGCTGACGATATTTTCTGGAGCGAAGCCCGTCAGTCGTGATACCGCCGAGCGCATCCGCTCGTCCTGCCCGCCGAATGAGTCAGCCAGGCCGAACCGCGCCCGACCCAGCAGGTCGAGCTGCCCGCGCACTTCGTCCTGAACCACTGCGGCCAGGGGGCCGACCCTGCCGTAGTCCAGGTAGCCGGACTCCTCGCCGAACCCGGCGACGAAGTCATCGATTCCCGCCATCGTGACCTCCTAACCGCCGTACCGGCGTTGGCGTCTCGAAAAATCGCGGAGCGCTCGGAGAAAGTCGACCTCGCGAAGGTCAGGACCGAGCGCCTCGACGAAGTAGAACTCGCTGTGGGCACTCTGCCACAGCATGAAATCGCTCAGCCGCTGTTCACCCGAGGTGCGGATGACGAGGTCTGGATCCGGCTGGCCGCTCGTGTACAGGTGCTCGCCGATGAGATCGGGGGTGAGCAGCTCGGCGAGCGACTCGAGGTTTCCGCCGGTGAGATGGTGCTTCTCGACGATGTCGCGCATGGCGTGAACGATCTCGGTGCGACCGCCGTAGCCGACGGCCAGGTTGATGTGGAGTCCCTTTTTCTGCGCGGTCCGTGATTCGGCGGCATCCAGCGCCCCAACGAGCGGAACGGGCAAGCCGGCGGTCGACCCGACACGCTTGACCCGCCAGTTCCGGTAGTGCGACAGCTCCTCGGCGAGATCGGCAATGATCTCGATCAGGTCGTGCAGTTCGTCGGACGAGCGGGATCCCAGATTGTCGCTAGAGAGCAGATAGAGCGTGACCACCTTGATGCCCAGGTCGTCACACCACTCGAGGAACTCACGCATCTTCGCGGCGCCGGCCCGGTGGCCGTGGGCTGCCGTCTCATAGCCGAGCTGCTTAGCCCAGCGCCGGTTTCCGTCGATGATCATCGCCACATGGTGCGGAAGCGCTTCACTCGTCAGACCGCGACGCAGGCGCTTTTGGTACAGGTTGTACAGAAACCCGGATCCGGGGCTCGACTCGCTCTTCGTCACACCGTTACGTTAGTCCAATCCGTCCGATCCCTGCGGCCCCGCCGCGTATCCTGTGATCTATGCCCAGTTCTTCCCCTGCAGCTGACGACCCCCGCCGCGGACCAGGAAACCCCCGGAACGGCTCGGACGCTGCCGTCGACGCCGCGGTCGCGCGGGACGATGCCGATGGCCCGTCGCTCCCGAACATCCCACTCCTCGACGACGAGATCGCCACCCCAGACGAGGCGAAACCGACGTGGCGCGGCTGGATCCACGCCGGCACCTTTCCGCTCGCCATTGCCGGCGGAATCGTGCTCGTCGCACTCGCGCAGGGAACGCCGGCGAAATGGAGCACGGCGGTGTTCGCGCTGAGCTCGCTCCTGTTGTTCGGGATCTCCGCTCTCTACCACCGGTTCAACTGGTCCCCGCGCACCAGGATCCTGCTCAAGCGGATGGACCACGCCAACATCTTCCTGCTGATCGCGGGCAGTTACACCCCGATCGCCGTCCTCGCCCTGCCGCCGGAGAAAGGGATGCTTCTCCTCGTCCTGGTCTGGGGCGGCACCGTCCTGGGCATCGCCTTCCGGGTGTTCTGGCTGAACGCTCCCCGCTGGCTGTATGTACTCCTGTACATCGCACTCGGATGGGCAGCGGTGATGTACCTGTTCGACATTTTCCGGGTCAACCCGGCCACCATGACGCTGATCATCGTCGGTGGGCTGCTCTACACGGGCGGCGCCGTCGTGTACGCGATGAAGCGGCCCAACCCGGTCCCCGGGCACTTCGGCTTCCACGAGATCTTCCACGTGTGTACCGTGCTGGCGTTCCTCTGCCATTGGACCGGCATCCTGCTCCTGGCGATCGATCCGGCGTACAACCTCGGCTGATCAGGTCACTCGCGGCGGGAGAGCACGAAAACCGGAATCTCCCGCTCGGTCTTCATCTGATAGTCGGCGTATGGCGGGTACGCCGTGACCGCGCGCTCCCACCACAGCGACTTCTCCTCGCCGGTCACCTCGCGGGCCGTGTAGTCGTGCTTCTCGGCTTCATCCTGCAACTCCACGTGCGGATCTGCCGTGACGTTATAGAACCAGACCGGATGCTTCGCAGCACCGCCGAGGGATGCGACGATCGCGTACTCCCCCGCGTGCTCGACCCGCATCAGGGCGGTCTTGCGAATCTTCCCGGTCTTCGCGCCCCGCGTGGTGAGGACGATCACGGGCATCCCCCGAAGCATCGTCCCCTCGGTGCCGCCCGAACTCTCGTACAGCTCGACCTGCTCCCGGGCCCAGCCGGCCGTGCCCGGTTCGTATTCGCCATCCAGCGGCATGGTGTCCTCCTGACCCGGGCAGGCGCCCTCGGAGACCCCAGTGTAATCTCGCCGGCTCAGGCTTACCATGGGTGACGTGGGTACTCCAACCGCTGGGAAGAGGACCGCCGTCCTTGTCGTCGGAGCCGGCCCGACCGGGCTCCTGCTCACGGTTGTGCTCGCACACCTTGGCGTCGACGTCATCCTCATCGACGGTAAGGATGGCCCGACGCGCGAATCCCGGGCGCTCGCGGTGCAGGCGCGGACGATGGAAATCCTCGACCAGCTCGGGCTGGCTGACGTATTTCTCGAGCAGTCGCTCTTCGCCACCCGGGTGAGCCCCGGATTCGAGCGCACCTCCTTCGGGATTCTCCCGATTGGAAGAATCGGAACCGGGGTCTCCCCGTTCCCCGGCCTGAACATGCTGGAACAATCGAAAACTGAACGGATCCTTGCCGATCAGATCGCTCGGCTGGGCGGGACCGTGCTCTGGGGACAGAGCCTCACCGGGCTGTCGACATCGCAGGGGAATGGTGTGGATGCCGTCGCCGAGGGCGCGGACGGCACCGTGCATATCCACGCCGAGTTCTGTGTCGGAGCTGATGGGGCTTCTTCGCTCGTGCGCAAACTCTGCGGCATTCCCTTCGACGGGATCACCAGCGAGCAGACGTTCTACGTCGCAGACGCTCACGGCGTCACCGGCATCGAGCCCGATGCCGTGAACGTCCGCTTCGGGTCGGACGCCCTCCTCGTGACGTTCCCGATGGCGCCGGGAGGACACGACAGGCTGCTCGGCACCATCCGGCTGTCCGGACCGGGTGCGACGGTCACCGAGGATGCCGCGCGCGCCAAACTGGCGACTGTCTTCGGGGTGGACTACACAGGATCGAGTTGGTTCTCGACCTACCGAATCTCGCACCGGGTGGCTGCGCGGTTCCGGGAGGGACCGGTCTTCCTGGCCGGAGACGCCGGCCACGTGCATTCGCCGGTGGGTGCGCAGGGTATGAACACCGGCCTGCAGGACGCCCACAACCTGGCGATCGCCCTGGCCGGGGTGCTCCGCAGGGACGTCGACCCGTCAGTTCTCGATCGCTATGAGACCGAACGACGCCCGGTGGCGCTGAGGCTCGTGGCCACAACCGACCGGGTCTTCGCCGCGGTCGTCGGCAGTTCGCGACTGTCCCGGTTCATCCGTCGACGGGTCAGCAGGGTGATCGTGCCGCTCCTTATTCGGGTCATCCCGCGACTGCCGGTTGCCGGGCGAATGTTCGGTTACCTCTCGCAGACAAGAATTCACTACTGGATGAGCGAAGACGCGCGAAAGGCAGGCAAGCGGGGCCGCGTCGTCGGGCGGCGGTTGCCGTGGACCGGATCCAACTACGACGTTCTCCGATCCCTCGACTGGCAGGTGCATGCCTACGGCAGCGTCAACCGCCGCGACGCCATCCGGATCCGCAGCGCTGTGGGCGTTCCTCTCCATGTGTTTGCGTCGACGGGAGACAGCATTCTGGTTTCCGGACGGTTCTACCTCGTTCGCCCTGACGGCTTCGTCGCAGCAGAGTCAACGGGGGATGACGCGGTCGGCACGTTCGACCGCGCACTCGACACCGCGGGTGTTCCTCGCAGGGCGCCTCGGGTCGCTACGCTGGTCCGATGAATTCTGTGACCATCATCACTCCCACCGGAGACGACTGGCAGCGGGAGCGGGACATCCGCATCGAGATGCTCAGAGACACCCCTATCGCCTTCATGGAGACGGTCGAGGCCGCTGAGGCGAACACCGAAGCGGACTGGCGGATGCGGTCCAACCGCGGCTCCACTCCCGACAGCGTCCAGCTGGTGGCCGTCGACACGACCGGAACCTGGGTGGGCACGATGAGGGGCTTCGTCGACACCGTGGACACCGGTGGCCCGCTTCTCGTCGGCGTCTACGTCGCCCCCGGCTTTCGCGGGAGCGCTGCCGGAGTGGCTGACGCCCTCCTTGACCGTGTTGAGGAGTGGGCGCGGGGTCTCAGCGATGTGTTGACCCTGCACGTCCACGAGGACAACGCTCGAGCGATCGCGTACTACCGCCGACGGGGATACGAGCCGACCGGCCACACCGTGCCGTACAACCTCGACCCGTCGAAGAACGAAATCGAGATGCGTCGCACGCTGGTGTAACTCCTACGGCCGATCGTCCCGTCCTGGCTCGGCATCAGGATCATCGGAGCCATCGCCGGTTGGAGTTGTACCGTTTTGCTCCTCCAGTTCGGCCTGCAGTCGCTCGCTGATCTCGGCGCGGTAGTTCACCCGTCGGATTCGCCGCAGCATGTCGAAGATGAGCAGGAAGACGGCTGCGGCGATGATCGCGATGATGAAGAACCCGGCAGGCCCCGGAGTGACATCGTTGGGGTCGATCTTCAGCGACGGCGTCGGAGTCGGGGTCGTCGCCAGCCGCCAGAGGGCGTCCGTCGCGGTGGTCCAGCTGACGGTCATTCCGTGTCCTCGATTCCGGCGAACAGGTCGCTCTCGTTGTCGACGGCCGGCACCAGCGTGCGCGCCCGTTCGAAGTCTTCGTACGGCCATGCCGTGCGCTGCAGATCGTTTGGCCAGAAGAAGAAGCTCGAGTCCGCGGCCACCTGGCTGGAGTGGGCCTTGAGGGCTGCATCCCGGACTTCGAAGAAATCGCCCACTGGGATGTGGGTGGTCGCGCGGGCCGGTCTGTCTTTCATCCAGGACACCATCTCGCTCAACTTTTCGACGAGCGGCGAATCAGGCTCCTGGCGCAGAAGTTCGTCAAAGTTGGCTGTGACGCGCTCGGCGTTGAAGATGTGGTCGTAATACAGCTTGGACACCTGCCAGGCCGGTCCGGCATCGGGGTAGGCGGACGCGTCAGCGGCGGCATCGAACGCTGCGACCGAGACCTCGTGGCAGCGCACGTGGTCGGGGTGCGGGTAGCCGCCATTCTCGTCGTAGGTGATCATCACATGCGGCCTGAAATCGCGGACGATGCGCACCAGCGGCTCGGTCGACACGCTGAGCGGGATGGAGGCGAACGAATTGGCTGGCAGGCTTCCGTCCTCACGGCGCATACCGGAGTCGGTGTAGCCGAGCCAGCGGTGTCGGATGTCCATGATCCGTGCGGCCTCGGCCATCTCCCGCCGGCGGAGCCCGGGAAGATCCCGCTCCCCCATCGCACGCTCGACGAGGTCGTCGTTGAGGATGTCGCCGCGTTCGCCGCCCGTGCAACTGACGACGAGGACGTCGACACCTGTGGATCGGTAGTACGCGCTGGTCGCTGCACCCTTGCTCGACTCGTCGTCGGGGTGGGCGTGGACCGAGAGCAAACGGAGTGTCACGATGGTCTGGTCTTCCGGTGGGAGTGTGGCGGCGTCGAAGCGATTAGCCTTGTCCTTACAGACTAACGTTTGCACGGATGAGGGTTGATGGTTTCGAACAGCGCGCGGGAGGCCTCCGTCATCGACGATCGCTACGGTCGAACCCCGCGACGGCGCAAGCGCGAACGGCGCACCGCGTGGATCGTCGGTGGGGCTTTCGGCCTGGTGTTCCTTGCCTGGGTGGTGTGGGCGGGTCTCGACGCCGCCGGACCGGGAATCGATGTGAGGGATACCGCCCATTCGGTGGTTGACGACCGCACCGTGACCGTGACATTCGAACTCTCCGCGCCCCCGGGAACCTCGACGCACTGCGCTATCCAGGCCCTCAACGACACCTTCGCCGTTGTCGGCTGGAAGGTCATAGAGATTCCCGCCTCCGAACAGAGGACGCGCACCTTCACCGAAACCGTGACGACGGTCGAAGAAGCCTCCACAGGTTTGATTTATCGCTGCTGGCTGGCATAAGCTCATCTGATACCCGGACGCCGGGTCCGATGATACGCCCTGACGCAACCGTCAGGGCGTCCGTTTATGTAAGGAGTTCGCCATGGCCACAGAGACTCAGGTCACGTTCCTCACGCAGGACGCCTACGACCGGCTCGCCGGCGAACTTGAGATGCTGTCCACCGTCGGGCGCGAGGAGATCGCCAAGAAAATCGAATCCGCACGCGAAGAGGGCGATCTCAAGGAGAACGGTGGCTACCACGCCGCCAAGGACGAACAGGGCAAGCAGGAGGCGCGCATCCGCACGCTGACGCAGCTGCTTCGCGACGCCTCGGTGGGCGAAGCCCCCGAGAGCCACGGTGTCGTCGAATCCGGCACCGTCGTCACCGCAACCGTCGCAGGGGGCGAGGAGGTCTTCCTTCTCGGCAACCGCGAGATCGCGGCCAACTCCGACCTCGATGTCTACAGCGAGCAGAGCCCGCTCGGTTCAGCGATCCTCGGCCTCAAGGTCGGCGAGAGCACCACATACACGGCTCCGAACGGCAAGGAGATCACCGTCAAGATCTCCCAGGTGGACACTTACGCCGGGCAGTGACCACGACGTACAACGGGCCGGTGAGAAAATTCTCACCGGCCCGTTCGTCGTTGGTCCCGCCGATCAATCCTCGACGATCTGTGGAGAATAGCCCGCTTCCTGCAGCGTCCGGACCACGAGGTCTCGGTGCTCAGGGCCCCGGGTTTCGACGCTGAGTTCGAGCTCCACCTCGCCGATTTTGAGGCCGTGACCGTGGCGGGTATGGAGCACCTCGATGACGTTGGCGTTGGCCTCGGCGACGAGTTCAGCGGTCCTCGCGAGCTGGCCGGGGCGATCGGGCAGCGGGATGCGCAGTGTGAGGTACCGGTCGGATGCCGCGAGACCGTGGCTGATCACCCGCTGCATGAGGAGCGGGTCGATGTTCCCGCCCGAGAGGATGACGACCGTCGTCCCGGTCGGTGCGACAGCGCCGGCGAGAATAGCGGCGACCCCGGCGGCCCCGGCCGGCTCGACCACGAGTTTGGCGCGCTCCAGCAGCACCAGGAGCGCCTTGGCGATGTCGTCTTCGCTGACGGTGATGACCTCGTCCACAACATCACGGATGATGTCGAAATTGAGCAACCCTGGCCTGCCGACCGCGATACCGTCAGCAATCGTGGCCTGGATCGGCACTTCCATCGGCATACCCGCCGCGAGCGACGGAGGATACGCCGCCGCATTCGCCGCCTGGACCCCGATGATGCGGATCGAACGCCCCGCCGCGCGGGCTCGGTGCTTGAGTGCCGAAGCGACACCGGCGATGAGGCCGCCGCCGCCGATGGGGACGATGACGGTCTCGACATCGGGAACGGAGTCCCAGATCTCGAGCCCGAGCGTTCCCTGCCCGACGATCACGTCCGGGTGGTCGAAGGGAGGAATGAATATTGCGCCTGTCTCCTCGGCGTACGCCGCCGCGGCGAGAAGGGGCTCGGCCACGGTGTGGCCCCGAAGGATCACCTGGGCGCCGTAGTTCTTGGTGGCCTGCAATTTGGGCAGCGGAACCCCGATCGGCATGAAGATCGTCGAGGCGATTCCCAACTCTCGCGCCGCGAAAGCTACGCCCTGGGCATGGTTGCCTGCCGAGGCAGCGACAACACCGCGAGCTCGCTCCTCTTCGGTCAGCTGAGCCATTCTGTTGTACGCACCGCGAATCTTGTAAGACCCGGTCCGCTGAAGGTTCTCGCACTTGAGGAAGACCGGCGCGCCGAGGAGCTCGGCGAGATATCGCGAACTTTCCATCGGTGTTTCCTGGGCGACCCGTGCGACGACGGTGCGTGCCGTCTCGAATTGTTCGAGGGTCGGGCCGGCGAGTGGGGTGTCAGTCATTCGGTGTTCCTTGCTGTGATGACGCTGCCGCCGGTGAATTCGCTACGGAGGGCGTACGGGTGTGCCGGGCGACGGGGACGGTCTGCCAGATGACATCACCGAGCACGGCGGTGTTCCCCGGTGCCCGGGCTCTCCACGCCCCCGAGGAGATGTACTTTGCCATCACGTTGATCACCGCGGCGATCGGGACGGCGAAGAGGGCGCCGGGGATTCCGGCGAGAAGGGTACCCCCGGCGACCACGAGGACGACGGCGAGCGGGTGGACCTTGACCGCGGCCCCCATCAGGAGTGGCTGGAGCACGTGCCCTTCGAGCTGCTGGACCACGAGCACCACTCCGACCATGGCGAGTGCGACTACCCAGCCGTTGTACACCAGGGCGATGAAGACGGCGACGGTACCCGTGATGACGGCACCGACGATCGGGACGAACGACCCGAGGAAGACGAGCACAGCGATGGGAATCGCCAGCGGCACGCCAAGCAGGAAGGCTCCGAGTCCGATGCCGACGGCGTCGATGGATGCCACCAGAATCTGGGTCCTGGCATAGTTGGTCAGCGTTGCCCAGCCGGCTTTCCCCGCACCGTCGATCGCCGGTTGAGCTCTCTTCGGCATCATCCGGACGAGCCAGCCCCAGATTCCCTTGCCATCGATGAGCACAAAAACCAGACAGAACAACGCGAGGAAAATGCCGGTGGCGACGTGCCCGAGCGTGGAACCCAGGGAGAGTGCGCCGCTCAGCAGCGCCTGGCCGTCGTTTTGTACCGCGCTGACGGCATCCGCGATGAAGTCGTTGATCTGCACTTCGGTGAGATGAAGGGGAGATTCAAGCAGCGCTGTCTTCAGACCCTCGAATGACGAGACCGTGCGTTCACGGACGACATCGAACTCCCGGCTGATCTGCCCGATGGCCAGCCAGAGAAGCCCACCGACCACGGCGAGGGCGCTCAGGGTCGCGGCGGCGATCGCCAGTCCCCTCGGCCAGTGGTGACGGGTGAGGAATCCGATCAAGGGTGCGAGGAGCGCGGAGACCAGGACCCCGATGAGCAGGGGGATGACGATGAGGCGCAGCTGGACGACGAGGAAAACCAGAACAGCGAGTGCGCCGGCAATGACGAGCAATCGCCAGGACCAGGCACCGGCGATGCGGATGCCGCGCGGAACGTCGTCGGGTTCGATGCCGTCGGAGGTCACCGGGTCGCTGGATCCGTCGTCGGCCTGAGCCGGCCGGAACAGGCGTGCCCACCAGCTTTTCTCAGTCGATTTGGCCACCGGATCAGTCTATGCCGCGACTGTCGGCGGCACGCGCTAGCGTCGGGAGGCATGAACGACACTGTTTCACCGGCCCTGGCCCGACGGATCGCCCTGGCCGCGCAGGGTTTTGGTCGGCCGTTTCCGACCGACGTCGGTACCCGTGCGCTGAATACCCTCGTCGATCGGTTGGGCGTGCTTCAACTCGACTCGGTCAATGTGTTCGAGCGGAGCCACTACCTGCCGGTCTTTGCCCGGCTGGGTTCCTACGACAAGTCCGCGCTTGACGCACTCACGTTTGCGCCGCGGGGTCGGTATATCGAGTACTGGGGTCATGAGGCAACCGTGATGCCGCGAGAGAGCTGGCCGTTGTTTCGGTGGCGGATGCAGGAGTATCGCGATCAGAGTGATGCCGATGCACAGGGCTGGTCGAATGCGAACACCGGCTTTCTGCGCTGGCTGCGAGCGGAGCTCGCCGAAAAGGGTCCGCTGCCCGCCAGCGCGATCGAACACGACGCCAACAAGCGGGTCGGGCCGTGGTGGGGCTGGTCTGACGTCAAGATCGGCCTGGAGACACTCTTTCGGTGGGGTGAGATCGTCTCGGCGGGCAGGGTCGGCTTCGAACGCCGATATGCCCTCCCGGAGCAGGTCCTGCCGCCGGAGATCCGAGACCGTGAAGTCCCGCGCGACGCCGCCATCCGCGAACTCGTCCGGCGTGCGGCCGTCGCACACGGCATCGGTACACTCGACGACCTGGCGGACTACTATCGGCTGCCCTCAGCAGCCACCCGGGCCGCCGTGGCCGATCTCGAGGATGCCGGCGACCTCCTGCCGGTGACGGTCCCCGGTTGGATGCGTGGAAACCGGCCACGGGAAGCCTGGCTGCACCGGGATGCACGTCGTCCGCGCCGCCTGGAGGCATCCGCTCTCCTCTCTCCCTTCGACCCGGTTGTCTGGACTCGGCCGAGGGCAGATCGTCTGTTCGATTTTCACTATCGGATTGAGATCTACACGCCGAAACACAAGCGGGTGCACGGTTACTACGTGCTCCCCGTTCTGCTCGATGACCGGCTGGCGGCGCGGGTCGACCTCAAGAACGATCGCGCGACCCAGACGCTCCGGGTCCAGTCGGCTTGGCTCGAACCCGGTGCGCCGTTGGATACCGCCGAACGGGTCGCCGCCCTCATCCGCCGGGCTGCAGACTGGCAACAGAACGAGCGCGTCACCGTGGCCGACCGGGGCACCCTGGCGGCCCCGCTCGCGGGAGCGCTCGGCGTTCGACTCGACCAGCACGCCGGAAAGGATGGGGAGAAGTCCCCATAGATCAGGCCATTTTTGTTCCCAATTGCCCCCCACTCGGGTGTTAGATTGGCCTCGATCAGGTCCGACGAGGGGAAACACCATGGCCGCCAACGACACGACACCATCCGGACCCGGCGGCGAGCCACGTCCGGATTCGGACTCCGCCGAGGCGCAACCGCCCGCCGCGCACGAATCAGAACAGCAGCCGGTCGGCCACGATCCCAACGGGGTTCTGCCTGCGGCGGCTCCGGAGCCCGACGCTGGGCAGAACCCGTATTCACAGGGCCAGCCTGCCCAGCACAACCCATACACACAGGGCCAGCCCGCACAGCAAGGCCCCTCAACGCCGGGTGCATCTGCCTATGACCAGGGGGCATACGGCCAGGGCCCGACCGCAGCGCACAATCCGTACCCACAGGGCCAGCCCCCTGTCGACGGCTACAGCCAGGGCGCGCAGGCTGCCGCCGCGTACACGCAGGGTGCATACACGCAGGGCGCATACACGCAAGGTGCATACGGGCAGGGTGCATACGGGCAGGGTGCGCAGTCGCCAGCCCAGGGCTCATACCCGCAGGCCGGCTATGGACCGGGCGGATACCCGCAGGGCGCGACACCGGCAGGCTTCCCGCAGCCGGCCGGTGGGCAACGTCCGCCGATGGACCCGAAAAAGAAGAAGAAGATCATCCTGTTCTCGGCGCTTGCTGCTGGACTGGTCCTGCTTCTCATCATTGGATCTGTCGCCATCAACATCGTCAACGCAACGCAGTATGGCCCCGAAGCGACCGTGCGCAGCTACCTGACGGCGATCAGCCAGGGCAAGGCGTCCAAGGCGAACGAGCTCGTCGACCCCGGTGTCACAAAAGACGCAGCCGTCCTCCTGTCGGATGACGTGCTCGGCGAAGCGACCGCGCTCATGAAAAACGCGAAGGTCACCAAGGTCTCCACCCGCGGGGATTCCGCATACGCCGAGGTCAGTTACAGCGTCGACGGAACCGCCTTCGACGATGTGCTTGAGCTCAGCAAGGACGGCACGCAGGGTGTGTTCTTCGACAAATGGAAGATCGACAGACCACTGCTGGCCTCGGTTTACGTGTACACCGACCGGGGAACCGTCGTCTCAGTCAACGGCAAGGACGTCGACTTCGGTAAGGAATACGACCTCGCCGCGTACCCGGGAACCTATGAGATCGGGGCCCCCGAGGGCGATTTCTTCCAGGCCGAGTCGCAAACCTTCGTCGCCGGAACCGGTTCGAAGGCGAATTACGACGCGGTAGAGCTCGAGTTCGCCCCGACCGAGGGTCTGACGGCGGCGGTCCAGGACGCGCTCAATGCCCATCTGGATGAATGCGCCACCTCCACCACCGACGACCCTGACGATTGCGGAATGTACACCGGAGCCAAATACGACTTCACCGATGAACCGAAAATGTCGTACTCGGTCGACAAGTACCCGGTCGTCACTGTCGACGAGTCCGGTCGCTACTTCTCCACGGAGGGTGGGAAGGTCACCGCCACTGCCACTGGCACCCTGTACGGCGGCGGTTCGGGTTCGGAGAGCTACTCAACGGGATCGGACTGGGATCTCGACGGCTCAATCGTCATCGACGGCGATGAGGTCACCCTCGAGGACATCTACTAAAAAGTCGACGAACCGACAACCAACAGCGGAGCGGACCGACAGGTCCGCTCCGCTGTTCTGTCAGCTGGCTCGAGCTAGAAGCCGCCACCGATAGTGCGGAGGCGGGCGACACGCTCGTCGATCGGCGGGTGGGTGCTGAACAATCGGGCGACCGCGCCGGGCTTGAGCGGGTCGGCGATCCACAGGTGCGCCATCGACGTATTTTGGCGACGCATCGGCCTGCCGTACGCCGCGAGTTTCTCGAGGGCGCTCGCCAGCGCATCCGGATGACGTGTCGTCAATGCTCCGGTGGCGTCCGCGAGGTATTCGCGCTGACGGGAAACCGCCATCTGTACGAGGCTGGCGAGCAGCGGAGCGATGATCATCGCGGCAAGTCCGAAGACGAGGACAATCGGGTTACCGCCACCGTTGCTGTTGCGGTTTCCGCCACCGAACCACGCCATCCGAACGAGCATGTCGGCGATGAAACCGATCGCAACGACGAGCCCGAAGACGATCATCGACACCCGGATGTCGTAGTTGCGCACGTGACCCATCTCGTGCGCCATGACGCCCTCCAGTTCGGAGTCGGTCATGACGTCGAGGAGGCCGGTCGTCGCGGCGACCGATGCGTGTTCCGGATCGCGACCGGTGGCGAAGGCATTGGGTGCCGGGTCGTCGATCAGATAGACCTTCGGCATCGGCATCCCCGTGGTGATCGCGAGGTTTTCGACGATGCGGTAGAGCCGCGGATTGTCTGACTTCTGAATCTCGCGCCCCCCACTCACCGCCAGGGTCTGTTTCGACGCGAAAAAGTACTGCACGACCGCGTAGAGGGTCGCGCCGACCAGGGTGAAGACTGTGATGGTTGGGCTGTTGTAGATGGCTCCGGCCAGGGCGCCGAGGCCTCCGATGATGAGCAGGAAGATGAAGATGATCACGACAGTGTTCACCTTGTTCCTGCGGATGGCCCGATACATTCAGTGTCCTTTCGGGGAGACAGATCGGGCCCGAGCGCACGCTGTTCGCGCGCGCCCGAGCCCGGGAGTCGCTGTGGCGCTTAGAACTGCACGCGCGGCGGCTCGGCGATTGCCGCGTTGTCGGTGACTTCGAAGAAGTCACGCTCGGTGAATCCGAGGTTTCTGGCGATGAGGTTGTTCGGGAAGACCTTGATCTTCGTGTTCAGCTCGCGGACACCACCGTTGTAGAACCGGCGTGACGCCTGGATCTTGTCTTCGGTATCGACCAGTTCGCCCTGGAGCTGCAGGTAGTTCTGGCTGGCCTGGAGCTGCGGGTACGCTTCGGCGACCGCAAAGATCGACTTGAGTGCCTGTTGCATGTGGTTCTCAGCGGCTGACGCGTCTGCCGGGCCTTGCGCGCTGAGTGTCTCGGCACGTGCCTTCGTGACGTTCTCGAAGACGGCACGCTCGTGCGCGGCGTATCCCTTCACCGATTCGATCAGGTTGGGGATGAGGTCGGCGCGTCGCTTCAGCTGCACCGTGATGTCGCTCCATGCCTCGTCAACGCGAACGTTGAGGGACACCAGCGAGTTGTAGGTGACCCAGAAGTAGATGCCGACGATGGCCGCCAGTGCGACGACGATGAGGACCGGAATGAGCCATTCCATGGCGAGTGCTCCCTTGTGTGCTGTGCTGTGCTGTGCAGTGCGTGAGTAACGCCTGTGGACGTCACTATTCTACGTGGCCCGATCACTCGAAACCCCGGCAAACAGTGCACACTCAGGGCAAATGCTCGGCGTCAGGGGCCCAGGACGCGGTCGAGATAGGGATTGGCGAAGAGCCGTCGTGGGTCGAGCCGTTCGCGCAGCGCGATGAAGTCGCCGAAGCGCGGATAGAGACCCGCCAGCGACGCGGCATCCTGTGCGTGCATCTTGCCCCAGTGTGGGCGGCCGCCGTACTCCCGGAAAATCGCTTCGACGGCGGCGAAATACTCCGTCGGATCCTCGTGGAGGTACCGATGCACCGCGATGTAGCCTGTCGCACGACCGGATGCTGTGGAGAGCCACAGGTCATCCGCTGCGGCGAAGCGCACCTCGAGCGGAAAGCTGATGCGCCAGCCTTTGCGGGCGATCAGTGCCACGATCTCGCGAACGACCTCCGGCACGTGCTCCGCAGCAATGGCGTACTCCATCTCTCGGAAACGAACCGTGCGTTTCGTCGTGAAGACCCGATGCGAGAGATCGGTGAACTCCCTGTTGCCGGTGAGCTTCTCGGCGAGCCTGTTCACGTGAGGGACGACCGGGGGCATGATCGTGCCGGTGAAACAGCTCACGCGGTAGAAGCCATTCGCCAGGACGGTGTCGTCGATCCAGCGCGAGAGCGCGGGCAAGGGTTTGCGGACTGATGACGCCGTGAGCCTCGTGTTCGTCTTCGTCAGCGCTGTAGCGGTGTGCGGAAACCAGTAGAACTCGAAGTGGTCAGATGCTGCTGCCCGGTCGGCGAGGGTGTCGAGGACGTCGTCGAGCGGCTCGGGCCGTTCCACTGCCTCGAGCAGGAAACGCGGGACGCAGGCGACGGTGACGTCCACGAGAATTCCGAGCGCGCCCAGTCCCAGGGCGACGGCGGGAAGAAGCTCCGGGTTCTCATCCCCGTTGATCCGCAAAACCTCGCCGTCTGCGGTGACGAGGGTGACTCCAACGACCTGCGTGGAGAGTCCGCCGAACCGCGATCCGGTTCCGTGCGTTCCCGTGGAGATCGCGCCGCTGATGCTCTGTCGGTCGATGTCACCGAGGTTGGGCATGGCAAGACCATAGGGGGCGAGCAGTCGCGGGATCTCGTGCAGGCGCGTACCGGCGTAGAACGAGGCGTGACCGTGAGCGGTCGGCCGGCCGATCAGGCCGGAGTGGTCATCGAGTGCGAGCTGCACTCCCGTGGCCACCGCGATCCCCGTGAACGAGTGCCCCGAGCCGACAGCCTTGATCGGAATCCCCGAACCGCCGGCCGCGCGAACGGCGCGCTGGATTGCTGCTGTGCTTCGTGGACGTTCGACCCTGAGCGGCCGGGATTGCTCCGTCCGTGCCCAGTTTCGCCACACTCCCCCGGTCGCCGTCACAGGAATGCCTTTCCCTCGCCTCGATAGGTCGGAAGCCGGTCGACGACCTTGTTGCCGTCGACCACCACAAAGTCGTTCACCCGCTCACTCAACTCCCCGGACTTGGAATGCCTCAGCCAGACTCGGTCCCCGGCGACGAGTGCAGCGGCTGCCGCACCGCGGATCGGCGTCTGGACTTCGCCGGCCATTTCCCGCGAAATCAACTCGAGCCCTTCCGGCCAGGCCAGTCGCGGCATCCGATCATCCCCCGGTGGGCCCGATGCTACCCATCCGCCGCCGAGGATGACCGCCATCGATGGCGAGGGCTTCCGCACGACCGAAAGCGCGAAGGACGCCGCCGGTGCCGGGTGGAAGGTGCGGTAGTTGTCGAAGAGGTGGCCTCCGAGGATGCCACTGCCTGCGGCGATCTCGGTCACGGAATCGTCCAGTGCCGTGCTGTCGACCGACCCTGTGCCTCCGCCATTGACGAACTCCAGATCGCTGACGTTACGCACAGCGGAAACGGCCTCCTGGCGCCGCTCGGTGAGTTCGGTGAGCGACGAGCGCTTGATCCACCTCGTGAGCCGAGACCAGCGGGCGTTCGACGCTGTCCTGTCACCGAGTCCGGCGATCTGAGCTTCGTAGGCCATCATCCCGACCAGGGTGAAGCCCGGCCGCGACTCGATCGCGCGAGCGAGCACAGCGGCCTGTACAGCCGTCCGGACCGGTGAACGCCAGACTCCGATGTGACCGAGAGGCGCCGGGTTCTCCCATGACACGTCGAGTTCGAGACAGACGCGGATGTTTTCCCTCGTGTGAGGTGGCGAGCAGGCATCGATCAGGTCGAGATGCTCGATCGAGTCGACCATGAGCGTCACCCGCGCAGCGGCAACCGGGTCCGTCGCCAGGCGGCGCAACGCGTCCGCGTCGGCGGTCGGATAGCCGACGACGATGTCGTCGACAGTCTCGGCCAGCCAGAGGGCCTCGGGCAGCGTAAAAGCCAGGACTCCCGCGTATCCGTCGGTGGCCAGCAAAGCATCCATGAGCCCGCGCACCCTGATCGACTTGCTCGCGACCCGGATCGGTTTGCCCGCCGCGCGTCGAACGAGGTCGTGCGTATTGTGCTGGAGCGCTCCGAGGTGAAGGACAGCGAGGGGGCTTTCCAGCCCAGCGGTCGCGTCGTCGAGCGATGTCCAGAAGCGCTTCGGTTCCAGCCAGGGCGCCTGGCCCGCATCGGCCCTGCCCGTGGCGGAGAGCGTGATTGGCATTCGCCCTCCCTTCCACTCTTCACGTTAGTGTCTTTCGCGGATCGAAACTCCCGATTCGAGGCTGAGAAAGACCCCCAAAGAGGCGTGGCGGTTTGACTTCAGGCACGGTCCGATCTGGAATGGAATCACGGTGGGGATTTTTGGGGTTGCTCGAGGTAGCGGGGGCCGGTCGGCGCAGCTGACACGGCGCCGTTCGCGAGCCTTCGGCACCATCGCATCAGCATCCGCGGCCCTTATTCTCGCGCTCTTCACTCCAACGGCAGCGCACGCTGCCACCGAGGACGCACCAGCAGCGAAAGAAACCGTCGGGGTGCCGACGATCACCTCTCCCGTGGCCGGGAGCTTCATCGGATCGGCGAGAACCATCGTCACGGGCACCAAAGCGGCAGGGTCTGAGGTGCAAATTCTCGCCGGATCCTCTCGAACCAACGTCTGCACCGTCACAAATGCCGACACCGTCTTCTCCTGTAATGTCTCCCGACTTCCCAGCGGTCCGTCCATCACGCTCTCTGCCGTTCAGTTGAGTGATGACGGTCCCAACCTCGAGTCGACTCCCGTGGCGGTCGACGTCCTCGCAGCCCCGACCATCGCTGGAGCATCACCTCAGCTCACAAGTGGGCTCGTCCAAGGCGGCGGCTACCCGGAAGCGACCGTCACGCTGACTGTCGGCGCCCAGAGATGGACGGTTCTGGCTGGCCCCGACGGCACCTGGGCATACGTCCTGCCGCGGTCGATCGGGAGTGGGGCGTACTCCCTCACGGCGACACAGTCGACGTCGTTCAGCGAGGGGAGACAATCCGACTCCGGTCCGGTGAAACGAATCCGCCTGGACGTTGACCCGCCCGCACCTCCACGGTTGACCTCGCCCGCCCCGGGAAGCACCCTCGGCTCGGCTGGCGCGGTGTTCGCCGGAACGGGCGAGAATGACGCGACGGTCGAAGTGTTCGCCGTCACCGCATCCGGGTCGGACCTCGACGTCTGCTCGGCCATCGTCTCTCAAGGGTCCTGGACCTGTACCGCGACCCTCCTCCCCGGTACATCCACGGTGACGGCGTTCCAGAAGGACCCTGCCGGCAACGTCGGCGGCGGAAGTTCACCGCTCACGCTGCGGGTCGCGACTCCATCGTCACCGTCACCGACGACAACGCCCAAAGACACCGACGAAGCGGTGCCAGGCCCGGCCCCTGCCCCGGCCGAGCCCGCGGTCCCGCCAACGACACCCGACCCGACAGCCCCGACGCCTGCGCCCGCGGAACCACAATCGGACGATAAATCCCCCACCTGGGCTGACGCCACGCCGTTCACCTCCGCCGTTCCGTCGGCTTTGGGCGCCGCCGACCTTTCGTGGCTCCGTGCGCTGATGCTGGCAGCCGTCGCCATCGTGCTCCTGTTCGTCCCCGCCCGGATGCTGGCGACCACTGTCGGTGGGCGACGCGCGTCGCCACACGCGCCAAGCCTCACCGGGCGCAATCGTGTACCGACGCATGACGACCCCGAGCCGCTCGTGTCGACGCCCGGTGCCGTGCTCAGTGCAACCGGCATCGTGGTAGCCGCCGGTGGACTGGTGCTCTTCGCCAATCCCGTGCTCGGGCAGCCGGAGTACCTGCGCGTCTTCCTCGCCTCGGTGACGGCTATCGCCCTTCTCAACCTGGCGTCGACGCATGTGCCGAAGCTCCTCGCGCCGCGACTGACGCACACCACGACCCGTCTGTCCCTGTCGCCGCGACTGCTGATCCTGGTCGCGGTCGTCGCCCTGTTCTCGCGGCTTCTCGACCTGCAGCCGGCGTTGCTTTTCGGTGTCGTTTTCACCGTTACTGCCGTCTCGGGTGTGCGTTCGGCGCGAGGTCTCCTCTCGTTGTTCCGGATCGGCACAGTCTTCACCTTCGGCATCCTGGCCTGGCTCGCATCGACGCTTCTGGGGACGCCCGCTGGATTCGCGGACATCCTGCTCACCGAGGTGGTCAACATTGCCGCAACGGCGGGAATCGGATCTGCCGCAATTCTGCTCATCCCCCTGGGCAGGCTTGATGGACGTGCGCTCCTGGTCTGGTCCCGACCAGCGTGGTTCGCCTCAGCGGTCATCGTGCTCACGGTGTTGTTTGCCCTTCTGGCGCCGGTCGTCGACGTCTGGCAGCACAGCAGTGGCATCCTGGTCGGGCTGCTCGTAGCCCTCCTCTTCGGGGCCGTGGGGTTCTCCGTCTGGCTCTGGCGCCGCGTGATCCAGCCCGCCCTGTCTTCAGACTGAGTCCGCGTCGACTCCGCTCCCGTCGACGACCGTGTCGGTTGTGTGCAGGAGAATGGGACAGTGTTCATCGTGCTGTCAGGGTCCCCTCGGGGTGCGACGACCCTGACCGAACTCGACGACGATGGGACGGTTCTCGAGTCGACCCGTCTGGAGGGCGACGACCTCACCACCGCCGTCCGTCTCCGAGAACGCGACCGTCCACGCTGGGTGTGGAATGACACGGCGCTCTGGTACCCGGTTCTGCTTGACGCGGGCATCACGATCGAACGGTCGCACGACCTCCGGCTGTGCCATCGCATCCTGAAACTGTCCCAGGCGACCGGGGGATCCGAGCTGGCCGGTATGGCGCATAATTCCTGGGACGAGGCTGCCGCGCCGGCCGCTGACCACGCCAACACCCTCTTCGACGACGGCCCCTCCCCGGATGACGCCGATCCCCTTACAGAGTTCCTGTTGCACCGGACGACCCTGAACGCTGTTGCGCGCACCGACCCCGACCGGGCATCCCGACTGCGACTGCTGCTGGCCGCGGAGTCCTGCGGTGCGCTGATTGCTGAGGAAATGCGCATCCGTGGAATGCCGTGGCGGGCGGATGTCCACGCGGCAACGCTGGCCGATGCCCTCGGGCCGCGCCCACAGTTCGGTGGGCGCCCGGCAAAACTCGAGCACCTCGCCGAGCAGATCCGGGCGGCGCTCAGGGCTCCGGCGCTGAACCCCGATTCGCAGCCCGACCTGCTCCGAGCTTTGAAGAAGGCCGGGCTCACGGTCACCGGGACAAGCAAATGGGACCTGCGCGAGGTGCAGCATCCCGTGATCGAACCGCTGCTCGAATACAAGAAGGGCGCCAGGCTCCTTTCCGCCAACGGGTGGGCGTGGATGGACGCCTGGATCCGCGACGGACGTTTCCACCCCGAGTATGTCGTCGGCGGGGTTGTGACCGGTCGGTGGGCGACCCGCGGCGGAGGAGCCCTCCAGCTACCGGCGCAGGTTCGCGGGGCTGTCATGGCCGATACGGGCTGGACCCTCGTCGTTGCGGATGCCGCGCAACTGGAGCCTCGGATCATCGCGGCGATGTCGCGCGACGAAGCCATGGCGAACGCCGGACGGGGACGCGACCTCTACCAGGGCCTCGTCGACGCCGGAGTGGTCGACACCCGGGCGCACGCGAAGCTGGCGATGCTCGGTGCGCTGTACGGTGCGACCTCCGGCGAGAGCGCGCTGCTGATGCCGCGGCTTGTCCGGGCCTATCCGCGAGCGATAAGTCTCGTTGAGACGGCCGCGAGGGCGGGAGAGCGCGGCGAGCAGGTCAGCACCTGGCTGGGGCGCAGTTCGCCACTTCCCGGTGAATCGTGGCGCGAGGTGCAACGGGTCGGAACGTCGCCAGATGCTACAGCTCAGGATGAGCGTCGAGCACGCCAGGTGGGGCGCGACTGGGGCCGCTTCACCCGCAACTTCATCGCCCAGGGCACCGCAGCCGAGTGGGCCATGTGTTGGATGGCCGGTCTGCGGCAACGGCTCCGCGCCCTCGCCGACGAACGCGGCGAACCACACCTGGTGCTGTTTCTCCACGACGAGGTGATGGTCCACTCACCCGAGCATTTGGCGGATGCCGTCGGCGACGCGATCCGAGAGGCTGCGGCCGACGCCGGCCGACTGCTATTCGGAACGTTCCCCGTCGACTTCGCCCTGTCCGTCGCCGCGGTGTCGAGCTACGACCAGGCCAAGTAGGGCTTCGTCAGGCCAGCCGCCCGATCATCTCGACCGGGGCGAGCACTCCCGCCGTCATCCCGGCGAGGAGGTTGCCCATCCGAGTGCGGGTATCGGGTCCGATCACGAGATGCAGCCCGAGTGGCGGGGGTTGCCCGCCCGAGGCCGACTGTTGCGCGCGCGCGATGAACTCGATTCCGGCGTCCCTCCTGTCGGTCGTGCTCTCAACGGTGAATCCGGCGGCTCGGAATGCCCGCTCGTAGCCGGAGGGGGTCTCGAGGAACGAGATATCGTCCGTGCCCGCCCACGGCATCGGGTAGGTCACCTCGCCGACGCCGGCAAGCATCATGTCGTAGACGGCGAAGATCCCGCCCGGTCTCAGGACCCGGGAGGCTTCGGTGAACAGCAGCGCCTTGTCCTGGATGTTCATTCCGACGTGGACCAGGGTGGCCACGTCGAAGCGGTCATCGGGGAACGGCAGGTCGGTTCCGCTGCCCACAACGAACTCCACGGTGTCGGACAATCCCGTTCGGTCGGTCAGGGAGGTGGCGATCCTGACAAACTCGGGGGTCAGGTCTACACCGACGACGCGGGCCCCGAAACGATGGGCGAACAGGCGCGCGGGTCCTCCGAGACCCGACCCGATGTCTAGCACCCTGGTGCCCGCGACGATCCCCGCGGCGCTGGCCAGGTTCCTGGTCGCCTGCGCTCCCCCGACATGCAACTCGTCGACGGCGAACAGTGCCTCTGGATCGAGGCTGTCCACGTCGTGTCCTGTGGCGGTCAAAGCGCCGAGAATGACATCCTCGAGCTGTGGATTTCCGTAGTGGTCGGCGATTGCGGCGTCAGTCCCGGTGTCCATCATTGCTCCTTCTGAGCGGCTGGTGCGCCGCAGTCTACGCGCGGCGCACCCCCGGGGACAGGGGTGACCATCGCCAGTGGGTTGTGGTCAGGCCGCGACGGAAGGGTTCGAAACGCACGCCAAAAATCCCTTCCAGGCTGGGTCGCTGACGAATCGAACGAGGGGGATGTTCTCGGTCGAATCATTCCGACCGAGCGGGACGAGGGTGATGCCGCCGGCGCGGGGCACGGCGAGGAAGAAACTGCCGTTGCGGATTGCGATGAACATGACGTCTCCTGTGGGAAGGATGGGGTGCGCCGCTACGGATGTTCGCTGAGCACCCGTGGCTGTGCCGATGGTCACCGTGACGACTGTGCCGGCGGTGAGGTGTGCGAGCGGGTCAACGTGCTTTCCGTTGAGCCACAGGCCGTTGTGGACGTGTTTGCCGCTGGCTGCGAGTGCCGACATCCCGGCACGCCCAATGATGTCTCCCATCCGTACGGTGTCGCCCACCTTGAACAAGGCGGGCCCATCGAGCGAATGATGGGACGTTTCGATTCCGGTGGCGTGCCTTATGCGGATGTACCAGCCGAACACACGATGTTTGGTGACCTGAGGCGATTCGACGACGACACCGTCTCCGAACGCCGAGTGCTCGTACGCGGTCCCGTTTGCAGTGTCGACACCGTTGTGGTGGTTTCGCACACCGGATGTCTTCAGCGTGCGCCAGCCGTACGCGCTCGTCACTCGAATGGACGTCATCCTCAGGCGCGCGCTTGGCATCAGCTGCCCGCCATCGTCGTCCGGCGGGCCGTCAGCGCAGCGGAATCTTTGCCTGCCTCGGTCGAGTCCGCGGGGCCAGGCCTGTCGGGGAAATCAGCCGTGTGAGCCATGCTCTACTCCGGGATTAACGATACGCACCTGTGGCGAAAAGGGAACCGCTCCGGCATGCCGAAGTCAGGAAAAGTGCGGGAAATACTGGTACCCCCGGTGGGACTCGAACCCACACTGGAGCGATTTTAAGTCGCCTGTCTCTGCCATTGGACTACGGGGGCGTGCCTCCACAGTTTATTGCTGACCCGCCCGCCTCCCCGACAGACCTCAAATTCAGGAGATTCAGTCCGACTCGCCGCCTGGGCAGCATCCGCGCGCGGCGTGTCGTCAGTTTCTCCTGAATTTGTAGATCGAGGTTTCGTGCGGGGGCTTAAGGGCGGCGGGCGGGGTCCGGATGCCGTGGCGCGGGTTAACGGAGTCGAGCCCGGTCCATGACGGACCGGGCTCGACTCGAGACGCGAACTACTTCGACGCGGCGACAGCTTCCTTCTCGACCTTGGGCTTGGCAGCCTTTTTGGCCGCAGGCTTCTTCGCTGCTTCCACCGGCTGGGCGGCTTCGGTCACAGGGGGCTTCGGACGTGAGGCAAACTCTTCGAACGCGGCGCGAGGGTCCTGGAGAGCGCTGAGGTTCACGATGTCGCGACCGAGGACGACGTTGAGCACCCAGCCCATGATCACGCGAATCTTGCGCTCCCACGTCGGCATGGCGAGACCGTGGTAGCCGCGGTGCGCGAACCAGGCCGGGAGGCCCTTGATTGCGATCTTGCCCGACTGGAAGACACCCACGCCGATCCCGAGGCCGGCGACGGCACCCATGTTTTTGTGCAGGTACTGCTTGGGCTCTTCCCCACGCAGGACGGCGACGATGTTCTTGGCCATGAGCTTGCCCTGGCGGACAGCGTGCTGGGCGTTAGGAACGCAGAACCCGCCGACTCCGCCTCCGGAGAGGTCAGGAATCGCGGTGACGTCACCGGCGCCCCAGGCATCCGGGATGACCTCGTCATCGGTTCCGACACGGAGGTCGGGGCGCACGACGAGGCGACCGCGTTCTTCGATCGGGAGGTCGGTGTTGCGCACGATCTGCGGGTTCGCCATGACGCCTGCGGTCCAGACGATGAGGTCGGACTCGAAGGTCTCACCGGTGGACAGCTCGATCTTGCCGTCGAGGGCTGAGGACAGCTGGGTGTCGAGGTGCACGAGTGCCCCACGCTCAGCGAGGTTCTTCAGGACCCAGTGACTGGTCTTCAGGCTGACCTCGGGCATGATGCGCCCCATCGCCTCGATGAGGTGGAACTGGATGTCATCGAATGCGATCTGCGGGTACTGCTTCAGCAGGGCGCTGGCGAACGAACGTAGTTCGCCGAACACCTCGATGCCGGCGAAGCCGCCACCGACGACGACGAAGTTGAGGAGGCGATCACGTTCGGGACCGGCCGGCAGGTTGGCTGCCTTGTCAAAGTTGGAGAGGACGCGGTCGCGGATCGCGACGGCCTCTTCGATCGTCTTGAGGCCGATCGCCTGGTCAGCGACGCCCGGGATCGGGAAGGTGCGGGACACGGCACCGGCTGTGACAACGACGATGTCGTAGTCGAACTCCCACGATGCACCGACCGACGGCTCGATCGTGGCCTTCTTGTCGGCGTGGTTGATGTTGGTGACCTTGGCCGTGATGACCGTGGTCTTCTTGAGGTGGCGACGCTGGGCGACCACCGCGTGGCGGGGTTCGATCGATCCGGCAGCGACCTCGGGGAGGAAGGGCTGGTACGTCATGTAGGGAAGCGGGTCAACGATGGTGACCTCGGCTTCGCCGTGGCGCAGCCACTTCTCGAGCTTCCATGCGGTGTAGAAACCGGCATAGCCGCCGCCGACAATCAAAATTTTAGGCACAGTGAGAGATCTCCTACTGGGGGGTCACAAGGACTCAAACAGGCGACTACCTGCGAGCCACCCGTCTGAAATGCCGGGTAGCGCCAATGGCACCGAGCACTACTAGGGTACCAGTTCCCAGCAACACGGCGAGCGGGAGGCTGACATAAAGCAGAGTGTCACGGGTGGGCAAGAACGGATTCGCCGGGCCGGCGACCGTCTCGAGCGGCGGAATGGCGGGGATTTCGCCCACGTCCTGTGGCACGGGGTTCGGGGTGGCGACGGCTTTCCGGTGCTGGGTGATCCACCCTGCGAGGTCCCCCATCGGGTTGCTCTCGACGGCGGGGACCTCCGCGGTGACCGCCGCCAGCGCATTGAGGTAGCCGTACCCGTAGATCGCGCTGGGGAGGGGCTCCCCCGCTACCGGGGTTGCCGTCGTGATGATCCTGTTGATCACGTTGGCGGCGTCCATCCCGGGGTAGCGAGAGCGCACGAGCGCTGCGACTCCCGCGACAATCGGTGAAGCACCGGATGTTCCCGCCCACTGGACGTAACTGCCATCGGGAGACACTCCGACGAGTTCCTCGCTGGGAGCGGCCACGGACAGGGTGATGCCCTGGCTCGATGCGTCGTTGCTCGCTTCACCGGACGGGTTGACGCCCGCGACGACGAGAACGCCGGGAATCGTGGCAGGGGCACCGACCTCGTCGGTACCGCTTCCACGGTTTCCCGCGGCAGCAACGACCACGACGTCGTGCTCGTTCGCGTAAGTGAACGCTTCGTCCCAGCTCTCCGGCCAGTCCTTCGTGTTTGTGGTGAGCGACATGTTGATGACATCCGCACCGTTGTCCACGGCGAAGTGGATGGCGTCGGCGATCTGGTCGGAGAAGGGGATGGTGGACCCGCTCGAGCCGAAGCCCACGGAAATCGCGATCAGGTTGGCGGCAGGCGCTGTGCCGATGACGCCGGCGCCTGCTCCGTTGCCGCGTCCGGCGGCGAGTGAGGCCACCCAGCTGCCGTGCGGGTTTTCGTCAGACCCACCGACGGGAGTACGTCCATTCGGTCCGCCGACCCCGGATGCGTCGTGGCCGGCAACGACGGCGCCCTCGAACTCGGGTAGACCGTCAGCGATCCCCGTGTCAATGACCGCGATCGTCGACCCCGTGCCTGTGCTGAATTCCCACGCATCCGCAATGCCATAATCGGCGAGCCAGTACTGAGCGTCACGCACTGGATCGGCATTGGCCGGGGCGACACCCACTGTGACTGTGCCCAGGGCGACGAGGGCAGTCACCCCTGCCGCGAAGATCCCCCGACGCTGCATTCCCCTGCTCACTCCCCCGCCGACGCGGTTGCCGCGTTGTCGCCGGTGCACTGACACACCGTCGGAGTCCAGTCTGCACGTTCCAGGGCGAGATCGCCGATCGGATTCACTCCGGGACCCGCCGCGAGGGCGTGACCAACGAGCGCGTGGAGGCATTTCACCCGGACGGGCATTCCCCCGGCTGAGATACCGGCAAGTTCGGGAACCACGGCAATGCTTTCCCGGTCAGCGAGGTAGGCGGTGTGTGCAGTCGCGTAGTCGGAACGCATTGCCTCGTCACCGGTGAGCTGGTCGTTGTACTCAGCCATCACCTGTGTCGCCTCGAGCGCGGACACCGCCGCTGTCGCAGCCGGGTGGGTGAGGTAGTAGAACGTGGGAAAGGGAGTGCCGTCATCGAGGCGGGGAGACGTGGACACCACCGTGGGCGATCCACACACGCAGCGGGCGGCAATCCCGACCACGTTGCGGGCTGGGCGGCCAAGCTGGGCAGAGACAGCCCGGATGTCCTCGGCAGTCACGGTCTCGAATGGCGGTGTCGTCATGCCTCCATTATCACTGCTCAAACTGTGGAGTCAGGGTGTGGGCTCAGGCGTGGGCGTCGCGGGAACGCCGCTGTCGGTGGCGACGTCGGCGAGGCCCGCGCTGACCAGAGAGACCAGCAGTGATTCTGCCCAATCCACCCTCGTCGTCGTGAGCTCGGTGCTGACCGGTGTTGCGGACTCCCCAAACAGGCCGGGATCGACGTCATTCATGACGATGAAGCTGATTTCGCCCGGGTTCACATAGAAGAGCCGGTCACGCGCCTGGGTCATCACGTAGGTACTGTCGTTCCACCGCTCGCGTTCGGTGCTGAGCCGGCTGATCTCGTCTTCACTGGCATCGACTGAGGCCTGGAGTTGGGCGATCTGCTGCCGCTGCTCGACATACGACTTGAGGTTCGGAGCGATGACGATGATCCCCAGCACGAGCAGTGACATCATCAACAGGCCGAATCCTGAGAAACGGATGCCGCGAATCCAGCTGCCGGCCTCGGACTCGGGGACAGCGACGACTGGCTCTGGCAGGCGCGTGTCGTTCTTCCGGGCACCGCGACGCCAGGCACCGGCGCCCCTGCCTGCGGAATCCGTCCGTCTGGCCATCGATCCCGCCCCCGTTCTCTTGTCGCTTCACGCACAACTCCCGGTGTGCACCGATTTCTCAGCGCACACCGGGAGTGGGTTGAAAGTGGTTTACGCGGAGAACCTCGGGAAGGCGCTGCGACCCGCATACACCGCGGATTCACCCAGCTCTTCTTCGATCCTCAACAGCTGATTGTACTTTGCGACCCGCTCGCTTCGTGCAGGCGCACCGGTCTTGATCTGGCCGGCGTTCGTCGCGACGGCGAGGTCGGCGATGGTCGTGTCCTCGGTCTCGCCCGAGCGGTGAGAGAGGATCGCCGTGTAGCTGGAGCGCTGCGCGAGCGAAACGGCGTCGAGCGTCTCGGTGAGGGTACCGATCTGGTTGACCTTGACCAGGATCGAGTTCGCGGCCTTGATGTCGATGCCCTTGCCGAGGCGGGTGGGGTTCGTCACGAAGAGATCGTCGCCGACGATCTGGACCCTGTCGCCGAGCTCAGCGGTGAGGTGCTGGTATCCGTCCCAGTCCTCTTCCTCCAGGGGGTCTTCGATCGAGACCAGCGGGTAAGCGTCGACGAGTTCGGCGTAGTACGCGCTGAGTTCCTGGGCCGAGAGCTGCTTGCCCTCGAAGTGGTAGGCGCCGTCCTTGTAGAACTCGGTCGCCGCAACATCGAGCGCGAGCGCGATGTCTTTACCCGGAGTGTACCCGGCGTTGGTGATTGCTTCGACGATCAGGTCGAGAGCCGCACGGTTGCTGGGCAGGTTCGGAGCGAAACCGCCCTCGTCGCCCAGGCCGGTCGCGAGTCCCTTCGACTTGAGAAGCGCCTTCAACGCGTGGTAGGTCTCGACACCCCAGCGCAGACCCTCCGAGAAGCTGTCAGCTCCGAGGGGAACGATCATGAATTCCTGGATGTCGACATCGTTGTCGGCGTGCGAGCCACCGTTGATGATGTTGAGAAGTGGGACGGGCAGCACGTGCGCGTTCGGTCCACCGAGGTAGCGGTAGAGCGGGAGGTCAGCGGCCTGTGCGGCGGCCTTGGCGACGGCGAGGCTGACGCCAAGGATGGCGTTGGCGCCGAGGCGTTCCTTGTTGTCGGTGCCATCGAGGTCGATGAGGGTCTTGTCGAGCAGGCGCTGGTCGTCGGCCTCGAGGCCTTCGACAGCGGCGCCGATCTCGTCGAGCACGGCGTCGACGGCTTTGAGCACCCCTTTGCCCTGGTAACGGTCGGAATCTCCATCGCGCAATTCGTATGCTTCGAATGCGCCGGTGGATGCGCCGGAGGGAACGGCTGCGCGCTCCACAACTCCGTTGTCGAGAAGGACCTCGACCTCGACGGTCGGGTTCCCGCGGGAATCCAGAATTTCGCGAGCGCCTACAGCCTCAATGAGTGCCACAGTATTTCTCCTGTTCAGGGTGGTGCTGGTGGAAAGTGTGGAGCGACGTTGACCCGGGGATCAGTCTAGCCATCCGCCCTCGCCACGTTACGAGGGTGTTCCGGAAAGACCCCCAAACGGCCGAAAATTGCCGTCAGTGCGCAGTGAAGCAGACCGCGATGCGACAGCGATTGTGAAGTTCGTCAACACAACCGGGCGTTCCTCGTGCCTCTTCGTCAACGCTGCAACCCCGGCATCGTTCTGTCGACTGTCGTCAGCCCAGAGGTTTGATCTCGAGTTCGGCTGCCGTCCTGGTCGCATCGTTCACGAAAGCAAAGGAAACGAAGCCTTCACCCGCGACCCGGGCGAGGAGTGCCTTGAGGTTCTTTGTGCGGTTCTCCAGTCTCACCCGGCGCCCGGTCGCGATGAGCTCGGCCTTGAGCGAGACCAGCACCCCGGGGCTGACGTCACGGTCGTGGACGAGAACGATCGACTCGGTACCGCCGTCATTGGGCAGGTCGATGAGGTCGACGATGCGTTCGAATCCGATGGAGAACCCTGTCGCGGGCACATCCTGGCCGAGGAAACGACCGATCATACCGTCGTAGCGACCGCCGCCGCCGAGTGAGTAACCGAGGCCCGGGTGCTCGATTTCGAAGATCGGACCGGTGTAGTACCCCATCCCCCGCACGAGGAACGGATCGAACACGACGGGAGTGGCTCCGCCGACCGACGAATCGGTCTGTGAGGCCGCCTGACCGATGGCAGCGAGTTCGGCGATGACGTCCTCATCGACCCCGACGGGCAGACGTGACCGGATCTGCTCCTCGCCGAACGGAAGCTCGGGGGCTTCCGGCTGCGCGAGATACTCTTCCAGGCGATCGATGGCAGCTGCAGAGACCGAACGCCCACGGAGCTCGGCAATCACGCCGGCGACCCCCACCTTGTCGAGCTTATCGATGGTGATGAGCACCCCGGCGTACTCGGCGGAATCGAATCCGAACACCTCGAGCATCCCGGTCAGCAGGCGCCTGTCGTTGATCCGCACGCGGCAATCCGTGAGCCCGAGCGCCGTCAGCGCTGCGGAGGTGGCGGTGATCAGCTCGATCTCCGCCAGCGGTCCCGCCTCGCCGATGATATCGATGTCGCACTGCACGAACTGGCGGTAGCGACCCTTCTGTGGTCGCTCCGCTCGCCAGACCGGGGCGATTTGGATCGACCGGAACACGGGCGGGAGTTCGGCACGGTGGCTCGCGTAGAACCGGGCAAGCGGAACCGTGAGGTCGAACCGCAGTCCGAGGTCCGTCAACGAGTCCATGCTGTCGGCCGAGGCCGCCGCGGTGGCATCCTCAGCGGTGAGTCCACGTTTGAGCACGTTGAAGGCCAACTTTTCGTTGTCTCCACCGAGTCCGGAGTGCAGGCGCGCGAAATCCTCGACGACGGGGGTCTCGATCTCATCGAATCCGTAATCCGAGAACACCCGCCGGATGACGCCGAGAGCATGTTCCCGCCTGGCCTTGTCCCGAGGGAGGAAATCGCGCATGCCACGGGGAGGTGTAACAGGAGAGGCCATACCTCAATTCTGGCACGCGCGACCGCGTCGATCCGCTCAGCCGGACTCGCCGCGGCGCTCACGCTCCCGGATGTCGTCCTGCAGGTCCCGCAGGGCCAGGCGGAGCGCTCGTTCGGCGTCGAAACCCTGGGCGCGTGCGTCGGCCGCGACGGACAAGAGGACCTGACCGAGTTCCGCCTCGTCGGCGAATCGCGTGGCCTGGGCGTCTCCGTGTGGTTCCAGGCCCGCGCGTTCAGCCCTGGTGAGGACCTTTTCGGCCAGTGCGAGCGCCGGCATGCCCTGCGGGATTCCATCCAGCGCGCTCGTCCGTGTCGCCTTCTCAGCGGCCTTCGCTGCGCTCCAGACCCTCCAAACATCCTCGACGGTGTGGGCCGTCTCATCGCCGAAGACGTGCGGATGCCGTCTGATCATCTTCTCGTTCGCGGCGCGGGCGATGTCCTCAAGCGAGAATGCTTCCCGTTCGGTGCGCCGCGCAATCTCCGCGTGGAACACAACCTGCAGGAGAACATCGCCGAGTTCCTCGAGCATGACGTCACGATCGTCGGCTTCGACAGCATCAATCAGCTCGTAGCTCTCCTCGATGAGGTAGGTAACGAGCGATGCGTGGGTCATGGTCTGGCTCCACACGCACGTGTCGAGCACGGTTCTCATCGATGCAGCGAGCGCTTCCATGTTCGGCAGCGGCTGGACTCCCCCGGGCCTGGCGTCGTCGGTCATCGCCCGCGGCGCCAGGTCCTCGCCACGATGGCGCGCACGAGGAAGTCGCGCAACTCGTCGTGCGGCGGGTAGATCAGCTTCAGGGTGTCCGGCCAGGCTGGCTTCGACAGCACGGCCTTGACGTGGCTGAACGTGTCGATCGAGAAGCGACCGTGGTAGTTGCCGGAGCCGCTCGGCCCGACACCACCGAACGGCAGGCCGGGGACGAGGAGGTGCGCGGCGGGGATACTGAGCCCGACGGCGCCGGAGGACGTTTCCCTGAGGAATCGGCGCTCAACCGATCGGCGAGGCGTGAAGACGTAGAGGGCGAGTGGCTTGTCGCGAGCGGTGATGAACCGGATGGCGTCGCTTACCCCGGAGACGTGCACGATCGGCAGGACCGGACCGAAGATCTCGTCGGCCATGAGCGGGTGGTCGGGGTCCACTCCATCGATTACCGTCGGAGCGATGTATCTGGCTGCCCTGTCCACCTCCCCGCCGATGTCGGGTGTGGTGCCATCGAGAAGCGCGGCGAGGCGGTCGACGTTGTCCTCGTTCACGATGCGAGCCAGATCCGTGCTCGTGCGCGGCTCGGTCCCATACAATTCCGCGATTGCTGTGGCAAGGTGTGGCACGAGGGCTGCGGCCGTTTTCGCCGTCGCGAGCACGTAGTCGGGAGCAACACAGGTTTGGCCGGCGTTGAGGTATTTGCCCCACGCGATGCGTCTCGCGGCGACCGCGAGGTCGGCACCGTCGTCGACGAAGACCGGCGATTTTCCGCCGAGCTCCAGGGTCACCGGGGTGAGATGTTCGGCTGCCGCGCGGGCCACGATTCGTCCGACGCGACCGCTGCCGGTGAAGAAGATGTGATCGAAGCGCTGCGTTAGCAGTGCGGTCGATTCCTCGACCCCACCCTCAACGACCCGGACGGCCGCTCGGTCGAGGTATCGGGGAAGGAGTTCGGCCATGAGCCGGGAGGACGCGGGCGCCATCTTGCTCGGTTTGAGCAGGACCGCGTTGCCCGCCGCCAACGCTCCGATGAGGGGAACGAGCGACAGCTGGACCGGGTAGTTCCATGGCCCCATGACAAGCACCACTCCGAGCGGCTCGCGGATCACCTTCGCTCCAGCTGGGGCGAGAGCGATCGGTACGGCCACGCGCTTCGGGCGGAGCCAGGATCGGAGGCGCCCAAGGGTGTAGTCGATCTCGCCGACGGTCAGCCCGATTTCGCTGAGCTGGGCTTCGGTCGGACTTTTGGCGAGGTCCGTGGCCAGCGCCTGCTCGAAGTCGGCGCCACGCTCGATCAGCATGCGTTTCAGCGCCGTCAGCTGCTTCACACGCCACGCGAGCGGCTTCGTCGTGCCGCCCGCGAAGGTCTGGCGAAGATCCGCAACGATCGTCGACGCGTCCGCCTCTGTAAGAGTCGAATCCACCACGGCGTCGCTCATGCCAGCGGCTCCCGAGCGGCAGCGGCAGCCGGCCGGCGCACAGGCTCGGTCCTGCCGACGAACTCGTCCATGGTCGAGTAGACATGGAACAGCCGATCGGCGACCGCGTCCCAGGCGCGCAACGGCAGAACACCCTTGAGGACTGTGGCCAGCCCGACCGTCCACGGTGTCATGCGGAATGGCTTGCCGGCGAGCATCGCCTGCCAGGCACGCGCCACGGCGACGTCCGGGAGGAGGAGCGGAGTGAGCAGCGGACCCTGGACTCCCTCGAACATCCCGGTCGACACGTACGACGGGCAGAAGGTCGTGATTCGAACATGACTGTTGCCTGAACGCTCGAGCTCGAGGCGCACGGAGTCGCTCCAGCCGATGAGTGCCCACTTGGACGCGGCGTAGACGCTCATCCGCGGGTTGGACAGGGTCCCGGCCGCCGAAGCGACATTGAGGATTCGCTTCTCCCGAGTGGCATCCGTAATCATGGCCGGCAAAAATTCGCGGGTGACGTGCATCGGGGCGATCGCGTTGATCCGCATGGTCGGCTCGGTGTCGCGTTCGGAGTCGGTGTTCCAGAAGTAGTCGTTGCCCCTGACGATGCCCGCGTTGTTGATGAGCACGTCGGGGACGCGCCCCTCATCGAGTTCGTGTTCGGCCGCACTCCGCACGTCCTCGAGCTTCGAGACGTCGACGACACGGGTGTGGATAACAGTGCCGTGCCCGGAGAGCGCACTCGCCGTCGCATCGAGCGCGAGCGGGTCGATATCCCAGAGCGTGACGGATTCCGCCTCCTCCGCCACGGCTCGCTGAGCATACAGTCGTCCCATCCCTGACGCTCCTCCGGTCACCAAAACGCGGGCGTGTGCGACGGTAAAAGCCACGAAAAACCTCCATCGGTTGCTGAGGATTCCCACACTAATCGATGCGCCGGGCATGAGGACCTCCACAACGTCAGCCGGCGGCTGCGGCCTCCTTCGGCGGAAGCGGGAACAGGGCATCGAGGAACTGACCGACCCAGGCGATGAGCTCGGCGTCGGTGAGCTTCTCCCCGTGCTTCTCGGGCATCGGCACGATCAGCGCGTTCGCCTGGGCGAGGAACTTTCCGCCCGGGTACATTCGGCGCAGGCGTGCCTGCAGCGAGTCGGGGAGGTTAGCCGGCGCGGCGCGGAGGTTGCTGCCCATCGCCACGAGCTCGCTGAGGCCGACCCGCTGGGCACGCTGGCGAAGCTGGGACACGGCGATGAGGTTCTGCACCTGGGCGGGCGGTTCGCCGTACCGGTCGGTGAGTTCGTCGATGACGAGCCCGATCTGGTCGTCCCCAGCGGCCGGGCCTGATGCCGCAGAGAGCTTCTGGTACGCCTCGAGCCTGAGTCGCTCGCTGTCGACGTAGTCCTCGGGAATGTGGGCGTCAACGGGCAACTCGAGACGTAGCTCGGTCTGCCCCTCAGCGACGTCGCCGCGGAAGTCTGAGACGGCCTCGCCGATCATCCGCAGGTACAGGTCGAATCCGACCCCGGCGATGTGCCCGGCCTGCTCCCCTCCGAGGAGGTTTCCAGCCCCACGGATCTCGAGGTCCTTCAGCGCGACCTGCATCCCGCTTCCCAGTTCATTGTTGGCGGCGATCGTCGACAACCGGTCATGGGCCGTCTCGGAGAGGGGCTTGTTCTCGTCGTAGAGGAAGTAGGCGTACGCCCGCTCCCGCCCGCGCCCGACACGGCCGCGCAACTGGTGCAACTGGCTCAGGCCGTACTTGTCAGCCCGGTCGATGATGATCGTGTTCGCGTTCTGGATGTCGAGGCCGGTCTCGATGATGGTCGTGCAGACGAGCACGTCGAACTTGCGCTCCCAGAAATCGACGACCACCCGTTCGAGCACGTTCTCGGACAGCTGGCCGTGGGCGACGGCGATGCGGGCCTCCGGAACGATCTCGGCGAGTTGCGCCGCGACCCGGTTGATGCTGGACACCCGGTTGTGGACGAAGAAGATCTGGCCCTCGCGCAGAAGTTCCCTCCGGATGGCCGCCCCGACCTGTTTGTCGCTGTACGGGCCGACGAAACTGAGGATCGGATGGCGTTCCTCCGGCGGCGTCGCGAGGGTCGACATCTCGCGGATGCCGGTGACCGCCATCTCGAGCGTGCGCGGAATCGGTGTCGCGCTCATGGCCAGGATGTCGACGTTGGTCTTCAGCTTCTTCAGCGAGTCCTTGTGTTCGACGCCGAACCGCTGTTCCTCGTCGATGATGACAAGCCCGAGGTCCTTGAATTTCATGCCCTCGCTGAGCAACCGATGGGTGCCGATGACGACGTCGATGGTTCCGCGTTCGAGTCCATCGCGGGTCTCTTTGGCTTCCTTCGCCGTCTGGAATCGGCTCAACGCCCTCAGATGAACCGGGAACCCGGCGAACCGTTCGGAGAACGTTTCGAAATGCTGCTTCACCAGGAGGGTGGTCGGCACGAGCATGGCCACCTGTTTGCCATCCTGCACCGCCTTGAAGGCAGCGCGGATGGCAACCTCCGTCTTACCGAAGCCCACATCGCCGGACAGCAGCCGGTCCATCGGAATCGGCCGCTCCATGTCGGCCTTGACCTCGTCGATCGTGGTCAGCTGGTCAGGGGTCTCCGCGAACGGGAAGGCCTCCTCGAGCTCGCGCTGCCACGGGGTGTCCTTGCTGAACGCGAAACCTTTCGACGCCATCCGGGCCGAGTACAGCTTGACGAGCTCGACGGCGATGTCACGCACGGCCTTGCGCGCGCGGCTTTTGGCCTGGGACCAGTCGCTTCCGCCCATCTTGGAGAGCGCTGGTGCCTCTCCGCCGACGTACCGGCTGAGCAGGTCAAGCTGGTCGGTGGGAACGAGGAGCTTGTCCCCCGGGTAGCCGCGCTTGGACGGCGCGTATTCGAGGGTGAGGTATTCGCGGCGGGTCTTCGTCGGGTTGCGACCGCCGCTGGAGACCTCGCGCTGGCTCAGTTCGACGAAACGTCCGATTCCGTGCGTCTGGTGCACGACGTAGTCCCCGGCCTTGAGCTGCAGCGGGTCGACGACGTTTTTGCGCCGGGATGCGAGCTTCTTGACCTGGCGCGAGTCGTAGCCCACCGTGCGGCCATAGAACTCATTTTCGCTGATCAGGGCGAGCTTGGCCTCGACCAGTTCAAATCCATCCTCGACTGCCGCCTGCAGGAGGTAGGCGATTCCCGGCTCTGGCTGTGCGGGGAACTCGGTCACCAGTCGTGCAGGAACTTCTCGCTCGGCGAGCACGTCCCGCGCCCGTTCGACCAGTCCTGTTCCACGCGCAGCGATTGCGACCACCCAGCCATCGCGCAGCCGTTCGGCCACATGGTCGATGGCGCCGTCCACGTTGCCAGAAAAACTCGGAACGGGATCGGCCGACAGCCGAACGGTGAGGAGCTCGTCCATCTCCCGCTCCTCCGGGAGGACATCGTCCGGTCCCTGCTGGAACGTGCTGAACGTCCACCAGGGGTGGTCGGCGGCCGGCGCTCCTGGTGCGCTGAATCTCGTTGCGTCGCGCAAGTCGCCGAGGCTGATGAACTCACCACTCGCGAGGTCGATGGGCGCCTGCGCCCCGGCGGTCGCCGCACTCCAGGCCGCAGCGAGGAACTCACGGTTGGTCTCGGAGAGGCTGATCGCCCGGGTCGCGACCCGCTCGGGCGAAATCACAGCCACCGCAGCTCCCGCGGGGAAATAATGACTCACGGGGACAAGACGCTCGAGGAGCGCTGGGGCGAGTGATTCCATTCCTTCAACGGGGATGCCGTTGGCGATCTTCTCAAGCATCGCTGTCATGCTGGGGAATTCGTGCTGCATTTCGGCAGCCCGCTGCCGAACGGCGTCGTCGAGCAGCAGTTCGCGTGCCGGGGGCAGTGCGATCTCGGGCACGACATCCGGGATTGACCGCTGGTCAGCCACGGAAAACTCCCGGATCTGCTCGAGCTCGTCGCCGAAGAATTCGATCCGGTATGGGTGCTCGGCAACCGGGGGGAAGACGTCGAGGATTCCGCCTCGAACCGCGAATTCGCCACGGCGGGACACCATATCGACGCGGACGTAGGCGAGTTCCACGAGCTGGCGGGCCAGCCTCGCGAGGTCGTGACCCCGGGCGCCAGCCACCAGCGGGACCGGTTCGACGTCGGTCAGGTTGTCTGCGAGGGGCTGAAGGGCAGCTCGAACGGAGGCAACGACGATGAGCGGGGCGGCGCCGGACCAGTCCGTCATCTCGCGGAGTGCGGCGAGACGCTTGCCGACGATTTCTGCGCTCGGGCTGAGCCGCTCGTGCGGCAGCGTCTCCCAGGCCGGGAAGTCGACGATACGGGCATCGGGAACGACACTCGCCAGCGCCGTGCGCAGGGACTCCGAGTCACGCCCGGTCGGGGTGACGACGAAGAGCGCCGCGGGAAGACCGGCGGCGCGCCTGGCTTCGATCAGCCCGGCGAGGAGGGGGGCCCTGAGTCCGTCGGTGACGGAGAAATCGGCATCGCGGGTGGCGTAGCCGAGGGCATTGTCGAAAGTGGAGGCGCGCGAAAGCGCTGCGATTAAGCCCTGGAGGATCACCGGAACAGTCTACGCGGGACAGCAGACACCCTGACCGGTCGCCCTGACCGGTTGCCGGATCAGGACGGCGAGTGCACCTTGAGTTGCGCCGCCTGCAGGCCCGACGAGGCGACGAGTTCAACGGCGTCGGCCGCGTCGGCGATGAGGTTGGGGAGCAGGTCCCGCTCAGCGCCGGCGAAGTCCTTCAGGACATAGTCGGCGGCGTCCTGTCGGCCTGGCGGACGACCGATCCCGACACGGACCCGGATGAAGTCCGGGCTTCCTGCGGCCTTGGCGATGTCGCGGAGCCCGTTGTGGCCGCCGTGCCCGCCACCCTGTTTGAGCTTCAGCGTGTCGAACGGCAGGTCGAGTTCATCGTGAACAACGATCAGGTGGGACGGTTCGAGTGAGTAAAACCGGAGCAGGGCGGCGACGGGTCCGCCGGAGACGTTCATATAGCTGTTGAGCTTCGCGAGCACGAGCTTTGGTCCCCCTGGCGCGACAATGCCCTCGGCGACGAGCGACGGGGTCTTGTGCTTCTTGAAGGCGGTGCCCATCTGCGCGGCGAGTTCATCGACGACCATGTGGCCGACATTGTGACGATTGCGCGCGTATGCCGGACCGGGGTTGCCGAGACCGACGACGAGCCAGGTGTTCTCCGCCACGTCCTTCTCCTTCGTCCTGCGCCACCACATGGGTTCTCCTTTAGCCGACGAGCCCGCCGGTTCGCGACCGAAGTCGCGAACCGGGCAGGCTCGATGTTGTGGATCCGGTCGTTACTCGGCGGCCGGTGCTTCGGCCGATTCGGCTTCGGCTGCTGCTTCGGCCTCTTCTTCGGTCTCATCCGGCTCGGCGATCGCGATGACGAGGAGTTCGGGGTCGCTGAGGAGGCTGGAACCCTTGGGGAGCGGAACATCCTTGGCCAGGATGTGGATCCGGCTTCCAGACCCTCGATGGAGACCGTGAGGTACTCGGGGATGTGGGTTGCCTCTGCCTCGATGGACAGCGCGGTCGCGTCGCGGTTGGTGACGGTGCCCGGTGCGGACTCGCCCTCGATGTGGACGGGGATGTCCACGGTGACCTTCTCACCCTTGATGACGACGATGAGGTCGAGGTGCTCGATGATGCGGAGCACGGGGTCCTTCTGGACATCCTTGACGAGGGCGAGGCTCTGCTCGCCGTCGATCTCGAGCTCGAGGACCGCGTTCGACTTGCGGATGATGAGGCCGATCTGGTGCGCGGGGAGCGCAACATGCTTCGGCTCGGTGCCGCGACCGTACATGACGGCGGGGATCTTGCCGGCGGCACGAAGCTTGCGTGCCGCGCCCTTGCCGAATGAGGTGCGAGTTTCTGCGACTACTTTGTTGTCGTCAGCCATGGTGTTCTCCTTGGGTGAGCCTGGGCTCTGTCACGTGAACCGGAGCGCGCTCCGGATGGTCTGGGGAGGAGGCCGGTGGACCGGACTCCATGTCAACTCGAACGCATGTCAGCGTGAGGAAAAGCCGGTTCCTGGACGAATATCCTGGGTGCCTTGCCCACCGCGTCGATCACGGATGCCGCTGTGCAGCATCCCTCGCCGAAGTTCAGTGGCCCAGTCTACCTCATCACGGGCACCGGGGCCGCTGGGCTCCTGGCCCCGGCAATCAGCGATCGGAGGCGGTGGCGCGAATGGCGTCGACACCCTCCGAGACGATAGCCGGAACCGACTGGTCGATGTCGAGGATGATGCCGGGCTCGTCATCGGCCAGGGGCTCGAGCGTCGCGAACTGCGAGTCGAGGAGGGCCGACGGCATGAAGTGGTCGGTTCGTCCCTCCAACCGAGAAGCCAGGACGTCCCTGCTCCCAGACAGATGCACGAATCGCGCGGCCGGGGCGTTCTGAAGAATCACGTCGCGGTACGACCGACGAAGCGCCGAACACGCGATCACCATTCCCGTTCCGTCACGACCGGCATCCGCCAGCGTCGTGCCGACGGTCGCCAGCCACGGCCAGCGGTCGTCATCGGTGAGAGCGGTCCCACCGGCCATCTTCTCGATGTTCGAGAGTGGGTGCAGTGCGTCACCGTCGACGAAGGGAACGCTGAGAGCACCGGCGAGGAGAGCGCCGATCGTGCTTTTCCCCGACCCAGACACCCCCATCACGATGATCTGGGGGCCATCGGATGTTCCGTCGTGGTTCGTCATGTATCGATTCTGCCCTGTGCCCATGCCTCTGGCGTGGATCCCCTCCGTAACCGGCGAACTCCTCAGCGCCTGGCGCGTCACGTAAGGAATCGGACATACGCGATTTGCTAGCGTGTACCCAGAGCCGCCGCTCTCCGGCGCCCTGTATTTTCCGTCCCCCTACCGGTATTCCGCCGCGGGGACAGTCCGACCTTCTGACCGCTGAACACTAGAGGAGATCTCCATGGCGGATACAATCACAGGCCCAGGCCAACATCGGCGTCGTCGGACTGGCGGTGATGGGCTCGAACCTCGCCCGCAACCTCGCCAGCCGTGAAGGCAACACTGTTGCGGTGTACAACCGCTCGTGGTCCAAGACCGACACGCTCATCACCGAACACCCCGAGGCCGGTTTCGTCGCCTCGGAGAAGATCGAGGACTTCGTCGCGTCGCTGCAGAAGCCGCGCACCGCGATCATCATGGTCCAGGCCGGAAAGGGCACCGATGCGGTCATCGACCAGCTGACCGAGCTCTTCGAGCCGGGAGACATCATCGTCGACGGTGGAAACGCCCTCTTCACCGACACGATCCGTCGTGAAAAGACCGTGCGCGAAACCGGCATCAACTTCGTCGGCGCTGGCATCTCCGGTGGCGAAGAAGGTGCACTCAAGGGCCCGTCGATCATGCCAGGCGGCTCAGCGGAAGCGTATGAAACCCTCGGCCCGATCCTCTCGTCGATCGCCGCGGTCGCCGAGGGAGAGCCGTGCGTCACACACATCGGCACAGACGGCGCTGGTCACTTCGTGAAGATGATCCACAACGGCATCGAGTACGCCGACATGCAGCTCATCGCTGAGGCATACGACCTCATTCGCCGCGGAACGGGCAAGTCCCCCGCTGAGATCGCTGACGTCTTCGCCGAATGGAACACCGGCGAACTCGAGAGCTATCTCATCGAAATCACCGCCGAGGTCCTCCGCCAGGTCGACGCAAAGACCGGTCAGCCGCTCGTCGATATCATCGTCGACCAGGCCGGTTCCAAGGGCACCGGCGTCTGGACCGTTCAGACCGCCCTCACCCTCGGTGTCCCCGTGTCCGGAATCGCCGAGGCCGTGTTTGCCCGCGGGCTGTCGTCCCACCCCGAGCAGCGTGACGCCGCATCCGACCTCCCCGGCCCGAGCGACTCGTGGACCGTCGACGACAAGGACGCGTTCATCGAGGATGTCAGGCTCGCCCTGTACGCCTCCAAGATCGTCGCGTATTCGCAGGGCTTCGACGCGATCGCTGCCGGCGCTGATGAGTACAACTGGAACATCGACCTCGGAGCGGTGTCCAAGATCTGGCGAGGCGGCTGCATCATTCGCGCCCAGTTCCTCAACCGAATCGCCGAATCGTACGAGGCGGTCCCCGACCTGAAGCTCCTCCTGGCCGCCCCGTACTTTGCGGACGCCATGGCTGGGGCACAGGATGCCTGGCGTCGGGTCGTCGTCGCATCCGCGCAGTCTGGCATCCCAGCACCGGCATTCTCGTCGTCACTGTCCTACTACGACGGCCTGCGCGCTGAACGGCTTCCCGCCGCGCTGGTGCAGGGCCAGCGCGACTTCTTCGGTGCGCACACCTACAAGCGGACCGACGCCGAGGGAACCTTCCACACACTGTGGTCCGCAGATCGCTCTGAGATCCAGGCCACAGACAGCCACTGATCTCACCCCGTTACCGGGCCCTCTCCGCTGCGGCGGCGGGGGCCCGATTCCGTTTCTGGCCGGTACGCTCGAAGTACCGCTCGACCACGGAAGGCCCCATGACCACGAACCTGTCGACGACCGCGCCTGACACCCGCCGCCTGGTCAGCTGGAACCTGCTGCCTGGGCTGCTCCTGGCTGCGTCAGGCTTGCTGCTGTTCGGCATCCACTGGCGCCCGGGTGGTTACCTTGTCCTTGTTGCGGCCCTGATCGCCGCCGTGATCGTCAACCGGGCACTCGCGAAGGATCTGCTGCTCATCGGTGCCGGTCTCGTGATCATCAGTCTGGTCCAGATCAATACCGACATTTCCTGGGATCACATGATCGTCATGGGGATCGCCCTCGCCGCGGCGGTCCTGGTCCCCTACCTGACCTCCCGCTTCCTCTACCGGGACCACGCCATCCGGTTCCCGGTTGCCACCGGACAACGGTGGACGAAGGTCGAGTGGTGGTACCTGATCGCTGTCGTCATCCTCGGCTGGCTCCTTCTGCCGGTCTACATGATCCCCACCGGCGTGTTCGAGAATTGGCCTGCTGCATCCCAGCCCGATGAGATCGCCCGCCTGTTTCTCGGCACCAACGCGCTCGGAATCTGGGATGAACTGTTCTTCATCTGCACCTGCTACACGCTGTTACGCAGGCACTTCCCCGACTGGCAGGCGAACCTCATCCAGGCCGTCCTGTTCACCTCATTCCTCTGGGAACTCGGATTCCACGCCTGGGGTCCTGTCATCATCTTCCCGTTCGCGCTCGTCCAGGGCTGGATCTTCAAGCAGACCAAGTCACTGAGCTACATCGTCAGCGTGCACCTGCTGTTCGACTTCGTGCTGTTCCTTGTCCTCCTGCACGCTCACAATCCGAACTGGCTGGCCGTCTTCCTTTACTGAAAACGACCGATCTTTGCGGGCGACGATCGGCTGGGAATCGACCGGGGGCCAGCGCTGCACGTTGGCAACGCGCCCGGAGCGGAGGAGAATGGGTATTCACTATTGAGGAGATCACCATGACCGGCGACAACACCCTGGACACTCCCGTCGAGGACCAGCACCCGCAGTCCCTTGACGACAAGGTGGCCGGAATCCTCATTCAGGAGGAAGCTGATCTCGCCGGACACGACCAGGCCGACATTCTCTCGGCCCTGAGGCAGCGATTTGCGGACTCCGGCATCTCGGTCTCCGAGGATGACCTGCGTGAACAGAGCATCCGGATCGCAGCCGCTGACGGCGGAGCGTTCTCGCACAAATGAGTGTCCCCGCCTGAGATCACGGGTTCGGGGAGTGTCAACCCCCTGTACGGAAGTACCTTCAGAACTACTGTGTAAAGGAGAAGATCCTCCCCCGAGTTACTCCGCTTAGACGCTATTGAGAGCGTCCGGACGACGGGGTAATCCGGAGGGTCTTTGAGGGCGGGATAGTCGGGATATCCCGCCCTCTTCTCTGTCTGTGTTCGGCCGGCCTATGCCGCGCCGTCGAACATGCTCGTGACGGATCCGTCCTCGAACACCTCGCGGATGGCGCGACCGAGCAGCGGCGCGATCGGCAGGACGGTGAGCCGCTCGAAGCGCTTCTCTTCCGGAATCGGCAGCGTGTCTGTCACGACGACGGAGTCGATGAAGTCACTCTGGAGGATTTCGGTGGCCGGGTCGCTGAAGACGGCGTGGGTGGCAGCGACGACGACGCCGAGAGCGCCTGCGGCCTTGAGCGCCTCGGCTGCACGCACGATCGTGCGGCCGGTGTCGATGAGGTCGTCGACCAGGAGGCAGACGCGACCCTCGACCTGGCCGACGATCTCGTGCACGGAGACCTGGTTGGGGACCAGCGGGTCCCGACGCTTGTGGATGATGGCGAGAGGCACACCGAGCTTGTCGCTCCAAATGTCGGCCACCCTGACCCGGCCCATGTCCGGGGAGACGATGGTGAGGGTCGACGGGTCGAGCTTCTCGCGGAAGTGGTTGAGGAGGACGGGCATCGCGAACAGGTGGTCGACGGGGCCGTCGAAAAATCCCTGGATCTGCGCGGCGTGGAGGTCGACGGACATGATGCGGTCGGCACCGGCCACCTTGAAGAGGTCGGCGACGAGGCGGGCCGAGATCGGCTCGCGTCCGCGACCCTTCTTGTCCTGGCGTGCATAGGGATAAAACGGAGCAACGACGGTGATGCGCTTGGCCGAGGCCCGTTTGAGCGCGTCGACCATGATCAGCTGTTCCATCAACCACTCGTTGATTGGTGCGGTGTGCGACTGGATGACGAACGCGTCACATCCCCGGACGCTCTCGTCGAAACGCGCGTACAGCTCACCGTTCGCGAAGGTTCTGGCATCCGTGGGAACGAGCTCCGACCCGAGCTCAGCAGCGATGTCGACGGCCAGTTGCGGATGCGCCCGACCGGACACGAGAACAAGTCGTTTCACTCCACTGCTTTTGATGCCAGACACGACCCCTGCTTCCTGCCGACACCGCCGGCGTTTGCTGCTTATTTTTCGTTGTGAGAAGTGTGCTGCGCTGCCGCAGCCGCCTGGGCTGCTGCTGTTCCTGGGCGGTGGGACTCGGTCCACCCGTCCATGTTTCGCTGGGGAGCGACAGAGATCGCCAGCGCTCCGGCCGGAACGTCCTTGCGAACGACAGTTCCTGCACCGGTGTACGCCCCGTCGCCAATTCTAACCGGAGCGACGAAGACACCGTGCGATCCCGTCCGAACATGGGAGCCGATCACGGACGAGTGCTTCTTCACACCGTCATAGTTCGCGAAAATGCTGCCGGCGCCGATGTTGGATCCCTCACCGATCTCTGCGTCTCCGACGTAGGAGAGGTGCGGCACCTTGCTGCCGGAGCCGATCCGCGCGTTCTTCGTCTCGACGAATGCGCCGATCTTGCCGTCTGAACCGAGGATCGTTCCCGGGCGAAGGTAGGAGAACGGACCAACCGTTGCGTCTGCGCCGATCACAGCGAGCGTGGCGTCGGTGCGCTTCACCTCGGCGTTCGCTCCGACCTCGCAGTCGACGAGGGTGGTGTCCGGGCCGATCACGGCTCCCGTCTCGATGACGGTCGCACCGAGGATCTGGGTCCCCGGCTTCACAGTGACGTCCGGGGCAAGAACGGCCTTGAGGTCGATCCAGGTCGAGGCGGGATCCTGGATGGTGACACCGGCCATCTGCCATCCGCGCACGATCAGCGAGTTGAGGCGCAGCGCCTGTGCGCTGAGCTGGGCCCGATCGTTGACCCCCTCGACCAGCCACGGCTCGGAGACCGGGATGGCGGCGACATCGCCGCCGGACGAGCGCAGCAGGGCAACGACATCAGTGAGGTACTTCTCGCCCTGGGCGTTGTCCGTGGTCAGGCGGGCCAGCTCCGCGCGCAGCGTGCCGAGCGTGAACAGGTATACCCCGGCATTGATCTCCCTGACCGCGAGCTCCGCTTCCGACGCGTCCTTCTGTTCGACGATGTGATCCAGTCCGCCCGAGTCGCCGCGGATGATGCGGCCGTAGCCGGTGGCGTCGTCGAGGATGGCGGAGAGCAGTGTTGCTTTCGCTCCCCCGTCACGGTGACGGGCAACGAGCGAAGCAAGCGTCGCTGCGTCGAGCAGCGGAACGTCGCCGTTGACGACGAGGACGTCGCCGTCAAAATCTGCGGGGAGAGCGGCGACCGCCTGTTCGACGGCGCGGCCGGTGCCTGGCACCTCGTCCTGGTCGACGATGATGCTGTCAGGCAGTTCGGCGGTGATGACCTCAACGAGCCGGTCGCGCTCGTGCCTGACAACCGCGACAACGTGGGCGGCATCGAGCGCACGTGCCGTCGCGATGACGTGGCCGACAAGCGGGACGCCGGCGATCGGGTGCAGCAGTTTCGGAGTCTGGGACTTCATGCGGGTCCCCTGGCCTGCGGCCAGGATGACGATGGCGAGCTTGGTGTCTGACACAGGTTCTCCCCGAGAGTGCGATGGGCGCGTGGCCCTGGTGTGGTCTGTCCTGCCGGTCCTGTTGGCCGGGATTATCCGCTCCGCCTCCAGGACTCGAACCTGGACCGAACAACTCCAAAGGTTGCCGTGCTGCCATTACACTAAGGCGGACCGCACGTGAGTGCAGGAGTCAAGTCTGCCAGATACTTGCTCATCTTCCCGCCGCCATAATGGAGGCATGCCCGAAGACAACGACGAAGTCGACCGCATCGTCGACGCGTGGCAGACCGAGCGTCCCGACCTCGACTTCGCCCCACTGCAGGTCCTCTCCCGGGTGGGACGCCTCACCCGGCACCTCGATCGCGCGCGCCGCACGGCCTTCACCCGCTCGAAGCTCGAGTCGTGGGAGTTCGATGTTCTCAGTGCGCTTCGACGGGCCGGACAGCCGTACACGCTCAGCCCGAAACAGTTGCTGCAGCAGACCCTTGTCTCGAGCGGCACGATGACCAACCGGATCGACCGCCTCGTGGCATCCGGGCTCGTGGAACGCAAGGCTGACCCGGGCGACGGACGCGGCATCCTCGTGGTGATGACCGCGACGGGACTGACCCGCGTCGACGCCGCCATCACGCGACTGGTCGACGCGGAGGCGGATCTGCTTGCGGCGCTGTCGACCGCCGACCAGTACAAGCTCGCAGCCCTGCTGAGAAAACTCAGCATGGGCTTCGACCAGGGCTGATCGGCAGCCAGCGTGTCACTCCGTGGCAGGTGGTCGCGCCGGTTTCTCCCCGGGGTCGGGCTCTTCAGAAGCCTGAGAATGCTCTGACGCCACCACGGGCTCGCCGGCCGTGTCGATGACGGGGATCGTCCCCGTCCTGGCGTCCTCATACCACTCCGAGAGCTGGGGATCCTCGGTATCGAGCCAGGCGCCAGCGCCGTGTTTGGGTTCCACCGGACCCGATGCGAAGACGAAGTCGTCGCCGTGCTCCTCGATTCCTGCTCGCACCCCCTGGGCGATCGCGACCCGCGCAAACTTGCGACGGATCGTATAAGGGTCGGTCTGCAGGTCACGCCACCATGCCACCATCATCAGGATGAGCACAAAGGCGAACGGGAGGGCCGAGACAGTGACGAGTGCCTGCAACGCACTCAGGGACCCTGAGCCACCGGCGACCAGCAGTGTGACCGCGATCCCGGTCAGGGAGAGCCCCCAGACGATCGTCACCCAGTGCGAGGGCTGCGGTCGACCGCGCTGAGACATCGACCCCATCACGATGGATGCCGAGTCGGCGCTCGTGATGAAGAAAATGACGATCGACAACATCGCAACCAGCGAGGTGATGACCCCGAACGGCAGGTTCCCAAGCACAGCGAACAGGATGTCCTGGCTTCCCTCGACGTCAGAGATGGCGCCAGAGGTCTGCTCGAGCCACATCGACGTTCCACCGAAGACGCCGAACCAGAGCAGGCAGACCAGCGAAGGAACAACGATGACGACGGTGACAAACTCGCGCAGCGTGCGGCCGCGGGAGATCTTCGCCACAAACATTCCGACGAAGGGGGTCCACGACACCCACCATGCCCAGTAGTACGTCGTCCAGCCCTCCATGAATGCGGCCGCATCAGCGCCCTCGGCGCCTGAGCGCTGCAGCATGGTCCCGAGCTCCTCGAAGAACGAGACCCCGGCCGAGGGAATGAAGTTCAGGAGGAACAGGGTGGGTCCTGCGATGAAGACGAAAATGCCCAGGCAGAGCGCGAGCGCCAGGTTCGCGTTCGACAGCGCCCGGATTCCGCGCTTGATGCCGGAGACCGCCGAGATGATGAATGCGACCGTGAGCACGGCCATAATGCCGACGATCACCCCGTTGCCGAGCTCTCCGACACCGGCGACGACTTCGATGCCCCGAGCGATCTGCAGCGCTCCGATACCGAGCGAGACAGCGGTCCCGAACAGCGTGACGATGATCGCGAAGATGTCGATGACCGGTCCGAAGATCCCCTTCGTCCGATCGGAGAAGATCGGATCGAAGATCGCCGAGATCAGGGGCGAGCGTCCGCGCCGGTACGCCGAGTAGGCGATCGCGCCGCCGACCAGCGCATAGTACGCCCACGCCATCGGACCCCAGTGGAACATGGTCTGCGCCATGGCGCTGTGCATGGCGTCACGGGTCCCAGCATCCTCAGCGAATCCGGGAGGAACGTTGAGGAAATACTCCAGCGGCTCGTATGGCCCGAAGAACAGAAGACCGATGCCCATTCCTGCGCTGAACAGCATCGCAACCCACGAGGTGAAGGAGTACTCCGGTTCTTCGTCGTCAGAACCCAGCCGGATGTGCCCGGTCGGCGAGTACCCGACAAGCATCATGAAAACGAAAACGGCGATCGTCAGCAGGGAGAACAGCCAGCCGAAGTTTGTGGATACCCAGGACAGCGATGCCGCCGATACGGAGGCCAGGCTGTTCGGGAAGATCACCCCCCACAGAATGAATCCGGCGACGAACACCGCGGTGATCGCGAACACCCACCAGTTGGTCGTGAATTTGCGGCCGGTGTCTTCGACACCGATTCCGGGGATGAGAGCCGGGTGGACGGACTGGTTCGACTCGGTGAGTTCGCTGATGATGCGCTTCGCCTTGCCGCTCCCATGCGGCTCCGGGGGGACGGACGACGGGGTGATCTCTGTACCTGCGGACATGACTCTCCACGTTTCTTCTGTCGGGGTACGCCCATGGTAGTCCCGTGCATTGCGGGCATCAGAACCAATCCGGCGGATCGTGACTCAGCGCCTCATGATCCTGCGGGCGAGCGAATTCCCGAAGAACTGGATCAGCTGGACGAACACGATCACGATCAGGACGGCGGCCCAGGTGACGACCGGGTTGAACTGGCGATAGCCGTACTGGATCGCGAAATTGCCGATGCCTCCGCCTCCGATGTACCCGCCGACCGCCGTCATATCGACGAGAACGATGAACACGAAGGTGTACCCGAGGATGAGCGGTCCGAGAGCCTCGGGCAGCAGAACGGTGCGGATGATCCGGAACGGCCCGGCCCCAGCGGCACGCGCGGCCTCGATGACCCCGGGCGACACCGTGAGCAGGTTCTGCTCGACGATGCGGCTGATCCCGAATGCCGCACCGATCGAGATGGCGAAGATCAACGCCCCGTTGCCGATCCCCGTGCCGAGGACGAGTCGGGCCAGGGGCTGGATCGCGGCGATGAAGATGATGAACGGGATCGGTCGGAAGATGTTCACGACCACGTTGATGATGGTGAAGGCCACCCGATTTCCCAGGATGGAGCCGGACCGCGTCGTGTACAGGCCCAGCCCGATGGCAAGACCGGCGATCCCGCCGAAGAAGAGGCTCGCCACGACGATGTACAGCGTTTCAAAGGTTGCCTCACCCAGTTCGGGCAGCAGGTCGATGAGTTTGTCCATGGTCAGCGCACCTCTGTGACTTCGGAGTGAGTCGCAATCTGCGCGAGCGCGACGTCGATGGCGGTGTCCTCAGCTGTCAGCGCGAGCGTGAGGTGACCGAACGCCCTCCCGCGGATGTCGTTGATTCCGCCGTAGACGAGTTCGAACCGGATCCCCGCCGCAGCCAGGTCGAGGAAGACCTGTGCCTGAGAGTCGTTCCCGTCGCGGAACGAGAAGGTGACCATGCGGCCGTCATGGCGCGCCTTCAGCGTCGCCACCTCCACCGGCGATGGGATGCCCTGAACGACGGTCGAGACAAACCGTTCGGATGCGGCGTTCTGCGGCTGGGAGAACACGTCGAAGACGTCTCCCCGTTCGACGATGCGTCCACCGTCCATGACCGCGACCTTCGTGGCGAGGCTGCGGATGACATCCATCTCATGGGTGATCAGGATGATGGTGACACCGAGCTCGCGGTTGACCCGGTCGAGGAGGGCGAGGACTTCGCTCGTGGTCTCGGGGTCCAGCGCGCTGGTCGCCTCGTCGGCGAGAAGGAGGGAGGGCGAGGTGGCGAGTGCCCTCGCGATGCCGACCCGCTGTTTCTGGCCGCCGGACAACTGGTCCGGGTAACTTTTCGCCTTGTCGCTCAGCCCGACGAATGCGAGCATCTCGGCCACTCGAGCGGTGACCTCGGCGGCCGGACGACCGGCGACCTCCAGCGGATACGCGACGTTCCTGGCCACCGTCTTCGAGTTGAAGAGGTTGAACTGCTGGAAGATCATCCCGATATCGCTGCGGACCGCACGCATGGCCCGTTCGCGGAGGCCGGTGATCTCTGTGCCGTTGACGACAATGCTGCCGGACGTTGCCGTTTCGAGGCCGTTCACGAGGCGCACGAGAGTCGACTTCCCCGCGCCGGAGTACCCGATGATCCCGTACACGTCACCCCGTTCGACGTCGAGGCTCACCGCGTCGATGGCAACTACAGGGTCGCCGCCCTTCTCGGACGACGGGTACGACTTGACGACATCGGTCATGCTGACGATGCTCACGGGTGTTCCTCTCTCGCTGACGCGAACAGGCGCCGGGGCCCATGCCCCGGCGCCGCTGTTCCTCGTGCTCCGACGGTGTGCTTAGCCCTGCTTGGCGATCTGCGCCTGAACGTCTGTGAGCGACGCAAGCAGGTCCTCGACGGGGGTCTTGACCATGACCGCTGTTCCACCCGCGTTCTCGATGACTCCGTCGGTGACGGCTGTCGTCTCCTGGTAGATCTCGACGAGTTTCTTGTAGGTCGCGTTGTCGGCGTCGTCCGCGCGGGCAGCGAAGATATTCACATACGGCAGCGCGTTCGGGTCGGTCGGGTCGTCCTGGGCGATGGCCTCGGAGGCGTCGAGACCGGAGTCGACGATGAAGTCGTTGTTGATGATCGCTGCGGCCACGTCAGGGAGGGACGTCGCGGTGAGGGTCGGGTCGAGTTCGGTGACGGTGACGCGCGACTCTGCTTCGTCGATGTCGGATACCGTCGAATAGATGCTGCCGCCATCCTGCAGGGTGATCAGGTCAGCGGACTGCAGCACGAGGAGCGCCCGTGCCAGGTTGCTCGGATCGTTGGGCACGGCGACGGTCGCGCCGTCGGGGATGTCTTCGACGCTGTCGTACTGGCTCGAGTACAGGCCGAGCGGGTAGATCGCCGTCGCACCGACGGGCACGAGGTCCTGGCCGTTGGCCTCGTTGTACTGCGCCAGGTAGATGATGTGCTGGAACTGGTTGAGGTCGACTTCACCTTCCGCCAGCGCCGGGTTGGGCTGGTTGTAGTCAGCGAAGTCGATGATCTCGACCGTGATCCCCTCGTCCGCTGCTGCATCGACGTAGGTTTCCCAGTACGGGTCGCTGGCGCCGACGACGCCGATGGTGACCGTCTCGTTCTCACCGGAGGCGTCATCGGAGCCGCTACCGGCGTTCCCGGCGCATCCAGCGAGGAGAGCGGCGAGGGGTACAACGGCCAGAGCGGCCAGAATGCTCTTCCTGAGAGATGTCTTCTTCACTGTGGTTCCTTTGGTTCAGAGGTTGGTGCGGGGGTGCCTCGTGCATGGCATCAACGGGCGGTTCGCGGGCACAGCGATTACCGGTGGTTCCCGGAGGAAGGAGGGGGGAGGCTGTACCGCGTCGACGCGGGCACCAAGCAAAAATAGCTGGGATTTCTCCAGAAAGCGAAGCGGGACGACATGCTCCGTAACAGAAGATCCCGCAGACATGCTCCTCGTCCCCAGATTCTTCGATTTCAGGACTCCCCGCGCTCACGACCCAAGCTGACCCGGGTCGGCCAGCGCATTTCGATGAATTCACACAGTCAGGAACACCCTGCAAATTCAGGAGAATCCGGTCGACACGCCGCTGAGCAGCGCGTTCAGGGCGGCGTGTTGCGCAGATCTCCTGAATTTGGGTCAGGACGTCGCGATCCTTGAACACGAAAAAGGACCGGCCCCATGGGGACCGGTCCTTCAGACGTCTTCGCGCAGGATCAGGGCCGGCGGAACTGGTTGACCATCGGGCAGTCGAACGGATTCCGTGCGGAGAGCCCGACGCGATTCAGGTAGGCGACGACGATGGCATACGAGCGCACCAGCGTGGTCTCCGTGTACGGAACCCCGATCGTCTTGCAGTGTTCGATCACGATTTCGCGAGCGTGCTTGAGGTGTGGGCGAGGCATGCTCGGGAACAAGTGGTGTTCGATCTGGTAGTTGAGCCCGCCCATGAAGTAGCTCATCCCGCGGCCGCGGATGTTGCGGCTGGTGAGAACCTGCTTCGAGAGGAAGTCGACCTTGGCACCCTCGGCGATGAGGGGCATCCCCTTGTGGTTCGGTGCGAATGACGCGCCCATGTAGACGCCGAAGACGGCCATCTGCACACCCAGGAACGCGAACGCCATCCCGACAGGCAGGAAAACGAAGAGAACCGCGAGGTACAGGCTCAGACGCAGCCCGATCAGCGTGAACTCGAGCCAGCGCTTGTCGATGGTCTCGGAGGTGAACAGCGTGCGGATGGAGAGGAAGTGAAGGTTGAGCCCCTCGAGCGTCAGCAGGGGGAAGAAGAGCCAGCCCTGGCGGCGAGTGATGAACGCCAGGAATCCGGTGGCTTTCGCCGCGTCTTCCTCCATGAATGAGATCGTGTCGATCTCGATGTCCGGGTCCTTGCCCACCGTGTTGGGGTTGGCGTGGTGCCTGGTGTGCTTCGTCATCCACCACGCGTAGCTGATTCCGACGACACCGTCGGCGAGGATGCGGCCGAGGCGGTCGTTCGCCGGGCCCGATTCGAAAATCTGACGGTGCGATGCCTCGTGGGCGACGAACGCGACCTGGGTGAGGACGAGGCCGAGGCCGGCGGCGATGAGCAACTGGAACCAGGAGTCTCCGAGCAGGATGAATCCGGTGGTCAGTCCGCCAAGAGCGAGGGCAAGGACGGAGAGCACGATCATGTAGAAACCCGTACGACGCTTGAGCAGCCCGGCTTCCCGGACGGTCTTCAGAAGCGCGGCAAACGTGGTGGTTGGATTCTCCAACCCCTCGATGCGCGGTGCGGTCTTACGTATGGGGCCAAGGGTCGCGGTCAGCGTCATGGCACCTCCCAAAAAAGTTGGCCCGGCTTCCCAGCCGTGATGTAGACGAGCATGTGCTCGGGATAGTCCGACACTACGCGAGGACATATGCCCCCAGCCGATTACAGTTCGTGTTTCGGCATATACTCAGGCGCGAAGCCGTCCATCCACAGCGAAAACACATCTTCGGTTGTGCTTTGTCAGAGCGTGGGATAGTGTTGACGGCGCAGTAGTAGTGTTACGCAGTGATTGATTTACGGCGGTTCCTTCATCTGAAGAACCGCCGTTTCTTGTAGGAGCGGACAGGTACGCCGCAATTGGGATGCCGACAGTCGGTATCCACGCAAGACTCCTAAGGAGATCATCATGGCAACAGGAACCGTCAAGTGGTTTAACGCAGAAAAAGGCTTCGGATTCATCGCTCCCGATGACGGAAGCGCCGACGTGTTCGCGCACTTCTCGGCCATCGCTTCCAGCGGCTTCCGCTCGCTCGAAGAGAACCAGAAGGTTGAATTCGAAACCGCAACGGGCCCCAAGGGCCTGCAGGCTGAGAACATCCGCCCGCTGTAACTAAAACTATCGCGCAGTCGGCCTTCGGGCTGACCCAGTGATTCTTTGAAGGCCGACCCTCACGGGAAACCGTGGGGGTCGGCCTTTTTTGTGCCCGCCATCAGCGAGGTCAAGCGCAACCTCGGCCGGCGTCGCGACGCCGGCCGAGCCGACTACTCGAGAAGTTCGGAGAGTTCCAGCCACCGGGTCTCGAGGCCGACGAGGTCTGACTCGAATCCACGAACTTTCTCGCTGAGCTCGCCAAGTCCGACGTAGTCGTTCTGGTCGTGGGTGGCGAGGAGTTCGTGCGTGTCGACGATCTTCTGCCTGACCTTCTGGATCTTTCTGTCCGTGGACGCGATCTCCTTTTGCGCATTCCGAAGCTCAGCCCCGCCAAGTTTCGGAGTGCTGGTCGTCGATGCGCCGTCGGCGGCGAGCGGCGCGATGAGCGCAGCTGCTCCCTGGCCCGCGCGGAGGGCAAGGTATTCGTCGACGCCGCCGGGGAGGTGACGCAGGTGCCCGTCGAGCACCGCGTACTGCTGGTCGGTGACCCGCTCGACGAGGTACCGGTCGTGGGAGACGACGAGCAGGGTGCCTGGCCAGGAGTCGAGGAGGTCTTCGATCGCCGCGAGCATGTCCGTGTCGAGGTCGTTGGTGGGCTCGTCGAGGATCAGCACATTCGGCTCGTCGAGAAGGATGAGCAGGAGTTGGAGCCGGCGGCGCTGGCCTCCGGACAGGTCCTTCACCGGGGTGGAGAGCTGGGCGCTCGTGAAGCCGAGCCGCTCGAGCATCTGCCCCGGCGTCATTTCCTTGTCCCCGGTGACATACGACGTCTTCTGCATGCCGACCACGGTCGATACCCGCTCGTTCTCATACTCGATGAGTTCGTCGAGTTGCTGGGTGAGGCTCGCGATACGCACGGTCGTGCCGCGCTTGACCCGGCCGGATGTGGGAGTCACGGTTCCGGTGACCAGGCCGAGCAGGGTGGATTTTCCCGCCCCGTTGACGCCGAGGATTCCTGTGCGCTCCCCCGGCGCAATCCGCCACTCGATGTCCTTGAGGACGGTCCGTGTTCCTGTTGCCGACTCCGGGTCCGGGTAGACCACCCCGGCGTCGAGCAGGTCGACGACATCCTTGCCGAGCCTCGAGGTGGCCATCTGGGCGAGGGCTACGGTGTTTCGGGGCTCGGGTTCGTTCTGGATCAGTTCGTAGGCGGCATCCATGCGGAACTTCGGCTTCGTCGTGCGCGCCGGTGCACCACGGCGCAGCCAGGCGAGTTCCTTGCGCATGAGGTTCTGCCGCTTGGACTCGCTCGCCGCTGCCATCCGGTCACGTTCGACGCGCTGGAGGATGTAGGCCGCATACCCGCCCTCGAACGGCTCGATCAGGCGGTCGTGGACCTCCCACGTCGCCGTGCAGACCTCGTCGAGGAACCACCGGTCGTGTGTGACCACGATGAGTCCGCCGCTGGAGGGCGACCAGCGCTTCTTGAGGTGATTGGCCAGCCAGGAAATGCCCTCGACGTCGAGGTGGTTGGTGGGTTCGTCGAGGAAGATGACGTCCCAGTCGCCGACGAGAAGGGCAGCGAGGGCGACGCGACGGCGCTGGCCGCCCGACAGCGAGCCGATGGTGGCGTGCCAGGGGATGTCCTGGATGAGGCCGGAGATGACGTCGCGGATGAGGGCGCTCCCCGCCCACTCGTGTTCGTCCGCCGTGCCGACGATGGTCTGCGACACGATGAGGTCGTCCGGCTGCTCGTCTCGCTGGTCGAGCATCCCGACGGTGACGCCGCGGCGGCGGGTCACCCGGCCGCCGTCAGGTTCGATCCGTCCGGAGAGGAGGGAGAGCAGGGTCGACTTTCCGTCGCCGTTGCGCCCGACGACACCGATCCTGTCGCCTTCGTTCACCCCCGCCGTGACGGAGTCGAAGATCACACGGGTCGGGTATTCAAGGTGGAGCTGTTCCGCTCCGAGAAGATGGGCCACCCATCAAGAGTAAGCGCCGTTGGCGAGGCGTCCCACCACTCAGTCGTGCATCAGCCGCGCCCCGTGCACCGGACCGGTGACGCGGATCACGTGGAGGCGGGAGGCGCTGAGTCCGACCTGGAGCTCGAGCGCCGTGTCGGCGTCAGGGGCGAGGAACGCGACCGTGGGGCCCGATCCGGAGACGATGCCGGCGAGCGCACCCATCTGCTCCCCGAGTTCGAGGATGGCGCCGAGGCCAGGGGCGAGGTGGAGTGCTGCGGCCTGCAGGTCGTTGTGCAGCGCCTCGGCGAGCTGCCTGGCATCCCCAGCCCGGAGCGCCTGCAACACTTCGGTGTCGACGGTGGGCTGGGCTGTCGCGGGAAAGATGTCCTGGCTGTGGCGTTCCCGGTGGGCGTCGAGGGCACGGTACACATCCGGCGTGGACATGCCGAACTCGGCGATGGCGAGAACCCAGTGAAAGGTCCCTTTCGCCAGCGCAGGGCTGAGCCGGTCTCCCTTGCCTGTGCCGATCGCTGTCCCCCCGGTCAGGGCGAACGGCACGTCGGCGCCGAGCTTCGCTGCCATCGACATCAGGTCGTCCCGTGACGCTTCGGTCCCCCACAGGGCGTCGCAGGCGAGCAGGGTGGCTGCGGCATCCGCTGAGCCACCGCCCATTCCTCCGGCGATCGGGACGTGCTTCTCGATCTCGAGCCGCACCCCGTGGCGGTACCCGGACCGGCGCGCGAGCATTCGTGCCGCTTTGATGGCGAGGTTGCTGCCGTCGACGGCGAGGGAGGAGGTGTCGATGGGACCGGCGAAGGAGACCGAAAAATCGGATGCCGGATAGGCGCGCACGTCCTCATAGAGGGACACGGCCTGATAGGCGGTGGCGAGGTCGTGGTAGCCGTCGTCCATCAGCTCGCCGACCTTGAGGAAGACGTTGATCTTCCCGGGCGCCCGTGCGTGGGCGAAGGTGTGGGCGAGCGGAGCGGTCATGATTCCAACCTAACGCAGCGCCACCATCAACCCTGTGCCACCTGCCTCGCGATCGCGAGGAAATCGTGGACGGTGAGTTCTTCGCCTCGCGCGGTCGGTGCGATTCCGGCGGCGGTCATGGCATCCGTCGCCGCCGCCGAGCCGCCGAGAAGCTGGCCGAGGGACTGCCGCAGCATCTTTCGCCGCTGCTGGAAGGCAGCGTCGACGATGCTGAAGGTGAGGCGGCGTTCCTCTTCGGTGCCGATGGCCTCGTCCCTGCGGTCGAACCCGACGAGCACGGAGTCCACGTTCGGCACCGGCCAGAAAACCTGGCGGCTCACGGTTCCGCTGGTCCGCCAGGCCCCGTACCAGCTGGCCTTCACGCTTGGGCTGCCGTAGATCTTCGATCCCGGTTCGGCGGCGAGCCGGTGGCCGACCTCGGCCTGGACCATGACGACGCCCGCGCGGATAGATTCGAAATGTTCGAGCAGGTGCAGCAGCACAGGCACGGAGATGTTGTACGGCAGGTTGGCGACGAGCCGCGTCGGGTCACCGGGCAGGTCGGTGATCCGCATGGCGTCAGCACTGACGACGGTGAGTAGAGCTCCCGGCTGCAGAAGCTCGACCGTTTTCGGCAGCTGGTCGGCGAGGCGGTGATCGATCTCGACAGCGACGACGCTGGCCCCGGCGGCGAGAAGACCGAGGGTGAGCGAACCGAGTCCTGGTCCGACCTCAACGACGTGTTCCCCGGCAGCAACTTTGGCGACCTTCACGATCCGACGAACGGTGTTGGCGTCGACCACGAAGTTCTGGCCGAGTTTCTTCGTCGGCTGCACGTCGAGAAGGTCGGCCAGGTCACGGATTTCTGCGGGGCCGAGCAGGCTCATTGGCCGTCCTTCTGTGTGGGGGTGTCGTAAGGGTCAGGCGGGGAGGAGACGGGGTCGTGATCCCAGTGGCCGTAGACGTACTCCGTGTTGGAGGAGATCTGGGCCGCGAGCATCGACGGATCGGTGCCGAGGTGCGCCGCGATGAAACGCACGGTGTGGGGCAGCAGATAGGGAGCATTCGGACGGCCGCGGTGGGGCATCGGCGTCAGGTACGGGGCATCGGTTTCGACCAGGAGGAGGTTTCGTGGCGCCACGTCGAGGGCATCGCGGAGGTTCTGCGCATTTTTGAACGTCGAGGTCCCGGCGAAGGACATGAACCAGCCGTTGTCCGCGCACTCCCTGGCGAGCTCGGCATCGCCGGAAAAGCAGTGGAACACGGTCCGCTCGGGGGCACCGACCCGGCGGAGGGTGTCGAGGACATCGGCGTGAGCATCCCGATCGTGAATCTGCAGGGCGAGGTCGTGATCCTTCGCCATCCGGATGTGTGCTTCGAACGATCTCTGCTGCGCCTGCCTGCCGTCCGGGCCGGTGCGGTAAAAGTCGAGTCCGGTCTCGCCGATCGCGCGCACCCGTGGCCGGGCGGCGAGCTCGTCGATGACGGCGAGTGCATCGTCGAGTGTGCCCTCTGCGTCGAGCCTGGGTGTCTCGTTGGGGTGGATCGCCACCGCCGCCAGCATCCGAGGTTCGATCGCGGCGGTCTCAGCGCTCCAGCGGGAACTGGCCACGTCGGTGCCCACCTGCACGATCCCGCGCACACCGACGCTCGACGCCCGGTCCAGCTGCTGCCGGTAGTCGAGGGCTCCATCGGCGACGGGCCGGCCGGAAGAGACATCCGGATCGAGGTGAGTGTGGTTGTCGTACACCGACACGAGCAGGGGTTCAGGCAGGGGGGGATAGCTCAGATCCGTGCGCGATGTACCGGGATCAGTCATGGCTTAGACGGTACCCCACTTGGACGCCGAACGAGCCCCTGGCGATCCGCTCGGTCAGTTGACAGTGCTCTCGATGCGCGGGAACAGCGGCGCGAGCGCCGAGACCGTCGTGCCGGCTGGGAGCTGGCCCCAGTTGCCCGCGTCCCTCAGGGGCTGCTCGTTGAGCGAACCCAGGGCTTCGGCTGCCCCGAGTGACGTCCACAACCGGGAGGTGGCCTCTGGCAGCACAGGCGAGAGCAGCACGGCGAGGGCGCGCAAGCCGTCGACCGCCGTGTACAGCACCGTGCCGAGGCGGTCGCGATTGGCTTCGTCCTTGGCGAGCGCCCACGGTTCCTGGTCGGTGATGTATCCGTTGAGTTCGTCGACGATGGTCCAGATGGCTGCGAGGGCGTCGTGGACGGCGAGTTTCTCCACCGCCGCATCCGCGTTAGCGGTCGCTGCAGCGACGACTGACCGGATGGCAAGGTCGGCATCGGCCGGTTCGGCCTCAGCGGGTACGACGCCGTCGAAATACCGCGTGACCATGGCGATGACCCGGGAGGCGAGGTTGCCGAATCCGTTCGCCAGTTCGGCCTGGTACCGCGCGGCCAGGTCTTCCCAGCTGAACGATCCGTCCTGTCCAAAGGCGATAGCGCGCATGAAGTAGTACCGGAACGCATCCGATCCGAACGTATCGGTGATCTCGGTGGGCGCGATTCCGGTGAGCTTCGACTTCGACATCTTCTCGCCTCCGACAAGAAGCCAGCCGTGGCCGAAGACCTGCTTCGGCACATCCAGCCCTGCTGCCATCAGCATTGCCGGCCAGATGACGGCATGGAAGCGGAGGATGTCCTTGCCGACGATGTGCGTGGCCGGCCAGCGGCGCGCGAACTCCTCATCGTCCTGGCCGTAGCCGACGGCGGTGACGTAGTTGAGCAGGGCGTCGAACCAGACGTAGACGACGTGGGAGTCGTCCCAGGGGACCTTCACACCCCAGTCGAAGCTGGAGCGGGAAATCGACAGGTCGCTGAGTCCCTGCCGAACGAACTGGATGACCTCGTTGCGGGCCGACTCCGGCTGGACGAAGTCCGGTCGCTCCTCATAGAGGGCGAGCAGGCGTTCGGTGAAGTCGCTCATCCGGAAGAAGTAGTTCTTCTCCTTCAGCAGCTCGAGCGGCTTGGAATGGATGGCGCAGACCTTGAGGCCCTCGAACGGACCGGTGCCGTCGACGATCTCCGATTGCGGTTTGAATTCCTCACAGCCGACGCAGTACAGCGCCTCATACTCGCCCGAGTAGATGAACCCGGCATCGAACAGCCTCTGGAGGAACAACTGCACGTTGGTCTCGTGGCGTTCGTCCGTGGTACGGATGAAGTCGTCATTGTTGATGTTGATCGTTTTCAACAGCGGCTTCCACGCCTCATTGACCAGTTTGTCTGCCCACTCCTTCGGCGTCGTGCCATTGGCGGTCGCCGTGCGCAAAATTTTCTCACCGTGCTCGTCGGTGCCGGTCAACGACCAGGTGTCGTCCCCAGCCTGCCGGTGCCACCGTGCGAGGACGTCGGCGGCCACCTCCGTGTATGCGTGCCCGATGTGGGGCGCATCATTCACATAGAAGATGGGCGTGGTGATGTAGAAGGATTTGCCGCTGGCCATGAGAACAATCCTATGGCCGCACCCCGACTCGTTACGCCGATCGTCCGGGAGGACGGATGTGGGCAGGTGACGGCGTTTCGGCCCGCCGGTCCGGCGCTGCGATGGTCAGTTCCTGACGGCGAGCGCCGCCTGGTACAACTCGCGGCGGCTCAGCCCGGTCGCGTCGGAGACCTGCGCCGTTGCATCCTTCAGCCGCTCCCCCGCTGTGACGAGTTCGAGCACCTGGACGACACCGTCGTGCAGGTTGTATTCCCTTTTCTCGGCTCCGGCGACTACGACGCAGATCTCGCCGCGCACCCCCGCTTCTGCCCATTCTGCGAGCTCGGTGGCCGTGCCGCGCTTGACCTCCTCGAACATCTTGGTCAGCTCGCGGCAGACGACCACGCGCCTGCCCGCCCCGAAAACGGATGCTGCGTCCGTGAGCGAGGCCGCCAGTCGATTCGGGGATTCGAAGAAGACCATCGTGCGCCGTTCGTGCTCGAGTTGACGGAACGCCTGCACCCGGTCGCCGTGCTTCCGAGGCAAAAACCCCTCGAAGGTGAACCGATCCGTCGGCAGCCCGGAGACGGCGAGCGCCGTGATGACAGCGCTCGGGCCCGGAATCACCGTTATGCCAACCCCGGCATCGACGGCGGCCACGACGAGGTGGTAGCCGGGGTCAGACACCGTCGGCATCCCGGCGTCGCTGAGCACGAGCAGGTCGCTCTCCCTGGCCAGCTCGATCAGCTCGGCCGATTTCTCCCGTTCGTTGTGCTCGTGCAGGCTCACCAGCCGTGGCTTGTGGGCGATTCCCAGACCCTTCAGCAGCTTCACGGTGGTCCTGGTGTCCTCGGCGGCGACGACCTCTGCCGTGCTGAGGGCGTCGACGAGGCGCTTCGATGCATCCCCGAGGTTTCCGATCGGCGTTGCTGCGAGGATGATCATGGGTCCAGTCTGCCACTCCGCCTGCCCGCCGCATCCGCTCCTGTCGTTAGCATTGCAGGGTGTCCACCCCGAATCGCGCGCCGTTTGCCGAGGTCGTGAGCGGCGGCCCTGCCGACGTCACCGACCCGGCCGATGACACCGGACCTCTCGACGGCGTCAGCGGGGAGCCGACCGAACGGGGTTCCCGGGTAGACGAATGGGCGACCCGGCTGCTGTCGACCCGGCGCCGCCGCCTGGCCTGGTACTGGGGCGCTCCGATAATCGTCACCCTTCTGGCCGCCCTTTTACGGTTCTGGAACCTGGGTCATCCGCACGCCCTGGTCTTCGACGAAACCTTCTATGTGAAGGATGCGTGGACACTGCTCTCCAACGGATACGAGTCGGCATGGCCCGAGAACCCTGATGCGGCGTTCAACGGCGGGGACACGTCCGGTTTCCTCGACGATCCGTCGTACGTGGTGCATCCGCCACTCGGCAAGTGGATGATCGCGCTCGGCCTTGCCGTCTTCGGTGCCGGCGACAGCGTGGGCTGGCGGGTGTCTACCGCGCTCGTCGGCACGCTGTCCGTGCTGCTCACCATGCTCATCGCCCGCCGGCTCTTCACCTCGACCCTGCTGGCTGTCCTCGCCGGATTCCTTCTCGCCATCGACGGCCAGGCCATTGCCATGTCACGGGTGGCGGTGCTGGATAACTCGGTGATGCTGTTCACCCTGCTGGGTTTCGGGTGCGTACTGCTCGACAGGAGCAGGCATCACCGTGTCCTCGGCGAACGTGTTGCAGCACTGCGCGCCGCCGGCGGTGACCCGGCATGGGGGCCGGTGATCTGGTGGCGTCCGTGGGTGATCGCGGCAGGGCTTTCGTTCGGTCTGGCCTCCGGGGTGAAATGGAGCGGCTTCTACTTCCTCGCCGCGTTCGGCCTCTACCTCGTCCTCGTCGATGCCCTGGCGAGACGCCGACTGGGCCTCGGCCTGTGGACGAGCGCCGCCGTGCTCAAGCAGGGCCCTGCCACGTTCCTCCTCTTCGTTCCTCCCGCGCTCACCGTGTACGTGGCCAGCTGGACGAACTGGTTCGTGTCAGACAATGCCTACTACCGGAACTGGGCCGAGCAGGCGTCGAACGCGTGGACCGGGTCGTTCTCCTGGGTGCCGCCTGTCTGGCAGAGTTTCGTGCACTATCAGCAGTCCATCTACACCTTCCACGTCGGGCTGACCCAGTCACACCCCTACTCCGCGAACCCACTCGGCTGGCTGGCCATGACCCGCCCGACGAGCATGTGGTACGCCTCCCCGGGAGCAGGCGAAGAGGGGTGCCTGGCCGAACCGTGCTCGCAGGCCATCACCTCCATCGCAAACCCGCTGATCTGGTGGGCGGCGGTCGCCGCACTCGCCTACCTCGTCTACCGCCTGGCCAGGTACCGGGAGTGGCGCGTGGGATTGATCCTCATGGGAACGGTGGCGGGGTACCTGCCGTGGCTGCTCTACACCGAGCGGACGGTGTTCCAGTTCTACACGATCGTCTTCCTGCCGTACCTCATTCTCGGGCTGGTGTTCGTGATCGGGCTCCTCCTCGGATCATCCGAGGATGAGAGTTGGCGACGAAAGCGTGGGATCTCTCTCACCGTGGTTTTCCTCGCAGCGTCGGCCGCCCTGAGTGTGTTCTGGTATCCACTCTGGTCGGCGACGACGGTGCCGTACTGGTTCTGGATGCTGCACTCCTGGCTGCCGACCTGGGTGTGAATCCGACACCCCCTGTGCGTCACAGTGTTACGACCGGGCTGCGGTCGCCATTCGCGGAGCCGATAGCCTCGTCGACATGGCAGATCGCGAATACGGCTTCCGCACCCGGGCAATCCATGCGGGCAACATCCCTGATTCAGCAACGGGCGCCCGCGCGCTTCCCGTCTACCAGTCGACGGCGTTCGTGTTCGACGACACCTCGGATGCCGCGGCCCGGTTCGCGCTGCAAAAGTATGGCAACATCTACTCCCGGCTCGCCAACCCGACGGTGGCCAGCTTCGAGGAGCGGGTCGCCAGCCTCGAGGGAGGCCTCGGTGCCGTCGCGACGGCATCCGGTCTCGCCGCGCAGTACATCACCTTCGCCAGCCTCGTCGGCTCAGGCGACCACATCGTCGCGTCGGCGAACCTCTACGGCGGGTCGATCACCCAGCTCGATGTGACGCTGCGCCGGTTCGGCGTCGAGACCACCTTCGTACAATCCTCAGAGCCCGAGGACTACGCCGCCGCCATCACCGACAAGACGAAGCTCATCTTTGCCGAGACGATCGCGAACCCGTCGGGTGAGATCGCCGACATCGAGGGCCTCGCCGACGTGGCCCATGCCCACGGCATCCCGCTGGTCATCGACTCGACGATCTCCACGCCCTACCTCAACCGTCCGATCGAGTGGGGTGCAGACATCGTCACGCACTCGGCAACCAAGTTCCTCGGCGGGCACGGCACCACCCTCGGTGGCGTCGTCGTCGAGAGCGGCAGGTTCAACTGGCACAGCGAGAAGTTCCCGCTGTTCGGGCAACCGGTTCCGAGCTATGGCGGGCTCGAGTGGTCCGGGAACTTCGGTGAGTACGCGTTCCTCACCCGGTTGCGCGCCGAGCAACTCCGTGACATCGGTCCTGCCCTCTCGGCGACGGCTGCGGCCGCACTGGCCCAGGGCGTCGAGACGCTGTCGTACCGCATCCAGGCCCACGTCGACAACGCGGCGACCGTTGCACGCTGGCTCGAGCAGGACCCGCGGATCGAGGCGGTCAACTGGGCCGGTCTCGAATCCCACCCACACCACGACCGGGCGAACAAGTACCTGCCGAAGGGCCCGGGCAGCGTCTTCAGCTTTGTCGTCAAGGGCGGCCGTTCCGTCGGGCAGAAGCTCATCGAATCCGTCGACCTCGCCAGCCACGTCGCCAATATCGGCGACACCAAGACGCTGATCATCCACCCCGCATCGACCACGCACGCCCAGCTGAACGAACAGCAGCTCGTCGATGCCGGGGTGCTTCCCGGCGTGGTGCGACTGAGTGTCGGCATCGAAGACGTCGACGACATCATCTACGACCTGGACCAGGCGCTGAGCCGGGCAGTGGAGGTATGACCGTGACCGATCTCGTGACCACTCAGTTGCAGAACGGACTGACCTGCTCGCTTCCCTCGGACTCCCCCCTGGCGAAACTTTTGGCATCCCAGCGCACCTGGGTGGGCCCCGATGCGAAGCACCGTCGTCGCATCCTCAAGGAGGCGACGTCCATCGCCATCGTCGGCGCCTCACCCAACCCGTCCCGGTCGAGCTATTTCGTCGGCACCTACCTCCTCCAGTCCACGAACTACCGCGTCTACTTTGTGAACCCCAACGCCGACCGGATCCTCGGCCAGAAGGCGTACCCTGACCTTGCCTCGCTTCCCGAAGTGCCCGACATCGTCGACATCTTCCGCAAGGCGAGCGACATCCCGTCGGTAATCGATGATGTGCTGGCTGTCGGGGCGAAGACCGTCTGGATACAGCTCGGCATCTGGAACGAAGAAGCCGCCAGACATGGCGAGTCGAACGGGCTCACCGTCGTGATGGACCGCTGCATCAAGGTCGAGCACGCCCGGTTCAACGGAGGACTCAACCTGTTCGGATTCGACACGGGGCAGATCACCTCCCGTCGGGGCCAGCGCTAGCCGACGCGCTCCCGCACGCACGTTTCGGGCGGGTGCAGCGAGCGTTATACCGTTTCGTTGCGTGCCGCGCCCGCTTTCTTGTGCGCCTCGCCCGTGCGGCGTCTTCCCCATTTATAGTGGCGGAGGACTTCCGGATGGGAGCGATATTCGCAAGGAGGCGATATGACGGCATACGTCTCAGCATTCGACCTGTTCTCGATCGGGATCGGACCGTCGAGTTCGCACACGGTGGGGCCGATGCGAGCGGCACTCGCTTTCGTCACCGCGCTCCGCGAAGCCGGAACCCTCGGCGACGTGGACCGAATCACCTGCGTGCTGTACGGCTCGCTGGGGTCGACGGGCATCGGCCACGGAACCCCTGACGCCGTGGTCGCGGGGCTGGGCGGCGCGCGCCCTGAGACCTGTGACCCCGGGGCTGTCCGACGCGCGTGGACGGATCTCGCACCCGACTCGACGTTGCTGCTCGCGGGGGAACGACCGATCCGGTTCGAGAAGACGGATATCAGCTTCGAACCGCGCACCCGCCTGCCCGGGCATCCGAATGCCATGACCCTCCACGCCTGGGGTGATGGCGCTGACCCGTTCGTGAGCGAGACGTACTACTCGGTCGGTGGCGGGTTCATCCGCCGCGAGGGCGAAGACCTCGGCGCCCGCCCGACCGTGGCGTACCCGATGCCCTTCGCCACCTCGGTTGCGCTCCTCGAGCTCTGCGATCGCCATGGACTACACATCGATGAGATCGCGAGGCGCAACGAAGAAGCGGCGCGGTCGCCGGAGGACGTCGACGCCGGTCTCGACGCCATCTGGGCCGCCATGACCGAATCAGTCGAAAACGGTCTTGCCGGCTCCGGCCTGCTCCCCGGCGGTCTCCGGGTCAAACGACGTGCAGCGGCCGTGAGGGAACATCTCGAGATCGCGGAGGCGGAGAGCGGTCGTGAACTGCCCGGCGAATGGCTGCACTCGTTCGCGCTCGCCGTCAACGAGGAAAACGCCGCTGGCGGTCGCGTGGTCACCGCGCCGACGAACGGCGCAGCGGGAATCATCCCTGCTGTCGGGTCGTACTACCTGCGCTTCGTCCCCGGTGCGTCGCAGGAGGGCATCCGGCGCTACCTGCTCACGGCCACAGCCATCGGGTCGCTCTTCAAAGCGAACGCCTCCATCTCGGGAGCAGAGGGTGGCTGCCAGGCCGAGGTCGGTTCGGCCTGCGCCATGGCAGCAGGCGCCCTGTGCGCTGTGCTCGGCGGGACCCCCGGGCAGGTGGAGAACGCAGCGGAGATCGCCATGGAACATCACCTCGGCCTGACCTGCGACCCGGTGGGGGGCCTCGTCCAGGTTCCGTGCATCGAGAGAAACGCCATCGCCTCGTCGACGGCGGTGAGCGCCGCGCGGTTGTCACTGCACGGCGACGGCACCCACCTCGTCTCGCTCGACGCGGTGATCGAGACCATGCGGCAGACCGGCGTGGACATGTCGACCAAGTACAAAGAAACCAGTGAGGGTGGACTGGCCGTCAACGTGATCGAATGCTGACCATCTACGGGTGATCGTGCGGTCGGCTGCGACTCACACCTCGGTCGGAAGCTGGCAGACGAAGTCCTCGCAAAGGTACGCGACGCGCGATCCGTCCCTGCTGGTGCGCGCGTCGAAGAGGCCGAATCCGGCGGAGGCGAGCTCCCGACCCTGCCGCTCGGTGACCAGGGCCGTCACGTCCGTCCGTCTGCGCCTGATGGCGTCGGGAAGTCCTGGTGTGTTCACGGCGTCGTCCGCGCTGACGATCACGAGCTGAATCGGCGTTCCGGCCAGTCGGCGGGACAGGGCCAGGGACGCTCCGAAGGCCACAGGGTTTGCCACCGCCAGCGCCACGACCGGCTCCAGCGCGCGGACGGAGGCGTCGAGGTAGCGCTGCTCGCCGGTCAGCAGGTGGAGCCGCCACGCGGCATCCGCACTCGCGCTGATCCCAGAGGGGTACGCGCCCTCTGACGGATCCGCGTCGATGGCGATCCCGTGACCGACCAGCACCGGGTCCCCGCCGCCCGGCTCAGCGAACACCGTTCCTGCCGCGTCCCCCGCCGCCAGGATGTCGTCGACCAGCGCTCGTCCAGCGATCGCGTATCGCGGTTCACCCGTTGAGGCCGCGAGCTGGAGAAGTCCACCGGCGAGCATGCCGTAGTCCTCGAGCGTCGCGCTCGCCGCCGACCGCCGTCCCGCCACCGTCGCCCTGGTGAGGCGTCCGCCGTCGCGGTGTGCCCCGAGAAGATAGTCTGCCGCTCCCCGGGCCGACTCCACCCAGTCAGCCCGGTCGAACACCACCCCAGCCCGGGCCATGGCAGCGATCGCCAGGCCATTCCACCCGGCAAGCACCTTCTCGTCGAGGGCAGGCGGTTGCAGCCGAGCTCGACCGTCGGCATCCTCGGCATAGTAGCCGCCCTCCGAACGCGCGCCGTCGATCACGGACTCGGAGTCCTGGGCGCTGGCGTATCCCCCTGCGGGCAGCTGGAGAACACCGGAGAGGAAGCCGGCCACCCCGGCGGCGGCGTCTGCTGCCCAGGCTCGGCTGCCGTCGGCCGCCCATGCAGAGCTGCAGGCGTCCAGGAGGAGTGCGTTGTCGTAGAGCATGCGCTCGTAGTGAGGGTCCGTCCAGTCACGTTTCGTCGCGTAGCGAAAAAAGCCGCCCTCGACCGGGTCGCGGAGCGGCGAGGCGACCATTCGCTCGAGCGTGCGAACGCCGAGCGGATCATCCGAGGCCAGAAGGAAACCGACGACGGGCGCCACCGGAAATTTCGGTGCGCCGCCGAAGCCGCCGTACTGAAGGTCTTCGTGGGCGGCGAGGAGGCCGATGGCCGCATCGAGGTCAGCGTCGGTCGGCAGCACGCCCCCGGTCGGCACGGGCGACGCGGCGATGGCCTCGCCAATGGCTGCGGCATTCTGCATCACCTCCGGTCGCCGATTCGTCCAGGCGTCGATAACGGCGTCGAGAATCTGACGGAACGACGGATGCCCGTGCATCGGCTCGGGCGGGTAGTACGTTCCGGCGTGAAATGCCATGCCACCGGCCGTCGTGAACACGCTGAGCGGCCAACCCAGCTGGCCGGTGAACGCGGCGGCCTGCGCCAGGTAGCTTGCGTCGACGGAGGGATACTCCTCGCGGTCTATCTTGATGCTGACAAAGTTCTCATTGAGCACGGCCGCGACGGCGGGATCGCTGAAGGACTCCCGTGCCATGACGTGACACCAGTGGCAGGTGGAGTAGCCGATCGACAGGAAGACCGGAACGTCACGAGCCGCAGCCTCGTCGAAGGCGTCTGCACCCCATTCACGCCAGTTCACCGGGTTTTCGGCGTGAGCGCGGAGGTAGGGGCTGAGGGCGGTGGCGAGGCGGTTGACCATGCGCCCAGCCTAGGCTCGGTGCATGCAGGCTCACCAGGCTCCGACGTAGGCGGAGACCGTGTCCCTCCCGCGATCGCGGTGGCGCAGGAAAGGCAGCGCGCGGTGAACCGCGAGGTCAACGCGCTGCTTGACGGCGTCCGAAGTGAGGGTGTACCCGGCGAAGTCCGTCGTCGATGCGTACACGCCGATCGGGAGGGTGAGCGCCTGGAAGAAGCCGAACAGGGGTCGGAACTGGTGCTCGAGGATGAGGGCGTGGCGTTCGCCCCCGCCGGTCGCTGCGAGGAGCACCGGTTTGTCGACGAGCGAGTACTGGCCGACGAAATCGAAGAGGTGCTTGAACAGACCGGTGAACGACCCCCGGTAGACGGGGCTGGCGACGACGAGAAGGTCGGCGTCCTCGATGTGACGAAGCTCCTGCTCGACACCCGGCGCGACCTGTTCCCGTGTCAGCGCTCCCGCGAATTCAGGACCGATGTCGCTCAGCTCAATGATGTGGCGGGAGATCTCCTGGTGTTCGCCGATCGCGTCGAGGATGGTCGACACCAGCACGCTCGTTTTCGACGGCGCGTGCAGGCTGCCGCAGACCGCGACAACCTTCAGGGGGCGGTTAGCTCTGTTCTCGACCATGCTGTGACGCTACGCCGGGTCGCGCCGACCCCGCCACGCTGGCGAAATACGACGTAACGCGACGGCGGGTCACGATGCCCGGATGATCTTCTTTTCGCCCGCCCGGATCGGCGCTGCCAGCCGGTTCCCTGGCGGCGGGAGCGGGCAGACGTAGAAGTCGCTGAATGCGCACGGCGGCAGGTACGCGCGATTGAAGTCGACGACCACGCGCCCATCGTCCGCCGCCGAGGCGATGTCGATGAACCGGAACCGGTAGGTTTCAGTGCCACTCGTTTCGTCGGCGAAAATGGCGTGCAGGCCGCCACGCTCGAACGTCACCGTCATCGACGTCGGCCCGCTGGGCAGGTCAAGGTCGATGGTTCCGGCGGTGTCTCCCTCTGAGCGGTGTCCGTCGATCGTCGTGAACTCAACGCTCGAGCCGGGTCCTGACGGCCGGAATCGTCCCTCCACGACAAACGAGGGGTCAGGCTCGAACGTGTCGATGCCCCGGAGGACGGTTCGCGTCGGAGCATCGGGGTCCAGCAGCCGCAGCGCGAGCGCTCCGTCCCTCTCGAAATAACGCAGCCGTTTGTCTCCCCACTCGATGTCCTGCCCGACGTTGAGCGTGACGGAGTCGCCGCTGATCGCGCCGATCGGACGTCCGCCCTGCAACAGGGTCAGACCGTCGAGCTCGTGCCCGGTCCCGACAATGCCTTCAGGGGCCGCATGCCACAAGCCGGGGACACCGTCGTACCCGGCTGGCGCGCCCGCCAGCCAGTGGGTGGCGGCGAGCGCCGCGAGTCCGAGCGGAGAAGCCGTGCCCCGTTCGCGAGCCTCGTGCCAGGTGCTCCAGTCGGTTTCGAAGGCGTCGGGGCTCGAGTCAAATGTGTCAGGCAGAACCATCGGGTGTCCTCGGTTCGGTCGCTTAGTTGACGTCGTTCGGATGCGATCCGACCCGACCGTCGCGCTCCAGTGCCGTGATCGCGGCAACCTCGGCATCCGTCAACTCGAAATCGAAGACGTCGAGGTTCTCGGCGATGCGCGAACGACTGTTCGACTTCGGGAAGACGATGAAGCCGTTCTGCAGGTGCCAGCGCAGAACGACCTGGGCTGGGCTCTTCTGATGAGCAGCAGCGGCGGCGACGACGCTCGACTCGTCGAAGAGCGGGTACTTGCCCTGGCCGAGCGGACCCCAGGCCTCGATCTGGATGCCGTGATCACGGGCAAACGAGACGACCTCCGGCTGCTGGAGCGCTGGGTGCAGTTCGATCTGGTTGACGGCGGGGACGGCTCCCCCATCGGCGATGATGTTCTCGAGGTGTTCAACGAGGAAGTTGGAGACTCCGATGGAGGTTGCTCGCCCGTCCGCCTGGATCTGCTGCAGTGCTTTCCAGCTCTCGCGGTAGAGGTTGCGCTGGGGTGTAGGCCAGTGGATCAGGTAGAGGTCTGCGAACTCGAGGCCGAGCTTTTCGAGACTGAGGTCGACGGCGTCGTACGCCGACTGGGTGCCCTGGTCGGAGTTCCACAGCTTCGTGGTGATGAACAGGTCTTCGCGTGGGATGCCACTGGCCGCGATCGCCCGGCCGACGCCCTCCTCGTTCCCGTAGATGGCCGCCGTGTCGATGTGGCGGTACCCGAGTTCGAGGGCATCCGTGACGATGCGTTCGGTTTCGTCCGGATCGACCTTGAACACGCCGAAGCCGAGCTGCGGAATCGTTGCGCCAGAGTTGAGAGAAAGTACCGGGCCGGTCCAGGTTGTTGTCATTGCACCAGCTAACCATCCGACGCTGGTGTCACCAACCCGGGAGGGCGGGCTTCGCGGACAGCGGAACCGTCCTACGATGGAGGGCTATGTCTTTCACGATCTCCTACCCTCCCGAGCTGCCGGTCAGCCAGATGAAGGACGAGATCGCCGCCGTCATCCGCGATAACCAGGTCGTGATCGTCGCCGGGGCGACCGGATCCGGAAAAACCACCCAGCTGCCCAAGATCTGCCTCGAGCTCGGCCGCGAGTCGATCGGCCACACCCAGCCGCGTCGCCTTGCCGCCCGCACCATCGCCGAGCGCATCGCCGAGGAGCTCGGCACGGAGCTTGGCGGACTTGTCGGGTACCAGGTGAGATTCACCGACCAGGCGGGCAAGGACACCAGGGTCAAGCTGATGACCGACGGCATCCTGCTCAACGCGATCCACCGCGATCGGATGCTCCGGGCCTACGACACGATCATCATCGACGAAGCCCACGAACGCAGCCTCAACATCGACTTTCTGCTCGGCTACCTGAAGCAACTGCTGCCGAAACGACCCGATCTCAAGATCATCATCACCTCGGCGACGATCGACCCCCAGAGCTTCTCCCGCCACTTCGACGACGCCCCGATCGTCGAGGTGTCCGGCCGCACCTACCCGGTCGAGGTTCGCTTCAGGCCCCTCGTGGCAGACGCGCCAACGGACGATGACGAAGACGCGGCCGAGGCCCAGCCGGACCTCGATCCCATCGACGGCATCACGGCTGCGCTGGACGAACTGGCGACGGAGTCGATGGGAGATGTTCTCGTCTTTCTCAGTGGAGAAACCGAGATCCGAGACACCGCCGACGCGCTCCGCGCGCGCTACGCCTCCGGAGGTGCTGGCATCACCGAGGTGCTCCCGCTCTATGGCCGGCTGACCTCGGCCGAGCAACACCGTGTCTTCCAGCCGAGCACGGTCGCCGGGGTCAGGCGACGCATCGTCCTCGCGACCAACGTCGCTGAGACGAGCCTCACCGTTCCCGGCATCAAGTACGTCATCGACGCAGGTACAGCGCGGATCTCCCGCTACAGCGTCCGGTCGAAGATCCAGCGGCTTCCGATCGAGGCGATCTCGCAGGCGTCGGCCAACCAGCGCTCCGGGCGGTCCGGCCGCACCAGCGACGGCATCGCGATTCGTCTCTACTCCGAGCAGGACTACCTGGCGAGGCCCGAGTTCACCGAACCCGAGATCCTCCGCACCAACCTCGCCGCCGTCATCCTGCAGATGGTCTCGCTCGGGCTGGGCGACATCCAGGCGTTCCCGTTCCTCCAGCCACCGGATTCCCGCGGCATCAAGGATGGCATCGACCTGCTTCGCGAGCTCGGAGCCATCAGCACGGCCGAGGGGCAGACGCCGTCGCTCACCAAAGTCGGCCGCGACCTGTCCCGCCTGCCGATCGATCCCCGATTTGCGCGAATGGTGGTCGAATCGAAACGGAACGGGGTCTCCCGCGAGGTGATGGTGATCGTCGCCGCGCTCACCATTCAGGACCCGAGGGAACGCCCTCTCGAGCGCCGCGCACAGGCCGACGAGCAGCATGCCAGATTTACCGACCCCACCAGCGACTTCCTCTCCCTGCTGAACCTCTGGAACTATCTCGAGGACAAGCAGAAGGAGCTCGGCTCGAGTGCGTTCCGACGGCTGTGCAAAACCGAGTTCCTCAACTACCTGCGCGTGCGCGAATGGCAGGATGTCGTCCGCCAGCTTCGACAGCTCTCCAAACCACTCGGACTGACGCTCGCCGACCGCGCCACCAACCCTGACGGCATCCACAAGTCGCTGCTCGCGGGGCTGCTGTCGCACATCGGGATGAAGGATGCTGCCGCTGCGGCAGCCAACAGCGCCCGCGGCAAGCAACCGGGCCGACCGGGACCGGCGAAGAAGGGCGACTACATCGGTGCGAGGCAGACGCGCTTCGTGATCTTCCCCGGTTCAGCCCTGGCGAAGAAACAGCCCAACGCGCTCATGGCGGCTGAGCTCGTCGAGACTTCGCGCCTGTTCGCGCGAACGACCGCGGCCATCGACCCGGCGTGGGCGGAGCAGATCGCCGGTGACCTCGTCAAACGCAGCTTCTCCGAACCGCACTGGGAAAAAGGACAGGGTGCTGTCGTCGCCTGGGAGAAGGTGATGCTCTACGGGCTCGCCATTGTGCCGCGCCGACGTGTCCAGTACTCCCGGATCGATCCGGAACTCTCCCGGGAGCTGTTCATCCGGCACGCCCTCGTCGAAGGCGAGTGGGACTCCCCGCAGGCGTTCGACAAGGCCAATCGACGACTCCGCAAGGAACTCTCCGAGCTCGAGGAACGGACCAGGCGTCGGGACATCCTGTTCGACGACGAAGCCGTCTTCGACTTCTACAACTCGCGCATCCCCGCTGATGTCTTCTCGACGCGCAGCTTCGAGGGATGGTGGAGGCAGGCGAAAAAGGCGACCCCCGACCTCCTCACCATGCGGCAGGAGGACCTGCTTCCCGACGACGCCCCCGAGGTGGATGAAGCACAGTTCCCGCCCGTCTGGCGACAGGGTGACCAGAAGCTGAGCCTGCGCTACCGGTTCGAACCGGGTGCCGACGATGATGGGGTCACGGTCCAGGTTCCCCTTCCCCTCCTCCCCCGCCTGTCCCCAGCCGGCTTCGACTGGCAGGTGCCGGGCCTGCGGCAGGATCTCGTCACCGCGATGATCAAATCCCTCCCCAAGGCGATCCGGCGCAACGTCGTCCCCGCGGCGGATTGGGCACGACGGTTGATGGCAGAGTTGCCTGATGCGCCGCCTCAGCCGCAGCCTCAGGCCACAAACAACGACGTCCTTGCGGCGCACCTGGCCATTGCGATCAAACGACTTTCGTATATACCGATCGAGGCATCCGATTTCGACCTGTCGAGGATTCCGGGTCACTTGCAGGTGACGTTCCGTGTCGTGGACGAGAGAGGACGCCAGATCGCCTCGGGCAAGGACCTCGCCGACCTGCAACGCCGCCTCGCGTCCCGGACCCGCGAGAGCGTTGCGAAGGTAGCCGAGGCCACCCCCAATGCGCTGGAGCGCTCGGGCATCACCCGCTGGGACTTCGACGAGTTGCCGCGATACGTCGACACGCGTCACGCTGGCAATACCATCCGCGGATATCCGGCCCTGGTCGATGACGGGACCTCGGTGTCGATCCGGATCATGGCCACCGAATCGGATCAGCGCCAGGCGATGCCGGGCGGGGTGCGTCGGCTCCTGCTCCTCGCGGTGCCGTCGCCGGTCACGTACGTGCAACAACACCTCACCTCCGCCGAGAAACTCGTTCTGGCCACCAGCCCGTACCCGTCGACCCCTGCGCTGTTCGACGACTGTCTCGTCGCGTGCATCGACGACGTCCTGTTCCGGGTGACGGCAGACGGATGCCTGTTCATGCGGGTCGAATTCGAGACCGTGAGGGATCGGGTCTCCGGCGCGATGATGAATACCATGTTCGACACGGTCTCACTCGTGGCGAAGGTGCTGACCGCCGCGAGGACGGCCGAGAAAGCACTGAAGCAGGCGACGAGCCTCTCTCTCCTGCCCGCGCTGTCCGACGCCACCGCGCAGTTGAACGCTCTGGTCTTCCCCGGCTTCGTCTCGGCAACCGGGACAGCCAGGCTCGGCCAGCTTCCGCGGTACCTCGCCGGCATCACGCATCGCGCGCACAAGCTTCCGGACAACCCCAACCGCGACCGGGTCTGGATGAACGAGATCCAGGCAGCGGCCGCGTTGTTCGAGGCAGCGGGGGGAACGGTTCCGCTCGCCCCGTTCGCCCCATCGCACGTGATCAAGGCGCGCTGGATGCTCGAGGAGTTGAGGCTCAGCCTGTTCGCGCAGAACATCGGCGCTGCAGAGACCGTGTCCCTGCAGCGCATCCGCAAAGTGCTTGCCGGTTAGAGCACCTTCGACAGGAACGACTGCGTCCGCCGGTGCTGCGGGTTCTCGAGGACGTCGCGCGGGTCGCCTGATTCGACGACGACGCCACCATCCATGAAGACCAGCGAGTCGGCAACCTCGCGAGCGAAGCCCATTTCGTGGGTGACGACGATCATCGTCATACCCGACTCAGCCAGTCCCTTCATCACGTCGAGGACCTCTCCGACCAATTCCGGGTCGAGGGCACTCGTCGGCTCATCGAAGAGCATGAGTTTCGGTTCCATGGCGAGAGCCCGCGCGATGGCCACCCGCTGCTGCTGTCCGCCGGACAGGTGCGCAGGGTAGTGATCGACATGGTCGGAGAGACCGACACGCTCGAGCAGTTCCCTGCCCTTCGCTGTGGCCACTGCCTTGCTCAATCCGCGCACCTGGATCGGCGCCTCGATGACGTTCTCCAGTGCGGTCATGTGCGGAAACAGGTTGAATTTCTGGAACACCATGCCGATGTCGCGCCGCTGGCGGGAAGCCACCCTCGGCTTGAGCTCGTACAGGTGGTCGCCACGCTGTTCGTAGCCGACGAGTTCTTCGTCGACGAACAGGCGCCCGGCGTCCACACGTTCGAGGTGGTTGATGCACCGCAGGAACGTCGACTTGCCGGATCCGCTGGGACCGACGAGGCACATCACCTCACCGCGAGCGACCTCGAGGGTGATCCCTTTGAGGACCTGGTTACTGCCGAAGTTTTTGCAGACGGTATCGGCTCGGACCATGGGTGCATCGGTCATGTCCGGCCTCCTTCCTCGTGCGATGACGGGGCCTGAGCCCGAAGTGCGCCGGTGTTGGTGTCGGTCGAATCATCGATGGGAGCGTTTCGGTCGACCCGCATGGCGCCGACTCCGCGGGAGAATCTCTTCTCCAGGAAGAACTGTCCGACCATGAGGATGGATGTGAACAGCAGGTACCAGCTCGACGCGACGAGCAGCATGGCGACGACGTTGAAGTTCACGGCCGAGATGTCCCGCGACCGCGTGTAGAGGTCGAGGCTGAACGGAACAGCGACGACCAGGGACGTGGTTTTGAGCATCGAGATGACCTCGTTGCCCGTCGGAGGGATGATGATGCGCATCGACTGCGGCACGATGATCCGGCGCATCGTCTGCGACCAGCTCATGCCGAGGGCTGTTGCCGCTTCTTCCTGTCCCTTGTCGACGGAGAGGATGCCGGCGCGGACGATCTCCGCCATGTACGCGGCCTCGTTGAGCGCCAGCCCGATCACCGCAATGGTGAAGGTGTTGAGCAGCTCGCTGGTCTCCCACGATGCCAGGGGTTGGAGTCCAGGGACTCCGATGTCGATGGTGTTGTAGATCACCGAAATGAGTCCCCAGAACACCAGCTGTACGTAGACCGGGGTGCCACGGAAGATCCAGAGGTACAGCCAGGCCACGCTCTTCACGACCGGGTTGGGCGAGAGTCGCATAACGGCGATGAGGAGCCCGATGACGATCGCGATGAGCATCGAGTACACGGTGAGCTGGATGGTCACCCACGCGGCAGCAGCGATGCGCCGGTCGAAGATGTACTTCCCGTACTCAGCCCAGTCGTACGCCGGCCGGAGTGCCGCGTCCCAGACGAACAGCGCAAGCGCTGCGAGAAGGACGACGGCGATGACGACGCGCCACGGGTGCCGCAGCTTGATGGCCTTGATCGGGCCGGCACCCACCGGCACTGCAGTGTCCTGCTGTGCCGGTGGGTTCTGCATGTCCGCGGACATGATTAGCCCTTCGAGGCTGCGTTGATCGTGATCTCGTCGAGACCTCCGTCAGCGACACCCCACTCGTCGAGGATCTCGGTGTAGGTTCCGTCCGCCAGCAGAGACTCGAAGGCGGACACGATGGCCTCGGTCAGCTCGCTGTCCTTGGCGATCGGGAGGCCGTACGGGGCCTCGTCGAAGGTCTCTCCGGCGGCCTGCAGCTTGTCGCTGTTCTGGGCGATGGCGAAGAGCGTGACCGGGGAGTCAGCGCTGAACGCGTCGGCCTGGCCGAGAGCGACCGCGTTCGCGGCGGCATCCTGGGCTTCGAACTGGAGCTTCTGGATCGGTTCCTTGCCCGCGGCGACACAGGCGTCGGACTTCGCGGGCACTTCTTCGGTGTCCTGGAACGTGGTGGACTGGACGGCAACCTTGAGCCCGCATGCGTTATTGGGGTCGACCTCTGTGCCCTTGGTCGACGCCCACTGGACGCCCGCCGTGTAGTAATTGATGAAGTCGACCTTCTCTTCACGTTCGAGGGTGTCGGTGAAGGAGGAGAGCCCGAAGTCGAGCTTGTTGCCGAGGATCGAGGGGATGATGTTGTCGAACTGCGACGACTTGTACTCGGTCTCAAGCCCGAGCTTGGCGGCCATAGCGTCAATCAGGTCGATTTCCCAGCCGATGACGTTGCCGTCGGGATCCTTGTATTCGTTCGGCGCGTAGTTGGCATCGGTCCCGATGACGAGCTTCCCGGCCTCCTTGATGTCGTCGGGAAGGAGCGCAACGCTCGCCTCATCGACCGAGACACCACTGCCGCCATCCCCACCCGTCGTCGGTGCGGTTTCGTTGTTCACACAGCCGGTCAGCACGAGGGCAGCAGCTGCCGCGAGTGCGAGCGGTGCAACGAGGGTTTTCATGCGCATTGAGAAGGTCCTTACTTTCACAGTCGCCAACGCTGGCGTTACAGAGAGACTAACCCAACACGGTCACCCTCCCTGCGACGTGAGCCACGTTGCCGGTCGATCACCAATCGCTCAGCTCACCGTGACGCCGCGCTCGTGGAGCCCGGTCGCTCCATCGGGCAACACGCCCTGCCGGTCTGCGGTCTGCGTCTCACCCTCAGCGTCAATGGCTCGCACGCGCAGCGTGTGGCTGCCGGGGGTCGCATCCCAGGTGTAACGCCATTGGACCCAGGTGTCGATCGAGATCTCCGTCGCGAGCGTCGCCTCCTGCCAGGCCCCATCGTCCACCTGAACCTCGACGCGCTCGATCCCGACGTGCTGGTGCCAGGCGACACCGGCGACCGTGATCGGACCGCTCGCGAGAGGCTGGCCGGGGCTCGGGACGTCGATGCGTGACGAGAGTTTGACCGGGCCCTTCTCGCCCCAGCCGCGATCCGTCCAGTACGCAGAAGCCTGATCGAACCGGGTGACCTCGAGGTCGGTGACCCATTTCGTGGCGGAAACGTACCCGTAGAGGCCCGGGACGACCATCCGGACGGGGAATCCGTGCTCAGGTGGGAGCGGCTCGCCGTTCATCCCCACCGCGAGGATCGCGTTGCGATCGTCCTCGAGCGCCGCACGCGGCGTCGAGGCGGTGAAGCCGTCGATGCTGCGGGAGAGGACCATGTCGGCGTCGGCGCTCGGAACTGCACGTGCGAGCAGTTCTCGAATCGGATAACCGAGCCACACCGCGTTGCCGATCAAGCCGCCGCCGACCTCGTTCGAGACACACGCCAGGGTCGTGACGCTCTCTTCGAGGGGCAACGCGAGCAGTTCATCCCAGGTGATGGTGATCTCGCGTTCGACCATTCCATGGATACGGAGGCTCCACCCCGATGGATCGATCGCAGGAACCGAGAGAGCCGTATCGATGCGGTAGAACTCGGCGTTGGGTGTCACGACGGTGGCGAGACCGTCGATCCCGAGTTCGGCGGACGCCGGCACCGAGGCCGTCGACTCCGGCCGGGGAAGCACGATGGCATCACGCAGTGCGGCGATAGATCGGGATCCAGCCCGCAGCCCCTGGCCGGCGAGCGCGCTGAGAGCGCCGAGTGCCGCTGCCCCGCCCGCCCAGCCCAGGAACCGCCGCCGGTCGACCGCGTTGCCGAGTCCGCCCGGAGCGGGTGCGGCGACGACGCGCACGTCCTGCGACCGGGGAACAAGAATCTGCAGCGCGACGACGGCCGCGAGCGCAGCGAGGGCAGCGGGAGCGACCGCCAGCATGGGAGCGTTTGCGCGTGTGGAGGCCGCGATCGCACCGACAACACCGAGGAGGGCCAGGATCACGCGTCCCGACGGGGGCCGACGCGCCTCGAATACGCCCGCGGCCGCTGCCACCGCCACGAGCACGACACCGATGCCGACCAGGAGCGCGATCTTATCGCCAGTGCCGAACAACGCGATCGCGGCATCCTTCGCCCACGACGGCGCGAGGTCGATGAGCAGCGAGCCCACCACGACGAACGGGCTCGATTCGGGTGCGAGCAGGGCAGCTCCGAGTTCGCCGATTCCCGTGCCGAAAGCCACCGCTCCGGCACCGGCGAGCGCTGGCCAGACCCACTGTCGTCGCGAGCCCCGTCGGTCTGTCATGCGTTCAGGCTAGACCGGCTGGCTGGACAGATGCCCGCCTGGTCCCTTGCCTGTGCCCAGGGTTCGCCTTCATTTCTGAAGTTTCAGAGTATTCTGAAACAATGACGATGATGTCCGAAGGCAAGTCCGTACCGGGTGGCGATGGCCCGGGTCTCACGACCCACTCCCCGACCGCCGGCGGTTCTCACGATGAGCTCTCCCAATTCGTCGAGAGGATGGGCCTCGGGTTGGAGTCGTCCGGATTGCCGCGAGCGGCGGGCCGCATGCTTGCGTGGCTGATGGTGTGTGACCCCCCAGAACAGTCCGCGGACGAGCTGGCCCAGGCATTGTTGGCCAGCTCCGGCGGCGTGAGCACGAACGTGCGGATGCTGGTGCAGCTGCAGCTGGTCGAGCGCGTGGGGCAGGCGGGGAGCCGCCGATCCCTCTATCGGGTGGCTCCAAACGCCTGGGACCATGCAATGAAAGCGCAGGAAAGACCCACCTCCCGGCTCAGGGAGCTCGCCGATGTCGGAATTCACCTCCTCGCCGAGTCAGAGCCGGACCGCAGGCGACGCCTGCATGAGATGCATGACTACCTGGCCTTCATGGAGCGCGAGATGCCCGCGCTCCGGCGCCGCTATCACGAGGAGAGGAGCAGGGCAGATGAGCACAACTGACGCCATCCATACCACCGGACTGAGCAAACACTTCGGCGACCTGGCCGCCGTCGACAGCCTCGATCTCGAGGTGCACGTTGGCGAGATCTTTGGTTTCCTGGGCCCGAACGGATCCGGGAAGTCCACCACGATCCGTGTCCTCCTCGATCAGCTGCGGCCCACCAGCGGTTCGGCGCGCGTTCTCGGTCTCGACTCGCGCGCCGGTTCCCTCGAGATCCGTCGACGCATCGGTTACCTCCCTGGCGACCTGGTGCTCTACCCGAAAATGACCGGGATGCAGACGATCAAATACTTCGCCGGTCTGCGCGGAGGGGTCGACATGGCGTACGTCGACGAACTGGCCCAGCGCCTGGGCGCCGACCTCTCCCGCAAGGTCAGGGAGTACTCGTCCGGCAACCGTCAGAAGATCGGCCTGATCCAGGCGTTCATGCACAAGCCCGACCTGCTCATCCTCGACGAGCCGAACGCTGGACTGGATCCGCTGGTGCAACAAACGTTCCAGGAGATGCTGCGCGAGGTCCGCGCAGATGGACGCACCGTGTTCCTCTCGTCTCACACGCTCTCCGAAGTGGAACGAGTCGCTGACCGCGTCGGCATCATCCGCCACGGGCGCCTTGTCGTGGTCGAGCGCGTCGATGAACTGAAGCGTAAAGCGATCCGACGCCTCGACTTCGAGTTCGCCGAACCGGTGCCCGACGATCTGTTCGCACGTGTTGAACAGATCCACGACGTCGAGGTCGACGGCGTGCATGCCCGGATCTCCTATGACGGCTCCGTCAACCCCGTTCTGCAGGCGGCCATGGCACACGAGGTGGTCAACCTGTACTCACGTGAAGCCGACCTCGAAGAGATCTTCCTCGCCTACTACCGCGATTCTGATGCCGGTGAGGGCACCCACCGAGGCGCGCCGAGGGCTCACGGAGCACACGCCCGGGTGATCAGCGATGTCCACTGATCTGTTGGCGCACGAGATGCGCCAACGCCGAGTCGGGGCCACTGTCATGGCCGCGATCCTCGCTGCATTCGGGGTTATTGCGCTTATCATTGCCGACGCGATCGGGGACCTGCTCGCCGAGATCAGCGCGGGCCTGCCGGAGTCCTTCGACATCTTCGTCGGTGCGGATGCGCCCGGCGGATACGTGGTCGGCGAGATGTTCAACCTCGTCTTTCCCATCGCCGTCGTCGCATTCGCCGTCATCGTCGGTGCCGGCTCGCTTGCCGGTGAAGAGCGGGAGGGCACGATGGCGATCCTCTCTGCGCAGCCGATCACCCGCACCCGGCTGTTTTGGACGAAGGCGACCGTGATTCTCGGCGCGCTCGCCCTCGTCGTCGGGGTGAACTGGGCCGCGATGAGTCTCTTCGTTGCCGCCGATATTACCGAGCTCACCTTCGCCGGGCTCACCGGCGCCACCGTTCACCTGCTGTTCCTCGGCGCAGCCTTCGGCTCCATCGCCTTTGCCGTTGCAGCGGCGACGGGGCGCGCGGGGCTTGGTTCGGCCATTGCGGGTGGCGCTGCTGTGCTTGCCTATCTGACCGCCACCATGTTTCCGCTGGCCGGGCTGGACGACTGGGCCCTGCTGAGCCCGTGGTTTTACTATCTTGGTCGCTCAGATCCACTCCGGGAGGGGGCCAACCTCGTCGATCTGAGTGTTCCGGCCGCGATCGTGGTGATCAGCATGACCGCCGCTGTGTTCCTGTTTCGCCGTCGCGATCTGAGAGGGTGAGAAATGACCACGACATCCCGCCACGCTTCGCGAACATCGCGCGACGCCCAGCGCCTGAGCCGGCCCTCGGTGTGGCGCACCGTCTACCTGCGCGCCGTCGTGGACAAGTCCACCCTTGTCGGCGTGCTCGCGTTCTATGCGTTCGCCGTGGCCGTCGGTGTCGGCGCCCTCTGGCTCCCGTTGCAGGACACCTTCCGGTCTATCGCCGCTGACTTCCCCGCGGCGTTTGACGCGCTCCTGGGCGGGTTGTCACTCGCGACGCCCGCAGGATGGATGAACGCGGAACTGCTTTCCGTCATGGGACCCGGGTTTCTGATTGCCACGGCGATGCTGTCCGCCGTCTCGGCAACCGCCACCGAGGAACAGACACGAACCCTCGGCCTCGTCCTCTCCACGGCAACCCCCCGCACGACGTTCCTGTCCGCCAAGACAACGGCGATGATCACCCACGTTCTGATCGTCGGTGTCGCGATCTTTCTGGGCATGGTCGCGGCCAACCCGATCGGGGACCTCGGCCTGTCCATTGCCAACATGGTCGCTGCCACTGTGCAGATGGTGCTGATCGCCCTCGTCTACGGAGCGATCACTCTCGCGGTCGGTGTCTTCACCGGGGACAAACGGCTGTCGCTCGCCGTCCCCGGCGGGATCTTTGCCGTCTCGTTCACCGCCGCGAGCTTTCTCGGACTCGTCGAATCGCTGGAGTGGCTATCGAAACTGAACTTCTGGTACCCGTATCTCGCCAACCCCGCGCTGGTCAACGGGCTCCACTGGGGATACGCCACGATCATGGCAGCTCTCGCGGTCGGCATTGGTGCGATCGCGTTTATCGCCTTCTCCCGGCGCGGCGACCTCCACAACTGACCGCTCGGGTCGGGAGAGAGGTTAGAAGTCCCAGTCCTCGTCTTCGGTGACAACGGCCTTACCGATGACGTACGACGAACCCGACCCCGAGAAGAAGTCGTGGTTCTCGTCGGCGTTCGGCGAGAGCGCCGAGAGGATCGCCGGGTTCACGTCGGTGACCGTCTTCGGGAACATCGGCTCGTAGCCGAGGTTCATCAGGGCCTTGTTGGCGTTGTAGTGCAGGAACTTCTTGACGTCCTCGGTCAGCCCGACGGTGTCGTAGAGGTCCTGCGTGTACTGCACCTCGTTGTCGTAGAGCTCGTACAGCAGGTTGAACGTGTAGTCCTTGAGCTCCTGGCGGCGCTCTTCGGTCTCGTTCTCGAGGCCCTTCTGGAACTTGTACCCGATGTAGTACCCGTGCACGGCCTCGTCACGGATGATCAGGCGGATCATGTCTGCCGTGTTCGTGAGCTTGGCGCGGCTCGACCAGTACATCGGCAGGTAGAAGCCGGAGTAGAACAGGAACGACTCAAGCAGGGTCGACGCGACCTTCCGCTTCAGGGGGTCGTCACCGGTGTAGTACTCCATGACGATCGCGGCCTTCTTCTGAAGGTTCTCGTTCTCGACCGACCAGCGGAACGCCTCGTCGATCTCCTTGGTGGAGCAGAGGGTGGAGAAGATCGACGAGTAGCTCTTCGCGTGCACGGACTCCATGAACGCGATGTTCGTGTACACCGCCTCTTCATGCGGGGTGATCGCATCCGGAATCAGCGACACCGCACCGACGGTTCCCTGGATGGTGTCGAGCAGGGTCAGGCCGGTGAACACGCGCATGGTCAGCTGCTGCTCATCCGGTGTCAGCGTGTTCCACGACTGGATGTCGTTCGACAGCGGCATCTTCTCGGGCAGCCAGAAGTTGTTGACGAGGCGGTTCCACACCTCGACGTCCTTCTCGTCCTCGATCCTGTTCCAGTTGATCGCCTTGACGTGCTCGACCAGCTTGAGCTTGTCAATCATTTTCTTGTTCCTTTATCAGTGCGGAGATCGAGCAGCGTTGAGGTCGAGATCAGAGCATGCAGCTGACGCAGCCGTCAACTTCAGTGCCCTCGAGAGCCAGCTGGCGCAGACGAATGTAGTAGATCGTCTTGATGCCCTTGCGCCATGCGTAGATCTGCGCCTTGTTGATGTCGCGCGTCGTCGCGGTGTCCTTGAAGAACAGCGTCAGCGACAGGCCCTGGTCGACGTGCTGGGTCGCAGCGGCGTAGGTGTCGATGATCTTCTCGGCGCCGATCTCGTACGCGTCCTGGTAGTAGTCCGGGTTGTCGTTCGTCATGAACGGCGCCGGGTAGTAGACGCGACCGAGCTTGCCTTCCTTGCGGATCTCGATCTTCGACGCGATCGGGTGGATCGACGAGGTGGAGTTGTTGATGTACGAGATCGACCCGGTCGGCGGCACGGCCTGCAGGTTCTGGTTGTAGATGCCGTGTTCCATGACGGATGCCTTCAGCGCGGCCCAGTCGGCCTGCGTCGGGATCGCAACAGCCGAGGTGGAGAACAGTTCGGCGACGCGCGCGGTCGCGGGCTCCCAGGCCTGGTCGGTGTACTTGTCGAAGAACGCGCCGGACGCGTATGTGGAGTTCTCGAACCCGTCGAATGCGGTTCCGCGCTCGATGGCGATCCGGTTGGATGCCTTCAGCGCGTGGTACAGCACCGTGTAGAAGTAGATGTTCGTGAAGTCGATGCCCTCATCCGAGCCGTAGAAGATGCGCTCGCGGGCGAGGTAGCCGTGCAGGTTCATCTGGCCGAGGCCGATGGCGTGCGACTTGTCGTTGCCGTCTTCGATCGAGCGCACCGATTCGATGTGGCTCTGGTCGGACACCGAGCTGAGGCCACGGATCGCCGTTTCGACGGTGCGGCCGAAGTCGGGCGAGTCCATCGACAGGGCGATGTTCATCGAACCGAGGTTGCAGGAGATGTCCTTGCCGATGACGTCGTACGACAGGTCGTCGTTGTAGGTCGTCGGGGTGTTGACCTGGAGGATCTCCGAGCAGAGGTTCGACATGTTGATGCGGCCCTCGATCGGGTTCGCCTTGTTCACGGTGTCCTCGAACATGATGTACGGGTAGCCGGACTCGAACTGGATCTCGGCGAGCGTCTGGAAGAAGTCGCGTGCCTTGATCTTCGTCTTCTTGATCCGGGCGTCGTCGACCATCTCGTGGTACTTCTCGGTCACCGAGATGTCGCCGAACGGCACGCCGTAGACCTTCTCGACGTCGTACGGCGAGAACAGGTACATGTCCTCACCCTTCTTGGCGAGCTCGAAGGTGATGTCGGGAACGACGACACCGAGTGACAGCGTCTTGATCCGGATCTTCTCGTCGGCGTTCTCACGCTTGGTGTCGAGGAAGCGCATGATGTCGGGGTGGTGCGCCTGCAGGTAGACCGCACCGGCACCCTGGCGGGCTCCGAGCTGGTTGGCGTAGCTGAAGGAGTCTTCGAGCAGCTTCATCACGGGGATGATTCCGCTGGACTGGTTCTCGATCTGCTTGATCGGAGCGCCGGCCTCGCGGATGTTCGAGAGGAGAAGCGCAACGCCGCCGCCACGCTTGGACAGCTGCAGCGACGAGTTGATGCCGCGGGAGATCGACTCCATGTTGTCTTCGATGCGGAGCAGGAAGCAGGAGACGAGCTCGCCGCGCTGGGCCTTGCCCGAGTTGAGGAAGGTCGGGGTCGCGGGCTGGAAACGGCCGGCGATGATCTCCTCGACGAGCGCGGTGGCGAGCTTCTCGTCGCCCTGGGCGAGTCCGAGGGCCGTCATCACGACGCGGTCCTCGAAGCGCTCGAGGTAGCGCTTGCCGTCGAAGGTCTTCAGCGTGTAGGAGGTGTAGTACTTGAACGCGCCGAGGAACGTCTGGAAACGGAACTTCTTCGAGTAGGCCAGGTCGTTGAGCTTGGTGATGAACTCGAACGAGTACGCGTCGAGCACCGCCTTCTCGTAGTACTCCTTCTCGACCAGGTAGTCGAGACGCTCGCGCAGCGAGTGGAAGAAGACCGTGTTCTGGTTGACGTGCTGCAGGAAGAACTCCCGCGCAGCTTCCTGGTCCTTGTCGAACTGGATTTCACCGTTCGGCCCGTAGAGGTTGAGCATCGCGTTCAGCGAGTGATAGTCCATACCGGTGTCCGTAGGCACCTCGGTCAGCGTTCCAGCCAAAATGATTCCAATCCTTCGTGGACGACGCGCACGTCGTCCGGTGTTCCGAATACTTCAAATCGATACAGGTGCGGCACGTTGCACTTGGCGGAGATGATGTCCCCGGCCAGTCCATATGCCTTACCGAAATTCGTGTTGCCTGCGGCGATCACACCGCGGATGAGCTTCCGGTTCTTCTCGTCGTTGAGGAACCGGATGACCTGCTTGGGCACCGCACCATGGCCGTCTCCCCCGCCATAGGTGGGAGTCACGAGCACGTATGGCTCATCGACCGTGAGCGCGGGTTCTTTTGCATGAAGAGGGATGCGCGCGGCGGGAACATCGAGCTTGTCGATGAACCGCCGGGTGTTTCCCGAAACGCTGGAGAAGTACACCAGCTTCGTCATGCTTCTCTCACCCCAGTTGAATGTTGATCGAGCTTGTCGAGATCGTATGCCCGGTGATCGAGCCTCTCCCGCCCGGTGATCGAGCCTCTCACGCCCGGTGATTGAGCTTGCCGAAATCTCAAACCAGACGGCTGCCAGTTCGTTGATCTTGTCCGGGCGGAAACCAGACCAGTGGTCCTCGTCAGTGATGACGACGGGGGCCTGAAGGTAACCGAGAGCCTTGACAGCTTCGAGCGCGTTTTCATCGGCCGACAGGTCGAGGATCTCGTACTCGATGCCCTTGTTGTCGAGCGCACGATAGGTCGCGGTGCACTGGACACACGAAGGCTTGGTGTAGACCGTGATTGTCATCGAACTGGGGCCCTTCTTATTCATTCTGACTTGCTGCCGGCCGGTGCTGGCTGACCGGTGTCCCAATACTACATATAGTTGGTGCGTTTAGGGAGCACCCCAACCAGTAGTAGTTACACGCTTGTAGTTATCAACAGCGGTTTCCACCGTTTTGTTCCCTTATCCACCACTTCTGCACCTCTTTATCCACAGGGAGATACGGAGCGATCTTCGCGGAATCACACTGGTTCCTGCCGCTCTGCGGAGTGTTCTCCACAGATTTCACATTACGGTCGACCACCGACATTTAATCTGGTGTCCACAGCTGGTTCCGGCGTGTCGCTCGCTCCCCTCTGACCCGGGCAGGCACGTCGCCCTCGCCGCTCCCTAGACTTGACCCCATGAGCGCATACTCCAGCCTGCTGAAAACGTCAGGCGTCGCTCGAATCATCACCGCACAGCTCGTCGCCCGATTCCCCTTCGGGATGCTGTCGCTCGCGTTCCTGTTGCACGTCGAACAGGTCACGGGGTCCTACGCCGCGGCCGGGCTCGTCCTGGCCGCAGCGAGCGTCGGGCAGGCCGCAGCGGGCCCGCTGACGAGCAGGTGGATGGGTGTCTGGGGAATGCGCCGGGTTCTCACGCTCACCTCGGTCGTCTGCGCGGTCACGGTGGCCACAGTGGCACTCGTCGAGATGACCGTGCCCGCGTACATGGCGCTCGCGCTGATCGCGGGATTGGCCACTCCTCCGATCCAACCGGCCGTGCGCACCATCTACCCCAAGATGGTCAACTCAAAACAGCTCACTCCCCTGTTCTCGCTCGACGCATCCGCCCAGGAGATCATCTGGATTCTCGGACCGGTGATCACGACCTTCATCTCTACACAGATCAGCACGGAATGGGGAATCCTCGTGGCCGTCGTGATCATGGTGCTGGGCGGCACCTGGTTCATCGCATCGCCGGAGGTTGGGCGGGTTCGAATCCCCCGGTCGCGTCGAAAGCTCGGCCAGGTGCTCAAGCGTCCCCCGGTGCTCCTCGCCACCGTGGTCGGATTCCTCTTGATCGGTGCCTGCGCCGCGGTTGAGGCAGCTGTGGTGGCAACGTTCGGCCACGATGGCCTCGAAGCGGGAGTGGTCCTCGGGATTTTCGCCGTGGGGAGCCTGACCGGAGGGCTGACCTTCGGTCACATCCCGATCGGCCCGTGGGCGCTCGCACGGCGCATGTTCATCGTGCTCGTCGGGATGGCGGCGTCGATCTTCTTCTCCAGCGCCATCCTGCTGTCCGTCACCCTCTTCGTCGCGGGGATCGGGATCGCACCGGCACTGACGGTGCTCTTCGCCATGGTCTCGGCCAGCGTCAAGTTCAGCGACACAGCGGAGGCGTACGGCTGGGTGGGCACCGGCCAGCTCATCGGCGCCGCGTTGGGTTCCGCGAGCGCCGGGCTGCTCATCGACCAGAACGGGCCGCAGGGTGCATTCTGGGCAGCCACGATCTTCGCGCTCGCAGGCTTCCTGGTCCCTGTTCTCGGCAAGCGGTGGCACCCCGACCTTCGCGGCCGCGACATCAGCCCGATCCCGGACACAGAACCGATCCAGGTCCAGCCGTTCTGACGGGCGGACCTGGATCGGTGTGGTCAACCAGCGACCAGGGACAGTTCCCGCACCGAACGCAGCGCAGGAGCGAGAGCTCGCAGTTCGTCGATCAGTCCGTCCAACTGGACCACCAACTGGTCGTCGGGGCTGAAGAAACCGTCGTCGACCTGGCGGGAGACTTCCATGATGTCGACATGGGTGCTCGCCGCGACGAGCCCGAGGGACGACAACACGGGGCGCAGCGCGGCGGCGCCGAAGGCTCCGCCTCCCCGTCCGCCGTAGCTGACGAGACCGACGGGCTTCCTGCCCCACTCCTCATAGAGGAAGTCCAGCGCATTCTTGAGCGCCGGCGCGTAACTGTAGTTGATTTCGGGTGAGACGAACAGGAAGGCGTCCGCCTGGGACACCCGCTCGCTCCAGGCTACCGTGTGCCTGCGACTGTATTCGTGGAGTCGCGGCAACCGTGCCTCGTCGACCATCGGCAGATCGAGTTCTGCCAGGTCGACCAGATCGATGTCGAAGCCACCGCGTACTGTGATGTGTTCGTGGACCCAGAGCGCGACGGAAAGTCCGCACCGTCCTGGTCGCACGCTGCCGATGATGACCATGAGCCTGATCGGGGTTTCGGGCCCCGTGTCAGTTGGTGAATTTTCCAACATAGGATATCTCTCCAGCAAAAGGCGAAACTGGGGGCAGCAGTCCTCGCGGGATTTCGGGAGGTACTCAGGTGGGGCAACCGTTCGTACGTGTCTCCCAGCATGCTCTGCTCGGACGCCCCTGCAACCCCCCACTATGGGGCTCATGACATCGGGCGACTCCTGTGTTCCAGATCGTGACGCTACTGTGAACTCCCGCTCTTCTGCACCGCAGAGGCGTACTCCTAGAGTGTGATCATGGAGCTTCACCCGACCCGACGACGGACCGCGAGACGCCTCGCTCCGCTGGCCGCACTCGCCCTCGCCTGCGTCCTCCTTGCAGGGTGCTCCGCCACGGAAACGTCGGTCGGCGACAGGGGATCAGACAACGGCGGCGAACCGGGCCAGCCACTTGCGCCCGTCGAAGAGGATGGCGGCGGGGCGTCCGGCGGTCTCGACCGCGATCGGCAGGTCATCAGCACGGCATCGCTGTCTCTCTCGTCAAATGATCCTGTCGATGCAGCCGACCGGGCCGTCCAGATCGTCCTCGACGTCGACGGCCTGGTCGACAGCCGGACGGACACTCCTACCGACGACCACCAGGGCGAGTATTCGCAGCTTGTTCTCCGCGTTCCAGCCGATGACCTCGACGAAACGATGGTCGAACTGAAGACCGTCGGGGACCTCATCCGGTCTTCTCTGAACCAGACGGATGTCACGACCGAGGTGATCACGATCGACGCCCGCATCACCGCCCTCGAGACCAGCGTCGATCGCCTGCTCAGCCTGATGTCGCAGGCCACGACCACCGCCGACCTCATCACCATCGAGTCGGCGCTTTCTCAGCGCCAGACCGAACTTGACGGTCTCGTGGCGCAACGGGACGCCCTCGGCGACCTCGTCGACTACGCAACGGTCGACATGTACATCACCACCCCTGGCGAGGTTGCCGGCGCCGCGCCCGGCGATTTCTGGGGAGGCGTCGTCGTAGGCTTCCAGGCGCTTGTCGCATTCTTCGGCGGGCTGCTGGTCGTGCTCGGAGTGTTGCTTCCGTGGTTCATTCTGCTTGGCCTGCTGACCCTGCTGGTCGTGTGGCTCGTACGCCGCAAGAAACGGGCACCGCAGGACTCACCGGACGAGGGCGACTGGGACGGTTCACCCGACGGGTCGATTCCCCCGCGCCCGCCACTCCCGCCAAGGGAGCACCGGGCCCACGTTAATGACCCACGGGAGAGCACAAGCCCGGTCGGCTCCTGACCCTGCCGACATACGATGGGCAAATGACGACTCTGATCGACAGCCCGGCCGATGCCGAGCGACGCGTCGCCCTCGCTCGGATGAAGAGGACAGCGACCGCCCTCCTCGGGCTGATGGCCGTCATCTTCTGTGTCTCTTTCGCCTTCCAGGACGACGTGCCGTGGCTTGCGTGGGTGCGGGCAGCGAGCGAGGGAGGCATGGTCGGCGCCATCGCGGACTGGTTCGCGGTGACGGCGCTGTTCCGGCATCCTCTCGGCCTGCGCATTCCGCACACCGCGATCATCCCGAGGCGGAAGGATGAGATCGGCGCGAGCCTGGGGGAATTCGTCGAGTCCAATTTCCTCTCCAGCGCCGTGGTGCGACAGAAACTGGAATCGGTCGGTATCGGGCGAACGATCGGAACGTGGCTCGCATCACCGGAGAACGCGGTGCGCGTCGCCGATGAGGCCTCGGCTGCCGCCAGGGGGATGCTCGAGCTCCTGGACGACAGCGACGTCCAGGACGTCGTCGAGCAGCTCGCACGAACCCACCTCATCGACCCGGGGTGGAGCGAGCACGTCGGAGCGTGGGGTGAACGACTGATCGCCGATGGGGGCCATCACAGCGCCGTCAACCTGTTCGTCGACGGACTGGACGAATGGCTGTCCGCGAACCCGGCCGCGTTCTCCCGGCTGGTGTCCGCGCGCCTGCCTGGGTGGCTGCCGTCGTTCGTTGATCGACTCGTCGACGAGCGGGTCTACCGCGAGGCTGTCGACTTCATCAGGCGTGTCCGGTCGGACGACAGGCACGCGGCCCGGCTCGCGCTCGACACCTACCTGTCCGAACTGTCGCGCAAACTCCAGGAGGACCCAGACACGATCGCTGCGCTGGAGCGGGCCAAGACGGACGTCTTCGACAGTCCGCGGGTGCGGGACCTGGCGTCGCGAGCCTGGAACACGACCAGACAGGCGCTCATCCTCTCGCTCGAGAATCCGGCGAGCGGCCTGAGGACGCAACTCGCCGCCACACTGGTCGACGCTGGGCAGCGTCTTGGTCGAGACGAGCGCCTCTCCGGCAAGATCGACGACTGGGTGACGGATGCCGTCGTCACGCTGGTCGGCAACCATCGCCACGAGATCGCGGGCATCATCACGGAGACGATCGAACGGTGGGATCCTCAGGAGACGAGCGAGAAGATCGAGTTGCAGGTGGGCAGGGACCTGCAGTTCATCCGTATCAACGGCACGGTGGTTGGCGCCCTCGCCGGGCTCACGATCTTCACAGTAGCGACGGCACTCTTCGGGGCCTGACGTTGACCGGTCCCTGCGCCGGTGCGACGATGGAGAAATGGCAGCACAGAAGACCCTCCCGTCGGCATCCGATCCCGCAGACTTCATCCGCGCGGTCGGCAACGACAAACGCCGTGAGGATGCGGAACGGCTGCTCGCCATCATGACCGAGGTGACCGGCGAACCGGCGGTGATGTGGGGGGCGAGCATGATCGGCTTTGGCGCCTTTCATTACCGCTACGCCAGCGGTCATGAGGGAGACACCATGAAAGTGGGATTCTCGCCGCGCGCGAGCGCACTCACCCTGTACGGCCTGCAGGGACACCTGCAGAGTGCCGATCTCCTCTCCCGCCTCGGCCCGCACACCCTCGGCAAAGGCTGCGTCTATGTGAAAAACCTTGACGCCATCGACGAAGAGGTGCTCCGTGAGCTCATCGCGCATGGCTACGCCGAGGCCGACGCGTCGTTCACCACCGCGCTGCCCTGAGGACGAGACGAATGTCAGCGGATGGGGAGCGCGGAGGCGATCAGGCCTGCTGGCTGAACCTCGTCTGCGACATCTGCGGCGCCCTGAACGAGCGCGAGGCGGATGCCTGCTGGCGCTGCGACACCCCGGTTCAGGCCCCGAGCTGAGCCCGGTCGGCAGAATCGCCGTCAGAGAACCCGATTGCCCTGCGCATCGAGAAAGGTGATGTCGGGCATCCGCCTGGCGATGATCTGGAGGGCAGCGTAGCCGTCCGGTGTCGTCTGCGGCCACTTCCAGGTCCGGACCTGGGGTGCTGAGGGAAGGGCCGCCTCGAACAGGTCGACCTCGACGCCGGTCCTGAGGTGTTTGGAGGGAACGACGACCCCGAGAACGCGTCCCTGTTCGTGCAGGGTCGTGAACTGGATACGTGACCCTGTCTTGTCGTCGCGGACGATGAATTCCCGCGCTTCCGGGTCATCCGGCGGAATCTCCGTGGTGTCGAAACGCGCAGAGCCCTCAGCAGAGAACACACCCTTCAACCGTCGACCAAAGAGGGCGATCACGACGACGAGCATCGCCGCAATGGCGATCCCCCAGAGCCATCCACCGGGCACGCTGTCGAACATTGGGCTCCTTCAGGCTGCGAACCCCCAGCCTATCGAGCCTCGACACTGGACGGATGTCGGCGGTCTGGCAGAGACTGGATACGTGCCTGAACTTCCTGAAGTACACGCGCTCGTCACCGATCTGGCCTCTCGCCTCAACGGCCGCACCGTCGAGCGCCTGGACGTCGTGTCTTTTGCCGCACTCAAGACGTTCGACCCTCCCGTGAGCGCCCTCGCCGGTGGCACCGTCCGCGGAGTCAAGCGACACGGAAAATTCCTCGACATCGACGTGGATGACCTCCACGTGGTCGTTCACCTCGCCCGCGCCGGCTGGGTGCGTTGGCGCGCCGACGCTCCCCAACCGGGAGGGAAACCCGGTCGCACAGCGCTCGCCGCCCGGCTGGTGCTCGACGACGGTTCCGGCTTCGACGTGACGGAGGCAGGCACAAAGAAGAGTCTCGCCGTCTACGTCGTGCGAGATCCCCTCGACGTCCCCGGGATCGCACGCCTCGGGCCGGATCCACTCTCCCCCGCGTTCACCCTCGAGCTGTTCAGGAGCATCCTCGCCGGCGCTGGCCGGGCGCAGATCAAGGGCGTGCTCCGTAACCAGTCGCTCATCGCCGGGATCGGCAACGCGTACTCGGACGAGATTCTGCACACCGCGCGACTGTCCCCGTTCACGCCGGCGTCGATGGATCCCGACAGGGTCGCGCACCTGTTCGAGACAATGCAGTCGACACTTGCCGACGCGATCGACCGATCAGACGGCCTCGCCGCGTCGGAGTTGAAACGCGAGAAGAAGACTGCCATGCAGGTTCATGGTCGCGTCGGCGAACCCTGTCCGGTCTGCGGGGACATCGTTCGCCAGGTGATCTACAGCGACTCGACGTTCCAGTACTGCGCAACGTGCCAGACCGGCGGCAAGCCGCTCGCCGACCGGGTCCTCTCGCGACTGCTGAAGTGATCGCTCGACGCGATCAGCCCTTTTTCGTGAACTTCTTCGCGTGGTTGGGCACGAAGCGCTGCTCGTCGATATCCGGGCGGTTCTGGTCGCTGGCATCCGGCCGGTCAGGAATGGTCACTTCGGGCGGCTCGATGGGTTCGTACGGCACCTGCGAGAGCAGGTGGGCAATCGTGTTCAGTCGCGAGGCCTTCTTGTCGTCGCTCTCCACGGTCCACCACGGTGACTCGGGAATGTCCGTCGCAGCGAACATGGCGTCCTTGGCATGGGAGTAGTCCTCCCATTTGGTGATCGAGGCCAGATCGGTGTCCGAGAGCTTCCAGCGACGCATCGGGTCCTTGAGCCGTGAGGTGAAGCGCTTCTGCTGCTCGACGTCGGAGACGGAGAACCAGTATTTGATCAGGATGATCCCGTCCTCGACGAGGAGCTTCTCGAAGGTCGGCGTCTGGCGGAGGAACCGCTCATACTCATCCGGTTCGCAATAACCCATGACGCGTTCCACCCCGGCGCGGTTGTACCAGGAGCGGTCCATCAGCACGATCTCTCCGGCGGTCGGGAGCTTCTCGATGTAACGCTGGTAATACCACTGCCCACGCTCGCTCTCGCTCGGGGCGGGGAGGGCGACAACGCGAGCGGACCGCGGGTTCAGGTACTGGACGATGCGCTTGATCGAGCCGCCCTTTCCGGCGGCGTCGCGTCCCTCGAACAGAACGAGCACTCGTGCGCCGCTGTCCGTGACCCACCGCTGCATGGTCACGAGCTCGATCTGGAGTCGCTCAAGTTCGGCTTTGTACAGCGCTTTCTTGACGCGCTTGCTCTTCTTGTCTGACTTCTTCGATCCGGACATCGCATGCCCTTCCCAATTCGATTGCCGGACTCCTGCGTCCGGGCATGGCGGCATTCACGAAACAACGGCGGCGTACAGGGTGGACCTAAGGAGATTCGAACTCCTGACCTCCTCGATGCGAACGAGGCGCGCTACCAACTGCGCCATAGGCCCTGATGTCGTCCAGATTATCACGCGTTTCGCCGCGCGCAATTCACTAACTGGCGACGCGGCGGCGCTGCAGAAGTGCCGTGATATCCGTCGGCGCGATCTCGGTGTCGTCGACGATTCCCATGCCGGCAAAGCGGCTGGATGCTTCCGTCCGGGCAGCGGGCTGCTCCACGACCGTCGTCGCGATCGAGGGAACGGCAGGGGTCTGTTCTCCGGCTCGGGCGGCCATGACCTGGGCCAGCGCGGCTCGCCGCAACGCCGCGTGTGCATCCGCCTGCGCGATAGCGTCAGCCGCTGCGGAGCCCTGGGAGAGATGGAGGGGCTTGGGGAGCGGGAGGGGCGTCCATCCGGCCGCGGCCGGTGCCGTCGACTCGACGTCGACGGGTTCGAAGACGTCTGCCTGCCGCATCGTCCTGGCCGGCGCGGCGACCTGCGTGACACGCGCGGTCACCCTGGCCATGCGAACGAGGGCAGTCAGGGCGAAAACTGCGGTGATACCGGCTGAAGCGAGAAGGATCGGAGATCCGTTTGCCGCGAAAAGCCAGCCACCGGCTCCGGCGGCGAGGATCGAGAGGAAGAGGACTCCGGTCGAGGCGAGGCGGGCCCGACGGCGCGCGCGGGCGAGTCGGACCCTCGGTTCGGCGCGAAGGGCGGCGATCGCGGCTGATGCACTGGCGCGGGCATCCTCCGAGAACACCGCAGCTTCGAGGCGAGCGCGTTCACGGGCGCCGGCCTCGAGCTGTTTGAGAATCTTCTGCTGCTCGGCGACGTTTCGCGCCGTCGCTTCGAGACGGATCTCCTCGGGAACCTCGGATGTCTCGGCCAGGATCCGCAGGGTCTGCTGCAGCCGAACGGCATTGCGCTCGACGGCGACATATTCGCTGCGACGCAGCCACGTCGGCACCAGGTAGACGATCCAGAGCGCTGCGGCCACAGCGAAGACAATCCCGCCGCTGAGGAGTCCGCCACCATTCATGGCTCTACGGTATGAGCGTTCCACTCGTTTGGACTTCATTGCCGGGGGTGTGTCACCCGAAAGTTGAGGTTGAAGGTTAGAAAAGAGGCGGAGCAGGGACCAGAGGCGTCCGGGACTCCAGGAGGTCGGTGGCAGGGATTCTCGCTGCCCCTGGCGGCACCGTTCCGTCCTGCCAGCGGCGCAGCACGCCCTGTGGGACTTCCTCACGGACGAGCGCAAAGCAGAAGTGATCGCGCCAGTCACCATTGATGTGGATGTACCGCCGCCGGAATCCCTCGTAACGGAATCCCAGTTTCTCCACGACACGCAGGCTCGGACCGTTCTCCGGCCGAATGCAGATCTCCATGCGGTGCAACCCCAGTTGACCGAAGCAGTAGTCCGTGGCGAGCGCCACAGACGTGGGTGTCACCGACTTGCCGGCGAAACGCTCGGAGACCCAGTAGCCCAGGGTCGCCGACGAGAGCGATCCGTAGCTGATTCCGGACACGTTGAGTTGACCGGCCAGCTGGCCGTCGTACTCCATGACGAGCGGAAGCCCACCGCCGGACCGGGCATTCTGCAGGAGTGAACGGATGCTGGACCGCATGTCAAAGGAACGCGGTGCATACGGACTGGTCGCCTCCCATGGCCGCAACCACGAGCGGTTGCTGAGGAGTTCGTGTTCCATCGCCTTCGCATCGCGCACGCGGACCGGCCTGACCGAGATCAGTCCGTCGCGCAGCACGGGCACAGGAAGTGGCACCGCGGGTCTCCTTCAGGCAGGGCTGGCAATCTCTAATCGAGATTGGCGGCGAATTCCTTGAGCCACGGCTTCAGGTCGACGCCGAGGTCCTCGCGGTCGGATGCAAGCTGGACGATGGCCTTGATGTAGTCGAGGCGGTCACCGGTGTCGTAACGTCGGCCGCGGAAAATCACTCCGTACACTCCACCGGCGATCGACTCGTCTGCGGCGAGTTCCTGCATCGCGTCGGTCAGCTGGATCTCGTTTCCCTTGCCCGGTTTCGTCGTCTCGAGGATGTCGAAGATCTCGGGGCGAAGAACGTAGCGGCCGATGATGGCGAGGTTCGACGGGGCATCCTCCGGTGACGGCTTCTCAACCAGCCCGGTCACTCGCACGACGTCGGGGTCGTCTGTCGCCTCGACGGCGGCGCATCCGTACATCTGAATCGTCGATGGGTCGACCTCCATCAGCGCGATGATTGTCGCGTTCCGGCTCTCCTGTTCGGCGATCATCGTCGTGAGGAGCGGGTCGCGGGCGTCGATGAGGTCGTCGCCGAGCAGTACAGCGAACGGCTCGTTGCCGATGTGACGGCGGGCACGGAGTACCGCATGGCCAAGTCCGCGCGGGTCGCCCTGGCGCAGGAAGTGGATGTCTGCCAGTTCGCTCGCTTCCACGACGCGGTCGAGGCGTGTGGTGTCACCCTTCGCCTCGAGGGCGAGCTCGAGTTCGGTGACGCGGTCGAAGTGGTTGGCGAGGGCGTTCTTGTTGCGCCCGATGATCATCAGGACGTCGTGCAGGCCGGCCTCGACCGCCTCTTCCACCACATACTGGATCGCTGGCTTGTCGACGACAGGCAGCATCTCCTTGGGCATGGCTTTGGTGGCGGGGAGGAAGCGAGTTCCGAGTCCGGCGGCGGGGATGACAACTTTGCGAACTTTTGGCGACATGGGTCAATCGTAGTGGGAGCATATTTGCCATCGATAACCCCTCAGCGAACGGATGCCGAACCCGGAGCATCCCCCGCTTACAATGGGGCCATGCTCAGTTCTGCCGACCATCAAAAGCGCGCCCTTCGCGCCGAGTTGCGCGAACGGCGCCAGAATTTCACCGCCAACGAGCGTGAAAACGCCGCCATCGGAGTGACGAACAACCTCATCGCCCTCGTCTCGGGCCTTGACGCGCGCAGCATCGCCTGCTACCTCTCGACCGTCAACGAACCGAACACACGCCCCTTCCTCGACTGGGCGCTGGCCAACGACATCCGCGTCCTGTTCCCGGTCAGCCGCGAAGACGGCCTCCTCGACTGGACGGTTGGAGACGACGGTACCGAGCTCGAGGGCTTGTTCGGGATGCCCGAACCAGCGGGAGAGCTGCTCGGCCCGATCGCGATCAACGAAGTCGACCTCATCGTCGTACCGGCTGCTGCCATCAGCAAAGACGGAACCCGCCTGGGCTGGGGACGCGGGTACTTCGACAAGACCCTCGGCTCCATGGAGAAATGTCCTCCCGTGTATGCGGTCGTTTTTGACAACGAAGTGCTGGACGACATTCCGAGCGAGATTCACGACCAGCCGGTGAACGGCGTTGTGACTCCCTCCCGCATCTTTGATTTTTAGCCCAACGACCCGGCACATTGCCGCAATCATCCAGGAATACTCTTATGCCCACGTACTCGTACAAATGCACCGTCTGCGACACCGCCTTCGACATCCAGCAGTCCTTCACCGACTCCTCCCTGACCGAGTGCCCCACCTGCCAGGGCAAGCTCCGCAAGCTGTTCAGCGCCGTCGGCGTGACCTTCAACGGCTCGGGCTTCTACCGCAACGATTCCCGGACGTCCGACAAGAGTTCAGCGAAGAAGACGGCAGCACCGAAGGCCGATAAACCGGTATCCTCGTCAGCGACTTCCAGCAGCTCCACCACGAGCTCCGCCGGCAGCACGACGTCCGCGTCCTAGTTTTTCGACCCACCCAGGAGACACACGCCATGCTCAACGGCTTCAAGAATTTCATCATGCGGGGCAATGTCATCGACCTTGCCGTCGCCGTCGTCATCGGTGCCGCCTTCACCGCCGTCGTCAACGCGATCGTCGTGAATATCTTCACCCCGCTCATCGCTGCGGTGTTCCAGGCCGACAGCCTGGACAACGCCCTGGTGCTGCCGATCGGCGACTCCGCAGCTGAAGTTCGGCGCGGTCGTCGGCGCGATCATCACCTTCCTCATCGTCGCCGCTGTCGTCTACTTCGTCTTCGTCCTCCCCATCAACAAGATGAAGGAGCACGCCGAAGCCCGTCGCGCGGCCGGTGTCGTCGAAGAAAAGGCGCCGGTGACCGAGATCGACGTGCTCACCGAGATTCGCGACCTGCTCGCAAAGAACAACGCCAGGTCCTAACCCCGACCGGCGGTTAACGAACGAACCGCGAGCAGCCGACTGCTCGCGGTTCGGCGTTTAACCACATCCCTCCGAATCCCCTAGCCCCAGTGGGGTGGGACATCCTGTCGCAACTGGTCGTCGTTACTGTCTGGGGCCCGCGATCCCCACGTGGCATCCGTGTCCTCCGTGGCTTTCACGGGGCCCTCGGTTTCCTGGGGGGTCGGGTCGGTGCCGGGGGCGCCGGAGCGCACCACTCGACGCGAACCGCGGATGCGTCGCACAGACGCACCGCCCGATTCGTCGTCGTCGGCGGGAAGGTCGCTCATGTCTCCAGTTTAGGAGGCGGGCTCCGTCGGGGCATCGGTCGCGGCGTCGCCCTCAGCGGGAGCCGCCAGGGACACGGGCGCGTTCGACGCAGCAGCCGGGTCGGCCTCTGCTGAACCAGCGAGCACCGGCGCGCCCAGCATCGACACGATCTTCGCGGCAACGCCGTCCGGGTCGCTGAAGAGGTCGAAGCTGTGCACACGGAGGTAGTGCCAGCCGAGGCGGCGGAGCACATCGGGTCGGAGCCTCAGGGATTCGCGCAACGAATCTGAACCGACCTCGGGGTCGGACTCGACCGCGATGGCCTTTCCGTCGTATGCGGCGACCAGCGCCAGCTTGCCTCGGTAGCCAACCTCGACCGAGAGACCGTGGCGGTACAGCCGTTCAGCGAGGTCGAGCAGCATCGGCTCAGCGCCGTCTGTCGCCGGTGGCGCCGGAACGTGCTGAACCGGCTGGCGCAGGATCTCGGTGAGCGCGGCAATGCCGTGCTGAACGCGATCGACATCGATATCCTCAGGCCGAATGCACGAGACGATGACCATGGAACGGCGGGCCCTCGTCATGCCGACGGCGAGCAGGCGGTCACCACCCGGCTTGGCGAGTGACCCGAAGTTCGACAGGACACGTCCGTGTGGCGTGACGCCGTAGCCGAGCGAGAAGATGACCCGATCGCGGCTCTCGGCGACCGATTGCTCGAGGGTCAGGACCGTGAACGGCTCCGTGCGTTCCTTGAGGATGAAGTCAGACAGGTCCGAACGCATCGCGAAAGCCGAGATGACGGCCTGATGCACCCGTGTGGCGTGCTTCTCACTCGCGGTGATCACCATCAGTGACTCGCGGGGGCGGTTGATGGCGTGTTCGAGGACGAGGTTGACGACGCGGGCGACCTCGGCGTCGACGCTCTCCACTCCCCCGGTTTCCGGGTCCGGCATCCCATGGCCGTTGGGAACATAGTCGAGCGTGAGGCTGCCGTGGCCGAGGAATGACCCTGCCCACGGCAGGGACTCGATCTCTCCGCCGTAGAACCGGTGGTTCACGAGTTCGGCGAGGTCTTCGCCGCCGGCACGGTAGCTGCGGGTCAGGGTCAGTGTCGGCAGCAGCCCGGACAGGTGCGCGAGCGCCGAGTCTGCGTGCCGGGCGTCCACGTCATCCGTCGCTGCCTCGGGATGCGTGGCGTCACCGATGGCAATGTCGAACGGAGTCGGGCTCTGGGTGACCGGGTCGCCGACCGCGACGACCTGGCGCGCGCGACGGATCGCAGCAGCGTTCTCCGCGAACGTCGTTGCACCGGCGTCGACGAGGAAGACAGTGTCGAAACGCAGGCCGTCAGGGATGGCGTGCACTTCATAGGGTGACGCCAGCCAGACCGGCGAGAGCACCCGCGAAAGGTGCGGCGCGGTGGCCTCGAGGCGTGTCGGGGTCGCCCCGTCGCCGCGGAGCAGTTTTTTCAGCGCGTTCGCTTCGTCGGGGAAGTCGACGAGGCCGATCTTCCAGGTGTCGGCGAGCTGGGACCCGAGAAGAGCTCCGGATGCTGACGCGTGCGCTTCGTCGACCAGGCGGAAGTCCGCCTCGAGACGGTCGATGACGCTCGTGTTGGCGCCGAGCAGCGCGCGGTCGGTGGCCAGCATGTGCTCGAGCACGGACTGCCACCACGCCAGTTCGAGCTCGGCCTCGACCTGATGCTCGGGCACGTGTCGGACGGAAAGGTCGGTGATGAGCGGTGCGAGACCCTTCTCGCGGAGTTCAGCGATCAGGGTGGTGCGCTCCTGGAGGTTCTCCATTACCTGCGAGTCAGCGGCGAGACCGGAGAGCAGGCGGACGAGTTCCTTGACCGGCAGGGAGATCAGTGCCTGCGATTTGTCACGACCGAGGGGGACATCGAGCTTGCCGAGGTCTTCGACGACACGCTGGTACGCGACCTGCACGTCCGCAATGCCGAGTGGGACCTCGGGGGTGACCCCGGCGGCGACGTAGCGCTGCCACAGGGTGCGCTGCTGCTGGATGCGACGGAGGGACCCGTTCATGTCGGCCACGTGAACACCGGGGCGGACATACTCGCGGGCGAGCTTCTTGAGGCGACGGCGGTTGGCGCCCGACATCGCAGGAGCATCGCGCCTCGCGCTCGTCGCCGCAATGAGTTCACCGAGTGAACGGTCGAACACGCTGGGCTGGAACTTGTCGAGGGTCTCGCGCACATCAAGCAGCAGGCGCAGGTAGACGCCGAGCTCTTCGACGGACTCGAACGCACGCATCCGGGTCTGGCCGATGAGCTCATACCCACGCTCGAGCAGGCGCGGCAGCTCGGCGCGGTGCAGCTTCTTGGCCAGGTCGTGGGTTGCCTTAGCCTGGCTGGTGCTGGCGAACTGGGCGCCGTACCAGGGTGAATCTCCCGGTCCGTACTGGAACTCTCCGAGGGCAGCGGCGGTGGCGAGCTTGCGGGCCATCGTTCCGCGATTGCCCGCGAGCTTCTCAAGCGAGGCAAGATCGAGGCGAGCGGAGGTCGTCGGCGGCACGGACAGGTTGCCGAGCCTGGTCAGCGCTTCGAGGGTGTCGATGACGCTGACTTTCAGTCCGCTGTCGACCCGGCTGAGCGAACCGCGGTAGTCGAGCAGGACCTTGCGCAGCCGGACGAGCGCGTCGTCGACGTCCGCGACCTTGGGCGCGACGGACTTCTCGTTGCGCGAGATGGCCTGGATGAGATCCCGACGGATCGTGCCGGGGCTCACTGTGAAGCCGGGAAGACCGACCTTGCTGAAGCGGTGACGGATGCCGTCGAGACTGGACCGCCTGGCGCTCACAACGAGCACACGCTTGTGCTGGGAGACGAGCTCCCCGATCGCATTGACGACGGTCTGGGTTCCGCCGGTGCCCGGCAGCGTGGTGACGACGATGGAGTGACCGGCGGAGATCTGCGCGATCACGTTTTCCTGCTCGGTGTCGGCATCCAGCAGGAGGGTGTCGGTTGTCGGCGGGCGCTCATCCTGCCCGATGGCATCCACCGGGCTGAACAGTCCTTCGACGAGGCGCCTGGCGCCGGGGTTGCCGGCGAGGGCGTCAAGAATGGGGTGGTCGAGCTCCCCCGCGTCGCGGGCGAGTGCGGCGCCGACGTCGGCGAACGACGAGACGACCAGGCGGGGCTGGACGCTGAACCACTCAAGGTGCTGGGTCAGGCCGCGAAGTCGATCGATGACGGGTTGCGGCTTGAAGACGCCGTTGGTCACCGCCAGGGCTTCGAATGCCTCCGCGTCGAGCGTGATGCGGTACTGCTCGTGGAGAGCGCGCGCGAGCTCCGGGTTGAGGAACGGAGCGCCCTTGAGCTTGAGCTCGAAGTCGCGGCCGTAGCGGCGGATTGCAACCGGGCGGAGCAGGACCGGGGCGGTGAAGTCTTCGCCATCGTGGCGCCACTGGGCCAGACCGATGGCCAGGTGGACGGACTCGATCCCGCGAACAGTTCGGAGTTCGACTCCCTTGACGGTGATCTGGTCGGCCGCCGCTTTCGCGCTGCGGAGAGCAAGCTCGTCGCGGATGAGGTTGGACAGGAGCGTGGAGTGCCCGGTGATGAACTGTGGGAGGCCGCCGGGGTGAGTGGAACTCAGTTCGATGCGCGTGCGTGGTTCGTCGACGAAGTGCAGCAGGGGCGATCGCCCACCGACTGCTGCGAGCTGGCTCCGCCAGCGCTGTCGTTCCGTTTCAGCCACGTTGCCCACCGTGAAGTTTGGATCGCCGATGCTCAACCCAGTCGGACTGGTGACTGAGAGCGCAAGCGAGTTACTGGCGTCGTCGATATCAAAATCGCGCGCTTCTGGTTTCTTGTCTAGCCGCCACACAACCCACACCCTAAGCGCTGGGAGGATCAATCCCGGGTAGCATCACCGGGTTTTCGCCGAGTTGCCCCTGTTCTTTGGCGTCCGGCACTGTCGGGGGATCAGGCCCCGACGCAATCGTTGCTTCCGCTGGAGCACGGTTGGTAATTCGACGTACGAGACTCAGAGGCAGCCGGTTCCGGTTTCCACCGCCCTTCGGGAACCGAGAACTCCACAGCGATGACGACGCCGACGACGAGCAAAACGCCGGCGACCCCGGCGAGTACCCAACGTCGACCCATGAGGGCGACGATGAGGGCCATCCCGAATACGGTCAGACCGATCACCGCTGTCACGTCGTAGACGAGGATGTCATTGCGATTGACAGTCGCGGGATATTCGGGAGTGAAGTACACGTTGGTGTAATGGGTGAGCAGCGACCCCATCAGCAGCACTCCTCCAGCGCACAGCATGCTGACAGCGAGCCGAAGAGCCCACTTCCATCGTTGAAGCGGCACGGTGCGACTGGTCCCTCCCGAATTTTCCATGACCGCATTCTGCTCGATCACGCGACCGCGCGCACCATCATTTCTCGCCGATCGCGCACCAAGTTTTCTCGCCATTTCGGTAAGCCGCGATCGCGGCACGGTGGCACTAGGGGTGGAAGGAGGGTTTTCGGTTCAGCCACGGCGGTGGAATCGTCTGGGGTTTGCCGTGCACCATGGTGATGGTCCAGTCGCCGGCGTGGATGAGGTGGTGGTGGAACCAGCACAGGATCACCCCGTTGTCCACACTGGTTGTTCCTCCTTCTGACCACGGGAGAACATGGTGCACCTCACAGCCGGTGGCCGGAATGGAACAGTTGTGGCAGGTGGGGCCGTCGCGGGCGATGATCGCAAGTTTCTGGGTGCGGGTGAACATCCGTTGCCGGCTGTCTACTGCCAGGATCGCACCGTCCGGACCGAGGAACACCGGTTGCACTGCCCCGTCGCAGAGGATCTGTTCCACCGCCGAGTACGGAACCGGAGCATCAACGCCGACCACGAGGCCGGTTCCGGTCCGATCGGCGAGAACCTGGGCGGGAACGGTGACCAGCACAGTCGGTGCCGCCCCGCTGATCGTGGGCAGGTCACCGGAACGGGCGAGGGAATCGATCATCGCCGCGAACACATCCGCCCGCTGCTGCCCCGGCGACCGCGAATCCTTCCGGGTATCCCCCGGCACATCCCGGTCGACTTCTTCTCCCGCGGTCACGAACTGCGGTGCGGATCTCGGGGTGAGGATCGCATCGAACACGGCATGAAGTTTCGCGGCGACGTCGACCGTCAGTTTCCCGCCGAACGGCACCAGGTCATTCTCGGGTCGCCGTGCGACCCAGAAGTTCCGGTTCTGGAACGCGGTCTCCGTACGGGGTTCGATGCCGTCCGGGTCGAGACGGTCCTTCCACAGCCGGGCCTGCCCGGCAAGCAGGTCTACTGACACCGGCACCCCACCCGGGGCGGTCACCCCGGTCGCCTGCCCGACCAACGCATGCTCGGCCGCGACCAGATCGCCGACTCGGGCGCGGGGTGCGGCGTCGGTCAACGCTTTCGTGATCACCTCCACCGCCTCCACACCAATCAACCCCGCAGCCAAAGCATCACTGACGGCCGGGAACAACGGCGGCAACGGCAACCCGGTCTCTGACACCCGGCACCCGGTCGCCGCACCCAGTCGGATGAACCGGCCTGCGGTGGTGGAGGACACCCCGGTGACCTGCTCCAGAAGTTGTGACGGGCGGGCGAACCCGTGACGGGCCGCCAACCCGGTCACACCCCGAGCCTTCTCCGACCGGACCGCGACCTCATGGCTGCCCGCGAGCAACACCGCCTCCACCCGACGCAACACCCGGGCCGCATCCGCGACCACCGTCAGCAACTCCTCACCAGACAGGCCACCCAACGCATTCAGGTCGGTGTCCAGCACCGACGCCGCACACCCCTGCGCACAGCCGACCGAACCGGCGTCGGAGCACCCCTCAGCACAGGCATTTTCAACAGGCCGGGCGTCGGCGGGTAAAACAACGCTGATCGGGGTGTTCATACCTTCAGTGAACACCCCACCACTGACATTCCCACCCCTCAAACCCGCGGAAATCGGGGGCTGTGGAGAAGAAGGTCCGAATAACTTTGTGGAGCACGGAGCCCTCGGCAGACCGTGCGCGCAACTCCTGCAGAAGGCGACTGATTCGCGATACATGCCCCGCCATTACGCGCACCGTCCGACGAAACTGCAAAATTGGCGGAGTTGTGCGCCTGAACTTTCGGTACTCGGATGCGGCAACATCGACACGAAAATGCGCCTCAAATAGTCTTGTGCTCTGTTCGCGGGGTCCACTACGGTATTGCCTACGCTATTTGACGAAAGGAGCCAGCGTGTTTATTCAGGAAATCGCCATTGCATTCCGCCCATCCGCCGGCTTCGTCGGCGTCTTCACCGCCTGACCGGTCAGTAGATTACCCACCGGTCCAGTCGGTGGTGACGCTTTCGAAGCCCGACCAGGCAGGACCCGCAGGATTCTGCAATCGCCTGCCAGCAGGTCACTCACCCCGCGTGTGACGCGCATCCGTGCGTCATCCCACTCGCCGCGCCGTGCGGCATCTCTCCTCGGCGACCCCGAACGTGCTCACTGTTGCGCCCGGAATCGCCTCACACCCTAGGAATCCACATCATGAATACCCCATCGGTAACCGGGTCCGGTCTTCTGGACCGTCCCCCTCCCACCGTCCGCACTCTCCAATCGCGCCCCGAGCGGAGAGTCGGACTCCTGGACAGGGCTGCGCTGCACCTCGGCGTCGCGCTCATCACCTGGGGCCGTCGCCCCGCGCGACGAGGACGCCCTGCTCTCACGCGCAACATCCGGCCGAATGACCGTCAGGTGGAGGAACTCCGCGACTCGTATGAGTTGTGGGGCGTCGCCCTCACTCGGTTGAAGTAGGTGGCTGAACAGCGACGGGGTCGGTGCCGCAGTTCTGCGGCACCGACCCCGTTGTCGTTCGCATGACAGTAGACGAACGCAAACGCGAACGAGTAGCCTCACCATCTGAGGGGCCAACCTGTCGAAAGGTGCCAACGTGGACATCTACTGCTCACGAGAGAAACGCTCATTCAGCCCGTCGGAGTTCGACGCGAACGGCGAAATGCACGTCACCCCGCTGCCCGCGACACCGTCCAGATCGGCCGGAGGCCATTCAACCTCCGGACATGATTTCGCGTTCCCTGCCCACCGGGGTGAGGACGAGCATTGGGTCCTGGACGGGCTGCCCATACTCGTCATCGACAACTCGTTCCCGGACCTTCCGAGGCGCATGTTGCCCGATGACGGCGACACTCCGGACATCCACTGGGGCACGACAGAAATAGACAGGGGAACAGAATCCGAACCAGAACCAGGGCTTGAGGATGACTAGCGAGTCAGATCCGGAGGCCATGTCCCGGCTCGAGGACGCAAAAGCTGCGATTGCGAACCAGGCCGAATTCGAGAAGAGATTCTACGACCTCGCTGCCGGAGCGCTCGAGCGCGCCAAAGGCGGTGCGGAAACCGTGCAGAAAGCCTCGGCAGCGATCGTCGTTCTCTACACAGGTCTTCTCGGGCTTGTCTACTCGACCGACGGAACCGCATTTCCCCTCCGCGGCCTCATCGCCCCGCTCTTCCTTGGTGCTGCCGTCGTCCTTTCTACCTTCTACCTCGCCTTTATTTCGAGGCGTCCCGGCGCATCCCGCGACCTGCCCGTGCTCGGGACTCCGCAGGTTCTCGCCGAAAAACGCCTGAAATTCTTCATGGAGTACGTGTCCGAAATGGTGTCCCGCCGCACACTGTCGCTGCGGCTGGCGGTGCTCTGCCTCGGTGTCGGGCTTGTCGCGATGACGCTGCCGTTCGTGAGCTCGTCCACCTTCTCGGATGCCGTCGCTGCCGCCGATGACCAACGCATCGAGGTCGTGTGGCCAGACGCGCCCACCGGTATGCCTGACTCCGTAGCAGCCGTCCTGATGAAAGCGCAGGTCGACGACGCGGTCGCAGCGGCTGAGGAAAAGCGGGAGGCACACGGGGCGGTCGGTCCGGGGGTGGTCGAATCCGGATGGTTCGCCGCGATCACGTTCCTCCTGGGAGCCGCGGTGGTGGGATTCGGCGCAATCACTGGCACGCGAACACCACGCGCCGAGCGACGGGCGTAACAATCGAAAAGTGCCCCTGGAGGGACTCGAACCCCCAACCAACTCCTTAGGACGGAGGTGCTCTTCCATTGAGCTACAGAGGCTGACCCATAAAGTTTAGCGGAGCCGACTACCCCCTATGCGACGAGCGCGCGCAGGCGTACCATGCCGGGTGAATACGGTCCCCACGCAGCGTCTCCCCCGTCGGCAAGCATCCGACTTCGGGCTGACGCCTCCCTTCTCCGACTGATCCCCGATCAGGACCCACCCACCCGGTGGGTCACACCCAGCCGCATCCGGCCACCCCGCATGGAGCTCACATCATGCTCACCGCATCCGCATCATTCCCCGTTCTACCCGCAGCAGACCTCTTCCGAGCCCGCGATTTCTACCGCGACAAGCTCGGTCTCGAGCCGACTCGCGTGTCCGATGAGAATCTCCTCTACGGCGCCGTCAATGCTCCTGACCTGCTCATTTACGAGACGCCGAACGCCGGGACCGCTCAGAACACCCAGATCTGCTGGGTCGTGGCCGACATCCGCTCCACCATCGACGAGCTCCGCGGCGCCGGCGTGACCTTCGAGGACTACGACTTCGACGGACTTCACACCGTCGACGGCGTCGCCGAATTCGACGAGGAGTACAGCGCCTGGTTCAGGGACAGCGAGGGAAACATCATCTGCGTGTCGCAGCCGAGAGTGTAGGGCTCGCGATATCGGCGGCGTCGCGTTGCCGCGATCGGATCGGAGACGCTCAAGCGTGCCGCTATGACAGTTCATGCGGGAGAGCAGCCTGCCCTCCTAGCACATCAGCGGTCTGACGGGAAAAATATATTGATCTGAGACGCAGTCCATATACTTGTGTTCTGAGGAGCCCGGCACGTGTCCATTCGTCAGACCCACGAGGCAGGAACCGCCCGTCATGATCGAATTCCAAAACGTCACGAAACGGTTTCCCGATGGCACTCTCGCCGTCGAAGACTTCTCCCTCGTACTTCCCTCGCACAAAGCAACGGTATTCGTGGGGTCGTCCGGCTCGGGCAAGACGACGCTGCTTCGAATGATCAACCGAATGATCGACCCGACCTCGGGCACGATCCTCATTGACGGCGAAGACATCTCCGGTCTCAATCCCGTCATGCTCCGCCGTCGGATCGGCTACGTCCTCCAGGCCACCGGTCTGCTCCCGCACCGGAGGGTGGTCGACAACATTGCTTCCGTTCCCCGATTGAACGGTGTTCCGAAGCGAGAAGCTCGACGTGACGCGCTCACCCTGCTCGACACGGTGGGGCTCGACCGATCCCTGGCAGAGCGTTATCCCGACCAGCTTTCCGGCGGCCAGCAGCAGCGCGTCGGGGTCGCGCGCGCTCTCGCGAGCAACCCGCACATCCTTCTCATGGATGAGCCGTTCGGCGCCGTCGATCCGATCGTTCGGGCAGAACTTCAGGTCGAACTCAACCGCTTGCAGCGTGAGCTGGGGAAGACCACGGTGTTCGTGACGCACGACATCGACGAGGCTTTCGCGATTGCCGACCAGGTGGTGATCTTTCGTACCGGCGGTGTGATCGCGCAGGTGGGAACCCCGGCCGACATCCTCGCGAACCCGGTGGATGACTTCGTCGCGACATTCATCGGCGCTGACAAAGGAAAGCGCACCATGCATCTGCAGCATCGCGATGGCGACGATGCGACCCTGATCGTGGATGGAGACGGCCGGCCCGCGGGAATCCTCGCGACCGATCGATGAGGGAGCCGCGATGAGTTGGCTTATCGATAACTTCGCCCTGGTCGCGAGGCTCACAGGCAATCACGTTGCCCTGAGCATCGTTCCGATCATTCTCGGATTCGTGGTCGCCGTGCCCCTCGGCTGGATCGCCAACCGATGGGTCACCCTGCGGCAGGTCGTCATTGCCGGGGGAAGTCTTCTCTACACGATCCCCTCCCTCCCGCTCTTCGTGATCCTGCCCTATCTGCTGGGAACGACGATTACCGACGACCGCAACATCGTTGTGGCGTTGACCCTGTACGCCATCGCAATGATGGTCCGTACCGCGGCGGATGCGCTGGCGGCGGTGCCGGCGGATGCGATCGAGGCCGCCACCGCCATGGGGTACTCCCGGTGGCAGCGATTCTGGCTGGTGGAGTTTCCTCTGGCCGGCCCCGTCCTTCTCGCCGGGCTTCGCGTCGTTTCGGCAAGCACGATCGCGCTCGTCTCCGTCGGAGCCGTCATCGGTTCGGCAAACCTTGGGTACCTGTTCACGAACGGCAAGCAACGCGACTTTCTCGACGAGATCATCATCGGCATCGTGGCGAGCCTCCTCATCGCTCTGGTCTTCGACGTGGTGCTCGTTCTTCTGAGCCGCGTGCTCATGCCCTGGGCTCGACGACGCGGTCGAACCCTTCGCCCGAGCGTTCTTCCAGCCGGTCGGGGGGCCTGACCATGCAGTTCTTTCTCGAGGCATTCCGATGGTTGTTTGACCCCGCGAACTACGTCGCAGGAGCGCAAAGCCCCCTTCCGATCCAGGACCGGATCGGCGAGCACCTGCTCTACACGCTTGTCTCGGTGGCGATCGCCGCCATCATCGCGCTCCCGCTCGGTTTCTACATTGGTCACACCGGCCGCGGGCGCCAGTTCGTGATCGGGTTCACCGGTGCGATGCGGGCGCTCCCGACCCTTGGCCTGCTGATGGCCCTCTTCGTCTTCGTCGGAGCGACGGTGCCATTCACGCGAGCGGCGTTCGTTGCCTCGATCATCGCGCTGGTCATCCTGGCGATCCCGTCGATTCTGGCCGGAGCTTACGCCGGAATCGAGTCGGTGGACAGCCAGACGGTGGATGCCGGCCGCGCGAGCGGGATGACGGAGATGCAGGTGCTGACCCAGGTCGAGATACCGCTCTCGCTCCCGCTGATCATCGGCGGCATCCGGGCGTCCGCACTGCAGGTGATCGCGACCGCGGTGATCGCCTCGTACATCTCACTCGGTGGCCTCGGAACGATCATCTCAAGCGGAATCGGACTCAACGACAACAATCGCATCCTCGGCGGTGCCATCCTCGTCACGGCCCTCGCGCTCGCGATCGATGGGCTCTTTGCTGTACTGCAACGGGCGACCAGGCGACGCGGATCCTCTGGCTCGCCTCGGCGGAAAACACACGTTCGCGACCGGTCACTCGGACCGGTCGCGGTGGCGGCACCCGCCGCTGACGAAGGGAAAGACTAATGTTCACAGCACATCGCGGGGTACGGATTGCCGCCGCAGCCGTTGCAGCAGGAGCGCTGGTTGCACTGGCTGGATGCGCAACCACTGACCCGACCGGTACCCCGTCGGGAGACACCGCGGACGACACGAAAGTCGTCGTCGGCTCGTTCGCTTTCCCCGAGAGCGAGATCCTCGGCAATATCTACGCCCTCGCTCTCGAAGACGCCGGCTTCTCGGTCGAGACCAAATTCAACCTGGGCCCACGGCAAACTACGATCCCGGCCCTCGAGGATGGGTCGATCAGCCTCATGCCCGAGTACAACGGCAACCTGCTGTTCTTCTATGACACCGAGAACGCCGCTCGCTCCACCGACGAGGTGGATGCCGCCCTCGAGACGATGGTGCCAGAGGGCTTCCAGGTGCTCGATTCCTCCTCCGCCGAGGACAAGGACGCGTACGTTGTCACCCAGGCACTCGCCGAGCAGGAGGGGCTTGCTTCCATCGGGGACCTGGCGAAACTCGAGCCATTCACCCTGGGGGCCAACCCGCAGTTCGGCGAACTGCCGTACGGCATCCCCGGGCTGAAGTCGGTCTACGGCATCGAGGACGTGACGTTCGTGCCGATCGAGGACTTCGGCGGACCAGACACCGTGAAGGCACTCGTCGACAACGCCGTGCAGGTCGCTGACATCTACACGACGTCACCCGACCTCGTCGCGAAAAAGCTCCTGGTGCTGGAAGATCCTGAGAACCTGATCGCGGCGCAGAACGTCCTGCCCCTGCTCAACTCGGATATCTACAGCGAGGAACTCGCGGAGGTGCTCAACCAGATTTCGGCAGCTCTCACCACCGACGATCTGATTGCGCTTCGGGACCGCGTTGAAGGATCGGAGAAGGCTCAGCCTTCAACGGCGGCCAAGGACTGGCTGACGGAGAAGGACCTGCTGAAGTAATCGGACGAGGGGCTTCGTCTCACACTGGGACGACGCCCCTTTTCGATGCCCGGCTGAGCTGTCATCCAGCTGTCCGTTCCGGAGCTGCGCTCAGGCCGCCGCCGGCGTGAGGTACTGATCCCAGAGCGGGATGGCTCGCTCTGCTCCGCGGACCGCCCAGGTCGGACCATACGGCATTCGCGGCTTCGTCCGCAGCGACCAGCCCATCTCGCCCGGCGTCCTGTCACTCTTGGCGTTGTTGCAGCGCAGGCAACACGCCACAAGGTTCTCCCACGAGTCCGCTCCCCCGCGCGACCGCGGCATGATGTGGTCGATGGTCGAGGCGGATGTTCCGCAATAGCCACACCGGTTTGCGTCGCGTCGCAGCACACCTCGACGCGTGACAGGGACCCGGCGCGACATCGGGATCTTGACGTACCGCGAGAGCACGATCACGGCGGGGCGGTCATGCGCCCCATCGGTTGCCCACACGGGGTGACCCGTATCAATTTCGACGATGGACGCTTTGTGATTCATCACCAGGACGAGCGCCCGCCGAAACGAAACGATCGCCAGTGGTTCGTACCCGGCGTTCAAGACCAGTGTGCGCATGTCGGTTCCTCTCAAATCGCCGTGACGGCTTCACGGTCATTCGGTTTCTTCCAACCGATGAGAGAACGGGATCCGGGCAACAAAAAAGGCGCCGTCTTTACAGACAGCGCCTTTCCACAACCGACGAGCAGCTGTGACAGATGTGACCGGCAGGCCCAGGTCCGAGGCAACCGCAAGCATCCGTGGTGTGGATACCGGGTATTCGATCCATGAGCTTCCCGCACTTTCCAAAGGTCAGGGCTTTAATGTAACGCACATGAGGCGGGTTTCCGCATCCGGACGCAGCGATTCTGAGCGCGGGCTCGGCGGTTTCGCAGGCAACGGGCTGCGCGTCGACTAGATACCGATGCGAACGATCCACCAGTTGTCGGCGTAGATCGGGCCGATCCGGAGCGGAGTGCCCGGACGTGAGGCATGCAAGATCTTATTGTTGCCTGCGTAGAAACCGATGTGGCCGTCACTGACGACAAGGTCGCCGGGAACGGCATCCGCAATCGAGATCCGGGTTCCCATGTTGCCCTGGGCCGTCGAGGAGTGGGGCATGTTGATTCCGAACTGCGCGTACACGTATTTCACGAACCCCGAGCAGTCGAATCCTGCGGGGGTCGCGCCGCCGTAAGCGTAGGGAACGCCCTGGTACTGAAGCGCAACAGAGAAGACCTTCGAGAGGCTGAAGCTCGGGTACGCCGGGGAGGAGAGGTAGTCTTCCGCGGACGGTCCGGCGAAGCTCGACTGGGTTTCAGCGAAGGATGCTCGTTGCGCAGTTGCTGCTGCGGCCGCCGCTGCAGCCGCGGCCGCAGCAGCCGCGGAGGCTTTTGCCGCGGCGAGTTCGGCTACCGTCGTCGCGGCATATCCGTCGCGGGTGACCTCGGTGGCAGCAACGTCCGCGTCGACGGACAGGGACTGCGCGCCCGCTTCCTTCATTGACTGGAGCTCCGATGTACCCGATCCATCAGCGGTCGCCGGGGCGAATGCGTACGCGGGGAGTGCCATCGTCGCGAACAGCCCCGGGACCACGAGCGCAATGATTGCGGTCGAACGCCACGAGCGCCACCGTCCGGCGTCTGCCTGCGTGAGTCGAGTGTTCGGACTGGAAGCACCGGTCGCAGGACGACCAACTGAACCGCCCGATGATGCCGCTACCCGTCGTGCCGTGATGTCGGAGCCTGTCAATTCCAATGAGCGCCCCAGCGACTTCTGGTGGGTATTTTCGGCCACAGTACAAACCTCCGGCGCCTCACACAACTCTGAGGGGATGTTGTCTCGTCCGCACTGAAAATATCGGGTGTCGCGACGCAGGGAGACGAGGGTGAGAGGCGCCCGGTGCCGGGTCCTTCGGCCGTCATGCGGCCCGCGGACCCTTCCGAGGCTACGCGACCGTTACCAATTTGTCACCAATATTCGGCAATAAATAACAAACTCATAACGGAAACCTCCGGGGTGAAAGTGCCAATCTCCTGCTCGGTGGTCTCGATCGAGCCCTCCGAAGACCCGGAATTACGGGGTTTGAACGAAGATGTGTCCTGCTACCTCGTTGGGCAATTCGAGCCCGTTGCCGAATCCGTCAACCTGAACGAGAACATACGACCCAACGGCGGAGAGGACGGCCTCCTTGCCAGGGAGCACGCCGGCCTGCTTCAACTGCAGGAGAAGCTCGGGGTCGACCTGGGCGGGCTCCCCGAGGCGACGAATGGTCGCGGTGACCGGTCCCGTCGCGCCTCGCACAAGTTCGACCAGGTTCGTCACGCCGTGAGAGAAGACTCCGGCTGGGGCGTCGCCCAGTTCATCCAGTCCAGGAATCGGGTTGCCGTATGGCGATTCGGTCGGGTGATCGAGCATCGCCAGAAGCTTTCGCTCAACCTGCTCGCTCATCACGTGTTCCCAACGACAGGCCTCTTCGTGGACGTACTCCCACTCCAGGCCGATCACGTCGCTGAGCAGGCGCTCGGCCAACCTGTGTTTGCGCATGACGTGCACGGCCTTGCTTCGCCCAGTGACGGTGAGTTCGAGGTGACGGTCGCCCGAGACGACGACGAGTCCGTCACGTTCCATTCGCCCGACCGTCTGTGACACCGTCGGACCCGAGTGCCCGAGCCGTTCAGAGATGCGCGCCCTCAGCGGCACGATGTTCTCTTCTTCCAGCTCAAGAATGGTACGGAGGTACATCTCGGTGGTGTCAATCAAGTCGGTCATTGACGGGCTCCCCATGGTCAAGCGCAATTGCGACCAGCCTACCGGCCCTCAGCCATCACCCGGTGCCCCGGACGCTCCAGTGCGCTGCACTCGTCGCGGTGACATCCGATGGCTCCTAGAATTGGGGAATGCCTGAGATCGCAATCCCTACAGAACTCCTGCCCGCAGATGGTCGATTCGGTTGCGGCCCGTCCAAAGTGCGCACTGAGCAGGTTGATGCTGTCGTCCGAGCCGGTTCGGGACTGCTGGGCACCTCGCACCGCCAGGCGCCCGTGAAGAACCTTGTCGGGAGCGTCCGATCAGGGTTCGACACCCTGTTCTCCCTCCCGGACGGATACGAGGTCGTTCTCGGCAACGGCGGATCGACCGCGTTCTGGGACGCCGCAGCATTCGGCCTGATCGAACGCCGCAGCGAAAACCTCGTCTTCGGCGAATTCGGTCAGAAATTTGCGAAGGCTGCCGCCGCGCCGTGGCTCGAAGCCCCTATCGTGCGCGAAGCACCCGGAGGCTCTCGCAGCGAGATCGAGGTCGCCGACGGCGTCGACGTGTACGCCTGGCCGCACAACGAGACATCGACGGGCGTGATGGCCCCGGTCACTCGCGTCGCTGGCGACGTTGGGGCCCTCACCGTGGTCGACGCCACCAGCGCAGCAGGGGGAATCTCGGTCGATGCTTCGGAGACGGATGTCTACTACTTCGCTCCGCAGAAGAACTTCGCGTCAGATGGCGGGCTGTGGTTCGCCCTGTTCTCACCGGCCGCGATCGAACGCGTCGAGCGGATCGCCGCATCCGACCGGTACATCCCCGAATTCCTCAGCCTGAAGAACGCGGTCGACAACTCCCGCCTGAACCAGACACTCAACACCCCTGCGTTGGCGACCCTGGTGATGCTCGAGAACCAGCTGGAGTGGATGAACGGGAACGGCGGCCTTGACTGGGCGTCCGGCCGCACCCGGGAGTCGTCCTCGCACCTGTACGACTGGGCAGAGCAGACGTCGTATACGACCCCATTCGTTGTCAATCCCGATCATCGGTCACAGGTGGTTGTCACGATCGACTTCGATGACAGCATCGATGCGACCGCGATCGCGAAAGCCCTGCGCGCCAACGGCATCGTCGATACCGAGCCGTACCGCAAACTCGGTCGAAACCAGTTGCGGGTCGCGACCTTCGCGGCGATCGACCCCGACGATGTCCGCCAGCTCACCCGCAGCATCGAGTTCGTCGTCGACTCTCTTTAGAGCACAGGAAAAGGCCCCCTCCGCGGAGGGGGCCTTTTCCTGTGCCTGCGAGATGAGGCGCCGGTGTCTCGGCGACGGCGATTCTCAGTAACCGCGGTTCTCAGTAGCTGCGTTCCGGCCCCTCGTCACCGTCGTCGTCCGACTCGTCATCGTCCGACTCGTCGCCGGCGTCATCATCGTCGCCGGAGTCATCATCCTCGTCCGACACAGAACCGTCATCGTCGATCTCGTCTACATCCACCCCGTCGACATCGCCAGCGTGGAGAACCCTGAATTCGTCGCCATCATCATCGTCGTCGTCGTCGTCGTCGTCGTCATCGTCATCGTCGTCGTCGTCGAGTGCGGCTGCGTCAGCGAGAGCGCGTGCTTCGTTCTCGGCGATCTCCTGGGACGCCTGGTATTCGGCGAGTCGCTCCGACCACGGCACCCAGTCCGGTGCCAGCAGAGCGTTCTCGCCTGGCATGAGCTCGGTTTCCAGGATGGTCGGTTCTCCGTCGTCTCCCACGCGAGCGAGGGTGACAGTCCAGTGCCAACCCGGATAGCCACGAAGTTTGCTGTCGAAAAAGAGCGAGAGCACGTGATCATCTTCTGCGACGTGACCGACGATCTCGCCGATAGTCGATTCAGGTGTGACCTCGAGAAGCGCGGCGCGCGCGACATCAACCGATGCGAGGAGGACTTCGTCCGTCACCACCGGGCGGTCCGCGGTCGGTTCCGCTGCGTCTGGCGTCCCGGTCTCAGTCCCAGCGCCAGGCGCCACGGAAGTAACGTCCGCCTCGGGCGTTTCCTCCGCGACGGGCTTCTCGCGCGGTTCATCGGATTCACCGGTGGATTCAGCGTCGTCCCCGGCAGTATCGGCCGCGGTGGTATCCGCGTCCGATGCCTCTTCCGGTCCAGAAACGGGCGGGGTCTGCTCAGAAACGAGCGGGGCCGCTTCAGCCTCGATCGGTTCAGCGGTGGAGTTCTCGGTGTCGGTCATCGGAGTGCTCCTCGTGAAAAGACGGCGGGCCCAGCCTGGCGCGGCGATTACGCGTCCAGTTCGTCTGCCACACGGCGCAGCAGCAGTGCCACCTTGCGGCTGTGGGCGTTGTCGGGGTACCGACCCTTGCGAAGGTCCCCGCCGAGGCCATCGAGCAACTTCACGAGGTCCTCGATGATGATCGCCATGTCGTCGGCCGGCTTGCGTTTGAGCTTGACCAGGCTCGGTGGGGCATCGAGCACCCGCACCGACAGGGCCTGCACACCGCGCTTGCCATCGGCGACACCGAATTCGAGTCGGCTTCCCGCCTTAATCGTGGTCACGCCTGCGGGCAAAGCGGAGGCGTGCAGGAAGACTTCCTGGCCGTCATCGCTCGAGATGAAGCCGAAGCCCTTCTCATCGTCGTAGAACTTAACCTTGCCGGTGGGCATGGACGAACCTCGCAGTAACTGGACACTCAGGCTGAAGCCCGACGTGCGGTGCTGTCGCTGCGGCAGGGGCTGCAGTCGAACGGGATTCTCCCCGCCCCTCCAGCTTAGAGCGTCGGCGAATGTTCGGCACATCCTGGCCCAGTGGGCATCGCGTCACCCGTGCCGATAACCTGAGGGGTGTGACCGACTCTCAACCGCACAACGCCAGCCGCTTCGAGCGGGTCCTCGCGTTCATGCTGCTCGGCCTGGTGCTGCTCTCCATCGGCAGCTTCGTGGCAATCATGGTGGGCACGGGGCAGGGCATGGGTTCCGATGACTTTGCAGAGGGTTTGTGGCCCGTCGTCGTGATGATTCCCTACATCGGTCTCCCCCTCTCGATCCTCCTCCTTGTCACTCTGATGATTTCGAGCGCCGCACGCCGCGCCCGCGAATCCCGTCGTGACCGACCGGAGAACTGACCGGGCTACCGGCGTACCCATGACTGACATCCTGACCCTCGCTGGAAGCCTCCGGGCCCTCTCCGACGCAGCCATCGAGAGCCTCCTCACCGATCGTCGGGTCACCTCCCAGTCGCGGGTCCAGGACTTCTTCGACCTCGCCGAAATCCTCCTCGACCCCTCGAGTATCCGATCGGCCCTCCAACGCCTCGACCGGCAGACACTCAGCGTGATCGCCGTCGCAACGCCGGAACCGCTGCCGGCCGCGGAGCTCGCCGTGCGGCTCACGTCGCTGGGTGCTGAACATGTCGAGGAAAGCGAGGTGGCCGACCTGGCCGCGTATGCTGCGGACCGCGCGCTGCTGTCGCGCGTCGGCGACGGGTTCGCCGCGATCGACGCTGTCGACGTCATCATGAACGGCTGGGAGTCGACCTCCGACCTCCCCGTCGCCGCTCATCTGGCTGGCACTCGCGCACCTGAGCTTCCCGCAGCCGATCCGGAGACATCCGCTGCCCTCATCGATCTCAGCGCAGCCGAGCAAGCGTTCCAGACCACCTCGGCGAGCGCGGAACTGCTCACCGAACTTCTTGTGACCCCCGCACGTGAGCTGGGCAAGGGCGGGCCGGCGCTGCCGGAACGCAAGCGACTCGCGATGGCCATGCACGTGAACGCCTCAACGGTCGATGCGTACCTCGATCTCACGGTTCGCGCCAACCTTGTCAGCCACGAACCTGGCCTCTGGCTCACCGCGCCCGCCGGAGAAGACTGGCTGGTCCGCACGGCGGACGAGCGCTGGCAGGTTCTCGCGTCCGCGTGGCTTGACGCCCTCCCTCAACAGGTGAGGAAGGTGCTGAGCGGTCGGACGCGTTCATCCTGGGGATCAGCGCTGCACGAGTACGCCCAGTGGCTCTACCCGGCGGGCGGAGACTGGATCCACGCGCAGGTGCAGCGGGTGACGGGCCAGGCACAGATGCTCGGCATCACCAGCGGACCCTCGCCGGAGTCGCAGGTGCCGAGCACGGCCGGCCGGATCCTGCTCGAAACGGATGCCGCCGCCGCCGCAGCCGCGATGGCTTCCCATTTCCCCACCCACGTCCGGCAGGTCTACCTCCAGCACGACCTGACGATCATTGCCCCTGGCCCGCTCGAACCGCGGACAGACCTGCGCCTGCGCACCTTTGCCGACCTGGAGGGGCGCGCCCAGGCGTTCAGCTATCGCTTATCCGCCGAAAGTGTGAACCGCGCCCTGTCAGCGGGAGAGTCCGCCGAGGGGATGCTGGAATTCCTGTCCGCACTCTCCCTCACCGGAATCCCCCAGCCGGTCGACTATCTCATCTCACAGGCGGCCTCCCGGTTCGGAACCGTTCGGGTCGGGCCGCTCAGCGACAGGCATCCGGACGCCGCGCCGAGTGAAGCGCGGAGCTACATCCGGTCGGAGGACACCGCCCTGATTGGTTTGCTCGACGTGGACCAGGCGCTGAGCTCTCTCGGCCTTCGCCGGTCGGAAACCAACCGGATGCTCAGCCGCTTCGACTTCGAGGTCGTGTTCTGGGCGCTGAGCGACGCACGCTACCCCGTCGCGGCTGAGAGCGAAAACGGGGAGCTGATCAGTTTGCGTCGGCGTCGGGTGGCGCACCAGGTTGCTCCACAGGAGGTCGTCGACCACGGAGTGCTCATCACGCGGCTGCGCGAAACCGAACGCGAAGTCTCCGGGGGCACAGACCTGGCGTGGATCGCCCGCCAGCTGGATGCAGCCATCCGCGCCAAGCAGACTGTCACGGTCACCGTGCAGGTGCCGCGCTCCGGACCGATCGACTTCGTCCTCGAACCGACAGGGGTTTCCGGAGGGCGCCTCCGCGGACGCGACAAGAAAGCCGACATCGAACGCACCCTGCCGCTCTCCAGCATCCTCGAGCTGAAGTAGGCGCATCGTCTTCACAGGCGATCCGACTAAGCTGGCCAGCTATGTCTGATGGCCCCCTGATCGTCCAAAGCGACCGCACCGTGCTGCTCGAGGTCGCGCACCCCCTCGCGGAAGATGCCAGGCACGACCTGGCTGTTTTCGCCGAGCTGGAGCGCGCACCCGAACACATCCACACCTACCGGATCACCCGGCTCGGTCTCTGGAACGCGCGGGCTGCCGGCCACGACTCCGTCGACATGCTCGCGACGCTGGAGAAGTACTCGAAGTTCGCCATTCCCCCGACGGTCTCCATCGACATCACCGAGACGGTCGGGCGGTACGGGCGCCTGGTCATCGAGCGCAACGACGACGGCGAGCTCGTGCTCCAGTCCCACGACGAGGCCGTGCTCACCGAGATCTCGCACGCCAAGCGCATCGCTCCTCTGCTCATCGGCCACCCCACCCCCGACTCCTACCTCGTCGAACCGTGGGCTCGCGGCCAGTTGAAGCAGGAACTGGTGAAGATCGGCTGGCCGGCCGAGGACCTTGCCGGCTATACGCCCGGGACCCCGCACGACATCGACCTGCTGCAGAACGACTGGGAGCTCCGCGGCTACCAACAGAAAGCCATCGACAATTTCTTCGACGGCGGTTCAGGCGTCGTCGTGCTTCCCTGCGGCGCAGGCAAGACCCTCGTGGGCGCAGGCGCGATGGCGACGGCGAAGACCAACACCCTCATCCTCGTCACCAACACGGTCTCCGCCCGCCAGTGGCGTGATGAGCTGCTCCGGCGAACGACCCTCACCGAGGACGAGATCGGCGAGTACTCGGGTCAGCTCAAGGAGGTCAAGCCCGTCACGATCGCCACCTACCAGATCCTTACCGCGAGGCGTAAAGGTGAGTACGCCCACCTCGCGCTGCTCGACGCGATGGACTGGGGCCTGGTCGTCTACGACGAAGTGCACCTGCTCCCCGCTCCGGTGTTCAAGCTCACAGCCGAGCTGCAGGCGCGCCGCCGCCTCGGTCTCACGGCGACTCTTGTTCGGGAAGACGGTCGCGAGGGCGATGTCTTCAGCCTGATCGGTCCCAAACGATTCGACGCGCCGTGGAAGGAGATCGAAGCACAGGGCTTCATCTCGCCCGCCTCCTGCTTCGAGGTACGCATCGACCTGCCGCAGGCCGACAGGCTCAGCTACGCTGCGGCGTCGGATGACGACCGCTACCGGCTGGCTGCGACGGCACCGGCAAAGCTCGACGTCGTCCGCGATCTGGTCGCGCGTCACCCTGGGGAGCGGATCCTCGTGATCGGTCAGTACCTCGACCAGATCGATGAGCTCGCTGAAGCACTCGGGGCGCCCAAACTCACCGGCGCGACGCCCGTCGACGAACGGGAGAGACTTTTCCAGGCCTTCAGGGTCGGCGAGATCACTGTCCTCGTCGTCTCCAAGGTCGCAAACTTCTCGGTCGACCTGCCCGAGGCAACGGTCGCCATCCAGGTCTCCGGTTCGTTCGGCTCCCGCCAGGAGGAGGCTCAGCGCCTCGGCCGCCTGCTGCGACCGAAGGAGTCCGGGCTCAGCGCAAACTTCTACACGCTCGTTGCGCGGGACACCGTCGACCAGGACTTCGCCCAGAACCGCCAGCGCTTCCTCGCGGAGCAGGGCTACAGCTACACGATCCTCGACGCCCACGCACTCGCGGCGTAGAACTCAGCCGCGAGGGGTGGCAGCCCTCACGTAGCGAAGCAGAATCGTGCCGTCGCTGCTGAGCGCATGGGCGACGTCCATCTGCCGTCGGGATTGGAGCGGCTCCCCCGCCACGATCCTCGGCGCCCCAGGACCCTCGAGTGTGGGGCCGATGGTCAGGCACAGCTCATCCACGGAGTCGGTTCGGAGCAGGTCGGCAAACAGGCTGGGCCCACCCTCGCAGTGCACCTGGGTGAGACCGCGTGCTGCCAGGAGCGCCAGCATCCGACCGCTGTCGAGGGTCGATCGACCGGCAACGATGACGTCGGCCACCACCGAGAGGGAGTCCACACGATCGGCCGGGGCATCCTCTACGGTGACCACGATCGGGCGGACAGGGGCCTCGGTGAAGATCCGGGAGGACGGATCCAGGTCCAGCCGTGCGGAGACGATCGCGAAGACCGGATGCGCCTGGAGCCCGTGAGAGCGACGCCAGGACGCTGCAGGTTCCTCGAGACGCATCGGTCCGTATCCTTCGGCGCGCACGGTCCCTGCCCCGACCACCACGACATCGCACAGCCGTCGCAGCAGGTCGAAGACTCGCAGGTCTGCCGGGGAGCCGAGGTCGGCGGACAGTCCACCAGACGTCGCAGCACCGTCGATGCTGGAGATGAAGTTGACTCGAACCCAGGGTGTCTTCCGGTCTGCGACCGAGTACAGCTCGAGGATCTCCTCATCGTCGAGGGCCGAAGCACCGGCCTGGAACAGGGTGATCGCTGGCTCAGTCATTGGTTTCTCCCATGTTGTGGCGAAGATACGCCGGCTCGCGAAAGCCGAGGATCGCCTCGGTCATCCTGGCCGCGTCGACGGCAGGTCGGACATTGTGCATGCGGATGATCCTGGCGCCATTCACCATGGCGACGACGGCGGCGGCGATCGATCCGTCGACGCGTTCACCCCGTTCCCGATCGAGCGTCTCTCCGACGAAGTCCTTGTTGGAGACCGCCGCGAGCGCCGGGTAGCCCAGGGCGGCGATCTCACCGAACCGCCGGGTGAGTTCGAGCGAGTGCACCGTGTTCTTGTTGAGGTCGTGGCCCGGATCGACGAGTATCCGGTCGGCCGGGATACCTGCCGACAGGGCAACCTCCACCTGCGTCGCCAAAAAGGCTGCGACGTCAGCCACCACATCGGCGTACACCGGGCGGGCGAACGTGGTCCTCGGTTCGGCGAGGCTGTGCGTGATGACGATTCCCGCGCCGCTGTCGGCGAGAACCCTCACCATGTCCGGGTGTCGCAGGCCGGTGGTGTCGTTGATCAGGTCGGCGCCAGCCGCGATGCTTCGACGAGCGACCTCGGCCTGGAACGTGTCTACCGAGATGACCACGTCGGACGCTGCCCGAACTGCAGCAACGACCGGCACAACCCGGGCGATCTCATCCTCGACGGACAACGGGGGGCCAGGGGCGAATGGGGCGCCGCCGATATCGACGATGTCAGCACCATCCGCCACGGCCGCGAGAGCTGCCGACACCGCTGAGTCGAACGCAAAGGTACTGCCCCGATCGTAGAACGAGTCCGGGGTGCGGTTGATAATCGCCATCACCGCGATCCGACGGGAAAAATCGAAGGCGTGCGCTCCGATTGTCCGCACGGGTGAGAGAAGGGGCGGGGAGCTGATGCCGTACTCCGGCCGGGATGCAGTCATGCGCTCCATCGTGCCGTATCCGGATCGGAGATCGCCGATGGGCGCCCCCGGGTCGCGGTCTGCCCCCGTTCGAACGACACACCGGTGACGCTCAGGAACATTTCAGGAAACACGCAGATAATCGAGTCATGACTGGACCACGCATTCTCATCGTCGATGACGAACCGAACATCCGCGACCTGCTCACCACGAGCCTCCGCTTTGCCGGCTTCGCCGTGCGAGCCGTCGGAAACGGCGCCCAGGCCATCTCGGCCGTCCTGGAAGAAGAGCCTGACCTGATCATTCTCGACGTCATGCTCCCCGACATGAACGGATTCGGCGTGACAAAACGCCTGCGCTCAGCCGGATACACCGCACCCATCCTGTTCCTCACCGCGAAAGACGACACCGAGGACAAGATCATGGGGCTGACCGTCGGAGGTGACGATTACGTCACGAAGCCGTTCAGCCTCGACGAGATCGTCGCGCGCATCAAGGCAATCCTCAGGCGCACAATGCATGCTGATGAGGATGCTGTCATCCGCGCAGGCGAACTCACCATGGATCAGGACACCCATGAGGTTCTCGTCGGAGAAACGCCGATTGAGTTGAGCCCCACCGAGTTCAAGCTTTTGCGCTATCTCATGCTGAATCCCAACAGGGTCCTCAGCAAGGCCCAGATCCTTGACCATGTCTGGGAGTACGACTTCAACGGGGACGCCGGCATCGTCGAGAGCTACATTTCCTACCTGCGACGCAAGTTGGACCAGTTCTCGACTGAACCTCTCATCCAGACCAAGCGCGGATTCGGCTACATGTTGAAGACAGCGAAGGTGTAGACCGAATACGGGTAAATGCACGATTCAGTAGCCGAGTGGTGGAACGCGATTTCACTGCGCACGAAGATCACCGGCGTGACCGTGCTCGTCCTGACCTTCGGACTTCTTGTCGCCGGTGTCGGGACCGTCGTGATGTTGCGCCCTGCGCTCGTCAGCAAAGTCGATTCCGACCTGGTCGCCGCTGCGCAGTCTCCCGTGCCTCCCGGCTTTCTCAACCTCGACAATTCCGGCCAGGACGACGCGGGAGACATGGTCCGCGACAACCTGTCATCGGATTACTTCACCGCAATCTACAACGCCGACGGTGAATTCGAGGCGGCCACCTGGCAGGAGCGACCCACGAACACGCTCCCCGTGATCAGCCACACCTTCATGCTGAGCGACGCTGTGAAGCAGGACGGCGTGTTCGAGCTGCACAGCGCCGATCGAAAGACGACGTACCACGCCGTCGTCGTGCCCTACCAGTGGAATCACCAGGGCGACATCGGCGTCGTTCTTGTCGCCATCTCGATGCGCGAGACCGAGACGATCATCGCGACCTACCTGACGATCTTCTTCGGTCTCGGACTCGGCGTCATCATCATCGGTGCCCTGCTGACGCGCCTCCTTGTCACGAACACATTCCATCCGCTCCGTGAGGTTGAGCACACTGCGGCAGCCATCGCCGATGGCGACTTCAGCCAGCGACTGGCAGTTGCAACGCCGAACACTGAGGTCGGCAGGCTCAACCGGTCCCTCAACACCATGCTCGCCCGCATCGATAAGGCGTTCTCTGATCGCGCACGAACGATCGACCAGATGCGACGATTCGTCGGCGACGCCAGCCACGAACTCAGAACCCCTCTCGTAACCGTGCGCGGCTACGCCGAGCTGTATCGGATGGGGGCCCTCCAGAATTCGGAAGACCTCACCCAGGCAATGGACCGCATCGAGCGCGAAGCCATCAGGATGGGCGGCCTCGTCGAGGACCTGCTCGAACTCGCGCGACTCGATGAAACACGACCGATGGTCCTCTCCCCCGTCTCACTTTCGCCCATCGCGAGAGACGCCGCACTGGACGCGAACGCGTCATCCCCCCGTCGAACGGTCACCGTCGTCGTCGACCACCCTCCGGTGCCCGAGCCGACTCCTGTCGCCGATGAGATCGAACCAGCGGTTCAATCGGTGACGCGACCACAGCCCGCTGAGGATTCAACAGCCACCGGCCCGATCGCTTTCGCCGGTGTGACACTCGCACGGCTTCGCCAACGGCGTCCTCGGAAGCCCCAGCACTCCGGCCCGCCACTGACTTTCACCTCCGACCTCAACGCCACGCTCCCTCCGGAACCCGGCGTCGCGCCCATCGTGCTGGCCGAGGAGAACAAGCTCAGGCAGGTCGTCACCAACCTCGTGGGCAACGCGCTCCGCTTCACCCCCGACGACAGCCCCCTCGAGATCGGGGTCTCCGCGAGCGCCCTGACTGGCACCGCGACCATTGCCGTGATCGATCATGGCGATGGTGTCCCCCCGCAGATCCGCGAGAAGATCTTCCAGCGGTTCTGGCGAGCGGACAGTTCGCGCACCCGCGAGACCGGAGGGTCAGGCCTGGGACTGGCGATCGTGTCCTCGATCGTCGCGGCTCACCGGGGTACGGTGAGTGTCAGCGAGACCCCCGGCGGCGGAGCAACCTTCCGCATCGAGCTGCCCCTCGCTGACGCGACAGCGGCACAGACAGCGCCACAGGGCTCCTGACCGTCTGCCGGGTCGGGTCGCCCCTCCCCACCGGGTTGCGCACGACAGCTCCTCCCCCGGCGACTGCTCATCGACGATCTCGGTGATGATCGCGCCTATCGTCGGTCTCGGATGACGCACTCGGCGCATCCGCAGGTGAGGAGCAGCAGGTGACCAGATTTCAGGTCGACAGCGACATTGTGATGGGCACGACGGGATCCGTCCGTGCCCGTATCGAGACGATTACAGGCGAGGTCGATGCGATGGTGCGTCAGCTCACGGAACTGCAGTCGACGTGGAGCGGGGAGGCGGCCGCCGCGTTCCAGGGCATCGTCGCCGACTGGCGCGGCACCCAGCGTCGCGTCGAGGAGAGCGCCGTTCATCTCAACACGGCTCTGGCGAAGGCGGGGTCGCAGTACCGGGAGATCGAGCGGGCGAACGCAGACCTGTTTCGGATCTGAGCAGGCCGGAGAAGCGCGCTTGAGCCGTCAGACAACGACAGCGGGGCGCCTCCCGAAGGAGACGCCCCGCTGATCGTTGAGGGTGTTCGGACTTAGAAGTCCATGCCACCGGTCGGGTCGCCGGCCGGAGCCTGGTTCTTCTCCGGCTTGTCGGCAACGACGGCCTCGGTGGTGAGGAACAGTCCGGCAATCGACGATGCGTTGAGCAGCGCTGAGCGGGTGACCTTCACCGGGTCGTTGATTCCTGCGGCGAGCATGTCGACGTACTCGCCGGTCGCGGCGTTGAGGCCGTGTCCGACGGGCAGGTTGCGGACCTTGTCGGCCACAACACCCGGCTCGAGGCCGGCGTTGAGTGCGATCTGCTTGAGCGGAGCGTCGATGGCGACACGGACGATGTTCGCCCCGGTTGCCTCGTCGCCCGAGAGCGACAGCTTCTCGAACGCGGTCTTGCCCGCCTGGATCAGCGCAACGCCACCACCGGCGACGATGCCCTCTTCAACGGCAGCCTTCGCGTTGCGGACAGCGTCCTCGATGCGGTGCTTGCGCTCCTTGAGTTCGACCTCGGTTGCTGCTCCGGCCTTGATGACCGCAACACCGCCGGCCAGCTTGGCCAGGCGCTCCTGCAGCTTCTCGCGGTCGTAGTCGCTGTCGGTGTTCTCGATCTCCTTGCGGATCTGGGCAACGCGGCCCGCGATCTGCTCGGCGTCTCCAGCACCCTCGACGATGGTGGTCTCGTCCTTGGTGATGACAACCTTGCGCGCACGGCCGAGAAGGTCGAGCGTGACGTTCTCCAGCTTGAGGCCGACCTCTTCCGAGATGACCTGTCCGCCGGTGAGGATCGCGATGTCCTGCAGCTGTGCCTTGCGGCGGTCGCCGAAGCCGGGAGCCTTGACGGCGACCGACTTGAAGATGCCACGGATCTTGTTCACGACGAGAGTCGCGAGGGCTTCGCCGTCAACGTCCTCGGCGATGATGAGGAGCTGCTTGCCCGACTGGATGACCTGGTCAACGATCGGGAGCAGGTCCTTGATGCTGGAGATCTTCGAGTTGGCGACGAGGATGTATGCGTCCTCGAAGACAGCTTCCTGGCGGTCGGGGTCTGTGACGAAGTATGCCGACAGGAATCCCTTGTCGAAGCGCATTCCCTCGGTCAGTTCGAGCTCGGTGCCGAACGTGTTCGACTCCTCGACGGTGACGACGCCTTCCTTGCCGACCTTGTCGATTGCCTCGGCGATGATCGCGCCGATCTCGGCGTCACCGGCAGAGATGGAGGCGGTTGCCGCGATCTCTTCCTTGGTCTCGACCTCTTTCGCGTTGGCGATGAGCTCTTCGATGACCGCTGCGGTGGCCTTTTCGATGCCACGCTTCAGCGAGATCGGGTCAGCGCCGGCTGCGACGTTACGCAGGCCTTCACGAACGAGGGCCTGGGCCAGAACGGTAGCGGTGGTGGTGCCATCGCCCGCGACGTCGTCGGTCTTCTTGGCGACCTCCTTGACCAGCTCTGCGCCGATTTTCTCGTATGGGTCGTCGAGCTCGATCTCCTTGGCGATGGACACGCCATCGTTGGTGATCGTGGGGGCGCCCCACTTCTTCTCAAGGACGACGTTGCGGCCGCGTGGGCCAAGCGTCACCTTGACGGTGTCGGCCAGAATGTTGAGGCCGCGCTCGAGACCGCGGCGGGCTTCCTCGTCAAAAGCAATGATTTTTGCCATGTGGTTTTTCGTCCCTCCCGGACGTGATGAACGTAGTTAGCACTCTACGAATGCGAGTGCTAACACGATTCTGGCACTCTGCACCTGCGAGTGCAAGCTCAGGGAGCTCCCGTCGGGTGGTTTCGCCCGAGGCGGAACGGAAGCGCCCGGCGAGCACTCGCCCGCGGTGGGCGGTTGCGCTAAAGGGCGACGTAGTCCGCGCCGAGGACGACGGTAATCTGCGGGATCGGGTCTTCGCCTTCGCCGACGGGGATCTGGAACTCGGTTGACAACTGGATGCTTCCGATACCGAGGTCCCGGGCGAGGCCTCGCGCAGCACCCTCCTGCGTCGCGTCTTCGTAGTACACCGTCGTCGTCGCCACGTCAGTCGCCGAGGCGTTACCCGGGGTGATGCTCTGGGTCCAGCCAGCACCATTGAGCTGTTCGATGGCCCGGGTGGCCAGACCCCTCGTCGAGGTTCCGTTCAGAACCGTCACCATGGAATCCGGATCGATGGTCGCAACAGCAACCGGCGTCTCAGTCACAGTCGGAGTCGATGCGACCGGCGTCGATGTGTCGACGAAATTGATGCGGTCGCCGAGGAGATTCAGGCCGACGATTCCGCCGGCCACGAGAACGACGACAGCGAGCGCCGACCACAGAACAACTCTCCACGCCCTGCCCGGCTGAACCGGGGCTCGGTGCGCGCCGACACGCTTGAGATCTGAGGGGACTTCGTCGAACCTGTCCTTGGCGAAGTGATGAGCCATATCGGTGCTGTGAAGTCCTCTGCGATTGCGTCCTGGGCGTGTACATCGGTGATCCGGCGGCCGGCGCCGAGACCGTCGGTTTCAGTCGGCGTTCCTGGCACGCGCCCGTCGTGCAGCCTGCCTGGTGTCTCGCAGTCGTTGGAGACGCTTGACCAGAAGGGGATCGTGCACGAGGGCGGCGGGCGAATCGATGAGAACACCCAACAACTGATAGTACCGGGTGGGTGAGAACGAGAACGTGGAACGAATCGCCTCTTCCTTCAGCCCGGCGTGCTGCCACCACTGGTTCTCGAAGTCGAGGATGGCAAGGTCGCGGTCATCGAGGGCATCCGCCCGGTCGTGCGCAGATCCATCCGGCTTGCCGTTCATCGTCCACCACCGTTCGTCATCTCAACCTGACCCTGGCCGTGTCGCAATCCTAATGCGGGTCGCGCTGAGGAAACGCTCAACCGCGCACGTTCTCAGGATCGATGCCCAGAGTTCTTCCAGCCTGAGCGGCAACCGGGAACATGACCGGCTCCGAACCGGTTAGATAAGAAGCACGCATTTCCAGTGAGGAGCAGGACCGATGACACAGCCGGTGAACAAGAGCAACGAAGAGTGGCGCGAGACCCTGACGAGCGAGCAGTACGCGGTGTTGCGCGAGGCAGCCACTGAACGACCCTGGACGGGCGAATTGCTCGACGAGAGCCGATCAGGCCTCTACACCTGCGCCGCCTGCGGGGCCGAGCTGTTCAAGAGCGGAACGAAATTCGACTCCGGCTGTGGCTGGCCGAGCTTTTACGAGTCGGTCAGGCCTGAGGCCGTGACGCTGATCGAGGACAGCACACTCGGTATGGTCCGCACCGAGGTGCGTTGCGCGACCTGCGATTCCCACCTGGGACACGTCTTCGACGATGGTTTTGGGACTCCGACCGGTGATCGGTACTGCATGAACTCCCTCGCGCTGAACTTCGCACCCGTCGAGTAGCGTGCCGAACCTCGTTGATATTGTCGCCGGACGCCGATCCTGGTCGAAGGTGACGGCGGATGCCCCGACCCATCAGGACCTGCTCCCCCTGGTTGCGGCATCCGCTCGTGTCGCCGACCACAGCGCACTTCGCCCCTGGCGGCTGATTGAACTGCGAGGCGACGCACGGGAAAAGCTCGGTGCCGCTATCGCGAAGGCGAACGGCGACGATAAGCCGTCGACGAAGCCGCTGCGAGCCTCACTTCTCATCGCCATCGTCGTCTGCGTGAAGAAGAGCGACAAAGTGCCGGAGTGGGAGCAGGAGGCGGTCGCGTCAGGCGTAGCGCACACGCTCAGCCTGCTCCTGCACGACGCAGGGTGGGGAGTCCTGTGGCGCACCGGCCATTACACACGGTCCAAGCCGGTGAAGAAGATGCACAAGCTGGCCAAGAACGAGCGGCTACTCGGCTGGCTGTACGTCGGCGGCGTCCCCGCGGGAGCGAAGGCTGGTCACCGCAAACCGGTCGACGCGGAAGCGTTCATCACCGAGCTCGGGGCCGTCGACGGATCGTAGCGACGGCGACGGCGACGAGCGCAAGGACAGCCCCACCGACGGTGGCGAACCCGAGACCGTCCGCTCCGGGGCCGACGGCGTCGATGAAAACAGAAGCGACGAGTTGCCCGGCGACCGTTCCCAGCCCCAGGATCAGCACGCCGGTGTGTGAGACAAGAAACGCGCTGATTCCGATGAAAATACAGCCGATCGCTCCTCCGAGATAGAGCAGCGGCTCGCTGGGGAGTCGTTCGGGCCAGCCGACGAACGCGGCTCGGACGAGCATGAGGGCGACCAGTGCGGTCGTCCCGACGATGAAGTTGATGATGGTGGCCGTGAGGGCGCTGTCTGCCCTCGCCCGGACGCGACCGTTGACAGCGGATTGCCAGCCGGTGCCGAATCCGGCGACAAGCGGCATCGCCAGCATCCAGAGCGGAACAGAGCCCCCGATCTGGCCGGACACCGACCAGACGACGGCAACAAGGGTGAGTGCGGCCCCCAGCATCCTGGGTGTGGTGGTCAACACCTTCCCGTGAGGCCCGAATCCGATCCGGTCGAGCACGAGCCCCGACACCGCCTGCCCGGCGACGATGGCGACGCTGAACAGGGCGACGCCGACGGCCGCACCGGTGATGCCCTGCGACAGGACGAAGAAAGCACCGGAGAGCCCCCCGAGCACTGTCCACCACGGCATGCTCCTGTCGCGGAGTGCGCCAGCGACCCGGCCAAGACCTACCCGCCCCCTGCGGACGAGAGCGAGGGTAATGGTGAGGATGAGAAGCCCGGAGCCGAAGGAGATTGCCGCGGCGACGAATCCGTCGCCGAGCGCAAGACCGAGTGCACCATTCAGCCGGGTCTGCACGGCAATGAGCGCACCACACATCGCCGCGAGCGCAATGGCGAACCAGGCCGGGACGCGACGCTGGGCCGACGAAGCGTCTGGAACACCGGCTGTGTCACGCGTCAACATGGGCCTCCTGGCGCCTCGGCGGGCGGAGACCGTGTCTCGGACAACGCACAGACCAGTGAGGTGGGAGAGCCGCCTGTCGGATTCGAACCGACGACCTGCGCATTACAAGTGCGCTGCTCTGGCCAACTGAGCTAAGGCGGCGTGGGACTCGTCAATCATAACCAACGACTGCGCACCCTCTGGCCATGACATCCTTGGAAGTCCGTCCTCAACGAAAGACACGAATGCCTGACCCGTCCACGTCGACCGGCTCCCTGTACATGAACAGGTCGGTTCTCGACCTGGCGATCCGGTGCGGCGAGGTGATCTTCGCGTCAGGGGCAAGTGCCGAGGATGCGACGGCCACGATGCTCGCCGTCACCCGCGCATACGGCCTGAAGGGCTGTGAGGCGGATGTGACCCACACGGTGATCACGCTGACCTGGGACGACGGCTCCGACAGCGAGAGCATCACCCGCTCGAGGAACGTCAAATACCGCACCATCGACTACACTCGCCTGACGAACACGTCGACCCTCATCGATGACCTTCTGCACGACCCTGTGTCGGTCGCTGAAGCCCGCACGCGGGTCAACGCGATCATTGCGGCTCGACCGATCTACCCGGTGCTCGTCCGACGGACGGGCTGGAGTCTCGTCGGCGCAGGAGCGGCCTTCCTTCTCGGCGGTGGCCTCCTGGTCATCGTTGCCGCGTTCGCCGCCACGTTCTTCGTCGACCTGGTCACCGCGACACTGGCGAAGACCAGGATTTCGGTCTTCTACCAGAGCCTCGCCGGAGGCGCCGTCGGCCCCCTCGTCGCCGCGATCGTGTATGTCGTCGATCCGACCGCGAACTCCTCGCTGGTCGTCGTCGCGACGATCATCATGCTCCTGGCCGGGGTGACCTCGTTCGGTGCGGTCCAGGATGTGCTGACAGGGTTCTACGTGACAGGGACGGCACGGGTGCTCGAGGCTCTCCTCATCACCGGTGGGCTCGTCGCCGGCGTCGCCGGAACAACAATGCTCCTCTCGCGGTTCGGCGTCGTGCTCGACATCGAACCGTATGTTCCGCCGACGCTCGACCAGATTCCGCTCCAGGTGCTGGCATCCGTCGTCATCATCATCGGATTCGCACTCGCCGTCGAGGTCCCGCCGCGGGCGATCTGGGCCGTCAGCGTGCTCGGGATCGTGGCGTACCTCGTCTACACGTCCGGGGTCGCCGCCGCTGTCGGAGTGTCGTGGGCAGCAGGCACCGCCGCACTCGTCGTCGGCGTGCTCTCAGCGGCGGCCTCACGCATCACGCGTGTTCCGCCGCTCCCGCTCGTCGTCTCGGCCCTCATGCCCCTCGTCCCCGGCCTCATCCTGTTCAGGGGTCTGCTCGAGCTGAGTGCCGGGTCGATCGATGGTCTTCTCAGCATGCTCGACGCCGCCTCTGTGGCTGTGGCGCTCGCTGCGGGAGCCCTGCTTGGCCAGTATCTGGTGCAGAACACCCTCGGACCAGCCAGACGCATCCAGCGCCGGTTCGTCGGACCACTGATGGGAGTCCAGGTCCGCCTCGGGCGAAAGCAGGACGAGCGGATCTGATCCGACTCTATTCAGCCGGCGTAGATGGCGACGGACTCGGGCTCGGGCTTGGTGGCGCTTTGGCGTAGGTCTCACTCGCCACGGAGAGCACGAATGCCTGGAATTCCTTCTCGTCCGTGATCGATCCGGTGTACTGCTTGTCATTCACCAGAACGGTCGGCGTTCCCTTGACCTTGTCGAGGGACGAGTTCGGCACGGCCTGCGTCGTGGCCCTGTCTGTCGATGACTGCACCCACGTCTTGAAGGTGGCGTCGTCGATACACGACTCGATCTTGCCCTGTGCCGGTCCAGCCGGGGCTGTCCCCGCGTCGGTCTCGCTGGCGCTCGCCACGGTCTCTTTCAACTGCTCGTCTGACAGGCCCTCAGAGCCCTCGGCCGGCTGGTTTTCGAACATCATGGTGTTGAACGTGAAGAAGGAGTTCGGTGAGAAATTCGCGACGCAGGCGGCTGCGTTGGCTGCGCGCAATGAGTACTGCGTCCCGGCCGACCGGCCGGTGAGGATCGCGATGGGGTGGTACTCGACTGTGGCTGTCCCGTTCTCGGCCCAAGTCGCGAGCTGCGTCGCATTCGCCGCCTCGAACTGGCCGCACAGGGGGCAGAGGTAGTCGACGAAGATCCGGATGTTCGGCACATTGGCGTCGATAGTTGTCGGAATCGGCTCTGCACCGGCGGCGAGCGCAGGGCTCTCGACGACTTTGAGCTCTTCTCCGATGACGATACCGCCGCTGGCCATATTGGCCGGCCCCGGGGTCGGGGGCCGGATCGCGCTCGTGATGATGAAGGCGACGCCGGCGATGACGGCGAGGACCACGACGACGATGCCACCCTGCAGGAAGACGCGATTCCGCTTTTCCCGCTTGCGCTGGGAAATCCGCAATTCCTTCGCCTTCTCGCGAGTCGCCTCACGTCGCTGGTTCTTCGTCGGAGGAACTTCCGGTCCGCCGCTGTCCATGAATCCTCGCTTCGTTTAAGTAGGCAGTCGGGCACGGCTTGCCGAACCCAACACCAACCGATCGTAGTTCCGCTGTCTGGGAAATGCCCAAACGAATGCTGGATGCGGAGGCAGCAGCGGGACAGCGAATTCCAGAGTTGAGGCTCCGTCATGTCATACTGGAGCAATCGCGAGCGTGTACATACACGATCGTGCGCATGCAATGCAGCACGCAATGCATGCAATCCATTCACTCGGATCGTCCGGCACGTACCTGCCGGTGAAGGAGAAATACATATGTCATCCGTCACGTTCGACAACGCCACCCGCATGTACCCGGGAGGCACCCGCGCCGCCGTAGACAAGCTCAACCTCGAGGTCGCCGATGGCGAATTCCTCGTTCTGGTTGGACCGTCCGGCTGCGGAAAGTCCACGTCCCTGCGTATGCTCGCCGGCCTCGAAGAGGTCAACGACGGTCGCATCCTCATCGGTGACCGCGATGTCACCGACGTTCCGCCGAAGGACCGCGACATCGCGATGGTCTTCCAGAACTACGCCCTGTACCCGCACATGACGGTGGCAGAAAACATGGGCTTCGCGCTGAAGATCGCGGGAGTCAACAAGGACGAGCGCGCCACCCGTGTTCTCGAAGCAGCAAAGCTGCTCGACCTCGAGGAGTACCTGACTCGCAAGCCGAAGGCTCTCTCCGGTGGTCAGCGTCAGCGCGTCGCCATGGGCCGCGCCATCGTTCGCCAGCCCCAGGTCTTCCTCATGGATGAGCCCCTGTCGAACCTCGACGCCAAGCTCCGCGTCCAGACCCGTACGCAGATCGCGTCGCTCCAGCGCCGCCTCGGCGTCACCACGGTCTACGTCACGCACGACCAGACCGAAGCGCTCACCATGGGTGACCGTATCGCCGTGCTGAAGGATGGCATCCTGCAGCAGGTCGGAACTCCTCGCGACCTCTACGAGAAGCCGCAGAACGTGTTCGTCGCCGGCTTCATCGGCTCCCCCGCCATGAACCTGCTCACTGCGGACCTGGCCGACGGCGGCATCCAGTTCGGTGCCCGCGTCGTTCCCGTCGACCGTGACGTTCTCGGTGGCACCAGCGCGAAGCAGGTCACTGTCGGTGTCCGCCCCGAGGACATCGAAGTGTCGACGGAGCCGGGCAACGGCCTCGAGGTCCAGGTCGACCTCGTCGAAGAGCTCGGCGCAGACGGCTACCTGTACGGTCACGCCGACGTCAACGGCAAGCGCACCGACCTCGTCGCCCGTGTCGACGGCCGTACCCACGCGCACGCCGGCGAGAAGGTCTTCCTCATCCCGACGCCTCGTCACATGCACGTGTTCGACATCGAGTCCGGCCTCCGCCTCGGCAACCAGGCCGTCGTCGCCGACTAACAGCATCGCGCCGGCTGATGGGGTCTCGTGCTCCGTCAGCCGGCGCTACTGTTTAAGCCACCATGAGCGCTTCACTCAACATCACCGCGGCGACCGTCGACCCGGCACTCCTCGACCTTCCCTGGCACCTGCCACTGGAGAACTGGCCGAACGAAACCATCGCCTCGCTGCCCAAGGGCATCTCCCGCCACCTGGTTCGTTTTGCGAACCTCTCCGGCTACGTCGTCGCCGTGAAGGAGACCACGTCGGAGATGGCGCGCGGTGAGTACGAGATGCTGCGCACCCTTCAACGCCTCGACATTCCCTGCGTCGACCCGGTTGCCGTGATCACCGGCCGCGCCGACGAGTCGGCTGAGGAACTGCCGAGCGTCCTCGTGACCCGGCACCTCAAGTTCTCGCTCCCCTACCGGGCTCTCTTCTCACAGCAGCTCCGTCCGGACACCGCCGGGCGTCTCGTCGATGCGCTTGCTGTGCTTCTCGTCCGGCTGCATATCGCCGGGTTTCTTCTGGGGGGATGTCTCCCTCTCCAACACGCTTTTCCGACGCGACGCTGGGGCGTTTGCCGCGTACCTCGTCGACGCGGAGACCGGCAAGCTCTACGAGGGTGGCCTGTCGAACGGTCAGCGCGAGAACGACCTCGAAATCGCCCGGGTGAACATCGCCGGTGAGTTGATGGATCTCGAAGCCGGAGGCCGGGTCGACGTCGAGCTGGATCCGATTCAGCTCTCTGACGGCATCGTCGCCGCGTACCGGTCGCTGTGGGCAGAGCTCACCGGCGCAGAGTCGTTCTCGTCCAGCGAGCGCTGGCGGATCAATGAGCGCGTCGACCGCCTGAACGCCCTCGGTTTCGACATCGAAGAGCTCGCCATCAAGACCGATGCCAACGGTTCGAAGGTGCGTATCCAGCCGAAGGTCGTCGACGCCGGGCACCATCAGCGCCGGCTGCTCCGCCTGACCGGTCTCGATGCCGGTGAGAACCAGGCACGCAGGCTGCTCAACGACCTCGACTCGTACAGCGCGACGTATGTGAAGACCCACATGGACGAAGAGATGATGGCGCACGAATGGCTCATCCGTGTCTTCGAGCCCGTGGTGAAGTCCATCCCCCGGGATCTCAAGGGAAAGCTCGAGCCCGCAGAGGTGTTTCACCAACTGCTCGAGCACCGCTGGTTCATGTCGCAGAGCCAGGGCAGGGACATCCCGCTGTCCGAGGCGCTGACGGCATACATCAACGACATCCTGAGACACCGTCGCGATGAGGCAACGGTGATCGTTCCGGCCACCGGAGCGCTCACCCTTCCCACCGGGATCGTCGGAACCGTGCCGCCGAAACGGGCGAAGATGTGAACTGGCGGGACCGGGTCTGAGACCCGATCCCGCCGTTTACCGCCTCGCGGCTACTTCTTGCTGTGCTTCTTCGAGCGCAGTTTCGAGATCTCGTACAGGGTGACGGATGCCGCGATTCCGGCGTTCAACGACTCGGTCGCTGACGAGATCGGAATCGAGACGATGGCGTCGCAGGTCTCGGTGACCAGGCGGGACAGGCCCTTGCCCTCGCTCCCGACAACAACAACGACGGGACGGTCAGCAAGTGGCAGGCCGGGCAGATCGGTCGTGCCCCCGCCGTCCAGGCCGACGACGAACACGCCAGCCTCCTTGAACGCCTTGAGCGTCTGCGTGAGGTTCGTAGCCATCGCCACCGGCGTCCTGGCCGCAGCTCCCGCAGAGGTCTTCCATGCGGAAGCCGTGAGGCCGACCGAACGGCGCTGGGGCACGATGACCCCGTGTCCGCCGAATGCCGCCGTCGAGCGGATGATCGCGCCGAGGTTGCGCGGGTCGGTGATGCCGTCGAGCGCGACGAAGAGCGGCGTCTGGCCGCGCGAGACGACCTGTTCGAGCAGTTCGGTCGGGTGCGCGTAGCTGTACGGGGGCACCTTGAGGGCGAGGCCCTGGTGCACCGAGTCGAAACCGGCCAGGCGATCGAGCTCTGGACGCATGACCTCGAGGATCGGCAGTCCGCGTGCGGTTGCCAGCGCGAGGACCTCCTTCACCCGGTCGTCGAATTCGATCCGCGTGGCCATGTAGAGGGCGGATGCCGGAATCTTCGCGCGCAGCGCCTCGAGCACCGAGTTGCGACCGGTGACGATCTCGCTGTCGTCCGCCTGCTTCTGCTTCGGCTTCCTGCCCGCGACAGGTGCGGTTCCGGTGCGTGCACCGGACTTGGCCTGGGCCTGGTTGAGGCGGTCCTTGGCGATCTTGCGCTTTCCCGCGGCGTGGTAGGTCCGGTCCTCCGCCTTCGGCGTCGGTCCCTTTCCCTCGAGGGACCGGCGGCCGAGACCGCCGGTGCCCTTCGCGGGGCCCTTTTTTGCCTTGCGTACCGCCCCTGGGCGTGGCTTACTGGCCATCAATACTCCAATGTGCACCTGTCGAGGTGTCTTCAATCGTGATACCCGCTGTGGTGAGGACGTCGCGGATTCTGTCGGCGGCCGCGAAATCGCGTGCCGCCCTGGCGTGCTGGCGTTGGTCGAGCAGCTGGTCTACGAGTGTGTCGAGCACCCCGTGGACGGCCCGGTCCTGACCGTGCGACCACTCGACGGAGAGAGGATTGATTCCGAGGACCTCTGTCATGGCCATCACCTGCCCCTGCGCGGCGGCGGCGAAAGCAAGATCTTCGCTGTCAATGCTCGCGTTGCCTTGCCTTATTGTGTCATGTAATACGGCAAGCGCCTGCGGAATGGCCAGATCATCGTCCATCGCCGCGGCAAAGGCATCGGGAATCTGCTCGGTGCCCGTCCCGGCGAACCGTGTTCCGGTGAGCCTCCTCGCGACCCGTTCGAGGAAGCTCTCGATCCGGTCGAGCGCTGCCTCGGCCTCGGCCAGGGCTCCGTCGTGATAGTCGATCGTCGACCGGTAGTGGGCCTGCCCGAGGTAGTAGCGCACGACCAGCGGCCGCGCCGCGCCGAGCAGGTCGGCCGCGTAGACCGAGTTGCCGAGCGATTTCGACATCTTCTGACCGTGCACGTTCACCAGACCGTTGTGCACCCAGTAACTCGCGAAAGAGTCTCCGGCGGCCGTCGACTGGGCGAGTTCGTTCTCGTGGTGCGGGAACCGCAGGTCGAGACCGCCCCCGTGGATGTCGAAAGCGGCTCCGAGGTATCGACTGGCCATGGCGGAGCATTCGATGTGCCAGCCCGGTCGACCGTCTCCCCATGGACTCGGCCATGAAGCCGACTCCGGCTCGCCAGCTTTATGCCCCTTCCACAGGGCAAAGTCGCGTGGGTCACGCTTGCCGCGCGGATCGGCATCCGCTGCGGCTTCCATGCTGTCGATGTTCTGCCTGGTCAACTCGCCGTAGGCGGGCCAGCTGCGGACGTCGAAATACACGTCCCCTGAATCGTCGCCGGCAGCGTAAGCGTGTCCGCTGGCCAGCAGACGCCCGATAATGGCGTGCATCTGCTGGATGCTCGCGGTGGCTCGCGGCTCGTAGGTGGGAGCGAGGATGCCGAGCGCACGATAGCCTGCGGAGAACTCGAGCTCCGTCCGGTACGCCAGTGCCCACCATTCTTCGGCTCCCGTGGCGTTGACGAGAACCTTGTCGTCGATGTCTGTGACGTTGCGGACGAGGGTGACGTCGTACCCGGAATAGTTCAGCCACCGCCGCAGCTGGTCATAGACGAGCGCGGACCGCAGGTGCCCGATGTGCGGCGACGACTGCACAGTGGGTCCGCAGACATACACTCCGACCTTGCCGGGAACGAGGGGGGTGAAGTCACGGAGGGCCTGCGCCCGGGAATCATAGAGTTGCATTGCCACGACTCAAGAGTAACGGCGCATCACCGTTGCCGTCGCGATGGCGCACACGCCTTCTCCCCTGCCGGTGAACCCGAGGCCGTCTGTGGTCGTCGCCGACACGCTGACGGGCGCACCGAGCACGCCGGCGAGGAGAGCCTCAGCCTCCTGTCGCCGGGGTGAGAACCGGGGACTGTTGCCGATGAGCTGGACCGCCACATTGCCGATGTCGAACCCGGCTTCGGCGAGGCGCGAGCGCGTGGCGTGAAGGAAGACCTCGCCGTGTGCCCCATCGAACTGCGGGTCGTCCGTGCCGAAGACGCTGCCGATGTCGCCGAGCCCGGCCGCTGACAGCAGCGCGTCGGTGATGGCGTGGCTGACGGCATCTCCGTCGCTGTGACCGGCCAATCCGACCTGGCCCGGCCAGTGCAGGCCGGCGAGCCAGAGCTCTGATCCAGGGTCGAAGGCGTGGACATCCGTCCCGATCCCGGTACGGATGCTGCCGGCCAGCGGCTCGGATGCGAGCATTCCCTCTGCCCGGCGGAGGTCCCACGGTGTCGTGATCTTGAAGGAGAGCTGATCCCCGTCGATGACGGAGACGGTGTGACCGGCGGCGGCGAACAGGGCTGCATCGTCGGTGTGCTCCAGACGAATGCTCGAGTAGGCCTCGGCGAGGGCGGCCCGAGGGAAACCCTGTGGGGTCTGGATGGCGCGCAGTTCTGAGCGGTCGACGGTCTCGACCACATTCTCGTCGTCATCCACCCGTTTCACGGTGTCCTGGACAGGGACCCCCGGCACGATCCCGGACGCGGTCTGCGCAACAGCGGCGACGACACCGTCGAACACGGCGGAGGGCGTCAACGCCCTCGCTGCGTCGTGCACGAGGACGATCCGGATTGTGGATGCGAGCGCATCGAGTCCGCGGGCGACCGACTGCTGGCGGGTTGGCCCGCCGGCGACAACGGAAATCGACTCGACGGCCGCACCGGCGGCCCGCACGGCGATGCCCTCGGCCTCGTCGATGAGATCGGCTGGGGCGACGACGACGACCTGCGCTTCACGCTGCATCCCGAACACCGAGGAGAGGCTGCGCTCGAGCACGGTCTGGCCGGCGAGATCGACGAAAGCCTTGGGACGGTCGGCGCCGAGCCTGGTGCCGCTTCCTGCTGCGACGACGATGACGCCGACTATCGGTGCGCGACTATTCATAGCTCCCGAGCTTAGCCACCCTCACGAATCACTCCGGGTACGACAAGGCCCGACCACCGGAAACCCGGTGCTCGAACGAGTACGAATGCCTAGCGCCTCAACAACGACAAAGCTCGACCACCGGAGACCCGGTGATCGAGCTTGTCGAGATCAAGAGATCAAGAGAACCTAAGAAGCCAGAACCTCGTCGAGAACGTTCGAGGCCTTCTCTTCGTCGGTCTTCTCGGCGAGTGCGAGTTCCGAGATGAGAATCTGGCGCGCCTTGGCCAGCATGCGCTTCTCTCCGGCCGAGAGGCCGCGGTCCTGGTCGCGTCGCCACAGGTCGCGAACGACCTCGCTCACCTTGATGACATCGCCGGAGGCGAGCTTCTCAAGGTTTGCCTTGTATCGACGTGACCAGTTGGTGGGTTCTTCTGTGAACGGCGCACGGAGGACGTCGAACACGCGCTCAAGTCCCTCTTTACCGATCACGTCACGAACGCCGACAAGGTCGACGTTCTCAGCGGGCACCTCGATAACGAGGTCACCCTGGGTGACGCGAAGCTTCAGATAAAGCTTCTCTTCTCCCTTGATGACCCGAGTTTTCACTTCCGCAATAGTTGCGGCTCCGTGGTGGGGGTATACGACGGTTTCGCCAACCTCAAAAAGCATGGATGTGTATCCCTTCAGCATCTACCAGAATACCACAGCGGGCATGCACTAAAGTTCGCGCTGCAGCGGCGGAGCCGTTCCCCTTCGCTAGGCTAAACTCGGATCCATATCCGCACGTGTGCCTGGCGCACGATCATCCCTGTGTTCTTGGAGGACCTGTGAAGGCGCGTTTGATCGCATCCGTCGTACTGGCGGCATCCGTCGCCCTGGGCACGAGCGCGTGCAACCTGGTGTCTCCGCAGGCCACGTTGAAGCAGTACGACGCGAGCGATGGCGTTTCCGGCAGTGTCGGCGACCTGAAGATTCGTAACGCGATGGTCATCACCGACGATGGCGAGAACGGAAACCTTCTCGTGTCGGTCACGAACGCCGGCGGCGCACACAGCGTCGCGATTCAGTTCGGCGACTCGAACGAGACCATCGAAAAGATCATTCCCGAAGAGTCGACGGTATCGTTCGGCACCGATGACGACGACGCGGTCTTCCTCGAGGGCATCGATGCCCAGGCGGGCTCGCTGATGAGGGTGTTCTTCCAGTACGGCGATGAGACGGGAGTCGAACTGCTCGTTCCCGTGCTCGACGGCGCACTCCCCGAATACTCGGAGTTCGTTCCTGCAGCCACTGGCGACTAACCGCTGGCGAGCAGCCGCGGGCGTGGCCGGAGCCGTTCAGGCTTCGAACCGATACCCAAGCCCGCGAACGGTGACGAGCATCCGAGGCTCTGACGGCGTCTCCTCGATCCTCGACCGGATCCGCTTGATGTGCACGTCGAGTGTCTTCGTGTCGCCGAAGTAGTCGCTCCCCCAGACCCGGTCGATGAGCTGCCCCCTGGTGAGTACCCGCCCGGCGTTGCGAAGCAGCAGTTCAAGTAACTCGAATTCCTTCAACGGCATAGAGATCTCCCCGCCGTTGACCGCGACAGTGTGTCGTTCGAGGTCCATCGTGACCGTGCCCGCTTCGAGGATCGACTCATCGGCCGCATCTTCGGCTCCCCGCCGTCGGAGGACGGCGCGAATCCGGGCGAGGAGCTCACGGCTCGAGTAAGGCTTCGTCACATAGTCATCTGCGCCGAGCTCGAGTCCGACGACGATGTCGACCTCGGAGTCCTTGGCGGTGAGCATGATGATCGGCGTGGCAGAGACGGCGCGGATCTGCCGGCACACCTCGGTGCCGGGGATCCCGGGGAGCATGAGGTCGAGCAGGACGAGATCGGGCTCGTCAGCGAGGAACGCGGCGACCGCACTCCGTCCGTCCTGGGCCACCTCGATGTCGTATCCCTCTCGTCCCAGGAGATAGGCGAGCGGCTCACTGAGGGCTGCTTCGTCTTCGACAAGGAGGATGCGTGTCATGGGGTGGGGTCCTAACCTGCGTTGTTGTTCGTGGGTGCGTCTACCGGGGCCGGGAGGCGGATCTGTCCGGTGAGCGGTCTTTCCTGAGCCTCGGGGAGCCGGATGGTGAACGTGGATCCCCGTCCGACGAGAGACCAGACCTTCACGTCCCCGCCGTGGTTCTGCACCGTGTGCTTGACGATGGAGAGCCCGAGGCCCGTTCCGCCGGTGTGCCGCGATCTTGCCTGATCGACACGGTAGAACCGTTCGAAGACCCGGTCACGTTCGTCTTCGGGGATGCCGGTGCCCTGGTCGGTGACGGCGATCTCGACGAAACCGTCCCGGCGCGAAACGCCGACCCCGACACGGCCACGATTAGGTGAGTAGGCGATGGCGTTCGAAATGAGGTTGTGCACGGCGACGACGAGGAGGTCCTCGTCGCCGTACACGCGCGCTCCCTGGTCGCGCGCGGCCACCAGGGTCACGCCACCGGACTCGGCAGCAACCCGGTTCTGGTCCACAGCGGCGGCGATCACAGCATCGACGTTCAGGAGTTCCGGCTGGTGGAGCGCATCAGCGGCCTGCAGTCGCGACAGGTCGATGATCTCGCCGGTGATCCGCGCGAGTCTCGCTGCCTCGGTCGCAAGCCTGGCCGCGAAGCGGCGAACCTGTGCCGGATCATCCGCGGCCGGATCGAGGGCTTCCGCGAGCAGGCTTACTGCTCCGATCGGCGTCTTCAGTTCGTGACTGATGTTGGCGATGAAGTCACGTCGCACCTCATCGAGACGGCGCGACTCGGTGTGATCCTGGGCGAGGAGCAGCACGTAGCGGGTTCCGAGGCGCGCGGCGCGGACGGAGAGGTTCACACTCGCGTCGCTGAAGCGTCCACGGGTGATGTCCACGTCGGCGGTGACGGGGTCTCCGTCGTCCCTGACCCGGTCGGCGAGCTCGTTCAACGCCGCATGGGCGAGTTTCCCGTCGTTGACAAGTCCGAACGCGAGCGCACCGGGCGACGCCTTGACGACGTTGCCGGAGGGATCAACGACGATTCCGGCGCTCTCGAGCACATCCAGCATCTGGCTGACCCCGTCGGGCACCGACGGAGTGACGACTTTCGCGACGCGTTCCCCGCGCCGGGCGGCGAAGAAGATGGCGACGGTGAAGCCGGTCCCGATGAGGAGGCCGAGTACGAGCGATGCCAGCACCAGCCAGGTGGAGTCCATACGACTAGGTTAGAGGTACAGTCAGGCCCGGCCGGCCCGGCGAGTCGTCTGGCCAGTCCATTTCCGCGAGTGTTCAGACGGGCGCCACCAAACGTTAACCTGAGTGGGGCAGGGTGGGACCGTGGCCTGTTCCCGGTGCCAGACTCATGCGCCCGGGCCCCGACATCCGAAATGGAGACGAAGTGCGTGAAGTATTCCAGCAGGAGCTGGCAGAGGTGCAGGACAGACTCGTCGAGATTTCCGAGCTTGTATCCATCTCCATCACGAGCGCCGTCCAGGCGTTCACCGAATCCAACGTGACCATCGCCGAAGAGGTCATCGAGAACGACGTGAGGATCGACGAACTCACCGTCGCCCTCGACGAACTCGCCATCAACATCCTGGCCAGGCAGCAGCCCGTAGCCCGTGACCTGCGCATCGTCGTGAGCGCTTTGCGCATCAGCTCATCGCTGGAACGGATGGGCGACATGGCCGAGCACATCGCGCAGCTCGCACGCTACCGCTTCCCTGAGCGCGCCGTGCCGAAGGGTTTGCGCTCGACCTTTGCTGAGATGGGTCGCCTGGACGTCGAGATCTCCCACAAGCTGACCGAACTTCTCCGCACCCAGAACGTGCAGCTGGCCGAAGAGATCCGCAACGAGGACGACAAAGTCGATGAACTCCACGTGAGCGTGTTCGACAAGGTGCTCGGCGAGACCTGGAAGGGCAAGCCGATCGCGACCGTCGACGCGACCCTGGCCTCCCGCTATCACGAGCGCTTCGCCGACCACGCGGTATCTATCGCCAAGAAGGTGCAGTACCTCGCGACGGGCGACTGGATCCCCGACACCGAAGACTGACGAGTGCCGGAATGAGAAGAGGCGCGAACCGCAGGGTTCGCGCCTCTTCTTTTGTTGATTCGGGCTATTTTCGTCGGATCACTTCTTGCCCTGGGCTGCGACGGCAGCGGCACCGGCAGCAGCGGCCTCAGGGTCGAGGTAGAGACCGGGTTCGACTGGTTCGAAGTTCTCGTTGAGCTTGTACACGAGCGGGATACCGGTCGGGATGTTCAGCTCGGCGATCTCGTCGTCCGAGATGCCATCCAGGTGCTTGACCAGGGCACGCAGCGAGTTGCCGTGGGCGGTGACGAGAACGGTCTTCCCCGCGGCCAGGTCGACGGTGATGTCGGAGTGCCAGTACGGCAGCATCCGCTCGATGACGTCCTTGAGGCACTCGGTCCTCGGGATCTCGCCATCGATGTCGGCGTAACGCGGGTCGTGCGCCTGCGAGTACTCGTTGTCGTCGTCGATCTCCGGCGGCGGAACATCGAACGACCGACGCCAGGTCTGGAACTGCTCGGGACCGTACTCGGCGAGCGTCTGCGCCTTGTCCTTGCCCTGCAGCGCGCCGTAGTGGCGCTCGTTGAGTCGCCAGCTGCGCTTCACCGGGATCCAGCCCCGGTCGGCTACATCGAGGGTGATATTCGCGGTCTGGATGGCTCGCGTGAGCAGGGAGGTGTACTGAACGTCCGGCATGAGGCCCGACTCGTTCAGGAGTTCTCCCGCCCGGTTCGCCTCGGTCACTCCCTGATCGCTCAGACGGACGTCGACCCAGCCGGTGAACAGGTTCTTCTGGTTCCAGGTGCTGTTGCCGTGTCGCAACAGGATGAGGGTGTATGGCAAAGACATGCCTCCACTCTACCGATCAGGAGATTCCAATCCTGCGGCTGGGAGGATTATCCAATGCCTGTTGGGACAATCACACGAGGAACGACAAACACCAACAGGCTTCGCCGGGTGGATCGCTGGATGCAGACCCTCGATATCCTCGCCAGTTCCCGCGACCCTCTTGTCGTCGATCTCGGCTACGGTGCCAGCGCGGTGACGAGCCTCGAACTCCACTCCCGGCTGGCGATGGCGCGGCCGGACGTCGAGGTCATCGGATTCGAGATCGATCCTGCCCGTGTCCGTGGCGCCAACGCCCAGCTCGAGGCCGTCCGGAGGGGTGAAACGGCGTTCGCCGCCGATGCCGACGTGTCGTTCTCCGTCGGCGGATTCGAGGTTCCGTTGGCTGCAGGGCGGCGGCCGGCCATTATCCGGGCATTCAACGTGTTGCGCCAGTATGACGAATCATCTGTCCCCGAGGCCTGGAAACTTATGACATCCCGCTTGCAACCGGGCGGGGTCCTCGTCGAGGGGACATGCGACGAGATCGGCCGTGTCGCGAGCTGGATCACGGTTACACCCGACGGTCCCGCATCGCTGACGATCTCACTGCGGCTGGGTGAGCTGGAGCGCCCGTCGATCGTCGCCGAGCGGCTGCCCAAGGCACTCATCCACCACAATGTCCCCGGCGAGCGCATCCATCACCTGCTCACCGACCTCGACCGGCAGTGGCAGTATGCCGCACCACTGGCCCCCTATGGCAAGGTCCAGCGCTGGCGCCACACCCTGAATGCCCTGTCGGAATCCGGCTGGCCGATCACCGGACGGCGATCGCGCTGGAGGCTCGGTGAGTTCACCGTTCCGTGGTCGGCGGTTGGCTGAGCCGCTGCCGGTTGCCGGTTGCCGGCGTCTAGGTCCTGCGGACGGCCCCGAGCCGCGGCAGCCGGGGAACGTCAGCGACGGCACCGGCGTCGGACGGAACGATCACCTGCTGCGAGGCCGCGATGGTGATCCCGTCCTCGTCGACCGTGAGGACGGCGGCCGGGTCGACATTGCGTCGGACGACGGCGAGGGCGATCGGACCGAGTTCGTGGTGCATCACCGCGGTGGTGACACCACCGACGACCGTCGGTTCGCCGTTCTTGTCGGCGCGAACCGGTGCCCCGCGGGCTGGGAGTACCGAGTCCGAGCCATCGAGGTGGAGGAGGACGAGCCGGCGGGGCGGATGACCCAGGTTGTGTACCTTCGCGATGGTTTCCTGCCCGCGGTAGCAGCCCTTCGTCAGGTGCACAGCACTGCGAAGCCAGTCCAGTTCGTGGGGGATGGTCTTCTCGTCGGCTTCTGTAGCTTTCCGCGGCCGCCACGCCGCGACGCGCAGCGCCTCGGCGGCGAGCGAACCCGCCGATGGCAACGGCCCCTGGGCGAGCTGTGCCAGATCGGCGCGGTCGACGAGAACTTCGGTCCAGGTCCAGTCAGCCGCTGGATGCTCGCCGCGCGCGTACTGGTGCCCACCGGACACGACCGCGCGCCACGGGTCGGTCCACACCAGGGGAATGCCGTGTGGTGAGGCCACCGGCAAATCGAGTTCCCCTCCGGCCATCAGACCGATTCTGGCGTAGTCGGCGGTGCGGTCAGCGATCTCTACCCTGAGCATGAACTTCATCCGCGTGAGCCAGGCGACCAGCGGCTCGACCGCGGCATCCTCGACGAGCAACCAGGCGGTCTCACCGTCGTCGATGATCCCCGCTGCGTACTCGAGCCGGCCCTGCGGGTCGAGGAAGAGGGTTTCGCTCGAGCCCCCAGGCATGAGGGAAGCGAGCTCGGCCGACGTCATCGAGTTGAGCCAGGTGAGTCGGTCGGGTCCGGTGATCGACACCACCCCTCGATTCGAGAGGTCGACGATCGCCTGCTCCTGCCGCGAGCATCCGTTGTTCGATGGCCGGGCTGCCGTAGTGCGAGGGAACTCCGGCGTCGACCGCGTCAGGCAGCATGACTGCGGCCGGGCGGGAGAGAAACGGGGATGCTTCGGTCATCAGTCCACTTTCGCGAGTCTGCCCGACGCATGGGTGCGCAGGTCCTGGCCGAGCGCCGCGATGTCCCAGGCCCACAGCAGGTGGTCGTCGACCAGGCCGTACAACCGGGTGGCCGCCGCGTACTCCTTGGCGCCCGCTGTGCGCATCACCGCATCGGTGGCGAGGTCGATCCTCGGCCCGCGCACCTGGCCGAGGTACAGTTCGCTGACCCCGGTCGGGTGCACCAGCGACACCTCGAGGTCGAAACCGCCGTCGGAGTTGCGCAGTGTCTCGACGTCGTCCGCCGACCGGAACGGCTGCTCGCCAACGGGAGGAAGCATTGCTGGACCCGCGTCACCGTCGGTCTGCGGGCGGTGAAGCCTCCAGTAGCCGGTCTCGGTAACCAGTCCGGTGCGTTTCTCATCGAGGAGCCAGGTGTATGACGTGTAGTTGAGGTGTGGCATGCCGTCGTGGCTGAAACTCACCCGCTGGCCGAACTCGGCGCTGATCGTGCCGTCAGCCGTGGCGTAGTCGATGACGCCGGTCCCCTCCCACACTCCGAGGAGCCAGGACACAGGGACCAGCTCGGCGGGCAGGCCGGTCGGGATCTCGATCATCGGCGTGCCAGGAGTCAGCGCTGGCCGCGGAAGAGGTTGACGAGCACCACGACGGAGATGCCGCCAATGGCGAGGCTGGCGAGGGCGAGCAATCCGACAAAGAAGAGTTCGAGCGCGACGAGGTCCATACCGGCAGTCTATCCCCCGAACAGTGCGGTGAGCCCGAGCACCGCTGCCGCGACGGTGAGGATCCCGAGGACGCCAACGCTGCTGATCGACAGCCTGTCGATGAAGCCGACCTTCTGGTGGGTGAGCAGTTGCATGACGAATGTCATCAGGATGCAGGCCGCCAGGGTGAGAGACAACCAGGTGAACCGCAGGTCGTGCGGCACGAACACGAACACGAGCACGGCACCGATGAGGGCGACGGCCCAGACCGCGAGGATGCCACGCCAGGAACGCGAGAGGGTCAGCGGAGCGTCGGTCATGACTCTATCTTGCCTGATCTGACGGGCGATCGGGCGAGCGGACCTGGCACTGTTCCTGACCAGGGGGGCGCGAAAGCTAGTATGGGCTCAGGTAATCACTGGAGGTCACGAGTGGCACAACTGTTGATTCTGACCTCACGGGTCGACGATGACGTGTTGCCTTCCCTTGGGCTGCTCAGCCACCGTGTGCGCCAGATCCCGGCACAGCCGGCACAACTCGTCAACGCGCCCTCGAGCGATGTCATCATCGTCGACGCGCGAACAGACCTCGCCGTCGCGAAATCCCTGTGCAAGATCCTGCGCACGACCGGACTCACCGTCCCTCTTCTCGTCGTCCTCACCGAGGGTGGCCTCAGCGCGGTCAGCGCGGACTGGGGCGTCGACGACGTGCTCGTCGAGTCGGCCGGTCCTGCCGAAACCGACGCCCGCATCCGACTGGCCATCGGGCGCCAGGCGCTGGGTCAGTCATCCCCCACGATCCAGACCTCTGGGGTCGTCATCGACGAGGCGAGTTATTCGGCGAAGGTGCAGGGCAAGCCCCTCGACCTGACCTACAAGGAATTCGAACTTCTGCGTTTCCTCGCGACGCATCCCTCTCGAGTGTTCACCCGCGAGCAGCTGCTGAGCGAGGTCTGGGGCTACGACTATTTCGGCGGAACCCGAACCGTCGACGTCCACGTTCGACGGCTGCGGGCGAAACTGGGCGATCTCGAACAGCTCATCGGAACCGTCCGCAACGTCGGATACCGTTTCAACGTCTACGAGGACGACAATGCTGAAGCCCACGATTCACGTTCGTGATATCGCGGATCCGGAGACGCGAGCCGCGCTTGACGGCCTCGTCAGCCGCGCTGTCGCGCACGACGGCGCGTCTCCCTTCTCCGACCAATCGCTCATCGATGTCGGGGCCGGCGCTCGCTCCCTCCTGATCGCCGTCACCTCTCCGGCGGCTCCCGGCGATCCCGAGCTGCCCGTCGCGGCAGCGGTGCTCGGGCAGGGTGAGCTGGAGTTCGTCGTCGACCCTGAGCGGCGCGGCGCCGGTGTTGGCGCGTTCCTGCTCAGGACCATCCTCGACAATGCTCCGCCACGCCTGCTCGCGTGGGCACATGGCGACCACGCAGCCGCTCGAGTGCTCGCTGCCCGTTTCGACTTCGCGCGGGTGCGCACCCTCCTCCAGTTGCGGATGCGGCTGGAGGAACCCGCCGCGGTCGCGACGAGGGCGGCGAACATCACGACGTTTCGCCCCGGGACCGATGAGGCGGAGTGGGTCGAACTGAATGCCCGCGTCTTCGCCAGCCATCCGGAGCAGGGCAGGATCACGGTCGCCGACCTCGCCGCCCGCCAGTCCGAGGACTGGTTCGACGCCGACGACTTCCTCATCGCCAGAGACCAGGCTGGTCGGATGGTCGGCTACAACTGGCTCAAGGTCGAGCGTGACCACGGAGAAATCTATGTGATCGGCGTGGGCGAACCCGGTCAGGGCCTCGGGCGCACGCTCATGCTGGCCGGACTGGACCGGATGCGGGAACGCGGTGCAACCACGGCCTCGCTCTACGTCGAGGGCGACAACGACGCCGCCGTGCACCTCTACCGCTCACTGGGCTTTGCCGACCACGGCATCGATGTGCAGTACCGGCGACGCGCTGACGCCTAGATCACGTTCCGACTGCGATCTGACGCTGGATGCGGCCGGATGGAGGTTGCTGCCCCCGGCGACCGACGCGAGGTGACAAGATGTTGGGATGGCAGCTGACAGCATTGCGCTCGACTCGGGACTCGGCGGCGACGACGACGATTTCGACCCGGTCTTCGAACGGGACGACCCCGCGCTTCCTGAGGGACGGTACCTCGACCGAGAGATGAGCTGGCTCGCCTTCAACCAGCGCGTCCTCGAACTCGCGGAGGACCCCACCGTCCCGGCGCTCGAACGCGCCAATTTTCTCGCCATCTTCGCCTCGAACCTCGACGAGTTCTTCATGGTCAGGGTCGCCGGGCTGAAACGTCGCGTGCTGACCGGGCTCGCCGTTCCGACGAACGTCGGTCGTGCGCCGGCGGACGTGCTCAGCGACATCAGTGACACCGCACACGAGCTGCAGGCCCGCCACGCCCGTGCGTGGACCGAACTTGTGAAGCCAGACCTGACGGCGGCCGGCGTGAATGTCGTCACGTGGGACTCCCTCAGCGACGACGACCACGACCGGCTCCGCGACTACTTCGGGCAGCAGATCTTCCCCGTGCTGATGCCGCTCGCCGTCGACCCGGCGCATCCGTTCCCCTACATCTCCGGGCTGTCCCTCAACCTCGCGGTCCGCGTTCGTAATTCGAAGACCGGTCGGCAGGAGTTCGCGAGGCTCAAAGTCCCGCAGATGCTGCCACGGTTCGTACCCGTTGACCCGTCAGCCTCGCTCGAACAGGTGCAGTACGTCCCGCTCGAGGACCTCATCGCCAACCACCTCGGCGACCTGTTCCCCGGAATGGAGATCATCGAACATCACGTCTTCCGGGTGACTAGGAACGAGGACGTGGAAATCGAGGAGGACGAAACCGAGAACCTCATTCAGGCCCTCGAGAAAGAGCTGCTCAGGCGTCGATTCGGTCCCCCTATCCGGCTTGAGATCACCGAGGACATGGACGACGTGACGCTCGACCTGCTCGTCCGTGAGCTCGATGTCACGGACCAGGAGGTCTACCGGCTGCCGGCGCCCCTGGATCTCGGCGGCCTGTTCAGCCTGTCGGGAATCGACCGGCCTGACCTTCGCTACCCGCCACGCGTTCCGACGACCGTCATGCAGTTCCAGCCGGCTGAGCCCAACGCGAAAGCGGATATCTTCGGCGCCATCTCCCGGCAGGATGTGCTCGTCCACCACCCGTACGAGTCGTTCGCCACGAGCGTCCAGGCCTTCCTCGAACAGGCCGCGGCTGACCCGCAGGTCCTCGCCATCAAGCAAACCCTGTACCGCACATCGGGTGACTCGCCGGTCGTGGAGGCACTTATCGACGCAGCGGAGGCCGGCAAGCAGGTGCTCGCGCTCGTCGAGATCAAGGCCCGGTTCGACGAACAGGCCAACATCTCCTGGGCGCGCAAGCTGGAGAAGGCGGGCGTCCACGTCGTATACGGTCTCGTCGGCCTGAAGACACACTGCAAGCTTGCGCTCGTCATCCGCGAGGAAAAAGGGACCCTCACGCACTACAGCCACATCGGGACCGGCAACTACAACCCGAAGACGAGCCGGATCTACGAAGATCTCGGTCTCTTCACCGCGGATGCCCAGGTGGGCAAGGATCTCACCAGGCTGTTCAACGAGCTCTCCGGATACGCCATCGAGAAGAAGTTCAAGCGACTACTCGTCGCCCCGCTGCACCTGCGCAAGGGACTGCTCAAGCGCATCGACCAGGAGCGCAGGAACGCAGAGGCTGGTAAGCCGAGCGGTATCCGCATCAAGGTGAACTCGATCGTCGACGAAGCCATCATCGACGGGCTGTACCGGGCCAGCCAGGCCGGCGTCCCCGTCGACATCTGGGTGCGCGGGATCTGCAGCCTGAAGCCCGGGCAGGCTGGCATGAGCGAGAACATCCGTGTTCGCTCGATACTCGGCCGTTTTCTCGAACATTCGCGGATCTTCTCGTTCGTCAACAACGGCGACCCGCACGTTTTCATCGGAAGCGCCGACATGATGCACCGCAACCTCGACCGGCGCGTCGAAGCGCTCGTGCGGTTGACCGCACCGGCACACCTCAGTGAGATCGCTGGCCTGTTCGATGTGGCCATGGACGACAAGACGTCATCGTGGCACCTCGACGCAGAGGGCATCTGGCAGCGTCACTCCACAGACAAGGACGGCACCCCGCTCGTCGACCTGCAGGACAGACTCATGCTGAAGACGAGCCTGAGGCGGCGTCCGAGGTCCAGACGGTGAGCACGGCGATCTACGCGGCAGGAGCCGTTTGCTGGAGGGTGATCGACGGCAAGGTCCACCTGCTCGTCATCCACCGGACGAAATATGCCGACGTCACGCTCCCCAAGGGCAAGGTCGATCCCGGCGAATCGCTCCCCCAGACGGCTGTGCGCGAGATCCTCGAAGAGAGCGGACTCGGCGTCGCCCTCGGCGTCCCGCTCGGTGTGTCCAGGTACCCGCTGTCGAGCGGCCGCGAGAAGTTCGTCCACTATTGGGCGGCCGAAGTGTCCGAGGCCGCCGTCCGTGCATCGACATTCGTTCCGAACAGCGAAGTCGCCGCTCTCGAGTGGGTGACTCCGAAGAAGGCCCGCAGTTACCTCAGCTACGACCGCGACGTGGATATCGTCAACACCTTCACGAAACTGCTCGACGAGGGCGTCACGTCGACCTTCGCGATCATCGCCCTCCGCCATGGGAAAGCCATCCAGGCCTCCGCGTGGGCCGGCCCCGATGCATCCCGTCCGCTGACGGCCCGCGGGGTGGAACAGGCTGCGAGCATCGTCCCGACGCTGCAGGCGTTCGGGGTGCGCAAGATCGTCTCCAGCACGGCCGTACGCTGCGCGACCACAGCTGCGCCCCTCGCCGCAGCGACAGGCATCGATCTGCGCCGCTCCGATCTCATCAGCCAGGATGCCTGGGAACTCGGCGAAGCCGATGTCCGCAAGGTCGTCGGAAAGCGGGTGCGGGCACGAAAGACCGCTGTGCTCTGCAGCCACGGACCCGTCCTTCCCGAAATTCTGCGCGAGATCGCCCTGGCCACCGGCAGCCTCAGCGGCTCGTACCTCGCCAGCGCCGCCGATCTGAACACCGGAGCGTTCAGCGTCGTCCATCTGTCGGCCACCAATCCCAGCTCCGGCATCATTTCGATCGAAACCCACGAACCGCGCGCCTGAAGGCCGTACCAGGGGATCGACTCGAGTCGTTTACCTGCCGTTCACCATCGTGAGGGATTCTCGTAAGACCACGCACCTACCGTTCCAGGTGGGCCTGCACCGGCCCGTCCCGAAATCACAACGAATGGAACCAATTCCGTGAAGTTCTCGAAAGCCGGCCGCGTCGCGGCTGTTGCAGCACTCGCTGCGCTCACACTGACCTCCTGTGCCGCGAACGAAACCGGCGCCTCCGGCGGGTCAGATGTCGACAGCACCCTGACCGGCACACTTGTCGGCGGCGGAGCCTCGTCGCAGCAGGCAGCCCAGGAGTCCTGGGTCGCCGCCTTCCAGGGCGCTAACCCCGATGTGACCATCGAGTACGACCCCGCGGGCTCGGGCGCAGGACGCGACACGTTCACCGCCGGCGGCAGCGCATTCGCCGGATCTGACCGCGCATTCAAGGATGAGGAACTGGCCGAGGACAACTTCGCCGCCTGTGTCCCCGGCTCCGGTCTGATCGAGCTTCCGGCGTACGTCTCCCCCATCGCCGTCGTCTTCAACCTCGAGGGCGTCGAGTCGCTCAACCTCGACCCGGCAACCATTGCGGGCATTTTCGCCGGAACGATCACCAGGTGGGACGATGAGGCCATCGTTTCGCAGAACACTGACGCAGCGCTGCCTGACCAGCGGATCACCGCGGTGCACCGCGCCGATGACTCGGGCACAACCGAGAACTTCACCGACTACCTCTACGCAACGGCACCGGATGTCTGGACGAACGAAGCTGACGGAGTCTGGCCCATCCAGGGCGGAGAGGCTGCATCGCAGACCTCTGGCGTGATCGACGCCGTCACCAACGGCACCGGGACGATCGGGTACGCTGACGCCTCCCGCGCCGGTGACCTCGGAACGGTCGCGGTCAAGGTCGGCGACGAGTACGTGCCGTACTCCGCCGAGGCGGCCGCTGCGATCGTCGACGCGTCACCAGCTGCAGAAGGCCGCGGAGAAGGCGACCTCGCCATCGAGCTGGACCGCGCGTCAACCGAAGCGGGCGTCTATCCGATCGTCCTGATCAGCTACCTCATCGGCTGCACCGAATACCAGGATGCGGACTCGGCTGAGCTCGTCAAGGCGTACTTCAGCTACATCGTGAGCGACGAGGGCCAGAAGGTCAGCGCGGATGCCGCCGGTTCCGCTCCGATTTCAGCCGCCATCGCCGAGAAGTCACAGGCAGCGATCGACCTCATCAAGTAGATACCTCGCGTAACCCCGGCTCTGCCCGTCAGGCGGAGCCGGGGTTTCCCGGGTGAGGCACCAGCTTTCGCCCGTTCCCCCAGCACAGGAGATCACCAGTAGATGTCGTCGCCAGCGGTCGTCCAGACGCCCAGCGCTCCCCCGAAACCAGTCCAGCGACTGGCCGACCGGGTCTTCTCGGGCGCAGCCCTCACAGCCGGAAGCCTGATTCTGGCCACCCTGGCCGCGGTCGCCGCGTTCCTCCTGGTCCAGAGCGTCCCCGCGGTCACCACCGACCCGGATGACATCTCGATCCTCGGCGGCGAGAGCTTCTGGTCATACGTCTGGCCGCTCGTCTACGGAACGGTCTGGTCGGCAGCGATCGCGCTCGTCATGGCGGTTCCCCTGGCTATCGCCATCGCACTCTTCATCTCGCACTACGCCCCCCGCAAACTGGCGCAGGGACTCGGCTACGTCATCGACCTTCTCGCCGCGGTGCCCTCCGTCGTCTTCGGCCTCTGGGGGGCGAACACCCTCGCCCCGGCAGTGCAGCCGTTCTACGCGTGGCTCACCGCAAACCTCGGCTGGATTCCCCTCTTCGCCCCACCGGCTTCAGGCACCGGACGCACCATCCTCACCGCATCCATCGTGCTCGCGGTGATGATCCTTCCGATCATCACCGCCCTGAGCCGTGAGATCTTCCTCCAGACCCCGGTGCTCCACGAAGAGGCTGCCCTGGCGCTTGGCGCGACCCGGTGGGAGATGATCCGGATCGCCGTGCTGCCTTTCGGGCGCGCCGGCATCATTTCGGCTGCGATGCTCGGTCTCGGCCGCGCACTCGGTGAGACCATGGCCGTCGCGATGGTTCTCTCATCGTCGGGAGCCATCACCATTGCGCTCCTCACCTCGTCGAACCCGAGCACGATCGCCGCGAACATCGCACTCAGCTTCCCCGAAGCGTACGGGCTGAACGTGAACCTGCTCATCGCAACCGGGCTCATGCTCTTCGCCATCACGCTGGTCATCAACGCCATCGCGCGGTACATCATCAGCCGCCGCAAGGAATTCTCGGGAGCGAACTAATGGCACAGACAACAACGGCTCCCCCCGCGGGTAAGACGCAGGTCACCCCCACCGGCCAGATGACCAACGTTTACGCGAGCGGCCGACTCGGCCGCGCCGTCCCGTGGATCGTCCTCGGTGTTTCTTTGGCCGTCAGCCTCGCGATCTTTGCGCTGCTCCAGGCGGCATCCGGGGAGAGCTACAACGTGGCCGGGGCTGTCGTCCTGACCGGCATCCTCAATGGCCTGCTCATCTATGTCACCGCACTCCTGGTGGAGGGTTCCAGGAAGGCCAGGGACCGGCTCGTCACCACGGTCGTGTCCAGCGCCTTCATCATCGCCCTCGCGCCGCTTATCTCGCTCTTCATCACGGTGCTCTCGCGTGGAACGGCGCGGTTCGATATTCAGTTGTTCACCGAGTCGATGAGAAACATCGTCGGCGAGGGGGGCGGAGCGCTCCACGCGATCGTCGGCACGCTGATCATGACCGGCATCGCCACGATCATCTCGGTGCCCGTCGGGCTTTTGACCTCGATCTATCTCGTCGAATACGGACGAGGCGCGCTCGCGCGGGCGATCACCTTCTTCGTCGATGTGATGACGGGCATCCCGTCGATCGTCGCCGGTCTCTTCGCATACGCCCTCTTCACCCTGATCTTCGGACCGGGTGTGCGACTCGGCATCTCAGGTGCCGTCGCCTTGAGCGTGCTCATGATCCCCGTCGTTGTCCGGTCGAGCGAGGAGATGCTGCGCCTCGTTCCCAACGAGTTGCGCGAGGCGGCGTTCGCCCTCGGCGTTCCGAAATGGCTGACCATTCTCAAGGTTGTCCTGCCAACCTCGCTCGCCGGCATCACGACCGGCGTCATGCTCGCGATCGCACGGGTCATCGGTGAAACAGCGCCGCTGCTCGTCGCGGCGGGCTTCACCCAGAATATGAACTACAACCCCTTCGACGGGCGCATGCAGAGTCTCCCGGTCTTCGTCTACAGCTCCTATGTGAGCCAGGGCACTGACGCGCAGGCCTACATCGACAGGGCCTGGGCTGCCGCCCTCACCCTCATCCTCATCGTGATGGCGCTCAACCTCGTCGCCAGGATCGTTGCCAGGATCTTCTCCCCCAAACTCGGCCGTTAGCACCAAAGGAATTCATGTCCAAGAGCATCGAAGTCAAAGACCTCAACGTCTACTACAGCAAGTTCCTCGCGGTCGAAGACGTCTCTCTCTCGATTGAACCTCGGAGCGTCACCGCCTTCATCGGACCGTCCGGGTGCGGAAAGTCCACATTCCTTCGCACTCTCAACCGGATGCATGAGGTCATCCCGGGTGCACGTGTCGAGGGCCAGGTCCTCATCGACGGAGACAACCTGTACGACCCGGGTGTCGACCCCGTCCTGGTGCGGCGCAACATCGGAATGGTCTTCCAGCGCCCCAACCCGTTCCCGACGATGTCCATCCGCGAGAACGTGCTGGCCGGGGTGACGCTCAACAATCGACGGATCTCCCGTTCCTCCGCTGACGACCTCGTAGAGAAGTCACTGCAGGGCGCGAACCTCTGGAACGAGGTCAAGGACCGACTCGACAAGCCCGGGTCGAGCCTGTCCGGCGGCCAGCAGCAGCGCCTGTGCATTGCTCGTGCCATCGCGGTCTCACCGGACATCCTGCTCATGGACGAGCCCTGCTCGGCGCTGGACCCGATCTCCACACTGGCGATCGAAGACCTCATCGAGGAGCTGAAGCGCGAATACACGATCGTGATCGTCACCCACAACATGCAGCAGGCTTCGCGGGTCTCGGACCGGACCGCGTTCTTCAACATCGCCGGAACCGGCAAGCCGGGCAAGCTGATCGAGTACGACGACACGAACACGATCTTCACCCAGCCGAGCGTGCAAGCGACGGAGGATTACGTCTCTGGCCGTTTCGGCTGATCCGTACCAGAACAACGACGAAGCAGGAGATCCCGTGGGATCTCCTGCTTTGTCGTTGTAGCGCTGTCGCCCGCGGGCTAGGCAGTGTGAATAACGATGAGCGGGTCCGTGGTCGGCTGCTCTGAGCCGCCTGCCGGTTCGACCGTCACTCCGACGGCATCGCCCGCAGCCATGGCACCCTCGAGAATCCGCCAGTTGCCGCCGGCCCCGTCGGTATTGAAGGTTCCAGCGGAGATCGGTCCGTCCTCACCGATGTACCAGAGCTCGTAGATCTGCTCTTCGGTCAGCGCGCTGAGGCCGTCGACGATGATCGCTGACTGCCCGAGTCCGCCCGACCAGACGAGGGTCGCGACGACCCGTTCCTTGTCGTTGATGTTGGTCAGCTTGATGGTCTCGCGCTGCGCGTCGGGCTGTGCGTTGATCTGAGCGAGTTGCAGCGCCTCTGTCAGGCCGTTACCGCCGTTGAACGCACTCGTCACGGTATTGACGCCCAGGAGGACCGCGACCAGCGCTACCGCCGCGACCGCGAACGCCATGGGCTGGGAGAACCAGCGCTGGGCGGCCTTGCGTTGCGCGCTGCCGGTCGCCGGTCGAGTCGTGGATGCCTTGGTGGCGGGTGCTGCGGGTGCTGCTCCAGGCTGCTCGGTGGCAACCGGGGCTGCGGGAGCATCCGTGGATTCGGGACGATGCCCGGGCACGGTCTCGCGCGGTAGCTGCGGTGTCGAGTCCAGCGCTGCAAGGAGGCTCGCTCGAAGGGCCGCCGACGGCCCGACGGGTTCCGCGTTGAAGCCGAGCGCCGCGGCAACGTCGGCGAAGCTGTCTGCCTCGCGCTGAGCGCTGCGTGATGATGCCAGGTGGCGCTCGTACTCCGCCTTCTCGTCGGAACTGAGCGCGTCCAGCGCGTAAGCGCCGGCGAGCTCGCTCGGGTTCTGCTTCGGGTTGTCGGTCATGATGCCACCCCCAATTCGTCTCGTAGTTTCATCATCCCGTCGCGAACACGGGTCTTCACTGTGCCCAGTGGCACTGACAGGATCTCGGCTACTTCGCTCTGGCTGTAGCCGCCGTAGTACGCGAGGGATACGGCCTGTCGTTGAATCTCGGTCAGGTTCGCCATCGCCCGGCTCACCCGTTCATGTTCAATTGTGATCTCGACCGATTCGGAGACCTGATCAAAAGCCGGTTCGATGTCGCGGATTCCGATGCGGATGTCCCGATCGCGTCCGGCCTGAGAGGCACGGACCCGGTCGATCGCCCGACGATGCGCCATGGTCATGATCCACGATCCTGCAGCGCCGCGCCCCGGTTCGAACCGGGTGGCGTTCTGCCAGATCTCGAGGAAGACCTCCTGCGCGACTTCTTCGGACTGTGCCTGGTCAATGAGGACCTTGCGGATCAGACCGAGGACGCGCGGCGCTGTGAGGTCGTAGAGCGAGGCGAAGGCCTGTCGGTCACCTGTGGCAACACGACCGAGCAGGTCCTCGAGAGTCGAGGACGGCGCGACAAAGTCGCTGCTCGGTCCAGCTGCATTTTCCACAAGGACTAGCATGTCAGGTCCGTCGCCGTTGTGCTGACGACTGGCAGAGCGCGGGCAGATTTGGCCCACCCGCGTCCTGTGCCTCCGAGGGCGGGTTATTACCCCGGAATACGGCGGCATGGTGGTCGGTCCGTGGGGCGACGAGCTTTCCGAGGGTTAGCGGAGAGCACGAGTTCCGCCGGGAGGGCGGAGCGTGTGCGGAACCGAATCTGTGTGGTCATGTAAGGGATTCGGTGCCCTCACCGAATCGGTTTGCCTCTGGCGCCGGGTCCCAGCCCGCTCCCAGCCCGGGTCGGCCGAGCACGAGTCATGAAACGTCGGCCGAGCACGAGTCGTGAGAAAAGGCCAGTTAACGGCAAGAGCCGGGCCGCAAAACGCCTCTCGGCGGAAGGCCGCTCGCAGCGGCAAAAATTGGAGCCCGGGGTTATGCGGCCCGGCCTGAATCAGTGTAACAATTCAGCGGCTCGAATGTTCCCTGTTCTCGTCCGGCGAACATCAGCGACGGACGTGTTCTCGTTCGGACGGCCCGTCGCGGTCCAGCGTCACCGGCGCGGCGCGTATACCCGCAGACCGCGTTCGATGATTCGAATGGTCGAGAGGTAGCCGCCCGGCGGCATCCCCCCATCGTCGACGACGCGCTGGACCTCACCATCATGTGCGAAGCCCGGCGGTTGGCCTTCGCGAGGCAGAACGGCGGTGACCAGGCTTGATGCGGTGAACGATTCGACGGTCGACGCGCCAGGCAGGAGGCGGAGCCGGGTGAGGACCGCGCTTGAGCGACGCCCGAACGACAGCGCGGCGATGGCATGGACCCGGCTGCGCGCGTGCATGATACGGATGTCGAGGAGTCCGTCATCGAGGCGGCGACGCTGGAGCGGAGCCGGAACCAGGGGATGATTGCGGTTGATCCCGGCGAAGAGCGACCAGGCCCTGATCGTGCGCCCGTCGATGATGAGGTCGACGGGCTCGGCGTGTCGGAGCACCGTCACAGCTGCGACGATTCCGGCCACCCACTTGCCGAGAACACGCTGCCGCTTTTCCCTCTCGGCGACGAAATCCGGGTACAGCCCCACCGACGCCGCATTAAGCACGGTTTCCGGTGCTCCGGTGCCGAGTCGCAGCTCACCGACGTCGACGGCGGCACCGTGCCCGGAGGCCAGCGCCGCGACGGCATCCTCGATCGACTCGATACCCGCCGTGCGCGCGAAATGGTTGAACGTTCCGCCGGGGACGACGAGGAGCGGGAGATCGGCGGAGCGGGCGATCTGGGCGATGGTCGCAACCGTTCCGTCGCCACCGCAAATCCCGAGTATTCGGGGGCGCTCGTCGCCGGCGAGCGCCTCGGACATGACTGCGGCGGCATCATCGCCCTCCGCCAGAACGTGAAGTCGTGCATCAGGCAGAAGTCTCGCAAGTATCGGAGCCGCATCCGGGCGGGTGAGAACCGCGCGCCCGGAAGACGGATTGACCACGAGGAACAGGCCGGCGCCGGTCGGCGACGGCGGGAGGACGACGTCGCTGCCGCCGGATCGCCGGGCGGGCCGCGGCGACACCGGCAGGAGCTTCTTGCCCAGGATGGCTACCCCGACCCCGATGGCGGTGCCGCCAAGCACGTCGGAGAGCCAGTGGGCACCGGTGTGCACCCGGGAGTACGCCACAGCACCCGCGACGGGAGCGACCACCGCGCCGATCTTCGGCGACTCCAGCGCCACTCCAGCGGCGAACGCCGCCGCGCTTGCTGAGTGCCCGGAGGGGAATGACGGCGAGGTGGGCTGTTTCGCGAGCCGACGACCGATGGGGACGTCCTTCAGCAGCGGACGGTCGCCACCGAACAGTTCCTTGCCGACGAGGTTGGCCAGCGCACTGGCCACCGTGAGTGAGGCCAGTCCGCGAAACGCCGCCCGATGATGCGTCAGGACAGCGAGAACGGCTCGCGGCCGAGAACCAGAGGACTCCCCGGTCGGCGAATCTGGACAGCCTCACCAGTCCGCGATCAACGAGCGGATGCGCGTGGCGCGCGTGAATCCGGCGGCCGGCTGCCGCATCCATCCGTCGCACCCAAATTGGCAGGAGTGCGACGCGGCGAAGGAGGAGGACAGGGTGCGCCAGCCGGCTCGGACTCATCTGTTCACCCTAGTGAGCCGGGACCCCAGTGGGAGCGTCAGTCCAGTGATTCGTGTCGCCAGAGACGGGCGCAGCTTGCGAGCTCATGTGCGAGCGTTGACAGGCGCAGCGCCCTGGTGGTGAGCGCCGCTGATCGTGCCGGTTCGGCGGCATCCGCGTCGTCGGCGATGCTGGCGCTGCCCGCAGCTGAAACCCGACAGAAGGCGGCAGCGCGCTCCAGGGCGACGGCGAAGTCGCCCTCGAAGAGCCCACGGAGGATCTGGTCGGCGAGCGTGATGATCTCGTCTGGGCCGGTCGGCATCGACGCGCCCGCGACGACGGGGTCGATGGTGCCGATGACCTCGCTCCCCCGCTGGAACAGGAAGCTCGACTCGTGTGGGTCCTCACGGATCATCAGCCGCAGCAGATAAATCCGCCAGAGTGCGCCAGGCAGGCTTCGCGGCGTGGCCCGCGACCACAGCTCGGCGATCGTGTCGATGCCGTTCTCGTCCGTGTAAGCGATGAGTCGGTCGACGACGTCCGGGTCGGGGTCGTGACGTACCCGCGCAAGAAGGGCCATCGCCGTCTCGTGGGCGATTCGGCTCGACTCAGCCGGGTCGATCCCGCCCTCGAATGATTCGATGATCTTGCCGGGAAATTTGGTCGGCTTGTGGAAGTCCTCAGCCATAATCTCCTCCTCTCGCGTCGCGCACGGGTCAACGGTACTCTGCCGGGTCCGGCTCCGCGTGGTCACGACCGCCCGTTGGAACCGGTAGATTAACTGTGTTGGGGCCTCTAGCTCAGTTGGTAGAGCATCGGACTTTTAATCCGCGGGTCGCCGGTTCGAGCCCGGCGGGGCCCACCCTTTTTATCGCCAGCAGTCGCGATAGCACTCTCGTGACATAGCCTTGGCGGATGCTGACCGCCGGTGTTGACCTCGCCGCCCAGGACAAGGGCACCGCACTCGCGGTCATCGACTGGCGGCCATCGGTGGCTACCGTTCGTGAACTCCACCTGGGCGTGGACGACGTCCTCATTGCCCGAATCGCCGGAACGGTGGACAAAATAGGCATCGACTGCGCGCTCGGCTGGCCGGATGAGTTTGTGAGCTTCGTCTCGGCGCACGCACGCCGCGACGTGAGTGCCCCCCGGGTCGATGGCGGCATGGACTGGCGCCGCACCCTCGCCTATCGGGAGACGGACCGCGAGGTCCGGCGGGTGACCGGGCGCTGGCCGCTGAGCGTGTCGACGGATCGGCTGGGCCTCACCGCCATGCGCTGCGCTGGCCTGCTCGCGCGGATCGAGGAAGCAGGGGTCGTCGTCGATCGGGCCGGCGCCGGTGTCGTGGCCGAGGTGTACCCCGGCGCGTCACTCCGACTGTGGGGTTTCAGCACCACGGGTTACCGGACGGCGCCGGAGAGCCGGGCGATTCTCGTGGAGGCGATCCAGGAGAAGGCTCCGTGGTTGGACCTCGAGGGCCACGCTGAGCAGATGATCGCCTCAGCGGATGCGCTCGACGCCGTCATCGCGGCACTGGCCGCGCGGGCAGCCGCGTTGGGGGCATATGCTCCGCCGCCTCCTGCCCATCAGGAGAGGGCGCAGCGTGAGGGGTGGATCGTGCTGCCCACCGGCAGCTTCGACGCCCTGGTGACTCAGCCGGACTAACGCTTGGCGAGGGCGTGCGCCGGGATGCCGAACGACAGGCACACCGCGACGATACCGGCGAAGAAGATGAGGCCCTGGAAGCTCGTCAGCGTGAACGCGAGGCCGAAGAGGTAAAAGCCGAGGATGAACAGCGCGAAGGAGAGGACGAAAGCCATGGGTTCACTCTAGCGAAGTCCGGCCGCTTTCACCCGCGATGGCCTGAGCCTGGCCCGAACCACGCCCGGCTGTGCCACAGTGGGGCTGGTGACCCTGAAACACAGTCTGCTCGCTCTTCTCGTCGTGGTGATCTGGGGGGTGAACTTCGTCGTCATCGACGAGGGCCTGGCCGATGTCCCTCCGCTCACGTTCCTCGCCCTGCGCTTTGTCCTCGTCGCTATCCCCGCCGTGTTCTTCCTCCGTCCCCCGGCGATCGGCTGGCGGAACATCCTGGCCATCGGCGCCTTCCTGAGCCTGGGCCAGTTCTGCCTGCTGTACCTGGCCCTCGACCTCGGCATGCCCGCTGGCCTGGCATCGCTGCTCCTGCAGACGCAGGTGATCCTGAGCATCCTCATCTCGGCTGGGCTGCTCGGCGAGCGCCCCACCCGACTCCAGCTCGTCGGGGTCGCCATCGGGACAATCGGCCTCGGCATCGTCGTCGTCGGCCACGGCGTCACAGCCCCCTGGGTTCCGCTGGTGATCACGCTCGGGGCTGCGCTGTCCTGGGCGATCGGTAACGTGCTGAGTCGCCGTGCGAAGGCGGCATCCGGACTGTCCCTCGTCGTCTGGTCCGCGCTCATCGTGCCGGTACCGAGTTTCGCGCTCTCGCTCCTCGTCGACGGTTCTGACGTCGTCTTCGGCGCACTGTCGCACCTGTCCCTCGTCGCGATCCTCAGCACGGTCTACACGGCGGTCGCGGCTTCTCTGATCGGCTACGGCATCTGGAACACACTGATGGCCCGGTATCCGACGAGCGCGGTCGTGCCGTTCACCCTGCTCGTGCCGGTGATCGGTATTGCGGCTGCGTGGCTGGTCCAGGGTGAGGTGCCGACGTCCAGCGAGCTTCTCGGTGGAACCGTGATGCTCGCCGGGCTGGCGACGGCCGTCATCCGCCGCCAGAAGAAAGCCAGCACCTCACTGGAAATCCCGCGACCGGGTGCGGGCACTGAGCGGAAGGGGCTCGAGCCGGTCGGCCAGCAGGTTGATGATGCCCTCCGGTGACCGTTCCAGGATGCCGCGGACGATCATCGCCGGAGCTTCTCGCGCTGTCCTGCGGTAGCGGCCCCACACCCCGACACTGCAGATCACGTTGACCAAGCCGGTCTCATCTTCCAGGTTCATGAACGTGATGCCGCTCGCTGTCGCCGGCCGCTGGCGGTGGGTGACGACCCCGCCGACCTCGATACGCCGCCCGGACTCTGTCGTCTTGAGCTGCTCGGCGCTCTTCACCCCGCGCTCCGCCAGCAGAGGTCGAGCGTGCCTGATCGGGTGATCGTCCGGGGTGATTCCCGTCGACCAGAGGTCACTGATCACCTTCTCTTCACCGGTCAGCATCGCGAACAACGGCGGCTGGACCGTGAGGTGGCTGCCCCGCAGCTGGTCGGGGCGCTCCTGGGACGCCTGCTCGGCATCCCAGAGGGCGCCGCGCCGTGAAATGCCGAAGGTGTCGAACGCCCCGGCCGCCGACAGGGCCTCGAGCTGGGCGGACGTGAGGCCGACCCGGCGGGCCAGGTCTCGCATGTCCCGGTACTCACCACTCCGTTCCCGCTCGGCCACGATCTGTTCGGCCTTGCGCACACCGATCGAGGACACGGCGGCAAGTCCGAGCCTGACCGTGTAGTTGCCGTCACGCCGGTGGACGGCGGGGTCGAACGGCGCCGAGCGATCATAGGCTTCGACCGGCGGCTGCCCTGAGGCGATGCAGGGATCAAGACCGGTGGGCTCTGGCGATGCTCCGGCGGCGAGCGCCAGGCTCGCCTCCACCCCCGAGAGCTGGATATCCGGACGCAGCGTCTCGACACCGTGCCGGGTGGCATCCGCCACGAGCGACTGCGGGGAGTAGAACCCCATCGGCTGCGCCCGCAGGAGTGCGGCCAAAAACGCAGCAGGGTAATGCAGGCGCATCCACGCGCTGGCGTAGACGAGCAGGGCGAAACTGATCGAGTGGCTCTCGGCGAAGCCGAAGTTCGCGAAGGCCTGGATCTTCAGGTAGATCGTGTCTGCGTCGTCACCGAGGATGCCGTTGGCGGCCATCCCGGCATAGAGCGTGGTCTTCAGGGATTCGATCTTTTCCTGCCCGCGCTTCGAGCCCATCGCCCGTCGCAGCAGATCGGCGTCCTCACCGGTGCATCCGCCAACCACCATGGCCATCTGCATGAGCTGTTCCTGGAAGAGGGGAACACCGAGGGTACGTTTCAACACCGGTTCAAGGTCGGGGTGCAGGTAGGTGACCGGCTCCTCTCCCGTTCGTCGGCGAATGTACGGGTGCACCGCGCCGCCCTGGATCGGCCCCGGCCTGACCATGGCGATCTGGATGACGAGGTCGTAGAAGCACCGTGGCTGCAGCCGGGGAAGCATGCCCATCTGCGCCCGGCTCTCGACCTGGAACACCCCGACGGTGTCTGCACGACAGAGCTGGTCGTAGACCCCCTGTTCCTCCTTCGGCATGGACTGCAGGTCCCACCGTTCCCCGCAGTGCTCAGCTGCGAGGTCGAAGGAGTACTGCAGGGCGGCGAGCATGCCCAGGCCGAGCAGGTCGAACTTGACCAGGCCCATCCAGGCGCAGTCGTCCTTGTCCCATTGCAGAACGGTGCGTCCGTCCATCCGACCATGCTCGATCGGGCATACTTCCCCCACCGGCCGGTCGGTGAGCACCATTCCCCCCGAGTGGATGCCGAGATGGCGCGGGAACGTCAGCACCTGCTGTGCCAGGTCGACCACCTGCTGCGGGATGTCATGATCGTCGCTCGAGGTGAGTGCGCCCCAGCGTTCCACCTGCTTCGACCAGGCATCCTGCTGCCCTGGACTGTGTCCGAGTGCCTTCGCCATGTCACGGACGGCGAACTTCGGCCGGTAGGTGATCACGTTGGCCACCTGGGCGGCGTTGAACCTGCCGTACCGCTCGTAGACATGCTGGATCACCTCTTCCCGTCGATCCGAGTCGAAGTCGACATCGATGTCTGGTTCTTCATCGCGCATGCTCGAGAGGAAACGCTCGAACGGCAGACCGTAGGCGATGGAATCGACGGCGGTGATGTCGAGCAGGTAACAGACGGCCGAGTTTGCCGCAGACCCCCTGCCCTGGCAGAGGATGCCCCGGCTGCGGGCGAACTGGACGATCTCGTGGACGATGAGGAAGTAGCCGGGAAAATCCTTCTGCTCGATCACCGAGAGCTCGCGTTCGATCCGCTCCGTAACGGAGGCGTCTGCTTCCGGATAACGCCGCGCCGCGCCCTGCCAGGTGAGTTCGCGCAACCAACTCATCGGCGTATGCCCCTCAGGGACCTCCTGGAGCGGTAACCCGGGTTTCACACTGCGCAGCCGGAACGCCAGTTCGTCAGCAATCTCGACGGTGGTGGCGACGGCCCCCGGATAGCGAGCGAACCGCCTAGCCATCTCAGCTCCACTGCGCAGGTGCTGGCCGCCTGAGGCAGGCAGCCAGCCGTCGAGGTCGTCCAGGCTGCGCCTGGACCTCACCGCGGCAAGCGCAGAGGCCAGCGGATGCTGTGCCGGTGTCGCATAGTGCGCGCCCGTCGTGGCGACGACCGGGAGGCCGAGCTCGCCGGCCACAGCGGCAAGCGTGTCGTTGATGGTGCTGTCCTCAGGGTTGCCGTGGTCGAAGAGCTCCACGACGACGTTGCCATCGCCGAACAACCGGACGAGCTCGAGAAGTTCCCGTCGCGCCCCCGTAACACCCTCAACGGCGAGCGCCTTTCTGACGGCACCCTTGCGACATCCGCTCAGCACAAGCCAGGTTCCGTCTGCGGCGGAGGCCAGGTCGGAGATGTCGTAGCAGGGCTTGCCTTTCTCCGCCCCGAGTGCCAGTTGGGCAGCGGTAATCGCACCGGCCAGCCGGTGATAGCCCTCCTCGCGCCTGGCCAGCACGACAAGGTGGGTACCCTCAGGGTCAGGTTCGCCGTTCTGTGGTTTTCGCAGCCCGAGGGAGAGTTCGGCACCGAAGATGGTGCGAAGCCCCGGATACGCCTCGGCCGCTTCGGCCATCCTGACGATGCCGTACAGACCGTCGTGATCGGTGAGGGCGATGCCGTCGAGCCCCAGCCGCACCGCCTCCTCGACGAGCTTCTCCGGCCCGGAAGCACCGTCGAGGAAGCTGAAATTGGAATGGGCGTGGAGTTCGACATACGGGACGCTGGTGTCGACGGGTTCCTCTGTCGGCGCTTCGGGCACGTAGGCGTTTCGTTTGCGCGACCAGGCCGGGCTGTCACCTCCGTCTGCGCCAGGCGGTGGTGAGCCCGGACGGCTGGCATCGGAGAGCGCGCGTTCGAACTCCGACCACGGCACCGGTGGGTTATGCCAACCCATCAGCACATCCCCCTCGTCGATGTGTCCACGATCTTTCTTCAGTCATAACGAGCCTCGGCCCACCAGCCGGAGCCGTCGAGGACGAGAAGCCAGGCTCCTCCGGCCTCATCGACGAGCTGGAACCGGTTCAGCCGCCTGCCCCCCTCATCCCACCAGCGTTCGCTCACCGGCCACGGGCCTGCCCAGGCACCGATCGGACCCGGTTGTTTTCCCGGGGCGGCAAACACGGTGGGGGAAGCTGAGAGCTCTCCCCGTTCGTCGACGTCGACCTCAGCGCCGCCGACGGCATGCACCATCACCCGCTGCCTCTCGACGAACACCGTCGCTGGCGGTGGCCCGGGAAGCCTGCCAGGCCACGGCAACGCCTGCGACGCGCGAACGGATGCTTCCCCGCCGGGCGGCAGGTCCCCCCACGGAACGAGAACCCGCCTGTCGGACGGCTGGCGTCCGCCGGCGATGCGGGCGGTGAGCACCCCGGCATGCCCGACCATCCCCTGCACCCTCGACAGCCCCGAGTGGATGCGCTCGTCCGTCGCTCCCCCGTACAGCCCGTTCTCGTGGTTGCCGGCCGGATCGACGCTCTCGGGTTCTACCCGGAGCCTGCTGATCGCGCTGCCCAACCCGCTCTCGACCAGCCCTGCGCCCTGCACCTGCCAGCGCACGCGGTCGAGAACATCGCCGGCGGTGAACCATCGCGGATGCAGCCAGGTCCGTGACCGCGAATCACCCCCCTCCGTCGACACCTCGATTCGAATGGCCGTCGCCACAAGCGATGACGACTGCAGCCGGGCGACGAATTCCTCGGCCGCGGTGCGGAAGGCGAATGCCACCTGGTCGACCCGGTCGAGCGCAGGTTCGAACTCCACCACGCTCGAGTGATCGGCAGGGGGAACCCGCGCGTCCACATCGCTCGGGTCGAAGCCGGATGCCAGCCGGTGGGCGAGCACACCGTCAGGTCCGAACCGGTCACGCACCTGCATCTGTTCGAGCGCGGCGAAATCGCCGAGGGTGCGGATGCCGAGCCGACGGAGCAGGGTGGCCAGCTCCGGGCGGTCGAGCAGTTCGACGGGGAACGGGGCGAGGAACCCGGGCGAGTGGCCCTGCGGGACGAGACGGATGGCATCCGTCTCGCGCGACGATCGCAGTTTCGCGGCCTGTTCGGCAGCGAACGGACCGTCGGCGATGCCGACCCTTGCCCCGGGCACGCCCAGTCCGACGAGGGTGTCGAGCAGGGCCTGCGCTGCCTGTCGTTCTCCGCCGTAATACCGACTGGGGCCACGGGCGCGCATGACGCAGGTTCCCGGCCGGGACAGCTGAACCCCTGGCACGATCTCTTCGACTGCCGCGATCACCGGTTCGAACGCCCGATGGTCGAGCACGGGGTCATAGGGCAGCGCGATCAGGTCAGGACAGCGCGACTGTGCCTCGCGCACGCGAAGCCCGCGTCGAACACCGTCGCTGCGGGCGGCGGCTGAACAGGCGAACACCTCGCCGCGCTCGATCAGGGCGATGGGGACCCCGGGGGCACAGCCCAGCTCTGCCGCCGCGGCGTTCGTCGGCCAGTCGGGGCACCAGATGAGCAAAGTCCTCACCGGGGAAGAGACAGACCCCGAGGCGGTCATGAAACGGCCGTCCCGACATACCGTTCGGTCCGAACAGCGGGGACGCCGGTCAGCCCGGCAGGACGGATCAGCTGTTCGGCGTCCGGCAGCCACAGCTGTTTGCGGCGTGGTTTGCCGGTGAGAGTACGCCCCGTGACCGACACGGTCACCTGGCGGGCGGCCAGGTAGCCGTGCCCGGCACCGAGCCCCATCCAGCGGTCTTCGGAAACGCGCAGTGTCGCCTCACTCTGCGGCCAGTCCCCGAGTGCAACCAGGGTAGATCCGCGCTGGCGCAACCGCGAACCCAGGCGGGCCACCTCGGCGGCGGTGAGCGAAGCGGGCGGACGCGCGAGCACGACGGTGACGACGTCTGCCAGCGCAGCGGTGACCTGCAGCCACTGCTCCCCCGGGTCAGGAACGAGGACGAGCCGGTCGAGATCGATGCCGGCCCTGGCGGCCGCCTCGACCCCGAGGGACGGCATCCCGACGACACCGCACCATGCTCCTGCCGCACTGGGACCGGCAAGAAGGGCGAGCGCGAGGGTCGTCGAGGACTGCACCGAGTATGCGGCTCCCGCGCGCAGGACGCCACCGGGAAGCAACTCGGCAACCCCAGGCGATGTCGGTAGTCCGTGCGAATCTATCCGGGTGCGTTGCATCCCCTGGATCCGTGCCTGCAACTCGGCAACCTGGCTGGCCGCAGACGCCGGTTCCGCGGCGAATACCGGGGGTCTGGCGGATGCGACGGACAGGGACATGCGTTAATAATCGAACACATGTTCGATTAAGTCAATTGGGGTTGGCGCCCCGGGAGAGTCGCGTCGCGACTTTCTCCGGTCATCACGTTCCAGCCCCTTTCGACGTGTCGATGGGGCACGGCCAGTGTCAGTGGTCGGTGGTGAAATAGAGCCATGAACGAACCACGCAGACCCCGGATTCCGGCGCTTCCCGTGCTGCGGATCTCGAGCCTGCCGGTGTCATCTCCAGCAGTGACTCCGGGTGGTGACGTCGAGCCGTGACGTCCCCGGTCAGCGCTCTCCTCCCGGCATCGGATGTGTCGGCTGAAGAGGTCGCGCTTGACCGGTGGGGAGCAGATCTCGCTGGGGTGATCGGTGCTCTGGATCTGGACCACCTCGACCGGTTGACCGGTGACGGGCTACTCGGCGTCTTGTCGAAGGCCGCAGCGTTGGGTCGTGGGATCGAGGCGATCCTCGCAGCGGTGAGCGGTGAGGTCGCTGTCCGATCAGATCCCGTCCGGGGCAGTACCGGGCTCGCTGCCCGGCTGAACGTCGCACGCCCGTCGCACCTGGTCGAGATGGTCGCAGGGGTGTCCGCGACCGCCGCACTGCGGATGATCCGGGTCGGGGGGCTGACGTCCCCGCGGACGACGGATGCCGGGTTGCCGCTCCCGCCGCTGTTCCCGGTCGTGGGCGATGCGTTGCGTGCGGGGCTGATCGGGCTCGAGACCGCTGACGTGATCGGTAAGGAACTCAGCAGTGCAGCACCCAGGGCAGAGGTTGACCGACTTGCGGTCGCGGAGCAGATCCTCGTCGGCCAGGCCACCGGGACAGGAACCGACCTCGGTCTGCCGCTGTCACCGGACCTGGTCGCGATCCAGGCGAAGCAGTGGCGTGACCTGCTCGACCAGAACGGCATCGAACCCCGGGCAGAGAAAGCATTCACCAACCGGGACTTCTGGATCAGCCGCACAGCGACCAACGGACTCCACCGCTTCGGCGGACAGGTCACCATCGACGTCGCTGCGAAACTTCACGCGCTGTTCGACGCGGTGCTCAGCCCGAGAACCGAATCCCGATTCCACACCGACAACAGCGACACCACAGCCGCTGCTGCCACTGCGGAGAGTGGTGTGCCGCGTGAGACCCGCTCTCCCGGGCAGCTCCGCGCCGACGTGTTCGCCGCGATGATCGACTCTCTCGCCCGCTCCGTCGATGCCCCCACCCTCACCGGAGCAGCACCCACCGTGGTCGTCCGCGTCACCGCAGACGTGATCAAGCTCGGGAGAGGCACGGGCGACATCGTCGGAGTCCCAGACCCGGTCCCGTACTCGATGATCAAACAGATCCTCTGCGACAGCAGCGTCCTGCCCGCGATCATCGACCCGAACGGCGCGTTGGTGGCCCTCGGAAACGAGCAGCGGCTCTTCACCCGCGCCCAACGGATGGGCATGATCGCCCGCGACGGACCGACCTGCGCGGTCACCGGGTGCCACATCCCCGCCACCGGATGCGAAGCCCACCACATCACCGAACACTCCGCCGGCGGACCCACCCACACCGACAACGGCATCCTCTGCTGCTGGTTTCACCACCGAATGATCGACACCGGCGTCTTCTCCATCGAAGTGATCAGAGGCAGACCTGTCGTCACCATCCCCGACTGGCTGCGCCGAAAACCCTACTTCCACTGACCAGGGCGGCCTCTCGACGCAGGTGAACAATGCAATACTGAAACCGATCGCGAACCGGCAGGAATACCCTGAAAGCAGACTGATGTCCGACAGGGCGAACACCCCAGGAAGAGGCAGCGCTGCTGCGCCCGCACAGGTCGGCTGGGTTGAGGATGGCGTTCCACACTCGGCGCTCTGGCGCTCCGAGAGCGGGTGGCCTGCACCGGCACGCGTCGTCCTCGGCGACGACACAATGACCGCTGCGAAAGCGTTCCGGCTGGCGTCAGCGGGCACGGCGATTCTCTGGACAGGCGACTTCCATAACGCCCGGCAGCTGCTCAGTGCCCTGGGCCGACGCCTCGGCGACGCGGCGCGGCCGAAGAACGATGACATCACCGCCGCGTTCTTCCGCTCTCGCGACGAGGCCCTCCGCCGGGCGACGATCCTCGGGATGCTCCTGGTGCCGGTCGCCGCAGACAGCACCATTCCCCTGCGCCGCTCCCCCGACATCCGTCTCGCCGCTGACCACGCCTGGGACGACGTCGACCAGCCATCCGTGGTTTCCCTGCGCGAGCTGCTCGGCGTGATCGGCGCCGAGGAATGGCGCACCACCGGCGTCGAGGTCCCCGCGCTCGGCGCACGGATCCACCCGCACTACGGTGTCTTCTCGCCGGTCCGCGGCGAATACCTCGACCTCGTGGCCCAAGCCCCTCTCCCGGCCGGAGCGTCGAGCGCCTTCGACCTCGGAACGGGAACCGGAGTGCTCTCTGCGCTCCTCGCCAGCCGCGGAATCCGCCACGTCATCGCCACCGACACCGATCCCCGGGCGATCGCCTGCGCGAGGGAGAACATCGACCGGCTCGGGTTCAGCCCAGCCGTGACCGTGGCCGAAGGCGACCTGTTCCCCGCCGGCACGGCAGACCTCGTCGTCTGCAACCCGCCGTGGATCCCGGCCACACCGAAGACCGCGACGGACTACGCCGTCTACGACGAGGACGGACGGATGCTCACCGGTTTCCTCTCCGGCCTTGCTGCCCACCTCGCGCCCGGAGGCGAAGGATGGCTGATCATCTCGGACATCGCCGAACGGCTCGGCCTGCGATCCCGCGGCGACCTGCTCGACGCCATCGATGACGCCGGTCTGGTCGTGATCGCGAGGATGGACACCCGGCCCACACACTCTCGTGCCACCGATCGGTCCGATCCGCTGCACGCCGCGCGGTCAGCAGAGATCACGTCGCTGTGGCGACTTGGCGCGCACGACCCAGGCCAGGCAACGGCCGGCTGAGAGCCGAATCAGACCGGCGCGAACCCGTCGGCGCGGACGCCCCAGCTGGCCTCCCAGGTCTCGCCTGGCGCGAGCCATCTCAGTCCCTGGCCCGAGTTGAAGGCATCAGCAGGCGCGGTCATCGGCTCGATGGCAACAGCCCGGGACTGGCCGGGGTAGAGCTCGGTGGTGAACACCTGCCAGTACGCGAAGTTCTCGTCACCCCACACGGTCACGGTGCGCCCGTCAGGCGCTGAGACCGAGTGCTCGGAGACCCCGTCGTGCATCACCGCACCGCCGAACCCCGCATCGAGCGAGAGGTCGCCGAGTCGGATACCGCCACGCAGGTCGAACTTCGTGCCGTCGACCGGGACTTCCCCGGTTGGCAGCTGACGGTCATCCGCTTCGAAGCGGGTTGTCACATTGACGGTGACCGTGAGGTCTTCCGGTTCGACATCGCCGATAGTGAAGAACGGGTGAGCACCGATCGCGACAGGGGCGGCGGCGGCCGAGTGATTCGTCACCGTGTGCGTGACCTCGACGCCGGCGTCGATGAGGCGGTAGGTGACGGCGGTGTCGAGCACGTAGGGATACCCGTGCTGGGGGAAGATCTGCGCCTCGAGCCGAAGGGTCGACTCGGTGCGCGCGGCGACCGAGTATGGGCTGAACCGCAGCAAGCCATGGCTCGCCGTGTTCTTGGACGGTTCGGAGATGTCGAGCTGCTGGGGGGCGCCATCGAGCATCCAGAGGCCGTCCCGGATGCGGTTGGGCCATGGCACGAGGATGATGCCACTGGCGAGGGGTCGCTGGCGCCCGGCGTCGTAGGGCGGAACGATGTCGATCCCGCGGACGCTCAACCGACGGATGCCAGCGCCCACCTGCGTGATGGTGGCCTGGACGACGCCGCCCGATGAGGTCTCGAGACTGAGGTCGAACTGTTCGCCGGTGACAGGGTGCATGGGTATCGGTACTCCTCGAGACGCTTTCCTCCCCGAGCGTAGTCGCGACGGCGTGACGCGCGCGACGGCTATCGCAAAGACGACAACGAGGGCAGACTCGAGAAAACTCGACGATCCTAGGAGGAGAACATGAGTTCAGTAGCACGTATCACCACCATCAGCGCCCGATCGGAGACCAGTTTCGACGATGCCGTCGCTGCCGGTGTCGCCCGCACCAATGAGACCCTGCGCAACGTGTCAGGCGCGTGGGTGAAGGACCAGAAGGTCGAGGTCGAGGGCGGGAAGATCGTGGCCTGGCAGGTGACACTCGAGGTGACGTTCGTTCTCGAATAACACGCTGACGACGCTTATGCGGTGAGGACCTCGACGCTGGCTGCCGACAACTCGGCGACCAGCGTCGGGTCAGCGCCCTCGCTCGTTACGAGAAGGTCGATCCGGTCGAGCGGGGCGATGTGGCCCAGGCTGACCCGGCCGAGCTTCGAGGCGTCGGCCACGACCACCACCCGCTCAGCTGCGGCCACCATCAGCTGCTTGACCTCGGCCTCCGGCAGGTTGATGTTCGTCACCCCGCCGTCGACGTCGACGCCGTTGCAGCCGATGATGGCGATGTCTGTGTGCACCTGATCGAGCACGGTCCGTGCGAGCGGATGCACCAACGAGTGCTGGAGCGGTCGCAGGGCACCACCGGTGACGATGACCGTGAAGCGCGGGATCTCGGATTCGAGTTCGAGGGCGATGTTGAGGCCGTTGGTGATGATGACGAGATCCTCGAGGTCTGTGCGCTGTTTGAGCGCCTGGGCGACCGCGAGTGTCGTGGTTCCGACATCGAGCAGGATGCTTTGGCCTGAGTTGACGAGCGAGGCCGCCAGACGACCGATCCCCTGTTTTTCCTCTACGGATGCGCCGAGTGATTCCTCAAAACTGGTCTCGCGACTCTGCGCTCCACGCGGCACGGCACCGCCGTGGACGCGACGAACCTCATCCGCCTCATCGAGGGCGATCAGGTCGCTGCGCACAGTGACCTCGCTGACCGAAAAGGTCTCCGACAGTTCAGCCACCCGGAGGAATCCGCGCTGGGTGATGAGTTCGGCCATCCGCTCGCGGCGCACCAGCGCTGGAACAGCATCACCGGAGTCAGGGTTCTGCTTCGATGTCGACATGGCTTTATCTTCATTTACTTTCGTTTGCTTGTCAATCACCGGCTAGCTGCGTAGAGTCATTTGCGTATTCGAAAGCTCCCCTCGCTCGGAAGGCCCACCCCGATGTCCACCATCACCTCGCAGTCGGACGAACTCGCGGACGGTCGCGAGATCATCTACTTCGACGACGCCGACACCACGCTCGGTCCCGAGCGCTCGGCTGACACGCGCGACCTTCCCGGGCGACCTCCAACGGCGTCCATGCGACAGGATCCGCTGACCGGCGAATGGGTCTCGATCGCATCCGCAAGACAGGGGCGTGCATTCCTGCCTCCGGCGCACCTGGACCCGCTCGCACCACAGACCAGCACCAACCCGTCCGAGGTGCCCAGCAACTATGACGTCGCGGTCTTCGAAAACCGGTCTCCGTCATTCGGGCCGCTGCTCGAGGACGACAACGCCCCGCGCGGGCTCGCCGACCTGGCTGAGATCGGGATCGGCAGGACGCGCACCTCCGTCGGACGCTGCGAGGTCGTCTGCTTCAGCCCGGAGCACGAGGGCTCGTTCGGTTCCCTGAGCCGCTCACGCGCTCGAACGGTCATTGAGGCCTGGGCGTCTCGGACGGCTGCCCTCTCAGCGATGCCCGGCATCCAGCAGGTATTCCCCTTCGAGAACCGGGGCGTGGAGATCGGGGTGACCCTCCTGCACCCGCATGGACAGATTTACTCCTACCCCTACGTGACCCCGCGGACGACACGGCTGCTGGCGTCCATCGAGAACTACGGACCGTCGCTGTTCGCCGACATTCTGACCGCAGAGCAGGCTGGCGGCCGGGTGGTCCTCAGCGGGGAACATTGGACGGCGTATGTCCCATTCGCAGCGCGCTGGCCGGTGGAGGTGCACATGCTGCCGCACCGCCACGTGCCGGACTTCGACGGGACCACCGACGAGGAGCGGGACGAACTCGCCGGGCTGTACCTGCGGTTGCTCCGGGGAATCGACGCGCTGTACGAGACCCCGACGCCCTACATCGCTGCCTGGCACCAGGCCCCGGTCGCCGTTGGACGTGACGACATCCGTCTCATGCTCCAGCTCACCTCACCGAGGCGCGCCGCTGACAAACTGAAGTACCTGGCCGGGTCCGAGGCAGCCATGGGCGCCTGGATCGGCGACATTCCGCCGGAGCAGACGGCAGAACGAATCCGCGAGGCGATCGCCCGCGCTGACAAGGAGAACCCCGTATGAGCGAGCTGAGCAGTCGGGCACGAGACGGATTCACCGAACGGTTCTCCCGTGAACCGCAGGGTGTCTGGCGGGCGCCGGGGCGCGTCAACCTGATCGGCGAGCACACCGACTACAACGACGGCTTCGTCTTCCCGTTCGCGATCGACCGGTCGACGGTGGTGGCGCTTGCAGCGCGTGAGGATCGGATCATCCAGATCACCACCGCCCACACGGACGACATCGTCCGGATTGCACTCGACGACGTCACCCCCGACGCCCTCTCTGGATGGTCCGCGTACCCGCTCGGCGTGGTCTGGGCTCTGGGCGAGTTCGGTGCGGACCTGTCGGGGGTGTCCGGCTTCGACGCCCACATCGACTCCGACGTGCCGATCGGCGCCGGGTTGTCGTCGTCAGCGGCGATCGAGTGCGCGGTCGCCGTCGCGCTGACCGAGGTCTGGGACCTCGGGTTCGACGGGCAACTCCTCGCTCGTGTCGGCCAGCTGGCCGAGAACAAGGCCGTCGGCGCTCCGACCGGCATCATGGACCAGTCGGCATCCCTGCTCGGGAAGAAGGATGCCGCGGTGTTCCTCGACTGTCGCAGCCTCGACGCCGAGGTCACCCCGCTCGGATTCGACGCGGCCGGCCTCGTGCTCCTCATCATCAACACGCGCGTATCCCACGACCACGCCACCGGCGGTTACGCCGAGCGGCGCGCGTCGTGCGAGAAGGGGGCGCGGGAGATGGGAGTTTCGTCCCTCCGCGACCTCGACATCGATGACCTCGGGCGGGCCGCCGAGGTGCTCGATGAGGAAACGTTCAGGCGCATCCGTCACATCCTCACCGAGAACCAGCGCGTGCTCGACACCGTCAGGACCCTGCGGACCGACGGGCCCGAGGCGATCGGCGATCTCCTCACCGCTTCCCACGTGTCGATGCGCGACGACTTCGAGATCTCGGTGCCCGAGCTCGACCTGGCCATCGACACCTCCAACGCCGCGGGGGCGATCGGTGCGCGGATGACCGGCGGCGGTTTCGGCGGCGCGGCCATCGCGCTCGTCCGGGTGGCAGAGCTGGAGACGGTGTCGCACGCCGTCACAGCAGCCTTCGCCGAGCACGGCTTCCTGGAGCCGGACCTGTTCACCGTCACGGCAGCGGACGGCGCGTCCCGCGTCGACTGACCTGTCGACGTTCAACAGGAGAAAAGTGGGGGCACGCACGCCCAACAGGACGACACGCCGCATTCCCACAGCTGGCTCCTGTTGAGCGAACCCCGCTACGACGAAAGCGGCCCGCACACGGCTTGCACGCCCCTGGCGGACGTCAGGCCGTGCGCGCCTGCGTCGGCAGGGTAAGGATCTCGGCGCCGTCATCGGTGATAGCGATCGTGTGTTCGCTGTGCGCGGTCCTGGCCCCCGTCGCACTGCGGAGCGTCCAGCCGTCGGTATCGGTGACGAGCTCTGCGGTGTCCGCCATGACCCAGGGTTCCAACGCCAGCATCAGCCCTGGGCGCAGCCGGTAGCCGCGTCCGGGCCGACCGCTGTTCGGAACATGCGGGTCCTGGTGCATCGTCGATCCGATACCGTGACCTCCGAACTCGGTGTTGATCGGGTACCCGGCCTCGCTCAGGACCGACCCGATGGCGTGGGAGATGTCACCGATGCGGGCTCCAGGGCCAGCGACCGCGATCCCCGCACTCAGCGCGCGTTCGGTCGCGCTGATCATGGCGACGCTCTCCAGCGGCGTGGATTCGCCCACGAGGAAGCTGATGGCGGAGTCCGCGGCGACACCGCCGGTGGAGACGGCGAGGTCGAGCGTCAGCAGATCACCGTCGGCGAGCGCGTAGTCGTGTGGTAATCCGTGGAGCACGGCATCGTTGAGGCCCGTGCAGATGTAGTGCCCGAACGGCCCTCGTCCAAAGGACGGCGCGTAGTCGACGTAACAGGACTGGGCTCCGGCCTCGACGATCAGGTCCCGGGCCCAGCGGTCGATGTCGAGAAGGTTCGTCCCCACGGCACTGCGGCTCTTCAGGGCCTGCAGGATGTTTGCCACCAGGGCGCCGGTGATTCGCGCCTGGGCCAGTTCGGCGGGGTTCAGGATCTCGATCATGCGGGGCCTCTCCGGTAAACCAATAACTATACCGGCCAAAGTATCCCGGCTAGAATCGGAGCCATGGTCAGGTTGCCTCTCACTCCGTCGGAGGTCGAGCGCGGACGGCGCCTCGGTGCCGTGCTGCGTCGCGCCAGGGGAGAGCGTTCGATGCTCAGGACCGCGCTCGATGCGGGTGTATCTCCTGAGACCCTCCGCAAGATCGAGACGGGTCGCGTGGCGACCCCGGCGTTCCCGACCATCGCTGCGATCGCCGACGTTCTCGGCCTCTCACTCGATGCGGTGTGGGCGGAGTCGAGCCCGCCTGGACGTGGTGCCGATCCGACAGGCTCCGGTCACGACGCACCCGAGCGGCTGGTTTCGTAACTCCCGGTTATTGCGCCTGACCCGGTTCCACCGCCGTCGGCGTGCCGCCGGTGAGCGCGAGGAGCTGCTCGAACGTGGTCGGAAACACGGTGTGCGGATGCCCGGCAGCGGCCCAGACTTCCGGGTATGCGGCGAGCGCGGTGTCGATGAACGTGCGCACGGGGGCCGGGTGTCCGACCGGAGCAACTCCGCCGATGACCTGCCCGGTCGCCGAGCGCACCGTAGCCGCATCCGCTCGCGCGAGACGACCACCCAGGTGTTCGCCGAGCCAGGCTGTGTCGACGCGATGCGCTCCGGAGGTCAACACGAGCACCGGCTCGCCGTCGAGGGTGAAGATGAGTGAATTGGCGATCGCGCCGACCTCGACGCCGAGCGCGTCTGCGGCATGTGCGGCGGTCGGCGTGGCCTCGTCGAACCAGCGCACATCACCCCCGATTCCGCCCTCACGCAGCTGGGTGACGACACGTTCCACGGTCGGATGCTGTTTGCTGCTCCCGGTCATGCCGGAATTCTACAGACGAGCAAGCGCTCCGGCCACGTGTCGGCAGCGTTCAGGATCTGTGGTGAGACCTGCACCCAACGCCCAGAGCCAATAGTCGACGGTGCGGTACAGCGCCCACGCCCTGGCTCGGTTCTCGTCGAGTCCAGCGGCAGCAACGATGCGCGTGAAGCTGCGCACGATCTCGGCGCGGCCTCGCATGTCGTCGACGCGCGTGAAGAGTGCGCGGCCGAGGTCATATTCGATGTCGCCGCGCATCAGCACGGGATCGACGACGAGCCACGGCTCACGGATACCGCGAAGCAGCTGACCGGAGTGCAGGTCGCCGTTGACAGCGGTCTGTGGTGTCGCCGTGATCTGCAGGGAACTCCCGGCATCGATCACCTCCCGCAGCAGGGAATGATCGAACGGGCGGCCGAATTTTTCCCATTCCTCCTGAAGTTGCGGCAGGCGCTCGCGCACGACATCCGCGGTGCTCGGGGCCTCAGGCGCATCGACGGCCAGGCGACGCATCGCCCGCCCGAGCTCATCCATCGCCGGGTCGAGCGGTTCGTCGAGAAGCGTCCCTGACGTGTCGAGTCGTTCCAGCAACAGCGCACCGGAGTCGTCCGCATCCACGAGCATCACGGTGCCCCGTCCCGCCCAAAAGACCAGGGCATCCCGCTCGGCCGCGAACGAGGCATCCGGAGGTGTCAATCGAAGGACGAAGCGCTCGGGCCCGCGGAGGACAGGCACGACGAGCGCATTCGATCCGTGCAGAGGGTCCCCGTCGACCTGGAGATCCCAAACCACGCACTGCTCAGCCACCAGCCCTGGCAGCGCTGAGAGCCATTCCGCACCTTCCGTCCACCACCGCGGCATGGCGAGAAACGACGCCGGAATCTCGATGCCCGCCATGCTCAGAGACTCCGCAGGATCAGCGCTCGGGGTTCTGGCGCTCAGCGGTGTCGACCACGTTGGTGAGCAGCTGCACCCGCGTCATCGGGCCGATTCCGCCGGGGTTGGGTGAGATCCACGCCGCGACCTCGGCCACAGCCGGATCGACGTCCCCGACGACCCGGCTCTTGCCGGTCTCGGGGTCGGTCTCCCGGCTGACACCGACGTCGAGCACCACAGCACCCGGCTTCACAGCTGAGGCCGACACGATTCCGGGTACGCCGGCGGCCGCGACGATGACGTCAGCCGTACGGAGGACATCGTCGAGTCCGACGGTGCCGGTGTGGGTGAGTGTGACGGTGGCGTTGAACTCGCGACGGGTGAGCAACGGACCGATCGCGCGGCCGACGGTCACGCCGCGGCCGACCACGACCACATGCTTGCCTGCGAGTTCGATGCCGTGTCGCTGCATCAGTTCGATCGCCCCACGCGGCGTGCAGGGCAGCGGCGTGTGGATCGGCCGGTTGACGTTGAGAATCAGACGACCCAGGTTGGTCGGGTGCAGGCCATCCGCGTCCTTTTCCGGGTCGACCCGCTCGAGGATCGCGTCGGTGTCGATGTGCGCGGGCAGCGGCAGCTGCACGATGTAGCCGGTGCAGGTCGGATCGGCGTTCAACTCGTCGAGGACCGCCTCCAGCTCCTCCTGGCTGATCGTCGAGGGCAGGTCGCGGCGGATCGACTCGATCCCGACCTCAGCGCAGTCGCGGTGCTTCCCGGCGACGTACCACTGGGAGCCCGGGTCCTCCCCGACGAGGACAGTGCCGAGCCCCGGCACGATGCCCCGCTCGCGAAGCGCGGTGACACGCTCCTTCAGTTCCGATTTGATGACGGATGCGACGGCCTTGCCGTCGAGGATCTGCGCGGTCATCGACTACTGCGCGAGGCCCGGGTACAGGGGGAACGCATCGGTCAGCGTCTTCACCCGGCTGCGAAGCCCGGCGATGTCCGCACCCGGCTTGAGTGCCGCGGCGATGACATCGGCGACCTCGGTGAACTCGACATCGTCGAACCCCCTGGTTGCGAGCGCCGGGGTGCCGATCCGCAGGCCGGACGTCACCATCGGCGGGCGCGGGTCGAACGGGACCGAGTTGCGGTTGACGGTGATTCCGACCTCGTGGAGCGCGTCCTCCGCCTGCTGGCCGTTGATCTCGGAGTTCCGGAGGTCGGCGAGCACAAGGTGCACGTCGGTGCCGCCGGTGAGCACGTCGATGCCAGCGGCCCGGGAGTCATCTGCGGTGAGCCGCTCGGCAAGAATGTGCGCGCCGCGGAGGGTGCGCGCCTGACGGTCAGCGAACTCGGGCTGCGCGGCGAGGAGGAATGCCGTCGCCTTGGCTGCGATCACGTGCATGAGTGGCCCACCCTGCTGGCCGGGGAAGACATTCGAGTTGAGCTTCTTGGCGAGCTCCATGTCACGGCTGAGGATGATTCCGGAGCGCGGTCCGGCCAGGGTCTTGTGCACGGTCGACGACACCACATCGGCGAATGGGATCGGCGACGGGTGGAGTCCGGCGGCGACGAGCCCGGCGAAGTGTGCCATGTCGACCCAGAGTTTGGCGCCGACCTCATCGGCAATCGCGCGGAACGCGGCGAAGTCGAGCTGGCGCGGGTACGCGGACCAGCCGGCGATGATGACCTGCGGCTTGTGCTCGAGTGCCTTCTCGCGCACGACATTCATGTCGACGAGGAACGTCTCGGGGTCGACGCCGTAGGAGACGGCGTTGTACAGCTTGCCCGAGAAGTTGAGCTTCATGCCGTGGGTGAGGTGGCCGCCGTGGGCGAGCTCGAGGCCGAGGATGGTGTCGCCCGGTGTGGCAATGGCGGAGAGGACGGCCGCGTTCGCCGTGGCACCGGAGTGCGGCTGCACGTTGGCGTATGCAGCACCGAAGAGGCTCTTCGCGCGCTCGATGGCCAGCGATTCAGCGACGTCGACGTACTCGCAGCCACCGTAGTAACGGCGTCCTGGGTAGCCCTCGGCGTATTTGTTGGTGAGGACGCTGCCCTGCGACTGCAGGACAGAGACGGGCACGAAGTTCTCGCTGGCGATCATCTCGAGGTAGTCGCGCTGGCGACCGAGTTCCTGCTCGAGGACGGCGGCGATCTCCGGGTCGACCTCGGAGAGAGGCGCGTTGAACGTTGAGGACAAGACTGGCTCCTTTAGACAGCGGCGGACAAATATCAGGCAATCCGTATCAACCCAGGCGTCCGGCCGAATCCGTGTCAGTCGCTCCCCGATGGTGACCATCCGAGGCGGAAATCTCTCTCCGCCTGCACGCCAGTTACGACAGGTCGATCATAGCAGCGGATGCGATCGGGACGACCGGTCCCAGCTGTGCGGTTGTGATGACGCGCACGCATCCGATCACTGTGCCCCCTCGGTATCGACACCGTGACGTGCTTTGATGGTTGAGTGACCCACTGTAGAGCCGCCATATGAGCCTCGCCCGCATCATTCCCCAGCCGACCGAGCTGGATGTCGCTGCGAGCGACGTCCCGTTCACGCTCAGGGAATCCTCCCGGATCTTTGCAACGGATGCCGCTGCCGCCGTTGCCGAGTACCTGGCTGGCATCCTGCGCCCGTCGACGGGCTACCCGCTCCCCCTCATCGACCACGGCAATGAATCCGCTGACGATGCCGCGGAACAGGATCTCGCCGGCCCCGCGGACGTCGTGCTGACTCTTGACCCCGCCGACGATTCCCTGCTCGGCACCGAGGGCTACCGCCTCGTCACGAGCGAATACGGCATTGTGCTGACCGCGGCAAGCCCGGCGGGCCTGTTCTACGGCGTGCAGTCCCTGCGTCAGCTGTTCCCCGCAGATGTCGAACGGCGCTCGGTGCAGAGCGCCGCCTGGCAGGTCGTCGCTGTCACCATCACTGACCGGCCCCGTTTCGCCTGGCGCGGTGCCATGCTCGACGTCGCCCGCCACTTCTTCGATGTGGCCGACGTATGCCGGTTCATCGATGAGATCGTCCTCTTCAAGATCAATGTGCTTCATCTCCACCTCACCGACGACCAGGGCTGGCGGATCTCGATCGCCGGGCGCCCGGAACTCACGGCTATCGGCGCGTCCACGGAGGTCGGAGGAGGCCCAGGCGGCTTCTACACCGAGGAGGACTATGCGAGCATCATCGCGTACGCGGCATCTCACTTCGTCACGGTCGTGCCCGAAATCGATGTCCCCGGGCACACCAATGCGGCCCTGAGCGCCTATCCGGAGCTCAACGCAGACGGCGCCGCCCGCGAGCCATACACGGGCACAGAGGTCGGGTTCTCGAGCCTCGACGTGGAAAATGACGCCACCTGGACGTTCCTCGACGACGTGATCAGTTCCGTCGCCGCCCAGACACCCGGGCGCTACCTCCACATCGGCGGGGATGAGTCCCTCACCACTCCCCCCGAGCAATTTCCCGCGTTCATCGCTCGCGCTACAGCGCTCGTCGCCCAACACGGCAAGATCCCGATCGCCTGGCATGAGGCAGGTCGCTGCACGGACCTCGCACCGGGGGCGATCGGCCAGTACTGGAGCTTCGTCACCCCGCAGGACGACGCTGCCGAACTCGCCACCGCGTTCGTCGACCAGGGCGGATCCCTCATCCTCTCTCCCGCCGACGTCGCCTACCTCGACATCACCTACGATGCGTCGACCCCGATCGGGTTGACCTGGGCCGACGGTCCGACGAGCGTCGAAGCGGCGTACAGCTGGGAGCCGACGTCGATTCTGCACGGCGTGACCGAGGACCGGATTTTCGGTGTGGAAGCGCCCCTGTGGACCGAGACTGTCGCGACGACAGACGACATCGACTTTTTGACTTTTCCCCGCCTCGCGGCCATCGCCGAAATTGCGTGGTCTCCGGGACCAGCGGGACGCGACTGGCCCGATTTCGCGGCCAGGCTCGACTCCTGGTATCCGCGGTTCGATGCCATCGGAATTGCGGCCTGGCAGAAAGAGGACCCGGAATCCGGCTCGACTGCTGGTCTTTCCGACGCAACTCTGGAATGATTGATAGTGATTGCAATCGCATTTTGCAATCACTATCAATCACTCGGCTCCCAGGCCGACAATGGCAGGAGAGACGCGAATGACCACCACCCCCGGATCCTGGATGAAGAGCGAACTCCACAGCCAGCCGGAGGTGTGGGCGCGCGCCGCCGAGCTCACGACGGAGAGGGAACTCCTCCCCACCCCCGGCCAGCGCATCGCCGTCATCGGCTGTGGAACGTCCTGGTTCATGGCGCAGTCGTATGCTGTACTCCGCGAGCGGGCCGGCCAGGGTGAGACCGACGCGTTCGCCGCCTCTGAGGCATTCCTCGATCGCGACTACGACGCCGTTGTCGCGATCACACGCTCGGGAACCACCTCCGAAGTCCTCGAAATACTCCGCGATCTCAAAGGCCGCACCCGGACCATCGGCATCGTTGGAGACACCTCGAGCCCTCTTGTCGACCTCGCAGACGACGTCATCGGGCTCCCGTTCGCTGACGAAACGAGCGTGGTCCAGACCCGTTTTGCCACAACGGCCCTGACCTTCCTGCGCGCGTCCACCGGAGCGGATGTGACGGCTTCGATCCGCGACGCCGAGCGGGCCCTCACCGAAGACCTCCCGGACGAACTCCTCTCCGCAGAACAGGTCACGTTCCTCGGCCGCGGCTGGAGCGTCGGAATCGCCCACGAGGCCGCCCTGAAGATGCGGGAGTCCTGCCAGGCCTGGACCGAGTCGTACCCGGCGATGGAGTACCGTCACGGACCGCTGGCAATCGCGGCCCCCGGCCGTGCCGTGTGGATGTTCGGTGACGCCCCCGCTGGACTCGACGCTGACATCGCCGCGACCGGAGCGCACTACGAGAACTCGACACTCGACCCGCTTGCGGACCTTGTGCGCGCCCACCGTGTCGCCCTCGAACGCTCACTCGCCGCCGGGCTCAACCCCGACCTCCCGCGCAACCTCACGCGCTCGGTCATCCTCGGCGCATGATTCTGACCCCAACGCTCGGCGACGGGGCTGCCGTCCTCGCGTTCGACGTCGGCGGCACGGACACCAAGGCGGGGCTCGTGGACGAACACGGCGTCATGCGCGACGTGGTCAGGGTCCCGACGCCGTACAGCACCGACGGCAGTGGGGACGCTGTCCTCGCCCAACTCGTCGTCCTCGCTGACCGCTTCGCCGCGCAGCATCCGGATGTTGTCCCATCGGCGGCTGGCCTGATCGTCCCGGGACTCGTCGACGACGAGGCCGGCGTCGGCAGGTATGCGGAAAACCTCGGCTGGCGTGACGTACCGTTTCGCGAGAGCGCTTCGGCGGCACTCGGCGTGCCGGTCGCGTTCACGCACGACGTGCGAGCGGCCGGAACCGCCGAGTACCGCCTCGGCGAGGCGGGAAACTACCGCAACGTCCTGGTCGTGGTGATCGGGACCGGTATCGCGAGTGCCATCTTCATCGATGGCCAGCCGTACTCCGCATCCGGCTACGCGGGTGAAATCGGGCACGCGGTTGTCGACCCCGGGGGCGTGCTGTGCGCGTGCGGAGGCCATGGCTGTCTTGAGGCGGTCGGGTCCGCCGGTGCGATCACCCGGCTCTACAACGCCCAGGTGGCCACCCCGGTCGCCGGCGCCCGCGAGGTTCTCGCCCTGTCACAGGCCGGGGATCCGGTCGCAACGTCGGTCTGGAAAACAGCAACGGATGCCCTCGGTCTGGCTTTGTCGCACACGGTCGCGCTGATGGCTCCCGAGGCCATCGTCCTCGGTGGCGGGCTCGCCCAGGCCGGCGATGCCCTGTTCGTGCCGGTCCTGGAGCGGATGAACTCGCTCCTCACTTTTCACCGCCGCCCTGTGCTTCTGCCGGCAACCGTCGGAGAGAACGCCGGCCTCGTCGGCGCCGCCATCGGTGCGCGCGAACGACTTGTTGAGGTGGGTTCATGATCCTCACCGTCACCCCGAACCCCGCACTCGACAGCACCATCACGCTCGACGAGCTCGACCTCGGCGAGTCCCATCGGGTTTCCCCGGCGGTGACTCGCGCGGGTGGAAAAGGGATCAACGTCGCGCGCGTGCTCGTCCAGCGGGGATTCGACACCCTCGCGATTGCGCCGGTCGGCGAGAACGACCTCGCCGAGTTCGAACGTGATCTTGGACCGGTCCCTGCCGTTCTCCTTCCCGTCCCAGGGCCGGCCCGCCGATCGACGGCCATCGTCGAACGGGCGGCCGGGCGCACAACGGTCCTCAACGAGGCCGGTCGCGAAGTCCCGGGTCGGGCGTGGACGCAGGTACAGGATGCCGTCCGCTCACGACTCGCCGGAGCCTCCTGCCTCGTCGTTTCCGGGAGCATCCCCCCTGGGGCGCCGGACTCCCTCGTCGCCGATCTGGTAGCCCTTGCCCGCGACGTCGGTGTTCCGGCCATCGCCGACGCCTCAGGGGCTCATCTGCTGAGCGCCGCCTCCGCCGGGGCCACCCTGCTCAAGCCGAACCGGCGCGAACTCTCCGAAGCCACGGGCGAACACGACCCCCTGGCCGGCGCTCGCGCACTCCAGGATGCGGGCGCAGGCCTCATTCTCGTGTCGCTCGGTGAAGACGGCATGATGGCCGTCCCCCGCGAGGGAACCATCTGGCTGGCCACACTCGACGCCGTTCTCCCCGGCAACCCGACAGGAGCCGGCGACGCTGCCGTCGCCGGGGCAGCGTCGCTGATCGGCCAGGGCGTCACCGACATCCGTGCGATTCTCTCCCGGGCGACAGCCTGGGGGGCGGCAGCCGTCCTCGAACCCCAGGCCGGAAGCATCCACCCTGACTGCGATTCGCTCGAGCGCAGGCTCACACTCACCGAGTTCCCCAGCTGAAAAGGATCGATCCATGCCACTCACGCCCTCACGCACGCTCATCGCCCGCGCCGCAGCCGGACGCTCAGGAGTCGGAGCTTTCAACGTCATCTCCCTGGAGACCGCAGAGGGCATCGTCTCGGCCGCCGAGCGCGCCGGGCTGGGCGTCATCCTGCAGATTTCTGAGAACTGCGCCTCGTACCACGGTGGCCTCGCGCCCATCGCCGCCGCGACGCTCGCCCTCGCCGAATCGTCCTCAGCGGAAATTGCCGTGCACCTCGACCACGCCACGGACGAAGCGCTGGCGATGGAGGCCATCGACCTCGGCTTCGGCTCCGTCATGTACGACGGCGCAGAGCACGAGTACGCCGACAATGTCGCAGCGACCCAGCGTGTCGTCGCAGCAGCCCACGCCGCCGGCGTCTTCGTCGAGGCAGAACTCGGGACCATCGGCGGCAAGGACGGAGCGCACGCCCCTGGAGTTCGGACGGATCCGGCCGAGGCGGCATCGTTCGCCGGTGAGACCGGAGTCGACGCACTCGCGGTCGCGGTCGGTTCGTCCCACGCGATGTCGAGCCGTGATGCCTCCCTCGACCTCGACCTCATCGCCCGTCTCGCCGACGCTGTGCCGGTCCCCCTCGTTCTGCACGGATCGAGCGGTGTCCCCGACGACCAGATCGTCCGGGCCATCCAGGCCGGAATGACCAAAATCAACGTGTCGACCCACCTGAACGGCTTCTTCACCCGAGCCGTCCGCTCCGTTCTCGACGCAGACCCCGCGCTGGTGGACTCACGCAAGTACCTCACCGCCGGGCGGGCCGCCCTGAGCGCCGAGGCCGAACGGCTGCTCGTGCTCTTCGACGGCCACCGGGCCTCGTGAATCGCGCCGACCGGCTCACCGCCGTTCTCGACCTGCTCGCCGCGGACGGGCGCGTCGATGTCGACGACATCGTCAGTCGCCTGAATGTGTCGCCGGCGACGGCGAGACGCGACCTCGACACGCTGGCCGAACAGCAACTCCTCACCAGGACGCGCGGAGGCGCTGTCGGTCACTCCGTCGCCTACGACCTGCCGCTGCGCTATCGCCACGAACAGAACGCCGCGCAGAAAGAGCGCATCGCCCAGGCGGCGAGCGCCCTCGTGCACCCCGGTTCCATCGTCGGGCTCTGCGGAGGGACGACATCGACGGCGATCGCCACCCTGCTCTCGGCTCGCGCCGACCTCTCTGAGTCGTCGACGATCGCCGAGCCTGACGATCGTCACCAACGCCGTGAACATCGCCGCTCAGCTCGCCGTCCGGCCGCAGTTCAAGGTCGTCGTCACCGGCGGTGTCGTGCATCAGCGGTCCTACGAACTCGTCGGACCATACAGCGACCTCATGCTCAATGAGATCACCCTCGACCTCGCCTTCGTCGGCGTGAACGGGATGGACCCGGAGTTCGGTGCCACTGTCCATGACGAGGGTGAAGCCAGGATCAACCAGCTGATGGCCACCCGTGCTGAACGTGCCATCGTCGTCGCTGATTCGCACAAGATCGGACGGAGGGCCTTCGCCACCGTCGGCGGCCCAGAGGTCTTCGACACCCTGATCACCGACGACAAAATCACCGACGACCAGCTTGCCGCGTTCACAGCGAGCGGCATCACCGTTATCGTTGCCCCGTGACCACCCCGACTGCACCGCCATTGATCGTCCACTCCGCCACCCTCGTCTCTGACGGAACGACGCGCCCAGGCAGCTGGGTCGCTGTCTCCGGCCGGCGCATCAGTGAGGTCGGGACAGGGGACGGCTGGCGTGCGCTCATCGAACCGGCCTCCCCTGACCCTGTCGATGCCGGGGGGCAGATCCTCACCGCCGGCTTCGTCGACATCCACTGCCACGGGGGCGGTGGATTCTCGTTTGCCGATGGACCGGACGGTATCCGCACTGCCCTCTCCGTCCACCGGGCCGCTGGCACGACCCGTTCCGTGCTCTCCCTCGTCACCGCGTCTGTCGACGATCTGGTCACGCAGCTGGGCGTCATCGCGGACCTCACAGCAGACGATCCGACCATTCTCGGCGCCCACCTCGAGGGACCGTTCCTCGATGAGGGGCACAAGGGCGCTCACGACCCTGACCTTCTCCTGGTCCCTCACCGGTCGACCGTTGCCCGGCTGATCGACGCAGGACGTGGCGCACTCCGCCAGGTCACGATCGCTCCCGAGCTCCCCGGGGGGCTGGACGCGGTCCGACAGCTGAGCGAGGCGGGAATCACCGCAGCGATCGGTCACACCGACGCGGACGTCGAGCTCGCAACAGCGGCATTCGACGCCGGTGCCGGAATTCTCACTCATGCTTTCAACGCCATGAACGGCCTGCACCACCGCGCTCCGGGCCCCGTCGCCGCCGCGACAGCGTCGGACACGGTCGTCCTCGAACTCATCAACGACGGGGTGCACGTGCACCCCGAGGTGATGCGGATCGCGTTCGCCTCCGCGCCCGGCCGGATCGCCCTGGTGACGGATGCCATGGCTGCGGCCGGTGCCGCTGACGGCGCCTACCGCCTGGGAACCCTCGATGTGACAGTGACGGATGGCGTCGCGCGGCTGACCGCGGGCAACTCGATAGCCGGCTCGACGCTCACGCTCGATGCAGCGCTCCGCCGTGCCGTCACGGTGGTCGGGATCGGACTGCCCGATGCGGTCGCCGCCGTGACATCGACCCCCGCGCGAGCGATCGGCCGTGGAGACGACCTCGGCAGGCTCGCACCCGGCTACGCAGCAGACCTGGTGTTGCTCGACGCCGACCTCGCTGTGACCGCGGTGTGGGCGGACGGTCAGCGGATCCGCTGACCGATCAGCGCGGGTCCTGTGCCCGAGCGTCCTTCTCTGCGCGGTCGATGCTCTCGGCCAGTTCATCGCGCATCAGCAGGTCGCGACGAAGGTGCTCGGTCCGGTACGCGGCCCGAGCGACCATGTGTGCGGAAATGGGTGCTGTCAGTCCCTGGAAGATGAGGATCGCCGCGAGCAGCGCAACCGTCCCGATACTCAGTGAGTCGAAGGCGATAGCAACACAGGTTGCCATGAGACCGAGGATCTGAGGCTTCGTCGCAGCGTGCAGCCGCGAGAGCACGTCGGGGAAGCGGAACAGACCAACACCGGCGGCAGCACACATGGCAGCGGCGAGGAGGACGAGGATGCCGGTGAGAACATCGCGGATGGTGTCGGGGATCATGTTTCGTCCTGCTGGGCCATGAATCGGGCGAAGCTCACCGAGCCGACGAATGCGAATGCGGCGAGAACAAGCAGCACCGGCAGGGTGCTGGTGTGATGGTTGAGGACCATTTCGGTTCCGAGCACGCACATGATGGTCACAATGAACACCTCTGAAGCGATGGCACGGTCGAGGAGGCTGGGACCGCGGATGACCCGGTACAGCGCCGCGATTCCGCCGAGGCTGAACAGCGCGCCGGCGACGATGAGGATGACTGTCATCACTGGGGCCTCCCCTGGTTCGCCCTGGTGAGTTCGTTGGGCTGGTGCACCCGCCAGACATCGTCGCGCGACCCGATAGCCATCACGAGTCGCTTCTCCGTCGCGAACACCTCCGAACGGAACTTGTCGAGGTCCGCTTCTGTGCTCACGTTGATGATGTGGACGTACAGCACCGAGCGCGCCCGGTCCTGGTCCACGACGATCGACCCGGGGACGAGGGAGATGGACATCGCGGTGAACGTCGTGATCAGGTCGGAGCGGGTGTCGAGTGGAATGGCGAGGATCGCGCTCGACGGGTTGTAGCGCGGGTTGGCGACCAGCCACGCCACGCCGATCGACGCGCGCACGATATCGATGATGAGTCTCGTGAAGTACACGACGACGTACCAGGGGTTGATCCGCCCCGAGAGGTCGATGGCCGGCAGGTAGAACAGGAGCGAGACGACGACGGCCACGACGACTCCACTGACCACGCTGAGGACGGTGTACTGCCCCCAGACCATGCACCAGAGGACGACAAGTCCAACCAGGAGGGCGATCTGGCTGAGTGCGCTCGTTCGGCGAGGGGATTCCGGGCTCATCGGATGCCCCCGGGGAAGACAGAGTCGACGTAGGTCGATTCGTTGCCCGTGTTCGCAGCCGCGCGAGACGCAAGCTCGAACAGAGGACCGGCGAAGACGGTCAGGCCGATGGTCAGGACGACCATCCCCGTGGTGGCCGTCACCATGAGCTTCGGGACGTGCTTGGACTGCGCCCTCGTCCCCTCGCCCTCCGGCCCATCGGACAGGGAGTCGATAAGCGGCGACGAATAGCCGGCTACGTCTGCGCTGGAGCGCCAGAACACCATGTTCCAGACTCTCACGAGCGCGTACAGCGTGAGCAGTGACGTTGCCGCTCCCGCGGCGATGAGGGCGAAGCTCAGCGGCGTCCCGAGCTCGACACCGGCCTGGAACAGGGCGACCTTGCCGAGGAAGCCGGAGAACGGAGGGATACCGCCGAGGTTCATCGCCCCGATGAAGAACAGCACTGACACCAGCGGAGACGCCCGCAGGATGCCGCCGAGGCGGGTGATCGAGGTCGTTCCTCCCACACGTTCGACCAGCCCTGTGGCGAGGAACAGGGTGGTCTGGACGGTGATGTGGTGAACGATGTAGAAGATCGTCGCCGCGAGCGCCGCCGTCGAGCCGACCGAGATGCCGAAGATCATGTACCCGATGTGACTGACCAGCGTGAACGACAGCAGGCGTTTGATGTCAGCCTGGGCCAGGGCGCCGAGCACCCCGATGATCAGGGTGAGGAAGGCGATGATCATGAGTGGGATGTCGATATCCACGTCGGTGAACAACACGGTGTCGGTGCGGATGATGGCGTACACCCCGACCTTGGTGAGAAGCCCGGCGAACACCGCCGTGACCGGCGCAGGCGCTGTGGGGTAGGAGTCCGGCAGCCAGAACGACATCGGGAAGACCGCAGCCTTGACACAGAAGGCGACAAGGAGGGCGATGGCCAGGATCAGCTGGACATCGGCGGGAAGGTCGCGAACCCGTTCCGCAATGAGGGCGATGGTGACCGTACCTGTCGCCGCGTAAATGAAGGCGATGGCAGCCAAGAAGATCAGCGAGGACGTCAGGCTGATGATGATGTAGGTCACCCCCGCGCGGATTCGCGGTCCGGTGCCGGCGAGGGTGAGCAGGACATAGCTTGCGGCGAGCAGCATCTCGAAGGCGACGTACATGTTGAAGAGGTCGCCAGCGACGAACGCATCGAACACTCCGGCGGCCAGGATCAGGTAGGTCGGATGGAAGATCGACACCGGCGTTTCGCGGTCGCCGTCCGCGATGCCCTGCCCGACGGCGAAGATGAGCACGCCGAGGAGCATCAATGCTGAGATCAGCACCATCAACACCGCGAGTCGGTCGGCGACGAGAACAATGCCGAACGGAGCATCCCAGCCCCCGATCTCGACGACGACGGTACCGTTCGTATCGACGAAGACCAGGAGGATGACGGCAAGAACGGTGACTGCTGTGAGCGTGAGCACGCTCACAGCGACCTGCGCGCGCCTGAAGCGGCTGAGTACAAGCGCGACCGCGGCTCCGGCCAGCGGCAGGAGCACGACGAGGGGAACAACGGCGTTCATCGGTGCCCCTCCTCGTCTGTCGTGTCGGCCCTCGTGGGAGGCGGAGCATCCGCCCGTTCGTTGCTGGCGGCCAGCACCTCCTGGATGGCAGCGTCGTCCAGATCGACCGCATCGAAGGCGGAGTTCGTTCCCGCCTCGGTGTCGTCTGCGTGCTCGTCGGGCGCGACGTCACCCTGCTCGCCGAGCTGCGCCAGCCACCAGGACCGGTAGATGAGAGCAAGAACGAACGCGGTGATCCCGAAGTTGATCACGATGGCGGTGAGCATGAGGACCTGCGGTACCGGATCGGTCATGGCGCTGTCTGCATCCGTCCCGGTGATGATCGGTGCGGAACCGCTCGGGCCTCCCACGAGCAGGATGAGCAGGTTGGTGGCATTGCCGACGAGCATGAAACCGATGAGCACGCGCGTGAGGCTGCGCTCGAGCATGACCGTGATCCCGACGGCGTAGAGCACAGCCATCAGGATGATGAGGGTGAGGGATGCGCTCATCGGCTGGCCTCGGTTTCGGAGAAGTCGTCTTTGGCGTCGCCCGAGAGATCGGCGTCCTCCTGCTGGCGGTCGATCTCAGCGCCGAGGCTGCGAAGGATGTCGAGGGTGAGCCCGACGACAACGAGGTAGACGCCGAAGTCGAAAATGGTCGATGTGCCGAAGGACAGGTGACCGAGGATCGGCACCTCTGCCTCGAAGTACGCCGATTGCAGGGCTTCCCCACCAAAGAACAGGGACGCAATCGCGGCGCCTACCGCCAGCACGATGCCGGCCCCGAGGATCTTTCCGGCGTCGATCGGGATGGCCTCGGCGAGCTCGAAACGTCCACCGGCCAGATACCGGGCAACGAGCGCGAGTCCGGCGAGGAGCCCTCCGGCGAATCCGCCACCCGGGGCGTTGTGTCCGGCGAACAGGAAGTAGATCGAGACGACGATCGCCGGGTGGAAGAGCAGTCGAACGAGCACCTCGAGCAGCACAGACCGGTGGTCGGGCGCGAGAGTCCGACCCGCGAGCAGCCAGCTCATCCGGTTGGCACTGGACTCGGTGCCCGGTGCGAGCGGATCAGTGAGAACTTTCCGGCGGTTGCGTCCACGCCTCTGCTGCTTCGACCCGCTGAGTCGAGGAAGCGGCCCGGCCCGACCGGTGACGAAGAGCAGGCTCGCGATGCCCGTCGCCACGACGACGAGAACGGCGATCTCACCCATCGTGTCCCAGGCGCGGATGTCGACGAGCACGACATTGACAATGTTCTTGCCGTGCCCTTCCTCGTACGCGAGGCGGGGCCACTCCACCGAGATGCTCTCCGCCTGCCGCGCGCCGAGTGCGATGACGGCCACGAGTGCCATGATGATGCCGACGCCGGTTCCCACGGCTGCCCTGACCAGTCGTTTGACGGGTTTGTTCCGCTGCGCGATCTTGATCGGCAGGCGCCGGATCACGAGGACGAACACCACGAGCGTAACCAGCTCGACGAGCGCCTGTGTGAGGGCGATGTCCGGTGCCCCGTGCAGGGCGAACAGGGCGACCATGCCGAAGCCGGTGACCCCGACCAGGAGCACGGCAGACATCCGCTGTGTCGCACGGCCCGCCATCACGGCTGCGATGGACATGGCCGCCGCGATGAACACCTGTGCCGGGTAGTCATACATCCGGATGCTGTCCGGCCAGGTCCTGTTCATCGTGATGGCGGCGCTGAGGGTGAGCACGAAGACGACGAGGATCGTGCCGAGGTACTGCGGAAGACCGCCGCGCTGGGCGAAGATCGTCACCCGGGCCGAGAGCCGGTCGACGACCTGGACCGCGAGCCAGTAGCTGCGCGACATGTCGATGGTGTGGGGTAGTGCCGCCTGCGCCCTGGCGACCCACTCTCGTCGCCAGAACAGCACAAGTCCTGCGGCTACGACGACGGCAGAGATCCCGAGTGCGGGTTCGATGCCGTGCCAGAGAGCGAGGTGGTACGAGCCTTCGCCCAGTGAATCAGCGTACGGTTCGAGGAACGGAGACAGCGCCGATGCGCCGAGCCCCAGGCCGATAGTCGCCGCTGAGAGGATGCCTGGGGCGATGAGAATACCCCAGCCGTCCGCGTGCAGATGGGTCGGCTCCGTGTCCGGACGGGTGGCGAATGCGCCCCAGAAGAAACGAACGCTGTAGGCGACAGTGAGGATCGAACCGACGGCGGTGCCGACGAGGGCGACCCATCCCCACGGATCTCCCTCGAGTGCAGCCTCGAGAAATGCGGTGAAGACGGCTTCCTTGGCCACAAATCCGAGCAGCGGTGGGATTCCTGCCATCGACGCCACCGCGACGGCGGTGATGACAGCGAGCGAGCGCGACTGGCGTCCGACACCGGAGAGCTGCCGCCAGTCCCTGGTGCCGGCGCGGTGGTCAATGATTCCGACGATGAGAAACAGTGCCGCCTTATAGAGGGCGTGCGCGAGCAGGAGGGCAGCTCCGGCCAGCCCGGCGTCGCGCCCGCCGAACCCGACGACCACCATCAGGAATCCGAGCTGGCTGACGGTCCCGTAGGCGAGGACGAGCTTGAGGTCGTACTGCCGCAACGATCGCCAGGCACCGAGAATCATGGCCCAGACCCCGAGTCCGATGAGCACAGGGGCCCAGCCAGGGGTGTCGGCGTAGCCGGGCGCGAATCGGGCGACGAGGTAGATTCCGGCCTTCACCATCGCAGCCGCGTGCAGGTAGGCGCTGACCGGTGTCGGAGCCGCCATCGCCGCCGGGAGCCAGAAGTGAAATGGGACGATCGCCGACTTCGACAGTGCCCCGGCGAGGATGAGCAGAATCGCCGTCGTTGTCGCCGGACCGCTGAGTCCGGCTGTGACGATGGTCTCCAGGGAGGTGGTGCCCGCCTGGACGCTGATCATCACCACGCCGACGAGCATGATCAGACCGCCGAAGGTGGTGACGAGAAGAGCCTGGAGCGCGGCACCCCTGCTCTCTTTCCGGTCGATGTAATGCCCGATCAGAAGGTAGGACAGCACACTCGTGATCTCCCAGAACATGAACATTACGAAGATGTCGTCCGCGGTCACGAGGCCGTACATGGTCCCGGCGAAACCGAGGAGGAGAGCGGCGAACCGGCCAAGTCCTGGTTCGTCCTTCGAGAAGTACCGGGCACAGTAGACGAGAACGAGTCCACCGATCCCGGTCACCACGAGCGCGAGGAGCCAGGCCAGGGTATCGACACGGAACGAGAGCGAGATTCCCAGTTGCGGGATCCACTCGAACGACTGGGTGATCTCTCCGCCGGCCAGGACCGTGGGCGTCTGGGTGAGTGTGTACCCGAAAGCCGCGAACGGGAGGACCGAAATCAGGTAGAAGACGCGGGTGGACAGCAGACGGGTGAGTGTTCTGGTGGCGCACGAAGCTGCGAGGAAGGCCAGCAGGATCAGCGCCATGGAGGTCTCTCGGTTGCGTGTGGTTGTCGTTCCAGTTTAACGGGGTACTGGGACGGCAGGTGACCACACGTGGTGTCGTGACCGACGCGGATTCCGGAAATCAGCGGCGGCTGCTGCGCGCGGTCACGCGGAGAGTGACCAGGACGACGACGAGACCAACCAGCACGAGAACAATGTTCGCGATGGGGAGTGCCACGAGGCCACGCCAGTCGAGCAGGACGGCCCCGAGCAGCGCTCCCCCGCCGATCCCGACGTTGAATGCGGTCGTGTAGAACGCGCTGGCCGTGTCGCGGATCCGGGCGCTGGCCGTTTGGAGCAGTCGGGTCTGCAGCAACGGGGGGACGAGCCCGAACGCCAACCCCCAGAGCACGACGCCCGCGAGCGAAATCCACAGCACCGGGGTGAACACGGCCACGATGCCGACGCCGACGGCGCTGACCGAGAGTGCGATCACCAGCCCGGACCCGGTGTGCCTGGCGAACACGGTTCCGGTGAGGACCAGCCCCAGCGCGCCCGCGATCCCGTACGCGAAGAGGACAACGCTGAAGTACTCAGGAGCGACTCCGACGCGGTCGATCAGGTACGGCGCGATGAACGTGTAGAGGGTGTAATTGCCGATCATGACGACGGCGACGGCGACACAGATCAGGGCGACACCGAGGACGCTCGGGTCGCGACCCGCGCGTCCATCGGTCTGTGGAGCGACGTCGCGTTGCACAGGAGGAAGCCAGCGAAGAACGGCGAGAACACCGAGGAACAGCGCTCCGGCGATCGCGGCGAAAGCCCAGCGCCAGCCGACCGCCTGGCCGAGTGCGGTACCGAGGGGCACCCCGAGCACCAATGCGACCGTTCCGCCTGCGAGGGTGATCGACACCGCGCGAGCCAGATGCTCGCGGTCGACGAGGTGTGCGGAGTACGCGGGCACCATCGCCCAGAACAATCCGTGGGCGAGACCGCCGAGCACCCGAGTGGCGACGATGAGCTCGTACGTGGGGGCGATGGCCGTCAGCAGGTTGCTGACACCGAGCACGAGAAGGATGGTCACCATCAGCGCGTGCCGTGGAACCCGCGCCGTCAGAGCGGTCAGAGGCGCACTCGAGAGCACGACGGTGAAAGCGAACACCGTGACGAGCAGGCCGATCTGTGACGGCGAGACCCCGAGCGATGCGCTCATCTCCGGGAGCAACCCAGTCGGAATCATCTCGCCGGAGATGGAGAGGAAGACCGTGGCGGAGAGGGCGATCAGCCCGATCCACGGGAAGGAAACGGGGCCCTGTTGCGGGTGGACTGCGCGGGGCGCGACAGGAATGGGAGAAGTGGTCATCGGGAATTCCAACGACGGCGTTCACTCGGCCGCCGTGGCGAGAGCCGAGTTCGTCTACGCGCTGATGTGCGCGCCCAGGGCCAAACGGGATGCGCTGACCGCCGCCCAGTCTACCCGAGACCACCATGAAGGCGAGAGCGGAGCGACATCCCTGACTGCAATACGCTGGAGGGGTGACCAACTCCCACGCCACGCGCGAACACTTGAACCACTGGGTCCTGACCTTCGTCTGCCCCGACCAGCCGGGGATCGTGCACGCCATCAGCGGGGCCGTCGTCTCCGCCAGGGGCAACATCACCGAGAGCCAGCAGTTCTCCAGCGCCGATACCGGTCGATTCTTTATGCGCCTCCAGGTCGAATCCCCCGGCGACAAGGCGGAATTCGAATCGGCCATCGCCCCCGTCACCGACAGGTATGGCATGACCTGGCGGCTCGACGTCGTCGGCAGGCCACTTCGCACCCTCGTGCTCGCCTCAACGGCGGCGCACTGCGTCAACGACCTGCTGTTCCGGCAGCGAGCCGGGCAGCTCAGTGTCGAGATTCCACTTGTCCTCTCCAATCACGGCAGCCTCCGCGACCTCGCGGCGTTCTACGGTGTGCCGTTCGAGTCGAGGCCGGTGACGGATGCCGCATCGAAAGCTGCTTTCGAGCAGCGCATCCTCGAGGCCGTCGACGAGTTCGATATCGAGCTCGTCGTCCTCGCGCGCTACATGCAGATCCTCTCCCCCGAGCTGTGCGAGAGGCTTGCCGGCCGCGCCATCAACATCCACCACTCCTTCCTTCCCGGTTTCAAGGGCGCCAACCCGTACCGGCAGGCCCATGCCAGGGGCGTAAAACTCATCGGGGCGACCGCGCACTTCGTCACCAGCGACCTGGACGAGGGCCCGATCATCGAACAGAACGTCGTGCGGGTCGATCACTCGAGGAACGCCTCCGAGCTCGTCGCGATCGGCCAGGACGAGGAGAGTCGAACCCTGACCCAGGCGGTCAAATGGTTTGCCGAGGACCGCGTTCTGCTCGACGGTGCTCGCACCATCATCTTCAAATGATGAACCTCTACACTGGACCGGTGCCGGAATCCAGTGACAAGACCTCCATCACCCCCAATGACATCCTGAGGTTTTTCCTCGAGCTCTTTGCCATCGTCAGCCTCGCCATCTGGGGCTTCTCGGCGTGGCCGCTGCCATGGAACATCGTCCTCGGAATCGCGCTTCCCGCCGTCGCCATCCTGCTGTGGGCCCTGTTCCGCTCGCCCAAGGCCGTGTTCCACATTGACGTCTACGGCAAGGCTCTTGTCGAGATCGCCGTGATGGGCGCAGCAGCGCTGGCGTGGTGGGACCTCGGCGTCCCCGTCGTCGCCGTGGTCTTCGGTGTGCTCGCCGCCATCAGTGGAGTAGTGAACGGCCGCAGGGAACTCGGCTGATGACCGTCGTCGACCAGCTCGTCGCCGCCCTCGGCGACGCCGTGTCGACGGATGCTGCCACGCTCCGCGCCGCGCAGGCCGATAAGTCCGGCCACCGGTCGGCGTCCAGCCCCCTCGCCGTCGTCACCGCACGCTCGATCGCCGACGTCCAGTCGGTGATGCGCATCGCCTCCGCCACGGGAACGCCGGTCGTGACCCGCGGCGCCGGAACGGGGCTCGCCGGAGGAGCGATCGCCTCAGCGGGCGAGATCGTCCTGTCGACCAGGGCGATGGACCGGGTGCTCGAGATCAACGAAGCGGACCAGCTCGCCGTCATCGAGCCCGGAATCCTCAACGGAGCGTTCAACGAGGTCCTGGCCGGGCATGGGTTCTGGTTCGCCCCCGACCCGGCATCCCGTGCGATCTCCACTGTCGGCGGAAACATCGCCACAAACGCCGGAGGGCTGCTCTGCGCGAAGTACGGCGTGACGCGCGACGCTGTCCTCGGGCTCACCGTCGTGCTCGCCGACGGTCGCCTGCTCGAGCTCGGACATCGCAGCGTGAAGGGCGTCACCGGCCTCGACCTCACTGCCCTGATGGTCGGATCCGAAGGCCTCCTCGGGGTCATCGTCGAGGCGACGGTGCGGATCCGCCGTGCGGTTCCCGGCGTGATCGCCACGGTCGCCGCTTATTTTCCCAGCGTGACGGATGCCGCCGGTGCCGCGGCTGCGATTACCGCCGCCGGCATCCAGCCCGCCGTGATGGAACTGATGGACCCGGCAGCGCTGGGAGCCGTCGCATCGCTACTCGGCCTCCCCCCGGCATCCGCCGGTGAAGCGCATCTCGTCGTCCAGACGGACGGTCCGGCTTCGGCCCGGGAAGCCGAAGCCGCTGCCGCCGTGATCCGATCGCTCGGCGGGCGGGTGGACGTCACCGATGACCCGGTCGAGGGCGAGAGGCTTCTCACCATCCGGCGCTCGATGCACGCGGCGATGGAGACGCTCGGGACGACCCTCATCGAGGACATCTCCGTGCCGAGGACGGCTCTGGCTGCCATGTTCGCGGAGATCGTCCGCATCGAGCAGCGCTACGGAATCAGCATCCCCACAGTGGCACATGCCGGTGATGGCAACCTGCATCCCAACTTCATCTTCGACGGAGCCGAGGTCCCTGACATCATCTGGCAGGCCGCTGACGAGCTGTTCCAGGCGGCGCTGGCCCTCGGGGGAACGTTGACGGGCGAGCACGGTGTGGGAATCCTCAAGAAGCGCTGGCTCGGTCAGGAGCTCGGCGAGGACCAGCTCGATCTCCAACGCCAGATCAAGCACGTCTTCGACCCGCAGGGCATCCTCAACCCCGGCAAGGTGTTCTAAATACCTTGCCCACGAGGCGCAGCCTCGTGAAAGGCGGCAGCCGACCCTCAGGAAACCTTAGCGACGTGACGGCGATCCCCGGCCATCTCGACGGCGTGAGCTTTTCAGATCCCCTGCCATCCCGGCTTGTTCGCCCAGGTGTACCGGTAGTAATCGGCCAGTTTCAGCTTCGACGCCGCAGCCTCGTCGAGCACGACGGTGGTATGCGGGTGCAACTGGATCGCCGAGCCGGGCATCATCGCAGAGATCGGACCCTCGATTGATGCGGCGACGGCGTCTGCCTTGCCCTCACCGAACGCGAGCATCACGAGGTGGCTGGCGCGAAGAATGGTGCCGAGTCCCTGCGTGATGCAGTGCATCGGTACGTCGTCCGGCGAGTCGAAGAAACGCGCGTTGTCCCGACGGGTCTGCTCGGTAAGCGTCTTCACCCGGGTCAGCGAGGCGAAGGAGGATCCGGGCTCGTTGAAGCCGATGTGGCCGTCTGTTCCGACGCCGAGGATCTGCAGGTCGACTCCGCCCGCGGCGAGGATCGCGCTCTCGTATTCGGCTCCGGCGGACTCGATCGTCTCAGCGCGACCGTCAGGAACCCGGATGCGCTTCGGGTCGAGACCGATTGGTTCGACGACCTCTCGGGTGATGACCGACCGGTAGCCTTCGGGGTGGGAGACGGGCAGCCCGACGTACTCGTCGAGCGCGAACCCCGAGACCCGGCTCAGATCGAGTTCATGCGCGCGCCTGGCCAGTGCCTGGTACACGGGCAGGGGGGTCGACCCCGTTGCGAGGCCGAGGACGGCGTCAGGCTTCCGAACGATCAGCCGGACGATCGCTTCGGCCACAAGCTCGCCTGCGTCCTGCGCATTCCCGACGATCACTACTTCTGCCACATTCGCCTCATTTCCGTTGTTTCCCCCAGTCTGGCAGAAGCTCCCTCTCCGGGGCCTCCCCGGGTGCGGCTGATAGTGTTCTCGAGTTCCCCGCCGCCCGACCAGAGGACTCCCGTGCCCCGAAACCGCACATCGACTGCATCCGTTATCGGAATTCTTGCCGTCGCCGGACTGACGTTCACCGGCTGCTCCGCCGGCCAGTCGACCGCAGAGGCCTGCACCGTCGTGCAGACCACGATGGTCCAGGCGCAGGAGGATCTCTCTGAGAGCGTCGCCTCGTTCGGCAACGACCCCGAGGAGGGGGCGAAGGCTGTCGACAAGCTCGCCACGGCGTTCGCCGGTGCCAACGACGAGATCTCCAACGCCGAGGTCAAGAAGGCCACGGACAAGGCGGAGGACGCACTCACGGTGTTCGCTTCTGAGATGGACAAGGCTGCATCCGACCCGGCCAACGTGGACTCGGACGCTCTCACCGATGCCCTCGACGACATCCAGACCACCTTCGCCGACGTGCAGACGGTCTGCGGAGGCTGATTTCTCGCACCAACGACGAATGCCCCCGATCGCGTGATCGGGGGCATTCGTCGTCACAAGGGTCTAGCCGAGGCGGGTCTTCAGGTTCGCCGTGATCTCAGCGAGGAACTCTTCCGTCGTCTGGTAGGCCTGCTCCGGGCCGACCAGAAGAGCGAGGTCCTTGGTCATCTTGCCGGACTCGACGGTCTTGATGACGACGTCCTCGAGGGTCGCGGCGAATTCGATCAGCGCGTCGTTGTTGTCCAGCTTGCCGCGGTGCTGCAGTCCGCGGGTCCAGGCGAAGATCGACGCGATCGGGTTGGTCGACGTCGGCTTGCCCTGCTGGTGCTGGCGGTAGTGACGGGTCACCGTGCCGTGTGCAGCCTCGGCTTCGACGATCTTTCCGTCCGGAGTGGCGAGGACACTGGTCATCAGGCCGAGTGAACCGAAGCCCTGTGCGACGGTGTCCGACTGGACGTCGCCGTCGTAGTTCTTGCAGGCCCAGACGTATCCGCCCTCCCACTTCATGGCGGACGCCACCATGTCGTCGATGAGGCGGTGCTCGTATGTGAGTCCGGCAGCGTCGAACCGCTCCTTGAACTCGGCGTCGAAGATCTCCTGGAAGATGTCCTTGAACCGGCCGTCGTACGCCTTGAGGATGGTGTTTTTCGTGGAGAGGTACACCGGGTACTTGCGTGTGAGGCCGTAGTTGAGGCTGGCGCGGGCGAAGTCGCGGATGGACTCGTCGAGGTTGTACTGCACCTGGGCGATGCCGTCTCCCGGTGACTGGTAGACCTCGAACTTCTGTGGCTCTGAGCCGTCTTCGGGTGTGAACTCGACGGTCAGCGTGCCCTTGCCCTTGAAGAGGAAGTCGGTGGCACGGTACTGGTCGCCGAAGGCGTGACGGCCGATGATGATCGGCTTGTTCCAGCCGGGCACAAGGCGCGGAATGTTGGAGATGATGATCGGCTCGCGGAAGATGACGCCACCGAGGATGTTGCGGATGGTGCCGTTCGGGCTCCTCCACATCTTCTTCAGCCCGAACTCTTCGACGCGGGCCTCGTCTGGGGTGATGGTCGCGCACTTGACGCCGACTCCGTGCTTCTGGATGGCGTGCGCCGCATCGACCGTGATCTGGTCGTCGGTCTCGTCACGCTTCTGGATGCCGAGGTCGTAGTACTCGAGGTTGACGTCGAGGTACGGGTGAATCAGCGTGTCCTTGATGGACTGCCAGATGATGCGGGTCATCTCGTCGCCGTCGAGCTCGACGACGGTTCCTTCAACCTTAATTTTTGACAATGAGAGCTCCTAGCTTGTGGGGCCTGGCGGGCCGCCGACCAGCTTACCCGAGGCAGTCAACTATCTTGATATCGAGAGATTATTTCTCCGACTCTCATGTGGACATCCGATGAATAGTCGGGAGCGCGAGGGCTTCGCTACCGATGAGACACCCGTTCGGGCTACCCTTGCACCATGCCTGAGCTGAGACTTGAAGAACTGTCCGCCACCACGATCGTCGCGGTCAACGCGCTGACGCTCAAGCCGGGCCAGGAACAATTCGTCGCCCCCGTGTCGTATTCGGTCGCCGCCGCCGTCGTGAACCCGGACACATCCTGGCAGCGCGTCATCCTCGATGGCGACGAGGTCGTCGGCTTCGTCCAGGCGAATTTCGACACCGAGGCTGAAGACGAGTTCGCGAGCATCCTCTGGCGAATCAACGTCGACGCCGACGACCAGGGCCGCGGTGTCGGCACCTACGCGGTCAAAGCACTCACTGACGAGGCCGCCAAGCGGGGATTCGACCACGTCAATGTGATCTACGAGCCCGGCGAGTCGGGACCGGAGGCATTCTTCCTCCGTGTTGGCTTCGAGCCTGTCGGTGAGACGCAGTATGGCGAAACCATCGGCGTCCGCAAGCTCTGATCCGGGACGGCTGTCCCCCGACGAATTCGTGGAGGCGGTTCTCGATGTCGTTGCCTCGATCCCTTCTGGGCGGGTGATGAGCTACGGCCAGGTCGCAGCGACCTTCGGCTCACGGTCGGCCCGTGGCGTCGGACGGGTGATGGCGCACCACGGCAGCGAGCTGCCGTGGTGGCGCGTGGTTCGTGCTGGAGGATTCCCCCCGCCCTGTCACGGTGACGAAGCCCTGCAGCACTACATTCTCGAATCGACCCCGGTGACGTCGAGGGCCGACGGAAGCTATCGCCTCGCCACGTCCGCATTCGTGTGACCTCCTCAACTTGCGTAGATTGCTATATAGCGATATAGATAGATACATGGAACAGAGCCAGCCTGCGGTCGCACATCTCAAGGCCGAACTCTTCAAGTCGCTGGGGCATCCGGTACGCATCCAGGTGCTGGAGCAACTCGTCACCGGTGAGCGCTCCGTGGGTTCGATCGCCGTGGCACTGGCATCCGATGTGTCGAATCTCTCGCAACAGCTTGCCGTCCTGCGACGAGCCGGGGTCGTCAGCACTCGACGCGAGGGCAACACCATCTTCTACGCCCTGGCGGATCCGGCCCTCGCCGACATCCTGCAGACGGCACGGAAGATGATCGTCGCTGATCTCCGCGCGCGCGCCGACCTCCTCGCCGACGTCAGCGATTCGCCGTCCGTATGACCGGCGGGCGACGGACCCCGGCGAGGGTCGCGCGACACATGCGCCGACTGCTCCCCCAGCCCAGCGACTACTCCGCTATGGCGCGCAGTCCGCTGCGCGATCTGATCGCTGGAGTGACGGTCGCGATCGTCGCCCTCCCGCTCGCGCTGGCCTTTGGGGTTGCATCGGGTCTCGGCGCGGGAGCGGGACTGACCACTGCCATCCTTGCCGGAGTGATTGCAGCTGTCTTCGGGGGCAGTAACCTGCAGATTTCCGGGCCGACCGGCGCCATGACCGTCGTTCTTGTGCCCGTTGTCCACACCTACGGCGTTGGTGGCGTGCTGCAGGTCGGCCTTCTGGCTGGCGTCATTCTCGTCGGCCTTGCGGTGAGCGGTGTCGGTCGGTTCGTTCGCTACCTGCCCGCCTCGCTGATCGAGGGATTTACCGTCGGTATTGCTGTCGTCATCGCGCTGCAACAGGTGCCGAACATGCTCGGCGTCGAGCCCGGAGACCAGCAGCAGGTGCTTCCCCTCGCCGCGGACGCACTCGGTCGCTTTGTCGACGAGCCGAACTGGATCCCCCCGGTGATCACCGTGGTCGTCGCTGCTGCAATTCTGATCGCAGCCCGGTTCAAGCCCTCCATTCCCGTGTCGCTGATCGCCGTCGCGGCGGTCACAGCCATCGCTGTCGGAGCGCAGTTCGCTCTGCCGTCGATTGGCGCGCTTCCCCGCACCGATCGGCGCCGCATCCTCCTCCTTCCTCGACTGGGGCAACACGGCCGCGCTGATTCCCAGTGCCATTGCCGTCGCCGCGCTCGGCGCCCTGGAGAGCTTGCTCTGCGCGACGGTTGCTGACGGGATGCGGGTCGGGGAGGAGCACGATCCGGACCGCGAGTTGCTCGGCCAGGGAATCGCGAACATGGTAGTCCCGTTCTTCGGCGGCGTTCCGGCTACGGCAGCCATCGCCAGGACTGCGGTCAACGCGCGGGCAGGTGCGTCGTCCAGGCTGTCGGCTATCAGTCACTCGATCATCCTTCTCGTCGTCGTGTTGAGCCTCAGCCCCCTTGTCGGCCTCATTCCGCTCGCAGCCCTCGCCGGCGTGCTTCTGGCCACGACGGTCCAGATGGTGCAGGTGGGGGCCGTGCGCGCCCTGCTCAGGTCAACACGGTCAGACGCGGTCGTCCTGGTCCTCACGTTTGTGGTCACCGTCCTCGTTGACCTCGTCACTGCGGTGGTGGTGGGGCTGGCTGCTGCAGCGGTCCTCGCGCTGCGCGCTGTCGCACAGTCGGCCCGGTTCACGCAGGTTCCCCTCGATCACACCGATCACTCAGAGGAGGAGCGGGCCCTCGCCGACGAGAGAATCGTCGCCTACCGCTTCGACGGACCGCTGTTCTTCGGGGCGGCCCACCGCTTCCTGCTCGAACTCGTCGAGGTGAGCGCGGTGTCCGTCGTGATCCTGCGGATGAGCCGGGTGACGACCCTCGACGCGACCGGGGGTCTTATGCTCGACGATGCGATCGCCCGCCTCGAGCGCCGCGGCATCGTCGTACTCGTGTCTGGAGTCAGGCCGGAACACGGTGAAATGCTCCGCCGGCTGGGGGCTGCACCCCACCTGCGCGAGCACGGCCGTGTCTTCGCTGACACGCCGGATGCCATCGCGTACGCGCGAGCGCTCGTCGCCTCACCCTGACGGACAGCCCTGCTCTACACGAGCGAGTCGCGCCAGGCCGCGTGCAGCTGCGCGAATCGTCCGGTACCCGAGATCAGATCGCGGGGGGTTCCGTCCTCGACGATCCGGCCGTGTTCCATCACGAGCACCCGGTCCGCGATGGCAACCGTCGACAGCCGGTGGGCGATGATCACAGCGGTCCGATCCGCGAGGAGGGTCTGGAGCGCCTCCTGCACAAGGCGCTCGCTCGGGATGTCGAGTGACGCCGTCGCCTCATCGAGGATGAGCACCGACGGGTCAGCCAGGAAGGCCCTGGCGAACGAGATCAGTTGCCGCTGGCCGGCGGACACCCGCCCGCCGCGCTTGTTCACGTCCGTGCCGTAGCCGTCGGGAAGCGCTCGGATGAACCGGTCTGCCCCAACGGCCTTTGCTGCTGCAGTGATCTCGTCCATCGTGGCATCTGGCTTACCGATGGCGATGTTGTCTGCCACCGACCCTGAGAACAGGTACGCCTCCTGCGTCACCATCACGATGGCACGGCGCAGGTCCTTCGGGTGCAGGTCGCGCAGGTCGACGTCGTCCAGGGTCACCGTGCCTGTCGTCGGGTCGTAGAACCGGGAGATCAGTTTTGCGAGCGTCGACTTGCCCGCACCGGTCGACCCGACGAGGGCGATCGTCTGCCCGGCCGGGATGTCGAGGCTGAAGTCCGGCAACACGACTGTGTCGCCCTTGTACGCGAAGCTGACCTCGTCGAAGCGCACGTGTCCGCGAGCGGTCCAGAGATCGACGGGCGTGACCGGGTCGGGAACCGTCGGCTTCTCCTCGAGTACCCCAGAGATCTTTTCGAGCGCGGCAGCAGCAGACTGGTAGGAGTTGTAGAACATGGCCATCTCCTCCATCGGGTCGAAGAACCGCCTGGTGTAGAGCACGACGGCCAGCAGCGCACCGATCGCCAGCGATCCGTCGACGACACGGAAGGCGCCGACGAGCAGGACGGTGGCCACCGCGACATTGCCGATCAGCACGAGGCCGGGATCGAAGACACCGAACAGCTGGATCACCCGCGCGTTGACGTCGCGGTAGTCCTCGACGAGACCGCCGAACTCCTTTTCGTTGCGCTTTTCCTTGCGGAACGCTTTCACAGCGCGGATACCTGTCATGGTCTCGACGAACTGCACGATGAGCCTGGCAGAGGCCACGCGGGACTGGCGGAACAGGACCTGTGACCGCTTCTGGAACCACCGGGTCAGGATGTACAGCGGAAGAAGCGCGCCGAGGAGCACGAGGCCGCTGGTACCGTCGAGCAGAAACAGCGCAATGCCGGTGAACAGCATGTAGAGAAATCCGGACACGAGCTGGTTGATTCCGGAGTCGAGCAGCTCACGAATCGCGTCGAGGTCGCTCGTTTGCCGCGAGATGATGCGCCCAGACGTGTAGCTCTCGTGAAACTCGAGGCTCAGCTTCTGTGTCTGCAGGAACACGCGCTTGCGCAGGTCGATGAGGATGGCCTGGCTGATCCTCGCGCTGAGGACCGTGTACCAGGCGATCAGGCCGGCCCCGACGATCCCGGTGACGAGGTAGATGGCGACGATGAGGAAGGTCGGCATCCAGTCACCCCGCTCGAGCACCGCGGGCAGGCCGCGGTCGATCCCGAAGGCGATCAGTGCGGGGCCGGCGACCTGGGCGGCGTTCGACACGACGACGACGAGCATCGTGAGCACAACGCGCAGTCGCAACGGGCGAAGCAGGGATCCGAGAAGGCGCAGCGATCGTTGTCGGATCTGGGTGCTCTCGACCCTCGTGAAATCGTCGCGTTCTTCGCCCTCGACCCCCTGGAGAGATGTGGTTGTCATGCGCCCGCCTCCACTGTGCCAGCGTCGACGCCGGATTCGTCGAGTCGCTTGTCGATCTGATCCGCTGCTTCGCGCTTCTCCTCGTCCTCGAGGCTGGAGATCACGAAGGTGTAGTGCTCGCTGGTGGCGAGGAGTTCGCTGTGCGTGCCAACGGCCGTCACCTTCCCGTTCTCAAGCAGCGCGACGCGGTCGGCGAGCATCACCGTCGACGGCCGGTGCGCCACGATGAGCGCCGTCGTCGATGCGAGCACGCGCCGAAGGGCTGCTTCCACGAGCGCCTCCGTGTCGACATCGAGCGCCGACAACGGGTCGTCAAGCACGAGAACGGTCGGTCTGGCCGCGATGGCACGGGCGAGCGCCAGCCGCTGTCTCTGGCCACCTGACAGGCTCAGACCTTCTTCGCCGACAAGGGTGTCGATCCCGTTCGGGAGGTCGCGCACGAAGGCGGCCTGGGCGATATCGAGCGCCTGATCGAGAACTGCCTCCGCCTCGGCGCTGTGCGGGTCCAGGTCGTCCCGACCCAGCAGCACGTTGTCGCGGACGGATGCCGAGAACAGCGTCGCATCCTCGAAGGCCATGGCGATGTGCCTGCGCAGGTCCTCCCGTGTCAGGTCTCGCACGTCGACCCCGTCCAGGGTCACTGCTCCGCCGGTCACGTCGTACAGGCGGGTGGTGAGCGCCGTCAGGGTGGATTTTCCCGACCCTGTGAGGCCGACGAGTGCCATGGTCTCCCCCGGCTCGAGTGTGAGGGAGACGCCGTCGAGAAGGTCGGGGTAACGCTCCGGCGAATCCTGGTACCGGAAATGGGTGTCTTCGAAGCTGAGGCGACCGCGGGCAACGGCGATCGTCTTCGGGTGTTCGGGGTCTGTGATGGTGTTCGCGGTGTCCAGCACCTCGAAGAACCGGTCGGTCGCTGTCCGTGTATCGAAGGTCATCGAGAGCAGGAAGCCGATCGATTCGATCGGGAACCGCAGCACCGTCGCCGTCGCGAAGAAGGCGAACAACTGACCGACGGAGATCTCCCCGGCGGACGCAAGCCACACACCAGTGAGCAGACACAACGCGAATGCGACATCCGGCAGCAGCAGGAGCCACAGCCAGATCCCGGCGATGGCCTTGGCCTTTTCGATCTCGGTGCCGCGCAGGCTCTCCGCCTGCGACTCGAAATTGCGGAGGGCGTAGCTGCCTCGCCCGAAAGCCTTCAGCACGCGGATGCCATGGACTGACTCCTCGACCGCTGTCGCGAGGTCGCCAGCCTGGTCCTGGCTCCGCCTGGCGATAATCGAGTACTTCTTCTCGAAGACGAACCCGTAGATCCAGATCGGAACAGCCAACGTGAGGAAGATCGTTCCGAGCAGCCAGTGCCAGTAGAAGAGGACAACCGCTCCGATCATGATCGTGAGGGTGTTGACGACGAGCAGGACGAGTCCGAAACTGAGCCAGCGCCGGATCAGGTTGAGGTCGCTGACCGCGCGCGACAGCAGCTGGCCGGACTGCCACCGGTCATGGAAGGCCACCGGAAGATCCTGCAGCCGGGCGTACAGCGCGTTGCGCATCGCGGCTTCGATATAGGTGCCCGGTTTGAGCACAAACCACCGCCGAAGAGCGATCATCACGGCCTCGAGAATCCCCAGCCCAAGGACGGCGAGGACCGCCCACCAGATCTGCGACGTGTCGCCCGTGGACAGGGGGCCGTCGACGAGGGCCTCCAGAATCAGCGGGATACCGAGGGCGACCAGTCCCGCAGCGAGCGCGGCGGCCATGCCCAGCGAGATGCGGGGCAGGGCACGACGGGCGAACGGGAGGACACGCCACAGGGCAGCGGCCGTCGACAGCTGGGATTTGTGGGACGTCGAGTCATCAGGATGACGAGGCATGCGGAGAGTATCTTCCTGCGCCGCCCCTGCGGGCAACACGGTACATTCCCGGTGTGGGGGCTGGCCGCACCACGGGCAAACATTTCTTGATTTGGGGCGTGTGCCGACAGGACGGGAACCACGACAGCCTTTTACCCTAAGCCCGTTCCGTCCCAGCGGGCAAGACCTTCTTCGGTCAGCGCACCCGGACTGAGAGGCAGGTGACGCAGCCCTCGAGCTTCTCGAACTCGCTGATGTCGACAGAGACGACCGAGTAGCCGCGATCCTCGAGCAACGCTGCCGTCGCCGGTGCCGCAGAGGACAGCAGAACGGTGTCGTCGGCGAGTACGACGACGGCGACACCCTCGCGCTCGGGTACGGCCAGGAAGTGGGAGAAGAAGGACGGGTCGTCGACGAGGTCCGGGTGACCGATGATCGTCCCGTCGGGGAGCGCGGTTACACTGCTCTTCAGGTGAAGGGCTCGCGTGACCGGAACGACGATCACCGTGTACCCGAGGGGCGCGGCGATCGCTCGCAGCTGACGGATGCCGTCGGCGTTGGTCCGACTGGACCGGCCGACGTAGATCGTGGTGCCGACCTTGAGCACGTCGCCGCCCTCGAGGGTGCCTGGGCTCATGATCCGCTCGATCCGCAGACCGAGGTCCTGCGCTGCCTCCTCAGCCGCCTCAGTTTCGTCGCGGCGGCTGTCGGTCCCCGCTCGGGCGACGACGGCGGTGTCTCCGAGGAGGACCAGTGTGTCTTCGACGAAGACGGAGTCGGGCATGGAGTCGGCGAAGGAGACCTCCCTGGTCGTCCAGCCGTTCTCCTCAAGCGCGGCGACATAGCCGTCCCACTGCGTGTCGGCGAGTTCGGTGTCGACCTCGGAGCGCTCGAGGTGCGTGAGCTGTCCGTCTGTGAGGTTACCCGCCGGCATCCGTACCAGCGCGATACGGCGTTCCGTCGAGTCGGCCGACCGCCGGAACGCGATCGCACGGTTGTAGACAGCACGGCCGATCGTTGCGGCAAGGACCGCAAGGACAACGACATAGACACCGTTGATACTGACGAAGGTCCCCCAGAGGTAGGCGATCGTTTCGGCGTCAAGGGCGAACCCGCCGGCGAGCGTGGTGATGCCTGTACCGAGAAGGCAGGCCACGATCCCCGTGACGAGTCCGGCCGCGAGCGCTGTGTACCAGCGAGCCAGCCCGCCGATGAGCGCGACGCCGAACAGGATCACCACGGTGAACAGGGTGGCGAGGGCGTAGAAGTCGCTGACCTGACCGACGACTTCGGCCTGGTACTGCTGCGAGACGAAGAAGATGAAAACGCTTGCCGCGTGGGTAGCGACCGCGACGGTGAGAGCGGCCAGGAAGGAGGAAATGAGCCTGCGGCCCCACGAAACAGTCATGGACTCGAGCCTATCGCCCGCCCACAGCCGCACCGTGCGCGTGGGGCCCCGCCCCACCATCCTGCGGGCGATTTCACGGCTCGGTCATCAGAAACTCAATGGAAGAAGTGACGCTCTCCGGTGAAGTACATGGTCACGCCCGCTGCCTGTGCTGCGGCAATGACCTCGGCGTCGCGAACCGATCCGCCCGGCTGGACGACAGCGCGCACCCCGGCATCGAGCAGCACCTGCAGGCCGTCCGCAAACGGGAAGAAGGCGTCGGACGCTGCAACCGATCCTGCCGCCCGGTCACCCGCCCGGGTGACGGCGAGCTGGCAGGAATCGACCCGGTTGACCTGGCCCATTCCGACGCCGACGGATGCTCCATTGTTGGCGAGCAGGATGGCATTGGACTTCACCGAGCGGCAGGCCTTCCAGGCGAACGCAAGGTCGGCGAGCGTCCCGGCGTCGGCTGCCTCACCGGCGGCCAGCGTCCAGGTGGAGCTGACAGCCTCCCGGGGGAACCGGTCCGCCTGCTGCACGAGCATGCCGCCGGAGATCTGCTTCGCTTCGAGCGGTTCGGGGGTGAAACCCTCGGGGAGCTGGAGCAGGCGAAGGTTTTTCTTGACCCTGAGCACGTCGAGGGCGTCTTCATCGAACCCGGGCGCAACAAGCACCTCGGTGAAAATCTCCCTGATTGTCTCCGCCATTTTCAGGGTGACCATCCGGTTGGCCGCGATCACGCCGCCAAACGCCGAAACCGGGTCGCAGGCATGCGCGCGGCTGTGCGCTGACGCGATGGCGTCTGGGGCCTTCGGCGCGGCTACGGCAATGCCACAGGGGTTGGCGTGCTTGATGATCGCGACGGCCGGCTCCGAGAAGTCGTAGGCGGCACGCACGGCGGCATCGGCGTCGACGTAGTTGTTGTAACTCATCTCCTTGCCGTTCAGCTGGGTTGCCTGGGCGATCCCCTGCCCGCCGGAGCGGAGATAGAGGGCGGCCTCCTGGTGCGAGTTCTCTCCGTAGCGCAGGACGTTCGCCAGTTCGGCCTGGATCGTCAGGGATGCCCCGAAACCCTCGGCGGTGTCCGTGAACCAGCCCGCGACGGCGGTGTCGTACGCAGCGGTGTGGGAGAACGCCCTGGCGGCGAGCTCGCGTCGCTGCGTGAGCGTCGTTCCACCTGAACCCAGGGCTGTGATGACCTCGCTGTAGCTCGCCGGCGAGACCACGATGGCGACGTTGGGATGGTTCTTGGCTGCGGCGCGCACCATGGCGGGCCCGCCGATGTCGATCTGCTCGACAACATCATCGTTCCCCGCGCCGCTGGCAACCGTCTCGACGAACGGGTACAGGTTGACGACGACCAGCTGGAAAGGTTCGACGCCGAGGTCGTCGAGCTGCTGCTCGTGGGAGGCAAGGCGCAGGTCGGCGAGAAGTCCGGCGTGGACTGACGGATGCAGCGTCTTGACACGGCCGTCGAGCGACTCGGGGAACCCGGTGACACTGGCCACATCGACGACATCGAAACCGGCATCCCGAATGGTCTGCGCGGTCGAGCCGGTGGAGACGATCTCGACACCGGCCCCGGCCAGTGCCCTGGCAAGGTCGATGAGCCCGGTCTTGTCGCTGACGGAAATCAGTGCGCGCTCGATCGGAACGAGGTCGCGTTCGCGGTAGAGGCTCTTGTCGTGGCTGGGGCCTGCCATGGTCTACTCCTTGGTTGGGGTGGGAAGGCGTCGCGCCGACAGCGCACTGAGGTCGAGGCCATTGGCGATGTCGAGGACGGTCTGCACGAGCAGCCGACGTTCGACAGGTTTGATGCGTTCGTGAAGTTCGTGCTCCGTGTCGCCGGGGAGAACGGGGATGCGTTCCTGCACGATGATCGGACCCTGGTCGACTCCGTCGTCGACAACGATGATGGATGCCCCGGTCTGCTCGACGCCGGCATGGATGGCGTCGCGCACGCCGTGGGCGCCGGGGAACTCGGGCAGATACGCCGGATGAGTGTTGATGAGCCGCGGAGAGAGCGCTCGGACCACGTTGGGCGGGACGAGCCGCATCAACCCGCTGAGCACAACGAGGTCGGGGCTCCAGACCGCGATCTGTTCGAGGAGGGCTGAGCCCCACTCCTCGCGCGACTCGTAAGAGCTGAACGGAACGGTGAACGAGGGAATACCGAACTCCTCGGCGTGACCGAGCCCCGGGGCCTCACGATCGGCTCCGACGGCGACGACCCTGGCCGGATACTCGGCATCGGCGGACGCTTCGAGGAGCGCACGGAGGTTCGATCCGGTGCCCGAGATCAGCACAACGATATTCAGCACGCCACGATTCTACCGGTGACGATCGGACCGGACCGCCAGATGTCGACGGGACAGGTCAGCGGATACGGTCGGCTGCCCGGAGCGACGGGGCCGGTTCAGCGTTGGACGCACGGCTCGATCCGGATGCCATACCGATAGCTGCGGCGATGGTCACCTCGAGAGCGGCGAAACCGGCCACCAGCCACGGGTTGGGACCGACCTGGACCAGGCGCCCTGGGCCGGCCGCACCCGACGAGAACCAGGCCAGCAGGCCGAGACAGACTCCTGCGACGATCCCGATCCCGACCGCAGCGATGAGCAGGCGCGCAACGAGCGGGCGACCCCCAAGAGCGGATACCAGTCGCGGCCTGACGAGCATGGCAGCGAGGAAACCGATCAGCACGGGCACGAGCAGCCCCAGGAATCCGAGGGCGAAGTCACCGCTGGGCACCGCTCCGAGCACAGGCAGCCCTGGCACCGGCCCGACGATGGTGTTCACCGGCGAGATCGAACTTCCCGCGCCAAGCGCGAAGCCTGGCCCGATGAGCCAGGATGCCGTCCACACGACGAGGTTGGGCACGAACACGATCTGGGCGAGCGTCGTAGTCGCGCCGCCGACCACGCCGAGCTGGGCGCTCTGGTAGAGGCTGGTGACGAGTCCGAAGTTGACGACGAGGAGCAGACCGAAGAGAACGGCGGACACGCCGATGATTCCGGTCACAGTGGCGACACCGCCGCGGATTGCCGCCATGAACACCGCGCGGTCGAATCGGTCGAATCGTTCGTCGAGTCGTTCTCGCACCTGGGTGACGAGCCCGCCGACTCGACCGGAGTGCCCGGCGGGGATTCGGTGCCATCCGCTGGCTACGCCGATGACGAGCCCGAAACCATACACGAGTCCGGGCAACAGGAACGCCTGGACCAGCGACGGGCGGAGCGAGTCGTCCAGTGCGCTGAAGGCGGCAAGGCCGCTGAGCGCGATAACGGTGACCAGACCAACCGCCACAGCGCTTTGCCAGTAGCGGGTTGCGGCGGCACGTGTGCCAGCACGGGCCCCCATGACGAGCGTGAACGCGGTCAGGGCGAGCGGGGCGAGGCTCACGATGAACGGCTCGGCGGCGGCGGGAAGGCCGATTCCCGCGACGGCGGCGGCGGGCAGGAGGACTCGGAGATCGACACCGTTTCCGAGGAGCCAGATGTCGACAGCGCCGCGCCAGAAGACTGACCAGTCGACCGAGAACCCGTATTCGACCGCCCAGAGCAGCGTCAGTGGGACAAGTGAGATGCCGATGCCGATGGCCACGGTGATGAGGGCCTCGAGAGCGGCGAGCATGGCGAGAGTTGTGCGGTTCATTCGACTCGAAGTTTAGCTGGCATGCGGTTGGAGCGTGCCCGGAACACGACGAAGGGCGGCAGTTTCCTGCCGCCCTTCGCTGGATTACCGGCTACAGTCCGGCGATGATTTCCCGCATGAGGCGTGCTGCCTCGCTCGGGGTCTTGCCAACCTTGACACCGGCGGCCTCGAGGGCTTCCTGCTTGGCCTGCGCGGTTCCCGCGGAGCCGGAGACGATGGCGCCGGCGTGGCCCATGGTCTTGCCCTCCGGTGCGGTGAAACCGGCAACGTATCCGACGACGGGCTTTGTGACGTGAGCCTTGATGTACTCGGCGGCGCGTTCCTCAGCGTCTCCACCGATCTCGCCGATCATCACGATGGCCTTCGTCTCGGGGTCCGCCTCGAATGCGGCGAGCGCGTCGATGTGGGTGGTGCCGATGATGGGGTCTCCGCCGATGCCGATGGCGGTCGAGAAGCCAATCTCACGCAGTTCGTACATCATCTGGTAGGTGAGGGTGCCGGACTTCGAGACGAGGCCGATCGGTCCCTTGCCCGTGATGTTCGCGGGGGTGATGCCGACGAGCGCTTCTCCCGGGGTGATGATGCCTGGGCAGTTCGGACCGATGATCCTGGTTGTGTTGCCCTTCTTCTGCGCGTAGGCCCAGAATTCGGCCGAGTCGCCGACCGGGACACCTTCGGTGATGATGACGAGCAGCGGGATCTCGGCGTCGATGGCCTCGATAACCGCATCCTTGGTGAATGCCGGGGGAACGAACGCGATCGACACGTCGGCCCCGGTCTTCTCCATGGCCTCGGCGACCGTGCCGAAAACGGGCAGCTCGACGTCACCGTGCAGGACGGTCGTGCCCGCCTTGCGTGCGTTGACACCACCGACGACGTTGGTGCCTGCCTTGAGCATCAGCGCGGTGTGCTTGGTGCCTTCACCGCCGGTGATGCCCTGGACGATGACTTTGGAGTCCTTGTTGAGGAAAATTGACATTGTTTCGTTCGTCCTTTTACTTCGAAGCCAGCTCGGCGGCCTTGTCGGCGCCTTCGTCCATGGTTGCGGCGAGGGTGACCAGCGGGTGGTTGGCCTCGTTGAGGATTCGTCGGCCCTCTTCGACGTTGTTGCCGTCGAGGCGCACGACGAGAGGCTTGTTCGCTGCGGAGCCGAGTTCGGCGAGCGCGCCGACGATGCCCTTGGCGACCGCATCGCACGCCGTGATTCCACCGAAGACGTTGACGAACACGCTCTTGACCTGCGGGTCTCCGAGGATGACGTCCAGGCCCGCCGCCATGACCTCGGCGGATGCTCCGCCGCCGATGTCGAGGAAGTTCGCGGGCTTCACTCCGCCGTGGCTCTCCCCCGCGTAGGCGACGACGTCGAGCGTCGACATGACGAGCCCTGCGCCGTTACCGATGACGCCGACTTCACCGTCGAGCTTCACGTAGTTGAGGTCGGACTGCTTGGCCTTGGCCTCGAGCGGGTCTGCCGCATCCTTGTCCTCGAGCTTCGCGTGAGAGGCGTGGCGGAATCCGGCGTTCTCGTCGATCGACACCTTGCCGTCGAGGGCGACGATGTCGCCTTCTTCGGTGAGTACCAGTGGGTTGACCTCGACGAGCGTTGCGTCCTCACCCTTGTAGACGTTGTAGAGCTTGACGAAGACGTCGGCGACCTTGTCGACGAGCTCGGCCGGGAATTTCGCAGCGATGGCGATCTCTCGCGCCTTCGCTGTGTCGATGCCGTCGAGAGGGTTGATCTCGATGCGGGCGAGGGCCTCGGGGCGCTCGACAGCGAGGACCTCGATTTCGACGCCGCCCTCGACGCTGGTCAGCGACAGGTACGAACGGTTGGCCCGGTCGAGCAGGACGGAGAAGTAGAACTCCTGGGCGATACGTGCGCCCCCGGCGACCATCACGCGCTTGACGACGTGACCCTTGATGTCGAGGCCGAGGATGGCCTTCGCCGCCTCGAATGCCTCATCGGGGGTCTTGGCAACCTTGACGCCGCCGGCCTTGCCGCGGCCTCCGACCTTCACCTGGGCTTTGACGACGACGACACCGCCGAGCTTCTCAGCGGCCGCACGCACCTCCTCAGGGGTTTCCGCGACGATACCCGGGAGCACCGGGACCTCGTATTTTTCGAACAGGTCTCGTGCCTGGTATTCGTAAAGATCCACGTGGGTTTCCGTTCCGCTGGGTGCATTGCTGGTGTTCGCGTTGGGTGGCGGTCCCGGCGTGAGGATATCTCGATGCCGAGAGAAAATTGGCCGATCCCACTCTACTTCGTCGGGGACGGGCACGAGCACGCATTGGACCCGCTCGGCTACAGTGGCCCGGGTGAGCACCATGAGCGATATCGGCGGGGACGCGATCCTCGTCGCCGGGGGCGCCCGCGCCATTCTCCTGCAGCTCGCGAACCCTGCTGTCGGGGCCGGAGTCGCCGCTCACAGCACATTCACCACCCGGCCACTCGACCGGCTGCACGCAACGCTGACCTTCTGCTACGCGCAGGTCTACGGCACCGAGTCGGACAGGCGAGTGGTCGCCCGGCGGGTGAACGCTGCCCATGGTCCGGTGACGGCGCCCGCTGGTGACAGCACTCCCGCATACTCCGCGTTCGACCCGACGCTGCAGCTCTGGGTTGCTGCGACCCTGTACGACACGGCACAGCAGGTTCACGAGCTGGTCTTCGGCCCACTCGATGACAATTCGGCCGACGCGCTCTACCGGCAGTACTCGGTCATCGGAACGGCACTGCAGATGCCCGCGGCCCTGTGGCCCGAGAATCGAACCGCATTCCGCACGTGGTTCGATCGTGAGATCGAGAGCTTCGATGTGAGCCCGGACGCGGTGCGCGTGTCGAGGCAGCTCCTCACCCTGGGTGCTGCACCGTTCTGGCTTCGGTTGGCGCTGCCCACCGTCCGACTCGTGACCGCCGGCCTCCTGCCGGCGCGGCTGCGCCCCGCGTTCGGATTCCGCTGGACGGAGCGGCAGCAGCGCAGATTCGACAGGGCGCTGCGGATCGTCCGTGTCGTCTGGCCTGCGGTGCCCCGCCGCATCCGTCACTTCCCGGTGCGCTATTACCTGCGACGCCTCCGCGGCTGAGCTCCGATCCAACTGAGCGTCGACGCGGCTGACATTCAATTCAGAGCGCGAGCGGCGGTTTCTCCACGTCGCCGACGAGAGCTTCGGCGGGGTCGGTGCCCACGGTGACGATCCGGTTGTCGCCGTCGACATGGACAACACTCGGGGTGAACGCCCGGGCTTCCTCGGTGCTCATCTGTCCGAACGCGATGAGGATGACCGTGTCGCCGACGTCGACCAGATGCGCTGCTGCCCCGTTGATCCCGACCACACCGCTGCCCCGCTCCCCCGCGATCGTGTAGGTCTCCAGCCGACTCCCGTTGGTGACGTCGACGATCGAGACCAGCTCGCCCGCGAGAATGCCGGCAGCGTCGAGCAGGTCGAGGTCGACAGTGACCGAGCCGACATAGTGCAGGTCGGCGTGGGTGACGGTGGCGCGGTGGATCTTGCCCGTGAACATAGTACGGAGCATCAGATCTTCTCGATCGGCGCGATCTTGATGAGCAGTTTCTTGAAGCCGGCCCCGTCGAAGGCGACGTGCGCGATGCGCTTCGCTCCTTCGCCGGTGACGGTCTGCACCCTGCCCTCACCGAAGTCGGTGTGACGGATACGGTCACCCGAGGCGAGTTCGAGGGAGCCGTTATCGCGAACCTGGTTGGTGATCCGGTTCGGCCAGTCCCGTTTCTCGGTGAGCGGCTTGTTGCCGAGTTCGCCACCGGAGAAGCGGCCTCGGTTGGCGTTGAGCGCCCGGGGCTGGGTTCCGCCGCGTGAATTCGCCATGCCGGGCGACTGACGCCACTCGATGAGTTCGGCCGGAATCTCCTGCAGGTACCTGCTGGGCATCGCGACGGCGGTCTCTCCGTACTGGGCGCGCGTCATGGCCAGCGAGAGGTACAGGCGTTTGCGGGCGCGGGTAATCCCCACGTAAAACAAGCGCCGTTCCTCGGCCGGTCCGCCGGGTTCAGACGCCGACATCCGATGCGGGAGGAGGTCCTCTTCGATGCCGGTGAGGAAGACCGCGTCGTACTCGAGGCCCTTCGCCGTGTGCAGCGTCATCAGCGACACGGTGCCGCTGGAGTCGTCGAGGTCGTCTGCGGCCGCGACGAGGGACACTTCGGTGAGGAAGTCGACGAGTTCGCCATCCGGGTTGTTGCGTTCGAAATCCTTCGCGACGGCGATGAGTTCCTCGATGTTCTCAGCGCGGGCTTCGTCCTGTGGATCGCGGGAGGCCCTGAGCGCTTCGATGAGTCCGCTCTTCGAGACGAGGAGGGTAAGGACCTCGGCGACCTTGCCATCGGCGACGAGCTTCTCGCCCTCGTCGAGCAGGGCAGAGAGGGACAGGATTGCGTTCGTCACTTTGGGCCCGAGCCCGAGCCCCGTTGCTTCACGCATGGCTTCGCGGAAGCTCAGACCGTTGTCTTCGGCGAAGCTGAACAGCCCGGTCTCGGTTGCAGGACCGATCCCTCGTTTCGGAGTGTTCAGGATGCGCCTGAGGGCGAGCATGTCTGCCGGGTTGGCGACGGCGATGAGGTACGCCATGGCATCCTTCACCTCGGCGCGTTCGTAGAACTTCGTTCCGCCCATGATCCGATAGGGCAAAGCCGATCGAATGAAGATCTCCTCGAGCGCCCTGGTCTGGGAGTTGGTGCGATAGAACACGGCGACATCGCTGTATGGCGTGCCTGCCCCGTGTAGCTTCTCGATCTCGTCAGCAACGAACTGCGCTTCGTCGTGGCCGGAGTACCCCGTGTAGCCGACGATCTTCTCGCCGTCGCCGACGGCCGTCCATAGCTTCTTGTCCTTGCGGTCGAAGTTGTTGGCGATGACCGAGTTGGCTGCGGTGAGGATGTTCTGCGTCGAGCGATAATTCTGCTCGAGCAGGATCACCTTCGCTCCGGGGAAGTCTCGCTCGAACTCCACGATGTTGCGGATGTCGGCGCCCCTGAAGGCGTAGATGGACTGGTCGGAGTCGCCCACGACGGTGAGTGACGCGCCGTTTCCGGCGGCGACGAGGGCACCGTCCTCGACGGCCGGCGGCCTGGTCAGCTCCCGGATGAGCGCGTACTGCGCGTGGTTGGTGTCCTGGTATTCGTCGACGAGCACGTTGGTGAAGCGCTTGCGGTAGGCGGCGGCGACCTGGGGAAACGCGCGAAAGAGGTAGACCGTCTGTCCGATGAGGTCATCGAAGTCGAACGCATTGGCTGCGGTGAGGGCGCGCGTGTATGCGCGGAAGATCTGGACGAAGGCGGCTTCGTTGGGGTCCTCCGTGTTGGCGTTGCGGGCATAGCTGTCGACGTCGGCCAGCTCGTTCTTCAGCTTGGAGATCTTTGCGGAGACATTCGACGGGGTGAAGCCGAGGACGTCTGCCTCCTGCTCCTTGATGATGCGCTTGATGAGGACGCGCGAGTCAGAGGAGTCGTAGATGGTGAAGTTCTTCGTGAATCCGAAGTTCTCGGCCTCGCGCCTGAGGATGCGCACGCACGCGGAGTGGAAGGTCGAGATCCACATCCCTTCTGCGGCCTGCCCGACGAGGGCGCGCACACGTTCGCGCATCTCGGCTGCTGCCTTGTTGGTGAAGGTGATGGCGAGGATCTGGCTCGGCCAGGCTTCACGGTTTTCGAGCAGGCCCGCGATCCGGCGGGTCAGCACACTGGTCTTGCCCGATCCGGCGCCGGCGACGATGAGAAGGGCCTGCCCACGGTATTCGACCGCCTGTCGCTGCTGCGGGTTCAAATCATCGAGCAGGCGGCTGCCGCCCGGCCGGGAACTGCCGTCGCTTCCAGGGATGGCGGCCGTGTGCCAGCCGTCCATGATGACCGGGGTCGCCGACTGCGTGTCTGGGGTCGAATGAGTGTCTGGGGTAGGAGTGCTCGCCATATCCCTTCCAGTTTAGGCCGGGAGTCCGACATTCCTCACCGGGTGAGCGCGTCCCTCGCCGCGACGCCGAGGTCGGGGTGATCGCAGAAGACGCCGTCGACACCCGACGAGAGAATGCGGCCAAACTCCCCGCGCCAGTTCCCGTGTTCTGCCGGTGCACCCGCCCCTCGGAACGCCGGAGACAGGAAGGCATTCTCCGGTCTCAACGTCCAGGTGTAGACGGCCAGCCCGCGACGATGGGCCCTCGCGACGAGGTCGTTGGTCTCACCATCGGCAGCGCCCCTGAAGAGGAGGGACTTGTCGACGCTGATCCCGTCGACCCGGAATCCATCGCGGCCAGCGGCGAGCGCATCGAGCCCGGCATCGGTGAGGGCTTCGGCGTAGCGGGGGGCACTCCTCCCGAGTGCGGCAACCTGGTCGAACGGTCTGCCCTTCTTCTCGATCAGGTACACGTACCGGGCCGGAACACCCCGCGCAGCGAGCGCGCTCAGTATGGTCTGCTCGAACGCCTCGACGATGAGCCCGGTCCCATCGCTGAACCGGGTTCCGGCCAGTTCCGCCGCCAGGAGCACGTCGAGGGGAATCCCCGCCCGCTCGAAGTAGGTGGCGTGCTTGATCTCGGCGATCATGCCCAGTGCGCGACCACTGTGTTCGGATGCGGCGTCGATGATGTCGATCAGGTCACGCAGCCGGAGGATGCCTGAGCTTCCGTCGAAGCTTGCGCTCGAGCGGCGAAGGTCCGGGATTCGTTCCTTCGCCCGCAGCGTCGACAACTGTTGCCAGGTGAAGTCTTCGGTGAACCATCCGGTGAGCTCGCGCCCGTCGACGTCTTTGGTCGTGCGGAGTGCGGAGAACTCGGGGCGGATCGCGACGTCTGTCGTGCCGGAGATCTCGTTCTCGTGCCGCAGGACGAGAACGCCGTCTTTCGTCGCGACGATGTCGGGCTCGACGGCGTCAGCACCGAGAGCGAATGCAAGCTCATACGATGAGCGCGTGTGCTCGGGGCGGTACCCGGGTGCTCCGCGGTGCCCGATGATGAGCGGCAGGTCCCTGCCGGGTGGTGTCATGATTTCGAGCCTAGTTCTGCCACGTTCGTATCACAGCCTGACCGGCGGAATAGCCCCGACCTTCTCGGTGTTTCACAGCAAAGACCGCTAGATTGGATGCAGGTTCCGCTCCGCGGTCCGACCACATTCCAGCCGTCACGACTGAGAAGGAACAACGAAGACATGGCAACGAACAACCCGGCGTTCAAGAACCCGGCATTCTCGCAGCAGGGCGCTCAGGCATATGCCGTTCACACCGCCAGCGCGACCGAACTGCAGGACATGTACAACCGTCCGGAAGCCGGCGTGCAGCAGGCCGACCGGATGACCGTTGAAGACACCGTGATGAAGAGCGCGATCGCGTTCGGCGTGCTCGTTGTCGGAGCGGCCGCCGGCTGGTACCTCGGCGCGGTAATGCCTGCCCTCGTCTTCGGTGCGGCGATCATCGGATTCGTTCTCGCCCTGGTCAACATCTTCAAGAAGGAGCCGTCTGCTCCGCTGATCCTCGCGTACGCCGCAGCACAGGGCGTGTTCGTCGGTGGCATCTCGTACATCTTCGAGCAGTTCGCCCCCGGCATCGTCATCCAGGCGGTCCTGGCGACGCTGACCGTCGTCGGAGTGACCCTCGCCCTGTTTGCCAGCGGCAAGATTCGCGCCTCGAAGAAGGCCACGAAGATCTTCCTGATCGCGATGGTCGGCTACCTCGTCTTCTCGCTGATCAACGTCGGAATGCAGATGTTCGGTCTGACCGACAACGCCTTCGGACTCCGCGGCGACATCGAATTCTTCGGTATCCCGCTCGGCGTGATCCTCGGTGTCCTCGCCGTCGTTCTCGGCGCGTACTCGCTCGTCCTGGACTTCGACTTCATCCAGCGTGGAGTGCAGAACAAGGCGCCTCGCAAGTTCGGCTGGTCCGGCGCGTTCGGCATCATGGTCACGGTCATCTGGCTGTACCTCGAGATCCTGCGCATGCTCGCGATCGTTCGCGACTAAGCACAGCGACGTGAGCCCCCGCCGCCCGGCATGACCGGCGCGGCGGGGGTTCTTTCTTTGCCGGCCACACACATCAGGACGACATGACATCCCGAACCCACCCTCCCCGAATCGACACGATCCGAATTGTTCAGCGCACGGAGGGCGATGCGGCAGCCCTCGACACCGACGACGACCGTGAATTCGAGTCCTTCACGGATGTCGACTTCAGCGGCCGCGACCTCACCGGCCTGACGCTGCGGGAGTGCGCTCTGAACGGCGTCGACCTCGACGACACCAACCTGCGCGGCGGTCGGTTCATCGAGACCACCCTCACCAGCGTGAATGCCCCCGTGTTGCGGATGTCACGCTCGTCCTGGAACGACGTCCTGCTCGAGCGCTCGCGTGTCGGCTCCGCCGAGTTGTTCGATACCGCGTGGAACGCCGTTCATATCCGCGGGTGCAAGCTTGGCTACGTGAATTTGCGGGGCTCGACACTTCGCGACGTAATCTTCGAGGATTGCACGATCGATGAACTCGATCTTGGAGGCGTCACCGCCACCCGGGTGGCGTTCCCCGGCACCACGGTCACGACGCTCGACGTCACTCGGGCGAGACTCACGCACGTCGATCTGCGCAGATTGGACTTTCGCCGGGTGCATGGGCTCGAGGGGCTCGCGGGTGCGACGGTCAACGACGCGCAGCTCGCTGAGCTCGCTCCCCTCCTTGCGGCCCAGCTGGGAATCGTCGTCGGGGACTGAGAAGTACCGTCAGGCCCGACGCAACCGCTGACGGTACGCGGCGACGTTGGCGCGGTTGCCGCAGTTGCCGACATCGCAATATCGACGCGACCGGTTGCGCGACAGGTCGACGACGACAGCGTCGCAGTCCTCGGCCGCACACTCCCGCAGCCGTGACAGTTCACCGGCGCGGACGAGGTCGATCACGGCCATCGCCGCCTCGACCTGCGCCCGCTGGGCGACAGGCGCGGCGGGCGGTGTCGCATGCAGGTGCCAGTCCCAGTCGTCGTGCCGCACGAGTTGCGGCAGCGCGTCTGCCTCACGCAACAGCTCGTTGATCAGGTGGACGACGCCATCCGCGTCGCGCGTCCACAGCTCCCGCAACCGTGGCCGGAGCGCGCGCATCTCGGCGAGTTCGCGTGCATCGTTCGCCCGGAACCCGGTGAACTCGAACCGGTCGAGAAAGGCGGTCAATTGCTCCGGGGAGGACAGTTCGTCATCGCCGCTGTGCGAGGCAGCGGGCACCGTATTGATGAGCGCCGCCGTCGCGGCGAGCGACATCTCAGTGTCATGCGCAAAGAGCATGTTGACTCCTGACGTGGCGAAGGTTTAGTGTCATGAGCATAACCTCTTTTGCTCCTGACAAGGAATCTGACGCTTTCAAGGCGGAACACCACATGACGACTCAGCTCACCGATACGACTCCCGTTCGGCCTTCCGCCCGCCCGCAGGCGGCGGGCATCGTCATCGCCCTCGTCTCCGCCTTCACCTTCGCCCTCAGCGGCCCATTCGCCAAATCGCTCATGGACGCCGGATGGTCTCCCGGCGCAGCGGTCCTCCTTCGCGTCGGAGGGGCAGCCGCCGTGCTCCTCGTGCCGACACTGTGGATGATGCGGGGCCGGTGGAACACCCTGCGCCGGAACGGCTCCACCATCGCGCTCTATGGCGCCATCGCGATCGCCGGCGCTCAGGTCGGCTTCTTCAACGCGGTCTCGTACATGTCTGTGGGCGTCGCACTCCTCATCGAATACCTCGCTCCTGTGCTCCTCGTCCTCCTGGTGTGGGCACAGACCAGGCGTCGCCCGGGCATCCGCACGATACTGGGCACGGTCATCGCGGTCGTCGGAATGGTCCTTGTGCTCGACCTCACCGGCGCGCAGACGGTGCATCCGCTGGGCGTGGCATGGGCGCTCCTCGCAGCGGTCTCCCTCGCGACCTACTTCGTGCTGGGCACCCGCGTGAACGATGACCTTCCTCCGATCGTCCTCGCCGGTGGGGGCCTCATGATCGGTACCGTCATCGTGGTGCTCTGCGGCCTTGTCGGACTGCTGCCGCTCGAGTTCGCGACTGCGGATGTCACGATGATCGGGATGCGGACCTCGTGGGTCGTCCCGATCGTCGCCCTCGTGCTGATCTCGACCGTGGCCGCGTACGTCACCGGCATCGTCGCGACGGCGCGGCTCGGCACGCGGATCGCGTCATTCGTCGGGCTCTCCGAGGTCGTCTTTGCGGTGCTCGCGTCGTGGCTGCTCCTCGCGGAACTCCCGGGGCCGGTTCAGCTCCTCGGAGGCCTCGGCATCCTCACCGGTGTCATCCTGGTGCGGGCGGACCGCTACGCGTCGGTGTAGCGACTCAAGGCCACTTTGAGTGCCGAGTGTTTAGCGGGGTGTCGAGTCACGACGCGAATTACCGACTCCCCTACTCCCACTCAATCGTTCCCGGCGGCTTCGACGTGACGTCGAGCACGACGCGGTTGACGCCATCCACCTCGTTGGTGATGCGGTTGGAGATCTTCGCGAGCACGTCGTATGGGAGCCGGGTCCAGTCAGCGGTCATCGCATCCTCTGAGCTGACGGGCCGGAGGACGATCGGATGACCGTACGTCCGTCCGTCGCCCTGGACACCCACGGAACGGACGTCGGCGAGCAGCACGACCGGGCACTGCCAGATTTCGTTGTCGAGGCCGGCGGCGGTCAGTTCGTGGCGGGCGATCGCATCCGCGGTGCGGAGCAGGTCGAGCCGTTCGGCGGTGACCTCTCCGACGATGCGGATACCGAGGCCCGGGCCGGGGAACGGCTGGCGACCGACGATGACCTCAGGCAGTCCGAGTTCGCGGCCGATGGCGCGGACCTCGTCCTTGAACAGCGTGCGGAGCGGCTCGACGAGGTCGAATGTCAGGTCGTCAGGCAGTCCGCCGACGTTGTGGTGGCTCTTGATGTTCGCCGTGCCGGAGCCGCCACCGGATTCGACGACGTCCGGGTACAGGGTGCCCTGGACGAGGAAGGCGATGGGGTCGCCGTCGTCTTCGAGGGACTCGGCGATGAGGTCGGCCTGCGCCTTCTCAAAGGTGCGGATGAACTCCCGCCCGATGATCTTGCGTTTCGTCTCCGGGTCGCTCACTCCGGCGAGGGCGTTGAGGAACTGCTCGCGGGCGTCGACGGTGATGAGCCGAACGCCCGTGGCAGCGACGTAGTCCTCTTCGACCTGGCGGCGCTCGTCCTGGCGGAGAAGTCCGTGATCGACGAAGACACAGACGAGCTGGTCACCGACGGCTTCGTGCACGAGTGCGGCAGCGACGGCCGAGTCGACTCCCCCACTCAGCCCGCAGATGACCTTGCCTGTGCCGATCTGCGTGCGGATGCGGTCGACCTGCTCGGCGATGACATTGCCGGGGTTCCAGTCGGATGGGATTCCGGCCGCACGGTGGAGGAAGTTCTCGAGCACATCCTGCCCGTACGCCGAGTGCTTCACCTCGGGGTGCCACTGCACACCGTAGAGGCGACGCTCGTCGTTGCCGAACGCGGCGACCGGGGTGGATGCGGTCGATGCGAGGACGGTGAAACCGGCCGGGGCCTTCGCGACCGAGTCTCCGTGGCTCATCCAGACCGTCTGGTCGGTGGGCTGGCCTGCGAGCAGGACTCCCCCGTCGGTCGAGAGCGCGGCATCCGTCGATCCGTATTCGCGAAGGCCGGTGTTGGCCACTTCGCCGCCGAGGGCGCGAGCCATCACCTGGAAGCCGTAGCAAATGCCGAGTGTCGGGACGTCGAGGTCGAAAATAGCGGAGTCGAGCGCGGGGGCACCATCCTCGTACACGCTCGATGGACCGCCGGAGAGGACGATGCCGACCGGGTTCTTGGCGGCCACCTCCGCTGCGCTGATCGAATGAGGGACAATCTCGGAGTAGACACCGGCCTCGCGCACGCGCCGTGCGATCAGTTGGGCGTACTGCGCGCCGAAGTCGACGACGAGGACGGGACGCTGGCTGGTTGCCTGCTCGCTAATGGGATGCCTCCGCGGGTTGGGGGGTGGCGCCGGTGTCGGCCGCACGTGATTCGAGGTACGCCGTGACCTCACGGGCCACGCGGACTTCGAGGAAGAAGGAGAGGAAGGGGATGATTCCGCCGAGGGCGATGATCAGGAACCGCGTGAACGACCACCGCATGAGGCTCCAGATCCGGAAGTCCGCGAAGAGGTAGACAACGTATCCCCAGCCGTGCACCATGAGGATGCCCAGCGAGAGGTTCACGGCCTGCAGACTGTCGCTCGGCACGAACGCGAGGAACCCATATGCACCACCGAGTTCCAGTTCGAGGCCGAACGCGTACTTCATCAGCATTTCGAGGCACAGGAGCAACAGAAGGACACCGGTGATGATGGAGGAGATTTTGTAGAACGTCAGGGCACCGGGGATGCGCTGCAGATCACTCTCTCGAGGTTCCAGGGGCATGGTCCTATTCTACCGGCCCGTTTCCTGTGTGGAGCGCGGCCGCTTCCTCCTGCGCCCGCTCCCACGCGTCCCTCACGAGGCGGTACCAGAGGAAGATGGCGAAGCCAGCGAAGACGACCCACTCGACGGCGTAGAAGATGTTGAGCCAGTTGACCGTCGTCTCCTGCTCGACGGCGGGGGCGTCGATTGCCACAAGACCCTCCGGCACGTCTGCCGACACGATGTAGCCGTTGTAGATCGGGCGGTCGCTCATCTGGGGCCAGATATTGACGAGGGCGGCCACGCTCATCGTGTTCAGCTCGAAGGGGTCGTCTCCGTCCGGAATCTCAGGGCCCTGGGAGGCGTTCAGTCTTCCGGAGACGGTGGTGACGGATGTGTCGCGATCCTCGTTGAGCGCGGAGGCGACGTTCCCCGCGGTGTCCCGATCTGCCGTCCACCCGACCGCGACCGCAACGGCCGGGTCAGTCGGCCCCGTGCCTGTTGCGAGATGCCCGACGACCCAGTATCCGGTCGAGCCGAGGTTGACCCGTTCGGTGATCACGAGGAAATCACCGGGCACCCATGTGCCGTCGACCTTGACGAGTTGACCGACGACCTTGTCGCGAAGCGGCTTGCCCGGGGTAGCCACGTCGGTGAGGCCAACGATCGTTTCGGTCGGGGTGTCGACCGTCTCGGTGGAGATCACAGCTCGCTCGAGCTGCCACTGCCCGAGCCAGGCGAATGCTCCGGAGACCAGAAGGGCGAGCAGGAGCATGGCGATCCAGCGCGGTTGAAGCATCGTTCGTACGAGGCTCGGGGTTGCGTCGGCGTCGTGATCCGGGTGGGTGGAACTGCTAGTAATCGTCGTCTCGCTTTGCTCTGTCCTGGGTGTTGTCTGTCTGCTTCATCGCTTGTTCGACGATCCGGTCGACCGCCCGGGACGTCTCATGTCCTACGGAATCGGAGGTCGCTGCATCGATGAGCGCGATCTCCTCGGCCAGCATTGAATCGGCAGCGCGCGGCCTCGGCGGCACCTTCTTCGTGCGGAGGACAGCCGTTCCAATTTTCTCCGAGTTGGATGCCAGGAGTGGCCCGACGACGCTCATGATCAACACATAGAGCCCGGCGAAGGGCTGCAGCCGCTGGTCGAGTCCCGCTGTCAGGGCAAGGATGGCGAGGATGAGAGCAAACTCGCCACGGTTGGTGACGATCGTGGCCGCGTTGATTCCCGCTTGGGCGCTGAACCCATAGATCCTGGCCATGATCTGGCCGGCCACGGCGTTCAGAACGAGGGTGAGGACGACAGCGAAGAAGACGGGCCAGATGACGAGCGGGAACTGGCTGGGGTCGAGGTTGAGTCCGAAGTTGAGGAAGAAGAATGCACCGAAAACATCGCGGAGCGGGACGGATACGTTCTGGATCTTCGTGCTGTACCTGGTCGCGCCGAGCACGAGGCCGATGAGGAAGGCGCCGATAGCGTCGCTCACGCCGAGCACCTCCCCGAGTCCGCCGAAGAGGACGGCCAGTCCGAAGAAGAGAATGGTGAAGAGTTCGTCGTCCTTGGTGCGGAACAGGCGGCTGACGTATGCACCGCCCCACCGCGCAACGCTGAACATCACGACGAGGAAGGTAAAGGAGATCGCCAGTTTTCCCGCGACCAGCCACGGGTTCGACTCACCGCTGAGGACCGCCGAGACGATGGCGAGGTAGACGGCGAGGAAGATATCCTGCACCACCATCAATCCCAGAATCATCGGCGTCTCCCGGTTGGCGAGCCGCTTGAGTTCGATGAGCAGTTTCGTGACGATCGCGCTCGATGACGTTCCGATGATGCCCGCGATGATGAGTGCCTCGCGCGTTCCCCAGCCGAGGACGAAGCCGAAGACGAGCCCGGCCCCCATCAGCAGCACGAGGTATGACCCACCGGAGAACAGCAGTTTGCGGGGGTTGCCGAAGAACTCGTCCTGGTCGAATTCGAGCCCGAGGTTGAACAGGAGCAGAATCAGCCCGAAAATCGCGATCAGCTCGATGTACCCGCTTTCGAAACTGAGCGGGAACCATCCGGTGTTCGGACTCGCGAGGAAACCGACGATCATGTAGATCGGGATCGCGGGGAGCCCGATCAGCTTGCCAAGGCGACCGAAGATGTACGCGACGATCAGCAGGGTACCGAGGACGACGAGGTCCGTGCCCATGGACGCGCTTTCAGCTGCGGCGGCAAACGACATCTCTAGCTTCCCGGCGGCGCTTCTGACGCACCTGAGAGCCGTGACTCTCCCGTGCGGAAGAAGGCGAAGGCTTTCGCTACTTTTTCGGGGCTGCCGGCGACGACGAGCGTGTCACCGGGGAAGACCCGGAAGTCAGCGGATGGCGCGGGGTTGGCGCTCTCGCCACGAACAACGGCGACGACGGTCAGCCCGACGATGCCGCGCTCGGCCGGGTCGCCAAGCGGCTGGCCGGCGATGTGATCCTCGTAGTCGACCCGGAACCAGTCGATGGAGAGTCCGGGGATCTGGTCGAGTGCGGTGAGTGACTCGGTGATCTGTGTACCGCCGAGCAGCTCGGCGAGCGTATGTGCTTCGTCCTCGCTCAGACGGAGTGACACCTTGCTGGCATCTGAACCGTCCTCGTCATCGGCGAAGGTGATGAGGTCGCTGTGGCCCGAGCGATGCGCGATAACGCCCACCTTGCCGCCGTCGTCCGTGACGAAAGTGTGCAGGACACCGACTCCCGGGAGTTTGACCCGCCGAACATCGACCATCGCCGGACTCCTCAAGGCTTGTGGGCAGTGCCACAAGTCTAACGGTGCGCTGCGACCGCCTCCCCCCGGTCACCGGGGGGAGGCACTGGTCACTTGGTCGCGCCGATGTCCGGGGCTTCCAGGCGAATCCGGTCAGCGGACTCGTCATCCGGCTGCTCCTGCGATGCTCGTTCGGCGGCAACGCGCTTGAGGTAGAACGTGATTTCACGCTGGGTGCGCTCATCGTCCCAGCCAAGGACCTCAGCCATCAGCTTCGCCGCGACCGGTGCGGCTGAGACGCCCCGATCCCATGCTTCGATCGAGATCCGGGTTCGCCGGGCGAGCACATCCTCGAGGTGGAGAGCGCCCTCGTGCGAGGCCGCGTACACGACCTCTGCACCGATGTAGTCGTCGGCCCCGGGCAGCGCGTCGCCGAGTTCGGGCCGTGCGCGGATCAGGTCGAGCAGTTCATCGGTGAGGACACCGTAGCGGTTCAGCAGGTGCTCGATTCGTGCCTTGTGCACACCGAACGCACGAGCGATCTTCCCTCGTTTGTTCCACGCGGCCTGGTACCCCTCAGCGCCGAGGAGCGCGATGTCCGCGGTGGTCGATTTGGGCACCTTGCCGTCGAGTGCATCAGCGGCTGCGTCGATGGCATCCTTCGCCATGATTCGGTACGTGGTCCACTTGCCGCCGGCGATCACGACGAGGCCGGGGACGGAGTGGGCGACGAGGTGCTCACGGGAGAGCTTGGAGCTTTCCTCCGATTCGCCGGCGAGCAGGGGCCGGAGTCCGGCGTAGACGCCCTCGACGTCGTCCCGGGTGAGCGGTACGGCCAGGATCTGGTTGACGTGCTCGAGCAGGTAGTCGATGTCGGCGGCCGTTGCGGCGGGGTGCGCCTTGTCGAGGTCCCAGTCCGTGTCGGTCGTGCCGATAATCCAGTGCCTCCCCCACGGGATCACAAACAGGACGCTCTTCTCGGTGCGGAGCAGCAGGCCCATGGTGGACTGGAACCGGTCGCGAGGAACGAGGAGGTGGATGCCTTTCGAGGCGCGCACCTTGAACTGGCCGCGCTCGCCGACCATGGCCTGGGTGTCATCTGTCCACACGCCGGTGGCGTTGACAACCTGCTTGGCCCGGACCTCGAAGCGTTCGCCGGTCTGGAGGTCGTGCGCCTTGACGCCGACAACGCGCTGGCCGACTTTGAGGAATCCCTCGACCCGGACCCGGCTGGCCGCGTGGGCACCGTACGAGGAGGCCGTGCGGACGAGCGACGACACGTAGCGGGCGTCGTCGACCTGTGCGTCGTAATAGGTGAGTCCGCCGACAAAAGCGTTATTGCGCAGCGACGGGATCGACTTTTGCACCTGACGTTTTGAGAGGTGACGGTGGTGAGGGACCCCAGGCGGGCGCCCGCCGGTGTAGCTGAAGATGTCGTAGAGGAGCATGCCGGCGCCGATATACATCCTCTCGATCACCGGGCGGTTGAGCGGGTAGAGGAACTTCACCGGCTTCACCAGGTGCGGGGCGATGCGCTGGAGCAACAGACCACGTTCGATCAACGCTTCGCGTACGAGTCGGAAGTCCAGCTGTTCCAGGTATCGGATGCCACCGTGCACGAGTTTCGATGACCGGCTCGAGGTTCCGCTCGCCCAGTCCCGCGCCTCGAGGATGCCCGTTGACAGCCCACGGGTCACGGAGTCCAGGGCACTTCCTGCGCCCACGATGCCTCCGCCGACGACGAGAACGTCGAGTTCCTTCGTCTTGAGGGCCTCGATGGCGGCGACCCGCTCCTCCATACCGAGCTTGGTCGAGCGTGAAACGGTGTTGTGATTGGCCATTCTTGCCTCCACCGGAATCGAGCCTGTCACGATCCCGGACTGCAGCTCGAGGTGACACCGACAGGCTACGCCACCACATTTCTCTCGACGCTAACGCACCGGATGAGCAGTCACAACTGCCTTGCGCCGAAGCCAGCCCGCCCTTACAAATCCGTGCCTTCTGTGTTGGACTCGAACGCAACGTCGTCGTAATTGAGGGGAAGCTTTCATGGGAACCATTGCTGAGAACATCGTCTCGACCCTCAAGGCCAGCGGAGTCAGCCGGGTCTACGGGCTGCCGGGCGACTCCCTCAACGGCCTCACCGATGCGCTCAGGGCCGACGGCGATCTGGCCTGGGTCCACGTCAGGCACGAGGAGGCCGCGGCGTTTGCCGCGTCGGCGGACGCTGCGATCACCGGTGAGCTGGCGGTGTGTGCAGCCAGCTGCGGTCCGGGCAACCTGCACCTCATCAACGGCCTGTTCGACGCCAACCGTTCACGGGTTCCCGTGCTCGCTATCGCCGCCCACATCCCGAGTGCAGAGATCGGCAGCGGATATTTCCAGGAGACCCATCCGCAGGAGTTGTTTCGAGAGTGCAGTGTGTTCTCCGAAATGGTCGGTTCAGCGGAGCAGATGCCCCGGCTGCTCGAGGTCGCCATGCGAACGGCGATCGAGCGGCGCGGTGTCGCTGTTCTCGTGATCCCTGGCGACGTGCTCCAGGCGGAGGCCGAAAACGCCAGGACGGTGTCGATCCGACCGACGAAGAGCTCGGTACTTCCGTCGCCGGAGGGACTCGCCGAGGCTGCCGCCCTTCTCAACGGCGCGGCGAAGGTGACCATTCTGGCCGGAGCGGGTGTCGCGGGGGCGCATGCCGAGGTAATGGCACTCGCGGACGCGCTCGGTGCGCCGATCGTCCACGCCCTCCGCGGCAAGGAACACATCGAGTTCGACAATCCGTTCGATGTCGGGATGACCGGGCTGCTCGGCTTTGCATCCGGCTATCGGGCGATGGAGGACTGCGATGTGCTGCTGATGCTCGGCACCGACTTCCCGTACCAGCAGTTCTTTCCGGAGGACGCCGTCAAGATCCAGGTCGATCTCCGCGGCGAGCAGCTCGGGCGGCGCACCCCGATCGATGTCGGCCTCGTCGGTACCGTCAGGGAAACGGCCGCCGTGCTCCTCCCCCTGCTGGAACGCAAAAGTTCGAGGGATCACCTCGAGAAGTCACTCAAGCGCTACCGGAAGAGCAGGGCGGGACTGGACGACCTGGCGACGAATGACAGGAACCGTGAGCCGATTCACCCCCAGTACCTCACCAGACTCGTCGATGAGCTGGCGGCGGACGATGCGGTGTTCCTCCCTGACGTGGGCTCTCCGGTGGTCTGGGCGAGCCGCTACCTGAAAATGAACGGGCGCAGGCGGCTGATCGGATCGTTCAGCCACGGTTCGATGGCGAATGCGGTGTCGCAGGGAATCGGCGCACAGGCATCCGACCAGAAACGGCAGGTGATCGCGCTGGCGGGCGACGGCGGACTCACCATGATGCTCGGCGAACTGCTCAGCCTCACCCAGAACCGGCTGCCCGTGAAGATCGTCGTGTACAACAACTCGTCGCTCAACTTCGTTGAGTTGGAGATGAAGGCCGCCGGGCTCGTCAACTTCGGCACCGAACTGGTGAACCCGAACTTCGCCGATGTCGCCACCGCGATGGGAATCCACGGCCAGCGCGTCGAACGGCCGGATGACCTCGCCGGCGCCCTAAAAGCGGCGTTCGCTCACGACGGTCCCGCCCTGGTCGATGTTGTGACCGCCAGGCAGGAACTGTCCATGCCACCAGCCATCACCGCCGAGCAGGCGAAGGGATTCACCCTCTACGCCATCCGCACCGTATTGTCAGGGCGCGGCGAGGAACTCATCGATCTCGCGCACACGAACGTCGTTCGACGCATCCTCGACTGAGGAGATACCGCGCGTCCGGGTTCAGTGAGCGGCGGGCTGCGGCGGGTACGGAGCAAGCACGACGTCGACCCGCTGGAACTCCTTGAGGTCTGAGTATCCGGTGGTCGCCATCGACCGGCGAAGCGCGCCGACGAGGTTGGCCTTGCCGTCTGCCACCGTTGCCGGGCCGTAGAGGATCTCCTCGAGTGAGCCGATCTGGCCGACCTCGACCCGGCGACCGCGCGGCAGCTGGGAGTGGTACGCCTCTGTGCCCCAGTGGTAGCCGCCGCCTGGTGCATCCGTCGCACGGGCAAGTGTGGTGCCGAGCATGACGGCGTCTGCGCCGCAGGCAACCGCCTTCACGATGTCGCCAGCGGTGCCGAGACCGCCGTCAGCGATCACGTGGACGTACCGTCCACCGGACTCGTCCATGTAATCACGACGGGCGCCGGCGATGTCGGCGACAGCTGTCGCCATGGGAGCGTGGATGCCGAGGGTGGCGCGGGTGGTCGATGCTGCTCCCCCGCCGAATCCGACGAGAACACCTGCGGCTCCCGTGCGCATCAGGTGAAGTGCCGCCGTGTAGGTGGCGGCGCCGCCGACGATGACGGGAACGTCGAGTTCGTAGATGAACTCCTTGAGGTTGAGCGGTTCCTGGTTCTTCGACACGTGTTCGGCCGAGACGGTCGTTCCACGGATGACGAAGAGATCGACGCCTGCGGCAACGACGGTCTCGTAGAGCTCCTGGGTGCGCTGCGGTGAAAGAGCACCGGCGACGGTAACCCCTGCCGCGCGGATCTCCGCGAGCCGTGCGGTGACGAGCTCGGGCTTGATCGGCGCGGAGTAGATCTCCTGCATCCTGGCGGTGGCGCGGTCGTCTGACAGCGTGCGGATTTCAGCGAGCAGCGGCTCGGGATCCTCGTAGCGCGTCCAGAGACCTTCGAGGTCGAGGACGCCGAGTCCGCCGAGCTTGCCCATCATGATCGCTGTCGTCGGAGAGACAACCGAGTCCATCGGTGCCGCGAGGAACGGGATGTCGAACTGGTAGGCATCGATGCCCCAGCTGATCGACACGTCCTCGGGGTCACGGGTCCGACGCGACGGGACGATGGCGATGTCATCGAAGGCGTAGGCGCGGCGTGCGCGCTTGGACGCACCGATCTCAGTTTCCATACTCACGGTTCCAGCCTAGCGTTCACTCACGACGGGTCCGGGCTGGTCGTCGTTGATGCGGGTTCTTCGGTGTGGGCGGGTTCTCAGGGGCGGGCGGGTTCTCAAGTGCGGGCGGGTTCTCAAGTGCGGGCGGGTTCTTGGGGGTGTTCGGTTCTCAAGTGCGGGCGGGAGGGATGAGAATTTTCTCCTCAGCTCAAACAATGAGGCGTGAGGCCAGGGGCGCCGAGTCGTGCGGATTGTGAGGTTGGGCTGCTGCCCCTGGCCTCACACCTCATAACTCGACACCCCGAAAACACTCATCCCTCCCTCGAGCACAGCGCTGCTTGTGCGTCAGAACGGTGGGTCGTCTACTCCTGGGAGATCCGGCTCCGGGGAAAGCTTTGGCGGGGGCAGCGCCTTCGGCGGCTGCGGATCTGCGGATAACTGCGGGGTTCGCAGCGCCTTCGGCGGCTGCGTTTGCGCCCGGGTTCGGATCGCTGACGCGCCGTGCGGCGGGCTCGCCCGAGTTTGGTTGGTCGGACGGGTCAGGTGGTGGGTCTGGGGGTGGGAGTTGGATCGCGGGGTGGGTTTCGTAGGTGTGGCCTCCCGGGGTGGTCCATTCCAGGGTTCCGTGCCCGCGTTGTTGCAGGTGCCAGGTGGTGTGGTGCTTCATCCGATGGTGCTTCGGACACAGGTGCGCGAGGTTCTCGCACTGGGTTGCCCCTCCGAACGCGAACGCTGTGGTGTGGTCCAGGTCGCAGTACCGGGCAGCCCGGTTACAGCCGGCGAACCGACAGGTTCCGTCGACGTATTGCAGGTAGCGTCTCATCGCCCTGGTCGGCCGATACGTTCTCGAGTCCACCGCGACCGGGGCACCGGTCTTCGGATCAGTCAACATCCGAAACCACATCGACGCCTGCCCCGCCAACACCCGCGCCGTCTTCGGATCGATCGGACCATACCCCTCCAACGTCGCCGGCTCCTCACCCCACCCGAGTAACGTCAACGCCGGCACCGTGACCGTCACCGTCGGACGAACCCGACCCAGCCCCGACCCCTCCCCAATCAACTCCGTGACGCTGGTGGCTGAACCCGTGCTGCTACCCGCTGCCGTTCCAGTGGTGAGGTCTCCGGAGAGGGCTGCGGTGAGGGCGTCGGTGCAGACATCCGCGGTGATCTGGGGCAACGTGCGGGAATCACCCCGAGCCTGCAACCGGGCAGCCTGGTCCCGCACCGCGGTGAACACCGTCAACGCTTCCGACGCCGTCGTGAACAACCCCAACCACGCCATCCCATCCGGCGCCGGCTGGAACTCCACCCGCCGATCCTTCACCGACTTCGCCACCCGCACGGTGATCGACTCCGGATCCACCCGCTCCCTGACCACCCGCACCCGCGCCGCGAACTTCGACACCGTCACCGTTCCCGCGAACGGAACCACCTGCTCCTCCACCACCCCCGCCAGCTCCGCGCTGAGAGTGTTGGTCTGATCCACCAGCACCCGCGCATGCCGATACGACAACTCCCCCGCCCGCAACGCCGCCATCGTCACCGGCAACCGGTGCATCAACGCATCCGCATCAGCAACCATCCCGAACACCGTCGACTCCGGCATCCGCAACGCACACGCCAACTCCGCCACCACCGACCGCCGCACCATCTCCCGCCGCTGCGTCACCGACAACGTCGACCCGACCGTCACCAACCCGCGCTCGGTCTCCTCCGCCACCCGCACCGCATCATCGATCACCTCCAACTGCCACGCCAGCAACCGCGCCAGATTCCGTTGCACCTTCGCAACCTCATCCACCAACGCACTACACGCCTCAGCCCGACGCCCACTCAACGGCGGCTCCACCAGACCATCAACGGTCATGTCGTCCGCCTCAGCCAGCGGGTATCGGAGTTCTTCCATACGTTCATTGTCCCGCGCACCACCGACATTGGCCCGCGCATCCGCCGCCACGAAAGGGCTGGCTGTGGATGGTTTCCACGACCGGTGTGCCTGTGGAGGGACCGCGGTCCACGACAAGGATCTCGACAAGCTCGATCACCGCTCGACAAGCTCGATCACCGTTGCGGGGCCACCAGCGTTGGCGTGTCAATCAGCGATGGCGGCGGGATCTCGACAAGCTCGATCACCGGAGCGAGGTGACCGGCGGTGGCACGTCGATCAGCGGTGGCGGGGCGGGATCTCGACAAGCTCGATCACCGGAGGGAGGTGACGGCGGCGGGATCTCGACAGGCTCGATCACCGCTCGAGGGTCACCGTTGGGGGGCCATCAGCCGTTCGCGGCGGCGGGATCTCGACAAGCTCGATCACCGCTCGACAGGCTCGATCACCGCTCGACAGGCTCGATCAGCGTTTGGGGGCGACCGGCGGTGGCGCGTCGACCAGCAATGGCGGGGCGGATCTCGACAGGCTCGATCAGCGGGAGGGGCTCGATCAGCGGGAGGGGCTCGATCAGCGTTGGGGGCTCGATCACCGTCGGGGGCGCCAACGGCGAACGCCCGGCCGGAGCGGATGCTCGGCCGGGCGTTCGCGACGCATGAGTGCTTAGCGGCTGTAGTTCGGCGCCTCGACGACGATCTGCACGTCGTGCGGGTGGGACTCCTTGAGTCCGGCCGACGTGATCCGAACGAACTTGCCCTTGTTCTTGAGCTCGTCGATCGTGCGTGCACCGACGTAGAACATCGACTGCCGCAGTCCGCCGATGAGCTGGTACGCGACGGCAGCCAGTGGCCCGCGATACGGGACCTGGCCCTCGATGCCCTCGGGGATGAGCTTGTCGTCAGTCGGGACATCGTTCTGGAAGTAGCGGTCCTTGGAGTAGGACGTCTTCTCACCACGCGTCTGCAACGCACCAAGCGAACCCATGCCACGGTAGGTCTTGAACTGCTTGCCGTTGACGAAGACGAGCTCCCCCGGGCTCTCATCGCACCCGGCGAGCAGCGAACCGAGCATCACGGTGTCTGCGCCGGCCACGAGGGCCTTGGCGATGTCGCCCGAGTACTGAAGCCCGCCATCGGCGATGACCGGGATGCCGAATTCGCGAGCAGCGAGGGATGCCTCGTACACCGCGGTCACCTGGGGAACGCCGACACCGGCGACCACACGGGTGGTGCAGATCGAGCCGGGGCCGACACCGACCTTGACTGCGTCCGCGCCCGCTTCGGCGATTGCCCGAGCACCGGAGCGGGTTGCGACGTTGCCGCCGATGATGTCGACCTTTGCGAAGGCCGGGTCGGCCTTGAGCTTGCGGATGATGTCGAGCACGCCGGCAGAGTCGCCGTTGGCGGTGTCGACGACGAGCACGTCAACCCCCGCGTCGACGAGTGCCCCAGCGCGCTGCCAGGCGTCACCGAAGAACCCGATGGCGGCGCCGACGCGCAGCCGTCCCTCGTCGTCCTTGGTCGCGTGCGGGTACTTCTCGCTCTTGTCGAAGTCCTTGACCGTGATGAGCCCCTTGAGCTTGCCCGCACCGTCGACGAGCGGGAGCTTCTCGATTCGGTGCTCAGCAAGGATCGCGATGGCGTCGTCCGGGTCGATGCCGACGGGAGCCGTGATCAGCGGCATACGGCTCATCACGTCGCGAACGGGCGTCGTCGCCTTCTCGAACGGGGCCACGAACCGCATGTCACGGTTGGTGATGATGCCGACGAGGACGCCGTCCCCATCGATGACCGGGAGGCCGGAGACCCGGAACTGGCCGCAAAGCGCGTCGACCTCTGCCACGGTGGCGTCCGCCGTTGTCGTGACGGGGTTGGTGATCATCCCGGATTCGCTGCGCTTCACGAGGTCGACCTGCTCGGCCTGGTCCGCGATCGAGAGGTTACGGTGCAGGATGCCGATGCCGCCCTGGCGCGCCATGGCGATGGCCATGCGCGACTCGGTGACGGTGTCCATCGCGCTCGACAGCAACGGGGTGGCGACGGTGATGCGCCGGGTCAGACGCGAGAACGTCTCCGCCTCGCTCGGAATGACGTCCGTGTGCCCCGGCAGGAGCAAGACGTCGTCATAGGTGAGTCCAACAAAGCCGAACGGGTCTGAGGTTTCCATTGCTTCCCTTCACGGTGGCGTACCGGCGTCATGGGGGCTGACGGATGCCAGTGACACTACGCATGGGGGCCGGTAGTTAATGCTAACCGCAGAAAGGTAACGATTATGCCCTGAAGATGGGCACTTTGAGGTGAGAAATACCCAAGTACGAAACATGTAGGTCATAATCGGGTCGTATCGTCAAACAGAGCCGTTTGGCGAAAGTTACTCAGGAGACCTGGCGGTCCCCTGCTTAAGGGACCTGGCGGTCCCGCACTGGAGGTGCAGTGAGTTCCCCTCATTCAGTCCAAGCCCCGCGCCTCAGGCGCGCGATTCTGCTTTTTTTGGCGTTGCTGTTCAGCGCCCTGATAGTGCAATCGGCGTCGGCGGCACCCGCTCAGGCTGACGAGGTCGGCACAGAATACGACTTCTACTTCGCCGGGAACGTGAAATTCGAAAGCGAACCGCTCGAAGGCGTCACCATCACGGTCGACGGCAACGGCTACAAGGCCGACGTCGAGACGGATGCGGACGGCAAATGGAAGATCGGAGTGCCCGAGAAGGGCGCGTACACGGTCACTCTCGACGAAGAAACCCTCCCCGAAGGTGTCATCGTCGCCGAGGGTTCTGCCTCCGTCGAAGCCGAGATCGCACTCACGAGCTCGAAGATCGTCAACTACTTCCTCGGTGAGGGAGTGCGGGTGACGGTCAGCTTCTTCGACCAACTTGTCGAACGCACGGTGAACGGCCTCAACTTCGGCCTTCTCCTCGCCCTTGCGGCAGTCGGTGCGTCCCTCGTGTTCGGAACAACGGGCCTGTCGAACTTCGCACACGGTGAGATGGTCACCTTCGGTGCCGTGATGGCCCTGATGTTCACCGGTCTCCAGCTCCCGATCTGGCTGGCGCTGGCCGCTGCCGTGATCATGAGCGGGGTGTTCGGCTACGTCCTCGACACGGGCCTCTGGCGGCCTCTCCGCCGCAAGGGCATCGGAATCGTGCAGGTGATGATCGTCTCGATCGGCCTGTCGCTCTTCCTCCGCTACATCTTCCTGTACTTCATCGGAGGTGGCACCTACCAGCTGGAGGGTGCAGGCAACACCCAGATCCCCCTGTTCGGATCGGTCACGCTTTCCATCGTCGACATGATGAGCATGGGCACGTCGATCGTCGTTCTCCTCGGTGTGGCGTGGTGGCTTGTCAACACACGCACCGGAAAAGCGACCAGGGCTATCTCGGATAACCCATCACTCGCCGCCGCGAGCGGAATCGACGTCGACAAAGTCATCAGGATCGTCTGGATCCTGTCCGGATCGCTTGCCGGTCTCGCCGGAATTCTCTGGGCCTACTTCCGGCCGGGGATCAAGTGGGACATGGGAACGCAGATCCTGTTGCTGGTCTTCGGCGCCATCGTCCTCGGTGGACTCGGTACCGCCTTCGGCGCCCTCATCGGTGCAATCATCGTCGGGCTCCTCGTCGAGATCTCCACGCTGTGGATTCCGTCGGACATCAAGTACGTGGGAGCGCTCGTCGTCCTCATCGCCGTGCTGCTCGTCAAGCCACAGGGTCTCCTGGGGCGCAAAGAGAGAATTGGATAGGAGGACGCCATGGACTGGGAATCAATTCTGTCGAACACCGCCTCCTGGCTGATCAGCCCGGAGACCATTGCCTACGCACTGGCCGCCCTCGGACTCGCCGTCCACTTCGGATACGGCGGACTGCTCAACTTCGGTATGGCCGGCTTCATGGCGCTCGGCGCCTACGGCTACGCCATTTCGATCCTCACCTTCGGCCTGCCATGGTGGGTCGGAATCCTCGTGGGCATGCTGGCATCCGTTGTCTTCGCCTTCATCCTCGGAATACCGACGCTGAGACTGAGAGCCGACTATCTCGCGATCGTGACCATCGCGGCCGCTGAGATCGTCCGACTGTTGTTCACCACGCAGGTGTTCGACGATGTGACCAACTCCGCAGACGGGCTCGGCAACTACCACGCCGGGTTCCGCGCGGCCAATCCGTTCCCTGAAGGCACATACGGTTTCGGCCCGTGGACCTACAGCGCAAACGGCTGGTGGGTCCGGGTCTTCGGCATCGGACTGCTCGTCGTCGCGGCACTCCTCGTGTGGCTGCTCATGCGCAGCCCGTGGGGTCGCGTTCTCAAGGGCATCCGAGAGGACGAGGATGCTGTCCGCGCCCTCGGAAAGAACGTCTTCGCCTACAAGATGCAGGCGCTCATCGTCGGAGGAATCTTCGGTGCCCTCGGCGGTGTGGTGTTCGCCCTTCCGTCGGCCGTGGTGCCCAGCGTGTACGTCACGAGCCTGACCTTCTTTATCTGGACGATCCTCCTCCTCGGTGGGGCGGCCACGGTATTCGGGCCCATTCTCGGCTCAGTGATCTTCTGGGTGATCATGGGCTTCCTCTCCAACGTCCTGCCAGCGATGGCGTCGAGCGGCCTGCTGCCGTTCATGTCGACGACCCAGGCGGCCACCCTCCGCTTCGTCCTCGTGGGACTCGCCCTCATGCTGATCGTGATATTCAGGCCACAGGGCATCCTCGGCAACAAGAAGGAGCTGACCTTTGTCAAGCAGTAGCCCATCGACGGCCCGCCCGGTCAAGACCACGGGCCTGCATGTCGGAGATCCGGCCCCCGGCGTCGCCAAGGTCGATCCGATCATCATCGCCGACAACGTCACCCGCACCTTCGGCGGCCTCACGGCGGTCGACGTTGATCACCTCGAGATACCCCGTGGTGCCATCACCGCGCTGATCGGCCCAAACGGAGCAGGAAAGACGACCCTCTTCAACCTCCTCACCGGTTTCGACAAACCTGACACGGGCACCTGGACCTTCGACGGCGCAAACCTCAACGGCGTCTCCGCGTTCAAGGTGGCGAGGATGGGGCAGGTACGCACCTTCCAGCTGACCAAGGCACTCGGTCTGCTCACCGTGCTCGAGAACATGAAGCTCGGGTCACAGAAACAGGCCGGAGAGAATATCTTCACCAGCCTCATCAAGCCCCTCTGGCGCAAGCAGGAAGAGGAGATCGAGGATCGGGCGATCGAGATCCTCGCGCGGTTCAAGCTCGACACCAAAAAGGACGACTTCGCAGCGAGCCTCTCCGGTGGACAGCGCAAGCTCCTCGAAATGGCCAGGGCACTGATGAGCTCGCCGAAGCTCGTCATGTTGGACGAGCCGATGGCCGGGGTCAACCCCGCGCTCACGCAGTCACTTCTCGATCACATCCTGAACCTCAAGAAAGAGGGCATGACCGTCCTCTTCGTCGAGCACGACATGCACATGGTGCGGCACATCGCCGACTGGGTCATTGTGATGGCCGAGGGACGAGTTGTTGCCGAGGGTGATCCCGAAAGCGTCATGCGAGACGCTGCGGTGATCGACGCCTACCTGGGAAGCCATCAGGATGTCGACCTCGGGGTTGTCACCGGCCGGTACTCGGGAGAAAAGACCGCCGAGGTCGATGAACTCCTCGCGGAGATCGACGCCGAGAAGACCTCCATGCTGACCAACGTCAAGCCTGCTCACACCAAACACACCAAGCACACTGCGAATGATGAGGACGCCAAGTGAGCGCAACGATCGCACCTGAAACCGTCGTCGAGGTTAAGAACCTCACCGCCGGCTACCTGCCGGGCGTCAACATCCTCAACGAGGCCAACCTGGTTGCGGCCAAGGGCGAACTCATCGGGATCATCGGACCGAACGGAGCCGGGAAGTCCACGCTGCTCAAGGCCATCTTCGGCCAGGTCAAGGTCCGCGGTGGCGAGATCCGCCTCAACGGCGAAGACATCACCGGGCTCAAGGCCGACAAACTCGTCTCCCGCGGCGTCGGTTTCGTGCCGCAGACGAACAACGTGTTCCCGAGCCTGACGATCGAAGAGAACCTGCAGATGGGGCTCTTTCAGAATCCGAAGATCTACGAGGATCGCCTCGAGTTCGTCACAGGGATCTTCGCTGAACTCGGCAAACGGCTCAAACAGCGAGCAGGTTCCCTGTCCGGTGGCGAGCGCCAGATGGTGGCGATGTCCCGTGCGCTGATGATGGACCCGCACGTGCTCCTGCTTGACGAGCCCAGCGCCGGCCTGTCCCCCGTGCGACAGGACGATGCCTTCCTCCGGGTGTCAGACATCAACAAGGCCGGGGTGACCACGATCATGGTCGAGCAGAACGCCAGGCGCTGCCTGCAGATCTGCGACCGAGGCTACGTGCTCGACCAGGGCACCGATGCATACACGGGCACGGGGCGCGAACTGCTCACCGATGAAAAGGTGATCGGACTGTACCTCGGCACCCTGGGTCAGGACGACGAGGAGTAGCTCGCTCGCGGCACCCACTCCCAAACGCCCCGCAGGCCACCTGCGGGGCGTTTCCGTGTGCCCAAGCACCCCTCGGGCGGCCGCTCCCCCGACGACACCGTAGAGGGCCAGCCAGGTCGCACACACGAAAAAACGGTGGCCGCGGTTTCCCGCGGCCACCGTTCCTTCAGAACGCTTTAGTTGATGCGCTCGTAGGTGTTGTCTTCCTTGTACTCGTAGACACCGATGGTCGCCTCGGTCGGGTCGCCGTTCTCATCGAACGAGATCGGACCGGAGTTTCCGTCGTAGTCGATCGTCTTGCCGTCGTTGATCAGCGCTGCACATTCATCGAATGTCCCGCACTTCTCACCATCACCGGTGCCACCAGAAACTTCCTGGAGCTTTTCAGCGATGTCGACACCGTCGGTCGAACCGGCGGCCATGGCTGCCAGTGCGAGGAGCACGACAGCGTCGTAGGACTCAGCCGCGTAGCTGAAGTCCTTGAGCTCGTCGTTGCCCTCTTCGGACCAGAACGCCTGCAGACGATCGGTGAAGTCACCGAGCTTCGCAGTGTCGAGGCCGGGCAGGGTGCCCTTGGCGCCCGTGAGGGTGCCAGGCTCGAACGTTGCGGAGTAGTCCGACAGGTTGCCATCGACGAAGTACATGTCCTCGGCGGGGTAACCGGCGAGGGCAGGAACGATCGTCTTCGTCTCCTCGAACGCGATCAGGGCGATGGCGTCGGGGTTAGCCGCCTTCAGCGCGCTGATCTGTGCGTCGAACGACGTGTCACCGGTGTTGTACGACTGCTCTTCGACGACCTCGCCGCCCGCGGCCTCGAACGCCTCACTGGTGAACTGGGCGAGGCCGGTTCCGTAGGAGTCGTTGAGGTACAGGATGCCGAGGGTCTCGTTGCCGTCTTCGGCGATCAGGTTGCCGAGGACCTCGCCCTGGAGAACGTCGCTGGGGGCTGTTCGCCAGAACAGTCCGTTGTCGTCCCACGTGGTGAAGTCTGCGGAGGTGTTGGCCGGCGAGAAGTGAATCACGCCTGCACCGGTCACCTGGTCGATGAACAGCTTCGACACACCACTGGATGCGGCACCGATGATGGCCGACACACCCGCCTGCAGCAGTCGAGGAACTTCGGTGGCGTACGCCTTGTTGTCGGTGTCGCCTGAGTCGCCGTATTCCACGTCGATCTGGATGCCGAGGTCAGCGTCATTGATTTCCTTGGCGGCGAGTCCGACGCCTGCTTCCTCAGGTGGGCCGAGGAACGCGAGGTTGCCAGTCTGCGGCAGCTGCGTACCCACCTTCAGGGTCAGGTCGCCTTCCGGCTTCTCATTGTCCCCGCCGTCGCTTCCTCCTGAACTTGCACATCCGGTGAGAACCAGCGCGCTGGCTCCGAGGAATGCAAGTCCACTCAGAGTGGCTGTGCGGGTGCGTGAGCGGGAGGCCGTAGCCCGGGTGAAAACGCCCATGTTGCTCCTTGCTGTGTCGTATCCAAAAGACAGTGCTCTGTACTGTCGTTGTGCCAACCTATTCGAGCAATCGCCAGCGAACAATACATATGGGTTACATCCGTGTAACGAGAACGCAATCGTTACAGTCCGTGACCATTTCCCGCGGTCAGGGCGCGAATCAGGCGGATTTGTTGCGCAGAACGGAGGAACGCCGCGCGGTCGCCGCCATGTCGGCAGCGAGGATGACGAGGGCAATCCAGACCAGGCTGAACCCGATCCAGCGCTCGATCGGCATCTCCTCGTGCAGGATCAGCACGCCGACGAGGAACTGGATGACGGGTGCAAAGAACTGGATGAATCCCATCCAGACGAGCGGGAGGCGACGTGAGGCAGCCGCGAACAACAACAGGGGCACTGCGGTGACAACACCGGTACCGACCAGGAGCGCCGTGTGCATCGGACTCACCGTGCCGATGGTCAGTCCGCTCGTGACGCCGACCACGATGAGCTGGATGATGGCGACGGGCAGGAGCCAGGCCGTTTCGAGCGTGAGCCCTCCGACGGCATCCACGCGTGGGCCCACCCGCTTCTTGATGTACCCGTAGAAACCGAAAGAGAACGCGAGTGTGAGGGCGATCCAGGGGACACCGTTCCCGCCAAAGGCGAGCACGAGGACGGCGATGATGCTGATTCCGACCGAGATCCACTGGATCGTCCGCAACCGCTCCCTGAGGAAGAAGACCCCGAGGAAGACGGTCACGATCGGGTTGATGAAATAGCCGAGCGAGGCCTCGACGACCTGGTTGCTGAGCACGCCATAGACATAGGTCTGCCAGTTGATGAAGATCAGCACTCCGGCGAGCCCCATGGTGAGACTGATCCGCGGCGAGGTGAGCAGCCGGAGAAAAGGCTTCCAGGCTCGGGTCACGGTGAGCAGGAGCGCACAGAACACCAGCGAGAAGACGATGCGAGCGGCGACGAGTTCGAACGGGCCGGTCGGCGCCAGGAGCAGGAAGTAGAGCGGCAGCCCGCCCCACAGGGTATAGGCGGCGACCGCGGACGCGAGACCGGTCCGGTTCAGTCGATCGGGAAAGCCGTTGCCGACCGTCGCGGTGCCTCCGGTGACGACATCGATATCGGCAGGGTCTGACGCGGTAGGCACTTATCGATCGTACTCGCTGCCTGGTCGACGCCGACCCGTTAACGAATGAATCCCGGGTGGCTTTCGCCATCCGGGATTCGTTCGATATGGGGCGCTGTGTTAGCGAACCACCACGGCGAGCACGTCGCGTGCCGAGAGGACCAGGTAGTCCTGGCCGTCGAACTTCACTTCGGTTCCGCCGTACTTGGAGTAGATGACCTTGTCGCCGACGGCGACGTCGAGCGGAACGCGGTTGCCGTTGTCGTCGATACGGCCGGGGCCTACTGCTTCGACGACGCCCTCCTGGGGCTTTTCCTTGGCGGTGTCAGGGATGACGAGACCCGAGGCAGTAGTCTGCTCGGCGTCGACCTGCTTGATCACGATGCGATCCTCGAGCGGCTTGATGGAGACCGACACGGTTGACCTCTTTCTGAACTAAGACTTGAGTTAGCACCCTCACATCGAGAGTGCTAACGCCAGTCTAGGCATCCGTTGGCACTCTCGCAACGTGAGTGCCAATCCGCACGTCGTGAACTTGGTAGGTTGGCGGCATGGAGAGAGCTGAACTCGTCGAACTGCTCACGCCGGACGGCCTGACCCTGCTCGACGAGGTGGCAGGGACGGATACGTCAGGCGATGTCGTCGCAGCGGTCTCCCGTCTCCGCGCAGCGGGGTACTCGGCAACGCTCGTCGCCACCGTTCTCACCCAGGCCAGACTCAGGCTCAGGGCGGCGGCCAAATTCGGCGAATTCGCCTCGCGAATGCTGTTCACCGAGGCCGGGCTCGAACAGGCCACCCGACTGCGGGTTGCCGCCGTTCACGCGGGGCGGTTCGACGCGGCGGGGCTTCGTTCTGTCGCGGATCTCGGCTGCGGCATCGGTGGAGATGCGATGGCACTCGCCGCCCTGGACCTGAACGTGACCGCCGTCGACATCGACGAGGTCACAGCCACTGTCGCAAGCTACAACCTGGCGCCGTTCGAATCCGCCCGTGTCGAGAACGCCGCGGCCGAGGACATCGACCTCAGCGCATTCGACGCGTTGTTCTTCGACCCGGCCCGCCGCACGGCCGGGCACTCCAACACCTCGAGGCTGACCAGGTACGCGGACTACACGCCCTCGCTCGACTTCGTCTTCGCTGCGGCAGCAGACCGTCCCGCCGGCGTCAAGCTGGGCCCCGGTTTCGACCGGGACCTCATCCCCGACGACGCCGAGGCCCAGTGGGTCAGCGTCGACGGGCACGTCGTGGAGCTCGGACTGTGGTTCGGGGCTCTCGCCCGCACCGGCATCCGACGGTCCGCCCTCGTTCTCGCCCACGGCGGAATTCATGAGATGCATGCCGACGAAGACAGCGCAGACGTGGAGGTCGGGCCACTCGGCAGCTATCTCTGGGAACCGGACGGTGCGGTGATCAGGGCCCGACTCATCGGCGACGTCGCCCGCACGCTCGGGGCCCACATGCTCAGCGATGGCATTGCCTACCTCACCGGCGATGACGCCGGCGACAGTCCGTTCGCGACAGGATTTCGCGTTCTCGAGCGTTTTCCACTCGACGAGCGCGCGCTCAAGCGCGAACTCCGGTCCCGCGGTATCGGCACGCTCGAGGTCAAGAAGCGCGGAGCGGACGTCGACCCGGCCGCCTTCCGCAGACGGATGAACCTCTCCGGTCCCCACAGCGCCACGCTTGTGCTCACTCGGGTGGCAGGCAGACACGCCGCCCTGCTCTGTGAGCGCCTGTAGCCGCCCTTACATGTCGCGCCGCCGCCCGCAAGGCCCTCGACAGTTTTGCCGGCCTCGTGATGTTCTAAGGGTTCATCCACCACGAGAGAGAGGGATGCCCCCAATGGCAACTGTCAACTCCGATATCGACGTCCACGCCCCCATTTCAGCCGCATACGGCCAGTGGACACAGTTTGAGTCGTTCCCGCAGTTCCTCAGCGGAGTCGACGAGGTCGTTCAGAAGTCCGACACCTCAACGCACTGGACCGTGTCGATCGCCGGCATCACCCGCGAATTCGATGCGGAGATCACCGAGCAGACCCCGGACGAGCGCATCGCCTGGAAGAGCACCGGCGGCGAAGAGCACGCCGGCGTCGTCACGTTCCACCGGTTGAGCGACGACGAGACCCGGATCTCCGTTCAGCTCGACTGGACCCCGCAGGGCCTCGTTGAGAAGGCCGGGGCGCTGCTCCAGGTCGATGACATTCAGATCGGTCACGATCTCAAGAAGTTCAAGGAGCTCATCGAGTCCAACGGCTTCGAGACCGGCGCGTGGCGCGGATCTGTCGACCGCGCACCCGACTCGACCGGGCGCTGACCGCGGGCCGTCAGGCCGGGTGGTCGGTTTCGACCGGAGTATCCCACCCGGCCTGCGGCGTTGCGCAGGTCCCACGGAACACGTATTGCGACGGCAGCTTCCGTTCGTGGCTCGACCAGTCGATCGCCGGGCGGCGCTGCTCAGCAGGGAGATAGCCGAGCCGATACACCGCCATCAGTTCGAGGCTGTCAGGGACCTGGAGGATCCGTTCGATCTTCGCCCAGTTGCCCGGCACCTCCATCGGGAATGACACGAACTGGATGCCCATCCCCAGTTCGACGGTGGCGAGCCAGATGTTCTCCATCGCGGCGCCCATGCTGAAGACGGAATAGAACGACGAGAGCTCCCCGGGCCGGTATTCCGCGCGGTCGAGCATGACCCCGAGCAGGAGCGGCGACCCGGCGACAAGTCGACGGTTTTCCTCTCCCAGCTTGTGAGGTACACGCAGCGTGTTCATCAGCTTCTGTCCGCGCGACGTGAACACCTGGCTGGTGAACGGCCGAAGAGCCGCGGGAAGCCGATCGAAGAGCATCCCGTCACGCCGCGTCGCCATCTCCTCCGCGCTGAAGCGGAAATACGGCTTATAACGCTCGAAGAACGTGCCGTTGGACATGGCCTCGGTCATGCTCTCACCGCTGATCGTCGCGATTTTCTCGATGGTGTCCCGGTCGTCGACGATGACGAAGCGCCAGGGTTGGCTGTTCAGCTGGGATGGAGCGCGACCCGCGAGCTCCATCAGGAGCCGCTGGTGGTCCTCACTGACCGGGTCGGCAAGGAACGGTCCGTTGGTGGTCTTCCTCCTGCGTACAACGTCGAGAAATTCCACCGGCTATCTCCAGGCCTTGACGAGACTTGCCACGAAGAACGGGGCGGCGCTGAGTGCCGTCACGATGTGGCGGCGAGTGTGCGAACTGATCGCCGGGATGAGAACCAGCGGGATGGCGGCAGGGAGCAGGAGCCATCCGGCGCGGCTCCGACTCCAGAGGAGCGAACTCGCGGCGGCGCCGGCGAGACCGAAGGTCGCAATATAGAGCGCGTGATGGACCCAGCGCGCCCGCCCGGTGGTCAGGGTCCCGGTCGCGACGGCTATTCCGAGGGTGCAGTTGGCCGCGTAACTCGTCGTCGCAGCGGCGAACAACACGGCGGGGTTGAATGCCATCCTCGTCCTTCCGTTACGACGACAGGGCAAGCCAGGTGACGATGCTGTACACGAGCCACCCGACGGAAAGGAACACGCCGAGGAATCCGGTGACGATGGCTGCCAGCGCCCTCCCGGCCGCGTGGGGCTCCCTGGTGCGCGCGATGAACCCGAGCACGAGGGCTGCGACCGAGAGCAGGATGGTCCAGCCGAAAAAGATCCCGCCGACGACGCCGATGATGCCGAGGACGAGGCCCGTCGTCGCGAATCCGGATGCCGGCGCTGCGGCCGCCACTGGTGCGGTGAGTGGCGGCATCCCGTACGACTGCGCGTAGCCGGTGGGCGTCACAGGGGGTTGGCCGTGGTCGGGCTGGTATCCGGCACCCGGCCCAAAGCCGGGCGAACTGGGCGGGGCGAACCCGGAGGGCTGCGCAACGGGAAGATGATGCGCCTGGACCTCGTGAGCACCGTCTTCACGTGCCGCGTCGGCCTGCTGCGGGGCCTCCTGGCTGGGTGAGGCGTGCCTCGCCGATGGTTGTCCGAAAGGGTTCGGCGGCGGCGTTGCCGACGTGCCATGGGCCTGCACGTGGGGTTCGGCGGCTGTACCTTCCTGGTCCTCCGGAAGGATCGCGCGTCGGCGACGCTGCGGGATCTCGGCCCGGCTGTCGGGCATCCCTGGATCTGTCATCGTTCTCCCTGTCGCCGAAACACGTGCGGTGCGCTCAGCCCTGGCGCTCGCCGCTGGCCTCCCAGAATGCCACATTTCCCGGGCGCAGCGTTCGGATGCCACGCGACCGCGACCCGGACGGCTCAGCGCACCTGGATGTCGGTCACGGGCAGGGTCGAATCAGCGGAGAAATCCAGGCTCGACGGTTCATGGCCCGCCATGATGAGCTGCGCACCGAGTTCGGCGATCATGGCGCCGTTGTCCGTGCAGAGGGACAACGGGGGAATGCGCAACGCGACCCCGGCGGCTGTGGCTCGTTCGAGCGCCAGTTCCCTCACCCTGGCGTTCGCCACCACGCCCCCACCGAGGAGAAGCCGGGGGATGCCGTGGTCGGCGCACGCGGCGATCGCCTTGGTCAGCAGAACGTCGGCAACGGCCTCGCGGAAGCTTGCCGCGACATCAGCCACAGGAACCTCGTTGCCGAGGTCCTGCTGCTTCTCGACCCAGCGCGCGACGGCGGTCTTCAAACCGGAGAACGAGAAATCGTAGCGGTGCCTGACGAGGTCCTTCGGCAGGGTGAGTCCGCGCGGGAAACGAATCGCCTTCGGGTCGCCCGACGCCGCCATCCGGTCGATCTCCGGGCCACCCGGGTACGGTAGGCCGAGCACGCGGGCCACCTTGTCGAACGCCTCCCCCGCCGCATCGTCGATGGTCTCACCGAGGAGTTCGACGTCACTGACCAGGTCGCGGACGAGCAAAAGCGAGGTGTGACCGCCAGAGACCAGCAGAGCAATGGTCGGATAGTCGAACGGCGTCCCTGACTCGTCGAGAATGTCAGCTCCGACGTGTCCCACCAGGTGGTTCACGGCGTAGATCGGCTTGTCAAGTGCCACGGCGAGCGCCTTCGCGGCTCCAACACCGACCATGAGCGCGCCCGAGAGACCCGGTCCGCTCGTGACGGCGATCGCGTCGAGGTCTTCGAGCCTGATACCCGCCTCGTTCACGGCTGCCGTGAGAGCCGGGACCAGTTCCTCGAGATGCGCGCGCGCCGCGACCTCAGGCACGACGCCACCGTAGCGGGCGTGCTGGTCCATCGATGAGGCGATGGTGTTGCTGAGCAGGGTCCTGCCGCGCACGATGCCGATTCCGGTCTCGTCGCACGAAGTCTCGATACCGAGAACGAGCGGAGCGTCCCGGTTGCTTACTGACGTACTCACGGGGCGCCGACCGCCGATCCGGTGCGAACGAGTTCGAGCTTCATCACGACGGCGTCGACATTATCAGGCTGGTAGTACCCGGGACGCACCCCGATCGACTCGAATCCGAGGGACAGATACAGCTCCTGCGCTGCGTCGTTGTCCGCGCGCACCTCGAGGAATACCTCGCGGACGCCCACCGCGCCAGCCGTCCTGATCAGGGAGTGCATGAGCACCCGTCCGAGTCCCATCCTGCGAACATCCGGTGAGACGGCAATGGTTTGCACGTCCGCTTCCGTCGCCCGCGGTGGAGCCATCAGGCCCGCATAGCCCTGCACGATGTCGGGGGCGCCGAGCGCTGTTGCGACCACGTAGTGCGTGTTTTCGGAGGCCAGTTCGTCGCGCATCATGAACTCGGACCAGGCATCCGTGGCAAAGACGGCCGACTCGATCTGCATGATGTGGTGCAGGTCGGCGACAGTCGCCGTGCGCAGCTTCCAGGTCATGCGGTCACCCGCTTCCTCGTGGACAGGCTGATATCGGGAGAACGGAGGTACAGCGGCTCGTCAGGGGCGAATGCAGCGCCAGCAGCGAAGGTGAACTCGGCGAGCATGCCGAGGGAGCCTGCCGACACCTCAGAGGCGTCGAGACGGACGCCGTGCCCGTCGGGCACGTCCTCCGGCTTCGCCAAGCCCGGACCTTCCGAACGGATCGGCAGGCCGTCCGCCGTGATTCCCGAGTAGGTGGACCAGTACAGTTCGCGTCTGCGAGCGTCCGTGGCGATGAGGAGCTCTCCACTGTTTCCCTCGCGGTACCAGCCGAACGCGACAGCGTCATGGCTGACCAGCGGAACGACCGGCTTACCGGCTCCAAGCGCGAACGCTCGTGCAGCGGCGATCCCGATCCGCAGGCCGGTGAAGGGCCCTGGGCCCATCCCGCACGCCACGGCAGACAGTTGTCTTGCGGCGACGCCGGCATCGGCGAGGGCATCACGGATGAGCGCACCGACGACTTCGGCGTGCCGCATCGTGTCGTCGACCGCGAGTTCGGAAAGAATTCCGCCGTCACGATCGACCACGGCAACGGAGGTTCCTGTGGACGAGTCGATGGCGAGGAGCACGGATCCAGCCTACGCGTTCGTGTGCGCCTCGCGTGCTGTCTCAGACGCCGCTGGGTGCGTGCCTGGTGATCCGAACGCGCCGGGGTTCGTCGCCCGGATCGACGTCATCCTCATCCGCGGATCCGGCACCGGTTGGCCTGTCGATGTCGACGTCGATCCAGCGGGAGGCGACCGCATCCACAAGTCCCCTCCCCCACTCGACGATGACGACACTGCCGGCGAAGTCGATGTCGAGGTCGTCGAGTTCCAGTGCGTCGCTGAGCCGGTAGGCGTCGACGTGCACGAGGGGCGGACCGCCGATGAGGCTGGGGTGGGTGCGGGCGAGAACGAAGGTCGGGCTGGTCACAGGACCGCGGATGCCCAGTCCGTCCCCGATTCCTCGCGTGAGCGTGGTCTTCCCCGCCCCAAGTGGCCCGGTGAGGACGAGAAGGTCGCCGGCCGTGAGCTCGCGGCCGATTCGCACTCCCATCGCGTGCATGTCATCGGAGGTGGGGACGATGGTGTCGACCGGAAGGTCAATCATGCGAGTACTCCCGCGTCACTCGGGCACCGATTCGAGTCACGATCTCGTAGTTGATCGTCCCTGCGGCGGTGGCCCAGTCCACGGCGCCCGGGAGCCCGAGAGCCGGGTCACCAAACACAACGACCTCATCCCCCACGGCGATCTCGGCGTCGCCGACGTCGACGACGAACTGGTCCATGGCGATTCGCCCGGCCACCCGGAACCGCCGACCGGCTATCGACACGGACCCGATACCTGAGGCCTGCCGCGGGATGCCGTCTGCGTAGCCGAGGGGGACGAGCGCGAGGGTGGATTCATCCGCTGTGCGGTAGGTGTAGCTGTACGACACTCCCTGGCCGGCGGGCACACGACGAACGGCGGCCACCTGGGAACGGAGTGTCATCGCCGGGGTCAGCCCGAGGTCGGCGGAGCTGCGGTCGTCGAACGGTGACAGCCCGTACATGCCGATTCCGATCCGCACCGTGTTGAACCGGGACTCAGGAAGATCGATCGCCGCAGCGGTCGCGGCGAGGTGGACGAGCTCAGGGCGGAGCCCCGCCTCCTCGGCGAGGGCAAGCCCTCGCAGGAAAACCTCCAGCGCCTCTCGATCATCGGTCGCCGAGGCGTTGGAGAGGTGCGAGAAAAGCCCGCGGACCGTGATCCTCCCCTCCGCTTCCAGTTCGCGTGCATGCGAGAAGGTTGCCGCCCACTCCGCTTCCGCGACGCCGTTCCTGCTCAGGCCGGTGTCCAGCTTGAGATGAATGTGCGCCCGGGCGTCGCCAGCAGCAGCCGCGATGTCGGAGAGCTGCGCGCGTGAGGATACGCCGAGGTCAATTCCGGAACGCACGGCGGCCGGGAAATCCGCTCCTGTCTGGTGCAGCCAGCACAGAAGAGGAGCGTCGATCCCTGCGGATCGCAGCGCGAGCGCTTCGGCGATGTCAGCGGTGCCGAGCCAGTCGGCTCCCCCGGCGAGCGCAGCGCGCGCGACGGGCACGGCGCCGTGCCCGTAGCCATCCGCTTTCACGACGGCGATGACATGCGGTGTGCCGACGAGGCCCCGCAGATGACGGATGTTCGCGGAGACGGCGTCGAGATCGATCACCGCCTCACGGAACCCGCTCACGCTGCACTCCCCGGCGAGTCGGCTCGCTCGGCTACGACGAAGGCGATGGCTGCCCCGGCGTCGTGGCTCATCGACAGGTGCAGGGAGGTAATACCCCTGGCAGCGATGACGGTCGCGGTCTCGCCGCTGACGTCGAATCGAGGGTCACCCTGTGGATCGTTCGAGACGATGATGTCGAGCCAGTGCACCCCGTCGGAGCTGCCGAGCGCTTTGATCAGGGCCTCTTTTGCTGCGAACCTGCCGGCCAGCGAACGGAGCGGCTTCTCCCGTTCGCTCTCAGCGAACAAGCGATCACGCAGCCGGGGCGTCCTGTCGACCGCGCGCTCGAATCGCGCCAGGTCGACGAGGTCAACTCCGATGCCGACGATCACGCTGCTCCCCTTCCGGCCCGCCGGAACTCCTCGACCGACCTGCTCGACCGTGCTATTCGACCGTGACGGACTTCGCGAGGTTGCGCGGCTGGTCGACGTCGAGGCCCTTGGCGCTGGCGAGTTCCATCGCGAAGATCTGCATCGGGATGACGGCGAGCAGCGGCTCGAACAGCGGAGCGGCGAGCGGGATCCGGATCACGACATCGGTGAACGGAAGCACCGATGCATCACCCTCTTCGGCGATCGCAATGACCTTCGCGCCGCGGGCGCGGATCTCCTGGATGTTCGAGACGACCTTCGAGTGGATCGTCGCCGAACCGCGCGGGCTCGGGACAACAACGAAGACGGGCTGCCCTGGCTCGATCAGGGCGATCGGGCCGTGCTTGAGCTCACCGGCGGCGAAGCCCTCGGCGTGGATGTACGCGAGCTCCTTGAGCTTGAGCGCCCCCTCGAGCGCGATCGGGAATCCGACGTGGCGGCCGAGGAACAGCACGGCGCGGGAATCGCTCATCCAGCGCGCGAGCTGCGTGACGACATCCTTCTCGCCGAGAATCGACCGGATCTTCGCGGGAATCTCGATGAGTTCGCGGGACTGTTCGGCAAGCACCTCTGGGCTCTGGGCGCCGCGCACGCGGGCAAGGTGCAGGGCGAAGAGGTAGAGCGCGGTGATCTGGGCCACGAACGCCTTGGTGGACGCGACGGCGACCTCAGGGCCTGCGTGCGTGTACACGACGGCATCCGATTCGCGGGGAATCGTCGCGCCCTGGGTGTTGCAGATCGAGAGTGTCTTCGCGCCGGCGTCGCTGGCGTACTTGACCGCCATGAGCGTGTCCATCGTCTCGCCGGATTGGCTGATCGAGACGACGAGCGTCTGCGGGGTGATGACCGGCTCACGGTAGCGGAACTCGTGGCTGAGTTCGACGTCGACCGGGATTCCCGCCCATTTCTCGAGCGCGTACTTGCCGACCTGCCCGGCGTACGACGCGGTACCACAGGCGATGACGACGATGCGGTTGATGTCGGTGAACAGCTCGTCGAGCCCGTTGAGTTCGGGGATGACGACCTGTCCATCCCCGTCGATGCGCCCACGCAGGGTGTTGGCGACGGCGTCAGGCTCTTCGTCGATTTCCTTGGCCATGAAGCTGGACCAGCCGCCCTTCTCAGCGGCGCTGGCATCCCACGCGATCTCGAACGGTTCGACCTCGACCGTTTCCCCGAAGAAATCGGTGACGGAGACGGCATCCGGAGTGATCGACACGATCTGGTCCTGGCCGATGGCGAGCGCCTTGTGCGTGTACTCGACGAAGGCGGCGACGTCTGAAGCGAGGAAGTTCTCCCCCTCGCCCAGCCCGATCACCAGGGGGGAGTTGCGTCGGGCGCCGACGACGACGCCTGGCTCGTTCTCGTGCACGGCGAGGAGGGTGAATGCGCCCTCAAGCCGCGCGACGACACGCTGGAATGCCTCGCGCAGGTCCTGGGTCTGGCCGTACTCGCGGCCGAGGAGCACAGCCGCGACCTCCGAGTCGGTTTCGCTGATGAACGTAAAGCCGTCGTCGAGGAGTTCCTTCTTGAGCGGCGCAAAGTTTTCGATGATGCCGTTGTGGATGAGTGCCAGTTTGCCGTCATCGCCGAGGTGCGGGTGGGCGTTCTGGTCGGTCGGTGCTCCGTGGGTGGCCCAGCGGGTGTGGCCGATGCCGGTGTGGCTGACCTCCATCGCGCTGGCTTTCACGTCGCCGGCGAGGACGGCGAGCTTGCCCGCCCGCTTTCTGGTGCGCATCGCCCCCGTCTCGTCGATGACGGCGACGCCGGCGGAGTCGTACCCGCGATACTCCAGTCGGCCGAGACCGCTGAGAAGGACATTGATGCTGTCGTTGCTGCCGACGTAACCCACGATTCCACACATGGGCTCAAGGATACCGGCAATAGACTGGCAACCTATGTCCGACCCTTCCTCCGGCTCCGCGTCGCACACCCAGACGACCCCCTTTGTCGAAATCGACCGCTCGGACTGGGCCAGGCTCGCGCCGACGACACAGTCACCCCTGACCGATGCCGAGGTGTTTCAGCTGCGCGGACTGGGCGACCGCCTCGACCTCAACGAGGTGGCGGAGGTCTACCTTCCGCTGAGCCGGCTGCTGAGCCTGTACGTCGCGAACGCCAAGCGGTTGCACGACTCCACCAGTGCGTTCCTCGGCGAGAAGACCGACAGGACACCCTTCGTGATCGGCGTGGCCGGTTCTGTCGCCGTCGGAAAATCGACCGTCGCCCGGCTTCTGCGCGAGCTGATGTCGCGCTGGGCGGATACTCCGCGGGTCGAGCTCATCACGACAGACGGGTTCCTTCACCCCAACGCAGAGCTCGAGCGGCGCGGGATCATGGCCAGGAAGGGGTTCCCCGAGTCCTACGACCGGCGTGCCCTCCTGCGTTTCGTGAGTGCGGTGAAGAGCGGCGCGGGCGAGGTCCGCGCACCGTTTTACTCGCACCTCAAATACGACATCGTCCCTGACGCCCAGGTCGTCGTGCGTCGTCCGGACGTCCTCATCGTCGAGGGCCTCAACGTGTTGCAGCCAGCGGGGAACGGAAACCGGCTCACGGTGAGTGATCTTTTCGATTTCAGCGTCTATGTCGACGCCCGCACGTCGGACATCGCCTCCTGGTACGAGGAACGATTCATGGCACTCCAGCGCGGAGCGTTCACGAACCCGAACTCGTTCTTCAATATCTACGCCTCACTCACCGAGGAAGAGGCGAGGGAAAAGGCCCGGTTCTACTGGCGCGAAGTGAACGAGCCGAACCTCCTCGAGAACATCCGGCCAACACGGGCGCGCGCGAAACTCATCCTGCGGAAGGCGCCGAACCACACCGTCAGCCAGGTCCTGCTCCGCAAGGTCTGACGCGCACGCCGTGCGCTGCAGTTCCTCGCGAGTGCTGCAGTTGCAACTGCAGCACTCGACTGAAACTGCAGCACTGGGCGTGGGTGGCTAAACGGCCAGGCGTTCCCGGACAACATCGGCGAGGGCGTGTGCCAGCCGGTCGGCCGTGGGCTGGTCCGCGGCTTCAACCATGACGCGCACGAGCTGCTCGGTACCGCTGGGGCGCAGCAGCACCCTGCCGGTGTCGCCGAGTTCAGCCTCGGCCGAACGAACAGCCTCAGCAAGAGCCTCGTCGGTGTGGATGCCGTTGCGATCAACGTTCCTGACGTTCACAAGGATCTGCGGGTACACGTCCATGACGCTCGCGAGTTCGGCGGCGGTCCTGCCGGTTCGAGCCATCTCGCTGACAAGGTGGAGCCCGGTGAGGATGCCGTCTCCCGTGGTCGCATACTCGCTCATGATGACGTGGCCGGACTGCTCTCCCCCGAGGGCGAACCCGCTCTTGTTCATGGCCTCGAGCACGTAGCGGTCGCCGACCTTGGTCTGCACCATGGAGATCCCGTGTTCCTCCATGGCGATCCGGAGTCCGAGGTTGCTCATCACCGTGGCCACAAGGGTGTCATCGGTGAGGTGTCCGCGCTCTTTCATCGACACGGCCAGGATGGCCATGATCTGGTCACCGTCGATGACCTTCCCGTTCGCGTCGACAGCGAGGCAGCGGTCGGCGTCACCATCGTGGGCGATTCCGATGTCTGCCTTATTTTCAAGCACGGCTTTCGCGAGCAGGTCCAGGTGCGTCGACCCGACACCGTCGTTGATGTTCATTCCGTCCGGGTCGTTGCCGATGATCGTGAGCGTCGCGCCAGCGTCTCTGAACACCTCGGGCGACACCCCCGCTGCGGCACCGTGGGCACAGTCCAGCACGACATGGAGGCCGTCGAGGGTGTGCGGCAGGCTCGCGAGCAGGTGGACCACGTAGCGGTCCTCCGCGTCAGCGAACCGGCGGATACGTCCGACGCCTGCCCCGGTGGGGGCGAGGTTCGGCTCGGTGAGGTAATGCTCGATGCGTTCCTCGACCTCGTCGGGAAGCTTGCGTCCGCCGCGTGCAAAGATCTTGATGCCGTTGTCCGGTGCCGGATTGTGGCTCGCCGAGATCATGACGCCGAAGTCGGCGTCGATATCTGCGATGAGGAAGGCCAGCGCTGGAGTCGGAATGACTCCGGCGTCCAGGACGTCCACTCCGCTTGACGCGAGACCGGCGGCAACGGCCGCGGCGAGGAATTCGCCGGAGACCCTGGGGTCGCGGGCGAGGACGGCGACGGGGCGCTTTCCGGCGGCACGGCGGGCCTCAGCACTTCGGCCCTGCCCAAGCACCACTGCGGTGGCTTGGGCAAGGCCGAGAGCGAGGTCTGCCGTCAGGTCGGCGTTCGCGAGACCGCGAACGCCGTCAGTACCAAACAGGCGAGGCATAAACAGTCCAGGACCGAGGCGCGATTAGCGCTTCGAGAACTGAGGTGCCTTACGTGCCTTCTTGAGTCCAGCCTTCTTGCGCTCCTTGACGCGAGCGTCACGGGAGAGGAAGCCGGCCTTCTTCAGGGTTGCGCGGTTGTTCTCTTCGTCGATCTGGTTGAGCGCACGCGCGATGCCGAGGCGAAGCGCGCCGGCCTGGCCGGAGGGGCCGCCACCCGAGATACGGGCGATGACGTCGTAGCCGCCAGCGAGGTCGAGAACGGTGAACGGGTCGTTGATCAGCTGCTGGTGCAGCTTGTTCGGGAAGTAGTCGGCAAGCTCACGGCCGTTGACCGTGATGGTGCCTGAACCCGGGACGAGGCGCACGCGGGCGATGGCCTGCTTGCGACGACCGACGGCTGCGCCGGGGACGCTGAGTGCCGGGCGAGCTGCCTTGGGGGCTGCCTCGGTCGGCGTCTCGGTGGAGAAGCTCTCCGGGGTCTCTGCGATGGAATCTGAAATCTTCGCCACTGTAGGAATCCTTATGTCTATCCGGCGCTTACTGGGCGACCTGGTCGAGGGTGTACGTCTTGGGCTGCTGGGCAGCGTGCGGGTGCTCCGCACCGGTGTAGACCTTCAGCTTGCGCAGCTGCGCGGCACCGAGGGAGTTCTTGGGGAGCATGCCGCGGACAGCCTTCTCCACCGCGCGGCCAGGGTTCTTCTCGAGAAGCTCTGCGTACGTCACGGCCTTGATGCCGCCCGGGTAACCGGAGTGGCGGTATGCCTTCTTCTGGAGGAGCTTCTGGCCGGTCAGGGCGACCTTGTCAGCGTTGATGATGATGACGAAGTCACCGGTGTCCATGTGGTTCGCAAAGGTAGCCTTGTGCTTTCCACGGAGGAGGATGGCGACGTGGCTGGCCAGGCGGCCGAGCACAATGTCGGTGGCGTCGATGATGAACCAGTCACGCTGGATCTCAGATGCCTTGGGGGAATACGTGCGCGTCACAATAGTGCTGCTTTCTTGTCGTAAGTTGGTTGGTCGTGAATCCCGCTCCGTTGGGAGTTCCGGATTCGGAACGCCGCAGGTGGAGGGCTCAACTTCGGATGCCGCGCTGCAGACAGCGCAGACACCAAGGAGCAAGCTTACCCGGCGTCGTCGTCGGGGTCAAACTCCGCGAACGGGTCACGCCCGTCCTGCAGGCTTCTCCTCGACCGGGTCAGTGCGGCACGCATCGCCAGGAGTGAATCGTTGGGGTAGCCGACCTCCGCCAGTGTGAGCCCCCGAGCGGGCATCACGGCGAACTCGTTCGAGCGGTCGAGAGCGTCGCGCAAGCGTGCGGCATCCGCCACCTCGAGCTTCCCCTCCCCCACGGCGACACAGACCCCGACGAGGGCGCGCACCATGCTGTGGCAAAAGGCATCCGCGCGCACATCAGCGACGATCACGCCGTGCTCATCCCGGGTCCAGCCGAATCGCTGGAGGGTGCGGATGGTCGTTCTCCCCTCGCGGGGACGGCAATAGGTCGCGAAGTCATGCAGGCCGACCAGGGACTGGGCTGCCTCGTGCATCCGGTCGACATCGAGCGGCGACGGATGCCAGACCGTTTGTGCCCGGTGCAGCGGGTTGCGGAACGAGAGACTGTCGGCGATCCGGTATTCGTACCGTCGCCACACCGCCGAAAACCGGGCGTCGAACCCGTCAGGCGCCGGAGCAGCATTGGTGATCAGCACGTCGGGGTACTGGCCGAGTACGCCGTTCACCTTCCGACGAAGGGCACTTCCCGTCGGGTGCAGGCCGTCCCTTGGGGGCCTGCCGCGCCGGACCCGGCGAGCCCGGTCATCGTCGAGGTCGAGGTGGGCAACCTGGCCCGAGGCGTGCACTCCGGTGTCCGTCCGGCCCGCGACGGCGACGAGGATTCTGTCGCCCTGGTTGCCGAGGATCGTCGTGATCGCCTCCTCGAGAACGCCCTGTACCGTCCGAAGTCCCGGCTGCTTCGCCCAGCCGGCGAATCGGGTCCCGTCATACGCGATATCGAGGCGGAATCGCTGCGGCTGGTTTGTCACCCCGCCAGTTTACGGTCGCCATCAATATTCGATGACAAGGGCGATCTCCTGCGTCCCCGCCCGGAATCCCAACCCCTCGTAGAGGCTGTTGGCCCCGGTGGGGCTGGCGGTGTCGACATCGAGGACGGCGCGCTCGAGCCCGGCCTCTCCGAACGACGTCAGCAGCCGCGAGATGATCGCGGGCGCGAGGCGCCTGCCCCGCCAGTCGCGCACGACACCGATGAGTTCGATGTACCCGGAGCTGAATCCCTGCGACTCCCAGTCGTGCTCGTTCAATGAGGTGAGGGCGAAGGCGACGACGCGGGTCTCAGCACCCTCCCCCGCAACGGCGACCCAGGACAACTCGGGCCGAAATTGCGAACTGCCGGTGATCTTCGCCCATTCCTCGGGCATCCGCGGCTGACTCCCCCAGTGATCGCGGAACGCGTCGTTGCGGGCCAACCTCGTCGCTTCAAAGAGGTCGGGAGTGCACCGGACAATGCGGATGCCGTCGGGGGCGTCCACCTCGGGAACCGGATCTGTTGCCACCCGGTTCATGGTGGTGAAGTAACGCGAGATCACAAAGCCGAGATCCTGGGCCAGGGCGAGAGCGGCGTCGTTTCCATGCGCGACGTCGACCATCGACCATCCGGGTACGGTCTTCTCCGACGTGGCGAGCTGCTGCCGCGAGCGACCCTTTTGCCACTCGAGCAGGCGCCTGCCGACGCCCCGTCCGCGCATGTCCGGGCGGACCGTTCCCGGCAGGTAGGACTGCACCCGGGTGTCCTGCCCTGGGCCGAGCACCACGTATCCGAACGCGGCTACCGCGCCGTCGGCGTCGAAAGCGACGAGCGAATCGTGAGCGAGATCGATGTGAGAGGCCCGGAAATCATCGTCGAGGTCTTCACGCGGCGTCGCCCAGTCCGGGTGATCGACCTGGTCGGAGAGGTTCTGCGCGGCGAGGATTGCATCAACATCGTCGAGCGATGCCGCCCTCCAGAGCGCGATGTCAGGATGCTCGGGCAGCGTGAGCTCGTGTGGAACGTCGACGCGACTGCTGAGGGAAGGGGGTGCAGAATTCATCCGTCCAGCCTAGGCGGGCACACAGACGAAACCCCCGGCATCCTGACGGATACCGGGGGTTTCAACAGGATTGACTGCTACTTGTCTTCGGCCTTGTCAGCCTCGACTGCATCGGTCGACTCGGTCGACTCGGTCGACTCGGCGGCGGGAGCCTCGTCGGCAGCGGCGTCATCGGCCACGACCTCGGTCTCCTCGGCCGGAGCAGCCTCTGCCGGCTTTTCAGCCTTGGCAGCGGTCTTCGACTTCTTCACCTTGGGGGTGACGGGCTCGAGAACCAGTTCGATCTGCACCATGGACGCGTTGTCGCCCTTGCGGAAACCGAGCTTGGTGATGCGGGTGTAGCCGCCCTCGCGCTCGGCGACGAGCGGAGCGATCTCGGTGAAGAGCTCGTGGACGACCGAGGTGTCACCGATGATGCGCATGACGCGACGGCGGGCGTGCAGGTCACCGCGCTTCGCGAACGTGATGAGGCGCTCGGCAACCGGACGGAGGCGCTTGGCCTTCGTCTCGGTGGTCTTGATGCTCTTGTGGGTGAACAGGGCAGCGGCCAGGTTGGCGAGCATGAGACGCTCGTGCGCTGGTCCGCCTCCCAGGCGGGGGCCTTTAGTGGGCTGAGGCATTGTCGTTATTCTCCAGAATCAAAAGTGAAAAGGCGTCGAGAACGAGCCTTAGTTGCTGGTCTCGTCTTCGTAACCCGAGTAGAAGTGGGCGCCGTCGAATCCGGGGACCGAATCCTTCAGCGAGAGGCCCATCTCCACGAGCTTGTCGCGCACCTCATCGACCGACTTCTGACCGAAGTTGCGGATGTTCATCAGCTGTGTCTCGCTCAGGGCGACGAGTTCTGACACGGTGTTGATGCCCTCGCGCTTGAGGCAGTTGTACGAACGAACCGACAGGTCCAGGTCTTCGATGGGAATCGAAAGTTCGCTGGAGAGCACGGCGTCGACCGGCGCTGGGCCGATCTCGATGCCTTCAGCGGCGTTGTTCAGCTCGCGGGCGAGACCGAACAGCTCGACCAGGGTCTTACCGGCGCTGGCGATCGCGTCGCGCGGCGTGATGGCCGGCTTCGACTCGACGTCGACCACGAGGCGGTCGAAGTCAGTGCGCTCACCGGCACGAGTTGCCTCGACGCGGTAGGTGACCTTCAGGACGGGAGAGTAGATCGAGTCGATCGGGATCTGACCGGCTTCGGAGAACTCGTTGCGGTTCTGGGTCGCCGAGACGTAGCCGCGGCCACGCTCGATGGTGAGCTCGAGTTCGAACTTCGCCTTGTCGTTCAACGTGGCGATGACGAGGTCCGGGTTGTGCACCTCGACACCGGCCGGAGCCGAAATGTCTGCTGCGGTGACCTGGCCTGCGCCGGTCTTGCGGAGGTACGCGGTGATCGGCTCGTCGTGCTCGCTCGAGACCACGAGGCCCTTGATGTTCAGGATGATCTCAGTGGCATCCTCCTTCACACCGGGAATGGTGCTGAACTCGTGCAGCACGCCATCGATGCGAATGCTGGTCACAGCAGCGCCGGGGATCGAGGACAGCAGGGTACGGCGAAGGGAGTTACCGAGGGTGTATCCGAAGCCAGGCTCCAGGGGCTCGATCACGAACCGGCTGCGGAACTCTGAAATGTTCTCTTCGGTGAGCGTTGGGCGCTGTGCAATAAGCACTATGTATTCCTTTCGGCTAAGTGTCCGCTATATGACACTTGCAATGGCGAGGTATTGAGTTGTGTTCGTCAACGGTCGATTGAGCAGTGCCGCCTGGCACTGCTCAATCGACCATGGTGAAAGGCTTAAACGCGGCGACGCTTCGGCGGGCGGCATCCGTTGTGCGCCTGCGGAGTGACGTCGTTGATCGAACCGACCTCGAGGCCAGCGGCCTGGAGGGAGCGGATCGCGGTCTCGCGGCCGGAGCCGGGACCCTTCGACGAAGACGTCAACCTTCTTCATACCGTGCTCCTGCGCCTGACGCGCAGCCGACTCGGCCGCGAGCTGTGCGGCGAACGGGGTCGACTTACGCGAACCCTTGAAACCGACGCCACCTGAGGATGCCCAGCTGATGACGGCACCAGTGGTGTCCGTGATCGACACGATCGTGTTGTTGAAGGTGGACTTGATGTGGGCCTGGCCCACAGCAATGTTCTTCTTCTCTTTTTTACGCGGCTTGCGAGTAGCCGACTTGGGTGCTGCCATTGATTTCTCCTAAATCTTTCTGGCGAGACTCGAGGCCGAAGGCCTAGCGAGCCTTCTTCTTGCCGGCTACGGTGCGCTTCGGGCCCTTACGGGTGCGAGCGTTGGTCTTGGTGCGCTGACCACGGACGGGCAGGCCGCGACGGTGGCGGATGCCCTCGTAGCTACCGATCTCGACCTTGCGGCGGATGTCGGCCTGTACTTCACGGCGGAGGTCACCCTCTACCTTGAAGTTGCCTTCGATGTAGTCACGCAGCTGGATCAACTGATCGTCGCTGAGATCCTTCACGCGGATGTCTCCGCTGATTCCAGTGTCGGCGAGGGTTTTCAGTGCCCTCGTGCGTCCAACACCGAAGATGTACGTCAGTGCGATTTCCACGCGCTTATCGCGTGGGATATCTACGCCGGCGAGACGTGCCATGGTGGCTTCTCCTAGGAGTTTCGTGGAGGTGTGGAGCAGGTCCTGTGCCCGGGCCTCCGACCCGAGGTGTCACTCGAATGAGATCTGGAACTGCCGAATATTGTGTTGCTGGTCTTACGCTGATCGAGCTTGTCGAGATCTGGATTTCGACTGATCCGGGCAAGCATGCCCGGCTCGCTCAATCTTGATTGCTGCGAACGCTTCGCGTTCGCGGCAATCAACCCTGGCGCTGTTTGTGGCGCGGGTTCTCGCAGATGACCATGACGCGTCCGTTGCGACGGATGACCTTGCACTTGTCGCAGATCTTCTTGACGCTGGGGTTGACCTTCATGTTGTTCTCTCTTTTCGCTGTCGTCGTACCTGGGCGCCCGAGAAGACTCGGATCCAGGCCGTTACTTACAGCACGTCCTACTTGTAGCGGTAAACGATCCGGCCGCGGGTCAGATCGTATGGGCTGAGCTCGACGATCACGCGGTCCTCAGGAAGGATGCGGATGTAGTGCTGGCGCATCTTGCCGCTAATGGTGGCAAGAACGCGGTGGCCGTTGGTCAGCTCAACACGAAACATCGCGTTGGGCAGAGCTTCGACTACTGCGCCTTCGATCTCAATGACACCGTCTTTTTTGGCCATAGCCTCACTGTCGCTAAAAATAGTTCGCACTGGTCGTGCGGATGGATTATGGTGCTTCAAAGTCCTTGTGGATGACACGCCAGAAGCATGCACAAAGCACCAACGGACAATCCTATGGTATTCGGCGACATTTCGCCAACCGAAGGTCAGCTCGCGCGCGCCTCGACGACGGCGACCAACTCGGCGAAGAGCGGATGCTCGTCGGAGAGCCCGGTCACGTGCTCAACGAAGGCCGGTGCGGTCAGATCGTCGAGCAACTGGTGCATCTCGACGCTCTGCTCGTCGTCCGATACGTCGAAGCGGAGTGCCTGGCCGATCGCGTCGACGAGCGCGGTGTGACTGAGTCCCCGCTCGGCCAGTTGGGTCGCCGGCGAGATGAATCTCTCGTTCCTCGACAGCTTCCTCAACGGCTGGCGCCCCACTCTCTGCACGGTGTCAGGCAGGTGGGGATTTGCGAATCGGACGAGGATCTTCTCGCGGTAGGCACGCTGGACATCGACATCGATCCCGTGTTTGGCCACGAGAAGCGATGACGTCTCCTCGAGGACGCGCCTGACGGCTTCCGCAACGCCCTGATCGGCGAGCGCGTCTGCGATCCTGTCGATTCCGGCGGCGAAGCCGTAGTACGCGGCGGTCGCGTGACCGGTGTTGACGGTGAACAGCTTGCGTTCGATGTACGGGCCCAGGGCGTCGACGAAGGTCGCCCCGGGGATTGCCGGGGTGTCGCCGCCGAACGGACCCGACTCGATCACCCATTCGAAGAAGGCCTCGACGGTGACGTCAATCCCCGCAGACGCATCCTGGCCGGGGACGATCCGGTCGACGGCGGTGTTCGCGAAGACGGCACGTGCCGCGATCGCGTCCCACAGTTCGGGATCGACGCTCGACTGAACCTCGGTCCTGAGCAGGTCGGAGGCGTTGATGGCGTTCTCACACGCCATCACCGCCAGCGGAGCCAGGCCCGGATCGCGGAGGGCAAGGCCCTTCGCGATCACCGGGGCGACGAAACGAAGGATGTTCGGACCGACGGCGGTCGTCACGACGTCGGCCGTCTGGATCTCGGAGATGAGTTCCGCCTCGTGCGTCGCACTGTTGACGGCCCGGAAGCCGGTGACGGTGCGTTCGCTGCCGCCGTCACCAACCTCATGGACCTGATACGACTCACTCGCGGCGAGCGCATCGATCAGCTCTGCGTTCACGTCGGCGAAGACCACCTCGTACCCGGCGTCGTGGAGAAGGAGCCCGACGAAGCCCCGGCCGATGTTTCCTGCGCCGAAGTGAACAGCTTTCATTCTGCGTTGACCTCCTGGAGCAGCGCGAACAATTCGTTCGCGTCTGCCGCGTCGATGAGCTTCTGCACTTCGTCCTCGTCCGAGAAGACGACGGCGATTTTCGACAGGATGTCGAGGTGCTCGTTGTTGAGGCCGGCGATGCCGACGGCGAACCGGACCTCGTCTCCGTCCCAGTCGATCGGCGTCGCGTAACGAACCAGCGAGAGCGCCGACCGCGAGATCGCATCCTTCGCCTCGTTCGTTCCGTGTGGGATCGCCAGGAAGTTACCCATGTATGTGGATACCGATGCTTCGCGCTCGAGCATGGCGTCAACGTACGCGGGAGTCACGGCGCCCGCAGAGACGAGGAGCTCCCCCGCCTCGCGGATCGCGCCTTCCTTCGTGGTGGCGGAACCGGCTGCCACCACGTTTTCCGACGTAAGGATGTTGTCTGTCATTCGGTGCTCCCCTGGCTGTTACTGCGCTTGACGTGCTCGACGACCTCATCGTACTTGGGGCTGTTCATGAAGTTGTCGACGGAGACGTGCTCCGAGTTCGGCGACTTCTCCCTGGCCCGGTCGGTCAGGTCCTGGTGCGTGATGACGAGATCGGCGTCGCCGGTCAGGTTCGCGATGGCCTCATTGGTCACCGTCACTCCGTCGATCCCGGCCTTCTTGATCTTGTTGCGGAGCACGGACGCTCCCATCGCGCTGGAGCCCATTCCGGCATCACAGGCGAAGATGATCGTTTCCACCCGGGTCGCCGTGGTCGTTCCCGACTCGGACGCTCCGCTGCCGAGGCCGCCGAGCACGGAGCTCTTCTTGCCCTTGTGCGCCTCGGTTGCTGCGACAGCCGCAGACAGGTCTCCGGCGTTACCAGCAGCAATGTCACGCTTGCGTGACGCTCGCAGGATGATCGCCGCGACGAGGAACGATACCCCTGCGGAGATCAGGACGGAGAGGATCACTCCGATGTAACTGTCGGACGCCGTCTGGATGAGCACAGAGATGATGCTGCCGGGTGACGCAGGAGCGCGAAGACCGGTCTGGAACAGGACGTTCGTGGCGACACCGGACATTCCGCCGGCGATGACGGCGAGCAAAAGAGCCGGCTTCATCAGCACGTACGGGAAGTAGATCTCGTGGATCCCACCGAAGAACTGGATGATGATGGCGCTCGGTGCGCTGGCCCGCGCAATGCCCAGTCCGAAGAAGGTGTACGCGAGCAGGAGTCCGAGCCCGGGGCCGGGGTTGGCCTCGATCAGGAACAGGATGCTCTTCCCGTTCTCCTCAACCTGCTGGACCCCGAGCGGGGTGAAGACGCCGTGGTTGATGGCGTTGTTGAGGAAGAGGATCTTGCCCGGTTCGACGAAGATGCTGACCAGCGGGAGAAGCGAGAGGCTCACCAACCAGTTCACCACTGTCTCGAGCCATGCGCTCAGCGCGCTGATGACCGGAGCGATGCCGAAGAACGCGACGATGGCGAGGAGCGCCCCGAGGATTCCCGCGGAAAAGTTGTTGACGAGCATTTCGAATCCGGCTTTGATCTTGCCGTGCCAGATGCTGTCGATTTTCTTCATCAGCCAGGCCGAGAGCGGGCCCATGATCATCGCACCGATGAACATCGGGATCGTGGATCCGACGATGACACCCATGGTCGCGATCGTGGCAACGACGCCACCACGCTCACCGTAGACCATCCGGCCTCCGGTGTTGGCGATGAGCAACGGCAGCAGGTAGATGATCATCGGGCCGACGAGTCCGACGTACTGCTGGTAGGTCGTGCCGTCCTCAGCCTGCGCGAGTGCCGTTGCAGCACCCTGCCAGCCGATGACATCCGCGTCGCCGAAACCGCCGAGAATACCGTTGGGCAGCCAGCCGGTGGCGATGAAGAACGCGGTGATGAGGCCCCACGCGATGAACGCGGCCATATTGGGCATCACCATGCCGGAGAGGAAGGTTCCGAATCGCTGGACGCGGACTCGGGCACCTCCCGGCTTCTTGGGAGTGGACGTCGTTGTCATGATCGTGCCTCTTTCAGAGTGAGCGCAGCGGCGGCAACCGCTGCTCGGGATTCGGCCGCACCATCGGCGGCCAGTGCCAGTTCGGCGAGGGATTTGGCCTCATCGAACGTGAATTTCAGGAGTGATGCTCGCACATCGATGAGTGCGGGCACGGACATGGACAGGCTGGTAGCGCCGAGTCCGACGAGGACCACGGCGAGCAGCGGGTCTGCCGCGGCTTCACCGCAGATACCGACCGGCTTGCCCGCGGCGGCGCCTGCACGGCCGACTTCGCCGACGAGGCGCAGGACGGCCGGGTGCCAGGGGTCCTGGAGCGCCGCAACCGATCCGAGCATCCGGTCGGCTGCGAGTGTGTACTGGGTAAGGTCGTTCGTGCCGATCGACGCAAAGTCGGCCGACGCGAGCACACGGTCGGCGAGCAGGGCAGCAGAGGGGACCTCCACCATCACGCCAGCGGTACGGATGCTGTATTCCCGGGCGAGTTCGACGAAGTATTTCGTCTCCTCCACGGTCGCCACCATCGGCGCCATCACCCACAGCTCGGCCGAGGTCATTGCCTCCGCTTCGGCGAGCGCGGTGAGCTGCTCCCGCAGGATGTCCTCGCTGGCGCGGAGTGCGCGCAGGCCACGGAGTCCGAGCGCCGGATTCTCTTCGTGCGCGTCGTTGAGGAACTGCAGGGGCTTGTCCGCACCCGCGTCCAGAACACGGACGACAACCTTCTTGCCGGGGAACGCCTCGAGCAGTCGGACGTAGTGTTCGCGCTGCTTCTCGACGGTGGGGGCGGATCCCCCGGCGTCGAGGAAGAGGAACTCGGTGCGGAACAGTCCGACGCCCTCTGCCCCGGCGTCGGCCGCAGCCTGCGCGCCGGCCGAGGATCCGAGGTTGGCCAGGAGCGGGATCACCGTGCCGTCGGCGAGGGCTCCCGGGGTGACCGGGGCGACGGCAGCGGCCTGTCGCTCAGCGATACGCCGCTCGGCGTCCGCCACCTGTTCGTCTGAGGGATCGGCGATCACGGTACCGGCCGCAGCATCCACGATGACGAGCGTGCCCTCTGCGAGCTCAGCAGCATCCACGGCGCCGACGACGGCGACGATGGATTTCTCCCTGGCCAGGATGGCGGTGTGCGACGTCGGACCGCCGTCGCTGGTGATCAGTCCGAGAACTTTGCTCAGGTCGAGCGTGGCAGTGTCCGCAGGGGCGAGGTCGCGGGCGACGAGGACGAAGGGGTGATCCGGGTTCGGAACCCCGGGAGCACTGACTCCGCCGAGATGCGCAATGACGCGCTGTGAGACGTCGTCGAGGTCGGCTGCCCGCTCCCCCAGGTAACCGCCCATGGCGACGAGCTGGTCGCGGAAGGAGGCGAACGCCTCGTAGACGGCACGCTCCGCGGTCTTCCCAGCGGCGAGTGCCTCGTCGATGGCGTCCGAGAGCATCGGGTCCTCGGCCATCATGGCCTGCGCCTCGAGAACGTCGCGAGCTGCGCCGCCTGCGGCCTGGCCGCGCTGTTCGAGTTCGCGGGCGACGACCGAGAGCGAGGCTCGGGCGCGGTCCGACTCCTCGGACTGCGGCCGGCTGCTTGGCGCGTCCTCCGGGGCGGGCAGCGGTTCTGACATCCGTGCCACGACGCCGACGGAGACCCCCTCACCGATCCCGGTGCCGACGACGTTGCGGGTCATGTTCTTACTCGTCATGATCGGTCACCAGCAGTTCTACGAGGCTGTCGAGCACGGTCTCGTCGTTGTCACCGTCGGCGGTGAGCGTGACGTAGTCGCCGTGGTTCACCCCGAGGGAGATGACACCGAGGATGCTCGCGGCGTTGACCGGCTTGCCGCTGCCCTTGGCGATGGTGACCTTGGAGCCTGATGACGTCACAGCCTGGGTGAAGAGCTTGGCCGGGCGTGCGTGCAGCCCGTGTGACGACCCGATTCGAACGGTGCGTTCAGCCATGGATGAGACCTCCGTCGCTGCGTTGTGGTTCCCCCTGGTGCGACGACGCCCCTGCAGCTTTCAGGGCGAGGTCGAGGGCTTCGTCGCCGAATGGCGACGAGAAAACAGTGGCCGGCATCACAGCGACGGCCACGCCAGCGGCGTCCGCTGAGTGAATGAGGTCGTCGAGCCGGTCGGCGAGATGGGGGCCGAGGAGCACGACCTGGCTGACCGAGAGTCGACCGCTGAGAGCATCCAACGGACAGGCCTCGGCGGTTGCGGCGAGGCCGCGAGCGTCTGCGGCCTTCCGGATGCGTCGGGCGACGAACGTCGAGGACGCTCCGGCCCCGCACACCACAAGAATCCTCATCGATCCGCCTCCATTGCCGTGTTCGTTCGGTCCATCCTGTGCCGTCAGGTTTTACTGCCAGCACACCGATTCTCCCGCTCGGGCGTCCAGACCGCCAGCACAATGGTTTCCGCCCCTCCGGAAAAGGCCGTCATTGCTTCCCCTCACGCTCCTTCAGGTGGTTGACTCGGGAGTGGACGCTGACGCCCGTGAAACCCCCGACAACGGGCGCCCGCCTGGAGGAGATCGTGACACGGGAAAGACAGGACAGGATCCTGACGTATCTCGCCCGCACCGGCACGTGGGTGACGGCGAGTGAACTCGCTGATGTCCTCGGCGTCACACCGCGCAGCATCCGGAGCTACGTCACCGCGGTCAAGGCCCGGCCAGAGGGAAGCGCCGTCGTCGAGGCGGGTCCCAGCGGATATCGGATCAATACCGATGCGTACGGAGCCTTCCGTGCCGCAGCGGGTGCCGAACAGTCCGAGACGCCGCGCGATCGCCTCTACGGAATCGTGCGCAAGCTCGTCGACAGCCCCGATGGACTGGATGTGTTCTCACTCGCGGAGAGCCTCTACGTTTCTGAATCCACCATCGAGTCCGACCTGTCCCGGGTTCGCCAGCTTCTCGCTGAGGCGGGACTCTCGCTCTCCCGGAACGGGAGCAGTGTCATCCTGGCCGGAACAGAGCTCGCCAGGAGGCGCCTGCTCTCCCGAATGTTCCGGGACGAGACGGAGCGCGGGCTGATCGAACTGGAAGCGATCCAAAGGGAGTTCTCGTCCGACCGACTGAGCGAATTCAAGACGGCGCTGATCGACATGCTCACCGAACGGGGCTTCGCCCTCAATGACCATGGGCTCGACAACGTCCTCCTGCACATCGCGATCGCGGTCGACCGGGTGTCGAAGGATCGCCTTGTCGCCGAGCCGTCGAGTCACGCGGACCCTCAGCCGGACGGCATCCAGACCGCCCTCACGTCGCTGATCGGCACACACTTCGACACGACACTCGAGCATGCAGACACCGCATACCTTGCCTACCTGCTCTCCACCCGCGCGGTGATGATCGCCGCAGACCCGACCGATTCGGACTACCTCAACCAGGCCGACCTGGACATCGTGCGCAGCATCGTGCACAACGCGGGCGAGGAGTACCTCGTCGACCTGTCCGACGAGGACTTCATCACCCGCCTCACCCTGCATGTGCAGAACCTGCTCAGGCGCGCCAGCGAACACTCCTACTCGCGCAACCCGATGGCGAGATCCATCAAGACCTCGTACCCGATGATCTACGAACTCGCCGTCTACATTGCCAGCCGACTGCAGCAGCACGGAGACGTCGAGATCAATGACGACGAAATCGCCTACATCGCCATGCACGTGGGCGCCCACCTGCAGCAACAGTCGCGGTCGGAGGAGCTCGTGCGCTGCGTGGTCGTCTGCCCGAACTACTACGACATGCACCTCCTGCTGCGCGACCGGATCATGCTCGAGGTCGGCGACGCGCTCGAGATCGTGAGTGTGGTCACGCGGAGCGACCTCGCCTGGGGTGGGCTCGACGCCGACCTCGTGCTGTCCACGATCGAACCTCCCGTGCCCGACGAGTCGATTCTCGTCGTCCAGCCCTTCTTTACAGAGGGCGATGCTGACCGCGTGCGTCAGGCGGTTCGGCGGATCCGGCGGGTGCGGCGGCGCGCCCTCATCAAGAACGAGATGCTCCAGTACTTCGACGAAGCCCTGTTCCTCCGTAACGCGGGGGCGAAGGACGAGGCAGGAATGATCCGCCAGCTGGGCGACCTGATGGTGGCTCGGGGCGTCATCGATGAGAGCTACGTCGATGCGGCCATCGAACGCGAACGGATGTCGTCGACCGCATTCACCGATTCCCTTGCGGTCCCGCACGCGATGGCCATGACCGCGCGGACCACGTCGATCGCGATCGCCATCAACGAGTCCAGCATGCCGTGGGGCGAGAATCGGGTGAACGTGGTCGCCTTCATCGCGTTCAGTGCCGCCGAACGGGCGCGTTTCCAGACGGTGTTCGACCAGTTCGTCGAGGTCTTCTCTGAACGCGAGGACGTGCAGCGCATCGTCAAGAAGTCGAGCGACTTCAGCGCGTTCATCGACGAGCTCGTGCACACGATGGACTCCTGAGCACGGACGCCGCGGCACCCGGCACCCGGCACCGAAGCCTCGCTCAGCCACAAACGGCTACAAATTCGCTCAAACTGCAGCCGTTAGTGACCGAGCGCGGAATTCTCCAGCCAATAGTGACCGAGCACGAATGTGCACCAGCCCGGCGGCTCAGGCCAGCAGCGCCGCGTTCATCCGGGCGGTGAGGGCGGCATCCATCGCCACCGGGGTTCCGTCGACGGCGATCACCGGGGCGACGAGCCGAACGCTCGACACCAGCCAGATCGCATCCGACCGAAGAAGCTCCGCCGCATCGACAGTGCGGTAGACGCAGTCGAAGCCCTCGGCATCGAGGAACGTAAAAAGGTCGGCCTGGGTCGTCCCCGCGAGGATGCCGTGCTGGATGACCGGTGTGACGATCGTGTTCCCCTGCCGGAGCACGAGCGACGACGTCGGCCCCTCCAGGGCGAAACCGTCCGTCGAGAGGAACACGGCGTCGTCGGCGTCGCGGCGCCGCGCCTCCCTCAGCGCTGCCATGTTCAGGGCATACGACAGCGTCTTGGCGCCGACGAGCAGCCAGGGTGCCTGGTCGCCGACGTCGTTCGCGTATCCGCGGCTGAGTGTGACGACGCGGATGCCCTCGGTCCGCTGAGGCATCTCCCCCACGCTGCTGCCGGTAAGCCAGCAGGTCGGCGGGCCATCCGGCCCGGCACCGCGGGTGATCACGAGGCGAATCGAGGCCTGCCCATCCGAACCGAGCGCATCGAGAACCGACGCGATGGCGGCCCGCCACTGGTGAAGATTTGGTCGGGGCAGGTCGAGTTTCTCGGCGGATGCGGCCAGGCGGTCGAGGTGCGCGTCGATTCCGCGTGCCCGACCATTGTGCGCCCCGAGGGTTTCGAAGATGCCGTCGCCTCGACCGGCTCCGGCGTCGAAGGCCGACAGGATCGGTTCAGTGGATGGCACGAACCTGAGACTGGCCTCGAGCGCGGATTGATCCACCGCGGCGTCAGCCGGGAGCGGATCGAGCAGGAGCACGAGCGACGTCATGGGTGCTCCTGCTGTCAGGCGATGGGGGTCGGGGTGACGCCGAACGGGGCCAACCCGCGAGCTCCGCCGTCCTCGGCCGTCAGGACCCAGATCCCGTCCTTGTGGACGGCAACACTGTGCTCCCAGTGCGCTGAAGCGAGGCCGTCGTCCGTGGCCACCGTCCAGTCGTCATCCTTCACGTGGGTGTCGATGCTTCCGAGGACCACCATCGGTTCGATGGCGACGACGAGTCCGGGTTTCACCTCGGGACCCCTGGGCCTGACACGGTAGTTGAACACCGGTGGGGCTTCGTGCATGGAGCGTCCGATGCCGTGTCCGACGTAGTCGGTGAGGATGCCGTATGTGCCGTGATCTTCGATGTAGCCCTGCACGGCGTCGCCGACCTCGTTCAGGAAGGATGCAGACGCCAGGCGTGCGATTCCGGCCCACAGCGAGCCCTCCGTCACGTCGGACAGCGTCTGGCGCTCAGCGACAAGCTCCGGCCGGCTCGGGTCTGGAAGCACGACACTGAATGCAGCGTCACCGTTCCAGCCGCCGATGACCGCGCCACTGTCGATGGAGACGATGTCGCCCGGTTGCAGGAGACGGTCATTAGGGATGCCGTGCACGACGTCCTCGTTCACCGAGGCGCAGACGGTGTGGAGGTAGCCCGGTTCCAGCTTGAAGTTCGATTCTCCCCCGAGCGCGACAATCGCGGCCTCGGCCGCAGCGTCTGCCTCAGCGGTGGTTCCCCCGATCCGCAGCGCTGCGCGAGCGGCCTTGAGAGACGCGGCGGTGGCGAGGCCAGGCTCGACCATCAGCCGGAGCTGGGCCTGGGACTTATAGATCGATTTGCGAAGCATCGAAAACGGGCTCAGAAAGCGATGCCGAGGCCGGCGAGGGCCGACCGCACCCGGGCGCTGACCTCGTCAACAGCTCCGAGGCCGTCGACCTCGACCACGATCCCGCGGTCCTTGTACGCGGCGATCACGGGCTCGGTCTGCTCGTGGTAGACATCCTGCCTGTGGCGGATGACAGATTCGGTGTCGTCAGCGCGGCCCTGGTCCGCTGCCCTCTTGAGCAGTCGGGAGACGACCTCGTCGGGGTCGGCGACCAGCTGAACGACGGCACCGAGTTCAGAGCCGGTCTCGGCGAGGATTCGATCCAGTTCGGCAACCTGATCGGCCGTACGCGGGTAGCCATCGAGCAGGAATCCGTCGACGGCGTCCGGCTGGTGGAGCCGGTCCTGCACGATCGCGTTGGTGAGCGAGTCGGGGACGTAGCCGCCGGAGGACACGATCTCCTGGACTTTCAGCCCGAGCTCGGTTCCCTCCTTGATGTTGGCGCGGAAGATGTCCCCGGTCGAGATGGCCGGGATCCCCAGTGCGTCTGCGAGGACGGCAGCCTGGGTTCCCTTGCCCGCTCCGGGGGGTCCGACAATCAGAAGCCTCGCACTCATCGGAGGAGCCCTTCGTAGTGGCGCTGCTGGAGCTGCGCGTCGATCTGCTTCACCGTCTCGAGTCCGACACCCACGATGATCAGGATGCTGGCTCCGCCGAACGGGAAGTTCTGGTTGGCTCCGACGACCGCGAGGGCGACGAGCGGGATGAGGGCGATGCTGCCGAGGTACAGTGCACCGGCGAGCGTCACGCGGGTGAGCACATAGTCGAGGTACTCAGCGGTTGGACGACCGGCACGGATACCGGGAATGAATCCGCCGTACTTCTTCATGTTGTCTGCGACTTCTTCGGGGTTGAACGTGATCGCCACGTAGAAGTAGGTGAACCCGACGACGAGAAGGAAGTAGAGCGCCATGTACAGCGGGTGGTCGCCCGAGGTCAGGTAGTTGGTAACCCAGGTGACCCACGCGGCCGGTGCTTCGCCAGCGGCCGGAGCGTTGAACTGTGCCACCAGGGCCGGCAGGTACAGAAGCGACGACGCGAAGATGACGGGGATGACCCCGGCCATGTTCACCTTGATCGGGATGTAGGTGTTGTTTCCGCCATAGGTACGGCGTCCAACCATCCGCTTGGCATACTGCACGGGAACTCGACGCTGGGACTGCTCGACGAAGACGACGAGCATCATGATCAGGAGCCCGACGGCCAGGACCAGCAGGAAGGTCTCGAAGCCCTTCGACTGCGCGATCGCGGCGAGCGATCCGGGGAACGTGGCGGCGATCGACGTGAAGATGAGGAGCGACATACCGTTGCCGATGCCGCGTTCGGTGATCATCTCGCCGAACCACATGATGAGGCCGGTGCCCGCTGTCATGGTGATGACCATGAGCAGGACGGCGTACCAGGTGTCGTTGGTGAGCAGCTGGCTGCACTCGGCGCTGTTGTTCGTGCCGAACAGGGCACCGCTTCGCGCCACAGTGATCAGCGTCGTCGACTGGAGGATGCCGAGGAAGATCGTCAGGTAGCGGGTGTACTGCGTGAGCTGGCCCTGGCCCGACTGTCCCTCTTTGTGCAGGGTTTCGAAGTGCGGGATGACCACGCGCAGCAACTGCACGATGATCGACGCCGTGATGTACGGCATGATCCCCAGCGCGAAGATCGACAGCTGGAGGAGCGCGCCACCCGAGAACAGGTTGACGAGGTCGTAGAGGCCGGATGTGCCCTGGTTCTGGGCGAGACAGGCCTGGACGTTACCGAAGTCGACGAACGGCGCAGGCACGAACGACCCGAGTCGGTACAGGGCCATGATGCCCAGTGTGAACCCGATCTTCCGGCGAAGGTCTGGTGTGCGGAAGATCCGCGCAACGGCGCTAAACAAAAAAGGCCTCCTGATGTCGAGCCGGTTTTTCAGCTCCTGATGCCGGTCAATGGTCCCTGTAGTAGAACAGGCCCGGCAATCGAATCTACTCGATTACCGGGCCTGTCGAACAATCGGTGACCAATCGCTTTCGCGACGGACAGACCGGCGTCTGTGGATTTACTTGACGGAACCGCCGGCAGCAACGATCTTCTGCTCAGCCGAACCGGAGACCTTGTCTACCGAAATGTTCAGCTTCACGTCGATGTCGCCGTCTCCGAGGACCTTGACTTTCTCGTTCTTGCGAACGGCGCCCTTGGCCACGAGGTCGGAGACGGTGACGTCGCCGCCCTTCGGGTACAGCTCGGCGAGCTTCTCCAGGTTGACAACCTGGTACTCGACACGGAACGGGTTCTTGAACCCGCGCAGCTTCGGAGTACGCATGTGCAGCGGAAGCTGACCACCCTGGAAGCCGGGGCGGACGGTGTAGCGAGCCTTCGTACCCTTGGTACCGCGGCCTGCCGTCTTACCCTTCGAGCCCTCACCACGGCCGACACGCTGGCGTGCCTTCTTCGAGCCCTCAGCGGGACGGAGGTGGTGGACCTTGAGCACCTGGGCACGCGCTTCTTCGGGCTCAGCCTTTTTGGCTGGGGCCTTCTTCGCTGGTGCCTTGGCCTTGGGGGCTTCGGCCGAAGCGCTGTCGGCTGAAGCCGAGTCCGCCTTGGCAGGAGCCTTCTTGGCAGGAGCCTTCTTCGCGGGAGCCTTCTCGTCGGAAGCCTTCTTCGCAGGAGCCTTCTTCGCAGGAGCCTTCGTGTCAGCCGACTTTGCAGCGGCCTTCTTCGCGGGAGCCTTCTTGGCGGTCTCCTCGGTGACGTCCTTCTTGTCGTCAGCCATTAGTCGATCTCCTCAACCTTTACGAGGTGAGCAACAGTGTTGACGTAGCCACGGTTCTGCTTGTTGTCCTCACGGATAACAACAGCGCCGATGCGCTTCAGTCCCAGGCTGCGCAATGTGTCGCGCTGGTTCTGCTTCTCACTAATTTTGGACTTGGTCTGCGTGATCTTCAGCTGAGCCATCAGGCACCTACCTTTGCGGAGGCCGCAGCCTTCGCAGCGGCCTGGGCCTCGACCTGCAGCAGCTTGGCAGGAGCGATCTCGGAGTACTCCTTGCCACGGCGTGCGGCGACGGCGCGGGGCTCTTCGAGCATCTTCAGCGCCGTAACGGTGGCGTGAACGATGTTGATCGTGTTGGACGAACCGAGCGACTTGCTCAGGACGTCGTGGATGCCTGCGCACTCGAGAACGGCGCGAACAGGACCACCGGCGATAACACCGGTACCTGCAGCGGCCGGACGCAGGAGGACGACTCCGGCAGCAGCCTCACCCTGGACGGGGTGCGGGATCGTCGAGCCGACGCGGGGAACGCGGAAGAAGTTCTTCTTCGCCTCTTCGACGCCCTTCGAGATCGCGAGGGGAACCTCACGAGCCTTGCCGTAGCCGACTCCGACCAGACCGTTGCCGTCTCCGACGACGACGAGAGCGGTGAAGCTGAAGCGACGACCACCCTTGACGACCTTGGAGACACGGTTGATGGTGACGACGCGCTCGAGGAACTGGCTCTTGTCAGCGTCGCGGCTGTTACGCTCGCGGCCCTGGTTACGCTCGCCGCGTCCGCCACGGCTGCCCCGGTCGCCGCGGGCGTCAACGCGCCCGGAGCTCTCGGTTCCAGCTGCGGTCTCGACCGGCTTTTCGACTGGCTGGTCCGCGGTAGCGGCCTCAACCTTGCTTGTTTCACTCACAGGTTCAACCCACCCTCTCGAGCACCTTCGGCGATGGCCGCAACGCGACCCGCGTAACGGTTACCACCTCGGTCAAAAACGACTTCTTCGATGCCGGCGCTCTTTGCACGTTCTGCAACGAGCTCGCCGACCTTCCTGGCTTTGGCGGTCTTGTCACCGTCAAAGGTACGGAGGTCAGCTTCGAGGGTGGAGGCCGATGCGAGGGTGAAACCCTTGCTGTCGTCAACAACCTGGACGAATACGTGACGAGCCGAACGGGTCACGACGAGACGCGGGCGAACCGCGGTTCCATCGATCTTCTTACGGAGGCGCGCGTGACGACGGTCACGGGCAGCCGACTTGGACTTTACGGCCATGGTTACTTACCAGCCTTTCCGGCCTTGCGGCGAACGATCTCGCCGGCGTAACGCACACCCTTGCCCTTGTAGGGCTCAGGCTTGCGAATCTTACGGATGTTGGCAGCAGCCTCGCCGACAGCCTGCTTGTCGATCCCGGACACCGTGAGCTTGTTGTTGCCCTCGACGGTGAGCGTGATTCCTGCAGGCGGTTCGATCAGGACCGGGTGGGAGAAGCCGAGGGCGAACTCGACCGAGCTGCCCTTCTGCGCCACACGGTAACCGGTGCCGACAACTTCGAGGCCCTTGGTGTAACCCTGGGTCACACCGATGATCTGGTTGCTGATGAGAGTGCGGGTGAGCCCGTGCAGGGAGCGCGACTCGCGCTCGTCGTCTGGACGGGTGACGAGCACCTGGCCGTCTTCGACCGTGACCTCGATCGGGCTGGCGACGGTGAGCGTCAGCTCGCCCTTCGTGCCCTTGACGGTGACGACGGAGCCGTCGACCGCGACGGTGACCCCTGCGGGGATCTCAATGGGGAGTCTTCCAATACGCGACATGTTGTGGCTACCACACGTAGGCGAGGATTTCCCCACCCACGCCCTTCTTCTCAGCCTGGCGGTCGGTGAGCAGACCGGAGGAGGTGGACAGGATGGCGACGCCGAGGCCACCGAGAACCTTGGGGATCTCAGTCGACTTCGCGTATACGCGCAGTCCGGGCTTCGATACACGCTTGATGCCCACAATGGAGCGCTCGCGGTTCGGGCCGAACTTCAGGTTCAGGGTCAGGGTCTGGCCGACGCGAGCGTCTGCAACTTCCCAACCGGAGATGTAGCCCTCAGAGGTGAGGATGTCGGCGATGTGCGACTTGAGCTTCGAGTGCGGCATCGACACGGTTTCGTGGTGTGCCGAGTTCGCGTTGCGCAGTCTGGTCAGCATGTCTGCGACCGGATCTGTCATTGTCATATGATTTTTCCTTCGTTCACCAGGTTTCGTTCACCCGTTACACGAATGACGACCTGTGGTGGTTAGGGGTGAAACGGATGCTCCGCCCCCCTGATCCTGACGCCGCAGTGCGCCGGTCACCCGATTTCGCGAGGAAATCGACTGACCGGCGCCCGCGTACGATCAAGTTCTTCAGTGGTGTTGCGGCACCGAAGCCGGCTGCACGCAACCGACCAACTATACCGCTCCGTTGCTGAGGTTTTTACTTGTCCAGCGACTTGAACGGGAATCCGAGCGCCTTGAGCAGCGCACGACCCTGGTCGTCGGTCTTCGCGGTCGTGACGACCGTGATGTCCATTCCGCGGACGCGGTCGATCTTGTCCTGGTCGATTTCGTGGAACATCGACTGCTCGGTCAGACCGAAGGTGTAGTTTCCCGTGCCGTCGAACTGCTTCGGGCTCAGGCCGCGGAAGTCGCGGATGCGAGGAAGCGCGAGGCTCAGCAGGCGGTCGAGGAACTCCCACATGCGGTCGCCACGAAGCGTGACGTGGGCGCCGATGGGCTGTCCTTCGCGCAGCTTGAACTGGGCGATCGACTTGCGGGCCTTGGTGACCTGCGGCTTCTGGCCGGTGATCTTCACCAGGTCTGCAACAGCACCATCGATGATCTTGCCATCGCGTGCTGCCTCGCCGACACCCATGTTCACGACGATCTTGGTGAGCGTCGGGATCTGGTGCACATTGGTGAGGCCGAGGTCCTTGAGCAGCTGCTCCTGGATCGATGCCTTGTACTTCTCTTTGAGGCGGGGCTGGATTTTGCCAGCCGCCACTGCCGTGTCAGTCATTACAGGTCCTTACCTGACTTCTTGGCGTAGCGAACGCGCACCGTTTTGGTCACGCCGTTCTTCACTACCTGCTCATTGCGGTGGCCGACGCGAGTCGGCTTCTTGGTCTCGGGGTCGACGAGAGCCACATTCGAGATGTGGATCGGAGCCTCGTGGGTTTCGATGCCACCCGTCTTCGTTCCGCGCTGGCTCTGGCCCTGGCGGATGTGCTTGGTGACGTAATTGACACCCTCGACGATGACGCGGTTTTTCTCCACGAGCACCTCGATGACACGACCCTGCTTGCCGCGTGAACCGCCGCGAGCCTGGGTCGGGCCTGAGATGACCTGGACGAGGTCGCCCTTTTTGATCTTGGCCATGACTAAATAACCTCCGGTGCCAGCGAGACGATCTTCATGAACTTCTTGTCGCGAAGTTCACGACCGACCGGTCCGAAGATACGGGTACCACGGGGGTCGCCGTCGTTCTTCAGGATCACTGCTGCGTTCTCATCGAACTTGATGTAGGAGCCATCCGAACGACGGACTTCCTTCTTGGTACGAACGATGACCGCCTTGACGACGTCACCCTTCTTGACGTTGCCGCCGGGGATCGCGTCCTTGACCGTTGCAACGATCGTGTCGCCGAGGCTGGCGTAACGACGACCTGATCCACCGAGAACGCGGATGGTGAGAAGCTCCTTGGCGCCGGTGTTGTCGGCAACCTTGACTCTGGATTCCTGCTGAAGCATTTCTTACTCCTTCTGACAAGTAAGCCGCGAGGCTTACTTGGCCTTCTCGAGGATCTCGACCAGGCGCCAGCGCTTGGTGGCGCTGAGCGGACGGGTCTCGCTGATCAGAACGAGGTCGCCGATGCCGGCGGCGTTGAGCTCGTCGTGCACCTTCCTCTTGGAAGTGCGGCGGATGACCTTGCCGTAAAGCGGGTGCTTCACTCGGTCTTCGACCTCAACGACGATGGTCTTATCCATGCGGTCGCTGAGGACATAGCCGCGTGCGGTCTTGCGGTAGCCACGAACAACGGCCTCGGCCTCAACTGCAGCGACCTTGGGTGCTGCGCTCTTAGCGTCAGACTTAGCCATCACTTGGCCTCCTCAGTCTCGGTGTCGGATGCTGCCTCAGCGGCATCCTTCTTCTTGGTCTTCTTCGCAGCCTTGGCGGGCACCTCGACGGCGACGGGGGTTGCCCGAATGCCGAGCTCGCGCTCACGAATGATCGTGTAGATGCGAGAGATGTCGCGCTTCACGGCACGCAGGCGGCCGTGGGTCTCGAGCTGGCCGGTAGCGGCCTGGAAGCGCAGGTTGAACAGCTCTTCCTTGGCCTTGCGCAGCTCGTCGACAAGACGTTCGTCTTCAAATGTGTCGAGCTCAACGGGGGTGAGCTCCTTGGAACCGATCGCCATTATGCGTCGCCCTCCTCGCGCTTGATGATGCGTGCCTTGAGAGGCAGCTTGTGGATTGCACGGGTGAGTGCTTCGCGGGCCAGTGTCTCGGAGACACCGGCGACCTCGAACAGCACGCGGCCGGGCTTGACGTTCGCGACCCACCACTCGGGCGAACCCTTACCGGAACCCATGCGGGTTTCGGCCGGCTTCTTGGTGAGCGGACGGTCGGGGTAGATGTTGATCCACACCTTTCCACCACGCTTGATGTGACGCGTCATCGCGATACGAGCGGACTCGATCTGACGGTTGGTCACGTAAGCGGGGGTGAGGGCCTGGATGCCGTACTCGCCGAAGCTGACAACGGTTCCACCGGTGGCCTGGCCAGTGCGGTGGGGGCGGTGCTGCTTGCGGTGCTTGACACGACGTGGAATAAGCATGATTAAGCCGTAGCCCCTTCTGCGACCGGAGCCTCGGCGCGCGGTGCGCGGCGCGGACGGTCACTGCGCTCGGGGCGGCTCGACTTTGCGTTGGCCTGCTCGCGAGCGAGTTCCTTGTTGGTGATGTCGCCCTTGTAGATCCAGACCTTCACGCCGATGCGGCCGAAGGTGGTCTTCGCCTCGTAGAAGCCGTAGTCGATGTTCGCGCGGAGCGTGTGCAGAGGCACGCGACCTTCGCGGTAGAACTCGGAACGGCTCATCTCAGCGCCACCGAGGCGGCCGGAGACCTGGATGCGGACACCCTTGACGGTCGAGGTGCGCTGGGCGCCCTGCAGGCCCTTACGCATTGCGCGGCGGAAGGCCACACGTGCGGAGAGCTGCTCAGCGATTCCCTGCGCGACGAGCTGGGCGTCAGCCTCGGGGTTCTTGACCTCGAGGATGTTCAGCTGGATCTGCTTGCCGGTGAGCTTTTCGAGGTCGGTGCGGATGCGCTCGGCCTCGGCGCCGCGGCGACCGATCACAATGCCCGGACGGGCGGTGTGGATGTCGACGCGAACACGGTCACGGGTGCGCTCGATCTCGATGCGGGAAACACCGGCGCGGTCAAGCGAGGTGCCCAGCAGTCGACGGATCTTGACGTCTTCAGCAACGTAGTCGCTGTAGCGCTGACCGGGCTTCGTGCTGTCGGAGAACCAACGCGACACGTGGTCGGTGGTGATACCAAGACGGAAGCCGTATGGATTTACTTTCTGACCCATTACTTCGTACCCTCCTCAGGAGTGGCGAGCACAACAGTGATGTGGCTGGTGCGCTTCAGAATCTGGAATGCGCGGCCCTGGGCACGCGGCTGGAAACGCTTGAGGGTCGACCCTCGTCAACGAATGCCTTGGCGATGTACAGGTCCTGCTCGTCCAGGAACTGGTTGTCCGATGCTCTGCCTTGACGCGAGCGTTCGCGATGGCAGAGGCGACCAGCTTGTAGACGGGTTCTGACGCACCCTGCGGTGCGAACTTCAGAATGGCCAGGGCCTCAGCGGCCTGCTTTCCGCGGATCATGTTGACGACGCGACGAGCCTTCATGGGGGTGACGCGGATGTGACGCACGCGTGCGATTGACTCCACCATTTCTCTCCTCCTTTTCGTCACCGCGTTAGCGGCGACGACCCTTCTTGTCGTCCTTCACGTGTCCACGGAAGGTGCGGGTGGGTGCAAACTCGCCGAGCTTGTGCCCGACCATCGTCTCGGTGACGAACACCGGGATGTGCTTGCGACCGTCGTGCACCGCGATGGTGTGCCCCAGCATGGAGGGGATGATCATCGAGCGGCGCGACCAGGTCTTGATCACGTTCTTGCTGTTGGCCTCGTTCTGACGAGACCACCTTGCGGAGCAGGTGGTCATCAACGAAGGGGCCCTTCTTGAGACTGCGTGGCATCTTCTACAACTCCTACTTACGCTTCTTGCCGACGTTACGGCGACGAACGATGAGCTTGTCGCTTTCCTTGTTCGGGTGGCGGGTGCGGCCTTCCTTCTGGCCCCACGGGCTGACCGGGTGACGTCCACCGGAGGTCTTACCCTCACCACCACCGTGCGGGTGGTCGACCGGGTTCATGGCGACACCACGGACGGTCGGGCGGACGCCCTTCCAGCGCATGCGGCCGGCCTTTCCCCAGTTGATGTTCGACTGCTCGGCGTTGCCGACCTCGCCGATCGTGGCGCGGCAGCGTGCGTCGACGTTGCGGATCTCACCGGACGGCAGACGAAGCTGGGCGTAGAGGCCCTCCTTGGCGACGAGACGAACCGATGCGCCGGCAGAACGAGCCATCTTGGCGCCTCCACCCGGACGCAATTCGATTGCGTGGATGACGGTACCCGTGGGGATGTTCTTCAGCGGCAGGTTGTTGCCCGGCTTGATGTCAGCGCCCGAGCCCGACTCGACAATGTCGCCCTGTGCGAGCTTGTTCGGAGCGAGGATGTAGCGCTTGGTGCCGTCAACGAAGTGCAGCAACGCGATGCGCGCCGTGCGGTTGGGGTCGTACTCGATGTGAGCGACGCGGGCGTTGACGCCGTCCTTGTCGTTACGACGGAAGTCGATAACGCGGTACTGGCGCTTGTGGCCACCACCGATGTGACGGGTCGTGATGCGGCCCTGGTTGTTGCGACCACCGGTCTTCGAGCAGGGGACGCAGCAGCGACTTCTCGGGGGTCGAACGCGTGATCTCAGCGAAATCGGCAACGCTCGATCCACGGCGACCTGGGGTCGTGGGCTTGTACTTACGAATAGCCATAGTTTTTCCTTACGCTCCTAGCCGACAGCCGTGAAGATGTCGATGGAACCGGACTTGAGCGTCACGATGGCGCGCTTGGTGTCCTTGCGCTTGCCCATGCCGAACTTGGTACGACGGGTCTTGCCGGTGCGGTTCAGTGTGTTGACCGATGCGACCTCGACCTTGAAGATCTTCTCGATAGCGAGCTTGATCTCGGTCTTGTTGGCGCGCGGGTCGACGACGAAGGTGTACTTGCCCTCGTCGATCAGGCCGTAGCTCTTCTCTGAGACGACCGGCGAGATGATGACGTCGCGCGGGTCCTTGTTGATGTTGGTCATGGCTAGGCCTCCTCAGTGACGTCAGCGGACGAAGCAACAGCCGTGACCGACTTGCCCTTGGCCGGACCGGCGACGAAAGCGTCGAAGGCGGCCTTGGTGAAGACGATGTCGTCTGCCACGAGCACGTCGTAGGCGTTCAGCTGGTCATGGTTGATGACGTGAACAGTGGGGATGTTGCGAACAGCCTTGTAGCTCTCCACGTCTGCGCGCTCGAGAACGATCAGCACGTGCGGAGAGGTGGAGATTGTCGCCAGGTAGTCGACTGCGGCCTTGGTGATGCGCTCTTCGGCGATCACCAGGGTTTCGACGACGTGGATCCGCTCGCCGCGGGCGCGGTCGGAGAGTGCACCGCGCAGAGCTGCGGCGATCATCTTCTTGGGGGTGCGCTGCGAGTAGTCGCGCGGCTGCGGTCCGTGGACGATGCCACCACCGGTCATCTGGGGAGCACGGATCGATCCCTGGCGGGCGCGACCGGTTCCCTTCTGCTTGAACGGCTTGCGGCCTGCACCGGAAACCTCACCACGACGCTTGGTCTTGTGAGTTCCCTGGCGTGCTGCGGCGAGCTGGGCAACGACGACCTGGTGGATCAGCGGGACGTTGGTCTGGACGTCGAACAACTCGGCGGGCAGTTCGACAGTGCCGGACTTCTTGCCCTTCGTGTCGAGAACGTCGAGAGTTGCGGTGCTAGTTGCGTTCGGCATCTAACTACGCTCCCTTCACTGCGTTACGGACGAAAACGATGCGGCCACGAGCGCCGGGAACGGCACCCTTGACGAGCAGCAGGCCCTTCTCGGCGTCAACCGAGTGGACGTGCAGGTTGAGCACGGTGACGCGCTCTCCACCCATACGACCGGCCATGCGCATGCCCTTGAAGACACGGCTCGGGGTCGATGAAGCACCGATGGAACCGGGCTTGCGGTGGTTGCGGTGCGCACCGTGCGATGCGGAAACACCCTTGAAGTTGTGGCGCTTCATGACACCGGCGAAGCCCTTGCCCTTGCTGGTTCCGACGACGTCGACCTTCTGGCCGGCTTCGAAGATGCCATCAACGGTGAGTTCCTGGCCTGCGGTGTAGTCGCCGGCGTCAGCGGTGCGAACCTCGGTGACGTGGCGACGAGGAGTGACGCCTGCCTTGTCGAAGTGTCCTGCATCCGGCTTGTTCACCTTGCGCGGGTCGATCTGGCCATAGGCGATCTGAACCGCGTTGTAGCCGTCAACCTCTGGCGTGCGAATCTGCGTCACGACGTTCGGAGTGATTTCGATAACGGTCACGGGTACGAGCTTGTTGTTCTCGTCCCAGACCTGGGTCATACCCAGCTTCGTGCCGAGCAGACCCTTACTGGTCTTGTTCTGCGTAGACATGCGTTCCCTTAGAGCTTGATCTCGATGTTGACGTCCGCCGGCAGGTCGAGTCGCATGAGCGAGTCGACGGCCTTGGGCGTCGGGTCAATGATGTCGATCAGACGCTTGTGGGTGCGCATCTCGAAGTGCTCCCGGCTGTCCTTGTACTTGTGGGGAGAACGGATGACACACACCACGTTCTTCTCCGTCGGAAGCGGCACGGGGCCGACAACCGTGGCACCCGCGCGGGTTACCGTGTCGACGATCTTGCGCGCCGAGGTGTCAATGACCTCGTGGTCATATGACTTAAGTCGAATGCGGATCTTCTGTCCCGCCATGTCTGACTCGCTCTCTGTCTTGCGTCTTACGAATCTCTTCGCATTGGACGCGCTTCTTAGCGTTGAGGACAACGCTGGGCACTACTTGCTGTCGCACCACTGTTTTACTGTCAAGTCTCTGTCGCCAGCCCCTGTGACGCTGTGTGCACGCACAGGGATACCCTGCTTGTGCGGCTCGCGCCAGTTGTTGGGGATTTGTCGACCAAGTCGATGTTCTGCTGCCTGCGGCCTAGGTTTGCTTGCTCGGTGTCGAACGTGACCTATGCACTGCCTGGCAGTGATTCCGGCACGGCACGAGGGCACGCGCAGGAAGTGTTGAACTAGATGAGTCTGACAGAAAGAGGGGCATTGTGCAACCCGGGCGTGTCGCGCTCGGCGTGTCCCCCGCGCGGCGTGGGGCAATCCAGGATCCGACAAGCCAAAGCGGGCCCGATCATCGATCGGGCCCGCTGGAACCCGGCTTTCCGGCCGGGCAATAAACCGAGTCTGACTGGCGGACTAGTTCTCGGTTCCGACAGCTTTGTCTGCAGCGTCCTTGGCTCCGGCAATCTGATCGTCGAATTTCCCACCGGTGACCTTGCTGGCGGCGTCAGCGACCCCGTCGAGCAACTTGTCACTGATGTCCTCGGCCTGCTGGCTGTCAAGGGCTCCCTTGACCTTGTCGTCGGCGAGGAACTCCTGCGCTTTCCTGGTGATGTCTTCCAGTCCCATGACGTCTCCTTCGTGCACTCACCCGCTCCGTGCGGTTCCGCCAGTCTGGACCCGAGTGGGCACCGGCGCAAAACGCGGACCGGAGGTGACCGGCCAGCCGGCGACCCCTGAGGGGGTGGGGCCGCCGGTGGCCGTGGCCGAGGGGGTGTTTGTCACGGCTGACTCCAGCATGCCAGACCTGAGGGTTTCTCACATCTTTATTGACCAGGTTGATGTCCCCAGTTCGGGTGCGGTGGCCGACGAACATTCGGGCACGAAAAAGGGCCCGGCCTCTCGGCCGGACCCTTTTCGCGAATCTATCGGTTCAGAATTACTTGAGAACCTTGGTGACGGTACCGGCACCGACGGTGCGGCCACCCTCACGGATCGCGTAGCCGAGGCCCTCTTCCATGGCGATGGGCTGGATCAGCTCAACGGTCATTTCGGTGGTGTCGCCAGGCATGACCATCTCGGTGCCCTCAGGCAGCGTGATGACGCCGGTGACGTCCGTGGTGCGGAAGTAGAACTGCGGGCGGTAGTTCGCGTAGAACGGGTTGTGACGCCCACCCTCGTCCTTGGACAGGATGTAGGCCGTGCCCTCGAAGTTGGTGTGAGGGGTAACCGAACCTGGCTTGACGACAACCTGGCCACGCTCAACGTCTTCGCGCTTGGTGCCGCGAAGCAGGAGACCACAGTTCTCGCCGGCCCACGCCTCGTCGAGCTGCTTGTGGAACATCTCGATACCCGTGACGATGGTCTTCTGCGTCGGGCGGATGCCGACGATCTCGACCTCGGAGTTGATCGCGAGGGTTCCACGCTCGGCGCGGCCCGTGACGACGGTTCCACGACCGGTGATCGTGAAGACGTCCTCGATCGGCATGAGGAACGGCTTGTCCTTGTCGCGCACGGGGTCGGGGATGTTGTCATCCGCGGCCTGCATGAGCTCCAGGACGGAGTTGACCCACTTCTCGTCGCCCTCGAGAGCCTTGAGGCCCGAGACGCGGACAACGGGAGCGTCATCGCCGTCGAAGCCCTGGCTCGAGAGAAGCTCGCGAACCTCGAGCTCGACGAGCTCAAGGATCTCTTCGTCGTCGACCATGTCGGACTTGTTCAGCGCCACCATGAGGTAGGGAACGCCGACCTGCTTCGCGAGCAGAACGTGCTCACGGGTCTGGGCCATCGGGCCGTCGGTGGCGGCAACCACGAGGATTGCGCCGTCCATCTGGGCAGCACCGGTGATCATGTTCTTGATGTAGTCGGCGTGGCCGGGTGCATCAACGTGAGCGTAGTGACGCGCAGGCGTCTCGTACTCGACGTGCGAGATGTTGATCGTGATACCGCGCTGGCGCTCTTCGGGAGCCGAGTCGATCGACGCGAAGTCGCGCTGAACGTTCGTCGCCGAAGGGTACTTGTCAGCAAGCACCTTGGAGATGGCGGCGGTAAGGGTGGTCTTGCCGTGGTCGACGTGACCGATCGTACCGATGTTTACGTGCGGCTTGGTCCGCTCGAACTTGGCCTTAGCCACTATGGTCCTCCTCAGGACTGATGTAGCGAAGCCGGGCACTGGTTTGCAACCGGTTTGCTACGGGGATTTGTGTGTTTATGTTACTAGGTTGCGGCTGGGGAATGCACAAGCGCTCTCGTGGCACTCCCCAGCACGCAGGGCGATTACTCGCCCTTGCTCTTCTGGATGATCTCCTCGGCAACAGCCTTCGGAACCTCCGCGTAGCTCTCGAATGTCATCGAGTACACGGCGCGGCCCGAGGTCTTGCTTCTCAGGTCACCGATGTATCCGAACATCTCCGACAGCGGGACCTTCGCGGCGATCACCTTGACACCGGACGCGTCCTCCATTGACTGGATCTGGCCGCGGCGGGAGTTGATGTCACCGATCACGTCACCCATGTACTCCTCTGGGGTACGCACCTCGACGGCCATGAGCGGCTCGAGAAGAACCGGGTCAGCCTTGCGTGCGGCCTCTTTGAAGCCCATGGACCCAGCGATCTTGAACGCCATTTCAGACGAGTCGACATCGTGGGCTGCACCATCGAGCAGGATCGCCTTTACACCGACGAGCGGGTAACCGGCGAGGATTCCGACCTGCAGTGCGTCCTGGAATCCGGCATCGATGGACGGGATGTACTCGCGCGGGATGCGTCCACCGGTGACCTTGTTGTCGAACTCGTAGGTCTTCTCGGCGGTGATCTCGAGCGGCTCGAGGCCGAACTGGATCTTCGCGAACTGTCCCGATCCACCCGTCTGCTTCTTGTGGGTGTAATCGTGCTTCGGGACGGCCCGGCGAATCGTCTCACGGTAGGCGACCTGGGGCTTGCCCACGTTCGCCTCAACCTTGAATTCGCGCTTCATCCGGTCGACGAGGATGTCGAGGTGCAGCTCGCCCATACCGTGAATAACGGTCTGGCCGGTCTCCTGGTTCTGCTCGACGCGGAACGTCGGGTCCTCTTCGGCCAGCTTCTGGATCGCTGTGCCGAGCTTCTCCTGGTCCTGCTTCGTCTTCGGCTCGATTGCAACCGAGATGACGGGCTCAGGGAAGGTCATCGACTCGAGGACGACCTGGTTGTTCGGGTCACAGAGGGTGTCACCGGTTGTGGTGTCCTTGAGACCGATGACGGCGTAGATGTGACCGGCGGTCACGAAGTCGACCGGGTTCTCCTTGTTGGCGTGCATCTGGAAGATCTTCCCGATGCGCTCCTTCTTGCCCTTGGTCGAGTTGATGACCTGGGCTCCGGAGTCCAGACGGCCCGAGTACACGCGAACGTAGGTCAGACGACCGAAGAACGGGTGGACTGCAACCTTGAACGCGAGAGCAGCGAACGGCTCGTCTGCGTCGGGGTGACGAAGGATGATCTTCTCTTCATCACGCGGGTCGCGAGCTTCGGTTGCCGGCACGTCGAGCGGGTTCGGCAGGTAGTCGATGACCGCGTCGAGCATCGGCTGCACGCCGCGGTTCTTGAACGCCGAGCCACAGAGGACCGGGTAGATCTCGCTGTTGACCGTGAGCTTGCGGATCGCGCCCTTGATCTCGGCGACGGTCAGCTCCTCGCCACCGAAGTACTTCTCGAGCAGCGCGTCATCGGTCTCGGCGACCGTCTCGAGCAGAAGCTTGCGGTACTCAGCAGCCTTCTCGACGAGGTCAGCGGGGATCTCTTCGATGGCGTACTTCGCACCCATCTCGACGTCACCCTTGGAGTCGCCGCGCCAGGTCAGCGCGCGCATCTCGACCAGGTCGACGACGCCCTCGAAGTCACTCTCGGCGCCGATGGGCAGCTGGATGACGAGGGGCTTGGCGCCGAGGCGCTTGATGATGGTGTCGACGGTGAAGTAGAAGTCCGCGCCGAGCTTGTCCATCTTGTTGACGAAGCAAATGCGGGGGACGTCGTACTTGTCGGCCTGGCGCCAGACGGTCTCGGACTGGGGCTCAACGCCCTCCTTGCCGTCGAACACTGCGACAGCGCCATCGAGCACGCGGAGCGAACGCTCCACCTCGACGGTGAAGTCGACGTGACCGGGGGTGTCGATGATGTTGATCTGGTTGTCTGCCCAGAAACAGGTGGTGGCAGCGGACGTGATCGTGATGCCACGTTCCTGCTCCTGCTCCATCCAGTCCATCGTGGAGGCACCGTCGTGGGTCTCACCGATCTTGTGGTTGACACCCGTGTAGAACAGGATGCGTTCTGTGGTGGTGGTCTTACCGGCATCGATGTGGGCCATGATGCCGATGTTGCGGACCTTGTTCAGGTCGGTGAGCACGTCAAGTGCCACTGGGTTCCTCCAGGAAGTTGAGTGTGGAAAGGTCGAACAGGCTGAACGGATGCCTCAGCGATCGTGACCGCCGAGGCATCCGATCGCGACTACCAGCGGTAGTGAGCGAAGGCCTTGTTCGACTCGGCCATCTTGTGCGTGTCTTCGCGACGCTTGACTGCGGCGCCGAGGCCGTTCGATGCGTCGAGGATCTCGTTGGTGAGACGCTCGGTCATCGTCTTCTCGCGGCGACCCTTGGCGTAGCTGGTGAGCCAGCGCAGCGCGAGGGTGTTCGCACGGTGAGGCTTGACCTCGACCGGCACCTGGTAGGTGGAGCCACCGACGCGGCGTGACCGGACCTCGAGGGTCGGGCGCACGTTGTCGAGAGCCTTCTTGAGGGTGACGACGGCGTCCTGGCCGTTCTTGGTTGAGACGCCTTCGAGAGCGTCGTAGACGATGCGCTCGGCAAGGCCCTTCTTGCCGTCAACGAGAATCTTGTTGACGAGCTGGCTGACGATCGGTGCGCCGTAGACGGGGTCTGCGACGACGGGGCGCTTTGGTGCTGGTCCCTTACGAGGCATTACTTCTTCTCCATCTTTGCGCCGTAGCGGCTGCGAGCCTGCTTGCGGTTCTTGACGGCCTGCGTGTCGAGCGCGCCGCGGATGATCTTGTAGCGAACACCGGGGAGGTCCTTCACTCGTCCACCACGGACGAGGACCATCGAGTGCTCCTGGAGGTTGTGGCCTTCACCGGGGATGTAGGCGGTGACCTCGGTGCCGTTCGAGAGCTTCACACGAGCGACCTTGCGCATCGCCGAGTTCGGCTTCTTGGGGGTAGTGGTGTACACACGGGTGCATACGCCACGCTGCTGGGGGTTGGCCTTCAGGGCGGGGGCCTTGGTCTTGGTGACCTTCGGCGTGCGACCCTTACGGACCAACTGCTGAATAGTTGGCACTACTTCTCCTTGTTTTTGCTGCACGGTGACAGCTGCAATGTGTTTGCTAGCATTCGCACGAGGCGAGTTCATCTGGACCCACCGGCACCACAGAAGAGCGGTGCGTCAGGTGGTGGGTATGCCGTGGGGGACGGCGCATCTGCAATCCGGCCCTGTCGGTGTGTCATCCGTCGTGCCGGCCCTCGAGCCTTCCGGCCACAAAATCCGAGCATGACAAAGCACACACCTCGAAAATAATAGCCTGTCAGGGTGTAGCGGTCAAATGACGACGGCCCGTGAGCTCACCAGGACGGGGGCGAGTCCAGCTCGAGCGTGAGATCAGCGAGAAGCGCTGCGATCTGGGGTTCCACGTAACGTGCGACCGCCTCCTGGATGCGTTCACGGTGGGCTTCGATCGCGATGCAGACGAGTTTGCCCGCGTGGATGGCGCATTCGTCTGCCAGCCGGATCTCGGTACGGAGGGCGGCCTTTTCTTCCTCGCTCAGGGGAACAGGGAGGTCTCCGTCTGCCGGATCCTCGCCGGCGAGCCCCGCGAGGGTGAAGAGGTACGGTTCGCCCGGCACCGGGTCAGGGTCGACGGGGAGACCGTCGAATTCGGGGTCGAGTCCGCGATCCGGCCGATACTGGCGCGCGCGGCGCTCCTCGGATTCACCGAGTTCCCGCTGCAGGAGAGGAAGATTCCGCTGGGTGTAGTCGTCGACGATGTCATCCACGATCGCTTTGACCCTGGTGGAGAGTCCATGTTGTACGCCGTGGGGAACGTCGTGGTCCAGGCCGACTGCAGCCATGATCGGCGATCCGAAACAGCGGCGACAGAGCCGCGTCCTCCCCCGGTGGGTCGACGGTTGCCAGCGCGGCAGCCAGCGCAGCCACGCATCGACTGCCTGGCTCACTCGGGTGTCGAGTGACCGGTCCATGATTCTGAGGGTACTCGCTCTACCGTTCCCAGGGCCATAAGGGGCGCGCCGGATGTTCGCCGCCGCTCGCGAGGATGAGCATGTACCCGGCAGACACCGCCGTGGCGAGGACGCCGACGGCGATCGCATACCCGCGCAGCGCGGACGTGGCGACGTACAGCACGAACGAGAACGGCTCGCCTGTCGTGATCGAGTAGAGCGCGGCCCCGACCAGGACGTAGACCACGACCGCGGCGAATCCGATCGCGATGGAACGCCCCAGCGGTATCCGGACCGGGTCCCCCGACGATGCGGCGACGGCCGCCAGCCGGTCGCGTTCGTAGCGTCGGGCGACGCTGAGGAGGAAGAGCAGCACGGTGAGTATCGCGGCCCCGGTGGCCGTCGGGCCGACGAGCGGGCCGGCATCCGCCTGGTCCACGACGTCGGTGTCCGTGAGCAGGCTGATGAATCCGAAGGCGCAGACCACGAGGGCGAAGTACAGGACGACCGCGAAGATGACGAGCGTGTATGGGAAGGATGCCGGGCGAATCGGCGGTGATTCCCCGTTTGACAGGGACACAGCTCAGTCGAAGGCGACGCGAACCCGGAATTCGCCGAAGCGCAGGTCGGTTTTCGCGGGCAGTGGAGTGGCGACCTCCGGTGTACAGAGCGTCTCGGAGCCGTCCGAGGCGACCAGCACTGTGCCGTTCGTCGAGTTGAGGTCGATCACCCAGACCCGCCCCTCCGACACTCCGAGCACGGCGTGGGTCTTCGACACGCTGCGCTCGACGTCGTGCAACGCCGCCAGCGCGCTCACTCCATAGCCGTCCTGTTCCTGGGGGTCGCGACCGACGATGAGACCGTTCGCGAGGGCGAGGACTGAGCCATCAGGGAGGATGAGTCGCGGGTTGTTCGGAGTGGCCACCGGTGCCGGCGCAGTGACCGGTGCACCGGTGGCTGCGGCCGGAGCGAACGGGGTCGGAGCGACGCCGAACTCGGGCCTGGCCACGGGGATCGGTGCCGCGTGGTCGGTCGAGGGCACCGTGTCAAGCGACGGTTCCATTCCGGGCGGCATCCCGATCCGGCGAACGGCCGTCTGCGGACCCGTGGACTCCGCCTGGGCGACGGGCGGAGCAGGAGGGCGCTGCGGCCCACCCTGCTGACCGGAAGCCGGAAGTGGCGGGCGCGGCGGGATCGGGTGACCGTTCCATTCGTTCTCGCCGCTCATGTCGTCCCTCCGCTGCGTCGACCGGACCTGCGCCGGGGTGCTGAGAGGCGCTGGGTCAGCGTGCGCCGGGAGGCGACCCGGAATCGGCTGACCTGTCGACGCCACCAGCCTACCGCCGCCCCGGCGCCCTGGCTCGACCGGTTCGTGGTGGTCCAGAGGTCGTCGATGCGTTCGTCGGGAACGTCGAGTCCTGCCCACACCGCTTCATCGGTCTCGAGTGCCATGCGCGTCAGCGTCGCGACGCCTCCCGATGGCTCGTCGGCAGCACCCACGTTCTCTGACGAACCACCATCGGCTCCCCCGGCCTCCACCTGCCTGCCGAGGTCGACGGCAATCACACGGCGGGTTCCGACGTCGGGGATGGCGAATCCGTATTCGTCGTAGCGGTCGACGAGTTCGTCCCAGGCCCCGGCCGCGCGCGCATCAGAGCTTTCGGCTTCGCGGCGTCGACGCATCCGTCGGCGCTTGATCGCCGCGATGACCAGAAGCGGAACGAAGTAGATGAGCAGGGGGATGCCGATGGCCGCGCCCAGGATCCAGGCCCAGACCGGCACGACGAACGCATCGTCGTTCCTGTCGTCATCCTCGCTGTCATTGATGTCGACCTCGGTGAGCAGGTCGTCATCCTGTTTCTCGGCCCTCGGCGGCTGGCGCACCTGTGGCTGCGGTTCGGTCTTGGGCTTCGGGTTCTGGTCCTGCGGGATCTCTTTCTCGTCCGGGGTCGGCGAGAAGCTCACCCAGCCGACACCCCTGAACGGCACCTCGACCCAGGCGGTGACGTCGTCACCGGTGACGGTGACGGGTTCACCCTCCTGGACGTTTTTGGGAGCGAAACCCATGACCACCCTGGCCGGGTACCCGAGCGACCTCGCCATCAGGGCGAATGCGGCGGCGAACTGCTCTTCGTCCCCGATCATCTGGTTGCGGGTGAAGAGCTCCTCGATGCGGTCGGCTCCGTGGCCCGCGCGGGACGGGACGCTGTCCGAGGCGAGTCCGTGACTGAGGAACCCGTTGAACTTCACCGCCTGTTCCATGGCGCGCAGCTGGTCGATCGGGGTGGTCGCCGTTCCGATGTATTCAGCAGCTTTGGCAGCGACGACGTCGGGCACGCGTTCGACGATGGGCAGCTCGACCGCGGCGACCGGCACATTCTTGAGAGCCTGTTCGCTGAACTCGTCCTGGACGTCCGAGGTGAAGCTGTACCGATAACCGTTGTCCACCCCTGAGGTGAGCACGGTCGTCGCTGTGGCGGCGTTGTACCGCAGGTCCTGCGACGTGTCCGTCGGGGTCGTCGGCAGCGCGAGAGTCTCTGGGTAGCCGACGACCGGCAGCCAGACGCCCGAGTAGCCGGCGATCTCGATGGTCACAGACCGCCCGGCGGATGATTCGAGGAGTGGCGGCGCCGGCAGGTCGGCGCCCACGAGACGGAATGACCCGGAGCCTTCTGCCTGGTCCTCCGGTCCGGAGACATCCCACAGCCGTCCGTCGTAGCTGTCCATCACGGCGAGGCGTACTCGGTCGGATGCCGTCAGCCCCGTGACCGTGAAGAGGTCGCTCTCCCCCAGGTCCTTCGTGTACTTCCGGAATCCGCTGAGCGGGCTGGGGTAGTCCTGGGGGTCGAATGGCGGAACGACCTCCTCGCGGAGCACGAATCTCGACTCAGGAGCGGGGGTAAGGATGGACCCGGCCAAGGCTGCGACGAGGATCGCGGACACGGCTACGATCGCGCTGCCGATCAGTTTGGTGCGGTTCAGCCCGCGGCGCTCCTGCAGGCTGGCGTTCTGCGCCGTGCCCCTCCGCCAGCCGAGCCACAGCAGGGCGACAACGGCGAAGCTGATTCCTCTGACCCCGGCGAGGTACGGCTCCGACGTGCCGTAGAGCACGCTGAGCAGGTAGAGCACGACCGGCCCGATGAGGAGTACGGCGAGCCGCGTCGCTGAGCGGTCGTGGCGGGGCAGCCAGCGCAGGACGAGCACCGCGCTGACCAGCCCGACGAGCCACGCCGCGACGTATGGAAGGACGGTGATGTAGTCGGGGGCACCGACCGGCGCTCCGAGGGTGACGATATCGGTCCAGCCGAAGACGGATCCGAGGGCGAGACCCCGGAGGGTGACCAGGGTCGGAATGACGAGGAACAGCGCGTTCGCGGGCATCGCGAGGGCGCTGCCGAACACGAAGTACATGGCGATCGCGCCGAGCCCGGTGAAGAACGCATTCAGTCGGAAACGGTGTGAGAGGTATCCGGCGGCGGTGCCGACGAGAAGCCCGCCGAGACCAGCCAGGACATACCCGCCGCCGCCGAAAGCCGGCGCGAGACCCCAGAGCCCGAGCGCCGACAACACCGACACAACGGCGAGATCCCGCCACGCGGAGGCTGCGACCGTCCCGCGCGGGAGGGCTGGTGTGGACGTGTCGGTCATACCGCCCTCGCCATCACCCGGGGAAGATCGCCGAGCGATCCGATCGTCACGATCGACAGCCCGGCGACGTCCTGGATCCGCGGTCGCGATCCGTCGGCGATTTTCAGGGCGATCACATTGGTCTCGCCTCCGAACAGTCGCTGGATCGCACGGTAGTCGGGAGCGTCCATCGCAGATCCGGCCACGATCACCACAACACTGGGCGGCGGAAGTCGTTTGGTCGACTCACGGGCGAAGTCCCTGGGGGATGCGGTCGACCCCGCGATCTTCTCTACCCGACAGGTGTCATCGAGCAACGAGGTCACCGAGTGGGTCTTGAGGATTCGTCCCTCGGTCACCACGCTGATCTGCGTGCCGTCCCTGATGACCTGGGCACCGATCGAGGCCGTCACCGAGACGGCGAGCTCGAACTCGTCGTCACTGGCGTAGTACCGTTCATCGCTCGTGTGGATGATCGTCAGCTGGCTGCGCCTGGACTCCTCGAACTGGCGCACCATCAGCTGCCCGGTCCTTGCGGACGTTCTCCAGTGCACGTACCTGACGTCGTCGCCGGTCACGTAGGCACGCAGCGCGTGGAACGAGATGTCGTTGTTGGTGATCTTCTTGGTGATCTGGCCCTCGAGATCGCGGACGAGTCCCGCAGCAGTCGGGTGGAGCCGCGTGGTGACCGGGTGTACGAACAGTTCGATCTGTTCGGTCCAGCGCACCGCCCGACGGAACAGTCCGAGCTGGTCGCCGCGCACCGAGACGGCCGGCCCTGCGAGGATCACGGCACGCCGGTTGGTCGGAACGGCGAATAGTTCTTCCGTCTCGGCGCCGGAGGCGAGTGAGGGAATCGCGAACTCCGCAAGGCCCTCACCCACCGGAACCTCGAGCGTCGTTGCCGTTGCCGTCTTCTTGCCGGTGTTTCTGACGAGCACCCGACCGATGGCCCGCTCCCCCACCGTCACACGACGGGGGTTGAGCGCGATGTCGACCGCGTAGGTGGCCTGGCCGATCAGGAACAGGGCGGCGACCGCCAGTGCGGCGAACAGGGTGAGCGAGAGGACAGTGAGTTCTGCCCAGCCGAGGACGAGTCCCAGCGCGAGGGCGATGATCGCCGTGCCGAGAACCAGTGCACCGAGACCACTGATGATGCCGAGAACGGGCCGCGCTCCTGTCCACGCCCACACAGCCCACGACGATGCGATCTTCCACAGCGCCGACACGGGTGCCGCAACCGCGCCGCCGGCTCGCCTGAAGCTGACCCGGGCGCGCGGCCGACGCCGCGGCGATGCCGGGGTCACCGCGGCATCCGGACCGCTCTCCGGGCGCGGCGGTGCGACGGTCGGCTCGTCGAGCACGGGCACTTCGCTGCTGATCGTCATGGACTGGGCGGGTGTCAGGCTGCGCGGTACGCCGGGACGGGGAGTTCGACCAGGATGCCCGAGATGATGTCCTCGGCCTTGACACCGGCGAACTCACTCTCGGCATCGACGATGAGGCGGTGGGCGAGCACGGGCGCAGCGAGCCGGTTCACGTCGTCGGGGGTGGCGTATGCACGTCCGTGGGCGAGTGCCCAGGTCTTGATCATGCGCGCAAGGGCGAGACCGCCGCGCATACTCACGCCGAGGGCGACATCCTTGTGCGACCGGGTGGCGTGCACGATGTCGGTGATGTACTCCATCACCGAGCGGTCGACGTGCACAGCGGATGCCAGCTGTGACATGGCGATGAGTGACGGTCCACCGATGATCGGGCTGATCTGCGACGCCCGCGCACGGTTCGCGGAATCGAGCAGGAGGTCGACGGCGGTGGCACGGTCGGGGTAGCCGAGCGACGTCTTGATGAGGAACCGGTCGAGCTGGGCCTCCGGCAGCTTGTAGGTTCCGGCCTGCTCGACCGGGTTCTGTGTCGCGATCACCATGAACGGCTTGCCGACGGGGTAGCTCTCACCGTCGACGGTCACCACGCCCTCCTCCATCACTTCGAGGAGCGCTGACTGGGTCTTCGGTGACGCGCGGTTGATCTCGTCCGCGAGCACGACTGAGGCGAAGATCGGGCCCTTGTGGAACTCGAATTTGTTCGTCGACTGGTTGTAGATCGTGACACCCGTGACGTCGGATGGGAGCAGGTCCGGCGTGAACTGGATGCGGGAGTTCGTGCCCTCGAGCGTGTTGGCCAGGGCCTTGGCGAGGACCGTCTTCCCGGTTCCGGGGAAGTCCTCGAGGAGGACGTGCCCCTCGGAGAGCATCGACGCCAGCACGAGCTTGATCGTCTCCTCCTTGCCGAGGATGGCGAGACTGACGTTTGCGACGAGGGATTCGAAAGCCCCGGCAAACCACTCCGACTGTTCTTGCGTGACGCTCACTTTTTCTCTTTCTTTTCAGCTTCTACGGTCGGAAGTCGACGGTGTTCGATGACTTGCCGTCGACGATCACCTTCGTGTCGGGGTAGCCGGAGTAACAGGTTCGCGGCGCGGCATCGAAGCCTCCGCTGCCGTCGGTGGTCAGGCTGTATGTGCGGTAGACCCCACCGTTCGCGTAGCAACTCCAGCTGTAAGCTGGTGTTCGGCTTCCAGGCCGTCATCGTGATGTGGTGGTAAAACATGCCGCCACCGGCGGACGGGCCCTTCTTCAGCGAGAGCTGGCGCGTATCGACGGGCGGAGGCGGGGGTGGGGGTGGTTCGTTCTCGACGACGACGCTGTTGGAGACCTGTCCCCATGGACCGCAGCCGCCGGCACCGCACGCCTGGACCCGGCCGTTGCTGTATGTGCCTGCGCCGACGCTGTTCGTCTTCGCCGAGGTCTTGTTGGCGCCGGTGACGGTGCCTTTTCCGCCGCCGTTGCCGACCTCCCAGTTGTAACTGGTGATGTTGCCGCCGGTATCGCTCGGCTTCACCCAGCTGATCGTCATCGTCGTCTTCGCCCACCGGTCGTCTCGGGAGAGCTTCACGTTGGTCGGGGCGCTCGGCTTGCCATACGACGTTTCCGAGACGGACGGGGACTTCTCGCTGTTGCCCACCTTGTTCGTGGCGAAGACGTTGAAACTGTACGTTGTTCCATTCTCGCCGGAGAAGTTCAGTGTCTGCCCAACCTGCCCCCTCTGCACGACGGCTCCCCCACCGCCGCCGGTGCGCGTCACCGTGTACTGGGTGATCTCCGCGCCGTTGTTCGACGGCGACCCATTGATCGTCACGGCGATGTTCTTCGGGCTCGCGCCGAGCGCGGGGGCCGGCGGCTGGTCAGGGGCACTCGTGACGGTGACGTCTGCGCGACCCTGGGCGTGCCGGTTGGGGTCTTTTGTCGCGTCCTCGACCTTGTAGACCACGCTGATCTGCTGGCTCTTGTTCGGGCCGGGGGTGATGACGAGACTCGACCCGCTGATCCGCACGGTGGCGTTTGCCCCGTTGCTGACGGCCGCTTCGATGATCGTCAGCGGCTTGTCGGGGAACGGGTTGTAGTCGTTCTGGAGCACGTTCATCGTCACTGCCGTACTCGACCGGCCGTCGGGATAACTGTCGTTGACGGTGGACGGGAGGGGCTTGGACGACGAGACGACGCGAACGTGCACCGCACCGGGAATCGTGAACTTCTTGTAGGTGATCGTGAAGTTGAGGGTCGTCGCGGTCCCCGGTTGAACCCCGAACGGCGCCGAGACGGTGAGAGTCGACCCGGACAGGCCGGCGACGACCCCACCGGTCGCAGCAGACAGACCGCTGTAGCTGAGTCCGGCGAGCACCTCGGGGTTCGGGTGATCGCTGGCCAACCGCAGGTCGAGGGTCTGCGCGGGTTCCCCTGCCTCGATGGTGAGCTCGGGCGGGGTGAAGGTCGGCGGCACATCCTTCATCTCCGGGTCGCCGACGGTGATCGGCAGCACCAGCATGTCCACCCCGCTGACCGAGCCGTCGGTCGCTTCGAAGGAGATGCTCGCCGGTCCGCGATAGTCCCGTTCCGGCGTGAACGTGAGTGTCTGGTCGTTGACGTAGTTCGCGGTGCCGTCACTCTTGATGGCGCTGACGGTAGACGCCCCCGTGATGCGGATGTCCTTGCCGGTCGGCGACTCGGCGATGTCTGAGAGCTTCCACGACTTCGTCTCGTTCATGTCGACGTATTGGGTCGCCAGCGACGGTTTGATTCGCGGAGGGAGGCCGTCGGAGAACGGGGGGACGACCATGAAGGCCGCGGCGCTGAGGTCGTCTGTGGTGTTGGTGAGGCGGTACGCGATGGCCGTGCGGGCGTCGCCGAGGGTGACGCGAACCAGACCGTTGGGCAGCAGCTCAGCACTGCCCTTGTTGGGTCCCTCGAGGGAGATCTCCAGGTCGTCGACGCGCCCGCCTGAGTTGTTGGCCCCATCGAGCACATCGATGTCGACCGTCTTCTCGGCGAGGACCTCAGCCGGCTCGACGATGTGGTCGATTGCGGTCGGCGGCGCGATCGTGGCCTCATTCGTCACCCGCACCTGGACGAACGCTGTGTCGAAACCACCCTGGCCGTTTGTGATCTCGTAGCGGACAGAGAACGTCGTCTCCTCGTCGGGAGCTTCGATCTCGACCGTGCGCTTGTTCCTGACCGAGGCGGTGACGCCCTCTGGAACATCCTTGAGCTTCTTGCCGACCTCGATCGTGTACCCGTTCGGGTCCGAGTCGTTGCCGAGCACCGGGACGGTGGCGACCCTGCCAGGCTGCACCTCGATTTTGTCATCGACGGCGATCGGCGGTGAATCCTGATCCGGACGCTCGATGACGCCGATCCTCACGGTTCCGAGAGCGGTCGCTCCATACACGTCCCTGACGACGTAGCTGAAAACATCCGTTCCGGCAGACCCTGGGGCGGCCGTATAGGTGAACGTCGTGCTCGTGGAATCGGTGACGCGTCCCAGTGTCGGAGCAGAGGAGAGCCCATCGAAGATGACAGAGTCTCCGTTGGGGTCGAGACCGTCGAGCGGGACGTTGACGGTGACGGACGAGTCGGCGAAAACGCGGGCGGTCAGGGTCTTCGGCGCCGGCTGTGCGTTGACGTTCTCATCGGCAGCGACCACGTTGAACGTGACCTGTGCGACGGCCTTCTGCTTGAACTCGTCGGTGACGGCGTATGTCGCCGAGTACGTGCCTGGCTCTCTCGGCGCCTGGTATCGAACCCGGTCCTTCGAGACGAAAGCGAGGCCGGCCTGAACGGGTTCAGCGAGGTCGGGCGCCAGGGTCATCACCGCGTTGTCCGGGTGGATGTCGTTGTCGAGCACCGGGACGCTGGCGATGTCTCCCGCGCGCACGGTCACGACGTCGTCGGCCGCGATCGGTGCCTGGTGATTCGTGAGCGGAGGTACCGGTACGATCGCAACCGTGCTGACGGTCTCGTTGACCCCGTCTGACACGGTGTAGCTGAACTGCAGTTGTTCGGTGACCGCTGCGCTCGAGGTCACGCGCACCACAGACGAGTTGAGCACCTCGATCGACAGCACCCTGGCCTCATCCGGAATGTCGAGGGATCGCACAGCGAGCACGGCGCCGCTCGGCGACACGTCGTTGGTGAGGACGTTGAGAACGGTGGGCTCATTGGGCCGGAGGTAGCCGGTGTCGTGGACAGCGATCGGCGGTTGGACCTCCTCGGGGACGTCCTTGACGTCGACTCGCATCATGCCGATGCTCGTCGCTGCCCCCGCTCCGACCGTGTACTGGATGTAGTAGACCCCGGTCTTGCCCGAGACCACCTGCATCGAGTTGGTGTCCGGTTTGAGCGTGATCGACATTCCGCCCTGGAGCGCTTCGGCACCGAGCAGGGCGAGTTGTGCGCCGTTGGTCGACAGGTCGTTCGCGATCGGGAACGCTTCGACCGGTTCTCCAGCGAAGGTCTCGACGTGGTCGGGAGTTCCGATGGGGTTGAGCGTCCCTGTTGCCTTCACGTCGACGGTGAATGTGCCGGACGAGGTCTCTGTGCCGTCGGAGACGACGTAGACGATGTCGCGGGGCCCGATCTGGCCGGACGAGTGGGTGACGGTGACGAATCCCTCGTGCGAGAACCGAACCAGGTCGCCGCTGTCGCTCACCGCCGACTGGAGGAAGACGTCGTCGCCGTCAGGGTCCCGCCAGTCCGTAAGTGGGTTGTATGTGATGGTCTGCCCGGCCTCGACGGAGACCGCGCCCTTGCGCTGCTCGACCGGTGGGGAGTTCGCCTCCGTCGGCATGATCGTCACGCTGACGTTGGCCTCGGAAACGCCACCGGTTCGTCCATCCGAGACGGAGTAGCGGAAGGAGACCGTTCCGGCCGACTGCTCCGGGTTCGGGGTGAACTGAAGCGCGCGGCCACCGTCGATGAACTCGACGGTGCCGGACTCGGGAACAAGCCCCTGCAGGTTCCTGCCGATGGTGAGGACATCGCCGTCCGGGTCGGTGTCGTTGTCGAGCACCGGCAGGATTGTGCTCTTTCCCGGGCGGGCGCCGAGCAGGTCATCGCGTGCGATCGGCGGGCGGTTCTGCTCGGTGCGATCGGCCAGGGTGTCCTCGAACGACTGGGTCGATGCTTTCTCGTCGCCCTCTTCACCGTCATCCTCCTGGGGAGGGGTCACCTCTTCCCAGTTCTGGACGAGCCGCATGTTCGCGTCGACGAGCCAGACATCGCCGGTCTGCAGGTTGTTGAGTGCGATGACGTTCCTGTTGACCCGGAACTCGAGCGTCGCGCCCTCGGCGAGCGGCTCGATGTCCTGCTGTTCCGGCGAGGAGTCGCCGCAGACGGCGAGGTACCTGCTCGCTCCAGACCACGCACCGTGCGCGCAGCCGTTGAGATTCACCGGGGAGGAGACTTCGCCGGCCTTCGTGACCGCATTGGTGATGTTGGCGCTGATCTCCTGCGGAGTGCTGTCGTCCAGCCGGGCACGCAGCAGGGATGATCCGGTGGCGACGATCACTTCGCCGCCCGTTGCGCTGACCTGCTGGATTTTCAGGGCGGCGCCCGGGAGCGCGATCGTCGTGTCTGCGTCCATCACGAGGCGGTTTTTCGTGAGATCGAGGATGACGGCCTGCTCCCCCGCAGCCGTCAGCTGGTACTCCTCCAGTGCGGGCAGGTCGGCGACGACAGGTTCGCCGCCTGCTGCCGGGTATGCGTACAGTTTCTTCTTCGTCGGAGAGACGGCGAAGACCGTGCCCTCGCTCGAGACAACGCTCTGGGCCTCGTCGCCAAGCTTCGCGATCGGGTCGGTGTCGATCGTCGAAAACCGCAGTTCACCGGCTGTTGAGGTGACCCACAGTTCGCCGGAATCCGGTTCAAGAATCGAGAGCGTCGTGTCACCGAGGGAAAGTGCGGCGTTCGGGGGGAGGTCGGCGCGCTGCACGAGGGTGGTGAACGCCGAGTCGATGCGTTCGACGCTGGACGCCGAGCGGTCGTGCAGCAGCACATTCTCACCGTTCTGCAGAACGTCGATGTCATTCGAAACGGTCGCGACCGACGCGTTGAGTTCCTCGATCTGACGGTTCAGCCGCCCTGCCTGCAGCTCGGTGCCGTTGGTGACCCACACGTCGCGCGCGCTGAGGTCGACGTCGGTCACCGGGAACCCGTCGTGGAGTACCGCGATCGTGACGGGAACAGCGACAAGGAGCGACAGTGCGACCACGGAAGCCGTGACCTTGCGCCCCTTCAGCCATGTCAACACGATGTCGTCCCCCCACGATACGTTCGGTTACCGCAGAACACTGGGTACTTCGGGAACCGAATCTAAGCTAACACGCCGATCGCGGCGCATAATACAGTCATCTGAATGGGTGTCATGCCACCCTGCCGGATACCTTCCTCAGTCGCCGTCTGACGCCGGCGCATCCTTTTCCCGGTCGAGGAGGATGAGATCGTCTGCGTCGACGAGTCTCGACGACACCGCGTATTCGACGAGACGGGATCGACGACCCGTCGCGAGCTTGCCGCGACCGCCGCGCAGGCCACGTACCCCGATGCGATCCAGCTTGTCGCAGACGTTGTCGAGCTTGCGGTTGAAGGCGGTCTGTGTCCAGCCGAGCCGCGCTGCGGCATCCGCCGACGCCGGGATTTCGCCGCGCCCGGGCGAATCCTGCCGGAGGACGCTCTCGGCCAGGGCGACGATGAGGAGTCGCTGGCTGCTCGTGAGGTGAACAGGGCCGACGGTTGTTGTTCCCGCCTGCATCGTCGTCAGCGACGTGGTGCCGAAATAGTCGGGCTCTGAATGGATCGTGAACTCATAGGTCGTCGATCCGGCGCTGAACATCACCTGGAGCTCGGGAAAGACGACGGGCAGTCGCGCGCCGGGCGCGAGCCAGGCCTGGACCTGCCCGGTGGTATCCGTGACCGTCGCCGCGAGAAGATTGCCCACGTTCGAGAGCCACCAGAGGTCGTTCTCGTGGCTGATCGAGAGGAACCGTCGGTGCAGGAACGGGTTCTCATCGATGACCAGGTCGGATTCGCGGCCGACGAAGAACGGCTCGCCCGGTGTGAGGTCGTACCACTCACCGCAGAATTCGATCCGTGGTGCCTTCATCTGTTGCACATCTCCAGAGGCTCGGTGGACTGCTTGCCCGAGGTGCGGCGGATGACCACGTCGATGCAGACCTGGCTTCCGTTCGCGACGCCGTCGACGACGGCAGATTCCTCTGCCGTCGGTACTTTATCGCCCGCGTTGGGCCCGTCGCTGCGGTTCCAGATGTACCGGTCGCCCTCCTGCGGGTCCGGGTTCGTCCAGGTGAAGGTGAACGCGGTTCCGTCGGCGTTCGGGGTGACCGATCCGGCGCCCGGGCTGGGGACGCCGACCGTGATGATGTCGGAGGTCGGCTTCGGAGTCGGAGCAGGATCGACGTCGGCCGGTGCAAAGATGACGGCGGCGGTGATGCCTCCGCCGATCACGAGGACTCCGGCGATCCCGGCGAGAAGCGGCCAGATCCGTCGACGGGGCGGGTCTGCGGCAGGCTCAGGCTCTGGCTCTGCCTTGTTTGTGTGGCGCCGACGGAGGACGGTGTGCTCGGTGACCTCCGGCCCTGTCGCATCCGGCCCTGTCACCTCCGGCCCAGCAGCATCCGACGCGGAGATGCCTGTCGTCGCGGCGCCTGTTGGTGACAGGTGTGGCTGCACCGACGGCATCCGGCGGATCACCGTCGGGTCGACGACTGGAGCACGCTGAGCCTCGGCAGGTGCCACCGTCGGCTGCGCGTGAACGGTGGCGACACCGCGGATCCTCGTCGCATCGCCTGACTCGGCGACATCTGCGTCATGGACCCGCTCGAGGATGGTCAGATTCGGCACATCGATGGCGGTTGGCGCGTACGAGAGCTCCAGCTCGACACGCTGCAGGGCCCGAGCGAAATCGACGGCAGTGGAGAAACGGTCGTCGGCGGAAACCGACATGCCTTTGGCGAGAATCGACACCAGCGACCGCGGGATGTCTGTGCGAGTTACCGGAGTCACGCTGCCGCGCTCGATCCGACCGATGAGGTCGACAGTGCCGTTCGGTTTTCCCGGCACTTCGAACGGCGTGTGGCCGACAAGCAACGTGTAGAGCGTTGCTGCCAGCGAAAAGACATCGCTGCGCACGTCCGGCTGAGGGTGATCGTCGAACATCTCCGGCGGCGACCACGGGATCGACATGCCGATCGTGCCCGTCGCGGTCGCGGCACCGGCGGCGTTCATGGCGTCGCGTGTCGTCGTGTTGACCGGTAGTTCAATGTCGACGGCGCTCGAGATGCCGAAGTCGGTCAGCGCGGGCCAGCCGTAGTTGTTGGTGAGGACGTTCGCCGGTTTGATGTCGCGGTGCAGGATGCCGGCGGCGTGGGCGGTGGCGACAGCGCTGGAGAGGCGTACTCCCGTTCGCAGGGCATCCGCCACGGCGAATGGGGCTCGCTTGTACTGCTCGGCGAGGCTCGGGCCCGAGCAATACTCCATCACGAAGTAGGGGCGACCGTCAGCGGCGACAGCGGCGTTGTAGATGGTGACGATGTACGGATGTGCTGACAGCTGGGCCATCAGGTTCGCTTCAGCCACGAACGCGGCCCTCGACGTGTCGCTGAGGTCCTCAGACGCGAGGACCTTCACGGCAACGAGTCGCTTCGGGAGTTCCTGCTCATAGAGGTAGACGTCGCTGAATCCCCCTGAACCGAGCAGGCGGGTGTACCGGAGCCCGGGGAGCTCGGGCGGAGTCGCGACCTGGCGTGCCACCACGCTACGCGTCGCTTACGGTGAGGACGATGTCGCTGCCGAGGTCGATGGCCGTGCCGGTGATCACCGGGGTCGGCTCCCCAGCCCGCAGGAGTTGCGGGAGCTTCCCCGGTGCGATGATGTGCGTGCCGTTGCTGGAGTGCAGGTCGGTGACAACGACGGTGTCTCCCTCAACGGCGACTCTCACGTGGCTGCGTGAGATGTCATCGCCCGTGAGGGTCACCAGGTGAGGAAGAACGGAAGCCGGGACATTCGACACGCTCGGAGCGCGGCCGAGGATGACCGGCGCGGTCAGCGCCTGTGACGTGCCGTCGGGAAGGGCAAGCCGGTACCGGGCGCTGGGAGGGGTCGGCGTCGATGGAGTGGCGGCCGGACCGGTTGGAGCAGCCGCCTTCTGGCGAGCCGCGAGGATGTCGGAGGCGAGCATCGTGCGGCCGTCGTGGTCCCCCAGTGTCGATGTTGGGGCCACCGTCGCTGCGGAAGATGATCCACCCGAGCTGAGGAACGCCGGTTCGGGCAGTGCGGGCTCGCCCTCGTCATCGGCTGGCTGCTCTACGGCTGCGGCACCGACCGGCCGGAAGACCGTCGCACCGAACAGGTAGTCGTACCCGTCGGCTTCCGCGGCAGGTTCATCGCGAACCGCGGACGGTTCCTGTGCGCCGCGGGTCGAGGTGTGGAATACGCGGGTCTCTTCGGGGGCGGAGGGCGACGGTGCGGCCGCGGCAGGCACCGCCGGGGCAGGAGGCTCAGCGGCAGGCTCTGGGGTGGCGTGCTTGCGGGTGGCCGATTTCCGGGTGGTCGAGGTGCGAGAGGACGGCGACGCCGCATCGGTTCCAGCGAAGGTCACCCTGCTGACCCAGGCGGCACCCTCCTGGAAGGGGAGAACGGGAATGTCAGTCGACGCCGTGGGATCCAGTTCCACGCTGAAGCCGGTCGGACCCTCGATGATCTGCTCGGTCCAGGTGGTCACACCCCGTGAAGATACTCGAACCGGCCCGTCGGCAGTCTCGACGGTGACAATGGCGTCGCCGCGAACGATCACGCCGAGGCCCTTGTCCGTCAGGTCGTCATCAACCCAGAACAGCAAGGCGAACGGTCCGGTCGCTCCGAGGCCTTGCGCGGTCAGGACTTCAAGCACCTGCTGGACCGACGTGTCTGTGCCGCCGGTCGCTGCGAGCAGCCCGACGCGCTCAGAGGTGCCGTCGACGCGCGCCACAAGGAGCCGACCGGCGGTCGCGACGGCCAGCCACTCGTGCGCCAGCGCAGGCGCGTAGCTGTACCCGGTCATGCCACCCCTCACAGTCTCGGCAGGGTCTGCTCGAGATAACCGAGAGACCGATTGTCATGATAGCCCGGGCGGGGCGGCGTCGTCGTGACTGTTGTCGAATCGACGATCAGAACGGTCACGTTGTCGTGGGCGCCGGCGTCGAGGGCAAGTTCCACCAGTCGACCGGCCGGGTCTGCGACTCCTGAGCGAAGCACAGCCTCGATCTGCGCGGTGGAGACCTCGCGGGTGAGCCCGTCCGAGCAGATCAGGAAGACCTGGCGGTCGGATGCCGGGAGCAGCCAGACGTCGGGATCGGCGTCGGACTCGACGCCGACCGCGCGGGTCACGACGTTCCGCTCCGGGTGGGTGAGCGCTTCGAACGCGGTGATCGAGCCGGCGTCGAGGAGTTCCTGGATCGCCGAATGGTCGACGGTGACCTGGCGGAGCTCGTCGTCGTCCCACAGGTACACCCGTGAGTCGCCGATGTTGAACGCCATCCAGTGACAGTCGGCCTGGCTGGACAGGGTGACGAGTGCAAGTCCGGCGACGGTGGTTCCCGCGATGCCCGACTGCTCGGCCCACGACATGATGAACGAATTCGCAGCGGTAATCGCGGTGAACACGGCTTCCGGGGTGGTCGGCTGGCCCGGGCGGATGCTGTGCGAGAGCTGGTGCACCATCGCCTGGCTGGCCAGGTCTCCGCGCGAATGCCCACCCATGCCGTCGGCGACGGCAAAGACCGGGGCTGAGGCCACGAGGCTGTCCTCGTTGTGTTCACGGACGTGCCCCGTCTCGCTCCGCCCCGTCACCGACAGGGTGACGTTGGACCTGGGCGTCGTGATGGTCTCGACCCTGGGGTCCATCTCTACTCGTTCCTCTGCAGGCTCATGGCTCAGGTGTATGACTCGACGCGTTCGACGGGGAGTCCCGATCGCCAGCAGTTGAGGGCGATGGCAACCGCGGCGATGATCAGGGCTGCCCCGGCCGCGGCGAGCGCCAGTCCGTAGGAGACACTGTCGAGGTGAATGCCGAGGGGACTCAGCCCGAGCGCAGCGCCACCGACAGCCGCGATCATGAGCTCCCCACGCCAGATGTGGGAGAAGCGTCTCCACGCCACCTGCGACGGCGACCCGTCGACGATTCGGTCACGACCTCGTGCGAGGAGCCGGTTGTAGCTGATCTTCTTGAGGAACGACACGCCGACGACCGCAGCGATCGCGCCAGTGACGACGCCATAGACGACCACGGTGAACCAGAACTGTTCAGCCGCAGACGACCCCTCGTCGGTTCCGATGATGCCCGAGGCTTGGAGTGCCACCGGAAGGGGAAGAATGACCGCCCAGGCCAGGAGCGCCGCGGCCAGGAAGAGAGCGTGCAGACTCACGCTGACCGGGCGCAGCACGACGCGGAAGGTCCCGCTGCTCCAGGTGGAGGTGTTCTCGCCCATCCCCCACCGGCCCCGTGCGGCGAACTGCCCGAAGAAGAACCCGATCATGGAGAGGACGAGAACGAGGAAGGGGACGGCGATCGTCATGGTGCCCGACCGATCGTCTTCGAATACGTCGCCGATCGACACCCCAGCGTTGGTGAACCAGAGAAGAGCGAGAACGGCGGCGATGGCCATGAGCAACGCGACCGTGCCGACGAGGTTGCCGATGAGAGCGATCCTCCCCCGAGCGCGTTCGGTGCTCTTCTGTCCAGCAGCCGAGGTGTTGTGGCTCGTGGGCTCCGATGTTGGCGTACTGCGCTTAGCCAACGGGTGCTCCCTCTTCTTCACGGGTCGCGTCGTTCAGCCATCCGAGCGAGCCGACGATGGTGTCGAACAGTTCAAGCCAGAGCGCTGGCGTGTGCGCCATTGGTGCTTTCACCGCGACACGCGCGAGCCGTGTCCCGTCGCCGGCCGGGAGCCAGTAGTTCACGCGCAGGTCGGACGACGATTCCGAGTCGTAGGTGGTGGTGACCATCTCGTGCCGGCGGACGATCGGCCGGTCAGTTCCCTCCTCGACCACGGTGGAACCCGGGTACGCGGCGAGGAGTCGCTGCTCCAGGCCGGCATCCTCGTCGAGTCCCGTCGCCGGCCAGTCCACCGGAAGGATGATGAGGGAGGCGGGGAACGGGATGCCGGGGAGAATCTCGAGTGAAATGGCGAATCCAACAGCGCCGATCGCCATCGCTTCCTCGGCGGACTGGACGAGGCTCGACTTCAGCTCGCGCCGAACGTGGGCGAGGCGATCGTTCCTGCCGACCTGCTTCTTGATCAACGCCGTGATCCTGGCCTGCGCCGACTCACGGTCCGTCAGCGGGACCACTGCCCACGAACCGGGGAGGATCAGGGAGAGATCTGCCCCGGTCAGAACTACTTCGCGCGTCATGCGGGCTCCAGGTCGAGTTCGATGTTCCCGACCATGGCGGCAGACTGCCCGGCGAGGTCGTCGAAGACCCCGAGTCGTGCGGATCGGAAGGTGACCTGGACGAGCTGGGTGGTCGACTCAGGGAAGATCGTGTAGACGGCGCGTTCCTCGAGGCTGCTTTCATCGCTGCCAGGAGTGGTGACCAGCGCGAGGTGCGTGAACGCGACAAATGGTCCGAACGGATGCGTCCCGGTCCACGACTGGAAGGCGCTGATATCGAGCTCCGGGCTACGCAGGTTGCTGTGCGAGTCCGCGAAAGCGAGGAACGACTCCGGGGTGTCCTCTGCGCCGCGTTCGAGAACCTCGAACAGCATGGCTGCTCCGATGACTCCGCGGTTCGGTGAGTTCAACTGAATCGCGGCGACGTCGACACCGTCGTTGAGCAGCGCGTCGCGAAGCGATGCCAGCATGCCGGCAAACACATCGCGGTCGACGTTGTCGTCATAGGAAATCGGGAGCGACGCGATCCAGTCGGCCGCGTTCTCTGCATCGAGATCGACGTCGAACCAGCCATCCGGCAGGTTGAGCCGAACGCCGACGATTTCGGTTGTGGTTACCATGGGCGCCACTCTCCCCTGTCCGTTCGACTAGCGCGCATCGATGATGTCCGCCAGTTTCGAGGCGGCGGCGTCGCTGCCCTTGGAGACGAACGAGTCGATGGTCAGCGGAACATCGATGAACGGAGCTGAGAGCGTTTCCGCTGCCCCGCCGAAGACCTTCGTTCCCTCGAGGATGACTTCGGCCCGGAGGCTCGCGGGCATGTCTGACCAGTCCATGGACCTGAGAGCCTTGGAGAAGTCGGTGACGTCGCCCTGCTGGAGCAGCTTTGCGAAGGTGCCATCCTTCCCCTCCGTGAGAGCTCGCAGGAAATCGGATGCCTCGGGTGGCGTTTTGAAGGAATCCTTCAGATCCTTGAACGGCTTGGTGGCTGAATCCGCGAGTTCCTTGCCGAGACTCTTGGGCCCGAAGGTGTCCCTGAGGTCCTTGAGGGCCTCCCGATTGGCTTTGTCTGCCCTGTTTCTGGCGTTGCGCAGCGACTTCGATTTGGTCTGGCTGTTGGCCTTCGACATGAGATTGTCGAGCTTCTTCGTCAGTTTGGAGAGTTTGCTCGCGGTGCGCATCGCCCGGAGACCCTTGATCGCGGCCATGAGGGCCTTGCCGCCGAGGACGCTGAGGACAACACCGACGGCTGCTCCGATGACCTCACCGAGGGTCATCTCGCCGTTGGCGAACTTGATGAGCGAGTCGATGAGTTTGATGATGCTGATCAGCGCGGAAACGGCGAGCAGGATCTGGCCGAGGATGGGGACCCAGGACAGCAGCAGCGCCGCGATCGCTACCCAGTCGCCGATCTTCTCGCAGAAATCGACCAGCTTGTCCCACCAGTTGTCGCTGAGGTCATCGTCTGAGACCACCTGTTCGATGGCGTCAGCCGCGGTGTTCCCTGCCGCTTCCTTCGCGGCAACAGCGGCGTCGTACTTGGATTGCGCAGCTGTCATGGCTGAAGCGAACTCGCCGGCCCTCTCCGTCCAGGTCGAGAACGACCGGGAGTCCGCAGCCTGCGATTCCCCGGGCACGCCAGCCCGATCTTCGTAATCCTGGGCTTTCGACTCAGCCGAGGCATGGCTCCCGCTTGCCGCTTCGTACTCGGAGCGTGCCTCCGCAGCCTTTTCCTGTGCTTCTTCGAGCGCTGTTGCGTACGTCCCCAGCGCTGTCGCGGTGGTGCGGTACCGGTTCTCGGCCTGGCCGATGCTCGTGGCACCCTTCTTTGCCTTGCCCCGGATCGCGTCGACGGCGAGAGAGAGCGTGCCGTCGTTGTTGTCACCGACGGCCTTCAACGTCGCGGAGGCGTTCTGGATCGCGTCGGCGAGGTTGAGGTAGCGCGTGGCGTAGACCTTCAACTGGCTCGGGTCACCCGAGAGTTCAGGAAAAGACATCGAAGTACGACCTTTGTGTCAGGAGGGGTAGGAGACAGTGACGCTAGGTGGCGTCCGGCACACCGGGGATTGCTGTTCCTGACGTGTCGGCGAGTGCCGCCGCCAGGTCGGCGTCAAGACTTTCGAACGTGTCGGCGATGCCGCCCACGGAGTCCTTGAGCGCCTTGATCGACTCGATGACTTCTTCGCGCTTGATGTTCCAGCTCGACGCGAAGTCCCGGACGCGCCCCTCGAGCCGCGAGTGACCGGTCAGGTCGGCCACGGTCTCGCTGAACTTCTCGGCGCCCTCGAACTCGGTCAGGATCGACTGCAGGTTGGTCTGCGTCTGCTTGAGAAGTGCGCCTTCGACGATGAGTTGATCGCCCATGATGGTCCCCCGGAAGTTCGATTGAGAAAGTGGGAACGGGGAGGACCGCAGCCGGCCCTCCCCGTTCGACGCGGGCTAGCCGCGGATGGCGTTCGCCAGTTCCTGGTCAGCGCTCTCGAGCGAGTCGGCTGCCTTGGTGAGGTAGTCGGCCATGCCCTGTGCGCCACCGACGGCCTGCGTTGCACCCTGCGTGAAGGTGGTGAATGAGTCCTGGAAGGCACCGGATGCCTGGTCGGTGACGAAGCCACTCGACACGAGGTCGGTGACGAGTCGCTGCAGTTCGTTGATCTTGTCTTCAAGGGCACCCTTGCCGGTGATGATCTGGCCCGAAGCGGTCTTGAGGTCCTGGTACGTGACGTTGATGTTTGCCATGGTGATAGTCCAATCCGTTGCTGGAGATCCCGTCTGGATCGCCCCCACGTGAATAACCTAACGGACGAGCACCGGCAGGTCGATGGGGAGTGGTCCCCATGCCGGTGGCACGCTAATTTTCCTGCACCAGCGGGAGTTGAACCCGGGAGAACTTGCCGCCGGACACCAGCACTCCCCTGCCCTGCGGGAACTCTGCCCGTTGCATCCTCGGCAGGGCTGTCTTAAGCACGATGTCCCCGTCGATCGCCTCCGGCTGAAGGAGAAGACCGCGGCGAGCGTTCTTGAATTCACCCAGGAGTGGCCACGAACTCGACCACGAGCTGGATTCGGCCTCGGCGAGGATGAAGTGGTCGCTGCGCTTGATCGCCCTGATCATGTCCACGATGGGGTTGTCGGCCGGTGTTTGGAGGAAGTCAGCGATCTGCTCGACGATCACAGCGACGGTCCCGTCGGTGTCGGGATCGACGATCGCGGCGAGCAATTCCTTCGCCAGGGTCGCGGCATCCTCGATCGTCACCGCGGCGGAGACGAACCGGGGATCCCGACCGATCGGGGAGCGCTTGTTGCCGATGTAGTAGAGCCGAACTTCGGGGTCGAACCTGCTGATCGACTCGACAAAGCCGCGGAGGGCCGTCGTTCGCCCGCTCGCCGGTGGGCCGGCGATGAGGAAGGTGCCGGCGAGCTCGATCCCCACAGGCCCGAGGTCTTCGTCGCTGAGACCGACAGCCGGGAATGACCCCACACGGGTTGGGAGGTCGGCGACCGGAAATTCCTTGGGCAGGGAACGGATCGGCTGGGCCGGGACGACCCCGGCGCGAGTCATGGCCGCCGCGAGTTCCTTTGTTGCGGCGGACTGGTCCGACAGGGACGCTGACCCACCGAGCACCGCGATCTGGGTCTCTTCCTGGTCGACGATTGCCCGGCCTGCCGGAGATCCCGTCGAGAGAATGTCCCCCGGCACGTCGAGCATCGCGTACGCGGTTTCATCGGCGAGTCGGAGAACGACCCGGCGCTGAACACTCGAGGTGATCGAGCTCGGTACCGATCCGGTGCGATCGGCCGAGAAGACGACGTGCATCCCCACCTGCCTGCCGCCGGAGATGATGTCCTGGAAGACGCTGTACCACTGCGACTTACCCGCCGGGACCTCGTAGTCCTGGCGGAAGTTCTGGAATCCGTCGATCAGCAGCAGGATCCGGCGCTCGTTCGGCCGGTTCGCAAGCTGCCGATAATCGACGATCGACGAGGCGTTGGCCTCGGCGAAGCGGGGACCCCGCGCTTCCAGTTCCTGTTTCAGCTGGCGCATGAGCCGGATCACCCGCTCCGAATCATCCCCGTGGATGATCGAACCGACGTGGGGCAGATCCTGCAGCATGCGCAGGCTCCCCCCGCCGAAGTCGAGGCCATACACCTCCACGGGCCCTCCGCGCGGGGTGATCGCCGCAGCGGTGGCCACCGTTCGAAGCACCGTGCTCTTGCCGGAACCGCCGGTGCCGTAGACGACCAGGTGACCGTCGACATCCGGGTTGAAGTAGACGGGGAGCTGGAGCTGTTGCTCGGGCAGGTCGGACACGCCGAGCAGGAGTTGGGCGTCGGTGCGCTGGCGCAATTTTCCCAGGTCGTACACGGGAGCGAGTTCGTCCTGCCAGGGCCGACGTGGGGCGGGGATCCCTGCCGACTGTGACGCGGTGATGATCGAGGTCACCAGCCGCTGCTGGTCTGTCGGACCGAGGTCCCTGGACTCGTCGACATCCTCCCGCCCGGGCTCCTCCCAGCGTGCTTCGGCGCCGAAACGCAGTTCGGTGACGTCGATTCCTGGACGTTCCGGCTCGCGCGACGTCCAACCGCCCGCGTAGGCGGACTGGAAGGTCTGAAGTCGCCCGGGGCCGGTCTTGGCCAGCCCCCGGCCGGGAATGGCCGGATCGAAGTGGGCGGCATCCTTCACCCCGACCACGTCGGTGCTGTCGCTCTCGTCTGCCATCCGAAGGGCGATGCGCAGGTTGGTGTTCGCGCGCAGGTTGTCCTTGATGACACCGGCCGGGCGCTGCGTGGCCATGATCAGGTGGATGCCGAGGGACCGTCCGCGCTGGGCGATGTCGACGACACCGTCGACGAACTCAGGAACTTCACCGGCGAGTGCCGCGAATTCGTCGATGACCAGAACGAGGGCGGGAGGGCTGTCAGGATCTCCCCGCTTTTCCAGCTCCAGGAGGTCCTTCGCCTTCTTGCGGTTGAGAAGGTGCTCCCGGAAGTGGAGTTCTGCCCGCAGGCTCGTCAGCGCGCGCCGCACGAGGTGGGGACTGAGGTCGGTCACGAGGCCGACGCAGTGCGGCAGACTGACGCAGTCCGCGAACGCTGATCCACCCTTGTAGTCGACAAAGAGGAAGGTGACGCGGTCGGGGCTGTACTCGGCGGCCATTCCGAGTACCCAGGCCTGCAGGAATTCGCTCTTTCCCGACCCGGTGGTTCCACCGACCAGGGCGTGGGGACCCTGCGTCCGCAGGTCCAGGTGCATCGCATCGACACCCGATGAGCCGATGGTGGCACGCAGCTTGCCCGCGCGTCGTTTCTTCGGCTGGATGCCCGGGGTGCGGTCGTGGATGGAGGTGTTCTGACGCCAGCGGTCGATCACCGCATCGCTCTGCTCCACCAGGTCGTGGCCGAGAAGGGAGACCATCGAGACCGACCGGGGCAGGTCGCTGGAGTCCGACACGACTGCTCCGGCGTCGATCAGCGGCGCCATCCGTCGCGCGTAGTCGAGGGCGGTCGGCGGGTCGATGAGTTCGGTGACGACGTCAGTGATCGTCTCGCCGATGCGCACGTAGCCGACGGTCGCAGGACCATCATCGTCAGCGACCGAGAGCCAGGTCCGGCAGACGGCGGGGAGGGCGCTCACGTCGCGTGCCATCCAGATCGGGTAGACCCCGGCATCCGCGGCCAGCTCGGCCAGCTGCACCAGGCGAGCGCGATCGACCGAGACGTCGTCGGCGATGAGAACGACGATCGCCGGGAGCGGCGCGAGGAACCCGTCATCCGCGCTCTCGCCGACGTCTGCGCCGCGCTGGAGGGCTGCGCTCTTCTGCGTCATCGCCCCGCGGCGCTGCTGCTTCGCCTTCTTCTCGGCGATGCGATTCTGGATGATCTCTTCGAGGGCGGACATCAGGTTCGCGGAGCTGGCGGCGCTGTCGGCGAGGTGGATGCCCTCGATCGGCGAGTGCGGGGATGACGTGTGCGGGATCCACTTGAGCCAGCTCAGCTGGTCGGACCACTGCGGCGTCACCATCGCCGCCACCGCGAGTTCTGACGGGGAGTGCAGTGCCGTGAGTTGCACGAGGATCGAGTTGAGCGAACCGATCGCCGCTGCGGGTGATCCGGCGATGCCGAGCGCTCCCGAGTCGTAGAGATTGTCGATGATCGGCACGCCGGCGACGTACCTGTTCCTGTCGATCAGTTCCTCGAGTCGTTCCTGGAACTTGGGCAGAAGGTCGCCTTTGTCGCTCGACTTGATCGTGTTCCTCGAGGTCATCGACCCGACGCCGAGCCGGACGTTCAGGAACGACCAGTGCTCGGGCCTTCTCGTCCAGAGCAGCGCGCCACGACGCATGGCACCGTCGAGCGCTTCGGCGGTCGACGGCGCTTCGGCGAGGCGCAGCCTCTGCTCGGTGATGCTCTCCTTCTGCAGCCGTTCGTCGAGGTCGGCCAGGTGAGCATCGAACTTGGCGATGGCCTTCTTGAGCGCGCGTTTGTCGCGCTTCTTGCCGGTGAGGTAATTGCCGATGAGCATCATCGGCGTCATGGCGATGAAGAGCAGCGACAGGGGGTTGCCTGTGAGCACGAACATGGCACCACCCATGAGCATCGGGGTGATCATGGCGAGCAGCGGGAACGGGGCAGGATCCTTCTCTGCTGGGACCTCGGGCGCGGCGAACTCCTGCCCCGCGTATCGCTGTTCGACCTTCGGCGAACGGTTGAAGAAGATCGGTCCGGCCTTGGGGGCGACCCCGGCTTCGGCGACGGATTCGTGCAGTGCGATCGTCATCTCGGTATCACCCAGGCGGACCGTCTCGGTCTCGGTGATGTGTAGTCGGGTGACGATTCCGCCGTCGACCTCGACCCCGTTCGCTGAACCCAGATCGATGACGTCGACCCCGTCGGCGACCTCGAGTCGAGCGTGCTTCTTCGACACCATCTTGTCGTCGACGACGATGTCGCACGCTCCATCGCGTCCGATCGTGTAGCTGCCTGCGGCCAGCGCGATGCTTCGCCCGACCTCCGGTCCATTCAGGATGGTGAGGGTCGCGATCGTCGGCGCGTGGCCCGTTTTCGCCTGCGAGAAGTAGCGTCCGGCATCCGAGAGATGCACGGTGGCTCCTGACCCGATCCACGATTCGCCGACCGGCGCATCCGGCGGGAGAGCAAGCCATTCGGTGTGACCGGGAAGAGCCGCCTGCAGCGTGTAGTTGCCGTCGGGCGAGAAACCCTGCGACGGATCCACGCGGGCGATCGTCGACGCGACTTCGGTGATGGTCGCGCCGGCGTCCGTGGTCACGATGATGTCGTCGCGACCGCCGGACGGACGGGCGAGGGTCAGTTTGAGGCGCATGGTCGTCCTTAGCCGCAGGCCGGTCCAGGCGAAATATTCCGCCTGGACCGGGAAGTTCTACTAACTTACCCGGCGGGAGCGGCCGGGGCGATGTGGAGAAGTCCCCATGCGGAAACCAGCTGAGGCGACGGCGGCCAGGATCGCGACGACGAACAGGCCCGGATGACGGAACTGAGTCAGCGCAAACGCCGGACCGCGGAGCGGGTCACCGCCACCGAGACCGTGAAGCACTCCCCCGGCCACGAGAAATGCGGTGATGGCGCCGAGCGTTGGCAGGAAAACAACGGATGCCAGCCTCGCCGATTCCGGCAACCGAAGAAGAACCGCGAGCAACCCGGCTACTGCCGCCACGCCCATGGCGACGGTCAGCCAGCCGGAGGCATCCGGCCCAGCCACCGACGTCACGGTCGACACAGCCCAGCCGACGACGGCGAGCGCGAGGGCGAACCCCAGCGTCGCCAGGAGTGCTGCGCGCAGGCGTCGATCCGCGCCCACGTTAGGAGACGACGGGACCCTGGTCGAGCACGCGCTCGTATTCGCGCCGAGCCTCGATGTTGCGTTCCTTCACCTTGCGGCCCCGGGCAGCGACCCAGGCACCGAACCAGATCGGCACCTCGCGGGCGATGACGAAGGAGATCACTGCTGCAGGAGAGAAGAGTGACCGCTGGATGACCTCGGCGACCTCGTTGGGGCTGATGCCGGCGGCCACTTCGATGAGGACTCCGCCGAGGTAGGACGCGTAGACGACCGCCGCAACGACGAATCCGCCGATGACGTAAGCCCACCATCCGCCACGGTTGACCACGGAGACCAGGGCCACCATCGCGAGGAAGAAGAAGAGCACGGGGATCCAGAACGGTGCTTTGATGAGCACGTCGTTGACGGGGTCGACCGAGCCGTCGTTGACGATGACGAGCAGGGCGATCACCCCGGCGTACAGCGCGGCGAACACGATCGTGGCAAGGAGCGAGACGAGAATGCCGAATCCGCGGTTTCCCTTGGCCTTGGGCTCCGTCGGGGCCTGGACGTAGACGGGCTGACGCGGCGGAGTGACGGGCTGCTGCGTGGCGACGGGAGCGGCAACCGCTGGTGTGACCGGTGCGCTGGAGTCGGCGTAGACCGGGGTGACGGCGGTGGCGCCGTCATGAGTCGATTCCTCGGCGCGAACCTCGTCAGCACGCAGGTCGGCCTGGGTGAGGACGGTCGGCTCCGAGGAGGAGATCACGTGGGTGTCAGCGCTTTCCGCGTAAGCGTGGTCAGCCACCTCCGGGGTGTGGTGGGGGTGTTCCTGCCCGACGGGAGGTCGTGGGCCTCGGAGCCCTCAGCCGGGACCGCGTCCCGGAAAGCATCCGGGTTGAACTCTTCGGAGGTGGCGGCATCCTGGGCGGCCGCATCGTCGCGCGGTGCGTCGCTGAACTCGACCGGAGCGTTCTCCGTCGTCGGTTCGCCGCTGGCGCCTGGGCCGTCGTGGTTGGGCTTACCCGGCTCGGGGGTGGTGTTGCTCATGGTGACACTCCTCGTCGATCAGGGCCTGTTCTGCCCCGTGCGAGCCACTTTACCGGCGAGGGTGCGCATTATTGCGGAACCGCGCGGTCCGTCGCCGCCGGGATTTAGTCGAGTGGCGACAGGATGCGGTGCAGGAACTGCTTCGTGCGCTCTTCCTTCGGCGCGGTGAAGATGTCCTTCGGCGCTCCGCGCTCGACGATCACTCCCCCGTCCATGAAGAGCACCTCGTCGGCGACCTGACGAGCGAAGGCGAGCTCGTGGGTGACGACCACCATGGTCCAGCCCTCGTCGGCGAGTTCCTTCATGACGGCGAGCACGTCTCCGACGAGTTCAGGATCGAGGGCGCTCGTCGGTTCATCGAAGAGGAGCAGTTGCGGCTTGAGGGCGAGAGCGCGGACGATGCCGACCCGCTGAGCCTGGCCCCCGGACAGCTGGAACGGGTAGACGTCGCGTTTCTCTCCGAGCCCGACCCGGTCGAGGAGGGCGATCGCTTCGGCGGTGGCGACGTCCTTCGGGACGCCCCGTACCTGCACCGGTCCCTCGATGATGTTCTCGAGCACCGTCATGTGAGGGAAGAGGTTGTAGTGCTGGAACACCATCGCCGTGCGGTCGCGGAGAGCGAGGATGTCTTTCTTCGCAGGCTTGGCTGAGTAATCGACGCGGATGCCGTCCGTCGACGTGACGATGCCGGCATCCGGGATTTCGAGGCCGTTGATCGAGCGGAGAACGGTGGTCTTCCCCGAACCGGACGGACCGATGAGCACGAGAACCTTGCCCCGCCGGACCGCGAGGTCGATGCCGCGGAGCACCTCATGGTCGCCGAACGCCTTGTGGAGACCGGTGACGGTGAGCAGGGCGTCAGGATCGGTGGTGTGATCAGTGGGCGACATAGCGGTCCAACCTCTTTTCGAGCACGTTCTGCCCCGAGGAGAGCACCAGGCAGATCAGCCAGTAGATCAGCGCGGCCTCGAGGTAGAGCAGCATGAATTCACTGCTGAACGAGGCGATCTTCTGCGCTTGTTTGAACAGTTCGGTGACGAGGACCAGCGAGGCGAGTGAGGTGTCCTTGACCAGGCTGATGAACGTGTTCGAGAGCGGCGGCACCGACACCCGGGCCGCCTGCGGCAGGATGACGCGACGCAGGGCGCGGCCGCGTGACATCCCGATCGTGTATGCCGCCTCCCACTGCCCCTGGTGCACGGACAGGATCGCCGCTCGGATGACCTCTGCCGCGTACCCACCGACGTTGAGCGAGAAGGCGATGATCGCGCTCGGCCACGGGTCAATCTTCAACCCGATCGATGGCAGTCCGTAGAAAATCACAAAGAGCTGCACGAGGAGGGGGGTGCCCCGAATGATCGAGATGTAGACCCGGGCGATCGACGACACGATCCTGTTGCGCGAGAGCCGCATGAGCGCGATCGCGAGAGCGATCACGAGCCCGACGGCGAAGGAGATCAGCGACAGCGGGATGGTGCCCAGGATGGCGCCGGAGATCAGCGGCCAGAGCGAGCTGACGATCAGTTCCCACTCAGTCATGAGGGCAGTCTCGCAGCAGCCGGAGCTACTTGCTCACATCCTCGCCGAAGTACTTCTCCGAGATTGCCGCGAGGGTTCCGTCTTCGCGGAGCTCGTCGAGTGCCGTGTTGATGGCGTCGGCGAGGTCGTCGCTGCCCTTCTTGAGGGCGAAGGCGCTGCGAGAGGGGTCCTCGGTTTCGGCGACGATCTTGATGGCGGCGTCAGGCTTCTGCGTGAGGAAGTCGAGGAACGTCAGTTTGTCGTTGACGGTCGCATCGACCCGGCCCTGTTCGAGGAGTTCGACGGACTGGGCCCAGCCTTCGACGCCCTCGACGGTGGCGCCGGCCTCCTCAGCGACCGTGTACCAGTTGCTGGTGAGCGACTGTGCCGTGGTCTTGCCAGCGAGGTCGTCGAGGGAGGTGATGTCTGTGTTGTCTTTCGCGACGATGAGGACGCCGGGTGAGACGGTGTACGGCTCGCTCAGCGTGTACTGCTCGTCGCGCTCGTCGTTGATGGAGACCTGGTTCGCGATGATGTCGAATCGGCCGGCGTCGAGGCCTGCGAAGATGCCGTCCCACTGGGTCTCTTCGAAGGTGACGTCGAGGTCGAGCTTCTCGGCGACAGCCGTGACGACCTCGATGTCGTACCCGGTGAGGTCGCCCGCTCCGTCTTCGTGGTAGCTGAATGGGCGGTAGGTTCCTTCGGTTCCCACGACCAGGACGCCGGCTTCAGTGATGCGGTCGAGAGCGCTGTCTGAGGCGGATGCTCCCCCGCCGGTCTCCGTGGAGCAGGCTGACAGCGCGACGGCGAGGCCGGCGACGACGGCACCCGCGGCAACTTTTGACAGGACGGAACGTGAAGACATGGGGTTTCCTTTTCGAAGTGAACCGAAGCACGCGGATCGATCGGACCCTCCGGATGCCCCGGCAAGCGAGCGTAAGTCGCTGCGCCGACCGCATCAATTCACGTGACGCGGTGTTACACAGGGTCCCAACGCACCATCCCCGTCGTTTATGCCCCGTTTGTTCGACTGCGCGTCTTCACTGCGCACAACTCCTGCAAAACAGGACAGCTGACCGAGACCGATCCCGCACGTACTCGCATCGGCTCGACGGAACGGCCGGATTGGCGGAATTATGCTCGCGGGCTCCGGCCGACAGTAGCGCCGCTTTCAGCCCACTCGAACCAGCACAGCGCCACCCGAGACCGCCTGAGCAGCCTGGAGCGTCGCTGCGCTGTTACTACTTCTGCAGCAGGACGTACACGTATCCGCTCACCCGCGACGTGTACACGCCGGGCTTTTCATCGACCGGCGTGATGGAGATCTGGGTTGCCATGAACAGTCGGGGACCATGCTGCAGCTTGTCGAGGAACAGGCGGGCTCCCGCCCGATCGCCTTCGACCGCCACCTCAACCGGGATCGCCACGAAGTTCTCGGGGGTGATACGCGGGTCGGTGATCGTCCGTGGTGCGGGGGCGACCTCCGGAGAGACCTCAGCGGCGGCATCGGCGTTGGTATCGGCTTCCGGCTCTGCTGCCTCGCCTTCGGCAGGAATCACGATGGGGGCGACCGAGGTCAGGGGCATCGTGTACGCGACAGCATCGGCGACGGTCAGCGAGGTGACCTTGGTGCGGCTCCCCGCGGCGAGGTTGTCGAGCTGGGTGAGGAAGTCGGGCAGTTCGCCAGCAGCTGGGATCGAGCCGCGGAGGCCGGTGAGCTCGCTTTTCAGCTCGTCGATCGACTCGAAGTCCTTCTTGAGCTTCGCGATCGTCAGTTGGGTCGCCTGATTTTGAGCCTCCACCGAGACAATCTGTTCATCGGTTGATGCCTTTGCGGACAATTGTGGTTGCACTCCCGCGAACCAGCCGAGGGCAAGGATGCCGACCATGACGATCGTCGATGCGAGTACCCAGATCTTTGTCTTGTCCATGATCAGTCGCTCTCCTTGGCAGTCTGTTCCAACTCGGCATCGTCTGCCGTTTCGTCATTCGCGGCCTTCTCTTCGTCAGTGAGGAATCGCTCCGACCAGGCACCCTCATCGATGTGCATCGTCACCACGGTTTCGTAGACCTGAGTCTCTTCATCGAACTTGATCGAGTCGGGGTTGGCGTCGGTGAATCCCGGAAGCCCGCTCAGCGCGACGAGCCACGCATCGGTGTCGGGGAGCGCCGTCGTCGATGCCCCAAAGGTGAGAGTCGCTACCCGGATGCCCTGCAGCGGCGCGTCGGGCTGCGCGTAGTCTGCGAGCGGCGACGCCGCGTCGATCCTCACCTCGTTGATCTCCACGTTCGCGGGCAGGCTCCCCTGGATCCTGTCGATGTATGCCTTCCAGTCGACCTCGGTCGATGCACCGACTCGCTGGCCGGCCTCGACCATCGCGAGTTCATCCTGGACGTCGCGAACTTCGCTGTACTTCTGCTGCTCGAGGAGGAACTCGCTCGTTCGTTCCTGTGCGGCCACCAGCTGGAGTTGAGACGTGAGGGCGAAGTAGTAGCTCGCTCCGGTCCCCACGAAGACAAGAAGGACGACGCCGAGCACACCCCAGATCATCTTTCGCCTTGTGCGTCGGCCCTTGTGTTCCTTGCGGATCTCGAGCGGCAACAGATCCGCGCGCGGCGGCTGGCCGATGAGGAGGGTTTCTGTCGTCTTGCTCATGCTGCACTCCCCAGGGCGAGACCCAGAGCCACGAGAATGGCTGACTGGTTGTTGTGGAGAACCTCCGGCTTTAGAGTCTTCGACATCGCGAGGCCGGCGAAGGGATCTGTCGGAACAACCGGGGTTCGGGTCAACTCGGCGAGGGCCTCAGACAGCCCTTCCAGTTCAGCTCCCCCGCCGGTGAGAAGAATGCGCTCCACCGGGGACTCCGGCCTGGACTGGCTGAAGTAGTCGAGAGTGTTCCGCGCGCTGCCGAGGAGCTCACTGGTCACTTCGTTGATGATCTCCATCGGGTGCTGGAACTGCGGGTCATCGACGCGCGTGCGCAGTCCGACCCCACGTTTGATGCCCTCTGCCTGCACCGTTTCGATCTCAAGACGCTGGGCTAGAGCGGTCGTGAGATCGTCCCCGCCTGCGGGAATGATCCGAAGGAACTGCGGCACACCGTTCGTCGCAATGATGACGGTCGTTGCACTCGCCCCGATGTCGATGATCGCGACGGTTCCTGCCGCGTTACCGTTGCGCAGTAGCACGCGAGCCAGCGCGAACGGGATGAGGTCGACTCCGGTGGTCGTCAGCCCCGACTTCTCGACGGCACGGACGTTTCCGAGTACCGCTTCCTTGATCGCTGCGATCAACAGGCCGTTCACGACGGGTCCGGTGTCGGTCATACTTTCCGAGACCGGGTAGAAATCGAGCATGGCTTCATTCACGGGCACCGGCAGGAGCTCCTGGACCTGGTACGGGAGGGCTTCGCGGATGCGAGTCTGCGACATCTTGGGCAGGGTGAGGTCACGGGCGAGCACCCTCTGGTTCCCCATCCCGATGACGACGTTCTTCGACGTGAAGCCCCCGGTCGACCACAGACGTTTGAGAACGGAAGACACGGTGTTCTGCTCGATGACCTCGCCACGGCTGACGGCCCCGGCCGGCAGGGGCAGTTCCGAATAGCGCAGGAGTGTCGGCTTCGACTTTCCTGGGTCCCTGAGCTCGACTGCCCGGATGGCGACGCTTCCGATGTCGATTCCCACAACGCTCGTTGACATGATTCTCCTTGTGCTTTCTCGTACCTAGACCACGCCGAGCAGCGAGAGGTAGGAAGTCCATAGTGTGTTGCCGACGAAGATCCCGGTCCAGGCGCCAGCGAGCATCCACGGCCCGAACGGAATGCCGCTCTTGCGACCGGCTTTTTTCAGCAGCATCAGGGCCAGGGCGAAAAATCCGCCGAGGAAGAAGGCAGCGAATGCTCCGACGAGGAGCGCTCCCCAGCCGATGAATCCGAGGTAGAGGCCGAGGACGCCGGCAAGTTTGACATCGCCGAACCCCATGCCTCCCGGGTAGAGCATGGCCATGAGGAAGTAGGCGGCCCAGAGCGCTCCCATTCCCACGACGCTGCGGAACAGTACGTCGACGTCTCCGGTGAGGAGAGCGGCCGCTGCCAGCGATACCCCGCCGACCAGGTAGCTGGGCAGGACGATGGCGTTGGGGAGCCGGTGCGTGTCGAGATCGATGAGGGCGAGGGCAACGCTGACACCGGCAAGCCACAGGAACGCGACGAGGACCAACCCGCCCGCCACCACCCCGCCGACGTTGGTCGGGCCGGGCCCGGTGAGTGAGCCGCCCCCGGTGATTGAGCTTGTCGAAATCCCCGCCGAAACCGCCCACCAGAGCGCAACGACGGCAAAGAACACCCCGACCCCGGCTTCGACGAGCGGGTATCGAGACGAAATGGGTTCACGGCAGGCGCGGCATTTGCCCCGCAACGCCATCCAGGACAGCACAGGCACGTTGTCATAGGCTCTGATGCCTGAACCACAGCCTGGGCAGGCGCTCGGGGGCGAGACGACCGACATCCCACTGGGAACACGGTAGACAACAACGTTCAGAAACGATCCGACAAGCAGCCCGAGAATACCGACGAACACTGTACCGACGACCACCAGCGGGCCGAGCTCTGCGCCGGTCACGGCGTCGCACCATCGGGTTTGTATCCGTCAGCGACCTCGACGAGCTCGCTCACGCCGTAACTGGTCGAGACGGGCGACAGAAACTTCGGCGGTGCCATATAGCGGTAGCGGACGTCGTAGACGTAGTTCTTGGCGTATCCGTTGGATCCGCTCCGGACGATTCCACGGAACTTCTGAGCGATGGCTCCGTTGACGGTGAGCGTGCCGCGGTTGCCGCCCTCGACGTAGTTCTGGACCTGGAAGGTGTGAGCCACCGACAGGATGGCCGCGTCGATCCGGCGGTTGTTGTTGCTGAGCAGGGAATCGCCGTCGTCCTCGATCGGGTTCCAGACCCAGACAGCGTTATTGCCGACCAGTCCGAGCATGTCAGCCTGCGCGTCGACATACTTGATATCGCCGGTGACGTACACGTAGTTTTCGGCGGCAATGGTCATGGTTCCGTGTAGGTTTCCCTTCACGAAGACATCGCCGACCCGGCATCCGTACACGGCCTTGATGTCTTTCGTCGGCACGTTTCCGCCGGACACGTCCTCGTCACTGATCGGATACCCGAGCCCGTTCGTGACCTTGCCCGACGTCTTGCAGTCTGTCTTCACTGTGCTTGTCGACGTGTAGTTGGGGTCGTTTGTGGCAGCCGGGACGTTCTGAACAAAAATCAGGTTCTTCGCGAGAACCGGGATGGTCTGGCCGCTGCTCGACCCGAGCTTGTTCGACCCTGTCCCCGGTGTGCCGCACTGCGTCACGTTGATTCCGACGGGCGGAGTGGCACCATTGATCTGGGTGACCTTGGTCAGCGGCGAACGCACCGTCATCGTTCCGTCGCTGTTGAAGACGAAACTGGTCGGCCCGGTGTAGAGACAGCCGGGACGCTCGGCCAGGTCGTAGCGGACTTCCTTGCGCATCTCGGAGTTCGTGGGAGGCATCCCGATGATCGGGCTGTAGGCGGGGCTGCCGGCGATGGTGAAGTTCTGTCCGCCGCATGAGGACCCATTGGAGTTCTTCTTTGTGTAGCGGAGGAGCCCGGCGCCAGGGTTGTACGCCGTGGTCACGACGCCATTGAATGTCGCGTCGCACACACGCATGATGTCGTTCGAGTGCGCCGGCCCGTTGATCGCGTCGTTGCTACCAAATGCGATCTCGCTGCAGCCGCTGCTTGGACGCCCGTTATACGCATACTTCACGCAGGTGCTCTCGCTCACGCCGCTCTGGTCCGGGTCCTGGATCTCATAGTCGGTGAAATACAGGAAGTCGATGAAGCCCTGCTGCTTGAGGTTCACGACCACGCTGCGGATCTCGTCCCGAACTCGACCGGTCGACCGCAACCTCAGGATTCCGCTGTCCGAGTATTTGGAGTTATCGACCTCGTAACGGTAGCCGGCGACCCCACCACTCCCCGCGACGGTGGCCCAGGTGCCTGCGACCCCGACGCCGAATGCGGGGTTGGCCGTGATCGGGAGCGCGACTTTGCTCTGGCTTCCGGTCTCGATGGTGAATGCGGCCGCCGGGTTGCCGTACTGCACGTACGTGTTGTCATTCGACAGCCGCGACTGGTAATCCTCAACACCGGCGTAGGCCGCGGCCATGGCAGCATTCCAGTCAGCATCGCCCCCGGACTTCACCAGGTTGCTGACGGCGAACGTGGTAGCGGTTGCGACGACGATGGTCAGCGCGAATCCGATGATCAGAACAAGACCGAGCGCGGCGCCTTTCTCCCCATCGGTGGTCGGGAGAAGCCGGCGGATGATTCTCATAGCACTTCCCTGTTAAGGCCCAGGTTGGGGATTCCGATGGTGTTCTGGAGAGTGATCCGCGAGCTCGCGTCTGACGTGCTTCCCTGAACGGTGATCGTGACGGTGACAGCGGCAATGGTACGACGCTGATTTTCCAGGATTCCGCCGGAGGGCACCGCGATCTGCGCACCATCCGCGTCGAGGAAGGTGAAAAGCATGGGCTTGCCCGCGACGTTGGGCGAGAGACTCGACGAGAGAACGCGAGTCGAGTTGGGGGTCGACGTGGTTGCGGGGAACCCCCAGTAGCCGTCGCCGAGGCTCGCCGCTTTCCACTGTTGTTCGATTAGCCTTCTTTCGGCGTCTACGTACAGGCGGACCATGATCGGCTGCTGTGCACTCGATTGAAGGTTCACGTAGGCGTACATCGTGACCGATTCATTCTCAGCAGCAACAAACGCGGGGTTGTTCAGCGTCTGGTTCTTGACCGGATTTTCGGTACCCGCGCGGACGATTCGAGAGATCTCGTTCATTCCGTTGGACGACTGCTTGGTGTTGGTCGTCAGGTTACTGGTGAGGGTCGCTACCCGCATCGTGCTCGCGTAGAAACCGACGACGATGGCCGACGCGACGGCAAAGAGCGCCATCGCGACGATGAGTTCGGCCAACGACATGCCCGACTCGCGACTGTCTCGAACCCGGGCGATCACGGAGTCGCCGTTCGGGGATCCAGCATGAGTTTTCCATCGCTCTTGACGACGCCCCCACTCATGACCTCCACGGTTGTGCCACTCAGCTTCCCCAGGATGCCGTTCGTGTTCTTGAATTGCCAGCTTCCATAGGGCAGGGCGACCAGGATCGAACCGTTGATCGGAAGAACATTGCCGAAGGTGTAAGCGAGGCCCTTGTCACATCCGGGATCGTCGTCAATCGGTGACACCGTGGTTGCAGTCAGCGCCGACGCGCCCAGGTTCAGGATGGTCGAGATCTTGACGATCCCCATCGGCACATCGACGCTGTGAACTCCGCCCGGCTGCGTGATGACCGGTTCGGGACGGCTGCCAGATCGGACGGGCCCGTCGTCGACGTCGGTGTCTGGCCACGCGGTGGGATCGACGGAGATGCAACCGTCATCGAGCTCGGAGGCGACGGCGTATTTGCCCGTCATCATCTCGTAGCCGGATGAGAACGGGTGGACCGCGAGTGTGCGGTCGAGGGTCGATCCGGGGACGACGGCTGAGTAAGCCTTATATGACGAGAGAAAGGTGGTGTCGAGGTTGGTCGGCAGTTTCACCGTGCGGGTCGTGTCGTTGGATGCGTACCTGATCGTTAGCGTGGCCGCGAGGTCGTACTGGAACCCAGCCGATGCGCTGCTGCCGGCTTTCACTCCGACCAGCGTGCTCGGTGCCGCTTCCTGATCGTTGTTGATGTACCCGGTGCGGGAAATGCTCACCTTGTACGTTCCCGGGGTCACCTTGAGCAGGTAGGTGCAGCCCTGAGAGTCCGTGACCGGCGGCGCTGTGACCGGGCCGCCGTCGACAGTGGCGACGGCGCTGACCGAGACGCCCGCGCTCCCCGTCCCTTCAGCATTGAGCACCTTGACGAGGATCGTGCCCTTTGTCGGGTCATTGATCTTGGAGCCTGGCGCGACGACCGTGTCCATGCGGACGGGGTTCGAGAGGCGCATGCCTGGCCAGGTGACGGTGACGTTCACGCGCTTGTACTGGAGGACGGTTCCGCTGGCGCCGGTGGCTCCGCAGGATTCGTCTCCTCCTGAGCTGTCGACCCAGTTGGTAAGGCGCTCTATCGTGTAGACGGTGTTATCGACTTCGATATCCCGGCTGACGTCGAGAAGCTGGAAGATGTCCTCGACAGAGCGCGCGAGGTCGATTTCCTGTGACGCGAGGTTCGAGGCGACCAGCCGACCACGGGAATCCTTGGTCGCGGCGAGCACCGAAAGCATGGAGTAGGCGACGCCCAGGGCGACGATGGAGAACACCATCATGGCCACGACGACCTCGATCAGGGTGAGGCCGCTTGACCGGTCGTCGGTTGGGAAAAGTCTTGAGCGGATGCGAATCACAGCGGACACCTCCTTCGGGTAAGGCGGCTGGTGTGGCAGGGAACTGCGGGAGTGTTACGGGGAGTGGGGCATCGTCGCGACGACGATGCCCCACTGTGGCGCAGGACGCCAGGGGTGTTACGGGGTGGCGGCGGTGAAGACACCGGCAGCGCAGCTACCCTTTGCCGCGCCCTTGACTTCAGTTGCACCGTACTTCGTGGTGAGGCCGGATGCTGCCGTCGGTGAGCCCTCGACGCAGAATCCGGTGGCGCTGGTCGAGAAGGTGAGGGCGTTGGTGTACTCGCCCTTTGTGAAGCCGTACTTTGCGTCCAGCGCGAGGGCTCCAGCAGTGGGGAGAACTCCCTTATCGGTCTGGTACGCGATGATGGCGATCTTCGCGTTTGTCACATCGGACTGGATCGAGCTTTCCTTGGCGTTGTTCTGGATGCCGAGGTAGACGGGGATGGCGATAGCGGCGAGGACGCCGATGATGATGACGACGACCAGGAGCTCGATCAGGGTGAAGCCCTTTTCTTTCTCCTGGATGGCCTTGTAGCGTGCCGCGAGTGCGGCGGTGATGCGAGAAACCATGAGGCTTTCCTTCTGATTGAGGGGTACTGGCAAGGTGTTTCCGAAAGGCCAGGACGACCCTTCGATCTCTGACTGTAGGGGAGCCGGAGAGCCGGTAAAGACACGCCAACGGGGGGGAAATGAGCATTTCTCGCCCCCAGAGCGGGGGCTGCTCATCGTTAAGCTGAGGAAATCTCGTCTTATTGCATCAATGTGGCGATATTGAAAACGGGGAGGTACAGCGCGACAATCATGCCGCCGACGACGATGCCGAGGAAGGCGATCAGAAGAGGTTCGATGAGAGACGTGAGCTGATCGGTCATCGTCTTGACTTCCTGGTCATAGAAGTCCGCGATTTTGTCCAGCATCTGCTGGAGCGCACCTGAGTCTTCACCGACCGAGACCATCTGAATCACCATCGGCGGAAAGACGGCTTCTTCAGCGAGCGGCACGGCGATCGACTTACCTTGCCGGACGGAGTCCTGGACTTTCCTGAGGGCCTCTTCGATCACGTAATTGCCCGAGGTCTCCCCCACGATCTGGAGAGACTGCAAAATGGGCACGCCGGCTCCGATCATGTCGGCGAAGTTGCGCGAGAACCGCGCCACAGCGAGCTTCGTCATGAGCATGCCGAAGACGGGCATCTTGAGCTTCAGCGGGTCGAGGAACTTCCGCACTGCCTCGGTGTGCTTGTTCCGCTTCCACCAGATCGATCCAAGGATCGATCCGATAACGAGAAGCGGCCCTAGCCAGACCATCTGTTCAGACAGGGTGACGAGGATCTGGGTCGGAACAGGCAGACTGCCTCCCATCCCTTCGAACATCTCCTTGAAGACCGGCACGATGAAGATCAGCATGCCGGCGACAGCCATGACGACCATGCCGACGACCACGACGGGATAGGTCATCGCGCTCTTGATCGTGTTCTTGAGCTCAGATTCCTTCTCGAAGTTCTTGGCGACTGTGTCGAGCGCCTTGTCGAGGAACCCACCGGTCTCCCCCGCCTTGACCATGTTGATCATGATCGGCGGGAAGTCCCGGTCATGCTTACGCATTGCCTCAGACAGAGACATGCCCGTCTCGACGTCATCCCGGACGGTCACGAGGATCTTGGCGAGCGGCTTCGACTCGGTCTGCTCCGCGAGGATCGAGAGAGTTCTCATGAGCGACAGGCCTGCGCTCGTCATCGTCGACATCTGCCGGCTCATGATCGCCAGGTCCTTGAGGGTCACGCCCTTCGAGAATCCGGGGATCGTGATCTCGCGACTGAGCCCCGAGCCGTCGGGAGCAGCGTCGATCGACACCGGGGACAAGCCCATCGTGCGGAGCCGCGCTGCGACGGATGCCTCGCTCGTCGCATCCAGTTTGCCCTTGACGATCTTGCCCGCGGCGTCGCGGCCCTTGTACGCGTAGCCGACCGTTGCAGCCATCTATCGCTCCACTTTCACTGAGTACGAATCTCCGAAATCGATACCGGATGCCTGCATGGCACGCGTCGCCTGCTCCGTCGGCGACTGAACGCCGTGCAGCATGCGCTGGAAACCCTCAGGATCGTGCGCCTTGGCCTCGGCAGCCTGCCGGGTCACCCGCCCACTGTTGACAAGCTCGGCGAGGTGCTGGTCCATCGTGTGCATCCCGAGTTCCTTGCCCGCCTGCATCGCGGAGAGGATCTGATAGGTCTTGCCTTCACGAATGAGGTTCGACAGCGCCGGCGTGATCACCATGACCTCGGTGGCCACGACACGGCCAAGTCCGCTCGCCTTGGGCACGAGCGTCTGGCTGACGACCCCCTGCAACGTGCCGGCGAGCTGCGTGCGCACCTGGTCCTGCTGGTGCGAGGGAAACACATCGATAACACGGTCGATCGTCTGTGCGGCATCCTGCGTGTGCAGGGTGGCGAAGACGAGGTGGCCGGTCTCTGCTGCGGTGAGGGCGACGGAGATCGTCTCGAGGTCCCGGAGCTCACCGATGAGGATGACGTCGGGGTCCTGCCGCAGCACATGCTTGAGCGCGTTGGCGAAGCTGTGCGTGTCCGCACCGACCTCACGCTGGTTGACGATCGACTTCTGGTTTTTGTGCATGAACTCGATCGGGTCCTCGACCGTCACGATGTGGTCCGCACGCGAGCGGTTCACCAGGTCGATCAGCCCGGCCAGCGTCGTCGACTTGCCGGAACCGGTCGGCCCCGTGACGAGCACGAGCCCACGCGGCAGCGCAGCAAACCGGCTGACCGAGTCGGGCACGCCGAGATCGCTCAACCGTTTGATCTCGGTCGGGATGAGACGGAACGCCGCCCCGATCGCTCCGCGCTGCATGTAATAGTTCACGCGGAAGCGACTCTCCTCGGTCAGCGTGTGCGCGAAGTCGAGCTCGAGATGGTCGTAGAACATCTCGCGCTGCTTGTCGTTGACGATCGCTGCCAGCTCGGCGGTGATCTTGTCGCGGGTCCAGGGCAGCGCGCCCTCGATCGCCTTCAGCCCGCCGTTGACGCGGATCATCGGCGGTGCGTCTGCGGTGACGTGCAGGTCGGATGCCTTGAGACGGACGACCGTGTGCAGGGCATCCGCGAGACTGATGTCGTGGACCGCGGCCGGCTCCGGTTCTGCCTGTCCGTAGCCTGATCGACCGGCGGTTGCTGCGGCTTCCTGCTGGAGGCGATTCAACTCGCTCCTGCTTGTCGGCCGTTCCGCCGAAGAAGTCGAGGGCGGTGTCACGGAGTACGCCACGGTCGGCGCCTCGGCTGCCGGGAACGTCAAAGTGGGCGCCTGCCGGGATTCGTCGATCCCGTCAGGTCGGTAGCCAAACTCGGCAACCGGCGGCACAACGGGGTCAGAGGTCGACTCTGACGTGCCAACCGACTCGAAGCGAGTGGCGAAGGCTGACTCGTCCAGGTCTGGTAGCTGGGCGGCGGGATCAGTCCGTCCGCGGCGTCGAATGCCCGGCGTCCAGCCGTCGACATTCGCCCCCTCGGGCAGAACCGGGATCTCATAGATTGGATCGCTCAAGCGTCACTCCCTCTGTGTGCTTCGTGCTGTGTGCGGTTGTGATGTGTCAGTCAGAAAGGTGAACGGACTAGACGACGACCCGGAGGATCTCTTCCAGTGAGGTGAGCCCCATGGTGGCCTTCGTGTAGCCGTCCTCGCGGAGCGTGAGCATTCCCTGCTCACGCGCGACGCGCCCGATTTCGGCGCTCGACTTGCGCGCAACAGCGAGGCGTTCAATCTCTTCTGTGACCGTCATCACCTCGTGGAGCGCGAGGCGTCCCCGATAGCCGGTGTTCGAACACTGCTGGCAGCCGACAGGCTTGAACAGGCCGGGCATCCGTCGGCTGACTTCCACCTCGGGGAACCGAAGCCGGGCGAGGTCCTCGTTGGAGTACTCCGCAGGCTCCTTGCACCGGTCGCAGAGGCGGCGGGCGAGGCGCTGGGCCACGACACAGTCGAGGGCAGAGCCGACGAGGAACGGTTCGATGTCCATCTCGGTCAACCGCACGACCGCGCTCGGGGCGTCGTTCGTGTGCAGGGTCGACAGCACGAGGTGACCGGTGAGGGATGCTTCGATCGCGATCTGGGCTGTCTCGTGGTCACGGATCTCACCGAGCAGCACCACATCCGGGTCGGAACGCAGGATGCTGCGCAGCGCGCTGGCGAACGTGAGACCGGCCTTCGGATTCACCTGGACCTGGTTGATGCCCTTCATCCGGTACTCGACCGGGTCTTCGACCGTGATCACGTTGATCTCCGGCCGCGCCACCGAGTTGAGGGTCGTGTACAGGGTCGTCGACTTACCCGACCCTGTCGGGCCGGTGACGAGGATCATGCCATATGGCTTGGTGTACGAGGCCTTGTACGCCTCGAAGTTGCGGTCGAGAAGTTGCAGGTCACGCAGGTCGAGGCTCGTGTTCGAGTTGTCGAGGATACGCATGACGACTTTTTCGCCCCACACCGTCGGCAGCGTCGCCACGCGCAGGTCGATCTTGCGGCCCCCGTGCATGACCGACATACGGCCGTCCTGAGGCTTGCGTCGCTCGGCGATGTCGATCTCGCTCATGATCTTGAGTCGCGAGATCACACCGTTCTGGATGCTCTTGGGTGCGCTCTGCATTTCGTGCAGCACGCCGTCGATCCGGTACCGTACCCGGAGCTCATACTCGCCGGGTTCGATGTGGATGTCCGACGCGTTGTCCTGGATCGCCTGCGACACGAGCAGGTTCACGAATCGGACAATCGGCGCCTCATCGTCGTGGACGTCGCCGAGGGCGAGATCGGCCTCCTGAGGCGCGTTCTCTTCCTCGAGCGTCGTTGTGAGGTCGCTGAGTTCCCCATCGGCGCGCAGGTACCGGTCGATGGCCGCCAGCAGGTCCGCCCGCTCAGCAAGAACCGGCTCGACCTGCAGATGGGTCGCCGCGCGAACGTCATCGATCGCGAACACGTTGCCCGGGTCGACCATGGCCAGCTTGAGCACTTTGTCGTTCAGCCCGATGGGGAGTACGTCGTGCCTGCGGCACAGCACCGAGGGCACCAGCGTGACGGCGGTCCGATCGACCGGGTACTCAAGCAGCTCGACGAAGCCGATTCCGGCTTGGGTAGCGCGGGCGCGGGCGAGCTGTACCGGGGTGACGAGACCCTGGGTGACGAGACCGGTGATGGCCGTCTCGTCGTCCGCCTGGTTTCTCGATACCCGTTCCAGCTGGTCGAACGGCAGAATGCCCTGAAGAATCAGGGTTTCCATGATGGATGCCATGTCGATCACCTCCGGGTACAGGCAGCTTTGTAAAGCTACTTGTGGCCCGTGGCACCGGCACAGTCCCCCGTTGGGGATTTGGCCGCCCCCGTTCGCGTGACGCGCCGACACAGCCGCGTCTCTTCACCCGCCGAATGCCCCCGAGACAAACGCCGCGACTAGCCCCAGAGGGCTGCGATCATGTTCTCCGTGTAGCCACGAACCGGCGCATTCAGCCAGAGGGATGACAGCCAGACGTCGTCGCGCAGAAAGTGCGTTTCACCGACCACATCACCGTCGGTCTCCTCGCGCGAGACGCACCGCGTGCCCTGCTGCAGGTCGTTGCAGGCGAAGTCCCCTTCTTCGAGGATCGCGAGGGCCTGGGCGGACTGCTCCTCGGTCACACGGGCGACGGCGGTGACGATGCCGTCCTCGCCAGCGGCGCCCCACGTGCACTGGAGGTACTCCAGCGACCGGAGGTGCTCTTCGAGCTCGTCGGTGTTCGAGAAGTTCGGGTCGGCCATCGTCGGGTCGTTGAGCGGCGGGTAGAGGGACGGCAGCCGCTCGAACATCAGCGGCAGGTAGATCTCTTCGCAGTCCCCGGGAATCACGGTGCCGACGACGGAAGGCGGGTCAACGACGGCGGGGGTCGGTCGTGCCGCGGCGGCGGTGGGAGTCGGCTCGACCGCTGGCTGTGGCTCAGCAGCCGGCTCCGCCGAACACCCGGAGAGGATGCCTGCGGTGAGGAGGGCGACGGATCCGACCACGGCGAATCGACCGATCGTGCGGCCGCGCCGAGAGCTGGCCGAAAGTGCGGTTGTGAGCATGTGGTCCCCGTTTCGAAACTGTCCGTCGCCACGGTGAGCCTACCCGCGGATTCCGCGATCGAGAAAGTCGACCAGCCTGAACGACGAAAGGCCCCGACCGAAGTCGGGGCCTTTCGTTTCAGATTTCGACCGTCACGGCATGTGTGCCGCGGCTCTCGATATCGTGGGGTTTAGTTGTACGTCCCCGGGGTGAAGTCGTCGTTCGAGAAGGTGTCGAAGTCGACGAAGCCGAGGTCGGACTCGTCGAACACACCATCCGTTGCGAAGATACGGTTCGGGTAACGCTCAGCCTTGGCCTCTTCCGTCGCCTCAACGGTGACGTTGCGGTACTTGCCGAGGCCGGTACCTGCCGGGATGAGCTTTCCGATGATGACGTTCTCCTTGAGACCAAGAAGCGGGTCGCTCTTGCCCTCCATGGCGGCCTGCGTGAGAACGCGGGTCGTCTCCTGGAACGAGGCGGCCGACAGCCACGACTCGGTCGCAAGAGAAGCCTTGGTGATACCCATGACTTCCTGGCGGGCGGATGCGGTCTTCTTGCCCTCGGTGAGCGCAGCACGGTTCAGCTCGTTGTACTTCATCCGGTCGACGAGCTCACCGGGCAGGAGCCCGGTGTCACCGTGGTCAACCACGGTCACCTTGCGGAGCATCTGGCGGACGATGACTTCGATGTGCTTGTCGTGGATCGGCACACCCTGCGAACGGTAGACGCCCTGGACGCCACCGACGAGGTGCTTCTGCACTTCACGCACACCGAGAACCCGGAGAACTTCCTTCGGGTCGACGGCACCGAGGTGCAGCGGCTGGCCGAGCTCGACGTGCTGCCCGTCCTCGATGAGGAGAACCGCACGCTTGAGAACCGGGTAGATCACGGGCTCGTCGCCGTTGTCGGGCGTGAGGATGATCTTGCGGCTGCGGTCGGTGTCTTCGATGTTGACGCGACCAGCAGACTCGACGATCGGCGTCGCACCCTTGGGGGTACGAGCCTCGAAGAGCTCCTGCACGCGGGGAAGACCCTGCGTGATGTCGTCAGCGGATGCCGAACCACCGGTGTGGAAGGTACGCATCGTGAGCTGGGTTCCCGGCTCACCGATCGACTGGGCCGCGATGATGCCGACGGCCTCTCCGATGTCGACGAGCTTTCCGGTGGCGAGTGAACGGCCGTAGCAGGCAGCACACACACCGACGGCGGACTCACAGGTCAGGACCGAGCGCACCTTGATGTTCTCGACACCGGCCTCGACGAGCTTGTCGATGAGGACGTCGCCCACATCGGAGCCCGCGTCAGCCACGACAGTGCCCTGGGGGTCGACGGCTGCCGCGGCGAGCGAACGGGCGAACACGGAGTTCTCCACGTTGGCGTCACGCACGAGCGTTCCGGTCGAGTCCAGTGCGGCGATCGTGAGCTCGAGGCCCTTGGTCGTTCCACAGTCGTCTTCACGGATGATGACATCCTGTGAGACGTCAACGAGACGACGCGTGAGGTACCCGGAGTCAGCGGTACGCAGAGCCGTGTCAGCCAGACCCTTACGAGCACCGTGGGTTGCGATGAAGTACTCAGCAACACTCAGGCCCTCGCGGTAGGACGAGATGATCGGGCGAGGGATGATCTCACCCTTCGGGTTGTTCACCAGGCCTCGCATACCCGCGATGTTGCGGATCTGCAGCCAGTTACCACGAGCACCCGATGTCACCATGCGGTTGATCGTGTTGTCCTCGGGGAAGTTCGCCCGCATGGCCTCTGCAACCTTTTCGGTTGCTTCGGTCCAGATCTTGATGAGCTCCTGGCGACGCTCGGCATCGGTCGTCAGACCCTTATCGAACTGACCCTGGACCTTCGCGGCCAGCTTCTCGTAGCCCTGGACGATCTCGCGCTTGTTCGGCGGGGTGAGAACGTCGCTCAGTGCAACGGTGACGCCGGAGCGGGTTGCCCAGTGGAAACCGGCATCCTTGATGTTGTCCAGCGTTGCCGCGACGACGGTCTTCGGGTACCGCTCGGCGAGGTCGTTGACGATCGACGAGAGCTTGCCCTTGTCTGCCACATCCTCCACGTACGGGTAGTCCGCCGGGAGCGCCTCGTTGAAGAGGGCGCGACCGAGGGTCGTCGAGACGAGGGAGACGCCGCTGCCTTCATAGCCCTCGGGGGCGAGGCCCTTACCGAAGGTGATGTCGTGCAGGCGGATCCGCACCTTGGCGTTGAGGTCGAGCGACTTCTGGTCGAACGCAAGAATTGCTTCCGCGATCGAGGAGAAGGCACGGCCTTCGCCCTCGACACCCTCCTTGAGGGTGGTGAGGTGGTGCAGGCCGATGATCATGTCCTGCGTGGGCAGGGTGACCGGGCGGCCGTCGGACGGCTTGAGGATGTTGTTCGAGGCGAGCATCAGGATGCGTGCCTCGGCCTGGGCCTCAACGGACAGCGGCAGGTGGACAGCCATCTGGTCGCCATCGAAGTCTGCGTTGAACGCAGCACAGACGAGGGGGTGCAGCTGGATGGCCTTACCTTCGACGAGCTGAGGCTCGAAGGCCTGGATACCCAGGCGGTGCAGCGTTGGTGCACGGTTCAGCATGACCGGGCGCTCGCGAATGATCTCTTCGAGAACGTCCCACACCTCGGGACGGCTGCGCTCGACCATACGCTTCGCAGCCTTGATGTTCTGAGCGTGGCTCAGGTCGATCAGGCGCTTGATCACGAACGGCTTGAACAGCTCGAGGGCCATCTGCTTGGGCAGACCACACTGGTGCAGCTTCAGCTGGGGACCGACGATGATGACCGAACGGCCCGAGTAGTCGACGCGCTTTCCGAGCAGGTTCTGACGGAAGCGACCCTGCTTTCCCTTGAGCATGTCGCTCAGGGACTTGAGGGCGCGGTTACCCGTTCCGGTGACCGGACGACCACGGCGACCGTTGTCGAACAGTGCGTCGACGGCCTCCTGAAGCATGCGCTTCTCGTTGTTGACGATGATCTCGGGTGCTCCGAGGTCAAGCAGTCGACGCAGACGGTTGTTGCGGTTGATCACACGACGGTAGAGGTCGTTGAGGTCAGACGTCGCGAAGCGGCCACCGTCGAGCTGAACCATGGGGCGCAGTTCGGGCGGGATCACCGGGACGACATCCAGGACCATGGCGGCCGGCGAGTTGCCGGTCGACAGGAACGAGTTGACGACACGGAGACGCTTGATGGCGCGGATCTTCTTCTGGCCCTTGCCCTCGGCGATCTGCGTGTGCAGCAGTTCGCTCTCGGCAGCCAGGTCGAAGCTCAGCAGGCGCTTCTTGATCGCCTCAGCACCCATGAACGCCTCGAAGTACAGGCCGAAACGGTCCTGCAGCTCGTGGAAGACAGCATCCTCGGGCTTGAGGTCGCCGACCTTGAGCCCACGGAAGTCGTCCCAGACGCGCTCGAGGTGAGCGATCTGCTCGTCGTACGACTTGCGGGCCTGGCTCATCTCCTTCTCAGCGGCGTCCTTGGTGCGACGCTTCTGGTCAGCCTTGGCGCCTTCTGCCTCGAGGGCAGCGAGGTCGTCTTCGAGCTTCTTCAGGCGGTCGGCGATGCGGGAGTCCCGCTGGTCGCCGAGCGTCTTGATCTCGAGGCGGATCTCATTCTCGAGTCCTGGCATGTCCTGGTGACGAGCATCCTCGTCGACCGAGATAACCATGTACGCGGCGAAGTAGATGACCTTTTCGAGGTCCTTCGGCGCCATGTCGAGCAGGTAGCCCAAGCGCGAGGGAACGCCCTTGAAGTACCAGATGTGTGTGACGGGGGCAGCCAGCTCAATGTGCCCCATGCGCTCACGGCGCACGGAGGACTTGGTGACCTCAACGCCACAGCGCTCGCACACGATGCCCTTGAAGCGGACACGCTTGTACTTGCCACAGGAGCATTCCCAGTCACGGCTCGGGCCGAAGATCTGTTCGCCGAACAGACCGTCCTTCTCGGGCTTCAGGGTGCGGTAGTTGATGGTTTCGGGCTTCTTGACCTCACCGTACGACCAACGACGGATGTCGTCAGCGGTAGCCAGGCCAATGCGAAGCTCGTCAAAAGTTGTTACGTCGAGCAATTTCTCTCCTAAAGAAAGGTCTGAAGAAATCTTCTGTTGGCCAGGCTTAGATCTCGTCGATTGACGAGGACTCGAACCTGGAGGAAATGTTGATGCCGAGCTCTTCCGCAGCGCGGAAGGCGTCGTCGTCGGTGTCTTTCAGGCTGACCGCGGTGCCGTCGGCAGACAGCACTTCCACGTTCAGGCAAAGAGACTGCATTTCCTTGATCAGAACCTTGAAGGACTCCGGGATACCCGGCTCCTGGATGTTCTCACCCTTGACGATGGCCTCGTACACCTTCACGCGGCCGAGAATGTCGTCCGACTTGATGGTGAGGAGTTCCTGGAGCGCGTATGCGGCGCCGTAGGCCTCGAGGGCCCACACTTCCATTTCACCGAATCGCTGGCCACCGAACTGTGCTTTACCACCGAGCGGCTGCTGGGTGATCATCGAGTACGGTCCTGTCGAACGAGCGTGGATCTTGTCGTCGACGAGGTGGTGCAGCTTGAGGATGTACATGTAGCCAACCGAGATCGGCTCCGGGAACGGCTCGCCGGAACGGCCGTCGAACAGGTTGGCCTTTCCGCTGGAACCGATGAGGCGGTCGCCGTCACGGGTGACGTTCGTCGAGTCCAGGAGACCTGCGATCTCGATCTCGGAAGCACCGTCGAACACCGGCGTTGCCACCTTCGTGCCCGGGGCAGCTTCGAGCGCCTCGGCGGGGAGACCCTTGGCCCAGGTCGGCTTGCCTTCGACCTTCCAACCCTGCTGGGCAATCCAGCCGAGGTGGAGTTCGAGGACCTGGCCGAAGTTCATTCGACCGGGGATACCGAGCGGGTTGAGGATGATGTCAACCGGAGTTCCGTCTTCGAGGAACGGCATGTCCTCGATCGGCAGGATCTTCGAGATGACGCCCTTGTTACCGTGACGACCGGAGAGCTTGTCACCCTCGGTGATCTTGCGCTTCTGGGCGATGTAGACCACGACGCGGCGGTTGACGCCCGAGCCGAGCTCGTCGTCACCGTCTTCGGCGTTGAACTCCTTGACGGCGATGATCGTGCCGCGCTCACCGTGGGGAACCTTCAGCGAGGTGTCGCGAACTTCGCGGCTCTTCTCGTTGAAGATCGCGCGGAGCAGGCGCTCTTCGGCTGAGAGCTCGGTCTCGCCCTTCGGCGTGACCTTTCCGACGAGGATGTCACCGGGGCGGACCTCGGCGCCGATGCGGATGATTCCGCGTTCGTCGAGGTCCTTGAGGAGCTCCGGGCTGACGTTCGGAAGGTCACGGGTGATCTCTTCCTTACCCAGCTTGGTGTCGCGCGAGTCGACCTCGTACTCTTCGATGTGAATCGAGGAGAGGGTGTCGTCCTTCACCAGGTTCTGGCTCAGGATGATCGCGTCCTCGAAGTTGTGGCCTTCCCATGACATGAATGCCACGAGCAGGTTCTTTCCGAGGGCGAGTTCGCCGTTCTCCGTCGCGGGGCCGTCAGCGATGATCTCGCCGACTTCGATGCGGTCACCGGCTGAGACGATGACGCGGTTGTTGAAGCTCGTGCCCTGGTTCGAGCGGTCGAACTTGCGGAGGTAGTACTCCTGCGTTCCACCCTCGTCGAGCTGGACGGTGACGACCTCGGCGGAAACCTCGGCGACAACACCGGCCTTGTCGGCGGTGATCACGTCACCGGCGTCGATGGCTGCGTAGCCCTCCATACCGGTTCCGACGATCGGCGACTCCGAGCGGAGCAGCGGAACAGCCTGGCGCTGCATGTTGGCACCCATGAGTGCGCGGTTCGCATCGTCGTGCTCGAGGAACGGGATGAGGCTCGTCGCGACAGACACCATCTGGCGAGGCGAGACATCCATGTAGCCGATTTCGCCGGCGGGGAAGAGGTCGACCTCTCCACCCTTGCGGCGGGCGAGGACGCGGTCCTCGGTGAATCGTCCGTCTGCCTTCAGCGGTGCGTTGGCCTGGGCGACGATGAAGTCGTCCTCTTCCATCGCCGTGAGGTAGTCGATGTCGGTCGTGACCAGTCCGTCGACAACGCGACGGTACGGGGTCTCGATGAAACCGAACGCGTTGATGCGAGCGAACGATGCGAGCGAACCGATCAGGCCGATGTTGGGGCCTTCAGGAGTTTCGATCGGGCACATGCGGCCGTAGTGGGACGGGTGAACGTCTCGCACCTCGACACCTGCACGCTCACGCGACAGACCACCGGGGCCAAGAGCCGACAGGCGGCGCTTGTGGGTGAGCCCGGCGAGCGGGTTGTTCTGGTCCATGAACTGTGACAGCTGCGAGGTACCGAAGAACTCCTTGATCGCGGCGACGACGGGGCGCACGTTGATCAGGGTCTGCGGGGTGATCGCTTCGATGTCCTGCGTGGTCATGCGCTCGCGGACGACGCGCTCCATGCGGGACAGACCGGTGCGGACCTGGTTCTGGATGAGCTCGCCGACGGCGCGGATACGACGGTTACCGAAGTTGTCGATGTCGTCGATGTCGAGGCGGATGTCCGCCTTCTTGCCGTCGCGGAGACCGGTGAAGCTGGTCTCACCCGAGTGCAGGCGCACGAGGTACTTGATCGTCTCGACGATGTCGTCGACGGTCAGGACCGAGTCGCTGAGCGGCGCGTCGAGGCCGAGCTTCTTGTTGATCTTGTAACGGCCGACCTTCGCGAGGTCGTAGCGCTTGCCGTTGAAGTAGAAGTTGTCGAGGAGCGCGCGGGCAGCCTCGGCGGCGACCTGCTCTCCCGGACGGAGCTTGCGGTAGATGTCGCGGAGCGCATCTTCCTTGGTGAGGATCGTGTCCTTCTCGAGGGTCAGCTCGATCGACTCGAAGCCCTTGAACTTCTCGAGGATGTCTTCGCTCGTCAGACCGAGGGCCTTGAGGAACACGGTGACCGACTGCTTGCGCTTGCGGTCGATGCGGACGCCGACCTGGTCGCGCTTGTCGATCTCGAATTCGAGCCATGCTCCACGGCTCGGAATGATGCGAGCGGAGAAGATGTCCTTGTCGGAGGTCTTCTCCTGGTTGCGGTCGAAGTAGACACCGGGGCTGCGGACGAGCTGGGACACGACGACACGCTCGGTGCCGTTGATGATGAATGTGCCCTTTTCGGTCATGAGCGGGAAGTCGCCCATGAACACGGTCTGAGTCTTGATCTCACCGGTGAGGTGGTTCATGAACTCGGCCTCGACGTAGAGAGGAGCGGCGTAAGTCTTGCCACGCTCCTTGCACTCGTCGATCGAATACTTCTCCGGCTCCAGGAAGGGGCTGGTGAAGCTCAGCTGCATCGTCTCGCCGAGGTCCTCGATGGGTGAGATCTCCTCGAAGATCTCGTCGAGGCCAGAGTGAGTCGGCAGGTCCTGGCGGCCGGCCTTCGTGGCTTCAGCGACGCGTGATTTCCACACGTCGTTGCCGACGAGCCAGTCGAAGCTCTCGGTCTGCAAAGCAAGCAGATCCGGAACCGTCAGGGTGTCGGTGATCTTCGCGAACGACAGACGCGAAGCGTCGCGGCCGTTCTTGGGTGAGTTGGTGGTTGCGTTGCGCGCAGCAGCCAAGGAAATAACCTCCGTGGGCCCTCGAACAGGGCTCTAGTTACTGGTGGTAAGTGGAGAACTCGTCAAACGCCATCAAAAGTGGTGCACTTTTCCGGGAAAAGTACACTTGGCCGACCGCAATATGAAGGCGTGAGAAACGTCTGAGAGCGCAAAGGTCTATCATATGCCTTCTGACGCGCCGTGTCCAGCAGAGTTCTTGACGAGTTTCCGTCACTGCGGTATAACCGCGACGATTCCTACTTTTCCGTGACGCTGAACAGGGCTTCGAGACCGGAGGCATCCACGTCGATCCCCAGTCCTGGACCGGTCGGCGCTGACCCGCGACCCCCGACAGAACGCGGTGAGTACCCGGCGACGTGTCCATCCGTCCAGTCGTTCATGAACGAGGCATTCTGAAAATTCTCGGGTCGGGTGCTCGCGGCCAGGTGGCTCACCGCTGCGGTCACGATGTCGCCGCCCCACGCATCCTCGACGGACACCATCATGTCGAGCTCCTGCATGAGGTCACGCATTCTCGCCGCCTGGGTCAGTCCCCCGACTCTGCTGATCTTGACGTTGATCGACACAGCCCCCGCGGAATTCTTTGCGTGGAAGACGTCCTGCTGCGTGAGGATCGACTCATCGAGCACGAGCGGGAGCGCCGAGTGCCTCATGGCGAAGATGCTGTCCTCGGTCGACCGGCATGGCTGCTCGATGAAGATCGGAAGATCGGCGAGGCCTGCAACCGCGATCTGCGCTGAGCGCAGGTTCCAGCCGCCGTTGGAGTCGGCCACGATGAGCGTGTCGCGCTCGGCGACATCGACCACAGCGCTGGTCCTGGCGATGTCGTCGTGCGGATCGTTACCCACCTTGAGCTGGAAGCGGTGAATACCTGCTTCCTGGCGCTCGGTCACGAACGCGGCCATCGCCTCAGGAGCCCTGAGCGGAACGGCCTCATAGAGCGGGAAGTCCTCCTGCAGGACGCCACCGAGCAAAGCGGAGACGGGCAAACCGGTGGCCTTCCCGAGGACGTCCCAGCAGGCAACGTCAATGGCGGACTTGGCGAAGCCGCCGCCGAGAAGCGCGCTGTTCATCGTGCGGTGAATGCCGGACAGGTTGGTGGGATCAGCGCCGATCAGGTGGGGCGCCAGGGTGCGGAGCGCCGCCCGGACCTCGGCCCAGTGGGTCGGCAGGTAAAGGTCGCCGAGCGGTGTGATCTCACCCCAGCCCTCGATCCCCTCATCCGTGCGCACACGCACGAGGGTGCCGACCTCCGACGTCGCCGCGCGGTTGCCCGACATGACGTATTCACCGTGCGCGTAGTGCAAGCTGTAGCCGAAGCAGTCGATGGCCGTGATCTTCATCGATCGAGCCCCTCTCAAGTGTGGATCGCGGTGACGCCGCTCACGCGGGCGCTGCGTCCATCCTAATATGTGGCATATTACTCAGGCCAACCCGAGGAGGGCTAGCGCGGGAAGGCGTGGCGAAAGGTCAGACGCTGCCCGGGCCGAAGCTGCGCAAAGACATCGAGGGCGTCGGCTGACACGACGGCGATCACCGGGTAACCACCGGTGACTGGGTGGTCGGCCAGCAGCACGGCGGGCTGCCCTGACGGCGGTACCTGGATGGCCCCGGCGACCATCCCCTCGCTCGGCAGTTCTCCGCGGTCGAGTCGCGGGAGCGGGGGACCGTCGAGGCGCGCGCCGACGCGGTTGGACGCTGCGCTCAACTCCCAGGTGGTGGCGAACAGCTGGTCAAGTGCCGCAGACGGGAACCAGTCCGCTCGGGGGCCGACCGTGACGGGCACCTCGATCTTGTCTTGTCGGGGAGGACTCCACGGCGCGATGTCGAGCGTTGGGACAGCCATGGCGGGCTCGGCGCCGATCGCCAGGATGTCTCCTGCCCCGATCGGATCCGGGCCGAGCCCGGAGAGGATGTCACGCGACCTCGATCCAAGGATCTCCGGGGCATCGATGCCCCCGCGGATGGCGAGGTAGTAGCGCAGGCCGGAGGTCGCTGGACCGATCTCGACGGTGGCTCCTGCCGGGACGGAGACCGGGTGGTTGGGGTCGATCGGTGCCCCGGCAACACGGGCGTCGCCCCAGGCCCCCGTAACCGCGATCCAGGCATCCGTTGTGAAGACAGCCGAGAATCCGCCGACGGTGATCTCCAGCGCCGCGGCGCACTCCGGATTGCCGACGAGACGGTTGGCCAGCCGCAGAGCACCGCGATCGAGCGCACCTGACCCGCTCACGCCGATGGCGGCGTGCCCGGGGCGGCCGACGTCCTGGATCGTGGTGAGTGGGCCTGCGCTGAGAACCCGAATCCCGGTCACGATGCCTCCCTGAACGAAACGACCCGGCCGGGGGCAAGGAGCGCCGGCTCGTCGAGAGTCTCGTCCCACATGGTCATGTCCGTGTGTCCGATGATCTGCCAGCCTCCGGGGGATGGCCGCGGATAGACCCCGGTGAATTCGCCGGCGAGGCCGATGGAGCCCGCGGGGACCCGGGTACGCGGGCTGCTCCGCCTGGGCACCACGAGTCGGGTCGAGTCGGTCACGAGATAACCGAAACCCGGGGCGAACCCGACGAATGCCACCCGCCACACGGCTGCCGTGTGAAGGTCGATGACCCCGCGTTCGCTCAACCCGAGGAACGCCGCAACCTCGGCAAGGTCCTCCCCGGCGTAGTGCACGTCGACGGTCAGTCGCTCGTTCTCTCTCGGGGTGCCTGCCGACATCGGCGAAGTTCCGCGGATCCAGCCGGCCACCCGGTCCGCGGCGAGCACGGCCGGGTCGAACGCCACCAGGACAGTGCGGGCGGCGGGCACGATATCGATGACCCCCACCGGTCGGCTGGCCGTGAGAGCTGCGGTGAGGCCCATGACGGCGTCGAGGTTTTCGCAGTCGACCAGGAACGCCCGGTCGCCCACCCCACGAAGCGACGTCACACGAAACTCCCCACCTCAACACCCGCCCGGACGAGTGCCGCCCGGACGGCTGAGGCCACCGCGACCGACTGCGGGGTGTCCCCGTGCACACAGAGCGAGTCGACGGCGACCGTGAGGATCGTGCCGTCGAGCGAGCGCACGGTTCCGTCGACGACCATCCCCACCGCCCTCGCGGCGATCTCGTCGACGCCGTGCAGGACGGCTCCAGGCCACGAGCGCGGAGCCAGCGAACCGTTTCGCTGGTAGGCCCGGTCGACGAATGCCTCGCGAATGAACGGGAGCCCGTGTGCGGCTGCCGCTGACTCGACCTTCGAGCCGGACAATCCCATCAGCGGAAGACCGGGCGAGAATTCCGCGATCGCGGTCGCGACAGCATCCGCCTTGCGGTCGTCGTGGACGATCCGGTTGTACAGGGCGCCATGCGGTTTCACGTAACGGATGCCACTGCCAGCGAGCTCCGCTTGCCCGGCGAGCGCGGCGAGCTGTTCGATGATGTCGTCGATCAGCACGGCGGGAAGCACCTCGATGTCTGAGCGCCCGAAGTGCTCCCGGTCGCGATACGAGATGTGGGCGCCAACACTGACGGCGTCCCTCACTGCGAGCAGGCACGACGCGAGCATCGACTTCTCGTCGCCGGCGTGGAACCCGCAGGCGATGTTCGCGCTGGTCACAAGCGGGAAGAGAGCAGCGTCGTCGGCAGTGGGGAAACCGTCGACGGTCTCTCCCAGGTCGCTGTTCAGATCCACGCGCATGCCTTCAGGCTAGCCCTGCAGGCACCGCCGGGATACAGCCACGAATGGAGCGGAGCAACCGTTCGTCTGGGCCGCGAAGGTAGGCTCGACGCATGGCGCAGAGAGAGACCGACAACCCCAGCGTCCGCCTGGCGGCCAGCGGTCACACGGCGGTGATCGAGTCCGACCGGTTCGTGCCTGGGAGCTTCCAGCTCGTGGTCGACGGAACCCCGCAATCCCACGTCAATCTCGATGATCCGACGAGTCTCTTCTTCGAGTACATCCAGCGCATCGGACACGTGATCGATGAGGTCCGCGACGCGGGCGAGCCGATCACCGCTGTGCACCTCGGCGCCGGGGCGCTGACCCTCCCCCGCTACGTGGAGGCGACCCGCCCGGGAAGCAGGCAGCAGGTCGTCGAACTGGAGCAGGACCTCATCGACTTCGTCCGTGAGCATTTGCCGTGGCCGAAACGTGCGGCGATCCGGGTGCGCTACGGCGATGCACGTGAGGTTCTCGGCCGCCTCCCGGGCGGTCTCGCCGGCAGCGTCGACCTCGTCGTCGTCGACATCTTCTCCGGCGCGCGCACCCCCGCTCACGTCACGAGTATCGAGTTCTACCGAGAAGCGGCCGCGCTCCTGGCGCCGGACGGCATCATCGTCGTCAACGTCGCTGACGGCCCCGGTCTCGCGTTCGCCCGCGGCCAGGCGGCGACGGTCGGAGCGGCCGTCGGCCACGTCGCGCTGCTGGCCGAGACGCAGATCCTCAAGGGCAGGCGATTCGGGAACGTCGTCCTGATCGGATCGAACGCCGCGCTTCCCATGGACTTCATCCCCCGGCTGCTCGCCGGGGGGCCCCACCCAGCCCGGGCGATCGCGGGCGCAGAGCTTCGCCAGTTCGTCGGGGGCGCACCGGTGGTGACGGACCAGACCGCAATACCGTCTCCTCCTCCGGCGCAGAGCATCTTCCAGGTCCGGGGCGGGAGCTGACATGAGGCGCATTCCGGCTGTCGTTGCTGTTACCGCAGCGCTCCTGCTCGCCGGCTGCACGACGCCTTCACCGGAACAGCAACGCCCGACGGGCCCGAACACGCCCGCACCGGCGGCGACCGGCGCTCCCCCGGTGTACCCGACGGGCGAGTCGGCGGTTCTGGCGACCGGCCTCGAGGTTCCGTGGTCGATCCTCCGCCTCGGTGACAGCACCCTGCTTAGCTATCGGGACACCGGCCAGGTGATGGAACTCACCCCGTCGGGCGGACTCCGCGAAGCCGCTGTTGTACCCGGAGTGGATGCCGGCGGCGAAGGGGGCCTGCTCGGTCTCGCCGCCCGCACCCAGGGCGAGCAGCGCTGGGTCTATGCCTACGTCACCTCGACGACCGACAATCGCGTCGTCAGGATGCCCCTCACCGGCTCGCCCGGAAACCTGGGACTCGGAGCAGCGGAGGTCGTCATCGACTCCCTGGCGAAGGCAGGCACTCACAACGGCGGTCGCATCGCCTTCGGTCCTGACGGGATGCTCTACGTCACGGTCGGGGACGCCGGGGACCCCGGGTCAGCACAGGACAGCGACTCGCTCAACGGCAAGATCCTCCGGGTGACGCCGACCGGCGATGTGCCACAGGACAATCCGTTCGAGGGTTCGGCGGTCTACTCGCTCGGCCACCGCAATCCGCAGGGCCTGGCCTGGGATGTCGACGGGCGACTCTGGGCGAGCGAATTCGGGCAGAACTCGTGGGACGAGCTCAACCTCATCGAGCCGGGCCAGAACTACGGCTGGCCTGTCGTCGAGGGGCAGGCAAACAACGCCGAGTTCGTCGATCCCGCCTACCAGTGGGCGACGAGCGAGGCCAGCCCGAGCGGACTCACCATCGTCGATAACACGCTGTTCATGGCCGCTCTCCGCGGCGCTCGCCTGTGGGGCATCCTCGACGGAATCCACGTGCCGGAGGGCAGCCGCGGCCTCGAGGGTGTCGTCAGCGCGACCCCGTACTTCGAGGGCGAGTTCGGCCGCATCCGCGATGTTGCGCCTGGCCCGGACGGGACACTCTGGCTGATCACCAACAACACGGACGGCAGGGGCAGCCCAGGCCCGGACGACGACCGGCTGATCGAGGTCACGCTCGCTCCGCTTGTCGAGGGATGACCGCCCACCCTGAAATTTCGTCACCGAATGGCGACAGGCGGAGGGTGATGGAGGCCGCACGGCGAACCGCGGGTTAAAGTCGGAGCACACCCCGGGTCGAACACCTCCCGGGCGTCGGACACCGTTGGAGCACACCCTGAGCATCATCCTTGGCTATGACGCAGGAACACTGCGTGAGAAAGTCGACCTCAAGGCTGTTGGGGATCGACTGCTCGAACTTGGCGACATGCGCAGCCTCTCAGCACTGAGCGAGAAAGCCTGGCTGCTCAAGGTTGCCGGCCAGCTCGACGAGGCCCTCGACGTCGCCAACCAGTGCGTGCGACTCGCCCGTTTCACCGGCGACCGCAAAGGACTGATGCAGCCCAGGATGCTCCGCGCCCAGGTCCTGCAGTTCCGTGGGGCATTCGACGAAGCACTGCACGAACTGACGTCGCTCATCAACGAAGCGCACACCCACGAGTGGACACTGCTTGAGGCCCTCGCGCTGCAGCACCGCGGCAAGGTGTACTTCGACCAGGACGAATTCACGCTGGCGCTCGCCGACTTCACGGCGGCCGTCCGCCTGCGCACCGACCTCGGTGCGTCAGACGACCAGCTCGAGTCCGCCCGCATCGCCGTCGCCATCACGGAGTCGTTCCTCGGCCGGTGAACGCGTCGAGCAAATGTCGGTCGGTCGCGCTACCGTATTCCCATGTCCGATCTGGTGAGAGTGCGTTTGTGGGCCGACGCGCTCATTAAGCTGCATCTGGATCCGACGGTGTGGTCGTTCGGATTCGACAACGCCAAACGTCGCGCCGGCCTGTGCAATTTCACAACGAAGCGCATCACCGTCTCCCGATACCTCGCGAGCCGCTTCGACGACGACGAGATCCACCAGATCCTCCTCCACGAGGTGGCACACGCCCTCGCGGGCCCACGTGCCGGGCACGGCCCGTCGTGGAAGCGGATCGCAGCCGAGCTCGGCTACGAGGGATCCCGTGTCCACCACGGTGAGACGGCCGACGAACTCGCGCCGTGGGTCGGCTCATGCCCTAACGGCCACACTCTCTACCGGTACCGCCGGCCTAAACACCACACGTCGTGCGGGATTTGCTCCCGCCGCTTCGATCCCCGCTTCGAGATCAGCTGGGACCATCGCGTCATCAGTCCTGCGGTGCGCCAGCGAGCTGCAGCCCAGGCATCGTGACAGACAACCGCAAAATCGCGCTCCTCCGCGGGATCAACGTCGGTGGCATCACCGTGAAGTCCGCACCGCTGGCGGAGGTCTTCCGCGAACTCGGCTTCACCGAGGTGCAGACGGTCCTTGCCACGGGGAATGTCCTCTTCGACGGTCCTGGCGGCACAGCTGAGCAGACTGCGTCGATCGAGCAGGCGACTCTCCGAGACGTTCGGCTACCCGGCCCGGGTGATTATCACCGACCAGGCCGCCGTCGCCGCCATCATCGAGGCGTACCCGTTCGCCGAGGTCGACGATCGCCAGCCGTATGTCGTCTTCACCGGTGCACCCTCAGATGTTCCAGCGCTCGTGTCTGCAGCTGGAGAGCTGGATCCCGACATCGAACGCGTCCAACCAGCAGACAACGTCCTCTACTGGGAGGTCCGCAGGGGGCACTCGACGGACAGCAGATTCGCGAAACGCACGGCCAGGGTGCCTGGGGTCCTGACGACGACACGGAACCTGCGGACCCTGCGCAAACTGCTCTGACCTTTCATACATCTGAGCCAGCCGCAGCGCACCCGTCTGGCCGACGAGTCCGAGCCACCGCATACAGTGGTTGTATGAGTGATCCTGCAGTCACAGCGTCCGTCACCGGCCAGTGGCTGTTCCAGGAGGGAACGCGGTGGTGGTTCGACGCCGGATCCCTCGCGCTCGACTTCGCCCATACGGCACCGCTGGGTGAGGTGGATGGAGTGCACGATCGCGGTGAAACTTTCGGCTCCGCCGCTGACCTCACCGCATGGCTCTGCACCCGCCTTGCCAGTGCCGACGCCGGGAGTCGTGACCTCGCGGACGCGATACGGTTGCGCGGCGCGATCGGCCGCATAGCCCTGGCGGCGAGCGCCGGAGGCGCAGGCGATCCCGCCGATATCGACCTGCTCAACCTGTACGCCGCGACCCCCGACATCCCGCCCCGCCTGTCCGGCGGAGCGCTCCAGGCAGGACGCACAGACCCGCGAGCAGGGCAGGCGCTCTCGACGGTGGCGCGGGATGCCGTCGCGCTGTTTTCAGGCGCAACGGCCGGACGAATCCGCCGGTGCGATGCCGAGGACTGCGATCTCATCTACCTCGACACGTCGCGGGCGGGGAACCGTCGCTGGTGTTCGATGCAGCGGTGCGGTAATCGCGCCAAGGTCCGCGCTCACCGCGCCCGTGCGACGCCGCGCGAGGGTCACTCGGCGATCGTCACCGACCTGTCGAACGCCACGTACCCGGAGTAATCCTGGCCGACACGGCCGAATGACGACGGCGTGGGCTGCGGGTAGCTCCAGGCGAGGTCCTTGTGCTGTTCCCCGGCGGTCGTCACCGTGTAGTACTCCGCTTCACCCTTCCAGCTGCAGGTGTATGCGGTCGGGCTGCCTGAGTAGAGCTCGCTCACGAGGCTCGACGGCGGAAAATACCAGTTGCCCTCGATCTTGACGAGGTCACTGGTCGGGGCTTCGGCGATGACGGTGTTGTTATGTGTGGCTTTCATGCCTGCACACTATGCGTGCCGCCTGACAGCGCGGGGTGAACTGTGCTCCCGGTTACAGTACGGTCACATCATCGGAGGTGTCGACCCGAGCAGAGGCGACGACATGGTCTCGTCGCCCGGCCGCGCTCAGGACCTGGCCGTCGACGGATGCTGTGAAGAGATGCCCGACAGCATTCTTCAGAGAGTCGAACGCAGCGCAGGCGACGGCCGCCTCCGGGGAGGTGAAGTCGATGCCGAGGCTGACGAGGGCGTCGATGACTGCTCCGGCCGCGAGCAGGTCGGGCGACGAGAACGCTCCGTCCTGACCAGCGGTCACCACGGCGATCGAGACCCGGCGTCCGAGCCGCACCTGGTGCTCGAGTACCCAGGCGGCCGCTGCCGAGCGGTTCGTCAGATCGGCGGCGATCGCCACGCCGGCGGGGAACCCGTCGGCGCGAGCCGAGACGCGCAGGGCGTCGACCCGGATCAGAACGTCAGCGTCCCCGATTCGCTCAAGACCACCGGGCCCGACGTCGAACCGGACCTGGTATTTCGACTGGCTCGCCGGGGCGGTTCCGGCGAGGACGGATTCACGGGGGTCGGACATGCTCACCAGCTTAAACGCCCGGGACGCCCCTGCCTGCTGCGTTACGCCCAGCGTCGTTCCTCGGGGTACTTCCTGTCGTCCGGCGATGGGCGCTGCATCGCCTCGCGGATGACGTCGAAGTCGTGCCGGGAGATCTCCAGGTGCCCGGCTCGCAACTGATATCCCCAGTTGGGCGCGTTCCGGGTGAAATCGAGCGCTCCGATCAGCGGCCTGACCGGAGCGGACTCCGCCATCCGCTCCCAGTCGACGCGCCGTCGCCACGGTTTCCAGTCCAGCGCGAGCGCCTGGTACACCTGGTCGTCCGCCACGCGGCCGACCGCCGTGAAATGCCGGAGCACGTCGCCGTCCGGATACTCGGTGCGGGGAGAGTAGTAGACGATTCCGTCGGATTCACCCATCGAATCCAGTCCGGTGCGGGCCCCGTGGCTCACCTGTGCGAAACCGAGGTCGACGGCGATGCGCACGTGATCTCGTGACGCCACCGCCAGCCAGTATCGAATCGCCATGCTCCCTGTCTAGTGCATGCCCCGTTCCCACCTTCGGAGATTCGTCCGCGTGAGCGCCGAACGCGCCCGTTCGCGGGGAATTCGATCCGAATCTCCGCAATTGCGAACCCCCGCGCGGATTGAGCGCGAGACTGGTGCACATGCGCGTCCAACTGAAACTGATCCTCGACTGCGAGCCGGACGACGCCTGGCGCGCCCTCCGCTCCCCCACGGTCCTGCGGGAACTGTACTCGCCGCTGCTCGAACTCGACCCGGGCGGTCCGGTGCCGACCCTGTGGGAACCCGGCAGCATGGACGTCACCGTTCGCGGAGCCGGTGTCGTGCCGGTCGGGCGCCAGCGGATCGACCTCGACTTCGACATCACTCGGATGCCCGGGGTTCGCATTCTCGTCGACTCCGGTCGACCGCTCACCGGTCCGCTCAGCCTCCTCGATGGCTGGCGGCACCAGATGGCCGTTGCGCCGGCTCCCGGGCGTGAGGGCAAGACGCTGTATCGCGACCGACTCGACTTCGGCGGACCGGCTGCCGTGCCGTTGTGGATGCCGATGTGGACGATGTGGCAGTGGCGCGGCATCCGGCTGGGCCAGATGGCGCCGTCGTGGGCATTCGAACCGGTTCAGCCCGCCGAACCTGGCGAAGCCACCGGGTCCGCAGAGGACGCTCCCCACGTTTGACCGCGATGGCGCAATTCGGATGCTGACCGGCGGTTCAGGGCCGCCTGTCAGGCAACGCGCGACCTGACCCGCTAGGGTGGGAGTACTTGCGGGCCCACCATTGTGCCCCTTGCGTCGTAGAACGCTTCCTCTCTCCCCGAGAAATCCTTCACTGGATTCCGGGTCGATGACTCTTCATACGGCGAACGGATGTGGCCTTCGCCACCTTCGCCACTCTCTCCCGCTCCAGCGATTTCGCCTGTCGAGATCCGTACGGGATGCTGATGCCCGAAAGGCACCACCTTGTCAGAAACCATGCCAGAAACCACGTTCGCCGAACTCGGCGTCCCCACAGCACTCGTCTCGGCCCTCGCCGCAGACGGCAAGACCCTCGCGTTCCCGATCCAGGTCGATACGCTTCCCGACACCCTCGGTGGCCGCGACGTCCTCGGTCGCGGAAAGACCGGATCGGGTAAGACCCTCGCGTTCAGCATCCCGATGGCCGCTCGCCTCGGGGGCAAGCTCGCCGGCGGCAAGCGTCGCCCCGGTCGCCCGCTCGGCCTGATCCTCGCTCCGACCCGTGAACTCGCCACCCAGATCTCCGCCGTGCTCACCCCGCTCGCCGCGGCATACGGCCTCAACACGACCACCATCTTCGGTGGCGTCAACCAGACCCGCCAGGTCACCGCGTTGAAGGCCGGCGTCGACATCGTCGTGGCTTGCCCCGGTCGCCTCGAGGACCTGATGAAGCAGGGCTTCGTCAACCTCGACGCCGTCGAGATCACCGTGCTCGATGAGGCCGACCACATGGCCGACCTGGGCTTCCTGCCCGTCGTCACCCGCATCCTCGACAAGACGCCGACCAACGGCCAGCGCCTGCTGTTCTCGGCGACGCTCGACAACGGCGTGGACAAGCTGGTTCGCCGCTTCCTCCACAACGAGGTCCTGCACTCGGTCGACGAGGTCACCAGCCACGTCTCCGCCATGACCCACCACGTCTTCGAGGTGTCTGGTCCGGATTCGAAAAAGGACCTCATCGAGACGCTCGCGTCGGGAACCGGCCGTCGCATCCTCTTCATGCGTACCAAGCACCACGCCAAGAAGCTTGCCAAGCAGCTCACCGACGCGGGCATCCCCTCCGTCGACCTGCACGGCAACCTCTCGCAGCCGCAGCGTGACCGCAACCTCGCCGCATTCAGCGACGGAAGCGCACGTGTTCTCGTGGCAACGGATGTCGCCGCACGCGGCGTTCACGTGGACGACGTCGAACTCGTCATCCACGTCGACCCGCCCATGGAGCACAAGGCATACCTGCACCGCTCGGGCCGTACCGCTCGTGCGGGCAGCGCTGGCGACGTCGTCACCATCTGCCTCCCGACCCAGAAGAAGGACCTCGCCCAGCTGCTGAAGAAGGCCGCGATCACCGTCACGCCCGTCGGTGTCACGGCGAAGTCGGCCGAGGTCACCGCGCTCGTCGGCGACGTCGCCGCATACGTCAAGCCGGCCCCCCGCGTGGTCCAGGCCCAGGGTGGCGGACGCTCGCAGGGCGCCAACGCCCAGCGCAAGCGGTCGGTCCGTGAAGGCCAGGGCGGACGTTCACGTTCGGGTTCGTCTCGCGACTACTCCACCTCGACCGCTGGCACGTCCGGTCGCCGTCACGAGGGCGCGTCATCGGCCCGTCCGGCCCAGGCTCGTCCCGAGCGTTCGGCGCGGCCCGCCACCTCAGGCGGCGCCTCAACGGGTGGCCAGCGCACACACCGCAGGGTCTCCAGCGGCCGCTAGGCGTTTTCCGGAAGCCATCGTTTCCGGTCGTCGCATCATCGATGCCTCGACCGGTCGCGGTGGCTTCCGCCGTTAAGCGGCGCGCAGTAGCCTCGGGCCATGGCCGGTTACTCGTCGTCATCCCAGGCAAAGAAACTCGGCCTGAAACCCGGCCTCCTGGTGCTCCTCGACTCGCCGCCGATCGGATGGCGTTTCGACGAGGACCCCGTCGGCGTCGAGGTGGTGACGGAATCGGCGAGCGCCGACATCGTCCTCAGTTTCGTATCCGAGGCTGCCGGCATCCGTGAGCGGATTCGCGACCACAGCATGCGGATCATGCCGGATGGCGCACTGTGGATCGCCTGGCCGAGGAAAGCCGCCGGACACCTGAGCGACGTCACCGAGAACCAGATCAGACAGACGGCGCTCGCCCTCGGGCTGGTCGATGTCAAGGTCGCCGCCATCACCGAGGACTGGTCGGGTCTGAAACTGGTCTGGCGCGTGGAGAACCGTGTTCGCCCGGGCGGGAGTGCCTGATTATGTCGGGCGGGGTTCCTGCCGATTTCTCGGCTCGCCGGGGGCAGGGGTATGGTCACGGTATGGACACCGATGTAGCTGTTTCCCCCGTTCACGAGATCTCCGTCCGCCCGGTGCGCGACGTCGACGCAGAGTCCCTCGGGCGCGTTCACGCCCAGTGCTGGCATGAGAGCTACGACGAGCTCATCAGCAAGGCAGCACTCGAGCGGCTGTCCCCCCGCAGAATGGCCGAGCTGTGGACCCACTGGATGAACCAGGGTGAGGGATACCACCAGTTCGCGGCGATCAGTGACGGCGAGATCGTCGGCTTCTCCGGCTCGGGCCCGGCCAGGGACGACGACGCCCCACGGCCGCTCGAGCTCTACTTCATCAACATGCTCGCCGAATTCCGCAGCACGGGGACCGGCCAGAAGCTGTTCGACGCCGCGGTCGGCGACGCGCCCGCCTATCTCTGGGTGCTGTCATCGAACGCCCGCGCCCGCCACTTCTACGAAAAGAACGGCTTCGTCGCCGATGGCGCCGAGCACACCGAACCGTTCCTCGGCGAAGAGATCCACGAGGTCAGGTACGTCCGCTGATCGCGGACCCGGGATCAGGACAGGCGTCCAACCGAGGCGAGGGCTAGACGGAGAAGCGAGCCCCTGCCGCCCTCCATCTCGGCGCTGACGGCATCCGTCTGCGCTTCCTCCGGGGTCATCCAGGTCAGTTCGAGTGCGTCCTGGCGCGGGTCGCACGTGCCGGTCACCGGCACGACGTAGGCGAGTGCGACGGCGTGCTGCCGGTCATCCGTGTAGGCGGAGATACCGGGCATCGGGAAGTATTCGGCCACGTGGAACGGCGTCGGCGATGCGGGAAGCAGCGGGAACGCCATCGGACCGAGGTCCTTCTCGAGGTGCCGGAAGAGCGCATCGCGCAGCGTTTCGCCGTACATCACCCTGCCGGACACGAGGGTGCGGGTCATCTGCCCGGTCGCCGTCGCCCGGAGGAGGATGCCGACCTCGGTGACGACGCCGAGCCCGTCGACCCGCACGGGGATTGCTTCGACGTAGAGCAGGGGAAGCCGACGGCGCACCTCCTCGAGTTCGATGTCACTGAGCCAGCCGGGAGTCGGGCTGGAGGATGGATCCTGCGGCTGGTCGGGATCTGGGGTGCGAACGCTCATGCTCCATTCTTACCCGGTTTGGCGGCTCCGCAGACCGCCACCGGCCGAAGCAGGGTCGGTAGGCTTGATCCGTTGCCCGAACAAGGAGTACCCGATGGCCACCCACACGATCGACTCGGAGGCCGTTCTCTGGTCGGCGAGCGAGGAGGACCGCGACGAACGGTCGCTTCTCGTCGTCCTGCACGGCTACGGCTCCAACGAGGCCGACCTCTTCCAGCTCGCGCCGTACCTGCCGCTCGAACCGGTGATCGCGTCCCTGCGGGCTCCGCTCGTAGCCCCCTTTCCCATCGACGGGTGGTCCTGGTATCCGATCGACCAGCCGGGGAGCCCCGATGAGACAGGGCTCGCCGAGTCGACCGCCGCTGTGCTCGAGTGGCTCGACGCTCTGCCGTACACGCCGGACTCGATCGGGCTGCTTGGCTTTTCGCAGGGAGGCGCGATGTCGATCGAGCTGCTCCGAGCCGCGCCGGAACGGTTCTCCTTTGCGGTCAACCTCTCCGGCTATGCCTCCCCCACACCGCAGGCCGGCGACGTCGCCCTCGCCGGTCGACGTCCCCCGGTTTTCTGGGGTCGTGGCACCCACGATGATGTGATTCCCTCCTCGGCGATCGAACACACCACCGACTGGCTCCCGGGGCACTCCAGGCTGGTCGGACGCATCTATGACGGCCTCAGCCACGCGATCTCGCAGCAGGAACTGGCCGACGTCCGCGGCTTCATCGAACGACAGCTCTGACCGAGCGTTCCCCAGGTTCACAGCCACTGTCAGTGGTATCGGGCAGGATGGGAACGTGAGCGACGTGCTTGAGCGATTCTCCCCGGCGACCCGAGCCTGGTTCAGCGGCGCGTTCCCTGCGCCCACCGACGCCCAGGTCGGCGCGTGGGACGCGATTTCTCGCGGTTCGCACGCCCTCGTGGTCGCCCCGACCGGGTCGGGCAAGACACTCTCCGCTTTCCTGTGGTCGATCGACAGGTTGATGACTGAGCCCCGGGGTGAGGTACCCGGGACGCGCGTTCTGTATATCTCCCCGCTCAAGGCACTCGGCGTTGACGTCGAGCGCAACCTCCGCGCACCGCTGACAGGCATCACGCAGACCGCGATCCGGCTGGGCGCTGAGGCGCCGCACGTCACCGTGGGTGTCCGTTCGGGCGACACACCAGCTGCCGACAGGCGCGCGCTGGTCAAGTCACCACCAGACATCCTGATCACCACCCCCGAGTCCCTGTTCCTCATGCTCACCTCGGCTGCGCGAGAATCCCTGCTGGCCGTCGAGACCGTGATCATCGACGAGGTCCACGCTGTCGCCGCGACCAAGCGGGGAGCCCACCTGGCGCTCTCCCTCGAACGGCTCGACGCGTTGCTCGAGAAACCCGCCCAGAGGATCGGACTCTCCGCGACGGTCCGTCCGCGCGAAGAGGTCGCACGGTTCCTCGGTGGCACCGCGCCGGTCGAGATCGTCGCGCCTCCCGCGTCCAAACGCTTCGACCTTCGCGTCGTCGTCCCCGTCGACGACATGACCGACCTTCCCGCTGCTGCGCAGTCCGGCGAGGGCTCTGCGGCCGGCGCCATCCAGCCGGACGGTGAGCGCGCCGGATCGATCTGGCCGCACGTCGAGGAGGCGATCGTCGACCGCATCCTCGAACACCGGTCGACCATCGTCTTCGCCAACTCCCGGCGCCTGGCCGAAAAGCTCACCGCCCGATTCAACGAGATCTTCGAACTCCGCACCGCGAACGACGCTCCGGTCGAGGACCTCGTGGCTGCAGCGGCCGAGAACACCTCCAGGCCGCCGGCGGCACTGATGGGCGGGAGCGGGCAGACGGCCGCGCGTGACGAGACCCTGCCCCAGCTCGCCCGCGCCCACCACGGCTCGGTCTCGAAGGAACAGCGCGCGTTCATCGAAGACGACCTGAAGTCGGGGCGGCTCCGCTGTGTCGTCGCCACCTCGAGCCTCGAGCTCGGCATCGACATGGGCGAGGTCGACCTCGTGGTGCAGGTCGAATCTCCACCGTCCGTCGCGAGCGGCCTGCAGCGGGTCGGCCGGGCAGGACACCAGGTGGGCGAAATTTCCCGCGGGGTGCTGTTCCCGAAGCACCGTGCCGATCTCGTCAACTCAGCAGTGGCATCCGAACGGATGGTCTCCGGCCAGATCGAATCGCTGCTGGTCCCGTCCAATCCCCTCGACATCCTCGCCCAGCAGACGGTCGCGGCCACCGCGCTCGAGCCCATCGACGTCGAGGACTGGTTCGAGCAGGTGAAGCGCAGCGCGCCGTTCACCCGGCTCCCCCGATCGGCGTTCGAGGCGACGCTCGACCTTCTCGCCGGCCGCTACCCGAGCGATGAATTCGCCGAACTCCGTCCCCGGATCGTCTGGGATCGCGACGCGGGCACGATCACCGGCCGCCCAGGTGCGCAGAGGCTTGCGGTGACCAGCGGGGGCACGATCCCCGATCGAGGACTGTTCGCCGTCTACATGGCCTCGGGAGATGCGTCCGGAGCCGGCTCGCGGGTGGGCGAACTCGACGAGGAGATGGTCTACGAATCCCGGGTGGGCGACGTCTTCGCGCTGGGCGCGACGAGCTGGAAGATCCAGGAGATCACCCACGACCGTGTGATCGTCACCCCGGCATACGGCCAGCCCGGCCGGCTTCCGTTCTGGAAGGGAGACGGCCTCGGCCGCCCGGCAGAACTCGGCGAGGCCCTCGGTGCATTCATGCGTGACATCGACGCTGCGACCGAGGCAGACGCCGCCGACCGGCTCGCCGGGGCCGGCCTCGATTCCCGCGCCGCCTCCAACCTCATCGCCTACCTCACCGAGCAACGCGCAACGACCGGACACATCCCGAGCGACAAGACCCTCGTCGTCGAACGCTCCCGCGACGAACTCGGCGACTGGCGGGTCATCTTGCATTCCCCGTACGGCATGCAAGTCCACGCGCCCTGGGCGCTGGCCGTCGGAGCGCGGGTCCAGGAACGATTCGGCATCGATGGAGCATCGATCGCGAGCGACGACGGCATCATCGTGCGGATCCCGGACACCGAACTGGAGCCCCCGGGCGCCGAGCTGTTCGTCTTCGACGCTGACGAACTCGAGGCGGTCGTGACCGAGCAGGTCGGCGGCTCAGCACTATTTGCTTCGCGGTTCAGGGAGTGCGCCGCCCGGGCCCTGCTGCTGCCGAACTACTCGCCGGGCAAACGCGCTCCGCTGTGGCAACAGCGTCAGCGGTCGGCGCAATTGCTCGATGTCGCCCGCAAGTACCCCGCGTTCCCGATCATCCTTGAAACCATCCGCGAGGTCCTCCAGGACGCCTACGACCTTCCCGCCCTCCTGGGTATCGCGAAGAAGCTGGCGAGCCGCGGCATCCGTATCGTGGAGACGACGACGGATACCCCCTCGCCCTTCGCCAAGTCGCTTCTGTTCGGTTACGTCGGTGCGTTCATGTACGAGGGCGACAGCCCGCTCGCCGAACGCAAGGCCGCCGCCCTGACCATCGACTCGGCGCTCCTGGCAGAGCTGCTCGGCCAGGTCGAGCTGCGCGAACTGCTCGACCCGGGCGTCATCGCACAGACCGAATCGGAGCTGCAGCGCCTCGCTGAATCCCGCAAGGCGCGCGGTGTCGAAGGGGTGGCCGACCTGCTGCGGATGCTCGGTCCGCTCACCCTCGACGAGGTCGCCGCCCGGCTGGAGTCGGAGCACCCTCTCGAAGACGCGACGGTGCACCTCGCCGAACTGTCGCGTTCCAAACGAGCCATTGCCGTGACGTTCGCCGGAACATCCTGGTGGGCCGCCATCGAAGACTCCGCCCGGTTGAGGGATGCCCTCGGCGTTCCGCTGCCGATCGGCGTTCCCGATGCCTTCATCGAACCCGTGGCAGACCCTCTCGGTGACCTGATCGCCCGGTTTGCGAGAACCCACGGCCCCTTTACGACGCAGGAAGCCGCCGATCGGTTCGGGCTTGGCAGCGCCGTCGCACAGCACACCCTGGTCAGACTGGCCGACCAGCGGCGCGTGATGCGGGGCGAGTTCCTCGCCACCGGTCGGGAATCGATCGGAGACAACACGGAGTGGTGTGACTCCGAGGTGCTCCGGCGACTCCGCGTCCGGTCACTCGCTGCGCTTCGGCACGAGGTCGAACCCGTCGACCAGCACGCGTTCGCCCGATTCCTGCCGAGCTGGCAGCACGTCGGCGGTCGCCTGCGTGGGGTCGACGGTGTCGCCGCGGTGATCGACCAGCTGGCCGGTGCCCACATCCCGGCATCGGCCTGGGAGTCACTCATCCTGCCGCAGCGCGTGACGGACTACTCGCCGACCATGCTCGACGAGCTCACCGCGACCGGCGAAGTGCTCTGGTCGGGCGCTGGTTCGCTCCCGGGGAACGACGGCTGGGTCTCGCTGCATCTGGCCGAGACAGCGCATCTCACCCTGCCGCTCGTCCCCGAACACCAGCCCGATGCGCTGCAACGGGAGGTCCTGGTCGCCCTCGGCGGCGGCGGTGCGTTCTTCTTCCCACAGCTCGCCCAGGCCACCGGTGCGACAGACGATTCCTCGCTGGTCACTGCCCTGTGGGAACTGGTCTGGGCCGGCCTGATCACCAATGACACACTGGCACCGCTCCGAACCCTCACCGGGCACGGCGGCGGAGCGCACCGAACGCAGCGCGCGACGCCGCGGTCGCGGATGTATCGCGGTCGCCCGCTCGCCCGACCCTCGATGTCGACGAGGGTGGCCCCGACACTGGGCGGACGCTGGTCAATATTGCCGTTGGCGGAACAGGATCCGACCATCCGCACCGCAGCAACCGCCGAGACCCTGCTCGAGCGCTACGGTGTCGTCACGAGGGGATCCGTGATGGGTGAGGGTGTTCCCGGCGGGTTCGCGCTGACCTATCGCGTGCTCAGCACGTTCGAGGACACGGGCAGGGCACGTCGCGGCTATTTCATCGATGGCCTCGGCGCGGCCCAGTTCTCCACCTCGGGCACCGTCGACCGCCTCCGGACATTCGCGCGGTCGGACCAAAATGACATCCCGGATGCGGCGGACCGTGAGTCCGTAACACTGGCAGCGACGGATCCGGCCAACCCGTACGGCGCCGCGCTGTCCTGGCCCGCCGTCGAGAGCGCCGGCACCAAGCACCGACCGGGGCGAAAGGCCGGGAGCCTCGTCACGCTGGTGGACGGCGCGCTCACCCTCTACGTCGAACGGGGCGGCAAGACGCTTTTGACGTTCAGCGACGATGAAGCCGTGCTCACGGTCGCGGCGGGGTCGATCGCCGGTCTGGTCCGGCGGGGCCACATCGACAAACTGGCGATCGAGAAGGTGAACGGGGAGTTCGTACTCGGAACCCCCGTCGCCGCCGCGCTACGCGAGGCCGGGTTCACCGAAACGCCGCGAGGACTCAGGATCCGGCATGCCTGAGGGTGACACCGTCTACCGAACGGCACGTCACCTCAACGACCTGCTGCAGGGCGCGACAGTGACCACGTGGGACCTCCGCGTGCCCGCATTTGCCACGAGCGATCTCACCGGCGAGCGGATCGAGGGCATCGTGAGCAGGGGCAAGCACCTACTGCACCGGGTCGGCGACTACAGCCTGCACAGCCATCTCAAGATGGAGGGGTCGTGGCACCTCTATCGGCCGGGTTCCCCGTGGAAACGGCCCGCCTTCCAGGCGCGCGCGATCGTCGGATCGGCCGACTGGCTCGGAGTCGGCTTCGACCTGGGGGTGGTGGAACTCATCCACCGCGATGAGGAAGACAAAGTTGTGGGGCACCTCGGGCCCGACCTCCTCGGCTCCGATTGGGACGCCGAGGTTGCCATCGCCCGTCTCGCCTCCGCGCCGGAGCAGCCGACCGCTGTCGCCCTCCTCGACCAGCGCAACCTGGCGGGCCTGGGCAACGTGTACGCCAACGAGCTGTGCTTCCTTCGCGGTGTGCTTCCCACCCGCCCGATCGGCGAGACGGATCCCGCCGCGCTCGTCGCGCTGTCGTCGCGACTCATCCTCGCCAACAGGGACCGGGTCGAGCGGACCACCACCGGCGACACCCGCCCGGGGCGACAGACCTGGGTATACGGTCGGCAGGGCCAGGCGTGCCGACGCTGCGGGACACGGATTCGAAAAGGGGCACTCGGTGCCCGAGCCACCGAGGAGCGGGACAGCTACTGGTGTCCCCGCTGCCAGGTCTGACGCCCCCGCCGCACCGTCGTTCGCTAGGCGGCAGCCTTCACCAGCGCAAGCAGTTCGGACAGCGTCGCCTTCGCGTCACCGAGCACGATCGACACCTTCGGGTCGGAGAAGAGTTCGTTCTCGATGCCGGCGAATCCGGGGCTGAGACTCCGTTTCAGAAAGACGACCTGTTTCGCTTCGGACACGGCAAGGATCGGCATTCCGTAGATCGGGGAACCCGGCGATGACTTTGCCGCCGGGTTGACGACGTCATTGGCGCCGATGACGAGCACGAGGTCCGTCGACGCGAACTGGCCGTTCACCACATCCATCTCGACGAGCGATTCGTATGGCACGTTCGCCTCGGCCAGCAAGACATTCATGTGACCGGGCATCCGCCCCGCGACGGGGTGGATGCCGAAGACCACCTCTGCGCCGCGTTCCCTCAGGTGGTCGGCGAGCTCGGCCGCGGCGTGGTGCGCCTGCGCCACAGCCAGGCCGTAGCCGGGCACGATGACGATCCTGCTGGAGTATTCGAGAAGAATGGCGACGTCCTCAGCGGTCGCCATCCTGACGGCACGGTCTGCAGCGCCCGCTGCGCCGCTCCCCGCGACGGCCTGCCTGAAGGCACCGAAGACGATACCGGTCACGCTGCGGCCCATTGCCTTCGCCATGGAGGTGGTGAGGATGGTTCCGCTTGCCCCGACGAGCGTGCCGGCGATGAGCAGGAGGATGTTGGAGAGCACGAGCCCCGAACCGGCGACGGCGAGACCGGTGAAGGCGTTCAGCAGGGAGATGACGATGGGCACGTCGGCCCCGCCGATCGGAAGGACGAAGAACACTCCGATGGTCAGCCCCACCGCGAGAAGCACGCCGGCGAGGACGAGGTTGCCGGTGAACACCATGGCGACGGCGATACCGACGGCCGCCAGGGCCAGCACGCCCAGAAGGATACCCAGACCCGGAAACACGACCGCCCGCGAGGTGATGAGTCCCTGCAGCTTGCCGAACGTCACGAACGACCCGGTCAGGGAGATACCGCCGATGAGGACGGTGAATGCGATCACCGCGGTGCTCCAGGGATCGGGCACGTGGGTGAACTCGACGATCGCGACGAGGGCCGCTGCGCCGCCGCCGACACCGTTGAAGGCAGCGACGAGCTGTGGCATCTGCGTCATCTGCACGCGTCGGGCGGCTGGGACGGCGATGACCGCTCCGACGAGGACGGCGAGTGCGATCCACAGACCGTTCCGGATCTCATGCCCAAGTACGGTGGCGACGATGGCGATCGCTGCGCCGGTCGCCCCGAGCCGATTCGCACTGCGGGCGGTGCGCGGGGAACTCAACCCCTTCAGCGCGAGGATGAACAACACGGCCGCCACGAGATAACACACGAGGAGGACGTTGTGGTCGAGGAGGATCATGATCGGTCCTCCTGCCTCGGCGCACGCCGCGGTTTGGACGCGAACATCACCAGCATCCTGTCCGTCACAACGAACCCTCCGACGATGTTGATCGTTGCGAACAGGACGGCGAGCAGCGAGAGTACGAGCGTCACCGGATCGGCTGCCTGCCCGGCCACGATGATCGCCCCGAGGAGGATGATGCCGTGGATGGCGTTGGCCTCAGACATCAGCGGGGTGTGGAGGGTGCTCGACACTTTGGAGACAACCTCGAAACCGAGGAAGACCGCCAGGACGGTGATCGTGAGAAGAGCGAACGTGTCCATCGGTGCCTTACGTCGTCGGGATCAGGTCTGACAGCCGGGGATGCACGATCGCGCCGCCGTGAGTTATGCACGAACCGCTCACCAACTCGTCGGTGAAGTCGGGCGAGATGTCGCCCTCGCTCGCGAGCGCTGCGATGAAGTTGGCACAGTTCATGGCGAACAGTGCTGACGCATCGACGGCCAGATCCGAGTGGATATTCTTCACACCGATCACGGTCACTGTGCCGGACGTCGCCGCGAACGCGATCCGCTCGCCCGGGACGGATGCCTCGACGTTGCCCCCGGATTCGGCCGCCAGGTCGACGACGACGGATCCGGCCTTCATTCCGGCCATCATCGCGGAGGTGACCAGTTGGGGAGCTGCCCTCCCTGGAACGGCTGCCGTGGTGATGATGATGTCTGCCGACTCGACGTGCGGGGCCAGCAGTTCACGTTGACGTTGGGCTCGCGCTTCGCCGAGCTCCTGTGCGTAGCCTCCCGCCGCATCCGCCGCCTCGAGATCGAGGGTGAGAAACCTGCCGCCGACCGACCGTACTTCCTCAGCGGAGGACGAGCGAACGTCGTAGGCCGAGACCACCCCGCCCAGCCGCTTGGCAGTCGCGATGGCCTGCAGGCCGGCGACGCCGGCGCCGAGGACCAGCACGCGCGCTGGCGCGAGCGTTCCTGCTGCGGTCATCGACATCGGGAACATCCGCCCGAATGCGTCCGCGGCGAGGAGAACGCACCGGTATCCGGCGATGAGTGACTGGGACGAGAGCACATCCATGGACTGCGCCCGGGAGATGCGAGGGAGGAAGTCGAGGGCGAACGTCGTGACCCCGGCCGCCGCAGCGGCGCGCACAGCGTCGGCACTGGCGAACGGGTCCACCGTACCGACGGTGATCGTTCCTGGGGCAAGCGCTGCTACGTCCGAGGCCGTGAGCGGGCGGACGTGGACGACGACCTCCCCGACGGGCGGGACGCCAGCGGGCACGATGTCTGCGCCGGCAGACGCCGCCGCCTCATCGGTGACGCCCGCGAGACGACCGGCGCCGGATTCGAACGAGACGTCGAGACCCAGCGTCTTCAGCTTTCGGATGCTGTCGGCTGTCCCCGCGACGCGCTTCTCCCCGGCCACGGTTTCGGCTCGAATCACAACCCTGCTGGTCACGGAACTCCTTCGTTCGTGACTTCGAGAGTAGCGGTCGACCGACATTTCAGCGAGGAGTTCGACAGGCTGATCAAACCGATGGATCGTTAACGCAGAAAAGCCACCCCGAAGGGTGGCTTTTCTGTTTAAGTTAAGTCCGGCGGTGTCCTACTCTCCCACAGGGTCCCCCCTGCAGTACCATCGGCGCAAAGAGTCTTAGCTTCCGGGTTCGGAATGTGACCGGGCGTTTCCCTCTTGCTATGGCCGCCGAAACAATCATTGACGTATGTCAAAACTGAATCGGATTACCTGACAGCACTCGCCCACCATCCCTGAAGACGGTGATTGAGCCTGTCGAAATCCGGTTCTCGACCGTACATCGAGAACCACATAGTGGACGCGTAGCATCATGCAATTTTTTCGTAACATCGAAACAAATTTCATGCTTCCACCTCAAGGGTGGGTTTGATTATCAAGTTATCGGCTTATTAGTACCGGTCAGCTCCGAGAGTCTTTAGTCCTCTCTTCCACATCCGGCCTATCAACCCAGTAGTCTAGCTGGGAGCCTCTCGCCCGAAGGCGTGGAAATCTCATCTTGAGGCCGGCTTCCCGCTTAGATGCTTTCAGCGGTTATCCATCCCGAACGTAGCTAATCAGCGGTGCTCCTGGCGGAACAACTGACACACCAGAGGTTCGTCCAACCCGGTCCTCTCGTACTAGGGTCAGATCCTCTCAAATTTCCTGCGCGCGCAGCGGATAGGGACCGAACTGTCTCACGACGTTCTAAACCCAGCTCGCGTACCGCTTTAATGGGCGAACAGCCCAACCCTTGGGACCTACTCCAGCCCCAGGATGCGACGAGCCGACATCGAGGTGCCAAACCATGCCGTCGATATGGACTCTTGGGCAAGATCAGCCTGTTATCCCCGAGGTACCTTTTATCCGTTGAGCGACAGCGCTTCCACAAGCCACTGCCGGATCACTAGTCCCGACTTTCGTCCCTGCTCGACTTGTCAGTCTTACAGTCAAGCTCCCTTGTGCACTTACACTCGACATCTGATTGCCAACCAGATTGAGGGAACCTTTGGGCGCCTCCGTTACTTTTTAGGAGGCAACCGCCCCAGTTAAACTACCCACCAGGCACTGTCCCTGAACCGGATTACGGTTCGAAGTTAGATATCCAATATGACCAGAGTGGTATTTCAACAATGACTCCACCGACACTAGCGTGCCAGCTTCACAGTCTCCCACCTATCCTACACAAGCCACACCGAACACCAATACCAAGCTGTAGTAAAGGTCACGGGGTCTTTCCGTCCTGCTGCGCGTAACGAGCATCTTTACTCGTAGTGCAATTTCGCCGAGTTCGCGGTTGAGACAGCTGGGAAGTCGTTACGCCATTCGTGCAGGTCGGAACTTACCCGACAAGGAATTTCGCTACCTTAGGATGGTTATAGTTACCACCGCCGTTTACTGGGGCTTAAATTCTCAGCTTCGCCTTGCGGCTAACCGTTCCTCTTAACCTTCCAGCACCGGGCAGGCGTCAGTCCGTATACATCGTCTTGCGACTTGGCACGGACCTGTGTTTTTAGTAAACAGTCGCTTCCCACTGGTCTCTGCGGCCCTACCACGCTTCCCGGAGTAAATCCGCTGACGTGTCAGGCCCCCCTTCTCCCGAAGTTACGGGGGCATTTTGCCGAGTTCCTTAACCACGATTCTCTCGATCTCCTTGGTATTCTCTACCTGACCACCTGAGTCGGTTTGGGGTACGGGTGACTTGAACCTCACGCCGATGCTTTTCTTGGCAGCATAGGATCATCGGATCTTGCCCTTGCGGGCTCCCCTTCAGTTCTCAGCCTGTATGAGAGACGGATTTGCCTATCTCTCGGCCTACAACCTTGGCCTGGGACAACCATCGCCCAGGACCGACTACCTTCCTGCGTCACACCTGTTAATACGTTAACCGCACCAGCATAGGGTCGTGCGCTAGGCCTTCCGTCTCACCCCGAAGGGATCAATCAGAAGGATTCAGACACTTAGCATTACTGGATTAGCTTGGGCGGTTCTTCGTCAGTACGGGAATATCAACCCGTTGTCCATCGACTACGCCTGTCGGCCTCGCCTTAGGTCCCGACTTACCCAGGGCGGATTAGCCTGGCCCTGGAACCCTTGGTCTTTCGGAGGACGGGTTTCTCACCCGTCTTTCGCTACTCATGCCTGCATTCTCACTCGTGTGGCCTCCACGGCTGGTTTACACCGCCGCTTCGCTGGCCACACGACGCTCTCCTACCCATCAACATGGCTGGACCAACACACTAAATGTGCGGCCTACCTATTACATCAATGCCACAACTTCGGTGGCGTGCTTGAGCCCCGTTAAATTGTCGGCGCGGAATCACTTGACCAGTGAGCTATTACGCACTCTTTCAAGGGTGGCTGCTTCTAAGCCAACCTCCTGGTTGTCTGTGCAACTCCACATCCTTTCCCACTTAGCACGCGCTTTGGGACCTTAGTTGGTGGTCTGGGTTGTTTCCCTCTCGACGATGAAGCTTATCCCCCACCGTCTCACTGCTGCGCTCTCACTTACCGGCATTCGGAGTTTGGCTGACGTCAGTAACCTTTTAGGGCCCATTAGCCATCCAGTAGCTCTACCTCCGGCAAGAAACACGCAACGCTGCACCTAAATGCATTTCGGAGAGAACCAGCTATCACGAAGTTTGATTGGCCTTTCACCCCTATCCACAGCTCATCCCCTCAGTTTTCAACCTAAGTGGGTTCGGTCCTCCACGTGCTCTTACACACGCTTCAACCTGGCCATGGATAGATCACTTCGCTTCGGGTCTAGGACATGCGACTCAATCGCCCTATTCAGACTCGCTTTCGCTACGGCTACCCCTCACGGGTTAACCTCGCCACATATCGCTAACTCGCAGGCTCATTCTTCAAAAGGCACGCTGTCACCCCTACAAGGAGGCTCCAACGGTTTGTAAGCAAACGGTTTCAGGTACTATTTCACTCCCCTCCCGGGGTACTTTTCACCTTTCCCTCACGGTACTTGTTCGCTATCGGTCATCTGGGAGTATTTAGGCTTATCAGGTGGTCCTGACTGATTCACACGGGATTTCTCGGGCCCCGTGATACTTGGGATACTCTTCGCGCCATCACGTCATTTCGACTACGGGGTTCGCACCCTCTCTGACCAGGCTTTCAATCCTGTTCGTCTATAACGCTCTGTAACGCTGTACCAGCGGCAGCCAGTACTGAAAAGTCCCACAACCCCGAACATGCAACCCCTGCCGGGTATCACACATGCTCGGTTTAGCCTGTTCCGATTTCGCTCGCCACTACTGACGGAATCACTGTTGTTTTCTCTTCCTGTGGGTACTGAGATGTTTCACTTCCCCACGTTCCCTCTACCCGCCCTATATATTCAGGCGGGAGTCACCAGGTCGAATTGCTCCGCCTGGCGGGGTTTCCCCATTCGGAAATCCTCGGATCAAAGCTTGTTTATCAGCTCCCCGAGGCTTATCGCAGATTACTACGTCCTTCTTCGGCTCCAGATGCCAAGGCATCCACCGTTTGCTCTTAGAAACTTGCAATCACATGAGTTTGAATCGATTTTTCGTTTCGGAAAAATTGACCAATGAATCTAATAAAATCAGATCTATTGATAGCCCAACTCCTCAAAAGGCCGAAGCCAATCAAACGAGTTGAGCCAATGTGATTTGAACCCCGAAGGGTCCAAATCTAAGATGCTCGCGTCCACTGTGTAGTTCTCAAAGTACGGGCGGTACCCACCCTGCCGGCCACCATAACGGTTACGCCCAACAGGAGAAGGTCCAGAGGTACAGTCCAAAACACCGAAGTGTTCCGTTCCGGTCCCTCAGGACCCAACAGCGTGCAACATACAAACCAGGCCAACCCAGTGCTTTCCTTCTCCCACAAGTGGGAGCGTACTCATACCGGACTATTCCGATCCGCATCAATGTCAATGTTCCACCCATGAGCGCCAGCCAGGAACGTTCGTCCTGGTCTGACTTGGCCAGTGAATTCCGCTGTAGACAGACGGACTGGCACATGCTCCTTAGAAAGGAGGTGATCCAGCCGCACCTTCCGGTACGGCTACCTTGTTACGACTTAGTCCTAATTACCAATCCCACCTTAGACGGCTCCCTCCCAATAAAGGGTTAGGCCACCGGCGTCGGGTGTTACCGACTTTCATGACTTGACGGGCGGTGTGTACAAGGCCCGGGAACGTATTCACCGCAGCGTTGCTGATCTGCGATTACTAGCGACTCCGACTTCATGAGGTCGAGTTGCAGACCTCAATCCGAACTGGGACCAGCTTTTTGGGATTCGCTCCACCTTACGGTATTGCAGCCCTTTGTACTGGCCATTGTAGCATGCGTGAAGCCCAAGACATAAGGGGCATGATGATTTGACGTCGTCCCCACCTTCCTCCGAGTTGACCCCGGCAGTATCCCATGAGTTCCCACCATTACGTGCTGGCAACATAGAACGAGGGTTGCGCTCGTTGCGGGACTTAACCCAACATCTCACGACACGAGCTGACGACAACCATGCACCACCTGTATACCGACCTTGCGGGGCGACGATCTCTCGCCGTTTCCGGTATATGTCAAGCCTTGGTAAGGTTCTTCGCGTTGCATCGAATTAATCCGCATGCTCCGCCGCTTGTGCGGGCCCCCGTCAATTCCTTTGAGTTTTAGCCTTGCGGCCGTACTCCCCAGGCGGGGAACTTAATGCGTTAGCTGCGACACGGAGACCGTGGAATGGTCCCCACATCTAGTTCCCAACGTTTACGGGGTGGACTACCAGGGTATCTAAGCCTGTTTGCTCCCCACCCTTTCGCTCCTCAGCGTCAGTAGCGGCCCAGAGATCTGCCTTCGCCATCGGTGTTCCTCCTGATATCTGCGCATTCCACCGCTACACCAGGAATTCCAATCTCCCCTACCGCACTCTAGTCTGCCCGTACCCACTGCAGGCCCGAGGTTGAGCCTCGGGTTTTCACAGCAGACGCGACAAACCGCCTACGAGCTCTTTACGCCCAATAATTCCGGACAACGCTTGCACCCTACGTATTACCGCGGCTGCTGGCACGTAGTTAGCCGGTGCTTTTTCTGCAGGTACCGTCACTTTCGCTTCTTCCCTGCTAAAAGAGGTTTACAACCCGAAGGCCGTCGTCCCTCACGCGGCGTTGCTGCATCAGGCTTTCGCCCATTGTGCAATATTCCCCACTGCTGCCTCCCGTAGGAGTCTGGGCCGTGTCTCAGTCCCAGTGTGGCCGGTCACCCTCTCAGGCCGGCTACCCGTCGTAGGCTTGGTGAGCCATTACCTCACCAACTACCTGATAGGCCGCGAGTCCATCCTTGACCAAAATTCTTTCCACCAACACCCGATGCCAGGGCTGGTCGTATCCGGTATTAGACGTCGTTTCCAACGCTTATCCCAGAGTCAAGGGCAGGTTACTCACGTGTTACTCACCCGTTCGCCACTAATCCCCAGAGCAAGCTCTGGATCATCGTTCGACTTGCATGTGTTAAGCACGCCGCCAGCGTTCGTCCTGAGCCAGGATCAAACTCTCCGTAAATGTTTAATTGCACAACCACCGAAGCGGCCGGCACATTAGTTGCAGCACCCCACCGGAATAGGTGAAAGCACTGCGAGTTTGAAACTGACAGAACAAATCATTACTGACTTGCTTTGTTGTTTAAATGTTTTTCCAAAGGAATCCGCGACCCAACAAAAGTTGAGCCGACGGGTATTTGGCATTTGACATTGTGCACGCTGTTGAGTTCTCAAGGATCGGATGCTCCCGCTTTTCACCCCTCAGGGCTGCTCCGCAGGGCAACTTCTCTAACTTACCACTCTCGAAGTTTTTGTCAAATCGAGGATTTTTTCGCTCCGACTAAAAGTCGGCGCACCAAAATCATCGCCTGAATTTCTTCAGCTTGTTCGAGTGGAGGTTTTATATCCTAAGGCAGTGAACGCCGACACTCAAGAGCGCCTGTTCTTTTACCTGGGATTGGTCCCGCATGAGGCCGGCGAGCTGTTCCGCTCTGCCGCACCTTTGGGGTGACAAGTAAGTACTTTACGGGTGATGTGATGGCCTCGCAAATTGCGGGGACGGCCCGGGCGTGTCGCGTTCCACTGCCCCGGAATCCCGCGGATCCGGACCTAAACGACGGCGCTGTCGTCCGCGTCAGTGCCCCGGAGCATCCGCACCCACGCAGCAAGATATGCCGCGCCGGCTTCGTCGTGGATGAGGGTCGAATGGTGACGAACGGGGTACGACGTCTCCGGCACTCCGTCGGCCGGACGAACGTCGACGTGGACAACCTCGTGCCCCTGCTGGTGAAGCCAGTCCGCCATGGCGTAATCCGTCCGCGAATCCCCCATGGTTCGCCAGGCCTGCGGGAGCTGCGCGCCGTCCGCGACGAGCAGGCGGAGGAATTTGCTGGCACCGAGATCCTTACCGAGCCGTACCGACTCGATATCCGTCGAGATGATGGTGGGATCGATCCGATAGGGCGTCTCACCGGCGGCATCCGTCGTGACAATGCTCCCCCATTCGTAGCCGAGTCCCTGGTCTTCCAGAACACGGGCTGCTGCGGCGTCGAAGGAGTCGCGGCGCGCGGCGAAGTGTTCGGCCGACACGTCGAGACGCTGTTCCACCGACACCATCGCGCGCTTGGTCTCGTCGAAGAAGATCACGTCGTCGTACGAGGAGGCGACCAGTTCTCGAATTGCGTCCGAGAACGCCGGCGGAACAGCAAGGTCGGTATCCACGTCGATATCGCCCATCCCCTCTGGTGAGATGCGAACGACGACAGCGCCCTTCTCACAGATCGCCCAGACCCGTGCGGCAGCCGAGAGCCCGGCATCGACCAGCTTCGGAACCACCTCGGCGCGAATGAAGGCATCCGACCGACCGGTATTGAACACGATCGGGATCCCATTGTTGGCGAGTTCCGCGAGATCGCGCGGGATGCTCGGGATTGCGACGCTCCGGCTTACCGGACTGGCAATCGGGCCGTCGACGTCGAGCAGGAGTCCAAGTATCGGGGAATCTTCAGTCACGGCGCCAGTCTAGGCGCGGACGCGCCGTCGCTCAGTCCCCCGCTGGGAAGCTGTCTGCGATGCTGGCCGCGTCCGACGCAACGGCTGCATCCGAAACCAGTTCGGACGCATCCCTGGTCAACATCGTCGCCCATGCGGAGAGGGTGTCATCCGCACCACCCGACGAGTAGAACTCGCCGGTCAGCCGCTCGGTCTCGGTCTCGACCAACGCCGCGAACGTCTCGTCCGCCAGGAACCGCTCCGAGAGGATGTTGCTGCCGCCCGCGGTGGGGTCACCCGCCCCTCCCTCCGGCATTCCGCTTCCCTCGGGCTTCTGGCCGACACCCGGGCCGTCGCCTCCGGGAAGCTGGCCCTTTCCGCCCTCGCCTCCGTTGGGCGAAGCCCCGAACGCCAGGTTGAGATCCCAGGACACGACCGTCATCAACCCTGAATCGCCGTCATACGCCAGATAGGAGTTGTTGCCGGGGCCGTCGATGTCGTCGAAGTTGTCGACGAGCTGCTGGAATGCGAGGTAGGTGGCGAAGGCGTCGACGTCCAGCCACTGGTCGAGCTCGGCGGTGAAAGTCGCATCATCGGAGTTGTTGATGAAATCGAGGAAGGCGATGAGCGGAGCCAGATCGTCCGCCCCACCCTCCTGGTCGAAGATCTCGTCATAGGCACTTTCGTCGGCTCCCCGGTAGGAATAGTCGCCACCGGACTCCGCCTTGTACAGGGCGGTCGCTGCGGGGAACTCCTTCTCCAACCAGAGGTCGTCCGGGTTCTCGATGACGAGACGGAGCGAGCTCTCCCCGTTGATCTCGACGTCGGCCGCGATGGCCTGTTCCGCGGCCAGACCGCTCGCCTCCAGCAGATCGAGCGCTACTGCCTCGTTCAGGGAGGTGTCCGACGCGTTTCCCCTGATCACCAGTTCCGCCGTTCCGCCGAAGGTCTGGTCGTCGGTGTATTTGCTGAGGTTGATGATCCACGGGAGGGCTTGGGGGTCTTCGGAGCTGAGCTCCGCGTCCGGGTCTGCCGAGAGGCCCCGCAGCGAAGAGTTCCCCTTCAGCTTCAGCCCGACATCCTCGAACGTCGTCCCATCGATGACGACGGTCGCGTGGATCCACGCCTTCTCGCCGGTCGTCAGATAGGTCTCGATCAGCTCGTCATAGTCCGCGTCGTCGTATGACACGGAGATGGAGTGCAGGACGGTGGAATCCCACAACTCCGAGGGTGCACCGGAGGTGTCGACCAGCGTCGCCGACTCACTCGTGTTCTCAAATGTGCAGCCGGCGAGCAGGCCCGCCGAGAGCACGAATCCGGCAACAGAGGCTACGAGCGCGGCGGGTTTCTCTCTCAGTCGTGAAGTCATGCCTTTAGTGGACAGCACGAATCTATGTGTGGCCTCGGCGCCGACTAGGGCAACCCTGTGGCATCCGTTCAGGGCGACCGTCACCGTTCTCACAGACTCGCCATGGTGTCCGGATAGGAGCGAGCGGCAGTCTTAGCCATCCCGGAGAGTCCGGACGAACGGAAGGAACCACCATGAATAAGAAACTCATCGCCGGAACCGCTGGAGTCATCCTGGTTTCGGGCCTCGGGTTGAGCGTTGCCCAGGCTGCTCAGGCGGACACATTCACGACGACCGCCACCACGTCCGCAACCTCCGGCGACAGCGCCACCGACGGCCGCGAGGGTCGCGGTCACCGCGGCGGGAAGATTGATACAGCGGCGCTGGCTTCCGCGCTGGGGCTGACCGAGTCCGCGATCACGGATGCGCTGACCGCTGTGCGCGATCAGGCCGATGACGCCACCCGCCCCTCCAGTGATGCGACCCAGGCTGAGAAGGATGCCGCCAGAGAGGCCAGGCGAGCCGCGCTTTCCACGGCTCTCGCCGCCGAGTTGAATATCGACGAGGACACCGTGGCCACCGCCCTCGCCGACATCCGAACGGAGAAGGCGGAGGCCAGGGCCGCCGAACGTGCGGCCAGTCTTGACGAGGCCGTCACCGACGGCATCCTGACCCAGGCCGAGGCGGACGCCGTGCAGAAAGCGATCGACGCCCACGTCATCGCCACACGCGACGAGGCTGTCGACGACGGTATTCTGACCCAGGCCGAAGCGGACGCCGTGCAGAAGGCCATCGATGCCGACGTCATCGGGGGCCGCGAGGGCGGCCACGGCCGACGCTGACCTCGCCGCGACGAACAGTTCCAGGCCCCGGCCGCCTGAGCTCGCCTGTCTCGCGATCACCGGAACGGCCCTCCCGGTAACGACGAAGACCCTCTCCCGAGGAGAGGGTCTTTTTCAGGATGTCTGGAACGAGGAGAGGGTCTTCGCAGATGTCCGCTTCTCAATCGCCCGATCGACGGAGTCTGACCGTCCCGTACGGACGCACGGAGACATCGCAGAGCCCCCGAACGGGATGCCGTTCATCCGCGACGTCATCGCTGTCGACCATGTACTCGACATCAGACTCCACATCGATGATGACGCGGGACCACGGTGTCGCGTTGACAATGACGATGTTGGCCGCGCCCACAGAGGGAATTGACACGATGCACTCTCCATACACGGCAACGATCTCGTCAACCCCGGCCGACGCTGTGATCCTGCGATACCCGTCCGCCGGCGGCGAACAATGCAAGACTCCGTCGAGGAGGGTGGCCCGATGCGATCGCCACCAGGTGATGAGTTCCCGGGCTGCCGCTACATGGTCTGGGTCGAGGGCATGCAGCGGCATCGACAGTTGGGGAACCGCGAAGATTGCGGCCTGGAACTGCCGTACCAGACTTGTGACATTTGCGGGATCCCACAAAATTGGATCTGAGTGCACAACCCGGGCGCCGGAAACGAGGCGAGCGTCGACGATTGCGCCGCGGTGGATGAGCGCGTCCCCCGGGCAGTCATCGGCCCGCAAGACGTTCGCGAACGGGGAGATGGCGGGGCTGACATAGGGGTGTCGGAACTCGATCAGGAACTCTTCCTTCTCCGCCAAAATCGATTCGCGAAGTTCTGAGAGCAACAACTCCATCGCCAGTCCCACATCGTCCACGTCGCCGTGACTCTCGGTCCCGGCATAAATCATTGCCTCGTTCAGGAAATCGAGTTTGAATCCGTCGACACCAAAAGCGCGGACAAGTTCGGCGAGCAGGTCGACGATCCGACGACGCACCTCAGGGTGTCGGGGGTCGAGAATTCGACAGTTCAATGAAGCCTTCGCGGCGGGAGCGAACCGTTCGAAGTCGTGAAAAGCCGCGCTCTGCTCGCCGAGAAGCAGCGGCGCGATCCAGAGCACGACGCGCAAGCCAGCATGCTGCACCTGCTGGACGAAGCCGCCAAGGTCGGGAAACTTTTCAGGGTCAGCGACCCAGTCCCCGCACCCCTGATAGCCGCGACCGCTGCCGAAGAGCTGCCATCCGTCGTCAACAAAGATCGATCGCAGGCCGATATCCGCGGCAACGGCGACATCTTTCGTGAGCGTGTCGGCGTAGATTTCCTGGTTGTAGGCATACCAGGTCGAGTAAACCGGCTCACGTGCGAAGTCCGGGACGGGGAAACTCGTCGCGAACGTTTTTCCATGCTGCCAGTCCGATACTCGGCCGATCGACTCATCGAATGCACAGCCCGCCAGCAGGTAGATCGAGAACTCGGAGATTTGCGCGGGGATGGCCAGCTCGATGACGAAGGACTTGGACTCCTCCGCAACCCCGTAGCGCATCTGCACTTCCGGCACGCAGATGTCCAACGCGAACGCCATCACCGTCGCGCCTGCATCGTCGTAGAGACACCCCAGCGGAGTCGAGTGCACGATGCTGGTGGTCTGTGCCCCGTACCAGTCGGGGTCCAGCGTCCGATGGTTGCGCGCAGTGCTGCTCGCTGTCCAGAATCCGCGCAGCAACTCCAATCGGAACCTCGATGAACAGCGTGGTGTCGCCAGCGCTGGCGCAGGCAAACTCCAGGATCTCCCCGCCGGTCGATGCGGGCGTTCGCCGCGAAAGGCTGGCATTCGCAGCACGGACAGACGCCCCCTCCGCGATCGCTTCTTCATCGAAGGCCCCGTCGAATTTCTCTTTCAGCATCTGTTCTCCCTGTCGCGGTGTGGACGTGCTAACGTTACACGAGTAACGACAAGATCCGCCAGTATTGAAACGAGGTGAGGGGCATCGTGGCCACAGAGACCGCACCGCAAAACGGAGGCTCACGACGGGACGTCGCGAGCGCGGCGGGAGTAAGCGAAGCAACGGTGAGCCATGTCATGAACGGCAAGGCCGACCGGGTCTCCGCAGCAACCGCGGTCCGCGTGCAGGATGCGGCGCGACGCCTCGGCTATGTTCCGAACGCGCAAGCGCGGGCCCTGCGTCTCGGTCGGACGGAGTCCATCGGCGTCTGCATTCCGGACGTCAACAATGCCCTCTATGCCGACCTTGCGAGCGAGCTGGAGCGAGCTGCGCGGGAACGGGGCCGCTCGGTCACGATGCATTTCACCCGCGATGCCGAGCTTCCAGAATTCGAACGGGTTCTCGCGCGAGTGGACGGTCTCATTTTTGTGCCTACAAGCCGATATCCCGACCTCAGCCTGATCCGCTCACAACGCGTCCCGACCGTGGTCTTCGAGAAAGTGATCGCCGGATACACCGCAATCGTTCCAGACTTCGAGGCTGGCACGCTCAGGGCGGTTCGTCACCTTCTGGAGCACACGGGGGCACCGGTGGGACTGATCGCTGGCGACGATGCGCTGGGCACCTCGCACCGGCGCGAGGTGGGATGGCTGAGGGCCCATCGTGAAGCAGGAATCGAACCTGGACCGATCGCCCGCGCTGAGTACTCATTCGCTGGCGGACTCGACGCGGCGCGAGCGCTGTTGGATTCCGCCGAACGACCGAATGCAGTATTCGCATCGTCGGACGCCCAGGGCTTGGGTGTTCTGCGGGCCGCGTACGATCGCGGGATTCGGATTCCGCACGACCTCCGTGTTGCGACGTTTGATGGGTCCACCGCGTCCGCGCAGGCCGTACCCCCGCTCACGAGCCTCGTTCAGCCACTTCGCGCCATGGCGAATCAAGCACTCGACTGCCTGGCCTCCGCAGAGACCGGACGCACGTTCACGTTCGAGACAGAACTCGCGCTCCGCGATTCGTGCGGCTGCTCGCACACCATAGCCACCCACGAGCGTATCTAAAGGAGAAAAATGCTCGCGCTGTTCAAACCCTCCCCCGACGCCCCGATCGATATGGTCGATCGTCCCGAGCCGACGCCCGGTCCTGCCGACGTCAAAGTCCGTGTGCTGCGTTCCGGAATTTGCGGCGCAGATCTTCACATCGACCGATGGGACGACTGGGCGGCGAGCGAGGTTCAGGCCCCTCTCATCCCAGGTCATGAGTTCTATGGCGAGGTCGTCGAGATCGGCGACCTGGTTCATGACGTCGCCGTCGGCGACCGCGTATCGGGCGAAGGGCACGTGGTCTGCGGCACCTGCCGCAACTGCCGTGCAGGTCGCCGCCAGATGTGCATCCGCACGAAGGGCCTGGGGCTGCACCGAGATGGCGCCTTCGCCGAGTATGTTGTACTCCCTGGCGGCAATGTCTGGGTCCATAACGCCGAGGTGGCTCCCGAAGTCGGGGCAATCTTCGACCCGTTCGGAAACGCCGTCCATACGGCGCTCGCCTATTCGCTCGTTGGCGAGGACGTTCTGGTGACCGGATGCGGCCCCATCGGATTGATGGCCATCGCCGTAGCCCGTTCCGTGGGCGCACGATTCATCGTCGCTACAGATGTCAGCGCCCGGCGACTCGAGCTCGCGCGTGCCATGGGCGCGGATGCTGTTGTCGATGTCTCACGCGAAAGGATTAACAGCACGCAGCGCGAACTCCACATGCGGGAGGGCTTTGATGTCGGTTTAGAGATGTCCGGATCAGCGGGCGCCCTATCCGAGATGATCGACAACATGAACCATGGCGGTCGGATCGCGATGCTCGGCCTTGCCAGCGCTCCGTTTCCGATCGAGTGGAGCCGCGTCGTTACCCGCATGCTCACCATCAAGGGCATCTACGGCCGTGAGATGTTTCGAGACCTGGAACTCCATGAGCGCGTTGCTCCAGAGCAGCCCGGAACTGACAACACGCATCTCTTCGATCGTCAGCCACCAATTTCCCGCTCGCGATTGGCGAGAAGCTTTCGATGCCGCATCATCCGGCTCGGAGGGCAAAGTAATCCTCGACTGGACGGAACTGTGAGCATGAATCACCGAGTCAAATCCCAGCTCCGTGAGGAGCTCGACGCTATCGACGCAGCCGGGCTGCGTAAAGCGGAACGCGGAATCGGAGGCGCCCAGGCAACACAAATCACCGTCAATGGCGAGAAGGTCCTCAATTTTTGCGCCAATAACTATCTGGGTCTGGCCGATGACCCGCGAATTCTCGCCGCGGCCCACCGAGCGCTCGACGAGTGGGGGTATGGACTTGCGAGCGTGCGATTCATTTGCGGCACCCAGGATTTGCACCTCGACCTCGAAGCTCGACTCTCCACATTCCTCGGCTATGACGACGCCATTCTGTTCTCATCCTGCTTCGACGCCAACGGAGGCGTCTTCGAGACCTTGTTCGGGGCAGAAGACGCCATCATCTCCGACGAGCTCAACCACGCATCGATTATTGATGGCATTCGGTTGAGCAAGGCACAGCGGTTGCGCTATCGCAATCGCGACATGGCGGATCTCGAGGAAAGGCTCATTGAGAGCAGCGACGCGCGTCGACGCGTCATCGTGACAGACGGCGTCTTCTCGATGGACGGATACATCGCCCCCTTGGCCGACATTTGCGATCTCGCCGAACGCTACGGGGCACTCGTCTTTGTCGACGACTCCCACGCGGTCGGCTTTGTCGGAGAACACGGCCGTGGAACCCCCGAGCTCTGCGGCGTGGAGGGACGCGTCGACATCACGACTGGCACGTTCGGCAAGGCCCTCGGCGGCGCATCCGGCGGCTATGTCGCCGGCCACCAGGAGATCATCGATCTGCTGCGCCAGCATGCCCGTCCGTACCTGTTCTCGAATACCCTCGCCCCGGCGATCGCAGCCGCGACCATTGAAGCGCTCGATATCGTGGCGGAGTCCGCCGAGCTTCGCTTGAGCCTGACAGCCAACGCAGCTCAGTTCCGCACGCTGATGACCGAGGCTGGTTTCGATCTTCTTCCCGGAAACCACCCGATCGTCCCGGTCATGTTTGGCGACGCTCTCGCGACCGGCGCAATCGCGCGCGAGTTGCACAGCCGCGGAATATTCGTGGCAGCGTTCTCATACCCGGTGGTTCCCGTCGGGAAGGCACGCATTCGCGTCCAACTCTCCGCAGCCCACACTGCCGAGCAGATTCGGCAATGCGTAGCTGCCTTCACAGCCGCGCGCGACGCTGTAAGCGCGTCATCCGAAACCTCGGCGTGAGTGTGTGTGTGTGTGTGTTCGGCTCGTCAGCACGTGCCGAACACACACTCACTGAGAATTCGGCTCAAGCACATCCATTGGCCCGTAGCTGGAGAGCGCCGTGAGGATGTACTCGTTGAGGATTTCATCCTCATGCTCGACGGCGAAGCGCCACAAGCGCTGGTAGAGTCCGCGAACGACGTCGCGGTACTCGTCAGGAACCTCGGAAACCGGCCCCGTGCCGGTCTCCCTCGGCGGGAGACCGACGTGGAGCAGGTTAGTCATCTCCTGAGGGTCGGCCTCGAGGTCATAAAGCTCATCGAAGTCGAACAGGTTGACAACGAGCTTGAACCGCCCAGAAACGATCGTGCGTTGCATCCCGTAAATTTCGTTGCCGTTGGTTTGGTAGAAGACATCCCGGGCTTCGTGGCTCCGGTCGAGTGCCGAGACCCCGCTGCGACGAGCCGTCTGGGCGATACCGCACGCATCGAGAAGCGTCGGGCCGACGTCGCACAGGCTCACGGAGTCAGCCACCTCCGCCGAGACGGTTCCGGCCGGCACTCGCAGAGCAAACGGTACGTGATACGCACCCTGGAATGCCGGAAGTCCCTTCGTCCACAGACCATGCTCGGCTGCGTAGTCGCCATGGTCTGATGTGTACAGCACCACCGTCTCCTCCGCGAGCCCGCTCTCCGTCAGGGCGTCAAGAGCACGCCCGAACAGATAATCTTCGTAGCTGCAGAAAGCAAGGTACCGGCGCAAAGCCTCACGGTGCTCATCGCGCGTCATCTGGTCGAACCGCTGCCGCGTGCGACGGTACAGGTTTGGCTTATCGTGCATCGTGTCGTCGAAGCTCGCCGGGAGTTCGATCGCATCGAAGTCGTACATATCGATGAATCGCTGGGGCGGAACATAAGGGTCGTGGGGCCCGAGAGTTCCCACGTACAGGACCCAGGGCTTCTCTTTGGGCTCGCGCAGGTAATCGATCCCAGCTTGCACGATCTGCGCGTCACGGAACGGATCCTCCTCGACGCCGAACAACTCATAGGCCGGGTAGCCCGGTCGGAGTATTTCTCCCGGACGGCGCGCCCCGGATTCCGGACTCGGCGGCGCCTCGCGCAGCACCGCAAGCTCGCGAGCACGGGCGGCGGCGGTGGCTTCCTCTGCAGACCCGGAGGTTCCCCGCACGAAACGCTCGGGGAAGAGCTCCTTCCACCCCAACTGGGATGGGGGCATCGAATCGCTGATGTGCCATTTCCCAGAGATGGCCAACTCGTATCCCGCGGAGAGAAACTCCTCGGACCAGAAGGGTGTGCCAGGCCGCGGCCCGCGGCTGAGCGAGTTCGTCACATTCACGTTGTTCCAGACACCGTGCTCAGACGGATACACACCCGAAAAGAAGCTCGTGCGCGATGGACAGCAGTGAGGCGCTGGCGCATATGCGCGGGTGTATGTGGTCGCAGTTTCGCGGAAGTCGTCCAGCCGTGGCGTTATTGCTCGATGCACTGAGTCGCCGCTGATGGTGTCGGCCCGCTGCTGGTCGGTCATGAAAATGAGGACATTGGGACGGCTCTTCGTCATGACTTGACTCCCGAGAAAGCAATGCCCTCAATGAACTGGCGCTGGAGGAACAGGAACAGGATGATCATGGGCAGCTGCGCAAGAAGCGATCCTGCCATCAGCAGCGGAAATGGGGTGAGGAACTCTCCCCCAAATGTTGACAGCCCTGCCGCAAGGTTGAGCTTTCGCGGGTCCGAATTCACGATCAGTGGCCACAGAAGTTCGTTCCACGAGTAGATAGCGGTGAAGATGGCGAGCGCCACGAGTCCCGGCTTAGCCAGCGGCAACATGATCTGGAGAAAGATGCGCACCGGTCCTGCACCGTCGAGACGTGCCGCCTCCTCCAGAGAGCTGGGGAGCGACAGGAAGAACTGCCTCATGAGGAACACTCCGAACGCGCTGATGAAGCCGGGGAGCACGCAATCCGGGAATCGAATCGAGCAGGCCGAGCCTTTGCATGATCTCGGTCTGCGGCAGAAGGTAGAGTTCGCGCGGCACCATCATGATGCCCAGGAGCGCCACGAAGATGATGTTTTTCCCAGGAAAGCGCATACGCGCGAAGGCGTAGCCTGCAGCGGAACACAGGATCAGCACCACGATGGTTCGGGAGAGCACAGAGATCACGGAGACCCCGAACTGCTCTGCAAATGGAATCAGCGTCGTCGCGTCCACATAGTTCTGAAATTGCCATTGACTGGGCAGAATCGTCGGCGGTACAGCCAGGGACTCTGCCGTCGTCTTGAACGAGGTCAGAAACTGCCAGATGAACGGGAACACCATCACGACCGCGCCCACGGCGAGAAGGACGTGCACCCAGAGATGCCCCGGGTCGAATCTGCGGTGCCGGATCGCCGTGTTGGCGGGAGGCGCGAGAGTGTCACTCATAGTGGACGAACCTCTTCTGGAGTCGGAACTGCACGAGGGTAATAAGCAGCGTGAGGATCAGCAGGACCGTTACGATCGCGGCGCCGTAGCCGCGATCCTGCTCAATGATCGCTGTCTGGTAGAAGTAGTAGACGATCGTCTCGGCGGAGTTGATGACGGGGCTTTGCTCTCCCACCATGACAAAGACGAGGTCGAAGACCTGGAGGGAACCAATTACCGTCAGCACCGAGATGAGGAAAATCGTCGGACTGGCCAAAGGAACACTGATACCAAAAAAGCGTCGCACTGGCCCCGCGCCGTCGATCATCGCGGCCTCCAGCATCTCCGAGGGCACGTTCTGCAGGCCCGCAAGGGCAAGCACAATATTCTGGCCGATTGAGGCCCAGATTCCGACCAGAGCTACCGAGATCATCACCATGTTGGGGTCGGTGAGCCATGGGACAGGCGGGATCCCGACTTGGGCGAGAACTTGGTTCACAAGCCCGAACTGCGTGCTGAAAAGAAATTTCCACACGAGGCCCACCGCGACGGGCATCGTCACCACGGGCAGAAAATACATCATGCGGTAGCCCGAGACGAACCGCAGTCCCGCAGTGTTGAGGAGCCCCGCGATCATCACCGCCAGCGGGATCCCCGCAATGCCGATCCCTGCGTAAAGCACGGTATTTCCCAACGCCCGCCACATCTCGGGATCGTTGACGAGCGTGGCGTACTGCTCGAGGCCAACGAAGGTCTCGCCACGGAAGAAGCCGGTCTCCGTCAGCGAGAGGTACAGGCTGCGCAGGATCGGGTAGAAATTGAGAACCGCAGCACCGACCACAATCGGGGCGACGAAAGCAAGTCCCCAGAGCGTTTCGCGAGAGCGAGCCGAGCTTCGCCGGCTGCGCGCCCCCGGCGCCCTCGAGACCGAGGACGCCGGGCGCGTACCAACAGGGATGACCATTATCCGTTTTCCGCGTCGAGAGCGGCCTGGATGAGCTCGGCCGCGTTCGTTGCGGCCTCCTGAACCGGAATCTGTCCTTCGAATGCCGGCGTGAGCGCTCCTGACATCTCCCGTGACCAGGCAGCGGTGTTCTTCGAACGCGGGATCGGATAGGCCTCCGCAACAGCGTCCGTGAACGGCGAGACGTCGATCACATCAGCGAAGTGATCAACGAACAGCTGGTCGAACTCCGGGTAGGCCGTGAACCCAATACCACTGGTCGCGTAAATCTTCGCGGCGTCAGGGGATCCGAGGAACTGGATGAGTTTGAGCGATTCTTCAGGGTGCTTCGCGTCCGCTGGCATCATGTTTCCCAGCGAGGACGTCGATGTCTCGTTCGTCCCCGCGCTGCCGTGCGGGTACGACGCAACGCCGATGCTTCCCGACTCCGCCAGCGGCGAGTCCGAGAACGTCAGGCTCATCCATGAGCCATCGGGGTGCATCGCGGCCTTGCCCGAGAGAAAGAGACTGATCGGGTCCGTTTCGGACAGTTGCGCCAGGGTCGGGGCCGATCCTGCCGCGATAATGTCGGTCCAGAACGAGATTCCGTCCACAGCCTTCGATGAGTCGATCTCCGCCTCGGTGGCATCATCGTTGATGATGCTCCCGCCCTCATTGTGAATCGCAGCGCCATACGTGGCGCGGCTGTCGAGATCTGCGGTTGTCCCCCACACCCCGGCGCCGGGATCGGTGAGCGCGGCGGCTGCTTCGGCATAATCGTCGGTGGACCAGTCCGCCGACGGATAGTCGACACCGGCCGCGTCGAAGAGGTCCTTGTTGTACCAGATCGCGATCGCATCGCGGTTATTCGGGAAGCTGTAAAGCTCGCCGTCCCAGGTGTACAACCCCTTCATCGTGTCGGGAATATCTGCCGCGGAAACGTCGTCGCCGTCGGTGACGGGGGCCAGAACCCCCTCAGATGCGTAGATCGGGAAGTTCTGAGGATTTGACCAGAACACATCGGGGAGCGTTCCGTTCGCTGCCTCGGTTTGGCGCTTCGTCCAATAGTCCTGGAACGCCAATACCTGGGTCTCGACGGTGACTCCCGGGTTTTGCTTCTCGAACTCATCGAACATCTCGCGGAATATCGGTTCCTGGGTCGTGTCCCACATGGCATAGGTGAGAGACACGTTCTCGGCGGTTCCCCCCTGTTCACCTGTGCTGCCTGAGCAGCCTGCGAGAGCAAGCGCGGCGACTGCGCTGAGCGCCATCGCTCGAGCAGTTCTGTTCTTCATTGATCCGTTCCTTCTTTCGGGGCTCCACCTGCTGGTGGATTCATGGGTGGGTGGTGCGGGTGAAACTGAGCAAAACAGCGGACTCGGGTTGCAGCGCGGGTGCCGGAAGACCGACCTCGCCCAGCAACTCGCCGGTGAGGTCACCAATCTGTCCTCGCGCCGAAAGCTGACCCAGCCACGGCGCGTTACGCCAGTGCTCGACGTACGGCGGCGCGGCGACCGTGCTGAGGGTGTACTCGGCGCTCTCATCAAGACCGGGGAAGCGGACACGACCGACGACGCCACTGCGCGACTGAGTGAGTCCGACAACAGCGAAGAGGGCTCGAGAACGATCCGGTGCGACTACCCCGAAGACCAGACGGGAATCATCGTCGAGGTCAGCACGCACCAGTACTCCCCCGTGAAGGAGACCTCGCCACTTCTTGTACAGCGCGAACCACTGCCTGAGTTGGTCCAGATCAGACTGTTCGGCGGTCGAAACATCCCATTCGACCCCCATGTGCCCAAACAGCGCGGTCGCTCCGCGGAATCCGATCGACTGGGTCCGTCCCGTCGTCGTCGACTGTGGACGCGCAATGTGTGCCCCCATCATCTCCGGCGGGATGAGTTGCTGAGTCCACAGCTGAATCGTCTGACGATCAAGCGCGTCGTGGTTGTCAGACGCCCAGAACCGATCGACAAGGGGCGCGATCCCCAAATCGATGCGAGCGCCGCCAGCGCTACATGATTCGATTTCGAGAGCAGGGAATCGCTGGCGGAGTTCTGCAAGCAAACGATAGAGGCTCCGCGTTTGCGAGTGGATCGCGGCTCGGTTCCCGTGTGCGGGAGAGCCCGCCTCAAGAAGGTCGCGGTTGTGGTCCCACTTGAGGTAATCGACGTCATATGTCGTCACGAGGTCGACAATCCGTTCACGGATGTACGCATAGGCGGTCGGGTTCGTTAGATCGAGGACGTGCTGGTTTCGGGCTTTCAGGGGAAGCCTGTGTTCTGCCGCGCGCATGACCCAATCCGGGTGAGAACGCACGATTTCAGAATCGATGTTTACCATCTCAGGTTCAACCCACAGACCGAACTGCATTCCGCGCGCCTTGACGGCGTCCACGAGCGGGTGCAAGCCATCCGGCCACCGTTCCTCGTCGACATACCAGTCGCCGAGAGCCCGGGTATCTATCGTCCGCCCACGGAACCACCCGTCATCCAGAACGAAGCGCTCGACGCCGATGTCAGCGGCCTTGTGTGCGAGGTCGACCAGTTGGGCGGGACGATGGTCGAAGTACACGGCTTCCCAGGCGTTGAATACGACCGGACGACTCGAGTGAGTGTGTTGCGCCTGCGACCGCACGTGCTCGTGGAAACGCGCCGCAACCTCGTCCAGACCTTCGCGCCCGTATGCCCAATACACCCACGGAGATTCATACTGCTCACCTGGCCGCAGTCGCACTTCCCCTGGCATCAGCACCTCACCACCGCCGAGGGTCTGAATGCCGTTTCCCAGGCGTTCGACGACGTGGCGATGGTTGCCGCTGAAGGCAACGTGTGAGGCCCACACCTCGCCGTGTCGAAATCCAAACCCGGGGCGACCGACGATCATCTGGAACGCGCTGTCGTGACCGCTACGCCCTCGACGGTTCTCGCGGACGTGGGACCCGGGCCGAAGTGGACCGCGCACTGGCATCCGCTCGAGGCCCCAGTGACCGGCAAAATCCATCAACTCAGAGGCTTCCAACGGCACAGGCGCCACGAGGGTGACCTCCTCAACGTCGAAAGGCAGCTCATCCGCAGATGTCTCGGGAGCCATCAGGGTGGCGCGCGCACGAAAGAGGCCGCTCGGAGTCATCTCCACGTCGAGAGTCACTGCAAGCCCGCTCTCCTGATCGAGCAGGTCGTATTGAACGAGCGCAGCGCCGGCGTTCGTCGCGCCCGCCAGAAGCCGGCGACCGTCGAGTCGCACACCGGTCACAATGAGGTCCGGAGACCAGTGGCGGCCGTCCCGGTGCGCCGCAATGCCCAATCGACCCATCCACCCTTCGTGGTGCGCGGGAAGTAAACCCACCCGCATGGCGAGATCGGCGGTGCTGTTGGCGGTGGGCATGACGTTGAGCTCCGCGAGAGTTTCCAACGCAGCCGATGAACTCGAGAGCGCCCGCCCCCAATGGAGCAGCGCCGGCACACGATCGCCGGACGAGTCCAACACGACCGACACCCCGCGTGCGCGGAGATGGATGAGGTGCGGGGCGTTCACGCGAAAACCTCTGTCCGTAGGAGGCTTCGGAGTGCGACGGTGGCAGCGCCTCGCGACCACGCCGACAGGGGCATGTCGTCGATTACCACCTCAGTGTGAGCTGCTCGCCAGTGCCGTGCGGAATCCAGTTCCTGGTCGACCGCGGCAAGCGCGGCGACATACAACTGGATGCCGTCGCCGGTCACGACAATCGACTGCGGGCCGATCATGTTGACGATCAACGCGAGCGCCTGGCCAATCGCCCGTCCTGCTTCGTCGAGGTGCGCCCGTGCAATGCGGTTCCCGCTCTCGCCCGCTGAGACGACGTCGGCGATCGTCGTTACCTCCGGCAGGTAGGTGCGCACGCTCCGGAGGAAGGGACCTGTCGCCGCGAAGGCCGAGAGGCACCCCCGGTGTCCGAGATCGCAGAAGGGGCCACTCGCATCGATGGGCAGATGACTGATCAGGCCCGATCGGCCTTCGACGCCATGAATCACCTCGCCGTTGGCGATGATGCCGCAACCGATGCCCGTACCGATAGTGAGTACCGCAATATCCTGGGCACCTCGGCAACAACCGAACCAGTCCTGGTAGATGGTGACTGCATTGACGTCGTTGCTGAGGACGATCGGAATGGCGATTCGCGCTTCGACGAGCGACGCAAGCTGCCCCGACTCCCAACCGAGGTACGACACATCGTGCACTCCCCGACCGTCCGGATCTACCGTGGCAGAGATGCTCACTCCGATCCGTGAAACGGTGATCGACTCGGGTGTCTCTCCGTAAAGCTCTGCGATCGCGTCGACGGCTCCCGTCAATCCTGCGTCGGCACCCACCTCGACTGCCGCGGTGTAGACCTCACCACCGGCCGCATCCATCCATGTCGCGTAAGCACGATTTTGAGCGAGCTTGATACCGAGCACGTAGAGAGTGTCCGCAACCGGCGAGAGTAACCGCACGGGCCTCCCCGCGGCTCCCGATCGAGTCTCTGTCTCCGTTATCCACCCCGAGGCAAGGAGCGGCGCGGTGATCTTGCTCACTCGACCGGTGGTGAGCGCCATGCGCGTTGCGATGCCGCCGCGATGTTGTTCCTGACCGCTGATAACAAGCTCCAGCGCGAGACGCTCTGCTGAGGTCAGGTCTTTGAGTGGGTCGAGGCATCTTTGCACGCAATCAGAATAGCAATAGTTTCCAAAGGACGCAATCAATTCCTGAATTGCTTGATAACCCCGAGCTCAGCGGGCTTTTATCTTCCAAAAGAAGATTGCTGGCGGCGACGCGACGCGATATCGCGTCGTGACGTCTTGCCGCCAGCGCTTCGACCGACGCAAAAAAGGCCCCGAATCCCTTACATTCTTAGGGAGTCGGGGCCTTCGTTCTGGCGGTGGCGGTGGGATTTGAACCCACGGTGCGCTTTCACACACACAACTTTTCGAGAGTTGCACCTTCGGCCGCTCGGACACGCCACCGCCGTCGAGTGTAGTTGATTCACATGCCGTGTGCGAATTCACGGTTCTCCCCCATCTACCGACGCCTTCTCGCGGTGTCGGACGCCGCGGATAAGCTCAGACCATGGCTAAACCGACCTCGACTTTCAAGTGCACCGAGTGCGGCTGGCAGACCCTGAAATGGGCGGGCCGATGCGGTGAGTGCCAGCAGTGGGGCACGGTCGTTGACGTGTCGGCAGATCTCGGGATCGTGCAGCGCGTCACCGCCTCGTCTGTCTCCGCCGATCGGTCGGCTCGACCCATCACTGAGATCACCGACACCGAGGTCGCGCACTGGCCAACCGGGATCGACGAGTTCGACCGCGTTCTCGGCGGCGGAATCGTTCCCGGTGCGGCCATCCTGCTCTCGGGCGAGCCCGGTGTGGGCAAGTCCACGCTCCTGCTCGAGGTCGCGGCCAAGGCGGCGAAGGCAAAGTCCCGGGTGCTGTACGTCACCGCCGAAGAATCCGTGAACCAGGTGAAGCTCCGTGCGAGGCGCACCGGGGCACTCAGCGACAATCTCTTCCTCGCGGCGGAGACCGACCTCGGCGTCGTCCTCGGCCAGATCGACGCGGTGAAACCCCAGCTGCTCATCGTCGACTCGGTGCAGACCGTCTCGAGCGCCCTGTCAGACGGCGTCGCCGGGCAGCCGAGCCAGGTCAGGGAGGTCGCCCAGACCCTGATCCGCATCGCCAAGGAGCGCGCGTTGCCTGTGCTCATCGTCGGCCACGTCACCAAAGACGGCAGCATCGCCGGACCCCGACTGCTCGAACACCTCGTCGACGTCGTCTGCCAGTTCGAGGGCGACCGTCATACGGCTCTCCGGTTCGTTCGGGCGCTGAAGAACCGCTTCGGACCCACCGACGAGGTCGGCTGCTTCGAGATGACCGGCGACGGCATCGCCGAGGTGTCTGACCCGAGTTCGCTGTTCCTCAGCCGAGGCGCCGCGGTCTCCGGCACCTGCGTCACCGTGTCGATGGAAGGGAAGCGCGCTCTTCCCGTCGAGGTCCAGGCCCTCGTTCTTGACACCTCTGTGCCGAATCCGCGCCGTGTCACCAACGGGGTGGATGCGTCGCGGGTTGCGATGCTCCTGGCTGTCCTTGCGCAGCGCGCCGGAATCAAGCTTCACGACAAGGACGTGTACGTGTCCACAGTGGGTGGAGTGCGCCTGACGGAACCGGGCGCCGACCTCGCTATCGCGATCGCCATCGCCTCGGCAGCGTCTGACTACCCCGTGCCACACGATTTTGCGGCTTTTGGTGAAATCTCTCTCGCCGGTGAGGTCCGCCCGGTGACCGCTGCCAGGCAGCGTCGAGCCGAGGCAACCCGCCTCGGGTACCGCACAATCGTTGATGCGGCGGCTGGCGGCATCCGCGATGCGCTCGACATCGCGAAGAAAGCGGCGGGGTCGTCGTTCGACAAGGAGCTGGACGCGGTCTTCTGATCGGCCCCAATCGACAGGTTCAGAGCGCGAGAACCCTGAGCAGTTCATCTGGCGTCGCCTGCATCGGGTGCGGCCCGGCGATGTCGAAGAACACCGTTTCGATCTCCGTGCCGTGAGTGCGGAGGAAGGTGTGCAGCCAGACTCCGTCCTGCAGGCCGACCGCCGGCGGGAGCGCCGCAGGCTTGTGGACGGCATCGGAGAAGAGCAGCAGCGCCAGGCGACCGGTTTCCGGCTGGCGGTAAGTCCAGACCTCGCCGGCATCCGTCGGCTTGTCCCGCTGGCCCGCGGCGATCAGCGGAACGACGACCCGGTCGTTCCGGAGCGCGAACGCGACGGCGGCCATGTCCTGCCGTTCGAGCGCCTCCGCCAACGGCTCTGAGCGGAACGACGGCTGCTGCTGCTTCTTCTTTTTCGCCATGGATCTATTGTTGCAGGGGCCGCGAGCGCAGCTCGTGACCCCTGCAAGATTGAGCGTTGCGGCACGCTTGCCGCAACAGTCGAAATCTGCAGGCCGCGAGCGCAGCTCGTGACCCCTGCAAGATTGCCCTTCGACAAGCTCAGGAACCAAGCGTTGCGGCACGCTTCGAGGTTGCTCGGAAGCAGCGCTTTCGAACAACCTCGGGTTGAGCGACCCGGCACGCTTGCCGGGTCAGCCGAAACCCACAACAGTCGAAATCTGCAGCAGCTCAGCCGCCGAGGATGAACTGCTTCGACGACGTGCTCTCGATGCCGTCGACCGAGGTCTTCAGGTGATACGACGCGCCAGACGCTGGCACGCCCGGCCGCTCGCCCTCACACGTCGACGGGGACGACCTGGTGCGATCCCAGGCGATGGGCGAGGTGGATTCCACCGACTGCCCGGCGGCGAGGTCCACGATGGCATCCGCTGGTTCGATCTGGCAGTCGGTCGACGTCCAGTACGTGTCACTGCCGCTGGTGATGGTAAACACCTGTGCTGCCGTGCCGACGTTGATGGTGCACGTCTCCTCGCCGGTGTTCGAGAGGCGAAGCGAGAGCTGGGGAAGAGCACCGGCTGCATAGGTGCTGCTGTCGGTGAGGGCTTCGACCGTCACGACGTCGTCGGTGCACTCCCCCGGGACTCCCTGGGTGGCTGTCGGGGTTGGGGATGAGGTGGCCGCACTCTTTTCGGTTTGAGTCGGCTCGGGTTCGGCACCAGACGTCGACCCGGGCTTCCAGATCACCAGCGCAATGATCGCGATGACCGCGACGATTCCCGCGAGGACCCAGAGCCGACGGCGGACGTACACACTGCGCGCTTCGCGGCCGTGGCCTTCGTTCGTCGACATGGCTTCAGGATAACCAGCGGTCGGATGTCCACAGACAAAGACGCGCGGAGGGTCGCGATTGCTTCCCTCCGCGCGCTCAGATCCTGCGGCCGGAGAACGCGGTCAGGACCTCAACCTCATCGCCAGCCGAACAGCTTTGCCAACCAGTTGAGGATCTTCGTGATGATCGTGATCAGTCTCTCGAGCGGGGTCGGCGGAGCCGGTTGGCTCGCCTCGACCGTGAGGGGAATGGTCACCGTTGTGGCTGACTCCGCCGCCGTGATGGTGAGGGTCTTCGCCCCGGCGCCGGCCGGAACCGTGAAGGTCACGGTGGCTGCTCCTGCCGTGACGGGCGCTGTTGCCACCGTTGCCCCATCGAGAACTGCGGTGACCTGGGTGTTCACCGGACTTCCCGTCGAGGTGAGGTCGAGCTTTGCGAGGTCAAGGGTCACGGTCGTTCCCTCGGCCACCGGGCCCGTCGGGATACCGGTGACCTGGACCGACCGACGGTCGAAACTCGGCGAGACCGGGCTGTTGGCCGTCAGGTACGCGATCCACGCATCGCGGTCGACGAGACCAGAATCACGCGTGGTCGCCGTCGTCTCGGTGAAGACCCGGAAGTTGTCGCCACCGGACAGCAGGAATGTGAAGGTTCCGATCCGGTAGCTTCCGCTCGGGTCGACCGGGGCTCCGTTCACCGTGATGCTGGTGATGCGGTCGTTCTGCGCCCTGGCCGGATCGAACGTGTAGGTCACGTTGTCGGACAAACCGAGTTGCAGGTACGGCCGGGAAGGAATACTCCCGTCGGCATTGGTCTGCCACTGCTGCTCGAGCAACGTCTTGAACTGCGCGCCGGTCAGCGTTGTCGTTCCGAGGTTGTTGAGGAACGGCAGAACAGCATTGGCCTGGGCGTAGGTGATGTCACCAGCCGCGATGTCGGCTCGCAGTCCGCCGGGGTTGACGACACCGATCTCGGCGCCTCCCCGGTCGGCGGACTTCAGGGATTCCACCAGCGCGTTCGCCACAAAGTTGCCGAGGGTGGACTCGGATGAGCGATCATCGCGCGCGCCGTTTGCGAACGCCGTAGTGATCGGCGCCGTGGCGCTGCCGATGATCTGATTTCCGATCACACCGGACTCGGCGATGGCGGCCTTGACGATCCGATCGACCTCGGCGACGGCCGGGTAGGTCGCGATGAGCGTCTCGTTCGCGGTCGTCACCCGGGCCACATTCCTGGCATCGTAGCCGGTGACCTCACCGTTGGTGTTGTCGACGGTGAGCGTGATCTGGCCGATGTTCTCGCCGTAGCTGCCGGTCTGCACGATCGGGCGAGTTTCGCCATCCCTTCCGGGGATCGGAGCATCCCACGCGTACTTCTTGTGCGTGTGTCCGGTGAAGATCGCGTCGACCTCGGCTGAGGTTTTGGACACGATGTCTGCGAATGCTCCGCCCTCGAGGATTTCCTCCTCGAGCGTGGAACCTTCAGGGATGCCTTCGCCAGCGCCCTCGTGGAATTCGGCCACGAGCACGTCGGCCTCGCCGTTCTCCTCGTTGCCGTCCGTGAGCTGGGCCGCAACCCGGTTCACGGCATCGACCGGGTTCCCGAAGTCGAGCGCTGAGATCCCGTCAGGGGTCACCAGCGTCGGCGTCTCTTCTGTCACGGCTCCGATCACCGCAACGTCGACACCGTCGACCTCAAAGATCGCGTACTCGTCGAGCGCGGGGGTGGTGGTGCCGTCGAAGTAGACGTTTGCACCCAGATAGTCGAAGCGCGCATTCTGGCCGCCGTTGATCACCCTGTTCACGAGGTCGTCGTAGCTCAGGTCGAACTCGTGGTTGCCGACCGCTGCAGCCGCGAGGCCGAGCGCGTTCAGCACGTCGATCGTCGGCTGGTCCTTCAACGACGAGGACGCGAACAGCGAGGCTCCGATGTTGTCACCCGCTGACAGGAACAGCGACTGGTCCTCACCGAACTGCGCCTTCAGTGATTCGACGGTCCCCGCGAATTTGACGGTGTTGGCGTCGATCCGCCCGTGGAAGTCGTTGATGTTCAGCAGGTTGACGATGGACGTCGTCGGGCTGGCGTCGATTCCGATCAGCACCGGGTCGTGGTCGCTTGACCGGTATGGGCCATCGCTGTAGAAGTCGGTCGCGTTGTAGTTGTACCGCGAGTATTCGAGAGCGATCGACTCCACCGAGTTGATGTTCCAGATGTCGGCGCCGGTCACCGAGCCGTTGGCCTCTTCAGACGCGAACACGTAGTCGAGTGATCCGACGGCCTTCCCGAACTGGTAGGTGTATTTCCCGGTCTTGTCGCCCTGGCTGACGTAGCCCGCCGCTTCAAGAACGGCGATCGGTGCCTCCTTCGCGTAGGAGTTGAAGTCGCCGACCAGGAAGACACGCTCGGTGGCAAGTTCGACGGAGAGTTCGTCAGCAAAAGCCACGAGTGCCTCTGCCTGGCGGGTTCGGTCACCGGTGTACGCGCCCTGGCCGCTGTCGACGTTGTCGCCGGTCGCACCGGACGAGCTCTTCGACTTGAAGTGGTTCGCGATCACGAGGAAGGTATCGGATGCTCCGCCCCCGGCCGGCCTGAACGCCTGGGCATCCGGCTCTCGGGCATTGCCGAAGGCCGGTGAGTCGAGGAGGATCCGGCTCTCACCGACGGTCTCGGTCGTCGCGGACTTGTAGATGAACGCGGTCCGGATGACGTCTTCGTCTGCGGGCACCTCTGCGGGCGACGGAACGAACGACCAGACGTCGCTCCCCGCATCCGCGTTGAGCGCATCGACGAGGATGCTCAGGGCGGCATCGCGATCCTTGCCCACCGCGGCAGAGTTCTCGATCTCTTCGAGGGAGACGACGTCCGCGTCGAGGGCGTTGATGGCGGTGACGATCTTGGCCTGCTGGCGGGCGAGGTTCGCAGCGTCAGCCGCGCCCCGGACTCCGCAACCGGCAGCATCCGAATTGTTCACCGTGATCGGGTTGCCCGCACGGTCAGTGTAGAACGTGCAGCCGGTTCGGTCTGCTCCCGTCGTGGCGAAGTAGTTGAGCACGTTGAACGTCGCGAGGGTGAGATCCCCTCCGACGTCTTCCGGGGCGTTCGTGCGCGTGTTCGCGAACGTCGCTGGCTGAACCGTGCCAGCGTTCTCGGCGGTCAGCTGGCTGGTGGGCTGGAACTTCCAGGCGCTGTTCCTGTAGTCGAGGATCACCGGTGACGTGAACGTGACGGGAGCTCCGACCCGCACCGGGGAGTCGTTGGAGAGGTACGGGAGCGGGATGTTTTTGTTGGCTCCGCTGTTCGCTGAGCTCAGGAAGTTCAGCGTGGCACCGTCGTCGAGGGTGACGAGTTCGGCGGCGAACCTGGCGGTCGCTGCGGCGTGTTCGGCGGTGCCGGGGGCACCGAGGGCGGTCGGGGTCACCAGCGGGGTGCTGGACGCCACCAGTCCGATCTCCCCGTACTGGTTCGTGTTGAAGACGTCGGTGACGGTGAAATCTCCGGTCGGCGCGAGAAGCATGCCTTCGAGGCGCTCCCGTGCGGCGTCATCCGCCGGGTACGCGATGGCCGCAGCGACCGGTGCAGTCACCGTTGATGCGTCGAGCTGGGTCAGGCCCGCCGCGTCTGCGACGGTCACCTGGGTGAGCCCGAAGTACTCGGACACCGCGCCGGTCACCTGGACGTAGTCGCCGACAGCGACGGAGGCGGCCGTTGCCGGAGAGTAGACGAAGAGGGCGGGGGAAGCCGTCTGATCTCCGATCGAGCTCCCGGTGCCGGGGGTCTGCAGATAGTAGCCCTGGAAGCCACCGGTTGCATACGCTGCCGTGACGACACCTGTCGTCGTGACGGTTGCGCCGATCATCGTGCTGGCGTCGCCAGTGCCCTGGATGTCAGCGATGGACACGGTGCCCGGCTCGGCGGGTGGGTCGGTCGGGTCCGTCGGGTCCGTTGGGTCGGTCGGGTCCGTCGGGTCCGTCGGGTCGGTCGGATCGGTGGCGGCTGAGTTCTGCGGCGTGATCGTCGCCGAGAGGGTGACGTCCGCGGCGTTGCTGTCCGTGTCGGAGAAAGCCGTGCGGTTCAGGCTCTTGACGTCCGTGTTTCCGGCTGGCGCCGTCGCAGCTGCCGTCTCGAACGTGTTCGACGTGCCGTAGCCGAGCAGGTCGACAACCGCTGTGTTGTCCACGATCGACCCGGTCGGCAGGGTGAGCGCTGTCGGCACGTTGGCCAGGATGATGGTTCCGGCGCTGCCTGAAAGGTTCAGCCCGCCCGAGCTCGCATCCGTGGCCGGAAGCGCCGCTCCGACGGCCCCGCCGTTGTTGGCTGCTCCCCCGACGAGGAAGTACCCCTTCGCCGGGATGCTGCCCGCCAGGTCGACGACCGTGGATGACGCTGCTGTGCCACTGGCTGAGCGGTACTGGAGCGACCATTCGCTGATGTCGATGTCGGCATCGGTCGGGTTGTACAGTTCGACGAACTTATTCGAGAAAGCTGCTCCAGCGCTGCCGCCGGACAGATACGCCTCGTTGATCACCACCCCGGTGCCATCGGTACTGGCGGTTGCGGGGAGCACCGCGAGGGGTGCGGCCGCGAGGCCCAGGAGGGATGCGAGGGCGGTGGTACGCCAGAGGCGTTTGGACAGCAACATTGGTCTCCCGAAGTTCGACGACGGATAAATGCGGCGCACCGGCAGCATGCGTCATTGCAGCGCTGACGTGGTGAGTGACGGTGGCCCCCAGCAAGGCTAGGGACACCTGGTTACGCCGAATCTCCCGAAGAGTAAACAGTGGCTAAAAGCTATCTGTGGATTCCCACCCCCACAAGGGTGTCAACAAATGAGCAGGTCAGAGGTGCTTGAGCATCCGTGAATTGCCGAGAGTATTCGGCTTCACCCGGGCGAGATCCAGAAATTCGGCCACGCCTTCGTCAGACGAGCGAACCATTTCGGAGTAGATCTCCGGGTCGATCACGCCCTCCCCGATCACCCCGTAGCCATTGCGTGTGAAAAACGACACCTCGAAGGTGAGACAGAACAACCGATCCAGGCCGAGCTCGCTCGCATCTGTTTCGAGCCGCTCGAGGAGGGCCCGACCGACCCCTGCGCCCAGCCACTCGGGGTGAACGGCGAGCGTGCGAACCTCCCCCAGGTCCTCCCACATCACGTGAAGTGCCCCGCAGCCGACGATCGAGCCGTCTGACGCCTCGGCGACGCGGAACTCCTGCACGGATTCATAGAAGACGACCCGTTCCTTGCCGAGCAGGATCCGCTCCTGGACGAGGGGTTCGATCAGCGTGCGGATCGCCGCCACATCCGATGTGCGCGCGCGACGGATGGCGTAATCGAGCTTTACCGGATGTGTCATGGACGCCAGTTTATCGAGGGGTACCCTGTCGGTATGCGACTCGGAGTGCTCGATGTGGGCTCAAACACTGTTCACCTGCTGATTGTCGATGCGCACCGCGGGGCACGACCGGTTGCCGAGGCGTCACACAAGTCGGTTCTCCGGCTGATGCGCTACATCGACGAGAGCGGGGCCATCACCGACGAGGGCGTCGCGATGCTGGTGAAATCGATCGGGGACGCGGCCAAAATCGCGGCGACAAGCAACCTCGACGATCTGCTCCCGATGGCGACATCAGCGATCCGTGAGGCCGCGAACGGTCCAGAGGTGCTTGCGCTCATCGAGCGGGAGACCGGGCTGGACCTGCAGGTGCTCAGTGGCGAGGACGAGGCCAAACTCACGTTCCTCGCCGTCCGACGCTGGTACGGCTGGTCGGCGGGCAACATCCTGTTGTTCGACATCGGGGGTGGATCCCTCGAGGTCGCGCTCGGCGACGACGAAGAACCCGATGTCGCGCTGTCGCTTCCGCTGGGCGCCGGGCGCTCCACGATTGGATTCCTGCACGATGATCCTCCGACGGAGGCACAGCAGGACGCACTCAGGGACCATGCCAGGACAGTGCTCGCCGAAGCCAAAAAGAAATTCGCTGGTTTGGATAAACCCGGGCAGATCGTCGGCTCATCCAAGACCATCCGGTCGCTCGCCAGGCTCGCCGGCTCGGTCTCCGACGGCGTCGGAGAGGATGACCGGCTCACGCTCAGGCGCAGTCGGCTCGATGACTGGGTTCCGCGGCTCGCCCGAATCCCCGCGGACTCACGCCCGGCGCTACCCGGTATCACGACGGACAGGACGTTCCAGATCGTGGCAGGCGGGATCGTCCTCAGCGAGGCGCTGGCCGCGTTCAACGTCCGAGAGCTCGATGTCTCCCCGTGGGCGACACGGGAGGGCATCCTCCTGCGGTACCTCGACCGCCTCGCCTGAGGCAAGGCGCACGACGAAGGGCCGGGGGATTTCTCCCCCGGCCCTTCGTCGTGATTCGGTGCTAGTCGCTGGTGATGGCGAGGTCGGGTGTCGCCGTCCCCGTGCCGAGCGAGCGACCCGAGTTGAGTCCGGCGCCAACGGTCTCACCGCGGGGCTTCGTGTCGAAGATGAACTCACCCTCTGCGAAGTCCACGTGGATGTGGTCTCCCGAGTTCAGCTCACCGTGCAGGATCTTCTCACTCAGTCGGTCCTCGACCTCATTCTGCATGGCGCGACGCAACGGCCGGGCTCCGAGGGCCGGGTCGAATCCGACCTCGATAAGTCGCTCCTTGGCGGACAGCGTCAGGTCGATCGTCATGTCCCGGTCGAGCAGACGCTCGCTCAGGCGCTTCGCGAACAGGTCGACGATCTGGAGAAGCTCGGGCTTCGACAGCTGCGGGAACACGATGGTGTCGTCCACGCGGTTGAGGAACTCCGGCTTGAAGTGCTTCTTCAGCTCTTCGTTGACCTTGGCTTTCATGATCTGGTACGTGGCAGTGGTGTCGCCCTCGACCTGGAATCCGACCGGACCGCCGGCGATTCCCTTCGACCCCAGGTTGGTGGTCATGATGATCACGGTGTTCTTGAAGTCGACGAGGCGTCCCTGACCGTCCGTCATCCGACCCTCTTCGAGGATCTGGAGGAGGGAGTTGAAGATGTCGGGGTGCGCCTTCTCGATCTCGTCGAACAGGACGACGCTGAACGGCTTGCGGCGGACCTTCTCGGTCAGCTGCCCGCCCTCTTCGAAGCCGACGAACCCGGGAGGAGCACCGAACAGTCGCGAGACCGTGTGCTTCTCGCCGTACTCGCTCATGTCGAGCGAGATGATCGCGTCTTCGTCGTCGAACAGGAACTCTGCAAGCGCCTTGGCAAGCTCGGTCTTACCGACACCGGTGGGTCCGGCGAAGATGAACGACCCTGAGGGACGCTTGGGGTCCTTCAGTCCGGCGCGCGTGCGGCGGATGGTCTTCGAGAGCGCCGAGATGGCTTCTTCCTGGCCGATGACCCGCTGGTGCAGGGCCTTCTCCATGAAGACGAGCCTCGACGACTCTTCCTCGGTCAGCTTGAAGACGGGGATACCGGTCGCCTGGGCGAGCACTTCAGCGATGAGACCTTCGTCGACGGTCGCCGTGGTCTTGACGTCGCCTGACCTCCACTGCTTCTCCAGTCGAAGCCGCTCACCGAGGAGGTTCTTCTCCTCGTCGCGCAGGGAGGCCGCCTTCTCGAAGTCCTGGTCCTCGATCGCCGTTTCCTTGGCGCCGCGGACGACGGAGATCTTTTCGTCGAATTCGCGGAGCTCGGGCGGGCTCGACAGGATCGACAGGCGGAGGCGCGCTCCGGCCTCGTCGATCAGGTCGATCGCCTTGTCCGGCAGGAACCGGTCGGCCACGTAGCGGTCGGCGAGATTCGCTGCCGCGACGAGGGCACCGTCGGTGATGGACACCTTGTGGTGCGCCTCGTACCGGTCGCGGAGTCCCTTGAGGATGTTGATCGTGTGGGGAAGCGACGGCTCGGCGACCTGGATCGGCTGGAACCGGCGCTCGAGGGCGGCATCCTTTTCGAAGTGCTTGCGGTACTCGTCGATCGTCGTCGCACCGACGGTCTGCAGCTCACCCCGGGCGAGGAGCGGCTTCAGGATGCTCGCTGCGTCGATGGCACCCTCGGCTGCACCTGCGCCGACCAGGGTGTGGATCTCGTCGATGAAGACGATGATGTCTCCGCGCGTGCGGATCTCCTTGGTGACCTTCTTGAGGCGCTCTTCGAAGTCACCGCGGTAGCGGCTTCCGGCGATGAGCGAACCGAGGTCGAGCGAGTAGAGCTGCTTGTCCTTGAGCGTCTCAGGCACTTCGCCCTTGACGATTGCCTGGGCGAGACCCTCGACCACGGCCGTCTTACCGACGCCCGGCTCACCGATCAGGACAGGGTTGTTCTTGGAGCGGCGGGAGAGGATCTGCATGACCCGCTCGATCTCCTTCTCGCGCCCGATCACCGGGTCGAGCTTGTTATCGCGGGCAGCCTGCGTCAGGTTGCGTCCGAACTGGTCGAGGATCTGGGATCCGCCCTGCGCGGTCGTCTCGGTGGTGTTGCCACCGACTGCTGCAGTCTCCTTGCCCTGGTATCCGCTCAGGAGCTGGATGACCTGCTGGCGCACACGGTTGAGGTCGGCGCCGAGCTTGACGAGGACCTGCGCTGCGACACCCTTCACCCTCGCGGATGAGACCGAGCAGGATGTGCTCGGTGCCGATGTAGTTGTGGCCGAGCTGGAGAGCTTCCCGAAGCGACAGCTCGAGGACCTTCTTGGCGCGCGGGGTGAACGGGATGTGACCGGTCGGCTGCTGCTGGCCCTGGCCGATGATGTCCTGGACCTGCTCGCGGACCGCGTCCAGCGAGATACCGAGCGATTCAAGAGCCTTGGCTGCAACGCCCTCACCCTCGTGGATGAGCCCGAGCAGGATGTGCTCGGTCCCGATGTAATTGTGGTTGAGCATCTTGGCCTCTTCCTGGGCCAAAACTACGACGCGACGAGCGCGGTCGGTAAATCTCTCAAACATGTTCGCTCCTTGGGCACCGGGCAGGGATGGGTGCCGTACAAAAAGAGTAACCACCGCTGTCGCAGAAATGAGCGCTGTTCGCTCAAAGCACTAAGGGATGGGACCGCAGGTCACGCGAGCTGATGGACAGCAAAGCTCGCGAAGAAGCCGAGGGTAGCGATGAGGCCCGTATACGCCTTCGCGTCTCGAAACGCTTCCGGGATCATGGTGTCGGAAATCATGGCAAGGATCGCTCCCGCTGCGACGGCCGTCACGAACGCGGTCCCGGCGTCAGGTGCGTTCTGGAGGAGGACGAATCCCCCGAGCGACGACAGCGAGCACGCAACGGCAATCCCCAGCCAGAGCGTGAAGACGTATCGCGGCCCGCGCCCGTCCGCCTTCAATTCGGCCGTCGATGCAAGCCCCTCCGGGAGATTCGAAATCACAATCGCGAGCAGGACGGGAATCGAGAGCTGCCCGCCTGCGACCATACTCAGGCCCAGCACCGCCGTCTCAGGGATGCCATCCAATAGCGCACCGACGGCGATTCCGGTTCCCGTGCCGGGCGACTCCCCCGATCCACGACGGTTGCGCGCATCCAGTCGGTCGAGCAGCAGATTGGCACTGACGTAGACGATGGCCCCGAAGATGAAGCCGCTCATCGCTGCCCAGAACCCGCCCAGGTCCGTTGCCTCCTCGACGAGGTCGAACGCAAGCGCTGAGATGAGCACGCCGGCCCCGAACGCCATGATGGCGGCGACTAACCTTCGGGGGACGGCGACGAACCAGGCGATGAGCGCGCCGAGAAGGAGCGCTCCCCCCGCCAGCGCACCGGCCCCGAGCGCGATCCATCCAGCCATGCCGCCAGCGTACGCCCGCTTTCAGGGGCGCCCAGCCAACCACTCTTGACGGTGCTGACAAGAACCCGTATCGTATCGATATTCGTTAGTATCGATAATCGTTAGGATGATCATGGAACGTTCGACAGCCGTCGGTCGACTCGATGTTGGGGCGCTCAAGGTGTTCTCCGTTCTTGGTGTGCTCTCCGCGGGCGGCGCCCTCGTGTGGGGCATCTTCGCATTCGTCGACATGCTCACGAGCGCCAACGTCCCCGTGACGCAACCGGTCAGGGTCGACGTCACGGACATCGCGACGAACGGTCCCGCGTCCGTCGTGAGCGGGGCGCGTGACCTCGGCCGACGTCGTGTTATCAGGGCTGAGCCTCGGCTCCCGCCTCCTGCTGGGGAGCGGCACGCTGCTTCTCGCCCTTGTCCAGATGATGATCGCGATCGCGGTCGTAGTCCTGTGCCGCCAGCTTCTCGCCGGCCGACCGTTTCGTCCGGTCGCTCAGGCGCCTCCTCTCCGTTCTCGCCGTCGTTGTTCTCGCCGGCGGGATGATCGGTCAGGCTCTCTACGGATTCGGGAACTTCCAGGTCGCAATCGAACTAAATGACGACCCGTGCAGGAACAGCATTCCCGATGATGATGCACCTCGACTCGACTCCATTTATCGTGGGCGTCGTCCTTGCCCTGCTGGCAACCGCGTTCACCGTCGGTGAGCGTCTCCAGCGCGAAACGGATGGTCTGGTCTAGTGGGGAGCGCAGACGACGAACCCACTGGCATCCGATGCAGGCTCGATGAGCTTTTGGCCGAGCGGTCGATGACGCTCACACAGCTGAGTGAACGTGTCGGGGTGAGCGTGGTGAACCTGTCGGTCCTGAAAAACGATCGAGCTCGGGCGATTCGGTTCTCGACCCTCATCGCGATCTGCGAGGTACTCGAGTGCGACGTCGGAGACCTGCTCGCCAGGGCGTGATGACTACTGGAGCGCCGAGCTGAGCCTGGCCAGGTTGTCGAGAACCGTCGAACGCAGGGGCTGCCTCATCCACTCGTCCAGTGTCAGCTCGCGACTCTTCAACCGGTATCCGTCTTCGACCGCACGCATCTCGTCGACGAACGACTCCCCGCGGACGAGCAGCGACACCTCCATGTTGAGACCGAATGAGCGCATATCCATGTTGCTCGAACCGATGACAGCGACCTCGTTGTCGATCGTGAAGTGCTTGGCATGCAGGATGAACGGTGCCGGGTAGAGGTAGATCCGCACGCCCGCCCGCAGCAGGGCTTCGTAGTACGACCGCTGGGCGTGATAAACGAGAGCCTGGTCTCCGATCTCGGAGACGAACAGATCCACCGGAACACCGCGCTGCACCGCGGTGGTGATCGCGTAAAGAAGCGCTTCGTCCGGAACGAAATACGGGCTCGTGATCACGATACGTTTCTGGGCGGCGTAGAGCAGCCCGAGGAAGAGGCGCAGGTTGTTTTCTCCGTCGAATCCTGGACCACTCGGCACCACCTGGCAGTCGAGGTCCCCGTTCTCCGGATCGTGGTCGGTCATGTCGACATCCCGGCTGAGCAGTTCTCCGGTCTCGCTGTACCAGTCGCTGAAGAAGATCGCATTGATGCCGCCGACGACGGATCCCTCGACGCGGACGACGAGCTCCTGCCATTTCAACCCGCGGCGGATGTTCGCCCTCTTGTTGTAGCTGCGGTCAATGACGTTCTGCGACCCCATGAACGCCACAAGGCCGTCGACGATGAGGACCTTGCGGTGGTTGCGCAGGTCGGGGCGCTGGAATGTGCCGCGCAACGGCTGGAACGGGAGCATGAGGTGCCAGTCAGCGCCGATGGCGGTGAGCCGGCGCTTGGTGGCGCCGTACCCCTTCGTCCGCAGGTTCGCCACGTGGTCGAGCAGCACCCGAACGGTCACCCCGCGCTCGACCGCGCGTTCCATCGCCGCAAAGAACGGCTCCGTCGTCTGATCACAGCTGAGGATGTAGAACTCGACGTTGACGAACCTCTTGGCGTTGTCGATCGCCTCGGTCATCGCCGCAAGCGACTCGTCATAATCGCCCAGAAGCGTGGCCTCATTCCCACCCAGCACGGGAAGGGCACCCAGGTTGCGGTTCAGGGTGACGAGCGACTTGAGCCAGTCCGGAGCCCCCGGCTGGAGGTCCTGGGCGGGCAGCTCGCGGGCGGCGTGCTCCATGAATTCGTTGATGTCCTGCTGGAGCTTGCGTCGCTTGCGAGGCAGTTTGGGGTTGCCGATGACGAGGAAGGCGATCACGCCCGCGTAGGGGATGAGGAAGATCGCGAGCAGCCAGGCCATGCCCGCCGTCGGTCGTCGGTTTCTGGGCACGACAATGACGGCGATCACCCGGATCACGAAGTCGATCGCGAGGAAGAGAACAAGTCTCCAGTCGCTGAACAGCGTCGCCCAGAACGCAGCTAGATCCACGAACGGGCTCCTGTCATCGAGAAAGATGCTGCCAGCCTAGCGGCGGCACGCAGCTACGCCTCGACGGACTCGCTCGTGGTTTTCGGTGCGGCGGGCGGCAGCCCCAAACGCGCCCTCTCGGTCGCTTCGATGTCGGCATAAGCAGCGCGCTCGTCACGGTCAGCGCGGATGATGGCGCGCATGACGGCCCAGAAGACCAGACCGATGAGCAGCGTCGGCACGATCGACCAGAGAGCGTTCAGCCAGTAATTGTCCATGACAGGTTAAGGATACCCCGACGTCGGCGTTCAGCTGCCGCCGGAGACGATGCCAACGACCCCGGAGATCACGAGGTACAGGCCGACACCTGCAACGACGATCCAGACCATGATCCGGTTCGTCGACGGCTTCTTCGGGTCCTGGGGGTCGAGTTCGCTCTTCGGCAGATAGTCGTTCATCGGGTCACCTGGTCACTTTACGATCGGGAACAAAATGGTTTCGCGGATTCCGAGTCCGGTGAGCGCCATCATCAGCCGGTCGATCCCCATCCCCATCCCGCCGGTCGGCGGCATTCCGTGCTCCAGCGCTCGGAGGAACTCCTCGTCGAGACGCATGGCTTCGACGTCTCCGCCAGCGGCCAGTCGCGCCTGTTCGACGAAGCGCTCGCGCTGGACGACGGGATCGATGAGCTCGGAGTACCCGGTGGCGAGTTCGAACCCACGGATGTAGAGGTCCCACTTCTCGACGACGCCCGGAATCGACCGATGCGCGCGCACCAGCGGCGACGTATCGACCGGGAAGTCGCGCACGAAGGTCGGACGGACGAGCGCAGACTTGACGAAGTGCTCCCACAGCTCCTCGACGTATTTGCCGTGGATCGGGTGCGGGACGACGATGCCTTCGCGGTCGGCCAGCTCCCTGAGCTCGGCGATCGGGGTCTCCGGAGTGATCTCGCGGCCGATCGCTTCGGACAGGCTGCCGAACATGGAGATCCGGTCCCACTCGCCGCCGAGGTCGTACTCGGTGCCGTCAGCCCAGGTGACCGTGTGGGATCCGGCGACGGCGAGAGCAGCCTCCTGGATGAGGGTCTGGGTCAGGTCGGCGATCGAGTTGTAGTCGCCGTAGCCCTCGTACGCCTCGAGCATGGCGAACTCGGGACTGTGGGTGGAGTCTGCCCCTTCGTTGCGGAAGTTGCGGTTGATCTCGAAGACATGGTCGATACCGCCGACGATGGCGCGCTTGAGGTACAGCTCAGGTGCGATCCGGAGAAACAGTTCGGTGTCGAACGCGTTCGAGTGCGTGACGAATGGTCGGGCGGATGCTCCCCCGTGCATGACCTGCAACATGGGCGTCTCGATCTCGAGGTAGCCGCGGTCCGTGAACGTGCGGCGCAGGCTGGAAACCGCCGTCGACCGCTGAATGACATTCTGGCGAGCTTGCTCACGTGCGATCAGGTCGAGGTAGCGGCTGCGGACGCGGCTCTCCTCGCTCAGCTCGTTATGCAGGTTAGGCAGCGGCAGAATCGCCTTCGAGGCGATCGCCCATTCCGTGACCATGACGGAGAGTTCCCCACGACGGCTGGAGATCACCTCGCCCGAGACGAACAGGTGGTCACCCAGGTCGACGAGTTCCTTCCACAGTGCCAGTGACTCGTCGCCGACCTCAGCGAGCGACACCATCGCCTGGATCCGGCTGCCGTCACCGGACTGGAGGCTGGCAAAACAGAGCTTCCCGGTATTGCGGAGAAAGACGATGCGTCCGGCGATGCCGACGACGTCCCCCGAGGTCTCATCAGCGGCGAGGTGCCCGTATGCGTTCCTGACGGCAGGGATCGTGGTGGTCACCGGCACGGAGACCGGATAAGCGCCGCCGGCGGGATCCGCGGCGAGCTCGATCAGGCGCTCTCGCTTGGCCAGTCTAACGGCCTTCTGCTCGAAGATCTCTTCAGCGGTCGGCTCGGCGGGCTGGTCTGGGGTGGGGGCTGTCATGGCGAAAAAACGTCTCCTTGTGGGTCGTCCCAGTTTACGGTGCCGTCAGAGCGGTGCTCGCCGTGTCCGACGAGGGCGGTCAGTTGACGAAGAGCGTGCGGTTGTCGATGAGCCGCGTCGTGCCGACCCGTGCTGCGATGAGCACGACGGCCCGTCCGTGGTGGTTTCCATCGACGGGGAGGAACGTAGCAGGATCGACGACGGCGAGGTAGTCGAGCTCGACGCGGGGCTCCCCGACGATCACGGATTGAGCGGCGGCCAGAACGGCGTCGATACCGCGGTCGCCGGACGCCGCCGCGGCTTCGAGCGCAGCGGACAGCACGCGCGCCGAACGTCGTTCAGCGTCGTCAAGATACGCGTTGCGGCTGGACAGGGCCAGGCCGTCGTCGGCCCGTACGGTTTCGACGCCCTGGACGTCCACGGGAAAGCTGAGGTCAGCTGCCATTCGCTTCACGAGAAAGAGTTGCTGGGCGTCCTTCTCGCCGAAGACCGCGGCATCCGGCCCCACGATGTGGAAAAGCTTGGCGACGACGGTGAGCACACCATCGAAATGCCCGGGACGGGTGCGGCCTTCGTAGCGGGTTCCGATGTCACCGGCGCTCACCCTGACGGCAGCATGTCCCTCCGGGTACATTTCTGCCGCAGTCGGCGCGAAGACGAGGGCGGTCCCGTGCCCGGCGAGTTTCGCGACATCGCTGTCCAGGGTTCTCGGGTAGGTCGAGAGGTCTTCCTTCGGCCCGAACTGGAGCGGGTTGACGAAGATCGAGACGACAACGATCGCCCCCAGTTCCGCAGCCCGGTCAACGAGCGCGAGGTGGCCGTCGTGCAGGGCCCCCATCGTCGGTACGAGGACAATTTTCGGGTCGGCGATTCCGCTGTCGATGGCTGACCGGCGGGCGTCGGCAATGCGCGCCCGGATGTCAGCGATACTGTTCGTCACCCACCGATGGTACCGGTCGGTTCGTCGCGCTCGTCGTCGCGGTCGAAGACGACGGGGTCAACGGGCATCCGGCCGGCCTCCTGGAGCGCGTTGTCCACCGACGAACGCACCAGCGAGGAGAGAAATCCGCCCGGGTGCTCCACGCCGATTGCCGCGAGGATGTCGGTCGACTGCGCGACGATCGAGCGCGAGAACGTCGTGGCGATATCGATGGCCTCGGCATACGAGGCGCGATCGGATTCCGCGACGAGCACGGGCTCGCCTCCCATCTCGACGACGAGAGCCTGCCCGATCGGCTGCACCGGCGCGGGTGCCGTCACCGCGAACCAGCTCTCGCCGAGGCGCGCGATATCGATGCTCGTCCCGGTGAAATCCATGGCCGGATGAATCGCCAGCGGGATGACCCCGAGGGCCTGCGCCGGCGCGAGAACGGAAGTGCCGAAACCGGCAGCGGTGTGCACGACGAGCTGGCCGGCCTGCCACGTCGACGTCGCGGCAAGCCCGGCAACGAGGGCTTCCAGTTCGGAGTCCGGGACGGCGATGATGACGAGTTCGCTGCGCTCGACAATGCTGGGAATGTCGAGGATCGGCACGGCAGGAAGCATCGCCTCCGCGCGATCGCGGCTCTCAGCAGAGACCGCGCTGATCCCGGTGATGGCGTGCCCCGCTCCGGCGAGCGCGGCGCCGAGGACGGGACCAACCTTCCCGGCGCCGATGATGCCGATACCCAGTCGTCCGGCGCGGGCGGTCACAGCCGGCCCCCGTTCGGCGAGGTGTCGGCGGGCGCGTCCACGACGTCGGGCAGAGCAACGGCGGGAGTGACATCCTGGTCCGCCTGCAGTAGCTCTCCCTGCGGCAGCGGGGCAGACCCGGTTGGCCGAGACTCAGCCCAGCGATGGCTGTGGTCCGACCGGGACGCCGACACGATCCCGGCGGAAACGTCCTCGAACAGCCGGGCGGCTTCGGCGGTGCCGATGATCGGAAGAATCGCCGTGATGGGGCCTACGACGGTCTGGGCGCGTGCCGAGGCGAGGCGGAACATCCGCTCGACCGGCCCCTGCGACACGGAGAAGCTCACCATCCGTGCCAACGGGAGCAGGGCGACCTTGCGCCAGATGACACCGCGACGGAACATCAACAGCCCGTCGTGGATCGTGTATCCGGTGCGTCGCCAGGCAAAGGGATCGAGCCAGACTGCCCGTCGCGGGGCGAGAACGAAGCCGGAGCGACCGGGGTCTCGGATGGCACGGTCGAGCTCCGACTGGAGATCGATCGGGGTCACGCCGCTGAGCAGAAGATCGACGACCCGTGACACATCGGCCAGGGTGCCGACGGGAAGAACGGTCGTATTGCCCTTACCCCCTGCGGCAGCCTCGGCGGACAGCCCAGCCTTGTTGATCTTGACCTGCCACCAGCCGAATGGCCGCCAGAGGATCGACTGGGAGACCTCGATGGCGTGGACACGACCGGGCGGAAGCGTGTCGTTGCTCGTGGAGAACAGTCCGAAGCCGATGCGCACACCGGACGGGGTGCCCGCAATGGAGTAGCGAAGCGATTTCGTGATCGTCGACCAGAAGTAGCTGACGATCCCGATCGCGCTGGGGATGAACCAGAACAGCGACCAGAACTGCCCGTTCACCAGTGACACGATCATCACAACAAGGAGCACGACGATGAACACCGACCCCCAGCTGAGGAATGTCGACCCGACCAGTCGGTCGACGGGGATCCGCACCACGGACTCCGCCGGCGCCGTGCCCGGGTCGAGTTCGGGTGCGAGGAACTCGTTCACCCGCTCGTTCACGATCCGCCCCAGGGCGTCGTCTCCTCCGGTCAGGACGCCCTCCGGGCCGACCGTGGGCGCAGGGGCCAGGCCCTGCTCGGCGAGCCGAACCCCGGAGGCGAGGGTGAGGACGTCACGGCGGAGGTCGTCTGCGTCGCGGGAGAAGAGGTATTCGAGCTTGACGCTGGCGTCCTGGCCGGCGACGCTGACCTCCATCTTGGCGGCCCCGAACAGGCGCGGCAGGAATGGACGAGAGATGCCGACACCCTGGATCCTGTCGAGTTTCGCCTTGCGGTGGGTGCGGAAGAGGATTCCGCTGCGCACCTCGACTGCTTCATCGGTGACCCGGAAGGTGTGCATCCGCCAGGACAGGAAGAAGGCACCGAGCACAACGATGAGGACGATGAGGACGGCGAGGAGCGCGAGGCCGACGAATCCGTGCTCCCACACGTAGGTGATCGGATCGTAGTTGTCGGGGTCGCCCTCACCGGGCAGGAACAGCTCGAAGAGCCGTTCCCTCAGGTTCGCGATGACGAATCCGACGATCGCGATGGCGGCGATGCCGCCGCGGAGCAACGGCGTCGCAGGGTGGAGTCGATGCCATTCGCCGTCGGTGAGGCTGCGTCGCCTGGTCGCTGTCGCCGCGGTCGGAGGGGTGTCGTTCAGGGGCGAGCGTCCATCCGGTTCTCCGGTCATAGGCCGGTCCGCCTGCTCTCGGCGACGGCGACGAGGTGGTCGCGCAGGCGTTCTGCCTCGTCTGCGGGAAGGCCGGGAAGCACGATGGCGCTGGCGGCGGACGCCGTGACGAACTTCAGCTCGGCGAGCCCGAATGCCCGCGCGACGGGCCCACGGTTGATGTCGATGAGCTGCATTCGGCCATACGGGACAGCTACGATCCTGGTCCACATGATGCCCCGGCGGAAAAGCAGGTCGTCGTCCCGGAGCTGGTAGCCGATGGAGCGGATGCGGCGTGGCGTGAAGACCGCGCCGAGACCGACGGCGGCGAGGAGCGCGGCCATCGCCCACCATGGCCAGGCCTGCTCGAACAGGACGGCCAGGACGATGGCGACAGCGACGACGATGAGCGCGAAGATCCCCGCTCCGATGAGCTCGACGACGATGTATTTCGGTGAGACCCTGCGCCAGTCTCCCTCGCCCAGGTCGAGCCGTCTCGGGGCGTCAGCGCTGGAGGTCCCCTCCGAGCCGGGAATCGGCGCGTCGGAAGCCTGGTCGGCAGCAATGCCGGATCCGGGCCCCTCAGGAACCGTGGGATATTCCGGGTGCGTCGTCATCATCATCCTTCGGCAGGGTGCAGAGGTGTTCGGCAAGAAGCCCAGCGGCCGTGAGCACCGCCGCGCCAACGCACGACGCGATCGCCAGCCACATCGAGCCTATCGCGGGCAGGACGGGGCGGGTTGTGAAGTAGAGGACAGCTCCGAGGCCGACCCCGGTGAGGAGCGCCCCGACGTGACTGGATGCTTTGGCGAGGACGACGATCCGCATCGCCTGGAACGGGTCGATCGCCTTCGCCCTGCTCCCGGCGACCGTGCGTCTGATCGGAATGGCGAATCCGAGAACGATGGCGGCTGTCGCGACCAGCGTCAGCGGGAACGTGAGGGGCGGAATGACCAGTGGCTGCCCGAGTGCCTCTGCCCCGTATTCGAGCAGGAACCCGGCGACGAATCCGAGCACCGCCAACCCGATCAACGGAGTTGCGTGTGTGCGCTTCACCCGGCGCCTCCACTGCTGTCCAGATTTTCCAGAAGGTCCGCGATGCGTCCAGAGCCCGGCAGGACAGCTGCCGGGTCGAGTTCGAGCCACGGCGCGAGAACGAAGGTACGCAGGGCGGCGCGCGGGTGTGGGATCACCAGATCAGGGTCGTTCACGACGAGGTCACCGTACGCAACGATGTCGATGTCTATCGTTCGATCGCCCCAGCGCTCGGTCCTCACCCTGCCGAGATCCGTTTCGATCGCACTCACGGCGCCCAGGAGAGCGCGGGGACCCAGGGCCGTTCGAACGAGAGCGACACCGTTGAGGTAGCGCGGCGCCGCTTCGTCCTCCCCCTCGGGCTTCACAGCAACGGACTCGACGAGCGTGGACACCGCCGTGACCCGGACTCCGTGAGACGCCAGCGCCGCGAGCGCCGCGAGGATCGTCGCCTCCCGGTCACCGAGGTTGCTGCCGAAGGCGAGGACCGCTGACCCGCCGGAGAGCGGACGGACCGGTGGATGCACGTGTGGTTTCGGGATCGGGTTCATCGGGTGGTCGATCGCCGGGCGCTCACGGGAAACCGGAGGATGCTCACAGCCACGTCATCGAAGGGAACCGAGATCGGAGCATCCGGCTTGTGAACCGTCACCCGCACGCTGGTGGCGGCCGGGTAGCCGAGCACCAGGTCGGCGACCCGCTCGGCCACTGTCTCGATGAGGTCGACGGGGTCAGCCGCAACCGCTGCGACGACTCGCTCGGCCAACTCTCCATAGTGGATGGTGGTGGCCACATCATCGCTTGCCGATGCAGGCTGCAGGTCGATCCCCACCTCGACATCGACCACGAAATCCTGGCCGGCTTCGCGCTCGAAGTCGTAGACCCCGTGGTGCGCCCGCACCCGAAGTCCACGGAGGGTAATGGTGTCGCCGGTAGTCACAGAGCCACTCTACGGTGCGTCGCTCGAGCGCTGTTCCACCCGACGGCGCGGCCGCCTAAACGGTCGCGGCGTCGCGCTTGTCGTCGATGGACTTCACCAGGCGCCAGAGAAGTGGAAGCAGGGAAGCAGCGATGAGCCACTTCACAATCCCTCCGGCGATGAATGGGTAGAAGCCGAATCCCAGCAGTGACGCGATGTCCGTGGGCAGTCCCATGGTTCCCAGAATCATGCCCATGTACGGGATGCCAAAGAGGAACGGAATGAGGCTGGCACCGAGGAACGCGAACAGGGACAGCAACGGGCGCTTGTCCCAGTTGCGCTCAGCGAGCCATCCGATGAATGCGGCAGCCGCGATGAAGCCAATGATGAAGCCGAACGAGGGCTTGGCGAGCGCGATGAGCCCACCGGTTCCCCCAGCAAAGATCGGCAGGCCGGCGAGCCCGAAAAGCATGTAGCTGGTGAGCGCAACAGCACCGCGCCAGGCACCGAGGGCGGCGCCGACAAGCATCACGCCGAGTGTCTGACCGGAGATCGGCACAGGCCACATCGGGATCTCGATGAGGGCTGTCGCGCTGACCACGGCGGCACCCGTGAGGATCAGGGCGATGTTTGTCGTGGTGCTGCGAGGCACGACGCGGTCGGCCAGGGTCAGTTTCGAGGGTGCAAGCGTTGCAGTCGTCATTCGTTCTCCTGTGTGCGCTGGGGCCGCGAGTGTGGCACCGCTGAACACACTATCCGTTATCTCGGCTCGACCGGGTTGTCGTGTCGACGCAACGCACGCGCTGGATGTGTAAAGGAATCCTCCAACGCACTAGTCGGTGTGGCGGCCCCGCAGGCGTTCCCGAACCTCGAGCGCCAGGGTCGTCGACCTGACATCGTGCACCCGCACTCCCCATAATCCGGCGTCGGCGAGCAGCGAACTCAACACCGCCGTCGGAAGGTCACGGTCTTCCATCCGGGCCGACTCGTGCAGCAGTGCGCCGATGAAACGCTTCCGTGAGGCTCCGACAAGGACGGGGAGCCCGATCGACTGGAGTTCAGCGATGCGGGCGAGGATCTGCCAGTTGTGATCTGCTCCCTTGGCGAAGCCCAGGCCCGGGTCGAGAACGATCTGGTCGCGGTGGACGCCCTGCGCCTCGACTGCGGCAACCTGGGCGACGAGTTCGGCACGGACATCCTCGACGACGTCGCCGTAATCCGACAACGACTCCATTTCGGCGCTGTGCCCGCGCCAGTGGCTGAGCACGAAGAGAGAGCCTGTGGAGGCGGCAACCCGGGCCATCTCCGGGTCGGCACGACCACCGGAGACGTCGTTGATGATCCGGGCACCCTCGTCGACAGCGACCTGGGCGGTGTCCGCGTTCATCGTGTCAACGGAGACCCGGATGCCGTCGGCAGCCAGCGCGCGGATCACGGGCACGATGCGGCGTTGCTCTTCTGCACTGCCGATCCGCTGTGCACCGGGCCTGGTGGATTCGCCTCCGACGTCGAGGATGTCAGCACCGGCCGCGGCGAGCCGCCTGCCGTGTTCGATGGCGGCCGTGTGATCGAGGAACCTGCCACCATCGCTAAACGAATTCGGGGTGACGTTGAGGATGCCCATCACGAGCATTCGCTCGGGTTCGACCTCAGCCATGGGCCGGCGCGACCCCGCGACCGATCAGCGCCATGATCTCGGCCCGATGGACCGGGTCCGCCAGAACGCCGCGGCTGGCCAAAGTCAGGGTCGAGGATGCCGTCTGACGCGGGCCGCGGGCGGCGACACAGCCGTGGACGGCGTCAAGCACGACGAGAACGCCACGCGCGTCGAGGCCCTGCTCGAGAGTATCGGCGATCTCCTCGGTCAGGCGTTCCTGGAGTTGGGGGCGTGAGGCGAGGGTGTCGACCACACGGGGCAGGCGTCCGAGTCCGACGATGCGTTCATTCGGAAGGTACGCGATGTGGGCGACGCCGATGAACGGAAGGAGGTGATGCTCGCAGATCGACCGCACGGCGATGTCCCGCACGACGATGGCCTCCCCTGGACCGCCGTCGCCGACGTCGACGGCATCCGCCAGGTGAATGAGCGGGTCGACACCGATCCCGCCGAAGAACTCGCGGTAGGCCCCAGCCACGCGGGCCGGAGTCTCCTCAAGACCCGGGCGTGTCGGGTCCTCGCCGATAGCGAGGAGCAGTTCGGTGACGGCTCTCTCGATCCGATCCGTATCCATCTCGCCCTCCTCGACGGTCCCCACCCGGGCTTACGCGGTCGCCGGGCGCGGGTTCGCCTGAGGTGCCCTGGTCGGCCTCGAGTCGCTCTCGACACCGCCGTCGGTCACCCCGGGGTCGATGGGTGCCTTGGCGATCGGAACAGCGATCGGCGGCTGCTCCGACACCGGCCGGCTCGAGCTCGACAGCCACTGCGGACGCGGAGGCAGCTTGCGGATGTTCGAGAAGATCTCTGCGAGCTGGTTGTGGTCGAGGGTCTCTTTTTCGAGAAGCTCCGCTGCAAGCCTGTCCAGGACTTCCCTGTTGTCGTTCAGCACCTGCCACGCTTCGTCGTGAGCCTGCTCGATCAGCACCCGCACCTCGGCGTCGACCGTTTCCGCGATCTGCTCGGAGTAGTCGCGCTGGTGACCCATGTCACGTCCGAGGAACACCTCACCGCTCGACTGGCCCAACTTGATCGCGCCGACGCTGGCACTCATGCCGTATTCGGTCACCATCTTGCGGGCAATGCCCGTGGCCTTCTCGATGTCGTTCGATGCGCCGGTGGTCGGGTCATGGAAAACCATCTCTTCGGCGACGCGGCCACCCATGGCGTAGGTGAGCTGGTCGAGAAGCTCGTTGCGGGTGACTGAATACTTGTCCTCGAGCGGGAGAACCATCGTGTAGCCGAGGGCGCGTCCGCGCGGGAGAATCGTCACCTTGGTGACCGGATCCGTGTTGTTCATCGCCGCGGCGGCGAGAGCGTGGCCGCCCTCGTGGTACGCGGTGATGAGCTTCTCCTGGTCCCTCATGACCCTGCTCCGGCGCTGCGGGCCGGCCATGACGCGGTCAACGGCCTCATCCAGGGCGCGGTTGTCGATGATCTGCGCGTTCGAGCGCGCAGTCAACAGGGCCGCCTCATTGAGAACGTTGGCGAGGTCGGCCCCGGTGAAGCCGGGGGTCTTCCGCGCGAGCACGTCGAGATCGACGGTCTCAGCCATCGGCTTGCCCTTGGCGTGCACCTCGAGAATGCGGGTACGTCCCTTGAGGTCGGGAGCATCGACACCGATCTGACGGTCGAAACGACCAGGACGGAGAAGGGCGGGGTCGAGGATGTCTGGACGGTTGGTCGCCGCGATCATGATGACGTTCGCCTTGGGGTCGAACCCGTCCATCTCGACAAGCAACTGGTTGAGTGTTTGCTCACGCTCGTCGTGTCCGCCGCCCATACCTGCGCCGCGGTGACGGCCGACGGCGTCGATCTCGTCGACGAAGATGATCGCCGGCGCATTCTCCTTCGCCTGCTGGAACAGGTCGCGCACACGGCTCGCACCGACGCCGACAAACATCTCGACGAAGTCAGAACCGGAGATCGAATAGAAGGGAACGCCTGCTTCGCCGGCGACGGCGCGGGCGAGGAGGGTCTTTCCTGTTCCTGGAGGGCCGTACAACAGCACACCCTTGGGGATTCGGGCGCCGACGGCCTGGAAGCGCGCAGGCTCCTTGAGAAAGTCCTTGATTTCTTCCAGCTCTTCGATCGCTTCTTCGCTCCCGGCGACATCCGCGAAGGTCACCTTCGGCGACTCTTTGGAGACGAGCTTGGCCTTGGACTTGCCGAACTGCATCACCTTGCTTCCGCCGCCCTGCATGCCGGAGAGCATGAACCAGAAGAAGGCACCGATCAGAATGAGCGGGAGCAGCAGTCCGAGCATCGACAGCCACCAGCTCGGCTGTGGCACCTTGTCGGTGAAGCCCTCGCTCGGTGCAGCCGAGTCGACGACGGCGACGACATCCTCGGCCCTGGCGGTCAGGTAGTAGAACTGCACCATTGTCCCGTTGTCACCGTCGGCCTTGGCCAGGGTGAGGTCAGCGCGGTTGTCACCTTCGGTGAGCGTCACCTCGGTGACTTTGCCGTCTTTGAGGAGTTCCAGTCCATGGTCGGTTGAAACCTCGCGGAAGCCGTTCAGGTTCAGCAGGCTCGACCCCACCCAGAAAACGATGATGGCGATCAGAATGTAAGGCAGCGGGCCTTTGAAGATGCGCTTGAAGTTCATAGTGCTGATGGGCGGAAGCCCAACACCTTTCTGAAGGTATGGTGAAGCGTCTGGCGCCCCGTGGGCTCAAGGATATCGCCAGAATGCTGGGCGACGCCTCTATGTTCGCCGCAAGGGGAACGGGGGCGAATCAGGCGTAAACGTGGGGGGCGAGCACGGCCACGTCGCGGAGGTTCCTGTAACGCTCGTCGAAGTCGAGCCCATAGCCGACGACGAAGTCGGTCGGGATGTCGAAGCCGACGTATTTGCTGTCGATCTGGACCTTGGCTGCCTCAGGTTTGCGAAGCAGTGTGCAGACCTCGATCGACGCCGCGCCGCGCGAGGCAAAGTTGTCGAGCAGCCAGGACAGCGTGAGACCTGAGTCAATGATGTCCTCGACGATGAGCACGTGGCGACCGGTCAGGTCGGAATCGAGGTCCTTGCGGATCTGCACGACACCACTCGATTTGGTCCCGGCACCGTAGGAGGAGACGGCCATCCAGTCGATGGACACATGCTTTTTCATGGCTCGGGACAGATCAGCCATGACCATGACAGCGCCCTTCAGGACGCCGACGAGGAGCAGATCCTTCCCCTCGTAGTCGGCATCGATTCGAGCGGCGAGCTCATCCAACTTGTCGTGAATTTGCTGCTCAGTGACGAGAATTGTCGTGAGGTCGCCTGCAATATCGCTCGATTCCATTTCCTCATCCTATCCGCGAGTCGGAGTGCCCGTCCCGAGCGGTGAACACGATCAGGCCAGCGTCTCGCGAGACCCGGATGCCCGGGACGTCGATCGGCCCCTGCCCGTGCCAGTCGGTCGCGAGTCGAGCGATCTCCAGGGTGTGGCCGCGATCAAGGGATCGACCGAACTCACTCGACGCGACGAGCCGGATGATCCGGTTCCTGAGCGCCGCCGGGTTCACGGCAAGAGCGGTGGCAGAGATCGCGATGCCCGCTTCGGCCGGCTCGCAGAGCTCCTCGATCATCTCCTCCACCATGCCGTCCAGCGCGTCGGAGTCTTCCCGCAGCTGCTCCGCTGTGCGGACGAGCGCGCCGGCGATGCCCAGGACCGAGCTCGCGTTCGAGCGTCGGAAGCACGGTGATTCGGGCGCGAACGCGACTGAATCGCGTGTCCGAGTTGTGCGGATCCGTCCACGGGTCGAGGCCTTCTGCGGCGCAGGAGGCGTGGGTCGTGTCCCGGCTGACGGCGAGGAGCGGCCGGAGGTAGATGCCGTTGACCGGGGCCATTCCGCGAAGGCTGACCCCGCCCGATCCCCGCGCCAGTCCGAGCAGCACTGTTTCCGCCTGGTCATCGAGCGTGTGACCGAGGAGAACGTGTGTCGCTGCCGTTTCCTCGACGACTCTCTCCACCGCGCGATAGCGCGCGGATCTCGCAGCGCCCTCCGGTCCGTCTTTCCCGGTGACGTCGACCTGTCGCACGATCACCGGTGCAAGACCCATCCGTTCGGCAGCAGCAGAAGCTCGTTCGGCCACGTCAGCGGATTCAGCCTGCATGGCGTGGTCGATGATCACGGCTCCCACCCGGATGCCCAGCTTCGGAGCCTCGAACGCCGCGGCAGACGCGAGTGCGAGCGAGTCGGGTCCGCCGCTCAGCGCGACGAGCACGAGCTCGCCAGGGGCAACCGCTGACGAGAGGGCGTGACGGACGCCAAGGCGCACCTCCGCGACCGCCGGGTGGAGCGGCGGACGGCGGGGCGCACGGGAGTTGGGCATCAAGTAACGTTATTGCAGACTTTCAGATAAGGGAGAACACACTCATGGCCGAATACGATGTCGTCGTCGAGATCCCCAAGGGCAGCCGCAACAAGTACGAGGTCGACCATGAAACCGGTCGCGTCTACCTGGACCGCGTTCTGTTCACCGCCTTCAGCTACCCGGTGGATTACGGTTACTTCGAGAACACGCTCGGGCTCGACGGCGACCCCGTCGATGCACTCGTCCTGCTCGAGTACCCGGTCTTCCCCGGAGTCGGCATCAAGGTCCGCCCCGTCGGCGTGCTCAACATGAGCGATGAGGCCGGGTCGGATGCCAAGGTGGTCTGCGTCCAGCACAAGGACCCGCGCTGGTCCCACATCCAGGACATCGGTGATGTTCCGGAGCAGACGCGCAACGAACTCGAGCATTTCTTCGCCCGCTACAAGGATCTCGAACCGAACAAATGGGTCTCGATCGAGGGCTGGGGCGACGCCGCCGAGGCCGAAGCCATTGTCGAGGCGGGAATCGTCAAGCTCCGCGAAGAAGGCGGCCACTAGGCGTCCGCTCGTCGCTTCGCCCCAAACCCCGCAGCCCCGCCAGGCTGCGGGGTTTTCGCGTCCTGTGCGGCCTGTATTGCCGACCGGCAGAGCTCGTTTTGGCAAATCGCCCATCGCACCGTATGCTTACTTTTCGGTAGTTACGGAGCCCTCACAGGCTCACGGCCCCATCGTTTAGTGGCCTAGGACGCCGCCCTTTCACGGCGGTAGCACGGGTTCGAATCCCGTTGGGGTCACGTTAGCTACTACACTCAGTACAAGTAAAAAAGTAAGGCCCTGTAGCGCAGTTGGTTAGCGTGCCGCCCTGTCACGGCGGAGGTCGCGGGTTCAAGTCCCGTCAGGGTCGCTGAAGTGAAGAACCCTTCCGAGAGGAAGGGTTTTTCACCTTCCGGCGGCAAAGGCCGTTCGGCTCTGTAGCTCAGTTGGTAGAGCGCACGACTGAAAATCGTGAGGTCACGGGATCGACGCCCGTCGGAGCCACTGAAACCCCCGTCTAGCTTCTACATGATGGGGGTTTCTTTCGTTAACCCTCGGGAACCAATCGGTGCACCGTAGACTAAAACCTGAGGAATCCTCACCCCTACATCTGGGGGGGTCGGGCGGTCGGACATCGCCGCTACTGTCGATGATACGCCGAACATGAGACAAACTCGCGTTTAATCAGCTTTCGCGAGATCTGCCCCTCCGGGCGGGAGTTTCAGGTTCACTGTCCGCCGAGAGGAGCCAGCATGCCGACATCGATCCCGACGCCAGGGAACCGCCAGATGCAGGCCGCGCTCCGGGAGTTTCGCGATGAGTGAAGTCAAGCAAAGAATCCTCCTGCCGGGAGCGGTCCGCCCACGATTTCGTGTGCAGGCCGAGCGAGCCAGGCCCGAACCGGTGCAGGAACAGGCCTCAGAACGCGTGTGGTCCCGCAACTACCGCGTGCGCCTGCGGATCACCGATGCCGCGACCGTTCTCTTTGCCGTCGGAATCGCGTTCTTCGTCCGGTTCGGGCACGACGGGTCGCTGGCGAACGTCAACCAGGTCGAGGCGCAGTACGGGCTGATCTCCGCCACGATCGTCTGCTCCTGGCTCATCGCCCTCGCGGCCTTCCGCACCCAGGACTCCCGGGTCATCGGCGCAGGAGCGAGCGAATACAAGCGCATCGTCAACGCCAGCGCGACCACCTTTGGGCTGCTGGCCATTATCTTCCTCGTCCTCAACCTCGATGTGGCCAGGGGGTACTTCCTGGTCGCTCTCCCGGTCGGAACGATCGGCCTCCTGTCCGCGCACTGGCTGTGGCGTCGGTGGCTGATCGGGCAGCGGAACCACGATCACTATCTCTGCCGAGCGGTCGTCGTCGGCACCCTCGACGACGTCGGCTACGTGATCCGCAAGATCCAGCAAAAGTCCGGCGCCGCATACAACGTGGTCGGAGCCGTCGTTTCGAACGCCACCTCCGGCATCCACTCCGTGACCACAGGTCCTCGTCCTGTCGCCGTCCTCGACGGGGTCGACCCGGCCGAGGCTGCGAAGGCGGTCGGGGCAGACGCGGTCATCGTTGCCGGGCAACCGGACGGCGGCGCCGAATTCATCCGGGACCTCGGCTGGAAGCTCGAGGGCACTGCGACGGAACTCGTGCTGGCGTCCCGCCTGACGGATGTCGCCGGCCCCCGCATCCACTTCCGTCCTGTCGAAGGTCTCCCGCTCATCCACGTCGAGATCCCTCAGTTCGAGGGCGGCAAGCACGTTCTCAAGCGCGCGTTCGACGTCGTGGCATCCGGGCTGGGGATTCTCGTCCTGGCTCCACTCTTCGCGCTCATCGCCCTCGCCATCAAACTGGACGATGGCGGGCCCGTCCTCTTCCGGCAGGAGCGCGTCGGCCGGAACGAGAATCGCTTCTCCATGCTGAAGTTCCGCTCGATGGTGATCACGGCGGAGTCCGACCTCGGCGACCTCATCGCGAAGAACGAGGGAGCCGGGCTGCTCTTCAAGCTCAAGGACGACCCCCGGGTGACCCGTGTCGGTCGAGTCCTGCGGAAGTTCTCGATGGACGAACTCCCCCAGCTGTGGAACGTGTTCGTCGGAGAGATGAGTCTGGTCGGCCCCCGCCCTCCACTGCCCAGGGAGGTCGAGGCCTACGAGAGCCACGTCCACCGTCGCCTGTACATCAAGCCCGGACTGACCGGGATGTGGCAGGTGAACGGACGCAGCGACCTCAGCTGGGACGAAAGCGTCCGGCTTGACCTGTATTACGTCGAGAACTGGTCCCTTACCGGCGACCTGATGATCGTGTGGCGCACGATCAAGGTTCTCCTGAAGCCGGTCGGAGCGTACTGACCATGTCACTCACACCCAGGAAGAGGCACTCATGACACAGCGAATCGGCTACGCAGGAGGGGCGTTCGATCTCTTCCACATCGGCCACCTGAATATCCTCCGGCACGCCAGAAGCCAGTGCGACTACCTCATTGCCGGAGTTGCCTCCGACGAGATGATGCTGCAGACCAAGGGCTTCAGGCCGGTGGTCCCGCTGGTTGAGCGTCTGGAGATCGTCAAGAGCCTCGATGTCGTCGACGAGGCGATCGCTGAGATCCACACCGACAAGGTGGAGACCTGGCGCGAGGTCGGGTTCGACGTCTACTTCAAGGGCGATGACTGGAAGGGAACCGAGCGGGGCCTCCGTCTTGAGCGTGAGTTCGCCCTCCTCGGCGTCGAAGTCATCTATTTCCCGTACACGCTGTCCACCTCCAGCACGACCCTCCGCCGCGCACTCGACAGCCTGACCGCGAGCGGATCGGACGCTGAAAGCGCCGAACGACGCTGAACCCTCGCCCGTCCCGAAAACGAAGGAAAACGATCATGGCAAAGACCGCTCTCATCACCGGAGTCACCGGACAGGACGGATCGTACCTCGCCGAGCTGCTGCTCGAGAAGGGCTACGAGGTCCACGGGATCAAGAGAAGGTCCTCCCTCCTCAACACCGGACGCATCGACCACATCTACGAGGACCCGCACACCGAGAACCAGCGGTTCGAGTTGCACTACGGAGACCTGACGGACGGCACGAACCTGACCCGGATCATCCAGGATGTCCAGCCGGACGAGATCTACAACCTCGGGGCCCAGTCCCACGTGGCGGTCAGCTTTGAGGAACCGGAATACACGGCCGACGTGGACGGCCTCGGAACCCTGCGGCTGCTCGAGTCGATCCGCCTCCTGGGGCTGACCGAGTCCGTGCGCTTCTACCAGGCCTCGACGAGTGAGCTCTACGGCCTGGTCCAGCAGATCCCCCAGACCGAATCGACACCCTTCTATCCGCGGTCGCCGTACGCTGTGGCCAAGCTGTACGCGTACTGGATCACCATCAACTATCGCGAGTCGTACGGCATGTACGCCTGCAACGGAATCCTGTTCAACCACGAGTCCCCTCGACGTGGTGAGACCTTCGTCACCAGGAAGGTGACCAGGGGGCTGGCGCAGATAGCTCTCGGCCTCGAATCATGCCTCTACCTCGGCAACATGGACTCCCTCCGCGACTGGGGCCACGCCAAGGACTACGTCCGGCTGCAGTGGATGATGCTCCAGCAGGATGTTCCGCAGGACTTCGTCATCGCAACCGGCGAACAGCATTCGGTTCGCACCTTCGTCGAGTGGAGTGCCGCCGAGCTGGGCGTCACCCTGCGATTCGAGGGCTCAGGAGTGGATGAAGTGGGCATCGTCGACGCTGTGACAGGAGAAGCGGCGGAATGCCTGTCGCCCGGAGACGTGATCATCAGGGTCGACCCGCGCTACTTCCGGCCGGCCGAGGTGGAGAGCCTGCTGGGAGATTCCACCAAGGCACAGTTCCTGCTCGACTGGCACCCCCAGATCGGCGTTCGTGAGATGGTCAGCGAGATGGTCGCGACCGACCTCGATGCGATGCGGCGCGTTGCCCTGCTCAAGAAGCACGGATACGCGGTACCGGTCGCACTGGAATCGTAAATGTCCCGCGCGGAACGACGCATCTGGGTCGCCGGCCATCGAGGGATGGTCGGTTCAGCGATCGTGCGCGAACTCCGCTCGGCTGACGACGGATCGAACGAGATCATCACCGCGGACCGGCAGACGCTCGACCTCACCGACTCCAGGGCCGTTGCGGAGTTCGTCGGGACGAATGCGATCGACGAGATCTATCTCGCCGCTGCCCGCGTCGGCGGAATCCACGCCAACAACACCTTCCCGGCTGACTTCATCCTGGACAACCTTCTCATCGAAGCAAACGTCATCAAGGCCGCGCACGATGCCGACGTCCAGAAGCTGCTGTTCCTCGGATCCTCCTGCATCTACCCCGGAAACGCGCCCCAGCCCATGCCGGAAGAGAGCCTGCTGACGGGAACACTCGAGCCCACGAATGAGCCGTACGCGATCGCGAAAATCGCCGGCATCAAACTCTGCGAGAGTTTCAACCGGCAGCACGGGCGCGACTACCGCAGTGTCATGCCGACGAACCTGTACGGCCCGGGTGACAACTTCCACCCGACGGACAGCCACGTTCTCCCGGCGCTCCTGCGCCGGTTCGACGAGGCGAAGCGCGCCGGGGACGACGAAGTCGTCATCTGGGGAAGCGGGACTCCACGCCGCGAGTTTCTCCACGTCGACGACATGGCCGCTGCAAGCGTGCACGTCATGAACCTCGACCACGAAAGGTACGCAGCGGTCACCGAGCCCATGTCGTCTCACCTGAACGTCGGAACCGGCTCGGACTGTTCCATCCGGGAACTGGCCGAACTGCTCTCGGAGGCTGTCGGGTTCACCGGACACCTCCGCTTCGACACGAGCCGGCCGGATGGGACCGCCCGGAAACTGCTCGACGTGTCGCGCCTCACCTCCCTGGGCTGGACCGCACAGATCGGCCTCGCCGACGGTGTCCGTCACACCTACGACTGGTTTCTTTCGAAAGGCGCTGATTACCGTGGCCGATGACCGTGCCTGCCCACGAGTGACTGACCGTGCCTGCTCACGAGTGACGATCGTCGGCCTCAACTACGCGCCGGAGCCCACCGGAATCGCTCCATACACCTCAGGACTCGCAGAGGGCCTCGCCGCTCGGGGTGACGAGGTGTACGTGATCACGGGCTATCCCCACTACCCCCAGTGGGAAATCGCTGCCGGGTACAGCGGCCGCACCCGGGAGGAAGAGATCAACGGGGTGCCCGTCCTGCGGGTCAGGCACTACGTCCCACAACCACCCAGCGGAGTGCGGCGGCTGCTGATGGAACTCCATTTCGGGCTCCGTGCCCTGTTCTCGCCGTGGGAGTCCCCCGACGTCGTGGTCCTCGTCAGCCCCGCGCTGTTCGCAACCCGACTGTTGTCCATTCGTGCCCGTCTCGCCGGCGTCCCGACCTGCGTCTGGGTGCAGGACATCTATTCCCTCGGCATAGCCGAAACCGGAGGCGGGAACTCCGTCGCCCGCATTGTCGGCGTCGTCGAACGATCGACCCTCCGTTCCGCCTCCCGCGTCGTGGTGATCCATGACCGCTTCAAGCGCTACCTCTCCGCCGATCTCGGCGTGCCCGCTGAATCGATCGATGTCGTTCGCAACTGGTCACATGTCAACGCGGAGCTGATCGTTCGCGACGAGGCGATGCGCACCAGGCTCGGCTGGGGTCCGGATGACGTCATCGTGCTGCACGCAGGGAACATGGGAGCCAAGCAGGGCCTTCTCAACGTCGTCCGCGCGTCGCAGCTCGCGGAGGAAAAAGGGTCGCGGGTCAGGTTCGTTCTGCTCGGTGACGGCAACGCGAGGGCGAGCCTCGAAGCGGAGGGGCCGAACCCTCACCTGCAGTTCCTCGACCCGCTCCCCGACGGGGAATTCGAGGCAGCGCTGGCGTCAGCCGACATCCTCGTGGTGAATGAGCGGCCAGGGCTCACCGAGATGTGTGTGCCGAGCAAACTCACGTCATACTTCGCCTCCGGCCTCCCGGTCATCGGGGCCGTCGATGACGGAAGTGTCACGGCCGAGGAGTTGCGTTCGGCAGGCGCCGGACCCGTCGTGGACCCCAGTCGGCCACTTGACCTGCTGCGAGCCGCCGAATCACTCGCCGCGGACACCGAACTCGCCGCGTCTTACGGTGCCTCGGCACGCGCGTATCGGCTATCGACACTGACGCCAGAGAGCGCCATCGACGGGTTCGCGAGCGTACTCGACGGCCTCGCATGCAAGAATCACTCGACGACGACCGATGCGTACTCCACCGCGGTTGGCTCTGCGTAGTTCTTGCACAGCCAGAAGTACCCTCCCCGATGTGCCGCGTCGTTGGCCGCCGCCTCCCAGGACAGGTTCCTGTCCCTGCTCACGGCGATCCTCGCTGCGCTGACGGAGACAACGAGATTGACCCACTCGCCTGCCGCAGGCGCCGGGGTCTGGACGGCACTGAGCATCGTGCCCTCGGTCTCGCCAGGGGCCCGCGTGAACAGCTCGAGCGATCCGTTTGCTCGAAAGACGGCGTGATAGCCCCCGACCCCGGAGGGCACTCCGATCCGGTAGGGCTGATCATCTTCCAGACCGAACGCGAGACCGGCATGTTGTGTCGCAGCGGGAAGCTCGTCCGGCCAGCGCAGCCGGCAGGAGATCTCGAAGTGGGCGGAGTCGATCGGCGCCAGGGATCCCATCAGGTACGACTGCACGTCGGGGTAGTCGAGCACCACCGTTCCGGTGTCTGCGGTGATCCGGGGCTGCGCTGCCCAGCCCAGATCGACCGTCCACGGCAGGTCCCCAGCGCCCCTCATCCCGGTCGCGAACGTGTCCTGGGACGCACGGCGCATCGTCGAGGTCACATACGGGATATTCGAGCACATCATGCCGACGACGCCCAGGGCGGCCAGTCGATCTCTCACGGACCGGTAATGAACTTCCCAGGCGATGACAGGCTTTTTCGTCGCGACGAGTTCGGTGATCACACTTTCTGCGGTTGTGTGATGGACCCCGAGGTAATCGCAACGCGCAACCAGGTCTTCGGTCACCTCGTCGTCCGGAGCGAAGTATCCCCAGACCTTATATCCCCGCTGCCGGGCCGCTTCATATTGCTTGCCGCCGACCCATTGCTTCCAGATGAAGTGCTTCGTGGACTCGGGATACGTGTCGAGGAGGTCGAGCAGCGCCGTGGTGTTGGTTCCCTGCTTGTCCTCGATGAAGATCACACGGTCGGTTCCGATGTCTGCCAGGACGTCGGTCAGGCGCGGAACGGGCTCGAGGGCCGCGCGAGGTCCGAGCCACTGCCTGGCATCGTTTTCGAGGTCGGACAGCTCTGCCCAGGTCGCCTCGCTGATCTCCAGGTCGACGCCGGTGAGTCGGAGCGTGTTGGTGTCGTGATGGCACACGAGCACCCCGTCAGATGTGGCGTTCACTGAAATCTCGATCGCCTGGGCACCCGCGGCTGCGGCGTTCTGGTACGCAATCGCGGTGTGCTCGGTCCAGTTGTCGCCTGATCCGCGGTGCGCGATGTAGAACGGGGCCAGGTCCAGGAGTTCCGAAACCGTCGACACCCCTTCCAATGGAACGGGTGTCGATGGTTTCAGCCGGGCCGGGCTGGAGGGAGGAGTCGCGCAGGAGGACAGAAGGAGAACTGCTGCTCCTCCGAGAACGAACTGCCTCCGTCCCAGCCCCCCAGCGGTCATCCCGGTCAGCCGTTCGGTGTGTAGTTCAGGGTGAGCACGGGGCGGTAGGGCGCGTATGACGCTTCGGACGACCACAGTCGCAGGTTGTCCGTCCCGTTTCCGCCCACGCGAACCGAAACGGTCTGGCCCAGAAGCGGCGCGATCTCAGCAGCGGTCAGGCTGCTCGAGTACTCCGTGTTTGTCGCCGTCGCCCCGGTCAGGCTGCCCAGCGTGGCGCCGATGGCGGTCGGCCGGTTCGTCCAGGTCACGCCGGACTCGGTCCAGTCACCGGTCACCACGTTGAAGGTGAACGTGTCGACCGAACCCGACGTCGGGTCCGTCGAGGTCCGCACCGCGAGCGTCGCCGAGCTGAGCGCGTATCCCACCGGTGCCGCCGGAAGCGTGAACCGCATGAAGGACTCGATCAGGGACGGACCGGAACCACGGGCGGACAGTTGCTGGTCGTTGCCGTAGTTCGTCGTCGGGATCGCCTGGAACACCATGGCGTCGTCATCGGGCGCCACCTGCACCGTCACCGGCTCAGCCGGCGGCGCCGTGACCGTTGCCGCCTCCGCAGCGGATGCCGCGCTGACGTTGCCTGCAGCGTCGCGGGCTGCAACGCGGTAGTACCACGTCCCTGCCGCAACGCCACTGTTCGTGAACGACGTTGCCGTGGGCTGGCCGATCCTGCTGGCTGCATTCGCCGTGAAGCCGCTCGTCGTCCCCCTGTACACGTCGTAGCCGGTGACCCCGACGTTATCCGTGGATGCTGTCCAGGACACCGCGACCGACGAGCCGGTCACCGAGGTCGACACCCCTGACGGAACGGACGGTGCCGTCGTGTCAGGTGCCGGCCCGGTCCCCGGGGTGAAGGTCAGCGTCAACACGGGTCGGTAGCTCGCGTTCGATGCTTCACTCGACCACAGTCGGAGGCTGTCGCCGCCGTCGCTCGTCAGCCTCACCGAGATCGTCTGCCCCGTCAGTGACGCCAGGGCGCCGCTCGAGAGGTTCGAGGAGTACGGGGTGTTGGTCGACGTGGTGCCCGAGAGGGTTCCCAGCGTCGTCCCTGCCGCGGCCGGTCGGTTGTTCCAGGTGATGGTGCCCTGGTCCCAACCCGTCGTGCTCAGCGAGTAGGTGTGGGTGTCGGTCGACCCCGCTGTCGGGTCCGTGGAGGTGCGGACCATCAGGCTCGCACCGGTGAGGGTTGTTCCAGAGGGTGCAGCCGGGAGGCTGAACTTCAGGAACGACTCGATCGGCGAGTTGCCCGCCGATCCGCGCGCCGACAGCTGGTTGTTGGATCCGTAGTTCGACGTCGGAGCCACCTGGAACACCATGGCGTCCTCGGCGGTCGCAACGTCAACCACGACCGGCTCCCCGACGGGCTCACCCACGACTACCGAGACGGACGCGGACGGCGTGCTCGCATTTCCTGCTGCGTCTCGCGCAGCAACCCGGTAGTAATAGGTGCCGTCCGCGAGTCCGGTGTCCGCGTAGGACGTCGTTCCGGAGTCACCGATCGAGCTGGCGGCGTTGGCCGTGAACCCGGCCGTCGCGCCCCGGTAGAGGGTGTACCCGGTGACCCCGACGTTATCGGTCGATGCCGTCCAGGTCAGGTCAACCGTCGACCCGGTGCTGGCTGCAGCAAGGTCCGTCGGAGTGCTCGGAGCTTCCGTATCGACGACAACGACCGTCGCCTCATTGGAGGCGGCTGAGACGTCGCTGGCATTGCCTGACGCGTCAACGGCAGTCACCTTGTAGTAGTAGCTGCCCGCTGCGAGACCGGCATCCGTGTACTCGTTCGTCGTGACGTCGGCGATCCTGCTGCCGGCGTTCGCCACGAATCCGCTGCTGGTTCCCCGGTAGACCGAGTAGCCGGTGACACCGACGTTGTCGGTTGAGGCCGTCCAGTCGATGTCGACGGTGGACTCGTTTACCGTCGCCGAGACGTTTGCCGGCACCGAAGGAGCCGTCGTGTCCGGTTCAGCGATGGTCACAAGGTTGGAGGCACTCGAGGCTCCACTGGTGTTGCCGGCCCCGTCGACCGCCGTCACTCTGTAGTAGTAGTCCCCCGGGCTCAATCCGGAATCCGTGTACGTGGTTCCAGTGACGTCGGCGATCTTGCTGCCGGCGTCCGCCTCGAATCCGGCGGTGGAGCCGCGGTAGACCGAGTACCCGGTGACGCCGACGTTGTCGGTAGATGCCGTCCAGGAGATGTCTGCTGACGTTGTGCCTCCTGTCGCCGTCACGCCGGTCGGGACCGATGGGGCGACGGTGTCGGTCACGGTCACGCTCACGGCATCTGTGGCCGCACTGACGTTGCCGCTGCCGTCGACCGCTGTGACCCGGTAGTACGCGGTTCCGATCGTCGGGTTGGTGCCGGTCCAGCTCGTGCCGCTGACCTCGTCGATCAGGCTGGCCGCGTCGGCGGTGAAGCCGGCGCTTGCTCCGCGGTAGATCCGGTAGGAGGACACTCCGACATTGTCGGTGGACGCATCCCAGCTCAGCTCGACATTGCCACCCGTGAACGCCCCAGCCAGGTTGGTGGGTGTCGTCGGTGCTGTCGAGTCGTTGATGCCGGTCGAGTAGTGCGACGCGACCTCTCCAGAGGTCAGCGTGTGCGAGTAAACAGCGGCCTCATCGACAGCACCAGAGAAGTACGAGTTCGAGGGCTGGGACGGCCAACCGTTGAGGTTGCCACCGCCGACTCTCCAGTAGCCTGCGTAGTCCTGGTTCGCCGAGGTCCCGTTCGATCCGACGAGAGCGCCATCCACGTACAACCTCATGCCGGAGGGGTCCTGGATTCCCACGACGTGGTGCCACGCACCGTTGTTGTAGGTCGCCGGCGACTCTACGTATGCGAAGCCTCCGACATAGACGCCGAAGATCAGCGCCCCGGAGTTCGTCATGTAGATCTGTTTGTCGTAGTTGCTTCCGTTGCCGGACTGGGCGTTCTCGTACCCGATCAGCTTTCCGCCGGAGGTCGTGTTCGTCCTGAACCAGAGTTCGGTGGCGAAGGTACTCGTCGATCCGCCGGACGCAGCAGTCCCGATGGTGCTGTTCTGGGCTCCGTTCGTCGTCACTGCGGCGTTTCCACCGATGACGCCGACGGTGCCGCGGTCGACCTGGGAGCCGTAGACCCCAGGGTTCAACCCGAACATCGAGGAGTCGGCTGCGGTCGATCCGCTGGACTCGGCGAGCCGCCAATAAAGGTCGGGATCGCTTGCGTACACGGCCTGCCCGTAGCTGTCGGTCGGTGCCGGGTTCGTCGAGACGCTCCCACCCCCGAGCGAGTAGTGGTTGAGCACCTGCTGCCGGGTCAGCACACTCCGGTAAATGGCCGTCTCGTCGATCTGGCCGGTGAAGAAGTCCGATGACGGGCGGTTCGGCCAGCCGGAGAGGTTGTCTCCACCGACGTGCCACACCCCGTAGTACGACTGGGCGTTGGTGTTGCTGTTCTGGCCAACCCGGACGCCGTCGACGTACAGGGCCATGCCGCCGGAACCCTGGCTGGCGACGATGTGGTGCCAAGTGCCATCGTTGTAGGCTGCCGCGCTGCGGACCGTCACCGTCGAGCCGGTGAAGGCGCCGAACGTCAGACGGCCGGAGTTGTCCATATAGATGTGCCGGTCGTAGCTTCCGCTGTTCCGGAATGCCCCGGTGTCCGTCCGCGGACGGCCGTTGCCGTAGCCGACGATCTTTCCACCGCGTGTCGTGGTCGTCTTGATCCAGGTTTCGATCGTGTAGACCGATGGACCGGGGACGTAGTCGTCCTCCCAGACATAGTCGTCTGATCCGTCGAAGGTTGCCGACCCGGACGTGTCACCGGGAGTGGCACCGTCGGACGCGTGACCGAGGCCGCCCTCAGCTATTCCGCTCAGACCGTCAGTCTTCGGCGCAGCCGCGCTCTTGTCCTGGATCCAGTTGCCGGTTGTGCCGTCGTACTGCCAGTAGAACTGGGCGCCGTCGGCGCGAACCCGGGCCGGGTAGTCAACGGAGGAGCTGATCGCCTGCGCCGAGACCGACGCGGAGAGGTTGCTGGTGTTCGTGCCATCGGACGCCGTCACCCGGTAGGAGTAGTTGGTGCCGGCGCTGACGGCCGAATCGACGAAGGTGACCTGGGGGCGCTTCCACCAGACCGAGTTGGCCTGTCCTGTCCAGATCGGGGTGGTGGTGTTGCTCCCGCGGTAGACCCGGTAGGTCAGGATGCTGTCGTCAGCGTCGACCACCGTACGGAAGCGCACCTGGATCGAACCCGACGAGGTCGCCTGCGCGGTCAGTACCGGGATCGGAGGGTTGCGGGTGTCTGCGGCGCTGAACCGGGTCAGGCCCTGCTGCCCGGCGCTGTTGATCAGCGTGAACTCGCCCGCAGCCCACAGGTACGGCTGCCCAGTGGAGGTGCCGGTGGAGACGACAAGCGCTCGCGGACCGATGCCTTCACCGGTTCCGTCGTTTCCGAGCGGGTTCCAGCCCAGGATTTCAGCGGTCTGGGAGTCCTGTGCAATGAAGTAGCTGCGCTTTCCGTCCTGGAATGCGCCGTTGGAGGCACAGTCGTGCGCGTGGTTCGCCGAGTACAGGGTCCCCTGGTACTCGAGCACAGCCTGCGTCGCACCGAGGCAGTTGTCACGCCATTTCTGTTCGAGCGTGTTCCAGTCCATGGCGAAGCGACCGTCGAAGACGCCGCCTCCCGTGCCTTCATTGGCACCGTAGAAACTGTCACCACTCGTCGTCAATGCCTTCGTCACCGAGTTCTGGTGGATGAACCCGACGGGGTAGTTGCGGACGTTCTCGCCCGTCGCCGCGCTCACCACACCGATGGAGTGCGAGTTCTGCCCGTTGATGGTGAAGAAGTCGCCACCAACGACGACACGGGACCCATCCGGTGACACCGCGACGGCTCGGCCGATCCTGTCTGCGTTCGCGACCCAGGGGAGCAACACTCCCGTTGTGGCGTTAAGAGCGGCGAAGCGGAGGCGCTGCTCGCCCGCGACGCTCTGGAACTCGCCTGCGATGTACAGCGTGTCACCAGACACGGCCATACCGAAGACGAAGGAGGAGACCGTGTTGGCCCTGAACGGCTTGACCGTGCAGGTCTGGACATCGAGTGCCGCCACCCGCAGGACCGTGGTGCCGCTGATATTGGAGAAGTTTCCACCCACGTAGATCGTGCTGCCGTCGGGGGATGCGACGACCGTTCGAACGGTCGGCGTGCCACCGGCGAGGGCGATGGTGAACTGACAGCTATCGGGCTCACCCGTCTCAGCGTTGAACACCGCGAGCCCGTTTCGTGTCTGGGGTGTACCCGCGCCGCCGTTGGGGGGACGGATCTGGGAGAACGTTCCCCCGGCGACGACCTTGCCGTTCGACTGCGCCAGCCCGTAGACGACACCGTTGGTCTGCCAGGTGGGCAAATTGTCAGCGCTGAAATGCACTCCGGGCGAGAGGGCGGATGCCCCCTGCAGCGACGGTGCTGCCACGACGGCCCCAAAGGCAAGGGCGATGACGGCAATGATGCTACCCAGAACGCGTGCGCGCATGGAGTCCCCGATCAGGTTCCAGCCACTGGCACGAGCCAGGGCCGAGTGTGGAAATGTGGGTTACGTCCCGGTACAACATAGGGATGACACGGAACGGGTCGAACATGTGAAGGTTACTCACCTTTTGAGGGGGGTGACAATCACCCCAACCGAGGGACAAAACGTGAGTGATCCTCGAACGTGCGATAGATTGCAGCAAAGCCCCTCTCGATCGGCCTTGCCACAGGGCCCTGACGTCAGGACAGCACCGTGACGACTTTCCGATCCGCCCTCGCCGAGTTATCGAGCGCCCAGAAGCCGCGGAAGGGCGTGTCCCTGTATACGCGCTTCGTCAATCGACCACTCGGTCGCATCCTGGCTGCCGCACTGCACCGCGCCGGCCTTGGCCCCAACCAGGTAACACTGCTCTCGGCTGCCGCCACGGCGGCCGGGCTCGCGATTCTGGTCAGCCAGGAGGTCAGCGTCGTTGTCGGCGCGGTGGTCGCCGGGCTGCTCGTCCTGGGCTTCGCCCTCGATTCGGCCGATGGCCAGGTCGCTCGACTGTCGGGACGCAGCTCTCCAGCGGGCGAGTGGCTGGATCACGTGGTAGACGCAGCGAAGATGGTTGCCGTCCACGGTGCTGTCCTCGTCGCGGTCTGGCTGCGTGCACCGCACGAGACGGCATGGCTGGCTATTCCGCTCGCGTTCCAGCTTGTCGCGACCATTCTCTTTGCCGGAGGAACGCTCGCCGAGCTGATCACACGATCGCTCGATCAGGGCACGACAGCGGATCGCGGCCCGGCGTCACGATTCCGCGCCGTCGCCCTGCTGCCTGCCGACTACGGCGTCCTGGCACTCTGCTTCATCCTGTGGGGCGCGCCGCCGGTGTTCCAGGCCGTCTACGGTCTGCTATTCCTCGCCAACCTGGTGCTCGCCGCACTGCTGGTCGCGAAATGGTTCCGCGAGCTCAGAGGCTGAGCATCTCAGATCGCGTCCTCCCGAGTCTCGCCTGTGTCAGGGATAAAGACGCGGTTCGTCGACATCGTCAGCCGGGTGAACCAGGCCCCGCTCACTTCCCCCTTGAATTTCGCCGGTACGCCCGCCCAGAGTCCGGACTCCCCCGCCTGTCTGGAGCGGGCAAGGACCGAACCAGCAGCGAGAACGGAATGAGACGGCAGCGTCGCCCCGCCGAGCAGAAGGCACCGCGTCCCGACAAAACTCCGTTCGCCGACGACGACCGGATAAGCAACCTGGGCATCCCTGGCGACATCGACGCTGTGTGAAAGCACCCGGGAGTCGTGACCAGCCAGCGCTGAGAAATCACCGATGGAAAGGGAACCCGAACAGTCCATCTGGTGCCTGCTGGTGATGTATGCGTTCGCGCCGACCGTGAGTGACGCCCCGGAGGGGTACAGCTTCACGTAGACCGGGTGCGCTGAAATGACGTTGAGCCTGCCGATCGATCCCCCCGGACCCACTGACACGGATCGCATGTTCTTGATCATGTTCCATTTGCCGATCCGACTTCCCCGGGCAAGCGTTACACTCCGCACCTTCCAGACGAGATTGGTGCGCGCGATCGCGGAATCATGGACATCGTGTCCTAGCGTGCGGAGAAGGCGATTCTTTGCCCGGCTCGCGGGGAGCAACCACGCGGCCATCAGCATTCCGGATTTAGCGGTGTTCACTGGGTTGCTCCTCTTCTCGGGAGATCACTGACGGGGCGTCGTCAGGGTGCCTCACAAATTTCACGACGGCGACCAGCTCGATCCCGAGTCGGAGCACCAGTCCCACCAGAATCCCCCCGATCGCGCCTGTCGCGCCGAACAGGATCGCCCCGAATGCGACGAACGGAAGACCCAGGACGCTCCCCAGGAGCGTCGCCGTTGCGACGACGCCCATTCGATCGATCGCGACCAGTATCGCCCGGCTGACCACAGATTCGAACAGGTTCAGGGCGACGAACACCGCCATCAGCACGAGCGTGTCATACGCCGGATTGATCTGCGATCCTCCAAGCCACTGGATGAATTGTGGCGCGACGATCAGCATCGCCCCGCCCAGCGCCGCCGAGGAGATCGCAGACAAGCCGAGGGCCTTGAGAACTCGGGAGACCAGCTGCGCCCCGACTGCGCGCGGGACCCACCCCTGGAAGACCGTCACGAAGGGATTCAACGCGACGGAGACCTGGCGCTGCACCTTGTCGACGATGGCATACACGGGGAGCACCCCCGGTGCAACCGCCGAGACGATGAGCAACGGGGCGGCCACATAGCCCGCGGAGAGCAGCGTGGAGCTCACGCCGAGACCCTGCGACGAGAGAATGAGGCGGATCCGCCGACGTGGCAGTCGGGCTTCGCGCTGGACGGCGGCTGAGCGGACGATCCACACCGAACAGACGGCGAAGGCCGCCAGCATTCCGCCCAATTGACAGAGGACGCCGACCAGGGCTCCGGCACCCGCAAGCATGAGGCCGATGCCGATGACAGTGCCGAGCACGCGCGGGATGGTTTCGAGGACGAACATCGCGTACGGTCTCGACAGACCAACGAAGTACCAGCTCGCGGTGAGCCCGATGGTGGCGGTCGACAGGGCCCCGACGACGGCGAGCAACGCGTGGCTGGGCACGAATACTGCGGCCAGGAGCCCGGCGACAGCGGCTATCGGAACGATAAGGACGGCTTTCACCAGGGTGGACTCGAGATACTCGCGCAACCGCTCGGCGTTGTCCGCCCGCGCAACAGTCACCGGCCCGGTCAGCCCCCAGCCGTAGGCGAGGGCCACAGCGCCGATACCGCCGATGGACTGCCCGACGGCGATCGCCGCCCAGGCCTCAGGCCCGTCGGCTCCGATCATCACCGGGATGATGGCAAGGGAGGCGATGGCGAGCGCGACCATTGATGCCGTGTAGCCGGCGATCTTGTTGACGCCGGATGCAGCACCGGCGAGCCGACCTGCCCGTCTCGACACGAGATCCCCTCCCGTGGGTTCCGCATTCGGATTGAGCCACCCACGTCTCAGCCACGCTATCGGCAATTGCGAGCATTCCTCAAATACCCCATACGGGGCGCGACGCCGCAACCCTCCCGTGCGAGTGTGCGTACACTGACGGCATGACGAGCCTCCCCGACGACCCGGGCGCGGCGGGAGTGTCCCCAAGCGATCCCACCGACAGCCCCCTTCCGCTCAGACGCAACCTCGCCGGCTTCACCGGTGCCGGTTACGACCGTGGCCGCAACATCTTCTGGCAGATCGGCTGGATGCTGGTCTCCGGCCTGGTCGTGACACGGTGGTGGTGCCCATCGTCTGTGCGCGCGACCATCCTCCGCGCCTTCGGCGCCCGGGTCGGGCGCGGGGTGAACATCCGCCATGGCGTGCGCATTCACTGGCCCTGGAAGCTCTCAGTCGGTCATCATTCCTGGATCGGCGAGCAAACCTGGATCCTCAACCTTGAACCGGTCACCATCGGCGACGACGTCTGCATTTCGCAGGACGTCTTCATCTGCACCGGCAGTCATGACCGGTTCTCCCCTACCTTCGAGTTCGACAACGCACCCATCACGGTCGGCGACGGCTCCTGGATCGCGACGCGAGCAACAGTCCTCAGGGGGTCCGTCATCGGTCGCGACAGTATCGTCGGCGCCACCGCGCTCGTCAACGGACGGGTCGAACCCGGCTCGATTCTGCTCGGCCCCCTCGCCACGCGACACAACCCAACGGGGCCGCGACCGTGAGAGTGTTGTCGGTCGTCACGCTTGTCACGCCGCACGGCGACTATGGGGGACCGGTCCGGGTCGCCCTCAACCAGGCGATCGCCCTCAGAGAGCGCGGGCACGATGTGACACTCGCCGGATCTCACCGGGGTTACGAAGGCGCGGCCCCCACCGAATTCGACGGGATTCCGGCCACACTCTTCCGGGCGCGAACAGCCATCCCCGGTGTCGGGTTCGCGGGCCTGTCCGCACCCGGCCTGGGCCGGTGGCTGGCACAGAACATCCGCGGGTTCGACATCGTGCACGTCCACGCCGCCAGGGACCTGGTCACGCTTCCCGCTGCCCGAAGTGCCCGCCGGGCAGGAGTCCCGTACGTCTTGCAGACCCACGGGATGATCGATCCGTCATCGAATCCGCTCGCCGGCCCCCTGGATGCCTGGCTGACGCGCCCGGTGCTGCGCAGCGCCAAACGGGTTTTCTATCTCACCCCCGAGGAGCGATCCGGCCTCATCGCGGTGGGGGGAGATGATCTCCAGCTGTGCGAGCTTCCGAACGGCGTGCCGCTTCCCGAAGCGACACGACACGAGCCTGTCCCTCCGGAGGTGCTGTACCTCGCACGACTGGCGCCGCGGAAACGTCCGATGGTCTTCGTCGAGATGGCACAGCGACTCGCGGCCGAATATCCGGGAACACGATTCACTCTCGTCGGCCCTGATGAGGGCGAAGCCGCGGCGGTCGAACGCGCCATCGCCGCGCTTTCCCCGAGCGCCGTGACCTGGGAGGGGCCGCTCGCCCCGGAATCCACGGGAGACCGGATGTCCGCTGCCTCCATTTACGTCCTGCCTTCGGTCGATGAACCCTTCCCCATGTCCGTGCTCGAGGCAATGGCCAGGGCACTGCCGGTTGTGATCACCGACACCTGCGGCCTGGCCCCGCTCGTGCGGCGGACGGGCAGCGGGATCGTCACCGACGCGAGCCAGGAAAGCATGGACGCCGCCGTACGGACGCTGCTCTCCGACGGACGCCTCGCGCGCGACATGGGCGAACGCGGGTCTCGCGCCGTCCGTGACGAACTGAGCATGTCCGCCGTCGCGGACATTCTCGAAGTCGCCTACTCCGGCTGACCGTCGCTCCGCACCCGCCTCCACTGCCTCACGAGCAGGACGCACGACAGGGCGACCGCCATGGCGCCCGTCGCCTGAAGGAGTGATCCGCGCATCAGGATCGTCATGTACACGGGGAAGATTGCGCCAATGATGGCCCACAGCCCGCCGCTCGCAAATGACGGCAGCAGTCGTGTATCCATGGCGCGCAGGGCCATTCCCACGACGGCGAAACCGACGATGAGCGCGACGATGCCTCCGTTGACCAGGAGCTCAGCCCAGAGCGGAGCGGAGAGGTTGTCGAAACTGTAGCCCCGATACTCGGCGAGGAGGATGCCGGTATCGGTCGGCTTGTCTGCCCAGACAGCGCGCGGGACCCAAAAAAACAGGCTCCCGAGCAGTTGCCGCATCGGCACGACAAGGCCGTCGACCCAGTAAGAGAGGGCGTTCGCCACCTGCCAGAAGGCGTCGTAATCGGGATTGCTCATGTACTCGCCGAAGAACCCGTTCCTCGTGAGGTTGACCTCCGCGCTCCTGAAGGCATCGGCGAGGGGAAACAGGAAGAGGAACGCGCCGAGAGTGCCGGCGAGCGTCGCCCTGACACGACGGGGCGTGACGACGACGCCCGCGTACACCGCGAGGGCGAAGGCAACGGTTCCGAAGGTATACCGAGCGCTGGACACGGGATTCACGATCAGGAAGAGGATGACGACGCACCCGATCAGTGCAGCCGTGTACCACCGCGCAACCGATGGATCGAGAGCGCGCCGCCGTAGCTGGGCGAGCGCACCAGCGCCGACGAGGAGTGGATAGATGGCGAGCGCGTACATGATGGAACGCACGGCAGGGTCGGGCCACGCCCCGTTCCGCGCGGCGAACGAGGCTTCCCTGCTCCCCAGCAGCGCCCCCGGGCCGACCGCCGACAGAAAATATGCGCTCGCCACCAGGCCGAATCCCACGAGCAGGATGGTGCGATTCCTGTCGACCTGGGCGATCCGCGGTTCGCTCAGTTCGGCGGCCGCGCGGGTTCGCCTCCCCAACCGCTCCCTGCCGATCCAGACGGCGCGAAACACTTCGTATGTCCCGAGGCCGAGGCAGACCAGCAACGCTGCCGGCACGTAGAGCCCGTCGTCGATTCCCGGGGTCGTTGTCGACGTCAGCCCCGACCGGATCTGCACGGTGGGGGCGATCCCCATGAAGATGTAGGAGAACATCCAGAAGAAAAAGTCGAACAGCCGCGGGGCGCCCGCCGTGATCAGAGCCGCCAACCGGACTCCGCCCCACACGATGATGGCGGTGGTGAACAGCCACGCGTTGCTCCGGCCGACGTCCTCGACCTGGGCTGCGAGTGTGAGCGGGATCACGCCCGAGAGAACGGCAGCGATCGCGACGAATGCGACGGTCCGGCCGGCGTGCACCTCGCGGGGGCTCTCGACCCCTCCGGCGGGCTGCACCGGTTCAGTGAACGTCACCGCGCACAACCGGCTCTCAGGAGGGCCGCTGCGTCGCACACCCACAACGGGGCACAAAACTGAGATCTGCTCATGTATCGCGGGGCCATGTGCATATCATGACATATGGTGACGCTCCGTCCCCCTGCATCACCTGCTCGACACCCGGCGGGAATGGCCGTCGGTCCAGCGGGAAAGCGGGGGCGGCGAGCGCCGAGTAAACGAGGGGATCGACAGTGGAACACCGAGGAATTCTCAACCTGCTGAGGCTTCATTGGCTCACGGTCCTGGTCGTCACCATTGTCGGTGGCGGGCTGGGCTTCGGCTACACGCTTCTGGCGACACCCGAGTACACGGCCGAGACGGAATTGTTCGTCGCCGTCGCGTCGGGTGAGAACACCGGCGAACTGGCTCAGGGCAGCAACTATTCACAACAGCAAGCCCGTAACTACAGCACCGTTGCCACCCGTGAGATCGTTCTCCAGCCTGTGATCAATTCCCTGAACCTCGACACGACCGTCAGGGCTCTCCGGAAGCAGGTGTCGACGTCGGTCCCTCTGAACACCTCTCTCATCTCGATCTCCGTCACGGACACGTCCGCGGAGCGCGCAGCTGCGACGGCAAACGGAATCGCAGCCAGCCTCTCCAACTCGGTGCAGAAGCTCGTGCCGAAACTGCAAAACGGGACGTATCCGTTGCAGTTGAAGACCGTGCAGAGCGCTGTCGTCCCGTCGTTCCCGAGTTCACCGAACAAGACATTGTCGGTTGCCCTCGGGCTTCTGGCCGGCCTGGTGGCCGCGATCGCCATCGTCGCCGTCCGCGAATACGTCAACGCGAAGGTCCGGACCCCCGAACAGATCAAGGCCGCAACCGGGGCGAGCCTGCTCGGTTCCATCGTCTATGAGCGTGCGGCGGCTGCGACACCCATGGCCCTGCGCTCCAACAAACTTTCCCCTCGCGCCGAGGAATTCCGGCAGTTGCGCACCAACCTTCGGTTCCTTCAAGCCGATGACGATCACAAGGTCTTCGTGCTCACGTCGTCGATCCCTGGCGAGGGCAAGAGCGCAACGGCTGCCAACCTGGCGTCGACCATCGCCGCATCCGGCACGAGCGTGTGCCTCGTCGAAGCCGACCTCAGGCGGCCGAGCCTCGGCGGCATCCTCGACCTGGAAGGAGGGGTGGGATTCACCACGCTCCTCGCGGGTGAAGCTCAGCTCGACGACGTTCTCCAGCCCTGGGGAACAGACGGGCTCCAGGTCCTCCTCTCGGGAGAGATTCCCCCCAACCCCAGCGAACTGCTGGGTTCGGTACGCGCAGAGGAAATCCTCACCGCCGTCAGGGAACGCTTCGACGTGACGATCATCGACAGCCCTCCGCTTCTTCCGGTCACGGATGCCACGATCCTCGCGCGGCTCTTCGGGGGAGCAATCCTTGTGGTGGGGGCCAAGAAAGTGGAGATGCGGGAACTGCGCAAAGCCGTGGAGCGCATGACGGTCGTGGATGCCCCGGTTCTCGGAACCGTCCTCAATCTGGCGCCCGCGAGTGTCATGGGGCGCTACCGCATGTCATACACGTCGCAGCCCCCGGCACAGGCGCGCGCGCGTTCCAACCGCCGGAACCTCCACGCCGCCACTGATGGGCCAGTCCCACCATCCATTCCGTTCACGGCCTCCCCCGTCGACGTCGTCAGGGAGACACCACAAAAGCCGCGGATGGTGGCACGATGACGGCCGCATCCGGCGACCCGTTCCCGGTCTCGAACCCCGGAGGCACGATTCTTTTCGTGTGCACGGGCAACATCTGCCGCTCGCCTTTCCTCGAGCTCGCGTTGCGACACGGATTGGCCCAGCGCCACATCACGTCGATCGCGGTTCGGTCAGCGGGCACTGATGCTCTCCTCAGGCAGCCCATGGCCGCACCGATGGCCGATATCCTCGCCGACCAGAACATCGACGCATCGTCCTTCCGCTCCCGCCAACTGGAGAGGCACATGGTTCGGTCCGCTGACCTGATCCTCACCGCCGAGCGAAGCCACCGGTCGATCGTCGCCCGGCTCCAGCCGGACGCGCTTCCCCGGATCTTCACCCTGCGTCAGGCTGCCAGGCTTGTCCAGTCGGCGACCGAGCAGGAGGCATCCGATCCCGGCGCGAACGCCGCGTCACAACTGGCGACACTGATCGCATCCGGGCGGGCGATCAATCACCCGTCAGCCGGAGACGGCGACGATGTTCCCGACCCATGGCAACAGTCGCGGTCGTTCTACCGACACGTGGCGGGAATGCTGAAGGAGCCGCTCGATGTGCTCGCGAATGTTCTCGCGGCCCATCAAACGGCTCCTTCTTTTCAGCGGGAGAACTAGTTCTTGCTGCTCACGCCGTAGTACTGCAGATCCTGAACCACGGGCTTCGAGACAACCGAGTACGGGGAGACGACGGACTCGATAGTCGCCCCGCTCCTGACCGCGGTGACCGAGACGGAACCGACGGCGAGCGGCACGGTCTTGGCGTACACACCAGCGGGGGCACTGTACGTGGTCGTGGTGCCGCCGACCTTGACGGTGACTGTTGTCGGTGCGGTGAACATCGACAGCACCTCGACCGTGTTGCGCGGCGTGGTGGCCGTCCCGCTCAGCGTCGGGGACATCAGCTTGTGCGATGTCGACGGTGTCGCCGCGGACGCGTGAATCCGGTGGGTGACGTAGAGCTCGTCGTCGGATGCGACTGCCGCGCCGGTCTTGAACCGGTCGACGTAGTACTTGTTGATGTCGAGGAAGGTCGATCCGTGTGCTGCTGACGGAGCGAACTGGGTGGACTCACTGTAGTCGTTCCAGGTCACCATCTGGATCGAGTCGGCGCCGTCTGCGATGGCGCGACCCCACATGGCACGGAGCGTTTCCGTGTTGTTGGATTCGTCGTACAGGTAGGCGCGCGGGCGCACGTCCTGAACGGCAACGGGTGCCATCCACTCAAGGCCGAGTGCGTGGGCGCGTGCGGCGTAGTTCGGACCACCGGTCACGGTTGACACCGTTCGCGTGCCCCAGTTGCCGACCCCGTCACTGATCGGTGCGAATGCCTTCATGTTCGCGTCAGACGCGTTGAGGAAGATCGCGCTGAACGACACGGTGACGCCACGGTTCTTGAGCTCCTGAATGATCGACGACCACCAGGAGACGCTCTTGTTCTCAGCTTTGAAGGAGGAGAACGCGTATGCGCCGTTACTCTCCTTCTCGGCCGACGAGTACTTGTACAGCTCGGCGAGCTTCGCAGCAACCGCCGCAGGCGTCGCGGAACCGACACTGGCTGTTCCATCGATCATGGGAATGATCGTGAAGTTGGGGCTGACGGCCGCTGCGGCCTTCATCAGGTTGACGGTGGCTTCCCAGTTGCGCCCACTCAGGCTCATGATGTTCAGGGTGAAACCATCGATGCCGGCGGCCATAGCCTGCCTGACCTCTGTCTTGAGGTCCTCGACGGCCCAGTCGGAGCCGGCGAGCTTCGCACGACCAGCGGGCCGGTCGCGCAGGAGTCCGCCGTACGCGGCGTGGATTCCGCCCTCGCCCGACGCCGTCAGGTAGTTCTTGGCGTAGTAGTCGGTCGCCGCCGCGCCGTTCTCGATGGAGATCGGGTACGGCGGGAAGTAGTGTGCGAAGACCTTCTTGCCGTTCGTGGATGCCGGGGCGGCCGGAGCTGCCGGCTTGGCGACCGGGGTCGTGACCGCAGGCGCGTTCTCGACGGTGACCCGAAGCTTCGGGGCTGCCGACTTCGCGAGTGAGAACGTGTTGCTCACGTATTTCTGCGAGTACTTCACGCCGAAAGCCATGTCAGCGGAGGTGATGGTGCTGACGTCAGCGAGCGGCACGCTCAGCTTGGTGCCGGTCTTCGCGCGGACGAGAGAGGTGTTGAGCGACGACGCCCCGAAGGCCGGCTTGGCGTTGTGGGTCAGGGTCTCCTCGCTCCATGCACTGGAGGTCGGATAAACGGAGACTCCACCGCTCGTGGCCGTGCTGTAGGTGACGTTCAACTCCAGCGACGCCTTGACGACCTTTTTGCCGCCGAGCGCTGCACCATTGAATTTGAGGTAGGTCTGGTCTGCCGAGCTCGTCGCACTGAGGTACGACTTGTCGCCGAGCGGGGTGCTGGGGTACCTGGCTGAGGAGAAGGTCGCAGCGGTTGGCTGCAGAACAACTTCGGTGGTCGTCGGTGCCGCTGATGCCGCGACCGGCACCATCACGGATGACGCGAACGCAAAAACAACCGCGCCGGCGATGAGCCGCCAGCGCGGTGTGTGTCGCGCCACGGGCTTTTGGATGCCATTTCCGGCGCGCAAGATTCTCTTCAAATTCATGTATGTATATTTCCCTTTACGTAACGTGCCCCCCCATAAGGGGGCAATGCTACGTGATTAATGAGGCATAGTCACATCGTAGGGTTGACAGGCCGCCCCGATACCCCCCAGTGCGGTGGACGTGGGTCAAGGGGGTCAGGCGTCTGTGGAATAACGAACGCGCAACAATCACCTGCTCGCGCAGCAGATCGAGCGGCGTCAGGACCGCGACGGACGGCAGCGGAGTTGCGCCGTCAGTAGGTCTCAGGAAACTTACAGGCGCGAGCCCTCGACGGAGAACGTATCGCAGGAGGCCGCTCCGCCCTCATAGCCGCTCGTGAACCAGCGCTGACGCTGCTCGCTCGAGCCATGCGTCCAGGCTTCCGAGTTCACGCCCTGGCCAGATCCCTGCTGGATCCGGTCGTCACCTACGGCGGCAGCCGCGTCGAGCGCATCGGCCACCTGGGCTTTCGTGGGAACCTCGAGGAAGTTCGTGCCGCTGGCATCTTCGGTCTCTGACGCCGCAGCAACCCAGGCGCCGGCGAAGCAGTCGGCCTGCAGTTCGATCCGCACCGAGTCAGAATCGGGCCCGGATCCGGTGCGATCCGCCTGGTCCATGACTCCGGAGATGCTCTGGACGTGGTGTCCCCACTCGTGCGCGGCGATGTACATCTGGGCCAGCGTCCCTCCCGTCGTATCGAACGGGGGTTCACGGAGCTGCTGGAAGAAGCTGGTATCGATATAGATCGTCTGGTCCGGCGGGCAGTAGAACGGACCGGTTGCGCTGGTCGCCCCACCACAGCCTGTCGAGGTCGACTGATCGAAGAGAATGAACCCGGGGGTGACGTACGCGTTGCTCGCGACCGACGGATAGGCATCGATCCAGAAGTCCTCGATCGAAGCGCTCGCGCCCTTCATCAGGCAGTCGACACTCTCGTTGGCGTCTTCGCCCGTCGCGCATTCGGTGATGGCCTCGTCGCTGGCGGCAGGGCCCGGCTGCGTGCCACCACCGATCAGTCCTCCGAGATCGACGCCCGTCAGCTGCGAAACGACGAAGACGACGATCACCCCGACGATCCCCACCCCGCCACCGACAGCCGCGCCGCGACCGCGACGTTTGACATTGCCACCGGAGATGTCTGAATCGGGATTGAAAGTCACGTCAGATAACCTAATGCCCCGTCGGCCCGATCAACCAGCGCCTTGCGTGCGGGCAGTTCCGAGGCTAGGAAGCGAACCGGTCGGTCGCCTCGATCAGTGCGTCGAGGATCCCCGGTTCGTCGAAGGCGTGCCCCGCGTCCGGAATCATCCTGAGTTCCGCGTGCGGCATCGCCTCGGCGAGCGCCCACGCCGTCATCGGAGGGGTACACATGTCATAGCGTCCCTGGATGATGACCGTCGGGATGTCGCTGAGCCGACCGGCATCCCTGATCAGTTGCCCGTCCTCCCACCAACCCCCGTGCATGAAGTAATGGTTTTCGATCCGGGCGAAGGCGACAGCGTACTCCGGCTCGGTAAAGCGAGCGACGGTGTCCTCGCTCGGGAGCAGAGTGATGGTCGACGACTCCCACCGAGACCAGGCGACCGCGGCCGGGCCGTGCACGGCGGGGTCTGCATTGTTCAGGAGCTCCGAGTACGCACGGATCAGATGACCTCGCTGGTCCGGGGCAACCGGAGCAAGAAAGCCCTCCCAGAGATCGGGGAACACAGCCGCGGCGCCACCCTCATAGAACCACTCCAGTTCGACCCGACGGAGGGTGAAGATTCCGCGGAGAACGAGTTCGGTGACCCGATCGGCGTGCGTTTCGGCGTACGCGAGGGCCAGTGAACTCCCCCACGATCCTCCGAACACCTGCCAGCGGTCGACGCCCAGATGCTCGCGGAGCCTCTCGATGTCGGCGACGAGGTGCCAGGTGGTGTTCGCGGTGAGGTCGGCGTCCGGCGCGCTGGCGTGCGGCGTACTCCGGCCACAGCCGCGCTGGTCGAAGAGGACGATGCGATAGCTGGCCGGGTCGAACAGGCGGCGGTGTGCCGGCGCCGTCCCGCCCCCGGGCCTCCGTGCAGGAAGACGACGGGCTTTCCGTCCGGGTTGCCGCTCGCCTCCCAGTAGAGGGACTGTCCATCCCCGACGTCGAGGTGGCCGGACTCATATGGTTCGATCTCGGGATACATGCTGCGCATGTGTAAACCGTATCGCGGGCTGTTCCGACGACCACCTGCCGAGCGTAGGCTGTGCTCATCGAGGTCGAGGAGGCATCCCATGATCAGGAATAGCGCAGCTACAGTGACCGTGACGGGGGCAGGCGGCCAGATTGGATATGCCCTCCTGTTTCGCATCGCATCGGGCCAGTTGCTCGGACCGGAGGTCCCGATCCGACTGAATCTCCTGGAGATCCCCGCCGGACTCGCGGCAGCGGAGGGCGCGGCGCTTGAGCTTCAGGATGGGGCCTTCCCGCTTCTCGATGTGGTCACCGTAACCGACAGCGCAGCGACGGCGTTCGACGGGTCAAATGTCGCGCTCCTGGTCGGGTCCCGCCCCCGGGGCCCTGGAATGGAACGAGCAGACCTGCTCGCAGCGAACGGCGCCATCTTCGGTCCGCAGGGCGCGGCGATCAACGCGGGTGCCGCGTCGGACATCCGGGTGGTCGTCGTCGGGAATCCGGCGAACACGAACGCCCTCATCGCCGCTGCGCACGCGCCCGATGTGCCCGCTGAGCGGTTCACCGCCCTGACCCGGCTCGACCACAACCGCGCGGTTGGGCTCCTGGCGACGAAACTGGATGCTGCCGCCGGCGACATCGACCGGGTGGCGATCTGGGGAAACCACTCGGCGACCCAATACCCCGACCTGTCCAACGCCACGGCCGCCGGACGCGCCGTCAGCGACCTCGTCGACGACCAATGGGTGCGCGAAGAGTTCATCCCCCGCGTCGCCAACCGTGGTGCTGAGATCATCGAGGTCCGCGGGTCGAGTTCGGTCGGCTCAGCGGCGAGCGCCGTGATCGACCACATCAATGACTGGGTGAACGGGCAGCGGGGGTCGTGGGTGAGTGTCGCACTCCCGTCCGACGGCAGCTATGGAGTCCCGGAGGGGCTCATCTCCTCGTTCCCCGTCGAAAGCATCGATGGGGCCTGGCGTATCGTTCAGGGCCTCGACATCGACGCATTCTCCCGTGAGCGCATCGACGCGTCTGTGCGGGAACTTGCCACAGAACGGGAACAGGTGCAAGCGCTGGGGCTTCTTTAGCCGCGCCGCCCATTCGGGCGTACCGTTGCCGAATGGACTATCGCTACCTCGGAAATTCAGGCCTCAAGATCTCAGAGATCACCTACGGCAACTGGCTCACCCACGGCTCGCAGGTCGAGAACGATGCCGCGCGCGCGTGCGTCGCCGCGGCCCTGGAGAGCGGGATCACCACCTTCGACACGGCGGATGCCTACGCGAACACCGCAGCGGAGACCGTCCTCGGCGAAGCGCTCGCCTCGGAGCGGCGCGAATCGCTCGAAATCTTCACCAAGGTTTACTGGCCGACGGGCCCGAAGGGCGTCAACGACTCCGGGCTCAGCCGCAAGCACATCCTCGAGTCGATCAACGGATCGCTCTCCCGCCTCGGCACTGACTACGTCGACCTCTACCAGGCGCACCGGTATGACGCCGAGACACCGCTCGAAGAGACCATGCAGGCGTTCGCGGACGTCGTCAGGCAGGGCAAGGCGCTCTACATTGGCGTGTCCGAATGGGACGCGGACCAGCTCGTCGCGGCTGCCGACCTCGCCAAAGACCTCGGCATCTCCCTGATCTCGAACCAGCCACAGTACTCGATGCTCTGGCGGGTCATCGAGGAGGAGGTCGTGCCTGCGTCGCAGGAACTCGGCCTCTCGCAGATCGTCTGGTCACCCGTTGCACAGGGCGTTCTGACCGGCAAATACCTGCCCGGGCAGCCGCTCCCGGCTGGGAGCAGGGCCACCGACGACAAGGGCGGTGCGGACGCCGTCAAGAGCTTCCTGCGGGACGACGTGCTCACAGCTGTGCAGAATCTGAAACCGATCGCCGACGAGCAGGACCTCACGCTCGCACAACTCGCGATCGCCTGGGTGCTGGCGAATCCGAACGTCGCCTCCGCGATCATCGGGGCGTCGCGCCCCGACCAGGTCCGCGACAACGTGAAGGCCGCCGGTGTGGCGTTGTCAGCAGACACCCTCACGCGCATCGACGAAGTTCTGGGCTCGCTGCCGGAGACCGACCCGCGCAAGACGGTCTCGCCCGAGAAGCGCCCGTCTTGACCCGCATTCTCCCGACGAAAGGAACATCATGAGTCGAATAGTGATTATCGGTGGGCACGGCACGATCGCCCGCCAGTTGACGGAACTGCTGGTGGAGCGCGGAGACGCCGTCGTCAGCGTCTTCCGTAACCCTGACCACCGAGCCGAACTCGAAGCACTGGGGGCTGAGCCGTTCGTCTGCGATATCGAGTCGGCGACCGCATCCGACCTCGTCGCCGCCATGACCGGCGCTGATGCCGTCGTCTTCGCCGCAGGGGCCGGCCCCGGGTCGGGCGCGGAACGCAAACACACCGTCGACTTCGAAGGCTCGGTCAAGTCGGCGGAGGCGGCGGAGCAGGCCGGAGTCCGGCGTTTCGTGCAGATCTCGGCGATCGGCGTCGATGACGCCGTCGACCCGGATCTCGATGAGGTGTGGGCTGCGTACGTCACTGCGAAGCGTGATGCGGATGCTGCACTGCGCGCGTCCGGTCTCGACTGGACGATTCTCCGTCCGGGCGGACTGACCGACGACCAGCCGACCGGCCTTGTCACCCTGGCCGAGCACACCGAACGCGGTTCCATCCCGCGGGCGGACGTCGCGGCAGTGATCGCTGCCGTACTCACGTTCCCGGATACCGCCGGACACTGCTGGGAGTTGATCTCCGGGGAGTCTCCGCTCCCAGCAGCGGTAGCCGCGGCGGTCTCCGCCGACTGAGCAGTCCGAAAGGGTCGTTTCACCCGTCGATCCGTCCCGACTGGTCCTTCCAATCCGCAGACAAGGACCCTTACGGACCCCTCGAGTTGTGTCGCAACGCCAACGGCGGCGGATCCCGTCAGGGATCCGCCGCCGTTGTGCTTTCTCTCGCTACTTCTTCTTCTTCGCGTGATTCAGCGCATCGAAGGACGACTTCGCGGATTTCTCGTCGACCGGTGCCGTGCCTGACGCACGGAGCTCAGAGAAATACGCTGCGGCTTCGTCCTGGCGTTCGGCCTCGATGCCGGAGGCGATCGGTGCCCTGAGGTGGTCCTCGGTGTACCCGAACGCTTCGACGAGGTCGAGGGCGTGGGGGCGGAGCCGCGCGAGCAGTCGATCGATGTATGCCGTCACCGACTGGGCGCGCTGGCCGGAAAGACGGCCGTTGATGAGGTACCAGGCGGCGTGCTTCTCAATCAGGCCGAACCCGAAGAGGTCACGGAGCCAGGTCAGGACCTTCGTCGTCCCCGGATCGGTGATCGTGGCGAGCGCCTCGGTGAATGCCTCCCACTGCAACAGCTCGGCGTGGGCGCGTGCTGCCTCGATGAGCTCGTTCTGGTTCTCGTTGAACAGCGCAGCGGCCTCCGCCTTTGACAGTTTGCTGGCCGCACGGAGCCGACCGGCGATCGAGCCGACCATGCTCTCCACCCTGTCGGTGAGCAGTTCTCTCTGGGCGTCCTCGTTCTGCATGCGTCCCACCGACCTGGCGGTGGAGCCGAAGTCGGCGACCGTCTGGGCGAGGGAACGAAGTCCTGTGCCGTGGACGACCCTGCCGCGCGCCTGTTCTGCGGCGAAACGGGCCAGCGTCGTGGCATCCGCCCCGGTGAATCGCTTGCCGTAGTCACCGAGCAATCGCTTGCCAACGAGCTGCAGGAGCACGTTGTTGTCGCCCTCGAATGTGACGTAGACGTCGAGGTCGGCCCTGAGGCTCGTCAGTCGGTTCCCGACCATGAAACCGGCGCCGCCGCAGGCTTCCCTCGCTTCCTGCAGGGTCTCGAGCGCGTGCCAGGTGGACAGCGATTTGAGCGCTGCGGCCAGCGTCTCAAGGTCCTGGCGGTCGTCGTCGGTGTCCCGCTCGCCGCTGAACACTCCGTCGAACTTGACCAGGAGCTGGTCGTGAGCAAAATTCTGCGCGTAGGTCGTGGCGAGCTTCGGGAGCAACCGGCGCTGGTGGCGCTGGTAGTCGAGGATGACTTCCTCGTGCACATCGCTCGAGGCGTTGAACTGGCGTCGCTGGCTCCCATAGGTGATCGCGATCTGCAGGGCAACGGCGGATGCCGCGACGGCGGCACCGTCGAGGGACACGCGACCCTGGACCAGGGTCCCGAGCATCGTGAAGAAGCGCCGCCCCGGGCTGGCGATGGGTGAGGAGTATGTGCCATCAGCGGCGACATCGCCGTACCGGTTCAACAGGTTGGTCCGCGGAATCCGGACCTTCGGTGAAGTGCAGCTTGCCGTTGTCGATCCCGTTCAGCCCGCCCTTGATCCCGTCATCCTCTCCGCCGACGCCCGGGAGGAAGTCGCCCTCGTCATTGCGGATCGGCACATAGAAGCAGTGCACGCCGTGGTTGACACCGTTCGTGATGAGCTGCGCGAACAGGGTCGCCGCTTTGCCGTGGACACCGGCATTGCCGAGGTAGTCCTTCCACGCAGCCCGAAACGGCGTGTGGATGACGAACTCTTCCGTCTCGACGTCGTACGTGGCGGTCGTGCCGATCGAGGCGACATCCGAGCCGTGTCCGATCTCGGTCATCGCGAACGCCCCGGGAATCTCGAGGCTCATGATGCCAGGCAGCCACTTGTCGTGGTGCTCCTTTGTGCCGAGGTGCATCACCGCCGATCCGAACAGCCCCCACTGGACACCCGATTTGATCTGCAGCGACGGGTCGGCCGTCACGAGCTCCTCAAAGCCGGCGATGTTGCCGCCGTGGTCTTCCAACCCGCCGAGGTGTTTCGGGAAGGCGCGGTGCACCTGCCCGTTTTCGACGAGGAGCTTCAGCTGGCCGAAGACCGTCTCGCGGTGCTCGGAGAGGGTCTGGCCCTCGATGCGGTGGAATTCGGGCCGGGCGGTCAGCCGTCGAGCTGCGCGACGGGCTTCCGGCCAGCTGCCCAGAAGTTTCTCGGAGAGCTCGCGGACATCGATCCTGTCTCCCTCGGCGGCCTGGGTGGCCTCGTCGTCGAATGCGTCGCCGTCGACTGCTGACGGGCGGATCGATGTGTCAACCATGCGGAGTCCCTTGTCTTTCATCACTGAAGTACGTCTTCCTCCACGGTACGAGCGAACGCATCCGGCCGGAAACGTCCCGTCCTCGGGCTACAAACGAGACAGGGTGCGCCGGTCACGCGATTGAGGAAAGCTACAGTCGGACTGTGCGATTTAGGGATACTCCCCACAAAGCAGCCGTCGTGGCCGCCGGAGCGAAACAGACTTCGCCGCGTGCAATATCGTTCGCCGGGATAACAGCGTATGGTCGAGGGAACACAGCCGCGTGGCTGGAAGGTCTAAGGAGTTTCGGATGGCTAGCAAATCACCCCAGAAGAGCACGGCGAAGAAAGAACCGGCGAAGTCACTGAAGGAGAAGCGGGCCGATAAAAAGGCCAAGGGTGAGGACAAGGCCCGGAAGGGCTAGTCCTCCATCAGATATCACACGCTGCGTCGACCCCAGGGTCGGCGCAGCGTTTCTGTGTGCGGCGGAGCTTGTCAGCCGGCGTCACCGGTCGCCACGATGTCGATGAGCGCGCTTCCGTAGCTCGCCCGCTTCTTCTCCCCGATGCCACTGATGCCGGCAAGGTCGTCGATTGATCGCGGTCTTGCCGTGGCGATCGCGCGGAGGGTGGCATCTCCAAACACGATGTAGGCCGGGACGCCCTGCTCTTTGGCCTCCGCAGCGCGCCAGGAGCGGAGCGCCTCGAACAGGCCAGCATCAGCCGGGGCGAGGTCTGCCACTGCGGCGCGCCTGGCTGCCCCGACGGACGCCCGGCGTTCCGGCTCGTTCCTCATCGGGACCGCGAGTTCGCCGGACAGGACCGCTGTGCTGCCCTCGGTGAGCCCGAGTGTGCCGTATTCCCCTCGCGTAGCGAGCAGTCGTTTGGCGAGGAGTTGCCGCACAACACCGCGCCACTGCTGTTCGCTCAGGTCGGCCCCGATGCCCCAGGTGGCGATCGCGTCATGGCCCCACTGCGTGGTGCGCGCGGTTGTCTTGCCCCGGAGGATGTCGACGAGGTGGCCGGCGCCGAATTCCTGGTTGCGCTCTCGCTTGAGTCGCACGATCGTCGACAGCAGCTTCTGCGCAGGGACCGTGCCATCCCAGACCTCGGGCGGATCGAGGCAGGTGTCACAGTTTCCGCACGGTTCAGACGCCTGGCCGAAGTAGCTGAGCAGGTTGCGCCTGCGGCACTCGACCGTCTCGCAGAGCGCGAGCATGGCGTCGAGATGTGCAGACATCCGGCGCCGGTGGGCCAGATCACCGGGTGAGTCGTCGATCATCCGCCGCAGCTGAACGACATCCTGGAGACCATAGGCCAGCCAGGCGACGGAGGGCTCTCCGTCCCGGCCGGCCCGACCGGTCTCCTGGTAGTAGCCCTCGACACTCTTCGGCAGGTCGATGTGTGCGACGAATCGGACGTCGGGCTTGTCGATCCCCATGCCGAACGCGATGGTTGCGACGATGACGATGCCGTCTTCGCGGAGGAAGCGTGACTGGGTCGCCTGGCGAACGGATGCGTCGAGACCTGCGTGATAGGGCAGCGCGTTGATGCCGTTCGCCTGAAGGTGTGCAGCGGTCTTCTCGACCGTGTTGCGGCTGAGGGCGTAGACAATCCCCGCCTGTCCGGATCCCTCCTTCCTGATGAAGTCGACGAGCTGCTTGCGCGGTTCGTTTTTCGGCACGATCCGGTACTGGATGTTCGGGCGATCGAAGCTGGCGACGAAGTGTCGCGCGTTTCGCAGGTGCAGCCGCGTCGTGATCTCATCGTGCGTGACATCCGTCGCCGTCGCGGTCAGCGCGATCCGCGGGACATCGGGCCAGCGTTCGGCGAGGTCGCCGAGACTGAGGTAATCCGGACGGAAGTCATGACCCCACTGCGACACGCAGTGGGCTTCGTCGATCGCGAAGAGTGCGATTTTTCCGTTGGCGAGGAACCGTTTGGTCGATTCGGAGTTCAGGCGCTCAGGGGCGACGTAGAGGAGGTCGAGTTCGCCGGCGAGGTAGGCGCTCTCAACACGCTCCCGTTCGGCGGGCGACTGCGTCGAGTTGAGGAATGCCGCGCTCACCCCGACGGCGAGAAGGGCGTCAACCTGGTCCTGCATGAGCGCGATCAGTGGGGAGACGACGACACCGGTGCCTGCTCGCACAATGGACGGCACCTGGTAACAGAGGCTCTTGCCGCCGCCGGTTGGCATGAGCACGACGGCGTCGCCGCCAGCGACGACCTGGTCGACAATGGCCTGCTGTTCACCGCGGAAGGAGTCGAACCCGAATACCCGGTGCAGGACGTCGGCCGCTGAGGGCTGGCCGGTTGTCGGCGAGGGGGCGAGGGCTCTGTCGGTCGGGGCGGATGTCACCTGACGAACGATAGCCTGCGCTCCCGACAACGGGGTAATCCGGCCGTAGCCCTGTGAATGGCGGCGTGACCGCACCACCGGCGGGACGGAGAGGTCGTCCCGCCGGTGACGATGGTCAGGCCCGGGTATCTGGTTCGGTCGACGAGGTACCGGCGAGGCTGTCGTCGTCCTCGGGGTGCATTGACCGGCTGCGCGCCCGGACAATGGCGAGAACGACGAGCGCACCGACGATCAGAACGCCGAGTGCGACCCCGATCCAGACGATGTCGGCAGCGGAGCCGGATGCGGTCTCGTCGTCAGCGACCGGCGCGGCCGTCGCTGTGTCGCTTGGGGCCACCGGCGCTGCCGCGTCGGGAGCCGGCTCCTCGGACGCCGTCGCCCCGCAACTCGGCGCGTCCGCAATTCCCTCGCCGAGTTGCTGGTCGACCGCCGGTTGCCAGGTGAAGGTGTAGTCGCCGGTGATCGGATGCCCGTCGGTGGAGACCGCTCCCCAGTAGACGGTGTACTCCCCCGCCTCGCCGAGGTCGGCAGGCATCGTCACGCTCGCGCCATCGACGGTGGCACATCCGTCGCCGTAGTACAGGCCGGCCTCACCGGGACCGCGTACCTGGATAAACGTGGTGGGACTGTCCGTCCCTGAGTCGAGGAGGACGTCGCTCGTGGTGATCGCGAACGTGCCCACCTGCTCGGTGACGACGGCCCCGGCAGACGGGGTGGAGGAGACGAGGGCGTTGTGCGCCTGGGCAGGTGCCGCACCGAGCATCGCCACGAGGGCGATGCCGGCCAGGCCGCCGAGGCCGATCAGCTGACGCAGACTCATGAGTGGTGTCCTTCCGACGGGGTGGCTGGGGTTGCCGCGGCTGGGGTGGTCGTACGCCTCGCGATGATGGCGACGAGGATGCCCGCCACCCCGGTGACCAGTCCGGCAAGACCAAGGCTACGGGCGATGAGGTCGGGCTCCGACGGTCCCGATGCTGCTGTGGCTGTCTCACTCGCCGCGAGCTCGGTTCCGACCGATCCATGGTGCTCCGATTCTGCGCCGGTTACCGTCACCGTCGGCGCCGGGCGCTCGAGCTCATGCGGGTCCTGCCCGGAGACCGCGACCTGGTTCCAGTCCGTTTCTCCGACCTCGCAACTCTGCAGGACAGGGAAGGCGATGTCCGATCCATCGGAGTCCTCCGGCAGTGTGACCTGGAGAGTGACCGTGTCCCGGAAGCCGTCGGCGAGTGGGACCTTCGCGGTGTACACGACCTGGCCGACACGCTGCGCTATCGCGGAGCCATGGGCATCAGTGATGGGGTCAGGCAGGTCGACCATCACCTTCTCTGCGGTCCAGTTGGGGTTGATGTGCGGCGCGACTGCGACGAATTCCTCGGGAATGGTGAACGTCAGCGCCGTTGTCGGCGACCCCTCGCAGCCGTGACCGACGCTGAAAGCCAACTGGCTGGTTGACCCGGCCGCTGTTGAGGAGGGACTGACGCCGACATGGGCGATGGCCGCGAGCGGTACAGAAACGACAAGCGCGGCACCGGCAAGAACGCCGAGGGCGATGGGGCCGGAACGGCTCGATCGAGGGAACGAAGAACGTGAGTGAAAGACAGACAAGAGAAGTCCTTAGGTAAGAGAGAAAGCGTGGAAAGCAGGTGGGGCTCGGTGGCCACCATCCGCGAGAAACGGGCGCCGGGCGACGCAAAGCGGCACTCAGGCGAAAGAAGGGATGCGACCGGATGTCGGCGGCCCACGCCGGGGAACCGATGACGCCAGCAGGGCCGGGGTCGGCGAAGGAAGGGCGGGCCATTCCGGCGCGATGGGGGCCGCGGTGAGGACGGGACGGGACGTGAGCACACCGATGAGCGCGCGAACCGTCAGCCGCAGCGCATCGACGATGGAGAAAAAAGCACGCTCGCCGCGGGCGAGGGCCAGGATGGTGACGAGAGCGGCCGCTGCGTGGCCCAGCCACATGGCTGCGTCGGTCGCCCCGTGGCCGTGGGTCACGGCATCCGTTGCCAGCGTGATCGCGCCATGGTGCGAGGTCACTGAGGCCGTCGACGCGGTCGCCGATGGGACGAGCGTGAAAAGCGCGTGGAAGCCCGCCTGACTGAGCACCACGGCAGTAGCGAGCCGGAGAGGGGTCGCCCGCCCGGCCAGCCCGATGCAGACGAAGACCGCCAGGACGGATGCCACGGCGAGTGCCGCGACGCTCGGTGCCTCCGACGCGGCCACACCGTGGGAAAACGCAGCGGCGAACGTGGAGACCCCGGCGGCGAGGACACCCCGTGTCACTCGTGCGCGCCTGGCCTGCATGTCGGTCCCCCTTATCGATTCCACTCTACTTCGGAGTCGGCAACGCCCCGGTTCGGTCGTTCACCCGCCACTACGCTGGGGATCATGCTCACGGCCATCATCGGACTCACGGGCGCGCTCATTTTCGGGGCGGCGGACTTCCTTGGTGGGCTGGCCTCCAAACGGATCAGTCCGATCCGTGTCACGGCGGTCGCCGCAGCATCCGGGCTCGCCGTCCTCCTCCTCGTGCTGGCGCTCGGCTTCGGAACGTGGTCGGTGGAGGCCGTGCTGTGGGGCGGCCTGTCCGGGATCACTGGCGCCCTCGCCATTTCCCTCCTCTATGCCTGCCTCGCCATCGGCCCGATGAGCATCCTGTCCCCGCTCACGGCCGTCGTCTCAGCGATCGTACCGATGACCTGGGGACTGCTCGGCGGTGACAGGCTCGGCCTCGTCGGCTACCTGGCCCTCGGCCTCGCCCTTGTTGCCGTGGTGCTGGTCGGGTTCGTTCCCGAGAAGGGAGCCGTGAGGCCCAGCATCAAGGGAATTCTGATGGCCGTCGGTTCGGGCACGATGATCGGCGCCTTCATGATCCTCATCGACCAGACCCCCGACGATTCGGGCGTCGTGCCCCTCGTGATGAACCGCGGCGTCAACGCTGCGCTCATGTTCGCGACGGTTGGAGTGCTCTGGCTGGTCGGCCGCCGGGCGGCTCGCACCCGCGTGACGGACACGGTCGAGGAGGACGCCGCCCAGGTGCTACACCAGGCCTCGTCGCACGAGACCGCCCCCAGCACCACGGGCTGGAAGCCCGGGTTGTCCCTCGCCGTCGCGTGTGGGGTGGTCGACGCGATCGCGAACGGGCTGCTCCTCATCGGTCTCCGACTCGGCGACCTCAGCGTCATGAGCGTTTTGGCGGCCATGTACCCGGCCGGCACGATCATCCTCGCCGCGATCGTGCTGAAGGAGCGGATTGCCCCCGTGCAGTGGATCGGACTTATCCTGGCGCTCATCGCCGCCGGGATGCTCGCCGTACCCTGACCCGGTCCATACTCGCGAATAAAACTCCCCCGGCGTAGGTTGACTCTGAGGAATGCACACATCGAGCCAGCGGGAGCAGGAATGACCGAGAACGATCCCAACGACGATCTTCGACTTCTGCGCAACGAAGCGGCGTCCAGATTCGAGGTGTGGCTCGGGGAGACGCGGGCAGGATTTTCTGAGTACGACGAGTCCGACAGCCATGTCACCTTCATCCACACGGTGATCGACGACGCTTTCGGCGGCCGGGGGCTCGGTGGCCAGCTCGTGGAGTTCGCACTTCGTGACGTCATCGGCCGCGGCAAGCGAGTCGTTCCACGCTGTTCATTCTTCAGGGGCTACCTGCGCAAGCATCACGGCTTCGACGAGCACGTCGATCTTCCGGTGTCGAGAACCCCATGACGCGGTGGGATGCGGTCGTCACCGAATCGACGAGTTCCGCTACCTCAACGACCGGCCCGGCCGTTCGCCTGCTGGAGGCGCGAGAGGTCCCCCTCGGCGGCATCCGCGGCATCCTTGTGCACCGGTCGCTGCCACAACGGGAACTGCCCATGGTGGGCGCGTGGTGTTTTCTTGACAGGTTCGATGACGAGAACACCAGCATGCGCGTCCTCCCCCACCCGCACACCGGCCTGCAGACCGTCACCTGGCCGATCGAGGGCGTCATCCGGCACCGTGACAGCGTCTCGTCGGACGTCGAGGTCCACCCCGGTGAGCTCAACATCATGACGAGCGGATTCGGCATTTCGCACTCCGAGTTCTCCGTCGGTGAGGCGAACGGGCCGATGCGCGGCCTGCAGCTCTGGGTGGCACTTCCCCGGGAGATGTCAGGCATCGAGCCGTTCTTCGAGCAGCACACCGACCTTCCGGTTTTCAGGGCACCAGGCCTGGCGGCGACGGTCCTTGTGGGCCGGCTCGGGTCTGCGACCTCGGATGCTGCCGTCTACACACCGCTCGTGGGGGCGGATGCCGTGCTGGATTCCGGGGCAACGGCATCCATTCCGCTGGAGCCCGGTTTCGAGCACGCGCTCATGGTGATCTCCGGCGCAGTCGAGGTTGAGGGCGCATCGCTCACCAGCGGGCCGCTGCTCTACCTCGGCACCGATCGCGCAGACCTGACGGTGTCGAGCGCGGACGGAGCGCGGTTCATCCTGCTGGGAGGGGCTCCCTTTGGCGACGAGATCATCATGTGGTGGAACTTTGTCGGACGCAGCCACGAGGAGATCGTCGCCGCCAGGGACGCCTGGGAATCGGGTGCGGAGCGTTTCGGGCACGTCGACGGGCACGACGGCGACCGCATCCCGGCGCCCCCGCTTCCGTCGGTGCGACTCACCCCCAGGAGACGGCGAATGTGACCCGCGCATTGTTCGAATCTATGTTCTAATGAAGAGATGCGGTGGGACGGACAACAGCTCGGCACAGAGGAGCCGTCAGCCCTGCCGGGCCTCGCACAACTCAACAATCTGGTGAGAAGCGTACAGACACCGGAATTCGTCGGCGTGACCTTCCACGAGGTGCTCGCCAAATCTGCGCTCAACCGCGTGCCGAGGCAATCGCAGATGCCTTTCGGCTGGACGATCAATCCCTACCGTGGATGCAGCCACGCCTGCGTCTACTGCTTCGCTCGGCCGACACACGCGTACCTCGACTTCAACGCCGGAGCCGATTTCGACAATCAGGTCGTCGTGAAGATCAACGTGGCCGACGTCCTCGCCACAGAGGTATCGAAACCGAGTTGGGGTCGGCATCCTGTCGCCCTCGGCACAAACACCGATCCGTACCAGCGGGCAGAGGGCCGCTACGCGCTCATGCCCGGAATCATCGAGGCGCTTGCACGATCGGGCACTCCCCTGTCGATCCTCACCAAGGGCACGCTGCTCCGGCGAGACCTGCCGCTGCTCGCCGAGGTGGCGAAGGAGGTGCCGGTCGACCTGGCGATGTCGATCGCCATCTACGACGACGAGCTGCAGAAGTCGATCGAGCCGGGAACCCCGTCGGCGAAGGCACGGCTGGCGACAGTCACCGCTGTGCGTGAGGCCGGGCTCGACTGCAGCGTCTTCCTGATGCCGATCCTGCCCTTCCTGACCGATACGCGAGCCCACCTCGACGAGGCGCTGAGGCGGGTGGCCGACGCCGGAGGGACAAGCGTCCTGTTCTCGTCGCTTTACCTGAAGCCGGGGGTGAAGCCGTGGTTCATGCACTGGCTGGAGCGCCAGCATCCCGAACTGGTTCCGAAGTACCGCGACCTGTACGCGACGGGGTCGTACGCGCCGAAAGAGTACCGGAAGTGGCTGGCCGCACGGATCTCGCCGCTCATCCGGGCGCACGGCCTCGAGCGCGGCCGTGAGGATCCGTCAACGGGCGGGATTCGGTCGAAAGCGCTCGGGATGCTTCGCAACAACGCCGGCGAGCGTGTGGCTTTCGCCAGCGACGACGGATCGACCGGCGCCCGCGCACTGCCGTCGACCGAGCAGCCCATGCTGTTCTGAGATCGACAGCGGATCAGGTGCCGCCTGTTACATCGCGGAAACAGGACTGCGCTTGGCTGGAGTCATGGAACACCAACCAATCACCGTCTCGATCGAACGCCGGGTGAACCCCGAGCGGATCGACGAGGCCACCAGATGGGTCCAGTCCGGAATCCGGATGGCAGGCGACTTTCCCGGGTTCCTCGGTTCCGGCTGGGTGAGCGCCGGCGCCGCATCAGACACCTGGCATATGCTCTACCGATTCACGGACGAGTCCACGCTGGACGCGTGGGAGGGCTCATCCCAGCGTGTCGGCTGGCTCGACGAGGGTCGCGAATTCATGGAACAGTCGAGGGTCGAGAAGCGGACAGGGATCGAGGGCTGGTTCGACGCCCCATCGGCGCAACACGCGGAGGGCGATGGCCTTCCCACAACACCGCCACGCTGGAAGCAGGCCACGAGCATCTGGCTCGGCTTCTTCCCCGTGAACCTGGCGTTCACCCTACTCGTCACGACGGTCGTTCCCGGCTGGGACGGACTCGGCGTGTTCTGGCACGTGCTCATCTCGACCCTTGCACTCGCACCGATCATGACGTTCTGGGTGCTCCCGTTCGTCACTCGCCTGATCAGCGGCTGGCTCTACGCCGACCAGCGGGCGACCAGCCGGTCATCCTCTCGTTAACGGACATCGGCGGACCGGACCCTGGGGTCCGATCCGCCGAATCGCGTTGCGCAGGTGTTATCGCGTGAGCTTCGCGTTGGTCATGCGACCGGCGAGCTCCTCGATGATCTCGTCACCGGGGCGAGCGTTGACGTAGTCAGCCTCGATCTCGGCGCGGCCGAGCAGATCCGTCATGCGGCGCTGGCGTGCCTTCGGGATGATCGTGACAACGGTACCGACCTTGCCGGCCCGGCCGGTGCGGCCCGAACGGTGCAGGTACGTCTTGTACTCGTCAGGCGCGTCAGCCTGGATGACCAGGGTGATGTCGTCGACGTGGATGCCGCGGGCCGCGACATCCGTCGCCACCAGCACGTTGACCCGCCCGGAGGTGAGCTGCGCGAGGTTGCGGGTCCGTCGGGCCTGGTTGAGGTCACCATGGAGCGAGACGGCACGGATGCCGGCATCCTCCAACTGGTCCGCGAGGCGCTCGGCGTAGGCACGGGTGCGCGAGAAGATCAGCGTCTTCTCGGTGCGGTTCGCAAGTTCCTCGATGAGGCGATCCTTGTCGCGGTGTTCGACGACGAGCACACGGTGGTCGATCGTCGCTGAGGCCTGGTCTTCACCGGCGACCTCGTGGACGGACGGCGACGGCAGGAACTCCTTGACGAGCGAGGCGACGCCCTTGTCGAGCGTTGCCGAGAAGAGCAGCTTCTGTCCACCGGGGGCGGTCAGACGCAGGATCCGCTGGACCGGCTCGAGGAAGCCGAGATCGCACATGTGGTCGGCCTCGTCGAGGACAGTCACGGTGACCTCGGAGAGGTCGAGGCGACCCTGCTCGATGAGGTCTTCGATGCGGCCGGGCGTTCCGACGATGATGTCGACGCCGCGCTGCAGCGCTCCAACCTGGCGACCCTGCGGGACACCGCCGTAGATCTGCGTGGTGAACAGTCCGACGCTGCGAGCGATCGGCTGCACGGTGCGGTCGATCTGCAGTGCGAGTTCACGGGTCGGAGCAAGGATGAGAGCGCGGGGCTTGCGGCCCATGGCGCGCTTCTTCCCCCCACCGTTCTCCATCAGCTTCTCAACCAGCGGGGCGCCGAATGCGATGGTCTTGCCTGAACCGGTGCGGCCGCGGCCGAGGACATCCCGACCGGCGATGACGTCCGGAATCGTCGCTGCCTGGATCGGGAAGGGGCTTGCAGCACCGAGTTCGGCGAGTGCTGCCACGATGTTGCCGCCGAGTCCGAGGTCTGAGAACGATACGCCCTCGACGTCGGTCGCCAGGGTGGCCTGGGCCTCGAGGCGCTCGAGCACGACATCGTCCTCGGGCGTGAAGTTACCCTTGGCGTCGCGGTTCGGGTAGAAGTTCTTCTCGGCACCGGCGTCACGACGGGGACGGTCGTTCCCGAAGTCCTTGCGGGGTCCACGGTCGTCGCGGGAGTACGAGCCACGCTCGGGGCGTTCGCTGTGCGAACGCTGCGGGCGGTCGTCGCGGTTGTACGCCGGCCGCTCGGTCCGATTTTCGCCACGGTTGTACGCCGGACGCTCGGTCCGGTTCTCACCACGGTTGTACGCCGGACGTTCGGTCCGGTTCTCGCCACGGTTGTACGCGGGACGCTCGGTCCGCACGTCCGCCACGGTTCTCGCCCACGGTTGTACGCGGGACGCTCGGTCCGCTCGCCACGGTTCTCACCACGGTTGTACGCGGGACGCTCAGTCCGCTCGCCACGGTTCTCACCACGGTTGTACGCGGGACGCTCGGTCCGCTCGCCACGGTTCTCACCACGGTTGTACGCGGGACGCTCAGTCCGCTCGCCACGGTTGTACGCCGGACGCTCGGTGCGCTCAGGCCGGTTCTCACCACGGTTGTACGCCGGACGCTCGTTGGTGCGTGGGGCACGCTCGCCGCGGGTGTAGGTCGGCCGCTCCGTGTTGCGCGGGGCCTGGGCATCGCGATCGTAGCGCTCATCACGCGGGGCGCGCTGTTCGCGGGGCTCGTCGGAGTGGCGGCGGGCTGCACGCTCGTCGGCGTTCCAGCGTGCCTTCTTGGGGGCGTCATCCGACGGACGGTAGCCGCGGTGCCCGGGGCTCCGGCTGCCTGTGGTGGAGCCTGCGGGGCCGCCGCTCTTGCGGGCGTAGCCGGGCTCGAAGTTTTTGACGGGTCGTCCGCCGGCCGGTTTCTTGTTCTTGGGCATAGTTCTTTCCGGGTTTTAAGTCATGCATGAATCGCAAGCGCGCGCAGAAGAAACTGCGGCATTCTTATACCCGAGCAGTCAATGGTCGGGACCGTTTCACATCGTGTGAATACGTACGCGGTATCGCGACGTATAACCGGCCCACCAGACTTACAAACCCATCCACGGTACATTCCGCGGTGTCCAGAGCCGACCCCGCAACATTACCTGAGCTGAGCTGAATTGTCACGCCGTAATACCACAAAAGGCATTCGGGTTACATATTCGCGGCGAATCCCCAGATAACCCGTTTGCCGGGGTAGTATCCCGGTTACACCCGCCTAACCCGGTGGGAATCCCGAGCCACGGGCTCGGGACATGGTGAACAAATGGAGGTGGATCAATGAGTTTCCTCGCGTTTCTTCTACTCGGCCTGATCGCTGGTGCGATCGCCAAGGCCATTCTTCCCGGCAAACAGGGCGGTGGCTGGATCATTACGCTGATCCTCGGCGTCGTGGGCGCACTCCTGGGCGGCTGGCTCGGTGGGCTGCTGTTCGGTGTCGACCTTCAGGAATTCTGGAGCATCCAGACCTGGCTCGTCGCCATCGTCGGTTCCATCATCGTTCTGCTCCTCTATGGACTGTTCACCCGCAACTCTCGCAAAACGGCCTGACCGACAACACCACACCACGGATGCCTCCTCGCCACTGGCGGGGAGGCATCCGTCGTTGAGGGCGCCGCCTGTTTATGTGAATGGCCTCCGAACCCGGGCGAGACCTTGAGATCATCGAGGAACTGAGGAATGGTGGGACACTTCTATTCGCCGACGGAAGGAAGAGCATGCTCACCCTCACCGAAAACGCAAGCACCATCGTCAAGACCATCACCGTTCAGACCACAGGCACGGAAGAGGGCGGCCTCCGCATTTCGAGCCCCGCCGCCGAGAGCGCCGACCTTTCTGTCGCCGTCGCCGGCTCCCCCGAGCCTCACGACTCCGTCGTCGAGGTTGCAGGAGCTCGCGTGTTCCTCGAAGAGAACGCCGCAGCAGTGCTCGACGACAAGATCCTCGACGCCGAAGTGGACGAAGCGGGCGCTGTCCGATTCGCGATCGGTGAACAGACCCCCGCTTAGGGAATTAAGCCCCACGTAACCGCGACGAAACAGGTCCGCGGTTGACTGGCGGCATGACGAGCGCACCCCAGACAGAAACCAGCACACCCGGCACCGTGACGGTTTCCGTGGAGAGCCCCCGCCAGGGTGAGGTTCTCGCGCTTCTCAGCCTCGGCGCCGCTTTCGCCCAATCGCTGTATCCGCCGGAGAGCAACTTCCTCCTGGGCGTCGACGAACTCGCACGCCCGGGCGTCTCGGTGTATGTCGCCAGAGACGAGGGCGGCCATGCCATCGGCATGGCCGCCCTCGTCCCGTGGGGCCTTGCGGTCACCGAGCTCAAGCGAATGTTCGTTGATCCCGATTCTCGCGGTCGCGGCGTCGGGTCTCTCCTGCTCGAGCGGATGGAGTCGGACGCCAGGGCAGCCGGTCTTCGACAGATCGTGCTCGAAACCGGCACGCTCCACTCCGCCGCCCAGGCGCTTTACACGCGGAGCGGGTACGCGCCGATCCCGCAGTTCGGTCAATACATCGGCGAAAAGCACAGCTACTGCATGGCCAGGATGCTCTCGCACTGACCGGCGGAGAGTGCCCCCAGGCCCGCCCCCAACAGCGGCGCCAGCCAGGCGGTGCCCTCAGCCGCGCCCACGGATGCGCCGCGACAACTCGACGGCAGTGGACGAGACCTCGTCCACCAGGCCGGCCGGAACCGGACCCGTCCGGAACGTCACGGCGACAGCCGCCGCCGGCCAACCCACGTGATCCGTGACCGCGACGGCAACAGACGCCATCCCGGTCGTGACTTCCCCGTCCTCGGTGGCGAATCCTCCCGACGCCACTGCGTCGAGCAGGAGGCGGAGCTCCCGGTAGCGGGTGGGGCCGACGCCGGTCCGATCAACGAATGCGGACGCGTCGGGGAACAGTGCTCGGACCTGCTGCCGTGGCAGTCGCGCCAGCATGGCGCGCCCCGACGCTGTCAGGTGGGCCGGAAGCCGCACGCCCACGTCGGTGACCAGGTGCGGTCGCCGGGGAGCACGCTCTTCGACGATGTAGAGCACGTCGCGGCCGTGCAGCACCGCGAGGTGTGCGCTCTCCCCAACCCGGTCGACGAGCTCGGCGAGGAGCGGGTGGCCCAAGCGGCTCAGGGGCTGCTGTCTGGCGAACCCGCCCGACAATTCAAAAGCGGCGACCCCCAGCCCGTAGCGCCTCTCCTCGGGCAGGTGCATCACGAAACCACGCTCCTGGAGCACAGCGAGCAAGTGGTAGACCGTCGACCGGGGCAGCTCAAGCGCCGTCGCGATCGTCGCAGCAGCGATCGGGCCACGCTGGGCAGCGAGATGGGTGAGGATTCGAAGCGTCGCATCCGCTGCCGGGACCTTGGACTCGGCCATTCCTGCCTCCCGTCTGGTGTTCGCAATCGCGGAGGCGTGGGCGCCCATAGTGTCTGGGATTCCGGACGGAACCGAGCTTATCGTCGTTGCCGCCCGGCCGCACTGATGGTCGACTCGAACCATGAACAGCACAACCTCTTTCCCCGCCACGACTGCCGGCGTCGTGACCGTCGGCCGCGCCGGGATGACGTTCGATGACGTCGTCGCCGTCGCCAGGCTCGACGCACGCATCGAACTCGACCCTGCGGCCCTCGACGAGGTCAGCGCGACCCGGCGAATCATCGAGGACCTGGCCGCTGATACCGCCGGGCACTATGGCATCTCGACGGGGTTCGGGGCGCTGGCTACGACCTTCATCGACGCTGACAGGCGCAGCCAGCTCCAGCAGAGCCTGATTCGCTCGCACGCCGCCGGTTCGGGTCCCGAGGTGGAGCGCGAGGTCGTTCGTGCCCTCATGCTCCTGCGACTCTCCACCCTGATGACAGGGCGCACCGGGGTACGCGCGAAAACCGCGGAGGCGTACGCCCGGATGCTCAACGCCGGGATCACCCCGATCGTCCGCGAATACGGGTCACTCGGCTGCTCAGGAGACCTCGCTCCGCTGGCCCACTGCGCGCTGGCCGCGATGGGTGAGGGCGACGTACGCGATGCATCGGGCACGGTCCTCCCCGCCGCCGACGCTCTTAACGCCGTCGGCCTCGAACCCGTGCACCTCGCCGAGAAGGAGGGCCTCGCCCTCATCAACGGCACCGACGGGATGCTCGGGATGCTCGTTCTTGCACTCACAGACCTCGAGATGCTGCTCGGCACCGCCGACGTCGCCGCGGCCATGAGTGTCGAAGCACTCCTCGGAACGGATGCCGTATTCGCGGCTGACCTGCACGCCCTGCGGCCCCAGCTCGGCCAGACCGACTCCGCAGCGAACCTGCGCGCGCTCCTCGCCGGATCCTCGATCACCGCGTCGCACGCGGGCCCCGAGTGCACCTCGATCCAGGACGCCTACTCGCTCCGCTGCAGCCCGCAGGTGCACGGCGCCGCCCGGGACACGGCCGACCATGCTGCCCGCGTTGCCGGCCGCGAACTGGCGAGCGCCATCGACAACCCCGTCGTCACGCTGGACGGGCGCGTCGAATCCAACGGCAACTTCCACGGGGCACCGATCGGCTATGTCCTCGACTTCCTGGCTATCGCGGCAGCAGACGTGGCGTCGATGTCCGAACGCCGCACAGACCGGCACCTCGACGTCTCACGCAGCAGGGGGCTCCCCCCGTTCCTCGCCTCCGAGGTCGGCGTCGACTCCGGTCTGATGATCGCGCAGTACACCGCAGCGGGCATCGTCTCGGAACTCAAGCGCCTCGCGGTCCCGGCATCCGTCGACTCCATCCCCTCATCCGCCATGCAGGAAGACCACGTATCGATGGGATGGGCTGCCGCGCGCAAACTCCGCCGGTCGATCGACGGGCTCGCCCGGGTGCTCGGCATCGAAATCCTCACCGCTGCTCGGTCGCTCGACCTGCGGGCGCCGTTGCAGCCCGCACCGGCCACGGCCGCCGTACGCGCCCTCGTTCGCACCGTTGCCGATGGCCCAGGCCCCGACCGCTACCTCTCCCCGGAGATCGAGGCCGTGTATGAACTCGTGCGCTCCGGCGCGATCGCGGATGCCGCGGCATCCGTCACGAAAGGACTGAACTGATGAGTGGACCACGCCCCGTCCGAGCCGCCCGCGGCAGCACGCTGACAGCGAAAAGCTGGCAGACCGAGGGACCGCTGCGCATGCTGATGAACAACCTCGACCCCGACGTCGCCGAACGCCCGGACGACCTCGTCGTCTACGGCGGAACCGGAAAGGCCGTTCGCAGCTGGGAGGCGTACGACGCCATCGTCCGCACCCTCGAGTCGCTCGAATCCGATGAGACTCTCCTGGTCCAGTCGGGAAAGCCGGTCGGGGTATTCCGCACCCACGAGTGGGCGCCCCGGGTTCTCATCGCCAACTCCAACCTGGTCGGGGATTGGGCCACCTGGCCGGAGTTCCGCCGACTCGAGTCCCTCGGCCTCACCATGTACGGGCAGATGACCGCCGGGTCGTGGATCTACATCGGCACACAGGGCATCCTGCAGGGAACGTACGAAACCTTCGCTGCTGTGGCGGCGAAACGGTTCGGTGGGAGCCTGGCCGGCACGCTCACCCTCACCGGAGGTGCCGGTGGCATGGGCGGCGCCCAGCCTCTCGCCGTCACCATGAACGACGGCGTCGTGCTGATCGTCGACGTCGACGTCGCCCGGCTGCAGCGTCGCGTCGACCACGGATACCTGGATGAGCTTTCCCCTTCGCTCGACGACGCCGTCGAGCGCGTCCTCGCAGCGAAGGCTGACAGGACGGCACTCTCCGTCGGCGTCGTCGGCAACGCGGCGACGGTGTTCGCCGACCTGCTCGACCGCCAGGTTCCGATCGACATCGTCACCGACCAGACCAGCGCGCACGATCCGCTCTCCTACCTGCCGGAAGGCGTCACCGTCGAGGAGTGGCATGACGAGGCGAGGCGTGACCCGGAGGGCTTCACCATCCGGGCTCGGGCCGCGATGGCGAAGCAGGTCGCTGCCATGGTCGGATTCCAGGATGCCGGAGCTGAAGTCTTCGACTACGGCAACTCCATCCGGGCGGAGGCGGAACTCGGAGGGTACGCCCGCGCGTTCGACTTCCCCGGTTTCGTGCCCGCGTACATCCGCCCCCTGTTTGCGGAAGGGAAGGGGCCGTTCCGCTGGGCAGCCCTGTCTGGTGACCCCGCAGACATCGCGGCGACCGACCGCGCCATCCTCGAGCTCTTCCCCGACGACGAGCACCTGCACCGGTGGATCACCCAGGCACAGGAGAAGGTGAAATTCGAGGGCCTGCCCGCACGGATCTGCTGGCTCGGCTACCAGGAACGGCACCTCGCCGGTCTGAAGTTCAACGAGATGGTGGCGTCAGGCGAACTGAGCGCCCCTCTCGTCATCGGGCGCGACCACCTCGACTCGGGTTCGGTCGCCTCGCCGTACCGGGAGACCGAGGGCATGGCCGACGGGTCTGATGCCATCGCCGACTGGCCGTTGCTCAACGCTTTGCTCAACACCGCATCCGGCGCCACGTGGGTGTCGATCCACCACGGAGGGGGCGTCGGCATCGGCCGTTCGATCCACGCCGGACAGGTGATCGTCGCCGACGGCACCCCCCTGGCCGCCGAGAAGATCGCCCGCGTGCTGGTCAACGACCCGGGCACCGGCGTCATGCGGCACGTCGACGCCGGCTACGACCGCGCGGCGGAGGTCGCCCGCGAGCGAGGCCTGCGCGTTCCCATGTGGGAGTCCTGATGGCCCACCTGATCACCAACATCCGACAGCTCGTCACCAACGATCCGTCACGCGACGGCCTGCTTGGCATCGTCGACGACGCGGCGGTGGTGATCGAGGACGGCCTGGTCGCCTGGGTCGGACGCGCGGCCGGTGCGCCAGCCTCAGACAGCATGACGGATGCCGCTGGCTCCGCCGTTCTTCCCGGTTACGTCGACAGCCACACCCACCTGGTCTTCGGGGGCGACCGGGCAGCAGAATTCGAAGCACGGATGACCGGGGAACCGTACTCGGCCGGCGGCATCCGCAGCACCGTTGCCGCCACCCGGGCTGCGACCGACGACGAACTCCGGTCGCGGCTCACCGGTTTTGTGGGGGAACTGCACGCACAGGGCACGACGACGGTGGAGATCAAGAGCGGCTACGGGCTCAGCGTGGTCGAAGAGGAACGACTGGTCCGGCTTGCCACAGAGGTGACGCCAGAGGTCACCTTTCTGGGCGCCCACGTGGTGCCGGCGGAGTTCACGGGCCGGGGGGACGACTACGTCGACCTGGTCACCGGCGCGATGCTCGACGCGTGCGCACCGTTCTCCCGCTGGATCGACGTGTTCTGTGAGACCGGCGCGTTCACTGCCGAGCAGTCCAGGCGCGTGCTTGAGGCCGGTGCCGCGCGCGGCCTGGGTGTTCGCGTCCACGCCAATCAACTCAGCCCCGGGGACGGCGTGCGGCTGGCCGTCGAGCTCGGCGCGGCCAGCGTCGACCATTGCACCATGCTGACGCCCGCTGACGTGGCCGCCCTCGCGGCATCCGGCACCGTCTGCACCCTGTTGCCCGGCGTGGAGTTTTCGACCAGGCAGCCATACCCGGACGCCCGCCGGCTGATCGACGCCGGCGTCACCGTCGCGCTGGCCAGCGACTGCAACCCGGGCTCCAGCTTCACGTCATCGATGGCTTTCTGCATCGCCGTGGCCGTGCGAGACATGGGGATGACGCCCGCCGAAGCCGTGTGGGCGGCCACGGCGGGCGGAGCAGCCGCACTCAGGCGTACCGACGTCGGCCGGGTCGTGGCGGGTGCGCGGGCCGATCTTCTGCAGCTGCGTGCCCCGGATGTCGTACACCTCGCCTACCGGCCGGGCGTTCCGCTCGTGCACCGGGTGTGGAAAGACGGAACGCTGCTCGTCGGCTGAGCTCCCACTCCCCCGGTTGCCCCACCACAAATTCAGGAGATTCTTGTCGACACGCCGTCTGGCGGCACCCCCAGCCGGCGTGTCGCGGCAGTTCTCCTGAATTTGCTCGATTCGGGCCCCCGAGTGCAGCTAGCGCGACGCGAGCCCGGCGGCGACCTCGAGCACGCAGAGGGCCGCGAGACGCACCGTTCGTCCGTCGGGCGCATCCGTGAGGGCGTCGATCTCGGTGATGTCCACGGAGCGCACCCTCGGTTCAGCGCCGGCTGCCCGGGCCACGGCCCGGAGTTCGTGTGCGGCGATCCCACCGGGGACGGATGCCGGACACGCCGGAGCCACCGAGCGATCGCACACGTCGACGTCGAGGTCGACGTGGATCGGCCCGCCACCGGACCCGGCGACGTCGAACGCCTCCGACAGGATGTCTGCCAGCGGCCGCGAGTGCAGGGCATCCCTCGGGATCACCGTGATCCCCAGGTCCCGGGCCCGCTCGGTGTACGCGCGGGAGTTCGCGAAGTCAGAGATACCGATCTGAACGATCCGGCGCCCGTCCAGACCGGCCTCGACCAGGCGCCGGACGGGCGACCCGTTCGAGATCCCGTCCCTGAGGTCGTGGTGCGCATCGAGGGTGACGAGTCCCGCCCGCGACAGCTCACTGCCCCAGGCACCGAGCGCCGCCGGTACTGTCGCGGCGTTGTCTCCGCCAAGCGCGACGGTCATCGTCGAGCGCCTGGCGGCATCCGCCATGAGCGCCCGTGCGAGCGGTTCACCGTCCGGGCCGTCGGGTTCGACGGCGTCGCCGAAGTCCGCCAGGACGAGGTCATCCACGTTGCGGCCGTCGAGCGACGCGGCAAACGGGGAGAAACGTCTCAGGGCCTCACGCACGGCCGCCGGTGTCGCGTGGGCGGAGGTCTGCGAGAGCGACGTGCGCCAGGTGGGAATGCCGACGAGGGCGAGATCGATCGGCCCGGCGACGTCGGAGGGCCAGCGCCCGGCCCGGGGCCAGAGCGGGTCCTGGGACAGGGGAGAAGTCGGCATGGGGGAACGTTAGCAAGCGGGCGGACGTGAGCGACAGCATCCGCCCGGATGACCCGTCTGCGATCCCGGACACCGGCCCGAGTGCCACACCGATGGACAGGGCACGCTCGAGTGCTGGGCCGGAGGAGACGTCAGGCCCTATGCTCGCTGCATGGATGCAACGGTGCAGTCGGTGGATCGAAGAACCCTCGTCAGGTACGCAATCGGTTCGCTCGGGACGGGTGGTTTCGCCACACTCCCCGGACTCGTTCTCGTGTACTACCTGACCGATACGCTCGGAATCGCCGCCCTCGCCGCCGGCCTCGTGGTCACCCTGGCGAAGGTCTGGGACGTGATCATCGACCCGGTGATCGGCAGCCGCAGCGATCACAGCCTTGCCACGACGGGGTCACGCCGGCGGTTCATGGTGATCGGCGGGCTCACCCTCCCGATCTTCTTTGTCCTGACCTTCGCGGTGCCCGGGGGTCTCGAGCCCGTGGGCCTCCGCCGGCTGGGTTTTCGTCGCCTTCCTCGCCAGCGCGACCGCGTTCAGCCTGTTCCAGGTGCCGTACATCGCACTGCCCGCCGAGCTCTCGCCCGGCTATGACGACCGCACGCGCCTGCTGACCTGGCGTGTCGTGGTGCTCACCATCGCCATCCTGTTGTTCGGTGCCGGTGGTCCGCTGCTCAGGGGGCTCGCGGATGACCCGCGACTCGGCTATCTGCTCATGGCGGCAGTGGCCGGGGTCGTCATCGGGGCAGGACTGCTCGTCTCAGCGACCGTCGCACCCCGTGACAAGCCGATCGCGCGACGCTCTCCCACTGCATCCCCCGCCGCCGACTACCGGGCAGGACTCGGTGTGCTGAAGCGCAGTCGACCTTTCCGGGCGCTGCTGCTGACGTTCCTGCTCCAGGGCCTCGCCACGGGCATGATGCTCGCTGGGGCCCAGTACGTCGCGACCTGGGTGCTGCGTTCGGAGGATGCGGTCACCCTCGTGTTCCTCGCTCTCATCGCACCGGCGCTCGTGCTCGCACCGGTGTGGGGGCGGATCGCGCGGCGGATCGGCAAGGAACGCGCGTTCACGATCGCCAGCGCCCTGTTCGCGCTCGCGGCACTCTCCCTGCTCGGCCTGCTCTGGGCCCCCGGCGCGTGGGTATACGTGCCTGTCGCGATCGCCGGTGGCGCATACGCCGGGATGCAGGCACTCCCGATGGCCATGCTTCCGGATGTCATCTCCCACGACGCCCGCTCGAACGGCGAGGGGCATGCGGGGATCTTCGGCGGGGTGTGGACGGCAGGTGAGACGACGGGAATGGCGCTCGGCGCCACCGCACTGACCGTCGTCCTCGCCCTGACCGGGTACGCCGAGCGGGTCGCCGGGCAGTCGGTCGAGCAGACCCCCGCCGCAATCGCCGGCATCGTCCTCAGCTTCAGTGTCGTCCCTGCTGCCCTGATGATCGTCAGCCTCATTACCCTTCGCGGATACCGACTCCGCAAGATCGACATCGATATCGCCGCACACCCCGGCGTCAACCGGAAGGCCACCGCGTGACATCCGCCCTCACCGACCAGTCCCGTGACATCCTCGGCCGGCTGGCCTCGCTGCGGGAGGCCGATGCGCCCACGCACGGCGGCCGCGTGCTCTCCTACGTGTACGACTCGGGCATGGCCGAGCTGGACGAGCTGGCCGCCGAAGCCATCCGCATCATGCAGCCGGTCAACGGGCTCGATCCGACCACATTCCCGTCTGTGGCCTCGATGGAGCGCGATCTCGTGCGGTTCGCCCGGCGGATGCTCCACGGGGACGACGACGTGGTCGGCACCGTCACATCCGGCGGCACCGAGAGCTGCCTCCTCGCGGTGAAGACGGCCAGGGATGTCTGGCGTTCGTCCGGCGGGACGGGCACCCCGCGCCTCGTCGCGCCGGTCACCGTGCACGCCGCATTCTCGAAGGCCGCGCACTACTTCGATGTCGAACTCGACCTCGTCCCCGTCGGCGCGGACGGACAGGTGGATGCGGCGTGCCTGATCGAGCGTTTCGACAGCGGAGTCGCCCTCGTCGTCGTCTCGGCGCCTGCCTACCCGCACGCCTCGCTCGACCCGGTGCCGACCGTGGCCGCCGCAGCAGCCTCAGCAGGAATCCCGTGCCACGTCGATGCTTGCATCGGCGGGTGGGTGCTGCCGTGGTGGGACAGCGCGCTGCCTCCGTGGGACTTCGCAGTGCCCGGCGTGACGAGCGTGTCTGCCGACCTGCACAAATTCGGATACGCCCCGAAGGGAGCATCCGTCCTGTTGCAGCGCGGCCGTGATCGCCAGCGCGCGCAATACTTCGCGACCCGCCGCTGGCCCGGCTATCCCGTCGTGAATGCCACCATGCTCGGTTCGAAGTCTGCCGGCGCCCTCGCGGCGGCCTGGGCGATCGTCGAGCGCCTGGGCGAGTCGGGCTTCGCGGACCTCGCAGCCTCCTGTCGCCGCGCGACGGATGCCGTCGTGGCCTCGATCGCCGAGATTGACGGCTTGCGGGTGGTCGGCGATCCCGTCGGACCACTCTGCGCCGTCGCCACGGACGAGTCGGTGCCCGTCGAGCGCCGGGTCGACCCGCACCACTGGGCCGACCGGGTGAGGCAGCACGGCTGGTTGCTGCAGATGCAGCCGGGGCTGGTGCAAGCGGACGGCGTCGTCTTGCCGCACACCACCCACCTCACCATCACCCCGGTCACCGAATCCGTCCTACCCGACCTGCTTGCGTCCCTGGCCGATGGCGCTGCTGAGGTTCGTGGGGTGCCTGCGGCCACCGCCGCCCAGGTCCTTGCTGCGCTCCCGGCCGGGTTCGGGGACGCTCTCTCCGGTCTCAGCAGCCGCACCGAGCCGCTGACCTCGGTGGAAGCATCCGCCCTGCTCAGCGGCATGGGGATCGGGGCCGGCGGCTCCGTGCTGCCCGAGCAGATGGCACCGCTGCTCGCGCTGATCGAGTCCCTGCCTGCGCCGCTCACCGAGCGGCTGCTGATCGAGTTGCTGGCGGGGCTCGTCGACCCGTAGCCGCGCACCGCGTTCCGCCGCACGCCCGCCGCCGCACCGAGAACATCACTTCCGGCCGAGAACACCCAGCACACCTGATGCACTCGACCGGAACGGATGCACTCGCGCGCGGCGAGCGCGGAGGCACCGCCAGAGGCACGGCATCCGCCCCCAGCGCCACAGCACTCGCCCGCCACCGCAGTTCCACCGCCAGAACATCACTTCCGGTCGAAAACACCCAGCACACCTGATGCACTCGACCGCAGCGGATGCACTCGCGCGCGGCGAGCGCGGAGGCACCGCCAGAGGCACGGCATCCGCTCCCAGCGCTACAGCAATCGCCCGCCACCGCAGTTCCACCGCCAGAACATCACTTCCGGTCGAGAACACCCGGCGCACCTGATGCACTCGGCCGCACGTGATGCACTCGCGCGCGCAGGCGCGCTACGCCGCGCTGGCCTCGCGCGCGGCGCGCCGGGCGACGCGGCGCTCGCGCGCCCCCTCGACGAGGTTGTACAGCGTCGGCAGCACGATCAGTGTGAGGAACGTCGACGAGACGAGCCCGCCGATCACGACAATGGCAAGCGGCTGCGAGATGAAGCCCCCTTGCCCGGTGATACCGAGCGCCATCGGCACGAGCGCGAAGATCGTGGCGAGTGCCGTCATCAGGATCGGCCTGAGCCTGCGACTCGACCCGTGCCTCACGGCCTCGACGACGGTCATCCCCCTGTCCCGATACTGGTTGACGAGGTCGACGAGCACGATGGCGTTGGTCACCACGATGCCGATGAGCATCAGCACGCCGATGAGCGACGCGACACCCAGCGGAATCCCGGTGATCACCTGGAGCCCGATCGCGCCTGTCGCCGCGAACGGCACGGACACCAGCAGCAGCAGCGGCTGGCGAAGCGACCGGAAGGTTGCGACCATCACGACGTAAACGATCAGGATGGCGGCGAGCAGGGCCAGCCCGAGCTGCTGGAACGCCGTGGACTGGTCGGACGTGACACCGCCGAGGGTCGCCGTCGCCCCTCCGGGGAGTTCGAGCGACTCGAGTGCTGTCGACACCTCTGCGCTCGCCGTGCCGATGTTGTCACTCGACGGCGTGATCGCGACCGTTGCCGACCTCTGGCCACGGACCGTGGTAATCGATGACGGCCCGTCCACCTCGCCGACCGTCGCCAGTGAATCGAGGCGGACCGGTCCAAGCGGGGTCGGCACGGTGAGCTCGGCGAGCTCAGCGGTTGTCGTCGGCGGGTTTTCCGTAGCGATGTAGATGGTCACCGTGGTCTCGTCGATGACGATCGTGCCTGCCGTGGACGGCTGCATCGCCGCGGAGACGAGGCTGCCGAGTGCGACTTCGGAGTAGCCGGCCTCTGCCGCCTTCAACCGATCGACCGCGACGCCGATATACGGACGCGACTCGCTGAGGTTGTCGGTGACCTGGCGCATCCCCTCGAGGTCCCCAGCCGCATCCGCCACGGCCTCCGTTGCTTCCTGGAGGGCGTCCTGGGTCGGCGCGGAGATGTCGACCTCGATGTCACTCGACGCGCCGAAGCCGCCCGCCGCGGCGACCTCGATCTCACCGGCCCCGTCGCTGTCGGCGAGCTCGCTCCGCAGCTGTGCCTGCAGCGCTTCCTGGTCGGCGTTCTCGTCCGTCGTGATCGAGTAGGTGATGCGCCCGGCACCGCCGCCGCCGAAGGCATCGCGCAGTGCGCTTCCCGATGACCCGATCGAGAGCTGGATTGTCTGCACGCCATCGATACCCAGCAGGACGTCCTCGACCTGCGCGGCCGCGGCATCCTGTGCATCGAGGCTGGTGCCGATGGGCAGCGTCTGTGACACGGTCACGGTGTTCTGTCCCGAATCGCCGAGGAAGTTGGTCTTCATGAACGGGACGAGCGCGACAGTGCCGCCGAGCACGAGCACGGCGAGGAGGATGGTCACCAGAGAGTGGTTGAGCGTCCAGTTGATGATGGGCAGATAGCCCTTTTGCAGGCGGGTCGGGTGGTCGAGTTCATCGTCGTCCCCTGCGCCGGACCTGCGCGTCCTTCTCGTGGCCGGGGCCGTGGCCGTGGCCGTGGCCGTGGCCGTGGCCGTGGCCGTGGCCGCAGGCTCCGGGCTGGACTCTGGCACCGGCACCGCGACAGGAGCTGCCTCGGCCAGGACCACGGGGCCGTCGCTTCGCTCGGGAGCGACGAGGTAACGGGCGTCGACAATGGCCGGGGATGCCGAAACTCCGGCTGGGAGGGAGCGTTCCGGCACAGAAGCGGTCGCGACCGCAGCGGTTTCGTCCGCCGTCGCGGCATCCGCAATCGCCGTGCCCTTTGCCGCCTTCTTCGCTGACCGGCGCGACGCTTTCGCCTGGCGTGCCTCGGCGGGCATTGCAGCGGCTTTCGCTTCCTTCGCCCGCAGGAACCAGTAGGCAAGCACGGGCACAATCGTCAGTGACACGAAGAGCGACGCGAGCAGGGCGATCGTCACGGTGAGCGCGAACGGGCGGAAGAGTTCCCCGGTCACGTCACCGACGAAGGCCAGTGGCAGGAAGACCGCCACCGTGGTGATCGTCGACGCGGTGATGGCGCCGGCCACTTCGCGAACGGCGGTGAGAATCGAGATCGTCCGGCCGTCTGCGCTGCGGTCGCGAGCTGCGTTCATGTGCCGCTTGATGTTCTCGATGACGACGATGGAGTCATCGACCACACGCCCGATCGAGATGGTGAGCGCGCCGAGCGTCAGGATATTGAGCGTGTACCCGGAGACTTGCAGGCCGATGAAGGTGATGAGCACCGACGTCGGAATAGAGATCGCGGTCACAAGGGTGGCCCGAAGATCGAGCAGGAAGATCAGGATGATGAGCACCGCGAAGGCGAGCCCCAGCAGTCCCTCGGTCGCCAGCGACTCGATCGACTCCTCGATGTAGGGCGCCTGGTCGAAGACGATGACCAGTTCGACGTCTGAGCCGAGTGCTTCCTCGAGGTTCGGGATGAGCGCGCGAACGCCCTTCGAAACGTCAACCGTGTTTGCCGACGGCAGCTTGGTGACGGCGATCGTCAGGGCAGGCTCGCCGTTGACCCGCGAGATGCTGGTGACGGGGTTGCCGGTGAGGGCGACGGATGCCACGTCGCCGATGACGAGGACCTCGCCCGGGTCCGACTGTCCGATGAGCGGCAGCGCGGCGATGTCGTCGACCGATCCGAGCTTGGAGCCGGTCTGCACGGCGAAGGTGCTGTCATCCTCGGTGATCTGTCCGGCCGGGAGCAGAACGCCGTTCTGCTGGAGCGTTCGGCTGATCGCTGACGTGGCGAGCCCGGCCTGCTGGAGTCCGGCGAGGTCAGGAGTGATCGTCACGCGCTGGCCGACGTCGCCGACGAGCGCGGCCTCACGAACCCCGTCGACGTCTTCGATGTCGGGGACGGCGGTGCGGCTCAGCGCATCGGACAGCGCGTCGGTGTCGCCGTCACCGCTCGTGGCGGCGACCTGGATGACAGGCAGATCGTCCAGGCTGCCCGAGAGCACCTGGGGGTCGATATCTGCGGGCAGTTGCGATGAGATCCGGTTGATCGCCTGCGTGATCTTCTGCTCGGCCGTTGCGAGGTTGGTGCCGTAGGTGAACGTCGCCGAGATGAGGCTGAGGTTCGTCGAGGATGTCGCGCTGGTCGACTCGAGCCCCGGTACGCCCTGGATAGCCGTCTCGATCGGCGTGGAGACGTCGTCGTTGACAACCTCAGGGGCGGCACCCGGGTAGTTCGTCACCACGGCCAGCTGCGGGAACTGCACGTTCGGTGCGAGTTCCTGCTTCAGGCTGGTGAGCGCGATTCCGCCGAAGATGGCAGCGACGACCGTGACGAGGGCGATCAGCGCCCGGTTTCTCATGCTGAGGACGGCGAGGGCGTTCACGGATCTCCTGAAGGGCAGCGAATGATGTCGCGAGCGCGACGCGCGGGACGGTTTGTCGCCCGCTCAGCCAGTGAAATTGTGTCACAGTCCCACGCGGAGGCTGAGCGGTTGGCGGTGAGTTGGCGGTGAGCCGCCAGCCGCAGCAGGGCGGTCCGGACTCAGACCACCCCGGCGAGCAGGGCCGAATCGGGGACCGGGGCCCGCATGATCGAATGCCACGCTGACGCCAGCGCATCGATGGCCGCCTCGGTGTCGGCGGCGGGGTAACTGATCGGGATGCGGATGAATCGTTCGAACGCTCCGTCGATTCCGAACCGAGGGCCGGCGGCAATGAGCAGGCCCTGGCTTCGTGCGGCGAGGGCGAGCTGGCTGCTGACCGGGGCGCCGAGTCCCACCCACGCGGCCAGCCCGCCGGACACATGGGGCATATCCCAGTGGGGCAGGCGTTCAGCAAGCAGTCGTTCGACCCGGTCGCGTGTCGCTCCGAGCTGGATGCGGCGCGCGGCGAGGATGTCTGTCATCTCCGGCAGGAGCTCGAGGACCGTGAGCTGTTCGAGTACAGGTGTGCCGAGGTCGCTGACCGATCGGGCGGCGACGAGTTTGCGGATCACTCCCCGGTCTGCGCGGATCCAGCCGACGCGGAGGCCTCCCCAGGCGGTCTTGCCGACCGAGCCGATGGTGAGGATCTTCGCGCCAGCGTCGTCGGATGCCGCGAACGGGAGGAAGCGGGTCCCGCTGTCGATGTCGAGTTCGGCCGTGGTTTCATCGATGACGAGCACGGTGCCCTGGCTGGCGGCCGCCTGGCTCACTCGCCTGCGCGCGTCGACCGACATCGTCGCACCCGTCGGGTTGTGAAAGTCGGGCATGAGGTACGCGATCGTCGGCGAGGATCGCTCGATGGCCTGTTCCAGGTCGTCCGTATTCCAGCCGTCCTCGGCGGTGACCGAGACCGGCACCAGCCGTGCGCCCGTCGAGCGGAGGGCGTCGTGGGCGTGCGGGTAGGTCGGATGCTCGATGACGGCTCTGTCGCCACGGGAGAGGTGCGTTCGGGCGATCAGCCCGATCGCGTGCTGCGCCCCGAGCGTGATCATGATCTCGTCCGGCGACGTAGGAAGACCGGCCTCGATATATCGGTCGGCAATAGCGGCGCGGAGCTCCGGCAGCCCGATCGTGTCGTAGTCGAACCCGGTGAGGTAGCGCGAGAGCCGGGCGGCGGCCCGCTGCGCGGCATCCGTCACCTGCGGGGCTGCCGGGAGTGCTGCTTTGCTGAAATCGAGGTAGCCGGGGCTGGCTGCGGGGCCGAACCCGGGACGGGCTCCCGGCAACTGCGCCACGCTTCCTGACCCACGCACGCTCTCGAGGTAGTCGCTGTGCCGCAACTCACGGTACGCCGCGGCGACCGTCGTCCGGCTGATGTCCAGGCGTTCTGCGAGATCACGCTCAGCGGGGAGCTTCGTGTCTGCGGGGATCCGTCCGTCAAGAATGAGCAATCGGATGCGATCGGCCAGGCTTCGATACGCCGCGTCGTCGGTTCGCCAGCGACCGAGCAGCGCAGACAGGGCGCGCGCGGTGATGTGGACCTCAGACATGAGGCCACTATAGGCAAATTGGCCTCTTGCGAGAAGGCCAATCATCAAATTGGATTGAACATATGATTCGCCGGACCACCCAATTGCTGATCGGCCTCGTGCTGTACGGCGTCGCACTCGCCCTCATCCTCCGCGCCGCCATCGGCGTCGCCCCGTGGGACGTGCTCACGCAGGGCATCTCACTGAAGACCGGCTGGGGGTTCGGCGTGATCACCATACTCGTCGGTGCCGTCGTGCTCCTGTTCTGGATCCCCCTGAGGCAGAAGCCGGGAATCGGCACCGTGTTGAATGTGCTCCTCGTGGGTCCGGCCGCCGACCTCGGCCTGTGGCTCATTCCCGCCGACCTCGACCTCTGGGCACGGATTCTGCTCTTCGCGGCCGGGCTCGTCGTGCTCGCCCTCGCAACCGGCCTGTACATCGGCGCCCGTTTCGGGCCCGGGCCACGCGATGGACTGATGACCGGTATCCACGAACGCACCGGCTGGCCGATCTGGGTCGGGCGCACCGGTGTCGAGCTGGCCGTGCTGGCCGCGGGCTGGGTGCTTGGCGGCAACGTCGGCGTTGGTACTGTGCTTTTCGCCCTCCTGGTGGGGCCGCTGTGCAACATCACCATCCCGTGGTTCCGCATCCCGCTTCCCGGAGACGTCCAGGAGAGCGCGGGCCTCGAAGGGTCGGTCGAACCGAGTGAACCCCTGATGGACTCCCCGGCCAACTAAGAGCACCGCCCCCCGTTCAGAGGTTGCGCTCCGCATAGATTGCGAGCGCGTCGCGGACGAATGCGGCACCTTCCTGACCGCCGTAGTTCGCTGCGAATCGATCATCGGCGACGTACATTTCGCCGAGCCCGGTCACATAGTCGCCGAGCTCGCCCGGCGTTCCCGGGACCGATGCCAGCCATTCGACCTGCCGACTGGCGAGCGCCTGCGCAACTTCACTGTCCGGCATCGCACCTGACCTGCTCGCCTCGATCCAGTCTCCGGCGAGAGTCGCCACACGCTTCTGCCAGTCGAGCTTCTCGGCGTCGGTCATCGACCTCCACCAGGAGTCTCCGCGCGCGTACGCCGCTGCACCCCAGCGTTCCTCGACTTCTTCCTTGTACTGCGTGTGCTCGAAACCGTCGAACATGCTCTCTGCCATCAGTTGCTCTCCTGTACTCATCGTGTCGAGGGTGCGTTCCACCGCTCCGATCTGCCGGGCGATGCGGGCCTGCTCCCGGTGCAGCCGGTCGAGATGTGCACGCAGGGCGGCTGCTGGCTCCGTCGGTGACGCCAGCGCATCAGCGATGGCGGGAAGCCCGAGACCCAACTCGCGGAGCAGGAGAATTCGCTGCAATCGGAGGAGCGCGTTGTCGTCGTAATACCGATAGCCATTCGACCCGATCCTCGAGGGCTCAAGAAGCCCGACATCGCCGTAGTGGCGCAGCGCGCGGCTGGTCGTCCCCGCGTGGCGGGCTACCTCCTGGATCGACCAGTCCATTGCATCCTCCTCGGCTTATGCATTCACGCTAAACCTTGACGCTGCGTCAAGGTCAAGCCCGGTTCTGCAGTTCCTGAGTCTTCCTCGGGAGGGCTTGCCGTGAAGGGAAACGCGATATATCGTGTTGTCGAAGTCGCGATATATCGCGACTCGAGCCGCCCCGTCCGGGACGGCAGAAGAAGGAAGAGCAATGGCACTGGAAAAATGGATCGTCCTCCCCGGGGAGTCACGCATCATCGACATCGAGCTGGTCCGCACCCTCAAGGTCGGCCTCATCGGCGGCCAGATCGACATCATCGGACACGACGAGCCGTCAGCACGTGTCGAGGTACACAGCGTCTCGGGAAAGGACCTGAAGGTCTCGATCGACGGAGACACCCTTGAAATCGACCATCCACAACTGGGCTGGGAGAACTTTCTCGACGTCTTCAAGTCGTTCGGACAGAACTCTGCGAAAGCCCAGATCAGCGTTCTCGTGCCACGGTCGGTGGCGATGAACTTCGGAATGGTCTCGGCGAACGCCCTCATTTCCGGCCTCACCACGAGCGCCCGGTTGTCGACAGTGAGCGGCGAATTGCAGGTCGAGGGCGTTACTGGTGACCTGGACCTCAAGAGCATCTCCGGCGAGATCAGCGTGCAGTCGCACACCGGGTCGATCGATGCACACACGGTCTCCGGCGATATCACCGTCACAGGGCAGCTCGACAGGTTCGCCAGCGATGGCGTCTCGGGCGATGTCTTCGTCGATGCACTCGGGCACTGCGACAAGATCTCGACCCGCACCGTCTCCGGCTCGCTCACCGTGCGCCTCGGCGCCGATGTGGGCACACGCTACGTGGTCAACACGGTGTCGGGAACACTGCAACTGGACAACGCCGTTGTCAGGGGTACCCGCGGACGCGGTTTCTCCAGCACGACGGATGGCGACGGTAATTTCTACACGGATGTCTTCGCGAACTCGGTCTCCGGCAACGTCACCGTGATCCGCCGTGCGGATGCTCCGCCAGCGGATCTGGACGATGCCGACATCGTTAACACGGGCGGCCTGGCATGACCCCCGTCTTCAGCCACGGCAGCCTCCGGCTCTACCTGCTCAGCCTGCTGGCGGAGGGCCCCAAGCACGGGTACGAGCTGATCCAGTCGCTCTCCGAGCGCTTCGGCGGCACCTACTCCCCCAGCGCCGGCACCATCTACCCCCGCCTCGGCAAGCTCGAGGAGGACGGTCTCGTCACCAAGGAGAGCGACGGTCGAAAGACGGTTTACTCCATCACCGACGCCGGACGCCGTGAACTGGCCGATCGGCAGGGCGATCTCGACGCGATCGAACTCGAGGTGACGGATTCAGTCCGACGGCTCGCGGACGACGTACGTGCCGGCGTGACCGATGCGATGCGCAGCCTCAAGGCCGACCTCGCCTCTGCCGCCAGGCAGGCCAAGCAGGCGACCTCGAGCGCTCCGTTCGTCTCGACCGAGGCACCGGACCCGCGCACCACGAGCCGGATCGCCCTGCACGAGGCCGACCTGGCGATCGCTGCGTTCCGCCAGCAACTCCGGATCGACCTCAAAGCACAGGCTGCTCGCGGCGCGCTGACGGATGCCACGGTGCAGCAATTGCGCGACGATCTCGACCGCGTGCGCGACGGCATCCTGGCGGAGTCGACCACGACCACCGAGTAGGGGATTCCTGCGGTGCGGGTGCCTGTGAGCATGGCGCCCGCACCCCACTTCACGTTTTCGCTTGACTCTGCGCCGCGCAGGAGTAATGTTCTCGCTCGTGACTACTGAGGGTAAAAGACCCGGGTCTGATAACCGAACGGCGAAACGCCTTCTTCTCGGCGAACCTCTCCCCACAGACAAACTCGAAGGCCAACTGCTCCCCAAGCGGCTCGCCCTCCCCATCTTCGCCAGCGACGCCCTCTCGAGCGTGGCCTACGCCCCGCAGGAACTCCTGATGATCCTGATGCTGGGCGGGCTTGCGTTTCTAAGCTTCGCGCCGTGGGTCGCGGCGTGTGTCGTGATTCTTCTCGTGGTGGTCGTCGCGAGCTACCGCCAGCTGATCAAGGCATACCCGTCTGGCGGTGGCGACTACGAGGTGGCCCACAAGAACCTCGGCGAGAAGGCCGGGTTGGTCGTCGCCTCCGCGCTGCTCGTCGACTACGTTCTCACGGTCGCCGTCTCGGTGGCCTCCGGAGTGGACAACATCATTTCGGCCCTGCCCGACCTGAACCCGTGGCGGGTGGAACTCGCGGTCGGTTTCGTGCTGTTGCTCATGGCCGTCAATCTGCGCGGCGTCCGGGAATCGTCGAAGACGTTCGCCATTCCGACGTACCTGTTCATCGCGAGTGTCTTCATCATGATCGTGGTGGGCCTCATCCGCACACTGCTGGGGGACGCGCCCGTCGCCTCCAGCGCCGGCTACACCGTCGAAGGGGAGGACCTCAGCCGCGCCGCCTTCATCCTGTTGCTGCTCCGTGCCTTCTCCAGTGGATGCAGTGCCCTCACCGGAGTCGAAGCCGTCTCCAACGGCGTCCCGGCATTCCGCCTGCCGAAGGTGCGCAACGCCCAGTCAACACTCGTGCTGATGGGAGGTGCGGCCATCGTCCTCTTCGCCGGGCTCACAACCGTCGCCCTCATTGCCAATGTCCACTACGCCGAGAATGCCTGCGACCTCATCGGGTTTGCGAACTGCGAGACAACGCCGCAACCGAGCCTCATGGCCCAGGTGGCCGCTGGCGTCTTCGGCCAGGGCAGCGTTCTCTTTTTCGTGATCCAGGCGGCGACCGCCTGCGTTCTGCTTCTGGCGGCCAACACCGCGTTCAACGGATTCCCCCTGCTGGGATCTGTCCTCGCCAGGGACGGCTACGCGCCGAAATCCCTCAACACCCGGGGTGACCGCCTCGTGTTCTCGAACGGGATGATTCTTCTCGGCCTCGCCGCCTGTGCCATCCTCGTCGTGTACCAGGCCAGCCTCACGCAGCTGATCCAGCTCTACATCATCGGCGTCTTCGTCTCGTTCACACTGGGCCAGACCGGCATGGTGCGCCACTGGATCCGGATGCTCCGCTCCGGCGAGGGTAACCGCCCCGCAATCTGGCGCAGTCTCGTCATCAACGCCGGAGGCGCACTCCTCACGGGAGTGGTCCTCATCGTGGTCACCATAACGAAGTTCACGCACGGCGCGTGGCTCGTCTTCGTGCTGATGCCGGTTCTGTACACCCTGATGCTCGGCGTGAATCGCTACTACCGAGACGTCGACCGCGAGATCGAGGTCGACGCTACGACGACCTTCGGCGCGGACGGCGACCACGCTATCGTTCTCATCGGCAAGATGCAGAAACCGGCGCTGAAAGCTCTGGACTATGCCATCGCGGCGAGACACGAGTCCATTGCAGCCGTGCACGTGTCAACGGACGAGGAATCGACACGCCTGCTCGAGCGCCAGTGGGCCGAGCAGGACATCCAGGTCCCCCTCCTCATCGTCGACTCGCCGTACCGTGACTACGCGGTTCCGGTGATCACCTACATCCAGCAATACCGGGAGGAACACGGACCGACCGTCGTCACCGTCTACCTGCCGCAGTACATCGTCGGACACTGGTGGGAATCCCTCCTGCACAACCGTCGAGCGAAGCGCGTGCGGAACCAGCTCATGCTCGTCCACGGGGTGGCCATCGCGCTCGTACCCTGGCTGCTCGACTCGTCGGAGCTCATCTACGGTCGACGATCACGACCGCTCCCTGGGCAGGAACGTCGGGGTGAGCCGGTTCGTCCAGTGAAACGCTCGCCACACCCCACTGCTGACGGGCGGTGACAGCCTGACGGGGCCCGGGTATCGGCGACGGGAAGGGCCTTTCACCTCGAACGGCTCACCGCCAGGCGCGGCGGTTCCGAGCGGGGCGCCATGCTACGATCAAGGTTAGTCTTTATCGTTCCCTGGTGGGTGAAAACCATAGGGCGGATCTTCACCGCCCCGCTACTAATTCGTAAGGGGGTCTCGCATGGGGCGTGGCCGTCAGAAGGCAAAGCACACCAAGATCGCGCGTGAGCTGAAGTCGTTTAGTCCTGATGTGAACTACGACGCTCTTGAGCGCGAGCTCACGGGTCATTCGCACGACGACGCTTACAGCGACGAGGCGGCGAAGTGGTCGGAGTACACCGACGACTATCCCGCTGGCGAACCCAAGCGAGCCTGAGCAGGTCTCAGACCTGACGGGGTGAGTTCCCCGCTTTTCGCGAGTTCCACCACGACCAGAAGCGCGCAAGCAACCGTTTCAGGAATCCTGCGAGCCGTCGCGCCCAGGTGAACTCGGTCCCCAGCGCCGCGAGGCCCAGGAATACGACGAGCCAGCCGGGCCCCGGCAGTGGGACCAGGAGCAACCCCACGATGACGATGCTTCCCCCGAGGATGCCGACGCCAGCCCGGTATGCACTCCGCAATCGCGGCCGCGCGTCGATCCGGGATCGCATGCGGCGAAGCATCCGGAGCAGCGGTCGGCCGGGGTTTTCGCCTGCTGCGATTTCTCGGCTCAGTTCGCCCTCAGTGACCATGACCCAACGGTAGGCCGTGAATCTGGTGTTTGCCTAGACGGCGTTGGCGAAGACGACCACGGCGATCGCGCTGGTCACGGCGAACACACCGGTAGCGCCAGCGACCAACATCAGGAGTTCGTCACGGGCACTCTGCCGCACCTCGCTGAAGACACTTGCCCGTCGTTCGATGTGCCGTGTAATTACGCTCATGGTGTCGATCCCCTTTCGACATCGACAGTGTCACGGATCGGGAATCCGGTCGGAAAACACAGAAAAGTATTGACAAAGCGAGCGTCGACGGACTATAAGCCGTGTGCCTGGTGCGCGGGAACGGGCGACGGGCCGGGTCCAGAACTCAGGAGAGCTGTGTGCGCTCGACCCAGTCGAGGTACTCGGGAGTGACAGATCCCGTGATGTAGTCGCCGGTGAAGCAGCTCATCTCGAGGTCGGTGACATTCGACCCCTGGATGATGGCCTGCTTCATGTCCTCGACCTCCTGGTAGATCAGGCGATCGGCGCCGAGTTCTCGGGCGATCTCCGGGATCTTGCGGTTGTGCGCAACAAGTTCGGAGCGGGAGGGCATGTTGATGCCGTACACGTGCGGATAGCGCACCGGAGGTGCTGCCGAAGTGAAGGTGACCTTGTTGGCGCCGGCCGCCCTGGCCATGTCGACGATCTCTTTCGACGTGGTTCCGCGCACGATCGAGTCGTCCACGATGAGAATGTTCTTGCCCTGGAATTCGGTCGACATGGCGTTGAGCTTCTGGCGGACGCTCTTCTTGCGTTGAGCCTGCCCCGGCATGATGAACGTGCGGCCGACGTAGCGGTTCTTGTAGAAGCCCTCGCGGTATTCGATTCCGAGCTTTTGCGCGACCTGCATCGCAGCAGGACGCGACGAATCGGGGATGGGCATGACGACGTCGATGTCGCCCATCGGAGTGTGCTCCGCGATCGTGCCTGCGAGCCGGTCCCCGAGACGCAGCCGGGCCTCGTAGACCGAGATTCCGTTCATGACGGAGTCAGGGCGGGCCAGGTAGACATATTCGAACGAGCAGGGCACCAGTCGCGGATTCGTCGCACACTGGCGGGAGTACATCTCACCCGAGGTGGTGATGAAGATCGCTTCCCCCGGCGCGACCTCGCGAACGACGTCGTATCCGGCACTCTCCAGAACGAGCGACTCCGAGGTGACGATCCACTCGTCTCCGACGAGCCCTGCCGAGCGGCGGCCGAGGATGAGGGGACGGATGCCGTACGGATCGCGGAACGCGAGCAGGCCGTGCCCGGCGATCATGGCGATGGCTGCGTATGAGCCCTCAACGCGCTCGTGGACCTGCGAGACCGCGGTGAACACCTGGTCGGGGTCCAGTTCGAGCCCGGTGATCTGCGACTGCAGTTCGGTGGCGAGCACGTTGAGAAGCATCTCGGTGTCGCTCGTCGAATTCACGTGGCGGCGGTCGATGTGGAAGAGGTCGGCGGCGAGCTCACGCGTGTTGGTGAGATTGCCGTTGTGCACGAGGATGATGCCGTACGGCGCGTTGACGTAGAACGGCTGCGCTTCCTGCTCATTGTCGGCCAGCCCTTTGGTGGCGTACCGCACGTGCCCGAGCCCCATCTTGCCGAGCAGCGAGCGCATGTCCCGCGTGCGGAAGGCCTCGCGGACCTGCCCCTTCGCCTTGTGCATGTGGAAGGTGGGGCCGTCAGCGGTGGCGATGCCCGTCGAGTCCTGGCCGCGATGCTGCAGGAGCAGCAGGGCGTCGTAGACCTGCTGGTTGACCGGTTCAGGGGAGACGATGCCGACAATGCCGCACATACCTAGCGGGCTCCTTGCGTGAGGGTGAGGTTAATGGGAGTAACTTCCGACCAGGCGAACGGCCCCGCCGTCGACGCCCTTCGCACCCTGCTCGAAACCGGTGAGGTCACGTGCTCCGGTGTGGACGGTTCCGACCTGCCATGCCGGGATGCCCCCAGCCGTGAGATCAGCGGCGATCGCCGATGCGGCATCCGCATTCACGACGGCGAAGAAGCCGATCCCCAGGTTCCAGGTTCCCTCGGCGCTTTCCAGCGTTGAGGAGGCAAGGTCGCTGAGGGTGCGGAAAACCGGTGCGGGCGACCAGGTGCTGCGGTCGACCTCAACCCAGCTGCCGGCCGGGAGCACGCGGGCGAGGTTCGCGGCGATGCCTCCCCCGGTGACGTGGGAGAGCGAGTGGACCGCGCCGGGGTGCCGGCCAATGAGGTCGAGCAGCGGCGAGGTGTAGAGGCGGGTCGGCTCGAGCAGAACCTCTCCGACGACGCCCCCGAGCTCAGCGGACGTGTCGGTGAACGCGATGCCACGCTGCGCCAGAATGTGCCGCACCAGTGAATAGCCGTTCGAGTGAAGGCCGGATGACTCGAGAGCGAGTACCGCGTCGCCGTTCTCCACCAGGTGCGCGCCGAGGAGCGCGTCAGCCTCGATCACTCCGGTGGCTGCACCGGCGACGTCGTAGTCGTCTGGTCCGAGCAGGCCGGGGTGTTCGGCTGTCTCCCCACCGACAAGCGCCGTTCCGGTTGCTGAGCAGGCGCGCGCGATGCCGGCGACGATGTCGGCGATGCGCTGGGGGACCACTTTGCCGCAGGCGATGTAGTCGGTCATGAACAGGGGCTTGGCCCCGACCACGACAATGTCATCGACGACCATGCCGACCAGGTCCTGGCCGATGGTGTCGTGCTTGTCGATCGCCTGCGCGATGGCCACTTTGGTTCCGACGCCATCGGTCGAGGTGGCCAGCAGCGGTCGCGTGTACGAGGTGAGAAACGACACGTCGAACAGTCCGGCGAAGCCCCCGACGCCACCGAGGACCTCGGGACCGTGCGTGGCCGCGACCGCCGATTTCATCAGCGAGACGGCCAGATCGCCTGCGGCGGTGTCGACACCGGCCTGCCGATAACTTGTGGAGGAGTCCTCGGCCGGGGAGTGTGTGCTCACGCGTTACCCTCGTTCGTGGTGGGGGATGTCTGCTGGGGATTTTCCTCGACGGCCGAAGCGGTGGACGGTGCCTCGTCGGCATCCGTTTCGACCGTCTCGATGACCTCGGGGGCCTCTCGCACGTCCACCTTATCTGCTTCGAGAACCGCGCCCCGTCGGCTATTCCGACGGTCGAGCACGATGGCGATCGTCAGCGCGAGGGCGATGCCGACAACAAGGCCGATCAGCAGGAGAAAACCGAAGATCTGGAGCTGCGAGTACTCGGCGAAGCCGTTCGCCCGTGCATACTCCGGGTTCGGCGGAATCGCGACGGTGAGGATGAAAGCGGTGATCGCACCGGCCAGTGCGCCGAGCAGGGCGAAGTTGGCGAACTTCGGCGCACGGCGGACCCGCACGCGCTGACGGCCATCGGAGGGATGGGAGGCGGATGGTGCGGGCGGGGCGTCTGGCTCAGAGCGGGCTGGCTCAGTGTTCATATCACCATTGTCCCTCATGAATCCGTCCGAATCCTCCGTACTGTTCCAGCTCGCGGGCGAGCGGCGCACGGTCTGGGCGCCTGCCGGCCGTTAGCCTGTCAGGATGACGGGCGACACGACAAAGACCGGGTTCCTGAGCGGGTTCCTCCTGGGCATCAGGCTGCTCGGGCGTGGCTTCCGCCTGTGGGTGTCATCACCACGGCTGATGTTGATCGGCGCGATTCCCGGTCTGGTCACCCTGGCCCTGTTCACCCTGGCCATCGTGCTCCTGGCCGTGAACCTGGAAAATGTGGCCACCGCCCTCACCCCCTTTGCCGACGGCTGGGACGAGACGGTCCGCTCAGCGGTTCGCCTGGTCGTGGCCGTTGCCCTCATCGCCGGCGGGACGCTTCTCCTGGTCTACCTGTTCGCCGCGGTGACCCTTCTGGTCGGCCAGCCGTTCTTCGAGAAGATCTCGGAACGCGTGGAGAATTCCCTCGGCGGGGTCCCTTCCGCGGTCGAGGTTCCGTTCTGGCCGTCTATCGGGCGGGGCATCCTGGAGACGCTGCGCGTGCTCGCGATCACACTCGGGGTCGGGCTGTGCCTGCTGGTGCTCGGACTCATCCCTGTTGTCGGCCCGATCACCGCCGCGATCGTCGGGGCCTTCACCGGCGGCTGGTTTCTCGCTCTCGAGCTGACCACCGCACCATTCGAACACCGCGGGCTGCGCCTCGACGATCGCCGTCGCCTCCTGAGGGCGCAGCGCTCGACCACCCTCGGCTTCGGTGTTGCTGTGTTCCTGCTCTTTCTGCTGCCGTTCGGAGCACTCGTCACCATGCCGGCCGCTGCGGCCGGTGCGACGCTGCTCGCCCGTCGTGCGCTCGGGGAGACCCATCGGTTGCCGCCGGCCAGGCCGCTCCCCGGCGCATAACTCCATCCGGATGCGGCCGAATCACGCAGCCACCCGCGCGGTTCCGGCTCTCGGTGCGTGAGCGCGGGCGAGCAGGCGGAGTTATGCGCCCGGTCCGCGCAGCACCGGGATGTGGCCGGTGAGGTCGGCGCGCGCTCCGGAGGCCAGCACGGTTCCGGATGCGACGGCATCCGGCCACGACAGGCGACCGGTCGCGAGGTCCAGCCAGGTCTCGGCATCCGTCTCGACGACGTTCGGCGGGGTGCCCCTCGTGTGCCTGGGCCCCTCGATGCACTGGACGGCACCGAACGGCGGGACGCGGACTTCGAGAGTGTTGCCCGAGGAGCGTTCGGCCAGGAGCTGCAGCGTATACCTGACCGCCACGGCGATCTCGTCGCGTGACGCAGCCTCGCGGACGGCCCTGTCGACCGCGTCGCGCCCGACGTCATCCGGAATACGGGTACGTGCCATGCGCTCTAGGCTAGTCCTCGTGAAGATCCTTGTGCTCGGTTCTGGCGCCCGCGAACACGCCATCATCCTGTCCCTCCTCTCCGAGGAGGCGAGCCACGAGATCATCGCGGCCCCGGGCAACGCCGGCATCGCCCGGGTGGTCGCCACAGAGTCCATTGACCCGAACGACCCGGTCGCCGTCGCGAACTACTCGATCGCCTCCGCCATCGAGCTCGTCATCATCGGGCCGGAAGCACCCCTCGTCGCCGGCGTGGCGGACGAACTGCGGGAACAGGGCATCCCCGTCTTCGGCCCCGGCAAGGCTGCGGCTGAGCTCGAAGGCTCGAAGACGTTCGCGAAGCGCATCATGGACACGGCCGGCGTGCCAACGGGCCGCGCCCACCGGGCTGCGACCCTCACGGATGCCGAGGAGGCACTCGACCTGTTCGGCTCGCCCTATGTAGTCAAAGCCGACGGCCTCGCAGCAGGCAAGGGCGTGCTGGTCACCACGGACCGCTCAGCCGCCCTCGACCACGCGCGAACCTACCTCGAGCAGGGAAGCGTCCTCATCGAGGAGTTCCTCGACGGCCAGGAGGTGTCCCTGTTCTTTGTGAGCGACGGGCACACGGTCGTCCCCCTCTCCCCCGCCCAGGATTACAAGCGCCTCTCCGACGGCGACGGCGGCCCGAACACCGGCGGCATGGGCGCGTATTCTCCACTCCCCTGGCTCGACGAGAACTTCGGCGGAGAAGCGGCGTTCGTCGAGGAGGTCCTCGACACGATCGCGAAACCCGTCATTGCGCAACTCGCCGAGGAGCAGACCCCGTTCATCGGGTTGCTCTACGCCGGCCTCATCCTCACGTCACGGCGCGAAGGCGAGGCCGACCGCGGCATCCGTGTCATCGAATTCAACGCACGCTTCGGCGACCCCGAGACGCAGGTCGTGCTTCCGCGCATGTCGACTCCGCTCTCCGGCCTGCTCTACGCCGCGGCGACCGGCACCCTGGGCAGCCATGAGCGACCCGCATTCACCGACGCGGCAGCGGTCACCGTGGTGCTCGCCAGCGAGAACTACCCGGGCACCCCGATCACCGGTCGCCCGATCACGGGCCTGGTTGAAGCGGATGCCGTCGAGGGCGTACACGTCGCCCACGCCGCCACCGGGACACGAGGCGACGAACTCGTGTCGACCGGGGGCCGGGTCCTCAGCGTGGTCGCCCTCGGCACGGACTTCGCCGAGGCCCGCGCGCGGGCCTACGAGGCGCTCGGGCACATCGCGCTCGATGGCGCCCAGTTCCGCACGGACATCGCGGCTCGCGTCGCCGACTGACCGCCGCGAGATCGCACTAACGCACCCAAAAGTCGAGCTGCGAGCGTTCTTGGGTGCTCAAGTGCGATCTCGAGCAGCGCCCGTCAGCGGTCGCGGGCCGGGGGCTGGTAGAGCCGGAGCCACGCTTCCGTCTGCGCGACATGGGCGGCAGCGGCGACGGATGCTGCGATCGGGTCGCGCCCGACGATGGCCTGGGCGATCGCGCGATGCCCCAGGTCGCTGATCCGCTTCAGCTCCGGCCCATCCGGCAGCTCGAAGACCTGGTAGGAACGTGACCGCGACCGGAAGACACCCAGCAGGGCCATGAGGGTCGGATTTCCTCCGATTTGTGCGATGGCCCCGTGGAACCGGCTGTCGAGCGCGGAAGCGTCCTCCGGGTCATCGGTCGCCTCCATCTCAGCGATGAGACCCATCAACTCCTGCTGCTGCTCAGGAGAGATGCGAGCAGCCGCCTGCGCCGCCGAGTGTGCCTCCAGGACCCGCCGCAACTCGTACATGTCAAGAAGCCCCGACAGGGGCAGGAGATCGACGGTGAGCGTGAGGCTGCCGACGATGTCCTCGGGGCGAAGTTGCGACACGTAGGTTCCGGAGCCGTGCCTCGACTCAATGACACCGAGGGCGGACAGCATCCGGACCGCTTCACGAAGCGAACCCCTCGAGACGCCGAGTTCGTCGCACAGCTCAGCCTCAGGGGGGAATTTCTGGCTCGCAACGAGCCTTCCTGAGGCAATCATGTGCCGAAGCCCATGGAACGCGTCGTCGACGGCTGACATGTCTCATCCCTCTCTTCCCGAGGCGTGAGCCTGTGGACAGGCTAGTGGACCCGCTCGATGCCGGGCGCGGTGGCGCTCCGTACATTCTCCTCATAAATGATCTGAGTCATTAGATGACTTTAGAGCAGATTCGTTCTATGCTGCATGTTAACGGCCCGGAAACAAAGATGTAATCCAAGTCATCTAATGTCTTCGTAGAGTCGACGTACAGCATTTGACGACAAGGACACCACAGGCACCATGACTTCCCCGCTTCTCGCCGCACCTGCAACGCTGCGCCTGCCCGACGGTCGCGACGCGGCACAGGCGTGGACTTTGGACGAGACATCCGTGCATGTCAATCATGGATCGTTCGGTGCGGTTCCCCGCGTCACCCAGGAGCTGCAGAACGAGCTTCGGGCCCGGATGGACGCTGCACCGGTGGCCTGGTTCCCTGCCCTCGCCGGACTGGTGAAAGAAGCACGCGACCTCCATCGCAACCTTCCTCGACGTCGACCCCAACCAGACGGCCCTCGTTCCCAACGCCTCAGCGGGCGCGAGCGTCGTGTACTCCAGCCTTCCGGTCTCTCGGGGTCTCGAGATCGTCGTCACCGACCACGGCTACGGCGCGGTCACCATGGGTGCCGAGCGACTCGCGCGTCGATGGGGTGGCACAGTGCGTACCGCCCACATTCCGCTCGATGCGACCGCCGTCGAAGCGCACGCTGCCGTCGTCGCGGAATTCAGCGACAGGACCGCCCTCGTCGTCATCGACCAGATCACGTCACCGACCGCCCGGGTCCTTCCCGTCGGATCGATCTCCGCCGAAGCGAAGCTCCGCGGGATCCCGGTCCTCGTCGATGCCGCCCACGTTCCAGGCCTCTACGCGAGCCCGATGACCGGAGTCGACTGCGACTTCTGGGTGGGCAACCTGCACAAATTCGCGTGCGCACCCCGGGGAACGGCCGTCCTGGTCGCGCAGGGCCCGCTGACCGATGAACTGTATCCCCTGATCGACTCCTGGGGCGCACCGTATCCGTTCCCCGAGCGATTCGACAGCCAGGGCACGCTCGACCTGACCAGCTACCTGGCTGCACCGCGCTCTCTCGACTTCATCGAGGAGACCTGGGGCTGGGATTCCGCTCGCGCGTACATGTCTGATCTTGCGGACTACGCCGAACACCGTATTGCGGATGCGTTCAGCGCGATCACCGGGGAAGACCACCTGGTCGACGTCGGCATGCCGGTGAACGCGCTCCGCCTCGTCCGCCTGCCCGACGGCATCGCCACCACCCATCCGACCGCTGATGCCCTGCGCGACCGCGTGGTCGGCGAGCTCGGCGTCGAAGGTGCGTTCACCAGTTTCGACGGCGTCGGCTACTACCGACTCTCGACGCATATTTACAACACCCCCACCGATTTCGATATTTTCGCTGAGCGCTGCGTCCCTGCGCTCGTCGATTGGGCGCGGAAGGCAACCTCCGCGCTGTAGTACGCAACACCGTTCCATCACATTCCGCTCCACCCCCTGAAAAACCATGAAATGAGGAAAGCTGTGGCTATTCGCAAGTCATTCGCCGGGCTCGGTCTCGGCCTGACCGCCGCACTGGCACTATCCGGATGCTCCGCCGACGCAGGTGACGGATCCGTCACCCTGCAGATGGTCGAGTCGCTGACGAACCCCGCCAGGACCGATGTCCTGAAGAGCCTGATCGCCGACTTCGAGGAGGAGAACCCGGATATCAACGTCGAACTGGTGTCGCCTCCGACCGACCAGGCAGACCAGAAGATCCAGCAGATGCTCCAGGCCGGCAGCGGTGTCGACGTCCTCGAAGTGCGGGACATCACCGTCGGTGGCTTCTCCACGAACGGCTGGCTCTCGGACATGTCAGGCGAGCTCGAGGGCTGGGACGGCTGGGACAACCTCACTGAGAACGCCAAGAAGTACGCGGAGAACTCCGACGGCGAGACGTTCTACGTGCCTTACGGCTTCTACGGCCTGAGCCTGTTCTACCGCACCGACCTCGTCGAGGAGGCCGGCTTCGACGGTCCCCCGTCGAGCTGGGACGACCTCCTCGACCAGGCGTCGGCAATCCAGGACCCCTCGAAGAACCAGTTCGGCTACGCGTTCCGTGGCGGCACAAACGCCAACTCCAACGTTGTCGTCGCCATCGAGGCCTACGTCGCCGACCAGATCGACGAAGAGAACGCCTTCAAGCTGACCAACGGCGACACCATCTTCTCGGCCCCTGAGGCGAAGGATGCGCTCGAGACCTACTTCGGGCTCTTCGAGGAGGCCTCACCGCCGTCGTCGGTGGCCTGGGGCTACCCCGAAATGGTCGAGGGATTCTCGAACGGATCGACAGGTTTCCTCCTGCAGGACCCGGAGGTCATCGCGACCGTCGAGCAGTCTGACGCGCTCACGGCCGAACAGTGGTCGACGGCTCCTCTCCTCGTCGGTCCGTCCGGCAAGGCGATCCAGCCGATGGCGACGGCTGGCTGGGGCACGGCTGAGTCCAGCGAACACAAGGAAGAGGCAGCGAAGCTGATCTCATTCCTGAGCGAGGGCGATGCAGCAACCACCTTTGCCGAGAAGAACAGCCTCGTCCCGATCCTCAAGGACGCCGCCGAGAGCGAGTTCTACAAGACCGGCGCCTGGGCAAGCTACGTCACCATGAACGAGAGCCCGGAGACCTGGATCTCAGCCGTCCAGCCGCGCGACTCCAGCTGGTGGACCGAGTGGATCCAGAAGTCTGACTCCGAAGTGCAGCGTGTGCTCATCGGCGACATGACCCAGGACGAGCTCCTCGAGAGCTGGGACTCGTACTGGACCGACAAGTGGAAGACCAGCTAGGGCCCTTCTTCACATGACTCGTTCACAAACACCGACCGTGGAGCGCCCGTCTGACCGGGCGGGCGCTCCCGCGGGGCCGGACAACGGGCTCCGCTCAGGATCCCGTCGCACGTTCACCATTCGCAAGGGTCTCTCGATCTTTGCCTTCCTCGCCCCCGCGCTGATCTTCGTCGCGATCTTCATCTACTACCCGATGATCCAGGGATCGCAGATGGCGTTCCGCAACTGGAACCTCAACAACCTCACCGACACGTCCTGGGTCGGTTTCGGCAACTTCGAGAAGATCTTCGCCGACCCGGTCTTCTACACGGTGCTCGGCAACACGCTCGTCTGGGTGCTCGGCTCGATCATCCCGCAGTTCATCCTCGGCTTCGCGATCGCGCTGTGGCTGCGCAGGCGGTTCCCGTTCCGCGGCCTCTACCAGGCCATGATCTTCTTCCCGTGGGCGATCTCCGGATTCCTCATCGGCATCCTCTTCCGCTGGATGTTCAACAGTGAGTTCGGGGTCGTCAACGACCTCCTCGCAAAAGCGGGGCTGATCGACACCCCCATCCCCTGGCTGGCCGACCCGGGCACGGCCATGCTCGCGGTGACGATCGCCAACGTCTGGTACGGCGTCACGTTCTTCGCGATCATGATCCTCGCCGCGCTCCAGTCGGTTCCCGACGAACTGTTCGAAGCGGCAGCGCTCGACGGCGCCGGCAAGGTCAGGATGCTTTTCCAGATCACGATTCCCTACATCCGGACGACGCTCGCGCTCACCGTCCTGTTGCGGGTGATCTGGATCTTCAACTTCCCTGACATCATCTGGGCCATGACCGGCGGTGGACCGGCGAACCAGACGCACATCGTGACGACGTGGATGATCAGTACGACGCAGCGCGGTGACTATGGAGTGGCATCCGCCCTCGGTCTCATCATCGTTGCGATCCTGATGGTCTTCTCCGCGTTCTACCTGGTCGCCATCCGAGAGAAGAAGGACGTGCTGTCATGATCAACACCGAGACGATGCCCGCCCGGGTCGTTCGGGTTCTCTTCCTCGGCCTCTGGCTGGTCATCACGGTGTTCCCGCTGTACTGGATCATCGTGACCAGCTTCAAGACGCCCGGGGCCATCTTCAGCTACCCGTTGACGTACTGGCCCGAGGTGTTCTCGATCGAGAACTACGTCGGCCTGTTCGAGAAGGCCCAGTTCGGCACGTACATCATGAACAGCCTGCTGGTGTCGTCTGTGGCCGCGATCTTCGCGACCCTCATCGCCATGCTGTCCGCCTATGTGCTCGCGAGGTTCGACTTCCGGACAAAGGGAGCGCTGCTCATGGCGTTCCTCGTCACCCAGATGATCCCCGCCTTCATCGCACTCGGCCCGTTGTACCTGATGATGGTGCAGCTGAAGCTGGTCGACAACAAGTTCGGTCTCATCCTCATCTACATCGCCGTCTGCATCCCGTTCTCGACGGTGATGCTGAGGGGGTTCTTCGCGAACGTCCCCGACGCGCTCGAAGAGGCGGCCATGATCGACGGATGCTCGCGGATCGGTGCGCTGTTCCGCGTCATCGTTCCCGTGATGAAGCCCGGAATCGTTGCCGCGTTCATCTTCAACTTCGTCAACTGCTGGAACGAGCTGTTCCTGTCGGTGACGCTGATGAACCGGGACTCGAACAAGACGATCCCGACAGCGCTCAACGGGTTCATCTCGAGCTACAACATCGACTGGGGTTCCATGTCGGCGGCCGCCGTGCTGACGATCATCCCGACCATGATCCTGTTCGCATTCGCGAGCAAGTACATCGTGCAGGGCCTCACGGCTGGGGCCGTGAAGGGCTAGACCCGCGAGAGAGCAGTTGCGCACTCAAAACCGTCGACGAACGGCGATTTGGGTGCGCAACTGCTATTTCACGGCCGTTTCAGCGACTGCGGATGCCTCCGGCCGACCCCACGAGGTCGGCTTCGGCTTCGCGAAGAACAGGGTGAGGACGGCCCCGACGAGCGCGATCGCCGCTGGCAGCAGCAGCGACTGCCCCATAGATGCGCTGAAGCCTGCCTGCAGGAACGCGGGCAGGGATTCGCCGGCAAACGCCTCGGTCGAGCCGCCGCTCCCGGGCAACTCGACGGCGAGCCTGGCCTGCATGAGTGCGGCGATCGACGCACTGCCGAACACGGCGCCGACCTGCCTGACCGTGTTGTACACGCCGGATCCGGCACCGGCGAGCTGGGGCGAGAGGTTGCGGGTCGTCATCGACGCCAGCGGCCCCCACATCCCGGAGTTCGCGACACCGAGCAGCGCGCTCGGCAGGAGCAACATCCAGATCGGCTGGTCCGGCGTCATCAGCACCGAGTACCAGACCAGAGAGATCCCGAACAGCGTCATCCCCGCCGTGGCGATGAGCCGGGGGTTGACCCGGTCGACGAGCTTGCCGACCGGTGCGGCGAGCACACCGGACAGGACGGCCATCGGAACGAGCATGAGGGCCGACTGGGTCGGGGTGAGCCCGCGCACGATCTGGTAGAAGAAGACGATGGGCAGGCTCATGCTCGTGATCGCGAAACCGACCGTGGCGATGACGGAGTTGCCGAGCGCGAAGTTACGGTCGCGGAACAGCGCGAGCGGAAGCAGCGGCTCACCCTTGTTCAGCCCCTGCCAGACGATGAACGCGACCAGCACGACGATGCCCGCCACGATCAGGGACCACACGGTGATCGGTCCGACGATGGTCCCCCAGTCGAAGGCCTCACCCTCCTGCAGGCCGAAGATGAGCAGGAACAGGCCGACCGAACTGAGGACGACCCCGAGGATGTCGAACCGGTGCGCGTGCGTCGAGAGTCGGGGAACAAACCGCCAGGCCAGGATGAACGCGACGATGCCGACGGGCACGTTGATGAAGAAGATCCATTCCCAGCCCAGGCCGTCGACGAGCACGCCGCCGAGGATCGGCCCGACCAGGGTGGCCACGCCTGCCGTCGCACCCCAGAGCCCCATCGCAGCCCCGCGTTTGTCCGGAGGGAAGATCCGGGTGATCACGGCCATGGTCTGCGGCGTCATCAGCGAGGCTCCGAGCCCCTGGAACACGCGCGCAAGGATCAACATGCTGATATCGCCGGAGAGTCCGCACCAGATCGACGCGAGCGTGAAGATCACCAGCCCGGTCAGGTAGAGGTTCTTCGGCCCGAATCGGTCACCGAGCCTCCCGGTGACGAGGAGCGGGACAGCGTACGCCAGGAGGTAGGCACTCGTCACCCAGAGCACCTCACCGATTCCCGCGTTCAGGCCGTCCATGATGGCGGGGTTCGCGACGGACACGATGGTCGAGTCGACGAGGATCATGAAGAACCCCAGGACGAGCGCCCAGAGCGCCGGCCACGGCTTCGCGATGTTTTCCACGGTGATCCTTAGTTCGAGGGTGAGGCGGGGGTGGATTTTGTGACGTGCTCCCACGGGAGGCTGCCGGATGCGAGATCGGCGATGGTCTGCTCGACCCAGTCGATCTCGGCCTGGAGTGCGGCGCTCTGGAGAGTCGCCCCGATCCAGTACAGCCGCGGAATCTCCCGAGCGGTGAGCTCGCGGATGCGATCGGAGAGTGCCGCCAGGTCATCCTTCTGCACGACGAGGCGCTCCTCGAGCGATCGGACGACATCGTCCTTCGCCAGCGCGTGAGCCTCTGACACGGCAATCGGGAACAGTGCGTGATCCCTGACCGGAACCGCGAGCAGCTCCCTGCACCCGGCTGGACAGGATCTCCCGACCGGCATCCGTGATCTCGAACGTGGTTCGCTCGGGACGAGCCCCGTCGCGGTCGGTGCCGATCGTGCGCACGTGACCTGCCGCCTCCAGCGCGTACACCGCGCGGTAGAGCGACCCAGGGCTCACGGCCATGAGCCGTTCCTCCTGCCTCTGCACCGCGAGCTGGTACATCTCGTACGGGTGCATCGGCCGCTCGAGCAGGAAGCCGAGTGCGGCGATGCCGAGGGGCGGAAGAGATTTGGGAGCCATGGGAACTTTCGGATGCCACGATGAGGAACAGAGCGCTATTCCGGATGGAATATTACGTCGCGGAATAGGGATATCCAAATCGCGGGCGGCACGCGCCAGCCGCTCCGCGATAATGGACGAGTGAGCGCATCGACAGACCTGGCCGGCTGGACCCACCTCTATTCGGGCAAGGTCCGCGATCTGTACGAGCGCGCGTCAGCACCCGGGGCATCCGACGGCCTCCTCGTCGTCGCCAGCGACCGGGTCAGCGCATTCGACCACGTGCTCTCACCGGGCATCCCGGGCAAAGGCGAACTCCTCACGACGCTCAGTCTGTGGTGGTTCGACCAGCTGGATGCGCCCAATCACCTGATCCCCGACCACGAGTTGACGGCCGATGGCGACGTGACCTCGATCATCCCCGCCGAGGTCGCCGGTCGATCCATGCTCGTCAGGAAGCTCGACATGTTCCCGGTCGAATGTGTCGTGCGTGGCTACCTCACCGGCTCCGGGTGGAAGGAGTACGTCGCCAGCGGCAGCGTGTGCGGACTCCCACTTCCCGCCGGCCTGTCCAACGGTGACCGCCTGCCAGAGCCGCTGTACACCCCGGCATACAAGGCGCCGATGGGCGAGCACGACGAGAACATCTCCTTCGAGCAGAGCATCGAACTGGTCGGCGAAGCGGATGCCACCGCCCTCCGCGACGCATCCCTCGCGATCTATGCCGAGGCATCCGCCATCGCCGAGAAACGCGGCGTCATCCTCGCGGACACGAAGTTCGAATTCGGCAGGGATACCTCGACCGGGGTCATCACCCTCGCAGACGAAGTCCTCACCTCCGACTCCTCCCGGTACTGGGATGCCGGCGTGTACGCAACGGCCGCAACCCCTGAGGCAAGGATGGCCAGCTTCGACAAGCAAATCGTGCGTGACTGGCTCGCCGCAAACTGGGACCAGACCGGCACTCCCCCCGACCTGCCCGCCGACATCGTCGAGCGGACCGCAGCACGGTACCGGGAGCTCCTCGAGCGCCTGACCGCTTAAGTTTCGCGAGGGCGAACGCCGCCAGGCGTGGCGCCCCCCCTCCAAATTCAGGAGAACTGGACCGACACGCCGCTGCGGGGTGCGCTCACACGGCGTGTCGAGCAGGATCTCCTGAATTTGTGGATGCTCGCGGGAATGTTGTCGCTACAACTATGGTTGTCGACACTATGAATAGCTTTCCTCCCTCGCACCGACCGGCCGCAGAACCGGCCTCCGGGGACAAGCTCGCCGCCGACACCGCGATGGGCCCGGTCACCCTTCTCGTCGCCGACCTCGATGCCATGACCCGGTATTACACCGAGGCCGTCCCCCTGCGCCAGCTCGCGGCATCCGGTGACACCGTCACCCTCGGCCGCAACGGTGCTCCGGCGGTCATTCTCGAGCACGCCCCCGAACTGCGGCACGCGGCAGCCGGGTCAGCCGGCCTGTTCCACACCGCCATCGTGTTCGAAACCCAGTCCTCCCTCGCCGCAGCCCTCTACTCGGTCGCCCGGGCAGCACCTGGCACCTTCACCGGCAGCGCTGACCACCTCGTCAGCGAGGCGTTCTACTTCACCGACCCGGAGGGAAACGGCGTCGAGCTGTACTGGGACCGCGCCCGCACCGAATGGAGCTGGGCCCACGGACAGGTCGAGATGGCCACCATCTACCTGGACCCCAACCAGTACCTCGCCAGCCACCTCACCGAGGAGGGGCAGTCGGCACCTGCCGACGAGGCGACCTTCGGAAGCGCGCGGATCGGCCACGTCCATCTGTCCGTCGGTGACGTGGCATCCGCCAGCGCCTTCTACGTCGACGCCCTCGGCTTCGACGCCACCGCGACACTCGGCAATCAGGCGCTCTTCGTCTCCGCTGGGGGCTACCACCACCACATGGCCATGAACGTGTGGAACTCGCGCGGGGCAGGCCCGCGGATGCCGGCGCTCGGCCTCGGGCGTGTCGACATCGAGGTGCCAGGGCTCGACTCGCTCGGCGAGCTTCAGGAGCGGCTCGCGCACTTCGGGATCGAGGCACGGGACGACGGCCGCACGGTCGACTTCACCGACCCGTGGGCCAACCTCATCCGCGTCACATCCGCCTGACCGACGGATCGATGGTGCGGGCGCACCGATCCGCTTGATAACCTCATCCCCTGATGTGAGGGGAGACGCCCGTGCCACTTGATCCGTATTTCCGCGACATGTACCTCGCGAGGCGGCGCGACATGATCGCGGAAGCTCGCGGCGCGATCCTCGGGTTCGTCTCGGGCCTCGTCCCGTGGCGGACGGATGCCGACCCGGTTCCGAGTGCCGGCATCTCTGCGTCGTCTGCGCCGCCCGCCACCGTCGGCACGGCGGCCAGCGGAACGGCCGTGGCCGGTGCCCGCACTCCGGTGCGGAAACCGCTGTCGGCAGAGGAGAAGGCCACCCGTCGCACCCCGGCGTGGAAGCGCCGGAACGCCCAAAAGTGGGACACGAAGTTGTACGGTCGCGTCGGCATCGCTCCCCCGGTCGTCGCAATCACGGATGTCACGGTGGACGTGCCGCGTTACCCCGCCGTCCGGGTGCGGATCTACCGTCCGATCGACAGTGCCGAGGAACATCTTCCCGCTGTGCTGGCATTCTTCGGTGGGTCCTTCCAGCTCGGAGGGGTCGACTACACGAGCGTCGACGCCACCTTCCGGATGCGCACCGCCGAGTCGCGGGTTGTGCACGTCGCCGTCGACTATGCGCTCGCCCCAGAGCACAAATACCCGACCCAGATCGAGCAGGGCTACGCCGCGCTCGACTGGCTGTTCGCCTCCGCCGACAGCCTCGGAATCGACCACCGCCGGATAGCGATCAACGGCACATCATCCGGCGGGAACATCGCCGCAGCGGTCACCCTGCTGAACCGGGACAGGGCCAACCATGCGCTCCGGCTCCAGGTGCTCGAGGTGCCGGTCACCGACCTCACCGGCAAACGGATCGACTACGGACCGATCCGCGAAATGCGTATCCCCGTCTTCCTGGCCAGACGCGAACTCGTCCAGGTCGCCGACGCTTACCTGGGCGATCACTCCCGGGCGCGCCAGCCGTACGCTTCCCCGCTCCGCGCCTCACATCACCGCGACTTGCCACCCGCCCACATTCTCACCTCGGAATATGATGCGCTCCGGCGCGATGGCGAAGCGTATGCCGCCGCCCTCCGGGCGTCAGGTGTTGCCGCGAGTGCCGTCCGATACCAGGGCGCAACGCACGAGGCCGCGATCTACACGAAGGTCGTCCCGCTCGCGAGGCGGTGGCACGCCGACGTCGTCGCCGTGCTCAGCACGCTCCACGACGACGTCGATCAGGCCGGTCGGATGTAGCCGCGGTCGCGGGCGGATGCCACGGCTGCGGTCCGCGAAGACACCTGCAGCTTGGCGAAGATGTGCACGAGATGGCTTTTGACCGTCGCTTCGGAGAGAAAGAGCGCCCGAGCCACGTCGCGGTTGGAGAAACCATCGGCGACGAGTCCGAGGACCTCGGCTTCACGGGAACTCAAGGTGTCGCCCGACGCATTCTGGCGCGCTTCCAGGCGACCGGCCACACGGGGTGCCAGCGCGCTCTCACCGCGGGCGGCGGCGCGCACGGCGGCGATCAACTCGGCCGGCGGCGCGTCCTTCAAGAGGTATCCGCTCGCTCCTGCCTCGACCGCGCCGAGGATATCGGCATCCGTGTCGTAGTTCGTCAGGACGAGCACGTGGGGTGCCCCATCGACGGCGCGAATGCGTCGAGTGGCCTCAGCGCCCTGGGTGCCCGCACCGAACTGCAGGTCCATCAGCACGATGTCGACACCGGACCGGCTTCGCTCGACAGCCTCGTCCCCCGATCGCAGCGTCGGCGACCACCTCGAGGTCGGGCTCCGTAGCGAAGAGGGCGCGGAGACCGGCCCGAACGACCGGGTGATCGTCGGCGATCAGGAGTCGGATCATGCGTCAGCCGCCGTCAGGGGCCGAGCGGCGACCACGGCATCGGTGATCGGGATGGTGGCTGCGAGCGCCGTTCCCTCGCCCGGACGGGATTCCACGCTGAGGGTTCCGCCCAGCCCGTCGACGCGCTGCCGTATCGCCGTCAGACCGAACGATGCGCGGTCGGAGACACCGGCAGGGGAATCCGGATCGAATCCGGCACCATCGTCGACGACGTCGAGGATGACGCTGTCGCTCTGGTAGGTCAGGGTCAGTTCGGCACGACTCGCCCCGGCGTGCCTGGCCACGTTGGCGATGGCCCCCTGCGCGATTCGCAGCAGAGTGGCATCGACGCTCATCGGGAGCGGAACCACGTCGCCGACGAGCTGGAAGTGCACCGAGGTCCCTGCTCCGCCCGCTCGGAGCGTGTGCTCGGTCGTCGCGGCGAGTCGGCGAAGTGCACCGGGGAGGGTGCGGTCGTCGAGGGCTGGCGGCGTCAGTTCTGCGATGATCCGCCGGGTGTCGACGAGTGAGTCCCTGGCGGTTTCGCGGGCCAGCTGGAGCTGCTCGAGCCCGGGTCGGTCCGCGTCGAGGCGCTCAGCGGCGTGGAGGAGAAGCTGGATGCTCGACAGCCCCTGGGCCACCGTGTCGTGGATCTCCCGTGCCAGTCGTTCCCGTTCGGCCAGGACACCAGCGGCTCGTTCGGCGAGCGCCAGTTCGTCCCGGGTCTCCACGAGTTCGGAGATGAGCCGCTGCCGCTCCTCGGCTTCCCGGTAGAGGGCGCGGTAGCCCTGGGCGATCGCCACGGCGACCCCGGCACCGATCATCGGACCGAGCACGCCGCCAACGGAGAATTCCGAATGCATGCCGACGGAGATGACCGTCACCCCTGTCGACACGACGACAGCAAGAACTGCGGCACCGACCGGCAGCAGCCGCAGGTACAGGAAGAACAACGGGAAGGCGATGAAGGCCGCATCCGCTGTCATCCAGAGGAGGACGAGCCAGACGAGGGTGAGGGCGAGCACCCACAGTGCGCCGGCCCAGCGGCCGGAGACCATCGCCGGCAGCCGGTGGGCGACATAGGCACCGCCGAGATAGACGACCAGCATCGCGACGGACGCCGAGTGGACGGCGGTCACATTCAGCCGGTCGTCGAGGATGGGACGAACCATGACGACGACGATGAGCCCGATCAGCAGCAGGTGCAGTGACCAGCGCAATCCGGCGAACACGGGCGTCAGGGCAGAATGATTCATCGTCTTCTCTCTCCCGCACAGCCTACGTCGCGGTCGAAAGTCCGGCATCAGTCGAAAGAACGACGTGAAGGTAGGATGGGAACCATTCCACCCCTGACACCCGGGAGACATCGGTGCCCACAATCGTCGTAGAAGTAATGCCCAAGGCTGAACTGCTTGATCCGCAGGGAAAGGCCGTCCAGGGCGCACTCGCCCGACTCGGTCGCCACGAGTTCACCGGTGTCCGCATCGGCAAGCGGTTCGAACTGACCGTCGACGGTCCGATCACCGACGAGACGCGCGCTGCCGTCGAGCAGATCGCGGAGGACATCCTGTCCAACTCGGTGATCGAGGATGTCGTCGGCATCCACTACCCCGAGGCGGAGTAGCCGTGCGTATCGGCGTCATCACCTTCCCCGGGTCGCTTGACGAACGTGACGCACAGCGCGCCATCCGGTTCGCCGGGGCCGAAGCCGTTGCCCTGTGGCACGGCGAACACGATCTCAAGGGTGTCGACGCCCTGGTGCTCCCCGGCGGGTTCAGCTACGGCGACTACCTGCGTGCGGGCGCTATCGCATCCGTTTCCCCGATCATGGCCGAGGTCATCGACGCCGCGAACAAGGGGATGCCGGTGCTCGGCATCTGCAACGGCTTCCAGATGCTGACGGAGGCACACCTGCTCCCCGGCGGCCTCATCCGTAACGAGCGCGGAACCTTCATCCGTCGCGACCAGGTGTTGCGGGTCGAAAACACGTCGACGGCGTGGACCAACGGGTTCGGTGCGGACGATGAAATCACGATTCCGCTCAAGAACGGCGAGGGCGGCTTCATCGCCTCAGAGGACGAACTCGACCGGCTCGAGGGCGAGGGCCGCGTCGCCTTCCGGTACGTCGGGGTGAACCCGAACGGGTCTCTCCGCGACATCGCCGGCATCACCAATGAGCGCGGCAACGTGGTCGGCCTGATGCCGCACCCCGAGCACGCGGTCGAACCCGGCTTCGGCCCTGACACCGCGGATGCCATGCGCTCCGGAATCGATGGCCTCACCTTCTTCACGAGCGCGGTCCGCGCCCTGCAGGCGGTCTGATCCTTCGGCAGCACTCTCGAAAAAGGGCTCCCGGTCCGGCGAAACCGCCGGACCGGGAGCCCTTTTCCTGTGTCGAGGCTAGGTGACGTCCCGCTTCCACGACACGAAGTAACCGAGCACGGTGAGCACGAGCGCGAGCGACCCGAGGAGCAGTCCGCCCTGCCACCAGGTGAAGGCGTCCTCATCCGCCATCCCGAGGGTGAAGAAGCTGGGGGCACCGACCAGCGCGTCGCTTGCTGCCCCTGGCAGGAATCGTCCGAGCGCCGCCGCCCAGTCCGCGAACATCGTCACGGCGCGCAGGGTGGGCTCGACGAACTGGGTGAACGCGAGGATCACCACGATGGCTGCGACCTGGTTCGGAATCAGGGCACCGATGCCGACGCCGATGACGGCCCACAACGCGAGCGCGAGAATGGCGCGACCCATCATCGCCCAGGTCTCACTGTTGTCGAACTGGGTGTCCAGCCCGAAGAGGGCAAGCGCTCCCGCTCCGGCCCCGACCGACGCGATGACTCCGATCAGGCCGTAGACGGCACCGAAAACCAGCAGGGCGAGTGACTTCGCTGCGAGCACGACGCCGCGTTTTGGTGTCGCCAGGAAGGTTGGCGTGAGCATCTGGTGCCGGTATTCGCTCGTAACGGCGAGGGCTCCGAGCAGCACAGGGAAGACGTAGCCGAACGTACTGACCGAACCGTAGAGCGTCGGAGCGAGAATGTCGGTGGGCGGGGCCTGGCCGCCACCGTCGCCGATCTCGCTTGTGCTCGAGAATCCGAAGATGGCACCGAGCCCGCCGGAAACGAATCCGACATAGAGCGCGAGGATGATCGCGAGAATCCACCAGGTCCGGGTGGTGAGCAGCTTGCCGACTTCGGCGCGGAGCGCGGGGACGAAGGTGTTCACAGCGATCCCCCCTCTCCGACGAGTGCGAGGAAGGAGTCCTCGAGCCCTGACTTCTGACGATGCAGGGAACTCACCTCCACTCCGGCCGCGAAGGCGATATGCCCCACCGCACCGGGTTCGAGCCCGGAGACGAGGATGCCCGCCCGTGCTTCGTTGAAGGTGACGGATGCCGCGGCGAGGGCCGCCGCGAGCGCCGCGCGGTTCGGCGAGTCGACGATCACCTTCGTGGCTGCGCCTTCGATCTCGAGGCTGGACAGCGGTCCCCGGTGCACGAGCGTGCCCCGGGCGATGATCACGACCTCGTCGACCGACTGCTGCACCTCACTGAGCAGGTGCGACGAGACGAGCACCGTTCGTCCCTCTGCGGCGAGCTGCCGCAGGAATCCCCGAATCCACTTGATGCCCTCAGGGTCGAGGCCGTTGATCGGCTCGTCGAGGACGAGCACCCCGGGGTCGCCGAGCAGCGCGAACGCGAGGCCCAGCCGCTGGCGCATGCCGAGCGAGTAACCGCCGACCCGTCGCCGTCCGTGTTCGCGGAGGCCGACGGTGTCGAGCACAATGTCGACGCGTTTCTGGTCGATCCTGGTCGCCGTCGCGTACACGGAGAGGTGGTCCCTGGCCGTCCTGCCCGGGTGGAAGCTCGCGGCTTCCAGTGCCGAGCCCACGCTCCCGAGCGGCGACGGCAGGTCACGATAGCGGACGCCGCCGATCGTCGCCGTGCCGGACGTGGGGGTGACGAGGCCGAGCAACATCCGCAGCGACGTGGTCTTGCCTGCGCCGTTCGGGCCGAGGAAACCGGTGACCCGGCCCGGTTCGACGGTGAAGCTGAGGTCCGAGACCGCGGCGACCGAGCCGAACCGCTTGGTCAGACCGGCGAATTCGATGGGAACTCCCGTTGGCATGCTGCTCCTGAAGTAGATGGGCGGGGGTGCGCCTCTACTCTGGCAGGACCGAGCCAACTCGGGCATCCCCCTCGCGGTGGAGATGACGACGGATGCAATCGTTACGACTTTCGAACGACGCGGCGACGACCTCCCTCGGGGAGAATGGAAGCACCCCGACCGTCCGCCGTGCGCAGCATCCTGCCAGCGGCACCCATTCTCCTGGAGTTTTCGCCGTGTCTCCCCGCCTGTTCTACCGCACGCTCGCTTTCGCCGAGGCCGTGACCTGGACCCTGCTCATCGTCGGGATTCTGATGAAGTACGTCTGGGACCTCGGGGATGTCGGCGTGCGCGTCGGGGGAACCATCCACGGGTTCGTCTTCCTCGCCTACGCGATGACCGCTGTCCTCGTCGGTGTGAACCAGCGCTGGAGCATCCCGCTCATCGGACTCGGTGTCGTGACGGCGATCGTGCCGTACGCGACGATCCCGTTCGACCTCTGGGCAGACCGTACCGGTCGGCTCAACGGCGGATGGCGGCGCACCGCGACAGACGACCCCCGCGATCGCAGCTGGATCGACGTCACTATGCGATGGTTCCTCAACCACCCGGTGATCCTCATCGTGCTGTTCGTCGTCGCCCTCGTGGCCATCTTCGCCACGTTGCTCACGATCGGTCCTCCCGGCGGGGAACGGTAACTAAACGACCGGCCCGAGGCATCCGCCCGCCCGGATAGAATCGAGGTATTCCGGCATCCCTCGATCTAGGAGCCCTCTCCCGTGAGCACCCCCGCAACGTCTGTGGCCGACACCGTCTCGAATGCCATTGCCACCCCCGAGAAGGAGCAGCCGTACGCGGCGCTCGGCCTCAAGCCCGATGAGTACGACCAGATCAGAGAGATCCTCGGCCGGCGCCCCACCTCGGGTGAACTCGCCATGTACTCGGTGATGTGGAGCGAGCACTGCTCGTACAAGTCCAGCAAGATCTACCTGCGCCAGTTCGGCCAGAAGGTCAGCCCCGCCATGAAGAAGAACCTCATGGTCGGCATGGGCGAGAACGCGGGCGTCGTGGACGTCGGCGAGGGCTGGGCCGTCACCTTCAAGGTGGAGAGCCACAACCACCCCAGCTACATCGAACCGTTCCAGGGCGCAGCCACCGGCGTCGGCGGGATCGTCCGCGACATCATCTCGATGGGCGCCCGCCCGGTCGCCGTCATGGACCAGCTGCGGTTCGGCGCCATCGACGACCCGGACACCGCTCGCGTCGTGCACGGTGTGACGAGCGGCATCTCGTTCTACGGCAACTGCCTCGGACTGCCGAACATCGGCGGCGAGACCTACTTCGACAAGGTCTACCAGGGCAACCCGCTCGTCAACGCCCTCTCGGTCGGAGTGCTCCGGCACGAGGACCTCCACCTCGCCAACGCCTCGGGCATCGGCAACAAGATCGTGCTGTTCGGCGCCCGCACCGGTGGCGACGGCATCGGCGGGGCCTCGATCCTCGCCTCGGACTCCTTCGACGAGTCCGGCCCCACCAAACGCCCGGCCGTGCAGGTCGGTGACCCCTTCGCCGAGAAGGTGCTCATCGAGTGCTGCCTGGAGCTGTACAAGCAGAAGCTCGTCGAAGGCATCCAGGATCTTGGCGCAGCGGGGATCTCCTGCGCCACCAGCGAGCTTGCGGCGAACGGCGACGGCGGCATGTTCATCGAGCTGTCGAACACGCTGCTGCGCGATCCATCCCTCACGCCCGAGGAAATCCTCATGTCCGAGTCACAGGAACGCATGATGGCCGTCGTCGAGCCTGACAAGCTCGAAGGCTTCCTCGCCGTCACCGCGAAGTGGGACGTCGAGACGAGCGTGATGGGCGAGGTCACGGACACCGGCCGCCTCATCATCAACTGGCACGGCGAGGAGATCGTCAACGTCGACCCGTCCACCGTCGCCGTCGATGGCCCCGTCTACGAGCGACCGGTCGCGTACCCGAGCTGGCTCGACGCGCTCCAGGCTGACACGGCATCCGCTCTCGAACGCCCGACGGATGCCGAGACGCTCCGGTCGCAGTTCCTCAGCCTGCTCGGTTCGGCGAACCTCGCGGACAAGAGCTGGATCACCGACCAGTACGACTACTACGTGATGGGCAACACCGCCCTGGCCTTCCCCGACGACGGCGGCATGATCCGCGTCGACGAGGAGTCCGGCCTCGGGTTCGCCATCGCCACGGATGCGAACGGGCGCTACTGCCAGCTCGACCCGTCGCTCGGCGCGAAGCTCGCCCTCGCTGAGGCGTACCGCAACGTCGCCTGCACCGGCGCTGTTCCTGCCGCCGTCACCGACTGCCTCAACTTCGGCTCCCCCGAGAACCCCGAGGTGATGTGGCAGTTCGCGCAGACCGTCGAGGGTCTCTCGGACGGATGCCTCGCCCTCGAGGTCCCCGTCACCGGCGGAAACGTCTCGTTCTACAACCAGACCGGCGACACCCCGATCTTCCCGACCCCCGTCGTCGGAGTGCTCGGCGTGATCGACGACGTCGCCCGCCGCGTCCCCAGCGGCTGGCAGGACGAGGGCGACAACATCTACCTGCTCGGAACGACGAGCGAAGAGCTGTCCGGGTCCGCGTGGGCGGGAACCATCCACGACCACCTCGGCGGACTGCCCCCTGCCGTCGACTTCGACCGCGAGAAGGACCTCGCCGAGTTGCTGCACGCCGGGTCCCAGTCGGCGATCATCGGCTCCGCGCACGACCTGTCCGACGGCGGCCTCGCGCAGGCACTCGCGGAGTGCGTCATGCGCTTCGGCGTCGGCGCCCGTGTCTGGCTCGGTGACATCGTCGAGCGGGATGCCGTCGACGTCGCGACCGCCCTGTTCTCCGAGTCCACCGGGCGCGTACTCGTGTCGGTTCCCCGCGAGGACGACGTGAAGTTCCGCGGCCTGTGCGAGGGTCGCAACTACCCGGTGCTTCGGATCGGAGTGACAGACAAGGCGAGCCCGTCGCTGGAGATCCAGGACCAGTTCACCGTGACCATCGAGGAGCTGCGCGCAACGCACACGGCAACCCTGCCGGCCGCGTTCGCGTAGCCGCCGAGATGGCAGTTACGCACCCATAGCAGCGACTTTCGTCGCGTATGGGTGCGTAACTGCCATTTCGCGCTCTCGCTGTGGACAGATCGCGCGCGACATCCGCTGGTTCGGGCACACTTCCCGGATGCCGCGCCGCGTCCCGCTCCCCCCACACCTGTCGACGCACGCCTTCACAGCCCGCGCCGCCGCGTCGGCCGGCCTGAGCCGGGGTCGCCTCCGCAGCGTCGATCTGGTCCGCATCGTCCGGGGTGTCTATGGCCCGGCTGGCAGCGACGCCGACGTCATCACTGCCGCCGCACTCCGACTCCGCCCCGGCCAGTTCTACTCACACCTCACCGCGGCGCGGCTGCACGGCCTCTACCTACCCCGTCGCCTCGAGGGCGTCACGACGCTGCACGTCACGGCGGTCCGACCAGCCGTGGCGCCCCGTGCGCACGGAGTCGTCGGCCACCACGTCGAGGGCGGCACCGTCCGCGTGGGCCAGATCGGCGGCATCCCCGTGTCATCCGCCGTCGACACCTGGTGCGACCTCGCGACGATCCTCACCGTGCCCGAGCTCATTGAGATGGGGGATGGACTCGTGCGCCGGGTTCGACCCCAGGTCACGATGGATCACCTCGCGGATGCCGTCGCGCGGTCGGCCGGGCGTCGCGGCTGCCGTCGTCTTCGTGCGGCGTTCGAACGAATCCGGCCAGGAACCGACTCCCGGCAGGAGACGCGGCTGAGGCTTCGGATCGTCGCCGCCGGCCTGCCCGAGCCCCTCGTGAACGCTGAGATCCGGGATGCGCTCGGCCGTTTCCTCGCGCTCGGCGACCTCGTGTATCCGGAGTGGAAAGTGCTTGTCGAGTACGACGGCGCCCATCATTTCGCCACCGAACACCAGGGGCACCACGACGTCGACAGGCTCGATCGGCTCATGGCCGACGGATGGAGGGTGATCCGGGTGCACCGGGAGCACCTCGCTGACGGCGCCCAGGGACGCATCCGCGCCATCCGGCAGGCCCTCCTCCGGGCCGGCTGGCGACCGAGATAGCAGTTGCGCACCCATATGGGGACCGTTCGGACTTTTTGGGTGCGGAACTGCGATGTCGGCGACGGATCGGGCGGATACGATGGTCGTTTCACCGCGAAGGGCACCCATGACGATCATCGCAGCCGCAGACGGCTCAGCCCTCGGCAACCCGGGCCCGGCCGGCTGGGCCTGGTATGTCGACGACGAACACTGGGCGGCCGGTGGCTGGAAGCACGCCACGAACAACCAGGGCGAACTGATGGCGGTGCTCGAACTCTTCCGCGCGACCGCACACCTCGACGACGACCTGCTCGTGCTCTGCGACAGCCAGTACGTGATCAACACGGTCACGAAGTGGATGCGCGGCTGGAAGGCCAAGGGCTGGCGCAAGGGCGACGGCAAGCCCGTGATGAACCTCGAGATCATCAAGGAGCTCGACACGGCGATGGTCGGCCGGCGCTACCGGTTCGAGTGGGTCAGGGGCCACGCCGGGCACCCGTTGAACGAGGCAGCCGATATCCGCGCGCGCACGGTCTCCGAAGCATTCCAGGCCGGCAGGCCGATTCCCGAGGGTCCGGGCTGGCCACGCGACGACGAGACGGATGCCACGACCCCCGTCGAGAAAGCACCCTCGGCCACCGTCGCCCAGGACTCCCCCGAGCCGGCCGCGGATGACACGGATGCGGAGGCGCCGACGCTGTTCGCACTCGACGACCCCGACCTGCATGAGGTCACGCTCTGGCTCACCGACGACGAGCACGTCCGACTCTTCGAGCGCGCCCGCCAGTCGGGTGTCAGCGCCGAGGAACTTCTTCGCAGCCTGATCTGACCGGACCCGGGGGCGGGACGCCCGCGGATCGACCCCGGTCTCAGGCCAGGGGCTCGGTCAGCGCGTGAATGAGGGCGGGCAGCGTCGCCGTCGCGAGCGGTGGCGCCGAGGTCCAGGCGGCGTCGGTGCTGTCGAGGATCGCGGCCTGCATCGCCGATTCGTAGACGTTGACGATGATGCCGATCGCTTCCACCGGCTCGATCGTGAACTGCAGGCCGACGGAACGGACCGCATCGCTGATCCGCTCGGTCAGCTGCTGCAGGAAGTCCTGCTGGTAGGCGACGTAGCTGGCGGCCACCTGGGCGTTGCGCATCGCGAGGAGCTTGAACTCTGACTGCACCAGGCACCAGCGGCGGTCATCCGACTGCAGTTCGAGGAAACGGGTCACGACGTCACCGAGGGTCTCCTCGGTCAACGCCGTCGCGCCCAGTTCGGGCAGGATCTCGTCGACGCCCTCCTGCAGGCGCTCGAACCGGATCCGGTTCTCCCGTTCGGCGAGGGCGAAAAACAGTTCCTCTTTGGTGGCGAAGTTCGAGTAGAACGCACCCCTGGTGAACCCGGCCCGTTCGCTGATCATCTCGACGGACGCCGCGTGCACTCCGGTCTCGGCGAAGACTTCGTAGGCGGCGTCGATGAGCCGATCTCGTGTCTTCCGTCGACGGGCACTCTCGACCTGGGCGGTCTCGTCGATCTCGACTTCCGTGGGCATCCTGACACCTTACTGGGAACACTTTGCGATACATCAGTGTATCCGATACATTCGTGTAGCGGATACACCGGTGTACCCAAATCATCGACGCGAAGCGTTTCACGCCCGCCGTACACCCCTCTCTTCAAGGAGCCCCGTGTCATCACTGCTGTACTCCCTCGGTCGCTGGGCTTTCCGCGCCAGGGGCATCGTCGTCGGGGCCTGGATCCTTCTCCTCGCCCTGGCCGGCGGCAGCGCGCTGCTCGTCAACCAGGGGCTCGACAACAACATCTCGATCCCCGGAACCGAGTCGCAGGAAGCACTCGACTCGCTCTCCACCACCTTCCCGCAGGTGAGTGGCGCGACCGCTCAGATCATCGTCGTCGCGCCGGACGGCGACGCGGTAACGGACTCCGCGGTCAGCACAGCCATCACCGACGCGGTCGACACCATCGGCGGCCTCGACCAGGTCTCGCAGGCTGTCTCCCCGTTCGACGAGAACGTCTCAGGAACCGTGAGCGACGACGCATCCGCTGCCCTGATCAGCGTGCAGTTCGACGGCGCAAGCTCAGAGATCACCGAGGGGACCACGACGGCGCTCGAGGACGAGGTCGCCGCGCTCACCGCCGCACTGCCCGACGGCGCGGTCGCCTCCCTCGGCGGACAGCTGTTCAGCCAGGCCATGCCCACGCTGACCGCCACCGAACTCATCGGAGTCGGTGTCGCCCTCGTCGTGCTCATCCTCACCTTCGGCTCATTCCTCGCCGCGGGGATGCCGCTCCTCACCGCCCTGCTCGGAGTCGGCATTTCCGTCGCCCTGATCTTCATCGCGACGGCGTTCGGCTCGATCACCTCGACGACGCCGATGCTCGCCCTCATGCTCGGTCTCGCCGTCGGGATCGACTACGCGCTCTTCATCATTTCCCGGCACCAGGAACTCCTGAAGGGCGGCCTGGACCCGGAGGAGGCAGCCGCTCGCGCCACAGCGACAGCCGGATCTGCCGTCATCTTCGCCGGGCTCACGGTCATCATCGCGCTGCTGGGCCTGGGCGTCGCTGGCATCCCGTTCCTCACCATCATGGGCGTCGCGGCAGCCGTCGGTGTCGGAGTGGCCGTGATCATCTCGATCACCCTCATCCCCGCTCTCCTCGGCTTCGCCGGCGTTCGCCTTCGTCCCCAGCCGAAGAAGGCGACCCGCCGGGCTCGCCGCGCCCACGCAGCATCCGACGCGACCGGGGACTCCCCCACTCCCTCGCACCGGCCGAACCGCTTCTTCACCGGCTGGGTCCGTGCGGTCACACGATTTCCGATCGTCACCATCCTCGCGGTCGTTGCCGTCCTCGGCCTCGCCGCCGCACCAGCTCTCGGCCTGCGGCTCGCGCTTCCGGATGCCGGTGGGCTGCCGGAGGATGATCAGGCTCGCGTCACCTACGACCTGGTCTCCGACCACTTCGGCGAGGGCTTCAACGGACCGCTCATCGTCACCGGCAGCATCGTCACCTCCACAGACCCCCTCGGCCTCATGGCCGATCTCACGTCGGAGATCGAGGACCTCGACGGCGTCGCCGCGGTGCCGCTTGCCACCCCGAACGCGACAGCCGACACCGGTATCGTGCAGGTCATCCCCGATGGCGCCCCTGATTCGGAGGAGACCAAGGCACTCGTCGCCGAGCTGCGCTCGCTGAACGGTTATTTCCTCGACGAGTACGGCGTCGACCTGTCCGTCACCGGGTTCACCGCCGTCGGCATCGACGTGTCGGACAAGCTCGGCGCTGCCCTGCTGCCGTTCGGCCTCATCGTCGTCGGACTTTCGCTCATCCTCCTGACCATGGTGTTCCGCTCCATCTGGGTGCCGATCAAGGCCACCATCGGATACCTGCTCAGCGTGGGGGCCTCATTCGGAATCGTCGCGCTGGTCTTCGAGCACGGCTGGTTCGCCGATGCGCTCCATGTCGCGCAGCTGGGTCCCGTGATCAGCTTCATGCCGATCATCGTCATGGGTGTCCTGTTCGGGCTCGCCATGGACTACGAGCTGTTCCTCGTGGCCCGGATGCGCGAGGACTACGTCCACTCCGGCAAGGCCCGTGCCTCGATCGAGACCGGCTTCCTCGGATCGGCCAAGGTAGTCACCGCTGCCGCGATCATCATGTTCGCGGTGTTCGTCGCCTTCGTCCCCGAGGGTGACGTCAACATGAAGCCGATCGCGCTCGGACTCGCCGTCGGCGTCTTCGTGGACGCGTTCATCGTGAGGATGACCCTGGTCCCGGCGGTTCTCTCCCTGCTCGGCGAGAAGGCCTGGTGGATCCCGCGCTGGCTCGACCGCGCCCTGCCGTCGTTCGACGTCGAGGGCGAAGGACTGCACCGGGAGATCGAGCTGCGTGAGTGGCCATCCGCCGGGGCGACCGACGTCGTCTCCGCTGAGGACCTCACCCTCGACGCCGGCACGTCTCCGCTGTTCGCCGGCGTCTCCGCCTCACTTCCCGTCGGAGGCACGCTCGTCGTCTCCGGCGGACGCGACGCGAGCATCACCGCCCTCCTGCTCACCCTCTCCGGCCGGATGCACGCCGACTCCGGCAGGCTCAAAGTTGCCGGACTCGTCCTCCCGGTTCGAGCGGCGGCCGTTCGTTCCCGGGTCGGCTTCGTCTCGCTCAGTGAGGCACCGAACCCCGTCCGCGCGGTCGCCGCGGCCGTCCGCGAGACCCCCCGCGTGCTTGTCCTCGACGGCCTGGACCAGGTGACGGACGCCGTGACGCGGCGCAACATCCACGACGCACTGTTGTCGGCGCAGGTGGCCGCGCTACGAAACGACCGTCCACTCGCCCTGGTCGTCGGCACGCTGTTCCCCGACTCCATCGCGGATGCCATCCCCGGCGGTTCCGCAGCCGTCCGCATCTCGCTCACCCGCTCAGAACTGCCGCACGAAGCAGAGGTATCCGCATGACAACGCCACTGGCACGATTCGAATCCGCCCGGGCATCAGGGCGGGTGACCTGGCTTTCCGTTCTCGGAATCATCCTCGTCCCCCTCGTCGTCGCCGGCGTGCTGGTGTGGGCGTTCTGGAACCCGCAGGAGCGCCTGGACCAGGTCAACGCCGCCATTGTGAACAACGACTCCCCGGTGGAGATCGACGGCCAGACCGTTCCCCTCGGCCGCCAGCTGTCCGCTGGCCTCGTCGGAGGCGAATCCTCCGACGACATGAATTACACCTGGGTGGTCACCGACGGGGACGACGCCTCAGCCGGGTTGGCATCCGGAGATTTCACCGCCGTCGTGACCATCCCGGAGAACTTCTCCGCAGCCGCCACCTCATTCTCGGGGGAAGCTGCCGAGGCCGAAAAGGCGACGATCGACGTGACGACGAGCGACAAGAGCCGTCTCGTCGACGACGCCATCAGCCAGGTCATCACGACGACGGCAGCAGGACTCGTCGGAACCGAACTCACGACCTCCTATCTCGAGAACATCTACCTCGGTTTCAACGCGCTCGGCGACGAACTGGGCACAGCAGCTGACGGAGCCGCCGAACTCGGCGAGGGGGCGTCCGCCCTGGCGAACGGTGCATCGAGCCTGGCCGACGGAACCGTCGAGCTCTCCACCGGGGCCAACGGCCTCGCCACCGGAATCTCCGAGTACACCGCAGGCGTCTCGTCCCTCGCGACCGGCCTCGCGACCCTGCGCGACAACACCACGGCTCTCCCCGGCCAGGCACAGGCGCTGGCCACCGGCGCCACCGGCATAGCCGACGGGATCGACCAGTTGCAGTCCGCCCTGTCGTCTCAGGCTGCCTCGCTGAACACCCAGGCCGCCACACTGGCGGCCCTCGCACAGGATGCCTGCTCGCCCGTCCCGACGGAGAACTGTGAGACGCTCTCGCAGGCTGCAACGGATGCCGCGATCTCGGCGGGTACCATCGCCGCGATCGCAACCCCGGGCGAACTCGCCAGCGGCGCCGACAGCGTCGCCGGCGGCATGTCCAGCCTCGCCGCGGGGCTGCCTGCCCTGACCTCCGGCATCAGCCAGTCGGCCTCTGGTGCAGCGGCGCTTTCGGACGGGGGCGCGTCGGTGAACTCGGGCGCCAGCCAGCTGGCCGGGGGCGTTGCCGAACTGAGCACGGGGGCGAGCGGAATCGCTGACGGGGCATCGGGAGTCTCGGACGGTGTCGACTCGCTCGCCACCGGACTGTCGACCGCGGTCGATGAGTTGCCGAGGTACTCCGATGCGGAGCGAACCAACCTCGCCGAGGTCGTGGCCGAGCCCGTCGTCGCCGACAGCGGAAACCCGCTGACTTTCGGTTCTGCCGGGGTGCCGTTCTATGCAGCACTCGCCCTGTGGCTGGGCGCTCTCGCGAGCCTCATCGTTCTCCGGGCCGTCCCGGCGCGGGTGCTCGGATCGACCCGCTCGTCCGCGACGCTCGCGCTCCGCGCCTGGCTGCCGGCCGCGGGTGTCGGCGCGCTCCAGGGTGTTCTGCTTGCAGCAATCCTGCAGCCCCTGGTCGAGCTCGACGCGGGAGGGTGGATCGGCTTCGCTGCGGTCGCTTCACTGGTCGGGATCGCCTTCGCCGCCGCGAACCAGGCGCTGAACGCCGTGTTCGGCGGCGCCGGTCGGTTTGTCGCCATGGTCGTCGCCCTCGTTCTCATCGGCACGAGCATTATCGCGACCGCCCCGCCATTCCTCGACGGGATGCTCGCTGCGCTTCCGGTTCACCCGGCCATGAATGCCGTGCACGCGGTCGTCGGCTCCGGAGCAGGGCTCGGTGCAGCGATCGTCGGCATCGTGCTCTGGACGGCGGGCTCACTGCTGGCCACAACGCTGGCGATCGCGAGGTCCCGAACGGTGACGGTGCGGCAGCTCGTCCCGCACGCCGCCTGATCGGGCCGATCCTCGCTGGAGGAACAACTGGAGGAACGGCTAGAGGAACGACGTGTGCGTGGCCACTTCGGCTTCGGCCCAGATCGCGCGCGCGGCGCGTTCGTCAACGGTGATCGCCGGCGGCCTGGTCGGGTGAGGGTCGCCCTTCACCCGGCAACGCGGTCCGAAGAAGGCGCCACCGATGGCATCCACATCCGTCACCGCTCGCAGGATCGGCTCGGCTCCGCGATCCTTGCCCTGCGTGAACGGTGCCTGAAGTGTGTCGACGAACCGTGTGACCCGGCTCGGCTCGTTGACCCCCGGCACGACGGGGGTTCTCCCCGAGATGGAGTAGCCGGGATGCGCCACCAGCGAACTGGTGACGCTCCCCCGCGCCCGCAGCCGACGGTCGAGTTCGAAACCGAACGACGACAGCATGATCTTGGACTGGGCGTATGCCTGCCAGCCGGAGTAGCGCCGGGTCAACTGCAGGTCGTCGAGTCGCAGCGACACCAGCGCCGAAGCCAGGCTGCCGAGTGACACGACGCGAGAGCCAGGAGTGCGCTCCAGCGCCGGCAGCGCAGCCGCGGTGAGGGCAAACGCGCCGAAGACATTGGTGGCAGCGACCTTCTCCAGCCCGTCGACGGTTTTCTCGCGTCGCTTCGGCGGGTGAACGATTCCGGCGTTGTTCACCAGGGCATCGAGGCGCGGCAACCTCGCCAGTTCTTCACCGGCCGAGCGCACCGAAGCGAGGTCGGCCGTATCGAGCGAGAGGATCGACAGGTCTGCGTCCGGCACCCGCGAGCGGATCGCTCGCGCCGCGGCATCCGCCCTGTCGGCATTCCTGCACGCCAGGATGACGGATGCGCCGGCGTCGGCGAGCCGATAGGCCGTCCAGAATCCGATCCCCGCGTTGGCGCCGGTCACCGCAACGACCCGACCGTGTTGCGGCTCAAGCGGCCGCGCGTGCCGCGTCACCGGTGGCCGCTGGCGATTTGCTCGTGGTGGTGGATGACCTCGGCGACCACGAAGTTGAACCACTTCTCGGCGAAGGCCGGATCGAGATGCGCCTCTTCGGCGAGGCCGCGCAGGCGTGCGATCTGACGTTTTTCCCGCTCGGGGTCTGCGGGCGGGAGCCCGTGCTCAGCTTTCAGGTTGCCGACCTGCTGGGTGGCTTTGAACCGTTCGGCGAGCATGTGGATGAGCGCTGCATCGATGTTGTCGATGCTGCGCCTGAGGCTGTTGAGCTCTGCGGATACCTCGTCGTCGGCCATGTCTTCAATCTACCGTGCGTGAGGGCGAGCCTCTGGCGGGCGGACATCCTGCAGGCACCGGCCGGGTACCCCCCAGCCGGGGGTATTGACAGTGTCCCCATTAAGGAGGACAAAGGCACCGAGGAGTCACCGCGTTCTCCGCGCAGCCGATGCGACTGTCCGACTCTTGCAGAGGAAGAAGTCGACATGAGATCCGGACGCGCACTGGTCGCTGCGACAGCCGTCACACTCGCCGCGGTGTTGCTCATCGCTCCCCCCGCGTCGGCAGAGGACGTCGTCGTGAGTGTGGATGTGGGGGCTGATACCTACACGGCGTCGTCGGCCCCGTCAACGAATTACGGCACGAGCGCGTCACTGGCCGCATACAGCTCCCCGGTGATCACCTCCATTCTGCGATTCACCATCCCCGCGACTCCGTCCGGGCACACCCTCACCGGCGCCACCCTCCGACTCAGCACCACCACCATCAGCTCAGCCGGTTCCACCAACGCCGCGAACATCCGCACCGCAACAGACACCTGGAACGAAACAACCACCGTCTACACCAACCGGCCCACCGTCTCCGGCCCCACCATCGGCACCCTCCCCGGCGGCACCAGCCCGAACACCCGCTACGCCATCACCATCGACCCCACCCCCCTCACCGAAGGCTCCATCACCCTCGCCATCGAGAACACCGGAACAGACAGCCTCTGGCTCTGGTCACGCCAATCCCCCACCGCCCCAACCAGACCCGTCCTCGACCTCACCTACACCGGAGGAACCCCCGCAGACACCACCCCACCCAGCACCCCCACCGGACTCACCGCATCCGCCACCGGCGACACCGTCGCCCTGACCTGGCAACCCTCCACCGACAACACCGCCGTCACCGGCTACACCCTCCACCGCTCCGACACCGCCAACTTCACCCCCACCACCGCAACAACCATCACCACCACAACCAACACCACACACACCGACACCAACCGCCCCCCAGGAACCTGGCACTACCGCGTCACCGCACACGACGCAGCAGGAAACACCAGCACCCCATCCACCACCGCAACCACCACTGTCACTCCCCCCGTCGATTCGACGCCTCCGACCGCGCCGACCGGGCTCACCGCATCCGTCACCGGCACCACCGTGGCACTCGGCTGGCAGGGGTCAACCGACGATGTCGGCGTCACCGGGTACACCGTGCACCGTTCTCCGACGGCCGGATTCACGCCCGACTCCGCCACGATCATCGGGACGGCAACCACGCTGGCGTACAGCGACGCCTCCCGGCCGGCGGGGACGTGGCATTACCGTGTCACCGCCTCCGACGCAGCCGGCAACACGAGCACCCCATCCGATCCGGCCACGGCCACGGTCGCCGCCGAGCCCCCGGGGGAACCGACGACGGTGAGTGTGGATGTGGGGGCTGATACCTACACGGCGTCGTCGGCCCCGTCAACGAATTACGGCACGAGCGCGTCACTGGCCGCATACAGCTCCCCGGTGATCACCTCCATTCTGCGATTCACCATCCCCGCGACTCCGTCCGGGCACACCCTCACCGGCGCCACCCTCCGACTCAGCACCACCACCATCAGCTCAGCCGGTTCCACCAACGCCGCGAACATCCGCACCGCAACAGACACCTGGAACGAAACAACCACCGTCTACACCAACCGGCCCACCGTCTCCGGCCCCACCATCGGCACCCTCCCCGGCGGCACCAGCCCGAACACCCGCTACGCCATCACCATCGACCCCACCCCCCTCACCGAAGGCTCCATCACCCTCGCCATCGAGAACACCGGAACAGACAGCCTCTGGCTCTGGTCACGCCAATCCCCCACCGCCCCAACCAGACCCGTCCTCGACCTCACCTACACCGGAGGAACCCCCGCAGACACCACCCCACCCAGCACCCCCACCGGACTCACCGCATCCGCCACCGGCGACACCGTCGCCCTGACCTGGCAACCCTCCACCGACAACACCGCCGTCACCGGCTACACCCTCCACCGCTCCGACACCGCCAACTTCACCCCCACCACCGCAACAACCATCACCACCACAACCAACACCACACACACCGACACCAACCGCCCCCCAGGAACCTGGCACTACCGCGTCACCGCACACGACGCAGCAGGAAACACCAGCACCCCATCCACCACCGCAACCACCACCACATCTGCCCAGGGGGATGTCACCGTGATGGCGGTCGGTGACATCGCCTGCCAGTCCGGCACCCCCGTCACCACCACAACGTGCAGGCACGGCGATGTCGCATCCCTGATCAGCGCCGCGGGCCCGGACCGTGTCATCGCCCTCGGCGACCTGCAGTACCAGCAGGCGACCCTGCCGCAGTTCATGGCGCCGGGGGCCTACCACGACACCTTCGGCCCGCTGAAGTCGATCACCCTGCCCGTGCTCGGCAATCACGAATACCTCGACGGCACCAACGGCTACTTCGACTATTTCTACGGATCAGGGGTGTCGACGGGGCCACTGGGCGCTCGTCCGAGCGGGTACTACTCGACCCAGGTCGGGTCGTGGACGTTCATCGGGCTGAACACCGAGTGCGACGCGGGAGGGGTCAGCGGAGGCTGCGGGGTCGGCAGCCCGCAGTACACCTGGCTCCAGCAACAGCTCGCCACCTCCGGGTCGTGCACGATCGTGGCCGCCCACCGGCCACGATGGTCGACGGGAGCGAGCCACGGTTCTTATCCGCAGATGGCGGCGCTCTGGGACCTCATGGCCACCAACGAAGTGGATGTCGTGCTGAGCGGACACAACCACGTGAGTGAGATCTTCAAGCCGATCGGCGTGTCCGGCCCTGGTGCAAGCCCCACGCTCGACCCCGCGGGTATCAGGGCGTTCACCGCAGGGGGCGGAGGGGTGAACATCCAGGGCCTCAGCGCCACATCCGATCCCCTCATCGCTGCCCTCGAGGCCAGGAGCCGGGTCGCATTCGGTCCGCTCAAACTGGTGCTCGGAGCGGACGGGTACTCGTGGGACTACCTTCCCGTGTCGGGGATGACCTTCACCAACAGCGGGACGACGGGGTCGTTCTCAGGGGCGGACGACTGCACCTAGCGTGACCCAGGGCGCGGGCCGCTTCCGCCGGTCGTGACGCGACGATGCAGCCGAATGCGCTGCTGGGTGAGCAGGATGCCGACGAAGACGAGGACGGCCCCGAGCGGCTCGTGCCAGCCGAGCGACTCCTGGAGCAGGAGAACACCGAGAATGACGCCGACGATCGGTGTCACGTAAGTGACTCCGCTCGTCACCGTCGGTCCCCACGCGGTGAGGACATTCATGTTCCAGATATAGACGACTCCGGTGCCGAGCGCGCCGAGGCCGATCAGGCTGAGAACCACCCAGATGTCGAGACTGACCGGCTGCCACGCCACCACAGGCGTGAGGACGAGCATGATCACCGCGGCAATGCCGATGTACATGAAAGCCGCCGTGATGGACGGCACCCTGTACGGGAGGAGGAAACGACGGAGGTAGCCGAGGGCGAAGCCGTAACAGGTCACGGCGCCGAGGCAGGCGAGCTGGCCTCGCCAGTCTCCGAGCAGTGCCCCGACCTGCCACGGCGCGACGATCACGACGACGCCGACCATGCCGACGAGAACGCCGAGCAGCTGGCCCCGGTTGAGCTTCTCCACCCGGAAAACGAGGGTTGCCATGATCGCGGTGGTGATCGGCGTGACGGCGTTGAAGATCGAGGCGAGGCTCGAGGAGATGTGCTGTTCGGCCCACGCGAAAAGCAGGTAGGGCAGAACACAGAACGTGATGGCGATGACGGTGAAGTGCAGCCACACGATCGCCTGCCGGGGGAATCGTGCCCGCGTGACGAGCGCGACGACGCCGAGGGTGAGGGCACCGAGCATGATCCGGGTCCAGGCGACCTGGCCGAACGAGACACCGGTGAGGGCAACCTTCATGAAGAAGAAGCTCGCACCCCAGATGAGTCCCATGCCGATGAACTGGAGCACGATCCGGGGGTTCGCCACCGAGGGCGCTCCAGGGGATGCGCCTGTGCCGAGGATCGACGTCGGCTCACTGCGTGTGGGGTGGGTGGTCACTCCGTAAACCTACCGCCGGTGGCGTGGGGACACTGGCGGATATCGGCCATCGAACAGCGAGATCCTGCCGTTCAGGACGGCGGGATGGTCACAGCACCGCCATACCGGGCCAGTCGCTGCTCCAGGCCCGCCCGGATGTCACTCCAGTCATCGATGATCACGGAGAAGACGGCTGTCGTTCGCCAGCTTCCATCCGCCCGCATCTGGTCGCGCCTGGTCAGGCCCTCGAAGGTCGCCCCGAGCTTCGCGATCGCGGCCCGCGATCGCTCGTTGCGCTCGTCGGTCTGGATCTTCACCCGTCCGAACCCGGAGTCGAAAGCCAGTCCGAGCAACAGCAGCTTGGCTTCGGCGTTCACCGCCGTGCCCCAGACCGCCGGCGCGTACGCGGTCCAGCCAATGTGTGCGTGCTCACGCTGGGTGTCGAAATCACCCAGCGTCGACGTTCCCACGATCATCCCGTCCTGCTCGCCACCGACGATCCTGACGGTGAACGACTGGTTCGACCCGCGGCTGAAATAGGCCGACGCGAAGGCGGCGAACGCATCGATATCCGCGGGCAGCCCAGCGGGTCCCCCGCCGAAACCGCCGGCGAAGACCTCCGGGCGGGCGATGGCGTCGAACAGTCCCCTGTGGTCCGCTGGCACCATCGGATCGAGACGGATGAAACGCCCGATGTGCGGGGCGGGTTCCGGTATCGCTGCGGTCACCGGTCCAGCATACGGAAGAGCCTGGGCCTACTGCCTGGCGCGGACGAGGCAGGTAGGCGATCCCGTTTCGATCGTGCCGATCTTCCTGGACGGGACCCCGCGGGCGTCCAGGCGGAAGCTCGCGACCTCGCTCGACCGTTCGTTGGCGACGTGCAGGAGTTCACCGGATTCGACGTGGTGCCTCGGCCAGGTGCCGCCGCTGTCGACGTCGGCGATCGGGACGAGGACGGCTCCGTCGCCGGAGATCGCGATCGTGGCGACCCTGTTGGTGCCGCGAATCGAGACGTGCAGCTGGTCGCGTGATGCGGCCAGGCTGATCTCGGAGGCGTAGTCGCCCTCTTCGATCGTGTCCGCCGTGGCGAGAACGGATGCGACGACCCGCCACCGTCCGTCGTCACTGCGAGCGAGAGTGAAGATTTCGTTGGAGTACTCCGTCACAACGTGTACGTGACCTGACGGATGTGCGATGAGGTGACGCGGCCCCACCCCGAACGGCAGAACGAGTTCCTGGCTGAGGGTGAGGCGAGCTCCGTTCCTCCCCCACACGCGAACGGTGTCGTGGCCGAGGTCTGTCGTGGCGATTCGGCCCTCGGGCAGGACGAGGGAGGCGTGGGCGTGTGACGGCCGGTCGATGGCGGCATCGGTGACCGCCTTCTGCAGCGCGAGTTCGGCGAACGGGTCATCACCGAAGTCGGCAGGCTCTTCTGCGGCGGCGAGGGCGGCGAGCGGGTTGCCGTATGGGTCGTTCGAGGAACCAGCTGCGATACCGTCCGCGGCAAATGATCCGTTTGCCGCGAGCGCGAACACGACGATCCGCCCGTCGCCGTAGCAACTGGCGATCAGGGCAGAGCCGTCGGGAGTGACCGTGAGCTGGCATACCGCCTCACCCGCTTCGATCGGGCGGCCGAGGGGCACGAGCCCGAATTCTCCGCGGCGGGCGAGCGCTTCGACGGTTCCGGAGTGCTCGAGTGCGGCGTAGATCACCGGCAGGGTCGGGTGCGTGGCGACAAAGGACGGAGAATCGAGGGCCGAGGAGGAGAGCGGATGCAGCGTGCCGCGATCCTCCTGCCTGAGGGCGCTCAGCCCGGCTCCAGACCCGGCATCCCCGGTGTACGACCCGAGCCAGAAGAGCGGGTTGGAAACTTCGAGCTGCGCCATGCTCTTCAGTCTGGCAGCAGATCGTGCAAGCATGAACCATGGGCACAGCCTCCAGCTTCTCCCGGGCGGCCGACGTTTTCGTCGACCTGGTCCGCGGCATCCATCCCGATCAGTGGGAAACGCTCGGTCTCGGCGTCTGGAGCGTGCGCTCCCTTGTCGGCCACACCGCACGGGCGCTGATCACGGTGTGCGACTACCTCGAGCTCGACCCGGCCAGCCAGGTCGACATGGACACCGCCGGTGACTACTACGGCCAGATCTACCTCGTCTACACGAACCCCGAGGCCATCGCCCAGAGGGGCGTCGACGCGGGGATCGCGCTCGGCGACGACCAGGTCGGACACATCGAAGCTCTCACGAAGCGGGCACTCGCACTCATCCTCGCGCAGGAACCATCCCGGCTCGTCTCCCTCGGCGGCATGGGCATTCCCCTGGCCGAGTATCTGAAGACCCGGGTCTTCGAACTCGTCGTGCACTCCATCGACATCGCGAGGGCGACAGGGCAGGACGCGCGGTTCGACCCGGATCTGATCGAGGAAGCCGCAGCGCTGGCCGCAGGGATAGCCGCCCGCAAGGGCGACGGCGAGCAGGTGCTGATGGCGCTGACCGGCCGCGAGTCGCTTCCGGACGGTTTCAGCGTGGTCTGAATTCCCGGGGCCCTGTGCCCTGTTGCGTTCGTGGGCCTGAGGGTACGGTCGAAGAATGAATTTTGTCGAGGCGGTTGGCCTCACCAAAACCTACACCCCCAAGGGCGCTGAACCCGTCCACGCGCTGGACGGGCTCGATCTAGCCGTCCCCCGTGGCACGATCTGCGCGGTGCTCGGCCCGAATGGAGCAGGCAAGACCACGGCGGTGAAGGTCCTGACGACGCTCATCGTCCCGGACAGCGGGACCGCGACCATCGGCGGTATCGACGTCGTGCGCCGTCCAGAAGCCATCCGTCCGATCATCGGGGTCTCGGGACAGTACGCTGCCGTCGACGAGAACCTGACCGGGTTCGAGAACCTCGACATGGTCGGCAGGCTTTACCACCTCGGCGCGAAAGCATCCCGAGCGCGGGCGCGGGAACTCATTGAGCTCTTCGACCTCTCCGAGGCGCAGAATCGCCCCGTGAAGGGATTCTCCGGCGGCATGCGTCGACGGATCGACCTGGCCGGGTCGCTGGTGACCCGGCCGCAGGTCCTGTTCCTCGACGAGCCGACGACCGGCCTGGACCCGCGGAGCCGGTTGGGCATGTGGGACATCATCCGTTCCCTCGTCACCGAGGGAACGACCGTTCTGCTCACGACGCAGTACCTGGAGGAGGCCGACCAGCTCGCCGACGACATCAACGTCATCGATGGCGGGAAGGTCATCGCGCAGGGCACCGCAGACGAACTGAAGGCATCCGTCGGCGGACAGCGCGTCGAGCTCAACCTCGTCACCTCGAACGACACGGCCGCAACAGTCGAGGTCCTCCGGAGATTCGGCACAGCCGAACCCGCGGTGTCGAACGACGCCAGAACAGTCACGGTCAGCGTCGCCAGCGGACCGGAGGCACTCCAGCTGATCCTCGGCGAGCTGGAGCAGCGCGACGTCGCGCTCTACGACGCCGGCATGCGGCGTCCCACACTCGACGACGTCTTCCTCAGGCTCACCGGCCACACCGCCTCCGTGGTCGACGACGCTGCGACCGCGAAGGAGAACGCCTCATGACGACATCGACCACGGATCGAACGGATGTCACGGCAACACCCGGTCCGTTCGCGCGCTGGCTCAATGACGGCTGGATCACCACCCGCAGGAATCTCATCAAGATCAAGCGGGTGCCGGACATCCTCGTCTTCACGACACTTCAGCCGATCATGTTCGTTCTGCTGTTCTCCTATGTCTATGCGGGGGTCATCGACATCCCTGGCAGCACGTACAGCGAGTTCATCATGGCGGGCATCTTCGCCCAGACAGTGGTGTTCGGGTCGACCTACTCGGGTTCTGCCATGGCCCAGGACCTCAAGGACGGCATCATCGACCGCTTCCGGTCACTGCCGATGAGCTCCTCCGCCGTGCTCGTCGGCAGGACGAATGGCGATCTGCTCATCAACAGCATCTCGATGATCGTGATGATGGCAACGGGGTTCGTCGTCGGCTGGCGGGTGCGGTCGAGCTTTCCCGAGGCTCTCCTGGCTATCGTCCTCCTGCTCGCGTTCGCCTACGCGCTGTCCTGGGTGATGGCGTTCCTCGGCATGACGGTGCGCAGCCCGGAGGTCATCAACAACGTCTCGTTCCTGGTGTTGTTCCCCCTCACCTTCATCTCCAATGCGTTCGTGCCGAGTGGCACGCTGCCGCCGGTGCTGAGGGCCATCGCCGAGTACAACCCGGTGTCCTCCCTCGTGCAGTCGGCGCGGGAGTTGTTCGGCAACGTACCGGCGGGAACGCCGGTCGGCGACTCGTGGATGCAGCAGAACCCGATCGCGGCCGTGCTGATCTGGATCGTCGTGCTGCTCGTCATCTTCGTGCCCCTGAGCATCCGCCGGTATTCGCAGGTCACTTCGCGTTAGTCGACCCTCTACCACGGGGCTACCCCCCGTAATGGTGACGAAAAATTAGTCAAAACTTGAGCATCGCTAATGCTCGATCCTGATTATCGGTGACGATGATCGAATCAGGCGGTACCCCGAAGACCGCTCACGGGCAGATGCCCGGTGGATGACCAGGATTGGAGCGTGCGATGATAGTCCCCCCTTACATCGCGCAGCCCCCTGAGGACACCGCGCATCTGCCCATTCTCGACCACGACGCGCTCGCTGCCCTGCTGGCGGCGCTCGATCACGATCAGGCGGCCATCGACGGCTTCGTCGCCACCTTCATCGCTCACTGGCCCGAGCGCCTGCGCCGGGCGGCAGAGGGTGTCGCCGCCCGGGATTACCCGGCGATCCACGACTGCGCGCTGAGCATCAAGGTCTCGAGCCAGATGGTCGGTGCTGCACGCCTGAGCACCTACGGGTGCGAACTCGAGCGGGTGGTCAGCGCGGGTCGACTGCTCGATGCACTGCCGATACTCGATGCTCTCCGCACAACCGGTGACGAGACCGTTCGGGCGCTGACCGCGGCGCGCAAGCAGCTCGAACGCGTCGCCTGAGCGCTCCGGCCCGATACCGACGGCGTCCTGCTGGTTGGCGGATCAGTGCTGGCCCGGCGACAGCCGGTAGCCGACCCCACGGACCGTTTCAATCCAGCGCGGATGTTTCGGGTCATCGGAGAGCTTGCGACGCAGGTTCGCGAAGTGCACCTCGATCGAGCGCTCCTCGGACTCGCTGACGAAATCGTTGGCGACGTATGCCTCGTTGCGGAGTTCGCGGACCAGGTCAGCCTTGGAGCGGACCCGACGCTTGCTGTGCAGCAGTGAGCGAAGCAAGTCGAACTCCGTGCGCGTCAGCTCAAGTTCCGTGTCCTGCAGCTCGACGGTGCGCGTGTCGGCGTTGAGCGTGAGGCCGTTGTGGACGTAGACGAGTTCCGCATCGTCGGCTGGAGCGGCCGGCGGTGCCGTCGACTCTGCGGTCGCGAGGGAGCCTGGGACAGCGCTCACGCCAGCAACCGGCGTGGCGGGGGCCACCGGGGCCGCGGAATGGGCGACATCCAGCTGGCTCACCCGCGGCCGGCGCAGCATCGCCTCGATGCGGGCGCGGAGTTCGCGCGGTCGGAACGGTTTGATGACGTAGTCGTCTGCACCGGACTCCAGGCCGAACAGGAGATCGGCTTCATCCGACTGCGCGGTGAGCATGACGATGTAGCAATCCGTGAACAGCCGCAGGCGGCGGGCCACTTCGAGCCCGTCGATATCGATCAGTCCGATGTCGAGGGTGACGATGCTGGGTTTGATCTCGCGAACGAGCTCGACACCCTCCGTGCCGCTGGCTGTTGAGGTGACGTCGAAACCAGCCTGCCGCAGCACGGTCTCGACGAGTCCACGGATGTCTGCATCATCCTCGATGACCACAGCGGTGCGGCGTATGTCTTCTGCCATCTGGTGTTTTTCCCCCGGAGGTGCGATGCGCTCCCCTGAGCGCGTTGCGTATTCGATCCGTTCGAACACCTGCCACTCTAGTCCGGTTCGCCCGGTTGGCAGCGCCCCCAAAGGGAGGAGCAGCCCGTTCGGGAATCCTCAAGATCTGCGAAAGACGTTCGGATCTCCTGAGCAACCTTTGAGCCTGTACCGGAGGAGTTCCTGCGATCCCAACCGGATGATGGGTGGCAGAAGGCGCCAGACGGCGCACAGGATGCGCGCAAGCGCATCGCTCGAAGCACGATCTCACGCCGGCAGCACCGAGCGTACTGCGTTCGGAATGCCGGCTTTACGCGAGGATGCCCGATGAATACAAGCCCGATAGGCGCTCCAACCCGCAAGCGCCAGTGGGGAGCGGAACGCTCCACCGTGCCCCTTCCCACGGTCCATGAGCGACCGAGCGATGCGAAGATCACCTGGGGGCGACTCGCAATCCTCGTCACCATCGTCGCGTGGTTCGGCTATCTGATTTACACCGTGATGCGCCAGTTCCTCAACAATGGCACTGAGGGCTTCCGCTTCACTACCGAAGCGATCTCCTACGTTGTCGTCCTGACGTTCCTGACCTTCTCCGCACTCATGTACCTGGTTGCGCGGCAGGGCGCCCTGCAGCGTTTCCGTGACCACGTTCGCGTTCCACGCGCCGAACTCGACAGCCACTTCGCCGACTACGACAAGTCCATCACCGTGCTGGTTCCGTCGTACAGCGAAGAGCCGGCCATCATCCGTACGACCCTCTGGTCCGCCGCTCTCCAGGAGTATCCGTCAATGCGGGTCGTGCTTCTCCTCGATGACCCTCCTCACCCGACCGACCCGGATGTCGCTGCCACGTTGGAGGTCTCTCGCCGGATCACCGTCGAAATCGCCGACGCGCTCGCTGAACCCAGCACGCGCTTCAATGACAGGCTGCTCGAACGCGAATTGCTGTACCTGAACGGAAGCCCCGCACCCGAGGATGCGCTTCGCGACCTGGCCACCGATTACGAGTGGGCTGCCCTGTGGCTTCGCCAGATGGCATCCGACGAGGAGATAGAGGACCACGTCGACGTCTTCTTCGTCGAACGCGTGATCGGTGGACTCGCCGATGACCTGGCGGTTACGGCGGCCGCACTGAGCATTGCTGCCGACGAGCGTGCTCCACTCAGCACAGACCGCATGCTCGAGCTGCAGCGCCGACTGGCGTGGATCTTCTCCGCCGATCTGGTGACATTCGAACGTAAGAAGTATGCGTCGCTGTCTCACGACGCGAACAAGGCCATGAATCTTAACGCATACATCGGCCTGATGGGTGGCAGGTACGCGGAGATCAGCGGACCCGATGGAACCATCCTCCGCCCAGTGCACGCAGACGCGGTCGCCGACCTGGTTGTCCCTGACTCGGATTATCTCCTCACCCTGGACGCCGACTCCCTCCTGCTCCGGGACTACTGTCTCCGACTGGTCTTCTTTCTCGAGCAGCCGGACAATGCACGTGTTGCTGTCACCCAGACGCCGTATTCCTCATTCCGGGGCGCACCGACGCGGATCGAGCGCCTCGCTGGTGCGAGTACCGATCTCCAGCACATCCTTCACCAGGGAATGTCGCGCTACGGGGCGACATTCTGGGTCGGAGCGAACGCCGTCATCCGCAAGGTGGCGCTCGAAGACATCGTGGAAGTCGAAACGGTCGGCGGTTTCGAGATCCGTCGTTACGTTCAGGACCGCACCGTGATCGAGGACACGGAGTCGAGCATCGACCTCGGCGCCCACGGCTGGACACTCATGAACTACCCTGAGCGCCTGAGCTACAGCGCGACCCCGCCCGACTTCGGGTCGCTCATCGTCCAGCGCAGACGGTGGGCGAACGGCGGCCTGCTGATCCTCCCCAAGCTGTGGCGCCAGATCCGGGCACGGAAACGCGCCGGCCAGCCGCTCGCCATCCTCGAAATCCTGCTTCGGGTGAACTACATGGCTTCCCTCACCTGGGCGAGCTTCGGCCTCGTCTTCCTGCTCGTGTATCCCTACGACAGTCGCTTGCTGAGCCCGGTGGTCGTGCTGGCCGCGCTCCCGTACTTCATCGCAATGGGAAGCGACCTGAAGTATTGCGGCTACCGCTATAGCGACATCCTTCGAATTTACGGGTTCAACCTCGTCCTGCTCCCGGTGAACCTGGCTGGCGTGCTCAAATCGATGGAACAGTCGATCACGAGCAAGAAGATCCCGTTCGCCCGAACGCCGAAGATCAAGAACCGCACCGCGTCGCCGCTGCTCTATGTGGTTGCGCCATACCTCATCGTCGCCTTCTCAGGACTGACGCTGTGGCGCGACGTCTCCGCCGAGAACTGGGGCAACGCCGCCTTCGCGGCCTTCAACGGGGTCCTCGGTATGGCTGCCATCGTTGCCAACATCGGAATCTGGAATTCGATCGTCGACGTCCATGTCAATCTGCGCAGCTGGCTCTTCGTGGAGCGCAAGCCCAAGACTGTGCTTCCGCCCGTCACCTCGTCACCATCGGTGCCATCGGTGCCGTCGTTCGACTGGAAAACGGTGCTGTACCACGGGACTCTCGGAATGCCAACGAACCTGCCCACGGCCTCCTCCACCGACGCAGTTCCGGCCGATGAACTGCTCACCACCCAGAGGAGCGCTCGATGAGCCGCGAGAAAAAGCCCCGCACTCACTCGCCCCAAAAATTGTCGTGGGTTCGAGTCGGGATCGCCGTCGTCATGGTCTGTGCCCTGGCCGCCGGCGGATTCCTGGGGTTCCAGTGGTGGGTCTCGGCGCAGGCAGCCGACGAGTACGACCCGTGGTTCGCGGGGTATACGGATGTGACCGCGACGCCCACCTTTGGCTTCGAGGCGCCCGACTCTGACGCAGGGAGAGACGTCGTCCTGTCGTTCATCGTCGCCGATACCGAGGACGAGTGCCTGCCAACGTGGGGAACCGCCCTGACCCTCGACGAGGCTTCGGAAACACTCGACCTGGACCGGCGGCTGGCGTTGCTCCGCCAGCGCGGCGGGCAGGTCGCGGTCTCGTTCGGCGGGTTGCTGAACGACGAGCTCGCTACGGTCTGCACTGATCACCGAAAACTCGTCCAGGCCTATGCAGGCGTCCTCGACCGGTATGACGTCAGCACGATCGACCTCGACATCGAAGCCGACAACCTGACCGACGCAGCGGCGGGGGAACGTCGCGCGAAAGCAATTCACGAGTTGCAGCAGGACCGTCGTAACGCCGGAGCCCATCTCGCCGTCTGGCTCACCCTTCCCGTCGCCCCGTCCGGCATGACCGAAGACGGCGCTACTGCGGTGAGCCAGATGCTCGACGCCGACGTCGATCTGGCGGGAGTGAACGTGATGACCATGGACTACGGCAGCAGTCGTGCCGATGGTGACAGCCAGTCGGAGGCGTCGATCAAAGCGCTGACCTCTACTCATCGCCAGATCCGGGGGCTGTACGCCCGAGCAGGGACGAAGCTGACCGACGCGACCGTATGGTCCAAGATCGGTGCCACCCCGATGATCGGCCAAAACGACGTGCGAGCCGAGGTGTTTGATCTCGAGGATGCTAAGACTCTGAACGCGTTTGCGGTGGAGAAACGACTCGGCCGGATGTCGATGTGGTCGCTGAACCGTGACATCACGTGCGGTTCCAACTACGTCGACCTGAAGCGGGTGTCCGATTCCTGCAGCGGCATCGACCAGGGCGACCTGGCATTCGCTGACCTGCTCGCGGTTGGATTCACCGGACGTCCGGATTCTTCCGCCTCGTCGGTGACCATCTCCGAAACCGACAAGATCCAGGAGATCGTCGACGACCCGAGTACAAGTCCGTATCCCATCTGGACCAAGAGTGCCTCATACCTGAAGGGCACCAAAATCGTCTGGCATCGGAATGTATACCAGGCCAAGTGGTGGACCCGCGGAGAGCTGCCGGACGACCCGGTACTCAACGAATGGGAGACCCCCTGGACACTGATCGGTCCCGTGTTGCCGGGTGAGAAACCCTTCGAACCGGTGACGCTGCCCGTCGGCACCTACCCGGCCTGGTCGGGCACCGAGGTTTACGAGGAGGACGATCGCGTGCTGTTCGATGGCATGCCGTTCGAGTCCAAGTGGTGGAACCAGGGCGAGAGCCCAGCGGCTGTCTCAGCCGACCCCGACAGCTCGCCATGGGCGCCCCTCACCGAAGACGATGTCGCCGAAGTGCTGGAACAGTCCGCCGAAGGCCCCGGATGTCGAACCGGGCTGAGTAGTAGGACCGACCACGATCGGGAACCGAGTGGGGTGCCCCCCTTCGCAGCGACGCCAGCATCCGGAACATCTCCGGGCGCTGGCGTCGCTTACGTGCGGCGTGGTGGGAGTCGTTTCGACACAGCGTTACCCGGCGATGCCGGGGTGCCCGGTCATGAGGCATCACTGGCCGCGGTGTGCAAAAAGACAGGGCACCCGGTGATGGGTGCCCTGGTGAACCGTTCGAACAGGTGCCGCTTACTCCGACTCGACAGCCTCGTCGCGACGGCGTCGCCGCCCGATGAGGAGCAGACCGAGAGCCGTGGCCACCGCAGCGATGATCAGGGCGTCACGAATGGATGCACCAGTGCTGGGGAGTGTGGGAAAGATCGAGCCGTCGGCGACGGCGCTCCCTGGTCCTCTCGCCTGCACCCAGGCTGGAAGCCGGACCAGCTCCTGTGCCGGGAGCCTCCGTGTCGGCCGCGGTGACGACGAGCGAGAGGTCGATCGACTGGGACTGGGTCTCGTTGCCGGAGCCAAACGGCAGTTCGAACGTGACCTCGATGGGGACTCTCGCCAGTGAGCTGCGACCGAGGTCGAGCATGGTGTCACCACTCATGAGCGCTGCAGCGGACGAGATGTGTTCCGTGCCATTGGCTGCGACCGTGATGACCACAGCCTCCTCGACGGGGGTCGCACTGCTGCCGCTTGAGGAACCGCCGCCGAGTGTGATCAGGAGGTTGGAGGAGCCGCCGCCTGAGCGGTGAGCGATCACCGTGGTGCTCACGTTGTCGCCGGGGACCATGGTCCAGTCCGTGAAGAGCGCGCCGATCGGGCTTCCGTCCTGGCGGGTGATGCTCAGGGAGCGTTCGTCGATGTCGGCCCATGCTGCGCTGGCGCTGCTGAGGGAGAGGCCCGCGACCGCGGCCAGGGCAACGGAGCAGGTGACGATGCGGGTGAGCACGACTCGATTCATCATGCGACCTTTTGGGTGAGTGCGTACGTTGCAGACAGTTTGATCTTGCCGCCCATGGCGGAGTTGTACTGGCCGCTGGTTCCCCAGGGGAAGGAGACCTCGACGACGACGGGGACCGAACGCTTGGCGGTCGGTCCCAGATCTACAGAGGCGACGGTGTTAGCAGCGGCGGTGACGGCCTTGCCGTCGATTGACTTCACCGTCATCGATACGGCTGCGTTCAGGGCTGCATCTGCGGCGGTGGAGCCGTTCACTGCCTTCACGGGAGTAAACGCGAAGCCGGCGCGAAGGTTCTCGCCGATCAGCGTGACGGGGATGGACACCGTCGCGGTGATGACGTCGCCGGGGACGATCGCGCCGCCGCGGTAGGACTGGGGGGTGCTGCACGAGCTTGTCGTGGTGCACTGCTTGATCGTGGGGTTCGAGCCGATGGTGATCTCGTTGCTCGAGCCGAGGTCGAGGGTGCCTGACTGGATCTGCTGCGTCGCGCTGGTTTCGGTGTCGGACCAGAAAGCCAGGGTGCCGGATCCGCCAAGGAGGAGCATCGAGCCGAGAACGGCTGAGACGGAAGCGCCGAGAAGAGTGCGGGTGGACTTCTTCATGATGGCTCCTTCCGTGCTGGTGTTGCTGTCTTTGTGGTGATGGTGAAGCTGGGCGGGTCGGGGTGGTGCTGGTGGCGGAATGAGGGCCCTGCCGTGTCGGGTACACGACAGGGCCCCTGGGATCAGCTCGGGTGCTGACCCCGCCTCCGCTGCAAGGTGGAGTTTTTAGCTGTTGGCGATCTGCTTGAGTTCGTAGTCCAGCGTGATCGCCGCGAGCGTGGTTGCGATTGAGGTGTTGTTGATCTCCTTGCCGAAGGGGAACTCGACCGTGACGGTGACCGCGACGTTGTCGTAGCCGTCAACTGCATCGGCGAGAGTCGTGGGCGTGAACTCCTCCACGATCGGCTTGGAGGACGAGGTGACCACGGTTGCGTCGGCGTCAGCGATAGCTACTTTGACGGTGACACTGTCGGAAAGCTTTCCGCTCGGGACTGACGGGGTGACCGAGAACTCTGAGTTCAGGTTCTCTCCGACGAGTTCGGCCGGGACGAGGAACGTCGCCGTGAGGGTGTCGCCGGGGACGACTTCGCCGGTCAGCGGCTGGTCTGTGACGTCACCGTTGGTGACCGTCCACAGTCCGCTTTTCGCATCGATCTTGCCGAGGTCGAGCTTGCCCGCGGTAACGATCTGGGTCGCGCTGGATGCGTCGTCAGACCAGTAAGCGAGGGTGCCTGCGCCACCGAGGAGCAGTGCTGCTCCGACGGCTGCCGCGACGGCTGCTGCGGTGGTCTTCTTCATGTTGAGCTTCTTCATGGTGTGTCCCTCATTTACCTGGCAGCGGAGGAGCTACTCAGTGGCTGTGATGTTCTTGCCTTGCGCTTCGAACAAGATTGATATTTCCCAACGAGCGTCAAGAAGGGACCAGCACAGCCGCAAGGTTGCAAGAATTCTCGGCACGCGCCGCAGGCTTTGCTCAAGATTTCCGCAGGAGTCGCCATCGGGCCTTGAGCCAGCTCCTCACGGCGTCGAAATGACAGCGAATCCGTGACAATCACCCGCTCCCATGGGCGCACCGACCGGCGTACCATCTGCGCTGTGGGGCCAGAACTCTAGGGAGGGGACCGCCATGAAGCGTTCCTTTGCATTGTTGATCAGCATCCTGCTTGGCGCGGTTTTTCTCGTGTCGACCGGTCCTGCTGCGACGGCCGCCCCGTACTGCGGCATCACCTGGGGGTCGCTCGCCGACACCCAGCGCATCGGTTCGATGAACGCTTCGCTCACGAATGTGCGTGCCGGTCAGCATCCGTGCTTCGATCGGCTCGTCCTCGACGTGAGGGGAGACATCCGGGGCTACGACGTTCGCTACGTCTCGGTGGTGCGGCAGGACGGATCGGGCATACCCGTTCCGTTGCGCGGCGGTGCTGACCTTCAGGTCATCGCGCTTGTTCCCAACTACAACTCGGCGGGGCAGACGACGTACAACCCGGGCAACCTCTCGGAGCTCGTCAACGTGACGGGGTACTCGACGTTCCGCCAGGTGGCGTACGCGGGCAGCTTCGAGGGACAGACAAACATCGGCCTGGGTGTCCGGGCGCGGCTCCCGTTCCGGACATTCATCCTGGATGGACCGGGAACCGGTAGCCGACTGGTCGTTGACGTCGCGCATCGGTGGTGAGGCCTGCCGTGCGGTCGATTGCCGCTTCGTCCTGCACAGACTGACGTTCGAAACTTTCTATCCCGAAGCGTCTTGAGAGTCGAACAAATGTCGGTGGTGGGGTGTTGACTGGGGTTATGGAAGAACCAGATCCGACCCCTGCCAGCACCCCTCAAGGCGGGCGAGATACTGATGGCTTGGGCGGCGACGTGAGCTGCGACGCATCCGCCCTTCGTCATGCGTTGAGGTCGAGCGAACTGATCGAGGAAGGAGACGTGCGCTACCCCGTCGACGATGAGCCGGCAGAGCCCAGCATCGTCGCCCTCATAGCCGACACGTCCAGTGCCATGCTCGACGTTGTGACACAGATCGATCGGATCAGCGCGAGACAGGCCGCGTGGAAGGCCGAGTTCATCGACAATGCCCGACGCATCGCGCTGATGACCGAAGAAGCGGTAATTACCGTGGGCACGAACTTCTCGGAGATCCAACGCCGCGATCTTGCCCGGCGTGCGTTCGTCGCGGAGGTGGCATGCGAGTTGCGCCTACCGGAACGCACCGCCATCGCCCTCATCGACGAGAGCGAAGCGCTGATGCACCGGCTGCCGCTCACACTGACCGCCTTGCGCAACGGCGACATCAGCTACCGGCATGCCCAGCGCCTCATCGATCAGACGGCGACGCTCGATGATCGAGCCTCGGCACAGCTCGAAGAGGAGGCTCTCCCCTTCGCTCGCGATTTGACGCCCTCCCGGTTCGCGCAGAAAACACGGATGCTTCGCGAACGCCTGGCCCCCGAGTCTGCTGTCGCACGGCGCGAGAAATGCGCTTCCGATCGCAACGTTGAGTATGTCCCCGCTCGCGACGGTATGGCATGGCTGAGCTTCTATACAACAGCTCCGATCGCCGGTGCATTGTTCACCTCAATCCGGGCGCAGTCGATCAGCCTGCAAGGCCCGCGCGAATCCCGCACGCTGGGCCAGCTCGATGCCGACGTCGGTGCCGACGCGTTGTTTGCTGGCCTGGGTTATGAACCGGCGCTCCCGGCGGTCACGAGAAAGAGCGAACGCACCTCCAGCATCCCGACGGGCCCTCGCCGCGATCGTCTGCAGCCGGGCGCGGACCAAAGCACTGCGTTTCGCCGCATCAAGCCGAATGTCACCATCACCGTTCCCGTGCTGACCCTGCTCGGCACGGGAGACGAGCCGGCAACACTGGATGGGTACGGGCCGATCGATATCGAAACCGCCCGCCAACTGGTCGGCCAGGCGACCAGCTTCACGCGGGTCCTCACCGATCCCGAGACTGGTGCTGCTTTGTCCTGGGGAACGAGGCGATACAAGCCCACGAAAAGGATGCGGAGATTTCTCGGGTACCGCGACCAGCGATGCCGATTCCCCGGATGCAACCGAGCGACGGAGTCCTGCGACATCGACCACACGGTCGATTATCAGTTCGGGGGCCGCACCCATCTCGATAACCTGGCATACCTGTGCCCGAAGCACCATCGAATCAAACATGACACCACCTGGAAGGCAGAGTCACTGGGTGGGGGTGACCTCCGCTGGACCTCTCCCAACGGACGTCAGTACGTGACGCATCCGGAGAACGAGGTAAGACCGTTCGGATCGACGCGTGGCATTTCGGTCACCCCAGGGTCGCAAACGACAGAGAAGCTGGACGAATATCCGATTCCCGACGCCCGGGCGGTCCGACGAGATTCCGACCGGGTGAGTACTGCATCATCTCCCCCGACTGTTGCGCCGAAACCAGACGCGACACGTCCCCCGCCGGGGACTCGACTGGACTCTCCCCCGTTCTAGAGGTCCATCCAGCTCGCCCGGTTCTCCGTTGCCCGTTCCAGCTCGCCACTCGATCTCAGTGCTGCGCCGACGCTAGAGAGAGGAAGGCGAACCCTCATCTTCGGGCATGGAGCTGGGTCTGGCGGACGTCGTCGGAGCCTCGACCGTCTGCTCAGCATCGGTCGAATTCGTAGCTTGGGGCGCACGCTTTGCCGTGGTCGGAGACTTTGCAGACGCCGCACGCTTTGCCGTGGTCGGAGTGTTCACCGTTGTCGTACGCTTCGCCGCGGGCTTGGCTGTCACCCCGGGCTTCACCGCGGGCTTCGCTGTGGTCGCACGCTTCACGACAGATCTGGCCGTCGTCGCGGGCTCGGCCGAGATTTCCTCGGCAGGCGCGGAAGCTGCGGGAGACTTGCCCGGTGCCTTGGCGACAGCCGGGGTCCTCGGCTTCGCATTCGGCTTGGTTTCAGTCATCGAATGAACGTCGCCGGGCGTAGACCTCTTGACCGCCGCCGTGCGCTTGGCCGACGCCTTTACTGCGCTGGTGGTCTCCGCTGGTGTCTCGCTCGACGGCCCTACGTTGGTCCTGGTCGCAGGGTTGGTCGCACGCTTCGCAACCGGCTTGGCTGCCGTCGCACGCCTTGCTGTGGTCGTCGACTTCGCCGGCGTCCGGGCTTGATCGGGACTTCCTCAACAGGCGCGGAAGCGGCGGGAGGCTTGCCCGCTGCCTTAGCAACAGCCGCAGTCCTCGGCTTCGCATTCGGCTTGGTTTCAGACTTCGGCTGAACGTCGCCGGCCGTAGACCTCTTGACCGCCGCCGTGCGCTTGGCCGACGCCTTCACCGCACTGGTGGATTCCGTTGGTGTTTCGCTCGACGGCTCTACGTTGGTCGTGGTCGCAGGTTTGGTCGCACGCTTCGCAACGGGCTTGGCTGTGATTCCGCTCTTCACCGCCGGCTTGGCAGTCGCCGCGGGCTTGGCAGTCGCCGCGGGCTTGGCTGTGGTTGCGCTCTTCACTCCGCTCTTTACTGCGGGCTTCGCTGTGGTCGCACGCTTCACGGCGGGCTTCGTTGGCGTCGCGGACTTGGTCGGGACTTCCTCAACAGGCGCGGAAGCGGCGGGAGGCTTGCCCGCTGACTTGGCAACAGCGGCAGTCCTCGGCTTCGCCCTCGGCTTGGTTTCAGACTTCGGCTGACTTTCGCCGGTGGCCGACTTCCTGACCGCGGCAGCGCGCTTCGTCGGAATCCTGGCTGCCTGAGCGGTCGTGGACTCAGCTGGAGTTTCAGCCGGCTGCTCGGGTTCAAGCTCGGATTCAGCCTCGGGCTCAGGCTCGCTGGCGTCGTGGACGGCTGACCTGTCGGTCATCGGCAGATCGCCGTCGACCGGCTCGCCGTCGACAGGGGTGCCGCCGTCCAGAGTGGGAGCATCATCCGACTCTTCACTGCCCCGCTTCTTGCCGCCGCGAACCGCGACAACAACCAGTGTGATGACGGCGTAGCCGATCAGGGCAACCCCGAGGCCCTGAGCCAGCCACGTTCGGGCATCGCTTGTCACACCGTTGGTGACGTATCCGATCACCGGAAGCCAGTACCACGCCTTGCCCCGGATCTGTTCTTCGCGCACCAGCTCCTGGTCGGGACTCGGGTTCGCATCACCCTGCGTCTCGAGCCGCACTCCGTCAGGAGTGATGTTGATCCCGATCACCCGGTGGGTGACCACTGCCGGCTCGCCCGACTTGATCTGGTAGGTGATCACGTCGCCGACCCGGATGTCTGAGAACTCGATCGGCTTGACGACGACGGTGGTGCCCGGCGGCATGTTCGGTCGCATCGACCCGGTCAGCACGGTGTATGGGGTCGACCCGGTGAGGCGAGGCACGAGAACGAAGCCGATGATCAGCGCGCCGCAGACGATCAGTACAATCCAGCTGACCACCTTGAGCAGCAGCCCGCCGACCCTGCCGGCGACCGACCGAGGCTTCTCGGGCTGCGCGCCGTCGTCGACAGCGTCGACCGCGTCGACAGCGTCATCCGCGTCCGTTGCTGCCGGCCGCGACTCCGCGACCCCCGCCCCCGGCTCGGTCACGGACTAGTCGATCAGATCGTGACGCACAACGATCGCGTCGCGACCGGGTCCGACCCCGATGGCAGAAATTCGTGAGCCGCTCATTCCCTCGAGCGCAATGACGTAGTCCTGTGCGTTCTTCGGGAGGTCTTCGAACGTGCGGCAGCCCGAGATGTCCTGCTTCCAGCCCGGGAACTCCTCGTAGATCGGCGTCGCGTGGTGGAAGTCCGACTGCGAAACCGGGATCTCGTCGTAGCGAACGCCGTCGACCTCATAGGCGACACACACCGGAATCGTGTCGAGTTCGTCGAGAATGTCGAGCTTGGTCAGCACGAAGTCGGTGACACCGTTGATGCGTGCGGCGTAGCGGGCGATCGGTGCGTCATACCAGCCGACCCGGCGAGGACGCCCCGTCGTCGTGCCGAACTCGAAGCCTCGGGCTCGGAGGTGATCGCCGGATGCGTCGAACAGTTCGGTCGGGAACGGCCCAGCCCCAACTCGTGTCGTGTACGCCTTCACGATCGCGATAACCCTGTCGATGCGGTTCGGGGCGACACCCGAGCCGGTCGCTGCCCCACCCGAGGTGGCATTCGATGAGGTCACGAACGGGTACGTTCCGTGATCGACATCGAGCATGGTTGCCTGGCCGCCTTCGAACAGCACGATCTCGTTGCGCTCAAGCGCCTCGTGCAACTCGAGCGCGGTGTCAGCGACCATCGGCCGCAGTCGCTCGGTGTACGAGAGCAGGTCCTCGACGATCTCGTCTGCCGAGATGGCCCGCCGGTTGTAGATCTTCAGCAGCATGTGGTTCTTGACGTCGAGTGCGCCTTCGACCTTCTGCCGCAGGATGTTCTCGTCGAACAGGTCCTGGATGCGGATTCCGACACGGTTGATCTTGTCGGCGTACGCCGGACCGATCCCACGCCCTGTGGTTCCGATCTGGCGTTTGCCGAGGAACCGTTCAGTCACCTTGTCGAGGGTGCGGTGGTACTGGGTGATGACGTGGGCGTTCGCCGACACCTTCAGGCGAGACACGTCGACACCGCGAGCGCTCAGCGCACCCAGCTCGTGGAACAGCACCTCGAGGTCGATGACGACACCGTTCGAGATCACCGGGGTCACCCCGGGGGTGAGAATTCCGGACGGCAGCAGGTGAAGGGCATACTTCTCGTTGCCGACGACGACTGTATGACCGGCGTTGTTGCCACCGTTGAACTTCACGACGTAGTCGATGCGGCTGCCGAGGAGGTCGGTCGCTTTTCCCTTGCCCTCGTCGCCCCACTGGGCGCCGACGATCACAATTGCTGGCATGGCGGATGCTCCTTCTTTGCCTACGTAAAAATTCGGGACCGGCCGTCGTGGCCTGGTCGACTAGTCCTGGCCCCGAATGAAGAAGACTTCAGTCGAAGGGGGCGGTTCAAGCGGCAGACCCTCGGTCTCGATCCGCGCGGGTGCCGTCTCGTCGGCGTCGCGGAGGAACTCGGTCAGGCGAGTCACCTCATCCGTTTCGCCGATCGCATCCGCAGCGTTGCGGAGCACGTACAGCGCACGGAGGAAACCCTGGTTGGGTTCATGCGACCACGGGACAGGGCCCTGACCACGCCAGCCGGCCTTGCGAAGAGCATCGAGCCCGCGGTGATAACCGACTCGAGCGAAGGCATACGCCGTCACCGGGTGCGCAGAGTCGAATGTCGCTTCCGCGAGTCGCGCCCAGGCAAGCGACGATGTCGGATGCTCTCCAGCTACGGCCGCAAGATCGTCGACGCTGGTGGAACGGTCAAGTGCGTCCACGACCTCCGGCTCGGCCGGAAGGCGCGTCTCCGGCACCCCAAGTAGGTTGTTTCCAGTCACGCGCCTAGCCTACCGCGTCGACTCAGGGGCGTGCGGGCAGGCCGCGCCACGGGTCAAAGACCTAGACCGAGATGCCGCGGGCCCGAAGGAATGGCGCCGGGTCGACGGTTCTACCGTTGACTTGGATCTTGAGGTCGAGGTGACAGCCTGTAGCCACACCGGTGTCACCGACGGCAGCGATGAGCGAACCAGCACTGACCCAGCTTCCCTTGCGCACCTTGAACGAGCTGAGGTGACCGTAGATCGATTTGATCCCACCGCCGTGGTTGACGATCACCCGGTTGCCGAAGCCGCCGGCGTAGCTGGCGAATTCGACGGTTCCACCCGCGATGGTGCGGATGCCCATGCCACAGGGGTTCGCGAAGTCGATTCCACTGTGGAACGAGACCGAGCAGCCCGTCCCTCCGCAGATGATCGGGCGGGGGCCGTACCAGGAGCTGATGTACCCGGGAAGCGGGCGCCACCAACCTTGAGCAGAAGGCTGGAAGTATGTTCCGGTGGCGCCGGAGTTGGAGCCGCCTCCGCCGCTACTGCTGCTGCCGCCACTACTTCCGCCGCTGGCCGCTGCGGCAGCGGCAGCCGCCGCGGCGGCAGCAGCGGCTGCCTTGCGCTCTCGCTCGGCGCGTTCGGCAGCGGCCTTCTTCGCCGCTGCAACACCCGCCGCGTATCCGGCTTCGACGGTCGCTGTCTTGCCCTCGAGATAGGAGAGCTGGCCGAGCAGCGTCTCCTCGTACTTCTCCTGCTCTGCCACGGCCGCGGCTGCAGCTTCCGCCGCAACTTCAGCGGCCTGGAGTTTCACTTCTGAATCTGCGCGCGCCTCTTCGAGCACGGTGGCCGCGACGGCGGCCTGGTCGCTGAGCGAGATGACCTGGTTCGCGTCCTGCTCTGCTTCATCGAGGAGCTGGCTGGAGAGACTGGTGAGTTTGTCGATGGCACCGAGCTTGTACAGCGTGTCGTCGGCTTTTTCGGAGTCGACCAAAAGGCTGGCTGTGACGTCGAATGAGTTGGTGCGTCCCATTCTCGCGAAGAGCGAACCTGCCTGCTTTGCGGAGGTGTCCGCGGAGGCCTGGGCCTCCTCGAGGCGCGTCTTCAAGTCGGCTGATTTCTGCTCGGCGTTCTGGGCAACGATGAGAGCGTCCTGGTATTCACTCGCGGCAAGTGCTGCGGCTTCCTGGGCTGCTGCCGACGCGTTGCGCAGGTCGTCGATCAGTTTCTTGACCTGGTCGATCTGCGTCTTCTTCGCGGATTCGTTCGCTCGGGCGTTCTTGACGTCCTCCCAACTCGGGTAGCTGGTGGCGGCTGAAGCGGGCACGGCAATGGCGCCCGCAGCCAGCAGGACGGCCAAAGTGACAGCCGCGATGGAAGAACGAAAACGAGAACGCATCTTCCCATGGTGACAGAAGAATGCCGCTGTGTCTGGAGGGGTAGGGCGAGTCGCCTCACCCAAAGCGGGTGCCATGAGGCACCCGCCCTGGGCAAACTGGGGCTAGAAGAGGTTCTTTTCGGCGAGCCAATCCTTGGCGAGGGTCTCCGGCGAGGCCTTCTCGTCACCCTGGTTGCGTGCGTTCAGCTCGATAAGGTCCTCGGTCGTCAGCTCAGCCGAGATCGCGTTCAGGACCTCGGTGACCGTATCGGATGCCTTGTCCGAGTTGATCAGGGGCAGGACGTTCTGCGGGAGGATCATGTTCTCGGGATCCTCGAGCGTGACGAAACCGTTCTCCTTGATCGACGGGGTCGTCGAGAAGATGTCGGCGATGTTGACCGTTCCATCGAGGAGAGCCCCGGTGGTGAGCGGGCCGCCTGAGTCGCTGACCGGGACGAACGAGATGTTCGCGGCGTCGACTCCGTAGACATCGGTCAGCCCCTGGGGGCCGTATGGGCGTTCGTTGAGTTCGGGGTTTCCTCCGACGATCAGCGGCACGTCAAGGTCGGCGAGGTCAGCGAGGCTCGTGACGCCGTTCTCCTCGCTGAATTCCTTCGTGACGTTGTAGCTGTCCTTGTCCTCAGCCTCGGACTGCTCCAGAACCTCGAAGCCGTCTGGAAGCGCGTCCGGGAGCGCAGCGAAGACTTCGTCGCTGGACTTCGCGTCGGACTCCGCATCGAAGAACTGAAGCAGGTTTCCGCTGTAATCGGGGATCAGATCGATCGAGCCGTCCTCGAGCGCCGCAACGTAGACGTCGCGCTGGCCGATCTGGCCCGCAAACTCCACCGTCACCCCGTTGGCTTCGAGGCCCTGCGCGAAGATCTGCGCGATGATCTCGGACTCAGCGAAGCCGGCTGCGCCAATGATGATCGTCTCGTTGTCGCCGGATGGCTCGTTGCCTGGCTCGAGCGGATCTCCGGACGAGCATGCTGCGAGGGAGAGAACGGCCCCCGCCGCGAGAATTCCTGCGGCGATTTTGCCGCGCCGTGAAGTGAACATTGAACTTCCTTACTGTGTGGGGTTGATGCGGAACTGTCTATCCGGCGCGCGAGGGTGCGACCGCGGCCGGAGCAGACTTCCGGGGTGTGTTGAGTGGTGCCTTCGTTCGGATGGCCCGAACGCCGGCGGGAATGGTGAGTCGTTGGATGAGGATGAGGACGCCCTCGAGGACGAGGGCGAGGAGAGTGACAAGCACTGCCCCGACGAGAACCTTGGTGTAGTCCCTGACGGGGAGACCGTCGATGATGTAGCGGCCAAGGCCTCCAAGCGAGATATATGCGGCAACGGTTGCTGTTGCCACAACCTGCAGGACCGCCGACCTTATTCCCCCGATGATCAAAGGAAGCGCAAGCGGAATCTCCACTTTCCAGAGAATCTGCCATTCCGTCATTCCCATCGACCGTGCCGCATCGACCGTTCTCGGGTCGACGGACTCGATGCCGGAGTATGCGCCAGCCAGCAACGGGGGGATGGCGAGGACCACGAGGACGATGACCGTCGGGATGAGCGCGAGACGAATGCCGAAGCTGAATGCGATGGCCAGGTAGGTGAGCAGGCCGAGTGTGGGCAGCGCACGCAGCGCGCCGGTCACGGCGATCGAGATGCCCCGCCACCGGCCGGTGTGGCCGATGTACAACCCGAGGCTCACGGCGATGAGAACGGCGATCAGCACGGTAAGGCCGGTGTAGCCCAGGTGCTGGGCTACCCGTGTGGGAATGCCGTCGCTCCCCACCCAGTGGACCGGGTCTGAGATCCACGCGATCGCGTCGGCGAAAGCGTTCATGCCGCCACCGCCTTCGTCCTGGCCGACGCCGCGCCACGCCTCGCCGCAGCGTCAACGCGCGCCCAGGGCAGCAGCATCCGCCCGGCGAGCACCAGAAGAACGTCGAAGACCACCGCGATCAGCACGGTTCCGACGATGCCCGTGAGGATCTCCGTGGGGAAGTTGCGCTGATAGCCGTCGGTGAAAAGGTACCCGAGGCCCGACATCCCCACGAGGGCGCCGAGGGTGACGAGGCTGACCGTGCTGGTCGAGACGACTCGCACGCCGGCGAGCAACACGGGGCCTGCGAGTGGCAGTTCGACCTGCCAGAACCGTCTCCACGCGCCGAATCCCACGGCGGTGGCGGACTGCGCCACATCCGCTGACACGGCGTCAAAGGCATCCGTCGCGGTCCTCACCATGAGCGCGACCGCGTAGAGGGTGAGGGTGACCATGAGGTTGAGGGGGTCAAGGATGCGTGTTCCAAGCATCGTTGGCATCGCCACGATGAGGGCGAGCGACGGAATTGTGTAGAGAAGCCCGGAGAACGTGAGCAGGACGGCGCGAGAAAACCGGTAGCGGTGCGCGAGCCAGCCGATCGGGACGGCGATGAGGAAACCGCCGACGATGGGAGGGATGCTCAGCAGGATGTGATCGAGGGCGAGCCCCCAGATCTGCGCGAGATTGGCCAGCACCCAGGTCATGTCGGTGTGCTCTCGTTGAGAACTCCGGCGAGACGACCGGTTCCGTCGATCACCACCTGACGGCCGGAAACTTCCTCAATTCTCAATGCGCGTCGACCGCGTTCGGCGCCAATAAACGTGTCGACGAAGTCGTCGGCCGGGTGGGCGAGGATCTCAGCCGGGGTGCCGACCTGGGCGATCTCACCACCGGTCTTTAGAATGACGACCTGGTCGCCGAGGAGAAACGCCTCGTCGATGTCATGGGTGACGAAGACGATGGTTTTGGCGAGCACGGTCTGAATCCTCAGGAGCTCCTGCTGCAACTCGCTCCGGACGAGGGGATCGACGGCACCGAACGGCTCGTCCATCAGCAGGACGTTGGGGTCGGTCGCGAGACCACGTGCCACACCGACACGCTGCTGCTGGCCGCCGGAAAGCTGCGACGGGTAGCGCTCGGCCAGGGAACGGTCGAGGCCGACCGTATCCATGAGCGTCAATGCCCCCTCGCGTGCCGCCGCACGCTTCGTTCCGTTGAGCAGCGGGACAGTCGCAATGTTGTCGGCCACGGTGCGGTGTGGGAGCAGACCTGAGTTTTGCATCACATAGCCGATGCTCCTGCGGAGCTTGACCGGCGGAAGCGTGGAGATGTCGTCGTCATCGATGTGGATGGTGCCGCTTGTCGGGTCCACCATCCTGTTGATCATGCGGAGGAGGGTGGTCTTGCCCGAGCCACTCGACCCGACGAGCACGGTCGTTGTTCGTGACGGAATCGTCAGGGTGAAGTCATCGACGGCGAGCGTGCCGTCGGGAAACCGTTTCGAAATCGAATCAAACCTGATCATGGCGGTCCCCTTGCGCGAAGCCGGTCGGGGGGCAACGCATTGCTTCAGGGTAGACAATTCGACGGAGAAACCGCCAGATTGTTACCGTCCGTTGTCAGGCGGGAGTCTGTTGGTGTAAAGCGACGTGCCAGCTGCCGCCTCCGTACAGGTACGTTGTCGCCATCCGGAGCTCGACGGTCTCTCCGCCGCTCGTGGCCACCGCCCGATAGGCGACGATGCCCGCCCGATCACCGAGCCGGACGATGGCTGGCTCATGGATTTCGTAGGAATCCCATGGGGCGTCACCCGCGAACGAGGCGGAGACCTCGTCCCGACCGACGACGGCGCCCTCCACGATCATGAGCGCGTCGCGAGTCATCGCCCGCGCGAAGTGCTCACCCCCGCGTCCGGCGAGGATGGCCTTCCAGCCGGCGTGCTCCTCGCGGAGAAGGATGGCGGGCAGATCGTCGGTGATCTCAGTCATGGCATCACGCTACCCCCTCAGGCGGGTATCAGCGCTCGATCAGACACCGATCCGGGGGAAGTCGACGTGCTGCATGACCCAGGCGTGCATGGTCACTGCCGCCGCAGCGGACGCATTGATCGACCGCGTCGACCCGAACTGGCTGATCTCCAGCACGGCGTCCGAGGCGGCAATCGCCTCCGCACTGAGTCCGGGACCCTCCTGACCGAAGAGCATGAGGCAGCGTTCGGGCAAGGCGAACGTCTCGATGAGCACCGAGCCGGGAACATTGTCGACTCCGAGGATCGGCAGGTTCTCACCCCTCGCCCACTCGACCAGACCGGCGACATCATCATGGTGGAGGACATGCTGGTAGCGGTCAGTGACCATGGCGCCGCGTTTGTTCCAGCGACGGCGACCCACGATGTGCACGGTATCTGCGCCGAAGGCATTGGCCGTTCGCACGATCGATCCGATATTCATGTCGTGCTGCCAGTTCTCGATGGCGACGTGAAACGGATGTCTGTGTTCGTCGAGGTCAGCGACGATCGCGTCGAGCTTCCAGTACCGGTAGCGGTCGATGACGTTGCGGGTGTCGCCGTGGATGAGGAGGTCCTGGTCGAAATGCGTTTCCTCCGGCCACTCCCCCTGCCAGGGTCCCACGCCGTGAGTCGAATGCTCGTGGCTGGGATTGTCGGGAACGTCTGGCACGCTCCCACCCTAACTGCGACGGCCGTGACAGTTGCGCTCTCCGAACTCGACCGCCGCTCTTTTCGGTACGCCGAAACTGGCCTATAGTTTTCGGTATGCCGAAATCACTCGCTGCCGTGGTCGACCCGTCGTCGCGCCCCCAGCCGAAGCCGCCGCGTCTTCTCTGGCTTCTCGGCCCTGCCCTCGTTGCGGGAGTCGCCTATCTTGATCCGGGCAACGTCGCCAGCAACATGACGGCGGGCGCCCAATACGGCTACCTCCTCGTCTGGGTCGTCGTGGCTGGAAACACGATGGCCTGGTTGATCCAGTACCTCTCGGCAAAGCTTGGGATCGTCACCGGCAAGAGCCTGCCGGAGATCCTCGGCGAGCGGATGCGTTCCCGAACGGGCCGCCTGGCGTACTGGGGGCAGGCCGAACTCGTCGCGATGGCCACCGACCTCGCCGAGGTGATCGGCGGAGCCGTCGCCCTGAACCTGCTGTTCGACCTGCCACTCATCGTGGGTGGCCTGATCACCGGCACGGTTTCGATGGTGATGCTGGCGATCCAGTCACGCCGCGGGCCACGCGCGTTCGAGTTCGTCATCATGAGCATGCTCGTCATCATCGCCGTCGGATTCACCGCCGGGGTGTTCATCGCGCCACCGGATGCCGGGGGAATCGCATCCGGCCTGGTTCCCCGCTTCGAGGATGTGAATTCGGTCCTCCTGGCCGCGTCGATTCTCGGCGCGACGATCATGCCGCACGCGATCTACGCCCACTCGGCGCTCAGCCGTGACCGCTTCGCTGTACGGGCTGTCGGCCTCACCACGAAACGACTCCTCACGGTTACCCGCTGGGACGTCTCGATCGCGATGGTGATCGCCGGAAGCGTCAACCTCGCCATCCTGCTCCTCGCGGCCGCGAACCTCGCCGGCGTGCCCGGCACCGACAGCCTCGAAGGCGCCCATGCAGCCCTGGAGTCTTCGCTCGGAGTTGTGGTCGCAACGCTTTTCGCCGTCGGTCTCCTCGCCTCCGGCCTCGCGTCCACGTCGGTCGGCGCCTACGCCGGTGCAGAGATCATGCACGGCCTGCTGCACGTTCGCATCCCGCTCCTGACGCGTCGGATTATCTCCCTCATCCCGGCCCTCGCCATCCTCGCGATCGGATTCGAACCGACGCTGGCTCTCGTGCTCAGCCAGGTCGTGTTGTCCTTCGGTATCCCGTTCGCCCTCATCCCTCTCGTCATCCTCACCGCCCGGTCGAGTGTCCTCGGGAGCTTCGCGAACCGATGGCAGACGACGGCGGCAGGAGTCGTCGCATCCGTTCTGCTCGTCTCGCTCAATGCTGTGCTCATCGTGCTGCTGTTCACTGGCGCGCAGTAACCGCCGATACGCTGGGAACTCCATGAAGCCCTCCAAACCCGTCGTCGAGGACTACCTCAAGACCATCTACTCCCACACCGAGTGGCAGGCGGATGCGATCACCCCGTCGGCCCTCGCAACCCGCCTGGGGCTCGCACCGTCGACCGTCACCGAGATGGTGAAGAAGCTCGCCGCCGCGGGGCTCGTCACCCATGTCCGCTACGGCGCGATCACCCTGACTGGTGCCGGGACCGCCGCTGCCGTCGCCGTCGTGCGCCGCCACCGCCTCGTCGAGACCTGGCTGGTCCGAGAGATGGGCTTCGGTTGGGACGAGGTCCACGATGAGGCCGAGGTGCTCGAACACGCGATCAGCGACCGGCTGCTGGCCAGCATCGATGACCGCCTCGGGCGCCCGGACAGGGATCCGCATGGAGACCCGATCCCCGCCGCAGACGGCTCCGTGCGGCGAGAACAGGCCGTGCTGCTGGACGAGGCCGAAGTTGGACACACCGGAGCGGTTCTGCGGATCAGCGACCGCGACCCTGCCCTGCTGCGTGAGCTCGAGGCGTCAGGTATCGGCGTGGGGACAACGGTCTCCGTCGCCCAGGAGGCACTCACCGTCGGGACGACGCGGGTGGCGCTGCCTGGCCCAGCGCGCACCGCGATCTGGCTCAGCGCCTGACCGGGCCGCTGTCACCCTAAACTTGCCCTGAGCGAAGGAGTTGCGGCATGACAAGACGCGATGAAGTTGAATGCTGGCTGACCGACATGGACGGCGTCCTGGTGCATGAGAACCGGCCACTTCCCGGCGCTGCCGAGCTGCTCCAGCAGTGGCGCGACCAGGGCAAGCCCTACCTTGTTCTCACGAACAACTCGATCTTCACGCCGCGTGACCTCAGCGCGAGGCTCCGCAGCTCCGGCCTCGATGTCCCCGAAGAGTTCATCTGGACCTCAGCGCTTGCGACCGCGGCGTTCCTCCAGGACCAGATGCCCGGCGGCTCCGCCTTTGTGATCGGAGAAGCGGGGATCACGACGGCACTGCACGAGGCCGGCTTCATCATGACCGAGACCGCCCCGGACTACGTCGTGGTCGGTGAGACCAGGAACTACTCCTTCGAGGCGATCACGAAGGCGATCCGCCTGATCAACAAGGGTGCGCGCTTCATCGCGACGAACCCTGACGCGACCGGGCCCAGCGCTGACGGACCGATGCCGGCCACCGGCGCCATCGCCGCCCTGATCACGAAGGCAACGGGCAAGGAGCCATACATCGTCGGCAAACCCAACCCGATGATGTTCCGTTCGGCACTCAACAAGATCGGCGCCCACTCCGAGAACACGGGCATGATCGGCGACCGGATGGACACCGACGTCGTCGCGGGAATCGAGGCCGGCCTGCACACGATCCTCGTGCTGACGGGCATCAGCGACGAGGCTGAGATCAACAAATACCCGTTCCGACCGTCCGAGATCATCGGGGGCGTCGTCGATCTGCTCGAACCGCACCCGATCGAGTCAGAGGTCGTCTGACCCGCACGGTAGCGAATGACCGACGACGGTCACTCGCTCGCCGGCTGGGCTGCAACTGAGCCGGTGAGGGGCTCGCCGCTGGATCGGGTGACGAAGCAGAAGTACTTCCGTTCGCCTGCCGCCCACTGTTCCTCGGAGGCCGGGTAGCTCCCCTGCACCTGGAGATCGGAGTATTCGCCGGCCGAGGCGGGGTCGAGGACGCCGGGCGCAGTGCACTGCTGGGTGACCTGGGTGCGGAGCGTCTCCTCCCCGGGGTATGCAGCGGCAGCTTCCGAATCGACGGGTGCCGAGAGAATCAGCTGTGCTGCGTGCGACGCAGCGCAGTCGACCACGGTGAATGTTTCCGCCCACGGCGTGGAGTACGGGTCGACGCATTCGCCTCCGGTGAGAGCCGTCCACTTCTGCTCTCCGGCTGCCGCAGGTCCGGAAGGCGCCTCGCTGGGGGTGGGTGTCGGCGTTTCCGAGGGGGCAGGAGTGGCCGACTCGGCTGGCGCAGGTGCCGGGCCGGCGAGAAGCGCGGGCAGCCGCGACGCGAGGAAGAACAGTCCCCCCAGGACGAGGACAGCGACGAGCGCGAGCGCCCCCCATGCGACCGCTCTCGGTGGACGTCCGGCTCCTCCTGGCGACCGTTTCCCTGTTCCCGGTGGACGCCCTCCGCCCGACGGTGCGCGGGGCGGAGCGGTCACGATCGGCTGGTCGGGTGCGGCCGGTCGGGCGGATGTATCGGGGAGTGGGCGGGATGACGATGGGAGCGACCTCACCGGACTGCTCGGCCTCCCGGCGCGCACGACGGCGGGCAGGGAGTTCTTCGCTGCCCGACGATCCGATCTGACCTGCTGGCTCAGCACCTCGAGGATCGGCTGCCGCCGATTTTCCCTGTGACGCGCCTGGCCGGTGCACGCGAGGGTCGAGCTGGTCGTTGGCCTTCAGCGACCAGTTGAACGGTTCATCACGGTCATCGAGATCAGCGCTGGTGCCCGTTCCAGCGCGCGAGCCGGTTGCGGCATTCGTGCTCGGTTCAGGGACGATCGGTCGCGAGCCGCGCGGCACGGGCGCTGGTTCTGGTTCTGGTTCTGGTTCTGGTTCTGGTTCTGGTTCTGGTTCTGGTTCTGGTTCTGGCTCAGGCTCAGGCTCGGGCTCGGGCTCGGGCTCGGCAACATCCTCGACAATGTGGTCGCGCGCGGACCTCGGCTTGAACAGTGGTGGCTCAACGGCCGGGATCAGCCCGGTCTCTGCTTCATCAGCGGGCTCATTGGGTTCACCGGGCTCGTTGGGCGGTCGTTCCCAGGTACTCCGGCGGCGTGGCGCGGCGGATTCCGGATCGGCTCGGCCTGACCGTGCCGTCCATCCCGGCTCGGGGAGAACGGAAGCGTCGTCGCCCTCGTCCTCGTCGTCCGTGTTCTGCACCGGGGACGGCAGAACCACCGGCTTCTCGTCCTCGGGCGGGAGAGCGCGAGGCTCCGGGTTCACGAGGGCGTCCGCGGCAATGAGCTTTTCACGCCACCAGGCCCTTCACCGGCCCGTCTGGTTCCCTGGCGGGGGCGCCATCACCTGGGGCAGTCGACTCGGCATCCGCCCTCTTCGGCAGCTCGATCTCGCCGGTTTCGTCTCTCCCGAGCTGCGACAGCAGCCAGTCAGCGCCGACGACGTCGCCTTCCCCAGTGGGCGGATCTGTGGGCCGATCTGTGGGCTTATCAGTGGGCTTCTCAGTGGGCTTCTCGTCGCCCTTCCCCGGACCGCGGGTGTCGTCAGACATCACGCAAGTCCCAGGTCGGACAGCCCGATGGCTGCGAAGTAGGAGTATCCGGCCGCCTCGATGATCTCGCGGGCCCCGGTGTCACGATCGACGACGACAGCGACGCCGGCGATCTCGGCGCCGACCTTCTTGAGCGCTTCGATCGCCGCGAGCGGTGATCCGCCCGTTGTCGAGGTGTCCTCGAGGACGATGACGCGCCTGCCCCCGAGCTCCGGGCCCTCGACCTGCTTGCCCCGACCGTGATCCTTGGGCTCCTTGCGCACGACAAAGGCGTCGTAGGCGAGGCCGCGTGCAGCGCCCTGGTGGAGAACGGCCGCTGCGACCGGGTCGGCACCCATCGTCATCCCGCCGACCGCCACGACGTCGGGAACGTCCTTGATCAGGTCGAGCATGACCTGGCCGATCAACGGGGCGACACGGTGATCCAGGCTCACCCGGCGAAGGTCGACGTAGTACGTCGCCTTCTTGCCGCTGGTGAGCGTGAAGTCTCCGTGGAACACGGCATCGGCCGTGATGTATTCGATGAGTTGCGTGCGTGCGTCGGTCACGTTCGCCAGTTTAGCGATGCGCGGATACGAGCACCGAATAAGGCACGCGCTCGACCCGTCGCATCCGGGTCCTGACGTCGCCGCACCGGACGCACGAAAACGCGCCCACTCGGGGACTCTCGCATCTGGCGCTGCGGGTCACCCGGGAGGGCGCGAAATCGGTGTGCTGGCTTACGGCAGCAGAGCGTAGGTGCGCGTCGGCACCTGGCGGTAGCCGTCGCGCTTCACCACGGCGATGCTGCCTGCGATTGCGGCAACACTCAGGGCTGCAATTCCTGCGAAGAATACGAACATAGGATTCCAGTCCTTTCCTGGGGTGAAACGGGCATACGGCCGTCTGGATACCTTCTCAGTGAACACGCTCCGATTGTTCAGCACAAGCGAACGTTACTTGTTCGATTCGGTAGCATTGCTTCATGGATGTTCGACGGCTCGACCTTCTCCGTGAACTCGCCGACCGAGGGAGCATCCACGCTGTCGCCGTCGCCACCCACCGCACGCCGTCTGCGGTGTCCCAGCAGCTCAAGGTACTCGAACGTGAAGCCGGGCTGCCCCTGACCGAACGCAGCGGACGCGGCCTCATCCTGACCGACGCCGGCCGCGCACTGGCGCGCAGCGCATCCGACATCGCTGTCGCCCTCGCACGCGCCGGGGCCGTCTGGGATGAATACCGTCACGGCCCCACCGGGCAGGTGAGCGTCGCGACATTCCCGACGGCCGGGCAGATGTTCATGCCGAATGTTCTCGCCTCGCTGAGGTCGGTGCCCGGGCTCGACGTCACCATGGTCGATCGCGACCCCGAAACCGAAGATTTTCCGGCGCTCACCGCCGACTTCGACATCGTCCTGGCCCACTCCGTTCCCGGAAGCCGATCCTGGAGCGGTCGCGGCCTGCGAAACGTCTATCTGCTGAGCGAGCCGCTCGATATCGCGCTCCCCGTCGGCCACCGGCTGGCCGGGCTCAGCGTCCTCGCCCCTGAGCATCTCGTCGACGAACGCTGGATCGGTGTCCCGGAGGGCTACCCATTCGACCGGCTCCTGCACGAGATCGAGGCCGTCACCGGTGCCGCCCTGAACGTCGTCCAGCGGGTCACGGACAACCGGATCACAGAGGCGCTCGTCGCGGCAGGAATCGGAATCAGCATGATTCCCCGCTTCACCGCATCCGGGCACGAGCGCGGCGTGGTCACCCGTGCGCTCACTGGCGTGGATATGTCCCGCCACATCGTCGCCCTGATGCGCCCGGACAAGGCCGAACGACTCGCCGTGCGCACCGTGGCCGACGCCCTGCAACGCGAGGCCGCCGCCGTGCAGCGCGCACACACGCCGGTAGAGGACCCGTTGCCATTCACGTCTCCGCGCTGGGTGTGATCGTGAGCACTGGCCGCGCATAACTCCGCCATTCCGCTCCCAGAACGCGCGAACCCGGCCCACCGGGGCCGGGTTCGCTCGTTCTGGCGGAGTTATCTGCGGTAAGTCAGTCGTGCTCGGGGAACCCGAGGTTGATCCCGCCGTGGCTCGGGTCGAGCCACCGACTGGTGATGGCCTTCTCCCGGGTGAAGAACGCCACACCGTGCGGACCGTACGCTTTCGAGTCACCGAACATGGAGTTCTTCCAGCCGCCGAAGGAGTGGTACGCGACCGGAACGGGGATCGGCACGTTGATGCCGACCATGCCGACCGTCACCTCACGCTGGAACCGCCTGGCTGCTCCACCATCGTTGGTGAAGATCGCTGTTCCGTTGCCGTAAGGGCTGTCGTTGATGACTCCGACACCCTCGGCATAGCTCGAGACCCGCACGACCGAGAGGATCGGGCCGAAGATCTCGTGGGTGTACACGGTCGATGAGGTGGGGACGTTGTCGATGAGCGTTGGCCCGAACCAGAACCCGCCTGCGTCGCCGTCGACCTTCGGGTCCCGGCCATCGACAACGATCGTCGCGCCATCCTCGATGGCGACGTCGACGAACGACGCCACCGTGTCGCGGTGCACCTTCGTGATCAGCGGTCCCATGTCACAGCCCCGACGGCCGTCGCCCGTCGTGAGCCCAGCCATCCGATCAGCGATGCGGGCGACGAGGTCGTCAGCGATCGTGTCGACGGCCAGGAGCACGCTGATAGCCATGCACCGCTCCCCCGCCGACCCGAATCCGGCGTTCACTGCGGCGTCAGCCGCGAGGTCGAGGTCCGCGTCCGGCAGGACGAGCATGTGGTTCTTGGCGCCGCCGAGAGCCTGGACACGCTTACCGTTCCTGGCCGCCGTCTCATAGATGTACCGGGCGATCGGCGTCGAGCCGACGAAGGAGATGGACTGGACGATCGGGTGCTCGAGGACGGCGTCCACGGCCTCCTTGTCGCCGTGCACCACATTGAAGACCCCTGCGGGCAATCCGGCTTCGGTGAAGAGCTCCGCCAGCCAGACGGCGGCAGACGGGTCCTTCTCGCTCGGCTTCAGCACGACAGTGTTGCCAGCAGCGATCGCGATCGGGAAGAACCAGAGCGGGACCATGGCCGGGAAGTTGAACGGGCTGATGATCCCGACGACCCCGAGCGGCTGTTTCACCGAGTACACGTCAACGCCGCTCGAGACGTTCTCCGAGTATTCCCCCTTGAGCAGGTGCGGGATGCTGGTGGCGAAGTCGACCACCTCGAGGCCACGGGCGATTTCCCCTCCCGCATCTGACAGCACCTTGCCGTGCTCGGAGGTGAGGATCTCGGCGAGTTCACCCTTGCGGGCATTCAGCAGTTCCCGGAAGGCGAAGACGATCGACTGGCGCTTTGACAGCGACGTGTCCGCCCAGCCGGGGAAAGCGGCAGCGGCGGCCTGGACAGCGGTGTCGACGTCGGCGACGCTGCCGAGCCTCACCTCTTTCTCGACGGTCCCGGTGGCGGGATTGTATACCGGCGCTGTGCGGGTGGATTCGCCGTCAGCACTCGCTCCCCCGATGTAGTGGTTGACATAGGTGGTCATGCTCTTCCTCCCTGGAAGTTCGAGAAAACGGTGTCGTACGCAGCGATGGCCTCGGCGACCTCATCGTCGGTCACCGTGCATGGCGGCACGACGTGGATGCGGTTGTCCTGCACGAATGGCAGCAGGCCGAGCCCGACGAGTTCGGTCTTCATCTGGCCCATTGCCGCTGCGGGCAGTGGTTCACGGGTCTCCCGGTCGGCGACGAGTTCCATCGCCCAGAACACACCTTCGCCGCGAACCTCGCCGATCATGGAGTGTTTGTCGGCGAGCTCAGCGAGTGCTGGGCCGATGGCCTCGCGTCCGATCCGTGCCGCGTTCTCGACGATGCCCTCGTCGACCATCGCATCGAGCGCGCCGACGATCGAGGCCATGGCGAGCGGATGCCCCGAGTAGGTCAGTCCGCCGGGGAACACCGTCTCGTCGAAGTCGGCGGCGATGTCGTCGGGGATGATGACGCCGCCGACCGGCACGTATCCCGAGTTGACGCCCTTGGCGAAGGAGATGAGGTCGGGCACGACGTCGTACCCCTCGAAGGCGAACCAGCGTCCGGTGCGGCCGAACCCCGCCATCACCTCGTCGACGATGAGCATGATCCCGTAGCGGTCACAGAGGGCTCGAACACCGGCGAGATACCCCGGCGGTGGTACAAGTATCCCGGCTGTGCCCGGCACGGATTCGAGCAGGATCGCAGCGATGGACGCGGGGCCTTCGCACTGGATGACCCGCTCGAGGTGACGGAGGGCACGCTCGGATTCCTCTTCCGGTGTGGCCGCCCAGAAGTCGGATCGATAAAGGTATGGGCCGAAGAAGTGAACGTGAGCCCGGGCGAATTCGTTCGGGATGCGGCGCCAGTCCCCGGTGGCAGCAATGGCAGCACCGGTGTTGCCGTGATACGACCGGTACGTCGACAAGACTTTGTCCCTGCCGGTGTGGAGGCGGGCCATCCGGATGGCATTCTCGTTGGCATCCGCCCCACCATTGGTGAAGAAGACCTTGTTGAAACCGTCAGGGGCCAGCCCGGTGACGCGTTTCGCCGCCTCGCCGCGCGTGAGGTTGGCCGTTGCCGGGGCGATCGTGGTCAGCTGGTCGGCCTGCGCCTTGATGGCGGCGATGACGGCGGGATGCTGGTGGCCGATGTTCAGGTTGACCAGCTGGCTGGAGAAGTCCAGGTACTGGGTGCCCTCGAAATCCCAGACCCGCGTGCCGAGTCCGCCGGCAATCACGAGGGGCTTCAGCGCTCCCTGCGCTGACCACGAGTGGAATACATGGGCACGATCGAGGTCGAGCGCGTCCTGGTTGTTGTCCGATGTGAGCGTGAGTGCCACGGCATCTCCTTTGGTGCGACGGTTCTGGTGGATGGGCGGGGCGGCGGGTGGCCGCCCCGCCCATGATGGTGTTAGTTGCCGCCCTCGTTGAGGGTGACCTCGACCGGCTCGAAGCTGTCGCCGGTGATGTCGAAGCCTTCCTCCTCCAGCGCGTCGAGAGCCTGCTGGATGTAGTCGTTCGTCCAGACTCCTGCCGGGGGCTCTTCGGTGATGAGTGCGGCTCCGGTCTCGTTGACGGCGGAGAGGGCACCCTCTACCGTCTGGTCGAATGCTGCCTCATCGATGAATCCGATGCCGTCCTTCGCCGGCCAGATGAGCTTGTTGGTCTCGTTGACCATCCACAACTCGTGGCTCGGTCCCCAGCCGGAGCCGGCCCCGATCGTGATGTCCGCCGCCTCTTCCGGGCTGTCTGCCGCGAAGATCCAACCCTTGATGACCGCTTTGAGGAAGGAGACCGTTGTCTCCTGATACTCCTCATCACTCTCGAGCTTCTCGGTGTCAGCCCAGATCGCATCCTGCAACATGGCCCCGACAGTGTCCTCGTAGCTGATCACCGTGAAGTCGTCCTCGGTGTACAGCTCCCCGGTCTCCGGATCGGTGGTCTCGAGGAGCTGGGCGTATTCGTTGTATGTCATCGCCTGCGCCGCGTCGATGTCTCCCTGCAGGAACGCATTCATGTTGAAGTCCTGGGTGATGATCTGGACTTTCGACGAGTCGAGGCCCTCAGCGGCCATCGCCGCGAAGATCTCCCACTCGTTTCCGAATCCCCATGATCCGATCTTCTTGCCCTCGAAGTCAGCAACACTCTCGATGCCGGAGTCCGCCCAGGCGACCTGCAGCGTCCCGGACTTCTGGAAGATCTGCGCGATGTTCGTGACGCCGGCACCCGCCTCGATGGACCCGAGAACCTTCGGCACCCAGGCGATCGCGTAGTCGACATCACCGTTGGCGAGGGCGTCCTGCGGAACGATGTCACCGCCGGACGGGATGATTTCGACGTCCAGGCCCTCCTCTTCGAAGAAGCCCTGGTCGACCGCGGCGAAGTAGCCGGCGAACTGGCCCTGGGGCAGCCACTGCAGTTGCAGCTTCACCTCGGTGAGGTCGTCTCCTCCACCGTTCCCCGAGCCGGATCCGTTGTCCGCCGGTGCTGAACAAGCGGAGAGTACGAGCGCTGCCGATGCGGCGAGCGCGCCAATCGTCGCAAGGCGACGTGTGCTGTGTTTCATAGTCAGTCCTTCATGCTCGTGATGCGGGTGGTGCTGTGGTGCGCCTTGCGCCCGGCGGGTGCAAGGACGTTCATGAGTGCCGGCTTCCCCGGGTCGCCAGGCGTTCGAGCGCGAGTGTCGCCAGGAAGAAGACCAGCCCGAGGACGATCGACGCGACAACGTACGCCCAGGCCCGCGGGTACGCGCTCGAGGCAGCCGACGTCGAGATGAGGCCACCGAGGCCGCCGCGCGGTCCGCCGAAGTACTCGGCAACGAGGGCCGAGATCACTGCGAGCGACGACGCGATACGGATGCCTGTGAAGACGAACGGGACAGCGGTCGGCAGCGTGACGGTCCTGACGATCTGTCCGGATGACGCCGCGTAGACCTTCATCAGGTCGCGATGCACGGGCAGCGTCTGGCGGAAGCCGCGGAGGGTATTGAGGAAGACCGGCACGAATGAGGCCAGGCCGGCGATGGCCTGTCGGCCGAACTGGCTGTCAGCACCGAACATCGAGTTGAGGACGGGAGCGAGCGCGACGATCGGGATGACCGCGAGGGAGGCGACGATCGGTGCGCTCATCTGGTCGATGGTGCGCCAGCCCGCCGCAAGGGCAGCGAGCAGGATGCCGATGATCGAGCCGATCACGAGCCCCAGCAGCGAGTTCAGTCCCGTGATCGCGGTCGCGGAGACCATCGACGGGAAGAACTCGACGAACTGGCCGACGATCGCGGCCGGACTCGGCAACAGGTAGTCGCTGACACCGACGACGCTCACGAGGAACTGCCACACCCCGAGCACGAGGACTCCGACGGCAACGGGGGCGACGATCCGCAGTGTCGTCTCGGTTGTCGCCGACGACCTCGAACCGCCCTGCAGTGTGAGAGCCATCAGCGGTTCTCCACCCCACGTGCTCCGGAGGGAACGGGGGAACCGCGGTGCAGGGCTTCCCGCACCGCGGTCACCCCGTCGAAGAATGCCCGTTCCTCGCGGAGCGCTTCGGCGTGTGCCGGATCGCGGTTGAGCACCATCGGCACGATCTGCTGGATCCGGCCAGGCCGCGGAGACATGACGACGACCCGGTCGGAGAGATAGACGGCCTCGGGGATCGAGTGGGTCACGAACACCACGGCCGCACCGGTTTCCGCGCAGATCCGCAGCAGCTCCGTCTGCATCCGCTCCCTGGTCATTTCATCGAGCGCGCCGAACGGCTCGTCCATGAGCAGGAGGTCAGGCTTCTCAGCCAGGGACCTGGCGATGGCCACGCGCTGCTGCATGCCCCCGGACAACTGGTCAGGGTACCGGTCGGCGAAGTCGGTCAGGCCGACCATCTCGAGGAGCTCAGCGACCCGTGCCGTGCGGTCGCGTCCGGACGCTCCGTGCAGTTCGAGCGGCAGACCGACGTTTGCCGCCACCGTGCGCCACGGCAACAGCCCGGCCTGCTGGAAGGCGATGCCGTAATCCTGGTCGAGCCGCGCCTGCCTGGCCGACTTGCCGAAGACCGTCACCGAACCGGACGTGGGCTGGTCGAGGTCGGCGATCAGGCGCATCAGCGTCGACTTGCCGCAGCCGGACGGGCCGATGAGGGAGACGAACTCACCCGGTCCGACCGTGAGGTCGATCGACTGGAGCGCGTGGACCTCCCCCGAGCGCGTGTGGAAGGTCTTGTCGACGCTGCTCACGGTGACGGCATCCGCCGATGACGCATTCAGATTCTGATTCTGGGGCTCTGGCTGGATAGTCACGCGGTGATCTCCACACGTCGGTAGTTCCTGAGGATGGCGCCGAGGATTGCGACCGACCCTGCCGCAGCGAGGCCCAGCACGATGGACCCGAAGATGGGGCCCCATGCTTTGGCCGGGTCGCCGCTGGCCTGGCCGGCGTACTGGATGAGGATGCGGCCGATTCCGCCCTGCATTCCCGTCGAGACCTCAGCGACGACCGCACCGATGACGGCGTTTGCTGCGCCGAGCCGAAGAGCGGGCAGGAGGTACGGAACGGATGCGGGAACCCGCAGCTTCACCAGCGTCTTCGCCCAGCCAACACCGTAGGTGTGCATGAGCTCGGTGTGGATGGTGTCTGGTGACTGGAGCCCCTTGAGCGCGCCAACAGCAATCGGGAAGAAAGCCAGGTAGGAGGCGATGACGGCGACCGACATCCAGTCCTGCCACTCGAACACGCCGATCTCGATCCGTGACCCCCAGCTGCGAACGACGGGGGCGAACGCGATCAGCGGAACCGTCTGGCTGAGGATGATCCACGGCAGCAGGCCCCACTCCGCCAGTCGCCACCGCTGCATGAGAAGAGCGAGGGCGAACCCGACGACGATGCCGACGAGCCAGCCGACCGCGGCGATGCCGAGGGTGACGAGCGCGGCGAGCGCCACTTCGAGCCACAGCGGATTCGCTGACGCCGCCCGGGTGACGGGGTCGAAGAGCCTGGCGACCATCTCCCAGGTGTGGGGCATCGCCAGGTCGGTGGTGCGCGGGAGGATCCGCGCATCACCGATCACCACACCGTCGGCAGGGCCGAGGAACTTGTACAGCTCCCATGTCGCCGCGAGGACGAGGATCCCCAGCAGTCCGTACGCCCAGCGCGCCAGCTCTCGGGCAGGCGCACCGGGGCGCCGCCGGATCGCTGGGGCCAGGTTCTCCGCTGTCATGCGGTCGCCACGATCTTTTCCCGAAGCGCGGGGATGACGGTCTCTCCGTAGACCCGCAGCGTCTCTTCCTTGTTGTCGTGCTGGAGGTAGCCGGCGAACTGGTCGACGCCGATGCTCTTGAGCTCCTCGAGCTTCTCGATGTGTTCACTCGCGGTTCCCATGATGCAGAACCGGTCGACGATCTCGTCGGGGACGAACGCGGCGTGGGTGTTGCCTGCTTTACCGTGCTCGTTGTAGTCGTACGACTCCCTGCCCTTGATGTAGTCGGTGAGCGCCTGGGGAACGGCTCCCCCTGTCCCATATTTCGAGACGATGTCGGCGACATGGTTGCCGACCATTCCGCCGAACCAGCGGCACTGGTCGCGCATGTGCTCCCGGTCGTCGCCGATGTACATGGGCGCGGCCACGCAGAACTTGATCGACATCGGATCGCGACCCGCCTGCTCCGCCGCATCCCTGACCGTCTTGATCATCCACTTCGCGATGTCGACGTCGGCGAGCTGGAGGATGAAACCATCGCCGACCTCGCCGGTCAGTTTGAGGGCGAGCGGGCCGTATGCGGCCACCCAGACGTCGAGCTGTGAGCCGACGCTCCAGGGGAACTGCACGGTCGCCCCGTTGTATTCGACGGGGCGTGAGTTCGCGAGCTCGCGGATGACGTGGATCGACTCGCGCAACGTCCTGAGGTTTGTCGGCGCGCCGTTCGTGGCTCGCACCGCCGAGTCGCCGCGGCCGATGCCACAGATGGTGCGGTTGCCGTACATCTCGTTGAGGGTGGCGTAGGTGGATGCCGTGACGGTCCAGTCCCTGGTCGCGGGGTTGGTGACCATCGGCCCGACCGTGATCCTCTTCGTCTCGTTCAGGATCTGGCTGTAGATCACGTAGGGCTCCTGCCAGAGCAGGTGCGAGTCGAACGTCCAGACGTGACTGAAACCGTACTGCTCGGCCAGTTTGGCCAGGTGAACCGTTCTCGAGGCGGGCGGGTTGGTCTGTAGTACTGCTCCGAAGTCCATGGATGCCCTTAGATCAGGTACTGGCTGAGCCCGCGGTGGACGTATTTGCCGTCACCCTTGGTTCCCAGGTACTGGTTGTCGTCGATGATGACCTTGCCTCGGGAGAGGACGGTGTCGACGTGCCCGTCGATCTCATAGCCTTCCCACGCGGAATAGTCCATGTTCATGTGGTGTGTCTTGCCGACGCCGATCGACGTGTGCCCGTTGGGGTCGTAGATGACGATGTCGCCATCCGCACCGGGCTGGATCACGCCTTTCTTTCCGTACATGCCGAACATGCGCGCCGGTGTCGTCGAGGTGATTTCGACCCAGCGTTCGAGTGAGATCTTCTTGTCGACGACACCCTGGTAGAGCAGGTCCATGCGGTGTTCGACCGAGCCGATCCCGTTCGGGATCTTCGAGAAGTCCCCGAGGCCCATGTCCTTCTGCCCTTTCATGCAGAACGGGCAGTGGTCGGTGGAGACCATCTGGATGTCGTTCGTTCTCAGGCTCTGCCACATGTGGTGCTGGTGGCCCTCCGCTTTGGAGCGGAGCGGCGTCGAGCACACCCATTTGGCGCCCTCGAAATCGCCCCACTCCTCGCTTGACGCGCCGAGCTGGTCCTCGAGCGAGAGGTAGAGGTACTGCGGGCAGGTCTCGCCGAAGACGTTCTGGCCGTTGTCACGGGCTGTGGCGATCTGCTCGACGGCCTGCTTGGCACTGACGTGCACAACGTAGAGCGGAGCGCCGGTGAGGTTGGCGAGCATGATCGCCCGGTGGGTGGCCTCCTCCTCGGCCTGCCAGGGGCGGGTGATGCCGTGGTAGTACGGCGTGGTGTTGCCTGCCTGGAGCGACTGCTGGACGAGGAGGTCGATGACACTGCCGTTCTCGGCGTGCATCATGATCATCGAGCCGTTGTCGCTTGCGCGCTGCATGGCCTTGACGATCTGGCCGTCATCGGAGAGGAAGACGCCCTTGTACGCCATGAACAGCTTGAAACTGGACACTCCCTCCTTCACGAGCTCGTCCATCGCGGTCAGTGACGAGTCCTGCACGTCGCTGAGGATCTGGTGGAATCCGTAGTCGATGGCGCAGTTGCTCCTCGCCTTCTCGTGCCACAACCCGAACTGGTCGAGCACGTTCTCGCCGGCGTACTGCACGACGAAATCGACGATGCTGGTTGTTCCGCCGTGGGCGGCGGCGCGCGTACCGGTCTCGAAGGTGTCGCTCGCGAAAGTGCCGCCGAACGGCATTTCCATGTGGGTGTGAGCGTCGATGCCGCCCGGGATGACATATTTTCCGCTGGCGTCGATGACGGTGTCGACGTTCTTCTCGATGTCGAAACCCAACAGCTGCGAGCCTGGGGCAAGCACCGCTGCGACTGTCTCACCGTCGATGAGGACATCTGCCGGTGCTGATCCCGTCGAGTTCACGACGGTGCCGTTCTTGATGAGGGTCTTCATTGTTCCTCCTCGGATCTGCTCAGGGTCTCGGTTACGGCTTGGGGATCGAGGTGTAGGAGTCGGGGCGACGGTCACGATAGAACTGCCAGTCGTCGCGGACCTGGCGGATCATGTCCATATCGAGGTCACGGATGACGATCTCTTCCTCTTCGCCGCTGCCGTAGCCTCCGATGACGTTGCCCTGTGGGTCGACGAACTGGCTGTTTCCGTAGAACGTGACGGCGAGTTCGCCGTACTCGTTGTCCTCACGGCCGACCCGGTTTGCTGCGGCGACGAAGTATCCGTTCGCTCCTGCGGCCGCCGGCTGTTCGATCTCCCACAGGCGGTTGGAGAGTCCCGGTTTCGTGGCGTTCGGGTTGAAGACGATCTGGGCTCCGTTGAGCCCGAGCTCACGCCAGCCCTCGGGAAAGTGGCGGTCGTAGCAGATGTACGCACCGATCGGTCCGACGGCCGTCTGGAAGACGGGATAGCCGAGGTTGCCCGGACGGAAGTAGAACTTCTCCCAGAACCGGTCGAGGTGGGGGATGTGGTGCTTGCGGTATTTTCCGAGGATCGTCCCGTCTGCATCGACGACGACGGCGGTGTTGTAGTAGACGCCGGGCATGTCCTCCTCGTAAATCGGGAGGACCATCACCAGGTTGAGCTCTTTGGCGAGCTTCGCAAACCGCTGCACGATCGGGCCGTCGGCCGGTTCGGCATAGGCGTAGTACTTCTTGTCCTCGGTGATCCCGAAGTACGGACCGTAGAACAGCTCCTGGAAGCAGATGATCTGGGCACCGTCAGCCGCGGCATCCCGAGCGAATTGCTCGTGCTTCGCGATCATGGATTCTTTATCGCCTGTCCAGGTCGTCTGGGTTATTGCGGCGCGAACTACCGTCATCTTGAGCCTCCGTGTCGTCATTGAGCGGTGGGCGCTCGACGCTGTTCGAGTTTTCGGCCCAGCGGCCGAAATCTCACGTCGAGAACACTTTTACTGTCCCGCTCATTTGTTATTATCTGAGTTGAACATTTCTCTATTGTTTCCCTTTGTGACGCTTTCGTAAATACCCCCGTCGTAGCGGCGTGAGAGAAGACCATGGCCCCGGCGTACAGCGAACTGATCGACGACAGGTCACCGCGAGGGATCGCAGCGGCGATCTCCCGGCTGATCACCGCCGGTGTGCTCGCGCCAGGTGACCGGCTTCCGACGGTGCGCGAACTTGGAGCCGAACTCGGTGTCAGCCCGGCGACGGTGAGCCAGGCCTGGCAGGCAATGGCCAGCGTCGGGCTCATCGTGTCACGCGGGCGCAGCGGCAGCTTTGTCCGGCAGGCGCCGGTGCCCTGGCTGACGCCACGGGTGCAACGGATGTCCGGGCACCTCGGCGAATCCCGCCTGGACCTCTCGCGCGGCTCCCCCGATCCGTTGCTCCTCCCTGACCTGGCCCTGGCTTTGACCAGGGTGTCCGAGCACGCCGAGACCTTCAGCTACCAGGAGGTCCCGGTGATCCCGGAGCTCCTCGCCCACCTCAGGTCCAGCTGGCCGTACCGTGCAGAGGCCATCACCGTCGTCGACGGAGCTCTCGACGGACTGTCCCGATCACTCGAACAGGTGATCCGGTTCGGCGATCGCGTCATCGTGGAGGATCCATCCTTTCCGCCGTTCTTCGACCTGCTCGACCAGCTCGGCGCCGTGCGGGTTCCCGTCCGGGTCGACGCCGATGGGCTCGATCCTGCCGGCCTGAGGGCGGCTCTCCGTCTCGGCCCCGCCGCCCTCATCCTCCAGCCGCGCGCGCAAAACCCGACGGGGGTCTCGATGACCGCCGACCGCGCAGCCGAGCTTGCCCGCATCATCGGGGCGAGCGCGCAGGCATCCGCCATGATCGTGATCGAGGATGACCACTCGGCGGGCATCAGCGCGTCACCGGAGGTCAGTCTCGGGCGATGGCTGCCCGACCGGGTGCTTCACATCCGGAGCTATTCGAAATCCCACGGACCCGACCTTCGAATTGCCGCGGTCGGCGGCCCTGAGGCTCTCATCAACCGTGTCGTCGCGCGCCGCATGCTCGGTCCTGGCTGGACCAGCCGCATGGTTCAGACCATCCTTTTCGAGCTTCTCACCAGTTCGGCGGCGGTGAGCACCGTTGCGGCCGCTCGGAGCGTCTACCATTCCAGGCAAAAGCTCTTCGCTGATGCCCGCCTCGCAACCGGTTTCGCCTCCCCGCAGACGGATGGGCTCAACACCTGGATCGAGGTCGAGGACGAACGCCGCGCCCTGGTGCATCTCTCGGCCTCTGGGATTCGGGTGACCGGTGGGACCCCCTATCAGTCTGCGCAGGACGACCGGCAGTTCGTCCGGGTCACCGTGGGAATGCTCCGCGACGATGCAGCCGAGGTCGCAGGAGCGCTCGCCGCCGTTGCGCCATCCGCGGCTCGGCAGCGTCACCCGTCGTGGGTGCCGCCCGCGAGCTGATCGAGCACATGGTCGACGACCTCGCCGAGAAGCTGCAGTCCGTCGCGCACACCGCCGGCCGAGCCGGGAAAGTTGACGACGAATGAGTTCCCGGCGATGCCGGCCAGCCCACGGCTCATCAGGGCGAACGGGGTGCTCGCCGCGCCGCGTCGACGAAGCTCTTCCTGGAATCCGGGCAGTGTGAGCCTGAGAAGACGCGCTGTCGCGTCTGCCGTGCCGTCGCCGATACCGACCCCGGTTCCACCGGTGGTGACGATCAGGTCGGCGCTCGACTCGACCGCAGCGGTCAGCGCAGCGGTGACATCCGCGCCGTCGGCAACGACGATCGCCTCATCCGTGTCGAAATGACGGGCGCGAAGCCAGTCGACGATGACGGGCCCTGTCGTGTCCTGGTACACCCCGGCGGCCGCCCGCGTGGAGGACACGATGACGACGGCGCTGCGGGTCACGACCTACTCCAGTCGCCTGAAGCGCCGCCCCGCTTCTCAAGCACACGGATGTCGGAGATCACCGCGGTCTTGTCGACAGCCTTGATCATGTCGTAGAGCGTGAGTGCCGCAACGGATGCCGCCGTCAGCGCTTCCATCTCCACTCCGGTGGGCGCTGTGGTCGCCACCGTCGCTACCACCCTCAGCTGGTCGGTCTCACCGGTGATGTCGACGGTGATCGAGGTCAGCGGAAGCGGATGGCACAACGGAATGAGCGACGCTGTCTGCTTCGCGGCCATGATCCCGGCAATGCGGGCGGTGCCGATCGCCTCGCCCTTCGGCAGATCGCCGGCGAGAACCGCGGAGACCACCTTCTCGCGCGTGAGGACGACGGCCTGCGCGACGGCCAGGCGTTTCGTCACGGCTTTGTCACCGACGTCGACCATGTGTGCCGATCCGTCCGATCGCAGGTGGGTGAGCGGGTTCTCAGTCACTGATTCTCCAGACATCGACGGGGTCGCCGGCCTCGAGGTGCGAGACCCCGACCGGCAGGTGGACGAGCACGGTGCTCGTTGCGTAGCTGTGCAACAGGTGCGAACTCGCACCGCCGACCAGGACCACCCGGCCGTCGGGGCCGATGACGCCACGACGCAGTTGCAGCTTCCCGCTCGGCGAGTCGACCGCGGTGGCCAGTGGGGCACGAAACCTGTCTCGCTCGGGCGGCATGCCGTGCAGGTCTCTCAACACCGGGCGGAGAAACACTTCGAACGACACGAGCGCGCTCACGGGGTTTCCCGGGAACGCCACGACGGGCTTTGTCACGGGAACGCCGTCCGCATCGGACATCGAAAGAACACCGAGGCCCTGCGGTCCGCCCGGCTGCATCGCAACGCTGACGAAGTCGACCCCGCCGTCGTCGAAGACGTCGCGAACGACCTCCCTGGTGCCCATGCTCACGCCACCGGTGGTGAGAATCAGATCGGCATCCCCGATCTGGCTCGTGAGGATCGTGCGGAGGTGTTCAGCGTCGTCGGGGGCGGTGAACGCCGCCACGCAGACTCCCCCTGCCTCGACGACGGCGGCCGCCATCGACGCACCGTTGGTGTCGTGGATCTGGCCGGCACCCAGCGATGCGCCCGGGGGCCGCAGCTCGTCGCCCGTCGAGATCACGAGCACCCTGACGCGGGAGCGCAGGCTGATCTCCGGCTGGCCGGATGCCGAGATCACGCCCCACTGCGCCGGTCCCAGTCGGGTTCCCGCCGCGAGCAGCAGTTCGCCGGCCGCACGGTCGCTGCCGCTGAGGCGAACGAACGATCCGGCGGCCACGGTGGCGGCGAAGGCGACGACGGGGTCGCCGGCGTCGGGCTGGAACGCGTCCGGCGTCGCGTCCTCGATCCTGATGACGGCGTCCGCACCGGGCGGCATCGGCGCCCCGGTCATGATCGGAGCGGCCCACCCGGGTTCAAGCGCAGCGGGGGCATGGCCGGCGACGATGCGTGGCGCGACCCGGAGGGGTGCGCCAGGGACCACCTCGCTTGAGCGGACGGCGTATCCATCCATCTGCGAATTGTCGAACGGGGGCAGATCGACCCGGGAGAACACATCGCGCGCGAGGACGCGATCTGTCCCGGCCTGCACGACGTCCACAGGTGACCGGAAACTCAGGACGTCAGGGGATCGCCCGTCCAGCGGGGCGAGCAGTCGTCGAACGGCTTCCTGGTGCTCTTCAACCGTCCGCATTCGCCCATCATCCCCTGTGTGACGACGTTCCACCACTTCCGGTCCCGGACGACAGGCTGCGCCTGTAAGACTGGGCACATGACCGACCCCACAGCAACCGTTGCCGTCATCGGCGGCTCAGGACTCTACAGCCTCTTCGACGCGGATAAGTCGGAACGCCTCACCATCGCCACCCCGTACGGCCCTGCTGCGGTCACGATCGGGGAGATCGGCGGGCGCCGAACGGCCTTCCTCACCCGCCACGGCGTCGACCATGCCACCGCGCCCCATCTCATCAACTATCGCGCCAACATCTGGGCCCTCGCCTCGCTCGGCGTCACGGCGATCCTCTCAAGCGCGGCGGTCGGCAGCGTGAACCAGGACTACCCGCCGGGAACGCTTGTGCTCACCGACCAGTTCATCGATCGCACCAGCGGGCGGGCGGACACCTTCTTCGACCGGGGATCCGTCCAGCACCTCGCGAGCGCCGAACCGTTCTGCCCCGAGCTGCACGCGATCGCCGGACGTGCGCTCGACGATATCTCTGAGGCCGTCGTGAAGAGCGGAACCGTTGTGGTGATCCAGGGACCACGGTTTTCGACCAACGCCGAGGTCGCCTGGTTCCGTGCAGCGGGAGCGCACACGATCAACATGACGCTCTACCCGGAGGTCTCCCTCGCCTCTGAGCTCAACATCGGCACCGTCAATCTGTCCTACGTCACCGACGGCGACAGCGGCACCGACGACACCGAAGAGCTCAGCGCCGAACTGGTCTTCCGCCGGCTCGCCGCTGCACAGCCGCGGATCGTCAGAGCGATCGAGGCGATCATCCGCGCGCTGCCCGAGAGCTACGCCGCACGGCCGCTCATCGCCCCTGCCGAGGTCGAGGCCGTGCTCGCGAGGGAGGTCACGCGGTGAGGCTGCTCGTCACCGGGGGCGCCGGCTTCATCGGCGGCGCCATCGTCACAGCCGCGCTCGAGAACGGCTGGGACGTGCGTGTGCTCGATTCCCTGCGTGCCGATGTGCACGGCGGCACACCGACGATCGATCCACGGGCCGATGTCGTCCGGGGCGACGTCCGGGAGCCGGATGACGTCGCCCGGGCACTCTCCGGCGTCGACGCCGTGTGCCACCAGGCGGCCAAGGTCGGGCTCGGAGTCGATTTTCTGGATGCCCCCGACTACGTCAGCTCGAATGACCTCGGAACGGCCGTGCTTCTCGCAGCGATGGCTGCGGCCGACATCCGCCGGCTCGTGATGGCGAGTTCGATGGTCGTTTACGGGGAGGGCCTCTACCGGGGACCGTCTGGCCTCACCCGCCCCGCCCCTCGTCGCCAGGCCGACCTCGAGGCAGGCAGGTTCGACCCCCTCGCCGAGAACGGGGACCCCCTCACGCCCGAGTTGATCGGCGAGGACGCCCCACTCGACCCCCGCAACGTCTACGCGACGACCAAACTGAGCCAGGAATACCTGGCGACATCCTGGGCCAGGAGCACAGGCGGAAACGTCGCATCCCTGCGCTACCACAACGTCTACGGACCGGGGATGCCGCAGAACACGCCGTATGCGGGCGTCGCCTCGCTCTTCCGGTCAGCGCTCCAGCGCGGCGAGGCTCCGCGCGTCTTCGAGGACGGCGGCCAGCGCCGCGACTTCATCCACGTCCGGGATGTCGCCTCGGCGAATCTCGCCGCCCTCGACTGGACGGGCGCTGGTAGCGGGGCATCCCGGGCGTTCAACGTCGGCAGCGGGGATGTTCACACCATCGGAGAACTCGCCGAGAGCGTGAGCCGGCACTTCGGCGGACCCGAACCGGTCGTCACCGGCGAGTTCCGGCTCGGAGACGTGCGACACATCACCGCGTCATCCGAGCGACTCAGGACCGAACTGGGATGGCTGCCCACGATCAGCTTCGACGACGGCATGCGTGAATTCGCCGCGGCGACCCTCCGGGCTGCGGTCGTCGACGGCACCGGATAATACGGCACAAAAGCAACCGGCAGGAGTGCTCACGTTTTCCGCTTAGGGTCTAACAGTGACCACTCCCCACGTTGATGTCGTGTTGCCTTGCCTCAACGAAGAAAAAGCCTTGCCGTTCGTGCTGACGCGCCTGCCGGCCGGGTATCGAGCGATCGTCGTCGACAACGGTTCGACTGACCGCTCGGTGGCGGTCGCCCTCGAACACGGCGCCACCGTGGTGCATGAAGCCCGACGCGGGTTCGGCTCGGCAGCCCACGCCGGACTCCTCGCGGCGACGGCTCCCATCGTCGCCTTCTGCGACGCCGATGCCTCCATGGATCCCCAGGACCTCCCGCTCGTCGTCGACCCGGTGACCGCCGGGGCTCTCGACCTCGTGCTCGGACGCCGGCGCCCGACGAACACCAGCGCGTGGCCGCTGCACGTGCGCATCGCCAACCGGTCCCTCGCGTTCCTGATGCGTCGGGCGACAGGCCTGGAGCTGCGCGACCTCGGTCCGATGCGTGCCGCCCGCCGTGACGATCTCCTCGCGCTCGACCTCCGCGACCGGCGCAGTGGCTACCCGCTCGAGATGGTGCTCCGGGCGAACGACGGCGGCTGGCGCATCCGCGAGGTCGACACGCCATACGCGCCGCGCATCGGTCGCTCCAAGGTGACGGGGACGATCCGGGGCACGCTGACGGCCATCCACGACATGTCCGGATTGCTCATCACCCGGCACCGTGACCGATCGGCCGCACTGTGACGACACTCGTGGTGATCGCCAAGGAAACGGTCCCCGGCCGGGTGAAGACCCGCCTCCACCCGCCGCTGAGCCTGGAGCAGGCAGCCGAACTGGCCGCAGCAGCCATCGCAGACACCCTCGCCGCCGTCGCGCACATTCAGGCAACCCGAAGAATTCTCCTCTTCGATGGCAACCAACTTCCTTCTGGCTCCGAACAGTATGAAGTGATGAACCAGGTAGAGGGGGATCTCGATATGAGACTCGGTGCGATGTTCGACGAGGTTGACGGGCCGACGGTGCTCATCGGTATGGACACCCCACAGGTGACGGCGGAAATCCTCTCGCCGATGTTTGGAGGCTGGCCGGACGATGTCGACGCCTGGTTCGGCCCCGCCACAGATGGCGGATTCTGGGCGCTGGGTCTCGCCCGTCCCGACGGTGACCTGCTGCGCGGTGTTCCCATGTCCCGCGCGGACACCGGGCAGATCCAGCTGACCAGGCTGCAGGATGCCGGCCTTCGGGTCCGCCAGCTGCCCGCCCTCGAGGACGTTGACACCTTCGACAACGCCGTCTCCGTTGCGAACCTCGCCCCCGAGGGCCGATTTGCGGCCACACTCGCGCGGATGCGGCATAACATCCGCCCGTCCAGCGCGTCGACGGCGAACACCCGATGAGCATCTCACAGGTGCGGCAGTCCGACGGCGAGCGAGAGTTCTCGTTCGGCGCCGGCGGGTCCGAGCCATACGCCGGGGCGCTGCTGGGGAACGCCAACGACGTCCTCATGCTGCGCGAAACCGACAGGGGTGAACTCATCAGCGCCGAACCCGTCGAAATTTCCCGCTGGAACGCCGAGGCCGACTCCACCGACCTCAGCGTGCTCGCGACCATGTCCGGCCCGTGGCTCGACATCGGCTGCGGTCCGGGCCGCATGGTGCGCGCCGCGATGACCCTGGGCGTGGATGCCATGGGCATCGACGTGTCTGAGACGGCCGTCGCCCTGGCGAACCGCGCCGGACTGAACGTCATCCACGGGTCCGTTTTCGATCCCCTGCCGTCCGAAGGCCTGTGGCAGGGAGCGCTCCTCGCTGACGGAAACATCGGAATCGGTGGTGACGTCTCAGCGATCCTCCGCCGCTGCCGGGAACTGCTCGCCGACGAAGGCGAGCTCGTGGTCGAAGTGCACCCTGACCCTGAGATGGACCGCGTCTACTCCGCACGCCTCATCGATGGCCGGGGAGGCAGGAGCGCATCATTCCCGTGGGCCGAGGTCGGCCTCAACCGCCTGATCGACCACGCGACCGACGCCGGACTGAGTGTCTGTCAGGTCTGGGAGATCGACGGCCGCGTGTTCTGCCGCTTCGCCAAGACCCTGAGGTAGACGACGATGGCTGCGGCGGTCGCGATCGCGAGTATCACGTAGAACACAATGAGGTTGCTGCCGTATTCGAGTGGCAGCACGGTCTCATTCCTTGCGCTGACCCGCTCCTGGCCGAGGATCTCCGGCAGGACGACCGCGAGCATGATCGCACCGACGACGATGGCGCCCTGCACGATCAGCAGAACACCGATCGGAATGCGCTTCGAGGCGCGTCGCATCAGGATGCCTATCCCGAAGACGAGGGGCGCGAGGATGAGGTCGTGCAGGATGATGGCGCCGGCGAACCACAGGAGGATGCCCGGATACCGCTCCGGCTTCACGAGGTCGAGCAGCACGACCAGACCGAGCCCGAGCAACCCAATGCCGAGCGCGATGAACGCAATTCGCCAGGCGAGAAGAACCCGGGGGGATGTCTCGGTCATCAGATCACCTCGAGCGTGCTGAGCCATTTGGTCTGCAGGACCCCTGGGCGGGCGGGGGCGATCATTCGCGCCGGGTACCCGTGCTGGATGTCGAGTGGCGCTCCGTTCAGCTCGAGCGCGATCAGGGTCAGTTCGTCGCGCACGTATTCCGGGCCCATCTCCATCACGGCGTAGTTTCCCTTTTGCTCGAGGCTGGTCGCCCTGAAGGCTGACGTGTCCGGCGCTCCGACGGCATCGGCAAGATCTTTCATGCGTGGACCCTTCCAGTGGGCGACCTGGCTCCAGCCCTCGACACAGGCGATGGGCAGGTCGACCTCGTGTTGCGGCAACGCCAGGAGGTCGGCGCGACTGAACACCTTCGACATCCCACCGTTCGAGACGGTGAGGGTCCAGTCAGGCGCCATCGCCGACTCCATCACCTTGGCTGCCTGGGCGGTCCGGTTGACGGGAAGCGCGTTGGGACCGATGCCGTTCTTGCGCGGCGCGAAGATGTTCGCGGCGTCGAGAACGCGGAACGACTGGCCTCCGGTCGTCACGAGGAGCGCGGTCGCCGCCACACCGATGGTGGCGATGAATCCACGCCTGCTGGTCCTGGCCTGCATCGGGGACGGATCGGCGAGAGGTGCTCGATCGATCCAGCGGAAGAGGCGACCGGTGAGTCCGGACGACGCCGGTTCGCGCTCCGGTGCGTCGACCGTCCCGTTCGCGTCAGGGACCTGCTCTGGCTCGTCAAGTGGAACGGGAACACCGTCATCGTCGAAGCTGTCCTGCTTACGCCAGTACCTCGTGATGACCGGGAGCTTGACGGCGATGTGGATGGCCAGGGCACCCATGACCACGAACGACAGCGCATAGTGGGTCTGCTTGAACGGGAACGGGAACACGAAGTACACCTGGTAGGTGTTGAGGAGACCGATCGTGATCTGCACCAGGGAAGCAGCGACAAGCAACGCGATGGACGCACGCTCCAGAAGGTGCCCGATCGATTTGATCGGCGGGGTCTGAAACAGCGTCGGATAGATCGCGTGCAGTTTTCCGAGGATGAGGGGGAAGCAGAGTATGCCGGCGGTGATGTGGATGCCCTGGCTGACCTGGTAGAGCCAGACTGGCCTGGTTGCGAACACCATCCAGCCCAGGGGCTCCTGCAGGTAGTGGCTGAGGATGCCGGTGACGAAACAGGCCAGGAACGCGATCCCGAGCAACCGGCCCATGACCGTTGCCATCCGGGGGTTTCGTGAGGGGGATCGCAACGCGATTCGCAGGTCGTGCAGTATCCGTTGCATAGGCTCATTCCACCACGCGGACCGCCCGCGCGGTGCATTCACCTCTTCGTGTTTCACACTTCTGATTCGTAGCCCTCGGCAAATCAGACAGGATGGGAATCGTGCGCATCCTCCTCACCGCCCTCCTTCTTGCTGCTCTCGCGGTCGCGACCGCGGTGACGGTCGGGGTTTTTCCGTACTACGACGTGAAATCCGGGGACAGCCTGACGCGGATGCTCGTCGCGACCGGTGCGCTGTGGCTCCTGTTCGGCCTGGCCCTGGTCGCGCTTCGTCGAGTCCCGGTTCGTGCCGCTGTCGTGCTCATCCTCATCGGCTCCGTCACTGTCGGAGGCGCTGCACTCGTCGGCCCTCCGAACACCAGCACCGATTCGGCGCGCTACGCCTGGGACGGGATCGTGCAGAACGCCGGGGTCTCGCCCTACGACTATGTACCGGCCGACCCGACACTGGAGGAGCTCCGACCGGACTGGCTCTTCCCTCCTGCCACCATCGACGACGCCGGGGACGCATCGTGCGACGGCGAGCGCATTCTCACGAGCACGGAGGTCGGGACGGGTGAGGTGCTCTGCACCGCCATTAACCGGGCCACTGTCCCGACGATCTATCCGCCGACCGCCGAGCTCTTCTTCGCCGGGGTCCGACTGATCTCTGGGCCATCCCCCGAGTACTGGCCGTTGCAGGTGACGGGGCTCCTGATGAGCCTCGGGATCACCGGCATCCTGCTCCGCGCCCTGCACAACCGGGGTCTCAATCCACGCTGGGCCGCACTGTGGGCGTGGTGCCCGCTCGTGGCGACGGAGGGCATCACGAACTCGCACATCGACCTGCTCGGTGGGCTGCTGATCCTTGTGGCCACGCTGCTTGTCACCCATGGGCGCCGTTTCACCGGCGGCATCGCCCTCGGGGCCGCGATCGCGGTGAAACTGATACCGGTCATTGCCGCTCCGGCCCTGCTGCGCCGCCAGCCGTGGAAGGTCATCGTCGCCGCCATCCTGACCTTCCTTGTGCTTTACGTCCCATACATCGTCGCCAGCGGCATCGGCGTGCTCGGATACCTTCCCGGGTACCTCTCCGAAGAGGGATACTCGAGCGGCTCGCGCTTCATCCTGTTGTCCGACTTTCGCTCCCGGTGCAGCCGCGATCATCGTCGCCGCCGTCCTGATCGGGATCACGGCCGCCCTCGTCTGGTGGAAGACGGATCCGGCGGACCCCTGGCTGGGGCAGCTCGTGATGATCGGCGTCACCCTTCTCGTCGTCACCCCCCGCTACCCCTGGTACGCGCTGTTGCTCGTGCCGTTCATCGCAATGACCGGGAGATGGGAATGGCTCGCCGTTCCCCTCGCGCTCACCGAGCGTCTGTTGAATCCCTCTGTCGACCTGGCCCGGTTCTCAGCTCTCCTCGCGATCGTGCTCATCGTCGCCGTGTCGGTCCACCGGGCCGGTCCGGGGGCGGTGCCGCGACTCGGCCGCTGGTTGAGACACCCGTTCAGGAAGGGCAGGGCGATCGCGAACCTGTGAGCAACCTGTGCGGCTGGTAACAAACAGGTAACAGACCCAAACTGATCCAAACCGATTCCTGCTCGGTGGCGAATCCCCTTTCGACCACGAGTAACACCAACAGCAGTGAAGGGTAAAAGATCATGAGAAAGTTTTACAAGAGCACCATCGGCGTCGCAGCAGCATTCGCCCTCCTCGGCAGCCTCGCCGCTTGCTCGGCCGAAACTCCGGCAGCAGAAGAGCCCGACACCACGTCGGAAGAAGAAGTTGCAGCCGACCCCCAGCCGCTCGCTTCGATCCCGGAGATCTCCGGAGTCGACACCCAGGTGACACTGGACCAGGGCTTCGTTGACGCCATCACCGGCCTCGGCCTCACGCCGGGAACGATCGGCACCGCGACACTGACCGATGGCGTCCTCGCCTTCCCGATCACCGGCGGAAACGTCGACTACTACGACCCCGAAGAGGACTACCGCCCCTACGTCCAGGGATCGGTTGAGCACGACGGTTCCGGAATCTCCCTGACCGCCGGCGACACCGTCGTCGAGCTGACGGACTTCCGTATCGACCCGGGAACCTCACAGCTCTTCGGAACGGTCACGGCCAACGGCGAGAAGGTCGGAGATGACATCTACATCTTCAACCTCGACGGCACCACCCTCGAGCCGCTCAAGGAAGATGCTGAGGGCCACCCGGTTCTCGAGGGAACCACCGTTCTCATCAGCCCTGACGCTGCCGGCCTGCTGAACGACACCTTCGGCACCGACGCTGTCACCGACGAGCTCGTCGTCGGCATCGCGAAGATCACGGTAATGCCCGCCGAGTAGTAACAACCCGGCACCACTGAATCGGCCTGTTGCGCTTCCCGCGCAACAGGCCGATTTTCTGTTCTCACCGCAATCCAAAGGACGTCTCATGCCGCTGACACCCCGTTCCTGGCCGCACACCTTTCCCCAGTCGCCTAGCCTCGAGTCATGAGCATCCCCGTCGGCCTCCGCACGAGCGACGGCCATGAGATGCCAGACGCGGCCCCCAGACCCGGTCGATGGGTGTGGCAGCATCCGGCCACCCAACCGATCATCGCCGGGGTGTTCGGGTTGGTCATCTCACTGATCAGCATCGGCGGCCCGTCGGTCTGGTACGACGAAGCCGCAACGATCTCAGCAACGACACGGAGTTGGGCACAACTCTGGGAGATGCTCGGAACCGTTGACGCGGTCCACGGTGCGTACTACCTCCTCATCCACGCGGTCATCGACCTGTTCGGTTACTCGCCGGCGATCATCCGGATGCCAAGCGCCATCGCCGTCGGCGCCGGTGCCGCACTGACTGTCCTGCTCGCCAGGAAGCTGGGCGGGTACCGATTCGCACTCCTCGCCGGCATCCTGTTCTCCCTGATGCCGCGCACCGCGTGGATGGGGGTCGAAGCACGCTCATACGCGATCAGTGCTGCCATGGCCGCGCTCCTCACGCTGGCCCTCGTCTACGCCCAGCGGTCCCGTTCGTGGCGGCGATGGGCGCTGTACGGCGCAGTCGTCGTCGTCGCCACCCTGGTCTTCAACTATCTGGCGCTCATCGTCGTCGCCCACGGCGTGACGATGCTGTGGCGCTGGCTGTCCGCCCGGCGCACCAGGGGAAGGGGCGCGGGAATCCAGGGGGCGGCGGCCGCGGAGTTCCGTCGGTGGTTCGTGGCCACGGCAGCGGCGGGGATCGCTCTCGTGCCGTTCGGCCTCACAGTGATGGGACAGTCGCGACAGGTGTCGTGGATCCCGCCGCTCGGTGAGGATACGCCGCGGCAGGTGTTCCGCACCCAGTGGTTCCTCTACAACAACGCGTTCGCCGTTGCCGGTTGCCTCCTGCTCCTCGCCGGCGTGACCGTGCTCGTGATCCGTGTGTTCCGCGGGAGGGGAGCCTCGCTCGGCCGGGTGATGCTTCCGGCGCTCGTTCTCCCGACGGTCGCGCTGCTTGTGGCAACCGCGGTGTACACCCCGCTCTACAGCCCGCGCTACCTGACCATGTGCCTGCCATTCGTCGCCATCGTGATGGCCGCCGGTGTGGCTGCACTGAGAAAACGGATTCTTGTCACCGTCGCGATGGCGGTGATCATCGCACTCGCTGTCCCCTCGTTCATCGAGCAGAAGCAGGGTGATGCCAAGCAGAATTCGACCTGGCGCGAGGTGGCCGAACTCATCGCATCCGAACCCGCAGCCGACGACAGGACGGCGATCATCTACGGCCGCGTGCGCTACCACGTCACGGCGACCTCCCGCGTGATCGCATACTCGTACCCCGACGCATTCACCGGAACGATCGATGTGACGCTCGACACCCCTGCCGCCGAGACCGGCAGGCTCTGGGAGACCAGGAACCCGCTCGCGGAGTCGCTCGACCGCCTGGATGACGCGGACGTCGCCTACCTCGTCACGAGCATCAAGCGGGACTGGCGACCGGGCACAACCCGGACGCTGGCGACGGTCGGCTGGCAGGTGACCGGGTCGTGGACGCTCGGCGACGTCAACGTGCTGCGTTACGAGCCCGGAAGCTGAGCGCTTGCGACCGTGGAGTGGGAGTGACAGACTTACTGTCCGAACGGTCGGTTATTCCTGATCGCACCGACGATGCCGTCTGGGAGTCGCAATGACAGAGCCTGCCCTGGTGGTCGCGCGAACGGCGACCAGCGTCGAGGTCGTCCTCGACAGGCCGGCCGCACGCAATGCCATCAACCAGGCGATGATCGACGAGTTGCACGCCGTCTGTGCTGAGCTCGAGCAGGAGCCGCGAATCCTCATCCTCAGCGGCGCCGGCGGCATCTTCGCGTCCGGTGCCGACATCGCCGAGCTACGCGATCGGAGGGCGGCCCGATGCCCTGGCCGGCATCAACACCGGGCTCTTTCAACGGATCGCGGACCTGCCGATGCCCGTGATCGCCGCCCTCGACGGCTACGCCCTCGGCGGTGGAGCCGAACTGGCGTACGCGGCCGATTTCCGGATCGCGTCCCCCTCCCTCCGCATCGGCAACCCCGAACCGACCCTCGGCATCATCGCTGCGGCCGGCGCGAGCTGGCGGCTTCGTGAACTCGTCGGAGAACCGCTCGCGAAGGAAATCCTGCTCGCCGGTCGCATTCTCACCGCCGATGAGGCACTCGCCGTCCGCCTCGTTTCCGAAATCCACCCCGCCGATCAGCTGTTGGACGCGGCCCGGGCGCTTGCCGGGCGGATCCTGCGCGGAGACCCGGCTGCCCTGCGCGCGACGAAGCGGGTGTTCGCGGCCGCACGCAGCGAACATCCGGGTATCGACCTCACCGAACAGGCCGTCCTCTTCGATTCGCCGGAGAAGGCGTCACGAATGACGTCCTTCCTGGAGAGGAAGCGATCATGACCGGTCAATTTCCCGACGCCGTCGGTGTGCTCGGGGGCGGCCGGATGGGGGCAGGCATCGCCCACGCCTTCCTGCTCGCCGGCTCGCGTGTGCTCGTGGTCGAGCGCGACGACGCCCAGGCAGCGGCAGCGACCGATCGCGTTCACGCCGGCGTCCGCACCAGCGTCGAACGCGGCTCGACGACGGAACACGAGGACGCCGTGATGAGCCGGCTCCTGACGAGCATCGCCGTCTCCGACTTTCACGACCGCGACCTCGTCATCGAGGCGGTCCCCGAGGACCGTTCGCTCAAATCGGATGCACTCCGGTCCGTCGAAGAAGCCATCGGCGATGGTGCCGTCCTCGCCAGCAACACCTCATCCATCTCGATCGACAGCCTCGCACGCGCACTCAGCCGTCCGGCGTCCTTCCTCGGCCTGCACTTCTTCAATCCGGTGCCGTCATCGGCCCTCGTCGAGGTGGTTCTCGGGCGCTCGACGAGCTCCGACGTCGCCGACCGGGCTCTCGCGTGGGTGACCACACTCGGGAAGACCCCGGTGACGGTGAGGGACGCGCCGGGGTTCGCATCCTCCAGGCTCGGCGTGGCGATTGCCCTCGAGGCGATCCGGATGCTGGAAGACGGCGTCGCCTCAGCGGAAGACATCGACGCGGCCATGGTGCTCGGCTACCGGTTCCCCGTCGGGCCGCTCCGGCTCACCGACCAGGTCGGCCTCGACGTGCGCCTCGGAATCGCCGAGTACCTCCACGCCGAACTCGGCGAGCGCTTCGCTCCCCCCCAGCTGCTGCGCGACAAGGTCGCGGCGGGCGAACTCGGCCGAAAGACCGGTGTGGGGTTCTTCGAGTGGGACGGCGCTTAGGGGATGTCGCGGAGCAGGTTGGTGATGCGGGCTGTGCAGAGCCGTCTGCCCTCATCGTCGGTAATGACGATCTCGTGGCACGCCAGGGTGCGACCGAGTTGCACAGCGGTCGCCACCCCCGTGACAATGCCGCCCGTTGCCGCCCGGTGGTGTGTTGCGTTGATATCGACGCCGACGGCCGTGCGACCGGGACCGGCATGGATGACCGCCGCCCATGACCCGAGTGCTTCGGCGAACGCGACCGATGCTCCCCCGTGGAGCAGCCCGAACGACTGGCGATTGCCCTCGACCGGCATGGTCGCGACCACCCGCTCTGCTGACTGCTCCAGGATCGTGACGCCCATCTTGACATCCAGTTCTCCGAGCACGATCTCCCATGGTTGTGACATGCGCCCACTGTACCCAGACCACCGCCAATTCCTGGAGGCACCATGACCGGCATCCTGCCCAGCTACATCCGCGACACCTGGTGGACTCCAGCATCCACCGTCGAGGGCACCGTCATCAGGGACGCCTCCACCGGGGCAGAGGTCGCCCGAGTCAGCACAGAGGGGCTCGACCTCGCTGCGACGCTCGACTACGCCAGAACCCTCGGCCAGGCGTCCCTCGGCACGCTCACCTTCCACCAGCGTGCTGTGCTGCTCAAACAGATGGCCCAGGTCCTCACCGAGCGCAAAGCCGAACTGTACGAGATCTCCAGTAGCACCGGTGCCACACAGGCCGACTCGTGGGTCGACATCGACGGGGGAATCGGTGTGCTCTTCACCTACTCGTCCAAGGGCCGCCGGGAGCTGCCGAACAGCGTCGTCTACCCGGACGGTCCGGTCGAATTGCTATCGAAGGACGGCTCCTTCCTCGGCAGGCACATCTACACCCGCCTCCCCGGAGTGGCCGTGCAGATCAACGCCTTCAACTTCCCGGTCTGGGGAGCCCTCGAGAAATTCGCCCCCGCATTCCTCGCCGGCGTCCCTACCGTCGTGAAACCGGCCACCCCGACCGGCTACCTCACCGAGGCCGTCGTTCGGATCCTCGTCGAGTCGGATCTCCTGCCTGACGGCTCGCTCTCACTCGTCTCCGGGAGCGTGCCCCGGCTCTTCGACGAGCTCCGACTGGGCGACCTCGTCGCTTTCACCGGTTCGGCGTCGACGGCCGAGCACCTGCGTTCCCACCGGGCGATCCAGACCGGAGGGGTGAGGTTCACCTCCGAGACCGATTCGATCAACGCCTCCATCCTCGGCCCGGATGCCGTCGCGGGCACGCCCGAGTTCGACGCGTTCGTGAAACAGCTCGTCGCCGAGATGACCAGCAAGAGCGGGCAGAAGTGCACGGGCATCCGTCGTGCACTCGTCCCTCATGCGCTCGTGGAGCCGCTCGTCGACGCGGTGCGCACCCGAATCACCGACCGTGTCGTACTCGGCGACCCGCGCGCCGATGGTGTCACCATGGGACCGCTCGCCTCGACCGGGCAGCGCGAGGAAGTTCTCCGTCAGGTTGGTCGACTCGTCGACGCCGGAGGAGTGGTCGTCATCGGATCGACGGATGCGCCAACGATCCGTCACGCGGACGGCACGTCTGGTCCATCGGCTGCCGGCGCCTTCGTCGAGCCCCTGCTCCTCCACTTCAGCGATGCAACCTGCGACGCCGTACACACCGTCGAGGCATTCGGACCGGTGTCGAGTGTGATCGGGTACGACGGGATCCCCGAGGCGATCAGCCTCGTTGCTCGCGGTGGCGGCTCACTCGTCACCAGTCTCGCCACACACGATCCCGCGGTCGCTGTCGAGATGATGACCGGGATCGCCCCGCTCAACGGGCGAGTCCTCCTGCTCGATCGCGATGACGCCCGCACGTCGACCGGACACGGCTCCCCTGTGCCTCACCTCGTGCACGGTGGCCCGGGTCGAGCCGGCGGCGGGGAGGAGCTCGGGGGCATCCGCGCTGTGCTGCACCACATGCAGCGGACGGCGATCCAGGGCTCCCCCGACATGCTCACGGCCATCACCGGGATCTGGCATCGGGGCGCTGCGGCCAACGCGACCGGAGGGCATCCGTTCCGCAAGAGCCTGGCCGAGCTGCGGATCGGCGACCAGGTGCTCTCGAGCGAGCGGGAGGTCACCCTCGAGGACATCGGGCACTTCGCCGACTTCACCGGAGACACGTTCTACGCGCACACGGACGAGGATGCGGCCGCCGCGAACCCGTTCTTCCCCGGCCGGGTCGCCCACGGCTACCTGCTCGTGTCGTGGGCTGCCGGCCTGTTCGTCGACCCGGACCCCGGGCCCGTCCTCGCGAACTCGGGACTGGAGAACCTGCGGTTCGTCACGCCCGTCTCCCCGGGCGACAGCATCCGCGTGGCGTTGACGGCGAAGCAGATCACCCCGCGGGAGACGGATGAGTACGGCGAAGTGCGCTGGGACGCGGTGATCTCAAACCAGAACGACGAGCTCGTGGCGAGCTACGACGTGCTCACCCTCGTGTCCAAGACCTGACCACAAATTCAGGAGCTCCCTCCATATTCAGGAGAATCACGCCGACACGCCGTCCGAGGTGCCCGGGCATCCGGCGTGTCACCAGAATCTCCTGAATTTGTGGTCTCCCAGACGGATGCCTGCGCTGCGGGTCAGGTTCGGGAAGCGGATATCCGCAGTCCGTCGAGGGCAACGGCCAGCACGTCGTCGGCCAGCCTGGCCGTCGATTCGGGTCCGCCCGGCCGGTACCACTCGACGATCGAGTTGATCATGCCGAACAGCAGGCGGGTGACGATCCGCGGGTCGATGTCGCCACGCAGCGCACCCTCATCGCAGGCCGAGGTCACGAGCGCGGTCACGGTCCGGTCGAACGCGCGCCGCCGGGCGAGCGCGTCCCGCTCGACGTCGGTGTTGCCGTGCACCCGCAGCAGCAGGGTCACGTACGGGAGCTTGTCGACCAGCACGACCACCGCGCCGCGCAGCACGAAGGCCAGCCGATCCACGGCAGGGCCGGTGACGGCATCCGGAGCGACAAGCACGCCCTCGAGCGCGGTGAGGGCATCATCCAGCGCGAGGCGCAGCAGATCGCCCTTGGACGGGAAGTGGTGGTAGATCGCCGACTTGCTCAGGCCGAGTCGATCGGCGAGGACACCCATCGATGTGGCGTCATAGCCGTGCTCGATGAACGCGGCGACGGCGATGTCGAGCACCTGACGCTGGTCGTAGCCGGGGCGTCCGCGACGGGGCTCGGCCGGGGGGCCGGCGACGGAGTCGGATGCGGCGGAGGGCGATGACATGGCAATCCAGTCTCACAGGGCTGTCTGGGACAGGGCAGCCGGGGTCAGTAGCGGCACGACTCCACTCAGTCTATACTTACCAAACGATCGTTCAGTAAAGATCGGGGAAGGTTCGACGATGAGCCAGAAACAGCAGACGATGTCCGACACCATCGATGGAGCGGACGACGACGCCCTGCGGTACTTCAGCGACCTGATCGAGCAGGACTCGCGGATCGAACCCCGCGACTGGATGCCAGCGGCCTACCGTCGCACGCTGATCAGGCAGATCTCGCAGCACGCGCACTCCGAGATCATCGGGATGCAGCCTGAGGCCAACTGGATCACCCGTGCCCCCAGCCTCAAGCGCAAAGCGATCCTGATGGCGAAAGTGCAGGACGAAGCCGGGCACGGCCTCTACCTCTACTCGGCCGCCCAGACCCTGGGGATCAGCCGCGACGAGATGTCGGAGCAACTCATCACCGGCAAGGCCCGGTACTCCTCCATCTTCAACTACCCGGCTCTGACCTGGGCCGACATGGGTGCCATCGGCTGGCTCGTCGACGGCGCGGCGATCTGCAACCAGGTGCCCCTGTGCCGCGCGTCCTACGGGCCGTACGGTCGGGCGATGGTCCGGATCTGCAAGGAGGAGTCCTTCCACCAGCGCCAGGGTTTCGAGATTCTCCTCGAGCTTTCCAACGGCACACCAGCCCAGCACCAGATGGCCCAGGACGCCGTGAACCGCTGGTACTGGCCCAGCCTGATGATGTTCGGTCCGCCAGACGACGAATCCCCCAACTCCGCCCAGTCGATGGCCTGGAAGATCAAGCGCTTCACCAACGACGACCTCAGGCAGCGATTCGTCGACATGGTCGTGCCCCAGGCCGAGGTCCTCGGTCTCGACCTCCCCGACCCCGCACTCGCGTGGAACGCCGACCGTGGACACTACGACATCGGCGAGATCGACTGGGATGAGTTCGCCGAGGTCCTCGCCGGGCGCGGACCGTGCAACACCCAACGGATCGAACGTCGCCGCCAGGCCCATGAGGACGGACGCTGGGTGCGGGAAGCCGCCGCCGCGTATGCCGCAAAGCAAAACGCAGCATCCCTTCTGGAGGCATCATGACCACCCCGGGCGAACGCGACGCCGCGGACACCTGGCCACTCTGGGAAGTTTTTGTGCGCCCGAGCCGGGGCCTGTCCCACGTTCACGTCGGCTCGCTGCACGCCCCGGACGAAACGCTCGCCGTGCGCAACGCCCGCGACCTGTACACGCGGCGGGGCGAGGGCGTGTCGATCTGGGTCGTACGCGCTACCGACATCATGACCAGCGATCCGGATGCCAAGGGGGCCTTCTTCGAGTCGCCCGCCGGCAAGAACTTCCGGCACGCGTCGTATTACACGAAGTCAGAGGGAGTGAAGCACCTGTGACCGGGCAGGCACACGGACACGTCGATGTGACGACGGTGACGCTGGGCGAGGAACTCGTCGAGCGCACACCGGTCGCGTCGGCCGCCATCGCCGAATATGCGACCTGGCTGGGCGACGATTCCCTCGTTCTCGCCCAACGTCTCGGCTGGTGGATTTCCCGTGCGCCCGAACTCGAAGAGGATGTGGCGCTCGGCAACATCGCCCTTGACCTGCTCGGGCACGCCCGATCCCTCCTGCACTACGCGGGAACGGCATCCGACAGGAGCGAGGACGACCTCGCGTACTTCCGGGACGAACCGGAGTACCGCTCCGTGCACCTCGTCGAACAGCCGAACGGCGACTTCGCCCACACCATCGTTCGCCAGCTCATCATGAGCGTGTACCTGTTCGAGCTGTACGCCCGACTGTCCGACTCCACCGACCAGACCCTCGCCGCCGTTGCCGGCAAGGCGGTCAAGGAAGTCGACTACCACCGCGACCACGCTTCCCAGTGGATCCTCCGCCTCGCACTCGGCACCGACGAATCGAGGCGCCGGCTCACCGTCGCCCTCTCCGACCTGTGGCCGTACGCCGACGAATTGTTCCGGGACGAACCCCTCCACGACGCTCTCGACGGCGACGCGGTCCGGCCGTCGCTGTTGCGCCCCGCATTCGACAGTGTCATCGCCGCCCTGTTCGCCGAAGCCGACCTCGAGGTTCCGACTCCCGCGCCGGCATCCGGCGGCGGACGGCGGGGGCAGCACACTGAACACCTGGGCTACCTGCTCGCCGAGATGCAGGTGCTGGCCCGTCGTCATCCTGGAGCATCATGGTGACCCCGACGATGTCGACCGCCCCTCTCGACCAGGCACAGGCCTGGGCGACGGCGGCTGCGGTCGTCGACCCGGAGATCCCCGTGCTCAGCATCGAGGACCTCGGTGTGCTCCGCGAGGTCAGGGTCGACGGTTCCTCCGTCGAGGTCGTGCTGACTCCGACCTATTCCGGATGCCCTGCCATCGACGCGATGCGCGACGACGTCGCCCTCGCGCTGACGGCGGCGGGATGGGAGCGGGTGACGGTCTCGCTCACGCTCTCCCCGGCCTGGACCACCGACTGGATGACAGAGGCCGGCAAGGAGAAGCTCCGCCGCTACGGGATCGCCGCACCGAACGGCCACGCTCCCGTCCGGGAGGCCGGGCCGATTCGACTGAAGCTGTCGGTGAAATGCCCGCGCTGCGGATCGTTGAAGACCCGGGAACTCGCCCGCTTCGGATCGACGTCCTGCAAAGCCCTCTACGAGTGCATCGACTGCCTCGAGCCGTTCGACTACTTCAAGGTCCTCTGACCGTGGCCGCCAGAAACCTCGGCGCGACGAAGCACCGCGCCCGATTCCACACGCTGGAGGTCTCCGGCATCCGCCCGCTCACCGCCGACAGCGTCGAGGTGACCTTTGCCGTCCCGCCGGACCTGCACGGCTCGTATGACTACCTGCCCGGCCAGCACGTTGCCCTTCGCGCGATGATCGACGGGCATGAACTGCGGCGCAGCTATTCGATCTGTCGGCCGCCGACCAGCGGGTCCATCAGTGTCGCCATCAAACGGGACCTCGGCGGCGTCTTCTCCGGCTGGGCGAACGACACACTTCGCCCGGGCGACCGGATCGATGTGATGAGCCCACAGGGCACATTCACCGTCCCGATCGACCAGCTCGCCGGCGAGCACCTCGCCGGTATCGCCGCCGGAAGTGGCATCACCCCGTTGATGTCGCTGGCGTCCTCCGTTCTCGCGGCGTCGGAGACCTCGCGGTTCACCCTCGTCTACACGAATCGCACCGCGCTCGACGTGATGTTCCTCGAGGAACTCGCCGACCTCAAGGACCGCTACCCGGCACGACTCGCCCTCCACCACGTCCTGTCCCGCGAGCAGCGGTCGAGCCCACTGTTGTCCGGTCGGATCGACGCGGAGAAGCTCGAGCTGATGCTGGGATCCGTCCTGCTGCCAGACACCGTCGACGAGTGGTTTCTGTGTGGCCCGTTCGATCTCGTCGAACTCTGCAGGGATGCGCTGGAACGAGCGGGCGTCGACGCGGACAGCGTGCACTTCGAACTGTTCACCACCGGGGATCCGACCAGGGCCCACGGCGACGCCGGGCGCCCCGTCATCGCCAGGCCCGGCGATGCAACCATCGGCATCGAATTCACACTCGACGGACAGACCGCGACGGTGACGACACCGGTGGGCGCCAACGAGAGCATCCTCAACGCCGCCCTCCGGGTGCGCCCTGACGTGCCGTTCGCGTGCGCGGGCGGGGTGTGCGGTACCTGCCGGGCTCGCCTCGTCGCCGGCGACGTCACGATGACCGAGAACTACGCCCTCGAACCCGACGAACTCGAGCGCGGCTACATCCTGACCTGCCAGTCGCACCCGACCACCCCGACGGTCGTCGTCGACTACGACGTCTAAGACCGGGAAGGACACCCATGATCGACCTCCACATCGCTGAGGATGTCGCGTACGTGACCCTCTCAGCACCCGAGCGCCTGAACGCGCTGGATCCAGCGGCACTCGGAGAACTGGATGCCGCATACGCCGACGCTGAGGCGGCGGGCGTCCGGGCGCTCCTGCTGCGTGGGGACGGTCGGGCATTCTGCGCCGGGCGGGACATCTCGACGGTCGACCCGGCGACAGACGACGTATCCGGCTACCTCGACGCCCTCGTCACCCCCCTGCTGAAGCGGATGAGCGCGTTCCCCGCCCCGACTTTTGCCGCAGCGCACGGCGCCTGCCTCGGCGTGGGGCTCGGGCTCCTCATCGCCACGGATGTCGTCTACGTGGCAGACACGGCAAAGATCGGTTCGCCGTTCGCCGCACTCGGCGCCACCCTCGACTCGGGCGGACACGCGCTGTTCGTCGACAGGCTCGGTGCCCATAAAACGCTCGACCTCGTCTACTCCGGGAGGCTGATGTCCGGCACCGAGGCTGTCGCGTCCGGCCTGTTCAGCCGGGTCTTCCCCGCCGATGAGGTACGCGAGGCGACGGAATCCGCCGCGGTGTCCGCGTCGACCGGCGCCACGAGCGCCTTTCTGTCCAGCAAGGCACTCGTGGCCGAGCTCCGCGACGAGCGGCTGGGACTCTGGGAGTCGATGGCGCACGAGAACGCCGCCCAGACTGCGCTCGCCGCCACCGCGGATTACCGGGAGGGCTTCGCTGCCTTCCAGTCGAAACGGAAGCCCGGCTTCACCGGCCGCTGATGGTAGCCGCCATCCGTGCAACTCCCAGTTCGGCGGCGTAGCATGACCCACATCGTCGTGACCCGACAGCGGATCCCGATGGAGGATCTGACAAGGATGTGGTGATCGTGCAGAGAAAGTTCTTCGCCTGGCTTCCGGCCGTTGTGGCGCCCGCCGTCATCGCGGTCGGCGTGATTGCCGTTCCGATGCAGGCCGGCGCAGCGGTGGACCTCCCGGACAAGACCGCCGACGACGTGCTTGTCCTGATCGCGGAGAGCACCGCCGATTCCTTCTCGGGAACGGTGGAAAAGACTGCGGCGCTCGGGCTTCCGTCCCTCCCCGGCGGAATGGATGACCTGGACCACGGGGCAGGCGACGCCGGATCGGTCTCCTCAATGCTCGACCTGTTGGGCGGCACACAGCAGGCGCGCGTCTTCGCCGACGGGCCGATGAACCTGAGGGTGCAGGTGAAGGACTCACTCGCTGAAAGCAACGCCATCACCAACGCAACAGACGCCTGGTTCTACGACTCCGAGACGAACGTCGCGACCCACGTCGCCATCCCCGCCGATGCCGGATCGGCGATCCACGAAAAATTCGACGCTCCAGACTCCGTGGCCACCCCGGCACAGCTCGCCGACCGCATCCTCGAAAATCTCGGCCCGAGCACCGACTTCTCCGTCGGCACGGACGCCCGGGTCGCCGGACGCACCGTGTACGAACTCGTGCTGACACCCCGGGTGACCGGAACTCTTGCTGAGTCCGTGTCCATCTCGGTCGACTCTGAAACGGGCCTCCCGCTCCAGGTGTCGATCCTCGCTAGCGGGCAGGAGGAGCCGGCTTTCGAGGTGGGTTTCACCGCCATCGACTTCACCACGCCGAGCGCCGACCTCTTCACCTTCACACCGGGAGACGGCGTGATCGTCGAGGAGAAGCCGTTCCCGTCGACCCCCGAAGCCGGCACGCACGACGCGCGTACACCGGGCTCGGAACCCGTGGTCACCGGATCCGGGTGGGATGCGATCGTGGAGATGCCCGCGGCCTCCGTTCCGACCGACCTGGCCGGAGATCCGCTCTTCAGCCAGCTGACAACTGAGGTTGACGGCGGTCGCGTGTTCTCGACGGCGCTCGTCACCGTCCTCATCACCGACGACGGCCGCATCCTTGCCGGCTCCGTGCCGGTCGACCGGCTGCTGGCCGCAGCAGACGCCGACTGAGCGCATTTGACGTGAGTGGGATTCCGACCGCCGACCTCGCCATCGAGACCCGCGCACTGACAAAGAAATTCGGCCATCAGGTCGCCGTCAACGCGATCGACCTCGCTGTCCCTCGCGGGTCGGTGTTCGGCTTCCTCGGCCCGAACGGATCAGGCAAGACGACGAGCATCCGGGTGCTCCTCGGGCTGGTGCAGGCGACCGATGGCGACGTTCGAGTGCTCGGGGAGACGATGCCCGACCGGCTTCGAAGCGTCCTCCCGCGCGTCGGCGCACTTGTCGAGGGTCCCGCGTTCTACCCGTTCCTCTCCGGAGCGGACAACCTCAGGCGGCTGGACAGCGCTGATCGCCTCGCGTCGCCGCGAACAAGGCGCGAGCGGGTGGCATCCGCACTGGACCGGGTCGGCCTGACTGCCGCAGCATCGAAGAAGGCTGGGGCATACTCGCTGGGCATGAAGCAGAGGCTCGGCATCGCGAACGCCCTTCTCCAGCCCCGGGAACTACTCGTACTCGACGAGCCCACCAATGGGCTCGATCCGCAGGGCACGAGGGAAGTGCGTGCCCTCGTTCGGTCGTTTGCTGCCGAGGGCACAACCGTCTTCGTCTCCAGCCACCTGCTGGCGGAGGTCGAGCAGATCTGCACCCACGCCGCGATCATGAGCGCCGGTTCGCTGGTCGCACAGGGGTCGCTGGACGCCCTCCGCGGCACCGGCGACCGGCAGGTGCGGGTGCTGACCCCTGACCGGGATGCCGCAACATCCGTCCTCGCGCAATTCGGACTCGAGCCGAACGCGACCGGGCACTCCGACGGACACCCGGATGCCCACCCCGAGGTCACCGCGGCTCTTCCTCCCGGTCACGTCGACGCCGACCGGATCGTGCCCGCATTGGTGAGCGCCGGGGTGCGGGTCAGGGGTTTCAGCGTCGACGAGCCCAGCCTCGAAGACCGGTTCGTCGCGCTGACCGGGGAGGGATTCGATGTCGTCCGCTGACACCGCCGCCCGCGCGACCGTCGGTCTGGGGCTGCTCGGATCCGAGCTTTCCGTGTTGTTCCGTCGCCGTCGCACCTGGGCGATGCTTGCCGCTGTCGCGCTCATTCCCATCCTGCTCGCGGTGGCCGTGCGACTCTCATCGGCATCCCTCGAACCGGGATCCGGGCCTCCGTTCCTCGATCGGGTCACCCAGAACGGTCTGTTCGTCAGCTTCACCGCGATGGTCGTCGCCATCCCGCTCTTCCTTCCCCTGACGATCGGGGTCGTCGCGGGCGACACACTCGCGGGGGAAGCCGGTCACGGAACACTGCGTTACCTTCTCGTGGCACCGGCGGGGAGACTCAGGCTCCTGCTGGTCAAATATGCAGGGGCCGCCGTGTTCTGTGCAGCCGTGACGCTCACACTTGTGCTGACCGGCACGCTGGTCGGTGCCCTGTTGTTCCCCGTCGGTCCGGTCACTCTCCTCTCCGGTGACCTCATCGCCGTTCCTGAATCGTTCGCGCGTTCGGTGCTGGTGGCGTCGTATGTCACCGTCTCGCTCCTCGGACTGTGCGCCATCGGACTGTTCATCTCGTCGCTCACCTCCGTCCCGGTCGGTGCGATGGCGGCCACGGTCGTCGTCTCGGTCGTCGCGCAGATTCTCGGTGTGATTCCCCAGCTGTCGTGGCTGCATCCCTGGCTGTTCAGCCACTACTGGCTCGACTTCACCGGCCTCCTGACCCAGCCGATCGACTGGTCGTCGTTCGGCGACAACGCCCTGCTCCAGGCCGGGTACATCGTTGTCTTTTTCTCCCTGGCCTGGGGCCGATTCTCCACCAAGGACATCCTGTCCTGAGCCGGGTACCGTCCTTCGCCGCAACGGGCGTATCGTGGAGCGTGACCACCGGTTGGCTTTGACTGGTTGAGGTCGCCCGGACTTGGGTGGCGGGTCGTTGGGCACTTCGTGCTGCACTCCGCCGTTCCTCCCCGACCCGAGGTCTCATGACAACCGTCGTTCGCTTCCCCCTGCTCCGCTCCCTCCTCGTCGTCGGAACGGCCACCGCCCTGCTCGCCGTGACCGGATGCTCCCCCTCCGCCGACCCCGCCTCCTCACCGTCCGCGGGTACGCCATCGCCCGATGCGACTGCTCCGGCGTCGTCGTCCTACCCGCTGTCGGTCGACAACTGCGGAACGGAAGTCACCTTCGAGCGAGCACCGGAGAAGGTGCTGACCGTGAAGTCCACCGCCACGGAGATGCTGCTGGCCCTCGGGCTCGAGGACCGGATCGCCGGGAGGGCCTTCCCCGACGGCCCGCTTCCGGCCGAACTCGGCGGTGATGACATCCCCGTTGTCAGCGACAAGGTTCCCGGCCAGGAAGCGGTCCTCGACATCGAACCCGACCTCGTCTACGCCGGATGGGAGTCGACGTTCTCGGCAGATGGAGCCGGTGACCGCGCGACGCTCAGCGACCTCGGGGTGAACACGTACGTGTCGCCAGCGGCGTGCAAGGACGTCGGACGCCCGGTGAAACTGCGATTCTCCGACGTCTTCGACCAGATCGCCGAGATGGGCGCGATCTTCGACGTTCCCCAGAGCGCGGTTGCGCTGGTCGCGGAGCAGCGTGCCGCGCTCGCCGAACTCATCCCCGCCTCCGGCGTCAGCGCCCTCTGGTACTCGAGCGGGTCGGACACCCCGTACGTCGGCGCGGGCAGCGGCGCCCCGCAGATGATCATGGATGCCGTCGGCATCAGCAACATCGCAGCGGGGGTCGACGACTCGTGGACTCCGTTCAACTGGGAGGCCGTCGTCGACGCCGACCCCGATGTGATCATCCTCGTCGTCTCCGACTGGGGTACCGCCCAGAAGAAGATCGACGTGCTCACGTCCAACCCGGCGACCGCCAGGCTCGACGCCGTCGTGAACGAGCGTTTCATCACCGTCCCGTTCGCGGCAACGGAAGCCGGCGTGCGGAACGTCGAGGCCGCAGCGACGATCTCGGAGCAGCTGGAGGCGCTTGGCCTGTGACACGAACAGCACCCCGCGAGTCGACGACGGGCCTTCCGCTGAGGCGGGGGGTGCGCGGAGTGCCGACGAGCCTGTTGGTCGCCGTGCTGTCCGTGCTCGTGCTGCTGTCAATCGTCTTCGCGGTGACCTTCGGGCCCGCAGACATCCGCCCGGCCGAGGTGTGGGGGTCGATCCTCGGACACCTCGGGCTCGACCCGACCGCGCTCGGCGGCGAAGCCCTCTCCCCGCTTCGCGACGGAATCGTGTGGGAACTCCGGATGCCGCGGATTCTCACCGCCGCCGCCGTTGGCGCCGGGCTCGCACTGGCGGGCACGGTCATGCAGGCCGTCACCCGCAACCCGCTCGCGGACCCCTACCTCCTTGGACTGTCGTCCGGGGCATCCCTCGGAGCCGTCGCCGTCATCCTGCTTGGTTTCAGCGTGCTTCTGCCCGTCGCCGCATTTGGCGGCGCGATCATCGCGCTGGTCGGCACGCTGCTCCTCGCCGGGGCGTCAGGGATTCTCACACCCACCCGCACCGTGCTGGCCGGCCTCGCGGTCTCGTCCTTCTTCGGGGCGCTCACGAGCCTGGTGATCTTCTGGTCGGCGACCGGGGACACCTACCGTGAGATCCTCAGCTGGCTGCTCGGTTCCCTCAGCGGCGCACGATGGCCGGCCGTGGCGATCGCGCTCGGTGCCCTCCTCATCGTCGGGGTTCCGATTCTGCTCACCGGGCGCACGCTGGATGCGTTCGCGTTCGGCGACAACGCCGCATCCGCTCTCGGGGTCGGCGTGAACTCGACCCGCTGGCTGATGCTCGCCGCGACCGCGCTGCTCACCGGGGCGATGGTGGCGGTGTCAGGGTCGATCGGGTTCGTCGGGCTTATTCTGCCTCACGCCGTTCGGCTCGTCGTCGGGCAACGCAACCGCGTGGTGCTGCCACTGTCCGCGCTGGCCGGGGCCATCTTCCTGATCTGGATCGACACCGGCGCCAGGACGCTGTTCGACCCGCGGGAGCTGCCCGTCGGTATCCTCACCGCCGCGGTCGGTGCGCCGGTCTTTGCCCTGCTCCTGCTCCGCTCGAGGAAAATTTCATGACCACGACAGACCCGGTCAACAACCTCGACGACGCCATCGCCACCGAGCCGGCTGTGGCATCGGCGGCCCTGACCGCGCGCCGGCTGTCGTTCTCCCGCGACAGCGCACTTGTCATCGACGGTGTCGACGTCGACCTGCCGGTTGGGTCCTTCGGGGCGATCATCGGGCCGAACGGCGCAGGCAAATCGACGCTCCTCCAGCTGCTCATCGGTGCCCTGCCCGTCTCCTCCGGCGCCGTCCTCTTCGACGGCGACGACCTGCTGGCGCTTCGACGACGCGCTCGGGCACGGATCGTGGCGTTGAGCGAGCAGCACGGAGACGGAGACACCGGCCTCCGCGTGACCGACGTCGTCCTGCTCGGTCGCACGCCTCACCTCGGCCGCTGGTCGGCTGAGGGCCCGGAAGATCGTCGGATCGTCGCTGACGCCCTCACCGCCGTCGGGATGTCCGCGTTCTCGGAGCGGCCGTTCGACACGCTGTCCGGCGGGGAACGCCAGCGCGTGCACCTCGCTCGTGCACTCGCACAGGAACCCCGACTCCTGCTGCTCGACGAACCGACCAACCACCTCGACGTGCGCGCCCAGCTGAGCCTGCTCTCGCTGGTCCGTGCCCAGACGGCGGCGGGGATCACCGCCGTTGCCGCGCTGCACGACCTCAACATCGCTGCGGCATACGCGGATACGGTCATCGTGCTGAGCGCCGGTCGTGTCGTCGCCGCCGGCCCCTCGGCATCCGTCCTCACCGGCGAGCTGATCAGCGAGGTCTACGGCGTTCGGGCCGACGTACTCACCCACCCCCGCACCGGTCGACCGCTGATCGCGTTCGACACCACCTGACCGTCGTCGGCGCACAACTCCGCCAGACCCCGGCCGCAGATCTCCCGGGCCCCGGAATCTCGGGCAGGCACCCGCGCTGCGGATCCATTCGGGCGGAGTTATGAACCGCGCTCTGCACTGCCGGCGCGACGCCCGGCCTCGAACCCGGCCGCGAAGGCCTCGTCCGTGCCCAGCCGGAACATGTCCTTCTCCGCACTGCGCACCAGGGCACGCGCCCCGGGGCCGTCCTCGACCGTGAGCAGGTGCGGAAGACCACGCACGACGGCGACGGGCCGGCCTGAGGCTTTTCCCTTGACGAGGTCGGCTGCCCCTGCGAGCTCGTCGGCGACCGCCGTGATCGTCACGGTCAGGGGTCGTCCCGACGCATCCGTCTGCCCCCGCAGGTCGTCGACCACACGGATGCCTGCCGCGCCGATCGCGATGTCGGTCTGGCCGTCGCGCCAGGGGCGACCGACGGTGTCGCTGATGATCACGCCGATCGAGATTCCGAGCCGGGACCGCAGCCCTGTCCTGATCGCACGCGCGGACGCATCCGGGTCCACCGGCAGCAACAGCACCGTGCCGTCCGGCGTATTGCTGGAGTCGACTCCGGCCGCCGCCATGACGAGGCCGAGCCGGTTCTCGACGATCCGCGTCACCCCGTTCGGATGCTCGCGGCTCGCCACCACACGGACCGTCTCGTCGGTGATCGCCTGTTCGCGGTCGAGCGCGTCGACGCGCCTGCCTTCCGCCTTCGACACCACCTTCGACGTGACCAGCAGGATGTCCCCGCTTTCCAGGTCGCTGCCGACGGCATCCGCGATGATGGTCGTCAGGTCGTCACCCGCCTCGATTTCGCCGATCCCGTCCGGCGCCCAGATGGTCAGCACGCCTCAGCGCACCAGGGCGGGGAGAACATCGCGGCCGAAGGTCTCGATCCACTCGCGTTGGTTTCGTCCGACGTTGTGAAGGTAGATCCGGTCGAAGCCAAGGTCGGCGAAACGCTGGATGTGGGCACGGTGCACGTCCGGGTCAGCGGAGACGACCATCCGGCCCTCGAAATCCTCCGGCCTGACCATCTTCGCCATCTGTTCGAATTCGAACGGTGAGCGGATGTCGGCCTTCGGGAACTTCATCCCGCCGTTGGGCCACTCGACGAGCGCATTACGCATGGCCTCCTCGTCTGTGGGCGCCCACGACAGGTGGAGCTGCAGCACCTTCGGCATGGTCGACGGGTCGCGGCCCGCCTCGCGGGCGCCCTCGCCGAACCGGCCGAACAGCATCGAGATCTTCTCGAGCGGTGCCCCGACGGTGATCAGCCCGTCGACGTGCTTTCCCGCACGTTTGGCGGTCACCGGTCCGGCCGTGGCCACGAGGATCTCCGGGGCGACTTCCGGCATCGTCCACAGCCGGGTGGACTCCAGTTTGAAGAACGGGCCGCTGTGTTTGACGTCGCGACCGGCGATGGAGGCAGCAAAGAGCTTCTTGATGATGTCGACCGCCTCGAACATGCGGTTGATGCGCTCGGGGGCTTCTGGCCAGTACTGCCCGACGATGTGTTCGTTGAGGGCCTCCCCTGAGCCGAGTCCGAGCCAGTGCCTTCCGGGGTACATGGCCCCCAGCGTCGCTGAGGCCTGGGCCACCATCGCGGGATGCCAGCGGAAGGTCGGCGCGGTGACGCCTGGACCGAGGTCCCCTGTCGTGCGTTCACCGAGCGCGGCGAGAACGCTCCAGACGAACGAGGACTGGCCCTGCTGCGGCACCCAGGGCTGGAAATGGTCCGCCGCCATCACCCCGCTGAATCCGTGCTGTTCGGCCAGCGCGCTGAGAGTCACCGCCTCCTGTGGCGCGAACTGCTCGAGCATGGCCGCGTACCCGATCGAAAGTGAACCCATTCCCCCATCTTCGCGCACACCGGAGCTGTGCGAGTCGCAACCGCGAGCACAGATAGACCGCCCGCGTGTGCTCGCGAGTGCTGCACTTTCGTGCGAGCGCTGCAGTTGCAACTGCAGCGCTGGCATAAAAGTGCAGCGCTGACGACCGACGGGTGCGGCATCCGGTGTCGCCCGGCTCGGATAGCGTTGAGTCCATGCGCATCGCCACCTGGAACGTCAACTCGATTCGAGCCCGTGTGACCCGTACCGTCGACTGGATGATCCGTGAGGACGTCGACGTGCTGGCCATGCAGGAGATCAAGTGCAAGCCCGAGCAGTTTCCGCTCGAGGCCTTCGAGGAGGCCGGCTACGAGGTCGCCATCCACGGCCTCAACCAGTGGAACGGCGTTGCCATCGCGAGCCGCCTGCCGATGACGGATGTCGTCACAGAGTTCACCGATATGCCCGGCTTCCTGAAAGGCCAGGAAGGCCCGGGCCTGCCGCTCGAGGCGCGCGCTCTCGGGGCGACCATCAACGGCGTACGGCTGTGGAGCCTGTACGTCCCCAACGGCCGGTCGCTCGATGACCCCCACTACGTGTACAAACTGGATTGGCTCGCCCGGTTGAAGGCGGATGCCGCCTCCTGGCTGGCATCGAACCCCGGCGTCCCGTTCGCACTGATGGGCGACTTCAACGTCGCGCCGTTCGACTCAGACATGGGCGACCCGAGCTTTGTTCCGGGGCACTCGACCCACATCTCCCAGGCCGAGAGGGACGCCCTTGCGGCGTTCGGAGAGATCGGCCTGACCGACGTCGTGCGCCCGATCCGGCCCGAAGGGTTCACCTTCTGGGACTACAAGCAGCTCCGCTTTCCCCGGAACGAGGGCATGCGCATCGACTTCATCCTCGGGTCTCCCGACTTCGCCGCCCTGGTGACGGATGCCTCGATCCACCGCAACGAACGCAAGGGCGAGGCACCGAGCGACCACGTGCCTGTCGTCGTCGACCTCGATCTGGCGACCGAGGACGACGACGACCGCCCGATGATCTTCTAGGAGGCGTCGCCTACGGGCTCGTCACCACAGCGAAGCCGCCCGGCTTGATCGTGACGTTGGCCGTGCCCGAGATCGTGTACGAGGCGACGAGCTTTCCACCCGAGTCGTAATTGCGGAGCGTGCCAGCACCCCCGCCGGCGTTCATCGTCACCCGCTGGGACATCCCGCTTGACGAGTGCGCCATCTCTGTCTGGCCCACCGAACCGGAGAAGACCAGACGCCCGATCACCGGCCGCACGATGAGCGCGTCGAGCGCCACCGTCCCGGTGAGCGACGCGACAGAGACCGACGACAGTTTCGCCGGAGCGGGGATTCTCAGGGACTGCGGCAACAGGGCACCGGGCACCGCGGTGACGCCCTGGGCGCCCACGCCGTGCTTCAGCACGCCGAGGGGCAGCACACCACTGCGCCAGAGTGACCTGGCCTTGCTGTTCTCAGCCGAGAAGACGACCGGCTCGATCAGCCTGTCGGTCCGGGAGAACGGCAGGCGGATGGTGGCGTTCTCACCCTTGTTCAGTTCGAGGTAGCCGGTACCCGAGTACTCGGACTCCCCCGTCCACTTCGAGTCTGGCACGATGGCCTCACCCGAGGTGACCGTCGCGGTCTCGGCCTCAACCGTGCTGAGACCGGAACGCGACTCGACCGTGCTCAGCCCGGTGGCGCGCTCGGCGACGTCCGGGTTCGCATCGAGGGCGAGCATGGACAGCAGCCCGTGAATGGTGCTTTCAGCACCGCTGTTGCGGTTGATGTCACCGTTCGCCTCGACGCCGTCGTACGTCACACCGGTGGCGGGATTGTAGATGGCTTCTCCGGATGCATTGGTTCCGAAGTACCAGCTGCCGACGAGGGAGGCCAGCTCCTTCAGTCCGGGGAGCGACGCGGCATCGGCCACGCCGAGCAGCGACTGCAACCGCGAGTCCACTCCGTAGGCGATCTGGCTCTTATTGATCGGCGTCGGGAGCCACGCGTTGTCAGGGCCCCCAGCCGTGAGAAGGATCGGGTCGAAGACGGCCGAGTCGGCGATCGCCGGTTTCAGCAGTTTCGGCTGGCCGAGGGTGGTGGATGCCGCGGCGAGTGCCGCCGGCATCTGGGTACCCCAGGCGTGCCAGATGGAACGGGATTCTGCCCAGGGCAGGATCGCCCCGTACGGCCAGGTCCCGGCGTCCCCAGCGCCCATCTTGGCGATCCCTTCGGACAGCTTGGCGAGCGTGTCCCGCGCCTCAGCATCCTTAGGAGCTGCCTTCACGTACGCAGCAAGTCCGAGGACAGCCTCCGCACTGGCGTCCGCACCGTTGGTGATCAGCCAGGCGGGCAGCTTGACCCCGTCGACGACGAGGTACTCGCCGTAGCTGTCGAGCACCTGGCGCTGGACAGCGTCGATGCTGAGCTGCATCCGTTCCTGGAGGAAGGACGCGAACTCGGCGTCGACGTCACGGAATGCCGCATAGCCTTCGCCGAGTGCCCAGAGCGTCCTGGCGACCCAGTAGCTTTCGGCTGAATCGGACGGGTCAGGCAGCTCGACGGGCTCAGCACTCGGGTTGAGCGCGCCGTCGTCCTGCATCCAGAGCACGACATTGCCGGCGTTGGGCCCGGTCGCGGTCTGGAGGTAGGCGACCGAACGGAGGAGTTCGTACGCCTTCTGCCTGGACGAATCGTCGCCGAACTGCTTCCAGTGCCTGAGGTACACGACGGCGGTGCGCGTGACATCGTCGGCGTTGTACGCGCCCTGTCCCCAGTGCCCTGTGGCCTCGTCGAACGCTCCTCCGCCGACGCGCTGGAACGTGCCACCGTCCCTGGCGTCCGCGTAAGTCCACGGCATGACGAGGTCGGGCTCTTCCGCCAACCGGTAGGTCGTGTGACCCGCGGTCGCGGCAGGAGTGACGTCGTCGAGGAGGAAGTCGAGGTGGGCGAGGTTGGTCAGCGTCGCCGGAGCTGCTGTGGCAGGCGCAGCGAGACCGAGACCGAGGGTCCCGATCGCGAGGAGGGCCGTGGTCAGCCCAGCAACAATACGGTGGCGTGTTCGAGTCAACATCGGGCCCATCCTCTCACTTGCGTCTCTGCAAGTGCTGGTCAGCTTACGCTTTCCAGCCGTGCAGCGCCGATTTTCGAATCCGCCATCCCGTAGAACACGAAATGGTTGCCGTCGATCTCCTCGATCGCCGTGGGGAAGATCACGTTGGGGACGATTCCACTCTTCTCGTCCTCGGTCTCCGCTGCGAGGAGGGGTTCCTCCGTGCGCGCGATGACTTTCCACGGTTCGTCCGCGTCGAGGATCATGCCCCCGGCAGCGTAGTTGACGTTCTGCTGCTGGTCGAATGCCCTGGCGAGCACGCCGGTGACTCCGTGGTGAAGCAGAAGCCAGCCCTCGGGCACCCGCAGTGGTGCAGGGCCTCCGCCGATCTTGATCTCTTCGAAGGCGAATTTCGGTCCCGCCAGGAACCGGTGGCCGCGCCAGAGAGTGAGTGAGCGGATGTCGCGGGCCACGTCGTCGACGTGGACGAAGCTGATCCACATGCTCTGGCGTTTGTCGTCGATTCCGGCCGGAACCCGGATGCCCTGCCCAGGCTTGACCTCTTCGAGGTCCCACATGGGGCGGTGGAGGACGGCATAGCTCTTCACGCCGTCAGGCCCGGTCACGGCCTCGGGGAAGAAGACCGTGTCCTTGTTGTGGAACAGGTTGAGGTCCATATCGAGCGCGTCGTCGAAGTCGAAGAGCACGGGGCCGAGCCGGGTCCACTCCCGAAGGTCTGGGGAGGTGGCGATGGCGCTGCGCGGGCCGAGCGGCCCGTAGGCAACGTAGGTCATCACGTGCAGTCCGAGGTCCGCGATCCAGGTGACACGGGGATCCTCGACACCGGCGTTGCCGACGCCACGCTCCCAACCCCGGTCAGGAGCGAGCACGACGCCCTCCCTTTCGACCGAGACGGGGATGCCATTCTCGACAACGACTTTCGCGAGGCCGACGCGGGAGACGTTCCCACTCTCGACCATCCGGGGCAGCAGGTAGAGCTCGCCGTCGGGGCCGCGGCCGGAGCCCGGGTTGAGTACGCCCTCGGCTTCGAGCTCGTTGCCGGGTTCCGGCGTCATCACGACACCGACGCGGGTGAGCTTGTAGGGGAAGGGAGTGGACTGAATCGACATTATTAACCTTTCACGCCGGACCCGATGTCCGTCGAGATGAAGTACCGCTGGAAGAAGATGAAGAGCACGATGACCGGCGCGGCGAGGACGACTGCCCCGGCCAGGATGGTGCCGAACGGGTTCGCTGTCGACGCTGCGACGTTGGAGATGTAGTTGGCCAGTGAAACCGCCAGGGGTTGGAGGCTGGCTTCCTTGGTGACGAGGAACGGCCAGAGGAACTCGTTCCACGGTCCGATGAACGTGAGCAGGATGACCGTCACGAGAGCCGGTCGCACGAGCGGAATGGCCACATTCCAGAGCACGCGGAATTCGCCTGCTCCATCGATCCGTGCCGCGTCGAAGAGCTCCTTCGGCACCTGCAGGAAGTACTGCCGGAAGATGACGACAGCCGTCGAGTTGATCAGGTACGGCAGGATCATGCCGAGGTGGGTGTCACCGAGACCGTAGTCGCGAGCAATCATCACGTAGAGCGGGATCATCAGCAGCTGGAACGGGATGACCTGGACCAGGAGGGCCAGGGCAAACGTGGTGCCGCGTCCGCGCCATTCGAGCACGGCGAGCGAATATCCGGCGAGCATGCCGAAGATCACCGTTCCCAGGACGACGGCTCCGGCGAAGATCCCCGAGTTGAGGAGTCCGGAGAACAGGTTCACCCGTTCGTTGATGGCGACGTAGTTGTCCCCGGTGAAGGTCGCCGGGTTCGGGAACACGCCGCCGAGTGATGTGTCAGGCGTCGTCTGCAGCGACCCGACCACCATGTAGTAGAACGGGAAGAGGAAGATCAGGGCGCCGAGCGCGAGGACGACCCCCCTGAGGATCGCCTGGCCACGGCTGAGCTGGCCGGGGACCCGGTGCTGTCGTTTCGACATCACTTCTCCTTCCCTCCGGCGAACCGGTTCTGCAGCAGGGCGATGATGAGGACGACGATGACAAGCACGACGCCGATCGCAGCGGCGAAACCGGGCTTACCCTGCTGGAGTCCCTGTTGGTACATGATGAGCACGGGCGATGCCGACGCTCCGTTCGGTCCGCCGCCTCCGGTGAGAAGGTAGGGCTCGGTGAAGAGGTTGGAACCGGTGATCGTCGACAGGATCAGCACGAGCACGGTGGCCGGGCGTACCCCTGGCACGGTGACCGAGAAGAACGAGCGGATGGCGCCCGCGCCGTCCGTCGAGGCTGATTCATAGAGTTCCTGCGGAACGTTCTGCAGGGCGGCGAGATACAGCAGGATGAAGAACCCGAGCTGCTTCCAGGTGACGAACAGCGCGATGGTCGGCATCGCCAGCCCGGAGTTGATCAGCCACGTCGGGCTGGGGGCCAGCGGGCCGAGCACCGTGTTGACGAGCCCCGGGCCGCTGAAGAGGAACAGCCACACCCCGACCACGGCAACGCTGGCCGTGACGTAGGGGACGTAGTAGCTCACGCGAAGGAATGTGCGGAGGCGAACCACCTTGTTCAGCGCGGCCGCAAGAACGAGCGACAGCACAACGGTGAGGGGCACGTTGATGATGAGGAAGATCCCGACGTTGCCGAAGGACCTGATCACGTCCGGGTCGGTGAGGGCGGCGACGTAGTTGTCGATGCCGACGAACGGCCGGTCGACGACGGCACCGGGCGCCGAGAAGAAGTAGTCGTGCAGCGACATGTACACCGCGAAGATCAGCGGGTACGCGAAGATCAGCAGCACGAAGACGAGGTACGGGGCGCTCAGCAGCCATCCGAGCGGGTGCTTGCCGAATACCCGCTGTGCGGCGGGCGTCTTGCGCCGGCCAGCGCCCGCCGCCCCGCGGGGGCGTGTCGCCCCCGCGGAACGGTCCAGCGTTTCAGATGACATCATCTAGCCCTGTGACGCCAGCGCTGTGACCTTGTCGGCCGCAGCCTTCATGGCCTCTTCGAGGTCGCCATCACCGGCGATGACAGCCTTGGTGTACGCGTCTCGCAGGTCCTGCAGCATCTCGACGGTGTTCGATCCACCCGGGACCTCGATGGTGCGGGATGCCTGGTCTCCGAACTGCGTGTATGTCGGGTTCGCCTCGAAGTAGTCCGCGTAGGTGTCAGGCAGGTTCTGCCTCAGGGGCATCTGGCCGGTCAGCTCGAGGAGCTGTCCGTCCTGCTCCTCGCTCGTGGCGAACTTGAGAACGTCCCAGGCGGTCGCCTGGTTGTCGCACGCCGAGTAGAGTCCGACATTCTTGGCGTCGCTGAACGTGTAGGTGTCCTCCGGCGCGATCCCATCCTTGGTCGGGACGGGCACCGAACCCCAGTTCACCTTGTCCTTGTAGACCGAGACGGCCCACGGCCCGACGATGGACATGGCGGAGTGTCCATCAGCGAAGGCGTCTCCCTGGTACTGCTCGCGACCGGCGAGGCCACCGTCGTAGAGCGACTTCCAGAAGTTGGCGACATCGAGCCCGTCTTCACTCGCGAAGGCGGCCTCGCCGTCTTCGACAAGCCCGGCGCCCCCTGTTGCCGCCGCGTACAGCGGCGTGAAGTCGAACAGTGTCTGGAAGAATTCGCTTGTCGGGGCAGGGTTGATGGCGAACGGTGCGACGCCAGCGTCAACGAGGGTCTGCGAGGTGGCAAGGAAGTCATCGTAGGTGGCGAGCTTGGGGTTCTCAGCGTCGAGCCCGGCCGCCGTGAACATGTCCTTGTTGTAGAAGATCATCACCGGGTTGGACTTCCACGGCATCTGGAAGTATCCGCCGTCAGGGGACTTGTACTGTTCAGCCGACTCGCCGCTGCGCTCCTCGATGTATGAGGCGCCGTCCTCGAACGATTCGAGGTCGACGAGTCCGCCCTGTTTCTGGAACTGACCGACGGCGGCAGGTGCCGTGTTGAAGATCAGGCACGGGGCCGTCCCAGCGGTGATCGAGGCGCCGATGACTTCCTCGCTCGACTTTCCGGCGGGGATCTCCTGCCCCTTGATCTTCTCGTCGGGGTTTTCGGCGTTCCAGGCTTCGATCATCGCCTTGGCCCAGGCGACTTCCTGCTCATTGTTCGAATACCAGACGGTGATGTCACCGCGGGCGGTGAGGGCATCCGATGTCGATGCTCCCCCTCCTGAACAGGCGGTGAGGGCGAGGAGGGCGACGGCCGCTGTGGCTGTCGCCGTGATAAGAGTGCGTCGATGCACGATGTTCTCCTTAACTGTGTGCGGCTGCGGTGCCGCGGGGGGATGGTGGCGGGCTGGTTGACGCTCGGACGAGCAGGGCGGCTGGAGGGAGCGTGACGCTCTCGGCCGTACCGGATGCAACGAGCTCGAGCAGGGTGCACGCTGCGACCCGACCCCACTCGACCGGGTCGCTCGTGATGGTCGTGAGGGCAGGGAAGACGTAACCCGAGATATCCGTTCCGTCGAAACCGGTGATCGAGAGGTCATCGGGAACGCGGAGGCCGCGCTGCTGCGCGACGCCCAGGCCTGCGATGGCCATCGGGTCATTGGCAAAGACGATCGCGGTCGGCCGGACGTCCGCGTCGAGGAGCTGCCGAGTGGCGTCCGCTCCCTGGAACGCGGAGAAATCAGTCTCGATGACGAGGGACGGATCGAGACCCGCCGCACGCATGGCCTCGTCGAAGGAAACCCGACGGCGGCGGCCGTGCATCATGCGCGGATCGCCGGCCACGTGACCGATCCTGGTGTGCCCAAGGGAGACGAGGTGCTTGACGGCCGCGGCGATTCCGTGGGTGTCATCCACCTGGACCGAGGGAATCGAGGCCCCAGGCGCCGGCCCCAGTGCGACTGCGGGCAATCCGAGTTCCGCCAGGAGACTGAAACGCTCATCTCCCTCGCGGAGGTCCGTGAGAAAGACGCCGTCGACACGGTTATCTCCCGCGAGGGTGCGGTAACTGCGAACCTCGGCCTCAGCGTCCGGGACGACGCTGAGCACGAGCGCCCTGCCTTCGTCGGCGAGGACAGATTCGACTCCAGCGATGAAGGCGGGGAAGAACGGGTCTGCGCTGATCACCTCGGCCTTGCGGCGGATGACCAGCCCGAGGGCGAATGAGGTGCTGGTCGAGAGCGATCGCGCGGTCAGGCTGGGTCGCCAGCCGAGAGTCCCGGCGACATCCAGGATCCGCCTGCGGGTTTCCGGCGAGACGCCGGGCTTGTCGTTCAGGGCGAACGACACGAGACCCTTGCTGACACCGGCCGTGCGCGCGACGTCTGTGATCGTCGTCTTGCGTACAGCCATGGTGCCTCCGCTCTGAGGGTAATGAACCGAAACTTAACCGGTTTAGGTCAAACTATACCGGTTTAGTTCTCGCGTCAAGGGTGATTTCAGCGGCAGAGCGCGCGATCAGTGCAGGAACAGGGAAACCACGAGAAGGACCCCGACGGACCCGATGGTGGTGAGAAGGACCGTGTCGCGGGCGATGAGCTCGCCGCGGTCATATCGCTGCGCATAATTGAAGACGTTTTGCGCGGTCGGGAGCCCGGCGAGCACGACGATCGCGAAGAGTTCCTGCCCTGTGATCCCGAAGGCGTAGTGGGCTAACAGCCATGCAGTGACCGGCATGATCAGGAGTTTGATCCCGGTTGCGAGGACGACGTCGCGGCGCTGTTCCCCCGCTTCGAGGACTTTCGTGCCGTGCAGCGACATCCCGAAACTGATGAGGATCATCGGCACGGCCGCGGCTCCGATGAGGGCAAACGGTTCCATCACCGGCTCGGGGAGATCGAGGCCGGTCACCGAGACAAGCAGTCCGAGCAGGGACCCGATGATGATCGGATTGCGGAACGGCTGGCTGAGGATGCGCCCGACGGATGCCTTCCCGCCGGTTCCGACGTCCAGAAGAGTCAGGGCGATGGGGGTGAAGACGAGGAGCTGGAGCAGGACCACGGGAGCGGAATAGGCAGCGTCGCCGAGGACGTAGACCGACACGGGGATGCCGATGTTGTTGGCGTTGACGTACCCGGAGGACAGGGCACCGATTGTCGCCTCGGGAAGCTTGCGTCGCCAGAGCAGCACAGCGATGACGAGGAAGACGACGAAGGCCACCAGGGCGGCGAGCAACGACACGACCAGCAGCGGCGAGAAAAGTCGCTCGACCTCGGCCTCGGCCAAGACGGTGAACAACAGGAACGGTGAGAGGACGAAGAAGACCGTGCGCGCGATGACCGGCTGGGCCGCCGGCCCGAGAAGGTTCACCCGGCCGACGACATAGCCGACCGCAATGATGGCGCCGATGACGCCGAAACCCGTCAGGACGCCAGACACCTGATCATTCTGGCAGGTCGGGGACGTCCGCCAGATATCGGCTCGCTCTAGATGTGCCGAACAGGCCTCGCTAGTCTCGAACCATGCCCCACGTCGATGTGCCGGGAGCCCGGCTCTACTACGAGACAGCTGGCCACGCCGCCGGCGAACCGCTTCTTCTGATTCACGCGGGAATCGCAACGCTGAGGATGTGGGACCCGCTCGTCGCCAGCCTGGCCGCAGACCACTACGTCATCCGGTACGACACCCGCGGGTTCGGACAGACGACGTGTGAGACATCCGGATTCTCCAACCGCGACGACGCGCGGGCGATTCTCGATCACCTCGGCGTCGCCACTGCGACACTCATCGGCGCTTCCCGCGGTGGTCGGATCGCGATAGATGTGGCGGTGGAGACACCGGACCGGGTCGCCGGGCTCGTCACGATCGGATCGGGCCCCAGCGGATTCCCCGAGGTGGAGCTCACCGACCAGGAAGAGGCCCTCTGCACCGACCTCGACACCGCCTGGGAAGCGAGGGACTACCGCCGGATGATCGACCTCGAAACCAAACTCTGGGCGATCGGGCCGCTGCGCGACGAGGACGACCTGCCCAAGAATTTCGTCCAGGCGGCCTATGCCCTGGGACGGGCCAACCTGCACCACCAGTCCCCCGAGGAACACGCAGCGGACGAGCTCGAACCGCCGGCGTACGACCGCGTCGTCGATCTTGACATCCCCGCCCTGGTCACCGTCGGCGAGTTCGACATCACGCCGGCGCTCGTGCAGTTCGAGTACCTCGCGGCAACGATCCCGGGTGCCACCAGGCACCTGTTCACGGATGCCGCCCACCTGCCGAGCGTGGAACACCCAGACGAATTCCTCGCCGTCATCTCGCCGTGGCTGGCCGGCAAGCAGCTCTGACCTCAGCCGCTGGCCGGCAGTCGGTCAGCGCTGTGACCGGCTGACCGCTTCGTATGCGGCGAGCGCGGCGCGACGTGTCTCGGCGAGATCCACGATCGGTTCCGGGTAGGCGTCCGTTCCCCATTCGGGCACGTTCTGCCGGATGTACTCCCCCTGCGGGTCGAACTTCTTCGCCTGCAGTTCAGGATTGAAGATGCGGAAGTACGGTGCGGCATCCGCCCCGCTGCCGGCCACCCACTGCCAATTGAACGCGTTGCTGGCCGCGTCGGCATCCACAAGCGTGTCCCAGAACCACTGTTCGCCGAGCCGCCAGTCGATGAGCAGGTTCTTCGTCAGGAACGAGGCGACGACCATCCGCACCCGATTGTGCATGCTGCCGGTTCGCCAGAGTTCGCGCATGCCGGCATCGACGATCGGGATGCCGGTGCTGCCGCGTTGCCAGGATTCCAGCGCGTCGGTGTCCAGCGGAGGCCAGGGGAACGCGTCGAACTCCCGCCGCCAGTTGACAGTGGCGAGATCGGGTGCGGCGAACAACACGTGGGAGCAGAACTCACGCCAGCCGAGCTCGGTGAGAAACCGGGTGGCGCTGGCCGTTGCGCGCCCGGTGCTTCCCCGACGAGCCGCTTCGGTTTCGTGCAGTACCCGGTGCGGGCTGATCTCTCCCCACCGGAGGTGCGGGGACAACCGTGAGGTCGCCTGCTGCGCGGGCAGGTCGCGCTCATCCGCATATGCCTCGAGGTTGTCGGCGAGGAATTCCTCAAGCAGACGATGAGCGGATGCTTCGCCCGGCTGCCATGCCTCCCTGAGGCCTCCGGCCCAGTCGGGCCTGCTCGGCTGGAGTTCCCAGCTGTCGAGATCGTCACCGGTCACATCTTCTCTCCAGCCGGGGATCGCGGTCGGAGCGTCGATCGGCGCACGTGGCGGCGGTCCGGCCTGGCAGTTGCGCCAGAACGGGGTGAAGACCGAGTATGGCGTGCCCTGGCCTGTTGCGATGGTCCACGGCTCGTAGAGGAGGGAACCGGCGAAGCTCGATACCTCTACTCCGTCACCGCGCAGCCGGGTCTTGATCGCCGCGTCGACGTCCCGCTCGGCCTGGCCGTACCGGCGGTTCCAGAACACGGCTCCTGCGCCGGTCTCGGCAACGAGGGCAGGCAGAACCTCCCCTGCGGGGCCCCGTCGGAGAACCAGCCGCACGCCGAGCGCGTCGAGATCTCCCGCCAGCGAGACGAGGCTCTGGTGCAGCCACCAGCGGGCTGCCCCACCGTGCGGGCGGATGCCTGGCGACGCCTCATCGAGAACGAACACGGCGACGACGGGCTCGCCGCGGGTGATGGCGGCGGTCAGGGCGGGATGGTCGTCCAGGCGAAGGTCATCCCGGAACCAGACGATGGAGGGTGTCACAGCCATTTGTTCCTCCTGAATACGATGAAGAGCCCGACTCCCATGCCGAACATCAGGGCGAGCGCGAAGGGATAGCCCCACGGCCAGTCGAGTTCCGGCATAAACCGGAAGTTCATGCCGTAGATGGTGCCGACGAGGGTGGGGGCGAAAAGAATGGCCGCCCAGCTCGAGATCTTCTTCACCTGCTCGCTCTGCGCAAAGCTGGCCTCCGACAGCCGGCGGGTTTCCTCATTCTGGCGCTGCCCGACCAGCGCACTGTTCACCGTGAGGGCGTTCTGCAGCACCGCGCGAAAGGCGTCCGCCCGCTCGACGACGCGGAGAACGTGGTCCTGGACGTCACGAAGATACCGGAGAAGTTCGACGTTGACGTCGTACTTCTCGAAGCCGGACGACAGGGATTCGAGGATGCCGACCAGGGGCTTCGTGGCTCGCTGGAACTCGATGACCTCGCGGCTGAGGGCATAGATGCGTTTCGACGATTCCCGTCCTTCGGCGAAGAGCGCATCGTCGATTTCGTCGATGTCGTTCTGCAGCCCGTCGATGACGGGCGCATACCCATCGACGATTTCGTCGAGGACGGCGTAGAGCACCGACTCGGGTCCGAGCGAGAGCAGGCCCGAGTCGTGTTCGAGCCGCTGGCGGATTGCGCCGATATCCGGCGTCTCCGAATGGCGAACGGTAATGGCGAAGTCCGTTCCGATGACGACGTGGACTTCGCCGAACTCGACCCGCTCTTCGACATCGAGGTAACGCGCGGCCTTGAACACGGCGAAGAGGGTCTCGCCGTAGTGCTCGATCTTCGGTCGCTGGTGCCCGGAGAGCGCGTCCTCGACCACGAGCTCGTGGAGCCCGAACTCGGCAGCGACGGAGTGGAGTTCGGGTTCATCGGGGCGATAGAGGCCGATCCAGGCCATGCCCTTCTTCTCGTGCAGGACCTCATAGGTGTCGTCCAGGCTCGACGGCGATGCCACGCGTTCGCCGCGAACGTACACCGCGTTGTCGACGACGACCATGTCCACACTCCTTGCTGCTGCCACCCAGTGGCTCCGCATCAGTGTTACCCAGTGTTGCAGCCCAGCAGGCGCTCCCGCCGCGACGTCATTACCGTTATGACACCGCCACAGACATCCTGAAGGGAGTCCCGAATGCCATCTTCCCGCACCGCGTCAGCCGTCCCCGGCAGCGCGCACGCTGTGTCTGTGTCGACGGAAGCCGCATACGCCGTCGAGTTTGCCGCCGTTGGGCGGTCCTTCCCTGGCGAGAGCGGACCCCGCCAGGTGCTCAGGGACGTGTCGATCACGGTGTCGCCTGGGGAGGTCCTCGCGATCCTCGGAACGAGCGGATGCGGCAAGTCCACTTTGCTGCGGATCGCCGGCGGCCTGGATTCACCGTCGACCGGCGCCGTGCTGATCGACGGTCAGCCCGTAGCCGACTTCGACGATCGGACCGCTGTCGGATTCCAGGAACCGCGCCTGTTGCCGTGGCGGAGCGTGACGGACAACGTGGCGCTCGGCCTGCCCAGGGAAACATCGCGCGCTGAAGGCACTGCCCGCGTCCGTGAACTCATCGACCTCGTCGGCCTGACCGACTTTGCCGGGCACCGCCCGCGCGAGATCTCCGGGGGGATGGCACAGCGGGCATCCCTCGCCCGGGCACTCGCCCGAAATCCCGGTGTCCTGCTGCTCGACGAGCCGTTCGGTGCGCTCGATGCACTCACGCGTCTCAAAATGCAGGACCTCCTTCTCGACGTTCACGCCGCAGCACCCACGACCGTGCTCCTCGTCACCCACGACGTCGATGAAGCGCTCCAGCTCGCCGACCGCATCATTCTGCTCGGGCGGGAGCCCGGGTGGGAGGGGTCGTCGATCATCCAGGAGATCGTCGTCCCCGGTCACCGTCCACGCGACCGTGGCTCCGCCGAGCTCGCGGAGCTTCGGGGACGACTGCTCGGCGGTCTGGGCATCGACCGCCACGGCGTCACCAGGGGCGTTGAGTCCACCACGAGCGTTCCACACTTCCCCTACTGATCCCGACTGTCACGTTCCCCCTCCCCCGCTCCCACCCCAGCAAAAGGACTTCACCATGATTCGCACACGCTTTTCCGTCGCGGCATTCGCCGCGGGCGTCGCCGCCCTCCTCCTCAGCGGGTGCGCCGCAGGCGAGAACGCTGCCCCGGCCGCTGGCAGCGCCACCGGCAGCTCCGACACGATCACCGAGGGCGGCGAGCTGAACATCGACTTCGCCACCTACAACCCGCTTTCCCTGATCATCAAGGAGAAGGGCTGGCTCGAAGACGCTCTCGCCGAGCAGGATGTCACTGTCAACTGGGTGCAGTCCGCCGGCTCGAACAAGGCCAACGAGGCCCTCCGCGCCGACGCCATCGATGTCGGGTCGACCGCCGGGTCGGCCGCGCTGCTCGCCCGCTCCAACGGCTCACCCATCCAGGTGATCGACCTGTACTCGCAGCCCGAGTGGTCCGCACTCGTCGTCGGCCCCGACTCCAGCATCACGGAGGTCGAGGAACTGAAGGGCAAGAAGATCGCCGCAACCAAGGGCACTGATCCGTACTTCTTCCTGCTGCAGGCGCTGGAAGAAGCCGGGCTCAGCCAGACCGACGTCACGATCGAGAACCTCCAGCACGCCGACGGCTGGGCTGCCCTGCAGAACGGCTCAGTGGACGCCTGGGCCGGACTCGACCCGATCATGGCCGGAGCCGAACAGTCCGGTGCGACGCTCATCTACCGCAACGTCGACTTCAACAGCTACGGCTTCCTCAACGCCACGGAGAAGTTCCTCGCTGAGAAACCCGACCTGGCACAGGCCGTCGTCAACGCGTACGAGCACGCCCGTGCGTGGGCCGCTGAGAATCCTGACGAGACGGCACAGATCCTTGCGGATGTCGCCGGTCTCGACCCCGAGGTCGCGAACCTCGTCATCACCGAACGCTCCAACCTCGATGTCGATCCGATCCCCGGCAGCGCCCAGCGCGACGTGCTGGAGATCATCGGTCCGATCTTCGTTGCCTCAGGCGACGTTGCATCACAGGATCAGGTCGACGAGGCCCTCGATTCGCTCATCAACGACACATTCGTGAAGAACGCCGACGCCGACGCCATCGGCTAGTCGAACGGTGGGGACCCGGCAGCCCGGGTCTCCACCTCCCACCACCTCCCACCCTCGAGGACTGAGAATGAGCCGCAACGACTACCTCACGACAAGCGAACGCGTACGTGTCGGCACCGTCTCGACGTCCGGGCTGGCCAACCAGCAGCCGGTCGCTGTTCGCCCCAGCCCTGCCGCGGTCGCCGCCTCGGAATCCACAGCTGCGGCTACCGCCGAATCCACCAGCGGGACCACGGCCCACGCTTCCGGTCACGTTCCCCTGACCCGCCGCACCTGGGTTGTTGTCGCCGGCGGTGCGCTCATCCCCGTGCTCATTCTTCTCGCGTGGCAATCGGTCACCTCCCTCGGCCTCGTCTCCATTTCGCAGCTCCCGTCACCGACGATGGTCTGGCAGTCCGCAATCGACCTCATCCAGCGCGGCCTCCTCGGCCAGTACATCGCCATCTCGACCCAGCGCGTCCTGATCGGTTTCGCCGTCGGAGCGGCCCTCGGACTCGCGCTCGGCGCGGTCGTCGGCCTGTCGCGGCTCGGCGACATCCTGTTCGCCCCGATCCTCGGTGCGATTCGCGCTGTGCCGTCGCTCGCCTGGATTCCCCTTCTCATCCTGTGGTTCAAGATCGGTGAGGAGTCGAAAATCATCCTCATCGTCATCGGTGCGTTCTTCCCCGTCTACACGACCGTCTCGGCGGCGCTCAGGCACGTCGACCGCCAGCTCGTCGAAGCCGGCCGCGCCTTCGGGCTGAATGGCGCACGACTGTTCACCACCGTGCAGCTCCCCGCGGTGCTGCCGTCCGTCGTCTCGGGTCTCCGGCTCGCGCTCGCCCAGGCCTGGCTGTTCCTCGTCGCTGCCGAACTGATTGCCTCGTCGATGGGCCTCGGTTTCCTGCTGATCGATTCGCAGAGCAACGGCCGCATCGACAGGATCTTCCTCGCGATCGTGCTGCTCGCCGTGCTCGGCAAGCTCACCGATTCACTGGTGGGGCTGTTTGAGCGCTGGGTGAACAGGCGCTGGAGCTAGGCGAGCACGTCGGTTCCTGCGCCGCGCCGCTCGTCGTGCGCTGCGCACAACTCCGCCCCAAACCGGCGCGGCAGTAGCTGCGGCGCCGTAGTTCCGGCCCGCAGGGGAACCCGGCCGGCCGGTCTGGCGGAGTTATGCGCCGTCACGCATCCTGCCCGACGGTCACCCGCGCGAGGTCGGCAACCACATCGGCCAGCCGACCGGTTCGCCGCAGCACCGCTCGCTGACGGTCGGCACCGTTGCCTCGTTCGAGCACCCGGCCGACCTGCTCGTCGACGAACTCCTCGTCACCGTTCGCCCGGAGCGCGGATCGCACGTGATCGACGAGCTGGCCGACGACGACACGGGCCGGAACCGGGGTCATCGTTCCCGGGTCGAGCAGGTCGCCGGACAGGCCAAAGCGTCCGGCATGCCAGGCCGCGAGACGGATCACGGCAGCGGGAATCGGACGCGGCGCGGCCCCTGCCCGCCACTCGAGCGCAGCCGTGTCGACGAGACCCCGGCAGAGCGCGGCGACGAGGACCGTGTCCTGGGCGTCAGCGCAGACATCCGCCACCCGGATCTCCACGGTCGGGTAGTGGTGGGACAGCCGGGCATCGAAGTACACCATCCCCGCATCCAGCATGACCCCGGTTCCCGTCATCGCACGAACCAGGGAGTGATAGGTGGCGGCAGACCCGAAGATCTCCTGCGCGCCCGCCGTCGGCCAGCGGCGGATCACGTCGGACCGGTAGCTTGCGTAGCCGGTGTCGATTCCGTGCCAGAACGGAGAGTTGGCGCTGAGGGCGATCAGGATGTGAAGCCACTCCCGGATCCGGTCGAGAACCCCGACTCCTTCGTCCTCGGAATCGATGGACACGTGGACATGGCACGCGCAGGCCAGCTGCTCGCGTGCGGTGAGCCCGAACAGCTCAGCGATCTGCTCGTAGCGCGGGTCGGGCATGAGCCGGTACTCCGCGGGCAACGGGGACGTTCCCGAGGCGATCACCCGCGCTCGCGAGGAGCGGGCGGCCGCTGCCGCCGCTCGTCGCCAGGACACGAGGTCATTCGCCACGTCCCGGAGAAAACGGTGCGGCGCCGTGTCTGCTTCGATCTGCTGTTGCTTGAACTCGTGGTCGAGTGTGCCTCCGATCAGGCCATCGCCTGTCGATGCCTCGACCCGCCTGAGCACCTGACCGGCGACGGCCCTGGGCCGCCCCGAGTCCGCGCTGACCAGGAGGAGCTCCTCCTCGACCCCGACGGTTCGCATGCGCTCACTCTGCCAGTTCGGTTGCCCCAGCGTAAGTAATGGACAAAACTCGACAGAGAGCAAACCGAGAGAGGTGCGACCGTGTGTCGACTGCTGGGCTACGTCTGTGCCCGCCCGACCTCGGTCGTCGACGTGCTCGGGGCCGACGACTTCGCGTCGTTCACGTCGCTGACCGCTGTCCACGGGGACGGCTGGGGAGCCGCGTGGCGTGATGCAGATGACGGTCGGACACACTCCGTCAATTCAACCGGCACGGCCATCCTGGACGAAACGTACGCTGAGCTGGCGGCAGCGCCGTTGGGAGCCAGCGGCATGCTCCACCTGCGCTGGGCAACCGGCGGTCTTCCCATCCGTGCCGAGAACACGCATCCGTTCACCGACGGAGGGTACGCGTTCGCGCACAACGGCAACATCACACCCATTCCGCGCCTCGATGGGCTGCTCACCCGTGAGTCACGGTCGAGGCTCAGGGGAGACACGGACAGCGAGCGCTATTTCCGCCTGCTGCTGCAGTGCATCGACGATTCCGGCGACGAGACCGTCGGCGTCGTCGACGGGCTTGCCATCCTGCAGCGCGAGTTCCCGGACTGCAGCCTCAACGCGTTGCTGCTCACCCCTCGTGCACTGTTCGCTGTGCACATCAACAGCAGGGCCGAATCACCGCCACGTGCGCTCCGCGCCCTGTTCGAGCACGGCGGGTCGATGCCGGCCAGGCACGCCGCCGAGTACTACGCCATGGACTACCGCGTGACCGCCGATGCCGTGCACATCATCTCGAGCGGACTGGATGCCGCGGGCTGGACTCCGATGCCGCCGGACACGGCCATCCGAATCGATCTCGACACCCGAACCGTGACCCACGTGGTTCCGCGGATCGCGCATCGCGCGGCCGCCGGATAGGTGCATCAGCCGTTTCGCCCTTGTCAAAATGTTTCGTTCTTGGTGTGATGGACCTGTCGGTACCCGCGCCACCCGCGCGAGCGTCGACACGCCCTCACCCGGGGCAGAGCAATCACCCACAAGGAGATACGACAATGACGTCAGCATTCAATGCAGGCGCGTCCCTCGACGCCCTGCACTCCCCCTCTCTGGACCACGAGAAACTCCTGATCACCCGCGGCATTCGATCCGGGCTCACGATCAGCGTCGCCGTCCATTCCACCCGCCTCGGCCCCGCGCTCGGTGGCGCACGGGTCTGGCAGTACCCCAGTTGGCTCGAGGCCGTCGAAGACTCTCTCCGCCTCTCCGCCGGGATGACGCTGAAGAATGCGGCAGCGGGCCTGCCGCGGGGCGGAGGCAAGTCCGTGGTTTTCGTTCCGGCCGGCACTACCCTCGGCGCGGCAGCGAAGCGGGCAGCGATGCTCGACCTCGGTGACGCTGTCGACAGTCTCGGCGGGATGTACGAAACCGCTGAGGACGTGGGGACGAGCGCCGAGGACATGGCCGTCGTCTCCGAACGCACCAGCCATGTGTCCGGACTTCCCGCTGACCGTGGCGGGGTGGGCGAACCCAGCGACGCCACCGCCGCCGGGGTGTACTCGGCGATCCTCGCCACCCTGGACACGACGTTCGGGAGCCCTCTCGTCCGCGGTCGCCGCGCCACGATCTCAGGACTCGGCCAGGTCGGAGGCCGCCTGGCGCGCCGCCTCGCCGAGGCTGGAGCATCCCTTATCGTCACCGACGTGAACCCGGCCAGGCGTGCGCTCGCCGAAGAGATCGGAGCCAGCTGGATTGAGCCCGGCGACGAGCACCTGTTCGAGACGGACCTGTTCGTCCCGTGCGGGGTTGGCGGAGCGCTCAGCCGCACCGTGATCTCCCAGTTGCGGTGCGCGGCGGTCGTCGGCGCGGCCAACAACCAGCTCGCCGAACACGATGGGGCCGAACAGCTCGCCGAGAGGGGAATACTCTGGGCGCCGGATTTCGTCGCTAACGCCGGCGGCGTGATCTACCTCGACATGGCCTCCCAGCCAGGAGCGGACCTCGAATCCATCCTCGCGCGGGTCGACAACATCGGGGACACGATGCGCTCCGTCTATCGCTCGGCTCAGGAACAGGGCATCACCACGCTGGCCGCAGCCGAGAAGCTCGCAACCGACCGCCTGGAGGGCCGGACACTGCAGGCAGCTTAGAGATGGGGCGGCGGATGTCGCCCGCTGTTCCGGAACCTGCGTCACCCCAAAATGGTGTGAGCAGGTTCCGGAACGCAGTTAACCTGCGTGCTTATGGCAGAGCGCGCAGACAACTCTCGCCTGAGTCAAAGAAACGCCTGACCACCCGCAGATACGCTCGTCGTATCCACTAATCGACTCAAGCACCGGGAGGGTAGTTATGTCTGAACTTCGCGAACACGCGATCGTTGGCGAGCCCGAGGTGCTCGAGGACGGTCAGCAACTCGCCGCTCACCCGGCCTGGCTTCGTCTCAAAGCCGCAGCCGTCGGCATCCGCCCGCTGCAGATCAAGGACGGATCGATCCCCGACCGGGAGACCCACGCCACCGCCGGCGAACACGTCGCCGTGATCACCGCCGCGGTGCGCGAACTCGCGCCCCTGTTCCCCTGGGATCGGGACTATCTCGACGCGGTCGTGGTGGACCTGGACCGCTGGGCCGCAGACGGTTTCGGGACACCGGACTTCTACGACGCCCTGATGGCATTCCAGCCGCAGCGCAACCGGACCGACGGACTCGCCCACCTGGTGCTGTTCCCGATGTACACGCAGAACGGCTCGACCGACCGGCTCATCGAAGCCGTGCTGATCGAGGTGGTCTGGCCGGACTTCATCGCCGAGCTCGAATCCGGGGACTACTCGAACAAGCTGTTCGTGCCGATCCGATTCCTCGACTTCACACCGGGATACGACACCAACTCGGCCGTGCTGTTCCCCGAGACCGTCGCGATGCGCGCCATCCCGACGTTCACCTGGGGTGCGATCTTCGCCGACAGGGAGGCCGCACGGTTCCGCCGGGTGGTGAAGGCCGCAGCCGAGATCACCAAGCTCGACCTGCCAGCAGACGCGCAGGCGCTCCTCGATGACCAGAAACTCACCGAGGAAACGTTCGTCATGTGGGACCTCATCCACGACCGCACCCACATGCGCGGTGACCTGCCGTTCGACCCGTTCATGATCAAACAGCGGATGCCGTTCTTCCTCTACTCGCTGGAAGAGTTGCGATGCGACCTGACCGCGTTCCGTGAATCGGTGAAGCTCGAACGCACCCTCTCGGCACAGAGCCCGGCGGAGCTGACCGAGGCGGAGACCGAGATCCTCGCTCACGCGAAGCTCGTGCAGTACGCGGTGATCTTCGACCGGATCTTCCGGTTCGCGCTGACGGGAAGCCGGGTGCGCAACTACGACGGGCTCGGCGGACAGCTCCTGTTCGCGTGGCTGCACCAGCACCACGTGCTGCACTGGACGGACACCGCGCTGACCATCGACTGGGCTGAGGTGCCCGATGTCGTTGTGGCGCTCGGCACGGCTATCGACGACCTGTACTGGCGGTCGATCGACCGTCCGAAGGTCTCGCACTGGCTCGCAGCGTACGAACTCGTGTCTGGCACAGTGGAGCCACACCCGGCGTCGGCGTGGGCTCGCGGTCTCCCGGACGATGTCCTCACCGGCGCGCCGAAGGGATACACGGACCTCGTGATGGACGACGAGTTCCCCCTGTCGATGTTCTACGAGGCCCTCTCGAAGAAGATGCGCGACGTGATCGAGTCAACGGCCGGGATCACCGGCAATGACTGAGTCCGCTGCTGGTCGTACCGTACTTGTTGCCGGTGCGACCAGCGCGGCAGGCATCGCCGTCTGCCGCGACCTGGCGGCGGCTGGTGCGCGGGTGCTCGCTGTGGGCTCGAATGCCGAACGTCTGCGCGCCCTGACCGATCAGGTTCCGGATGCTGTCGGCCTGGTCGCCGACCTCGCGAACCGTGAGAACGTCATGGCGCTAGCCGAACGTGTCCACACCGAGTACGGACCGCTCGACGGACTCATCCATCTCGTCGGCGGTTGGCGAGGCGGCGGCGGACTCGCCGGTCAGACCGATGAGGACTGGGACTTCCTGCACACCAGGATCGTGACCACCCTGCGCAACACGACCCGCGCGTTCGTCGAGGACCTGCGGGTGTCGACGGCCGGGCGGCTGGCCATCGTCTCGAGCACCTCGCTCGCCCGCCCGATGCCCGGCGGTGCCAATTACGCGGCGGCAAAGGCTGCTGCGGAAACCTGGGTGCTGGCCATCGCGAACGGATTTGGGAAATCGGCGCGATCGGCATCCGCCACCATCTTCTCGGTCAGCGCTCTCGACGGCCTCGAAGCTCGGCTGGCGAGCGCCGTCTCCGGCCTCTGGGACGATGCCGGGAGCACGGTGGCGCTCCGGCGCGTTGTACTGGAGAACTCGGACTGAATTTCCGCCCTCAGACGGATGCCGCGTGGACGGCCGGCTCGGTAGCGTAGGACGGTGACCAGCCCTGTCCTTCCTGTCGAGCCGACCGATCCCCGGTGGCGGCGCCCGTCGGTGACTCGCCAGGGACTGCGCTCAGACGCGATCCTTGCCGCCGCGCTGTTCGTCGGCGCGCTGCTCAGCCTGATGCTCTATCGCGTCGCCGGCGTGTACGAAGACGACGCGGCACCGATGTGGATGAGCCTGATCTGGGCCGCATTGATCACCCTGCCGCTGGCATGGCGTCGCCGCTGGCCGAACACCGTGGCCGTCATCGTGTCAGCCACGTTCATCGCCGGCGGCGAACTCCGGGTCCCTGAGCTGCTGATCTGCAACATCACCCTGTTCATGGCCCTCTACGCGGTGGGGGCCTGGGTGGATACCCGCCGGACGGCACTGCTCGTGCGCGCGGGGATCATCGCGGCCATGCTGGTCTGGCTTGTGCTGTCGCTGTTCCGGCAGACCACCGACCCCGACGCACTCGACGACTTCTCCCGGGCCGGTGCGTTCTCCCCGCTCATGGCGTTCCTGATGATCCAGATCCTCACCAACCTGCTCTATTTCGGTGGTGCGTACTTCTTCGGCGACCGCTCGTATGCTTCTGCTCGCCAGCAGGCGCTGCTCGAATACCGCACGGATGAGCTGGAGCGCGAACGCGAGCGAACGGCGGACCAGGCCGTCGCACTCGAACGTGTGAGGATCGCACGTGAACTCCACGACGTGGTCGCCCACCACGTATCGGTCATGGGTGTGCAGGCCGGGGCTGCCCGCACAGTGCTCGGCTCCGACCCCGCCGCCGCCAGGGACGCCCTGTCGAATGTGGAACTGGGCGCACGCACAGCAATCGATGAACTACAGCGCCTGCTGCACACCCTCCGGGAGAGCGACAGCGCGGATCCGGCGTCCGAGAGCGCGTCGACTCTGGGCCTCGAGTCGCTGCCCGCCCTCGTCGCCGACTCCACCGCATCCGGGATGCCGACGACCCTCGAGATCATCGGCGATCCTTCTCCGGTCTCCGGCCTGGTCGGGCTCGCCCTGTACCGGATCGCCCAGGAGGCCCTCACCAACGCTCGCAAGTATGCGGGTTCGGGCGCCACCGCCGATGTGCGACTGCGTTTCCTCGCCGACGCCGTCGAGCTCGAGGTGGCCAACACGGGGAGCGTGCCGCTCACGCCTCGCGCGGGCGGGCTCGGCCACATCGGGATGCGGGAAAGAATCGATGCGCTCGCCGGCAGCCTCGAACTCGGGCCGAGGCCACGCGGAGGGTACCTCGTTCGTGCGAGAGTCCCCGTGCCATGCATGTCGCCTGACGAGAGCGGACGCGACCCGGCGCAGCTGGAAACGATCGCGCCTTCGGCATCGGCACCACCACCGGGGAGCAGCCGATGACCGCGACCCGGGTCCTCCTCGCCGACGACCACGAGATGGTCCGCGCCGGGTTCAGGATCATCCTCGGCTCCCAGCCGGACATTGAGATCGTTGGCGAGGCGGCGACGGGCGCTGAAGCACTCGCTCGAACGATCGAACTCGCACCTGATGTCATCTGCATGGACGTGCAGATGCCCGACATGGACGGGCTGGAGGCGACCAGACGGATCGTTGCCGACGAGAGCGCGGCATCCGCTGTTCTCATCCTGACGACATTCGACCGCGATGACTACCTGTTCGAAGCGCTGCAGGCGGGGGCAAGTGGGTTCCTGCTGAAGAATTCGACGCCCGAGCAGCTGATCGACGCGGTGCGCGTGATCGCGGCCGGCGACGCCCTGCTCTCCCCCGCCGTCACCCGTCGCGTGATCGAACGGTTCGGCGTGCGCGCGGATGCCCCGCTTCAGTCGGCGCCGCCCGCTGAGCTCGACACACTCACCGACCGTGAGGCCGAGGTGTTGCAGCTCGTCGCCCAGGGTCTGTCGAATGCTGAAATCGCCGGATCCCTGTTCGTCGGTGAGGCCACGGTCAAGTCCCACGTGTCGAAGGTGCTGCAGAAACTCGGACTGCGTGACCGGATCCAGGCGGTCGTGTGGGCGTACGAGAACCGCGTGACGGTGCCCGGCCGGTAGAGCCGTCGTCAGCGCCGCTGCGGGTGGTCTATGGAGTGACCCGATGCTCGCGTGGCATCCGCAGCGCGGACGCTGAGGCCACGAGCAGGAACGCCGCCGCCACGGCGAATGCCGCCGGGAAGGAGGCCACGTCGACGAGCCAGCCGGCGACGAGCGGGCCGACGATCGCCCCGAGGTCGCTGGCCATGGAGAACAGCGCGACCGGGCGCCCACCGCGTGCACCCCCGGTCGCGTCGCCGACGGCTGCTCCCGGGGCGGTCCCCATGAATGCGGCCGCCACACCGTAGAGGCAGAGCAGCACGGTGAGCACCGCGAAGTTCGGAGCCACCGAGACGCCGAGGATGGTCACGGCGGCGACGGCGTAGGCGACAAGGATTGCCGGCCGGCGTCCGACCGTGTCGACGAAACGGCCGGCCGGGCCAAGCGCGATCGTCTGCACGACGGCGGCGATGGCAAAGGCGGCGCCGGTCCACGCCGCGGTTCCGGAGAGCACGTCGACGACGAGCACGGGAACGAGGGCGCTTCGCACCCCGAGGGAGGTCCACCCGTTGGCGAAGTTGGCGAGGCAGGCGGCCCGGAATCGAGGATCCCGCAGGACCACGCGGAGAGGTACACCGTCGCCTCCCCCGATGTCGGACGCGCGGCTTTTCGGACGGAGCATCAGGACGCCGACGAGTCCGGCGATGGCCAGGGTTCCGGCGTAGAAGAAGAACGGTGCCGTCAGCGAGATCGTCGCGAGCACCCCGCCGATTGCAGGCCCAGCCATCCCGCCGATGAGGAATCCGCCCTGGTAGAAACCGACCGAGCGCCCACGCATGCCTGGCGACGTCGAGCGCAGGAGGAGCGTCATCGCCGACACCGTGAACAAGGCCGAGCCGATACCGCCGGCACCACGAAGCAAAAGCACCTCGACGTAGCTCTGGGCTAGCCCGACGAATCCGCTCGACACCGCGACGATCCCGATGCCGATGGCGAGGAGCACCCTCTCTCCGAACAGGTCGATGAGGCGGCCACAGAACGGGCTCGCCACGAACCGCATCAGCGCGAACGCGGAGACGACGGCGCCCACCTCGAGATAGCCGACGTTGAAACTTCGCACGTAGACCGGCAGCACGGGAACGACGACGCCGAATCCGACCATGACAAAGAAAGCGACCACCCCGAGCACCTTGACGTCGCGCGACAGACGGGGGCCATCAGCCGCTGGCCGGCGCATCATGGGGACTCGGAACACCAGCCAAGCGTATGCCAGCCATCTCATCCCGACTCCTCCCCCTTGGGGCGGAGCCGAAAGACCCCTCTGCAGGCGGATGCCGGCGGCAGCGACGGGGCCGTACGGTGGGATCACCGTCACAGAGGAGACCCCATGCTCGAGATTCGAGACGTCAACAAACACTTTGGAATGACACAGGTTCTCACCGACGTCAGCTTCGACGTCGCCCCCGGGAGAATGACCGGTTTCGTCGGCGGCAACGGTGCTGGAAAGACCACGACGATGCGGATCATCCTCGGCGTGCTGTCCTCTGACAGCGGCTCCGTCACGCTGGGCGGGCAGAAGCTGACGCCCCAGGACCGTCGGCTGTTCGGCTACATGCCCGAGGAGCGCGGGCTCTACCCGAAAATGAAGGTCGAAGAGCAACTGGTGTACCTGGCCAGGCTCCATGGGTTCACCGCCGCGGCGGCCAAACGGAACGCCTCCGCACTCCTCGAACAGCTCGGTCTGGCCGAACGGTCGTCGTCCCCGGTCGAGAGCCTGTCCCTCGGCAACCAGCAGCGCGCACAGATCGCTGCGGCACTCGTACACGACCCTGAGGTGCTCGTATTAGATGAGCCGTTCTCCGGGCTCGACCCGATGGCGGTCGACGTCGTCGTCGGCGTCCTCAAGGACCGTGCGGCATCCGGCGCACCCGTACTGTTCTCCTCACACCAGCTCGACATCGTCGAGCGTCTCTGCGACGACCTCGTCATCATTGCGGACGGGGGCATTCGGGCGACCGGATCCCGTGAAGCGCTCCGCGCGCAGCACTCGACACTGCGTTACGAACTCATCTCCAGCGGGGATGCCGGCTGGCTTCGGTCCGCCCCCGGCGTCAGCGTCGTCGATTTCGACGGCGGCTACGCACTCTTCGACGTCGACACCGAGGCGACCGCCCAGGCGGTCCTGCGCGACGCCATCGGTCGCGGGGACGTCGCGACCTTCTCGCCGCAGCATCCATCACTTGCCCAGATCTTCAAGGAGGTCGTCCGATGAGCACCTCGACCATGCCATCACGCCCAGCAGCCCCGAGCCTCGCCCAGAGCACCTGGCTCGTCGCTGAACGCGAGGTGACGATGCGGCTGCGCAGCAAGGCATTCCTGATCTCCACCGGCATCCTGCTGCTCCTCGTCCTCGCCTCGATCGTTGTCGGCGGATTCGCCGCGCAGAACCCCGAAGCGACCCGGGTGGCTGTCGTCGGCACCGCCGCTCAGTCTCTCGAGAGCACCGAGGGCTTCGACATCACCCGCGCGGACAGCGTCGCTGCGGCAACCGAGCTCGTCGAAGACGGGACGGTCGAAGCCGCCATCGTCCCCGACGACTCCACCCCGCTCGGTATCGCCGTCATCGCGCAGTCCGAGGTGCCCTGGGCCCTCGTCGAGCAGCTGAGCCTGGCGCCACCGGTGACGCTCCTCGATGAGAGCGCAACCAACCCGTTGGTCGCCTATCTGGTCGCGCTCGGTTTCGGCCTCGTGTTCTTCATATCGGCCATGACTTTCGGCTCGACCATTGCCCAGAACGTCGTCGAGGAGAAGCAGACCCGCGTCGTCGAGATTCTCATGTCTGCGATCCCGGTCCACGCACTGCTCGCGGGCAAGGTGCTCGGCAACTCGATTCTCGCGTTCGGCCAGATCGCCGTGATCTCTGCACTCTCGATCATCGGGCTGACCATCACCGGGCAGACCGAACTGCTCGCGGGCCTCGGGATGCCGATCGTCTGGTTCGCGCTGTTCTTCGCCATCGGGTTCATCCTCCTGGCGGCCCTGTTCGCGGCAACAGCATCGATGGTGTCCCGCCAGGAAGACATCGGTTCGACAACGACGCCGGTGACGATGCTCGTCATGCTCCCGTACTTCCTGGTCATCTTCTTCAACGACAACCCGACCGTCCTGGCGATCATGTCCTATGTTCCGTTCTCCGCCCCTGTGGCGATGCCGGTGAGGCTCTTCCTTGGAACGGCGGAGTGGTGGGAGCCGCTGCTCTCCCTGGGCATCCTGGCGGCCACAACGCTCGTGGTCATCTGGCTCGGGTCGCGCATATACCAGAACTCCCTGCTGAAAATGGGCGCTCGGGTGAAATGGGGGGAGGCGTTGAAGGGTTGAGTCACCCCGTTTTCGGGGGTGATTTTGCCCGGACCCTAGTGACATGAGTATCGCTCAGGAATAGTCTGCGGTCATCACCCGGTGTCTACCCGAAGGGACCGTAATGACTCACTCCATCATGCCCGAACCCGTCCTCACCCGTCGCGAAAGACGAGAGGCAATCAACCCGCTCCGCTACCACCCGATGGTCAACCCCGTCCATATTCCCGAACCGGTAATCATTGAGGTCCAGCCCAAGCGACTGAGCGTCACCGCGCTCGTGCTCGGCCTGGCGTCGCTGCTGCTCGGCTTCACTGTCATCATCCCGCTTGCCGGTATCGTCTTCGGCATCGTCGGCATCGGACGTGAACCCACTCGCAAGGCGCTCTCGGTCACCGGCCTCGTCTCAGCGATCGTTTTCGGTGCAGCCTGGGCCGTCCTTGCTCCTTCGCTCCTCGCGATGCTGCTCGGCTGACTCGAGGAACCCGGTCGGTCCCCGTACTGGACGGCAACGCGCGTGCCGACGAGACTGGAACCCACCGGGAAGGAGGGCAGTGCGCCATGCCGCAGACGCCTGTACAGGAACATCCGGCCGAGGCGACCCTGACCAATCTCGGCAGGCGCTGGCTTCTCGCCGTCGAACGCACCCTCCCGCATGCGCCCCAGGCGATCTGGTCGGCGATCACCGAGAGGGACCTGGTCCACAAGTGGGCACCGTTCGATCCCGACCGCGATCTCACCGAGACCGGTTTCGTCGCCCTGCCCGAAGCCGGAGTCGACAAGAGGGACGACGGCACTGACGACTCGATCGGCACCGTCGTCACCGTCGCACCCCAGCGGATGCTGTCGCTCATCTGGGGCGGAGATCCTCTCGACATCGAGCTGGCCCCGACAGCCTCCAGCACCGTCACTCGGGTGAGCCACACCTTCGACGACCGCAGCAACGCCGCGAGCTACGCCGCCGGCTGGCACCTGTGCCTCACGGCACTCGACGCGGTCGCCGGCGGGCGCGACATGCCCCGACTGGTCGGGGACGAGGCAAAACTTCACGGCTGGGACGACCTGAACGAGAAATACAGCGAGCTGTTTGGCGACTGAAAGACCCTGTCACGCACCATTTATGCACCAGGAGAGGGTGTGTGCAGTTTTTGGGCTCGCTGGCCCGTCCCGGCATGCGCAAAACTAGGTGTGTGACTGAAACCCTGCATGACCCAGATTCCCGCGGATTCGCCAGCGACAACTACGCCGGAGTGCATACGGAGGTCCTCGACGCGATTGCTGCGGCCAATGGCGGTCACCAGACGGCATACGGTGCTGACGTCTATACCGACCGACTTCAGGGCGTCTTCGCCTCACACTTCGGCCCGGGCGTGCAGGTGTTCCCCGTGTTCAACGGCACCGGCGCAAACGTTATCGGCCTGCAGTCGATGCTGCCGCGCTGGGGAGCGGTGATCGCCGCATCGACCGCGCACATCAACGTGGACGAGAACGGTGCCCCCGAGCGGGTCGGCGGCATGAAACTCCTCACCGTTGACGCCCCTGACGGCAAACTCACCCCGGCCCTCATCGATCAGGAAGCCTGGGGATGGGGTGACGAGCACCGTGCCCAGCCGCTCGTCGTCTCGATCACCCAGTCCACCGAACTCGGCACCCTGTACAGCGTCGACGAGGTTCGTGCGATCGCTGATCACGCCCATAGCCACGGGATGACGCTGCACATGGATGGCGCGCGACTCTCGAACGCGGCCGCGTCGCTCGGGGTTCCGTTCCGCGAATTCACCACGGATGCCGGCGTGGACGTGCTCTCGTTCGGCGGCACGAAGAACGGCCTGCTGTTCGGCGAGGCCGTCGTCGTGCTCAACCCCGAGGCATCCGACGGACTCATCTTCCTGCGCAAACTCAACATGCAGTTGGCGTCGAAGCTGCGGTTCGTCTCAGCACAGCTGATTGCACTGCTCGAGGGTGACCTCTGGTTGCGTTCGGCATCGCACGCGAACGCCATGGCGGCCCGGTTGAGGGCGTCACTTGAATCCCTGCAGTCCGCTGGGGAAATCGCCGGGCTGAAGTTCAGCCAGCCCACCCAGTCGAACGCTGTCTTCGCGACCCTCCCCGACGGGTCGGCAGACCGACTGCGCGAGTCGTTCCGGTTCTACGACTGGGACGCCTCACAGAACGAGGTGCGCTGGATGGCCGCGTTCGACACGACCGAGGCCGACATCGACGCGTTCGTCGAGGGCATCCGGCTCGAACTCTCCTAGACGGGGGACGCTCCAGGGAGCTACGTCGTTCGAGCGTCGACCAGCCGGTCGAACAGGGCATCCGTGTCCTGGTCGACGACGCGGCGGGAGGAGTCACCGTCGAACCATTCGATCAGCTCCCGCGCGCCGTCAGCGAAGCTCGTGCGCTGCTCGAACTCGGGCACCAGGCTCTTGAGCTTGCTGTTGTCGAACACCATCGAGTGCGCCTTGTCTCCGAGCAAGCCGTCTCCGAGGTCAGGGGCAGCGGCCGCGATGTCGTCACTTGTGACGTGGGCGAGGATCGGCTCGACACCCGCAGCAGCACCGAGCATGCGGTAGATCGCATCCCAGGTCGGCGCTTCGTCGCCGGTGATGTGGAACGCCTCACCGATCGCAGCCCGGTTGCCAAGCAGCCCGACGAAACCGACGGCGAAATCCCTCGTGTGGGTGATCGTCCAGAGCGAGCTGCCGTCACCGTGGACGACGACGGGTACGCCGCGGCGCATCCTGTCGATGTCGGTCCAGCCTCCGAGAGTGGGCAGAAGGGTGCGATCGTAGGTGTGTGAGGGGCGCACGATCGTGATGGGGAAACCATTCTCTCGGTACTCATTCACGAGGGCGTCCTCGCAGGCGATCTTGTTTCGCGAGTACTCCCAGAACGGATTCCGAAGCGGCGTCGACTCCGTCACCGGGAGTCGGGCAGGCGGGGTCTGGTACGCGGAGGCAGAACTGATGAAGACGTACTGGCCGGTGTTGCCCCGTACCCGGTCGAGGTGCAGTTGCTCAGGCGTGAAACTGAGGAAGTCGGCAACCACGTCGAACGAGCGGCCGCCGATCACCCGGCCGACGGCATCCGCGTCCCGCACGTCGGCCTGGAGCAACTCGACGCCGTCGGGGAGCGGACGGGCGTCTGACCGGCCACGGTTGACGACTGAAACGTCCCAGCCGCGATCGGTGGCCAGGGCCACCGATGCCGAACTGATCACTCCGGTACCGCCGATGAACAACACACTTTTTGCACTCATGCGTCCATCCTCTCGCGAGTTGTCCGCTCCGGCGACACGCGAACGTTACCTCCCGTTGCCTCACGATTCGATCGCGGCCCGACGGGGCCCTAGCGTCGAGGAATGCCTGACCTCAGCGCGACCGTCCCAACCATCGCCACCCTGCTGACCGAGACCAGGAAATACCCGGCGCCTGCGGCGTTCGCTGCGCAGGCCAACGTGACTGCGGAGGACTGGGCGCTGGCCGATGCCGACCCGACCGCGTTCTGGTCGGCGGCGGCATCCCGACTCGACTGGGTGGAGCCGTGGCACACGACACACACCTGGGAACCCGTCACCGAGGGACCGGACGGGGAACTCACCGTGCCCCGTGCCGAATGGTTCGCTGGCGGGACGCTCAATGTCGCCGTGAACTGCGTCGACCGTCATGTGGCTTCAGGCAACGGCGAGAAGATTGCGCTTTACTTCGAGGGCGAACCGGGCGACCGGCGAGCGATCAGCTATGCAGAACTGCAGCGCGAGGTCTCGAAGGCCGCCAACGCGCTCGAAGCGCTGGGGATCGGGCAGGGCGATCGCGTCGTCATCTACCTGCCGGTGATTCCCGAGACGGTCATCGCCACCCTCGCCGTCGCGCGGCTCGGCGCCATCCACTCTCTCGTCTTCGGAGGTTTCAGCGCCGAGGCTCTGCGATTCCGCGTGGAAGACACCGGGGCGAAGCTGCTGATCACCAGCGACGGCCAGTACCGGCGCGGAACCGCCGTCGCGGTCAAGGGCAACGCGGATGCCGCGGTGGACGGCGTCGCGAGCATCGAGCATGTGCTCGTGGTGCGGCGGGCGGGTGACGCCATCCCGCCGGTTTCCTGGACACCCGGACGGGATGTCTGGTGGCACGATGTCGTCGACGCGGCCCCTGACATCCATCACCCCCAGGCATTCGATGCGGAGACACCGCTCTTCATCATCTACACCTCGGGGACGACCGGCAAGCCGAAGGGACTGGTCCACACCTCCGGTGGATACCTCACGCAGGCCTCATGGAGCCACTGGGCCCTTTTCGATGCCCGGGCCGACGACGTCCACTGGTGCACCGCCGACCTTGCCTGGGTGACGGCGCACACCTACGAGATCTACGGACCACTCTCGAACGGACTCAGCCAGGTGATCTACGAGGGAACACCGAACTCCCCGCACACCGCTCGCCATTTCGAGATCATCGAACGGTACGGCGTGACCACCTATTACACCGCGCCGACGTTGATCCGGACGCTCATGACCTGGTTCCCCGACGGGGTGCCTGCCGAGTACGACCTCTCGTCGATCAGGCTGCTCGGAACGGTCGGCGAGGCCATCAACCCCGAAGCCTGGGTGTGGTTCCACACCCACCTCGGCCGCGGGCAGGCGCCCGATCGTCGACACCTGGTGGCAGTCGGAGACCGGGGCGACGGTGATGGCCCCGCTTCCGGGCGTCTCCACGCTCAAGCCCGGATCAGCGAATCGTGCACTGCCCGGCCTGTCGACTCTCATCGTCGACGATGCCGGCGATACGGTCCCGTTCGGTGAGGGCGGCTATCTCGTCGTCAACCGCCCGGGCCCTGCGCCTCGCGCGCACGGTCTGGGGCGATCCGGATCGTTACCGCGACTCGTACTGGTCCCGGTTCTGGAAACAGGGCTACTTCTTCTCGGGCGACGGCGCCAAATGGGATGCCGACGGCGATATCTGGGTACTCGGCCGGGTCGATGACGTGATCAACGTCTCGGGGCACCGACTGTCGACGATCGAGATCGAGTCGTCGCTCGTCGCTCACCCTGCTGTGGCCGAAGCCGGGGTGGTCGGAGTCGCGGACGCCCTGACCGGGCAGGCCATCGCGGCCTACATCATCCCAACCGTGCACTCCACGGGTCCGGAGGCCGAAGCATCCGGACTACTGGCTGGCACTACGCGCCGAGCTGACCGAACTGTTGCGGTCCCATGTCTCGCGACAGATCGGTCCGATCGCCAAACCGCGCGACGTCATTCTCGTACCCGATCTGCCGAAAACCCGGTCGGGAAAGATCATGAGGCGACTGCTCGGCGACATCTCCGACGGGCGGCGGCTGGGCGACGTGACGAGCCTGCAGGACGAGACGGTTCCGCTCCGCATCCTCGGAGATCGATCCGTGGATCGCGCGAGCCAGCCGCCCACCGCCCCGAACTGGGTTAGCTGGGCGCCCTCACCGACCGGTCGCGCCTCATAGTATTGACATACCTATCCGAACCCGACTCTGGTGGCGTCATGCCAGCTCCTGCTGCACTCGCTGCGTCGTGGCGATCAGCCTGGAGCCGACGCACGCGCAGGCCGCTCGTGACCGCTGCCGCCGTTGCCGTCCTTCTCGCGGTCTTCGCGACCGGGAATGTCGGCCAGACCTACGCGTCCTGGTCCGACACGGCCAACGGGCCCGTCGTCAGCGTCGGGGCAGGGTCAATCGCCGCCGTCCAGTCTGCCGCGTCGGGAACAGGAGCGGCGTTCTCCGCGGGCGTGACCACGAAGACAGATGCCGTCACGGTGACGAATGCGGGCACCGTCGATGCCAGTTACACGACCGCCACGGCCCTGGGCACGTCCTCGTCGACGCTCAAGAACGCGATCTCGGTCACCCTGTGGTCGACGTCGACCATCGGCGGATGTTCGACTCCGGTGAACCCGGTCACCGGAGTGTGGGGCGCATCCGCTCTGACCGTCAGCGGTTCCCTCGCGGCGGCGGCATCCGTCGTCATCTGCGTGCGCACCAGCATCTCCAACCTGGCCGCGCAGACGAGCGGCAACTCCCTGGTGGCGTCCCTCGTGACGACACTCTCGAAGACCTCGTTCACGAGCACAGCGAGCACGGCGATCCCCCAGTCGTTCGTCGACGCGGCGCCGTCGACTCCGACAGGTCTCGTATTCTCGGGCACGACGATGACAGGAACCACGCTCTCCTGGACGGCATCCACCGACGACGTCGGTGTCACCGGATACGACGTGTATCGCAACGGCACGCTCGTCAGCAGCGTCACGGGCACCACGTTCACCAACACCGGGTTGACGGCGTCGACCTCATACTCCTACACGGTCGTGGCCCGGGACGGTGCCGGACATTCCTCTCCCACCTCGGCCGCGGCGAGCATCACGACGCTGTCACCGCCCCCGCCGGACACGACCGCGCCGACCGCACCGGTCCTGTCCCGCACCGGTGTCACAGAGACGTCCGTCTCGGTCTCCTGGACCGCGTCGACCGACAACGTCGGGGTCACGAACTATCTGGTGTACCGCGGCTCGACCCTGGTGGGAACAGTCGCTGCCGGAACGCGGACCTTCACGGACACCGGGCTCACGGCCGGAACCACGTACACCTATACGGTCAAGGCGCGGGATGCTGCGCTCAACCTCTCCGTGGCGTCCAACGCCGTGTCTGCCACCACAACAGCGCGCTGCCGCAGTCGACCATGGCGTGCTCGGCTGGCGCCAGCGGACGTTCGTTCTACGACTGGACCGCCAGGAAACAACGGCGGAATACCTCAAGGTGGAATTCAACGGAAGTCAGCAAGTCCATCGACACGAAGGATCGGTCGGTGACGCTGACTTTCGCGGAATTCGCAGGGGGCGGCTGTCAACGGCATCGTGAAGGTGACGGTCACGCACATCCACAACAACGGGGGCCTTCTGGGCACCGCGCTACGTCACGGTGGCGTCGAACGGAACGGTCTCCTGCGCCTAGGCCGGCCGAATCCGGTCGGAATCGACGTGCACAGCGCTGACCCTTACAGCTCCAGACTCGGGTACGCAACGGTATCGTGATGCAGAATCCAGCCCCCTAGGCTGGCGCGCATGAGATTCGGACTATTCATCCCGCAGGGATGGCGACACGACCTTGTCGGTATCGACCCCGCAGAGCAGTGGGACACGATGAACGGCCTGGCAGCCCACGCGGATGCCGGCGCCTGGGAATCGATCTGGGTGTACGACCACTTCCACACCGTCCCTGTCCCCAGCGACGAGGCGACCCACGAGGCCTGGACGCTGATGGCCGCATTTGCCGCATCGACGAAACGCGTTCGCCTCGGGCAGATGTGCACGTGCATGAGCTACCGAAACCCCGCCTACCTGGCCAAGGTCGCCGCAACGATCGACATCATCTCCGGCGGCCGGGTCGAGATGGGTATCGGCGGCGGCTGGTACGAGCACGAGTGGCGCGCATACGGCTACGGTTTCCCGAGCGCGGGCGACCGCCTCGGGCGCCTCGACGAGGGTGTCCAGATCATGAAGCAGGCCTGGGAGACGGGCACCGCCTCCCTCGACGGCAAGCACTACCAGGTCGATGGCGCCATCGTCCGTCCGCTACCGCTGCAGCCGGATGGCATCCCGTTCTGGATCGCCGGCGGTGGCGAGAAGGTGACACTCCGGATCGCGGCGCAATACGCGCAGTACACGAACTTCGACGGATCGCCCGAGGGGTTCACCCACAAGAGCGAGATCCTGCGCGGGCACTGTGATCGGGTCGGGCGTAACTTCGACGAGATCGTGCGCACCTCCAACTACAACATCGTCATCGCCGACACCGAGGCCGAGGTCGCCGAGCGGCTGGACGCCGTCGAGGCGCGGGTCACCCCATACCTCGGGGAGTCGAAAGCTGCAGAGTTCATGGCCGAGTACCGAAGCGGGACCGCCCTCGGTGTTGGCACGCCCGAGCAGATCGTCGAGCGCTTCCAGGCAATGAAGGACAGAGGACTCGCTTACGCGATCACCTACTTCCCCGAGGCGGCATACGACCGCTCAGGCATCGAGCTCTTCGAGCGCGAGGTTCTCCCAGCGCTGTCCTGACAGACATCGCAAGAGAAGAAGGCGCCACGGAATTATCCGCGGCGCCTTCTGCTTTCATATGAATGGATCAACGGCGATTCGGAGCGAACCGACCACCGAAGGAATCCACAATGACCTCATCAGCCCTCACCCGAACCGCCGTCACCAGCGCACCGATTCACGCGGTACTCGCCGACCGCTGGAGCCCGCGCTCCTTTGACCCGACCGTCGAAGTCCCCGAGGAAAAGATCGCTTCGGCGCTCGAGGCTGCCCGCTGGGCAGCATCCGCGTCGAACAGTCAGCCCTGGCGCTTCATCGTCGCCCGGCGGGGCAGCGTGGAGCACGCCACGATCGTCGAGAACCTCATGGGCTTCAACCAGGCCTGGGCCTCGAGCGCGCAGGTGCTCATCGTCAACCTGACCGCCGTGGCGGCCGAGGACGGCACACCGCTCCGCTGGGCTCAGTACGACCTCGGCCAGGCCGTCGCCAACCTCACCATTCAGGCGCACCACGACGGCCTCCACGTGCACCAGATGGGCGGCATCGTCGTCGATGGGCTGCGTGAGGCTTTCGCTGTCTCAACGGACCTCGAGCCGATCTCCGTCACCGCGCTGGGCGTGCTGGGCCTCCGGAAGCGCTCAGCAGCGACATGCTGCGCGAGCGCGAGGTTGCACCGCGCAGCCGCCGCCCGCTCGACGAGCTGATACTCGCCAGCGCGTAGAGCGCCCGGTTCTGTCGGCTACTCGTCCGATACAGCAGCCACGGTGAGCTGGTCCTGCACGGTATCGAGGTCGACCCGGACAGCGTTGCCGTCGCGGATCGAGCCGTCGAGGATTGCCGTCGCCAGCCGGTCATCGATCTCGTTCTGCATGAGCCGACGCAGCGGCCTGGCGCCGTAGATCGGATCGTAGCCGCGCTCGGCCAGCCAGCTCCGGGCGTCCGGTGTCACGGCGAGTTCCAGGCGACGTTCGTGAAGTCGGCGCTGCAGCCGGTCGATGTACAACTCGACGATCTGGCTGAGATCAGCCTCGGTCAGCGTTGAGAACACAACGATGTCGTCGAGTCGGTTCACGAACTCAGGCTTGAAGGCCTGGCGCACCATGAGTTGGACGGCGTCCTCCTTCTCCGGCCAGGTCAGGTCGGGGTCGACGAGATACTGCGAACCGAGGTTAGAGGTGAGCACCAGGATCGTGTTCCGGAAATCGACCGTGCGCCCCTGCCCGTCGGTGAGCCGCCCATCGTCGAGGACCTGCAGCAGAACATCGAACACCTCCGGGTGCGCCTTCTCCACCTCGTCGAGCAGCACCACCGAGTACGGACGGCGACGAACCGCCTCGGTCAGCTGTCCGCCCTGGTCGTAACCGACATAGCCGGGAGGGGCGCCGACGAGTCGCGACACCGAGAACTTCTCGCCGTACTCCGACATGTCGATGCGGATCATGGCTTTCTCGTCGTCGAAGAGAAACTCAGCGAGAGCCTTGGCGAGCTCCGTCTTACCGACACCGGTCGGCCCGAGGAAGAGGAAGGATCCGGTGGGCCGGTCGGGGTCGGAGATACCCGCGCGAGTGCGCCGCACGGCGTCGGCGACCGCCCTCACCGCCTGCTTCTGCCCCACGAGCCGCTTGCCGAGCTCCGCTTCGAGGTGCAGCAGTTTCTCCGTCTCACCCTGCAGCAGCCGCCCGACCGGGATGCCGGTCCACGCGGCGATGACCGCGGCGATATCGTCGGAGGTGACCTGGTCGTTGACCATGAGTGGCCCGTCGTTCTCGGCCTGCTCGGCCGCCGCGATCTCCTTCTCGATCGCGGGGATCACCTCATATTCGAGCCGTGACGTCTCCCGATAGTCAGCTTCGCGCAACGCGCGGTCACGGAGCATCTTCTTCTCGTCGAGTTGCTTCTTCAGGTCACCGACGCGGTTGAGGTTCGCGCGTTCCTTGTCCCACCTCGCCTGGAGCGTCTTCAGGGACGCCTTGCGCTCAGCCAGGTCCTCCCGGAGTTTCACGAGCCGCTCTTTAGACGCGTCGTCCTTCTCCTTTTTGAGCGCGAGTTCCTCGAGCTTGAGCCGCTCGACGCTGCGACGCAGCTCGTCGATCTCGACCGGTGCTGAGTCGATCTCCATCCGAAGCCGGGATGCTGCCTCGTCGATGAGGTCGATCGCCTTGTCTGGAAGCTGCCTGGCGGGAATGTAGCGGTTGGAGAGGGCTGCCGCTGCGACGAGCGCCGAGTCCGCGATGGTCACCTTGTGGTGGGCCTCATACCGCTCCTTGAGCCCGCGGAGGATGGCGACCGTGTCCTCGACGCTCGGCTCTCCTACGTAGACCTGCTGGAACCGCCGCTCCATGGCGGCATCCTTCTCGATGTATTCGCGGTATTCGTTGAGCGTGGTGGCCCCGATCATCCGGAGTTCACCGCGGGCCAGCATCGGCTTGAGCATGTTCGCCGCGGCAACGGACCCCTCACCGGCACCTGCTCCCATCAGGGTGTGCAACTCGTCGATGAACGTGATGATCTTTCCGTCGGCGTCGTTGATCTCCTTCAGCACGGCCTTGAGGCGCTCTTCGAACTCACCGCGATACTTGGCGCCGGCGACCAGTGCCGCGAGGTCGAGCGACACGATCTGCTTGTCCTTGAGCGAGTCGGCGACGTCCCCGGCGACGATGCGCTGCGCGAGCCCCTCGACGACGGCGGTCTTGCCGACTCCGGGCTCTCCGATGAGTACCGGGTTGTTCTTGGTGCGCCGGGTGAGTACCTGGCTGATCCGACGGATCTCGGCGTCGCGTCCGATCACCGGGTCGAGCTTTCCGGATGCCGCGATCTGCGTGAGGTTCATCCCATACAGTTCCAGGGCGCTCTTCTGCTCCTCTTGGGGCTGCTGACCAGGTTGCATCTGCTTCTCCTTGCGAAAAACTTGAGTCGTACTGGCTCAAGTTTAGCACCGTCCGAAGAAGAGCTCAGCGGTACCGGCAGGACCGCCCTACCGACGGGCCGGCGCGCGCTTTCTGGACCGGGATCGGGCCGGTGACGCTGAGTTCATCCGCCCAGCACTGGATGCCGGTGAGTTCCGGGCAGCCGGTCGCGGGTGAACACCGGATCCAGCCCCGCACGACGCTGGTCGAGGTAATCCCTCAGCAGCTTGAAGACGATGCCGGAGAGCAGGGCGATGGCGATGAGGTTCACGAGGGCCATCACACCCATGATCCCGTCTGCGGAGTTCCAGATCAGGTCCGACGAGGCGATGGAGCCGAGGAAGATCACGGCGACGACGAGGATCCGGTAGCTCACCAGGTAGCGACGCTTGGGCGAGATGAACTCGATGTTCGACTCGCCGTAGTAGTAGTTCCCGAGGATCGAGCTGAAGGCGAGGAGGAAGATGATGATGCTCAGCAGGACATTCGACCACTCTCCCAGGTTGCCGACGATGGCATCCTGTGTGAGGCCGATTCCACGGGCTGCGCCGGCGAGGTCAGGCGTGGAGACCAGGATGATGAACGCGGTGATGGAACACACGAGGAAGGTGTCGAAGTACACGCCAAGGGTCTGGACGAGCCCCTGCTTGACCGGGTGGGTCACCGCGGCGCTGGCCCCGGCGTTGGGCGCTGAGCCCAGTCCTGCCTCGTTGGAGAACATACCCCGCTTGACGCCCGTCATGATGATCGTGCCGATTGTGGCTCCGACGACCTCGTTGAACCCGAACGCCTGCGTGAAGATCGACGCGAACACCTCGGGGAGGCGCTCGATGTTCATGCCGACGATGACGAGACCGAGCAGGAGGTACAGGAGGGCCATGGCGGGCACGACCGCCTGGGTGACGCGAGGCGATGCGCCGGATGCCGCCGAAGATGACGAGGCCGGTGAGCAGGGCGAGCACGGCGCCGACGACCACAGGGATCCAGGCGACCTCTCCTCCGAAGCTCGAGGAGATCGTCGCGCTGATGGTGTTGGCCTGCAAGGGAGCTGAAAGCGAACGGAAAGCAGATGATCAGGACAACCGCGAACAGAATACCCATCCAGCGGGCCTTGAGCCCGTGCTGCATGTAATAGGCCGGTCCGCCGCGGAACCCGTCAGCGTCCTTCACCTTGTACAGCTGGCCGAGGGTGGACTCGACGAAGCTGGAAGCGCCACCGATGAACGCCATCGACCACATCCAGAACACAGCTCCCGGTCCACCGATCGCGATCGCGGTGCCGACTCCGGCGATATTCCCGACGCCGACCCGTGACGCAGCAGAAACGGTGAAGGCTTGGAACGCCGACACCGACTGCGGCTTCCCGCTGTCATCCAGCGGGGTCTTGTCGGTCAGCGTGCGGAACATCTCGGGGATCAGCCGGAATTGCACGACCCCCGTGCGCACGGTGAAATACACACCGAGAATCGCCAGGACGGGAAGGACCGCCCAGGTCCACAGAAGGTCACCGGCGAACAGCACGAATTCGTTGAGGAAGTCCATCGGCTCAGTATGTCGGAATCTTCGCCTCCGAATCCACACCTGAGTCAACCTCCCCGTTCGGGGCGGGACATCTCGCGCCGGCGCTCATCGCGTTCGCTTTCCCTTCTCGATGGCAGACTGGGGGAATTCCCCTGAACGTCCACCCAGAATCGAGTTCCGATGCCCAACGCCGACGTGATCGTGATCGGGCTCGGTTCGATGGGCGGAGCTGCCGCCAACGCCCTGGCGCAGCGCGGCCTGAACGTGCTCGGCTTCGAGCGGTTCTGGCCGTCCCATGACCGGGGCTCAGCGCACGGCGGCACCCGGATCATCCGCCAGTCCTACTACGAGGGCGTCGAGTACGTTCCCCTCCTCCGCCGCGCCTATGAGGGCTGGCGAACGCTCGAAGCCCAATCGGAACGCTCGCTCGTCACGATCACCGGAGGCATCTATATCGGCGATCCGGACGAGAAGACATTCACCGGCGCGCTTCGGTCAGCCGAGACGTGGAACCTGCCGCACGAAGTCCTGACGAGCGCCGAGATCACTGAGCGGTTTCCGGCGATGCACCCGGCGGACCACGCTCTCGGCCTCTTTGAAGAAAACGCCGGCTTCGTCAACCCCGAGATGACGACAGCGGCCAACATCCAGGTCGCGGCCCAACACGGTGCCCGGCTGCACTTCGGGGAGGCCGTCCTATCCTGGACGGCGACACGCGGTGGCGGTGTCGAGATCGAAACCACCGAGGGCAGGTACGGAGCCGATCGGCTCGTCATCGCGCCTGGGGCATGGTCGGCTCAGTTGCTGGGCGACGTGGGTGCACCCGTTCTTTCCGCACGCCAGGTCTTCTACTGGTTCGCCCCCGGCTACTCCCCCGGCAGGCCCACCTTCGCCGACTATGCCGTCGGTCGCCAGCCGGTCTTCGTCGAACGCACCGACGGCAACGACCAGGTCTACGGTTTCCCGATCGCTGACGGTCCAGACGGCGGCATCAAGATCGGGTTCTTCCACAACGAGCGCCCCACCGATCCGGATGCCGTCGACCGCGAGGTCCTGCCGTTCGAAGTCGCGAGAATGCAGGCGCGTGCGCTCGAACTTTTCCCTCACCTCACCGGACGCCTGCTCGACGCGCAGACGTGCCTGTACGCGAATTCGCCCGACGATCATTTCATGATCGGGCTGCACCCCGAGTTCTCCCAGGTGACCGTCGCGACCGGATTCGGCGGTCACGGATTCAAGTTCGTGCCGGTGGTCGGCGAGATCGCGGCCGACCTGTCAACGAGGGGGCGCACCGACCTGCCGATCGACCTTTTCTCGCTGGAACGGCCGGCGCTGCAGTTCTGACCCGGCTCGCGCTTCGGGCACGCGCGCGAGGGGCGCGAAACCAAAAGGCGGCCACCAGCCGGCTGAGTCCTCCGAGGGGCATCGGCGGGCATCGACCGGCCAGCGGCCGCAACCTTTTGATTATCGACCCATTGGCGGCCCAGCGGCGGGAACGATGGGCGTGTCGTCGCCGGAATCCGGCGCGTCGTCGCCCCCATTCGCGGGTGGTGTCTCGGCTCCTTCTGGCGTGGCCGAGGCGGCAAATTCGCCCGGGGTCTCCCGGTCCGCCTCCTCAGGAGCGTCTCCCGAGACAGTCCCGGGATTCGTCTCGTCGTAGGCGTCGAGGATGCCGTTGGTCTGATCGAATGGATGCGCGACGTCGCCGAGAACACCCATGTTGTTTTCGGTCAGGTCCACGGATTCGGAACCGGTCTTCGCGCCGGCTTCCGTGCGATCAGCGGGGCTGACTTCGCCGTCAGCGTCGTTGATCTTCAACTGGTCTTCAATGTCTCGTTCGCTCATACCCCGACGGTACGCACGGACAGGGCCGGTGCACAGACCCTTGACATGGCGCTCAGGCTTTGGTCGGGCTCACCTTGAAACCGGCGCCACGGTGCTCAGCGGGGAGGTGGTCGCCGCGACCGTGCAGTTTGTTGCGGAGGGTGCCGTCGACGTAATCGGTCGGGTAGGCATCCCGCGCCTGCAGTTCAGGAATGACGTACTCGACGATGTCCTCAAACGTGCCCGGCGTGATCGCGTAGGCCAGGTTGAATCCGTCGACATCCGTCTCCTCCACCCAGGACTGGAGCTGGTCGGCAACGTCGGCCCCTGAGCCCACGATCCGGGTGCCCAAACCGCCGATTCCCGCCCAGTTCGCGATGTCCCGGACGGTCCACTCGCTGCCGTCTTCCGACGCCGCCTGGAAGTTCGCAACCGTCGACTGGATTGCATTGCTCTTCACATCACCGATGGGGTCATCGAGGTCGTACTGCGACAGGTCGATTCCCATCCAGCCCGACATGAACACGAGGGCTCCCTCAGCGCTCGCATACTGCTGGTAGTCCTCGTGCTTGGCCTTCGCTTTCTCGGGCGTCTCATCGGTGATGATTGTGACGAGCTGATAGATCTTTGCGGAATACCTGTCGCGCCCCGCCGCTTCGAGGGCATCCCGAATCTTCGTCACGGTCGCCTTCAGTACGGCTTTCGTGGGAGAGCCGACGAAGATCGCCTCCGCGTTCTCGGCCGCGAACTGGATTCCTCTCCCCGATGCGCCGGCCTGGAAGATCACCGGTGTGCGCTGGGGTGACGGTTCGGACAGGTGGATCCCCGGCACGGCGAAGTTCTTGCCCTTGTGCCCGATCTCGTGGACCTTGGCCGGGTCGGTGAAGACACCGGATTCACGATCCCGAACGACCGCGTCGTCCTCCCACGACCCCTCCCACAGCTTGTAGAGCACCTCGAGGTATTCGTCGGCGATGTTGTACCGCTCGTCGTGCTCGATCTGGTCGTCGTGACCCATGTTGCGGGCCGCGCTGGGCAGGTAGCCGGTGACGACGTTCCAACCGATACGTCCCCTGGTGAGGTGGTCGAGGGTGGAGAGCCGCCGGGCGAACGGATAGGGATGTTCGTAGGCCGTCCCTGCGGTGATACCGAAACCGAGGTTCCTGGTGACGGCCGCCATCGCCGAGACGAGGAGCAACGGGTCGCTCACCGGGACCTGGGCCCCGTTGCGCAGTGCGGCCTCGTTGCTGCCGCCGTAGACGTCGTACGTGCCGAGCACGTCGGCGATGAAGAGACCGTCGAAGTTGCCGCGCTCGAGCAACTGTGCAAGCTCGGTCCAGTAGCTGAGGTCGGTGTAGCGGTGCGACTGGTCGTCGGGGTGTCGCCAGAGTCCTGGCGACTGGTGGGCGACGCAGTTCATGTCGAACGCATTGAAGCGGATGTGACGGGCCATGTTTCCATGGTGCGTGGCATCCGGCATTCGCGCTGGCCGGGCCGACACACGACGTCACAGAACGCCGGATGCCGCGAAGGCATCACTTCCGGTCGAGAACTCCGGGCACACCGGATGCGGTCGACCGGAACTGATGCTTTCGCCTACGATCGGCCGGCGCGCACTCGCTCGTAGACCTCGATCATGCGAGCGGTCTGGTGACTCTGCCGGAACTCCTCGCTGGTCTGTGGCTCCACGACGAGTCTCGCGCCCGATGCCACACCTCCGGCCACCGCGCGGATCGCCTCGGCGAGGGCACCCACCGACCCGTCGTCGGGCTGCCAGAAGGTCCCCTCGGGCAACTCGCCGGCAATGTTGGGGTCGCTCACGATCGATGGCGTGCCGAGGGCCGCCGCTTCGAAGACCGTCATCCCCTGCGTCTCGAATCCGATCGAGGTCTGCACGAGGGCGTCAGCGGATGCGATCGCAGCGAGGGCGTCGCGGTACGGCACCTTCCCGGCGAACCGAACCCTGTCGCCAAGCCCATGGTCTCGCACGAAGGCCTGCGCCTTCGCCAGCAGAAGTCCCGTCCCGTAGAGACGGAACTCGGCATCGACGTCCGCCAGTCGAATGGCGTCGAGGTACTCGAGGATTCTCTTCTCGGAGCTCATCCGTCCCATCCAGACGAACAGGGGTCGTGAATGAGGCGTCGTCGAGACCGTGGCGAGAACGTCTTCGACAACGGCGTCGTCCGCCCCCGTCCAGATCACCTCGACGCCGGTTGCCGTTCCCCGAGTTTCAAGCAACGACGCGAAATGCGTGCTGGGTGCTGTTGACGCATCCGCCCGAAGAGCGAGCTCGTTGAGGAACGACCAGACGCTTGGGCTGAGCGTCGAGAGCGTCGGCTTGAGCACGACGTGCTGCCACCAGAGCAGCGCCCGCACTGCCAGCCGGGGAAAAGGAACAACCTGCTCGATGCCAAACTCCATGTGGTTATGGAAGGTGTGCACCGCGGGGATACCGTGCCTGGCGGCATACCGGTAACCGAGCATCGCACCCCAGTAATCAGCCTGGACGTGGACGATATCGACAGCCGGTCTCGCGGCAAGGGCAGCATCCAGGAACCGGTCGGTTCGCCTGGAAACGACAGTCATCGAGTATTCGCGGTCGAGCGTGATCGGGATCGACGGGGTGTCGACATAGTCCGAGTCCCCGGGATGCTCCCGATGCATTGTCGGGGCGCAGATCGTCACCGAGTGTCCGGCCTTCTCGAGGAACCGTTTTTGCAGTCTGAGGGAGACCTGCACCCCGCCGAGGGAGTCAGCGTGCTGGTCACTGAACATCAGAATGTGCATAGTGACCTAAGGCTATCCGCTGATTCCCTCGACCTCCTCGAGCGCCTCGAGCAGTGAGCCCTGAGCGAATCCGAACCAGTCGTACAGGCTCTCGACATACTCGCTGTCGGTCTCGCTGTGTGGCTCAGGCTCGGTCCCTGTGGCGATGCCGAGACTCGTGGCGAGCACGAGCCGGAGGTCGGTGAGGGTGCCGAGCCAGTACATCGCGTACTCACGGTCCAGCTGCACCGTGCGGATGTCGCCGTCGCCGGTGCGACGGATCTCGGCGTTGTCGAAGGAGACGAGCACTCCCCTGGCGTTCTCGATCTTGCGGTCGATGAGATCGTCGAGCGTGAAACGGCGGAACTCGTCCGCCGCATCAGGGTCGTTTGCGTAGGCATCCGGGAAGAGCCGGGCGAGAACGCTCGGGTCGACGTTCGCCTCGCCGTTCTTCACCCGTTCGAGCAGGCCGATCATCTGCTGCACCAGGTCGGTCGCAACGACAACCTCCTGGACCTCGAATTCGGCGAGGAGGTCTCCCCCGGCGAGCGCGTCGAATGCTCTCATTCCGGCACCTTGACCAGGGTCGCCAGCAGCCCGTACCCGTGCATGGCGACGACATGGCGTTCCATCTCCTCGCGGCTCCCCGTCGAGACAACGGCTCGACCTGCGTTGTGCACCTGGAGCATGAGTTCCTCAGCGCGAGCACGACTGAAACCGAAGTAGCTTCGGAAAACCCACGACACGTAGGTCATCAGGTTGACGGGGTCATCCCACACGACGGCGTTCCAGGGCGTGCCGAGCACGAGCAACTCGGCGACGTCCTCGCGATGGTCTAGTTGTGGCACATTTCCAGCTTTGCACTCGACAGGGACAAAGCACAGCCCGCGGGCCATGAGGGCGAACATCCACGTTCGATCCCCAGCATGGCTCGCCCCGGGGTGCGTATTGTCGTCAGTGGGGCATCGCCGCCTACCGACGACGGGAGTACACGTGTTGAAACTGGGAGTGAAGGCATCAGCGGAGCAATTCGGGCCGCGTGACCTCGTCGAGATCGGCGTCATGGCCGAAGAGCACGGGTTCGACAGCGTCACGGTGAGCGACCACTTCCAACCCTGGCGACACAACGGCGGACACGCTCCGTTCTCCCTCGCCTGGATGACGGCGGTGGGTGAGCGCACCGAACGCATCCGCATCGGCACGTCGGTGATGACGCCGACCTTCCGCTACAACCCCGCCGTCGTCGCCCAGGCCTTCGCCACCATGGGCTGCCTCTACCCGGACCGGGTCTTCCTCGGCGTCGGCACCGGAGAAGCGCTCAACGAGATCGCAACCGGCTACCAGGGCGAATGGCCCGAATTCAAGGAACGTTTCGCCCGCCTGCGCGAAGCCGTCGACCTGATGCGCCAGCTTTGGGTCGGCGACCGTGTCGACTTCGATGGGGAGTACTACACGACCCGTGGAGCGTCGATCTACGACGTTCCGGATGGCGGGGTCCCCGTCTATGTTGCAGCCGGCGGTCCCGTCGTAGCCCGGTACGCCGGCCGCGCCGGTGACGGGTTCATCTGCACGTCTGGGAAGGGCATGGAGTTGTACACCGACAAGCTCCTGCCCGCTGTTGCCGAGGGCGCAGCGAAGGCCGGACGCAACGTCGATGACATCGACAAGATGATCGAGATCAAGATCTCCTACGACACCGATCGTGACGTCGCTCTCGAGAACACACGGTTCTGGGCTCCGCTCTCGCTCACGCCGGAGCAGAAGCATTCGATCGAGGACCCGATCGAGATGGAGGCGGCAGCCGACGCCCTGCCGATTGAACAGGTCGCCAAGCGGTGGATCGTCTCAAACGACCCGGACGAAGCAGTGTCGCTGATCAAGCCGTACATCGACGCCGGCCTCAATCACCTCGTCTTCCACGGGCCTGGGCACGATCAGAAACGGTTCCTCGACCTGTTCGAGCGTGACCTCGCACCCCGGCTCCGCGAGCTCAGCTGATCCTTCGCGAGGGAACAAATCGTCCGACGATGGTCTTGGACACACCATGACAACTCTTGGACTCATCGGGGCAGGCCGCATCGGCTCCCAGCTCGCGCGCGCCGCCGTTTCGCACGGCTATGACGTCATCGTCTCGAACTCGCGAGGAGCAGAATCCCTCACCGAGCTTGTTCTCGAACTCGGTGAGAGGGCGACAGCCGGCAGCACCGCGGATGCCGCCACGGCAGACCTTGTCGCCGTCGCCATCCCACTCAAGGACGTGGAGAGCATCCCGGCCGACCTGCTCGCCGGGAAGACGGTGATCGACACGAGCAACTACTACCCCGAACGCGACGGACGCATTCCGGCGCTCGACGCAGAGGAAACCACCGTCACCGAATGGGTGCAGGGTCACTTCCCTGACGCCCGCGTGGTGAAGGCGTTCAACCACATCTACGCGTCGGCCATCACCGAGGACGCCCAGTCAGCGGGCACCGCCGAGCGGCGGGCGCTCATCGTCGCTGGCGATGACGAATCCGCGAAGGCTACTGTCTCCGGCTTCATCGACACGATCGGCTTCGACCCGCTCGATATCGGCGGGTTGAAGGAGAGCTGGCGCATCCAGGTCGGGACCGCCGCCTACGGGCCGCGGCGCGACCGCGAGGAGTTGGAGATCGACATCGCCCAGGCCAGGCGACCAGACGGACGTTAGGCAGGCGACCGTGCCACCGAGGGGCGCCGCACCGACACCGTGACGGTGAACTTGGAGTTCCGTCCGAGCTGGCGGGTGGGCCCAACGAGTCGGTCGAGCGTCTGGCGGTAGGCGAGGTGGGAGTTCCACACGGTCCACAGCTCGCCGCCCGGTTTCAGGACGCGCGCCGCCTCTTCGAACAGCTTCACCGCGATACCGGCGTGCACGGTTGCGCCGACGTGGAACGGCGGATTCAGCAGGATGAGGTCGGCGGAGGCATCCGGCCACCCGGACAGGCCGTCGTCACGGACGACCCTCACCCGATCGGCGACGCCGTTGGCGACGGCGGTCTGTCTGGCTGATGCCACCGCTGCGGCGGACTGGTCGGTCGCGGTGACCTGCAGCCCAGGGCGGGCGCGCGCAGCTGCCGTCGCGAGCACACCGGTGCCGCACCCGAGGTCGATGGCCTCCTGGACCTCGGGGAGTCCGTCGAGGAACCCGAGCAGGAAGCGGGTGCCGATATCGACCTTCGTCCCCGCGAAGGCGGCACCGTGTGCGCAGACCCAGAGCCCGAGGTCTTCGTGATATTCGCGGGCGGGCCACGCAGCCTCGTGCACAACAGCCCGTGGTCCGCTCGCGGTGAGCACCCGGGACTTCTGCTGGGCCAGCGACGCCGTCACGGTTGCGAAGAACCGCCCGAGCGCATCGTTCATCGCGTGACTCATATGTTTGACCCGTCCTCCGGCGAAGACGATCACGTCCGGGGACGCGTGCACCGCCACGAGTTCGGCGATTTCGGCGAGCGCATCCAGGGACCGCGGCAGCTGGAGCAGCACGATCCGGGCACCGCGAACGGCGGATTCCTCGAGCGGCACGTGCGTGAACGCATCCGTCAGGGCGAGTGCCTCAGCATTCGCGGCGAGTGCCCGCTCACCTGACAGTTCGTCCTGGTGTGTGCGGATGCCGGTGGCACCTCCGGCCGCGGCACCCAGGGTCAGCGCCCCGTAGCGATCGCCGATGACGACGACGTCGCCGTCGGCGGACGACGCGAGCGCATCGGCCGCGGTATCGAGCAGGAGCCGGTCGGTGGCGTCAGCCGCAAACAGGTTGGGTGCTTCGACGTCTGGCCAGCGGCGGAGGCGGTCGAACGGGAAGTCTGTCACTCCATCAGGGTAACGGCGCTGGCGCCGCATCCGCCGTGGGGCGGTCCCGGAGGGCATGCGCCATCCACCACCAGCTGAACAGCCCGATGACGGCGTTGGCGAGGATGCCGACGATCGCGACGATCACCCCGAAGGCGACGATCGGCGCGATGGGGATATCGCCGAATCCGCCGAAGTCGCCGGATCCGAAGCCATCCATTTCGCCGACGTTGTAGTTGAACATTCCGCCCATGCCTGAGAGCGGCGACGCGACACCGCTGATCAGGACGTTCGCGACGATGGCGATCCCCAGTCCCGCCCAGGTGACACCCACACGGCGGTTCACGTCGTGGCTCCGAAGGATCCAGATGCTGGAGAGATAGCCGACGATCCAGATGATCACGCCGACGACGAGCATCCCGATGAGCCAGGGCGCGAACGTGGACCAGGCATCCGAGACCATCCGCGTGATGACATCCCGTCCGACGACGCCATCCATGGAGAAGTCCCCGGGGTTCCTCGCGGCAAGCCAGCCGAACAACGTGCCGAGGAAGGCACCGAGAATGGCGATGACCAGGGGAATCGCCACGAGCGTAAATCCCAGGCTCATCAGGGTGAAGGACACCGCGCCCGCGATCATGGCCCCGCGGCGCTGGCGCCGTGTGAGAGAGGGCCGCCGGGCGATCGGGCCGGGCGCGATCGGTTGGTATTGCTGCGTCGGATATGCGGGTTGCTGCGCGTACCCGGGCGCCTGGTGCAGGTAATTGTCCTGCCGCGGCGGGTACGGCTGCTGCGGCGGGTACGGCTGCTGCGGCGGGTACGGGCTGCTGCGCCGACGAGCCGGGCGGAGTGCTCGCTGGGGGCACCGACGGATCAGGCGCGCCCTGTCCGCCCGTGTTCGACGGTGTTCCGGGATTCTGCGGCTCGTGCTCGCTCATGTCGCCAGCGTAACCGGGTCAGGGTGTGTGCGGAACCCGTTCGCCTAGCGCTGGAATGGCCGCCAGATGACGAGTTCGGTTCGACGCTGCGCGCGCGTGCCGCTCTTCATCGGAACGACGTCGCCCTGCGACCCCGCCGCAAAGACGCGTCGCCCGGGTGATTTGACGAGTTCGCTCGCGAGGGCGTGTTCGAGTTCACGCACACGGGCGGTCAGCGCGGTGACCGCATTTTCGAGGGTGAGGATGCGACTGATCCCCTCGAGGCTCACTCCTTCGGCGCTCAGCCTGGCGACCTCGCGCAGCTGGGCGACATCGCGCATCGAGTAGCGCCTCGATTTCCCCGCCGTCCTGGTCGGGGAGACGAGGCCGAGCCGGTCGTACTGCCGCAGGGTCTGCGGATGCATTCCGGCCAGCTCGGCCGCCATCGCGATCGCGAAGATCGGCGAATTCTCGTCCATGGTCGTCATCCGCGCGCCCGGTGGATGAGATCGTCCCGCGGATTCTCATGCGGTTCAAGCTCGTGGAAACGCTCCAGCGCTTCCCGGGCTTCGGTACTGAGGTGAGACGGCACAGCGACCTGCACGACCGCGAGCAGGTCCCCCGTGCCCTTGGACGTCGAGACGCCACGGCCCTTGACCCGCAGGATCCGTCCGGACGGGGTCCCGGGCGCGACCCGCAGCTTCACGGGGTCGCCGCCAAGCGTCGGCACCTCGATGGTCGCGCCGAGGGTCGCCTCCACGAAGGTGACCGGCACGTTCACGCGGAGGTTGAGTCCGTCGCGCTCGAAGACGGGGTGCTTCCGTACGGTGACCGAGAGCACCAGGTCGCCTGCGGCGCCCCCGTCCGGAGACGGGTGGCCTTTGCCGCGCAGCTTGATCTTCTGCCCGTCAGCGACGCCGGCCGGGATATTGACCTTGATCGTGCGTCCCTCAGCGGTTTGCAGCGTGATCTGGTCACCCTTGGTCGCCGTGAGGAAGTCAACGGTCGTGGATGCTGTGACGTCACGCCCCGGCGTCGGTCCGCCATAGCCGCGATAGCCGCCTGTCGGCTGGCCGAAGCCGCCACCGCGACCAAACATCCCGCCGAGGATGTCCTCGAAGTCTGCCTGCTGGTAGTTGGTGCTGCCGCCACGCCCGCCACCACCGAACATCCCGCCGAAGACGTCGTCGAAACCTCCGGATCCTCCCGCGCCACCGGGAGCCGTGAATCGTGCGCCCGATCCCATCGCGCGGACCGCGTCGTATTCCTTGCGCTGCTCGGCGTCGTTGAGAACCGAGTAGGCCTCGCTGACCTCCTTGAACCGGGTTTCAGCCGTGGCGTCTCCCGCGTTCGAGTCCGGGTGATAGGTGCGAGCAAGCTTGCGGTAGGTCTTCTTCAATTCCGCCGGCGTCACATCTTTCGAGACGCCGAGGATCTTGTAGAAATCCTTGTCGAACCAGTCCTGGCTTGCCATCGCGCCTACTCTGCGGGCACCGCGACGACGACCTTGGCCGCACGCAGCAGGGTCGAACCGACGTGGTAGCCGGTCTCGACGACGTCGATGACGGTCTCGGTCTCGACATCCGGGCTCGGCTGCTGGAAGACAGCCTCGTGGACGTTGTGGTCGAATGCATCGCCCTTCGCGCCGAATGGCACCAGTCCGACCTTCTCGACGCTCGCCCGCAGCTTGGCGGCGATCGTCGCGAACGGGGCATCGCTCTCGAGGTCTCCGTGCTTCTCAGCACGGTCGAGGTCGTCGAGCACAGGCAGGAGCGCCTTGACGACGTCTCCGATCAGTCGCTCGCGCTCCACATCGCGGTTCGCCTCTGTACGCCGACGGTAGTTGGCGTACTCAGCGGTCACGCGCTTGAGATCGATGAGGTGCTCGTGCTCCGGCTCAGCGTCTGCAGTCTGCGCATCGACGTTCTCATCGGCACCGTCGGCCTGCATGGCGTCGAGGATGTCCTGGACGGTCAATTCTTCGTCGTTGGTTGTTTCCGGCTGTTCGGAGTCCACCTGTGACTCAGGGTCGGAAGCACGTGCTTCCGACCCCTCGTCCACTGGCTGAACCTCGTCACCGTTGTCTGGAGTCGGGTTCTTGTCAGTCATGGTTACTTCTTGTCGCTCTCAGTCTCGTTCTCGTCGTCCACCACTTCGGCGTCGACGACATCCTCATCGGACGCGGTTTCGGTCGATTCGTCTGCGCCTTCCGCCGGTGCGGACTCGGCCTGCTGGGCCTGGGCATAGATCGCTTCGCCGAGCTTGACCTGGCTCTCGTTGAGCTTGTCGTACGCGGTCTTGACCGCATCCTCGTCGTCGCCGGCGAGGGCGGACTTCAGTGCGTCGACGTCGCCCTGGACCTCGCTCTTGACGTCCTCGGGGAGCTTGTCGTCGTTTTCCTTGATCAACTTGTCGATCGAGTAGGCGAGCTGCTCGGCGGTGTTGCGCGTCTCGGCTGACTCACGGCGAGCCTTGTCCTCCGCAGCGTGCTCCTCGGCTTCGCGAACCATGCGTTCGATGTCTTCCTTGGCCAGCGACGAACCGCCGGTGATCGTCATCGACTGCTCCTTGCCCGTGCCCTTGTCCTTGGCGGACACGTGCACGATGCCGTTGGCGTCGATGTCGAAGGTGACCTCGACCTGCGGGATGCCTCGGGGCGCCGGGGCGATGCCCGTGAGCTCGAACGTTCCGAGGTTCTTGTTGTCACGGGTGAACTCACGCTCGCCCTGGAAGACCTGGATGGCGACGGACGGCTGGTTGTCGTCTGCCGTCGTGAAGGTTTCGCTGCGCTTGGTCGGGATTGCCGTGTTGCGCTCGATGAGCTTGGTCATGATGCCGCCCTTGGTCTCGATTCCGAGGGAGAGGGGGGTGACGTCGATGAGCAGGACATCCTTGCGCTCACCCTTCAGCACGCCGGCCTGGAGTGCGGCGCCGACGGCGACGACCTCGTCCGGGTTGACGCTCTTGTTGGGCTCCTGTCCACCGGTCTCCTGCTTCACCAGCGCTGAGACGGCGGGCATCCGGGTCGATCCACCGACAAGCACGACGTGTGCGATGTCGCTGACATTGATGCCGGCCTCGCGAATGACGTCCTGGAACGGCTTCTTGGTGCGGTCGAGGAGATCGCTGGTCATCTGCTCGAACTGGGCGCGGGTGAGCGTCTCGTCGAGGTTGGCAGGTCCATTCTCGGTGAGTGAGAGGTAGGGCAGCTGGATCGAGGCGGACATGCCGGAGGAGAGTTCCTTCTTGGCCTGCTCCGCTGCTTCCTTGAGACGCTGCTTGGCGATCTTGTCGTTCGAGACGTCGACGCCGGTGGTCTCCTTGAAGCGCTTGATCAGGTGCTCGACGACGCGCTGGTCCCAGTCGTCTCCACCGAGGCGGTTGTCACCTGAGGTCGCGCGGACCTGAATGGTCGAGAAGTCGTCGTCCTTGCCCACTTCGAGCAGGGAGACGTCGAAGGTTCCGCCACCGAGGTCGAAGACGAGAATGAGTTCGTCTTCCTTGCCCTTGTCCAGGCCATAGGCGAGTGCTGCGGCAGTCGGCTCGTTGATGATGCGGAGAACGTTGAGTCCGGCGATCTCGCCGGCTTCCTTCGTGGCCTGGCGCTCGGCGTCGTTGAAGTATGCCGGCACCGTGACAACGGCATCCGTCACCGTGTCGCCGAGGTACTGCTCAGCGTCACGCTTGAGCTTGGCGAGAATCCGCGCGGAGATCTCCTGCGGGGTGTACTTCTTCTCGTCGACGGCGAAGGTCCAGTCGGTACCCATGTGGCGCTTGACGGATGCGATAGTGCGGTCAACGTTGGTGACGGCCTGGCGCTTGGCGGTCTCGCCGACGAGCACCTCGCCATCCTTGGTGTACGCAACCACCGAAGGGGTTGTGCGAAGGCCCTCAGCGTTCGCAATGACGGTGGGCTCGCCACCCTCGAGGACGGCAACGACCGAGTTCGTGGTTCCGAGGTCGATTCCTACTGCACGTGCCATGTGTTTCTATCTCCTTTGAGACCGTGATGGTCTGTTCGATGACGGCCGGAAGCGGCCAGAGTCGAAGTTTGGTGAGAGCCCCTCATAGTTGAGCGGCGATGACTCAAGTTTACCGATGGCACCGAGCGTGTCAACTTCTCACAGCAAACCTTGAGCCAAGGTGACTCAATTTTCGGTCGCGACGGCGACCGTGACAGCTAAAAGAGGGAGGTCGCAACCTCGCTCTTCATCGCGAGTGCTGCAGTTTCAGTCGAGTGCTACTGATGCAACAGCAGCACTCGAATGGAAGTGCAGCACTCGTTGCGGTGGCCACGGCTCCGCGCGCAACTGCTCTCTGGCGTGCCGAGAAGAATTTCATCTGCACGTCGACCGATGCCACTAGCCTGACCACATGAGCACCGACGCCAACGACGGCATGCCTCCAACCGCGGCCCCCGCCCTCTCCGAAACTCCCGCGTCCACCAGCCCGCGACGGGTCCTTGCCTGGGGACTGTGGGATTGGGGTTCCGCTGCGTTCAATGCCGTGGTCACGACGTTCGTCTTTACCGTCTACCTCACCTCGGATGCCTTCGGCGGCGAGGCCGTCGTCTCTGCCCAGCTCGGCTGGGCCCTGGCCGCCGCCGGACTGCTGATCGCCATCCTGGCTCCGGTCACCGGCCAGAGGTCGGACAGCTCTGGGCGCCGCAAGTTCTGGCTCGCTGTCAACACCTACATCGTGGTCGCGCTCACCGCGTGCATGTTCTTCGTCGCTCCCGCCCAGGAGTTCCTCTGGCTCGGTCTCTTCCTGGTCGCCGCGGGCAACGTGTTCTTCGAGTTCGCCGGCGTCAACTACAACGCCATGCTCGCCCAGGTCTCCACGCCGAAAACCGTCGGCCGTGTGTCGGGCGTCGGGTGGGGGCTCGGCTACCTCGGTGGCATCGTGCTGTTGCTCATCGTCTACTTCGGCTTCATCCAGCCCGACGTCGGGCTGTTCGGAATCACCGGCGACAACGGGATGGACATCAGAATCACCGTCCTCATCTCCGCAATCTGGTTCGGGGTCTTCGCCCTCCCTGTCCTGCTGTCTGTTCCCGAGTACGAAGGCATCGGAGCGAGGCGGGACAAGATTGGATTCTTCGCCTCCTACCGCCGCCTCTTCAACGACATCAAGAAGCTCTGGAACGACAGCCGCCAGACCGTGTACTTCCTCCTGGCGAGCGCCGTCTTCCGCGACGGCCTCGCGGGCGTCTTCACCTTCGGCGGCGTCCTCGCCGCGGGAACATTCGGGTTCTCCGCCGGCCAGGTCATCGTCTTTGCCATCGCCGCGAACGTCGTCGCCGGGATCTCGACCATGACCGTCGGACTGCTCGACGACCGCCTCGGAGCGAAGCCGGTGATCATGGCATCCCTCATCGGGCTGGTCGTCGCCGGCCTCGCCGTCTTCTTCTTCCACGACGGCGGCCAGCTCACCTTCTGGACCTTCGGCCTGGCCCTCACCCTCTTCGTCGGTCCGGCCCAATCGGCGTCGCGGTCGTTCCTCGCGCGGCTGATCCCTGCCGGACGCGAAGGCGAAGTGTTCGGGCTGTACGCGACGACCGGCCGGGCCGTGTCGTTTCTCGCCCCCACCGCCTTCGCGCTCTTCGTCACCTTCGGCGGCGCTCAGTACTGGGGCATCCTCGGCATCGTTCTGGTCATCCTCATCGGACTTCTGTTGTTCATTCCGGTGCAAGCGAAGCAGCAATTGCTGAAATAGCCTGAACGAGCCCCCCGGAAAGATATGATCTCTGCATGGCGGTCACCGACGAGGCAATTCTCAAGATCAAAGAGATGATCATCTCTGGCGAACTCGGCCCCGGGGATCGACTGCCCCCGGAGAAGGAGCTCTCCGAGCGACTCGGGCTCTCCCGCAGTTCGATGCGCGAAGCGGTCAAGGCGCTGGAAGTGATCCGCGTTCTCGATGTCCGCCGGGGGGACGGCACGTATGTCACCAGCCTCGAACCGCGACTCCTCCTCGAGGCGATGTCGTTCGTCGTCGACCTGCACGATGACTCGTCAATCCTCGAACTGTTTGCGGTACGTCGAATCCTCGAACCAGCCGCCGTCGCGCTCGCCACCGGGCAGATGACGCCAGAGGTCATTGCGGACCTCCGCGCCAAAATCGAAACCGTTGATCACGCAACGGATGTCGAGGGCCTGGTCGCCCACGACCTCGAGTTCCACAGTGCGATCGTCGCCACCGCGGGCAACTCCTACCTGACGAGCCTGATCGAATCGCTGTCGAGCCACACGGTGCGAGCGCGGATCTGGCGCGGACTCACGCAGGAGAATTCTGTCGGACGCACCCTCGCTGAGCACCGCGCCATCGTCGACGCGCTCGAACGCGGAGACGCTGAGCTCGCTGAGGCGCTCACCGTCGTGCACATCTCCGGGGTCGAGCAGTGGCTCCGGGACGCCGTCGCCTGACACTGCCAGTCCCGCGGAGCCGCGTCCGCCTATCCACTCTTCTTCTTTTCCCAAATTCAGGAGTTACCTCCAGATTCAGGAGATACGTGTCGGCGCCCGGCGTGTCGGCACCGCCACACGGCGTGGCGAGCAGGATCTCCTGAATTTGTGGTCTGTGGTCTGTGGCCCGGTGGCGGGGCAGCCGGGCTAGAGCCCGCGCGCCACTGCGGCCTCGAACTCGACGGCCGAGCTGTCACTGACGTCGTGCTGGAACGACGCAAGCAGCACGGTCGGCGCAGCGGTGAAGAACGGCACACCCCGAAGCGCGAGCTCGACGATGTCGGACGGGCTTCGGAGGCTCGCGGCAAGCACGTCGGTCCCGCTCCCGGCGACGAGTGCCTGCATGGTGCCGATCTCGGCCAGACCGTCCCTGCCTGAGTCATTGAGTCGCCCCAGGTATGGCGCAATGTAGCGCGCTCCGAGCGTGGCGGCGGCGAGCGCCTGGGCAGGCGAGTACACGGCGGTGATGAGCACGGAGGCTCCCCGCGCGACGAGGGCGGATGCCGCGGCAAACCCGACGCGCGTCGCCGGCACCTTCACGACGGCACGGTCGCCGAGGTCAAGGATGCCGTCGGCGTTCGCCAGCATGTCATCGGTCGTGGCTCCCCAGGTCTGGAAGAAGATCTCTTTCGCACCCTCCGACTCCCAGCGCGCATAGAGGGCGGGGATGTCATTGACGCTCTTGTCGCCGCGCTCAAGAATCGTCGGATTGGTGGTGACCCCGTGCACGAGCCCGCCCGCGAGGAGTTCGGAGACCGCATCGACATCGGCGCTGTCCACATAGAAACGGGGTTCGGCTGGCATGGAGTTACCTTTGTTGGAGGGGATGGGTCGGGGAAGCGTACCAAGTCAGGCCCGGGGTAAACCACTCGGCTGGCCCACCTGTCCGGTAATGTAATGACAGGTAAGAGGGAATCCGACGAGGGGTTCCCGTTACGGGCGCAACGCCCCGCGAAAGGCAAGAATGAGCCAGACACAGTCGTCGGCACCCACGCCAGGAGGCGTGTTGATCGTCGGAAGTATCACCGCCGACCTCACGACATTTTCGTCCCGGCTTCCCGCCAGGGGGGAGACCATCCTCGGCGACGACTTCACTCTGGTCCTCGGCGGAAAAGGCGCGAACCAGGCCGTTGCGGCTGGACTCGCTGGAGGGAACGCCCACATGGTCGGCTGTGTCGGCACGGACCTGTTCTCGGATCTCGTCACCGGAGGACTGCGCGACGCCGGAGTGCACATCGACCACGTCCGCTCCGTCCCCGGTCCAACCGGGATCGCCCACATCCGCGTCGATGACTCAGGCGAGAACGACATCGTGATGGTTCCGCTCGCCAACTCGGCTCTGAGCGAGACCCAGATCGACACCGCCTTCGACGAGCTGGGAGCATACTGCCGGGTCCTCCTCACGCAGCTCGAGATCCCCTGGGCGCTCACCCAGTACGCCGTTCGGAAGGCCCACGAGGCAGGCCTGACAGTGGTCCTCGACCCGGCTCCGGCAGCAGCGCTCGATGAGAGCATCTGGCCGCTCGTCGACATCGTGACGCCGAACGAGACCGAAGCGTCGATCCTCACCGGCATCGCGGTCACCGACGAGGCATCCGCCATCGAAGCCGGCCGCTGGTTCACCGCCCGCGGGGCAACCAGCGCTCTCATCACCATGGCCGCGGCCGGTGCCGTCCTTGTGACCGCCGATGCCGTCCAGCGATTCGACTCGATCCCCGTCGACGCCGTCGACACGACCGCAGCCGGTGACGCGTTCGCCGGCTACCTCGGCGCGTCCCTCGCGGACGGATACGACATCACGGATGCCATCGAGCGCGCGATCGCCGCCGGCGCGCTCACCGTCACCCGCCGGGGCGCTTCCCCGAGCCTCCCCCACCGCGACGATGTCGATGCCCTCGCCGCCTCGCAGAAAGCCGCCGTCCGATGAGAAGCACGAACACGACGATCAACCCGCAGCTGTCGCGCATCATCTCGGAGACCGGGCACACCGACCTCCTCGTCGTCACCGATGCCGGGCTGCCGATCCCGGCCGGGTCTGAGCGGGTAGACCTTGCCTACCGCCCGGGCGATCCCGCGTTCTTCGACGTGCTCGACACCGTCCTCGCCGAACTCGTCATCGAGGGCGCCATCGTCTCCGCCGAGGTGGAGGAGCGCTCGCCCCAGGTCCTGCAGGGCCTCCGCGATCGACTCGACCCGCTCGGGATCACCATCCAGCTCATCCCCCACGACGAATTCAAGCTCCGCACGCACGACGCCAGGGCGTTCGTGCGATCCGGCGAGTTCACCCCGTATGCCAACATCATCCTCCAGGCCGGTGTCGCCTACTAACGGCGGCACCAGAATCGACCACCAGTGACTCTCGCCACCGATTCCGAGCTTGTCTCCGACTCCGACACCAGCCGTGATGCGGCCGTCGGGATCGACCGTCAGGCCCCCGTTCCGATGTACCACCAGCTCAAACACCGGATCATCGAGGACATCGCCAGGCTCGGCCTGCGCGCTGGCGACCTTTTGCCGGGCGAGCACCGATTGTGCGAGCAGTTTGGCGTTTCCCGCACCGTGGTTCGTCAGGCGCTCTCGCAGCTCGAGCACCAGGGCGTGATCGAGCGCGTCAAGGGCAAGGGCACGTTCGTGGCGCACCAGAAGACGCCCGAGAGCCTCGTCCACACCCTGACCGGTCTCTTCGAGGAGGTAGCAGCGCGCGGTGGCCATGTCCACAGCGATGTTCGCCGCCAGGAGGTCAGCGTCGCTGACGATGAGGTGGCGGATGCGCTGGGGATCGCGCCGGGTGCACCCGTTGTCGTCATCGAGCGGCTCAGGCATGTCGACGATGAACCCTGGTCCCTGTCGACCACGTTCCTGCCGCACGATATCGGAGTGCTCGTCCTGCAGGCGGACCTGGAGGACCAGTCGCTCTACGCGCTGCTCGGAACCCACGGCATCCGGGCGGTGCGGGGCGTGCGTTCCGCTGAAGCCGCCTCGGCAACCAGCGAGCAGGCGGAACTACTCGGCGTGACGAAGGGCCAGGCTCTCCTCGTGCTGCGCAGCGTCGGCTACGACGAGAACGACCTGCCGATGGAGTTCTTCGTCGCGTACCACCGGGGAGACCGCAGCCGGTTTGAATTCCACCTGAACGCCTCTCCTGACGACCCCGGTCGAGCGTCGCTGCGGCACACGGGGCTGAACTGACCCGTCGAGACACGGTGAAGCCACGTATTTCACCTGTAATTACATGTCACCTGTAATTACAGGTACTCTGGAACAGCAGCACCGATGCTGCCCCGACCGAGGAGATACCGTGCCGACCTATTCCGAGCTTCCCGTGCCGCCGATGAGCATCCGGTTTGACCCCGCCGGAGGCACACTCCAGCCAGAGGGCCCCACCCTCACCCGCCGCATGTCAGACCTCGAGGGCCTGTTTCGCGACCACGCCGCCTGGGAACGGGCCGTCGCCGACGGCGACCCTGTCGTCTACTCCGTCGTGTCCTCTCGTGTGCCCGAGATCGAACGGGAACTCCCGCAGTCGATCACGACCATCCAGCCCGGCTCGACCGCCGGCGAACTGTGGATGACCAAGGGCCACCAGCACCCCAACCACCAGGGTGAGATCTACCTCGGCATCTCCGGGCACGGCGGACTCCTGATGTTCAACGGTACCGAGACCGAGTGGGTCGACATGACTCCGGGCACCATCGGCTACATGCCGCCCGGCTGGGCCCACCGCAGCATCAACGTCGGCGACGAGCCATACTCGTTCCTCGCGGTCTACCCCGGTGGTGCCGGGCACGACTACGGCTGGGTGCTCGAACACGGGATGGGTCGCCGGGTCCTCGCCGGCGAGTCCGAGGTCGAATTCGTGAACTACGACGCGAGCTGATCACGATGATCATCGCTCATGACCTCGGAACGACGGGGAACAAGGCATCACTGCACACGGATGACGGTCGCCTGGTCAGCGCCGTCACCGTCGGTTACCCGGCACATTTCGCCGACGGCGGCGTCGCCGAACAAAATCCCGAGGACTGGTGGAATGCGGTGGTCCAGGCCACGCGTGACCTTCTCGCACGTTCGGACGTCGATCCCGGGCAGGTCACAGGCCTGGCCATCAGCGGCCAGATGATGGGCACCGTTCTCCTCGATGCGGACTACCGACCGGTGCGCCCGGCGATCATCTGGGCGGACACCCGCAGCAGCGCCCAGACCGCTGCCCTCGAGTCCGTCATCGGCCAGGGCCGCGCGTACTCCCTGCTCGGGCACCGACTCAACCCCACCTACTCGCTCGAGAAGATCATGTGGGTGCGCGACAACGAACCGGACGTCTTCGCCCGTGTGGCGCATTTCTGTGTCGCGAAGGACTTCGTCATCCACCGGCTCACCGGACGCCTCGCCACCGACCGGTCGGATGCCTCTGCCACGAACGCGTACGACCAGGGCCGCGGCGCCTGGTCCCCCGACATGCTCGCGGCAGCAGGAATCGACCCCCGGCTCTTCCCCGAGGTCCTCGAATCGACGGCGATCGTCGGCGAGCTCACGGCAGCGGCGGCGAGCGCCACCGGCCTGAACCGCGCCACCCGCGTCGTGATGGGCGGGGGCGACGGCCCCATCGCCGCGGTCGGCGCCGGGATCGTCGCACCGGAGGATGGCGCGTACGTCTGCCTGGGAACCTCCTCCTGGATCTCCTTCGCCAGCGACACACCGGTCTACGACCCCCTGATGCGAACGATGACGTTCGACAACGTCGTTCCAGGGAGTTACGTCCCCACTGCCACCATGCAGGCGGGCGGCGCAGCACTCGCGTGGGTGTCCGAGCTGCTCGACCCGAACCCCTCCGGCGCCTCGCTCTCTGCCCTCGTCGCGGACGCCTCGACGGCAGGGGCGTCGACAAGCGGGCTCTATTTCCTCCCCTACCTCCTCGGCGAACGGTCACCGTACTGGAATCCGGATGCCGCTGGCGCGTTCATCGGAATCGGCCGACACCATGGGCGGGCAGCGATGACGCGCGCCGTGCTCGAGGGCGTCGCCTTCAACCTGCTCAGCTGCATCCAGGCCTTCCGCGAGTCCGGGGCGACGGTCGACCGAATCGACGCGATCGGCGGGGGCGCGGTGAGCGACGTCTGGCTGCAGATCCTCGCGGATGTGTGGGGCGTCCCCGTTCGGCGGCGCAGCATCGTCGAAGAGGCGAACAGCCTCGGCGCTGCGGTCACCGCGGCCGTCGGCCTGGGGCTCGTCGACGATTTCGGCGCGGCCCGCGGGCTCTCCGAGGTCACGGCCGAGTTCTCCCCGGACGGTTCGCGGCACACCGACTACCTCGGCAGGCACCAGGTCTTTCTCGACGGCTACGCGAGTCTCGAAGCCTGGAACAGCGGACGGACGGCGCACTGATGGCGACGATCCTGGCGACCAGCCGGTCGTTTTCCTCCGGCTCCCGCGACCTCATCGGCGAACTCGCCGCCGCAGGGCACACCGTCACCATCGCTGGATCCGGTCATGACCTCGACGAGCTGAGACCCGCTCTCGCCGAGGCCGTCGCGTGGATCGCCGGCACCGGTCCCGTCACCGCTGCCCACCTCGATGCCGCACCTCGACTAAAAGTTGTCGCCAGGTACGGGGTCGGGTTCGAAGCGGTCGACCTGGATGCGGCCCGCGAGCGGGGCGTCATCGTGACCAACACGCCCGGCGCCAACAGCGGGGCTGTCGCTGACCACGCCGTCGGCCTGATGCTCGCCGTTCTTCGCGGCACGACGGCGGGAGACCGGCGGGTTCGCACAGGCGACTGGTCGGTCCTGCGCGGTCGCGAGCTCGGATCACTCACCGTCGGCATCGTGGGCTTCGGCCGGATCGGCCAGGGCGTCGCCCAGCGGCTCTCCGGCTTCGGATCCCGCGTGCTCGCCCACGACCCCTGGCTCGGTGACGATGCCATCCGCGCTGCGGGTGCAGAACCCCTCGATGTCGGCGCGATGGCCGCCGCGTGCGACCTGATCACACTCCACGCTCCTGGCGGGACGACGATCGTGGACGCCGACTGGCTGGCATCCGCTCGCCCCGGTCTGGTGATCGTGAACACGGCGCGCCCGGACCTCGTCGACGAGGATGCCCTGGCCGCAGCACTCCGCGACCGCATCGTGGCGGGATTCGCCGCTGACACCCTCGCCGGCGACACCAGCGGTCACGATTCCCCCCTGCTGGCTGAGGATCTCGCCGACCACGTCGTCGTCACCCCGCATTTCGGCGCGCAGACGGTCGAGGCGGTCGACGGCATGGGTTCACTCGCCGTCGCCAACGTCCTCGCTGTGCTGTCTGGCGCCACTCCCCCGCATCCCGTCTCCTCGAAAGGCTGAGCATGTCGCTCGCAACACTGAAGTCCACCCGAGTGCTCGCTGTCCTGCGCGCCCCCTCGGCCGAGAGCGCCATCCGCACCGCCGACGCCCTCGTCGACGGAGGAGTGACCGGCCTCGAAATCACCTACTCGACGCCGGACGCACCCGCGGTAATCCGTGCTCTCGACGAGAAGTACGGCGACAGGATCTACCTCGGCGCCGGAACCGTCACCACCGCGCGTGAGGCCGAGCGAGCGGCTGAGGCCGGCGCACGGTTCCTCGTCAGCCCCGGCACACGGGAAGCGCTCACCGCCGCGATGAAGGCCACCGGCCTCGTCGTGATGACCGGCGCACTCAGCCCGTCCGAAGTCATGGCCGCCGTCGAGTACGGAACCGACGTCGTCAAGGTCTTCCCCGCATCGCTCGGCGGGCCCGGATACCTCCGGGCGCTGCGCGGACCGTTCCCCGATGTGCCGCTCATGCCGACCGGTGGGGTCACCCCGGAGAACATCGGTGAGTGGTTCGCGGCGGGTGCGATCGCCGTCGGGGCAGGAGGAGACCTGTGCCCTACGGGCGCGCTTGCTGCAGAGGACTGGTCCGAGATCACCCGCCGAGCCCGGCTGTTCTCGCAGACGGGAGCAGCCGCATGACCGGCCACATGGGATTCGTCGGCGTCAGCACGTCAGGTTCGTCGATCATGACGATTTTCCCTCGGTGGGCTGAGATCCTCGAACTACCGACACGCACCCTCATCGGACACGATCTTCCGATGGATGCCTCCCCCGCCGACTACCGCGCGCTCGTCGAGCAGATCCGCGATGACCCCGCGCATTTCGGCGCCCTCGTCACCACGCACAAAATGGGACTGTTCGAAGCCGCCAGTGACCTGTTCGACGGTCTCGACTCGTTCAGCACGCTCTGTGGCGAGGTGTCGAGCATCTCCAAGCGGGACGGGGCCCTGCTCGGGTCCGCGAAGGACCCGATCACGGCCGGCCTCGCCGCGAGCGAGTTCCTCCCGCCAGCCCACTTTGCCACCACAGGAGCCCACGTCCTCATCCTGGGCGCTGGCGGGGCAGGCACGGCGCTCAGCTGGTATCTCAGCGAACGCGACGACCGCCCGGCGTCGATCGTCGTCACCGACACCAGCACTACACGACTCGAGCACCTTCGGGATGTGCACGAACGTCACGGGACGCCTCCCGACCTCATCCGGTTCGTCCTGGCATCAGATCCCCAGGTGACCAGGGATCTCCTGGCTGCCCTCCCGGACTCCAGCCTCGTGGTGAATGCGTCAGGGCTCGGCAAGGACCGCCCAGGATCGCCCGTGCCGGAGGGCGCCCCGTTCCCCCGCGGGGCGTTCGTCTGGGAGTTCAACTACCGGGGCAGCCTCGAGTTCCTCGCGCAGGCGAGAGAACAGGAGGCGGCATCCGACCTCGTCGTCGTCGACGGCTGGCGCTACTTCATCCACGGCTGGAGCCAGGTGATCGCTGACGTCTTCGCCGTCGACCTGACCGAGGAACTCGTCGAGCGACTGGCCGACGCGGCAGCGGACGCGCGATGACCGCCCGGCCGATCGTCCGTACTGTCCTCGGCGACGAGTCCGCGAGCGAACTCGGCCGGGTGAATTACCACGAGCACCTCTTCCAGGTCTCCCCCCTTCTTCCCGGCGATGAACTGGAGGATGAGGCGGCGTCCCAGGCGGAAGCCATCCTGCTTCGATCGAGCGGCTTCGACACGATGGTGGATGCCACCCCGGTCGGCCTGGGCAGGAACCCGGAAGCCGTGGCCAGGATCAGTCGGGCAACGGGGCTCACGGTGGTGGCGACGACGGGGGCCCACCGCGACGCCCATTACCCGCCGACCATTGGTTGCGCGACCGTGACGTCCCCGCCCTGACCGCCCTGTTCCTCGCAGACCTGACCGAGGGGATGCCGTCCAGCGACGGGTCGACACGTCCGGCATCCGGCGCTGACGGTGAGCCGATCCGCGCGGGCATTCTCAAAGCCGGGATCGACTACTGGAAGATCTCGACGTTCGAACGGACGGTCGTCGACGCCGTCGCGGGCGCGCATCGGGAGACGGGCGCGCCGGTGATGGTGCACCTCGAGTTCTGTACGGCCGCACACGAGGTCCTCGACCTCCTCGAACAGGGCGGTGTCGCGCCGTCGCGGGTCGTGCTCGCCCATGCTGACCGCAATCCCGACGTCGGCCTGCATCTCGAGCTCGCCGCGCGCGGCGCATTCCTCGGCTACGACGGTATGGCCCGGCCGCGCACCCGAACCGATGCCGAACTCCTCGACCTCACCGCTGCCGTCACGGCAGGCGGGGCCGCCGTGCTGCTCGGCGGCGACGTCGCGCGCAGCAGTCGATATGCCGCGTACGGAGGGATGCCGGGGCTCGCCTACCTGGGCGAACGGTACCTCCCGCGCCTCTCCGACCGGATCGGCGACGAAGCCGTCGACCGCATCCTCACCGACAATGCGCACCGCTGGCTCACCTGGTCTCGATGACCTCGATCAGGCCACCAACCCCTGGTCGGAAAGGTCGGACCACAACCCTTCGGGAATGACGGCCGTCATCCGCTCTGCGTTCTGCCGCATTTCATCCGGGTCCGCCGACCCGACAACCACCGTCCGAACGGCTGCGTCCCTGAGGCTGTACTGCAGGGCAGCGGCAGGAAGCTCGACCCCGTGTGATGCGCAGACAGCAGCGATCCGACGTGCTTTGTCGAGCATCGCCGGCGGCACCGATCCGTATTCGAAATGTGCATTCGGACCCGGGACCGGGGTCGCGAGCACCCCGGAATTGAAGACACCGGCGTTGACGATACCGACGTCACGGGCCAGACAGAGCTCCGACAGCGCCCCCTTGGCGGGCTGGTCGAGCAGCGTGTATCGATTCGAGACCATGACGAGGTCGATGTCGCACTCCTCCACAGCGGTCAGCAGGATTCCCAGGTCGCTCGTGCCGACACCGACAGCCTGAACGAGGCCTTCATCCCGCATGACGGCAAGCTCCTCCAGCGCGCGTGGTGTGGCATCCGGGACCCCGTACTGTTCCGGATCATGCAGATACAGAATGTCGACGCGATCCAGGCCGAGCCGTGCGAGTGACTCGTCCAGGCTGCGACGGATGCCGCCTGCCGAGTAATCCCAGACGCGCCGCGCGTTCGCCGGCACGACGAACCAGGTGTCGTCGGGTTCGTGTGACCGCTCCGGCGTCGGCTCGAGCAGCCGCCCGACTTTCGTGCTCAGAAGGTATTCCTCGCGCGGTTTCGACCGCAGGAACTCACCGAGTCGCCGCTCAGACAGCCCCAGACCGTAATGCGGCGAGGTATCGAAGTAACGGATACCGAGATCCCAGACGGTCTCGAGCGTCGCGGTCGCCTGTGCGTCGTCGACGGCACGAAACAGGTTGCCAAGGGATGCTCCGCCCAGGGAGAGCTCACCGAAACCATGTCGGTCAGTTGTCGCCACGAACGCCGGTCCTTTCGGTGACAGAACAGCCCCTCCCCCGAACGAGCGGGGAAGGGGCTGTGGCTGTGATCAGACGATGTTACTTGTAGAGGACGGCAGCGATCTCGTCGTCTTCCAGGTTGGTGGCGTCGTACCAGAAGTAGCCGGTGTCGATGACCTCTTCCGGGGTGTCGCCCTGGATGATGTCGTAGGCCGCCTGAACAACCGACTCACCGATTCCGATGGGGTTCTGCGTGATGGCTCCGGCCATGGTGCCATTCGTGATGGCGTCGATCTGGGCCTGGCCCGAGTCGAATCCGACGACGGTCAGCTTGCCCTCGTCGAGACCGAGTTCTCCGACAGCGTTCACAACACCGATGGCTGAGCCCTCGTTGGTGCCGTAGATGCCCTTGAGGTTCGGGTGCGCCTGGATCATGGCCTTCGCGATGTCAGCCGACTTCAGGTGGTCACCGTCGCCGTACTGGATGTCGACAACCTTGATATCGGGGTATTCAGCTTCCATCTGGTCGACGAAACCGTCACGGCGCTCGACACCGGTGGAGTTGATCTGGCTGTGGCCGACGATCGCGACCTCGCCCTCTCCGCCGATGAGCTCGGCCATGTGGTCGGCGGCAAGCGCGCCGGCGCCAAGGCTGTCTGTCTTTGCAATGCTCTGGCCGTATTCGCTCGAGCAGCCGGCGTCGAATTCGACGATCGGGATGTCAGCGGCCTCGGCTGCGTCGTACAGCGGGATGCAGGCCTCGGGGTCGAGAGCGGCGAAGCCGATGGCATCCGGTCCCTTGTCGATTGCAGCCTGCAGCATCTGCAGCTGGCCGTCGATCTCGGTTTCGGCGGCGGGGCCGTCGAAGGTCACCGAGACACCGAGCTCTTCAGCACGCTGCTCGGCGCCCGTCTTCACGGCCTGCCAGAACTGGTGCTGGAAACCCTTCGAGACGAGTGCGATCGTGATGTCGCCATCGCCGGAGCCGGAACCACCATCGGTGGTACCGCCGTCACCGTTCGAACAGCCGGCGAGTGTGAGCGCAACCGCGGCTGCGGCTGCCAGGGCAGCGACTTTCTTACCTGTTTTCATCGAATAACTCCATTGTTCGTTCGGGGCCAGTCTGTGGGCTGACTCGGCCATGCTATTTCGTTCGAGCGGCCGTTTGTGGTGAAAAGTACATGTAGATACAAGATCGTTATATCCCCGTATTTTCGCCGATGCAATCGATTTCGCGATTCGCTGGGAAGAGCAGCCCGGCCTCTCGGGTTCTGCCCGCTCTTCCCGGTTTGGGGGCCTTAGGAGACGGATCTCCGCTGGCGGAGGGTGTCCGTGAAGACGGCGATCAGGATGACGATGCCGACCACCACGTTCTGCCATTCAGTTTGGATCGACATGATGCGCAGGCCGTTGATGAGCACGCTCATGATCAGGGCACCGATGACGGTTCCCATGATCGAGCCGCGCCCACCGAGCAGCGAGGTGCCGCCGATGATCACGGCCGCAATCGCCTGGAGTTCGTAGCCGACACCGATCTGGGGCTGAGCGGAGTCGAGACGGGCGGCGATCACAACACCGGCGAATCCGGTGAAGATTCCGGCCACGGTGTACACCACGATGAGCCATCTGCGTGTGTTGACACCCGACAGGCGGGTCGCTTCCTCATTGCTGCCGATCGCGAACGTATACCGACCGAAGATGGTCTTACTCAGCAGCAGGTAAGCGGCGATGGCGAGGAGGAAGAGGATGAGCACCGCGTTGGGAAGGCCGGGGATGAGCGTGCCGAGGGCGATGTTCTTGAACCCCTCGACGCCCGAGAAGTAGATCGGACGCACGCCGGAGATCACCAGAGCGAGTCCCTGCGCGATGAGCATCATCGCCAGGGTCGCGATGAACGGCGGCAGTTTGAGCACCGCGATGTTCACACCGTTGATGAATCCCATCAGCGCACCGGTGGCCAGGCCACCGATCACCCCGACGATGAGCGGCAACTGCATATTCACGAGGAAGATGCCCGTCATCACCGACGCGAGCGTCATGCCCGTTCCGATCGACAGGTCAATTCCGCCGGTGATGATGACGAAGGTGGTACCGAGCGCCAAGATACCGATGACCGCAGTGGCCAGCAGGATGCTCGAGATGTTCGACCAGCTGAAGAAGCTGTTGCTGGCGATCGAGAAGAACACCACCAGAACGATGAGGGTGCCGAAGGCCAGCGACTGCTGGAGCTTGGCGCGCAGGAAGTTCAGCGCCGTTCCCGACGTCGCCGGCGCGGCATCCGGTGCCTTCGGCGCTTGTTCCATGACAGGAGATGCGTTCATTTGCCTTATTCTTTCTCGTCGCCGACGTTGGTCGCGTAGTCCATGATTTTCTCCTGGCTCGCGTCTTCGTTGTTCAGGATCCCCGTGATCCGACCGCCGGCCATCACGACGATCCGGTGGGACAGTCGCAAGACCTCGGGCAGCTCGGAGGAGATCATGATGATGGATTTACCCTGCGCGACGAGCTCCTCGAGCAGCCGGTAGATCTCTTCCTTCGCACCGACGTCGATTCCGCGGGTGGGCTCGTCGAAGATCAGGATGTCGCAGTCCCTGGCCAGCCACTTGGCGATGACCACCTTCTGCTGGTTGCCGCCGGAGAGGTTCTTGGTGATCTGGGTGATCGACGGCGTCTTGATCCGGAGCGATTCGACATAGCCGCGGGACTTCTGCTTGCCTTTACCCGGGCGCATGAAGCCGAGCGGACCGGTGTAGTCCTTCAGGGAAGCCAGAAGGATGTTGGTGTTGACATCGCGCTCGAGCAGAAGCCCGAGCGCCTTGCGGTCTTCCGACAGATATCCGATCCCGTTGGCGACCGCGTCGGCCGGCTGGGAGATCTTCACCCGCTTGCCCTGCACATGGATCACGGAGTGTTCGGATGGATCCGCTCCGATGATCGCGCGTGCCACCTCCGTACGGCCGGCGCCCATCAGCCCGGCGAATCCAAGGATTTCTCCGCGCTTCAGATCGAAGCTGATGTCCTTGAGCAGCCGGCGGGTGTTCAGCCCCTCAACCTTCAGCACGATGTCATCGTGCTCGTGCTGACGAGCCTCGGGGCGGGCCCCCTCTTCGATGTGACGGCCGACCATCATCTCGATGACGGTCGGGATGTCGATCTCGCCCTTCTCGAGACTTCCGATGTAGCGGCCGTCGCGAAGAACGGTGACCCGGTCGGCGATGCGACGCAGTTCCTCCATCCGGTGGGAGATGTAGATGATCCCCGTGCCCTGCTTCTTCAGACCTTCGATCAGATGAAACAGCGTCTCGGTCTCCGAGTCCGTCAGTGCGGACGTCGGCTCATCCATGATGAGGACTTTCGCGTCGAACGACAGCGCCTTGGCGATTTCAACCATCTGCTGGTGAGCGACCGTCAATTCACCGACGCTCTGGCGCGCTTTCAATCGAATTCCGAGGCGGGTCAGAAGCTCGTCGGTCTGTCGGTTGAGCTTGCGTTCGTTGACGAAGCCGAAGGTGCGGGGTTCACGACCGATGTAGATGTTCTGGGCAACCGTGAGGTGCGACATCAGGTTCATCTCCTGGTGGATGATGCTGATGCCGAGATGCTGCGCGGTGCGCGGGCTGTCGATGTCGACCTCTTTGCCCTCGAGCACGATCGTGCCGGCGTCCTTGGTGTAGATGCCCGAGAGGATCTTCATCAGACTGGACTTGCCTGCCCCGTTTTCGCCGACGAGGGTGAGAACCTCACCGCGGTCCAGCTCGAACTGGACGTCCTGGAGCGCCTGGACACCGGGGAAGCTCTTGCTGATCCCGCTGACTTTCAGCAGTTGGTTTGTCACTCATTCACCTACTTCGTCGGAGGGGGAATCTGGATTCCGGTCGTATCGATCATGACACGGAATTCGCCAAAGATCCGACCAATTTCATTTTTTCATCGGCCGGACTACTAGTTGTACTCTAATGTATCTAATTCTGGAGCATCCGAATAGACTGGCTTTTCTTGCGGCGTCCCGCTCCGGGCGTTCGATGATGTGAAAGGACCCTATCGTGCTCATTGGCGCACACGCTCTTGTCTTTACCGGCACTTTCGAGCAAGCGGGTTTGACCATGGCAATTGAGAAGACCAAGCAGGCAGGGTTCGACCTGATCGAGATTCCCCTGATGGACCCGCAGAACTTTGATCGGATGCTTGCCGCAAGCCTGCTCGCCGAGAACGACCTTGCCGTGAGTGCATCCCTGGGGCTGAGCGAGGCCACAGACCTCACCAGCGACGACCCTGCCGTCGTCGCCGCGGGCGAGAAAGTACTCGAGGAGTGCATCGACATCGTCCACGCCATGGGCGGGTCCCGGCTGTGCGGTGTGATCTACAGCGCGATGAAGAAGTACATGGACCCGCCGACCGCGTCAGGTCGGGCTTCGAGCGCGGCTGCGCTCAAACGTCTGGCTTCGCGGGCCGACGGGCTGGGCGTGCACCTCTCCCTCGAGGTGGTGAATCGTTATGAAACCAACCTGCTGAACACCGGCAGACAGGCGCTCGGCTTCCTCGACGAAATCGGCCACGACAACGTCTCCGTCCACCTGGACACGTACCACATGAACATCGAGGAGTCGGATCTGTATACCCCCGTACTCGATGTCGCAGACCGCCTTGGCTACGTGCACATCGGCGAGAGCCATCGAGGCTACCTGGGGTCAGGCACCGTCGACTTCGGGTCGTTTTTCCGTGGTCTCGCCCGGATCTCCTATGACGGACCCGTCGTGTTCGAGTCGTTCTCCTCGGCTGTCGTCAACGCCGATCTCAGCCGGATGCTCGGCATCTGGCGCAACCTCTGGGACGACTCAGACGACCTGGCCGCCCACGCGAACCGTTTCATCCGCGATCACGTACGCGCGGTGGAGTCGATCAGCCTGCACTGAGCGTTCGTTGTCCGGGTGCTCGCCTCCAAAACAGGAGATCGCGCGATCTACAGGAGATCTTCGCCGGTTCGGTCCTGAAAACCGTGCAATCTCCTGCAAACCGGCGAAGCGTCGGGTGGCGGGCTAGAGTCCGTCGGCGACCGCCGCCGTCACCTGCAGCCAGGCTTCACGGGTCTGAGGCGAGAGAACATCGACGTTGAGCGGTCCACCGCTCTGGAAACCCGGGTCGTACGGAACCTCGAGTACGACCCGTGTCAGTGCGGCGAAGTGCGAATGCAGGCGCTGCGACAGTTCCGGCTGCACCGTGTCGCCGGGAGACGACAGGATCGTGACGGCCTGGCTGACCTTGTCCTGGTGCCCTTTCTGGCGCAGCCCGTCGAGCAGCCACGCGGCGCTGGCCGCCGTCTCCTCGTTGACGGTGGTGACCACGACGAGCTGGTCGGCGGCCTCGACGGCGGCCTCCCAGTTCGATGCCCTCATGTTGTTGCCCGTGTCGATGACAAGCACCCGGTAGAACCGGCTCAGTGTCGAATGAAGGCTTCGGAACGCGACCGCGTCGATCGATGAGGAGGCCGCAGCATCCTCGTCGGACGCCAGGACGTCGAACTGTGCGTCCCCCTGCGCACGCACGTAGTTGTCGAGGTAGCCGACGCGCGCTGATTTCACATCAGCGAACCGGTCAAGGTCGCCCAAGAGGTCGACAGCGGTGTTTGAGTGCCGGGACGGCTGTGCGCGCCAGCCCAGGGTGCCGCGGGTTTCGTTGTTGTCCCAGGCAAGGGTGGAACCGCCGCGGTGGATGCCGAATGTCGCTGCAAGCAGCAGCGTCGCGGTGGTTTTGTGGGCGCCGCCCTTGGGATTCAGCACGACGATCGTGCGCGGGCCCTTGAGACCCCGCTGCACACGTTCGATCGCATCGCGGTGCGCTCGCTCGGTCTTGCCGGGCTTCGGCGAGATCAACCCGCCGGTGATCCGGGTGACGAGGCCCTGCCAGCCCTTCTTCGCCGGGCCGACGGATGCTGACGGGCGTGACTGCAGGAAGTCGTCGAGGGTGGGCGCTGGGTCGTCGGTTTCAGCTTCGGCAGCCGCGGTAGCTGGCGAGAACGCGTCGAGCCCGGGTGCCGGAAGGTCGAGCGCCGGGTCGACGGGAGGATCGGCGATATCGGAGTCCAGGGGCACGTCATCAACGACAGCTCGCTCCTGCGTGGCGTCAGGGTCACCGTGCGACCCGCCCCGGTCACTCCCGTCGACTGCGCCGTCGTCGGCGAAGCCGAGTGCCGCCTCGAAGGACTGGAAGGTTGACCGCCTGGTCGGAGAGGAGACGAACCCGTCGGCGGGATCTGACGGCGTCAACAGGTCATCGAACCCGAAGGGCGGCGGTGGAATAAGCGTGGGCTCCGAGGGCCGAGGGTCGGTCGTCGGGTCCGTCTGATCGCCGCCGGATTCGGGGAGGTCGCCACGGTCGCTTTCTACGGGCACCGGGGAATCGTCGCCCAGCCGCCATCCGACCGGGTCGTCGTCATCGTCGACACGGACGTCGTTACCATCGCTCGGTCCCGGATCCGGGGACTCAGCCAGAATGACGGGCCCGTCGGAGTCGACGTCGCCGTTGGGGTGGACGATCAGCGGATAGATGCCGTCCAGGTCGGTCGTGGCGACGCGGACCGGTCGATCGTGCGCGACCGCCACCTCGGTAACCCGCGCGATGATCGCCGCCCGCACCCCTTCGACGTCGTCGGCGTGCAGCTCGGACATCTCGCCATCGATGGACACCCCACCCGTTCCGTCGGCGCGGACGAGGGCAGTGATCTCTGGCTCATGCGACATGATTGGCACGTCTGGTCACCGTTTCTCTCCGTGGCCGCGCGACGCCGCATCGGCGCCGAATCGACCAGTTACGAGTAACAGTATTGCCTGACCCGCAGGTGGGGGCCAATTTCTTTCGAGAGTCAGGCGGATGCGTGCCCGACCAGTCCCTTGCGCGCGATCACACAGCCGTACTTGCGCGTCTCCCCCGTGCGGATGATCACGTAGGCGTCTTCGGCGTCATCGTAGAAGTCGAACCGGTCGACAAAACGCACTCCGTCTGCGGCCACACCGGCGGCACTGAGCAGCTCTGTCTGCACGTCGAGCACCGATCCATCTGCCGAGGTCATCAGGTCGACGGCGGGGCTGTCGTCGAGCGGCAGGACGCTGCACACGGCTTCAAGCACCTCCGGTGAGGTGGTGCCTGGCAGCGTGACCAGGCGTTCCGCCAGCCGGGATGCCGGGAAATGCGCGTCGACGATGACGACGGTGTCTGAATGCCCCATCTCGTCCAGGTGCATCAGCAGTTCGCCGGTCAATAGGGGGTTGATGCCCTGCAACATGGCTCGTTCCTCTCGTTGTGGTTGTGATCGTGGGAGCGGTGCTCAGCGAATGCCGTATACCCGCGCGGCTGTGCCGCCCAGGATTGCATCCTGTTCCGTCTCGCTGAGTTCGCCGATGAGCGCGCGCATCACCTGCCAGGTCGGCTCGTACCCGCCAGCGGGTACCGTCATCGGCCAGTCGCCGCCGTGCATCAGCCGATCCGGGCCGAAGGTCGCGAGGGCCAGGTCGAACACCTCGCGGAGCGCGTCGACGGTGAACGGCTGGTCGGCCCGGCGCAGCGACGACAGCTTCCCGACGGTGTTCTGGTGCGCGGCGAAACGACTGACGCCCGCACTCCAGTCGCCGAAATCGTCCTGTCCGCGCGGCGGCTTCCCGAGGTGATCGAGCACGAGCGTCAGCCCGGGCAGGTCGGCAGCGAGGCGAGTGGCCGCGTCGAGGTGGCGGGGCCAGGCATCGTGCACATCGAAGGCGAGTCCGCGGGCGGCAACCTCAGCCAGGGAGGCCCGCACGTCCGGAAGGTCGAGGAATCCCTCACGCGGGTCGTCGTTGAGCAGATGACGGATGCCGGAAAATCTCGGATGCGCTGACCAGGTCTCCAGGTCGCGCCGGGCAACATCCGTCGAATCAAGCTGCACCCAGCCGACGACGCCCAACACCCAGTCATGGGTGTCTGCGGTGTCGAGCATGAACTGGGTGTCGATGCGGGAGTCCTCGGCCTGGACCAGCACAGCACCGTCCATTCCGGCCTGCCGGAGCTCGGGTTCGGCTTGACCGGCGGACCAGTTCGCATAGAGCGGCCCGAATTGCGGGCCGAGCCAGCCATATTCGGAGACGGTCAGGTCCCAGAGGTGCATATGCGCGTCGATGCGCAGGGGGGCGCTCATGCCGGGATGAGACCTCTCTCGGTGAGCGTCGACCACAGCTCCTCCGGGATCGGTTCCACCGTGCGGGCGGCATTCTGGCTGAGCTGTTCCGGTTTGCTGCCGCCGACGACGATCGAACGAACCGTGTCGTTGCGGAGCGTGTACTGCAGTGCGGCTGCGGGGAGCGAGACGCCGAACTCGTGGCAGAGAGCTGCGATCGCCTGCACGCGTTCGAGCACGGGAGCGGGCACGCCACCGTATTCGTATCGTGCGTCAGCGCCGGGGGTGTCTGTGGCGAGCAGACCCGAATTGAAGACCGACGCGTTGACGATACCGACCCCGTTCGCTCGGCAGGCCGGGATGACATCGGTGAGCGCCGGCTGCTCCGCGAGGGTGAACCGTCCGGCGACCATGAGCAGGTCGAGCGCGCCGGTGTTCGCTGAGGCCAGCAAGGCGGCGGTGTCCATCGACCCGACCCCGACGGCGCGGGTCATCCCCTGGTCGCGGAAGTGGGCGAGCGCCGGAATCGCGACGTCGAGTCCCTGCTGCAGGCTGTACCGTTCGGGGTCGTGCAGGTAGAGGATGTCGAACCGATCAAGGCCGGTGCGTTCCAGGGAATCCTCCACGCTCGACCTGATGCCCTCCGCGGAGAAGTCCCACACCCGTCGCTGGTCGGCCGGGACGGCGAAGTCGTTCTCGGTATCGAGTTCGGCGGCACCTTCCGGGTGCGATTCGAGGAGACGCCCGACCTTGGTCGAGACGACGTACTGGTCGCGCGGTTTTGTGGTGAGAAAAGCGCCGAGGCGTCGTTCGGACAGGCCGAGACCGTAGTGCGGCGCGGTGTCGAAGTATCGGATGCCTGCATCCCACGCCGCCTGCAGGATCGCCCAGGCCTCGTCGTCGGTGAGTGCGCGGAAGAGATTGCCGACGTTGGCTGCACCGTAGCCGAGCCGGGGAATGTGCAGGTCGCTCATATGCCGAAAGCGTACTCGGCCCGGCTGCCCGCGTGCATCTCCATGCCGTTGCCTGGTGCTGTGGGCGCCTGGTACGAGCCATCCTTCATGTCGACCGGGGTGACGAAGTGTTCGTGCAGGTGGTCGACGAACTCGATCACCCGTCCGTCGTGCGAACCGGAGACCGCGACGAAGTCGAACATCGACAGGTGCTGGACGGCTTCGCACAGTCCGACACCACCGGCGTGCGGGCAGACCGGCACGCCGAATTTCGCGGCGAGGAGCAGGATGGCGATGTTCTCGTTGACTCCGGCGACGCGGGAGGCGTCGATCTGCAGGACCTGGAGTGCGCCCGCCTGGAGGAACTGCTTGAACATGATCCGGTTCGCCATGTGCTCTCCCGTGGCGACGGGAATGGGAGCAACCCCCCGCGCGATCGCTGCGTGGGCGAGGATGTCGTCGGGGCTGGTGGGTTCTTCGATCCAGGCGACGTCGAACTCGGCGAGGCGCGACATCCACTCGATCGCCTCGTCGACTCCCCAGCGCTGATTCGCGTCGGTGCCGATACGGATGTCAGGCCCGACGGCTTCGCGGGCGAGCCGCATCCGGCGCACATCGTCGTCGACATCGCCTCCGACCTTGAGCTTGATCATGCTGAAGCCGTCGGCGACGGCTTCCTTCGCCAGGCGGACGAGTTTTTCGTCGCTGTACCCGAGCCAGCCCGGCGTGGTCGTGTATGCGGGGTAACCGGTCGCGAGGAGTTCCGCCTCGCGGTCGGCGCGTCCCTGAACCGCGTTCCGGAGGATCTGAAGGGCGTCGTCGGGGGTGAGCGCGTCGGTGAGGTAGCGGAAGTCGACGAGTTCGACGATCTCCTCCGGGGTCATCCGACCGAGCAGTTGCCAGAGCGGAAGGCCGGCGCGCTTCGCTTTGAGGTCCCAGAGGGCGTTCACCACGGCTCCGATGGCCATGTGCATGACGCCCTTCTCCGGTCCGAGCCAGCGCAGTTGCGAGTCCCAGACGAACTCCCGCCAGGTAGCTCCCATGTTGGCCAGCAGGTCCTCGGCGTTGCGGCCGACGACGTGGTCGGCGAGCGCCTGGATCGCGGCGACCTGCACGTCATTGCCGCGGCCGATGGTGAACACGAAACCGTGGCCCTCGTGGCCATCATCGGCATCCGTCAGGATTCGGACGTATGCCGCCGAGTAATCCGGGTCGAGGTTCATGGCGTCCGAACCGTCGAGCGATGTCGACGTCGGGAAGCGAATGTCGCTGGTTTCCAGCGCGGTGATGGTGGTCACGGGATGATCTCCTTGATCGGACCCTTCACCCTAAACATCCGATGTATAGAATGTCAATCACGACCGAAAGTGCCCCGTCCTCGCGTCAATGGGGATTCAGGCGCAGAATAGTTCAGACGTTCCAGCGCCGGGGCCTTCCGAGACCGCGTCCACGCTGACCACCGAGACAGAGAGTAGCCGCATGAAATTCGCTCGACTGGGCCCGATCGGCTCCGAGATCCCCACCGTTCTCCACGACGACATCTACTTCGACATTTCGTCGATCACCGAGGATGTGGATGGCGGATTCCTCGCGTCTGGCGGCATCGAACGCGTCCGTTCCGCTCTCGCTGAAAAAATACTGCCCGTCGTGGAAAGCCCGGCCGACCTTCGGATCGGCGCCCCGATCGCCCGCCCCAGCGCCGTCATCTGCATCGGCATGAATTACGCGGCACACGCCGCCGAGTCAGGGTCGGCACCGCCCGAGATCCCGATCATGTTCATGAAAACACCGAACACGGTCGTCGGCCCGAACGACTCGGTCGAGATCCCGCGCGGGAGCACCAAGACCGACTGGGAAGTCGAGCTGGGCATCGTGATCGGCAAGCGGGCGTCGTACCTGAACTCGCCGGATGAAGCCGCAGACTACATCGCCGGCTTCGTCACGGCGAACGATGTGTCAGAGCGCACCTTCCAGCTCGAAGTCTCGGGCGGCCAGTGGTCGAAGGGCAAGTGCGCACCCGGCTTCAACCCGACCGGCCCATGGCTCGTGACCCCTGACGAGGTCGACCACGGCAACCTGCGCCTGACGAGCTTCGTCAACGGGGAGCCTCGCCAGGACTCGTCGACAGCCGACCTCATCTTCACCGTCGAGCACGTCATCTGGCACCTCAGCCAGTACCTCGCACTGGAGCCGGGGGACCTCGTCCTGACCGGGACACCGGAAGGCGTCGCGCTGTCCGGCCGGTTCCCCTACCTCGGCGACGGCGACGTTGTCGAGATCGAGATCGAGGGCCTGGGCCGCCAGCGGCAGATCTTCACCGCACACGCCGACGATCGCGCCTAAAGCCTGACGCCGCTCATCCCGACCCCCATCCACCAAGGAGTACCCATGCCAGAGTTCGAGAACCTCGTCGCCATCGTCACCGGCGGCGCATCCGGGATCGGTGCGGCGATCGCCGCGCGACTGCACGAGGCCGGAGCCCAGGTCGCTGTATTCGACCTGAACCCGGCTGACGCCGATCCCGCTCACTTCGCCGTCGAGGCCAACGTTGCCGACCGGGCTTCCGTCGACGCGGCCGTCGCGGCCGTTGCGGAGAAGTTCGGCCGCATCGACATCGTCGTCAACAACGCCGGGATCGGCGCACAGGGCACCATTGCGGACAACGACGACGACGAGTGGGCTCGCGTCTTCAGCATCAACGTGACCGGGATCGCGCGGGTGTCTGGCGCTGCGCTGCCGTGGCTGAGGAAGTCGCCGTCGGCCGCGATCGTCAACACATCATCCGTCGCCGCAACAGCAGGTCTCCCCTCCCGAGCGCTCTACAGCGCCACGAAGGGCGCCGTACTCTCGCTCACCCGCGCGATGGCCGCCGATCATCTCAGGGAGGGCATTCGTGTGAACGCCGTCAACCCGGGTACGGCGGACACCCCGTGGATCGGACGCCTGCTGGCCAGCGCCGCTGACCCCGAGGCGGAGCGCGCCGCGCTGAACGCCCGCCAGCCGCACGGTCGCCTCGTCGCGGCCAGCGAGGTGGCCGACGCTGTCGCGTACCTCGCAAGCCCGCGCGCCGGTTCGACCACGGGAACATCCATCGCCGTCGACGGCGGGATGCAGGAGCTGCGGTTGCGCCCCGAGTAGCGCGACTGCATCACCTCCGGTCGAGCACTCCCCGCGCGCCGGGGTGTCTCGACCGGAAGTGATGCGCTCGGCGGATCGGCGCTAGCGGGTCCGCGTGCCCTCGTTGTGCCCGTTGAGCACCCAGGTAGCGCCCTCGTCCTCAGACACGAAGCTCTCCCAGATGTAGGAGTCCTCGGTGATGTGGGAAAAGTTCCACCGGATCAGCAGGCCGTCGTTGCGGGTCCCGTCCTGGCGGATGCCGTCACGCTTGTGAGCGGTCGCCACGAGATGCGCGTACTCCCCGCGGCGCGGTTCGAAGTAGCTGACCCGCCAGGCACCCATGTCGCGGTCGTAGACGCGCATGGCGGTGCTGATCGCATCATGGCCACCGTCCTCGCGGGGGTGCAGCGCGACATCCTGCACCGCCCTCCCATCGAGGACGAATGACACGACCCAGACGAAGTCGGATTCGTGCCAGTGGCCGGTCGCCTCATCGAGTCGTTTCGAGTGGACCGCCCAGCTGCCGACCAGACGTCCAAATCGCGACATGCGGTTGGGGTACTGCGGTGTGGCGGCATCCGAGATGAGCGCGTCGGCGAAGGGAAGGGCGGCGTTCTCACTCATGGCGGGTGCCTCTCTGCTAACTGCCTGGGCTGCCGACGTCGAGGACGCCGACGTCTGTGCGGTGGAAGTTCTGGAAAGATCGGGATGCTGTCGGGCCTCGTTGCCCCTGGTACCTCGAGCTGTACTCGGCTGAACCGTAGGGCTTTTCGGACGGCGAACTGAGCTGGAAGAAGCACAGCTGGCCGATCTTCATGCCCGGCCAGAGCTTGATCGGCAGCGTCGCGACGTTGCTGAGCTCCAGGGTGACGTGACCGCTGAAGCCGGGATCGATGAACCCTGCTGTCGAGTGGGTGAGCAGTCCGAGTCGGCCGAGCGAACTCTTGCCTTCGAGTCGTGCTGCAATGTCGTCCGGGAGGGTGATCTGCTCGTACGTCGAGCCGAGCACGAATTCACCCGGATGCAGGATGAAAGCCTCGTCCGGCCGCGTTTCGATGAGGTGCGTCAGCTCGGGCTGGTCTTCGGCCGGGTCGATGTACGGATACTTATGGTTGTCGAAAAGACGGAAGTACCTGTCGAGGCGCACGTCGACGCTCGACGGCTGGACCATCTCGGTGTGCGACGGTTCGAGACCGATGCGCCCGGATGCCAGCTCAGATTTGATATCGCGATCAGAGAGAAGCACGCCGTCAGTTTATCGGGGTGGGCCTTGCTAAGATTGCTTCGCCGGTGGTTGAGAGTGTCGAATCCACCGTCGCGCGGATGTAGTTCAATGGCAGAACTTCAGCTTCCCAAGCTGATAGCGCGGGTTCGATTCCCGTCATCCGCTCCAATGTCCTCACGTGCGGCCGAAGGTCGTGCGGGAGGACATTCGTGTTGCTGCGAAGCGAACCCTTGGCCCACACCGCCACTCACGCAAAGGCGTAGTTCTGCCAGACGGTCGCGAGCAGGACGTTGAGGATCGTCAGACCCGCGAGCGTCGGAAGGACCCAGGACGCCACGGTCGCGCGCTTGCGGTGAACGAGGGCGATCACGATGATGGCGACGAGGACCAGAAGTTTCACCGTGATCTTCGCGTTGTTGACGCCGAGGCCAAGCGCGTAGTGGAGACCGACCAGGAGGATGCCGGTGGCGAGCATCGTCCACGCGCCGTGCATCACGGCCGCGGCGACACGCGCCTTGCCCTCCCGAAGTGCGGGTAGCTGGGCCAGCACTCCCCCGAGCAGAACGGCAACACCGATGATGTGGACAGCGAGGATGACATTGATCAGAATCACCATGCTTCAATCATGCCGACACTGCGTCGAAAAGGGTAAAGCACTGAAAGGCACGCAACTGCCGAAACGGGTACGGTGATCCGATGACGCACAGCTTCGAGAAGGACTATTGGGAGCGCCATTGGGAAGAATCCCACGGGGCGACTCCGGCAGGTCCTGGCGTGAGCGAGCCGAACCCCTACCTGGTGAGCGAGACTGCAGGCCTCGCACCCGGCACGGCACTGGACGCCGGATGCGGGGTTGGCGCTGAGGCGATCTGGCTGGCCCAACAGGGCTGGCAGGTGACCGCCGCCGACATCTCGGCGAGCGCCCTCGCGCAGGCCTCCGCGCAGGCGGCGAAGGCGTCAGTAACGGACAGAGTGGCCTGGATCGAGGCTGACCTCACCGTCTGGGAGCCGACCGATCGATTCGATCTCGTGACGACTCACTACGCACATCCGACGATTTCGCAGCTGGCGTTCTACGACCGTGTCTCCGGGTGGGTAGCCTCGGGCGGCACCCTGTTGATCGTCGGGCATCTGCACCACTCCGACCCAGACTTGGCCGCAGGCGACTGGCAGCCTCCTGAGAAAGCCACCGCGACCGTCGCCGATATCACCGGTCTGCTTGACCCGGTGACCTGGCGCATCGAGACGGCCGACGAAAGAACCCGCACGTTCCCCGGGCACGGCGAACGGAAAGCCCCGTTGCACGACGTTATCGTGCGGGCGACCCGACTCAGCTGATCCGCGCGACCACGGTCGGCCGGATCATGCCTCGATCGCGTAGACCGTCACGGCTTCGCTGTCGAACAAGAAGGTGACCCGCTCCCCGGTCTCGATTTCCTCGTCGGCGACAGCCGCCGGTGAGAGGTCGGCAGAGATGGCGTCAGATCGCACCCGGATGATGTCGCCCCGCGGTTCAAGATCCATCACCGTTCCACTGATCCGATTACCCGACGCACCCGCGGCCGATCGGGAGACACGCACGGCGGAAGGTCTCACGGTTGCGGCGACCCGCGAGCCGACCGGCGCGGTGCTGGCCCCGGCGCTGAGGATGCCGACCCCGGCGTCGGTGGTCATGCCGTCCGCGGTGCTCACCCCCGTGAGGAGATTCAGCGCAGCCAGCCCCGCGGTGAACGTGGTGCGCGGTCGCTCCAGTGTCTCCCTCGTGGGACCGTGCTCGACCACGTTTCCCTCGGCGAGGACGTAGACCCGGTCGGCGAGGGTGAGCGCATCGAGGATGTCGTGGGTGACGAGAATCGCGGTGCGGTCGCGAAGAACGCGTCGAAGCATTCGACGGAGGGCCGGAGCCACGGCAATGTCGAGCGCGGCCATGGGTTCATCCAGGAGCAGGAGATCAGGTTGGGACGCCAGGGCGCGCGCCACGGCAATGCGCTGCGCCTGGCCGCCCGAGAGCTCGCCCGGGCGCCGGTGCTCGAACTCCAGTGCGTCGACCTCGGCCAACCAGTGTCTGGCGTGATCATGCGCTGCGGCGCGATGCATCCCACTGCTGCGTGCACCGAAGGCGACATTCTCGAGCACCGACAGGTGAGGGAAGAGATCAGCATCCTGAGCGAGCATCGACACACCGCGACGATGCGGGGCCATCCACCGATTCGAGCCGGACGCGCCGAGGTCGAAGAGGGTGCGGCCGTTCAGTTCGGCCCGCCCGCTCTCTGGACGCACCAGCCCCGCGATCACGTTCAGCAACGTCGACTTGCCCGCTCCGTTGGGGCCGAGGATCGCAATGGTCTCGCCCGGCGCGACCGTGAGGGAGACCTCGAAGCGTCGTTCAGGAACAGTTGCGGAGAAGGAGAACGTCATCGGATGCCACGCCCTCTAAGCAGGGACACGCTGCTGGCCTGGTGGGCGAGGCTCACGACGAGCACGGCAACAGCGACGAGCACGAGCGAGAGCGCCACCGCGACATCCGGGTCCACTTCCCGCTGGAGGTAGATCTCCAGCGGGAGGGTGCGGGTCGTGCCCTGCAGGCTCCCCGCAAACGCGAGCGTCGCCCCGAATTCACCGAGCGCCCTGGCGAAGGACAGCACGGCCCCGGAGACGAGCGCCGGCAGGACCAGCGGAAGCGTGACCCGCCGGAGTACCGTGGTGGGCTTTGCTCCGAGCGTCGCCGCGATCGCCTCGAACCGAGTGCCGACCGCCCTCAGAGCGCCCTCGAGGCTGAGCACCAGGAATGGCAGCGCAACGAACGTCTGGGCGAGGACGACGGCCGTCGTCGAAAAAGCGATGTCGATGCCGAAAAACTCGAGACTCGACCCGAGAAGACCGCGTCGACCGAAGGTGTACAGCAGTGCGATGCCCCCAACCACGGGCGGGAGTACGAGCGGCAGGAGCACGAGCGAGCGCAATACCTTCTGGCCCGGAAATCGCGACCGTGCGAGCACCACGGCCAGCGGGACACCGAACACGATGCAGAGAATCGTGGCCGTGACCGAGGTGCGCAGGCTCAACCACAGGGCGGCCGTTGACGATTCGGACGTGACCAGCGGAATGAACTCGGCCCAGTTCACGCGGGACACCATCGCCGCGAGCGGCAAAACGATGAACAGCGCACCGATCCCGGCCACAACGACGATCCAGCGAGGAACTCCCGCGTATGTCGTCGCCCCGGTCATCACAGCCCCGCAGGCCGGCCGAACCCGGCAGCGGTGAGAACTGACTGCCCGGTTTCGCCGACGATGAATGCAACAAACGCCTCGGCCAGAACGGCGTTGCCGGATTCCGTCAGGGCGGCGATCGGGTAGCTGGTGCGTGCGTCGCCGGATTCGTCGAATTCGATGCCCTCGACGGCGCCCCCGGCGCCGATGATGTCGGTGACGTACACGAGCCCGGCATCGGCCTCCCCCGACCTGACTTTGCCGAGCACATCCGTGACGGATGATTCTTCGCTCACCGGATACAGCAGGATGCCCGTCGATTTTTGAATCTTCTCGGCGGCGGCTCCGCACGGCACACGCGGAGCACAGATCACAAGCTTCAACCCGGGACGGGCCAGGTCCGCAAACATGCTGACACCGGCCGGATTGGTCGGTGGGACTGCGATCTCCAGCCCGTTGGTGGCGAAGTCGACCGGTGCCCCGGCGAGCAGATCTTCATCGAGGAGCCGGTCCATATTCGTCTCGTCGGCCGAGGCGAACACGTCGGCGGGCGCTCCCTCGACGATTTGTGTGGCCAGATCCGAAGAGCCGGCAAAGGTCAGTGCGACCGAGGTGTCCGGGTTCATCGACTCGAATTCTTCGGCCAGTTCGGTGAATGTGGCGGTGAGGGATGCCGCGGCAAACACGGTGATCGAGCCCGACAAGGCCGAGGCCGATGTGTTCCGAGCTGACTCGGGGGCACTCGTGCATCCGCCGAGGCTGAGCGTGGCGGTCGCGGCCAGGAGCATCCCGGCAACCCTCGCGGTGAGTGTCGCCACGAGCGTCAGCTGTTCCCGCCGGGCGTCTCAACGATCACGGTCGTGGCCTTCACGACGGCGACGGCGACGGAGCCGAGCTCCAGGCCAAGCTCGCGGACCGCTTCGCTACTCATCAGGGAGACGACGCGGTGAGGCCCGCACTGCAACTCGACCTGCGCCATGACTTTATCGACGACGATGTCGGTCACGAGGCCCACGAAACGGTTGCGCGCAGACCGGCGGACCTCCGACGGGTCAGCCGGGAGGACGGCGTTCCTGCGTGCGAGGTGCGCCAGCTCGAGCCCGTCGACGACAGTGCGACCACCCTCGTCCTTGCTGCTTGCGAGGATCTTGTTGTCGATCCATCGGCGCACGGTGTCGTCGCTTACCCCGAGGTAGAGGGCGGCATCTTTCACGCTTATCTGCGGCATGAACTCCACTCTATCGCCGCATCTGCGGAAGAGCGAGCCCTGGGGTGAGGCCTAGAGCGCCCCCCGGATTGCCGCTGCGTAGGCCTGGTATCCGGCAGCGGTGGGGTGGAATGCCTCAATGCCGGATACGCCGATCCAGGAGTCCGGACTGCCGATGCCATGGCCGGCAAACGCCGCAGTGACATCTACGTAGCGGATGTCGACACGCGCCCGGGCAAGCTTTGCAACGACGCCCTGGATGGTCGAGTTCAGGGTGGCTGTCGCTGAGTTGAGCTGCACGACGGCAGCGTAGTTCGGGTCCGTCGGCGGCGGGGTCTCGAACAGGTACGGGTACCCGGTCACGACGATGGTCGCTCGCGGAGCCACCAGTGCAACACTCGCGAATGTGGCACCCAGTCGCAGGGCGAGCTTGCTCGGGATGCGCGACGATTGCGGTGTCAGGAGTGCATACGCCGAGGTCAGCGCCGCCTGGCATTCCGGTGAGGCGAACGACACCGTGCAATACGCAGCGACGTTGCCGACACCGAGATCGTTCCCGCCGACGGTCACCGTGACCAGACCGATCTCCCGGGTCTTCTTCACCGTCTGGAACACTGACGGGAGCTGACGGGTGAGTACTGTCGTCGTTGTGGCACCTGAGCAGGTCAGGTCGGATTTCAGATCGATGTCCGCCGCAGCGTCGAGCAGGCTTGGGTAACTGCCCGGGCTCTGAAGGCACGCGTTCTCGTATCCTCCTGCGCCCTGTCCGGCGGCAAAGGAATCGCCGAGTGCGACGTAAGTGGTGACGGCGGCCCTCTGGGTGACGGGCGGGGCCATTGAGATCGGCGAGGCTTGCGCACTTGTCGGGAGGAGAAGTCCTGAGATCAGGAGGGACACGGAGAGGGCGATGGCCCCGGCGTCGGCGAAGTGGCGTCTCGTGCGATTCATCGCGCCAAGCTACTCCCCTTTTGGCTGGAAGGACATGGGGTCGAACGATTTCCCTGTGGAAAACGGGACCAGCGGGAAGTCCGCGTCCGCGTTTCACTTCGAGTCGAGCACTGCGCTCCTGCCGGGCGCACCGCGCTAATGTCAGATGCCCCTACCGTTCGAGCACCACAGCCAGGCCCTGCCCCACCCCGATGCAGATCGCGGCGACCCCGACGCCCCCGCCGCGTCGCTTCAGCTCGTGGGCCAGGTGGCCGATGATGCGACCGCCGGATGCTCCGAGCGGATGCCCGATGGCAATAGCGCCGCCGTGCACATTCACCTTCGCGGGGTCGAGCTCGGGCCACAACCGCAGGCAGGCGAGGCTTTGTGCGGCGAACGCCTCGTTGAGTTCGACGACGTCGACGTCCGCCCAGGTCTTCCCGGCGCGAGCGAGTGCACGATTGGCGGCCTCCACCGGTGCGATACCGAACACGTCCGGGTCGGTTCCGCTCACCCCCCTGCCGATGATGCGCGCCAGCGGTTCGGCACCGACCGACGCATCCTCGCCGCCGATCAGCAGCATCGAAGCACCGTCACTCAGCGGCGACGAATTGCCCGCCGTCACAGACCCGCGATCACGAAATGCCGGCTTCAGGGAGGACAGCGACTCCACCGACACATCGTCGCGGATGCCCTCGTCGCGGCCGGGAGCCGTGCCGGGGATCGCGATAATCTCTGCGTCGTAGCGACCGGCAGCCCAGGCCGCTGCAGCGTTCCGATGGCTCGCAGCGGCGAACGCGTCCTGCTCTTCCCTGCTGAGGGCGAATCGGTCCGCCAGAAGCTCGGCGGTCTCCCCGAGCGAAACGGTCCATTGCCCCGGCATCAGCGGGTTCACCATGCGCCAGCCCAGCGTGGTGGAGTGCATCGTCTCGGGTGCAGTCGGGTACGGCTTCGACGGCTTGAGCATCACCCACGGAGCGCGGCTCATCGACTCAACACCTCCGGCGATGACGAGGTCCGCGTCGCCGGTTTCGACAGCACGACTGGCCTGGATCACGCTCTCGACGCTCGAACCGCAGAGACGATTGACGGTGGTCCCGGGCACGGACGTCGGCAAGCCGGCCAGGAGCGCCGCCATCCGCCCGACATTGCGGTTGTCTTCGCCCGCCTGATTTGCGTCACCGAGCACCACGTCGTCGATCCGTGCAGGGTCGAGGTCGGGGTGTCGTGCCAGCAGTGCTGCCAGGGCCTGCCCGGCGAGGTCATCGGGCCGGTGCTCGGCGAGGGCTTTGCCGTAGCGCCCGAAAGGCGTGCGAACGGCGTCGTAGATGAAACTCCCGGTCATGCCCATTCCCCACTGTGCGCGGCGACGCCGACACACGGCGGCAGCGACCCCTCACGTCATTGATGCAGCGAATACTCGTTCGCACGGTGTCACCGTACGGCCTCGCACCGAACGTGTCCAGTGATGGCACACGCCGTGGCTCACCCTCGCTCCTTCCCCTGGGCGCTTCCGCGGGAGGATACTGGGCACATGACGGACAACGAACGTACCGACGCCAGCGAATCAACCGAGACCCCGGCAGTCATCGTGGGGGTCGACGGATCGGAATCCTCGGTGAAGGCGCTCAGGGAGGGCCGCCGCCTCGCGGATGCTCTCGATGTACCCCTCGAAGCATTTGCCGCCTGGCAGCGCAGTCACTCGATGTATGACTTCTACGAATCCGAATCGGGATGGACCCCGGAACAGGGCATCGAGAAGATGCTCGAGGAGACGGCCCAGGCCGCTTTCGGATCCGATCGGCCCGAACGGTTCACGATGTCGTACGAGGAGGGAATTCCCGCCAAGGCGCTGATCCGGTACAGCCGAGGTGCCGAGATGCTCGTTCTCGGGTCCCGCGGTCACGGTGGATTCACCGGGTTGCTCCTTGGCTCTGTCAGCTCCGCGTGCGTCGCCCACGCGACCTGCCCGGTTCTCATCGTCCACCACAACGACGAGATTCGGTCGGACACAGGGAATCCGCGCACCGGAGCCTGATTCTCGACACGCGTGAGGCCCAACGGATGGCATACGCTGGCGGTGTGGAGAGTGACAAGCGCTCCGTCAGGTCGTGGCTGGCGATGGCATGGAAACGGACGCCTCGCTTTCCGCCGTATCGCCCGGACCCACAGCCCCTTGCGCCATTCGAGCAAGCGCTCGAAGAAGGCCTGCTCATCGCCAGGCACGGCGTGACACTGGCTGTGAAGAATCGCCTCATCGTGCGCGCACTGCAGGAAGACGCCCGCTTCGATGACGAAGAAAGTGCCCGCATCGTCGCGGAGGAACTTGCGCTCGCCGCAGAGGAGCAGCGCGAGAACGCACAGATGATGGTCGATGCCCGGGCTACCACAGACCTGTCAGGCGGTCTGCCGGATCACGCTCATCACTACCACCTCATCGACGCGAGCACGCTCAGACGACGGCAACGGCTTTACGTCGCCCTCGCGGAGTCACTCGAGGAAGCACGGGAGAATCCGGACTCCGTCGCCGAATACGTGGAACGCGCTCGAGCGGCCGCCTGGCAGGACATCGGCAAGAACGTCACCGCGCGCCTGGAGCAGCGGCTGCATTCATTCGCGGATGACCCGGACTACATCCTCGACCGCCAGGATCGGCTTCGCCAGTTGCTCGAGGTGGATCTCCCGGCGCTCGAGCGGCGAGACGACCGTCCCGTTTAGCTCGGCACGCGTACATCGGTCGTGTGTTCCCAGACTCGGCGCTTAGGCTCGGGATTCGGACCGAAAGCAGGGAATCATGACCGAACGCACCGTCATCATCACCGGAGCGAGCGATGGCATCGGAGCTGTGGCCGCCCGGATGCTCGCCGATCGAGGCGACCGGGTCGTCGTCATCGGCCGCTCTCCCGAGAAGACCCGCGCCATCGCCGCCGCCCTGGGCGCTGATTACTTCGTCGCGGATTTCGCGCGACTCGATGAGGTGCGCACCCTCGCAGCCGTTCTTCTGGAGCGGTATCCCCGGATCGATGTCCTCGCCAACAACGCCGGGGGCATCCTCGGCCACAGGGAGATCACGGTCGACGGCAACGAGAAAACGTTCCAGGTGAATCACCTGGCCCCCTTCCTCCTGACGAACCTCCTCATCGACCGTCTGGCCGAGAGCCACGCCACGGTCATCAACACGTCGAGCGTGGCGAATTCCCGGTTCGGCCGATTCGATATCGACGATGTCCATGCAGAGCGTGGATACTCCGAGAACCGGGCGTACGGGAACGCGAAGCTGGCGAACATCCTGTTCACGGCCGAGCTGCACCATCGGTTCGCTGACCGCGGGATCTCGACCGCGGCATTCCATCCGGGGATCGTGGCCACGAGCTTTGCCACCGGGTCCACCAGTTTCATGCGTTTCGTCTACCGCAGCGTGTTCAAGATGTTCCTGATCTCGCCAGAGGAGGGCGCTGACACTCTCGTCTGGCTGGCGACAACCGTTCCCGGCGTCGACTGGGTGTCAGGCGCGTACTACGACAAACGCCAGATCGCGAAAGCAAACCCGCAGGCGTACGACACCGATCTCGCCGCCAGGCTCTGGGATCTCAGCGCCGAGTTGGTCGGCTCCGCCGTCGAGCGGCGCTGAGACGCGTCTCGCTACCGGGTCACATCCCACAGGTGATGCACCGGATCGTGCATCAGGTAACGGCCGAGCGTTTCGACGGTGAACCGCGACCCATCGGTCCGGCGGCCCGTGCGGTTCGCCGCCTGGGCAGGCACACGCTCGAATGCGTCAGCGAGGGCCATGCCGGCCGCGACGAGGTCGGATGCGACCTGGGTCGGATCCTGTTCCTCGTAGCGCTCGGCCACCGCGGTGGCGTCCTGGTCCCAGTTGTCGAACTCCGGATCGTCCTCGGCGAGCATGAGGTCGAGCCTGACGTGGAAGATGCGAAAGACATCTCGCACGTGGGCCGCATACTCGAGCGGCGACCAGGTTGACTCATCCGGCCTCTCTCTGACGCGTGCCCATTCCAGGACCGCCGGCCAGGCCTGCACGTTCGCGCGAAGCAGGGCGGGTATCCCGGCAAGTGCCACCTCACGCGAATCGAACCCGCAATCCGGGCATTCGCGCTCGAGGACCCATGTCCAGTTCTTGGTATCCGGTGAAATGACCATGAGCCAAGGCTACGGGCAATCGGCGCGCAGCTTCCGCACATCTCCCCCGTCGGGCATCAGGTTGCGGCTGATCTGCCCGGTCCGGGGTCAGGGGGCTGGCTGGCAGACAGCCCTGGCGGCGAGTTGTTCGGTCATCTGTTCCTCAGACCAGGGCAGTCCAACCACCGGGAGCTTCTCTCCCTCTGTGGGTTGGGCCTTCGCAGCGATGGCCGCCAGTTTCATGGCCAGCAGCTGCGCGAAACCCGCTCCGGCCGTTGAATTGTTGAGCATGACTACGACGGTGAGCCCGGTGGCCGGGTCGGACAGCATGGCGGTGAGATGACCGGGGATCGAACCGGCCTGCCCTCGCATCGGTCCCAGCTCCAGGCCACCCGGGCCGAACTTCTGCCACGACGGGGCGTCAGCTCCGAGCGGTATCGTCTGCCAGGCCTCCTTTTTCAGGTCGTCAGAGAGCAGGGCGCCCGTCGCAAATGACCGGGAATACCGGTAGAGGTCGTCGACCGAGGAGACGACCCCGCCTGCCGTGAAGACCTGCGAGTTGGAGAGGGCTGTTTCGTCGGTGGGGGCGTCACACGCCAGCGTTCCGTCCGCGAGCTTCAGAGACTCCCACCCGGGAGCGAATGGCCCCGGGAGTGTGAGTGTGGTCGGATCCGGAAACAGAGTGTCGTCCATCCCGAGCCTGTCGAAGACGTGCTGTTTGTACAGGGAGCGCCAGCTTCGGCCGGTCGCCTCCTCGAGCGCAAGACCAAGCAGCACGTAATTGGTGTCCGAGGGCGCGTAGCTGTCTCCGGGAAGCCCCGTGCCGGCGTTGGCGATGCCATCCGAGACGAGCTCGACAGGCGACCATTGGCGGGTCGGATTCACCGCGAACATCGAGCCCAGCGTCCTGGTGAAGTCGCCGAGGCCCGATGTGCCATGGCAGAGGTGACCGAGGGTGATTCCGCCGATACCGACAATCGACGGCAGGTAGTCCGACGCCTTGTCATCGATCGCGACGGTACCGTCCTCGACGAGGGCATACAGCACGTCGCAGGTCATCGGCTTGGTGTTGTCGCCGATCCTGAAGCGCATGTCGGCCGTCATCTTCTCAGTGCCGCCTGGGGCTGTCGTCCCTGCGGCGCTCACCCAGCTCCCCGACCACGGTGCCCAGACGCCCGCGATGGCACCGGACGCGGCTGCGAGCGCCATCGCCTCGGCCAGGGCCGTGTCGAGCATTTCGGTCGACGCTGCCGGGAGTGCGCCAGCGGGTGGCTCCGGAACGGAAACCGTGGTGTTCGTTGCCGCCGCGCACGCTGACAGGGTCAGGATGACTCCCATGGCCACGGTCAGCAAAGCAGCGCGACTGCCCGTTGATCTGCCCATTTTCATCCATCCCCCTGATGGCCCTCCGAATGGGGAGTCTAGCCGAGCAAGCCACCCGTTCGGACCGAACGCGCAGTATGTTATGGACCGTTACACGATCAGTGCAATCGTTTCGTCGTCGCGTCAGCAACTCGCAGCCAGCGATACCCGTACGCGGGGAGCGACAGCTCGGCGTTGCCCGCCTTCGAGAGGGTCGTCTCTCCTGATTCGAGCAGGTCGATGAGACGCGTGGAGGCGTCGGCGCCCGGCACGGAGACGGAGACGATCGCCGGATCAGGGCCGAAGTTGTGCACGGCAACCATCTGCCCTTCGGCGCCGGTCACCGTGTGGGCGAGAACCGCGTGATTGTCCTGCTGGAGCACCGCGAAGTCCCCCCAACCGATCTCCGCCGAGTTCCGGTAGATCCGGATCAGGAGTCGCATGAACTGCAGCAGCGAGTCCGGATCGTGACGCTGGTCGGCGACGTTGACATGCTCGGGAGAGAACCCGTCATCGACCACGGGCGCAGCGAGCCTCGACTTCCTGGCACGCGAGAATCCGCCGTTCGTTCCGTTGGTCCACTGCATCGGCGTACGCACGGATTCTCGCCCCGGAATCGCGAGGTTCTCACCCATCCCGATCTCCTCGCCGTAAAACAGGACGGGGGTGCCCGGCATCGAGAACAACAGGCTGTACGCCATTCGGATGCGGCGCGGGTCCCCTTCGAGCATGGTCGGCAGCCGTCGAACAATGCCTCGGTCGAATATCCGCATATTCTCGTCCGGGGCGAACGCGGCAAACACCTCGGCTCGCTCGTCCTCGCTGAGTTTGTCCAGGGTCAGCTCGTCGTGGTTACGCAGGAAGTTCGCCCACTGCGACGGGGCGGCGGTCGCCGGTCGTTCGGCGAGCGCTTCGGCGATCGGCCGGGCGTCGGCCCGCGCGAGGGACAGGTAGAACTTCTGCATGGCGACGAAGTCGAACTGCATCGTGAGTTCGTCGGCTGCATCACCCCCGAAATACTGCAGTTGCTCAGCGCGCGGCAGGTTGACCTCGCCGAGCAGGATGCCATCGCCGGTGCGGCGGCCGAGGAAGGACCGAAGCGATTTGAGGTACCCGTGCGGGTCACCGTATGAGTCGCTGCCCGCCGCTCCTTCGGTCGGTTCGAGGAAGAACGGGACGGCGTCGACGCGGAATCCGTCGATGCCGAGTTCGAGCCAGAAACCCATGACTTTGGCGATCTCGTCGCGCACGCGCGGGTGCTCAACGTTCAGGTCGGGCTGGTGCTTGTAGAACCGGTGGAGGTAGTACTGGCCCGCTTTTTCGTCGTATTCCCAGACGCTCGACTCCACCCCGGGGAACACGGTATCCGCCTGCTCCTTGGGCGGCTCGTCCTTCCACACGTAGAAGTCCCGGTACGGAGAATCAGGGCTCGATCGAGCCGCTTTGAACCACGGATGCTGGTCCGAGGTGTGGTTGACGACGAGGTCGGTGATCACCCGCATGCCGCGATCGCGAGCGGTGCGGATCATCTCGACAAGGTCGCCATGATGGCCGAGTCGTCTGTCTACGCCATAGAAGTCGGTGATGTCATATCCGTCGTCACGGTCCGGCGTCGGGTAGAACGGCATCAGCCAGAGGCAGGTGACTCCGAGCTCGGACAGGTAATCCATACGCTGGGCGAGACCGGCGAGGTCGCCGACTCCGTCGTCGTTCCAGTCCATGAAGGTCTCGACGTCGAGACAATAGACGACGGCAGTCTTCCACCAGAGGTCGGCAGTGTCGGTCATTTTCATGCTTTCACCTCCGTCCGGGCGGCGAACTGCGGAAGGACGTGGTCGCCGAACGCGTCGATGAATCCTGACTGTTCGACGCCGACGTGGTGCAGGTAGATCTCATCGAAACCGAGGTCGATGAAGCCGGCGATCTTGTCGGCATGCCAGCCGGTCTCCGACGAGATGAGCACGGTGGAGTGCATGTCCTCCGGCGCGACGTGCTTGGCTGCCTCGTCGAACGCCTCGGGGCTGTCGAGATCCCAGCAGACCGGTGGCGAAAACACATTCGTGCGCCACTGGTCGTGGGCGATCGCGACGGCTTCAGCGTCCGTCTGCGCGAAACTGACGTGGACCTGAAGCACGAGGGGCCCACGGCCGCCCGCTCCACGGTAGGCGTCGATCATCCGCTTAAGGTCGTCAGGGGACTGTGCGACGGTCGCCAACCCATCTGCCCACTCGGCGGCCCACGCCGCCGTAGCCGGGCTGACCGCTGCGGCGAGCAGCGGCGGCGGAGTCTCCGGCCTGGTCCAGAGTCGTGCTCGATCGACCGTCACGAGGCCGTTGGCGCTGACCTCCTCGCCAGCCAGAAGTCGCCTCATCACGTCGACACTCTCGCGGAGGCGCGCGTTCCTCTCTCCCTTGCTCGGCCAGCCGTCCCCGGTGATGTGTTCGTTCGCAGCTTCCCCCGATCCGAGTGCTGCCCAGAATCGGTCAGGATACATCGCCGACAGGGTGGCAGCGGCCTGCGCGATGATAGCCGGGTGATACCGCTGCCCCGGCGCGTTGACGACGCCGAGCCGCAGGTTAGTGGCCTGTAACGCAGCACCGAGCCAGGCCCAGGCGAACGCCGAGTGCCCCTGCCGCTCACTCCAGGGGGCGAAATGGTCCGAGCACATTGCGGCCTCGAAGCCTGCAGCCTCCGCGCGGACGACCGCGTCGAGAAGTGCGCTGGGGTGGACCTGTTCGTGGGAGGCGTGAAAGCCGAGGATTGTCATCCGTATCCTTCCGTCGTGATCGGTCGGTCGGTGCCGAGCCTAGGCAGCGTCTGAGCTCAGCGGCTACCCCTCGCGGCCCAGCTACCGGCCGTGCTAGCGGCGAGTTGACAGCCGAGTCAGCAGGAAAATCGGGCTCGGACGTCAGCAGCCCCGGCGTCGCGTTGATCGGAAGGCCGCAAAATTATATGAGGTCGATCCCGAAAGCACAAGCTTTTTTTCCTCATCGCACCGAGCCGAGAAATCACCCCTAACCTCGGACCAATCCATTGGGGCGACCAGCCCGAATGTGATCATGTGCGACATCCCGTTGCACGGACTATCCAGGAGGAACCCCCATCATGCGCACTTCACCGAATCGACTTCTTGCCACCATCTTCGGCGGCGTCTACGTGCTCGTCGGACTGCTCGGCTTCGCCGTCACCGGTGGCCTGAGCTTCATCGCTACCGAGGGCAACCTGCTGCTCGGCGTGTTCGCCGTCAACCCGCTGCACAACATCGCTCACCTCCTCATCGGTGCTGCACTTCTGATCGCCGGTCTCTCCAACGTCGCCGCCGCGAAGCGCGTCAACACCGTTGTCGGCGCGGTCTACCTGCTGCTCGGGATCGTCGGCTTCTTCCTCGTCGGCACCGCACTGAACATCCTCGCCCTCAACACCGCTGACCACTTCCTGCACCTCGCCAGCGCGATCGTGCTGCTCGGAGTCGGTCTCGCCGCAGACAAGTCAGTCCGGACCACCAACGCTCGCGTCTAATCCGAATCACTGACACTGACTGAGAGGGGAGATATCGTGAACGACAGCAGTCGAAGCGTGATGGCCCTGGCGAGCCTGGGGGTGGGCCTTGTCCATCTCGCCGTCGGAGCGGGCTCCCCTCTCTTCCCCGCGATCCTCCTGGTCGGGTTCGGCATCGCCGAACTCGGCTGGGGGGTTGCACTCCTCGCTCGCGGACGCATCATTGCCCCGCGGGTCGCACTCCCACTCTCGCTTGCCCCCGTGGCCCTGTGGGGCCTCGATCTGACCGTGGGCATCGCCCTCGGGAACACGAGCACGACCGCGGCGCTGCCGTTCGGTCCCATGCTCGCGGCGTCGATCCTCAGCCTGGTCATCGGCCTGGGCCTGGCGATTGCGCGCCGTCGGGAACAGCACCCCCGCACCCCGGTCGCGACAGGAACTGCTGTTCGGCCCGGTCGTTACCTGTTGGGGATGACAGCAGGAGCCGCCCTCGTCGCTGGCCTTGTCACTCCGGCCCTCGCCGGGACCAATGCCGGCACCCAGGCGGTTCCCCACGGCGAGCACGGCACATCGACCGTCACCGATGAGTCCCCGTCGCACGAGGGACACTGACCTTCCTCGCCCACGCACACACTGGCTAGACTCAGGGCAGCCTGACCCCAGCCGGACGCGGTCCGATATCGAACCTCAGCTCCACCTCCGAAGCCGTCGAACGGCCGCAGAGTGGATGGTACGAGATCAGTCGGCCGCCTGACAACACGCGATGTCCGCACTGCGGGATCGCTGACCACCGAGGAACAGTGTGAGCGAATTCACGTCGAAACCCTGGCTCGACGCCTATGCACCGGGCGTGCCTCACGAGATCGAGCCGCCAACCGGTTCGCTCGTCGACATGGTTGAGGAAGCCGTCTCGCGGTTCCACAGGCACACCGCCCTCCAATTCTTCGGGGCGACGACAACCTACGCCGAACTCGGCGAGCAGATCGACCGCGCTGCAGAGGGTCTGCGCCGACTCGGCGTCACCCGGGGCGATCGTGTGGCGCTCGTCCTGCCGAACTGCCCCCAGCACGTTGTCGCCTTCTACGCCATCCTCCGTCTCGGAGCCGTCGTCGTCGAACACAACCCGCTGTACACCGCGCGTGAGCTTCGCCATCAGTTCGAGGACCACGGCGCGCGCGTGGTGGTCGCCTGGGACAAGGTCGCCGGCCTGATCACCGAGTTCCCGGATGACATCCCGATCGATGCTGTCGTCTCCGTCGATGTGACGACGGCCATGCGACTCAGCACGAGGCTGGCGCTTCGGTTACCCGTCTCGAAGGCTCGATCCTCCCGCAACGCCCTGACCACGGGCTCGCCGGTGAAAGGGACCACGAGCTGGTCGTCCCTGATCTCTCGCGGTCGCCTGCGTCGTGCGCACGAGCGTCCCGCCGTGGACGACCTCGCCCTGATCCAGTACACCAGCGGAACCACCGGCAGCCCCAAGGGCGTGATGCTCAGTCACTTCAACCTGCGGGCGAATGCCGAGCAGGGGCGGGCCTGGGTGCCGGGGCTGTCGGAGGGCGAAGAGGTCTTCTACGGCGTGCTGCCACTGTTTCACGCCTACGGAATGACACTGTGCCTCACCTTCGCGATGGGCATCGGTGCGACCGTCGTGCTCTTCCCCAAGTTCGACGTCGATCTGGTCCTCGACGCCTTCGCGAAGACGCCCGCCACCTTCCTGCCTGCTGTCCCTCCGATCTACGAAGCTCTCGCGCGCTCAGCCGAGCGACGGAAGGTCGACCTCTCTGGCATCCGCTTCGCCATCTCGGGCGCCATGAGCCTGCCGGTGTCGATCGTCGAACGGTGGGAGTCGGCCACCGGCGGCCTGCTGGTCGAAGGCTACGGAATGACGGAGTCGTCGCCGATCGCGGTCGGCAACCCGATGGGACCATCCCGTCGACCTGGAACGGTCGGTGTCCCGTTCCCCAGCACCGAGATCCGCGTTGTCGACCCCAGCAATCCCGATGTCGATCGTGCCCCGGGTGAGGCGGGCGAACTCCTCGTCCGCGGACCCCAGGTCTTCTCCGGCTATTGGAGGCGTCCGGAGGACACGGCCGCCACCCTGCTCGCCGACGGCTGGCTCCGCACCGGCGACATCGTCGAGGTTGCCGCTGATGGCTTCGTCACGGTCGTCGACCGCGTCAAGGAGCTCATCGTCACCGGCGGATTCAATGTGTCGCCCTCCGAGGTGGAATTCGCCCTGCAGAGCCACCCAGACGTGCGCGAGGCTGCCGTTGTCGGGCTCCCGCGCGAGAGCGGAGGCGAGGATGTGGCCGCTGCCGTCGTTCTTCGCGAGGGGGCGTCGTTCGACCAGGGTGCGCTCCGCGACTTCTGTCGCAAGGGTCTGACGGCGTACAAGATCCCGAAGCGCATCGTGCAGGTCGATGACCTTCCTCGATCGCTCATCGGCAAGGTCCTGAGGAAAGATGTTCGGGAGCGGATGATCGGTCTCTGACCATCTCCGCAGCCCAGGAGCTGACCCGTCGGGAGGATGGACGACGGCGTTCATCCGTCGTATCGTCGGGTCATGGAAGTCGTCCTCGTACCTGGTTTTTGGTTGAAGGGATCCAGCTGGGATCCTGTCATCCCGGCGCTCACCGCCGCCGGGCACCACACGCATGCGCTGACCCTGCCTGGGCTCGAGTCGTCTGATGCCCGACGGACCGGAATCGGCCTGCGGGACCACGTCGACGCCGTAGTCGCCACTGTCGACGCGATCGAGGGGCCCGTCGCGCTCGTCGGGCACTCGGGGGGCGGGGCGATCATCCACGCTGCGGTCGACGCGCGGCCTGACCGTGTGGCTCGCGCCGTCTACGTCGACAGCGGTCCGCTGGCGGATGGCTTCCTCATCAACGACGAAATGCCGGTCGTCGGCGATGATCTCCCCCTCCCAGGGTGGGCGGAGTTCTCCGATGCCGACCTCACCGATCTCGACGACGATCTCAGGCGAACCCTTCGCCGCATCGCGGTGCCCGAACCGCGGGCTGTTGCAACCGACCGCCAGGAGCTCTCCGACGAACGGCGCTACGACGTGCCGGTCACAGTGATCACGTGCACGTTCCCCTCAGCGACCGTGCGCGAGGCGATCGACAGCGGCGCCGTGTTCACGGCCGAGCTGGCGAAGGTCCACGACTATGAGATCGTCGACCTCCCGACGGGTCACTGGCCGCAGTTCACGCGGCCGTCTGAACTCGCGGAGGCCCTGGTCGCTGCGCTGAGAGAGCGATAGCCGGACCCCAGACTCCGTGAAGCCTCAGAGGGGGGCAGCCGGCCCGACCCGCGTCGGCCTGTCGAATCTCATGAACCTTTCCACATCCTTATCGACAAGGATGTCCCCCGGGCGGAGCGGCCGGGTGAGATAGAGGCCTTCGAGTGAGGTCAGCCTGCTGAGGGCGACGTAGGTCTGGCCGGGGCTGAATGCGCGGGACCCCAGGTCCACAATGGCGCTGTCGTACGTCTTGCCCTGCGATTTATGGATGGTGACCGCCCAGGCGAGCCGCAGAGGGAACTGGGTGAACTCGGCGACGATATCCTTCTTCAGCTGTTTGGTGGCGGCGATGTAGCTGTACCGGTACTTCTCCCAGACGACCGGTTCGACCTCCACCACATCCCCGTCGACCTCGACGAACACGTTGGCGTCGATCTTCGTCACCCGACCGATCGTTCCATTGACCCAGCGCTGCCCGTCGCCTCCCCCTCCCGTGTCGTTGCGCAGGAACATCACCTGGGCTCCGACCTTGAGCTCGAGGGTTTCGTCGGCGGGATAGGCCGATTTGCCGAAGTCACCGCTCACTTCGGCGTTGGCTTTGAGAGTGCGACCCGGAAGCGTGGCGAGAGCTGCAGCGTTGATGCGGTTGACGATGTCGTTGCGGGTGGCGAGCGTGATCGTGCCGTCGTTCGGCGGCACCCGAGCTCCCATCGAGTTCAGCACCCCTGCGATTTCGGCGGTGACCTGGCCGTGACGCACCGCGTTGAGCATGTACTTGAAGTCCGCGTCGGACTGCCGGTGGATTTCGGTCAGCTCGATGATGTTGAGCGTCGTCTCCTGCCACACCTTTGCGTCGAAGAACCAGAAGGAGCGGTAGGTGTCCTGGATGTAATTGCGCTCCTCCCCCTGCCCTGGCACCGGCGCCAGCTGGTACGGGTCGCCGAAGAGCACGATCTGCACGCCGCCGAACGGTTCGTGCCTGCGCTGGCGCGCCTGCCGCAGGCTGCGGTCGATGGCATCCATCAGGTCGGCGTTGACCATGGAGACCTCGTCGATCACGAGTGTGTCTATGGTGTTGAGGAGTTTGCGGAGCTGGTCATTCTGGTCGATGTCGTGGTCGGCGATGAGCCCGATCGGCAACCGGAACAGGGAGTGGATGGTCTGGCCGCCGACGTTGAGTGCCGCAACGCCCGTGGGTGCGCAGATCACGATCTGTTTTTCGGTCTGCCAGGCCAGGTGGTTGAGCAGGGTGGACTTGCCCGTCCCGGCGCGACCGGTGACGAACACGTGCTCGCGGGTGCCTTCGATGCGATCGAAGACGGTCTGCTGCTCGCTGGAGAGCTCGATCGTCGGCTGGGATTTCGTCACGGGGGCCTTTACTGGAGGACTCTGGTCTATCAACTGTATTCGCAGCACAGGACGGCGTCGGCGAGGGTGCCTGTTCGGCGTCCGTCACGCGGGTCCCGGCCGAGGGGAAATCAGCACGATCCCCATAGGATAGCTCCGTGAGCCAGCCGCAGAGCCCGATCCACACGTACGGCCAGCCCGCTGCGTCTGCGGGCTGGCCCGAACCGCCGACCCCTGCTGCCGGTTCGGGGATGTCCGAGCGGTCACGGGCGGCGATCGTCTGGGCAATCATCGGAACGATGCTCATCGCGGCCGCGTTCGCAGCGATCGGCGCGCTCAACCGTGATGTGTACGGTGCCAGCGCCTTCGTCGGCAACTATCTCAGCAAACTGCAGGCACGGGATGCCGCGGGAGCGCTCGCCCTACCGGGCGTGAGCCTCGGGAAGGCGGAACTCAGCAACGCCGGCCTCCCCGAAGGCAGTTCGAATGCCCTTCTCCGCAGCGCAGTGATTCCCGAGCTCACCGCCGTCGCCCTGGTGGAGGATTCCGACGAGGGTGACGGAGTGCACGCGGTCACCTACTCCTATGAGAGCGACGGGATGTACGGCGAGTCGACCTTCGTCGTGAGAAACTCGGGCTTCCGTTTTCCCCTCATCCCGACGTGGTCATTTCTCGACAGTCCCCTCGCCGTCGTGAACCTCGCCGTCGAGCATTCCACGAGCTTCAGCACCAACGGATTCACTGTCGACACGCGCGCCATCGCTGACGAGCAAGCCGGGGGCTTCGACAACATCGTGAACGTCCAGGTATTCACACCCGGGAGATATGTCTTCGAGTCGAGCACAGACTTCCTGACCTCTGAGCAGGAAGCCGTGATGGTGGACCGGCCCGCCCATGTGCACGAGGCAGTGGTCACGGCGGAGGCGACGGATGACTTCGTCGCCTCGGTCCAGCAGGCGGTGAACGCCCAGCTCGATGCGTGCACGACCCAGACGGTGCTCCAGCCGACCGGATGCCCGTTCGGCATCGTCATCGATGACCGAATCTCGAGCACCCCCAGCTGGTCGATCGACGAGTATCCCGAAGTGACGATCGAGGCGGGTACCGAAGCGTGGGAGATTCCCTCCGCTGGCGGGGAGGCCCGCATCAACGTCGACGTGCTGTCCCTTTTCGACGGATCGATCACGGAGTACGACGATGACGTGCCGTTCTCCCTCACCGGCAATGTCTACGTCATGTCTGACGGCACGGTGCAGGTGACGCTGGAACAGGACCCGAACGGCTGAGCGGCCTCAGCCGCGCTCGGACATCCGGGCCAGGCGTTCGTTGTATTCCTTCAGCTCGGCATCGCCCGTGCGGTCAGCATTCCGATCGACGCGCTTCTGCTCGCGGGTGTCGCTACGACTCCACTGGATGGCCACGGTGATCGCCAGGGCGATGGTCGGGAGCTCGCCGATGCTCCAGGCTATTCCGCCGCCGTTCTGCTGGTCGATGAGCGGAGGGGCACCCCAGGTGCGCCCCATCGCCCCGTACCAGTCCGCGAGGAACAGGCCGACGTTCGACATGATGGCGAGTCCGAAGAACGCGTGTGCTGCCATCGTCGCAAGCAACAACAGCAGCCTCATCGGGTACGACAACCGGAACGGCACCGGATCAACACCGATGAGGGACTGAACGAAGAGGTAGCCGGTCAGCAGGAAGTGCACGATCATCCACTCGTGTCCGATGTGGTCGGTCATGGCCCAGCGCAGCAACGGCGAATAGTAGAAGACCCACAGCGAGCCGGCGAAAAGCACGGCGGCCACCACGGGGTTAGCAATCACCCCGGCGAACTTCGAGTGCACGGCGAGCAGGATCCATTCGCGCGGCCCTCGCGATCCGTCCTCGCGCTTGTGGACAGCGCGCATTGCCAGCGTGACGGGGGCTCCGGGAACGAGGAGCACGGGGACAAGCATGGTGAGTCCCATGTGGCCGAGCATGTGCACGCTGAACAGGTAGTCCTGGTACGCGGCGACACCCCCATTTGTCAGGTAGAACAGGACGAGCATTCCGGTGACCCAGAAAATGGTGCGGTGGACAGGCCAGGAGTCGCCACGTCGACGCAGTCGGACCACTCCGGCGAGGTAGAAGAAGATGCCGAAAGCGGCGATGAACAACCAGATCAGGTCGATATCCCAGGTTGTGAAATACCGCGCGAAACTGAGCTCGGGCGGAAGCGGTTCGCCGGTGAGAAGCTCGGCCGCCGTCGGGACCGTCGCCACTGCCTCGGGGATCGGCGTGGCCGTTCGGGCGAGCGCTGCGGCAAGTCCGGATGCGATGCCCATGAAACCGAGCTCGGCAACAACGATCCACCAGAAAAAACGCCCGATCGACCGAGGAGCAGTCCGCATGCGCCCGATCAGCCAGTTCCTCTGGACGGCACCGAACACGCCGATCGCGATGAGCGCCGCGACCTTGCCGAGGACGAGCACACCGTATGGCGTGAGGAGCCGGTCGAGCGAGCCGATTCGGAGTTCGGCGCTGACGTAGCCAGACACGGCCACCACGATGAACGAAACCAGGGCGAGGCTCGAATAGCGGGAGATGACGGACACGATCCGGTCGGAATCGAGCGTGTCCCGGATGAGGACGATGGTGAGCAATCCGCCCAGCCAGACAGCGGCGAACATCACGTGGAGTCCGAGGGCTGTGACGGCCGCATCATGGCCCGCGGTACCTGCGGCGTGGCCCTGTTGCGCCATCGGCACGAGGGAGATCAGCGCGAGCACCCCGACGAAGAGCATCAGGGTCCGCCCCCGAACCGCGAAGCAGAGCACCGTAAGGGTGGCAGCGATCAGTGTCGTGGCCAGCCAGGCCTGGCCGAGTTCGACATCGGTGACGAACAGACCCAGTTTGGCCCCGAACTGGTCGTCGAAGGTAACGGCGGTGCCTGTGACGTTGAGAAAGGTGAGGAATCCCGTCGCCCCAGCGGCGACCGTGTACAACGCAGCACCGGCAGCTGCCACGTCGAGTGAGCGGTGGTACTCGTCCTTCTGCGACGACAACGCGAACAGCGCGAGGGTGATCGCACCGAGCGTGATCGATGCTCCGATGTTGACGAACAGCTTCGCAACCGGGAGCCCGAATCGCACCACAGCACCGGGGTCTCCGATGGGCCGCTCGTCTGCTCCCCCGCCGTAGGCCAGGCCGACGACGAGCAGAAGGAGGGCGACGGCGACGAGCGCGGCCGGACCGGCAATTCGGGTTACTCGAGGCACCGTCTAAGCCTACGTTGTGGCTCGACCCCGAAGCTCATGGTCGGCTGATCGCCGATCCGTCGGCGAGTCGGTCGTTAACGACGGAAGGGGGATGCCGCGCTGTGCGCGGCATCCCCCTTCCCAACGACTACTTTGCTGCAGCCTTGAGCTTCGAGCCAGCCGAAACCTTGACCGAGTGGCCGGCCGGGATCTGGATTTCTGCACCGGTCTGCGGGTTGCGGCCCGTGCGTGCGGCACGCGAGGTGCGCTCGACGGCGAGCCAGCCCGGGATGGTGACCTTGACGTCGTTGCTGACCGAGTCAGCGAGGACGGCGAACAGCGAGTCGAGGACGCTGCCGACGGTAGCCTGGCTCTGGTTCGACTCTGATGCGATCTTTGCAACGAGCTCGGTCTTGTTAAGCGACTTATCAGCCATTGAGTTGTCCTCCTCGGACTTTGCTTTCTACAGCCTGTTCATAACTTCACCCGAACCGTTGGTTGACTCGGGGCCGGTCTGTTTGACCGCCTTGAATGTATCAGAGATCCGCATGTTTTCGCGGAAATATGGCCCATATGGCCGCTTTTTATGCGGCGTGTCCCAGCATCCGTCACTCTGACCCCACTTTTCGGCACCCAAATCACGCTCTGAGCGAAAAACCGCGGAATTCCGCCGATGTGCTGGTTAACGCCAGAACGGGTGTCGGCCAGGAGGCCAACACCCGTTCTGAGGTGAGTCTGTGGTGCTTACCAGCTCGACTTGGTGATGCCGGGCAGTTCGCCGCGGTGAGCCATGTCACGGAAGCGGACACGCGAGATGCCGAACTTCGAGAGGTGGCCGCGGGGGCGTCCGTCGACAGCGTCACGGTTGCGCAGGCGCACCGGTGAAGCGTTGCGGGGAAGCTTCTGCAGGCCGAGGCGAGCGGCTTCACGCGACTCGTCGGTGCCGTTCGGGTCCACGAGGGCCTTCTTCAGCTCGAGGCGCTTTGCCGCGTAACGCTCAACGATAACTTTGCGCTGGTTGTTCTTGGCGATCATGCTCTTCTTAGCCATGGCTTAGCGCTCCTCTCGGAATTCAACGTGCTTGCGCACTACGGGGTCGTACTTCTTCAGTACGAGACGGTCGGGGTTGTTGCGACGGTTCTTCTTGGTCACGTAGGTGTAACCGGTTCCTGCCGTCGAACGAAGCTTGATGATCGGACGAACGTCCTGTGCCTTTGCCATTAGATCTTCTCCCCACGAGCCAGGATGTCCTTGACGACCGACTCAATTCCGCGAGCATCGATAACCTTGATGCCCTTGGCGCTCAGCGTGAGCGTGACGTTACGGCGAAGCGACGGAACGAAGTACGTCTTCTTCTGCACATTCGGGTCGAAGCGACGCTTGGTGCGTCGGTGCGAGTGCGAAATGTTGTGTCCGAAGCCGGGAATGGCTCCAGTCACCTGGCAGGTTGCTGCCATGGTTCTCTCCTTCGGTACCGCAGGACTTTCGCCCTGCCCAAGATCTCTTGTCGGCACACGTAAAACACCCGGAATTCACGTCAGGGGGTTTGTGTGTGCGATCCGAGTGGGAGGTGCCCACTCAGCCAAGGATCCATCGTACAGGAGATTCGGCCGTTCGGCGAACGGCGGGTGCGTCAGAGCGCCGCCGCGTCAGCGGTGCACGCGGCGCAGAGCCCGAAGATGTCGACGATGTGCCTGGCATCCGTGAACCCGTGTTCCGATGCCGTCTGCCTTGCCCACTGCTCCACTTCGGTCGCCGCGATCTCCACGGTGAGTCCGCAATTGCGGCAGATCAGGTGGTGGTGGTGCCCGGTGGACGCGCAGGCCCGGTACAGGCTCTCCCCCTCGGGCGACTGGAGCGAGTCCGCTTCACCGACGTTCGCGAGGTCAGCGAGGGCCCGGTAGACGGTGGCGAGGCCGATGTGCGAACCGGCGTCGCGCAGTCCCTGGTGCAGTCCCTGGGCGCTCACGAATCCCTCACGGGAGTCGAGCGCATCGCGCACAGCTTCGCGCTGCCAGGTGTTTCTCTTCACGGCCACGTCGCGTCCCTCACTCGGTCGTTCTAGCGTAGCCCGGCACGGGGCTTGGTGCGGAGGCCGACAAGTCTGGCGACAAGGTAGATGGCGAACGAGATCGTCGTGATGTACGGGCTGATCGGCAGTGACCCGCCGATCGCCAGCAGGATGCCACCGACGGCGGAGACGAATCCGAACAGCATCGACAGCACCGGCACGAGGATCGGCGACGCCGAGAGCCGCAGCGCCGCAGCAGCTGGCGTGACGAGCAGCGCGAGCACGAGCAGGGCGCCGATGATCTGGACCGAGACGGCGACGATGAGTCCGAGCAGCACCATGAACGCGAGGGAGACGAATCGCGTGGGCACTCCGCGGGCAGCGGCAACGTCGGCGTCGAGGCTGTCGAAGCTCAGCGGTCGCCAGATCAGCAGCAGGCCGATGAGAACGACGAGGCTGATGGCACTGAGCCAGGTCAGTTGCGGGTCGTCAACCGAGATGATCTGGCCGGTGAGCAGACCGAATTTGTTTCCACTCCTGCCGGGGTAGAGGGCGAGGAACAGGATGCCGAGGCCCAGCCCGAACGGCATGAGGACGCCGATGATCGAATTTCGGTCGCGGGCGCGCGATCCGAGGAGTCCGATGACGATCGCTGCAATGAGGGCGCCGGCCAGCGAACCGGCGACGACGTTGAGCCCGAACAGGAGAGCGGCTGCGGCTCCGGCGAATGACAGTTCGCTGATGCCGTGCACGGCGAACGCCATGTCGCGTTGCATCACGAAGACTCCGATGAGCCCACCGACGATACCGAGGATCGCGCCCGCGGCGATCGAGTTCTGCACCAGCCCGAGGAGCTCGACATAGTTTTCGAAATTGAACATCAGCGACCAGAGGTCGTCTTCGGCAAAGCGCAGCATTCCGGTCATGACCCGAGCTCCCCGTGGGAGTGGTGATGGTGATGCGTCTCGCTGTCGGGGATGCCGACGACGACGACCCGCCCACCGGTGCGGAGCACCTCGACCGGGGTGCCGTACAGCTCGGTCAGGACCTCGCTGCGCAGCACCTCGTCCGGAGTCCCTTCACGGAACTGGCCTCCGGCCAGGTACAGGATCCGGTCGACCATGCCGAGTACGGGGTTGACGTCGTGCGTGACGAAGACCACGGGCGTCCCGTGTTCGCGCCGACGTCGGTCGATCAGCTCGGAGACGCCCCGCTGGTGCTGGAGGTCCAGGCTGAGCAGGGGCTCGTCGCAGAGCAGCATCCGCGGATCTCCGGCGAGGGCCTGGCCCACCCGAAGCCGCTGCTGTTCTCCACCGGAAAGATTGCCGACCGGTTCGTCCGCATACCCTGCGGCACCGACGGCGTCGAGGAGTTCGTCCACCTGCTTCTTCTCCGCGCCGCGGCTGACCGGGAGGCCGAACCGGTGCCCGTTCACACCGAGCGTGACGAGGTCGCGCCCGCGCATCGGTGTCCCACCGGGGATGAGCTTCTGTTGCGGGATGTAGCCGATCCTTCGGTCGCCGCGGTCGAACCGGGTGCCCGTCGAACCGGATCGTGCCCGAGTCGAGCGACTGCTGGCCGAGGATCGTCTTGAGCAGGCTGGTCTTGCCGGATCCGTTCGGCCCGAGAACCGCGAGGAACTCGCCCGAGCAGACATCGAGGTCGAGCCCCTTCCACAGCACCCGGTCGCCGAATCCGAGCGCAGCGTCGGCGAGGCTCAGGATCGGGTTGCTCGGATGCTGGTGGCTGGGTCCGGTCACGGTTGGAGCGCCTCGTCGATCGCGGCGATGTTCCCGGTCATCCAGCTGATGTAGTCCTCGCCGTCCGGCAGTGTCTCGGCGAAGGAGATGACGGGGACGGATTCCTTTTCGGCAGCCTCACGGACCTGCTCGGTCTGCGGGCCACTCGTCTGCTCGTTGTAGGCGAGAAGCGCGACGTCACCGGAAGCGAAGACCGCGAGGGCATCCCGCAGGCTGGCGGGCGAGACATCCGCTCCTTCCTCGATCGCTGAGCTGAACGATTCCGGGATGACATTGACCAGTCCGGCTGCCTCGAGCAGGTAAAGCGGGACGGGTTCCGTGACGGCGACCGTGGTTCCGTCGAACCCCGCCTTGAGCTCAGTGGTCGCAGCGGTGAGCGAGGCGATGCCTTCGGAGAACGCTGCGTAGTTCTCCGCGAACACGGCGGCGTTGTCGGTGTCGAGGTTCGAGAAGACGTGCGCGAGCGTGCTCGCGAGAGTGTCTGCTGTTGTGAGGTCGTACCAGACGTGCTCGTTGACGCCCTCGATGTGTTCATGCTCGTCAGCGTGCTCGTCGCCCTCGGCGTGGCCATCTTCCTCGGCGTGCTCGTCGCCCTCGGTGCCGTGCTCATCCTCGGGCGCAAGGCCGGACAGGTTGACGACGTTCACCCTCTCGAGAGTATCTGACCCTGCGGCGTCCACGAGGCTGTCGATGAACGGGTCGTAGCCGCCGCCGTTCTCGATTACCAGGTCTGCCTTCGACACGGCGAGCTGGTCCTGCGCGCTGGCTTCGTAGCTGTGCGGGTCCTGCGCGGCGGAGTCGATGATGCTCGTGACGTCGACGAATTCGCCGCCGATGGTCTCGGCGATATTGCCGTAGACGTTCGTGGTGGCCACCACCTGGATGCCGGTGGATTCGGCTGCTGAACCCTCCGCCGAGTCGTCCGCTGTCGCGGAGCATCCGCTCAGAACGAGGGCTGCGGCGGGGAGAAGGGCGAGGGCACGAAGTCGGTTGGTCACGGCACCAGATTACCCCTAATGATAACGATTATCAATCCGGGCGGTTTGGTCCGCGCTTCATCCGTCGCAGATGCACACTTCCACGCCACAAACCCGACATCCGCGACGGACGAACGGATGCGCGCGCACCCCGACCCATGCTCATCCGTCGCAGATGCACACTTCCACGCCACAAACCCGACAACCGCCACGGACGAACGGGTTCTGCGCGCGCGACCAACAGTGGCATCACCGACCTTGCTATCCGTCGCAAATGCACACTTCCACGCCACGAACCCGACAACCGCGACGGACGAACGGACGCACCGCACCCCGGCCACTCATCCGTCGCAGATGCACACTTCCGCACGCCAAACCCGACATCCGCGACGGACGAACGGGTTCTCGCGCGACGGCCCCCGACGGACAAACAGTGGCATCGCGTAGCCCGACCCCGCTCATCCGTCACGAATGCACACATCGACCCAAACCCGACACCCGCGACGGACGAACGGATTCGCGCGCGCCCCAACCCCCTCATCCGTCGCAGATGCGCACTTCCGCACTCCGAACCCGAAACCCGACACCCGACGACGGACGAACGGCATGCACCCGCGAGCCCACCCATGCTCATCCGTCACAAATGCACACTTCCGCGCCACAAACCCGACATCCGCGACGGACGAACGGATGCGCGCGCGACCCAACCGCACTCATCCGTCGCAGATGCACACTTCCCCACGCCAAACCCGACACCCGAGACGGACGAACGGACGCACCCGAAGCCCAACCATGCTCATCCGTCGCAAATGCACGCTTCCGCGCCAGAAACCCGACACCCGCGACGGACGAACCGACGGAGGCCCGCAGACACGACGAAGCCCGACCCCCCAAGGGAGCCGGGCTTCGATCGCGGGTATGTCGAGTTAGGAGGTGAGTCCGTCGACGTAGTCCTGGTTGTCTTCGATCCACTGCTCGACGACGGGTGCGTAGTCGTCACCCTCGTAGTCGATGAACATCGCTTCGACGAGCGACATCAGGGTTTCGCTGTCCATCGAGAAGCCCTCGAGCCAGGCTGCAGCCTTCGGGGAGTTCTCGGCGAAGTCGGTGCTGCCGTAGCTGTTCAGGGTTTCGGCGTCACCGAACGTACCCTCGGTGTCCTCGAGGTTCTTGATCGGGAACTGTGCGTATGCGCGGTGCGGCTCCCACAGGGTGACGACGACGTTCTCGCCCTTGTCTGTGGCCGACTTCAGCTCGGAGAGCATTGCTGCTGTCGACGACGTCAGGAACTCCATGTCCTCGAGACCGTAGGTCGGGATGACCTCGTTCTCCATGGCTGCGGTGAGACCGGCGCCCGGCTCGATGCCGACGATGCGGTTGCCGAAGAGATCAGCGTTGTCGGCCAGTTCAGCGATGGTGTCGATCGGTGCGTCTTCGTTCACGGCGAGCGTGAGCTTGGACTCGTCGTTCCATGCACCGAGTTCGACGATGTCCTCGCCGTAGGTCTCCAGGTACGCGGCGTGCGTGTTCGGGCAGCCAGACGTCGGTGGTGAAGTCGTAGTCGCCCGAGGAGAGACCTTCGAAGACGGGTGCGGGGTCAGCGTATTCCAGCTCGACCGAGTAGCCCTCGTCTTCCAGGATGGTCTTCCAGAGCCAGCTGGTGGCGACGCCTTCATCCCAGCCGTTGAAGACGGCGAGGGTGATGTCGGTCTTTTCGCCGCTGCCTGCGGAGTCCGAGGAGCCGGCGTCAGGGCTGGCGCATCCGGCGAGGCCGACCAGGCCTGCTGTTGCGAGTGCCGCGATGGCGATTTTGCTGTTGTTCTTCATGGTGTTCCTCTCGTTGCTGTCGATTGGACGGTGCGAACACCCGCGTGGGCGGGGTTCGACAGTTGTGGGGTCTGGGGGTCAGACCTGGGGAGCGCGGCGAGGTCCCGCCGCGACGAGCTGTTCCTGCTCGGCCGAAGCCTCAGCGGCTGCAGCGGTGTCCGGCGCAGCCGCGACCGGCTTCTTCGTCCGCGGCTTGCGGTTACCGAGGGATGCGGTGAGGCGGTCGAGCACGATGGCCAGGATCACGACGGACAGTCCGGCTTCAAAGCCGAGCCCGATGTCGATGCGGTTGAGGCTGGCGACGACATCGCCGCCGAGCCCGCCCGCGCCGACCATTCCGGCGATGACGACCATCGAGAGCGACAGCATGATCACCTGGTTGACTCCGGCCATGATGCTCGGCATGGCGAGCGGAAGCTGGATCTGGCGCAGGATGCGGAAGGGTGACGAACCGAAAGCGTGACCGGCTTCGACGACCTCTTTATCGACGCCGCGAATGCCGAGCTCGGTAAGCCGAACTCCTGGGGCGAGGGCGAAGATGATGGTTGCCACGATGCCGGGGACAACGCCAACCCGGAACAGGATCAGGGCAGGGATGAGGTAGACGAATGCCGGCATGGTCTGGAGGAAGTCCAGGATCGGCTTGATGATGCGCGACGCGCTGTCGGAGCGTGCACCGAGGATGCCGAGCGGCACGCTGATCAGGACGGCGATGAGGCTGGCGACGAGCACGAGCGACAGCGAGTCCATCGCGTTCTCCCACTGGTCGACCGCCACGATCAGGCCGAAGCCGATCAAGACGCCGATCGCGAGTTTCCAGCCCTTCGCAAAGAAGGCGAGAACGGCAACGGCGAGGATGACGATCCAGAACGGAGGCGACTGGACGACCCAGTTGACCGTCTCGTAGAGGCCGAGGAAAATGGCGCGCAGCACGTCGAAGAGAGGCTGCAGGGTGTCGGTGAGAACATCGACGAGGTCTTCGACCCACTGGCCGATAGGTATACGGAAGTCCATCAGGCGAGGCTCCCTTCTCGCGAAGCGTTGACATGGTCGCTGTCAGCGACCCTCGTCGAATCGACTTCGTCGGTGAGGCCAGCGGTCTCCCGCAGGGTTTGGGTGATGACGTCGACCGCGACAGTGATCGTGGGTTCGACGACCGGGTTCTCCCCGGTCGAGGTGGAGACGTTCGCAAGTGCAGCGAGGAGGGTAACGCGAGGGATCGCGCCGAGCAGGCGGCCCTTGTCGTCGACGACCGCAACGGGCAGCTGGCTTTCGGCGGCTGGCTCGAAGAGGTCGACCAGGTACTGTTCTGGTCCGACGGTGGCTGGGTCGTTACGGACGATCTCCATGAGGTCGCGGTTGCCCGCCTTGACGTGCCGGAGCACATCGCGGTCGTGCACGACTCCGAGAAGCTTGCGCCCATTGCCGACGACGAATGCTGAGGATGCCTGCATGTCTCGCATGGTGCGCAGGGCAGCTCGTGGTCCGGCTGAACCGGAAACGACGGCACGGGCAGGCTCCATCACGCCGGCGGCGGTGAGCACGCGGGCGCGGTCGACGTCCTGCACGAACTGGGCGACGTAATCGTTCGCCGGGTCGGTCAGGATTTCATCGGGGCTGCCGACCTGCACGATGCGACCGTCCCGCATGACCGCAATGCGGTCACCGAGGAACATGGCTTCGTTGAGGTCGTGGGTGATGAAGATGATGGTCTTGCCCAGCTCGTGCTGGAGGTCGACGAGCTGTTCCTGCATTTCGCGGCGGATCAGCGGGTCGAGCGCGGAGAAGGCCTCGTCCATCAGGAGCACGTCGGTGTCGGCGGCAAGGGCACGGGCCAGGCCGACGCGCTGCTGCATTCCGCCCGACAGTTCGGACGGCAGCTTGTCTTCCCAGCCGGACAGGCCGACACGGGAGACGACATCCTGCGCACGGGCACGACGCTCCGCGAGCGGGACACCCTGAACCTCGAGCGCGTATGCCGCGTTGTCGAGCACGGTGCGGTGCGGCAACAGGGCGAAGTGCTGGAACACCATCGAGATGTTGTTGCGGCGCACCTCGCGCAACTGCTTCGCCGGGATGCCGCTGACAGCGGACCCGTTGACGGTGACGGTGCCGCTGGTCGGCTCGAGGAGGCCGTTGAGCATCCGGATCAGAGTCGACTTTCCGGACCCGGAGAGCCCCATGACGACGAAGATCTCGCCCTTCTTCACCTCAAAGGAGGCGTCGATGACGGCGGCGGTCCCGAGCGAACTCAGTTCGTCGCGGGTCTTTCCCGGCGTTCAGCCGCTTGACGACCTCTCGCGGCTTCTTGCCGAATACTTTGTAGACATTGTTCACCTTGACGGCAATCGTGTCGGTCACGTGGTCTCCATGCGTGCAGGCATCACGCATCCACCGTTGAAAAACGGCCACGATGCGAGCACGCTGCTCGCTCAAGTTACGACCGGGTCAGGGACGAATGCACGAACCCCACCCATCAAGCGGCGACGACCTGTGCGTCTGAAGCGAATCGGGAGTTGTGCCGGCGCGGCCATGGGGCCGCCGCCAACGTCGCAGGACCATACGTCCGAATGGGCGACATTGCTGTGTCACATTCGTCCGCGGACTAGCGTTTCGGCCATCATGGCCGACGTCGACTCTAACAGAATGAGTGCCGTGACCCTATTTCTGGCCCGTTTGGGGGGCAGAACGCTCAGTCGAGAAGAAGCGCCGGTTCCTCAATGATCGACGCGACGTCGGCCAGGAACCGGGAGGCGACATCCCCGTCGACCACACGGTGATCGAAGGACGCGCCGAGGGTGGTCACGAATCGCGGCCGCACTTCTCCGTCGACGACCCACGGCTTCTGTTTGATCGTGCCGAGCGCGACGATGCCGACCTCTCCGGGGTTGAGGATCGGGGTGCCGGTGTCCATGCCGAAGACACCAATATTGGTGATCGTGATCGTGCCACCCTGCTGGTCAGCGGGCGGGGTCTTGCCGTCCCGCGCCGTGAGGGTGAGCTGTTCGAGCGACTGAGCCAGCTGAAGCAGCGTCATTCCCTGGGCTTCCTTCACGTTCGGAACGATCAGCCCACGCGGTGTTGCTGCGGCGACACCGAGGTTGACATAGTGCCGGATGATGATCTCTTCATCGGTCCAGGTGGCGTTGACCGTCGGGTTCCTGCGAACGGCCCAGATCATCGCCTTGGCCATGATCAGGAGGGGCGACACCTTCACCCCGGCGAAGTCGGTGGAGTTCTTCAGTCGCTTGATGAATTCCATCGTCCTGGTCGCGTCGACGTCGACGAAGAGCGACACGTGCGGCGCCTTGAACGCCGACTCGACCATCGCGCTGGCGATCTGTTTGCGGATGCCCTTGACCGGGATCCGCTCTTCGCGGTCGTCGCCCCACGCGGGCGTTTCGATGTTGCGGAACACACTGGCCTGCCCGGCCTCGCGCACCACATCGTCGCGGGTGATTTCTCCGCCAATGCCAGACCCTGCGACGAGTTTCAGGTCGACACCGAGGTCCTTGGCGAGCTTGCGGATGGGTGGTTTCGCGATGACGGGGCCGGTGGCGACCGGTGCGGATGCGGCGGATGACGGGCGCGGAGCAGGCGCGGCGACATCCGCTCCCCCGCGTCGACGACGCGATGTGACGTGTCCGGCGTTGCCGTAGCCGACGAGCACGGCGCCCGGCTTCTCTTCGTCGATCGAGCTGCGCGTATCCGCGACGGCTTCCTCGGTTTCGCTTGATACGGCGGAGGGTGCGACAACGGCCGAGGCCTGCGCGCCGGCGTCTGCCTCATCCGCGACAGCGTCGATCGAGATGATCGGTGTTCCAACATCGACCGTCGTGCCCTCCTCGACGAGGATGGCCGAGACGATTCCCTCATAGGGAGAGGGCAGTTCGACGAGGGACTTGGCGGTCTCGATCTCGACGATCACCTGGTTGAGCTCGACCGAGTCGCCCGGCGCCACCTTCCACGAGACCACTTCGGCCTCGGTGAGCCCTTCACCGGCATCCGGCATCAAAAACTGGAACTCGCTCATGGTTTCTCCATTTCAGCGTCGAAGGACGCTAGTAGGCAAGTGCCCGGTCGACAGCCTCGAGGACGCGGTCGGCGTCGGGGAGGAATAGTTTTTCGAGTTTCGCTGGGGGGAAGGGAACGTCGAAACCCGATACCCGCAACACGGGCGCTTCGAGCGAGTAGAAGGCACGCTCGGCGACCGTCGCGGCGATCTCGGACCCGACAGAAACATTTCCGGAGGCCTCCTGCGCGATGACGAGGCGGCCAGTCTTGCGCACGCTCTCGAGCAGGGGGCCGTAGTCGATCGGCGAAATCGACCGGAGGTCGACGACCTCGAGGCTGATGCCGTCGGCCGCAGCGAGCTCAGCGGCCTGCAGCAGAACGCTGACCATGGCACCGTGGGCGACGAGTGTGGCATCTGTGCCGGTGCGGACGACGCGGCTGGCGTGAAGAGGTGCGGCGGACCGCGACAGGTCCACGTCGCCCTTGGGCCAGTATCGGCTCTTCGGTTCGAAGAACATCACCGGATCGTTCGAGGAGATCGCTTCCTGGATCATCCAGTAAGCGTCATTCGGAGTCGACGGGCTGACCGAGCGCAGGCCGGCGGTGTGCGCGAAGTACGCTTCGGGGCTTTCCTGGTGGTGCTCGACCGCTCCGATGTGCCCGCCGTAGGGAACACGGATGACGACGGGCATCTGCAGCGCACCCTCGTTGCGGTTCGTCAGCTTCGCCAGTTGTGACGTGATCTGGTTGAAACCCGGATAGATGAACCCGTCGAACTGGATTTCACAGACGGGCCGGTAACCGCGCATCGCCAGGCCGACGGCGGTGCCGATGATGCCCGACTCGGCGAGCGGGGTGTCGAGCACCCGATTCTCGCCGAACTCGGCCTGCAGCCCCTCGGTGATGCGGAACACCCCACCGAGCTTGCCGATGTCCTCGCCCATGAGCAGGACCTTCGGGTCGTTGGCCATGGCCTGCCTGAGGCCGGCGTTGAGAGCCTTGGCCATCGGCATGGTCTGCAGGGCGCTCTCGATGCTCTCGCTCACGCGGGTCCACCATCCATCGTTGCTTCGTACTGCTCGAGCCACTGCTTCTGCTCCCGCATGACCGGGTGATCATCGGCGTAGACCGAGTCGAACATGAGCGCTGGGTCAGGGTCGGCGATCGCGTGCGTTCGTCGGCGGATGTCAGCGGCATAGTCGTGCGCTTCGGCATCGACCCCCGCGAAGAAGGCGTCAGATGCACCCTGGCCGCGGAGGAACGCCTTGAACCGGACGATTGGATCCTTGGCAATCCACGAGTCAGTGAGTTCCTGCGTGCGATACTTCGTCGGGTCATCGCTCGTCGTGTGGGCGCCGATCCGGTAGGTGAGCGCTTCGATCAGCTGCGGTCCCCCACCGGAGCGGGCATCGTCAAGGTGTTTGGCGGTCACGGCGTAGCTGGCGAGGACATCGTTGCCGTCGACCTGCACGCTCGGGATGCCGAAGCCGGAACCACGCTGGACCAGCGGCGTGCGGGACTGGGTGGTGACGGGCACGCTGATGGCCCAGTGGTTGTTCTGCAGGAAGAACACCTGCGGCGTCTGGTAGCTGGCCGCAAACACCATGGCCTCGTTGAGGTCGCCCTGGCTGGTGGCACCGTCACCGAAGTAGACCATGACAGCCTGGTCCGTGTCCGGGTTGCCGGTCGCGGTGTCCCCGTCGAACTTCACACCCATGGCAAACCCGGTGGCGTGAAGCGCCTGCGCCGCAATCACGAGCGTGTACGGACGGAAGTTGCCGTTCGCCGGGTCGGAGACATCCCAGCCGGAGTGGGTGGTGCCCCGCATGACCTCGATGATGCCGAGGAGGTCAACGCCACGGATCAGTCCGACGGCGTGCTCCCGGTACGAGGGGAAGATGTGGTCGTGGGCACGGGCGGCGCGGCCGGAACCGACCTGTGCGCCCTCCTGGCCGTGGCTCGGCGGCCAGAGCGCGAGCTGGCCCTGTCGCTGCAGGTTCGCCGCTTCGGTGTCGAACGCCCGGGCGACGACCATGTCACGATAAAATTGCTCGTGGTCCGCCTCGGTGAGCCGGTCGAGATAGCCGGCATAGGGCTCGGCAGACGCCGTCGGCGCGAGAGTCCCGTCGGTCGTCAGGAACTGCACGGCAGGCGCGGGTGAAGTGCTCTCAGTTTTCGCCATTGCTCTAACCTAACTGCCTCGCCGGATGCCCGGCTGGTAGAGACTCGACAATTCGTTCCGTGATCGACAGGAGTTTGTCTACAGAATCGTCCTCACCGATGCTCACCCGGATGCCCGAACCAGGGAACGCTCGCGCAACGATGCCGGACGCGAGCAGGGTGCTGTTGGCCGCATCCGTTTCGTCTCCGGTGGCCAGCCAGACGAAGTTGCCCTGGGCGGCCGGGATGGTCCAGCCCTGGTCTTCGAGCGAAGTCCGCAGGCGATCGCGCAGGGTACTGAGGTCGGCGACCCGCTCGAGGAGCTGCTCCTCGAGCTCCAGGGAGGCCATCGCCGCGACCTGGGCGGGCTGGGTCACGGAGAGAGGGATGGCCGCGGCTCGAGCTGCGTCAAGGAGGGTGACGGGGCCGATGGCCCAGCCGACCCGGAGTCCGGCGAGTCCGTAGGCCTTCGAGAAGGTTCGGAGGACGACGAGATTCGGGTACCGGCCGATGAGGTCGAGACCACGGACGGCATGCGGGTCTGTGACGAACTCGGCGTACGCCTCATCGAGGAGGACGAGGACGTCCGACGGCACAGCGGCCATGAAGCCTTCGAACGCGGATGCCGTGACAATGGTTGAGGTCGGGTTGTTCGGCGAGCAGACGATGACCACGCGGGTGGTGTCATCCACCGCCGCGGCGAGCGCGTCGAGGTCGTGGGACCCGTCTGCCCGGTTGGGGACCTGGACGCTCGTCGCGCCCGCAACGGTGACGAGACCGGGGTACGCCTCGAAGGAGCGCCACGGGTAGACGACGGTGGTGCCCGGCCCTGAGGCCGCGGCGATGAACTGGCTGAGCAGCGCAACCGAGCCTGAACCGACGTGGATCTCGTCGGGGGTTACTCCGTGCCGGGCGGCGAGCACCTCGCGCAGGCCGAGTGCGGAGGCATCCGGGTACCGGTTGAACGCACCAGCGGCCGCGACGGCCTCAACCACGCCCGCAAGCGGAGGGTAGGGGTTCTCGTTGCTGGAGAGCTTGAACGCGTCTGCTCCAGCCGGCTTGCCCTGCCGGTACGGCGGGCTCGCGAGGATCTCGGGACGGAGCTTGACGGCGGGCGGAACGTCTCGCTCATCCGCGCTGGCTGGGGTGACTGTCACCGTCTGAGTCTAGACAGACGCTATTCCGGGCGGGGAATGCTCGACGACGATGGTGCGGCGATTCCGTTTTCCTGATGGCGTGAAGCCTGCAATCATGGGGGCATGCTCAGGTTTCTTCTTCGTGTGATCATCAACGCCGTCGCCATCTGGCTGACGACATTCATCGTCGCCGGCGTGCACGTGACGTCGTATGCACCGGATGATACGACGGCGACCGTCCTGACCTACCTGCTGATCGGTCTGATCTTTGCACTCGTCAACGGTGTCGTCGGCACGGTGATCCGCATCGTGGCGTTCCCCCTGTACATCCTGACGCTTGGCCTGATCTCGTTCATCGTCAATGGTCTCCTGCTGCTCCTCGTCGAGTGGATCATGTCCTTCTTCGATTTCGGCCTGCAGACGGACGGCTTCTGGTGGGCGGTGCTCGGAGCCCTCGTCATCAGCATCATCAATGGACTTCTCGCCCTCGTTCTGCGCCCACAGCTGAAAGAGAAGCGCTCTCGCCGCTCGCGCCGCTGACTCAGCCCCTGTCGCGCTGGGCACGGTAGAGCGTTGCGGTGCCGGCGCTGGTGGGTGGCCCCAGTCCGGACAGGGCTTCCTTCACGCCGTCGAGCCGCCGGTCGTCTGACGCGTCGACGAGGGCAGCCGTTTCGGCGTACGAGGCCATCCCGTGGGCGTCGAGGAGGGACGCTTCCGGCGGAGGCGACTCGCCGTAAAGGCCGCGACTGACCACGATCCGCTCCCGGCCCTCGGCGCCGCCGATTGGTTCGCCGCCGAGCGCGGGGGTGATGTCCTCCGCGTGTTCGACGGCGAGGTGATTCACCGAGTCCGGGATCGGGATCTGGCCGGTAGGTGATCCGAAGGTCACGAGCGATTCGGTGTCGTACGCACCGGATGCCGCGATGCGTGCGGCCACCAGTCCGCCTTGCGAATGCCCGATGAGCGACACGGGGTCCCCTGGTTGAACGCCGGCGTCGTCCATCGCATCCAGCGTCGCACGGTAGGCGGCAGCATCGTCTCCCGCGATCCCGGCGAGGTTGCTGGCCAGGTCGAAGGGCTCGTCGGTTCCGTTGGTGAACGTACTCGTCCCGGCGATGTAGACGGCGTATGAGGGGCGCCCCTCCCGGGATTCGAAGCGCTCGATCCTGATCTGTGGTCGCCCGTCGCCACTCGGGGGAATCCGGGACGCGGCATCGGCGAGCGAGCGGGGAGGCGCGACAGTGCTCGGCGGTGACGAGGTCAGTGAGAGTGGTGTGGCCGTGTAGGCGTTTCGGCCAGAAAGCACGAGCAGCGCGGCAGCCATCCCGCCCAGCCCGACGATTCCGGCACCCCGGTCACCGAGGAATTGAGCCAGCGGAGGGTCCACCCCGGCAGCCCCCAGTGTGAATTCGTCGGCGGAGGAGACCACGCTCCGAATCAGGCTCACAAAGGCTGGCGTTGCCATGAGGTGCTCGTTGTCGACAAGCGCTCCGACCAGCGGCTGCCCGACAATCGCCGCGAGACGGCGGACCTCCGGACGCTGGGCCACGAACGCCGCTATCACCGCGGACGGCGCGAGCGGAAGGGCTCCGATCACGAGGTTGCGGGCGAAGCCACCGGCGACGAATGCCCCGAGGGCGAAGAGCAGACCCGAGACATCCGCGTTGCGCTGTTCCCCCGCCGCGTACGAGGTAGCGGCGCTCTCAACCAGCCAGCCCAGGTTCTCAGCCTGGGCCGCCACCTCCTGGAGGACCGCGGACGAGCGGGCGAGGTCAGTTTCTGCGAAGCCGAACGGTGCGGCATCACCCGACCACTGGGTGATGCACCGCGACATGGCAGCCTGATGTGACCAGTCCCTGGCATCGGATGCGACGGCCGACAGGGTTGATGCAGCACGGAACAAGTCATCGGTTTCGACACTGGTGGTCGAACCGCTCGAGACATCGATGAGGTCGCTCATCGCTGTCGCGCTCCGGCGGGCGAACCCGTGAAGTCTTTCTCCCAGCCGTCGCCTCGTCGCTCGACGGTTGTTCCCGCTCGCAACAGCTCCCTGGCGCGGTCGCACTCGGACAACGCAGCTCGCAACGAGCCAGCGCTCCGGGCGAAGCCATCGAGGAGGCTGCTCACCCGGATGTCGAATGTGATCCGTGACGGTGACTGCCAGGCCAGCACGTCGACGGACCGCTGCACCAGCCTGCGGCTCTCGGTCACGGCGTCTGAGAGTTCGAGAATACGGCGGTGCTGCTCGTCGAGCAGGTCGAGGGCTCGGGCGCGTGACACGTCGCTCTGCAGGATTGCAGTGATAGCTTCGCTCGGATCAGTCATCGGCCCTCCTGGTTTCGTCGTCTGCAGCCACCGGGACCATCATCCGTTTCCGTCGCGGGCACGAACCGAGATTCGCACCGCCGGTGCGAACAGATTCCTGCGCTGCCCCCTGTGATGGAGTCACACTGCTCCCCGATCATGGGCACCTCTGGAGCGCCTGCACCGCTGGGCTGAGCGCGCCACTGCCGCCGAGGAGTGTCACTGTGCCCGCGCCGCCGGTGAAGATGTCGGTGTGGATGCCTGCGGGGACGCACGTGGGACGGACCACATAGAGCGGCGCGCCCACCGATCCGGCGAGCGCCGCGCCCGCGAGCGCGTCCGGGAACTGCACCCCTGTGGCGAGGAAGACCTGCGCCGGTCGTGTGAACGCGCCGGCGTTGATCGCGCGGCTGGTCGCATACCGGTCAGCGCCTGACGCCCGTGTGACCGCACTGATCCCGGCCAGTGATGCCTGAATCCCTGAACTGACGACACTGGTTCCCCCAGCGATGATCGATCGTGACACCCCAAGGCCGGTCAAAAGGTTCCTGGTGTCGTTGTCGAGCGACGTTTTCCGTCCATCCACGAGGACGACCGGGGCGCCGATCGCACCCCCTGCCGCTGCGGCGGACAACGCATCCGGATAGTTCGCGCCGGTCGCGATGTACGCGGTCGCACTCGAAGTGAACGCATATCGGACCACCGCTCGCGCCGTCGCATACCGGTCAGCGCCCGCTATTCGATCGATGGTTGTGACACCGGGAATGGTCCCGAGCGAGGCGAGGACCGCGGGCGACACCGCGCCGGTCCCGCCAACGACAACGACCCGTGTCGGCCTGAACCCGCTGATCGCCGCACGAACACTGTCCGGCAGCGCGGCCGTCGGGGTCAGTAGCAGCGGTCCGCCTTCCACCGTGGCCGCCGGTGCCGCGCTCAGCGCGTCAGGGTAGTTCGCTCCGGTCGCCAGGTAGACGACCGGAGCCGTGGTGTAGCCCGCCCGGGCGATCGCTATCGCCGTGGCGTAGCGATCGGCGCCCTGGATCCGTGTGACGACGGACGGTCCCGCGATCTCCACCCTCACGGTCGCGGTCGTCGATTGCTCCGTGACGGTGACCGTCAGGCCGCCTCCGGCAGATCTGAAGCTCTGGTTGACTGCCAGCGTCTGTCGTTTCTCCGACGCACCGGCGACGAGCGTGTGCGAGAACGCGACGGATGCTGGAACGCCATCAGTTGTTCGGGTGGCGAGCACGCGGACCCCGATACCGAGCCGGTAACCCGGGCTCCCGGAGGCTGCGTAGAAGGTTCCCGCATCCATCCCTGTCCCCGACCGGAATTCCACGACGTAGCCCTGGCCGGAGATCGGGTCTGTCATCTGGAGCGCACGGAGACCCGATCCGTTTGACGCAGGCTGGAGCACCGAGGTCGATGACACCGCCACCGTCCCCAGCGAGCCGGTGGGAAAGAAACCCCGTGAGCGCTTGTGGGTGGCGTTGAGGGCACCCAGCTTGTTTGTCGACACGCACGGCGGCGCACAGGTCACTCCGTACGACATCACGTCGAACAGGTCCTCGTATTCGTAGTCCCTGCAGCCTTGGCTGACAGTCCCCTCGGCCCGAGTGGGCTCTGTGCATTCATGCGCGTTCGAGTGGCCGAGGCCGACGTTGTGCCCGAATTCATGAGCCAGTGTGTGCCGGTCGACGTCGCCGGACACGCTCGACCAGATCAGTCCTCCCGAATGGACCTGGCTGCCGATGCTTCCCAGGCCACCGGAAAAACAGTCCGTGAGGACGACGAGGTGCCGGCCTGCGCCGTTGTCCCAGTAATCGTCCTGACTCTTTCCGAACCGTGCGGCAGCCTGGTTCCAGACGGTGTCAGCGTCGCAGACAGTCGTGAGATTTCGCTGAATCGATCCGAGTCTGGAGACAGAGATGATGACGCCGCTGGACTGCGATGCCCAATAGGCGTTCATGTCAGCGACGAGTGCGGCAACCTCAGCGTCGGAGAAGACCGTTCCTGCTGAAATACCGACCTCGACGGTGTGCACCCGGGGCGTGGCCGCTGCGGCGACGCTGATGTCGATCTCCCCCGCGACGATCTCGAGGGCGTAGGCGGGGTCCGCGAGCTGGAGGACCTGCTCACCGAGCGTTGAGTCGGACGGGATGGGGTCGTCAGCCGACTGATCGATCCGGCTGTCGTGGCGGGCGTCGAGGGCGTCCTGGACATCGACCGGAATCGCGACCGTGCCAGCGAAGCTGTTTCCAGACGTCACACCCGCAGGCACGTCGCCGGTGATGGCGACAATCGCGCCCGATGGTGTTGCGACGGCGTACTCCGTTCGCGATGCACCCGGTTCGTCGACGATCACCACGCGAATCTCCCCGGCGATGCTCAATTGGGGTTCGGCGGCGAGCGACGGGTCACCGACGTCGACAATGTCGGTTTCGGGCGGGGTGGACGCAGCAGCTGAGCCGGCCCCGATGACGGCGGGCGGCGCAGGCGCGCCGACGGCCGGGCCCGAGACTCCGGTGACGGCGACCGCCGCGAACATCACTGACGCCAGGGCTCGTACGATCTGCCGGGGGTAAGGCGAGGCGGACATGGGATCCTCACTGATCGGGTCGTGTATTACTACGCTCTCAGTTGCCCCGCCGAACGACGTTCCCTCATCCTGATGCCGACGAGCCTAGTCCTCTGCGCTGCCGCGTCACGCCCCAGTCCGAGTGACGCAGGATGGACACGCGGGACATCCGATCATGCATGAATGGGGGGCAGCAGAGGAGGCGTGCGCGGTACAGAATGGATGGATGATTTTCGACCCGGTCCCTACCGAGGTCCAGCCCTTCCGTGTGTGCTTTGTGTGCGCTGGCAACATCTGCAGATCCCCGATGGCAGAGGTTGTGTTCCAGAGCATGGTGCGGGAGGCAGGCCTCACCCAGTTCGTCGACACCCTTTCAGCGGGCACCGGCGACTGGCACGTCGGCGAGCGGGCCGACTCTCGCACGCTCACAGCGCTCGCCCGAAGTGGCTACGACGGCGCCCACCACCGTGCGAAGCAGTTCGACCCGGATTGGTTCACCAGCCTCGACCTCGTCGTCGCCCTCGATAGCGGGCATGATCGCATCCTGAAGGCGTGGGCCCCTACCGAAATGGACAGGGGCAAGGTCGCCCTCCTGCTCAGTTTTGACCAGCAACAGAACCATATGACCGATGTGCCGGACCCGTACTACGCAGGCGATGAGATGTTTGACCGAGTATTGGGCATGATTGAGAGGGCGAGCCGCCAACTCTTTCGGCAGCTCGAACCGGCAATTCGACAGGGAGCCATTCGATGACAGCATTACCCGCCCAGCCACTCAGCCCGCTCGACGGCCGTTACCAGGCCGCCGTCAGCTCACTCGGCGAGTACCTCAGCGAGGCGGGACTGAACCGGGCACGGGTGCAGGTCGAGGTGGAATGGCTTCTCTACCTCACCTCCCACCGGATGTTCGGGTCCTCCCCGCTGACCGCGGAGCAGACCGATTCCCTCCGCGCCCTGTACCTGGAGTTCGGCCAGTCGGATATTGACTGGCTCGCCGAGAAGGAGGCGGTCACCCGCCACGACGTGAAAGCCGTCGAGTATCTTGTTCGTGACCGGTTGGCATCCCTCGGTTTGGACTCGATCGCCGAGCTCACCCACTTCGCCTGCACCAGCGAGGACATCAACAACCTGTCGTACGCGCTGACGGTCTCTGCCGCCGTCACGCAGGTGTGGCTGCCGAAGCTGCAGAACGTCATCGACCTCCTCAGCGGCCTGGCGGTCGAGCACCGGGCGGATGCCATGCTCGCCCGAACCCACGGGCAGCCGGCGACTCCGACGACCATGGGTCGCGAACTCGCTGTCGTCGCGTGGCGGCTGGAGCGGATCGCCAGCCAGGTGATCGGCACCGAGTACCTCGGTAAATTCTCGGGCGCGACCGGCACATTCGCCGCTCACGTCGTTGCGGATCCCTCCGCAGACTGGACGGCGATCTCACGCGAGTTCGTCGAGTCGCTCGGCCTGACCTGGAACCCGCTGACCACCCAGATCGAGTCGCACGACTGGCAGGCCGAGCTCTACAACCGGGTGTCGCACGCGAACCGCGTGCTGCACAACCTCGCCACCGACGTCTGGACGTACATCTCGATGGGTTACTTCCGTCAGATCCCGCAGGCTGGGGCGACCGGTTCGTCGACGATGCCCCACAAGATCAATCCGATCCGCTTCGAGAACGCCGAGGCGAACCTCGAACTGTCGAGCGCCGTGCTCGATTCACTCGCGGCAACGCTGGTCACCTCCCGGCTGCAGCGCGACCTGACCGACTCGACCACGCAGCGCAACATCGGCGTCGGATTCGGCCACTCGCTGCTCGCTCTCGACAACCTGGCCCGCGGGCTCGGCGAGATCGACCTCGACCGGGATGCCCTGGCATCCGACCTGGACAGCAACTGGGAGATCCTCGGGGAGGCGATCCAGACGGTCATCCGCGCCGAGGTCGTTGCCGGTCGTTCGCAGATCTCCGACCCGTACGCGATGCTCAAGGAACTGACGCGGGGCAAGCGCATCGGACGCGACGACCTGGTGGCGTTCGTCTCCGGCCTCGACATCGGTGACGAGGCAAAGCAGCGTCTGCTCGCCCTCACCCCGGCCGGCTACGTCGGCCTCTCCGACGAGCTGGTCGACTACCTGCCCTGACACCCGGGATGCAGGGTGCGGGGCTTCCCGCCCCGTACCCTGCGGCGTACCCTGTCAGCAGGAGGCCATCATGCGAACGACCGCAGGAGAACGGATCATCATCCGAGGTCAGACGGTCGGGGCGCCTGACCGCCACGGATTGATCATCGAAGTGCGCGGAAACGAAGGCGAACCGCCGTATTACGTGCGATTCGATGACGGCCACGAGAGCCTCGTGTATCCGGGCCCCGACTGCGTCATCGAGCACGCACCCGCCTCAGGCTGAGGGCTGCAGAAGGTCAGTGCCCGGAGTTCTGCTCGTCGATGTCTTTCTTCTCGAGGTCGCCCGGCTTGACCGAGAGCGCAAACATCGCGATGCCGACGAGCGTGACGATGAAGGCGACTCCGAAGGAGATCAGAGCGAGAACCATGTCACGCGTAGACATGAGCACGATCAGGCCGGTGAACACCCCGGCGACCGCTGCGAAAAGCAACAGTTCGAGGGGCTTGAGGATGTCGCGGCGGCTCGGCTGCTCCGGACGATACTGGCTCATGGGCGTGCCTCCGTTTCGGGCGACACGCGACCGCGCTCATCCGTGCCCCATTTCAGCGAGAGCCCGCCGATGACGAGCAGGACGGCGACGATGGCCGCGTATGCGCCGAAGATCCCGACGGTGACGACGGATGCGGTGAGGCTGCGGTCGATGCCGTCAGGGCCGGTGAACTGCTGGTCGAGTCCCGGGGGGACGAGAAGGAACGCGACGGCGAGGAGTGCGGTCAGTCCGCCGATGGTCATCCAGTCACGCGCGAGCGAAGAGCGTCCGCGCAGGCGGTACCCGCTGTACAGTTCGAGCGCGCCGGTCAGGAGTGCCCAGACGATCACGATGGCGTAGAACGCGGGCAGCCCGGCGAACGGGGCGAGCGCCAGCGCGACGGCACCCGCCGCAACGGTGACGACGGACTGGGCGACGACCAGTCGTCGCGACACCCGGTCGGACGCCAGCGAGGCGGCGCCAAGGACGAGTTCGACCAGGGCGGTGAGCACAGCGAAACCGCCGAACACCGAGAGACCGAGCCACGGCGAGTGGTCTCCGGAGAACGTGATGACGACGGCTGCAGCGGCGGCGACCGCTGCGCGGGAGACCGGGACGAGCCAGTACCGCGAGCGCGCGTTCACAGCGCCGGCGGGGGCGGCAGCGACGGGGGTGGCCACGGGGTGCGCCTCTTTCGTTGTGTGCGTCTGGACCTGTCTAGTCTACGTCCCGTAGAACTCGGCGAGCCCCGCCTCGGTATCCGCACGCTGATCGAGCAGCTCGCTCTGCGAGCGTGTCGAGATCTGCGAGCGTGTCGAGATCCGCGAGCGTGTCGAGATCCGCGAGCGTGTCGAGATCAGGCTGGTGCCAGGTCGGCAAATCGCGAGTAGTGGCCATGGAAGGCGACGGTCACGGTTCGGGTCGGACCGTTACGGTGCTTCGCCACGATGAGGTCGGCTTCACCCGCACGCGGGTTGTCCTTCTCGTACGCGCTCTCGCGGTGAAGGAGGATGACCATGTCGGCATCCTGCTCGAGCGAACCCGATTCGCGGAGGTCGCTGATTGCAGGCATCTTGTCTGCACGCTGCTCCGGTCCACGGTTCAGCTGCGACAGCGCGATGACGGGCACCTGGAGCTCTTTTGCGAGCAGCTTCAGCGCACGCGAGAACTCGGAGACTTCCTGCTGGCGGCTCTCGACGCGCTTGCCGGAGGTCATCAGCTGGAGGTAGTCGATGACGACGAGCTTGAGGCCGACCCTCTGCTTGAGCCGACGACACTTGGCACGGATCTCGACGAGCGTCATGTTCGGGCTGTCGTCGATGTAGAGCGGCGCGTCATTGATGCGCCCGCGGACGGCGGCGAGCTTGTTCCAGTCGCGCTGGTCGACGGTGCCCTTGCGCATGCTCTGCAGCGGGACGGATGCCTCGGCCGAGAGCAGACGCATCGCGATCTCGCTGCGCCCCATTTCGAGCGAGAAGAAGATCGACGGCTGCCCGTTGCCGATGGAGGCCGCGCGGGCGAAGTCGAGGGCCAGCGTGGACTTACCGAGTGCTGGGCGAGCGGCGACGATGATGAGCTGGCCGCCGTGGAATCCGTTGGTCAGGTCATCCATCTCGGCGAAACCGGTGGGCGTGCCCGACATCCCGCCGTCGGAGCCATTGTTCGCTTCGATCTCCTCGAAGGCCGCGCCGACGGCTTCGTTGAGCGGAACGTAGTCTTCGGCCTGCGTCGACCCGGTGACGCCATAGATTTCGGCCTGCGCCGTGTTGACGAGGTCGAGGACCTCGCCCTCTCCGGCGTAGCCCATCTGAACGATTCTGGTGCCAGCCTCGACCAGGCGGCGGAGCAGGGCGCGCTCGGCAACGATCGACGCGTAGAAGCCGGCGTTGGCGGCGGTGGGGACCAGGCTCGTGAGCGTGTGCAGGTAGTCGGCGCCACCAGCTCGGGAGAGCTCCCCGGTCTTGATCAGTTCGTCGGTGACGGCGATGACATCCGTCGGCTCTCCGTGCGAGTACAGCGACAGGATCGCGTCGAAGATGATTTCGTGTTTGGGGATGTAGAAGTCGACGCCGCGAACCGACTCGACAACGTCGGCGACGGCATCCTTGGAGAGGAGCATGCCACCGAGGGCTGACTGTTCCGCGAGCATGTCGTGTGGGGGCGTGCGCTCGGCCCGGTACTCGCCCCGGCTTTCACCGGACGGTGCCTGGTCGGACAGACCAAGATGGGCGATCGACACGCATTTCTCCTTCAGCGACTTTCACCGGTTCGACCGGCTGACGCATGGCCGTCATGCTCAGAATCAAGACCATCACCAACCACCGACACGGTGGGGTTTCTGGGCTCGCGCACTCCGGTGGAAACCTGCGCTGCCTCACACTACGAGTGCCGTGAGCCAGGCACAAATGGGGCTGTGGATAACTCTGTGAGTAGATTGCGTGAAACGCCGGGCGCTGTGTGCACAACCTGTGGGAAAACCTGTGGACAGGAAAATTGTTTCGGCGCATAACATCCATTTGATCAGGAAAATTGCGGCGTCGAGGCTGTGGATTGAAAACTGTCTAGACTCTGTGTTGAATGTTGGCAATCGCATCGAGACCTGTGCACAAAAAGCTTGACTTGCGAGCTTTGAGGGGTATACGAATCGTCCGATCGGGTGTAGCTTTCCTCACGTTTCATGCCCTCATTCCGCGGGTTAAAACACCAGTGGCGACGAGCCGGAGCCCGTCGCCACTGAGTGAGAACGATGCCTACTTGGCAGCGACCACCTGAAGGGTGATAACCGCGCTGAGGTCCTCGCGGAGGCGAACGGTCGCCTCGTGCTGGCCGACCGACTTGATCGGTGAGGAGATCTCGATCTTGCGCTTGTCGATCTGTCCGAGACCGGCTGCAGCGACGGCATCCGCCACGTGCACGGTCTTGACCGAACCGAAGAGACGGCCTTCTGCGCCAGCCTTGACGGCGAGCTTGACCTTTGTGCTCTCGAGGGAAGCCTTGAGTGCCTGAGCTTCTTCGAGCGTTGCAAGCTCGCGCGCAGCACGCGCGGCCTTGATCTGCTCGACCTGCTTCTCAGCACCGCGGCTCCACGCAATGCCGAAGCCCTGCGGGATCAGGTAGTTACGTGCGTAACCGTTCTTGACCTCGATGATGTCACCGGGTGTACCGAGGCCAGTGACCTCGTGGGTGAGGATGAGTTTTGACATGTCGGTTTCCTTACCTGCCGGAGCCGGCGTAGGGAAGCAGAGCCATCTCGCGTGCGTTTTTGACGGCACGGGCGATCAGGCGCTGCTCCTGGACCGAGACGCCGGTGATGCGACGTGCGCGAATCTTTCCACGCTCGGAGATGAACTTGCGGAGAGTGGGGACATCCTTGTAGTCGATGACCCCGACGCGAATTGCCTTCGCGGGAGCGAGCGGCTTGCCGCCCTTGCCACCGCGGGCAGGCTTGCGGCTTGCGCCGCTGGACTTTCCAGCCATATTGGTTTCCTTAGGTGTATTGCCGGGCGGGGACCGAAGTCCCCACCCGAACGAAAGTGTTTAGAAGGGGGTGTCGTCGCCGTAGGAACCAGGCGTGTTCCAGCTGTCGCCGGATCCTGAGCCTGATGCCATTGCGCCGCCGGCCGGAGGGGCCGTCGGAGCGCTGGCCGCCCATGGCTCGTCCTGGACGGCTGCGGGGCCGCGGCCGCCGCCTCCACCCGAGGACTGCGCACGGGTGACCTGTGCGGTGGCGTAGCGAAGCGAGGGACCGATCTCGTCAACTTCGAGTTCGATCGAGGTGCGCTTCTCGCCTTCCTTCGTTTCGTAGGAGCGCTGCTTCAGACGCCCGGTAGCGATGACACGGCTACCCTTGGTGAGCGATCCGGCGACATGCTCGGCGAATTCACGCCAAACGCTCGCGCGCAGGAACAGTGCTTCGCCATCTTTCCACTCGCTCGACGCACGGTCGTAGTTACGCGGGGTGGATGCGATGGTGAAGTTGGCAACCGCCAGGCCGTTCTGCGTGTAACGCAGTTCGGGGTCTGACGTGAGGTTGCCCACCACGGTGATGACGGTCTCGCCGGCCATCGGGACTAAGCGTCCTTTTCGGCGGCAGGCTTGGCGTCTGCGTCCGCAGCAGGCTTCGCGTCGGCCTCAGCAGCAGGCTTGGCGTCGGCAACAGCCTTCGTCTCTGCTGCTGCGGGCTTGGCGTCTGCCTTGGCCTTGGTGGCAGCTGCCTTGCGGGCAGCCTTCTCCTCGGCGCGCTTGCCTTCGAACTCAACGAGAGCGATGGCTTCTTCGGCCCGCAGCACCTTGGTGCGCATGACGGCCTCAGACAGCTTCAGCTGACGGTCGAGCTCGACCGTGGCTTCGCTCGTGGCGGTGAAGTCGACGACGGCGTAGATGCCTTCGGTCTTCTTGTTGATTTCGTAAGCCAGTCGACGACGGCCCCAGATGTCAACCTTGTCGATGGTTCCACCATCGTTGCGGATGACATTGAGGAACTTGTCGAGACTGGGAGCAACGGTGCGCTCGTCAATCTCGGGGTCGAGGATAACCATGAGTTCATACTGATGCGTCACTAACCCACCTCCTTCGGACTCGAACGGCCGCAGACGATCTGCGGCAGGAGGGTTCTAGCATCGTTGCGTCGGGCGGGAGCAGAGTGCTCGCACACGGGCAACCTGAGTAGCTTAGCTGATCCGCACGGTACCTCGCTACCGCGAGTGGCGGCATCCGGTCCCCGAGCGCGAGTGCATCACCTGCGGTCGAGCGCATCCGGCGCGCCGGGAGGTCTCGACCGGAACGGGAGTTCTCGACGCACGGCGTGCCTGATCGGCGACAAATGACCCTTCCTCCACAGGCCGTCGACGCCGGGTCACCCTCCACCGAACATCGGCCCATGACCACCGGATGCTCGCCTGGCGCGACGCTGGACGGCATGAGCATCGACCCCCTGCGTGACCACGAAGCGATACAGCTCTCCCGTTCATACTCGCTGGTGGGGGCAGATGGCCGGTCGCTCAGGCGTGAACACGCCGCGGGGACGGTCACCCGACTTCGCCGCGGCGTGTACGCGTCCGCCGAGCTGTGGGAGGGGCTCGACGACCATCGGCGCTACCTGATGCGGATGCGCGCGGCCGTCGACACCCGCACGGGCGACGCCGTCTTCGGTTTCGAGTCGGCTGCCGCCGTGTGGGGCCTGCCGATCATCGGCCGCTGGCCCGAGGCTGTCCACGTATTCCCGACTGATGGCCGGCGCCGAACGTCCCGGAATGGCGTGGTGTGGCACACGTCAGCGCTCGCGGAGCAGGACATCGTGGAGCTCGACGGCGTGCTCGTGACCAGCCTGCTCCGCACGCTGCTCGACCTCGCGCGCACGGCGAGCTTCATCTCCGCCGTCACGACACTGGATGCCGGACTCCGACGGGGTGCTGGCGCCAGTGGCTCGATGGCTGACGCCGAACGGGTGCGCGACGAGCTCAACGACCGGCTTGCGGAGTGCGGATCCGGGCGAGGGACGTCCCGGGCACGGAGGGCGATCGACTTCGCTTCGCCGCTGCCGGACTCTCCGGGCGAATCCGCCAGCCGTGTGACGATGCACCTGTGCGGTTTCCCCGCTCCGGTGTTGCAGTTCCCGCTCGTCGACAGGAACGGAACCGTCTGGCACGCCGACTTCGCCTGGCCACGATTCCGTCTGCTTGGGGAATTCGACGGTCATGTGAAGTACACGAGGGGCGCATTCACCCACGGCAAGTCGATGAACGAGGTCGTCTGGGCGGAGAAGCAGCGCGAGGACCTGATGCGAGGCCAGGGCTACGGGATGGCACGCTGGCTGTGGAAGGACGCACTTCGCGCTCCGCTCCTCGCGTCGACGTTGCGCGAAGCGGGGCTGCGGGCGAGCCCGCGCGCACGATGACCACCGAATGCATCAGGTGCGGTCGAACGCATCCGTCACGCCGGGAGTTCTCGACCGGAAGGGGAGTTCTCGGCGGCCGGGGCTAACCGTCGATCGCGGTGTTCGCGGCGTCCTGTGCCTGTTTGAGCCCGACTTCCGGGTCGACGGTGCCCTTGAAGATCTCCTGGAAGATGGGGTCGAACTCAGCAAAACCCCTGCCATAGCTGGCCCCGGACGGAGCCGGAATCGTCTTTTCGCCGTCGATGACATCGAAGAACGGTGTCACGTCGATCCCGGCCTTCTCCCAGTAGTCGAAGTAGGACTCCTGGGCCGACGTGACCGCGGGGACCGCCGCCCCATCCGCTCCCAGGTAGCTGTTGCCTTCCTCTGAGCCCAGCCAGGTGAGGACCTTTGCGATCGCCTCCTGCTTGTCGGATGCCGCGTTGCCTGCGACGACGACACCGTTGGTCACGGACACCCGACCGGCGGGGCCGGCGGGGATCGATGCGACGCCCCACTCGAACTCGGCGCCGTCCGACACGTTCTTGAGGTTGTAGAGCCCGGACTGGAACATCGCCATCGAACCCTGCAGGAAGGCATCACGGCTGAAGTCGCCGTTCGTGTTCGTCTCGGCTGCTGAGGGCGCGATCTTGGCAGTGTTGATGCCGTTGACGAGGTAGTCGACCGCTTCGACGGTCTGAGGGTCGGAGAATGCAAATTCGTCACCGTCCTGGTAGATCCCACCGTTCGATCCGATGAACGGGAGCAGGATCGCCTGGAGGTCGTAGGCGAGGTTCGTGCCGTATTGAACCGGTTTGCCGTCGAAGCTGGTCGACCCTGCCGCGGCGCCGCCGGCGTCCAGGGTCAGCGCCTGCGCCACCGGCAGATAGGTGTCTTCGGCGGCGTCGGGCGACCAGGTGAGCGTGTTGAGGTCGTCGGGCGAAATCCCCGCGGCCTCGAGGAGGTCGGCGTTGTAGTACACGGCGATGCCGGCGTCGTAGAGCTGGGGAACGCCCCAGAGTGTGTCGTCGCGGGTGAACTGCTGCACGACGCTTGCTTCCCAACCATCCGTGGCCTCAGCGTCGAACAGCGAACCGACGTCGACCAGATTGCCGGAATCCGCATAGGCACCGAAGTAGGAGTTGTTGACCCAGAACAGGTCGTCCATGGTCTTGCCTGCCACATCGGTGCGGAGCTTCGTCCAGTAGTCGGCCCAGCCGACGACGCTGACGTCGACGTTGATTCCCGGGTTCGCGTCTTCGAACGCGTCGAACGAATCCTCGTACGCAGCCGCTACCGTCTCATCCCATAACCGGAACGTCACGGTGGTGGTCGGGTTCGACTCCGCCCCCGCGGCCGTGCAGCCGGTCAGTGCCAGGGCGGATGCCGCGACGATCGTCGCCAGTTTTGTCAGTCGCTGAGCCATTCGGGTCTTTCTCTCTGCGTGAATCCGAAGATTCGCCTACTTGAATCCTGAGATCGTGATGGATCGAACCACCTGCTTCTGGAACACGAGGAACAACAGAAGAAGCGGGACGAGAGCCAGCGTGGTGGCAGCCATGATGAGGGTCCAGTTGCCGTTGTACTGCGATTGGAGGCTAGCAGTTGCGACGGTGATGACCCTCCAGTCCGTTCCGGAGGAGATGACAAGTGGCCACAGAAAGCTGTTCCACTGGCCGACGATCGTGATCAGCGTGAGGGTCGCGATGATCGGCTTCGACAGTGGCACGACGATCTGCGTCAGGATCCGTCCGTGACCGGCTCCGTCGATGCGCGCGGCGTCGATGAGGTCCTGGGGGATGCCGCGGAAGTACTCCCGAAGCAGAAAGATCGCATACGGACTCGCGAACATGAACGGAAGCACGAGACCCCAGAACGTGTTGCGCAAGTCGAGCTGAACCATCATCAGGTAGAGCGGGATGACGAGCACGATGTTCGGCACCATCAGCCCGGACAGGTACACCCAGAAAAGCACCCCCCTGCCGACGAAGTCGATGCGGGCGAACGCGTACGCTGCCAGGATCGAGAAGCCCAGCTGGAAGACCACGATGAACGCGGTCATCGCGAGGGTGACGAGAATGGCGGTCCCCAGCTCGGCCCGACCGGTCAGCAACTCGGTGATGTTCTCGAGGGTCCAGGGTCTGGGCGGCGACAGGTGCGCGTCGGTGGCGAACTGCTGGGGAGTCTTGAACGCGGTGAGGATACTGAGCGCGAAGGGGGCGAGGGTGACAATCGCTGCCAGGACAAGCGTGACATAGGCCACGACGGTCGACACGAGACGCCCTGCTGTGCGTCGCTGCGCGCCGACCGGCAGGGAGACACGGCGTCGCGCCGAGTCGTCGAGCGGCCGGGTATCAGCTGAGGTCATAGGTCGTCTTCCGTCGGAAGTACCACTGCTGGAGGATCGTAATCGCCACGAGCAGGATGAGCAGGACGACGGCCATCACCGATGCCCGTCCAAGGTCGAAGGTGGAGAAGGCTTCAGCGTAGATCCGGTTCGCGATGACGTCGGTGCTGCCGGTGACGCCCGCATCTGTGACGGCGAACGGGCCACCGCCGGTGAGGGCGTAGATCTGGTCGAAGAGCTGGAACACGCTGATCACACTCGTGACAAGGACAAAGAACATCGTGGGACGCAGCAGCGGAAGTTTCACCAGCCAGAATGTCGCGAGGGGCCCGGCCCCATCGATTCGAGCTGCATCAAGGACGTCCGAGGGGATGTTCAGCAGCCCGGCCGTGAAAAAGAGGGTGACGTATCCGACGTTCGACCAGATGACGACGGCGGCGACCGAGGGAAGCGCCAGCGCCGGGTCGGACAACCACTCGATGCGCTCCCCGAGCAGATCGTTCAGGAGACCGTCGCTCGGCGAGAAGATCCAGCCCCACACCACTCCGAGCGCGAGCGGCGCCGAGATCCACGGCAGGATGTAGATCGTCCGCAGCAGGAGCGAACCCGGCAGTCCGCGTGTCAGCATCGACGCGGCTGTGACACCGAGGGCCGTTTGGATCGGGACGACGATCGCGACGAAGAACAGGGTGACCGCGAGCGAGTTGTAGAAGGTGGGGTCGCTGAGGACCTCGCCGTAATTCTGCAGCCCGACCGGTGTCATCGGTGAGATGAGGTCCCAACTCTGGAAACTCAGCCAGAGCACAACGAGTACGGGCAGCACGAGGAAGACGGCCACGCCGAACAGGCTCGGTGCCAGCAGCGTATACGCGGCACGGTTGTTCCGCCCGCGCAGTCCCTTGCGGGCAATGCGGACGGCGCCCGGCACCGTCGGGGCGCTGGGGGGCGCCGGACGGCTGGTTTCGGGCATCCCGCGATTCTACCCCGGCCCTGGACACACGGTGGAGGGCGGGGCCTCCGTCCACGAGGGACGAAGGGCCGGAGGCAGCCCGTCAGTTCTCCGGGATCAGGGAGTTGTTGCCGGGGGTGGCGTGCGGAATCTCTTCCTCGGCCTCGTGCTGAGCTGATCTGATGGGGTTGCCGGGCGTTGTGAAGTCGGCGTCGGAGTCGACCGCATCGTCCCCGGTCAGCGGCCGCCCCGTCGTGGCGTGCATGCGCTCCTCCTCGGCGAGGTGCTGCTCGGAGTCGATCGGGTCACCGGTGGTCGTGTAGTCGGTGTCGCCATCGTGCGTATCGTCGTTGTGCGTGCCGTCGTTGTGAGTGTTGTGCGTCATGGCCTCGACGTTACGCGCGGCAGCCGTCGGGCTTCAAGGCCTTGCGGACGGCAGGAATTCGGGGCAGGGCGACGGGAGTCCTGGTCGGCGGATGCCGTGCCCCCGGTATCCGCCGACCATGACAGTTTTCAGGTGCGTCGCGCCTGGCCCGGATCGATGAGATCGATCGGCAATGTCTAGCCCCTCTCACCCAAACTAGGGTCATTCGGTGAGCATGGGCAAGGGCCCGCCGGGTCCGATCTGAGAAATTAACACGTTTGTCATGATTCCCACCCTCCAGACCGACTCGCACGCTCCAAAAGAAGCCTGGCCCGACCGAGCATTGCCGGGTCGACCATCTCTCCTGACGGCAGTGTCGTCACCCCTCCCTCGTCGAGTGCAGCGAGGACATGGCGCGCCCACACCAGGTCCGGTTCCGACGGCGCGAAGACGCGATCGATGACGGCGAGCTGGTCGGGGTGGATGGCCGTGCGGCCGAACCAGCCAATGTCACGGCCGCGCTCGGTGTCGAGACGGAGACCGTCGAGGTTGCGGATGTCCGGGTAGGCGGACAGCATCGGTGCGGGCAACCCGGCCGCCCGGGCAGCGAAGAGCACGCGGATACGTGCGTGGTCGATCACCGCTGCGGCAGTGCTGCCGAGGTCGCTGGCAAGGTCGGATTCACCGAGCGCGAGTCGGGCGACGGCGGGGTGACCGGCGATCGCAGCGGCGTTTTCCACTCCGCGAGCCGTTTCGAGCAGGGCGGTCACCGTCTTCCCGCGAAAGGGGTCGAGATCGCGCGGGCACCTCGACCTTGGGAACGCGGTAGCTGATGGCCGGATCCAGCATGGCGAGCCCGGTGAGGTCGTCGGGTCCGTTCACGCGGACTTCGATGAGCGGCCCGGATGTCGTGCCGTCGAGAGGCGAGCCAGGTCACCACATTCCGCAGCGCCTCGTCCTTGCGATTCGGCGCAACCGCGTCCTCCAGGTCGAGGATGACAAGGTCTGCGCCCCGACCGCGACCGCCTTGTCGAAGCGGTCGGGCCGGTCCCCCGGCACGTACAGCCCGGTGACGAGGGGCCGGTCACACGATCCCCCGCTCCCGCAGCTCGGCCAGCTGCTCAGGCGTGACGCCGACCTCGCTCAGCACCTCGTCGGTGTCGTCGCCGTGCGGTCGGCCCGCCCAGCGGATCGCCACCGGGCGTCTCGGACAGCCGGAACAGCACGTTCTGCATCTTCACCGGGCCCAGCTCGTCGTCGTCGACCGTCTGCACCGTGCCGAGCGCCGCGTACTGCGGGTCGGCGAGGATGCCGCGAACGTCGTAGACCGGCGCGACGGCCGCCTGCGCCTTCTCGAACTCCGCGAGCACCTCGGCGGTCGGGCGGGCGGCGATCCATGACGGCACGGCCGCGTCGAGCTCGTCCGCGTGCTGGGCCCGCTAGTGCCCGGTGGCGAACCACGGCTCGCGCGACGAGCTCGGGCCGGCCGACGAGCGTCATGACCCGCTCGGCGATCGACTGCGAGCTGGTCGACACGGCCACCCAGTCGCCGTCGGCCGTCCGGTAGACGTTGCGCGGCGCGTTGTTCGACCGACCGGTTGCCGGTGCGCGGCTGCACCGTTCCCAGCTGGTCGTACGCCGTGATCTGGCCGCCGAGCAGCATCAGGATGGGCTCGATGATGGCCATGTCGACCACCTGCCCTGTCCCGGTCGATTCGGCGCTGCGGAGCGCGACCATGACGGCGTAGCTGGTGGCGAGCGCGGCGATGCCGTCGGCGAGGCCGAACGGCGGCAGCGTCGGCGGGCCGTCGGGTTCACCGGTGAGCGCGGCGAACCCGCTCATCGCCTCGGCCAGGCTGCCGAAGCCCGGCCGGGCCGAGTACGGGCCGAACTGGCCGAACGCGGTGACGCGCGCGATCACGAGCGCCGGGTTGGCGGCGTGCAGCTCGTCCGGACCGAGGCCCCAGCGCTCGAGCGTGCCCGGCCGGAAGTTCTCGATGAGCACGTCGGCGTCGCGCGACCAGCGCCAGCAGCAGCCGTGCGCCGTCCGCCTTGCCGAGATCGATGGTGACGGTGCGCTTGTTGCGCCCCAGCGTCTTCCACCAGAGGTTGACGCCGTCTTTTGCGGGACCGTGCCCGCGCGCGGCGTCCGGTTTCCGCGGATGCTCGACCTTGATCACGTCGGCGCCGAAGTCGCCGAGGAAGGTGGCGGCGAGTGGCCCGGCGAACAGGGTCGAGATGTCGAGCACGCGCACGCCGTCCAGCGGCCCCGCGCTCGGTCACGATTCGTCCCAGGCGAGGCGGAAGCCGATGCTCGGCGATCGGTCGACCCCGAGGCCTGCCAGCAGGTACTTCAAGCTGAACGCCGGGTTCCGTCGGCCCGCCGTCGACGTACCAGTCGGAGCCGGTCGATTCGTGGTCGCTGCCGCCCTTGAGCATCACGAACCGCGTGATGCCGTCGCGTGTGCTCGCTCTCGGTCCAGTTCCAGACCGGCGGCTCGCCGGCGCGCGAACGACCGGTCGATCGGCCGCGACCTGCCACTCGAATTCCGTCGGCAGGCGGGCGCCGGCCCAGCGCGGCGTACGCGCGAGCGTCGTCGAGGCTCGACACCGGTCACGGGTGCGTCGCCGGCGTGTGCGCCGACCAGGAACCGATGGTGCAATCGCGTGGCGCGTAGCCGGTGGCCGCGATGAAGGCGTCGAACTCCGCGCTGGTGACCTCGGTCGTGCTGACCACGGACCGCGGTGAGCGACCACGCTGACGGTGTCCGTGCGCGGGTCGTGCAGGCGAGGCGGCAGCGGCTTCCACTCCTCGACGTAGGGCGCCGGTCCGTAGCATTCCCGTCTCGCGACGGCGGTGCTCAACCGTGAATTCCCGCGTCCCGGCGGCGACCGTCGATCGCGCCTTGTGGCGCAGAGGCGGTCGAACGCGACGGTCGGATGCGAGTGGTGTCTCGAGCAGGGAACGTCGAGTCGGTTGCGTGCACGTCGGCGGCGGCGGCGCCAAGAACCGCTGCGAGCCACTCTGGCTCGTCCCCGGCGATGGCGAGGATGCCGGTGATCCCGCGGGCGGGAACGTGAACGAGGGGCTCGTCGAGGCGAGACCCCGACGTGATGTCCACGACATGTCCGCCCGCAGCGAGAAGCGAGGCCAACGGTGCCACCGCATCGCCGGTGAAGTCCGTCGTCGCCCCGGTTCACGATCGTCCAGAGGGTGAGGCCGCCCCGTTCGAACCGGGAGGTGTACACGCCGGCGGCGATCGCAACATCCGTCCCGTCGGCGAGCGGCGTCCAGTCGCCGTCGATGAGGACGTCGGAGAGCGACGCGCTGTGCGCGGAGCATCCGTCGCAGTGTCGACGTGTCGCGGTCGTTCCAGCCGACCCAGACCCCGAAGACCGTGTCCCAGACGAGCATGCCCGTGCCGTTCATCCATGCCGACTGCAGCTCGTCGCTGTGGTCACGGTTCCAGCGTCGGGTGCCGTGCATCATGTGCCGGCGTTCGTACCAGTGGGCTCGCATGCACGCCGGGCGCATCGCTGTCGGCGAACCACTGGGCCCAGCTCAGATGGTGGTCTTCGACGCGCGCGTTCGGAACGCGCGACTCGCCCTCGAGGACCTGCGGCGGGCTGGCCGACAGGAGCGCGGAGACGAGCGCGTCGTCGCCCTCCTTCATCGTGTCGAGGAAGACGCCGTCGACGCCCAGCTCGTCGCGACCAGGGCCGCAAGTTCGGCCGCGTCGTCGTGTCGCTGCGCGGCGTGTGCCGGTATCCCACGGGTTGTAGTCGATGAACACGCGGATGCCGCGGGAGCTGGAGCTCGGCGACGAGTTCGCTGATGCCGGGCACGTCGCGGTAGAAGTCGAACTGGTTGCGGTCGTCGATTCCGATGACCGGGTAGGCGTGCCAGAGCACGACGCCGTCGAAGCCGCCGAGATCGGCCGTGTCGGCGAGGAACGCGTCGACCGTGAATGCCTGGCTGCTCGGCGTCGAAGAGCCGCTCGTCCCAGAGCCAGACGAGGGCCACGCTGTAGCACGTGCGGGTCCATCCGGCTGAGTCGAGTTCATACGCGGCACCGCTGTAAGACAGGCGTTCACGAGCTTCGGCGCGCCAGCAGCGCGAGCGCTTCCCGCCAGGCGGGCCACTCGGCCGGGTCATCCGGCGCGGCGAAGATCTTGGCGATGTCGCCGATCGCCGGGTCGATCCGGCCACCGGCAGGGAGCACGGTCGGCAGGTCGATCGGCCGGGGCACCAGCGGGTTGATCTCGTTGGTGTTTGCTTCGTCGGGATCGATGTCAGTGCGTGGCGCGGAAATCGTCGATCTCCTTTTCGGTCGGGATGGAGGGAACGGCACCGGCGCGCTGGACCGAGAGAGCGGCCGCTGCGGTAGCGAATCGGGTGGCGTCCTCGAGTTGACCAGGCGCCCGGTCCAGAGCGGCGACGAGGGCGCCGCAGAAGGTGTCGCCCGCGCCGGTGGTGTCGACGGCGTCGACGCGGAAGCCCGGCACGTGTGTCGCCGTGTCGCTGTCACGGGTGAGGACGACGGCGCCAGCAGGTCCGAGGGTCAGGATCACCGCGGGAATGCTCCGAACGATCACGCCGGCGACACGCGCTGCTTCGTCGATGGTGACCGGGTTGGACGTTCGCCCTGCCTCGATCTGGCTCGCGAGGAGGTCGGCCTCGTGCTCGTTGACGATGAGGAGGTCGACGGCGTTGAGGAGCTCGTCCGGAAGATCGCGGATCGGTGCTGCGTTCAGGACCACGAATGTCCCGGCGCTCTGTGCGTGACGCGCGGCGGCGATGACGGTAGGAAGCGGGGTCTCGAGCTGCAGCAACAGGATCGATGCGTCCGCGATGGCGGACAGTTCGATATCCGTCAGGTCGGTGAGTGCGCCGTTCGCCCCTGAATTGACGATGATGGTGTTCTCCGCGGAGGCATCGACGGCGATCAGCGCTGTCCCTGTCGGCTCATCGATCCGGCGGAGCAGGTCGCGAACGCCGGATTCCAGAAGCGAGGACCGCAGCGTGTCCCCGGCGGAATCCGTCGCCCAGCGATGCGATGAAAGAAACGTCGGCACCGGCCCTCGCGACGGCGGTGACCTGGTTGTTGCCCTTGCCTCCCGGATACGACGCGAAACTTGTGGCCAGGAGCGTTTCCCCGGGCGAGGGGATCCGCTCGACCCCGTAGACGAGGTCGAGGTTGGCGCTGCCGAGCACGACGACGCTCACGCTGCACTTCCCAGGGCGAGGGTCCGGCGAGCGAGCTCGTCGAACCCGATTCCGTCAAACCCGGGGACGGATGAGGCCAGCCGGTTCTGCATTGGCTCGATCCAGTGTGCCGGGAGTCCCGCTGCGCCAGTGAGCGCGCCGGCGATTGCCCCAGCGGTTGCGCCAACCGAGTCGGTGTCCCAGCCACCGGCGACCGCAGTGGTCACGGTCGCGCCGAAGTCCCCGTCGCCCCGGACGAGCGCGAATGCGAGCAGCGCAGAGTTATTGAGAGCGTGGACCCAGTGCAGGTGACCGTAGTCCGCGTAGAGTGCGTCGAGCGCGTCGTCCAGGCCGAGGTCACTGTGACCGAGTTCGGCTCCGCGTCGGATGGCGTCGGCGTACCGGCTGTCGGTCGGAACGACCGCCAGTCCGGCGGAGATCACGTCATCGATCGTCGATGCGACCACGGCCGCCGAGGATGCCGCTGCAGCGAACATGGCGCCGTAGAGTCCACTTCGACGGTGACTCAGCCAGCCGTCGGCGTGAGCGCGTCGCGCCGCAGCGACGGGGTCGCCCGGGAATACCCACCCGTACACGTCGGTGCGGATCTGCGCGCCGATCCAGTCGGAGAAGGGGTTTCCCGCCGTCGCAGCCTCGTCGGGTTCGAAGCCGTCAAGGAGATTGCGGTAGACGATCCGTTCGGCGGTGAACACACGCCCGCCAGGCAGGTTGGCGAGCCAGGCCTGTGCGACGTCGTCGACAGTGAACTCCGGACCGACGCGTTCGAGCAGGTCAAGGGCGATGAGAGGGAAGTTGAGGTCGTCGTCCTCCGGCATCCCGGAGATGTTCTCGACGAGGCTCGTCGGTCGGCTGCGCCGGTTCCACGGGAACCGGGCTGCGATGCCTGGGTCGAGATTCACCTCGGTGAAGTAGCCGCTGATCGGCCAGTTTCCGGTCGATTCGGCGATCGCGCGGATGCCCTCACGGGGAATCTTCTCCACCGGCTTGCCGAGAAGACACCCGGCGGCGCGCCCCAGCCAGGCGCCGTGAACGCGATCGATGGTGGTGTGGGCGGCCAGCAGGGGCTGAGGGGCAGCGAGGCTCAGGATGTCATCGACCCCGTCCGGTTCGGCGGCACGGAGCGCATCGGGAATCGGGCGCTCAGCGATGTCTGCAAGAATCCGGCGAGCCTCAGCGCGGAGCTCGTCCGATGCCCTGGTGGGGGTGGCGCCGCTGACGGGCGGCTCCCCCTGTCCGCCGGCGGCACCCCATTCCGCGAGCAGATCTCCCACCGGGATGCCGTCGAGTTCGGCGGCGCGGAGCGCGTGCGGCGCCAGGTCCTCCGGTTGCGTCCAGCTCAGTCGAAGCACTACCGCGCACCTGCCGGGGCGAGGAGCGAGGACAGGTGCGTCGTGCGCTGCTCGAAACGGGCCCGATCCTTCTCCCAGATGTCGCGGCTGACCGCGGCCATCGTCGGTCCAGTCGCTGTGATGTCGATCCGACTTCCCTCGGTGACGCCGTCGATCCAATCCTGCGGTATGGCAGCACGACCACCGATGGCGCCGGCGATCGACCCGGCCATCACGGCGATGGAGTCGGAGTCCCTGCCGTAGTTGATCGACCCCAGCACCGACTCGCGGTAATCGCCACCGGCGACGACGAGCATCCCGAGTGCGATCGGCAATTCTTCGATCGCCTTGGTTCTGCTCGGAATCCTGGCATCGCGCGCCGGGGCCCGGTACTGAGGGCCCACGGTGTCGAAGGGTTCGACGGCGGCACGCAACTCGGCGAGTGAGGAGCGCCACTCGGGCAGGCCGGACGCCGCCGTGACAACGGCGTCGATGGCGTCGCGCGTGCCGTCCTTGGCGAGGCGCATGGCGACAGCGATCACCGAATCGACATCGGAGCCCGGTCGCATGGCTTCGGCGATGCACGCCGCGTACACCCCGGCGGCTTCGCGGCCGTAGCTGGACTGGTGCGCACCGGCGACGTCGACCGCCTCGGCATATGCGCCGTCCGGCGACCCGGCGTTGGCGATTCCGATCGGAGCCATGTACATGGTTGCGCCGCAGTTCACGACGTTACCGACGCCGGCTTCGCGTGGATCGATGTGGCCGTAGTGCAGTCGGGCGACGAGCCATTTCTCGGCGAGGAAGACGCGCTGGAGAAGGATGGCGTCGGTTTCGAGCTCGGGGATCCACCGCTTCTCGCCGATCATCAGGGGCACCAGATGTTCGGCGATCGCGTGGGCGTCGAGGTGGTCTCGCACGGTGCTGTAGACGTCGACGAGCGCTGTCGTCATCAGGGTGTCATCGGTGATGTGCCCGTCACCCTTGTGGTACGGGGCGATTGGCCGGGCATTCCGCCAGTCGGCCAGGAACGGGGGGACGATTCCGGTGATGAAGCCGTCGTATCGCTCCTGAATGGCTTCAGGGGTGTTGCCTTCGGCTGCGCCTCCGAGGGCGTCTCCGACGGCCGCTCCGGCGAGCGCACCTGTTGCCTTGTCCTCGAGCAGGTCCATCGGAATTTTCTCCTTGTCGATGTGGTGCAGATGTATGGGGGCGTGGCCCGCCCGGATAGGACGGGCCACGCACGGGTTATCCGGCGACAGAATCCCAGCCGGCCGTCAGCTGCTCCGCCAGTTGCTCGAGGGTGATCGAGTTGGCGAAATACTGCTGGAAGCCCGGAGTGGCGTACTGGTCCTTCCACTGCGGGTAGTTGGTCGCCTTCTGGAACGGCGCACCGGAGAGGTTCTCACCGGTCTTCAGCAGCTCCGCCCATCCGTTCTGGTCAGCGGTCTGCGACTCCAGCTCGGCGCGGGCATCAGCGGACGCCGGGATCAGCCAGTCGCCGAGGGCCAGCTTGGCCTGGTTCTCTGCGTTCATGAAGTAGTCGATGAACTTCGCCGACTGCTCGATGTGCTTGCTCTCAGCTGCGACGGACATCGTCTGCGGGTTCGCCGCCTGCACGGATCCTTCGCTGCCCGCGAGAGGAGGAAGGACGGTCCAGTTGAAGCCCTCAGGTGCGCTCTCGGTGATCTGCTGAGCGAGGAAGTTTCCTCCGATGTACATCGCGTACGAACCGCCGAGGAAGCCGGGCATGACCTCTGAGCCACTCTGGGTGAGCGTGACCGGGTCGATCGACTTGTCGTCGTGCGCCATGGAGTGGATGACCTCGGGCACGGCGAGTTCATCGTCGCCGACCGTCGATCGTTGCCGTGCCGTCCTCAGCGACATCGAAGAATCCGCCACCGAAGCCGAGTGCGGTGTTCATCATCGCGGCCGTTGGCTGCTTGAGACCCCAGCCGACTCCGAACTGACCATCGACGGTCAGTTCCTTCGACAGTTTCTGCAGCTCGTCCCAGCCGAGTTCGTCACCGGCGGGCACGTCGACGCCCGCAGCAGCGAATGCGTCCGTCGTTGGCGAAGACGACGTACGTCTGCAGCAGTGTCGGGGCGGCGATGATCTCGCCGTCACCGGTGGTGACGGTCTCCCAGACGTCGTCGGAGACGGCGCCCTTCACATCGTCGCTGAGGTAGTCACCGATGTCGGCGAGGTAGCCCTGGTTGGCGAATCCGAGGATGTCGGAGGATTCGTCGTGGATGACATCCGGGGCCGTGCCACCCTGGAACTGGGTGACCAGCTGGTCGTGGACGTTGTCCCAGCTGCCCTGGGTGAGCTTCACCTGGATGTCAGGGTTCTCCTCGTTCCAGCCGTCGACGATCTCCTTCGTGGCTGCGACCGTCGTGTCCTGGTAGGCGAGGCTCTGGAAGGTGATTTCCACCGGGCCCTCGTCGACGGTCTCTTCGGCAGCGCCTCCGCCTCCGAACGCGCAGCCGGCAAGCACTGTGGCGACGGCGACAGCGCCGATGGCACAGATAAGCCTGTCTTCTCATGGTGTGTACTCCTTTTTGTGTCGATATGTGTGCTGTGGAATGCGCTGCACGGCGGCGTGGAGCGCGGGAGGTCAACCCTTGACGGCTCCGCTCAACAGCCCCGAGGTGAGACGGCGCTGGATGAGGGCGAAGAAGACAAGGCTGGGGATGGTGGCCAGCAGTGAGGCTGCAGCGAGCTGGCCGAGCTGCACCTGGCCCTCGGCGCCGACGAATCGGGCCAGGGTCAGCGGCAACGTCTGCAGGGCCGGGTCCTGGATGAGAACGAGGGCGAAGAAGAATTCGTTCCAGGCCGAGATGAACGTGAACAGGCTCGTGGCAACGAGGCCGGGGGCCAGGAGGGGAAGCACGATCGTGCGCAGTACCAGGAGCCGTCCGCCACCGTCCATCGCGCCGGCCTCCTCGAGTTCGACGGGGATTCCGGCGACGTAGCCCTGCAACATCCACAGGGCGAACGGCAGCGACCAGACCGTGTAGACGAGCACGAGGCCGGCGAGGTTGTTCACGAGGCCGATCTGCTTGAGCACGAGGAAGAGCGGGATGATGATGAGGATGAACGGGAACACCTGGCTGAGCAGGATCCACCCGGTGGCGATGCCCCGGCAGCTTCGTGCGGAACCGGGCCAGCGCATAGGCGGCAGGCAACGAGATCAGAGTGACGATGACCGTCGTCGCCACCGCCACGACGAGGCTGTTGCCCGCCGCCTGCACCAGGTTGGCCTTCTCGATTGCTGCGAAGAAGTTGTCGAAGTTGAGGCTCTTCGGCAGGAATTGCGGGTCGGGCGACAGCAGCTCCTGCGGCGTCTTGAACGCCGTGATGAGCAGGAACAGCAGCGGGAACCCGAGGAACACGATGTACGCGACGAGCGCGAGGTACTGCAACGGGCGAGAGATGTTCCGCTGGCGCCGTGCCGAGGGCGCGGCCGCACAGGCGGGCGGGCGACGGTCTGGGTCATGAGAGTCGACTCCTTGCCTGGCTGCGCAGATAGATGAAGAGGAAGATCGCGATGACGACGACCATGACGTTGCCCATCGCTGCCGCGTACCCGAAGTTGCCGTAGCGGAAGGCCTCGTTGTAGGCGAACAGCATGGGCAGCATGGTTTGCCCACCAGGCCCGCCGGCGGTGAGCACGAAGACCAGGGCGAACGAATTGAAGTTCCAGATCAGGTCGAGCGTCGTGATCGCCACGATGATCGGCCGGAGCGACGGGAGGGTGACGTGCCAGAAGCGCTGCCACACCGTCGCTCCGTCGATGGCCGCGGCTTCGTGGAGTTCGGCCGGGACATTCTGGAGACCGGCCAGAAGGGTGATCGTCGTCTGCGGCATTCCGGCCCAGACACCGACGATGATGACGGCGGGGAGCGCGGTGGCGAAGCTGCCGAGCCAGTTGGTATCGCCCGGGAGACCGAGGGCTCGGAGGGTCTCGTTGATCGGACCATACGTCGGGTTCAGCATGAGCCGCCACATGATGGCGATCACGACGGGCGGCATCGCCCACGGCACCAGCGCGAGCGTTCGTGCCAGCCAGCGCAGCTTGAGGTCGAGGTTGAGCAGGAGCGCCAGGCCGAGCGAGGCAAAGAACTGGAGAATGGTGACCCCGAAGGCCCAGATCAGGCCGATCCGGAACGAGCTCCAGAACAGTTCGTTCCCCGTCAGGCGCAGGTAGTTGTCGACGCCGTTGAAGGCAACGGCAACGTTCAACCCCGCCTTGGCATCCGTGAATCCGAGCAGGATGCCCTGGGCGAGCGGGTAGACGCTGAACAGCACGACCGGGATGAGTGCCGGGAGAACCAGCATCCAGGCGTCGCGATTGGTGCCTCCACCCGGACCTCCAACGCCCCTGCCTTTGCGGCGGCGTACCGGGGTTCCTTCTCGGGTGAGAGTCGCCTGGGTCATGAGGCGTCCGCCCCACGCACGGTCGATTCCCGGATGGTGAGGCTGGGTTCGATGACGATTTGCTTCACGGGGGCTCCTGGATCGTTCAGCCGTCTCAGCAGGAGCTTGGCCGCGGCGCGGGCGCGGGCCACTGACCCCAGGTTGACGCTCGTGATGGACGGGTTTGCCAGCTCGGCGATGTCGGTGTCATCCATTCCGACGAGCGCGATGTCGTCCGGAACCCGAAGACCACGACGCACGATGACCTTCATGGCTGCGACGGCGAGGAGGTCATTCGCACAGACGATGGCGTCGGGCGTGAACTGGTTCAGCAGCGTTTCGGCCGCCTCGAGTCCGGCTTTGAAGGTGAAGTCGGATGCCCCGACCTGGGCGTCCGGGTGCACGACGAGATCCCGTTTCGCCATGGCTTTGAGGTATCCGCCGAGTCGGGCAGCACCCGGAACCGTGTCGACCGGGCCGTTGATGAATGCGATGTGCTGCCTGCCCTGTTTGGCGAGGTGCTTGACGGCGAGCCCGATGCCGCGTGCGGAATCGGCTCGGACGTTGTCCAGCTCGACACCTTCGGGAAGCGAGCCGATGATGACGATCGGCAGCCGGCTCTCGCGCAGCCGCGCCACGAGATCGTCAGTGACCCGGAGCGGGCTCATGATGAGTCCGTCGGCGAAGCCCCGGTTGAGCCCGTCGAGGAGGTCGATTTCGCCCTGTGCCGCCCCACCGGTGGAGGAGAGAACCAGCCGGTAGCCGGCCTTGGCGATCACTCTCGAGACCTCGTGCATCATGGCCACGTAGACCGGGTTGCCGACGTCGGCAACGGCGAGGGCGATCTGCTCGGTCTTGCCGACCTTGAGCGATCGGGCGGTGGCATCAGGAACGTACCCGAGTTCGCGGGCAGCGTTTCGGACACTCTCGGTGACGCGATCCGATGCCGGGAGACCGTTGAGCACACGCGAGACGGATGCGATGGAGACGCCAGCTCGCTCGGCGACGAGGACGAGCGTCGACTTCTTTGCCGTGGCCATGCGGTTCCCTGCTTCGATGAAAGGATATTCTTGTAAACGTTTACAAGAACGTTTACACAGACTGTAGCGCCGTCGGTGCTTCCGGGTCAAGTCACCGGCGGTCGCCGCGTCCGGAAACGGACGCCGGATCAGCCGAACGTGGCGTCGAGCGCCGCCGCGAGGTCGGCGATGATGTCCTCCGCGGCCTCGAGTCCGACCGAGAGGCGCAGGTGTCCCCAGTTTCGGAACTCTTCCGGGTAGAACGCGACGCGCGGGCCGGCATCGGTGCCGCCTGCGACGTGCACGATGAGTGACTCATCATGGCCAAGAGAGACTGCCGAGGTGATGAGGCGCAGGGCCGCGACGAACCGATCCTGGATTGACGCGTCGCCGTCGACGGCGAATGCGAGCATCCCCCCGTAGCCCCTGCCCTCGAACTGACGGGTTGCCACAGCGTGCTGGGAGTGGGAAAGGAGACCGGGATAGGCCACGAACGCCACTCGAGGATCGTCGTCGAGGAACTCGGCCACGCGCTGGGCAGATGCCTGGTGCTGGGTGAGGCGCAGAGGGAGGGTGACCGATCCGCGCATGATCAGCCACGCATTGAACGGTGAGATGACTCCGCCGACGTCGATCATGGCATCCGACTTGATCTGCTGAATGAGGGCCCGACGGCCGATGACGGCACCGCCCATCGCATCACCGTGGCCGTTGATGTATTTCGTCAGGGAGTGCACCACAAGGTCGGCGCCACTGGCAAGCGGCCGGAACAGCGGCGGCGGCGTGAAGGTGGAGTCCACGCTGAGAAGCGCGCCCGCCTCGTGGGCGATGGCGGCGACGGCTGCGATATCGGTGACCTTCGTGGTGGGGTTACCGATGACCTCGACATGGACCAGCGCGGTTTCGGGTCGAATCGCCGCTCGCACGGCCGCCGGATCCGCCGCATCGACGAATGTCGCGGTGATCCCGTATTTCTCAGGCAGCAGCTCGACGAAGAGCCGATAGATGGCCTCGTAGGTGACGTCGCCGACCACAACGTGATCGCCTGACTTCAACACTGTGAAGAACACCGCGTGTAGCGCGGCAACCCCGCTCGCGAGTACGACCGCGTCCTCGCCTCCCTCGAGCGCCGCGAGCTTGGCCTGCAAGCCCAACTGGTTGGTCCCCGAGTTGCGGGTGTACAGGGGAACGTCGGTGCCCGACCAGCTGATGGTGGATGGGTCCTCAGGCAGGGCGTAGGAGTTCGCCATCACGATCGGCGTGCGGATCGCCCCTGTCCCCGGGTCGTTCACGTTGCCGGCGTGCACGGCCTGGCTCGGGAAGGCGAGGGTCGACGAGTCGTGCTTGTCCGGGCGCTCTGACGTGGTCATGACTTCAGGCTATTGGCAGACGGACGTCGGAGCATCCGCATGTCGACGGGGTCAGTCCTGCCGATCAGCCCACCAGGCGCGAAGACGCCGTTCGGCTTCGTCCGCCCCAGCGGACCCTCATCGAGACGCAGCTCGAGCAACCAGGAGTAGGCGATCGCCGACCTCGCGGCTCGGTGGAATCCCCAGGATGCTCTGGATCGCGTTGCCGTCGAGGTCCGGACGCACTGCATCCACCTCCTCCTGCTCGCGCAGTTCGGCGATCCTGTTCTCGAGGTCGTCGTACGCGAAACCCAGCCGGTCGGCCTTGCGGCGGTTTCGCGTGGTCACGTCAGCACGGGTGAGCATGTGCAGGCGCTCGAGGAGATGACCCGCGTCCCGGACGTACCGGCGAACGGCAGAGTCGCTCCAGGCGCCGTCGGTGTAGCCAAAGAACCGCAGGTGGAGTTCGATCAATCGCGAGACATCCCGGATCGTATCCTTGTCGTAGCGCAGGGCGGTGAGCCGCTTCTTCGCCAGCTTCGACCCGACCATGTCGTGGTGATAAAAGCTGACTGCTCCCCCGGGTTCGAGTCGGCGGGTGGCCGGCTTGCCGATGTCGTGCATGAGCGCGGCCAGGCGCAGGACGAGGTCGGGAGCGTCGTCGGGGTGCCGGGACTTCTCGTATCCGATTGCCTGCTCGAGCACGGTCAGCGAGTGCTGGTAGACGTCCTTGTGGTGGTGGTGTTCGTCGATCTCCAGCCGCAGCGCGGGGATCTCCGGCAGAACGATCTCAGCGAGCCCCGATTCCACGAGCAGTTCGATGCCCGTGCGCGGCTCATCGGTGAGCAGCAGCTTCGACAGTTCGACCTGCATCCGCTCCACCGACACGATCCGGATACTGTCGGCCATGGCCGACATGGCATCCTGCGTCTCCGCGTCGACGGCGAATCCGAGCTGGCTCGCGAATCGCGCAGCGCGCATCATCCGCAACGGATCGTCCCCGAAGCTCACCGCCGGGGTGCTCGGGGTCCTCAGTGTGTGCGAGATCAGGTCTTCGACCCCGCCACACGGGTCGACGAGGCGCACCTCGGGGATTCGCAGCGCCATCGCGTTGACCGTGAAGTCACGTCGCTTGAGGTCGCCCTCGAGGTTGTCCCCGAACGCGACGATCGGTTTGCGGCTGACCCCGTCGTAGGCATCCGCCCGGTAGGTGGTGATCTCCACCGTCTCAGTTGCGGCCCCGGCCTCGATTCGGGCCCCAATCGTGCCAAAATCCCGTCCGATATCCCACTGGACATCCGAAATCGGGGTGACAATTCCCAGGATCTCATCCGGTGAGGCATTGGTCGTGAAGTCGAGGTCGCTGACGGTCCGACCGAGCATCGCGTCGCGGACGGGACCGCCGACCAGTGACAGCTCGAACCCGGCGGCGTCAAAGGCGGACGCCACCCGGGCGACGACGGGAGAGGCGGCGAGTTCAGACAAGCGCACCAACGACTCCGCCATGCTCACCATGGCTCAATCGTAGCGCGACGCCAACGAGAGCCCGGCGACGGCGGGGAGAGCGGGTTGCCCGGCATGCGGTGTCGACCGGTCGACACCGCGTGCCGGAGAACCCTCCTGCTGTAGGGAACACAGGGTGGTATGCGGTTCATCCAGTGCCCTGTTCAAGCTGCCCCGCAAGAACAGTGCACCGCATGATCCACTTCGTCCAGTATGCCGAACAAGGCCAGGGCGCGCCCTAGGGGAATTCCCTAGTTCCCTTCGATCATCGAGCGGATGCCACGACGCGATGCGATTCCGAGTTTCGCCAGCACATTTCCCATGTGGTATTCGACTCCCTTGACCGAGACGAATAGCTTCTGGGCGACTTCGCGGTTCGTCAGGCCCTGGGCGGCAAGGTGGGCGACCTCGCGCTCCCTGTTACTGAGCGCGGCGAGCGGGTCGGGGCCCTGCACAGCGTTTCCCGGGCGACGGGCCTCTTCCAGGAGTTCGATCCACCAGGCTCGCTCGATCTGGGAGTTCTCGGGATCCGTGGCGATCGCGTCGCGCGTGAGGGCGACCACAGTGGAGGTGTCTCCGGCCGCCCTGGCCTCGAGGACGCGTGCGAACGTCGCCAGACGTCGCTGCGCGCCTGTGCGCAGCGACGTCGGTCCCGCTTCAGCCTCGGCGAGCCACGCTTCAGCCGCGACCCGGTCGCCCCGGGCTGCGGGCACCATCGCGGCGATGGCGTATCCCGCGGACTGCAGCCAGGGATTCTGAACGTCCTCTGCGAGGGACGCGGCGGTGGCCGCTGCGGTGGCCGCGGCATCCCATTCCCCGTTCCGGAACAACGCGAGAGCGAGCTCGACCCGGCCGAACGGCGCCAGCTCCGGGCGCCCGAGGTCGGTGAGCGAAACTCCACACTCGAGGTCCGCTATGGCTTCGTTCAGACGCATCTGCTGACGCCGGATGAACCCCCTGGTGAGGAAGAGGATCCCGTGTTCGGCCAGCAGGCCGGTCGCGGTGGCATCCGAGATCAGCCTGTCGATGGCCGCGAGTCCACCGGTGCCACGACCGGACTGCCAGGTGGCCATCGCGCTCCAGCTCACAGCACTTGCTTCGATGTCCCCGACGTCGAGCACAGCACCGACCACGGGGCGAACGGCATAGGCGCGCAGTTGCGCGATTGCCTCCAATGCAGCGGCAGCGAAGATCTGGCAACCATCGAAGTCGTCTTCTGCGAGCGCGAGTTGCGCGAGGGTCTCGTTCGCGGATGCCCGCATGGTCCTGGTTCGCACCGTCCCCCACGAACCGGCGGCGACGGCAGAAAGAAGGTGCTGTCGGGCTGTGATGAGATCGGCGCCGGCCAGGGCGGCATTGCCGAGGAGGACGTCGCGCTCGGTGCCGGCGGTGAGATTCTCAAACTCATCGACTGCCCGGACGAGGAGACCGACGCGCCTCGCCAGAAGAGCGTAGATCCCGGCGTCCACGGTGCGGCGCTCCTTGGACGCCGGACGCGAGCTGAGGGCAGCCGCCTTGAGCGCGTACCGGAAGGCACGCTCCACTTCGTGAGCCGCAGAGGCGCGAGCAGCTGCTTCGTCCAGTTCGCTTGCCAGCATTTCGTCTGGTCCTGCCGCGGCATGAACCCGATGGTCGAGTCCGCGGAGCCCACCGACGACCCGCCCCGCTGCCGCGTTGAGGTCGAGCTTCACCTGGAGCGGAAGGTCGCTGACGACGATCGCCCGAACTCTCTGGTGCGGCATCGTCACCCGGGTGTCATCGCCTGCCAGGGTGATCAACCCGGTGGCCAGTGCCTCGTCGATATCGGCCGAGGTCAGTCGGAATCCGCCGTAGTGCGCGGCGACCGCCGTGATATCGGTGATCGACGCGGAATTATTCAGGACGGCAACAACCTCGAGCACGGCGCGAGCGGCCGGGTTGAGCCGGTCCAGCGTCTGCTGGGTCAGCGCACGAAACCCCGGGGCAGCGGGTGGCGTCCCTGAAAGGAGCCGATCGAGCGATTCGAGCGGATCCGGAGCTGCCAGCGCCCGGTTCAGGAGGCTTCGAACGTGAAGGGCGTTACCGTCCGTCGCAGCCACGAGTCGTGAGGCCAGTCGGCGAGGACTGGGGAGCCCCGTCTCCCTGCGGATCAACGCCGACACGTGCTCGACGGAGAGACCGTCAACATGAAGGCGGACGCCGCGGTCTTCATCCGCGACCAGGTGCCGAATCCGCTCCAGGAATTCCGTTTCCTCCTGCCGTGCGGTGATGATGATGAGCAGACGGTCACGGAGCGCACGACGTCCGGCAAACCACAGCGCTTCAGCGGAATGCTGGTCCATCCATTGCGCGTCGTCGATCGTGATGCAGGTTGCGCCTTCACTTGTGTCAATCAGGGCGAGCAGGGAGGCGCCTGCCGCCATCGGTGAGACATCAGGCGCGACGCCACCCGAGAGAACCGCATCGAGCCGCTCGGGCTCGTCCACATCGGCGAGGAGTTGATTCAGTACACCGAACGGAAGTTCCGACTCATTCTCGTCGCACACCGCCGCGCGAACGGGCCAGTGGGGAACTGTCTCCACCGCGGCACGAAGCAACGCGGTCTTCCCGAATCCGGACTCCCCCTCAATCAGAACAAACTGGGCACGACCCGTTCTCACCGTGGCCACGACGCGGGCAACACGAGCGAGCTGCCGGTCCCGACCGAGAAGGGTCGGCGAGACGGCAGCTGCAGCCGGGGGCAGTCGGGTGGCTGACATGGGACTTTCAGGGTATGCGTCGCCGACACGGTCCGCTATCCCACGTACGGGACGTATCACCGGCCTCCTCCCCCCAGGGCGGCGTCGCTCTCCAAGGCACCCGGATCCGGTGCGTGGACCGGGTACCAGCGCCCACCGTCCCTCATGGATACCGCCCACGCCAGCGGTTCGGCGACGCGGCGAAGATCAGCGACAACGTCCCGTCCGATCGGCCAGCCGTGTGCGACATCCTCAGCGGTGAACCTGACGATGATGCGCGCCGAACCGCGGACGACGGAAAGGTCGGACGCTTCGACTATCGCCCGCGTGGCGGCGGCGTCTGCGGCGAACGGCAGTACGGCTTCCGGTTGGACCCCAGGGCGCAGGGTTCCGATCGTGATGGTCACGCGGAAAGAGGGCACACCGCAAGCGTATGGCGAATGCGTCATCGACCGCGGACAGCCACACGGCGCGGACCCAATGGCGACGGTCGCGTCATCGCCGCAGACGGAATTCCGGCGGACACTGGCGGCGGGCCCGCCCGTCCGGCTGACGCTACACCGAACGGTCGCCCGCCGGAAGGCGTCGCGCGAATGGCTCGGGTGTACGTATCGTCAGCACAGACGTGTCCCCTGGATCCGTCACGGATCGTCCGTTCAACGGAACGGACCAGGCGAAAGGAATCACAGATGGATCAGCAACACCCCACCGACAATGGCAACGACACCACGCCGCCTCTCGCGGACCAGGGCCCTCGGGACGGTAGCCAGGAGGCGGCGAGTTCGTCACTCGAGGACGCTCCGGACGACGGCACCACAGCGACCGGGGCAGACACCTCCGTCGATGGTGCTGATGATGCCGACGGATCGAAAGCATCGGGCCAGACCGGGAACTACGATTCCGACTCAGACGCGGTCGACGAGACAGTGCCTGTCCAGGACTGAGCAGATGGACGCCATCCGTAAGCACGCCAGCATCAGCGGACGGGTGCAGGGCGTCGGATTTCGCTACTGGACTCGCGGCGAAGCCGAGCGGCTCGGCGTGCGCGGGTGGGTGAGGAACGAACCGGACGGGCGCGTCGAGGCCGAGCTGGAGGGCGACCAGGCCGTCGTGGACGAGATGCTGGCATCCCTTCGCCGCGGCCCACCGGGCGCAATCGTCGAGCGGATCGACGTCTCCGATCGATCGCCGGACGGGGAGCAGAGCTTCTGGATCGCAGCGAATGGTCGCGGACGAGTATCCGGCTGGTTTCACCGGGGATGAGGAGTGAATTCCCCACTGACAGGTCGACGCGCGCGGCGTAGCATGCGAGGAAGGGGCTCTCCAGGAAAGGACACGACCATGAATATGGCGATGCAGATGATGGAGTCACACCAGAAGGACATGCCCATGGAGGGCATGGACATGGCGATGATGCAGGAGTGTATTGAAGCCTGCTCGGCGTGCGAGCAGGCGTGCACAATGTGTGCGAGCACGATGACCGGTGACGGCATGTCGATGTGCACCAACATGTGCATGAACACCGCGGACATGTGCAACACCATGATGCGGATGATGATGCGGCCGGCTGGAATGCACACGGACAGCATGATGGCGATGATGCGAGCCACCGTCGCGATGTGCACGGCGTGCGCCGATGAGTGCATGCGTCACGCCGACATGAACGCCGACTGTGCCATGTGCGCTGAGGCATGCCGTCAGTGCGCGATGACCTGCCAGAAGATGATGGATGCGATGCCACAGGGCTGATCGACCAGCACCGTGTTACTCGGTCGTCGCGACCAGCACGCTCAGCCGTTCCCGGCCGAACGCGAGTGTCGGGTAGAGCGCGTGCAGCGAGACCGGCTGCCCGATCGTGAGCCCGGCGGGGATCTCGTGGGACCAGGACCACAGGGTTTCTTCCGAGGTCACGAGGGTAACGGCGATCCAGCCGTGGATGACGGATGTGACGATTCCGTCGCGCCATTTACTCGGCGTCGCCGCCGAAACTCGCTCCTGCATGGGGCGGAGCACATGGCCGGGCCCGGATCTGTCGCAACTCGTTCCCGCGGTGGCCGAGCATTGCATGACCGACAAGACTCCTGGTTTGAGATTCGACATCCTGACCTCCTGTCCACCGCTCAGCCGGATGGTTTCCGGCGCTGTTCCCCACGGTAGGTCGGTTCTCGGATGCTGTCATCCGCGCCCGTCACACGGGGCAATAATCAGGCGTCGTTGCCGGAAGTGTCGGCGTCGACGAAGACACGCTTGTACGAGCGGCCATCAGCGAGCTCGATCGTCTCCGCGCGGAGGGTGCCCCGGGTGATGCGCAGATACACGGCTTGTGGGCTGACGCCCAGCAATGTGGCTGCGTCAGCGACGGACAGGCCGGGCAGGTCGGTTGGGACGCTGCTGGGCCGGGCTGACCGTTTTCGACCGGCAGCGTGGCGTTCGGCGATCTCGGCATCGCTCCCCTGCCATCGCCATTTGGCAGCGGCGGGCTTCAGTCCCGCGGCGTCGGCGAGATCCTCCCAGCCGGTTCCGGCGTCGAGCGCGTCGCGCACGGCCTGGAGGGTGGCCGGGTCGTTCTCGAGTGCGGACTGGAGTGTGCGGATATCGCGCAATCGCTCGATCGCCGCCGGCACCGGCTCGGTGGCGTCGCCTGCTGCGACCCGCTCGATGGCTGTCCTGGTCGACGCTGAGAGGTATGGCACTGCCCCATGTTACCGCTGCACGTGGCGCGGATTCCGGCGTTATGCAACCCCCTGTGTTCATCAGGGATGGTGCGAAATGATGAGGCACGCCTTCGACCCGCCCTGGAGCGGGGAAGCGTGAGGAGAGCCGGTAACGCGGCGTAAGCTTGCCGTCTGATCACGGCAGAACACAGACAACCGGGAGGTACACATGACCGACTCACACGACCGCGCTGATGAAAACATTGAGACGGCTGCGGACAATGCCCATGACGCCGTGGACGCCGCACCCGAGGCGACCGACGCCTTGAAGGACGCCGCGCACGACGCTGTCGATACCGGCGCTGAGATCGCCGAACCGCTGGCAGAGAAGTCCGGCGACGTGACCGATGCTGCCACGGAAGCCTCCGGGGCGCTCGCTTCGCATGCGGCCGGCCTGACCGCGACACTCGAATCCGCCACTCGCGACGCGTCCGATGTCGCCAGGGACCTGGCCGAGAAGGCCTCAGTAGCCGCTGACAGGGCATCCGCCGCGTCCCGCGACGCCGTCGACGCTGCACGCGAGGCCACCAGCGCAGCGGTGACCGACTTGCACCGCAAGTACGAGGAGCGGCCAGGCACCGTGATCGCTGTCGCGGTCGTCGCCGTGGTTGCCGTCATTGGGTTGATCATCAAGGCCTCGAAGCGCTGAGTTCCACCGACCCTTCGGCGGCATCGCGTCCAGAACGTGGGAGCGATGCCGCCGGTAGGCTCGGGGAATGGCTCGAAGCATCGCTACAAACACACCGGTCAGCCGCGACGAGGTCCTCGACTTCGTTCGACCGCGCCACCGGATGATCCTCGCAACGACACGATCAGACGGCCGACCGCAGATGTCCCCGGTCACCGGCGGCGTAGACGATCACGGCCGGATTGTGATCTCTACCTATCCGGCGCGGAGCAAGACCCGCAACGCCGACCGTAATTCGCTGACATCCGTTCTCGTCTTTTCGGATGACTGGGACGGCCCGTGGGTCCAGGTCGACGGCGACGCCGAGGTGCTCCACATGCCCGAAGCCGCCGACGGCCTCGTCGACTACTTCCGCTGCATCGCCGGGGAGCACCCGAACTGGGATGAGTACCGGGAGGCGATGGCCGTCCAGGACAAGTCCCTGATCCGGATCACCCCGACCAGGTGGGGCCCCATCGCCACCGGTGGGTTCCCGCCTGAGGTCGCCGCACGCCTCGACGGCGCGTGATCTCTGGGGTTGCCTACTTCTCCCCCGGGATGAGCAGCCACAGCACGATGTAGATGATGACCTGGGGTCCCGGCAGAACGATGCTGAGCACCGTCAGCACGCGGACGAGCGTCGGCGACCAGCCGAATCGATTGGCAACGGCCAGACAGACACCGGCGAAGACCCGGCCGCGCCGGGGACGAAGAAGTTTCATGGCTCCAGACTGGCATCCTCGCCCCACGGCCACAATCAGGTCCGCCTGATTCGTCAGATGCACCGGTGACAGCACCCGTCGGACGCGGTCAGACGAGATCGAGGCTCGCGTCGACCCTGCTGGACCCGCCGTCCGTGACGCTGATCCGGAGCTTTGCGGGAATCTGCTCTTTCATGGCGTCGACGTGGCTGATCAATCCGATCGTGCGCCCGCCGGAGCGCAAGCTGTCGAGGGTCGACATGGCGATCTCCAGCGTTTCGCCATCGAGCGACCCGAAACCCTCGTCGATGAAAAGCGTGTCGAGGGTGATGCCACCGGCCTGGTTTGTGACGACCTCGGCGAGCCCGAGGGCCAGGGCGAGGGAGGCCAGGAATGTTTCCCCGCCCGAGAGGGAGTGCGTTGCGCGTGACCTGCCGGTGTGCTCGTCCAGGATCGCGAGCCCGAGACCGGAGCGGGTGTTGCGGTACTGCACGGTGTCGTCATGCTGCAGGGTGTACCGGCCACTCGTCATCGTTCGCAGTCGCGCATTGGCTGCTCGAACGATCTCCTCGAGTTGGGCCGCGAGCACGTAGGTTTCGAGTCGCATCCGCCGGGTGTTGGGTTCGTTGCCTGCGACCGCGGCCGCGAGGGCGCGGATGCGATCGTATTCTTCGCGCAGTCCGGCGGATGCCTTCTCTTCCTGGTGCACCCGGGTCACGATTGCCCGCAACTGAGTGACGCGGTCGGCGAGGAGCCCTGCCCCCTGCAGCGCGTTGTCTCGGGCAGCGCTGGCGAGGGCGACGCGTTCGGCGGCGGGTTCGAGGTCGATGACCTCGAAGGGCGCGGCCGCGAGTTCCGGTTCGGCAAGGGTGGCCCGCGCCGAGGTGACCGACTGGTCGTATTCCGTGATTCGCGCGTCGAGGGCCGAGATTTCAGCCGGTTCACGGCGGGCCGCGGCAACCTCCTGCTCGCTCGCGAACCCGTTCTCTGCCAACTGCGTAGCAAGGACGTCGCGGGATGACACAACCGCGGCCTCACGAACCTCAGCATGCGACAGCGCGGCGGAGAGCGTCTTCGCAGAGTTGAGGAGCACGGTGAGTTGCCCGGCGCGATCGCCGACGGTCTCGAAGGTGGAACGCGCGACGTCGACTCGGGCGAGGGCAGCGTCAAGTCTGCTGCGGGCGGCCGTCAGATCGTCAGCGGCAACGGCCAGTTCGGCTCGGAGCCCGGCGAGCAGTGGTGCGGCACTCTCGAGTGCCGATTTCAATTCAGCCTGTGTCTCTTCGCACTCAGCGACCACCGACGCCGACGCGTCGATTTCGATGAGGGCAGTAGTGGCGTCGATCAGTTCTGCTTCGAGCTCGTCCATTGATTTGTTGTCGGCAGCGGCGTGCGCCCCGGCCAGTTCGGTGACGAGGCTCTGGGCGTGCGCGGTGGCCGCATCGAGCGCGGCCCGTTTCGCGGCCACCTCCGCTCGTGCGGCTTCGATATCGGATTCCCTGACGGGGGTACCCTCGCTCGTCGCGGGATGGGGGTGCTCGACGGAGCCACACACTGCACAGGCTGAATCGTCCGTGAGATCGGCGGCGAGCTTAGCGGCGAATCCCGCCAGCCGGCGGCTGAAGAGGTCGTCCTGCTTGCGGGTGGCCGCGGTCAGCTCTGTGCTGGCATCCTTCTCGGCGAACCGGGCTTCGATGAGTTGGCGGTCGAGTGTGACGGCACGCTGGGCGGCGGCACGCGCGGTGTCGATCGCCGTGACGCGTTCTTTCGCCCGGGGTGCTCCTGCTGCGGTCACCCGCGCGGCGCTGAGGGATTCCGCAGTGTCCTCGAGTTCCTGGGGGAGCGCCGCAATCAGTGCCTCGGCGTCAGTCAGTGCGGTGCGGCACTTTTCGTGGTTTTCCTCCTGCCGCGTCACCTCCGCTCTCAGTCCAGGGAGTGACGCTTCGTCCGCGAGGACTGGGTCGAGACTTCCGAGGCGACGGCCGAGATCGCCGACGATCGGTTCCAGTGCCGCGCTATCGAGAGCCCCGGATGCCGCCGGATCGAAAATGTCCGTGTCGGCGCCGTCGGCCCCGGAAGCCAGGTCGACAAACGACTCGCGTCGTTCGGCCGCGGCGGCGCGCGCCTCGTCGGCTGCCGCCACAGCCCGGCGGAGTCCAGCCACGTGCGCCCAGACGGATGCTGCCCGAATAGCGTTCGCAAGAGCGATTCGATCGGCATCGATTGCCGGGGTCTGCGCTTCGAAGGTCTCGAGCAGGGTGCGGGCACTGTCGCGGCGCAACTGCAGGCGGCGGGTGTCCTGAAGCGCGCGATGTTCAGCATCCGCGGCAGTGAATTCAGCATCGGCCACGGTCGCGCCCCGGGCGGCCGCCTCCTGCATTTCCTCGAGCTCGGCAAGGACGCCATCGAACCAGGTAACCGCCGGCTCGTCCGGGATGTCGAGCTGCACCAGACCTGCCGCACGCTCGGCGAACCCACGGAGGGAGCCGGCCGCCGAATCGATGGTGACACCGAGCGCCTTGCGCCGTTCGACGAGCTCGACTTCTACCTGTTCGAAGCGACGTGTGCCGAACAGCGTGCGGAGCACGGTCTGGCGTTCGTCATTCTTGGCCAGGAGGAACTCCTGGAACCGGTTCTGCGCGAGCAGGATCACCTGGAGAAACTGATCCTTCGACAGGCCGAGGATGCCCTCGAGTGCGTGGGCGACATCGACCGGCCGGGCAGCAACGCCCTCCCACGCATCGTTTCGGTGTTCGAACAGCTCCGCTGTCGCCTTCTGGGTGGTGGTGCCGGTTCCGCGGGCTTTCGGCCGGTCGTACTCGGGCGTACGCCTGACCCGGTATGAGGTTCCGTTGACGCGGAATTCCAGGTCGACAAAGGTGGGGTCGCCGAGCGCGCAGTAGTCGCTCCGCAGTTTGGGTTGAGTCCCGTCGTAGCGGGGAACGCTGCCGTAGAGCGCGAAGCAGATCGCGTCGAGCAGGCTGGACTTGCCAGCCCCCGTCTTGCCCGTGATCAGAAAGATGCCGTCGTCGTCGAATCGCTCGAAATCGATGCGTTGTTCATCTTTGTACGGGCCGAAGCCGGCGATGCACAGTCGCTGGATCTTCATGCGTCGACCTCGACGAGCGCCGGTGTACTCGACGGACGCCCCATCACGGGCCGGTTCGTCTCCTCGTTCGACGGTGACGAAAACGTCTGCGAGGATTTCCCGCTCGCTGTCGCTCGGCCCGACCCCGTTTCGGACGTGGGCGAGAAACCCGGAGACGATCTCGAGATCGGACTGGCCCTCGACCCGACTGCCATAGCTGGTGGGTGGGGCATCCGAGGTGACCGCCGGACGATGCTCGAGCGTCACGCAGAACGGGAACCGTGCCTGCAATCGGCGCATCCCGTCGAGGGGGCGGACCGTGTCGGTGAGAATCACCGACAGCCACTGCCCTTCTGCATCGGTCAGCGCGGTGTCATCGAGGATGTCATCGAGCATGCCTGTGACCACACGAAGCGCGCGCGGAACCGGCAGGTCCACCCAGTCGACCGACGACAGTCCTGACCCGTCCAGGTCGACGAGCCACGCGCCGCGGGGTTTCGCTGCCTCGGAGAATGAGTAGTGAAGTGGAGCACCGGAGTACCTGACCCGGTCGCTGAGCGTGGAGCGCCCGTGGATGTGCCCCAGCGCCACATAGTCTGGGCCGTCGAAAACGGAGAGCGGCACGTAGTCGATGCCACCGGCGGTGATATCGCGTTCCACGTCGCTCGCAGTGCCCTCGTCGCCGGTTGCCGCCACGTTCACCGCGAAGCAGTGGGACATGACGACGGATCGCCCACCACGCGTCGCGCTGTCGGCGCGGATGCGATCCATGACGAACCCGAGGACCTGCTCGTGGGTGCGCAGGGTCGCTTCGGGGTAGTGGTGGCGGATGAGTGCAGGTTCGAGATAGGGGATGCCGTAGAAGTGCACCGGGCCGTGCTCGTCGGAGAGGGTGATCGGTTCGTCGTGCTGGTCGTGCCTCGTGACGACGTGCACGCCGGCAAGCCCGGAGAACCGCGACATGAATCCGAGTCGGGTGGCCGAATCATGGTTGCCGCTGGTGAGAACGACTGTCGCGCCTGCCTCGCGCAACGCCAGGACTGCGGATTCCAGCACGGTGTACGCCTCTGCAGCAGGGGTGGCCGAATCAAAGATGTCGCCGGAGACGACGACGACGTCGACCGCACGCTCCCGCACCTCGACCGCCAGCGCAGCGAGCACCGTGCGCAGGTTCTCAATGGTCGAGTGACCATGGAACGTGCGACCGATGTGCCAGTCGGAGGTGTGCAGGATTCTCATGTCTTCACGGTAACCCGCCCCTCCGACATCCGAGGCGAGCGACGCCGGGATGCCGCGACGCACGGGTACTTCGGACCAGAAAATCAAGCCCCTCACCATTTCGGGACTCGAGCGGGTGCCGGCATTTAACCTTGCCCCATGAGCGCAACGGAACTCTGGCTGGTTCGACACGGGGAGTCGACAGCGAACGTCGTCGCAACCGCAGCGCAGCGGACCGGGCAGGAGGTCATCGCCGTCAGCCACCGAGATGCCGACGTGCCCCTGTCCGACGTAGGTGTGAGACAGGCGGAGGCCCTCGGCTCATGGTTGGCGACGAGCACAGGCACGTCGACGCCGGCGGCGATCTGGAGTTCGCCGTACCTTCGAGCGAGGCAGACGATCGAGGTCGCCCTCGCCAGGGCCGGTTCCGGGCAGCAGATCCGTGTCGACGAGCGCCTCCGCGATCGCGAGCTGGGCATCCTCGATACGCTCACGTCGCACGGCGTCGACCAGCGGTTCCCCGACGAAGCGGCGCGGAGGCGCTGGCTCGGCAAGTTCTACTACCGGCCACCCGGCGGCGAAGCCTGGACCGATGTAGCGCTTCGCATTCGTTCCTTCCTCCGCGACATCGATTCGTCCCATCCGCAGGGCCCGGTGCTCATCGCTGGCCACGATGCCGTCGTGTTGGTCTTCCTCTACATCTGCCTCGGGTGGTCGGAGCAGGAGCTGACCACCTTCGCCTCCAGCCACACGGTGCTGAACGCATCCGTGACCCGACTGACCCGCCGGACCGGTGATCAGTTCTGGACGCTTGAGGTGTTCTCGCATGACGACCACCTCGCGGCGCTCGGAGCGCCCGTCACCGAACACGCAGGAGACACCGATGCCCAGCCTCGCTGAAGCCACGATCGTCACGCCACGACTGCTGCGCGACTGGCCGCTGCCAGCAGCGGGAGACTCGAAATACGGCCGCGGTCAGGTCTGCGTCGTCGGCGGTGCCCGCCGATCACCGGGCGCTGCGATGCTCTCCGGCCTGGCCGCGCTGCGCGTCGGCGCGGGACGGTTGACCCTCGCCGTCGCGTCATCCGTCTCAACCGCCGTCGCGGTCGCGGTACCGGAGTGCGGGGTCGTCCCGCTCGATGAGACAGCCGACGGGCATGTGAGCGGTGAGGCGCTGGATGCGGCGGAGGCGGACCTGTCCAGTGCGGACGCCGTCCTGATCGGGCCAGGGCTCGATGATGCTGATGAGCTGGTGCGGATGCTGCGGGATGCGACGCGACTGGTCGAAGCCGAAGCGACGGTCGTCCTCGACGCCTTCGCGCTGGGCGTGGCCCCGAGGATCCCCGCCATCGTCGATGAGTTCGGCGGGCGGTTGGTGCTCACCCCGAACAAGGAGGAACTCGAGCGACTGCTGGAGCGGGAGCTCGGTGACCTCGCCGATGACGTCGCCGAGGTTGCGCGCCGATACCGGGCAGTTGTCACCTGTTACGACGTGATCGCCCACGCGGACGGACGTCGCTGGCGTACGGGAACCGGTGGCGGCGGACTGGCAACATCCGGTAGCGGCGATGTTCTCGCGGGTGCAATCACCGGCCTGTGCGCGCGGGGAGCCTCGCCGGAGCAGGCGGCTGTGTGGGCGACCCACACGCACGCCGCCGCCGGCGACCGGCTGGCCGTTCCCGTCGGGCCACTGGGTTTCCTCGCAAGAGATCTGCTCGACGAACTGCCGCGGGTTCTCGTCGAGATCGGGATCTGAACTCACCGCTGCCACTGCCCCGGTCGCCGCGATGACGGTGGCACCCGTTATCGTCGACGGGACAATCGCACTTTGCGTCCGCCGGGAATAGCAGACCGTTCCTCGTCGTTTTGCGTCCCTGCGTCCCAGAGTGCAACCCCGACGGCTGACGCACGACCCACGGAGTGAACACCCGCCCGGATTCCCACTCGATCTCGAACAATTGGACCTCCTGTGAACGACTCCGCCGCCGCAACCGACACCGTCGCCGGCATCGCCGATCGGGTTGTTCCCGACCACACCGCCAGGAACAACCGAGTGATCTGGCTGTTGCTCTCCGCGAGCTTCGTGGTCATCCTGAACGAGACGATCATGAGCGTCGCGCTTCGCGAACTCATGCTCGATCTCAACATCGACGCGCGTGCCGCCCAGTGGCTGACGACCGCCTTTATGCTGACGATGGCCATCGTCATCCCGATCACCGGCTTCCTGCTGCAGCGCTTCAACACTCGCCCCCTGTTTCTCGCGGCCATGACCCTCTTCTCCACCGGCACGCTCCTCGCGGCCGTCTCACCCGGGTTCGAGATGCTGCTCGGTGCGCGCATCATCCAGGCGTCAGGCACCGCGGTGATGCTCCCGCTGCTGATGACGACGATCATGACCCTCGTGCCCGCGGCACGGCGCGGCAAGACCATGGGAAACGTCTCGATCGTCATCTCGGTGGCCCCGGCGATCGGTCCCACCATCTCCGGGATCATCCTCAACACGTTGTCGTGGCGCTGGATGTTCTGGCTCGTGCTGCCGATCGCCCTGGTGATGCTGGTCATCGGCTTTCGCAGGGTCGAAAACGTGACGGAACCGAAGCGGGTGCCGCTCGACGTACTGTCGGTCATCCTGTCCGCGTTCGGATTCGGCGGGCTGATCTACGGCCTGAGCCGGATCGGCGAGCGCGGCGCTGCAGGGGCGACCGCCGCTGAACAGGCCACAGCCGCGATGCCGATGTGGATCGCGCTCGGTGTTGGCGCTCTCGGGCTGGCCCTGTTCATCTGGCGCCAGCTCATGCTTCAGCGACGCGACCGTGCCCTGCTCGACCTCCGCACGTTCCGGTCCGCGAACTTCAGCGTCTCGATCGGGGTCATGGTCGTCAGTATGGCCGCGCTCTTCGGCACCATCATCCTGCTGCCGATCTACATGCAGCAGGTACTTCGTCTCGAGCCACTTCAGACCGGCCTGCTCCTGCTGCCCGGCGGCCTGCTGATGGGTCTGCTCGCACCATTCGTCGGCCGGCTGTACGACCGCTTCGGCCCGCTGCCGCTGCTCGTGCCCGGGTCATTCATCGTAAGCTCAGCGCTCTGGGCGCTGACCACGGTGAGCGAATCGACCTCGCCGATGTTCCTGCTCGGCGCGCACCTCGTGCTGAGCCTCGGCCTCGCACTGCTCTTCACCCCGCTGTTCACGTCTGCACTCGGGTCGGTACGACCGCACCTGTACTCGCACGCCTCGGCAACGGTGGGGACGGTCCAGCAGGTCGCCGGCGCGGTCGGGACCGCGTTGTTCATCACCATCATGGCCGCGACGAGCGCGACGCTCGCCAGCGGCGGGGCCGCCGAAACGGTGGCCGTCGCCGGCGGAGTGCGATCCGCGTTCCTCGCGGGGGCAATCATCTCCCTGCTCGCCGTCGTCGGCTCGTTCTTCGTGCGTAAGCCCGCCGACATGCAAACAGACCTGCCCGTCGGCCACTGACCACACACCCGGTGACGGGTCAGGCACCCTGCTCCGTCGTCACCGCAGGGAGTACGTCGCCTGTGTGAAACCGGAGCCAAGCTCGCGAGTGCCTGTGAGCACGAGCGGCACGTCGTGGTCGAGGCTCCCGAACAGCGGGATCCCTGACCCGATGAGCACCGGCGCCAGGGTCACGGTCAGGTCATCGAGCAGGCCCGCCCGAATGAACTGCTGCACCACCCTGCCGCCGTCCACGTAGACATGCCTCAGGTTCTCGGCGGCGAGCGTCGCGAGCGCGTCATCAAGGGAGGCGTGCACCGTCGCATCCGGCCAGTCGACGCTCGCGAGGGTCGAACTGAGGACGAGCACGCGTTTTCCGCCGTACGGGTATTCGTCGAAACCGCTGACGACGTCATAGCTGTTCCGACCGATAATCATCGAATCGACCGAGGCGAAGAAGTCGTCGTACCCGGTGTCGCCGAGCGTCTCTCCGCGCCCGACCAGCCAGTCGAGGCCCCCGTCGGGTCGCGCGATGAATCCGTCGAGGCTCATCGCGAGAAATGCGGACGCCGTCAGGTCGGCCTGGCCAGTGGTGTCGGTCATGCGCGCACGCTACCACCGCCGTCCGACACCGAAAAGGGGGCAGGCGAGACGGTGGGCCGGCGTCCCCAATCGGCTCCCAGCGGCATACGCTGAAGGCATGGCACCCGAACTCGCCCATGAACCAGATGCCCACCGATACACCCTGCGAATCGGTGACGAGCTGACCTGTGTCGCCGATTACTCGATCCGGCCAGGGCAGATCTACTTCACGCACACCTACACGTCGCCCCCGCGTCGCGGGAACGGTTATGCCGCGTCCCTGATCGAGTTTGCTGTGGACGACGTGGAGGCGACGACGGACCTCAGCATCATCCCGACCTGCTCGTTCGTGGTCGACTGGTTTGCCAGCCATCCGGAGCGGGCACACCTGCTCCGCCGGGATGCCGTGAGCTGACCGCGACCCGTCAGGACTGCTGCGGCTCGACCAGGGTGATGAACGCGCTGAGCTCGGTGATCCCCGAGGCGGTCACCGGCAGGTAGTCGGTGAGCGCCGGGGAGTAGACGAGGTACGCCGCCCACTTCGCACGGGAGATCGCCACGTTGAGCCGGTTCTTGAGGATGAGGAATCCCATTCCGCGCGGCACCTCGGAGGGGGCGGATGCGGCAAGCGTCACGATCGCGATCGCGGCCTCCTGGCCCTGGAACTTGTCGACGGTGCCGACGCGAACCCGGTCGAAGCCAGCCCCGGCGAGCGCATCGCGCACGACGGCGACCTGGGCGTTGTACGGCGAGACGACGATGATGTCGTCCTGGTCGAGGGGGGTCCGGTCGCGGGACTGGGTCGGGTCGGTCCAGGCGCGCCCGATCGCCGAGCCGACGAGCTCGACGACCCGTGCGGCCTCCTCCGCAGAGGAGATGGCGTTGCCCGTGTGCTCCACCGGTTCAACGTGCAGCCCGGGATCGATTCCATCGAGGTCGCGCGTCGACGTGACCCCGTGCGCGTGGAGCTCTCCCTCGTACGACAGCCGGGAGACCGGCTCGGTGACGTTCGGGTGCATCCTCCGGCTCTCGGCCAGGAAGTAGCCGAGCTCCGTCGGCAGGACGTCGTGTCCGTCGCTGACCCAGCCGAGCGCTGAGGTGTCGATCGGTTCCGGGTGCAGTCCCTGGCTGACCTGCGGCAACTGCTGCGGGTCGCCGAGCAGCAGCAGGTTCCGCGCGGCAACACTGGCCGCGATGGTGAACGCCAGGGAGTACTGGCCCGCCTCGTCGATGACAAGCAGGTCGAGCGACCGGCGGGGAATCCTGGCCTTGTTGCTGAAGTCCCAGGCCGTGCCACCGAGAACGAAACCTGACTCGTCGTTCTGCGCGGCGAAATCCAGGTGCCCGTTCGCGGGCAGTGCGGTGAAGGGAACATCAGCGGCATCCGCCCCCTGCTTCTGCACCTTGCCAACGAGGTCAGCGGGCAAACCAGCCGTGACGACAGCACTGAGGAGGTTCTCGACCACGGCGTGCGACTGGGCGACGACCCCGATCTTCCAGCCGTGGTCGCGAACCAGCGCGGTGATCACGTGGGCACCGAGGTAGGTCTTGCCGGTGCCAGGGGGTCCCTGAACGGCCAGGTACGACGCGTCGAGGTCGAGGATGCTCGCGGTCACAGCATCGATCCGCTCACCCGTGACCCGGGTGAGCGTGCCGGAGCGGGTGCGCGGCGGAGTGCGACGGAGAATGTCGACGACCGGGTCGCGAGGCCAGTCCGGCTGGGCGTCGACGATCGCCTGCGCCCACTCCTCGATCGCGGGCTTCTGCTGCCCGGCCGGTGGCGGGGCAGACGGGGTCAGCGCAACCGGCAGGGTGTCGAATGGTTCGACACCCGCCTGCAGGCCTTCTTCGACCAGTGCTCCCCTGTCATCGACCTCGAGCACGCGCACCGTGCGGCTCGGACGCGACCCGGGGTCACCGACGCTCGCCTCGAACGGGCCCGGGTGTTCGTAGAGGACGTACGGCCCAGCCTGGTCGCCCGGCTTGACGCTGGACCCTGGCGCCCATGTACCTGTGAGGCGGACCCACCGGCGGTCGGTACGCTGCCTGCCCTCACGGAACCATGACTTCTCAACCGACGCTCCCCCGTCGTCGACGACGAGCACGTCCCGGGTGTCTTCCCAGGTCTGTACGTCCTGGATCAGCCGCGCGAAATGACCCCACCAGAAACTCTTCTGCTCGCGCTGGTGGTAGTCGATCGCCGCCGCCGCGAACGCTGCAGCGGTCTGGTCGGCGCTTCGGCCGGCAGCGAGACGGTCTCCTGCCAGCGCGAGCAGGGCATAGCGGAGCGGCGACGGCTCGGTCTCGGGCACGGAGTCCTTCGCCTCGTGCAACGTTCCGGGAAGGATGCCGTGCTCGCGGCCGCGCTCGAGGAGCCAGTCCCGCAGGCGCAGCGTCGAGACGCAGTCGTAGGTGTTGTAATCGGCGATCTCGTCGAGCTTGTGCTGGCCGTCCGCGACGTTTCCGTTCGCGATGAGCTCCATGGCATCCGCGTACTCGGTGATCGATGCGGCCGCGTTCGTGACGTCACCGGTGCGCAGCAGGGCGCCCATGTACAGCGGTTCGAGCTTCTTGATCGAGTAGGAGCGGGAGCCGACGCGCACGCTCTTCTTCACCATCGGGTAGAGGTCGACGAAGACGTTGTCGCGCAACAGCTGGTCGACCTCCTCCTCACCTTCGCCGTGGCGGGCGGCGATCGACGACAGGTGCGTGCGCTCGTACGACGCGTAGTGGTAGATATGCAGGTTTGGGAATGTGCGGCGCCGGTCTGCGACGAAGTCCAGGAATCGCCTGAGCGCGATGCGCTCCTCGGCGAACGAGTGCGCCCAGAACGCCGTGAAGGTCTCGGCGGTGTCAACGAGCCCGAAGAGGTAGTCGAGACCCCAGGACCTGGCGTCTCCCTCGGTGTAGAGAGGATCACCCTCGAAATCGAAGAAGATGTCGCCGTCGTCAGGTTCGGGGAGGGCAGCGAGGGCCTGCGGGTTGAACACGCGAACGGGAGGGGGCGTGTGGTCGTCGGGCGACGTTGGTCCGTCGAGCTGCAACTCGGCCTGCAGGCGGAGTCCGGCGAGGGTCGCACCGCCGATGCCGTCCACCGTGTCGAGAGTCGATGCTGCCAGCTGCTCGATGGTGGTGATGCCCACCGCGGCCAGCCGCGCACGCTGCGTGACCCGGAGCCCGCCGACGAGGAGCACATCACGGAAGGCCTGGATCTCAGCCTCGCACGTCTCACACCGGCCGCAGATCTCATACCGCGGGTCACGCCATGCCACGGCGGCCGTGTCTGCGAAGCGCTCGGCGATGATCCGCTGCAGGCGCTGCTCGCGCTTGAGATACACCGGAAGGATGTCGACCACCCTGTGCTCGCTCGTCATTCCGTTGCCGAGGAGTACCTGCACGGTCTCGGCCGGTTCCACACCCACCTTGCGCAACTGCTGCACATAGGCGGCAAGCTGGAGAAGCGCAGACACCTTGGCTGAACGGGCGAGTTTGGTGTCCTGGACCAGGTAGCGACCGTCGGGCTGGCGAACGATGAAGTCGGCGAAACCGACGAAGCTGCCGTCGAAGAATGTGGCCTGGAAGACGACCTCTGCCTCATCGGCGAACGCGCGTTGGGTTGAGGCGACTGCGGCGACGAGCGACTCGCGGGTCAGCTGCTCAGGGCGTTCGATCATCGCCACCCGCTCACCGAGGTCGCTCCGATACGCGCCGAGCACTCGAGCCTCGTGCTCGTCACCCAGCCGCCCGGTCCTGGCGAGCATGTCATCGACGACCTCGTCGACCCGGTCCACGCGCCCCAGTTTCGCGTCGAGCTTGCGCAGGAACGCGAACTCGCACTTCGACGCCATGGTGAGGTCGCTCGCGCTGGTGACGAGCGAAGAAGGGTCGAGCGAGTCGTCGAGAAAAAACACGGGACCTCCGATGGTCGGACATGTCCGAGGCTACTGGCAGCATCCGACAATGACGGATCGAAGGAGCCGATATGCCCCTACCCGCGCCCGGATTACCGGCGTACCGTTGAGGTATGAACACGCGCGAGAACGGCGTCGCTGCGACGGCAGAGGTGAAGCAGTCGGTGCATCACGGCCAGCCGGCCGATGGCATCCCGGACGGCTCGGGGTCCGACGCCCACCCGGACACGGACGTCGATACGGCATCCGGCGGCCCGGCCGACTGAGACCTTTAGCAGATCGGGGCGGTTCTCACACCGCTCTATCGCGGATGCCCCCGGGCCGCGTACCGTAGGGCCATGACCGACAACGAGCAGACCGAACACCCGAAGCCGCGCGACCGTTCGCACCACGACGAGCCGACCGGTACCGCAGGACAGTCAGCCGAAGGCATCCCGGACGGATCGGGCACGAACACGGACTCGGGCGACGACACCTCCACCGACACCGCGTCAGGCGGCCCCGCCGACTAGCGACAGCAGCGGCGGCTGGGCGGGGCGACCGCGTGAGAGCATGGAAGCATGTCGCCCGCCGCCGCTCCCCTGGTGGATGTCACCGACATCATTCGCCTTGTGGGCAACGCTGCGTTCAACCGGGCTACCGGGTATGCGCGCTCCGGGGCGGTGGAATCCCTTGACTGGGACGACGACAGCCGCACGCTGACGGCATCCGTGCAGGGAACAGCTGATCGCCCGTACCGCTGCCGGATCGAACTGGCACCGGCGCGCAAGGACTTCAGCCGACCCATCAGCTCCAGTTGCACCTGCCCGCTTCATCTTGACTGCAAGCACGTCGCTGCCGCGATGCTCGCCAGCAACGCCTCGGCCGTGCGGTCGATCGACCTTCCCTCTTCCGGGCTCACCGATGCCCCGTCGCACGACCGCGCGTGGATCGACCGGCAGATGCGCGAGGCCGACGGTTGGTGGGACGGCGAGACAACGTGGCCGAGTGACTCCTGGGCCGACTCGGCAGGGCCAGGCGAGATGCTCAAGCGCCTCCGCAGTGCTGACCCCGCCGCGCAGCCGGAACCCACCCCTCCCCCGGAGCCGACCGGTCGCCCGCAGCCGGCCTGGAAGTCCGCCGTCGGCGCCCTGACCGGCCAGCTCGCGGCATCCGGATCTGCCACCACCCGCATGGGACTGCAGTTCGAACTGCGCGAGCAGACCCCGCACACCCGGCACCGCTGGAACGGCCCAACCGCCCGAACGGCGAAGACCACATCGGAGCTCGGCGAGTACCGGCTCGGAGTGCGCCCGGTGATCCGCAACGGCAAGGGCAACTGGGTGCGGACCAACGTCGGCTGGAACACCTTCAGCTATCAGGTCAACCGGCTCGGCCTCGACCCAGCCCAGCATCGTTGGTTCAGCCAGTTCGCTGCCCTGCACCGCGCCGCTCGGAGCACGTATGCGGTCGGCCAAGACCTGGACTGGCTCGCCCTCGACGACTTCCACAGCCCGCTGCTCTGGAACCTCCTCGCTGAGGCAACCGGGCTCGGCATCGAACTCGTCGGGAGTCGAAAGGACGCCGTCGTGACCGTCGGCAGCACCGCGGTGATCGGCTTCGACGCGACCGCAGACACCGACCTCAGGCTCGACGCCGTCCTCACCATCGACGGCGTCAGCTATCCGACCGGTGAAGCCGGCTTGCTTGGCGACCACGGCGTGTACGCGTACACGCTCGAACCACAGATCGCGTTCACGCTGGCGCCGACCGCCGAACGTCTCACCGACGAACAACGCCGCCTGGTCGGACGGTCGAGCAGCGTGCTCGTGCCCGCCTCAGACGTGGACGAATTCTTCGCTGAGTTCTACCCGCGCCTGCGACACACCATCCCGATCGTCTCCACGGACAACACGGTCGAGTTTCCGCCGGTGCTGCCACCGGTCCTCGTTCTCACTGCGGCCTTCTCGGCGAAGCACACGCTCACCCTCGCGTGGGACTGGGAATACACGGAGGGCGCCCGCACCAGTCGGATGCCGCTCTACGCGACCGCTCACGACTCCGGTCTCCGCGACCTCACAGCCGAGCACGCCGTCTCGGCGCGGGCGCGGGATGTCACCTCCCTCGAACCGCAGACCCTCGTCGGGCTCGACGCGGCCGAGTTCACCGACAAGATCCTCCCCGCCATCGAAGCGGTGGACGGAGTCCGCGTCGATGTTACCGGCGAGCGCCCGGACTACCGGGAACTCACCGAAACACCCAAGCTGAAAGTCACGACCGTCGAAACCGACCAGCGGGACTGGTTCGACCTCGGGGTCATCGTGACCATCGACGGGCAGAAGATTCCGTTCGGGCCACTGTTCAAAGCGCTGTCGAAGGGCCAGACGAAGCTGCTGCTCGTCGACAACAGCTACCTCTCGCTTCAACAGCCCGCCTTCGAGCAGCTGCACGACCTGATCGAAGAGGCTCGCGCGCTCGCCGAGTGGGACACCGGACTGCGGATCAGCCGCTACCAGTCCAGCCTCTGGGAAGACCTCGAGGACCTCGCGGACGAATCCGAACAGGCGGCGTCCTGGCAGGCTGCGGTGACCGGGCTGCGCGAGTTCACCACCCTCGATCCGACCCCGCTTCCCGAGAGCATCCGCGCCACCCTCCGCCCGTACCAGCTCGATGGTTTCGCCTGGCTGGCGTTCCTCTGGAAGCACCAGCTCGGCGGCATCCTCGCCGACGACATGGGGCTCGGAAAGACGCTGCAGACGCTCGCGCTGATGACGCACGCGAAGGAGGCGAGCGCCCCTGAGGCCCGCCGTCCGTTCCTCGTCGTCGCCCCGACATCCGTCGTCTCCAACTGGCAGATCGAGGCGGAGCGTTTCGCGCCTGAGCTGACCGTGCGGGCGATCACCGAGACCAGGGCCAAGCGGGGTGCGAGGCCCGACCTCGACGGTGTCGACGTGGTGATCACGTCGTACACGCTGTTCCGGCTCGACTTCGACGCGTACTCCGAACACGAGTGGGCGGGGCTCATCCTCGACGAAGCGCAGTTCATCAAGAACCGCACGTCGAAAGTGCACCAGTGCGCCCGCGACCTCAACGCCCCGTTCAAGCTGGCCATCACCGGAACACCGATGGAGAACAACCTGCTCGAACTCTGGTCGCTCTTCGCCGTCGTGGCGCCCGGCCTGTTCCCGTCGGCCCGGCGGTTCATCGACGACTACGCCAAACCGATCGAGGCTGGCAGCAATCCGGAGTTGCTCGCTCGAATGCGGCGACGCATCCGCCCCCTGATGATGCGGCGCACCAAGGAACTCGTCGCCGGCGACCTGCCCGCCAAGCAGGAGCAGGTGCTCACGATCGACCTGAACCCGAAGCACCAGAAGTTGTACGACACGTTCCTGCAACGCGAACGGCAGAAGCTGCTGGGGCTGCTCGACGACATGGACAAGAACCGGTTCATCGTCTTCCGCTCCCTCACCCTGTTGCGGATGCTCAGCCTCGACGCGTCGCTCGTCGACGACGCATACGCGAACGTTCCGTCGTCGAAGCTCGACGCACTGTTCGAGCAGCTCGAGGACGTGCTCGCCGAAGGCCACCGCGCGCTCATCTTCAGCCAGTTCACGTCATTCCTCGGCAAGGCGGCCGCACGGCTCGACGCGGAGGGCATCCCGTATGCGTACCTCGACGGTTCGACGACGAAGCGTGCGGATGTCATCGCGAGCTTCAAGGATGGGGTCGCGCCGATCTTCCTGATCAGTCTGAAGGCTGGTGGCTTCGGCCTCAACCTCACCGAGGCGGACTACGTCTTCCTGCTCGACCCGTGGTGGAACCCGGCCACGGAGGCGCAGGCCGTCGACCGCACGCACCGGATCGGGCAGACCCGGAATGTCATGGTGTACCGGATGGTGGCCAATGGAACGATCGAAGAGAAGGTGATGGCGTTGAAGGCGCAGAAGGCCAAACTCTTCAACGCGGTGATGGACGACGACGCGGTGTTCAGCTCGGCGCTGACGGCTGACGACGTGCGCGGGCTGCTCGAGGACTGACGGCTTCATCCGTCGCTTATGTCGACTTTTGCCCGTGCGGTTCGACATCTGCGACGGACGAACGGATGCTGGGGCTCGCTTCCTGCTAGAGGGAGGATTCGGCCCGGCGCCGTTCGAGTGTGCGCTCGCGCATCGCGAGGAAGAGCGGAAAGGTGAAGGCGAACGCCGTCACCGCCGAGAGCACGACGTACAGCCAGGGCCGCTTCATGCCCAGCCGACGCCCCTCCACGATGATGAGGATGCAGCCGACGATCGCGACGACGGCGAGGTCGGCGGTCAGGGACGACACCGCGGGGCCGGAGTTGCCCCAGTCACCGAAGAAGTCGCGGCCCTGCACGATCGCGAGGGCGTTGTAGGTCCACGTCCACACCAGACCGACGATGGATGCGACGAGGTAGACGATCGACAGCGGGGTCCAGTGGGAGATCATAACTCATTGTTGCGGAAGCTGAGCATTTTTCGAGAATCGTCGAATCCCTGGCACCCGGCCCTTAGGGTGATCACACGTGAGCCGCAACGGGGCGGCCGAAAGGGTGGGTCATCATGAGCGAAACAACCGAAGCCGCCGGCGCGGACGGCACCGCGAACGAACACAGCATCCGGGACTGGGCAGACCTGGGACAGGAGATGTGGTCGTACCTGACCGGTCGAAGTGCCGTCATCAACTACAACTTCATCGACATGACGGTCGAAGTCCCCCGGGACATCGGACCGGATGCCCCACGCGCGACGTGGAAGTTCAACGGGACGGTGCGTATCACCACGAGCGACGACCAGGTGTCCGGCTCCGCCGCATCCGGCTCCTGACCATGTCGTCGACATTTCTCGACATTAATCTGTCGTTCTCACTGGTCGAGCCGGGTGAGGACGAAGATGCGTCGCGGATGCGCGGCAGCATGACTGCCAACGGAACCGAGATCGAGCTGTACACCAGCGACCCCGGGCTCATGCTCGCCGGGCGGCGACCGAAACTGTCCGCCCTGCGGGTCGTCGCCGACGAACTGGCTCGGAGCGGGCTGACCCTGGCTATCAGTGGCCCGGCGGGGATGATCGCACGGATCGGAGCGGTACGCACGACGCTCGCCCAGCGACTGGTCACCCGCTCGCAGCACATCGAACTGGGGGCCGCTGGTGCCATCGCCCCGCTCCTGACACCGAAGCGGCGCGGTCCTGAAGCGGAGGCGGCGCTTGAACTGCCGCCGGGCACGCTGCTTCCGCTCGCGCCCACGTTCGACCGCAGCGTACGTCGCCGGGTGACGACGACGCACTACACACCCGGTTCGGGGCGGCCGCGGCTGATCTTCGTCGTCGGCTCGGAGAACTGGAACGGCCAGAGGCCGCGCGAGTTCGACCTGTTGCCGACCGTCACCCGCATCGGATCGGGCGAGTCGGCCGATCTGCAGCTTGCTGGGCTGCTCGATTCGCACGCGGAGATCGTCCACGACGCGGATGACGAGTATGTGTACTACCCGTCTGGACGGGCGGGCGCTACAACATCGAGCGGCCGAAAGACCGGCGGGCAGATCCTCCGAACGGGCGCGCGTATCGAACTCGGACCCTGGCGGATGGCGTTCTTCCGCGAGGAGTTCGCCGACCACGGTCGGCCGTACGGCGGACGTGTGGGCGGCGAGCTCGCGCACCAGAAACGCCAGGCCGCGCGCCGCCGGGCGTCGGACGACCCGTCGGCGGGGCCGCCGCCGTCCGAATAGGCGCGGGCCCGGCACCGAGCGTCGGGCCGCGGCTCATCCGTCACTAATGCCACCTTCCGACGCACAAACCCGACATCCGCGACGGACGAACGGACGGGTCGCCGTCAGCCCGCGCCTCGTCCGTCACAAATGCACACTTCCTGTGCCCACACCCGACATCCGCGACGGACGAACGGAAATAACCGACCTTCGACATACGCGACGGACGATCGGATGGGTCGCCGTCAGCCCGCGCTTCATCCGTCACCAATGCCACCTTCTGACGCACAAACCTGACACACGCGACGGACGAACGGATGCCTCGACACCTGGTTGCGCCTCATCCGTCGCGAATGCTGCCGTCTGACGCTCAAACCTGACATACGCGACGGACGAACGATCGCGACACCGATCTCCGACATACGCGACGGACGAACCGACATGCGCGTCAGCGTCCGCGCCTCGTCCGTCGCAAATGCACAGTTCCGGCGCCCACACCCGACATACGCGACGGACGAACGGATGCCGCGACACCGGGCTGCGCCTCGTCCGTCGCAAATGCACACTTCCGGCGCGCCAACCCGACATAGGAGACGGACGAACGGATGAAGGGACGCACCACCGCCTGGCCACGGGGCCTCGTGCCTTTCCGCCGCGGCCGGAACCCGACAGAATGGACGCGGGCCGCGGCATCCCCCGTCGGGCAGCAAGGGAGGACCCCCGTGACCACGATCGCGATCATCGGCGCCGGATACATGGGGCACACGCACGCCGCCGCCTGGGCCGAAATCGGCGAAGGAAACAGCATCCGCTACGTCTGCAGCCCCAGCGGCGGCGGGTTGGCGGAGGCGCCGAACACCCGGTCGGTCAGCGACCTCGGCATGGTGCTCGCGGATCCGGATGTCGACATCGTCTCGATCTGCACGCCAACGGCCACTCACCGCGAGATCGCGGTCCGTGCACTGCACGCCGGCAAACACGTGCTGCTGGAGAAGCCGATCGCGCTGACGATCGCTGACGCGCACGCGATCTCGGCCGCGGCATCCGCCAGCGGGAAGACGTTCATGGTGGCGCACGTCGTCCGGTTCTTCGAGGGCTACCGGCTGGCGAGAACCGACGTGGACGACGGACGGATCGGTACTGTGCTGTCCGCCCGCGCCCGCCGCCTCATCACAAAACCCGAGTCGTCGTGGTGGTACGACGAGTCCCAGTCCGGTGGGGTCATCGTCGATGTGGCCATCCACGACTTCGACCAGATGAACCTCTTCCTCGGCATCCCGGTCGCCGTCACCAGCGTGTCGAACGACCCGCTCGGACCGATCGAAACGACCATCGAATACCGCTCAGGGGCGATCGGCCAGGTGCTCACCTTCGCCGGCGTCCCGGCCGGTGCGCCGTTCACGAGCTCGCTCAGCCTCGTCGGCACGGACGGGATGCTCGACTACGACTTCTCGGCGGATGCCCCGACCCCGGCCGGCGATTTCGTCGGTGTGAACTCTTACCGGCTGGCGACGACCGGTGAGCGAAGGAACGCGACCCTGACCTCACTTGATCACTACGCGCGGCAGGTCGAGTACTTCCTGGAGTGTGTGCGCAACGGGACCGACCCGGATTTCAGCCCGACGGCATCCGCTGTTCGTGCCCTCGAAGTGGCGCTGGCGGCGCGCCAGTCGCTCACGACCGGTGAGACGGTGCCGCTCGAGGAGCGGGCCTGAGCCGCAGACCGTCGAGCACGTCCCCACCACCGCGTCGACCACTCCGTCCGCAAATTCAGGAGAACCCTCCAAATTCAGGAGATCCGGTGCGACACGCCGCGCCGGGCGTCCGCCACACGGCGTGTCGGCACAGATCTCCTGAATTTGGAGTCTTCGCCACCGGCGTGGGCACAGATCTCCTGAATTTGAAGTCCAGATCACTCGTGCGGGCACAGATCTCCTGAATTTGAGGTCTTCGCGGCAGGACAAGACCAGCCCACCGAAACTGGACGCGACCACTCCACACACTCCAGAATCAGAGGGTGCGGCACAACAGCGTGTCGACCCCGCGCGAGGAAAGGCACCTGTTGAGTTCGATTCGACGAAGCACGCTCACACTTCCGACGTCTCAGTGGGGTCGGTCGAACCCGCTGCCGAACATTTTCGGTACCGGTGACATTCACGCCCAGTCCGGGTTCGAGGATGCCGCCGAAGAGCCAGGACTGGATGATTCCGGCGTCGAGGAGCAGGCCAGTCGCGGCCAGACGGCCATGCCGTACCTCGACCAGGACGGTTACAGCGCCGACGAACAGCCTCACGAGCACGAGACCGTCATCCTGGAGAACGAGCACGTGACGGCGACGTTCCTGCCCGGACTCGGCGGCCGACTCTGGTCACTGGTCGACCGGGCCACCGGCCGCGAACTGCTGCACCAGAATGACGCAATCCGCTTCCGCAACCTCGCCCTCCGCAACGCCTGGTTCGCCGGCGGCGTCGAGTGGAACATCGGCATGATCGGGCATTCCCCGTTCACCAGTTCCCCGGTGCACACCGCCGCACTCAGCGGACCCGACGGTGAAGTGGGCCTGCGGTTCTACGAATACGAACGCATCCGCAACGTCACCTTCCGTGTCGACGCCTGGCTGCCCGACGATTCGCACGAGCTCTTCATCCGCGGCACGATCCTCAACGCGCAGTCGGATGCGACGCCGATGTACTGGTGGTCGAACATGGCCGTTCCGCAGCACGAGGAGACGCGGGTGCTCGCGCCGGCAGCATCCGCGTGGAAATACGGCCAGGAGCGCGTGCTCAGCACCGTGCCCGTGCCCGTCGTCGACGGCGAAGACATCACCTGGCCCGCCCGCACCGAAGACACGGTCGACTACTTCTTCGACACCGCAGGCATCCGGATGCCGTGGATCGCGGCGGTGGACGGCACCGGTTTCGGTCTCGTCCAGGCCTCCACCGGCAACCTCATCGGTCGCAAACTCTTCATCTGGGGCCAGAACTCCGGCGGCAGGCACTGGCAGGAGTGGGTGTCCGGCCCCGACTCGTACTGCGAGATCCAGGCCGGACTCGCCCGCACGCAACTGGAATACCTGCGGATGCCCGCCCACACGGAGTGGTCGTGGGTCGAGGCGTACGGCGCCGTGCAGGTGGACCCCGCGACGGCCCAGTCGGAGGACTGGGACACGGCGACAGGGGCTGTGGCCGAGAACCTCAGCGGCCGTGACCTCAACGATCGGCTCGAGCGGTTCCGCGACCGCGACCAGTCCGGTGAGATCATCGTCGAAGTCATGCCGGACGGGTCAGGCTGGGGCGCGATCGAGAACGAACTGCGCCGGCATTCCGGCCTGGACCCGTTCGACGCCGAGCTGACACCGTTCCCGACGGATGCCGTCACCGACGACGAACAATTCTGGTTGCGTCTGCTCCATGGCGAGCCGGCCACCGCGCCCGAGCTGGACCCGTCAGCCCCGCCCCGGTCGTACCAGATCGACCCGCGCTGGGTGCCGTTGCTCCGGCAGCGGACCGACTGGCTGGCGTCGCTCCACCTCGGGGTGATCGCGGCTGCGCAGGGCGCGTTCGACGAGGCCGGGCTGCTCTGGCAGGCATCCGCCGATCAGACCCCGAACGCGTGGGCCTTGCGGAACCTCGGTGCGCTCGCCGACGATCGCGGCAACCACGCGGAAGCCGTCGAGCTCTACCGTGCCGCACACGCGCTCGCGCCGTCGCTGCTCCCGCTAACCCGCGAACTGCTCGGGGCACTGCAGCGTGACGGTCGCGCCGCCGAGGTCCTCGAGCTGGTCGACGCGCTCGGCGGACAGGATCGCGAGGACGGCCGCGTCCTCATCGCTGAGGCCCGCGCCTCGCTGGCGACCGGGGACCTCGACCGGTGCCGCGGCATCCTCGACCGGGACCTGATGATCATCGACCTCCGCGAGGGCGACGGGCTGCTCGAGGATCTGTGGAACGAGTACCAGGCTGCTGCCGGCTCATCCGGGGAACCGCTGCCGCTGAAGTACGACTTCCGGATGTGACGCGGGCCCCGGTTGGGCGGGCGTCCTGGTGACACCCGCCGAGCCGGACTCGCGGTCGATTCCCACCCACGCGTGCCACGATCGGAGGATGACGGTCACGACGACATCCGTAACGCTCGCGAACGAACTCCGCGCCGCCGGGCTGGGCTGGATTCCGGAGTCCGGCGACCAGTTCTGCCTGGACACCGCCGAATTCGAGGGTGAGGTGTTCACGGTCAGCGACATGACGATCGAGCCGCACGACTACGACTCGGGCACGATCCTCGGTTTCAACGGGACCACCGAGTGGGCGCTCGACTCGGTGGCGCTCGAGAAGACGCTGTGGCTGCCGCGCGAAGACCAGCTGCGGGACCTCCTGGGCCCGGCGTTCAGCTTCCTGCTGCGCGTTGACGACATGTACGTGGTCGAGCTCGATCGCGGGGGCCAGAAGTCACGCTTCGACGCGTCCACCGCACCGGATGCCTACGCTCTCGCCGTTCTCGGTGTGCTCAGTGCGCAGACCGCCTGACGCCGCAGCGCACTCCGTGAATCGCCGTCGAGCGTGGACCCGTTAGAAGTCGACCCGGCGCCCGAAACCACGGGCGGACCGCGGGCGCGGCGAGCAGAACGCCGCTCCGCGGAGGCGCACGATCTCGTGCGGCTGGAGCCCGGCCGTTGCGGCAAAGTCCTCGAGTGAGCTGAAACCACCACGTTTGGTGCGCTCGGCGAGCACGGTTTTGGCCAGCCTTCTGCTCATTCCGGGGAGTTTCGCCACTGCTCGCTGGTTGGCGGTATTCACGTCGATCGCCTCGGTCGTTTCGACCGGGGTCGGGCTCGGCTGGCTGCGCGCGGGAGCCGCCGCGCGCGACCTCGATGAACTCGCCGAGTCGGTCTCGGCAGGCTCAGCGAGGTAGTCGGAGCGCGAGGCCCCTGGTGCGTCCAGCAACTCTTCAGCCTCAGGCGGCACCGCGGCCGTCGACCTCCGAGGGCGAGTCGACCCAGCAGGGCGGGGCGGCCTGCGAGGCCCACCCATCAGGTTCAGCCCGTTCTCGCGACGCGCCCACAGGTCGCTCAGCCAGGCCGGGTTGGCGATGAGCGCGTGTGCGATGCCGACCAGGTAGAGCGTTCCCTGCAGGAGCTCTCCGATGCCATTCGACGACAGACCCAGCAGGAACGCGGCGACGCCGTAGACCACAGACGCGATCCACCACGACCGTCGACGGCCGATCGCCGCGATGATGCCGAACGACAGCCAGGTGACGCTTCCCCCCGGGATCAGCGCGAACAGCATCCACGTGCTCGCGACGATCATCCACAGCGCTGTCGGGCCACCGTTGTGAACGGATGGCCTTTCCCCTGTTCGGAGCCTGGTGTCTGACATCGGTTTTTCCTATGCACCCGTCCGCACATTGAGCACCATGGTCACGGTGTCATCGGCGTCGCGGGTCTCTGAAACGAGGTCGAATCCCGATCCCTCAGCGCGCTGGCGAATCTTCTCGGCCACAGCGTGCTGCACGAGCAGCGCATATTCGGCGTCGAGCCGGTGCACGAGATCGGCAACGAATGCCTCGTCGACGTCGCGGCCGCTCACGCTCTCCACATGAGCCTCCCAGATGCCGTCATCGGTGAGGCGCATTGACAGTGAGACCCCGTCGATCTCAGCGGTCACGTTGCCGGGCGAGACGGTGACGCCGCTCGCGCCGAGGTTGTGGAGCGCGTCGGAAAGGAGTCCGCTGTCTTTCATCCGTGTGCGAACTCTCAGCGCCGGCGGCGGTCCGCCCGGCGCCGGTACTGTGTCGTCCGACATGGTCACGGTCCCGGCAATGCCGGCCCCGCCCATCGCTGCGACGGCGGCGATGGCGAGGGGGACGAGGAGCACGGTCACGCTCATGGGGTTGTCTCTTTCGTTCGGGGCCGGTCCTGTCTGGAGCCGAGATCGTGGAGCAGGTCTTCGAGAGCTGATGCTTCGGCCCATCCGTTCACATCGACCCGCCCGTCAGCGTGGATGCGGATCTCCAGCCGGTCTGCACCACCCTCCTGCTCGATTCGAGCGACCTCGGGCGCGTAGGCCGGGCTGAGAGCGCGAATGCCCTGGTTCGTTGAACCGAGCCACGGCCGCTTGTTATCCGGGTGATCGCGGAGGTAGGGGCCGTCGATGAGCAGGTCGGTGACGGCGAGCAGACGGGCGATGTCTGGCCTGGTCGTCGCCCATCCACTAAGTGACTCGAGGGTGTAGCCGGAGAACGTCATCACCGTCAGCCCGGCGGCGCGGAACGCTTCGGCGATCCGGGAGAGTGCTGCAGCCTGGTCGAAGGGTTCTCCGCCGAGGAGGGTAATTCCCTCGACGCCGGCTTCGATGGCATCCGTCACGAATCGTGCGGCGAGCTCATCGGTCTCGTCAACGATGCCACCGATTTCAGCCCAGAGGTGCGGGTTGAAACAGCCGGGGCAGCGCACGCTGCAGCCCTGAACCCAGAGCGCTGAGCGCACGCCGGGACCTTCGGCGCTCGTCGCCGCCAGAAACCTCGACCAGCGCAGCTCTGCGCCCGGGCGCGCCAGGGGCTCGACCGTGCCAGGAACGCCTGGCTTCCTGTCGAGCAGGGTCATCGGCTGCTGTCCCAGTTCTGCTCCGACGACACCTGGTCTGCCGCCACCTGGTTGTAGGCATCGGTGAACGAGGATGCCGTCGCTTCAGCGTCCAGGAGGTCCTCGAGTACAGCGATGTAGTCGAGGCACTCGTCACCGTACATTCCGACGGTCTCGGCATGCACCGTGCCGTCGGGGCGCACCTGGACGATGAGTTGTTTGTCTGCCATGGGGGTCCTGTCTGCCTAGAAATCCACGGTGCGGCCGCCGCGTCGGCTCGACAGCCCGTCGACGTCGCCGATGTCGATGGGCTCAGCGGCTTGCTCCGTGGCGTCGATATCTTCACTGCCGGTTGCGCGCACCGCCCTGACCTCGGCCCAGGCGCGGATAGCCTGCACCTCCTCCGACTGGGTGACCGCGAGCGGGATCATATTGGTCACGGCGCGCTCAAGGTCCTCGAGGGTGACGGACCTGCGTTCGGCGAACGCCTCGTAGAGCGCTCCGACCACGGCCTGTTCGATCTCGGCCCCCGAGTAGTTCTCGCTGACATCGACCAGGCGGTCGACCTCGGCGGTCTCGATAGCGGCCAGCCCGTTGGCATCCGTCGCGATGGACGCGAGCTGGATGCTCCAGATGGCCCCCCGCTCGACGGCAGTGGGCAGGTCGACGAAGAAGATCTCATCGAATCGACCCTTGCGCATGAACTCGGGGGGAAGGGAGTCGATGTTGTTGGCCGTTGCGACCACGAACACCGGATGCTTCTTCTCCTGCATCCAGGTGAGGAAGTACCCGAAAACACGCGCGGAGGTCCCGGAGTCGCCGCTGCCGGTCGTATTGGAGAAGCCCTTCTCGATCTCGTCGACCCAGAGGATGCACGGCGCAACGGCTTCGGCTGTGGCGAGTGCTGTGCGGAGGTTCTGCTCAGAGGAGCCGACCAGGCCGGAGAAGATCCGGCCGATGTCGAGCCTGAGCAGTGGCAGGTTCCACGATGCAGCCATCGCCTTCGCGGTCAGCGACTTTCCGCAGCCGGGAACACCGGTGATGAGTACGCCCTTCGGCGACGGCAGCCCGAACTCCTCCGCCTCGCCCAGCCACGACCCCTTGCGCCGCGAAAGCCAGCGTTTGAGGTTGTTGAGCCCACCGACGGCGTCGAGGTCGAGGCTCCCTCCGACAAAGTCGAGGAGTCCGGACTTACTGACGACCTGGCGCTTCTCCTCGAGCACAACGGTGATGTCGGTTGCGGTCAGTTCGCCGTCGTTGACCATGGCCATGGCGAACGCGTTCTCCGCCTCGGACATCGTCAAGCCCCTGGCCGCCTGTACGAGGTTTTCCAGGGTCGTGGCGTCTGCAGTGATTCGGATGCGGCCGCTCCCTGAGGCATTGTTCTCGATCATGGTGTCGAGCATTGAGCGCAGTTCGGTGGTGTCGGGCAACGGAAACTCAAGCAGGTGGGTGAGCTTGTCGAGCTCGGGCGGGATGGAACGCACGGGTGCAGTGATGATGAGCGCTCGTGCGGCGTCACCGTGTCGAAGTTCGAGCACGGTCTCTCTGACCTTGCGCACGATAACCGGATCGCCGGGTCGCTGCTCGGAGCCGAAATAGGCGTGCAGGTCGCAGAACACGAAGACTGCGTTGTCCTGGATGCCGGCGATATGGTCCAGTGCGCGTGCCGGCGTAATCGTGTTGGCGACGGCCGTGGCATCCGGGCCGATCAGTCCGGTGGCACTCGACCACGTCCAGACGTCCCGGGGGCGGCGGAGTGCCTTGGCGGCGAGAGAGACATGCTCCTGCACCCTGACCTCTTCGCTGGTCTCGATGTAGAGCAGTGGAAGACGGGCTTTGAAGGCCTGGTCGAGCGTGTCCGTGAAACTCATACGCTGGGCTTTCCTCTCGTGCGGCTGGTCGGAGTTGTTCGCTGGGGCGCCAGCGGCGACGCGGCCGCCGGTGTGGGGGTGGGCTCCGCCGGCGCCGGGTCAGGGGTCGGCTGCTGAGGAGCATCCGTCGCCAGCTCGTCGATATCGATCGACCAGGCTCCGCGTTCCTCGTCAGCCTCGATGGTGAAATAGACAGCTTCGGTCGGATTCCACGACACGCGTTCGTCGATGTCTCCGGTGTCGGTGACGGGCCGGTCAGGCACACCCCCCACGGTCTGGATGGTGACGAAGAAGATGCCCTCGCCCTTGTGTACAGCCCGCGCGCTCACGGCATCCCCGCGGAAGACGAGAAAAGCGTCCCCTGTGCCACTGGCAAATCCGTTGACGATCTCATCGACCTCAATCGTGGTGAGACTGAACTCCCAGTCGCCATCGGCGCGCACCCACAGCTCGAGGTCGCCATCACCGGGAAGAACGAGAGCTGTGTCGCCGGGGTCGTAGAGGTAGGCGATGTTGGCTGGCCACCCTTCCCCAGCCGGCAGGTCGAGTTCGTCGACGGGGGTGACAAAAAAGTCAACGTACCGACCCTGCCGGAGCACAATCTCGTACGGCTCCCGGTCGTGCTCGGCGAGAGGAACACGGATCACGCCGCTGCCCGTGCCGGAGTACTTGTCGTCCTCCGGATTGTCGAAGACCACGGGTTCGGCCTGCTGCCAGGGGTTGGCGGCCCGACCGAGGAGCTGGAACCCCCCGTCCCCGAATCCGAGCCTGGCGTAGGTGTTAAAGGCGACGATGGCCATGAGTACGGTGCCGGCGATCCAGACATAGACCGAGAAAAATCGGATGCGTCGACGGGCAGCGCTCGACACGGAGACGCCCCCCAGACTCACGATGTGGTTCCTCTCCTGCGCGCGATACGACGTCCCCAGACTAGTGCGCACCGGGGCCGATCGGCAGGGATTTCGGTGGGCAGAGGTGCCCATCGAGGGTCCGACGTCGTCGTGTGCAACGTCGGAGTTTTTCCGCGAAAACGAGGGTGTCAGGCTGAAATGCGCCCGCGAGAGCCAGGATCTCCGAGGTTCGTCACAGGGATGCCCGCGCGGCTCAGTCCACAGGCAGCAGTGTGGCCCGTTTCGCCTCACGCCCGTCGCCGCTGGATCGCCCGGTGACCCGACGGCCGATCCACGGCAGCACGAACTCGCGGTAGTACGCGGCGGTGTTGCGGGAGCGCGGCCCTGAGCCGGCATCCGCGACCTCGTCGACACCCCATTCCTCCGGCACCGGCACGTTCAGCGCGGTGAGCACGTTCGACGCGACGCGCGCGTGCCCCAGCGCGTTCAGGTGCAGCTTGTCGACAGACCAGTACCTGCTGTGGGTGAGCGTCTCGTCACCCCAATTGTTGACGAGCGTCACGGGAGTCGACCGCAGGGCGGTGAGAACGGCATCCGCCAGCTGGTCACCCCGCTTCTGCATCAGGCCCCCGAGCGGCAGGTGTCGGGACGGATTCGCACCGGCCAGAACGACGAGGTGCAGGCCGGGCACCTGAAGCGCGCGGTCGACGACCCTCATGGTTTCGTCGACCACCCAGGCGATCGAGACGCGGGGGCGCATGATGTCGTTGCCCCCGCCGTTGAAGGTCATCAGGTCGGGCTTGAGCGCGAGCGCCGGTTCGACCTGCTCGGCGATGATCGGGCCGAGTTTGCGGCCGCGAATGGCGAGGTTGGCGTACCCGATCGGTTCATCGGAGGAGGCCTGCAGGCCCAGCGCCACGAAGTCCGCCCAGCCGCGGACGCGACCGTCCGGCAGCTCGTCGCCGACACCCTCGGTGAAGCTGTCGCCGAGCGCGACGTAGCGGGAGAAGGGTGCGGTCATGTCGTGTTCACTCCGAATGGATGCCGGTGGCTGGCCGGATGCCGGCTGCCCCATCCATTATGGGTGGCCGTCCTGTGTGCGGCGGCTGAGCATCCGTCACCCGCACCCTGTGCACAGACTACAAATTCAGGAGAATCTGCTCGACACGCCGTCCAGCCGGGCCCGCCACACGGCGTGTCGGCGATATCTCCTGAATTTGTGGTCGCGCGCACCACGTCAACTGTGTTCGGCGACCCGCTCCAGCTCCGGTCCGAGCCCGATGTCGACGACGACGAGTCGCCCGACGAACTCGACGGCAGGGGCCAGCAGCAGCCCGGTCTTGCACGCCCCGAATGTCACCGTGAGGTCGGCGGCCAGCACCGTCGGGTCCGGCACAGAACCATCGTCGGGATGCACACCACTCGGGATGTCGACGGCAACGACGAGAGGCGCGTGCTTCCCCCTCGTCACCGGCAGAAGCGCCGCCACGATCTCCCGCGCCCGACCGCGCAACGCCGGGCTGGCGCTGGTTCCTGTGCCGAGGATGCCGTCGACGATCACGTCAGTGTCTCGAGCAACGGATGCCGCGACATCCGCCGTCGAATCCAGGGGCAGCATCCGCACACCCGCAGCTCTCGCAGCAGCGCGACCGGCCTCGTGCATGCGGTCGGCCGTCGGCAGCACCCGTGACCGCAGTGCCTGCGGCCGCGAGTTCGGCGCCGGCGAAGAGGGCGTCGCCACCGTTGTTGCCCGACCCGATGAGAAGAAGCACGCGTCCGGGGCGATCGGCCGGCAGGAGAAGCCAGATCTCCCGGGCGAGCGCCGCGGCCGCGCGCTCCATCAGTGGCACCCCGGCTGCGAGCAACGGCTCTTCAGCGGCGCGGATCTGGGCGGCAGAGTACGCCTTCATCAGTGCGGTCCGATCAGGTCGAGCCAGTTCTCGGGCACCCGGCCCTCGGGCCCCGGTGAGGCCTGGTCGGCGGGTCGACTCGCGGGTGGGGCGAGCGCCGGGCCGTGGAAGAACTCCGACGTCGGATATCTCCAGAACCAGCTCTCCGTCGGCTCGAAACTCTGCATCACCGGATGCCCCGTCTCGGCAAAGTGGGCGCTCGCATGTTTCGACGGCGAGTTGTCGCAGCATCCGATGTGTCCGCAGAGGGCGCAGCGGCGCAGGTGAACCCACCACCCCTTGATCGCTTCACAGTCGAGGCAGATCGTGCCGTTCGGCGGCACGCTCGGGCGGCATGCGTCGATGCCGTCGATGCCCTCGATCCCGGTCATCCTCGTCTCCCTACCGCGAGTACATCCGCGTGTGCGGCAGCATACTCCGAGCCGCCCCCGCGGTCACCGGCCCGCACGGTAACGGGTCAGCGCGTCACGCGTGAGCGCCTTACAACCGCGCGTACTTCGCCCGGGCGAAGCAGTACACGCCGTAGGCGATGAGCCCGAGGGCGACAACACCGAGGATGATGGCGCCGAAGGGAAGCTCGGCAAGAGTCTTGAGCGCTCCGTCGAGTCCGGTCGCTTCGCTGGGGTCCGCGGTGATTGCGGCCACGCAGAAGAGGATGCCGACGACGGCGATCGCGACGCCTTTGGCGATGTATCCGACCCGGCCGAGCGTCGTGACGGTGCGCCCGGTCTTGCCAGTCGGCAGGGTGATGTCCTGCAGGAACTTCTTCTTCACGCCCTTGACGATGAAATACCCGCCAACGGCGATGACCCCGAGTCCGACAAGCACGACGACGAAGACGCCGCCCGGAGTCGCGAGCAGTTGGGCGGTCATGCCCTGGGTCTTCCCGGAACCGCCCCCACCGCCACCGCCCATGGCAACGCTCGCCGCCGAGAACCCGATGACGATGTAGGCCACAGCCTTGCCGCCCTCCTTGCCTCGATCCATCCAGGCGTCCTTGTCGGTGCCGCGCACCAGGAAAGTCTCGAGCACCTGGAACAGGCCGATCGCCCAGAGGCCGATCGCCACAGCCCACAGGATGAACGTTCCACCCGGAGTCGCCGCGAGCCCGCTGAGCGCGCCGCCCTGGTCGGCTTGCCCGCCGGAGCCGAAGGCCACGCTGAGGGCAATGCCACCGATGAGGATGTGGAGAAGGCCGTTGACGGCGTATCCCCCACGTGCCATGAGCTGGAAGACGTGATTGTCCTGCAGGCGCGAAGCGGCGGAGTGGGCGGATTCCGTAGAAGAGGAGGACGAGTGCGACATGGGATTACCTTATTCGCGGGATGACGAATGTGCGCGAATTTTGCCAGCCCCTTGCGCGGGCGCGATTCACCGCTTTCGGCCCAGCGGCTCAGGCGTCGGAACCGAGGAACTCCAGCACCGCCGAGCGGAACTCTCTCGACGTCGGGGCGTTGAAGTGGTTCCGGTCGGGGATCTCGAAGAACCTCGCGTTCGGCGCAGCATCCGCGAGGGCCCGGGACTGTTCCAGGAGGGAATCCTTGCTCCCGGTCGCAAAGAGCGCGGGCTGCTGCGGCGGGTTGGCGTGGTCGGGAACCGCGCCTCCACGCATCCCCTCGATGAGGGCGAACAGTGCGGCCAGGTCGTTGCCCGGGATGCTGCCGGCCATCGTCACGTACGCCGCCGTCAGCGGGTCGGTCGGAACCGTTGCCGATTCGATGAATGCGCGCGCCTCGTCCAGGCGGAACCGGGTGAGCGGATCGCCCTCCGGGATGCCGCCGAACACGGCCCTGGTGATCCGGTCGGGCAGGTCGAGGCAGGCCTGCCAGCCGATCCTTGCTCCGAGCGAATAGCCGATGAGGGTGGCCTGGTCGAGCCGAAATGTGTCGAGCACGGTGAGCAGGTCGCCGACCAGAAGCGGCATCGTGTACGCGGCCGGGTCGTGCGATTTGCCGCTGGAACCGTGCCCGCGCAGGTCGACCAGGATCACGCGGAAGCCGGCACGGGACAGCACGCGGGTCCAGCCCGAGAGGTGCCAGTTCAGCAGGCCGGCGGAGGCGAAACCATGCACCGCGACGACGGGGCGTCCATCTGGGTCGCCGAACTCATAGGCGGCGATGCGGGTGTCGTCGGCCGACAGCACGAAACGCGGGTCCGGCGACTCGGGGAGCAGGGGCATGCGCCCATTATTCACCCCGATACTTCAGCGAAAGCATCCGATGCGGTCGAGAGCATCCCGTGCACCGGATGCCCTCGACCGCAACTGATGCACTCGCGGTGACGGATGCTCCGCGTCAGACCCGCGACGCGATGTGCACGGATGGCAGGTAGCGGGTGACCCGCATCTGCAACGTGAGCTGGCCGCGGCGCGCAAGCACGAGCGCCATCACCACGGCAGCCAGCGCCGGAACCGCTCCTGACACGACCATGCCGACGTGCGCACCAAAGTTCTCGATGATGAGGCCCATGAGCGGTCCGCCGATGGCCTGTCCGCCGAGCAAGACCAGAATGTAGAGCGACATCACGCGTCCACGGATGCCGATGTTGCTCGACAGCTGTATCAGCGAGTTGGCTGCGGTCAGGAAGAGGAGGGACGCGACACCGACCGTCACGAGGGTGAGGGAGAACAGGGCGATCGACGGCATCAGGCCGGCCGTGGCCTGCAGCAGTCCGCTGATTCCAACGCCGATGACGATCGAGCGGAGCCGGACGGATGCCCGCCTGGTCGACAGCAGGGCGCCGGCGAGTGCACCGAGCGCCACCATCGAGTTGAACAGGCCATAGCCGCCCGGGCCCACATTGAAGACGTCGTCGGCGTAGGACGCGAGGAGCACGGGCAGAGTCAGTCCGAAGACGGCGAACACCGCCACGAGGATGACCGGGTACACGATGGTGGGCTTCGCGACCGCGTATCTCAGCCCTTCACGCAGTTGCCCTTTGGCCCGTGGGGCCGGGGCGAGCCGGGTCATCTGGCTGGTGCGGAGCAGCGCGAGCATGACGATCACCAGCAGGCAGGCGACTCCGTTCACGACGAACGCGGGCCCAGCGCCGACGGTGAGGAGCAGGATGCCGGCGAGCGCCGGACCGATCATGCCGGCCAGCTGGAACACCGAGGAGTTGATGCTGATCGCGTTGCGGAGGTTGCGCTGCCCGACGAGCTCGCTCACGATGACCTGGCGTGCAGGGTTGTCGACCACGGTGACCAGGCCGGTGGCGAAGGCGATCGCGAACACATGCCACGCTTCGACGACACCGATGATGGTCAGCACCGCGAGGCCCAGGCTGAGCACGGCGAAGAGGGACTGCGTGATCATCATCAGCATCCGCTTGCTGTAGCGGTCGGCGATCACCCCGCCGAGCAGTCCGAAGAACAGCATGGGCGCGAATTGCATCGCCACGGTGATGCCGACCGCTGTCGCGCTGCCGGTGAGCTGCAGCACGAGCCAGTCCTGCGCGATCCTCTGTGTCCAGCCGGCGGTCATGGCGACGATGTTGGCGGTCGTCCAGAGACGGAAGTTCGGCACGCTCAGGGCGACGAAGGTCTTGCGCCAGGGCAGCGTGCCGGACTGGACGGAGAGGGGTTCGGTGGGCGGATAGACGGGCGGGGACGCGGAGGCCACGGATGTTCTCCTAGAAACACGGAAAGCGGAGGCGACGAAAAGGTGCCTTCACAAGGCTAGCCAGGGCATCCGTATTCGGTCCCTCAATGGATAGAATTAGTGCGATTGTCTTATCGAATGACCAGACTCGTCGACTGGAGTGCTCCGTGTACGACCCGGTGTTGTTGAAGACCTTCCTGGTGGTCGCCGAAACGCACAGTTTCACGAACGCGGCGCTGCGCCTCGGCATCAGCCAGCCGACGGTGAGCCAGCAGATGAGCAAGCTCGAAAAAGCGGCGGGTCGGATGCTGATTGTTCGCGACACGAGGGAGGTCAGGCTCACCGACAACGGCGACGCGATGGCGGGGTTCGCGCGCACGATCCTCGCAGCTCACGCTGCCGCCGAGAGCTACTTCAGCGGATCCGCGATGCGCGGGCGGCTGCGATTCGGGGCGGCTGACGACCTCGCGATCACCCAGCTGCCCCTGATCCTGCGGCACTTCCGCCAGCTGTACCCGCAGATCAATCTCGAACTCACCGTCAACCAGAGCGGCCCCCTGCGCCGTCGGCTCGAGGGCGGACACCTCGACCTGATCTTCGTGAAGGAGAGCGCAGGGGAATCGAGCAGCAGCACGCGGGTGGCGAAGGACACCATGGTCTGGATGGCGCAGGACAACATGACGCTCGATGAGAGCGCCCCGGTGCCGTTGATCGCCTACCAGGCGCCCAGCCTCAGTCGGCAGCTCGCGATCGAGGCTTTGGAAAGCGCAGGGCGCACCTGGCGCATCACCTGCAATACCCGCGACGTGAACGGCGTCCTTGCCGCCGTGCGGGCGGGCATCGGCGTCGCCCCGTTCCCCCACTCACTCATCCCGTCCGACCTGGTGAAGGTGAGCAACCGGTTCGCGCTGCCCGAACTCGGCGATGTCGACTACGTGCTGATGGCGAATCCGTCGGCCGCCAAAGAGCCGGTGCAGGCACTGATGTCGGCGATCATGAGCCGGGGGGTGCGGCGAGAGGCGTAGCGCTTCCCGCCGCACCGACGGCGCTAGAACACCTCGGTGTGTGGCTCGGTCGATTCGACCTTCGGACGCTTCCGCCGGAACACCGACGTGAATCGCTCCCCGGCGGTCATGTCCGACGGAGCATCCACCTCGAGGCCGTAGTAATCACCGATCCGATCGACGAAGGCAGCGCGTCTCGCTCGTTCGTATGCTCGATGTTCCCGGCTGAAGGCGATGTAGGTCGACCAGCAGATCATGATCATGATCGCACTGAACGGCAGCGCGATGATGATTGCGGCGGTCTGCAGCGCCTGGAGTCCACCGGCCAGCAGCAACGCGATCGCGAGCGCAGCGGTCACCCCGGCGAAGAACGCCCGGATCCAGCGCTTCGGCTCCACCTGTCCGCCGCTGGCGATCATGCTCATGACGAGCGAGCCCGAGTCGGCTGAGGTTACGAAGAAGACCGCGATCAGGATGAGCGCGCCGACCGTCAGGACGGTTCCGCCCGGCAGCTGCTCGAACATCCGGAACAGGGCGGACTCGACGGCCACCGTGCCATCCGCTGCGACCAGGCCACCCGTGCCGTTCAGCTCGGAGTACAGTGCCGTGCCGCCCAGCACGCTGAACCAGAGGAAGGTGATGAGGGTCGGGACGAGCAGCACACCCATGACGAACTGGCGCACGGTCCTGCCGCGGGAGATGCGGGCGATGAAGATGCCGACGAATGGTGCCCACGAGATCCACCAGCCCCAGTAGAACGTCGTCCACGCGGCCTGCCAGATCTCACCCTCGCCGCCGGTGAAGGCACCGACCCGGAAGGAGAGCCCGACGAAGTCCTGCAGATACGTGCCGATCGACTGCACGAAGTCGCGCAGGAGGAACTGTGACGGTCCGACGATGAGGAGGAACACGACGATCAGACCGGCGATGACGAGGTTGAAGTTCGACAGCCACTTCATGCCCTTGGCCACACCGGACAGCACGGAGAAGAGCACCCCGGCGGTGATGATGAGGATGAGGACGACATTGGTGACGTCGGATGCCGTGAACAGGCCCATGCTCTCGAGACCCGCGCTGATCTGCACGACCCCGAGGCCGAGCGAGGTGGCGACGCCGAACAGGGTACCGACCAGGGCGACGACGTCGATGAGGTTTCCCCATCCGCCCTTCACGCGCTTGCCGAGGAGAGGCTCGAGCGTCCAGCGGATCGAGACCGGCCGCCCACGGCGATGGATGGCGTAGGCGAGCGCGAGGCCGATCACGACGTAGATCGCCCACGCGTGCACGCCCCAGTGCAGGTAGGTCTGCGACAGCGCCTGCTGCGCGAGTTCATCCGGGGTCCCCTCGACGCCGGGGCGCGGGTTCGCGAAGTGACTGAGCGGCTCGCCGACGCCGTAGAAGACGAGGCCGATGCCCATGCCAGCGGCGAAGAGCAGCGCGAACCAGGAGCGAACCGAGAACTCCGGCTCGTCGTCATCCTTGCCGAGCTTGATGTCGCCGAAGCGACTGAACCCCATCCACAGGCTGAAGATGACGAAGAACGCGGTGATCAGCACGTAGTACCAGTTGAAGTTGCTGACGATGCTGGACTGGATGCCGGAGAACAGCGACTGTGCGGCGTTCGGGAGGAAGATCGCGAACGCGACGAACACGAGCACGATGATGGCGGCGGGCCAGAACACCCAGCGCGCGACTTCGGGGAGTTTGGCAGCGGCGGCTGTCTCTGTTGTTGGGGTGGACATGCCGCTCAGCCTACGGTCCCGCGGGCCTGCGCTCAACGCGAGCGGCAACCGTCGTCAGGCTCTCCGGCGCCTCGGGCGTCGCATCCGGTCGCCGAGTGCATCACTTCCGGTCGAGACCACCCGGTGTGCGGGGAGTTCTCGACCGGAGGTGATGCACTCGCGGGTTAGAGGCTCCGCGCGCAGCGGAAGCCGAGGTGCGTCGTCGCCGAGTCCTCGGTCTGTGCCGAGCGGGCCGCCGGCCGGTAACGCTGGCAGTACTCGGGCGCGCAGAGGTGCGAGCCGCCCTTGGTGACGTGACTGACGGATGCGTTCGGGCCGGTCTGCGCGCTCCCCTTGCCGGAGTCGGACGGGCCGCACTGGCATCCGTCGCCGCATCCAGCGGAGGTGGCCGCCGCCGCGGCATCCGTTCCCGCCGACGCGGACCCGCCGAGCAGGTTCGCGGTCGCGGCCCGCTGAGCCCGGTGATCGGGCGTGAAGACGGAAGACGTCCACTCCCAGACGTTGCCGATCATGTCGACGAGGCCGAAGTCGTTGGCCGGGAAGGTGCCGACGGGCGAGGTCCCCACCCAGCCGGATGCCCCCGTATTCCGATACGGGAATGAGCCCTGCCAGGTGTTCGCCCGGAGCACGCCGTCCGGGCTCAGCTCGTTGCCCCACGCGTACTCCCGATCGTCGCCGACACCACCCCACGCGGCTCGCTCCCACTCCTGCTCGGTCGGGAGGCGTTTGCCGGCCCACGCGGCATAGGCGGCAGCATCCGTGAAGCACACCTGAACGACCGGATGGTCGTCCTTGCCGGCGAGGTCGGAGTCCGGTCCGAATGGATGCCGCCAGCTCGCGCCAGGAGTCCACGCCCACCACGCTCGCCAGTCGCGCAGGTCGACCGGCCCCGACGTAGCCCGAAAGGCGAGGCTGCCCGGCGCGCGCTCGTCGTCGCTGAGCTGGGGGAACACGGCTTCATCCAGGCGGCGCTCGGCCACCGTCAGGTAGCCCGTCGACTCGACGAACGCAGCGAACATCCGGTTGGTGACGGGATGCCGGTCCAGCTCGAAAGCGGCGACCTCGACCCGGTGCGCCGGCGCTTCCTCCGGGTAGAACGCGTCGGACCCCATCACGAACGCTCCGCCGGGGATCCGGATCATGTCCACGTTTGTCACGCCAGTCACCGTCTTGCCTCCGTCGTCAGATTGCCAGCGCCGCTCCGGCGGGCACCGGCTGCGAGTGATGCGGCGCGTCGCCCAGCTTCGACTGGAGCGTCCACAGGCGGACCTTGAGTTTCTCGCGGATTCCAGCGTACCGAGCCGAGTGGTAGACGTTGACAAGCTCCTCTGGGTCTTCGACGAGGTCGTACATCTCCCACTCGGGTGGATACACGTGGTCGCTCGACCCCGGCAGGCCCATTCCGTCGTTGTAGAAGTAGATCAGTTTGTAGCGGTCGGTGCGGATGCCGTAGTGCGCGAGCGCGTGGTGGTGCTGGTCGTCGTTCTCGTAGTACCGGTAGTAGATCGAGTCCTGTGTCGGGCCGGTCGACCCGGTGAGCTGCGGCCAGAAGCTGACCCCCTGCATCCGTTCGTGCGGTTCGACGCCGGTCGCGTCGAGAATGGTCTGCGCGAAGTCGACGTTGGTCACGAGCTGCGAGAGCGAGCCCGTCGGGGCGATCCTGTTCGGGTAGCTCACGACGAGGGGCATCCGAATCGATTCCTCGTACATGAACCTCTTGTCGAACCAGCCGTGGTCGCCCAGGAAGAAGCCCTGGTCCGAGGTGTACATCAGCAGGGTGTCGTCGAAGTCGCCGCGGTCGCGGAGCCAGTCGATGACCCGGCCGACGTTGTCGTCGACGGATGCCACACAGGCGAGGTAGTCCTCCATGTAGCGCTGGTACTTCCACAGGGCGAGCGCCTCGGGGGTGAGATCCTCCGGAGGAGCGACTTTGAGGTCGTTGAGGTCGAGGTAGTCGGCGACCCGCATGGTCGCGTGCCGTGCCGCCATCGACCGGGTGGCGTAGTCGTCGTCGAAGGTGCCCGGCACGGGGATCGTCTCACCGGCGTACATTCCCTTGTGCTTCTCATCGGGCTCCCACGACCGGTGCGGCGCCTTGTGGTGGATGAGCAGGCACCACGGCTCGTCCCCCTCGAGCGAGTCGACCCAGTCGATCGACAGGTCGGTGATGATGTCTGTCGCGTAACCCGGCTCGATCCGCACGCCATCCTCGGTGAGGATCTGCGGATCGAAGTACTCGCCCTGCTCCCGCAGCACCGCCCAGTAGTCGAAGCTCTGCGGGTTGTGGCCTTCACCCTCGCCCATGTGCCACTTGCCGACGATCCCGGTGCGGTAGCCGGCCTCCTTGAGCAGCGACACGAAGGTCGGCTGGCTCGCATCGATCGGGGTGTCGAGGGTGGTGACCTCGTTGATGTGGCTGTGCGTGCCGGTCAGGATCGACGCCCGGCTCGGCGTGCACAGCGCGTTGGTGCAGAAACAGTTGTCCACCCGCACGCCTGCAGCCGCGATCTCGTCGATCCGTGGCGTCGTGTTCACGACCGAGCCGTACGCGCTGATCGCGTGCGACGCGTGATCGTCGGTGAGGATCAACACGATGTTCGGTCGTTTGTGTGGGGAGGTCATGGGTTCTCGCTTCGTGAATCGAATCGGATGCCGCGGCGGCGGCCAGGGCTACTTCTGGTACGACGCGTCGTCGAAGCCGCTGAGCGACGGGTCGTAACCGACTCCGCCGACCTCGTACATCGCGGTCATCCAGTGGTAGAACTTGTCGCCCCGCTCGCGGAGCACCTCGTACAGCCGTTGCATCATCGACTCGCGGATGTCTGCCATGTTCGGCAGCGTGAAGACGTTGTTCAACTCGTCCGGGTCGCGGTGCAGGTCGTAGAGCTCGTTCACCGATTCCGGGTTGACGACCAGCTTGTAGCGGTCGTTCCGCAGCATCCGCTGCGGGTATCGGGAAGTGGTGCCCGTGGTACTCGCAGACGATGTCTTCGGCCCAGTCGGGGTGTTCGCCGGAGACCAGCGGCACGAGGCTGCGGGAATCGACGGCCGGTGCCGGGTCGAGCCCGGCCAGTTCGAGGAACGTCGCCGTGCAGTCGAGCAGGCTGACGAACTCGTCGCGGACCTGGCCCGCTGGAGCACCGGGAATGCGCACGATGCCCGGGGTGCGGTAGATGTCTTCGTACATCGCCGGGCCCTTGTCGTGCAGCCGGTGTGAGCCGGTGAACTCTCCATGGTCACAGCTGAAGAACACCGCGGTGTCGTCGACGAGACCGAGCCGCTCCATGGCATCCATCACCCGACCGATCTGCTCGTCGATCAGCGTGACGTAGCCCCAGTAGATCGCGATGAGCTTGCGACTGGTTTCGATCGGCATGGTGTCGAACGACCAGTGGTCGCTGTAGTTCTGCTGAACCGGCGGCTTGCCGACGAAGGTCTCCGAGATCGACTTCGGCAGCTCGATGTCGGCCGGGTCGAACATGTCGAAGTACTCGTTGGGCACCACGTATGGCAGGTGCGGTCCGAAGAAGTGCAGCGCCAAAAAGAACGGCGTTCCGTCGGTGTTCTGGTCGACCGCGTACCGCTCGAGCATCTCGATGGTGCGTGTCGCCAGGTAGTACTCGAAGGTGGCCTCGACCGGCTGGTGCAGCCGAGCGGCGAGCAGGTTGCCCGGCCCGCCGTTCGGCAGCGTCCCTCGGATTTGATCGCTGATCTCGTACGGCGGGAGACCGTTCTCGGTCAGGTAGGCCAGATAGTCCTCGTTCTCCACCGGGTTGTGCCAGCCGGGCAGGTCCGGCCCGTCGAACCCGTAGTCGGCCGCGGCTTTTTCTGTTGCCGCCGTGCCATTTTCCGATGAGGCCACAGTTGTAGCCGTTCTCGCGCAGATCCTCCGAGAAGGTGAACTGCCCGTCGGGCAGGTCCTCCAGGTAGCCGACGTTGCGCTCGTGGTTGGCGAGCAGCTTGTGCCGGAACGGAGCCTGCCCGGTGAGCAGGCTCGCACGGGCGGGCGTGCAGATCGCGGTCGGCGTGTACCACCGGTCGAAGCGTGTCCCGGTGCGAGCCAGCTCGTCGAGCACCGGTGTCCGTGCGAGCGAGTTCCCGTAGGCACCGAGGGTGTCGACCCGGTGCTGATCGGTCATCAGGAAGAGGATGTTTCTGGCCTTGGTCACGTTACTTGCCCGCTCCGACGAAGAGGTCGCCCGTGTAGTAGGTCGACGGGTCGACCGGTTCGGGCAGCTTGCCTGCGGAGACGAAGTAGTCGTTCATGCCTTCGAGCCAGCCGTTGACGGATCCGTCTTCGGTGAGCTCATCGAGTTCCGCCGAGGTCATGATCTTGACGTTCTTGGAGTCGGCCTTCACGTTCTCCTCGTCGATCTGGAGCATCGCGGCGGTGAGGGCGATGGCGTCGTCCATGTTCTCGGCGCGGTAGTCGATGGCTTCGCGAAGCGCTGAGACGACCTTGGTGACGGTCTCCTCGTTCTCGTCGACGAACGTCGGGCCGGAAACAAAGGCGGTCGGGAAGGAGACCGTCTCGGCGAAGTCATCGTTCTCAGCGAGGATGTTCAGGTCGGGAACCTGCTCCTCGATCGTGCCGATCAGCGGGTACCAGATGCCGGCGGCGTCGACCTGCTTCGAGGCGAACGCTGCGACGACGGTGGAGGGGTCCATGGCGACCTTCTCGACGTCATCGATGCTGAGACCGACGGATTCGAGCGCGAGGTTGAGGATCATGTCGCCTGAGGTTCCCTCCGGAACGGCCACCTTCTTGCCCTTGAGGTCTTCGAGTGACTCGATGCCGGCCTGCGCGATCACGCGGTCGGCGCTTCCGAGCGTGTTGATGGAGACGATCTTGGCCTGTCCGGATGCCGGCAGCCACATGGCGCCTGGGCCGATGTAGCCGAAGTCGAGGTCACCCGTTCCGAGGGCCTGGATCTGCAGCGGTCCATTGGTGAAGACGCTCGTCGTGACCTCGACGCCGTTCTTCTCCCAGAGGCCCTGGTCTTCGGCGATCGCGAGGAGGCTCGCTCCGTTGAAGTCGGCGATGTAGCCGAAGTTGACCGGGGTCAGTTCTTCTGGGGCACCGGCGTCTCCGCCGCCCCCGTCCGCGGAGGTGGAGGCGCATCCGGTGAGGGCGAGTGCGAGGGCTGCGGCGGCGGCGACGATGCCCCGTTTAGTGCGTGCGTGTGTCATGGGTTTCCTTGGTTCAGGCCGTCGGGAGTGACGGCGTTGAGTCGGCTGCTGTGCCGAGGGTCTGGTGGTAAACGGAGTGCCACACCCGGTTGCGGAGCGCCGTGAACTCGGGGCTCAGGCGCATGTCCTCGGTGCGGGGGTATGGGAGGTCGACCTCGACGATGTCGTAGATCCTGCCGGGGCGAGCGGCCATCACGACGACTCGGTTCGCGAGGAAGACAGCTTCGTCGACGTCGTGGGTGATGAACACCACGGTGCGCTTCTCCTGGCTCCAGGTGTCGAGAAGCTGCTCCTGCAGTTTCACGCGGGTGAGGGCATCCAGCGCCCCGAACGGTTCGTCCATGAGGAGGATCGTCGGGTCGACCGCGTAGGCCCTGGCGATCGCGCACCGCTGCTTCATTCCGCCGGAGAGCATCTTCGGCAGCGCGTCGGCGAACTGGCTGAGCCCCACCATCTCGATGAAGTGCTCGGCTTTCTCCCGTCGCTCCTTCGCGGGGAGCCCGGCGGTCTTCAGCCCGAACTCGACATTCTTGCGGACGGTGAGCCAGGGGAACAGGGCGTACTGCTGGAAGATCACGCCGCGCTCGGGTCCTGGCCCCGAGACGGACTTGCCGTTGACGAGGGCTTTGCCGCTGGTCGGTTCGTCGAGCCCGGCGAGGATGTTCATCAGGGTGCTCTTGCCGCATCCGGATGGACCCGACGACGGTGACGAACTCGTTGTCGGCGACGTCGAGCGAGACGTTGTCGAGGGCGATGAACTCCTCACCGCTGAGGTCGAAGGTTTTCGTGACGCCCTGCACCGAGATGCGGGCGGTGTCGGTTCCCTGGGGGGTCACCGTGGATGTTGCGGTCATCGGCGTTCCTGCCATCCGGTCAGTTTGCGTTCAGCGAAGAGGAGAATGCGGTCCATCAAGAGGCCGAGGATGCCGATCGTGATGAGGCCGACGAAGATCGTGGGCAGGTCGTAGTAGATCTGGGCCTGCTGCATCCGGAAACCGAGACCCTGCTGGGCCGCGATGAGCTCTGCGGCGACAAGGGTGGACCAGGACGCCCCGAGCCCGACCCGCATGCCGACGAGGATGAACGGGGTCGACGCGGGAACGACGACGCGGATGAAGATTCCGCCGTCTCTACTGCCGAGCACCCGGGCGGCGTTGATCAGGGTGCGGTCGACGTTCACGACACCCTGGAAGGTGGCGATGACGCAGGCGAAGAACGCGGCGAGGAAGATGACGAAGATCTTGGGTTCTTCGCCGATTCCCATCAGCACGATCGCGAGGGGGATGATCGCCAGCGGCGGGATGGTGCGGAAGAACTGCACCCAGGGTTCGATCAGGCCGCGGGCGGTGACGTACCAGCCCATCAGGAATCCGACCGGGATGGCCATCAGCGTTCCGAGTGCGAATCCGATCAGCACTCGACTAAGGCTGGCGGAGATATCCGTGATCAGGGTGCCACTCGCGATCAGTTGCCCGGCGCGCTCGACGACCGCGAACGGGGTCGGCAGCCGGAAACCGGCGAGCGAGAGACCCCACCAGATCAGGATGCCGAGGATGACGCTGACGACGTTCAGGGTCAGAAGGAGCTTGCGGTTCTTGACCTTCACCTTGGGGCTCTTCTTCGCCGGGGTGTCCGGCCTGGTCGCCGTGGCGATCGCCTGGGTGGCGGTCATGAGCGCTTCCCCCGGTGGGGATCGCGCCGTGTGGTGCGCATGGTCATGAAATGCTCCTTTGCATGGGGCTCTGCTGCGTCGAGTCGTGTGTGGTTTCGGGGTAGCTGGCGAGGAGGGGCGAGCGGTGGAACATCGCCGCGATCGCACCGAGGGCGCCGTCATCGTCGCCCAGCTGGGCGAGGCGGATGTGTGGGGTGGCCTCGGGCACCGGGAGGAGCTCGTATGCGATCGTCGCGATGGCCTGGTCGAAGATCACCTCGGCGATCTGCACCACCTCGCCACCGATGACGATCTCGCCGGGATTGAGGGCGACCGCGACGGAGCCGAGGACCCGGCCGAGGGCATCCCCGACATCGCGCAGCACACTGGTGACGATCGGGTCGCCCTTGGCGACGGCGGCCCTGAGGTCGTCGAACGAGTTGATCGTCACGCCCTTGGCGGTGCAGCTCGCGAAGATCGCCGGAACGGATGCGATGGTCTCGAGGCAGCCGCGTTTGCCGCACCGGCACTGGATGCCGTTGGGGCTGACGGAGATGTGCCCGAGTTCTCCGGCGAAGCCGGAGTCGCCGGTGACGAGCTGGCCGCCGACGACGAGCCCGCCGCCGATGCCGTCGGAGAGGCGCACGTAGAGCAGGTTGCGGGCGCCGGCACCGCTGCCCCAGATCGCCTCCGCCAACCCGGCGAATCGGGTGTTGTTGTCGATCATCACCGGAACGCCGAATGCGTCGGAGAAGGAGTTGTAGACGAGGTCGCTGCCCGGCCGCGCGGTCGTGCTGCCCGCCACCGGTGCGGATTTGGGCATCCGTGGGGAGAACGGGCCGGGAAAGCCGATGCCGATGCCCTGCAGTGCTCCGTAGTGGGCGCCGGATTCGGCGCCGATGCTCTCGATCAGGCGGAAGCAGCTGTCGATGCGGTCCGTCCACGCTGAGTCCGCATCGTAGAACTCGGCACCGGATGCGATGATCTCGTGTGCGGCGTCTGACACGGCGACCCGCACGCGGCGGTGTCCGAAGTCGACGCCCATGAACATCCCGGCCCCGGGGTCGAGGGCGAGGCGCTCGGCGGGCCGGCCGCGACCGACGCGAGGGATGGCATCCGTCTTCGCGATCGTGATCGCCCCGCGTTCGAGCAGGACGTTGGTGATCTCGGAGAGGGTGGTGCGCGAGAGCCCGACCCGGGCGGAGATCTCGCCACGGGTCAGCGCTCCTGCCTCCCGAAGCACCCGCAGAACGCGGTCTTCGTGAGTTTGGCGGATGAGTGTATGCACTCCAGCGGGCTTGAACACATGGGCAACGATAAGAGCGCCCGAATTATTCCGTCAACAGTCCGACATAATTCGGTCGAAAAAATGTCTGGAGGCCTGCATAAATAGCTGCGCCGCGGAATCTCGCGGATTTCGGATGCCCTGGGCCCGGATCGGTGAGGTATCTCCCGTGTCGTTTCGGCTCGTCAGGCATCGGACGGACCGCTCTCCTCGCCCCTGGGTCGCCCGTTTCCGGCATAACCTTGGTGCGTCCGCGACCGATATTCAGGAGCACCTCATGGCGACGACACGATTCCCCTCCGCGGTCTTCAGGCACGGGCAGGAGCCCGATGCGCGCTTCAGCCTGGCGAACGAGCGGACCTTCCTCGCCTGGATCCGCACCTCGCTGGCCCTCATCGCCGCCGGTGTCGCGCTCGAGGCGCTGCAGCTGCCGATCGAGCCGACGCTCCGACTCGTGGCGGCCTTCCTCTTCCTCGCGCTGGGTGTGATCGCCCCGGCCCACGCCTGGCTCAGCTGGATTCGCTCCGAGCGGGCGTTGCGCGAGAGCAAGCCGCTCCCCGGGCCCGGCTTCTCCGGCGTCCTCGCGGCCGGCGTCATCGTCGGCGGCATCCTGATCGGCGTCGGGCTGCTCCTGTGAGTTCGAGCGAGCTGTTCGACGCGGGCCTGCAGCCTGAGCGCACCCACCTGGCCTGGCAGCGCACGCTGCTCGCGCTCGGGCTGGGATGCGCGGTGTCGACGCGGCTGACCGCGCCCTACCTCGGCCTTGCCGGTGTCGTGATGTCGCTCGCCGGGGTCGCCGCCGTCGTGCTCGCCTACGTCCTGGTGCGGCTCCGCTACCGCCGCGTCAACCACTCCCTGCGGTCGACGCAGACCCTCACCCTGGTGAGCGCGTGGCCGATCGCGCTGGTTGCCCTCGCCACCGGATGCCTTGGCATCCTCGCCGTGCTCTTCGTCGCGTTCGGCCTGCCGCTGGGCTGAGTGCGTCGCGGTCGCGCGCCGAGAGCTGCAGTTCCAGTCGAGTGCTACAGCTGCAACTGCAGCGCTCGACTGCAACTGCCGCACTCGACTAAAAGTGCCGCGCTCGACTGCACGCGGGCCCACCCGGGTCATCCACTCGCCCGGGTCGCCGCTCGGACACAAATGGCTGCTGCCCGTGAGGAACAGCAGCCATTTGTGACCGAGCGAGGCCCTGCACGAGCCAAAAGTGACCGAGCGAAGCTCGCGAGCGAACTACGCGGTCGGCGCCGGGATCGTGGCCGTGTCGATGACGAAGCGGTAGCGCACGTCGCTCTTGATGACGCGCTCGTATGCTTCGTCGACCTGGTCGGCGCTGATCACTTCGACGTCCGCTCCGAGACCGTGCTCGGCGCAGAAGTCGAGCATGTCCTGGGTCTCGCGGATGCCGCCGATGTTCGATCCGGCGAGGCTGCGGCGGCCACCGGTCAGGGAGAACACGCGGAACGTCTGTGCGTTCTCGGGCAGGCCGACGAACACCATCGACCCATTGAGGGTGAGCATCGACAGGTACTTGTCGATCGGCAGGTCGGCGGAGACCGTGTTGATGATGAGGTCGAAGCGCTTGCGGTTCTTCTTGAACGTCTCCGGGTCGCTCGTGGCGAAGTAGTCGGTGGCGCCGAATGCGAGGCCATCCTCCTGCTTCGACAGGCTCTGGCTGAGCACGGTCACCTCAGCACCGAGCGCTGCCGCGATCTTGACGCCCATGTGGCCGAGTCCGCCCATGCCGACGATGGCGACCTTCTTGCCCGGGCCAGCACCCCAGTGCTTGAGCGGCGAGTAGGTGGTGATGCCCGCACAGAGCAGCGGAGCGGCGACGTCGAGGCCGATGCCCTCGGGGATGCTCAGCACGTAGTTCTCGTTCGCGACGATCGAGGTGCTGTATCCGCCGTAGGTCTCCTCACCGGAGTACTCGCGGCCGTTGTAGGTGGCGACGTTGCCCTTGAGGCAGAACTGTTCCTCACCGGCGAGGCAGTTCTCGCATTCGCGACAGGAGTCGACGAAGCATCCGATGCCGACGCGGTCGCCGACCTTGTGCTTCGTGACTGCCGGGCCGACGGCGCTGACGATGCCGGCGATTTCGTGGCCCGGCACCATCGGGAAGATCGCTGCGCCCCACTCTTCACGCGCCTGGTGGATGTCGGAGTGGCAGATTCCGGCGTAGGCGATGTCGATCTGCACGTCGTTGGCGCCGACGTCACGGCGTTCGATGGTGGAGCGCTCGAAGGCTGCTCCGGCGGATGCTGTGACGATGGCGGGCACGGTGGTGGGCATGGAGTACCTCCGGAAGTGGGATGGCGGGCGCTCGTGCGCCGCGCAGAGGTACAGGCTACAACCCGTGGCCTGACCGCGCCGGGGGCATTTCGCCTGCGTGTATTGATGCTGATAGACACTTCGACTGCGCACGGAAGTCGCTCTGTCAGATGCGCTGGCAGGCACGGCAAACGTCCCCAAAAGTGGGGTAGGTGCACGTTCGTACCGACCACTATGATCAAAAAGTTGAGTCTCGTGGCCTAAACAATTTCGCTGCTCACCGTAGTGATTCCCGATCAATTCCGCTCTACTGCCGAGGCCACCCGAGGCCGCCGCGAGAGCCTGCCCGAAAGGCCGCCCCCCGTGCGCCGTCGCCCATCCCTCTATAAGACGATCATCGCCGCGGTTGCCGGCCTTACCCTGGCCATCTCCGCGCCGCTCGCCGCCCAGGCCGCCGACGGAGATCGACACCACCGGCGGGAACTCCCTCAGTTCGATCGCGCACATTTCGGATCCGCGCTCGAAACCCCGACCTACGCACAGGAAATCTACCACGTCCGTCCGACGATTCCGTTGACCTCGTTCACAATCCAGATGAAGGGAAGCACCGATGTCGTGTTCCGCGGAATCGTCTACGCCTGGAACGGCAGCGCAGCCGTGGTCGGAGACGCCCTCTGGTTCGGCGACCGAGCGCACCCTCGACGGCAGATGGCACGGCCTTCGAAGATGTGACGTTCATCGACCGGCAGCAGTGCCTCTCGTCAGCGGCAAGTCGTTACATCATCGGAGCGACCACGTCGCACTACCCCAACGAGTCCTCGAACTACCTCGCAGCTGGGCACCTGAGCGGCGTCCTCGGCGAGTCGGATGCTATCCTGATGGAGCGTTCGTTTATCTCCAACTCGCAAGACATCACTCTGCCGTGCGATGGCACCGCAAGCTCGGGGTACGGGAGCACCGCCTTCCGTGCAACCTTCATCGGAAGCCCGGAGATCACCTCGCTGAGCCCGACACATGTGCTGACCGATGGCGGACAATCTGTCGTCATCACCGGTTCCGCTTTCACCGACGTGACGGCTGTTACCTTCGGTGACACCCCGGCATCCTCGTTCACCGTGGACTCGAGTACGCAGATCACCGCGGTCACCCCGGCCCGCGCCGCCGGCGCAGCCGATGTCGTCGTTACCTCCGACCGGGGCGCCTCCGACCCGCAGACCGTCACCTACGGTGTCGTTCCGACGATCAGCAGCACCGACCCGGCAGCGACCACCACCCTCGGCGGCGACACGATCGTGCTCACAGGCACCGGATTCACGGATGCCACTGCCGTCAGCTTCGGCGACACCGCAGCCGCATCATTCACGGTCGACTCCGACACCCAGATCACCGCGGTCACCCCGGCACGCGCTGCCGGATCGGCCGAGGCCTCCGTCGCGACCGCGTTCGGCACCTCGACAGAGGGACCCGCGGTCCGCTTCGTCGCCCCGCCGACCCTCACGAGCGTGTCACCGGATTCCGTCAGCACCCTCGGCGGCGACACCGTCGTGCTCACCGGCACCGGATTCACGGACGCCACCGCCGTCAGCTTCGGCGACACCGCAGCCACGTCGTTCACGGTCGACTCCGACACCCAGATCACCGCGGTCACCCCCGCAGGCACCGCCGGAGCTGACGCTGACGTACTCGTCACCACCCGCTACGGTTCCTCAACCGCCGGCTCGGCCTCGGTCACCTACGTCGCCCCGCCGACGGTCATCGGAGTCACCCCGGCGACCGGCACCGCCGTCGGCGGCACCACCGTGGTCATCTCCGGAACCGGCTTCACCGGAGCCACCGATGTGACCTTCGGCGGAACATCCGCGGCGTCCTTCACGGTCGACTCCGACACGCAGATCACCGCAATCACCCCGGCACGGTCCGCGGGGGCAGCAGATGTGCGCGTCACCACGGCGTATGGAACCTCGGAGGCGGGCGCCGCGGCGGTCACCTTCGTCGCCCCTCCGGCACCGGTCACCGCAGTGCCCACAGGCGCTCAGGCCGACGAGCTCGGCGCAACCGGCGCGGAATCAGCGCTGCCACTCGCCGTTCTCGCCAGCATCCTGCTCGTCGCTGGCCTGGCGTTCACCGCGGCCAGCGTCAAGCGACGCCGGGCACATATCTCGAAAGACTGATCGAGGTTCGGCGGTGAGTCATCTCGTCCCCCAGCGCAGATGATCCACCGCCGGTAGTTCGCATCCCGTCCCCTACGGACGGACGCGAACACCACCCGACAGGGCTGTTGTTCTCCGGAACGACAGCCCTGTTGTCGTTGATGCACGCGAGTTCTCCGTGACGCCGCAGCCTTGATGTGACGGCTCGCTGGCGGCGAGTGCTGCAGTTCCATTCGAGTGCTGCAGTTGCAACTGCAGCACTCGACAGAAAGTACAGCGCTCAGCGAACGGATGCCGCGAGGCGCCTCCGCTACAAAGCCGCGATGCTCCAGGACGCGAACGTGACGCCGCCCGGCGCCAGCACGAGCAGGTCCTCACCCGAGTTGAACGCATCCGGCGGGCACGTCATCGGCTCGACGGCGAGGCCGATCCGACTGGGCTTCGGCGCCTCCTGGTCTGCGGTGTGCACCTGCACCCACTTGCAGGACGAGTCCCAGCGCATCCGCACACCGGTTCCGGATGCCGCGGTGACGCGCACCTCGGCCGTCCGGTTCTCGTCGCGCACGAGCCCGGTGAAGGCGTGGTCGATGAAGGTGTCGCCGATCACGCGGGGTTCGCGGAAGTCGAAGGCTCCATCCGACTCGGTGGAGACATCCGCGAGCCCGATCGGGATCAGCCGGTCGTCGGTGACGGTGAGCACCTGGTCGGCGGGGAGGAGGAGCTCCCAGTCGTCGACGGTTCCTTCGCCGGCCACGAGGTACGGATGCGGTCCTGTGCCGAACGGCGCTGGCGTGGTGCCGGTGTTGCGCGCGGCGACGGTGGTGTGGAGACCCTCGGCATCGAGGACGAACTCGACCCGCACCTGGATCCGGAACGGATATCCGGTCTCGGCCTCGATCGTGGTGGCGAGCATCACGCGGTCGGGTGCCTCGTCGAGGGCGATGAAGTCGTGCCAGGCGACCAGGCCGTGCAGGGCGTGGCCGCGCTTCGGCTCGGTGTGCGAGAGCTCGTAGTCGGTGCCCTCGAAGCTGTACTTTCCGTCGACCACACGGTTCGGCCACGGTGCGAGTGTCGCTCCCCGGTACGCCGGACGCACCTCGTCGGCGTCATACGGCACGACGAGGTCACGCCCGTTGTGCTGCAGCGAACGCAGCGACGCGCCGACACTGGCAATGGTGGCGGTGTACGCGCCGCTGGTGAGCTCGAACTGCGTTCCAGAAAGTGGGGTGGTCATGCGTCAATTCTGCCGGGTGAAAAGGACCGCCCACGCCACGCTCCAGCGGCGAGAACATCACCTGCGGTCGAAAACACCCGGCACAGCGGATGCTCTGGACCGGAAGTGATGCACTCGACGGGAGACGGAGCGCGCGGCAAAAGGGCGAGACGCACTCGGGGCCCGGCACGTGATGTGCCGGGCCCCGAGTGTCGAACCGTTGGTGAGCCGTCAGAGCCGGCCCACCCGCAATTCGCTACTTGCCGTTCTTACCCTTCGTCGTGGCGACTTCGACGGGGAACGACCAGGCGTTCACGCCGTCTCCGGCCGCAGCGTTCCCGGACTCCGCGAAGGACACCAGGATCTGGCTGTCCGCGGCGAGCGCCGCAAACGTGGCGGCGTCGATCGCGAGCTCGATCTCGCCTGAGCCCTTGTCGACCGTGGCTTCGATCGACCCGAGCAGGCGTCCGCCCATGTTCGGTGCCCACGGTGCCGCGGCACCATCGGCTGCTGAACAGGCCTCGAATCCGTAGACGTCACCGGCACAGCTCGAGGTCCAGACCGGGACGAATCGCGCATCACCCTTCCAGAGGAAGACCCGCGCAGTGCCGGCCTTCTTGGTCGAGTAGTCGAGTCGAACGGCATCGCTGTCGATCTCCACGTCCTTGATCTTCATCGCGGTGCTCGGTTCGACACCGGAGATGGTGCCACCCCGCGTCGCGGACTGGAAGATCGTCTGTGGTGACTCGACTCCCTGGAGCGCGGTGTCGGGGATGATGGCGGGCGACGCGGTGTCAGACCGTCCGGCCGGTGCCGTGTATCCGTCCAGGTACGCGTGACCCCAGCGGTAGGGCTCGGACTGCTGGCTGCCGAAGGCAGACCACGCGGTCCGGGTCTTTCCGATGAAGTTCTGCGTGTCGGAGTCGTACGGCGTGAGGTTGAGGCCGAGGTACGACGGGTCGACCTCGTTCACTGCGGCATCACCCTGCGGAGCAGTGCCGGTCGGTCCGACGGCTGCGGGCAACGTGTCGAGCGGGATCTTGATCTCGATGTCGTAGCCACCACCGACGTACGCGCCGGATGCATCGCGGTCGGCGTTCACCGAGACCGCAACACCGGGGGCGTTCGGGCCGTCCTTGACCGTGTCAGCGAGTGGCCCGGTCGAGAATCCCTGGTGGTTGTCAGCGTCACGCGACCAGCACGGACCGTTCACTCCGTTGCCGTTCGAGCCCGTGGCATCGTCCGTGTAGGGGAAGACGCCGAGCTTGAACGTCGACGAGGTGTCGATCGAGTTGCCGCGCGGGTCGAGGAGAACCTCGACCGAGTCGGTCAGCCAGTGTCCGAAGCACCGGTCAGGTGTCGCAGCGGATCCGGCGATGTTGTCCGTCACACGGATGTGTGCGTACAGCGCATCATCGAACCAGCCGAGCTGGGCCACGCTTCCGGCACCACAGTCGACACCGTCAGGAGCACACGCGGCTCCCTCCCAGCGCTTGCCGACGTCGATCGATGCACCGGCGTAGTCGTCGCCGGCTCCATCCACGGTCGGTGCGGCGCCCAGCTGCGGGATCACCACGGTCGGAACCACGTACATCGTCATCGATTCGGTCGCCTGCCCCGCACCGGACGTCGTGGTCGCCGTGATGGTCTCCGTGCGGCTGGCGCGATCGGCCGGGTCGGTGTGCGTGACGACGAAGTCGACGGTTGTCGACTCCCCGCTGGCGAGACCGGTGTACTCCATCGTGGCCGCGTTCGCGGTGAGTCCTGCAGGGAGCGTCAGTGCGACTGACCCCGACTGGCTGACCGCTGAGCGGTTGGTGACCACGACGGGAACGGTGACGGATTCGCCGGAGCCGATGGTTCCGACGGCGTTGGAACGTCCGCCGACGAAGGCCTGGTTGTCCTGGGTCCACTGGTCGTATTCAGCGGCGGTTCCCCAGCGCTCGAATCGTCCTTCGACCGGGGGCACGAGTTCAACGCGCGTGTCGTTGTAAGCGGTGATTCCGGAACCGGTGAAGTTCGCGGCGATCTTGTACCGCGTCGGCGTTGCTGCAGCATCCGGAACGACCGTGAACGTGGCCTCCTGGGCCTTGCCCTTTTTGACGCCGGAGACCGAGACGGGTCCGGATGTCGTCCAGCCGGAGGGAACCTGGAGGCTCACCTTGCCTGCCGCGATGGCCTTCGCCCCTGCTTTCAGGTTCACGGTCACCGAGAACGGCTCGCCTGCGGCCTCGAAGTAGTCTTCGGTCTCGAGGTAGAACAGCGATCCGAGCGGCATTCCTCCCGGGTCGGCGATCGTCGCCCCGTAGAACAGGGCCTCATCGTTCTCGCTGGCCGGGCTTCCGTTCGGCTGCATGGGAACGAGGGACTCCGAGACGCCGTAACGCTGGCAGGTCGGGTCCCACACGGTCTTCTGCATGACTCGCGCCTGGGTGGGGTGGGCCCGACCGCCCTCGCGGCCGACCTGCGCCCACGTCTTCGCGGATCCGGCGGGCTGGCCGGCGACATTGCCTTCGGCCCAGGTGTACGGCGACGGGTATCCGGTCCAGGTGCCGACCACCGTGAACGGGTTGGTCGCAGCCGGGACGAATCCCGTGTTGCAGTCCGGGGCGAGCGTGCCACCGGTTCCGGTCGTGAGACCGCCGGCGAGGATCTTCTTCACCTGCCAGGTGTCGACCGCTCCCTTGCCCTTGAGCTGCTCCGGGAACATGCTCGGGTCGGCTGACGCTGCCGCCGCCTCCCAGATCATTCGCCCCTGCGCGTACTGGTGGTTGCCGTGCCCAGCGGCGAGGGATGGCGTGCTGCCGACCAGGATCTCCGGCTGGGTTTCGCGGATGATCCGCACCGTGCGTCGGAGGGTCTCGTCTGCGTCCCAGACCTGCGCGGTGAGGGGAGCCGAGGTGTTGTAGTAGAAGTCGACGCGGTCGAGGTTGAAGATGTCGATGGTGCCGGAGCGCACGTGGGAGGTGCGGTCTTCGTTCTCGCGGCGCAGGCCGAGGTCGACGCCCGCTTCGGAGCCGACCGAGTTCGATCCGCCCTCGCCGCGCGTGGCCATGATGATGCCGCACTTGATGCCGTAGAGGTCGTTCCAGACGCCACACGGTGTGGTGAACCCGGCGTCGTCGTCGGGGTGGGCCCAAATGCCCATGATGTCGATCTTCGATCGCTCGGTCTCGGTGGCGATGGACGGATCGCCCACCTCGAGTCCCTGGGATGCTTCCGCCGCTGCAGCCGCCGTGACCGGCAGTGCCAGCCCCGCAGCCATGAAGAGCGCGACGAACGCCCCTGCCTGTTTCCGTTTCATGATGTCTCCACAAGGTCGTGCGCTCCCGCGACAATGCGAGACCGGCTCGTTCAGGTCAAGCTACTGCAGGTGTGCGTGCTTAATCAAGCAGTAATGTTCACTTTCAGTCAACGAGCGAGCATTTACGAGCAGAACGACGAACGAGCGGGACGACCCGTCACTCGCGGACAGCACCCTCGAGCATCCCCTTGATGAAGTGCCGCTGCAGGAAGATGTACAGCGCCACAACGGGGAGAGCGACGAGCACCGCTCCTGCCGCGAGCAGGGCTGTCCCCTGCGTGTATTGCCCCTGGAAGAACGCCAGGCCGAGCGGCGCCGTCCTCACGCTGCCGTTCGGGGACATGACCAGGGGGATCAGGAATTCGTTCCAGGTCCACATGAATGTGAGCAGCACGAGGGTGAGGATCGCCGGTCGACCGATCGGCACGAGGATGCTCCAGAGCACGCGCATGCTGCCGGCACCGTCCAGGCGCGCGGCTTCGATCATGGCGCGGCTCGAGGACCGGAAGTAGGTGCGCATCCAGTACGTGCCGAAGGCGATCGACATGGCGATCTGCGGGAACGCGACGCCCCACACGGTGTTGGTGAGGCCGATCGTGCGCATGTCGAAGTAGAGCGGAACGATGAACGCTTCGGTGGGAACCATGATCCCGAGAAGGAACAGGTAGAAGAAGAATGTCGACCCCTTGAAGGTCATGGTGCCGAGCGCATATCCGGCGAGAATTGACGCCGTCACCGCGATCACCACGACGATGAGGGCGACGGTGACGGAGGTGAGCATGTACTGGCTGAACCGCCCCACCTCCCACGCCTCGGCGAAGTTCTCCCAGTGGAAGGTGCGCCCTTCCCGCGCGACGGACGCGCTCTCCGGCCCGAGGGCCAGGGTGAAGATCACGCCGATCGGGCCGAGAACGATCAGGGCGAAGATGATCAGGATGACGTAGTTCGCGCCCCGTTCGAGCGCCGAAGTCTTCACTTTTTCTCCCCGATTCTGTTCACGGCCGCGTTGATGCTGAAGACGATGATGGTGAGCACGATTCCAACGGCGGCCGCTGCTCCGACTTCACCGAGTTCGAAGGCGCGTCGGTAGACCTCGTAGCTCGGCACCGTGGTCGAGGTGCCCGGACCACCGCGGGTGGTGACGTAGACGAGGTCGAAGGTCTTGAGGGCGGCGACGATGGTGAGCGTGAGTGCCACGGTGATTTCGCCGCGAACGGAGGGGAGCGTGAGGGCGAAAAACTCTCGCAGGGCGCCTGCCCCGTCGAGCCGTGCTGCCTCATACAGTTCGCGGGGAACCCGGGCCATGCCAGCCATCAGCAGGACGGTGACGAGACCGGTCGACACCCAGGTTCCGATGAGACCGACGGCGGGCAGCGTCCAGGTGTAATCCCCGAGCCAGGCGGTTGTCAGCGAATCGAGGCCGACCAGCCGCAGGAAGTCGTTGAGCGCGCCGTCTGGCGCGTAGATCTGCCGCCAGATGACGGCGACGACGACCATCGCGATGACCTGGGGCAGGAAGATGATGGTGCGGAAGAACCCCATCCCGCGCACGTTGGCCCGGGTGAGGATGGCGGCGAGCAGCAGGCCGATGACCAGCGGAAGGATCGCGTAGAAGAAGATGAGCACGATCGCGTGCCAGAATGCCTCGCGCAGCTGCTCGTCCTGCACGATGGCGACGTAGTTGTCGAAGCCGACGAACGTCGATGCTCCGAGACCGTCCCAGTCGAAGAAGGAGAACTGGGCGGCGCGTGCGAGGGGCACGAGCAGGAACAGCCCGTAGAGCAGCAGCGCTGGAGCCAGGTACGCGAAGGGCACCCAGGCGCGGGTCCGCCGGCGGGGGCGGGCCAACCGGCCGGGGCGCACGGCGGCGCCCCGGCCGGTTGTCACTGCATTAGCCATTCGACTCGACGAACTCCGAGTAGTCGGCTTCGAGAGCCTCCGTGAATTCCTCAGGGGTGACGCGACCGTCGATCAGGTCCTGGAGGGACTGTCCGAGGGTCTCCCCGAAGGTCGGGGTCGCGTAGTCGAGGTAGGGGAGCAGTGCACCGTTTTCGGTGACTTCACCGAAGGTCGAGTACACGTCGGCGAAGACTCCGGAGCTCGGTGCCAGTTCCGCGGTGCGGTTGACCGGAAGGTTCCCGGTCTCGGCGATGATCTCCATGGCGCTGTCGCTGGTGATGAAGTCGATGTACGCCGCGGCGACATCCGTGTTCTCGGCCGCGGAGGTGATCGTGAACGGCAGCCCGGTTCCACCCGTTGTGGCGAGTGTTCCATCGTCCGTTGCCGGGAGGAAGAAGCCGAGGTCGTCGCCCATGGCGTCACCGAGGTCGGCGGCGAGCCACGATCCACCGATCAGGAAGACCCCGTCACCGGCTGCGAGCGACTGCCACGCCGCGTCGTAGTCGGTGCCGTTGACACCGCTGTTGAAGTATCCGCTGTCGACCCAGGCCTGCATGGCACCTGCTGCCTCGACGTTCTCCGGTGTCGTCCAGCTGGCGCCGGAGTTGCCGAGCCCGAGGTCGGTGATCGTTGCGGCGTCGACGTAGCCACCCTGGAGCGGGCCGAAGACGTGGAGGGCCGGCCACTGCTCGATGTTGCCGAGCAGCATCGGGGTCTCCCCCGCGTCCTTGGCGGTCGCGAGTGCGTCATCGAACGCAGCCCAGTCAGCCGGGACGTCGAGCCCAAGCTCGCTCAGCTTGCTCTTCGAGTAGAAGACGCCGACGACCTCTCCGACCTGGGGCAGGCCGTACAGGTTTCCGTCGCCGAAGACCGCCGCGTCGTCGCTGTAGGTCGAGTACTGCAGGATCGACTCGGCGTAGCGGTCGGTCCAGCCGTACGCGTCTGCGTAGTCGTCGAGTGCGCGCAGCTGTCCGGACTCCACGAAGGCGCCCATGGTGTTGCGTCCGTTGTTCGCCTGGACGACATCCGGTGCGTCCTTGTCGGTGAGGGCCAGGCGCAGGGTGGTGTTGAGATCGTCGAAGGCCTGGGAGACCCTGTCGATCGTGACGTTCGGGTACTTCTCCTCGAATGCGGCGTTGAGCTGTTCGATCTGCTCGTTCTGTCCGCCTCGAACCTCCTGGTCCCAGACCGTCAGTGTGGTGTCTTCGACGCCGGAGATGTCGGTGCTGATCTCAGCATCGGGGTCCGCTCCGTTGTCGACCTGACCGGAGCCCGGGGCACACGCCGCGAGTCCGAGGATGAGGGCGGCGCTGCCGAGCGCCAGTGATGCCAGCCGGGTCTGTCGTTTCATCGTGTACCTCTCAGTTATGCGTGATGTGCGGGTGATGCCAGGTGCTGTTCGGGTGTGGGCAGGTGATCGGTGAGGTGGAAGGTGGCTTCAGCGCGTCGCACAGCGCCCGCCCGTTCGGCGGGAACCAGGTCGGCGAGGAAACCGTACTTCCGTGCGAGGTCGCGGTCCCCATCGATGCGGATGCGATCCCACCAGTCTGCTATGTCGCCCCACCCCGGTGCTGCGAGGGAGCCGCCAAAGTGTTGCACGGCGAGCGCGGAGCACAACGCCGAGAACGAGAGGCGCTGCTCGAGCGGCCAGTCGCGGAGCGTCCCCAGAACGAATGACCCGGCGAAGACGTCACCCGCCCCGGTCGCGTCGAGCGCGGTGACGGGAACGGAGGGCACGCTGACCTCGTCCCCTGTCGTCGAGTCGATGGCGATGGCGCCGTCCTGACCACAGGTGACGACGACGAGCGGCACCCGCTCGGCCAGCGCCCTGGCGGCCGCGAGTGGCGTGTCTTTGCGCGTGTACGCCATCGCTTCACGGGAGTTGGGGGTGAACGCGTAGCAGGACTCCAGTGGAGCAAGATCGTTCGGGTCCCAGGCCTCGGTCGAGTCCCAGCCGATGTCGGCGAAGATGCGGGTGCCGTCCCTGGCCGCACGTTCCCACCAGCTGTGCCCAGCCGCCTCCGATGCCATCCCGCCGAGTTCGGCGAGCGCCGCACGACTGCGGATGTCGCCCTCGAGGAGCGTGTCCGCTGAGATCGGGCTGTCGTGGCCGTGCGTGATCATGCTGCGGTCGCCGTCTTCGGCCACCGATACCGTCACGGAGGTGTGCCAGTCCGGGAGCAGCCGGGACCGACTGAGGTCGACACCCTCGCGTGACTCGAGCAGGTCCCAGCACCAGCGACCGTAGACGTCGTCCCCGAACACGGATGCCAGCGACGTGCGCAGCCCGAGACGGCTCGCGGCCACGGCGAGGTTGGCGATCCCGCCCGGGCTTGAGCCCATCCCGGATGCCCAGACCTCGGTTCCGGCGGCCGGTCGGGAGTCGAGACCGGTGAAGATCAGGTCGAAGAAGACGGGGCCGGCGAGGACGACATCGAAATCGGCGGATGCGGGCTCTGCCACGGTGACTCCTCTCCCGCGGGTCGATCCACGGAGACATTAGGGTTTGATAGAACATACTCCTCAATGATCGGTCTTGCGTCAAGCGATGCTCGAAGTTGACTGTTATGCTCGCTCCATGCTCACAGCAACACGACAGGCGAAGATCCTCAATTCTCTTCATGCCGATGGTGAAGTTTCTGTTGAAGGGCTCGCCGGCCAGTTCGGGGTGTCCCTGTCGACCATCCGGCGCGACCTCAATGCGCTCAGCTCGGATGGGCTCCTGACCCGGGTGCGTGGCGGAGGCAGTATCGAGATGGACAAAGTCCCGTTCAGCGACGTCGAACACCAGCAGCGCCGCGAAAAGGCCCTCCTGGCCGAGCGCGCGGCCGAGCTCGTGAACGACGGCGATGTGATCCTCGTCGACATCGGCACCACGACCGCGATCTTCGCCCGCCTCCTGCGCGGCCGGCGCATCACCGTCATCACCTCCAGCCTGGCCGTGATCGACCAGCTCCGCGACGACGACACCGTCGAACTCATCGTTCTGGGCGGCGCTGTGCGCAAGAACTACAACTCGATGGTCGGGGCCCTGACCGAACAGGCGCTCGCCCAGATCCGCGCCACGACCTGCTTCCTCGGCACCAGCGGCGTCCGCGCAGATGGGACGATCACCGACACCACCGGGATGGAAGTGCCTGTGAAGCGCGCGATGATCGACTCCTCGTCCCGCGTCGTCGTTCTCGCGGATGCGTCGAAATTCCCCGGCGTCGGCATCCTGAACGTGTGCGGTCCGGAGAAGATCTGGGGAATCGTGACGAACAGTAATGCCGATCCCGCCACGCTCGACGTGCTGCGGCAGCAGAATGTCGAGGTGATGACCGCGTGAAACTGACCATCATCGGGGGCGGCGGATTCCGTGTCCCCCAGGTTTTCGAGGCCGTCTCTGCCGATGATGCGCCGGTCCGGATCGACGAACTGAGTCTGTTCGACGTTTCGGAGTCGCGGCTCTCCACGATTCGCGCCATCATCAGCCAGCTCGCCGAGAAGACCAAGTTCGCCCCGCGTGTGACGGTGACCCAGGATCTCCGTGAAGCACTCACCGGTGCGGACTTCGTGTTCAGCGCCGTGCGCATCGGCGGCACCGGGGGCCGGATCCTCGACGAACGCACCGCCCTCGACCTCGGAGTGCTCGGGCAGGAAACCGTCGGCCCCGGCGGACTCGCCTACGCCCTGCGCACCATTCCGTTCATGGTGAAGCTGGCGGAGACCATCCGCGACGTGGCGCCGGACGCCTGGGTGATCAACTTCACCAACCCGGCAGGCATGGTGACCGAAGCGATGCGCGCTGTCATGGGCGATCGTGTCGTCGGCATCTGCGACACCCCGATCGGTCTCATGCGTCGAGCCGTTGCCGCGGTCGCCGACCGCAGCGCACTCAGCAGCACCGACCTGCGATTCGATTACGTGGGCCTCAACCACCTCGGCTGGCTCCGCTCGGTGACGGTCGGCGGCGAGGACCTGCTGCCGCGCCTGCTCCGCTCCGACGAAGCACTGAACGGGATCGAGGAAGCCCGGCTGATGGGTTTCGACTGGGTGCGGGCGCTCGGCGCCCTGCCCAACGAGTACCTCTATTACTACTACTTCACGCGCGAGGCGACCGCGAGCATCCGCAGTGCCGCGACGACCCGCGGCGAGTTTTTGGACCGGCAACAGGCCGAGTTCTTTGCGTCGCCGGGCGACGATCCGCTGGCCGCCTGGCTGCGCACGCGTCACGAGCGCGAGTCCAGCTACATGGCCGAGAGCCGCTCCTCCGATGAGGAACGGCACGAGGCGGATGTCGATGGCGGCGGCTACCAGACCGTCGCGCTCGACCTGATGGCTGCGCTGGCGACCGGGCGCCCGTCGACGATGATCCTCAACGTGAGAAACAACGGCCTGGTTCCCGCGCTCCCCGAGGACGCCGTCGTCGAGGTGGGCTGCACGGTGGACGCCGACGGGGTGCACCCGTGGCCGATCGCCCCGGTGAACGGTGAGATGCTCGGCCTGATGACCCAGGTCAAGACCGCCGAGCGACTGGTCATCTCGGCCGCGACCGAGGGCTCACGCGAGCTGGCGTGGCGTGCGTTCGCCGCGCATCCGCTCGTGGACTCGGTCAGTGTGGCGCGGTCGCTCGTCGACACCTACAGCCAGAAATTCGAGTCCATCGGGCGCCTCCTGAACTGACGGATGTTATATTGTCACGACATGTGACGACCGAGGAGGATCGATGGCGCAGGCCGACCATACCCTCCCCGAGGGATTGTTCCTCGACATCGAGCGTTCCAGCCCGATCCCGCTGTACTACCAGATCGCCAGCAGGCTGGAGAAGGCGATCACCGACGGCACACTGCCGCCGGGCTCCCGGCTGGAGAACGAGGTCGCGCTCGGCGAACGGCTCGGCCTGTCGCGGCCAACCGTGCGGCGGGCGATCCAGGATCTCGTCGACAAGGGACTGCTTGTTCGTCGCCGCGGGATCGGTACCCAGGTCGTGCACGGACGCGTGACGCGGAACGTCGAGTTCTCCAGCCTCTACGAAGACCTCGAGCGCAGCGGCCAGAAGCCGGAGTCCGTCGTGCTCTCGATGGAGACCGTGCCAGCCGACGAGGACGTCGTCGAACAGCTCGGCCTCGAACTCGGCAGCCCGACCCTGCGGATCAGGCGGCTGCGCCTGGCCGACGGTGTGCCCCTCGCGGTCCTGGAGAACACGCTCCCCGAGGAGTTTGTCGGCATCGACAACGAGAGCCTCACCCGCCATGGCCTGTACCAGGTGCTCCGCGGCCGGGGCGTGACCATGCGCGTCGCCAAGCAGCGGATCGGCGCCAGGCAGGCGACCCGCGACGAATCACACCTGCTCGACATCCCGGAGCGCGCCGCCGTCCTGACGATGAGCAGGACCGTGTTCGACAGCTCCGGCCGGGCCGTCGAATACGGGCAGCACTGCTACCGGCCTGACCTCTACTCGTTCGAGGTCACGCTCGTCGACCGCTGAGCGACACCGCGGCAGCGCGCGCAGACCGCGGCGCGAGCCCCGCACGGCTCAGCTGCCGGAGAGCGACCGCAGGTAGGCGAGCGACGCCGCGACATCCTGCCGGGGCCCCCCACCCTCCGACGGCTCAGCGCCGAGGATCGTGTCCTGCTCCAGCACGTACCAGCCGTCGTAGCCGACCCGGTCGAGGTCGGCGACGATGGCGGCGAAGTCCACGTCCCCGGTGCCGAGCGGAACGTAGATTCCCTGGCGGACGGCATCCGTGTAGCTGATCTCCCCCGAGCGCACGCGATCGGCGAGCGCCTTCGTCACGTCCTTGACGTGCACGTGGGCGATGCGGTCGGCGAAGTCGCGGGTGAGCTCGACCGGATCGGTGCCGCCGATGAGCAGGTGCCCGGTGTCGAGGCAGAGCGGCACCTGCGATCCGTTCAGCACCCGCATCACATCGTCGCGGGTCTCGACGAGCGTTCCGACGTGGGGGTGCAGGGTGGGACGGATGCCACGGCTCCTGGCCAGGTCGACCAGCCGATCCAGGTTGGTGAGCAGCGTCGCCCACTGTTCCTCGGTCAGCTCCGGTCGTGCGTCGTAGCCGTCCGTACCGGTGGCGGCGGCGAGAACGAGGGTGTCCCCGCCCGCCGCGGAGAAGGCGTCGAGCTCACGGTCGACGCCGGGCAGCGGGGTCGTGCTCCGGGTCGTGCAGGAGAACGGGAACGAACGCTCCGACGGCCTGGATGCCGGCGTTGCGCATGATCTCGCTGCGCTGGGCGGGTTCCTCGGGAAGCCAGCCCTGCGGCCCGAATTCGGATGCGTCGATGCCGAGTTCGCGCATCTCCCGCAGGACGCGCTCCGGTTCGAGTTGGACGCCCCAGTCGGGAACTTCACACACGCCCCAGCTGATCGGTGCTCCAGCGATTCTCATGACAGTACCTCCGTGGTGGATGACGCCGGCTCCAGCAGGACGCGTTCGCCCCGCGCGGCGCTGGCCGTCGCTGCGTCGGCGAGGACGAGGGCGGCCCTCCCGTCGAGGAGTCCGGGCTGGGGTGCGGTGCCGGCCTCGATGGCCGAGATGAAGTGGTCGAGTTCCGACCGGTACGCCTGCGCGTAGCGCTCGAGGAAGAACGGTTGGTAGGGGTGAGCGGTCGAGCCGTTCTGCGCGTTGAGCACGACGGATGTCTCGCGATGGTTCGTCGTCTCCAGCGACCCGAGCGGACCGAACACCTCGAGGCGCTGGTCGTACCCGGCGGCGCAGAATCGGGAGTTGATGATCGTGGCGATCGCGCCATCCGCTGTTCGCAGGGTGATGACGGCGCCGTCGAAGTCGCCGAACTCCTCGAGCTGTGGGTCGGAGCGCTGGCCGAACGCCTGCACCTCGACGAAGTCGCCGAGGATCGAGCGGGCGAGGTCGAAATCGTGGATCGACATGTCGCGGAAGATGCCGCCCGAGCGGGCGACGTAGTCGAGGGGTGGCGGTGCGGGGTCGCGGCTGATGATGGTGACCTGGCGGGCGGGTCCGATCTCGCCCTGCTCGACACGGGTGCGGACCTCGGCGATCCCGGTGTCGAAGCGGCGGTTGAACGCGACCATGACCCGGTGCTCCGATCCCGCGACCGAGGCGATGCACTCGTCGACGCGCGCGAGGTCGAGGTCGACCGGCTTCTCGACGAGCACCGCTTTTCCGGCTCCGATCCCGGCGAGGATGTGGTCCACGTGGAACGGGGTCGGGGAGCCGATGATGATGGCGTCGATGTCGTCGCCGAGCGCGTCGGCGATACCCAGTGACGAGCGTGCGCCGTAGGCCCCGCTGAGCCGTTCGGCTGCTCCGGGCACGGGGTCGACGACGACACCGAGTCGTGCGCCCGGGTGCGCGGCGACGTTCGCGGCGTGCACGTGGCCGATCCGGCCGGCGCCGATGATGGCGAAGGTAAGCATGCTGTCCTGTTCTGTGTGTCGTCGTCGTGTGGTCGGCGTGGGATCGGGCGTCAGCCGAGGAGCGGCTTCTGCCGTTCGCGCTGCTCGAGATACTCGGATCGCGCGCGCTGCGTGCTCTCGAGCTCTGACACCTCGGCGATCGGGACGTCCCACCAGCCTTCGCCGTCGGGGCCGTAGAGCAGCGGGTCGCTGGTGACGTGGATGACGGTCGCGGTGTCTGAGGCCTTCGCCCGCGTGACCGCCGCGGCGATGCGCCCGGTGACATCCGGCCCCGGTTCGACGTCGATCACGTCGAGTCCGTAGCTGCGAGCGTTCGCGGCCAGGTCGATCGGGCAGCAGGTCGCCGGTCTCGAAGGTCGTTCGACTCGGGGTCGAACGCGCGGTAGCGGGTGCCGAAGCGTTCGGACCCGACCGTCTCGGAGAGGTGCCCGATCGAGGCGAAGCCGTGGTTCTGGATGAGCACCACGATGATCTTGATGCCCTCGGCGACGCGCGGTGACCAGTTCGGTGTGCATCATCAGGTAGGAGCCGTCGCCGACCATCACGATCACGTCGCGGTCGGGAGCGGCCCGGCGCACGCCGAGGCCGCCGGCGATCTCGTAGCCCATGCAGGAGAAGGCGTATTCGACGTGGTAGCCGAGGGCATCGCGCACGCGCCACAGCTTGTGGAGGTCGCCCGGGCAGCGAGCCGGCGGCCTGCACGATCACGTCGCGTCGGGTCGCTTGCTCCGTGCACGGCGCCGATGATCTCGGCCTGCGCCGGGCAGCGAGCGCCCGGTCGGGGCGAGGGCGCCGTCGACGACGGTCGTCCCACTCGGACTTCTCAGCCGCGAGTCGCTCGGCGTAGGCAGCCGTCGACCCGGTAGCCGGTCGAGCTCAGCGGTGAGAGCGACCAGCGTCTCGCGGGCGTCAGCGATCACCGGCGATCTGCGTGCCGTGCTTGTACGCGTCGAACGAGGCGACGTTGATGTTGACGAACTGCACGGCCGGGTTCTGGAACGCGGTGCGGCTCGCGGTGGTGAAGTCGCTGTAGCGGGTGCCGATGCCGATGATCAGGTCGGCTGTTCGGCCGCGAGCGGTTGGCCGCGGTCGTGCCGGTGGCACCGACGCCGCCGAGGTTCTGCGGGTGGTCCCAGACGGAGCGAGCCTCCGCCCGGCCTGCGTCGTGCCGACCGGGATGCCGGTCGCCTCGGCGAACAGGCGCAGCTGCGTCCTCGGCGGCCGGAGTAGAGCACCCCGCCGCCGGCGACGATGAGCGGACGCTTCGCCGCGCGGATCGCGGCGACGCGCGCGGTCGAGCAGCCGCGCGCTCGGGCACGGGGCGGCGCAGGTGCCACTCGCGGTGCTGCAGGAACTCGACCGGGCACGTCGAGCGCCTCGGCCTGCACGTCCTCGGGCAGCGCGATCGTGACGGCGCCGGTCTCGGCCGGGTCGGTGAGCACGCGCATCGCGGAGAGCGCGATCGAGTACAGCTGCTCCGGGCCGCTGCACCCGGTCGAAGAAGCGGGACAGCGGCCGGAACGCGTCGTTGACGCTGAGCCCGATGTCGTGCGGCAGCTCGAGCTGCTGCAGCACCGGGTCGGCCACGCGGGTGGCGAAGGTGTCGCTCGGCAGCAGCAGGGCGGGCAGCCGGTTGGTGGTCGCGAGCGCGGCACCGGTGAGCATGTTCGTGGCGCCGGGGCCGACCGATGCGGCGCTGGCGAACGTGCCGAGCCGGCGGCGCATCCGTGCGTAGCCGACGGACTGGTGCACCATCGCCTGCTCGTTGCGGGCCTGGTAGTAGGGCATCAGGCCGGGCTGCTCGACGTGTGCATCTGCTTGAGCGCCTGGCCGATGCCGGCCACGTTGCCGTGCCCGAAGATGCCGAAGATGCCGGCGATGGTGCGTTCGCGGTGGTCGCCGTCGACCGTCCACTGGTGCGCGAGGAACTCCATCAGCGCCTGGCTCGACGGTCATCCGTCTGGTCGTCATTGCTGGTGCCCCTTCGGTGCGTCGTCGCGCGCGTATGGAAGCCGGGGGTCGAACTCCTGGGCTGTCCCAGTGTGCCGCGGACCCAGCCGTGGGCGGGGTCGTCGGTGATCGTTCCACACCCGCTCGGGGTCGGGGCCGGCCATCACGTTGAGGTAGTAGAGGTCGTAGCCGGGCGCGGCGACGCACGGCCCGTGCCAGCCGTACGGCACGAGCGCGACATCGCCGGTGCGCACCTCGGCGAGGGTGTCGATCTCGCCGGCCTCCGACGAGTAGGTGCGCATGTAGCCGAACGGCGTCGGCGGATCGCCGGTGCGGTCACGCCGCGGGACACCGCGGTCTCGAAGTAGTAGATCTCCTCGAGCCGCGACTCCTTCCCGTCGATCGTCGGTGTCGTGCTTGTGCGGCGGGTACGACGACCAGTTCTCCGACGGGGTGATCACCTCGCAGACGATGAGCCGGTCGGCGTCGAGGCAGTCCGGCGTTCCGAAGTTGTGCACCTGGCGGCTGGACGCGCCCCGCTCCGCGGAGCTCGACCGGCACCTCGTCGCGCCGGATGTGACGCACCGGCTTCGCGACCGTGCTCGGGGCCTCCGCGACGGCGACGCGACCGGTTCCGGTGATGCGGTGCGCGGTGGCATCCGTGCGGGAGGTAGAGCACGTCGGTCGGCCCGTCGAACACGGAGGCGCGGCCGGCGAGGTCGACGGTGCCGTCCTCCCTGACGCCGTCGTCGCCGGCAGCGGTGTACCGCACGGTGAACGATCCGCTCAGCGGGACGATGAGGCGTTCGACTCCGCGGCCCGGTCAGGTCCTGCTCCTCGCCGGCTCCGAGCTCGACGACCCGGATGCCGGTGTGCTGCCCAGCCGGGCACGGCGGAGTCCACGACGGACTCCCAGCCGTCGCGGGAGAGGGATCCTCTCGCGAAGAACCAGTCATTGCGGTCGCCCATGGCTGCCTTCCTGCGTGCTCGTCGGGTCGTCTCAGTTCTGCGGGAAGCCGAGGTTGATGCCGCCGTGGCTCGGGTCGAGCCAGCGGCGAGGTGATCGCCTTCTGCTGGGTGAAGAACTCGCACACCCTCGGCGCCGTGGGCCTTGGTGTCGCCGAACAGCGAGTCCTTCCAGCCGCCGAAGCGAGAACGTGGCGACGGGCACCGGGATCGGCACGTTGATGCCGATCATGCCGACCTCGATCTCGTTCTGGAAGCGGCGGGCGGCGCCGCCGTCGTTGGTGAAGATCGCGGTGCCGTTGCCGAATGCGCTGGAGTTGATGAGCTCGACGCCCGCGTCGTAGCTCGGCGACGCGCACGACGGAGAGCACCGGGCCGAAGATCTCGTCGGTGTAGACCTTCGATGTGGTCGGCACGTTGTCGATCAGGGTCGGGCCGAGCCAGAATCCGTTCTGGTCTCCGTCGACCTCGATCGCCGCGGCCGTCGACGACGACGGTCGGCGCCGTCGGCCTGCGGCGATGTCGATGTAGCCGGCGACCTTGTCGCGGTGCTGTCTCGGTGACGAGCGGGCCCATGTCGCAGGAGCGGCGGCCGTCTCCGATCGTGAGGGTCGACATCCGTTCGGTGATCTTCTCGATCAGCGTCGTCGGCGACCGGTTCGACGGCGACGACGACCGAGATGGCCATGCAGCGTTCGCCGGCGGAGCCGAATCCGGCGTTGATGGCGCTGTCGGCGACGAGGTCGAGGTCGGCATCCGGCAGCACGAGCATGTGGTTCTTGGCTCCGCCGAGCGCCTGCACCCGCTTGCCGTGCGCGGTGCCGGTCTCGTAGACGTACCGGGCGATCGGGGTGGATCCGACGAACGAGATCGCCTTGCACATCCGGGTGGGTGAGCAGGCCGTCGACGGCCTCCTTGTCGCCGTGGAGCACGGTGAAGACGCCGTCGGGCAGGCCGGCCTCCTTCCAGAGGCGGCGCCATCCAGATCGCGGCGGACGGGTCCTTCTCGCTCGGCTTGAGGATGACGGCGTTGCCGGCGGCGATCGCGATCGGGAAGAACCACATCGGCACCATCGCCGGGAAGTTGAACGGGGCTGATGATGCCGACGACGCCGAGCGGCTGGCGGAGCGAGTAGACGTCGACGCCGGTGGACACCTGCTCCGAGTACTCGCCCTTGAGGTGGTGGGCGAGGCCGGTGGCGAACTCGACGACCTCCTGGCCGCGGGTGATCTCGCCGAGCGCGTCGGAGAGCACCTTGCCGTGCTCGGAGGTGATGATCTCGGCCAGTTCACCCTTGCGGGCGTCGAGCAGTTCGCGGAACCGGAAGATCACTGGCCTGGCGCTTGGCGAGGGAGAAGTCGCGCCAGGCGGGGAAGGCGGCCTTCGCGGAGGCCACGGCCTGCTCGATGGTCGGCGGCGTCGGCGAGCGCGACGTCGCTTCGTCTCGATGCCGAGCGCCGGGTCGTAGACCGGGGCGGTGCGGCTGCCGGAACCGGGAGTCTCGGCGCCGTCGATCCAGTGCGGAACGGTCGGGAGGTCGGTTGCGGCGGGCTGTGCGGTCATCGGGTCTGTTCCTTCGTTTGTTCGGCTGCACGGTCTGCCGGAGCGGTCCCGTGCACAAGGGCGGCGGCCCGGTCGACGGCGGCGGCAACGTCTCCGTCGGGCGGGTAGATGAGCGTCCGCCCGGCGACGAGACCGCGCACGCCGGGGAGGGCGAGGGCATCCGTCCACTTGGCGAAGGTCTCATCCGCGCGCGGTGTCGGGGTCCCCGCCGAGCAGCAGCGTGGGCAGCGTGGTCGCGGCCATCACCCGGTCCATCTCGTCGACCACCGGGAGTTTCATCCAGCTGTAGGTGGAGGAGTTGCCGAGACCGGATGCGATCGGCGATCGACGCGATCACGGCGTTCGGGCTGAGGTCGTTGACGATCCGGCCGTCGCGTCGTGAGCTCATGAACGGTTCGAGCATGATCGGCACCTGGGCCCGGGAGGCGGCATCCACCGCGCGCGCGGTTGCTTCGAGGGTGGCGGCGGACCCGGCGTCGTCGAGGTCGATACGGAGGAGGGTCTTGGCGAAGTCGAGGCCGTCGCGTTCGATCGTGTCGATGTCGTAGGCGGTGAAGCGGTCGTCCATCTCGAAGCTGGCGTTCTGCAGGCCTCCGCGGTTCATCGAGCCGACGACGACCTTGTCGTCGAGCAGGCCGAGCGCGGCCAGGTCGTCGATGATGTCGGGGGTGCCGAGCACGCCGTCGACGCCGGGGCGTGACAGGGCGAGGGCGAGCCGGTCGAGCAGGTCGTACCGGTCTGCCATCGCGGTCGGGTTGCCGCCCACGCCGAGGGCGCCGCGGGCGGGGTGGTCGGCGGCGACGATGAAGAGGCGGCCGTCCTCACCGAGCAGCGGGCGGCGGCGGCGTTGCTGCAGGGTCTCGCGGATCCGCTGCGGCCGGCGTGGCGCGGAGGTCGCGGAGCAGGTCGAACTGCGCGGCGCTCAGGAAGCGGCCGGTGTCAGCGTGCGGCATCGGGCTCGTCGCCTCGCTCGAGAGCAGCGCGTCGACTTCGGCGCTGGTGGGCATCGCCGTGGAGCACTCGCGTCGGGAGGCGACGATGGCGCCGGCGACGTTGGCGAAGCGGAGGATGTGTTCGAGGTCCCAGCCCTCGAGCAGGCCGTGGCAGAGTGCCCCGCCGAATCCGTCGCCGGCGCCGAGCCCGTTGACGACCTCGACGGGGAACGGCGGCACTTCGACCGACTCGGTCGCGGGTCTTCGCGAGCACGCCCTTCGGGCCCTGTTTGACGATGGCGAGGTCGAGTCCGCGGTCGAGGAGCGCGTCGGCGGCGCGGTGCGGGTCGCTCTCACCGACGGCGATCTCGCATTCTTCGCGGTTGCCGACGGCGATCGTCACCTGGTCGAGCGCGCGGCCGACCTGCTCGCGGGCGTCCTCGGCTGAGGACCAGAACATCGGGCGGTAGTCGAGGTCGAGGATGGTCAGCGGTCGCCGGCCGCGTGCGGCCCACGCGGCGTGGTGGGCGCTCCTGCTGGGTTCCTCGGAGAGGCCGGTGACGGTGGCCCAGAAGATCGTGGCATCCCGGATCGCATCCAGGTCGAGGGACGCGGGCGTGACCGTCAGGTCGGGGGCTTTCGGGCGTCGGTAGAAGTAGAGCGGGAAGTCGTCGGGCGGGAAGATCTCGCAGAAGGTCAGCGGGGTGGCGAACTCGGCGTTGGTGCCGACGAACTCGTTGCTGACGCCGAGGCGGGCGAGTTCCTTGCGGACGTAGCGGCCGAAGGGGTCGTCCCCCACGGCGGAGATCAGCGCGGTGGCGTGTCCGTGGCGGGCGGCGGCGACGGTGACGTTGGCGGCGCTGCCGCCGAGGTACTTGCCGAAGGTGTCGACGTCCTCGAGCCCGACGCCATCCTGCAGCGGGTAGAGGTCGACGCCGACGCGGCCGATCGCGATCAGTTCGTGGGGAGTCCGTGGTTGCGTCATACCGTGCTGAGCCGTTCTTCCTCGAGGGTCACGCCGTCAGATTATCGCATGTAAGGACATTTGTACATGAGTCGCACGTGCGCTCGGCCGGGCCCATGAAATAAAGCGGCGGGGCGCCCGGTTGGCGGAAGGGTACGTCGAAGAGCGATCACCTGATTGCTCTCCTCGCGACAGAACAAACGGAAAGTAGCGTGCTCATGGACCTCACCAACCTCGACCTCACCAACCGCCGCGGCATCATCACCGGCGCCGGCCAGGGCATCGGCCGCTCGCTCGCCCTCGAATTCGGGCGCCGCGGAGCGCACCTGCTGCTCGTCGGCCGCACGAGCGAGACGCTCGAAGAGACGGCGACGCTCGTCGCCGCCGAGGGTGGAACGACGGAGATTCTCGTCGAAGACCTGACCCAGCCGGGAGCCGTCGATCGGGTCGCGCAGGCCGTCGCCTCGTGGAGCACCCTCGACCTGCTCGTCAACAACGCCGGCAACGTGCGTGCCGGCCGGCTCGAGCTGACCACCGATGCCGACGTGCACTCGATGATCGACCTGAACCTCACCGCGCCGATCCTGCTGACCAAGGCGCTGCTCCCCGCACTGCGGAAGAGCGGATCCGAGCGTGGAAGCATCCTGCTGAACATCGCGAGCGGAATCGCTCTCGTCGGGATGCCGTTCTACTCGGTCTACGCGGCGACGAAGGCGGGGCTCTCGCAGTTCGGCGAGGCGCTGCGCCGCGAACTGATCGGAACCGGCGTGCACGTCGCGACCGTGTACCCCGGTGCGACCGACACCGCGATGATGAGCTCGCAGAACGCGGGCGATGAGCTCGGCTGGGGACGTCGCCCGCTCGAGGATGTCATCACCGACCTGATCGCCGCGCTGGAGGCGGGCGAGCACGAGATCAACACGGCACCAGAGGGTCGCCGTCAGATGCAGGAGCTCAACGTCACCGACCCGCTCGCGGTGGATGCCGCGCTCGCGCCGGGCCTCGAGGCCCTGGAGCTCGCGGTCCGCGACCACCGCAGCATCTGAGCCGGCGGCGCTCGAGACCGTCCGTCGGCCGCGTTCATCGCGTCTCGGTCGCCCGGCATCCGCCCCAGCCACGAAACCATCACTTCCGGTCGAAACCCCGGCACACCTGATGCCCTCGTCCGGAACTGATGATGTCGCGCGTCAGACGGCGCCATCGAGTGCTGCAGTTCCCTCCGAGCGCTGCAGTCCCCGAGCGCTGCAGTCCTCGAGCGCTGCAGTTGCAGTTGCAGCACTCGACAGCAAGTGCAGCACTCGATGGTTGGGGCGCGTCAGACGGCGAGCGCCCCCGCCATCAGCGCGACGGATGCCGCCATGCTCGCGGCCCCGAGGCATCCGACCAGGTCGCGGCGCGGCATCCGCCCCACTCCGGCCACGAGACCATCACTTCCGGCCCAAAACACCCGGCACACCTGATGCCCTCGTCCGCAACTGATGACCTCGCGCCGCAAACGGCGAGCGCCCCCGCCAGCAACGCGACGGATGCCGCCATGCTCGCGGCCCCGAGGCATCCGACCAGGTCGCGGCGCGGCATCCGCCACGCCAGCCACGAAACCATCACTTCCGGCCCAAAACACCCGGCACACCTGATGCCCTCGACCGCAACTGATGGTCTCGCGCCCCACCCAAGCTGCCTGGGGCGTCGCTCCGAACTACTCAGGTGACCATGACACCCGCTTCCAGCACCCGGTACAGCGCCGATACCCCGTACGACCGCGCGACCGCCGGGATCACACGCGTCGTTGTTCCCACAGCGCTTGGCGATGTCGTGGCGCACGTCGACCCGAATGCCCCTCTGTCCGATGCCGCCACTCTGCTTCTCCACGGCGCCGCCGGCTCGTGGACGACCTGGCTTCCCCTCATCCGTGCCTCCCAGGAGGCCGGCAGTCCCACTGCAGAATGTCGTCGCCCTCGACCTGCCTGGATGGGGCGAGAGCGGCAGCATTTCGGCTGACGCAACCGTGGAAGACCTCGCGGATGCCGTGGCTCACGTCACCAGAACGCTCGGCTACGCACGGTGGAACATCTTCGGCCACTCGCTGGGCGGACACGTCGGGCTCACGATCGCGGCCAGACACCCGGAGCGCACCGCGAGCGTCACCGCGATCTCGGCAACGGGACCCGGCGCGCTGTCGGTGCTGCGGCATCCGATTCGTAACTTCACCGTTCTGCCCCTGCTGGCCGGGATGCTCGGAGCAATGCGCTTCCTGAGCGCGCTGGGCGCGGGCGGCACCGCACTCGTTCGCGTCCTGCACCGCCTGCGCCTGCTTGGGCCGCTCAGCGCTCCGCTGTTTGCAGACCGGCGCAGCCTCGACAGCTCGGTGATCGATTCGCTCGCGGCAGAGGTCCGCCCGACGTCGTTCGCTCGCGGGGCCGCCGCGGCTGCCCGCTACGACGAAACCCAGTGGGCGAGCATCCGGTGCCCCGTCACCCTCGTGCGCGGTGACCACGATGTTTTCGTGAGTTCGGCGGATGACGCCTGGTTTGAGTCGGTGATCCCGCACGCCTCGCAGCAGGTCTCACCGAACGCCGGGCATTTCGCGCACATCGAGTCGTCTCAGGCGTGGCAGTCCGCTCCAGCCACGAGACCATCACTTCCGGTCCAAAACACCCGGCACACCTGAGGCCCTCGTCCGGAAGTGATGACCTGGCGCGTCAGACGGCGCCACCGAGTGCTGCAGTTCCAGTGCTGCGGTCGACATCGAGTGCTGCAGTTCCCTTCGAGTGCTGCAGTTCCCTTCGAGTGCTGCAGTTGCAACTGTGGCACTCGACAGTAAGTGCAGCAGTCGATGGTCAGGGCGGCTCAGACGGCGAGCGCCCCCGCCATCAACGCAACGGATGCCGCCATGCTCGCGGCCTCGAGGCATCCGACCAGGTCGCGGCGCGGCATCCGGAACAGGGTGACCGCACGCCAGGCGGAGTAGCCGACATAGACCGCCGACCCACCGAGGACCAGTAGCGGCAGCAGCCCACCCCCGCCGTGATGTTCCGAGACGGATGCCGTGTGGCCCGCCGACATGAGCGCGATCAGCCCGGCCATGACGATGAGCCCGAGACTGGTGTGGAGGGAGGGGTGCGCGGTCGCGCCGCCCGCGGATCGAGCTCCACCGCTGATCGAGCATCCCCGCTGATCGAGCACCCACCGCGGATCGAGCATCCACCGCTGCTCGAGCACCACCCGCTGATCGAGCCTGTCGAGATCCCGCGCCGCCCGCGTGACGGGCATTGCGAGCGGGATCTCGACGGGGATTTCGACGAGGCTCAATCACCGGAGCGGCAATCACCGGAGAGGCCAGCGCCAGCACCACCAACCCGACCACCCACAGGATCGGGGCGAGCAGGCCGAGGCCGAGCGCGACATCCGCCATCGCGACGAGCATCACGACAGCGGCGACGCCCTCGAAGCCGAGGAGCAAACGGCCGCGCCGCCGACCGCCGACGGTGCAACACACACCGAAGGCGGCCGGCAGCAGGGCCGAGAGATGGAGCAGCTCGGTCATGGTGGGGAGCTAGTGTCCGCAGGTGCAGTTCGCGCCGCAGCCACCGGAGGCCGAACCACCGGCAGACGCACCGGCAGACGAACCCGCAGAACCCGCAGCCGACAGCCCCAGCTCGTCTGACGCCGCGCCATCCGGAGACGTGATCGCCGCCGAGCAGTGCGCCACAGCGGCCGGAATGTTCAGCGCCGGGTTCTTGCCGAAGAAGCCGTACGGCTTGAGCGTGAACTTGGCGTAGTCCACGGGCATGACCGGCCAGTCCTCCGGGCGGGGGAAGTGCGTCGGACCGAAGGTGTGCCACAGCACGATGTCTTCGCCGTCGACCGAGGCGTCGTCGGCGATGTACTTCGTGATGCCGTCACCACCCGGGTTCTGGTGCACGAAGTCGCCGGCGGCGTACTTCTCCGCCGGGTCGTACTGGGTCACGAACAGGTGCTTGGTCGCGAACTCGGCGCGCGCCGCGATCGATGACGAGGCATCCGCCAGCAGCGTCGGGGCGTCCTGCGGGTACAGCGTGTACCCGGTCGGGCGGCCCATCCGGTTGGTCTTCTCGGTGTTGACGACGTTCCAGGAACGGGCGACGGATGCATCCGCCGTGCGCCCCGAGACCGCCTCGGTCGAGATGCGGGTCGTCTTCTTGGTGAACGCGTTGCCGTGTTCGTTCCCAGGCCCCACAGGAACCCGGCCGACCTCGATCTCGTCGACGGCGTTGGAGAGCCCGTCGACCATCATGTCGAGCCGGGCCGAGAACAGGTGCTGGTGGTACGGGCCGCCGAGCCCGGGCGCGACCTCTGACGCGTAGGGGTAGTCCGAGCCGTCTTCAGACAGCCCCGGGTACGCCGACGTGAACAGGATGCCGGTCAGCTTCGCCTCGCACTCGATGGTGCCGTCGAGGTAGAGGTACCAGTAGAACCCGTAGTCGTAGTTGCCGACGGTGGTGAAGAACGAGATGACGAGCCGGCGTGAGCGGCGCACCTCGTTGGAGTCGGTGTAGATGTCGGAGTGCTTCCACAGCGTGCCGAAGTCCTCCTCGTGCATGCAGATGCCGTTCTTCACCGTGAACGGGTTGCCGGTCTCGTCGGCCATCGTCGCGTCGAAGTACTTGATCTCACCGACACAGTCGCAGCCGAGGGCGAGCGAGTTGGTGAACCGGCCGAACAGGTACTCGCCGGTGTCGAAGTAGTTCTGCCAGAACCGCACCGGCGACGGGTCGCCGTAGGGCACGAGCATCTCGTCGATCGAGGCGCGGTAGATCACGGGGCGCTCTTCGCCGGCATCCGTGAACGACAGCTGGCGCAGCACCAGGCCTTCGCGCACGTCGAAGCCGACCTGGAACTTCCAGTTCGCCCAGCTGACGACATCGCCGTCCACGGTGAAGCTCGGCCCCTCCGGCTGGGTGATGACGATCGGCTTGAGTGTGGTGAGCGGTGGGCCCTGCACGGCGGGGTCGTCGAAGTTGCCGCTCTCGGCCGGGATCGGCAGGTCGTCGGAGTCGATCAGCCGGGTGATGGTGCGGGATGCCGTGTCGACATACGCGCTGAGACCGTCGACCGGGTGGGCCCAGACGTGGTCGCCGGGGTAGTCCTGCCGGAAGGCGAGCACGCGGAGCATCCGTCGCCCTTCTTCCTCGGGGAAGTTGTAGTGCCCGCCCGAGAGCGGCACGCACTTGACGTCGGCGGCGGTGGTGCCGCGGCGTTCGAGTGCGGCGGCCCAGCGCGGGTCGGCGTTGACGATGTCGGCGACCGCGTCGAACTCCTCGATCAGGATCGGCAGCTGCCCGGCCGATCCGTCGAGCACGGTGGTGGAGAGCACGGCGCCGGCGTCGATCGACACGATGACGTCGGTGGAGTACCCGGTCGCCATGTCGAGCAGCATCACGCGGGCACGGCGCTCCGGAAGCGACCCCTCCCCCGCCTGCCAGGCGAGAACCGCGCGCTTGTGCGGTTCGTCGAGGCCGACGTAGGCGAAGCGGGTGGTCTCGGTGAAGTCGGCCTGCGCGGTGACGATGTCGCGGATGGCGACGAATTCCGAGGCGGTGAGGTCGGCGAGCGGATGCTGCGCGCCGGCTTCGTTCTCGCCTGCGGTCTGCGGCGCGGTGTCGATGAGGGTCATGGGGTGGTCTCCTTGCTGGTCGTGCGGTGTGGGTGTCGAGAAGGAGGGAAAGGGCGGTCAGCCGCTGATGGCGTCGGTGAGCGTGTCGTAGACGGCGGGCTGGGCCTTCTTGAGCACGATCGCCTGCACCCAGCCGACCGCCGGGAAGAGCACGATCAGTCCGAGAAGAACGGCGCTCACGGTGCCGAACGCGGGGGTTCCGGTGGCGTCGACGTCGCCGACGAGCATCGGGAAGTTCGCGATGATCACGACGGCTGCTCCGACGAGTCCGAGGAAGCCGAGGCCGGGGGCGATCGACCGTGTTCCAGAGTCGGCCGTCCTTCTTGGTGCGGGCGAAGTAGACGATGATCGCGGCGCTGGTCAGGGCCATCAGGATGGCGATGGCCAGGGTGGCGACGCCGGCGAACCAGGTGAACACCTGCAGCACCGGGTCCAGGCCGAGCATCGCGAAGATCACGATGCAGGCCGCGGCGGTGATGGTCTGGGTGAGCGAGGACAGGTGCGGCGAGACGTGTTTCGGGTGGACGGTGCCGAGGCGGGCCGGCAGGACGCCGGCGTTCGACATCGAGTGCTGGTAGCGGGTGATGACGTTGTGGAAGGAGAGCACGCAGGCGAACATGCTCGTCACGAGCAGCACGTTGATGATGATCTCCCCGACGGTGCCGAGGTACATCGCGGTGGTGACGAGGATCATCGCGCCGGGGTCTTCAGCGGCGACGCCGAGCACGTTGTCCGGGCCCCAGGCCATGACGAGGCCCCAGGAGGCGAGGGTGTAGAACAGGCCGATGCCGATGACGGCGACGTAGGTGGCGCGCGGGATGGTGCGGTTCGGGTCCTTGGCCTCGTCGCGGAAGATCGCGGTGGCTTCGAAGCCGATGAATGCGGCGATGGCGAACATCAGGCCGATGCCCGGGGATCCGCTCATCACGTTCTCCGGCTCGAACGGCGCGAGGGAGAGTCCGTCGGCGCCGCCGGCGAAGACCACGGCAGCGACGAGGGCGAGCACGATGCCGACCTCGCCGACGAGCAGCACGCCGAGCACCTTCGACGACAGGTCGATGTGGCGGTAGCCGAGGATGCCGACGAGGGCGATGGTCGCGAGCGACCAGAGCGGCCACGCGATGTCCGGGTCCGCCGAGCCCGGTGACGGTGACGTTGAGGAGGTAGCCGATGTAGCCGTACACCGAGACCTGGATGGTCGTGTAGGTGAGCAGGGCGAGGAACGCGCTGGAGAGTCCGGCCTTCTTGCCGAGGCCGTAGCCGACGAAGGTGAAGAACGCGCCCGGCTTGGGCACGTGTTTGGTCATCGCGGCGAGGCCGACCGAGAAGAGCAGCAGCACGACCGCCGAGATGGCGTACATGCTGGGGAAGCCGACCCCGTTGCCGATGAGGATGCCGAGCGGGGCCGCGCCGCCGATGACGGTGAGGGGTGCCGCCGCGGCGACAACCATGAAGACGATGGCCGTGACACCGAGTGAGCCGGAGAGTGCACGGCCCTTCGGTGCGGCGCCGGCGCCTGAGGCCGGTTTGGTGGTGACTGTCATGAGGATTCTCCAAAGCTGGGGGGTGAGTGGACCTTGTGGAGGAAGGGGATACCGGCAAGCATCCTGCGGCGCTGTTGCGGCGAGGTTCCTTCGAGGTAAATGACCGCACGCGGTAAATGAGACGGATGCCGCCGGGCTGTCTCATTTGGCGGTCACGAGCCCGAAACATGGCTGTTGCGGCGGCGCAACGCCGGCGCTCTACGGTGAACCCATGTTCAGGCAGCCCTCATGACCGCGCTCGAGCGGGCGATCGCGTCCCCCGAGCCCGTCCCGGGGCTGGGCAACCGCTCCCCCATGCACGGCCTCGACCGGCGCAGTGTCGGTTTCGCCGATGTGCTCGCCCAGTCGGTGTCGGCGGTGGCGCCGGCGGCTGCCGCCACGACGATGCCGCTGCTCATCGCGGTTGTCGCGGGCGGGGCATCCGTCTGGTCGCTGGCCCTGGCGATGGGCCTGGCGCTCCTGATCGCGACGACGGTGAACACGTTCACGAAACGCATCGCGGCGACCGGGTCGCTGTACACGTTCGTGGCGAAGACGTTCGGGGCCGGTGCCGCTGTCGTCACCGGGGTCGGGATGCTGATCGGCTACGGCTTCATCTCGATGTTCGCGCTGGCGGGGGCCGAGCTATTACCTCGTGATCCTGCTCGGCCGGGTGTCGCCGGAGCTGGCCGCGAGTTCGGCGGTGGCGGCTCTGATCGTGGGTCTTCTCGCGGCGGTGGTGATGCTGGTGCTGGCGCGGGGCATCCGTCTGTCGACGCGGGTGACGCTGCTGGTGGAGCTGGTGTCTGTGGCGATCATCCTCGTGCTCGTCGGCACGCTGCTCGTGCAGGTGGGGCCGACGATCGACTGGTCGGTGTTGTCGCTGGCGGGGGCGACGCCGGCGACCCTGTCGGTGGGGGCGGTTGTGGCGTTGACGGCGTTCGTGGGCTTTGAGAGTTCGGCCACTCTCGGGGTGGAGGCCCGCAGGCCGTATGCGGCGATTCCGCGGGCGATCGTCTGGACGGTGATCGTGTCTGGCGGGCTGTACCTGCTGGCGTCGTTCAGCCAGATCGTCGGGTTCGCGTCGCTGGGGGGCGACATCCGTGACAGTGTGTCGCCGGTGAACGACCTGGCGACGGCGTTCGGGCTGGAGTGGATGGGGGTGCTGCTCGATGTGAGCATCGCGGCGTCGTTCCTGGCCTGTGCGATCGCGTCGACGACGGCGCTGGCGCGGGTGCTGTTCACGATGGGGCGCGAGGGCCTGCTGCCGGAGGCGTTCGGGCGGGCGCATGCGACGTATCGCACGCCGTTCACCGCGGTTCTCGTGTCGGTTCCGGTGATCGCCGTGGTGCCGATCGTCGCCGTGTTCATCGGCGACGGGCTCTGGCGTGCGATGGGGGTTTTGCTCGTGGTGGCGGCGTCCGGGTACATCACCGCGTACATCCTGGTGTGTGCGGCGGCGCCGGTGTTCCTGCGGCGGATCGGCGAGTTCACGGTGTGGGCTGGGGTGCGTGCGGTGGCGGCATCCGTGCTGCTGACCGGCGTGCTCGGGGTCTACCTCGTCAGCGAGGCGTTGTCGTCGCGGGCGGTCGGGGTGTGGATGTTCGTGGTCGTGCTGCTCGTCGGGGTGGCGGCGTACCGGCTGCGGCTGCGGCGCCGGCCGTGGCTGCGCGAAACGATCGGTGCGTGGGATGAGCCCAGTGCCGCCGATGTGCTCGGGGGGACGGATGCCGCGCCCGTTGATCGAGTGCGCGCGAGCGAGCGACCCGCCCAGCCCGTTGATCGAGTGCCCAGCGAGCGAAGCGAGCCGCGTATATCGAGATCCCCCACGCCCAGCTCAACTCCAGACCTCAGAGCCCGCCAACCCAAGGCAATCCACAGCGCCCTAACCGTCCTCGAAGAGGTAGCCCGCCTGGGCGCCGGCGTCACGGCGCAGGAGATCTCCCAAAGCCTCGGCCTCCCCCGGGCCACGACCTACCGCCTGATCAACCTCCTCGTCCAGGACGAATACCTGGTCCGGATGCCGGACCTCACCGGTTTCGCGCTCGGCCGCAAGGTCGTCGAACTCGCGCACCTGGTCGCGCCATCCCCGCCGCCGCAGGCCGTGCGGGAGGTGATCGCCGGGCTGCGCTCGCGCATCCGTGGCGGCATCCACCTGGTGCGCTACGAGGGCGATCGGGTGCTCATCGTCGATGCCGACCCGGACTTCCCGCTGAGCGACGAGTCGAAGATCTCGCGCGACCTGTCCGCGTCGGCGATGGGCCGGCTGCTGCTGGCCGAGCGAGCCGGTGGTGCGTCGCCGTCGGGCTACGCGTCGCAGACCGGCGAGCTGACGCCGGGCTACGGATGCCTCGCGCTGCCGATCCGGGCGGCCGACGGTCGCCTCGTGGGCGCCCTCTGCCTGTCGGCCCCGGCGACGCGGATCGCCGCGCCGGGCGACCTGCTCCCTCAGCTCGATGAAGGCGCGCGCCAACTCGCGCCTCTGCTCGCCTAGCGGACCGCAGGAGGGTCCGCACCTATTCAACACCGGCCGACAGTCAGCGAGCCCCGGCCATGGTGCTGTGGTGGTCACAGAACGCCTGCTACGCCGATAGTTAGACCAAGTTGTCACCTCGAGATGCATGGGAAATGATGAGGTTATAGTCGCCGTTATCCAAGCGCTCGAGACTTACGTAGAGCCCCACGTAGTTCGTGTCCCGTAGCACCCTTGCAAGAGGGCCCCAGTGCAAGACCGTGGGGACGTTTCCCTGACCCGAAATGCGTCGGGCATCATGGCTGATCCTCAGTTCTTGTATGCTGAGGTCGTAACCGTCGATCCACGTGCGGAAGCCAACGACGACTTCCTGCTCCGATTCCTTGCCGTCGGTCGGAGCCCAAGGTAGGCCCCCGAAAAAGTCTTCTCTGAAGTACTTCTTGTGGTCTACGGCTGCATCCTCCCGACTCAAGCGGAGGTTGCCGGTCGCATTGCTACGGACGGACTTCACCTGCTGCGCCGCAGTGTTGTCCAAGCGTTTCATCCAGCGTCGTTGCACGTTGTCGGTGGGCAGAGGTGGCACACCGGCCAAGGTTGGCGTGCCACCGGTCGGCTGTGCGGATTCTGATGTTCCGGACGTCGCTGCAGACGGCTTTGGTGTCGCTGATTTGGTCTGTGAGAGCTTCCCGCTCAACGCAGGCAGTTTTCTGAGTCCAGCCGAGAACGGGTTTGAAAAGCCCGCTGATGGTCGCAACGATCGCGCTGTCGTTATCCTCAGGCGTATCCCACTTGTTCTTCTGCACGCGTCGCGACCGCGATTCGGATCCCAAGACAATGTCCTCACTCATTGCCAGCTTCTCTATGAGCTCGGTAGTCAAGCGGCTGCACGAGGCAGTCTCTGCAATGAGGGTTTCGAACCAGGCGAACACGCTGTCTGTGACGTCTTCGCCTTCCCCGGCGTCCCAGTCCATCCACATCGATGCCTCGTAGTTCCAGCTAAGACCTCCGGCGGTGAGGTTGCTGGAACCTACCAGGAGCGAGCGCTTGCCGCCGCGTGACGCTAGATAGACTTTCGGGTGGAAAGTGCGTTTCGGATCATGGAAAACGTAGCTTTCATCGGCAGCTCGAAGTGCGAGTTCTAGGCCCTCCTTGGTGGCACCGCCCTCACTCACACCCACGACGAGAAGTACTTTGCCACCATTATCGCGAAACTCCGCGATAGCGTCCCAGACACGTCCGAGGCCAGATCTTTTTGCCCAGGCTACGGCGATCTTGAGTTCGTCAAAGCCGTCGTCCCTCGCATGCTCGATAAAGTCCACGAGATTTGGGTGGTCGGCAAACGGCTGGGCGAGGAAGCGAAACTCATGTTGCTCACAATGGCACACAGCCTCGTCACACCGGCGGACCCCATGATATAAACTATTACTTCAGTTATGAAGTTGAGGTTGGATGCTTACTCGAGGCGAAGTCAGCGAAGATAAGTTGCGGGGCGGCTTCTACTCGCCTGACGTCCTCGTGGACTTGTGTATTTCACGCTCAGCCGCGCTGCTGGCCGGCCGAACCGATTTGCGAGTGTTGGAGCCTTCGGCTGGCGACGGTGCATTTCTCCGTGGGCTAGAACGTAGCAGTCTCGTCCGACACTTGAAGGACATCGAGGCAGTCGAAGTACTCGAAGGCGAAGCGCAGAAGGCCCGGCACACACTTGGCGCACTCGGGCTGCCTGGACGTGTGGTGCACGAGAACGTGCTTCGATGGGCGCGAATTCCAAGTCCTGGGTTTGATTTGGTTCTCGCGAATCCGCCTTACGTCCGATTCCAGTTCATATCGGATGAGGACAAGCAGCGCGCCAAGACGATAAGCGCACAGCTGGGTGCCATTGGAAGCTCCGTCTCAAACCTTTGGATCCCAGTCTTCCTTTTGTCCCTGGCGAAGCTTCGGGATGGAGGTGTCTTCTCGGTTATCCTTCCCACGGAATTTCTCACCGGCATCTCGGCCAACGCCGTACGCAATTGGCTGGTGGCGAACACGATCGATCTGACCATCGACCTGTTCACCGGGCTCTTTTCCGACCGTCCTTCAAGAGGTCTTGATCCTTACTGGTCGCATCTCGAAGGGCCCAAGTCGCGAAGTGTCGACCATCGAATTTCATGACCACAATGGCGGTACACGAACTTGGTCTCACGAGGTGGCTCCCGGGGCAGGCACGTGGACCAACTACTTGCTCACGCCCGAACACAACGCCGCCCGTAGCGCCGCGCGCTCGATTGCCGACGTAAAGCCATTGAGCGATGTTGCACGGTTCAGTGTGTCGACAGTGACAGGCGCGAACAATTACTTCTGCGTTGAGTCGGAGCTGGTCGAAGCTTATGACCTCAGGGAATGGGCAATCCCGCTCTTGCCGAGATCGCGGCATGCTGACGGTCTCTTGTTCACGGAGGACGAGCAGCGGATCCTTGCTGAGTCGGGCCAGTCTGCACGGCTTCTCCAGCTTCTCAGCTGACAGTTGTCGCCCGAGTTGAACCCGCTGGCGAAGCAGTATCTCGAGCAGGGTACCGATCAGGAAATCGAGAAACGATTCAAATGCCGTGTTCGAACACCCTGGTACAGGGTGCCGGTCGTCCCCGCCGGAGACATGCTCTTATCGAAGCGATCGAATCGCTACCCGCGAGTGATCGCAAACCATGCGAATGTCGTAACGACTGACACGATCTACCGGGGCAAGGTTCTTGCAGGATCGCCGGTGACCGCCGACGACTTCACGGCATCTTTTCACAACTCCCTCTCGCTGCTTCGGCCGAAGTTGAAGGTCGGAGCTTTGGCGGCGGAGTCTTGGAGCTAGTGCCAAGCGAAGTCAACTCTTTACAGGTGCCCGTCGTCCCTGGGGCGAGTGCTGAACTTGCAAGGCTCGACGAAATCTCTCGCACTTCCAAAGACCCGGAGATGTTGATCAAGGCAACTGATGAGATGTTGACACGCCTCCTACCGGGGCTTGATGCACACACAATGAGTACCCTTAGTGACGCTCGCCATACGCTCATGGACCGCAGACTTCAGCGTTCTCACTCGAAGTTCTACGCCTAGGTCAGCTCGTTCCAAGCCCTAGCCCCAGTCCTCCTCACGCAGCGTCAACGACGCGAGCTCACTGCGCCTCGGGCGACAGGGAGGTTGCGCATCCAGATAGGGACCAAAGCCGGCACAGTCTGACGGCAAGTCTTGCTCGTAAGCGTTGTTCCAGTCGCAGGTGATTGCATCAAGTCTAAGCAACGCCGGAGTGGAACGACGCTCCGCAGCTGCGGGTCCTCCTTTCGTGCAGGAAACTTGGCTCAATCCGGATCGCCGAGGGCTTTGGCTCAACCACGCGGGCATCATCATCGGCCTCAATCTTCGCTACCATCCCACGACTTGACTACTTTCCTCGTTGAAAGTCGTCGTACTTAGGTAGAACGACCAAGGAGAATGACCTCGTTCTGGGCCAGATCTAGACCAATATTGACCTGCTCCAATTCGTTCGCAGGATTTCAGCGGCCCTTCCTTACCCGGGACAGTCGTAGCATCTACCTCGCGAATACCTCCGCGTATTCGTTCCGCTCGCGAGGTAGCCGCCATTAACCAGGGAATATCGTTCGAGTGAGCGCCGTTGCCCCGAATGATGCGTATGCATTGACTTTCGGCGGAACGGATACAACGATGGCGAATCACCTCGAACTCGGACTCGACACCTTCGGCGACGTCACCGTCGACAACACCGGCGCGCGTCAGAGCGACGCCCAGGTGATCCGCAACGTCATCGCCCAGGGCGTGCTCGCCGACCAGGTCGGCATCGACTTCATCGGCCTCGGCGAACACCACCGCGACGACTTCGCCATCTCCGCCCCCGACATGGTGCTCGCCGCGATCGCCGGCCAGACCGAACGCATCCGCCTCGGCACCGCCGTCACCGTGCTCTCCAGCGACGACCCGATCCGCGTCTTCGAACGCTTCTCCACCCTGGATGCCGCCAGCAACGGCCGCGCCGAAGTCATCCTCGGCCGCGGCTCGTTCACCGAGTCGTTCCCGCTGTTCGGTTTCGACCTCGCCGACTACGAGACCCTGTTCAACGAGAAGCTCGACCTCTTCGTGCAGCTGCTCAAGGAGAAGCCGATCACCTGGTCCGGCAGCTACCGCGCCCCGCTCGTCGACCAGGACGTCTTCCCGAAGACCGAGTCCGGCCGGCTCACCGCGTGGATCGGCGTCGGCGGATCACCGGAGTCCGTCGTGCGGTCGGTGCGCACCGGCATCCCGATGATGCTCGCGATCATCGGCGGCGACCCTGGCCGGTTCCTGCCGTACGTCGAACTGTACGGGCGGGCATCCGACCAGCTGGGACTTCCGCGGATGCCGCTCGGCGCGCACTCCCCCGGACACATCGCCGCCACCGACGAGCTGAAGCCCGCGAGCAGCTCTGGCCGCACTTCAAGAAGAACCGCGACCGAATCGGCGCCGAGCGCGGCTGGCCGCCGGTGACCGAGGCGGAGTATGTGAACGAGATCGAGCACGGCTCGCTCTACGCGGGGTCGCCGGAGACGGTCGCGCGGAAGATCGCGGCGACGGCGCAGACGCTGGGGCTGGACCGGTTCGACCTCAAGTACTCGAACGGGCCGATGCCGCACGATCAGCTGATGACGAGCATCGAGCTGTATGGCACGCAGGTGATCCCGATGGTGCGGGAGATGCTCGCGTAGTTCGCTCGATTTCGCGTCCGGACCAGACTCGTTCCATCCGGGCCTCCGGGGTATTTGGGATGCCACTCCGCGGTCCACTTCATAAGTTGGTGGTTCAGTAGCGACCGAGGTTGTCACGTTCAGCCAGCCGCGTGCCAACTAAACGCTGGGCTCGCGCGGGCGTTCAAAGTTAACGGCAAACATTATCGAATCTCGACACCTTTGGGTGAGAGGAATCGCCTCCCTACGCAAGCGCGCCGATCTGCTTGCCAAGAGTTTAAAGAGCTTGCTGGACTCACCCGTCGTCAACTTCATTCGCCGGTCTCCGCGGCGACCAGTTCCGCCTCGATCTGATCAGAGTCTTGGGCATCCTCGCCGATCCTCGTCTCCGTCATCTTCGCCAAGACTGGCGCGGTACTCGTTGCGAACCTCCCAGAGCGACTTCCCAGATCCTTGGATCTTCCAGAATCGCCAACCATTGATGCCGCCCCGGTACAGGCCGGCCGAGTTGGCAGCCACCCCCGCCGCGGACGGCGTGTCGTAACCGACGTCGCCGACGAACACGCGCCCGTCGAGCCCGACCGCGGCGGTAGCACCGTTCAGGACAGCGGGACGAGCGACTAGCACGGTTCCCGGCTGAATGAGCCCCTCCGAGACAAGTAGAGCCAGGTCGACTTCCCCTGAAGGTTCAGCTTGCGCCGGCTGCGTCGCGAGTCCGATATGTCCTGCTGGGGCCGGCCAAACCTTGAGAACCGACGCCGCGAGCGCTCGCCGTACGCGCAGTAATCGCCGTCTCGTTCCAATTGGTCGGGACGGACTGAATAACATCGTTCGTGAGGAGCACGTCGTTGACGTGCTGGAAGTGCTCTACCTTCGTCGCCCATGACCCGTTTGAAACCTTCGAATTCAGTTTCTGGGTCACCAAGGTGAGATTGCCGAGTTCGTGCAGAGTGCGGTCACGTGACGCCGCCTTCATTTCGGCTTCGTCGGGCGGCCATATAGCCGGCCAGTTTGCCCGCCACTTCTGAGGGAGGAAGTGCTCGATCGTACCGACCCCACGCGCGATCGGCCCCATACCGAGTGCATTCCAATCAGGGTAACCACGGCGGTGGTCTTCGAGCGCTTCAAGGATCATTCGGAGTCGAGCCCGGAGATACTTGTTGTATGCGGGCGCGCCCTTCAGCGCCGAGGTGACCTCTGCGTCGTCCGGCCAGTATCCGACGGGCGTCTTGTTCGAAGCGAGGTAGGACTCGACTTCAATGGCCAGACGATCGTGCGGCTGCTTGCTGAGGTGGACGATGAGGTCGACCATGAATCGGTTTGTGCCCTGCGAGGGCGCTTTCACGATCGCGCGGCGGACAAACCAGCTTTCGAGGTACTTGAGGATCTGGGTCTTGTCTTTTTCCGGAACATCTGACTGCGGCTCCTCATCGAGCCAGATCAGCAGGGGTCGCACGACCTCAGAATCGAGAGTGCCGACGCGGTAACTGAACCATTGTGCCCTCGTCAACGGACCGTTCACCGCCTGCGACCCCTCGATCACGAACCGATATCTGTCCGCCGCCGTCTTGATCTCCGGTAGCAAACTCGACAGGTCCGGCCGCTTGTCGGTCACGTAGCCCTTGAATTGCGTGAATAGCTCTCGGATCGGGAAGTCTTCGAGCAGACGGGCGCGCAGCCAGTGCCAGAGGAACCAGGACGCGCGCGGGTGCGAGACGCGTCCGGCCGTGACCTGCGTGACCCACCACGGAGTCTCAAGTTCAGCCCAGTTACCGAGGTACGCGGCTTCGACCTCCGCTTCGGTGCCGGCGTGGTTCTGGAAGATGAAATTCTTGATGAGGTCCGCGGCGCTCAGTGGCTCGCCCCGTGCATTCAGCGTCTCAAAGATCGCCTGCGCATCCTCTGTCGCGTCGAGGCGAATGCTCACGATCTCGAGCTGACCGGACACGGCATCAACGAGAAGCTTCGCGCTGATCTCGACTCGTCCGCCTTGTCGAGCCACGCGCCTATGGAATCGCTGAAGTACTGATGCGCCTCAGCGAGCCGCGATGGCACGACGCTCGAGTAGTCAACCGGAGCAGGGGCGCTCATGACCGATTTGAATCCCACCCGGTCGAGATTCGTCGGCCAGACCTTGTAGCGGTCCTCAGGATTCTTGAGGAAGGCGGCCGGATTGACGATGAGCGGCTCGACCTGTGCCGCGAGCATCGTCAGACCGCGGTCGTCAAGCTGTGAGTGAAGTGAGTCGAGGAGGATCTGGAGCGTCGTGAGTCGCTGCTGACCATCGATGACACTCCACTCCTGCATGGTGCCGAGAGTAGAAGGCAGCTGCTGTACGACGAAAGCGCCGAGGAAATGTGTGGCGGCCGGGTTTTTCGTGGCCAGCACATCGGCGAGCCGCGTTATGTCCTCCCACAGGGGCTGCCATTGCCGCTCCTTGGACCAGACGTAAGGGCGCTGGAAAAGAGGCACCACCATTCTCGAGGGCTGATAGAAGACCTCCCGCGGATTGACCTTCTCGGGCTTCATGCCTTGTTCTCGTTCGTCGCCATGACTGCATATTCCTCGGTGGGTGAATCAATTGTCATCCGCTGTCATCGGCTCCCCAGGAAAAATTACCCGAGACCAGTCCAAAGCTGAACCTACACAGGGCGGCTGACATCCGAGATCACAAATAGGTTTCGGCGCGCCGCGTCATTCTTTGGGACAGCCGATTCGGATAGCCGCGGTCGGGCGAATTGGGCTAGCTGGTCCGACGTGAGAACCCTCGATTACGACAAACGTTCGATCCGGCTCGCCAGACGATATGGCTTCTCAAATCGTGACTTCCGTGCCACCACAACTGGTGCTGCCGCCCGACCGACGGCGCTGCCAGTCTGGAACGTGTGAGTGATCCGCGACAGTACCCCTACGGCCAGCAGCAAGTGATCTACCAGTCGGTCGTGCGGCCGCCATCGAACGGCATGGCGGTCACCGCCCTGGTGCTCGGCATCGTCGCGATCGTCTTCGGCATCTGGATTCCCATCCCGATCTTCGGCCTGTTCATGATGTTCGTCGCCTTCCTGCCCGCGGTGCTCGCCATCGTGTTCGGACACGTCGGCCTCAACAACTCCGCCCGCAACGGCGTCGGACGCGGCGGCGCCGTGACCGGACTCATCCTCGGCTACCTCGTCATCGCCCTCTCCATCGGCGTGACCGCGCTGTGGTTCATCGGCATCGCCGGCTCGTCGAGCTCGACCAGCGTCGTCGGCGCCTGAGCCGCGTTTCAACTCCCGGTCTCGACACGCCGTCTACCTCGATGTCGACCATCGTCATCTCGCGCTACAACCAGCTGCACGGTGACGGACAGTTCGCCAAGGACCGCGTCCGCCACTTCGTCGCCAACCGCACCAACTCCGACCCGGCGATCGCCGCCCGCATCCGCGAGGCCACCGTCGACGTCGCCGCGGTCCTCGACTACGCGTCCTCGTTCGGCACCATCGTGGTCAGCCGCGCCTACGCCGACTGGTCCGCCCCGTTCAACGCCAGCTACCAGAAGCAACTCATCGGGCGCGCCGTCGACCTGACCCAGCTGTTCCCCACAGCGCACTCGCTGAAGAACGGTGCCGACATCCGCCTCGCCGTGGACGTCATCGAGGACAGCTTCCGCCTCAAGGGCCTCACCCACGTGATCATCGTCGCCGGCGACTCCGACTACATCCCCCTCGCCCAGCGCTGCAAACGCCTCGACCGCTACGTCGTCGGCATCGGCGTCTCCGGCTCGACGAGCACCGCCCTCGCCGCCGCCTGCGACGAGTACGCCGACTATGACGCGCTGCCTGGCGTCGGGCCGGAGCTTGCGGATTCAGCTGTGGACGATGCGAGCGCCGCCACCGCGAAGATGGATGCCCTGGCGACCGCCCCGGCAGACGCCCCCACTCCCGTGCCCAAAACATCCGTCTCGTCGTCCGCTGTCGCACCTACGGCATCCACCGACCCACCCCGAAACCTGCAGAAGTCCGCCACCGCGACGTTGAAGCGTGCGCTGGACCTGCTCGCGAAAAACGACCTTGAGTGGCAGCATGCCTCTGCCGTGAAGATCCAAATGAAGCGAATCGATCCGTCATTCCAGGAGCGGCCGCTTGGGCACGGCCAGTTCTCGGACTTCCTCAAGTCGCGTCAGTCGATCATCGAGATCGACAAGAACAGCCCGACCCCGCTGCGGTTGAAGCTGAAGGCGTGAGCGAAGAAGGCTCGCGCCACTGCTCTTGCACACAGGCCCACGGTGGCACTCACTCATTCGTGAGCGGTTCGACTAGCGGAATTCAGGGGCCGAAGGGCTCTGTGGTTTTTCAGGAAGCCCCAATTCGAACATTCGATGGATGAGACGCATGGCTCGCTCTGGCAACACCTCGCCGGGATAGAACGATTCGAATATGTTCTCCGCGGCAGCGAGCGAGTGAATGTCGTTAAGTGCGAGCAGTTTCGCGATGTCGTCAGTATCTCGACCGGGTCGAGCGGCATTGAGCTTCATGGCGAGTAGCGCGTCAACGGGGGCGACCGCAATTGATACGTTCGCATCATCCAGCAGCGGCTCCCAATCAACCGCTCGGCCCCAGGCCGGGATGAACATGACCGCCTTGTTGTTGAGCCAGTCGGTCGGCCAGCCACGGTCGCGAGCGATGTCTTCGATAATCGGCGTCAGTGGGTCCATCGGCTCAATCTGGGCATCGATATCAACGGTCGTATCTCGGTCGAAGTGGGCGAGTCTCAGCGCTGCGCCACCGACAATCCGAATGGATACGCTGGTGATGCCTCTCGCGCGCGCCTCCCGCACAACCTCGCGAAGGCCCTCGATCAGATCTTCTCGGTCGAATTGCATCGGCTAGACGCTCTCCAGCGTTGCGCGCTCGAGGATGACGTTCCGGCGCCGGAATTCGGCCGGCACTTCCGCAAGCTCAGGAGCCAGGTCGAACCGTCCGAGCTGCGGCGATTGCGGCTCGGTGAGAAAGCGTGTTTGGGAGGCAATCCAGTCCGGCTTGGGAAGCCGAGATTTGTTGAACCAGTAGTCGACGAGAGCTGCCAGCGCTGCGTCCCATGCGGATGACCCCGAGGACCGGGGCGGGACGATTCCGAGCACCACACGATCAACTCCGGTGGCCTTCGAGAGACTGTCGGAGTAATCGAGGAACGCACGAAGAGCGGCATCCTTCGAGGTCGCTGCAGCGATTCGATCGGCTGTTTCGGCGGCGTCAATTCCGGAATTGCGTACGGCGATGATTCGATGACCGGTCTGGTGGAGGAGACGCTCCAGCGTATCGACAGTGGGACTTTTCTTGCCACTTTCGATCGTCGAGATCTCTGGCTGGCTCGTCTTTCCGCGCACGGCCAGTTCACCCTGCGTGATCCCGCGAGCGAGCCGCGACGAACGCAGCAATGTCGATGCAGCCATGAGAACCTCCAGATTCTATTATATCCAAGTAGATATAATAGGCAATCGGTTCGGCCAAACACAGCGACCCCCGGCCACTCGGCCGAGGGTCGCGCCCGTTTCCTCTCAGGAAGCTGCGGGTCTTCCTAGCGTCACAACGATGCACCGGCTTCGGCAGCGATCGACTTGATCAGCGCTGATGCGTTCTGCTCTGACCATCCGGCGTCCATTGCAGCTGGTCTTCCGGATGCCGATGCGCCGCTGAGGAGCGGCGACGCTGACCTCGGCAGGCTTGGTCACTGAGCCTGTCGAAGTGCGATCACCGGGGGCCGAGCAGCCATAGGCTCGAGTGACCCACCCGCACCCACGACGAGGAGCTCCGCATTACTGACTCGCTCGTGCTCAGCGTGCTCGTGCTGCTCGCCGTCTTCACCGGCGCCGTCTCCCAGCGGATGACCGGCATGGGCTTCGCGCTCATCGCCGCCCCGTTCCTCGTCATCCTGCTCGGCCCGGTCACCGGCGTGATCCTGGTCAACCTGTGCAGCGCGCTGGCATCCGTCTTCATCGTGTCGCGGATGTGGAAGTACGTCGAGTGGCGACGGTACCGGGCCCTCGCCCTGTGGGCGCTCGTCGGCATCCCGCCCGGCGCGCTGCTCGCCCGGCTGGTCCCCGCGCAGGTGCTCGAGATCAGCATCGGAATCCTGGTCGTGCTCGCGGTCTGCACCTCGGTCATCGTGAGCCGGACCACCCACCGCATCTCCGAGAAACGCGTGGCACTGGCCGGCTTCGCCTCCGGACTGATGAGCGTCACCGCCGGCGTCGGCGGCCCAGCCATCAGCACCTACGCCGTGCTGACGCGGTGGAGCCACCAGGGGTTCGTCGCGACCGTGCAGCCGTACTTCATCACCATTTCGGCCGCAGCCGTCGCCGCGAAGCTCATCTCCAGACCACTTGCCTGGCCGCAACTGGATGCCATCGGCTGGATCGGCGTCGGCATCGCGCTTCTTCTCGGGCTCCAGCTCGGCGACCGCCTCGCGAAGATCGTGCCCATCCCGGCCGCCCGCGCCGCGATGATCATCCTCGCGATCGTCGGCGGGTTCGCGGTGCTGGTGAAGGGGCTGCTGGCTCTGTAGGGCTGCGGATGTCGTCCGCACGGCGCGCGGGGCCGCGCACCCCCTCGACCGGCGGCACGGGGTGCGGGAGACTGAACCTATGACCAACCCACCGGAGAGCCCGTACGGACCGGCCGACTCCACGCCTCAGCAGCCGTCGTCCGAGCCGCCGCAGTCGTGGAATCCGCCTACGCAGCACCCGCAGCAGCCGCAGCCCCAGCAGCCCCAGCAGGCAGCCCAACAGCAGCCCGCGATGTTCCACCCGCCGCAGGTCCCCTACGGCTACACCCTCGCCGGGCCGACGCCACCGAAGCGCAGCAACGGCGCCGGGCTCGCCGCACTCATCCTCGGAATCGTCGCGGTCGTCACCGCCTTCATCCCCTTCGTCAACTTCCTGGCATTCGTGATCGGCATCGCCGGCATCATCGTCGGCATCGTCGGGCTGCGTGCTCGTCGACCGGCCACGACGGATGGCGGCGTGGGGCACCATCCTCTCCGCCCTCTCGCTCGTGCTCGCCTTCGTGATGATCTTCGTCTACACGTTCGGCTTCATCTTCGCCGTCACCGGTGCGGTCGACGAGGCGACACGGGATGCGCCACGCCCGTCCGAGATCACCGCTCCCCCGTCGGCGACACCGTCACCGATCGAGACGGTCATCGACGTCCTCCCGCTCGGCACGGTCGTCGAACTGACCGACGACACCGGCAACCCGGTGTACGAGGCGACGGTGTCGGCATCCGTTCTGGATGCGACCGACCTCGTGTCACCGATCGAACTCAACCCGGAAGCACCGGACGGGATGCAGTGGGCCATGGTCACCGTCGAGCTCACGTCCGTCGCCGACACCACACTCGCGCCGGCCGTCGACGTGAGCGTCGAGTACGTGTCGCTCGAGGGGGATGCCTACAGCCGGTTCGACGCGTTCGCTCTGGCGCCGGAACCGACGCTGGATGTGCTGTTCGAACTCGCGCCGGGTGAGAGCGGCACCGGCAATGTCGTGCTCGCGATCCCGACCGACAACCCGACCGAGTGGCGTCTGGGCGCTCAGCTACGGAAGCCCGTTCGGCGGGGCGGAGCAGTTCTACTTCGAGGCGGAGTGAGCCATCCTGCGCTGATCGAGTAGGCGCGATCGCCGACTGCTGCAGTTCCATTCGAGTGCTGCAGTTGCAACTGGCGCACTCGACTGAAACTGCAGCGCTCGATGGATTCGACTCGCCGAAGCCGCAGCACCTTCTTTGGGCTAACACTGTTGCAAGTGCGCTGATTACATCTAGTCTCTTGTTCGTGTGCCTCAAACAGGGGCACCAGGTGAAAGGGAGACAATGAAGTCAACTGCCGCACTAGCAAGGCGAACACGGACGGCACTGGTCGCAACCGCGACCGTCGCCGCCTTCGCGCTCGTCCCAACCGGAGCCGCGATCGCGGCCCCCGGTTCCCAGAGTTGCGAGAACCGCAACAACAACACCGTACAAAAGCTCCTCCAATGCGTGGATGCCGACGGTGCAATGGAGCACCTCGAAGCACTCCAGGCGATCTCCGACGCCAACGGCGGCAACCGCGCGGCCGGGCTCCCCGGCTACGAGGCGAGCGTCGACTATGTCGTCGAGACCCTTGAAGCGGCGGGATGGAACGTCTCGATCGACGAATTCCCATTCACGTTCGTTGGGCCGTCGACCCTCCAGCAGCTCACACCGGTGAACGCCGCGTACGAGACCGGTCCCTTCACGGGCAGTGGCCCCGGCGACGTGACGGCCGCTGTTACGCCCGTCGACGTGCAGCTGACGACGCCGAACACCAGCACCAGTGGGTGCGAGGCCGGCGACTTCGCGGGCTTCCCAGCGGGCAACATCGCGCTGGTTCAACGCGGCACCTGTGCGTTCGGAGACAAGGCGCTGAACGCTGAAGCGGCCGGCGCTGCGGGTGTCATCATCTTCAACCAGGGCAACGACGACTCAGCCGCCCGCCAGGACCTCATCGTGGGGACTCTCGGTGGTTCGGACATCGTCGGCATCCCCGTGGTCGGAGCGAGCTACCAGCAGGGTGTCGCGCTGGCGCAGGCCGGATCGACAGCCCGCGTGATGGTGCCGCTGCCCGAGGAACGCCCGCAGAAGAACGTCATCGCGGAGCTCCCCGGCAAGAACACCAACAACGTGGTGATGGCCGGTGCGCACCTCGACTCGGTCCAGGCTGGACCCGGGATCAACGACAACGGCAGCGGATCCGCTTCGCTGCTCGAGATCGCTGAGAGCATGTCGAAGGTCAAACCGCAGAACACCGTGCGACTCGCGTGGTGGGGCGCAGAAGAGGCCGGCCTGATCGGCTCGGAGGAGTATGTTGCCGGGCTGAGCCAGGCGGAGAAGGACCGCATTGCGCTGTACCTGAACTTCGACATGGTCGCTTCGCCCAACTACATCTTCATGGTGTACGACGGTGACGAGTCCAGCTTCCCGGCACCTGTTGTCGTTCCCGAGGGATCGACCGCCATCGAGGACCTCTTCGAGAGCTACTTCACCAGCGTCGGCCAGCCGTATGACGACGCCGAATTCAGCGGACGTAGCGACTACGAGGCCTTCATCCTGAACGGGATTCCGGCCGGTGGTCTGTTCACGGGCGCCGAAGTCATCAAGTCCGACGAGCAGCAGGCCATCTGGGGAGGCGTGGCTGGTGAGTCCTACGACCAGTGCTACCACCAGGCCTGCGACACGATCGACAACATCAGCGTCGAAGCGCTCGACGTGAACATCGATGCGATCGCGCTCTCCGTGCTCGCGTACTCCTACTCAACCGAGTCGGTCAACGGTGTGGTCGGCAAGAAGATCCCTGGTGGGCTCAACCTGCCGGCTCCTGCTGGCCCTGAGGGCACCACCGGCAGTGGCGGAGGGCACTCACACGGCGAAGACGAGTAGTCGCTCGATCTGAACACGGGTGGGGGTGCCGAAAGGTGCCCCCACCTTTTTCGGTTAACCCGCAGTCGACCACGCCGCGAGCGCACCGTAAGCTCGGGGAGTTGCTCCACCTCGGCCTGACCCGCCTCCCCACCCATCGAATGGACCGCGCTTCGTGACCGACCTCCCTTCGACGCCCGGCATCGCAGTTGCAACTGGCGCACTCGAATGAAAGTGCAGCGCTCGACGGATTCGGCGACCTCCGCTCCCTCGATCAGCGGTCGAGGGAGCGGAAATGGGCGCCGACGTCACACCCAGCCAGTCCTACTCCGGCAGTTGCTCCGGCACCCGCGACCCACGGCGCGAGCGCCGGAACAGCATCAGTCCGATCCCCGCCAGAAGCGCGGCGAGCGTCCCGAGCCCGATCAACCCCACCGGCCCGGCAGACAATCCAGTGACGGCGAGCGCGCCAGCACCCGAGCCCGAGCCCGAGCCCGCCCCGACCGGCGACGAGCCCCCGCCCGCCGGTTCGCCGGAACCGGAACCGCCGCCACCACCGCCGTTGCCGCTGCCGTTCCCGCCGCCACCGCCACCGCCGCTGCCGTTGCCACCGCCGTTCGACGGAGGATCGGTGGGCTCTTCGGGCTCCTCGACCACCGCGGCCGGAATCACCGTGAACAGTCGTACCGCCGAGAAGTCGACCGCGCCGTACGGGTCAGCCGTGCGCACGTACCAGCCGTGCTCGCCGAGCTCCTCGAGTGGCCAGGTCGCCGTCAGCACGGATCCACTCGGCACGTCACTGAACCCGGCGATCTCGTTCGCCGTCAGGATCTCGGCGCTGAAAGCATCCGTCGCCAGTGTCTTCGTCGCCGGGGCGATGCCGAGCACGTCGTACGACACCTCGAACTCCTGGTACAGGTTCGGGTCGTCGACCGGCCCGAGCAGGCTTGCCTCGTCGGAGTTGTACTGGTCGAGCGACGCCGAGTACGTGCGCACGAGCATCTGCCCGGTCTCGTTGTCGAAGTGCAGCAGGCGCAGGAAGCCCTGCCCGCCCTCCGGCAGACCCTGATAGTCGAACAGCATCGAGTTGACGGTGCGGTCCGGGATGCCATCACCGTCGTCATCGAACTCATCCACCCGGGTGAACGCGTCGTGGTAGTGCCCGGAGAAGACAAGCTTCACGTTCGGGTTCGTCGCGACGACCTCGTCCATGATCCGCTGCGGCATCGCACCAAGCCCCCCGGTGGTGAGCATGAACTCGTGCTGGTTGATGATGGCGATGCGCTCCGGGTGAGCCGCAAGCACCTCGTTCATCCAGTCGATCTCGGCATCACCGGGACCCCAGCCCATGTAGACCATGATGAAGTCGATGCCGCCGGCGGTCAGCAGGTCGTAGTGGCCGCGGTTGTCCTGGTAACTTCCGCCGTACCAGGGGTTCGCGGCATACCGGTCCTCCCCGAAGTACCGACTGAAGTTGGTGTAGTCGATCTCTTGTGGCCGACGTCGTGGTTGCCGGCGAGCACGCCGTACGGCAGCCCGGCGTCGTCGAGCCGCTGGTACTGCGGGTCAGCGTTCTCCCACTGGTAGGGCTGCAGGTGGTTGTCGACGATGTCACCGGTGTGGAAGACGTACTGCAGGTTGAGCGCCTCACGACGCTCGAGCAGGTAGTCGTGGATCGCCACCTGGTGGTCGTAGTACTGCGCGTTGTAGTACTGCGTGTCCGACTCCCAGGCGAGGGTGAAGTCGTACTCCGATCGCGGCACGTCGCCCGCGTTGTGCGGGGTCACCGTCTGAGTCGCGCTCGGTCTGGTCGGCCCCAGCGAACCCTTCGGAGTGCTGCACGAGGATGCTGACCGCACCGTCGACCGCGTGGGTTGCGGCCTCGACGACACCGGTCGAGCGTGAACGCCTCGTCGTCGGTGGTTGTCAAGTGACGGGTCACCTCGGTCCAGGATGCCCCGTCTGCCGTGAGCGCGTAGAGGATCACCTGCGCGTTCGCGTTCGCCGTGCCGGACCAGGAGACCCGGACGAGTGCGTCCGCGCCCGCGTCGGCTGGGACGGTCACATCGAACAGCTGGTACGGGAACTCGTCGTCCGAGCTGATCTCGGTGGCGACGCCGTCGACCGTCTCGAGCGCGGCCACATCGGCGGCACTTCAGCGCGACCGGCTGCTCCCGGTCGATGGCAGCGGCATCCTGTGTCGTACCTGACCGCGTCTCGACGTCACCGTCCTCGAGGTCGAGTCGGTATCCCTCACGGAAGCGACACATCCAGGATGTCTCCGGTCGGGTCGTCGACCTGCGCCGAGAGACTGACATCCCCCGCCTCGACCTCGCTGCCCTCCGTCGGGCTCGATCGCCCCTCCGGTTGGCTGCTCCTCGAACGTCGTGAACGTTGCCTCGAAGCGAGTGAGGTTGCCAGACCTTGTCAGTGGACTCGATCACCAGGGCATGGTCGCCGGGGTTGAGCGTCAGCGACGAGGTCGTGTACGGCAGGGTGATCGGCATCCCGTCGAGCATGGCGGTGGAGGAGCCGACGCCGGCACCGGTGTCGGTGATCTCGGCGTCGATCCGGATCTCGCCCTGGTAGGGCGTACCGTCGACGATCGAGGAGGTGACCTCCGGCGCCGTGTTGTCCACGAGCACGGAGCGGTTGAGGGTGTCGATGCCGTCGGTCGCCGACACGGTGTGCTCGCCGTCGGTGGTGCCGGTGGTGTCCCAGACCGTGGCCGCACCGGTGAAGGCATCCGCAGGCATCCTGAACCGGGCGTCGTAGAAGTCGAGCTTGCCGGCCGAGTCGCCCATGTTGAGGATGAGCGCCGGATCGTCGTAGCCGACCGGGGTGAGCGTGCGGCCATCCGGCAGGACCAGTCGCATGCCCTTCACCTGGAAGTCATCGTTGTTCTCGTTCGGATCGATCGCGGGCGCCGCCTTCGTTCCCGCCCAGATGCTCACGACGAGTTCGTCGCCCTCCACGACATAGTCGAGCGGCACCGGAGTCGACGATTGTCTCGAAGCTCGAATAGATGCCGTCATCGAAGATGCCCAGCACGTCGTCTCCGATTCGCACACCGTTCTGGAAGAACGTGTCGACACTGCCTGCTTCGAAGACGAACGTCGGAGCGCTTTCAAGGCTCGGGGTGGAGTCGACGGCGTCGCCGTCGATGCTCAGCGTCAGTTCGCTGGGGAAGTCGTCCCCGGCCGCGATCACCGTGGACTCGCCGCCCAGGTACTGGCCGTCGGCGACGTTGAGACGAATCGGCGCGGTGTCCGCACCGGCGACCGGCACGCGCCGACTCTCGGTTGTGGTCACGTTCGAGCCGTCCCGAGCGGTGACGGTGTATTCGTACCACTTCTTGCCGATCAGGTCGGCGGCGTTCACCGCGTGACGGTAGATCCCATCTGCTCCCGCGACAAGGTTCACCGACCGGATGCCGTCGTCCACGTTGTTCGACAACTCCAGTTCCAGCGTGCGCACCTGCACGTCGTCGGTCACGGTCAGCTCGATCGTGAAGTTCACGGCCGGGTCGATGGCGGCCGCGGTGCGGTCCTCGACGACCGGCGCTGCGGTGTCGACCGGGTCGATCATCAGCCCGGAGGGGACCTGGTCTTCCTGGATCGCACCGGGCGTCGCCGTGGTGAGGCCGAGCATCCGCTGCAGCCCGACGTCCTCCGGCGTGACGGCGTATCGGATGCCCTCGTCAGCGACGGTGTCATCGGTTGTCGCCCATGTTGTAATACGCGCGGGTGACGCTGAACCCGGTGTTGGTGAGAATCTCGATGCCGCGGGCCGAGCTGTTGGCCATGCCAGCCGACGAAATCTCGACGAGGTTCGTACCGAGGACGAGGGAGGTGCCGAACTGGGCGTTGAACGCGTCCGACGCCGAGGTCGTCGTTGGGGCCGTTCTTGATCCAGAACACGAGAGTCTTGCCCGGTTCGATCACGACATCGGCCGGCGTGGGCCGGCCACAGCACTTCGTTGCTGTTGCTCGTGACGTCGATCGGGTAGAGGTAGTTGACCGTGTAGTCGGCGAAGTCGATCGGCTCGCTGGTGGCGTTGTAGAGCTCGATGAACTCGAACCCGTCGCTCGCCCCGACGTTGGTCGAATCGGGCAGCAACTCGGTGACCTGCAGGCGGGCGGTGCTGAGCGTCGGGTCGGGCTTCGGGTCCGCATCCGGGGGCAGGCTCCGGTTCCGGGCGCGGTGAGAGCCTCAGCTGCGACAACTCCCGGCGTCGCGGCGGCGGACTCCAGCAGAGTCAGGCCGTTCTGGGCGATGTCACCGGGGATGCGGAAGTGCGCGGTGGTCGTGGTCGACACCGACCCGGCCGGGTAGTGCGACCAGCTGACCGACGCGGCGCCGGCATCCGTCGTCTGCACCACGCGGATGCCGCGGGCTCCGCCTGTTCGCCATGCCGTTCTGCCCGGTGATCCGCACCACCCGGGTGTCGGCGGGAACATTCCACTCGGCGCGGAAGTCCGCCTCGGTGAAGGCATACGAGTCGACATTGCCGCTCGTGTAACTCAGCCAGTACACGGCGGTCTCACCGGCACCGAGCACAAGGTTCTCCTCGGCGGTGAGCGGGACATCCGAGGACATGTCGTCTGAGTTCACCGGGCCGTAGGCGAAGCTGTACCCCTCGGCGGCGAGGTCGATGTCGAGGTTCGTGGTGTTGTGCACCTCGAAGAACTCGAAGTTGTCGTACGACGCGTGGTCAGGCGCGATCTCGGTCACGATGAGCGGCCAGTTGGCCGCCGGTCCAGGTTCGGGGATCGGCTCCGGCTCGGGTTCCGGGCGAACCAGCGCTGTCGGGGTCGATCACGCCGGGGCTCATGGGAGCGTTGGCCGCGAGAACGTCGAGGCCGAGGTCGGCGGCATCCGCCGGCAGCCGGAAGTGCACAGCCTGGTCCTCGCCCATCGAGCCGGTCGGGTAGTGCGACCAGGAGAGGATGCCGTCGGCGCCGATCACGCGCACGCCTCGGTCGCCCCCGTTGGCCATGCCGTTCTGGCCGGTGATGCGGACGACCCGCGTCGCGGCATCCGCCCCCACCGCCTCCCGGAAACCGTCCACCGTGAACGCGGTGGAGTCGACCGACCCTGTCGTGTAGCTCAGCCAGAAGACGATGGTCTCGCCAGCGGCAATGCTCACCTCGCCGTCGACCGTGAGCGGCACGTCGCGGCTCCGGTCGTCCGAGTCCGCGTAGGAGTAGGCGAAGGTGATGCCCGCAGTCGCGAGGTCGATGGCATCCGTCGTGGTCCCACGCCCGCATCTCGACGGCGTCAGCTCCGTGCTGTTCGCCCACGCTCACCCCGACGACGAGACCCTCGGCTCCGGCGGACTCATCGCCGAACTCGTCGCACGCGGCGTGCGGGTCACCCTGCTGACCGCAACCCGCGGCGAGCGCGGCGAGATCGTGGCCGGGTCCCTGCCTGTCGGCACCGATGCGGATGCCCTCACTCGCGCCCGCGAGATCGAACTGGCCGGTGCCGTGGCCGCGCTGGGCATCTCGGCGCACTACTGGCTGGGTGAATCCGCCGCGCGGGCGGCCGAGCGGGCACCGCGCCGATACCTCGACTCCGGCATGGAGTGGATCCGCCCAGGCTTCGCCGGACCCGCCGACGACGCGGATGCCGACGCTCTCTCGGTCGCACCGCTCGACGAGGTCATCGACGACGTCGCCGCGCTGCTCGCGGAGGAACGCCCCTCGCTGGTGATCAGCTACGACGCCGACGGCGGATACGGCCACCCCGATCACATCCGCATCCGGGAAGCGGCGCTGGCGGCATCCGTCACCGCGGATATCCCGTTCGCGGAACTGCTCGCGACCCCGGCGGATGACGCGGAGTGGCTCGCCCTGGCCGCCCACCGCACCGCCGTGACGGCCGCACTGCGCTGCCACGCCAGCCAGCTGACCGTGGTCGGCGACGATGTGGTGCACTCCGGCGGGCAGCGCCATCCGATCGGGACGGATGTCGGGCTGCGGGTCGTTCCCCCCGCCGATGTGCCGCTGATGTCGGTGCGCGGGCTGCGGGAGTTGCTCGACCAGCACTGAGCGTCATCCCGCCGAAACCGCCGCCCGGCACTCCCGCCGAGCGCTGCAGTTCCTGTCGAGCGCTGCAGTTCCTGTCGAGTGCTGCAGTTGCAACTGGCGCAGTCGACAGAAAGTACAGCGCTCGACGCGCGCCCGCTCGAGCCGGATGCGTCGAGCGCCCGAGTTGCTGATATCAGTGCGCGCGCTGCGATTGCTGCTGATATCGGTGCGCGGGCTGCGGGAGTTGCTCGACCAGCACTGAGCGTCCTCCGCCGGATAGCCGCCGCCGCACCCCGTCGAGTGCTGCAGTTCCTGTCGAGCGCTGCAGTTGCAACTGGCGCAGTCGACAGCAAGTGCAGCGCTCGACGCGCGCCCGCTCGAGCCGGCTGCGTCGAGCGCCCGAAGCCTCCCCATCAGCCGGCGCTGATCGCGCCCTCCACATGTGTCAGGGCGCGACAGACATCGGGCGCGACCAGCGGCATCCTGATCGCATGGTCCAGGCGATTCGACGACGCGAACAGGTGCTGCTCGGCACCAGCGATGCCACCCTGCGGCGATTCACGAGATCGGGTGACATCGTGCGGATCGCTCGCGGCTCGTACCTGCCGATGGACGCCTCGAAGCAGCTCGAACCGATCGACCTGCACGTGTTACGCGTGACGGAAGCTCTGGCGCGATCGCGTTCGCCCCTCGTGTTCTCCCACTATGCGGCGGCGGCCCTGTGGGGCATCCGCATTCTCGGCAGCTGGCCATCCCGGATCGACGTCTCGATCGATCGCTCGAGTGGCGGCCGGTCGAGCGGAACCTTCGCGCGCCATTCCCGGTCACTGGACGACCTCGACCTCGTCGAGATGGGTGACGTCGTGCTGACGTCGCCGGCGCAGACCGTCGTCGACCTCGCCCGCACGATGAGATTTGCGGATGCCGTTGCCGCGATGGATTCCGCACTGCACGAGCGGCGGATCGGAGGGCCCCTCTGCTCGCGCGACGAGCTCGCCAGCATGGTGGCACGGTGCGAGGGCCGCCGCGGATATCGGAGGGCCCTCGCCGCTGCAGCCTTCGCGTCTCCGCTGTCGGATTCGGTCGAGGAATCGCACAGCCGCGTTCAGATTCACCTGCTCGGGTTTCCGCCTCCGGAGTTGCAGGTGCGTCTCCGACTGCCGAGCGGGCGCACGGCACTTCCCGACTTCTACTGGCGCGAACACGATCACGCTGGTGAATGCGATGGCCGATCCAAGTACACGAACCCGGTGTTTCTGCGCGGGCGCACGGCGGAGCAGGCGGTCATCGACGAGAAGAATCGCGAGAACGAGCTGCGGCGCGTGGTGTCGCGAGTCTCCCGGTGGGAACCCAGGCACCTGTATCCGCCCCGCCAGCTGTACGACATCCTCGCCGGCGACGGGCTCCCGGCGAGCAAGCCTCGCCCCTAGCGCTGTCGAGTGCTGCAGTTGCAGTCGAGTGCTGCAGTTGCAACTGCAGCACTCGACAGGAAGTGCAGCACTCGGCGCAAGAGCCCAGCATCGCCGCATCCGTACCCCCCAAAAATGTCGCGTTTTGTCCCCCAAACGGCCTACACCGCACCACCCTCGTTCGGGGGTAATGTCGGGAGCACTGTGCCGGGGCAACGACGCCTCGGCCTGACTCTCACACTCCAAAGAAGGAGCAATACATGATTCAGAGACGCAAAATCGGCGCCGTGTTGGGGGCAACCCTCGCAACCGGTGCGCTGATCGCGGTCGGGTTCGCCGGACCCGCCTACGCCGGCAACGGCAACGGCAACGGCAACGGCAACGGCAACCTTGGAGTTTCCGAGCAACTGCGCAAAGCGGTGACGGCCAAGGGTGTCAACAAGCACCTCAAGTCACTCCAGAAGATCTCGGATGCCAACGGCGGCAACCGGGCAGCAGGAACGGCCGGGCACGAAGCATCCGCCGACCAGTTCGAAAAGCTCCTGAAGAAGGCGGGCTACACGACCTGGCGCCAGCCGTTCAGCTACGAGAAGTCGGTCGTCGACACCGCCGTCCTCGACCTGACCGCTCCCACCACGACCAGCTTCGAATACGGCGTCGACTTCCTCGAGGCGAGCAACGCCTCAGAGGGTGACGTGTCCGGCGCCGTTCAGGCGGTCGACATCAACCTCACCGGTGACCGCGCGTCGAGCAGCGGATGTGAGGACGCCGACTTCGACAACTTCACCGCCGGCAGCATCGCACTGGTGCAGCGCGGCACGTGCAGCTTCCGCCAGAAGGCTGACTTCGCTCTCGCCAACGGCGCGGTCGGTGTCATCATCTTCAACCAGGGCAACGCCAGCGAGACCGAGGACCGTTCGGCCCTCTTCGGTGGAACTTTGGGCGACACGATCTTCTCGCTGCCCGTCGCCACCACGACGTTTGCCCTCGGTGAGACGCTCGCGAACACGGCCGGCGCCGAGGCGCGCCTCGCGTTTGACGCGCACATCGAGAACATCGAGACGTTCAACCTCTTCGCTGACACCCCGACCGGTGACGTCAACAAGACGATCGTCGTCGGTGGACACCTCGACAGCGTCACCGAAGGCCCGGGAATCAACGACAACGGTTCAGGAACCGCTGCGATTCTTGAAACGGCCCTGCAGATGGCGAAGAAGAGCGTCGCCCCGAAGAACAAGGTGCGGTTCGCCTTCTGGAGCGCGGAGGAAGACGGCCTGCTCGGGTCGAACTACTACGTGGCCCAGCTGACCCCGGAGCAGCTCGCGCAGCACGCCGCGAACCTCAACTTCGACATGCTCGGATCGCCCAACGCGGTGCGGTTCGTCTATGACGGTGACGGGGATGCTTTCGGTACCGTTGGTCCGACCGGCTCGGATGACATCGAGACCACCTTCGAGGACTTCTTCACCTCGCAGGGACTCGAGTCTGAGCCGACCGCGTTCAGCGGACGCAGCGACTACTCCGCGTTCATCCTGAACGGCATCCCCGCCGGTGGATTGTTCTCGGGTGCTGAAGGCATCAAGTCTGCTGATCAGGCCGCCATCTTCGGCGGAACCGCCGGTGAAGCATACGACCCGTGCTACCACGCGGCCTGCGACACCATCAACAACATCGACCTGAAGGTGCTCGGGCAGATGTCTGACGCCGTCGCTCACGCCACGGTCGTCTACGCCGAAGCCAAGATCCTCAAGGGTCACGGCAAGGGCAACGGAAAGAACCACGTGAACAAGGGCTACGGCAAGAACAAGGGTGCCGAGAAGTTCGGCTACAAGGGATACGACAAGGGACGCTAACGCTCTCGTCTGATCCAACACCTCGGGGTCTTTGCGCACATCGCGCAGGGGCCCCGAGTTGCGCGCGGGTCAGGGTTCGATCAGCTCCAGCTGCACCTCGACCGGGTCGCCCTCGCTGATGCCCTCGGCCATCCGCACCGCCTTCTTCATCGGCAGGATGTAGGTGCCAACCGAACTGTCGGGGAACACCGAGGTCTCCCAGCGGGAGTCGCCCACCGTGACCCGCACCTTGACCGACCCGAAGCCGCGCGGCATCCGCGGACGGTCACGGATGTCGTCACTCTCCTCGGTGGGAACGGTGACGAAAAACCACGGCGCGTTTCCCGGCCAGGCCCAGAGCGGTGCGGTGAAGGTGAACGTCATGCCGAAATGCTAGCCCTGACCGGCCGGATTCGGCAGGGTCGGATGCCACAGCATCCGCCGCTCAGGACGAGACGTCGAGCGTCTTCTCGGCCTGGCCGACGACGCGCAGCGACGGGGTCGCTCGCAGTTCGCCGGACCGGTCGACCGTCAGCACGTCCACGTCGAACCGGTCGGTCACGGTATCCAGCGTCGCAACGCCCCCGGAGACGATGGCCGTCGCCAGCACGTCGGCGGTGAGGATGTCATCGGCGATCACGGTGACCTGGACGAATTCGGATGCCGTTCCCGCCCGGGTCCAGATGTGCTCGCCCCGCTCGCTGCTGCCGGAGGTGGCGGCTGCGGCACGAGAGCCCGCCAGCTCGATCGATGTCAGGAGGGTGGCCCGGTCGACCGGGTCGACGATCCCGACCGACCACGGGCTCCCGTCCGGCTGCGCGCCCGCGACAAGCACATCACCGCCGACGTTCAGGCACCAGTCGCCGCCGAGGTGCGCTGCCGCCCGGTCCATCGCCCACGCCTTAACGACCCCGTCGAGGTCGACGAGCCCGTCGGGCCGGTGCGGGGTGAACGCCCCGTCGGTGGCGATCCGCCAGTCGATCGCGAGCGCATACACCGCACGCAGTTCAGCGCTCGCATCGCTGAGCCGGTGGCGTCCGTCGCGGATGCTGCTGAGCTCGGAATCCGGGCGATAGAGGCTGAATCGCGCGTCGGCATCCGTGAACACCGACCGCACCCGGTCGAAGGCGGCATCGTCGATCGCCGCCCGCAGCGACACCACCGTGCCCATCACCTCGAATACCCGGGGCGCAGACATCAGAACCCGGCGGCGTCGAGAGCGGACTGCAGCGAGCTGAGGTACCCCTCGCTTGTGTAGGTTGCACCGCCGACGGTCGACACCGCTGCGGACTGGGCTGACAGCACGTCGGAGCGCAACACCGGCACCGCGCGGTTGCTGATCTCGATCGAACGGCGGTCGGCGTCCGTGGCCTGGAGCGTCACGACATCCGTGATCGCACCGCCGGCGAGTGTGACCTGCACCTGCATGTTGCCGAACCGGGTCGATTCCACCGCTCCCACGAAGGTGCCGTCCTGCGCCGTCTCGGCTGGCGTCGTGGCGTCGGTCTCGGCGTCGGTCTCTGCCGTGGGCGTTGGCGCGTCCGTCGCGGGAGTCGTCGCCTCCGGGGTCGTGGTCGCCGCGTCTGGCGTGGTGGCCGTCGCGGTGGCGGCCGTGGGCTGGCTGGTCGTGACCGTGCCCACCTGCCAGCCGAGGACAAGCACGGCGATTGAGGCGAATGTACCGCCGAGGACTGCTCGAGTTCTCACCAGTCGAACCTTTCTACGTGGAGTTGCACATCGGGGAGGCCCGCCGCGCGAGCCTCTGCTGCGGCCAGTTCCGCCCACTCGGTCGGTCCGCAGATGTAGAGGTCAGAGGAGCGGAGGTCGGGGAAGATGCTCTGCATCGTGGCGCCGCGGGCGAGGTCCTCGGCCGACATCCACGATGCGCCGTGCGCGGGCCTGCCGCCGACCATGGTGTAGAGCCGGGCGCCGTACCGGGTGGCGAGTTCCTGCATCTCGTCCCAGAGGTACATCGGGGCGCCGGCCGAGTAGCGCAGCAGGATCGTCGCTTCCCCGGGGGCGGGTTGGCTGTGCTCGAGCAGTGCACGCACCGAGGTGACGCCGATCCCCGAGGCGAGGATCGCGAGCTTCGGGGCGGTCCTGGCCAGGTCGGTGAAGAGCCCGTACGGTCCCTCGAACGAGACGCGCGTGCCCGGCCGCACCGCGAGCATCCGTCTGGTGCCCGCCCCCAGCACGCGAACGGTGATGCGCGCGGTATCCGCCGTCGGCACGGCGGAGAGGGAGATCGGATGCGAGTGCCACCAGAGTCCGCGCGACCAAAACCGCCACTGGAAGTACTGGCCGCCACGGGCCTCCAGCCGGTCGAGGTTGCGTCCGCTGAGATGAACGGATGCCGTGTCGGCCGCGTGCCAGACGATCGAGTCGACCCGCACCGCGTGTCGGAGCGATGACACGACCGGCTCGACGAAGCGGAAGGTGAGGATCGAGCCGAGGGCGAGGACGTAGAGGCCGATCCAGTAGACCCGCTGCAGTGTTCCCTCGGCGAGGACTCCGCCGACGCTGAGCTGGTGCGGCAGGGCGGCGAGCACCGCCGCGTAGCTCAGCAGGTGGATGCCGAACCAGACCTCGTACGGGAACTTCCGCCGCACCGCGACGAGGGACGTGACCACAACGGTGATCAGCAGCCCAAGCCCGATGAAGGCCAGTGGCATGTCCGGTGTCGCCAGCATCGAGAACACTTCGGCGACCGGGTTGATGCCCTCGAGCATGCCGTAGCCGATCAGCAGCAGGGCGGCGTGGCCGAGGAGGAGGTAGAGGGCGGGTTTGCCCAGCGCCCGGTGGGTGGCCAGGGCCCGGTCGTGGCCGATGGTGGCGTCGATCAGCGGGATCCGCGCCGCGAGCACGAGCATGACGAGAATGAAGTCGGTACCGACGAGTCCGGCCAGGATTCCCAGGCTGGTGATCGTCCCGGCGAGGGTGGTGAAGTTGCTGGCGGCGCCCTCGGCGAGGTACAGGGCGGCGGCGATCGGGCCGGACGTCCACGCGGCGATGACGAGAGCATCCGCCTTCGCGAGCCGGCGGCGCGACCGGCGCGACGCATCCGTCTGGGGGTGCCGCCGAGTTCGGGATGAGCGGTGGGCCCGTTCCGGCTGCGGGGGTTGCGCAGGCGGACGCTCCAGTTGCTGAGTCATGGTCGCTCCTTCTCCGCGCGAGTACGAGACCTTTAGATTCCGCTGCGGAGCTATCAGAGAGCTATGACGGTGATGCTGGCCTGCTGTGACCTGAGACTCTCTCAGGTCGGGGTTCGGGCGGGCAGGCATGCCGAATGGCCCGGTCGGACTGAGCCGACCGGGCCATTCGCACTGCGCGGAATTCGCCAGGAACGGATTCCGCCCTGGCGCGGCTCAGGACGGAATATCGTCGAGCGTCTTCTCGAGCCGCGCCAGTCGCCCATCGATGCCCTCGAGACGGGCGATGAGCGCTTCGTTGACCGAGGTGTTCTGCTCCAGCGCCTTGGCCATGGAGTCGTTGCGCTCGGTGCGCATCTTCACGACGGAGACAACGCCACCGACGACCATTCCGACGATGACGATCCAGGCGAACCAGGGGAAGTAGAGAAGTTCAGGCATTGGACTCAGTCGCTTTCATATCAGTGGGCTTTTCGATGGTGCTCTGGCTGACGGCATCCGCGATGGATTGCGCGTCGACGGTGAGCGTGAACGGGACGAGCTCGAAGAACTTGAGCGCCTTGCCGTCTGGGGAAACCTCAAGGTGCCCGGCGACGAACCCGGCGTCCTCGAGCTTGGTCAGGTGCATATAGAGGAGGGCTCGGGACATTCCGATTCGACGGGCGAGCTCGCTCACGTGGAGCCGCTCGCCGTGGAGTAGCGCGAGGATGCGCATCCGTTGCGGGCTCGCGATCGCGGTCAGCCGGGCGCTGAGGTGTTCCGCGTTCACGACTTCTTCTTGCACATGCAATAAATATATTGCATGTGCAAGAGATTTACAAGCGAAAGCTCCTCTCGCAGGCATGCCGAATGGCCCGGTCGGACTGAACCGACCGGGCCACGCGGTTTCGCGTCAGTTGCGCTCGGGCGGAACGCTTGCTTCCGAACAGAACGATCGCAGCACCGCCGAGGAGCATCATCGCGGCGAACGGCAGCAGCAGTCCCGCCCCGATGGCACCCGTCTCCGCGAGCTGCGGGTCAGAGGCGGATGCCGACACTCGTGCGGTCATCCGGCCGCCGTCATCTTTCGGAGGCCACCGCTCCCATCGCGTTGATTCCTGATTCCCAGAACGCCGGAGCCGGACACTGCCACGCTGGAGTCGCCGTTCACCGTCGGCTCGGTCGCGGCGGCGCGGGAGTCTCCGGAATCCGTTGGCTTGGGCCTCTCCGTCAGGAGAAACCGGGTTCGCAGGCTCGTCCGGGGTGCCCGGTTCGCCTGGCTCACCCGGCTCCCCGAGAATCAACCGGGCTCCCTTGGAACCAGAAATGTCACGAGACACCCATCTCGTCCAGCGACTGTTCCGTCATCTGCCGTCGTGAGGCGTGTCCCCGAGGGCCGTCGACGGCCAGTCGACGAACCCGACGACGCGAGTCGCCGATCACACTGACCGCGTTACCGCCGATGGTCACCGGCGCATTCACCACCGGCGACACCAGGGTGCCACCCGCAATGCTGTCATCACCCGACGTAGACGAACCCGACGTCCCCGCAGGAACGCTCGAACCACCGGTCGTCGAACCCGACGACGTCGAGTCGCCGATCACACTGACCGCGTTACCGCCAATGGTCACCGGCGCATTCACCACCGGCGACACCAGGGTGCCACCCGCAATGCTGTCATCACCCGACGTCGACGAACCAGACGTCCCCGCAGGAACACTCGAACCACCAGTCGTCGAACCCGACGACGTCGAGTCGCCAATCACACTGACCGAGTTACCGCCAATGGTCACCGGCGCATTCACCACCGGCGACACCAGAGTGCCACCCGCAATGCTGTCATCACCCGACGTAGACGAACCCGAGGTCCCCGCAGGGACGCCCGAACCACCGGTCGTCGAACCCGACGACGTCGAGTCGCCAATCACACTGACCGCGTTACCGCCAATGGTCACCGGCGCATTCACCACCGGCGACACCAGAGTGCCACCCGCAATGCTGTCATCACCCGACGTAGACGAACCCGAGGTCCCCGCAGGGACGCCCGAACCACCGGTCGTCGAACCCGACGACGTCGAGTCGCCGATCACACTGACCGCGTTACCGCCAACGGTCACCGGCGCATTCACCACCGGCGACACCAGGGTGCCACTCGCGATGCCGCCGTCGCCCGAGGTGGACGACGACGGCCTTACGGGTACGGACGCCGCGGCTGAGGCAGGTGTAGCAGCGGAGTCCGAGTTGGAGTCCCCGATGATGCTGACGGCATTGCCGCCGACATTCACGGGGAGGGAGACGAGCGGCGACACGTGTGTGCCACCGGCGATGCTGTCATCACCCGACGTCGTTGCAGGAGCGGCGAGCGGGGCATTCGCATCCGATCCTGCTGACGTGGATGACTGTGTGGACGAGGAATTCCCGATCACGGAGATCGCGTTTCCCCCGACCGTCACGGGCACCGAAACGATGCCCGTGACCAGGGTTCCACTCGCGATGCCGCCGTCGCCCGAGGTGGACGACGGCGGCCTTACGGGTACGGACGCCGCGGCTGAGGCAGGTGTAGCAGCGGAGTCCGACTTCGAATCCCCGAGAACGCTGACGGCATTGCCGCCGACGCTCACCGGGAGGGATACCACCGCGTCGACGAGGGTGCCCGAGAGCACCCCGTCGTCTCCGGAGGTGTCAGCGGCACTTGCCGCCGTGGCGCCGAGGAGAGTCATTCCCCCGGCGAACGAGGACGCCATAGAGGCACCTCGCAACATGTCGATTCATGGTTGCGCTCCTTGAAAACTAATGACGGATGGCTCCACCCGGGTGGGGAGGAGAGCGTTCGGTTACCTGCGAGAGGGCAGGCCGAACCGTCGTTAGTCAGGAGTCGACGAAAGGTCCCGCGCGACGGACAACGGCAAAGCGTCGTTCTCGGCGTGGGAGAGGAGCGCACCGGTGATCAGAACCGACGCACTTGCGGACGAGTGATCGGCCGCGACAGAAGACCCTGAAGGCCCTCCGGATGCTGCACTGTTACTCGTTCCTGACGGGCTCGGCGGTGCCGCATGCCCGTTTTCAGCCGGGCCCTGGGGCACTGGGTCCGGATAGGCCCGGACGGATGCTGCGGAGCTGGCACCGGTCCGGGAGTTGAGGTTCGCGGCCCACTGCGACGAGGTCATCGTCATCGTTGGGTCGAGCGAAAAAGAGGGGGTCGCGGCGACAGCCGGATCTGAGTCAGCGCTGCCGTCGTCGGGCAGGCCGGCGTTAGGTGCGGGAACACCCGGTGTTGCGGGGGCGTCCGGCCCGGCCGGAGCATCCGGCGTCGCGGGCACGATCGGCAGAGGGAGTTCCGTCAACGGATCGATGACAGTGTCGACGCCGCCGACGACCTCGCCGAGAACGTCGTCCACGACGCCGGTGATCGGTGTTGTGATGTCGCCGATCGGAGATTCACCCAGGATTTCGGTCACGATCGGCAGGTCTTTCACCACCGGGATGACGCCAACGGTGTCATCCACGAGGTCGACAACCGGGGTCACGAGCGAGCTGACCGGCTTCGCGGCGACGACATCCGAAACCGCCGTCTGAACGGCGGGAACGACGCTCTTGACCGGTGCCGGGACGGCATCCGTCACCGTCTTGACGACTGGGGCGACCGTCTTGACAACCGGGGCGACCGTCTTGACAACCGGTGCGACCGTTTTGACAACCGGGGCCATAGTTTTCACAACGGGAGAGACGATCGAATCCGTCGCCGAGCCGAGGCCCGACACCGGGCTCTTGGCTGAGTCGACGACGCCCGAGACGACCCCTCCAAGTAGGGAACGCGAGTCGCTGTCGTCGGCCCGGGCGGATTCAGAACCGACGACGAGGCCGAGGACGACCCAAACGAGAGCGAGTCCGAGGGAGAACAAGAAGAGGCGCAGGGCTGAGGGCACGTGTTTTTGCGTAGACCGCATGACGCCTCCCCCCTCAGAGCTCCTATCACATCACTCTGGCACGCAAAAAAGATACGGCAATGCCCTTGAGATGATCGATTGTTGCGCGTATGTTATGCGCCGCGATGGACGGCGGGGTGGTCAGCGACCTATTCTCCGCGCCAGGTGGCCGGCACAATCGTCCAAATGACATCGGCGCCGTGCTCGGCGTCAGCCTCCCAGTTGTGAGGCTCACGGCCCGGAAAAGTCAGGGAATCACCGGCTTCCAGCGGGATCTCCCGATCGACGAAGCGCACAGTGACCGCACCGGAAATCACGTGCAGAAGTTCGACCTCGCAGCTGATTGTGTAGAAAGCGTCACCACCGTTCGCGGCCGGCTGCATATGAGTGCGGATGACCTGCACCCGCGATTCGTTGCGTGGGGAGATGAGCCGCTCATCCACCCCCTGGCCGCCGAGGTTGATGTGTGGAGCCTCGGCCAGGGAGATTTTCACCGCCTCAGGTTCGGCAAAGAGCGACCCGATCTCCAGCGAGAGCACCTGGCACAACTGCACCAGGGTGGCCACGCTTGGGGACGTTTCATCGCGTTCGAGCCGACTCAGGAAACCCTTGGTGAGCCCCGCCGATGTCGCGATCTGCTCGAGCGTAAAACCCTGGGCTTTGCGGGCACTCCGGATGCGCGCACCAATGGCGAGCGCGTCGGCGCTCGGGGACGGCGACAACGGTCTCATGGCGCAACTCCTTGAGTTGGTGGGCTTGACGAGGGCGACCTGCGGGCTTACTGTAAGTTTCACGTTTACTGCTGATTATCGAAAGTTTACTATGACGAAACCCAATGTCGGTCCGGTCGATGCAAGTATTGTCCCGCGCTTTGCCGGTATCGCGACATTTGCTCGTCTGCCCCGCATCGAGGATGTCGAACACGCCGACATCGCGATCGTCGGAATCCCCTTCGACAGTGGCGTGAGCTACCGCCCCGGTGCGCGCTTCGGCCCGGCCCACGTGCGCGAAGCATCCCGCCTCCTTCGTCCGTACAACCCCGCGCAGGACGTCTCCCCCTTCGCCGTGCAGCAGGTGGCCGATGCCGGAGACATCGCGGCGAACCCCTTCAGCATCGACGACGCCATTCTGGAGATCGAAGCTGCCGCCCTCGACCTGGCCACCCGCGCCGACCGCATCGTCACCATCGGCGGCGACCACACCATCGCCCTCCCGCTGCTCCGCGCCATCGCCAAGAAGCACGGCCCCGTCGCCGTGCTCCACTTCGACGCCCACCTCGACACCTGGGACACCTACTTCGGAGCCCCAGTCACCCACGGAACCCCGTTCCGTCGCGCATCCGAAGAGGGCCTGATCGACCTCACCGCCAGCATGCACGTCGGAACCCGCGGCCCGCTCTACAGCGCCGAAGACCTCACCGACGACAGCCGGCTCGGCTTCGCCGTCGTGACCAGCGAAGACGTCGAAGAGCACGGCGTCGCGGTGGCGATCGAGCGCATCCGGGATCGGATCGGCGACAAGCCGCTCTACATCTCCATCGACATCGACGTGCTCGACCCCGCGCACGCCCCCGGGACGGGCACCCCGGAGGCCGGCGGCCTGACCAGCCGGGAACTTCTGCGGATGCTGCGCGCCCTCTCCGACAAGAACATCGTGGGAGCGGATGTCGTCGAGGTCGCCCCCGCCTACGACCACGCCCAACTCACCGCCGTCGCCGCCAGTCACGTCGCCTACGAGCTGATCAGCGCGATGGCTCCGCGTGACACCCCCGAGGGGACCGCAACACCCGAGAGCTCGAGGAGCGCACGATGAGTAGCAAAACACCGCACGAGGATGACGTTCTGAGCGCAGCATCCGCCATCGTTGACGCCTTCAGGGCCACGGACGGCGAGCGCTACTTCGGTGGTTTCGCGCCCGACGCGACCTTCATCTTTCACACCGAGCCTGCCCGCCTCGAGAATCGGGCCGAGTACGAAGGCCTGTGGGCCGACTGGATCGACGGCGGCTGGCGCGTGCTCGAGTGCGACTCGTCGAACCCGTCGGTCCAGTCGTTCCCCGGCGGTGCCGTTTTCAGCCACCACGTCTTCACCCGCGTGAACACCGGCGACGGCGAAGACTCCTACCGCGAACGCGAAACCATCGTGTTCCGTCTCGACGGCGACCGCCTGGTTGCCGTGCACGAACACCTCTCACCCCTGCCAGACCCCGCCCCGTAACCACCCAACCCGACCGCATCCCCCAGAACCGCATCCCCCTACAGGAGACAGAAGCAATGTCGCTCTATTCCCGGCTGAACCAGCACACCCAAGACCAATCGGACGGCGGGAAACCCGTCAGAGGAACGTACTCACTCCTGAGAATCGGCATGATCTGGCTTGCCGCCAACCTGGTGGTGACGACGCTGCTCACCGGGACGCTCTTCGTACCCGGCGTCGACTTCGCCACCGCGTTCCTCATGATCGTGCTCGGAACGCTCGCCGGTGCCATCGTGCTCACCGCCATCGGCGCCATCGGAACGCGCACAGGGCTGCCCACGATGGCCATCACCCGTGGCGCCTTCGGCACCCGGGGAAGCCTCCTGCCCGTCTCTGCCAACGTCATCGTGCTCATGGGCTGGAGCTGGGTGCAGGCAATGCTCGCCGGGGTCACGGTCAACTTCCTCGTCGAAAGCGCCACCGGCTACTCGAACCCGATCCTGTTCTCCGTCATCTGCCAGAGCATCGTGGTGATTCTCGCGATCCTCGGCCATGAAGGGATCTCGAAGATCGAGCCCTGGCTCGCCGTGCTCATCCTCGTCATCATCGCGTGGGTCTTCGTGACCGCATTCACCGCGTTCGACCTCGGAGATTTCCAGGCCGTCGAGGCTGACCCCAGCCTGGGCTTCACGCCGATCATCGTGCTCGACATCGTGATTGCCACCGCGATCTCGTGGACCGTGCTCTCCGCCGACTTCAACCGCTTCGCGCGCACCACCAAGGCCGGCGTCATCGGCTCGGGCATCGGCTACACCGTGTCGACGGTGACCGCGATGACGCTCGGTCTGACCGCCTTCACCTACGTTCTGCTGTCCGGCGACGAGGCCGCTGCATTCGACCCGACCACCATCGTGGCCGCATTCGGTGCGCCGCTGGCTGTCATCATCTTCCTGTCGGTGATGGCGACGAACACGATGGTCGTCTACGGGATGGTGACCTCCGTGGTGAACGCCAAGGTCGGCAGCAAGTTGAAGTTCCTGCCGACGGCCCTCATCCTCGGCGGAATCTCGATCCTCGGGTCGACCTGGTTGCAGCTGCTCAACCAGTTCACCGACTTCCTCGTCGTCATCGGCGCGTTCTTCGTTCCGGTCTTCGCCATCATGATCGTCGACTACTACATCGTGAAGCGCCGCGCATACACGAAGGACATCCTCGCTGCCCGCGGCGGTCGCTACTGGTACAAGGCCGGGGTCAACTGGTTCGCCGTCGTCATCTGGGTCATCGGCGCCACCATGTCGTACGTCTGGGCCTACGTGATGCCGTCGCCGATCGGTGCAACGATCCCGGCGTTCGTTCTCACCTTCGTGCTCTACCTTGCCGTGATGCTTCCCGAGCGGAAGCGCCACCAGGCAGCGCGCAGCGAGCACCTCGCCGAGACGGCCGATGTGGATGCCGCGTCCGTCCCGGTTTCCTGACCGGCACGAATCCTCGCTACGAGAACCAGGGACACGATGCGCGAACTGAGCCACCCGATCACCAGCGGGATGCAGGTCTACCCGGGTGACCCCGGGGTCTCGTTCGAGAGTGCACTCAGCGTGGAGCAGGATGGCGTCGACGTCAGCCTGCTCCACCTGGGCTCGCACTCCGGAACGCACCTCGATGCGCCGTCGCACACCGTTGCGGGCGGGCGCACCACGGCAGCGATCTCCCTCGACGAACTCGTGGGCGATGCGCTCGTGGTGCATCTGCCTCAGCAGGTGGCCCACGGCACCTACGGGCTCGACGAGATCACGCGCGCGCTGGGCGGCGAGTTGCCGCCGACGGTGCCCGCGATCGTGATCATGGACACCGGCTGGGCCCGGCACTTCGGCACGGACGAGGCCCTCAACCACCCCGCGCTCGGGCGAGAGGCGGCGGCCGAGCTCTGGCGCCGCGGGATGCGGCTGCTCGCCGTGGACACGCTCAGCCCGGACCCGACGGGCACGGAGTCGACCGACTTCCCGGTGCACGAGGTCGTGCTCGGAAGCGACGGACTCATCATCGAGAACATCACGGGGCTCGCCGGGCTGCCGGAGCGGCTGCGCGTGGGGTTCTTCCCCCTGCCGATCGATGCCGATGGGGCGCCCGTGCGTGCCGTCACGCTGGACTAGGACTTCCTCGAGGATTCAGCCGCGCGCGGCTCAGCGTCCTCGCGGGCTCAGCCTCCGGGTAGTCTCCTCGCAGGCTCAGTCCTCGCGCGCTCAGCCTCGCGGGGCATCCGCATCGCCGTCGGGATCGGCTCCCGTGGCGACCGGCCGGTCGGGGTGGTTCGACCACTGACTCCATGAGCCGGGGTACACCGCCGGTTCGAAGCCGGCGAGCGCGAGGGCGAGGGCGTTGTGGGCGGCCGTGATGCCGGAGCCACAGTACGCGGCGACCGGAGCATCATCCGTGACCCCGAGCTCGACGAAGCGCTGGCGCAGCTGCTCGGCGGGCAGGAACCGGCCCCGGGAATCGACGTTGGCGGTGGACGGAGCATTGACCGCTCCGGGGATGTGCCCGGCGCGCGGGTCGAGGGGCTCGGTCTCGCCGCGGTAGCGCTCAGGGGCCCGGGCATCGAGCAGCACGCCCTTCGCTGGGAACCCGGCCGCACCGTCGATGTCGAGGAGCGGAAGGTGACCGTACGAGAGGGTGGCGGTTCCCGGCTCGACGGCGACCTCTCCCGTCTCGAGCTCGTAGCCCTCGGCGGTCCACTCCGCGAGTCCGCCGTCGAGCACCCGCACGTCGGCGAGCCCGGCGTAGCGGAGCAGCCACCAGGCACGGGATGCCGCCGCACTTTGCGCATCGTCGTACACGACGACGCGCTCGCCGTCGTTGATCCCCCACGATCGAACGGCCTGCTGTAACACCTCCACCGTCGGGAGCGGATGCCGGCCATCGGTCGGCGCTCCCTTCTGAGCGAGCTGGGTGTCGAGGTCGACGTACACCGCGCCGGGAATGTGACCGTCGAGGTACTCCGCGTGACCGTTCGGGCGGGTGAGGCGCCAGCGCACATCGAGCACGCGCACGACCGCGCCCTGGGTGCGCTCAGCGACAAGCTGGCGGGGAGTGAGCAGTTCGGACATGAAGCCTCCGGGATCGACGGTACGTCTATCGTGCCGGTCCTGACATCCGTCGTGCACCACCGTGACGGCTTGTTGCGTCTGCGGCCTCTTAGGGTGCGTCGTTCTCAGCCTCACCTGCGCATAACTCCGCCAATCTGCGAAGCCGAGCCCGAACATCCGCAGCCCTTCGGCCGGAGATGTCGCAGGCCCAAGCTCGGCGGAGTTGTGCACACCGGCCAGCGGAACTGCGGGCCCTCCTGATCGCACGTGTCGCAGCCGCCGGCATGTCCACAGCGACAGTTTCCTGCCTAGTGCAACCTCTCCAGCATCACTCGTGCTCGACCTGCCCGCGCACAACTCCGCCAATCTGCGAAGCCGAGCCCGAACATCCGCAGCCTTTCGCCGGTTCGCCGCGCAGCAGGCTCGGATTGGCGGAGTTGTGCACACCGGCCAGCGGAGCCGCGGGGCTAGCCTGCTCCCCGCTCCCGCAGCCGCAGCCGCCGGTATGTCCACAGTGACGGCTTGTTCGATGGTGCGGCCTCTTGGGTGCCGCGTTCTCAGCTTCACTGTGCATAACTCCGCCAATCTGCGGTGCCGAGCCCGAACATCCGCAGTTCCTCGCCGGTTCGCCGCGCAGCAGGCTCGAATTGGCGGAGTTGTGCACACCGGCCAGCGGAGCCGCGTCACTCTCCCGCACCCCGCAGCCGCAGCCGCAGCCGCAGCATGTCCACCGCGACTCCTTGTTGCGTGTGCGGCCTCCTCCGGGCCGCGTCGTCCTGGGTTGGGTCAGCTCTCGGCCTCAGTCCCCGGGCTGGGCAGCGCACAACTCCGCCAATCTGCGGTGCCGGCGCTCGAACATCCGCAGCCCTTCGCCGGTTCGCCGCGCAGCAGGCTCGAATTGGCGGAGTTGTGCACACCTGGCCGAGCCGACGGAGCTGCACGGCCCGGATACGTCGCAGGCTCAGGCTGGCGGAGTGGCGCGCACCGGCGACGCGCCACACGAAAGAGTGGTGCACCCCCCGGGCGGGTGGCATAGCGTGGAGTCATGCCGCTCCGTTCGTCACGCACCGCCGCCCTCACCCTGGCCGCAATGCTCACCCTGACGGCGTGCACGTCCGCCGTCGCCGAGAAGCCGGTGAACACGGCGGTGAAGACCACCGACCCGGATGCCGCGCTCACCGTCATCGCGGATGCGACCGACTCCGACGCATCCGTTGCCACCAGCCGGGAAGTGTTCGATTCCTCGCCGGTCGTCGTCATCGCCCCGACCGGCGACGCTGCCACGCAGGAACTCGGCGCGAGAACAGCGATCGCCCTCGGGGTGCCACTGCTGATCGGCGCGGCCGGCGCCGACGACTCGACCGACGCATCCGAGACGACCGAACCGACCGAACCAACAGAACCAACAGAACCCGACCCGTCCGCGAGCCCGCCAGCGCGCGCCGAGGGAGGGTCCCGGGCCCTGTCGGCGGAGCTCCACCGCCTCGACGTCTCGACCGCCCTGGTCATCGGCGATGTTGTCACCCTCGCCGAGGAAGACGACAACTCCGGCGTCTCTGTCCAGCGGGTCGACGCCACCGCGGATGCCGTGCGGGAGGCCACCGGCGTCGACCCGGGCACGCCGACAGCACCCGAGGAGGCCGCCTTTGCGGCCGGAATCGCCGCCCTCGAGTCCGCGGCACCCCGCACACCGGCCGGGTCCGCCGCCGTTTCCCCTCCGAAACGGGCCGAGCCCCTCATCGACACGATCGCCCTCGCGGTCGACGGTGTAGCCCACCTCGCCCCGATCGCCACAGCCCGTGCCGCGGGTGTTCCGGTGCACCTCGTGCCTGCGGCGTCCGCGAATCCGCAGGCCACGGCATCCGTCATCGAGGCCCTCCACGCGTCCACGACGACAAAGACCCTCGCGATCGGGCAGGCCTTCGCCGCCGAGAGCGCACTCGACTGGAAGATCCGGTCGGCGCGCAGCGGCATCCAGCTCCCGGGCGGCGGTCAGGTGCTGTTCCCCCAGCACCAGTTCATCGCCCTCTACGGAACGCCCAGCACCAGCCTGCTCGGCGTGCTCGGGGAACAGGATGCCGCCGGCGCGATCCAGCGCGCCCGCGACATCGCTGCCCCATACGCTGCCCTAACCGACAAGACCGTCGTGCCCATGTTCGAGATCATCGCCACGGTGGCCGCCGGTGGCCCCGGGCGCGATGGCAATTTCTCCAACGAGCTGTCCGCCGACGGGCTGCGGCCGTGGGTGGATGCCGCTGCGGCGGCCGGGCTCTATGTCGTGATCGACCTGCAGCCGGGGCGCACCGACTTCCTCACCCAGGCGAAGCACTACCAGTCGCTGCTCGAACTACCGAATGTCGGACTCGCGCTCGACCCTGAGTGGCGCCTCGGGCCCGACCAGGTGCCGCTGAAGCAGATCGGCTCGGTGTCCGCCGCCGAGGTGAACAGTGTCACCACCTGGCTGGCCGACCTCACCAACGCGAAGGGACTGCCGCAGAAAATGCTTGTGCTGCACCAGTTCCGGCCATCGATGATCACCGACCGGGCGAGTCTCGACCTCAGCAGGCCCGAGGTCGCGCTGCTCATCCACGCGGACGGGCAGGGCGGCCAGGGCGCCAAGCAGGCGACCTGGGCGAACCTCCACCGGGATGCGCCGGCCGGCCTCGCCTGGGGCTGGAAGAACTTCTACGACGAGGACCTGCCGATGCTCACCCCCGAGCAGACGATGGGCGGGGTGTCGCCGGCGCCCGACCTCGTGACGTACCAGTAGCGCCTCAGCTCAGCGACGCGGCCGACGCAGGGTCAGCCGAACGATCGGGATCTCGGGTTCCGCATCACCGGTCGCCTCGGTGATGCTGCGCTGCAGCCAGCGGTAGGTGGCCGGATGCTTCGCCGCATACCGCGCGAGGGCCTCGCGGCTATCCTCCTCCGACAGTAGGTCGGCGCTTGCGTCGCGGCGACGGATGAACCCGATGCTGACCCGGCAGATCGGGAATGCGGCGAGGTTCCGATACCACTGCGAGTTCGGACCCAGTCCGGATGCGATCAGCAGCGAGGTCCCCGACTCACGTTCGACGACTTCGAGCACGGCCTCGCGCCACTGCCCGGAGAATCGACCTTTGTGCTCGAGCATCATCAATCGAGACCCGAAGACCCAGCCGAACCCGGCACGGAAGATCGGCAGCGGCGCACGCATGACTCTCCGACTGTTGAGAAAGCGAGCGGTCAGCTTCATCGGGTCAGATCTCCCATCGTGAACGTCAAGCATCCCACGATAGACCTGCACTCGCCCTCGAGCCTGGACGGTGCCAAGCTGGAACCGTGAACGGCCACGGGGCCGACTATCCGAGCGGAGCTGCGATGAGACCGACCGACGCCCTGGACGAGATCGCCTTTCTTCTCGAGCGCGATCTTGCATCGCCGTACAAGACGAAGGCCTTCCGCTCAGCGCTTGCCACGATCGGGGTTCTCGGCGACGATGAGATCGCCGCGCAGACCGCCGACGGACGCCTGAAACGCACCAAAGGCATCGGCTCGACGACCTACACCGTGATCGAGCAGGCGGTCGGCGGGGCCGTCCCCGACTACCTCGCGGACCTGCGGGAACGCATTGGCGGGCCCATCACCGATTCCGGCGAGAAGCTGCGCGCCCAGCTGAAAGGCGACCTGCACAGCCACACCTCCTGGTCAGACGGCACGACGGACCTCGCCTCCATGGCCCGCACGGCCCAGCGACTCGGGCACGACTACCTCGTCGCCTCCGACCACTCGCCGTCGCTCCGCGTCGCGAACGGGCTCAGCCCCGAACGACTCGAAGCCCAACTGAAGGAACTCGACGAACTCAACGCTGAGTTCGACGGCTTTCGGATGCTGTCCGGCATCGAGGTCGACATCCTCCTCGACGGTGGGCTCGACCAGTCAGATCAGATGCTCGGGCGGCTCGACATCGTCGTCGCGAGCGTGCACTCGAAGCTGCGCCTCGAATCCCGGGAGATGACCGAACGGATGCTGGTCGGCATCCGGAACCCACGGACCAACGTGCTCGGGCACTGCACCGGGCGGCTCGTCCAGGGCAGCAGGGGCTCGCGGCCCGAGTCGACGTTCGACGCTGCAGCAGTCTTCGCTGCCTGTGCCGAGAACAACGTCGCGGTCGAGATCAACTCCCGTCCGGAGCGTCAGGACCCGCCGGACGAGCTGATCCAGGTTGCACTCGACGCCGGATGCCTGTTCAGCATCGACAGCGACGCGCACGCACCGGGGCAGCTCGGCCTCCTCGACCTCGGTGCCGCCCGCGCTGAGGCAAACGGTGTCCCCCCGGAGCGGATCGTGACGACCTGGCCGCTCGACCAGCTCCTGGACTGGGCCTGAGCGCATCCAGGCCCCGCGAGATCGCAGTTACGCACCCAAAGTCGGCCGAAACTCGAGTTTTGGGTGCGCAAGTGCGATCTCAGCGCGGTCAGAACGACATCAGGCGCAGGACGGCTCCGGTCGGGTCGGTGACGCTGGCGTAGCGGCCGTACGGGGTGTCTGCGGGCTCGTCCTTCGGCGTCGCGCCGAGCTCGATGGCCTTCGCGAGTGTGGCGTCGACGTCATCCGCACCGAAATACACAGCCCAGGTGGCGGGCTCGCCGTCGGCCAGAGTCTTTGACGCGTCGTAGATGCCGGCAAACGGCTGGCCGTCGCGCTCGAAGGTCTTGTACCTGAAGTCGTCGGTGTTGCCCTCGTCCCTGAGCGTCCAGCCGAATGCCTTCTCGTAGAACGTCACAGCCTTGTCGAAGTCTGAGGCGAGGAGTTCGCACCAGACCGGCGCCCCGTGCTCGCGTTCGGCCTGGAAGCCGCCGTGGTTGCCCGACTGCCAATACCCCACGGATGCTCCGATGGAATCAGCGGCGAATCCCATGACTCCCATGTCGGGTACGCTCATCGGTTCGAACATGTTCGTTCCGCCGGCCTCGGCGATCGCGGCCGCGGTGGCGGTGGCATCCGTTGTCAGGAGGTAGACCGACCACGTGTCTGGATACGGGGCGTTCTCTTCCTTCTTCATGGCTCCAGCGATGCGACGCCCGGTGGAGCTGAAGCTGACGTAGCCGCCGTAGAGGACTTCGTCGCCTGTTTCGGCGTCCCAGCCGAAGAGTTCGGTGTAGAACTGCTGCGAACGGGTGGGGTCCGAGGTCGAGAGTTCGAGCCAGCAGGGGGCGCCGGGGACGGTGACTGTTGTGTCAGGCATGACTTTCCCTTCGTCGTGTGGCCTCAGGGTACGCCCGCCCCAAAGTCGCGGCTAGGGGTCGGGAAACGCCCGCATAGTGGTGCAGCGGTTTCGAACTTCGGAGAAATTCGGGTGTTGGGCGCTATCCGTCGGCTACACCCCCGGTTCCGTGACATTCTCCGAAGTTGCAAACGGTACCCGCGCAATGCGCTTTAGCGGTTGATGGTGATGTTGATGTCACCGTCGCCGTTGTTACCCTGCTTGCCCGGTGGGGCGACCGGCGGTCTGCTATTCAGCGCGTCGATGCCCCGCCGGCTGGCCGCCAGAGCGTCCTCCGCTGCGCGACCGAAACCAGCCGCAGCGTCGCGGCTTTCCTTGCCATCGTTAGGAGACATCATCAGTCCTTCGTTCATCGTGGTGGATAGGGTCAAAATGGTGATTGAGTGCATTTCGCCAGGTACTGGTCGGAGTAACTCGTGCCGCTGAGAGACGGCAACACTGACTCCGTCGCCATGCCTGCTCGGAGTTCGTCACACGCGGCCTTGGCTTCCAGGTAAATGTCAAAACAGATGAGTCCAGAAATGACCGTCGCGACACCGAGGAACCATACGAGCCCGTCATTACTCCAACCGCCCGGGGTCGTGGAGTGTGCGGCGCGAGCGAAGGTGGCCCCCGCAAACGCCAGGGGCACGGCGAAGGCCGCGAAGGAGATCGCTCCAAGTGTGAGAGCGAGGGGCACGATGTCTCGCCATATTCCCGACATTGCTGACTCCGGTCAGTAATCGTCAGCGCCAGCCGCTCTGTGCGGAAGGCTCCCTCGCCTAACAGGGCTGAGTATCCTCGCACCGCCGATGTTCGTCAAGTGCGGCGGCAGCACGTGAGAGGGTGGAGAAATGCTCCTCCACCGGCCGCACGCGCGCACATGCTAGGCGCGGCAGCCGTCGCTTTCCTCCGCGCGACCGCCGAGGCGACCCGCGTCGTGGTGCGGCACCAGCTCGACGACGGCCAGGCGACGGATGCGCTCGGCTGGTTCATCCGCGCGGATGACACCCACTGCGCGGTCGCGACGAAACGCGGGCTCGAGACCATTGCGTTCGACCGGGTGATCGCCGCGAAGGAAGTCCCGCCGCCACCGGCGCCGCGCGCCAGGAGGCGGACAGCCGAAACGCCGGAGGCCGAGTAACCTCAACCGTCCGGCGCCTTGACCAGCGGGCCCGGGTCGTTCAGCGCACCGGCTCTTTTGCGAGCAACTCATCAAGCTGCTCGTATCCGTCGGACACGCCCTTCTCCATGCCGGACTGCGCCATTCCGTCTCGGTTCTCGACCGCGGGGTACACGCTGTGACCGGTGATACGGGTGCGACCATCGCCGAGGTCCTCGAGGGTGAGGAACTCGAGGCTGACCGCCCCGGGAAATCCCTCGAACTCCAAGGTCTGCACGATGCCCGCCTCCAGCGAGGCGGAGTGGATGACACCGTTGAACCAGTACTCGTCGTCGCCGTCGCGGTGAACGTAGCGATAGCTCCCGCCGGCCCGGAAGTCCCAGCGGTCGATCTCCATCTCGTAACCGCGCGGGCCGAGCCACTGTTTGACCAGGTCCGGATCGGTGTGCGCCCGGTAGACAGCCTCGATCGGCGCATCGAATTCGCGCACGATCTCGATGAACGGCAGCCCGTCCGGGACGGTGATTGTGGTGGGGTTCGTCATTTCTCTTCCTTTCCTTGTGATGAGGTGGTGACGTTTTTATCCATGTCGATCAGGACGGCGTCGAGTCGACGAAAGCTGTGTTCGGTGGTGAGCCGATAGGTGTCGATCCAGGCGGTGAGGCTCTCGAGTGCCTCGGGGATGAGGTACGCGGGCCGGCGTTGCGCATCGCGCGTCCTGCCCACCAGCCCCGCCTGCTCGAGCACCTGGATGTGCTTCGACACCGCCTGCTTCGAGATCGCGAAGGGTTCGGCGAGCTCGTTGACCGTCGCTGGCCCACGACTCAGCCGCGCCACGATCGCCCGCCGCACCGGATCCGCGAGGGCCAGGAACGCACGGTCGAGCCGGACGTCGGCATCCGCACTCATCGCTGTATACAACCATTTGCTTTATCAATCATTTGGTTGTTAACGTAGAACGGATGCCGCTGGTCGTCAAGACCCTGTCACCGATTTGTGGTCTCACGGCGCCACTCAAGGGCTTGCCTGGCCGAAACCGACCGGGTTGGCTGGATGCGACCGAAAGGACATCATGACCGTGACCCTCAACAAGCCCGCGTTTCGCCAGGCGAAAAAGCTCATCTCCGAAGGCGAAGTCGTCCACGACGAGCGCGACGACTGGAGCGAACACGCGCCAAGCCCAGACGACGAGAACCACTTCCTCGACGAGAACAGCTGGACCGACTACTCGCACTGGTATCTCGGTGTCGACGATGAGCACCCAAAGGACACGAAGGGGCACTACAAATTCCCGATCGGTGACTTCACGAAGGTGCACCGCTGCGGTGTGATCTCAGCCGAGAGCCGCGCCGGCCAGAACGACTACACCGACATCCGGGATGCCCTGAAGTCGCTCCTCGAACGCATCGACGACTCGAACGGCTAGACCGCCGCGGCCTTTCCCCAGCTCGTCGACTCGCCCGCCGGGCTACGGAACTGCGGAACACCCCACGGGTTGTCGTCGCGCAGCGGCGCCGGCAGCAGCGCCTGCGGGGCGCTCTGGTACGTGACCGAGCGCAGGAAGCGGGAGATCGCCGCGGTTCCGACCGAGGTGCCGGTGTCGGTGGTCGTCGCCGGGTACGGTCCGCCGTGCTGCATCGCGGGGGTGACCGCAACGCCGGTGGGCCAGCCGCCGAACAGGACGCGCCCCACGTGCGCGGTGAGCCACTGCACGAGCGAGCGCACCGCCTCCGAGTCCTCGCCATCCCCCAGGTGCACGGTTCCGGTCAGGTTGCCGTCGAACAGCTGCTCCGCCGCGGGGACGAGGTCGCTCTCCTCGTCGTACTCGACGACGATGGCGAGCGGCCCGAACGCTTCCTCGTGCAAGCCGATCCCGCTGGGCGACGAGGTCGTCGAGCGACACGGTCACGAAGGTCGGGGTGACCCAGGCCTGTCCGTCGTCATCCGACCGGAAGGTTCCCTCGGCGAGAGCGGTCACGCCCGTGGTGCCGAGGATCGTGTCCCTCCGCTCGCCGTAACCGGAGGCGATGCCGGGGTACAGCATCCGGTGCTCGGGGATGCCGCCCGCCCGAGCCGCCACTTTCTCGGGGAAACCCTGGCCGGCAGGAACGAACAGGAAGCCCGGCTTGGTGCAGAGCTGCCCGGCCGACCCGGACACGCTGACCACGAAACCGTCAGCGATGGCATCCGCGTTCTCGGCGAGCGCCGCAGGGGTGACGAACGCCGGGTTCACACTGCCGAGTTCGCCGTAGAACGGGATCGGCGTCGGACGCGCCGCGGCGATGTCGGCGAGGATGCGACCGGCCCGAATCGAACCGGTGAAGGAGGCGGCGGCGATCCGCGGGTCCTTGAGCATGGTGACGCCGGCTTCCTGGCCGGTGATCAACTGCAGGATGCCATCGGGCGCGCCCGATTCCCGGAGGGCACGGTTCGCGACCTCGGCGGTGAGTTCCGACAGTTTCGGGTGTCCGGAGTGTGCCTTGACGATCACCGGGTTTCCTGCGGCGAGCGCTGAGGCGGTGTCGCCGCCGAGCACGGAGAACGCGAACGGGAAGTTGCTGGCCGCGAAGTTGAGCACGGGGCCGACCGGCACGCGGTACGCGACGGAGGTCGGGACGGACGCCGAGCGCGAACGCGTCGTCGGCATCGTCGATCCGCACGTCGAGGTAGCCGCCGTCGACGATCACATCGCTGAACAACCGCAGCTGCACAGCGGTGCGCTTGAGCTCGCCGGCCAGTCGCGCGTCGGCCAGGCCGGTCTCGTCCTTCGCAACCGCGATCAGGTCGGCCTGCGCCGCGTCGAGCGCATCAGCGATGGCGACGAGCGACCGGGCACGTTTGCGAGGCTCGAGCCCCGCCCACGCGGGAGCGGCATCCGCGGCGCGCTGGGCGATGGTGTCGAGTTCTTCGGTGGTCAGTGACATGAAAGCCTCACAATTGGAATCCGGTTGGGAAGGGGTCGGACGGGTCGAGCAGGTATTGGCCGATGCCGGTCACCCACGCCCGCCCGGTCACGGTGGGGATCACGGCGGGCACGCCATCGACCGTCGTCTCGGCGATGAGCCGACCGACGAATCGCGATCCGATGAATGAGTCGTTGATGAAGTCGGTGTCGAGCGGCAGTTCGCCGCGAGCCCACAGCTCGGCCATCCGCGCGGATGTTCCGGTGCCGCACGGCGAGCGGTCGAACCAGCCCGGGTAGATCGCCATGGCGTGACGCGAGTGGGCCGCTGTCGAGCCCGGGGCGATGAACTCGACGTGGTGGCAGTGGTCGACGCCCTCGATCTCCGGATGCTGCGGCGGATTTGTCGCGTTGATGGCATCCATGATCGCCAGCCCGGCGGTGAGGATCTCCTGCTGGTGCGACCGGTCGAACGGCAGGTCGACGTCATCCAGGTCGACCATCGCGTAGAAGTTGCCGCCGAACGCGAGGCTGTACCGCACCTCGCCGTAGCCGGGCACCTCGACGGAGTCATCGAGCCGCACACTGTAGGACGGCACGTTCTCGATCGTGACCGAGTCCGCGTGACCGTCGGTCACGTCGACCCGGGCCACGACCAGTCCGGCCGGGGTGTCCAGCCGGATGGTCGTGACCGGTTCGGTGACCTCGACCATGCCGGTTTCGACCAGCACGGTCGCCACACCGATGGTGCCGTGCCCGCACATCGGCAGGCATCCGGACACCTCGATGTAGACGACACCCCAGTCGGCGTCGGGCCGGGTCGACGGCTGCAGGATCGCACCGCTCATCGCAGCATGACCGCGCGGCTCGTTCATGAGGAGCTTGCGGATGTCATCCATGTGCTCCATGAAATGCAGCCGCTTCTCGTTCATGGTGGCGCCGGGAATGACGCCCACTCCCCCGGTGACCACCCGAGTGGGCATGCCCTCGGTGTGCGAGTCAACGGCGGTAAACATGCGTGTGGAACGCATCCAGTGCTCCTTCCCGGCTTCGCCTCGTTGTTACGCGTTGACCGTGGAGCGGCTCTTGATGTAGTCAAGCGCCTTCATGGTCTGCGCGCGAACGGCTTCGGCGTTCTCCGCGCTCAGCGGTCCGCGCGGCGGGCGCGTCGGTCCACCGTAGCTGTTTCCGGCGACATCGATGGAGAGCTTGATGGCCTGGACGAACTCGGTCTTCGAGTCCCAGCGGAACACGGTGACGAGCTGGGTGTAGAGCTCGAGGGCCTCGGGGATCTTGCCTGCCGTGACGAGGTCGTAGATTTCGACGGCCTCGCGCGGGAATGCGTTCGGGTAGCCGGCGAACCAGCCGGTCGCTCCGGCGACGAGGGACTCGAACAGCAGGTCGTCCGCACCCGCGATGACGTCGAGGTCGCACACTTCCTTGATCTCGAGCACACGACGGATGTCGGTCGAGAACTCCTTGATCGCGACGACCTCGGGGATCTCGGCCAGACGCGCGAGGAGGGCGGGGGTCAGGTCCACCTTGGTGTCGAAGGGGTTGTTGTAAGCCATGATCGGCAGGCCGACCTCGGCGACGCGCGTGTAGTGCTCGACAACCTCGTCGTCGTTCGCGCGGTAGATGGTCGGCGGCAGGAGCAGAACGCCGTCGGCGCCATCTTCCTTGGCGTACTCGGCCCACTGCTTTGCCTGGTGCCAGCCGACGCCGTGCACACCGGCGACGACGAGTCCCCGGTCGCCGACCGTCTCAACGGCGACCTGGATCACGCGGCGACGCTCCTCATCGGTGAGGGACGAGTACTCGCCGAGCGATCCGTTGGGGCCGACGCCGCGGCATCCGTTCGAGATCAGCCAGTCGCAGTGCTCGGCGAATCGGTCGTAGTCGACGGCGAGGCCCGCAGGCGCTGACGCGTCTTCCTTGAAGGCGAGGGTGGTCGCGACGATGACGCCGCCGAGGTCGAATTTCTGGGTGGTCATGGGGTTCCTTTCGAAGGATCTGGAGTGGATGGTGAGTGGGGGGAAGAATGTGTGGCCGTCGCGGCGAGTTCGCCCAGGCGGATCGGCACGGCGAGTGGACGGCGGTCGGTGGAGACAACGTCGCCGAGCGCATTGCCCGGCAGCCGGCGCGCGATCAGCTGTTCGAGCGACCGCCCGCAGACCCGGCCCTGGCAGATGCCGAGACCCGCCCGGGTGCTGAGCTTGAGGGCGCGAAGCGACGTGGATCCGGTGCTCTCCGCTGTGCGGCAGAGCGCGCCGAAGCTGACCTCCTCGCAGCGACAGACGAGAGTGTCGTCGGTCACCATGTCGGGCCATCCGTCACGGATGCCGTGGGCGGCCTCGATCCGACGGGCGAAGTTCTCGAAGATCCGGCGCTTGCGGACCTCCCGGGGGAGATCGGACGGATCACCTCCGGCGGCAGCATGGCCGGCGATGGCGCCCTCGGCGAGCGCGAGGTCGACGCCGCCGATGCCCGTGATCTCACCGGCGGCGTAGACGCCCGCGACAGTGGTGGACTGCCGGTCGTCGACGGCGACGAATCGCTGGGCCGTGATTTCGCACCCGGCCGCGATGGCGAGCTCGATCCTCGGCGTGAATCCGTGGCTGACGCACACGGCGTCGACCTCGATCTCGCGCTCGGTTCCGGCCACCGGTGACCAGTTCGCGTCGAGGGAGGCGACGGTGACGGATTCGACGGCGTCGGTTCCTGAGGCGGCGATGACGGAGGTGCCGGTGACGTACGGGATCCGGTTCCGGACCTGGCCGCCGACGTAGCCGGCGAGCTCGAGGCCCTTCTTCGCCGCGGGGAGCAGCTGCCACGGGCGGGGCAGCCAGCCGCGGGCGAGCGCCGGGAGGCGGGAGGACTCGAAGACGCCGACAACGCGGGACCCGGTCGCGGCGAGGGAGGCGGCGACCGGCAGGAGAAACGGTCCGGCGCCGGCGACGACGACGTTCCGCCCGACGGCGAGCCGTTCACCCTTGGCGAGCGCCTGCGCCGCGCCACCGGTGAAGACACCGGGCAGGTCCCAGCCGGGGAACGGCAGGGTGCGGTCGTGCGCGCCCGTGGCCAGGACGATGGCGTCCGGGTGTAGTTCACGACGTTCGCGGGCGGAACCGTCGCTCACCCCGACGACGAGGTGCACGGCGCCGGGGCCGGTCTCGACCGTCTCGAGAGCGAAGACATGGGCCTGGCGAACAATCTCGCAGCCGTCGTCCGCGGCGAGCTCATCGCGAAGCGTGCGGTAGGTGTCCCAGCCATGGTGGAGCATCCGCTCGTTCTCGGCCGGACGGTCGTCGGGCAGGTGCCGCCAGAACTGCCCGCCCAGGAGTTCGGACGAGTCGAGCAGGGTGACCGCCGCCCCGCGGCGACGGGCCGCGCGCGCTGCGGCAAGACCGGCGGGGCCCGCACCGATGATGAGAACGTGCGTCATGCGTCAGCCCCCGGGAGCCGGTCGTGCTGCACGCAGACGACGTCGCCGTCGACGGCCCGTCGCTGACAGGCCCGCACATCCCGGTCACCGTTGACCTCGACGAGGCAGTCGTAACAGATGCCGATGCCGCAGAAGACACCGCGCGGGCGTCCGGTCACCGAGGTGCGCCGGAATGCGAGCGACCCACTCGCGAGGATCACCCCGGCGATACTCTGTCCGGCGATGCCGGCGACGGGCGAACCGTCGACCGTGATGGAGACAGGTGTGGTCGCGGCGGGACGGATCGGGTCGTCACTGGCGGGCAGGATGCGTGAGGCCATGTCAGGCCGCCTGTTCGAGGTGAGGCGCGAGCGACGCACGAGCGGGCGAGTACGGCAGCGGGTCGACCGCGGGAGTGCGACCGAGAATGAGGTCGCGGAGCAGCTCGGCGGTGGCGAGGCTGAGCCCGATCCCGGCGCCCTCGTGGCCGGACGCGTGCCAGAGGCCCGGCATCCTGGGGTCCTCGCCGATGGCGGGCAGGTGGTCGGGCATGAACGGACGGAACCCGCCGTAGCTGCGCATCACCGCTGCGGTGGAGAGGAACGGGAAGAGCCGAAGGGCTTTGGCCGCCACCTGGCTCAACACGTCGACCCGCAGGCTGGAGTCGAACTCGACCTGTTGCCGGGAGGAGCCGATGAGGACCGTTCCCCCGGCGGTGGACTCGACAACGCTCGAGGTCTGCAGTGCCGAATCGTTCGACTCGACCGCCCCCACGTAGTCAGCGTCGTAGACCTTGTGGAAGATGCGGTGACGCATCCGGCTGGTGACGAGCAGTTCACCGCGCCGGGGACGCACCGGCAGGTTCAGACCCATCTGTCCGGCGACGTCGCCTGACCAGGGGCCTGCCGCGATCAGCACGTGGCGGGCCCGGTGTGCACCAGTCGCCGTGGTCACGCCGACCAGGCTTCCGTCGCCATCGAGCAGGGCACCGGTGACGGCGGTGTTCTCGAGCAGTCGGGCGCCGTGCATTCGGGCGGATGCCATCAGCGCTTCCGTCGCGATCGTCGGCTGCACCTGGGCGTCCTCCGGGTAGAACACGGCCGAGGTGATCGCCGGGTTCAGGTCGGGCTCCAGCTCGAAGGTTTCGACCCTGTCGACGACCCGGGCGTCCACCCCGGCGCCACGCTGGGTGGCGGCGAAAGCGAGAAGTGCGTCGGCGCCCTGGGGGGTCGTCGCGACGACGAGTCCGCCCTTGCGGTCGAATTCGATGGAGGGGAAGGCCTCGCCGAGTTCCTCACGGAGGTCGGTTGCCGTGGTCGTCCATAGCCGGGAGGCGAACTGGGCCAGCACGAGTTCATGGCCGGGGCCTTTGTCGGAGACCAGCAAGTTGCCCTCGCACGCCGAGGATGTCCCTCCGGCGGTCGTACCGCGATCGAGGACGAGGACGGACAGCCCGGCCATCGCGAGGGCGCGCGCGCATGCGGCGCCGACGATGCCGGCCCCCACAATGATCACGTCGTCGTTCACGGCACTCCTTATAATATGTTACATACTACACGGCTGGACCGATCGCCCGCCAGCCCCGCTTCGCCCTCGACGAGAGCGAGCGGGGCGGCGAATCCGATCAGGTGCCGAGGTAGGCGTCGATGATCCGCGAGTCCGAGATGAGGTCGGATGCCCGACCCTCGATCGTGGTCGCCCCGCCGTCGATGACGTAGGCGCGGTCCGTCACCTTGAGCGCGGCCCTCGCGTTCTGTTCGACGAGCAGCACGGTCGTGCCCTGCTCGCGGATCTCGCTGATCACCTTCATCACCTGGGCGACGATCAGCGGGGCCAACCCCATCGACGGTTCGTCCAGCATGAGCATCTTCGGACCGGCGACGAGGCCACGGCCGATCGCCAGCATCTGCTGCTCCCCACCGGACAGCGTGCCGCCGTGCTGGTTGCGGCGCTCGGCGAGCAGCGGAAGCAGTTCGTAGACGCGTTCGATCCGCTTCGCGACCGTCGCGCGATCCTTGACGAGGTATCCGCCGAGCTGGAGGTTCTCGAGCACGCTGAGCGTGCTGAAGATTCGCCGCCCCTCCGGCACGTGGATGAGACCGTCGCCGACGACGTTCCACGGGTGGGCCTTGCTGATGTCCTTGCCGTTGAACTGCACGTTGCCGGAGTGCAGCTTTACCAGCGCGGATGCCGTCGACAGCGTGGTCGTCTTCCCGGCACCGTTGTTGCCGAGGAGCGCAACGATCTCGCCCTCCTCAACGCTGAGACTGATTCCGCGCAGCGCCTGCACTTTGCCGTAGAAGACTTCGACATCCTGGAACTCAAGCATCGCCATGTGGCTCCTCCTCCTCGTCCCGTCCGAGGTAGGCCTCGATGACAGCGGGGTTCGTCTTGACTTCGAGGGGGGTTCCCTCGGCGATCTCGCGACCGAAGTTCATCACCACGATGCGCTCCGATACTTCCATCACCAGGCCCATGTCGTGCTCGATCAGCACGATGGCGGTTCCGAGGTCGCGGATCCGGTTGCACAGCTCGAGCAGGATCTGCTTCTCCGAGTAATTGAGTCCGGCTGCCGGTTCGTCAAGCAGGAGCAACTCGGATTTCCGCGCCAGGGCGCGGGCGATCTCGACTTGCTTCTGCTGGCCGTAGGACAGGTTGCGAATCGGAACACCCCGCGAGCCCGCGTAGCCGACGAAGTCCAGCCAGTGGTGGGCTTCCTCGGTGTAGAGGGCTTCACTCCGTTTGAACCGGGGCGTGTGGAAGATCGCATCCGCCCAGTTCTGCCCGCCGTAGAGGTGCATCCCCGCCCGCACGTTGTCGAGCACGGTGAGGTCGGGGAACAGGCGCAGGTTCTGGAACGTGCGCGAGACCCCGGCTGCGGCGATGTCCGCCGGTCGCTTGCCGGTGATCGCCTTGCCGTTCAACAGCACGGCGCCGGAGGTCGGCTTGTAGAAGCCGGTGATGCAGTTGAACGCACTGGTCTTTCCTGCACCGTTCGGCCCGATCACCGCGACGATCTGCTTGGCGTGCACGTCGAAGGACAACCCGTCGACCGCTTTCACACCGCCGAAGGCGATCTGGAGGTCCTTGACCTCGAGGACGGCGCTCATCGTGTGCCCCCGGTCAATTCAGTCTCCTTGTCGGGCTTGTGCCGCCCGTTCAGGTTCGTATCCGCGAGCGGGCCAGAAGCCCTGCGGACGGAACACCATCACGATGACGAGCAGGATGCCGAAGGCCAGGTAGCGGTACTCCGCGAGGTCGCGCAGCAGCTCAGGCAGGAGGCTGATGACGAGGGCGCCGATGACGACACCCCGCATGTTGCCCATGCCTCCGAGCACGACGGCCATCAGCACGAGGGCGGACTGCAGGAAGATGAAGCTCTGCGGTGAGACCGCCGAGAGGTGGGCCGCGAACAGCACCCCGCCGAATCCGCCCCAGATCGCTCCGAAGATGTACGCGAGCAGCTTCACCTTGTAGGTGTGGATTCCCATCGCTTCGGCTGCATCCTCATCCTCGCGGACGAACCGCCACGCGCGTCCGAGCCGGGACTTGCCGAGACGGGCGGCGCCGAGCACGAAGGCCGCGACGACAAAGATGGTGATGTAGTAGAAGATCGCCGGCTGCTGCAGGTCGATGTCACCGATCTTCAACAGTCCCGGGATACCGAAGATGCCCGACGGTCCGCCGGTGATGCTGAGGTTGTTCGCCGTGATCCTGGTGATCTCACCGAAGCCGAGCGTGACGATGGCCAGGTAGTCGCTGCGCAGTCGGAGCGTCGGTGCGCCGATGACGAGACCGGCGAGCACCGTCATGACCAGCACGGCCGGAATGGTGAACAGCAGCGGGAGTTCGAAGGCTTTCGAGACGATTCCCGCCGTGTATGCCCCAACCGCCATGAAGGCGATGTAGCCCAGGTCGAGCAGTCCGCAGTAGCCGACGACGATGTTCAGCCCTGAGGCGAGGAGCACGAAGATCGCCGCGGTAGTCATCACGTTGAGCGCGTACGGTGTCGCATTGACGAAGGGCGCGAGAACTGGCGATCGCGAGGGCGATCCATCCGAGAAGTTTGCTCTCGAACAGTTTGGTCAGGACGTTGGACGACGTCCGGGGCCGCTTCGGGGCCAGCGTGGTGTCGACGTTTTCGGTCATCAGACTCGCTCCGTCACTCGCTCGCCCAGTATGCCGGTGGGTCTGAGCGTCAGGAACAGGATGAGCACCGCGAACGCGAACACGTCGCGCCACTGGCCACCGAACCACTGGGCACCGAAGGCCTCGACGAATCCGAGGACGAGACCGCCGAGCATGGCGCCGCGGATGTTTCCGATACCGCCGATGACGGCGGCGGTGAACGCCTTGAGCCCGATGATGAATCCCATCAGGAAGTCGATCTTTCCGTAGTACGCGCCGGCCATCACCCCGGCAGCGCCAGCGAGGGCTGAGCCGATGAAGAAGGTTCGGGTGATCACCGAGTTGACGTTGATCCCCATCAGGAGCGAAGCATCCCGGTCGAGGGCGATCGAGCGCATGGCCCGGCCGGTCGATGTGTTCTGGATGTACCCGTTGAGTCCGATCATCAGCAGGCCCGCGATGATCATCAGGATGATCTGGGGCAGGGAGACGCGGGCACCGATGAGGTCGAAGACCTCACCCTCGAGCCGGATCGGGAATGCGCGGGGGTTCGGGCCGGCGATGGCGCTGATGCCGTACTCGAGCGAGAACGAGACACCGACGGCTGTGATCAGCACCGCGAGGCGTGGAGCACCGCGGAGGGGGCGATACGCGAACCGTTCGATCAGCACACCGGCGGTTCCGGTGAGCAGCATGCTCAGCAGCAGAACGACCAGGAGCGCACCGATCGAGAGCGACGCCGGGATGCCTCCGAGCGACGACAGCACGGCGAAACCGATGAAGGCACCGAGCATGTAGAGGTCACCGTGGGCGAAGTTGAGGAGTTTGATAATGCCGTAGACCATGCTGTATCCCAGCGCGATCAGGGCGTAGAAAGAACCCACGAAGAGTCCATCCCAGATGAGTTGCATCATTGCGATACTCGTTTCAGAGAGAAGAAAAGGATGCCGCGTCGCTGGTGGCGACGCGGCATCCGATCAATCAGGACAGGGGGTCTTCGAGAACAAACTTTCCGTCCTCGATCACGAGGATGACGAATCCGCCGGTGGAGAGCGTGTGCTCCTCGGTGAACTTCAACGGTCCTGAGAACATCGTGAAGCCGTCGATGCCTTCCAGCGCCTCGACGATCTTGTCACCGTCGGTCGATCCGGCCTCGTCGATGGCCTCGGCCGCGAGACGCACAGCGTCGTAGGACTGCGTCGAGTACGGGCCGGGTGCTTCACCGAACTTGTCGGTGTAGCTCGCGATCCAGTCGCCAGCGCCCTCGATCGTGTCCGGGGTCTGGGTCATCGTGGCGAAGACGCCTTCAGCGCCGTCGCCGGCGATCTCGGAGAGAGAGGCGTCGACACTGCCGTCAGCAACCATGATCTTTCCGGCGAAGCCCGCCTTCTTGAGCTGGTTGATGATGAGCCCGCCCTCCTGGTAGTACCCGGTCCAGTAGACCAGTTCAGGGTTCGCGCTCATGATGTCGCGGACGACGGCCGAGTAGTCGCTCTCACCGGCGGTGACCGACGTGCTCAGGGCGACCGTGGTCGACCCGTGCTTCCTCGATCTGCTTCGCCGTTTCGACGTTGATGTCCTTCGAGTAGCTGGTGTTGTCGTCGACCAGCGCGACGGTCTTGAAGCCCGACTTCGTGATGAAGTCGAGGGCTGCCGTCGACTGCTGCTTGCCGGTTCCGTTGATGAGGAAGACGTTCTTGAGCTTCTGGTTGACGAGGTCCTGCGAGTTCGCCGCAGGAATGATCATCGGGATGTTGGCCTTCTCGAAGATCGGCAGCTGCGGGAGGGTGGCTCCCGAGCAGTATCCGCCGACGGAGATGACCGCACCGGCCGAGACGGCCTTGTTTGCGCTGGCGACGGCCTGCTGGGCGTCACACGCCTCATCTCCGACGAGCAGCTCGAGCTCGCGGCCGTCGAGGACGCCGCCGTTCTCGTTGATCTCGTCGATCGCGAGCTGGGCGCCGTTCTGCATGTATTCACCGGTCGGTGCGCTGCTGCCCGAGATCGGGATGACCATCGCGACCTTGATCGGGCCGTCTCCGGAGCCGTCCGAGTCATCGTTGCCCGCCAGCAGGCCTCCGCTACATCCTGATGTGGTCAGGAGAACCGCTGCCGCGATTCCGACCAGGGCGAATCTGTGTCCTCTGAAATTCATTGCCTGCATCTCCTTTGATGTGACAGCCGGGTGGTGCTGGCGAGCGTCTGCTCGCCGCTGCTCTGTGGTGCCAGTACAATATGACATGTCACTGAACCTACAGGTCAAGAGAATCAGATAGCGATCTGAGCTCAGTTCTGCGGTTCGCCCCACCAGGCGACGACATGCGCCAGATGGCGCACCGTCAGTTCCTCCAACCGCTCTCCCTCGCCGGATTCGATCAGGTCGAGCATCTCGTGATGCTCACGCGCGGCCTGGGCGAGTTCAGGACTGTCGGTCATCTTCGACAGGTTGACCATGCGCGTCTGTGAGCGCAACTCGCGCACCATCCCGACGAGCCGGGCATTGCCGTGGAGCTCGAGGAGCCCGAGGTGGAACTCCCGGTCCGTCTCGATGAACGCCGTCAGCTTGCCGTTGTCCGCGTTGTGGGCGATATCCGCCGCCAGGTCACGCAACGGTGCCAGGTCCTCCGTCGACAACTGCCCGGCGAGCGTGCGCATGGCCGGCGCCTCGAGCAACTGTCGAATCTCGATGATCTCTCGGAGTTCGTCGAGGCTCACCGTCGTCACCCGGAACCCCTTGTTGCGCACGGGTTCGACGAATCCACGCTGGGCGAGGTCCAGCATCGCCTCCCGCACCGGCGTCGCGGACACATCGAACTGGGCGGCCAGCGTCGGGAACCGACACCAGGGACCCCGGCGCGAGCTCACCCGAGATGATTGCGGCCGACAGCGACTCGCCGATCCGTCCGCGTAGACTTTCGGATCGGACTGGATCTTCGCAATTGCGGGGATGGTCATAGCTCTCCAGTGCCGGGGAGCGCACGCGGCGCCCCAGGGTCATGATCGCGATCAGGATAGTGCCTCGCTAGCATCATGCTATGTGCCATATCACAGACGCCGTAGAAACGATCGACTTCCACACCGCCGGTGAACCCTTCCGCATCGTGGTGGACGGGCTCCCCGAGCTCGCGGGAGAGACCGTCGCCGAGCGCCGGATTCACGCCCGGAACTCGGCTGAGGTGGACGCGATTCGTCAGTTGCTCTGTCGGGAGCCGCGCGGACACGCGGACATGTATGGCGGCTTCATCGTCCCGCCCGACGACGACGGCGCTGACTTCGGCGTCCTGTTCTGGCACAACGATGGCTACTCGACAGCCTGTGGGCACGGCACGATCGCCCTGGGCGTGTGGGCCGTGACCAGCGGGCGTGTGGCAGCGGAACCGGATGCCGTCACCCCGGTCACCATCGACGTCCCGTCAGGACGCGTGGTCGCGCACGTGCGCACCGAAGCCGGCGTCGTGACATCCGTGGTCTTCGAGAACGTCGCCTCCTACCGGGTCGCCAGCGACCTCTCCGTCGACACCGCGCGCGGGGCCGTGACGGCGAACCTCACCTTCGGTGGCGCCCTGTATGCGTCCGTCGACGTACGCCAGTTCGGACTCTCCCTCACCCTCGAGCACTACCAGGAGCTGCTCGAACTCGGTCGGGAGATCAAATGGGCGCTCAACGACTCACCGCTGGCGCAGCATCCGCTGGACGATCGACTCAGTGGTGTCTACGGAACCATCCTGTTCGAGGACCTCGGTGACAGCGACAGCGGACCGCACCAGCGCAACATGACGGTCTTTGCTGACGGCCGCGTCGACCGGTCCCCCTGCGGTTCGGGTACCGCGGCCCGAATCGCCGAGCTGGCTGCCGACGGCCGGCTCGGCGTTGGGCAGGTGCTCACCCACGACTCGATCGTTGGGACCCGCTTCCTCGGTCGCATCCGTTCGGAGACGACCGACGATGTGCCGGATGGCGTCACCGCCGTGATACCCGAGGTGGAGGGCATGGCTTACCAGACCGGCGAACATCGATTCAGCGTGGATCCTGCCGATTCCCTCGCGACCGGGTTCGTGCTCCGATGACCGCGCTGCCCTGGATCCCCGCCGAGGAGATCTTCGCGACGGTCAGCTACGCGGCCGCCGTTGACGCCATCCGTGCCCATCTCGAACACGGGCCGGACCCCGCCACCGACCCGCCCCGGAACATCCTCGACCTCTCCCATGGCCAGCTGCTGCTGATGCCGTCGGAGGCCAGCGACGTCGTCGGCGTGAAGATCGCGAGCGTCGCGCCGGGCAACCAGGCCCTCGGGCTGGAGCGGATCCAGGGCATCTACCTGGTCATGGACGCCGAGACGCTCACGCCGGTCGCGCTGCTCGACGGCACCGCGCTCACCACGTTGCGGACTCCGGCCGTGTCCGCCGCTGCGGCGAGCTACCTCGCACCGCAGACGGTCGAACACCTTGTCGTCTTCGGATCGGGTCCGCAGGCGATGGGGCACGTGCAGGCGATGGCCGCGATTCGCACGATCGGGCGCGTGAGTGTGGTTGCTCGACACGACGGTCGCGCCGGCGACTTCGTCGCCCGCCTCGCGGACGCCGGCTACACGGCATCCCGCGGCACACCCGCCTCGGTGAGCGACGCCCAGCTCATCGTCTGCGCGACGACCGCGCGCACCCCGCTCTTTCACGGTGAGGACGTGCCGGTGGACTCCTGCACCATCGCGGTCGGCTCCCACGAGACGGATGCCCGCGAGGTCGACTCGGCGCTGATGCGCCGGGCCCAGGTCGTGATCGAGGACCGGGGTGCGGCCGAGCGCGAGGGCGGCGACGTGCTCATCCCGATCAGCGAGGGAGTGCTGACGGCCGAATCCCTGGTGCCGCTCCGAGACCTCGCGACCGGGGCCGTTGCCGTGGCCACCGACCGCCCCCGGGTCTTCACCAGCTCGGGGATGTCGTGGGAGGACCTCGTCATCGCATCCGCGGTTCTGCGGGCGCGGGGCACCGCGGCGACGGGTCACGCCGCATCAATCTGAGCTGGGCGGCTGCAGCCTGGTCGGGCCCGCCTGATCCCGAGTCGCCCTGAGCCTGAGTGCGCGCTGTGTAGGAGGAATCGCACAGAACTCCTCGCTGTTGTAGGTGATAGCGCACAAATCCGCCACGTCCTGCGGTTACGCGCCGAAGGAGATCATGAGCAAAGTATTTGAAGAGATCGAGTCCCAGGCGGGCGAGATCGCGAAATACCGTCGCCACAGCAACGGTCGCGGACTCGTCGCCTCAACCGCGACCGTCGATCCCACGACCTATCTTGAGCCGACGGCGTACGTCGAACCCGGTGCTCGCATTGCCGGACACGGCTGGGTGGGCGCGGGGAGCTGGATCGATCGCGACGTCACCCTCGCCGCCGGCGTGTTCATCGGCGCCAATGTGCACATCGGCGAAGGCAGCACGATCGGTGTCGGTGCCGAGATCGGCAGTCACTCCCGCATCGGCCCTGGCGCGAAGATCGGCGCTGGCGCGCACATCACCCGGGACAGCACACTCCCGGACGGAGCAGTCGTCCCCGGGCGCCGGCGCACCACGGTGCCGCTGAAGAGCGACATGACGCGCGCGGCGTAGGCCGCCCTCACACTCGGCGATGACGGATGCTGCCCCCCGGCATCCGTCATCGTCGTCTCGCCCAGGGATACGGCCCTTTTCCCCACCGCTCCGGCGCGCCTTGCTAGGGTCGAGGGAGATCGGGGTCACGCGATCCCGCCGCCAATACAAGGGGGATCACTGTGAAAACGAATGACCGTCTCCGCCAGATCGTCGTCGTCGTCAGCGCGGTGATCGCCATCGTCGGGTCGTTCATCGGGTCCGGTGCCGCCGGCGGAACGCCGATCGCCGAGGCATCCGGTGGCGCTCTCTCTGCGGATGCCACGCCCATCGCGCCCGATGGCCCCGCCTTCGCGATCTGGTCGGTCATCTATATCGGGCTCGTCGCCTACGCGATCTGGCAGCTTCTGCCGTCGCAGAAGTCCGACGAGCGGCACCGTCGACTCGGTTACCCGGTCGCCCTCTCGCTGATTCTCAATGCCGCGTGGATTCTCAGCGTGCAGTTCGACCTTCTCTGGGCGAGCGTTCCTGTCATCGTGCTGCTTCTGCTCGTGCTCATCTGGGCGTTCCGGGTGCTCCTCTCGTCGCCTCCGAAGAACATCGTCGAAACGATCGTGACCGACGGGACGATCGGCCTGTATTTCGGCTGGGTCACCATCGCGACGGTCGCCAACATCGCGGCAGTTCTCGCCGCTGCAGGATTCACCGGGCTCGGGATATCCGCGGACCTGTGGGGAGCTGTCGTTGTCTCGGTCGCCGGCGTGATCGGTATCGGGCTGGCCCTCTACGGTCGGGGCCGCTTCGCGCCCGCCGCGGCGCTGTGCTGGGGTATCGCCTGGATCGCTGTCGGCCGGCTGACCGGAGACCTGATTTCGGTGCCGACCGCTGTTGCCGCGATTGTCGTGGTCGCCGCGATCGCGCTCGTCACCGTCGCCGCCCGCATCCGGTCGCCTCGGCCGATGCCCGCCCCGGCCTGATCGAGGTCGAGTGGGCCCAAAGGGCTACCCGCGCACGCCCGGAGTGACCCCCTGGGGCAACTCGACCGACTGGGCCCAAAAGGCTACCCGCGCGCGGACGGGGTGACCCTTCGGGGCAACTCGACCGACTGGGCCCAAAGGGCTACTCACGCACGCTAGGCGCGACGCGGTGCGCACAACTCCGCCAGAACACGCCCAGCTCTGCGCCCGCCCGCAGACTTCCGGGGCGGGGGCGGCCCTCGCGCTCCAGACTGGCGGAGTTACGCGCACCCGGTCGACGGCATCCGTGAATTCGCACGAGAGAAATCGAGGAGAGCGGATGCCGGACTGCCCGGGGTGCCGCGCACGTCCCGCGCATAACTCCGCCAAACGCGCCCCGCGCCACTGGTCGCTCGCAGACTTCCGCCGCATCCACAGCCCCGCGGCGCGAACAGGCGGAGTTATGCGCACCCGCACCCGCGCTCCGGCGCCCGGCGCCGAGGCATCCGCCCCAGACCGCAATCGAGTGGGCTCAAACGGTCGCTCGCGCGCGACAGGAATGACCCTTTGGGGCAACTCGATCGAACGGGCCAAAACGGCGACTCCCGCGCTGCCGGAATGACCCTTCGGCGCAACTCGACCGTCCCGACCACCCCAGGCGTGACGCGGTGCGCACGAACCCGACTCAGGCGGGCCAGACCCCGATGATGATCGCCATGATCACGATCGTCACGAACTCGTGGGCCACGTTGAGCACGGTGAGGCCGGTCGGCCGCCCGTCGAACGCGTCATGCGTGATGAAGCGCGCCGCGGTGAATCCGGCCCAGAGGATGATGCCGGTCACCAGAGCGTTGACGAAAAAACTCCCGCCGTAGAAATCCCACGAGATGAACGAGGCGCCAGCCAGCACCCAGGCCGTCACGAAGCTGACGATCACCGTGACGACGATCGGCCGGATGGCATCCTTCGAGTTGCCGGATGGCGTGACGTTCGCCGCCTTCATCCAGTAGGTGCCGAATACCTTCGGTGTGTACCAAATCGTTCCGACGACCATGCTCGACAGCGTGGCGAGAATGACCGCCCAGTAGTTGATTTCGGGAACCATGATCCGACCCTTCGCCGTGTGACTAATGTGGCTGAAGTGTAGACCCGATGCGGATGCCGCGGGTAGGGTCGGCGCCCGAGGCCCGCGCGTCAGAAGACGATGATCTGCCGCAGCGCCCGCCCATCGGCGAGCGCATCCATCGCCGCATTCACCTCATCCAGCTCGATCTCGGCGGACACCAGCTTCTCCACGGGAAGCCGGCCCTCCCGCCAGAGGTCGGCGAAGATCGGGATGTCCCGCGATGGGACAGCGGAGCCGAGGTAACTGCCGACGATCGTCCTCGCTTCGGCCACGAGCCCGAGCGGGGACACCTGCGCGAACGCGGTCGGCGCCGGGAGTCCGACGGTGATCGTGGTGCCACCCGCCGCCGTCAGCGCCACAGCGGTCTCGAAAGCGCGCACATTGCCGGCCGCTTCGATCACGGTGGCGGATTTCACACCCTGCTCCGTGGCATCCGCCGGGCTGTAGGCCGCAGACGCGCCGAGTTCGAGCGCCTGCTCGAGCTTGTCCGGGTTGGCGTCGACGCCGATCACCGTCGCTCCGAGCGCGAGTCCGGTGAGCAGGGCAGCCATCCCGACGCCGCCGAGGCCGACGACGATGAGCGTGTCACCCCGACCGGGCTTGGCGAGGTTGATCACGGCACCGCCGCCGGTGAGCACGGCGCAGCCCAGCAGCGCGGCCACGTCGGCGGGGATATCCGCATCCACCCGCACGATCGACCGGGCATCGACGACCGCATGAGTGGCAAAGGCGGAGACGCCGAGGTGGTGGTGCACTTCTGCACCGTTGCGGTGGAGGCGCCTCTCACCCGAGAGCAGCGTCCCGGCGTTATTCGATGCCGACCCGGGGGTGCAGGGCAGGATGCCGTTGGACCGGCATCCGTCGCACTCGCCGCAGCGCGGCAGAAACGTCATGACGACGCGATCGCCGAGCGCGAGGCCGTCGACACCGTCGCCGAGTTGCTCGATGATGCCGGATGCCTCGTGGCCGAGGAGCATGGGGACGGGTCGCGCCCGGTTCCCGTCGATCACGGACAGGTCAGAGTGGCACAGCCCGGCGCGCTCGATCCGCACCAGCACCTCGCCGTGGCCGGGGGCCTCGAGTTCGAGGTCGACAATGGCGAGCGGACGGGAGTCGGCATAGGGGCGCGACCTCCCGATCTCCTCGAGCACAGCTCCGGAAATTCTCATGCGTACTCACTTCGTCGTGGTTGTCGTCGTGTCGACAGCAGTCGGCCCCGACGATCTTCGCACGGGAAGCGGCGTCCCGGTTTCAGGCGAGAGTCGATCTGGCCACCTGGATCGCCTCGACCAGGCGCGCGCGGAGTGCATTCGACCGTTCGGCGAACGCGCGCTGCTGCCGCACGTACTCGGCCTTGCCCTCCGGCGTCTCGATCGTGATCGGCTCGGCACCCCACGGCGCCATGTCGTAGGGGGATGCCCGCATGTCGAGCCAGCGGATGTCCCTCGCCAGCGCGAAGGAGTCGAGCAGCACCTCCCCCGGCACGAGCGGCCCGAGCTTGATCGCCCATTTGTAGACGTCCATCCCGGCGTGGAGGCAGCCGGGCTGCTCGAGTGCCGGCGACGTTTCCCGGGTCGGCTGCAGGCGGTTGAGCGGAACGGCTGCCGGGGTGAAGAACCGGAAGGCGTCAAAGTGCGAGCATCCGATGTTGTGCGCCTCGACGACCTCGTCCGTTCCGGCCTGGCCGAGGCGGAGCGGAACGGTGTGCCGGTGCTCCCCCTGCCGGTACACCATCGCCCACTCGTGCAGCCCGAAGCAGCCGAACTGGCTGACCCGGGCTGCGGTCCGGCTGAGCAGCTTCTCGATGAAGTCGACCATCGAGCCTTTCGCGGCAAAGAAACCCTTCGGCGTCCACCGTCAGGTGGTCTCCTTCGGCGCGGTACCAGCGCCAGGACTCGCGGTCGAGGCCGGCGGCATCCGTCAGTTCGATCCCCGCTCCCGGATGCCAGCGTCGCTGCAACCGCGGTTTGAACGGGTAGTAGGTGAAGAGGAAGTCCTCGATCGGATGCGTCTCGCCGCGCTGCACGCGCACCCGCCAGTCAGCGGTGAGGGTGTCCGAGCGCTCCTGGTGGGCCGCCTCGCGCGCCTGCCACGCGGCGCGCGACAGTGCGCTGGCGGGGGCGATCAGGGCGGGCATGTTCCCACGGTATCCGGTGATCGTCCGCCGCACCGTCCGAATTGTGCGGGACAAACAACATATGACGATGAGTGGCTTGTTTCGGTCGATCAATGTGATTGAATTGTCTGATGGTCGACATAAGTCCAACTGCCCTCGGATTGTCGGCAACCAGCGATATTTTCCAAATCCTGCGCGACGGCCGACCCCGCACCCGCACTGAGCTCGCCATCCCTCACGGGGCTGGCCCGGTCGACGGTGGGACTGCGCATCGATGCGCTCACCGAGTTGGGCCTCATCGGTCCCGCGCAGACCGCTCCGTCCACGGGCGGCCGACCGTCTTCGCAGTTCGCGCTGACCGGCGGCAACAAGGCGGTCCTCGCCGTCGACATCGGGGCCACCCACGTGCGCATCGCGGTGAGCGATCTCGTCGGCCGCCCTCTGAGCGAGGATGCTACGAACATCGCGGTCACCGAAGGGCCCGACGCGGTCCTGAACTGGGTGATCGAAGCAGGCGACGCGCTGGTGGCGAAAGCCGGGCGGTCACTCAGCGACCTCCTCGCGATCGGAGTCGGCCTGCCCGGCCCGGTCGAACACTCCAGCGGCCGCCCGATCAATCCGCCGATCATGCCCGGCTGGGACGACGTCGACGTGCCCGCGCTGTTGCAGGCGCATTTCAGCGTGCCGGTGCTCGTCGACAATGACGTCAACATCATGGCGCTCGGCGAGCGCGAGGTCGCCTGGCCCCAGGTCGACCACCTCATCTTCGTGAAAGTCGCCACCGGCATCGGCGCTGGAATCATCTCCCGCGGGATGCTCCAGCGCGGCGCACAGGGCGTCGCCGGCGACATCGGTCACGTTCGCGTGTCGCGGAACAGCGACATCATCTGCCACTGCGGCAATACCGGATGCCTCGAAGCCGTCGCGTCAGGACCGGCACTCGCGCAGGGGCTGACCGAACAGGGCATCCCCGCTGCGACCAGCCAGGACGTCGTCGAGCTCGTGCGCGCCGGCAACCAGAAGGCGATCCAGGCGGTCCGCCAGGCCGGGCGTGACCTCGGCGAGATGCTCAATGCCGCGATCAGCCTGATCAACCCGTCTGTCATCGTCGTCGGCGGCGCGATGGCGCAGGCCGGAGAGCACCTCATCGCCGGTGTTCGTGAGGTCGTCTACGCGCGGTCGATGCCGCTCGCCACACAGCACCTGCAAATCACGCAGTCCAGTGTCGGGGCCAACGCTGCGGTACTCGGCGCCAGCATCCTCGCCATCCACCATGTGCTCTCCCCCGAGAGCATCGAGGCCATGGTCGTCGACCTGGCGGATGCCGCCGCGCGCTGAGTGGCATCCGCTACGCCCCGCACGCGACGCCGCGTCCGATCGGGCCCAAAGGGTCGCCCCCGCCATCGAGCGGGCCCAAAGGGCTGCTCGTGTGCGCCCGGAGTGACCCTTTCGGACTAGTCGATGAACGGGTGCCGACCAGCGCCCGATTGGGCCCAAACGGCTAGCCAGTGCGGTAGCCAGCACCTCGATCAGGCCCGAAGGGTCGCCCCCGCCATCGAGCGGGCCCAAAGGGCTCACCCGTGTGCGCCCGGAGTGACCCTTTCGGACCGATCGACGAACGGATGCCTAGCCACCCGCCCACCCGCCCGCCCACTGGACTCGCGCGCGGACGCACACAACTCCGCCAGAACTGAGCCCGGCGCGGCAGATTCGGCCGAATTCGGCGCGCGGGTGAGGATTCTGGCGGAGTTGTGAACCGGAGAAGGCCGAGCAGCCCTACTTGTTCGCGCTGAACGCGGCGTCGAACGCGGCGGTCGGGGCCTCGAACGCAAACGTGCGCACGAACTCGAGCGCCTCAGGGGCGCCGAGCAGCCGGTCCATGCCGGCGTCTTCCCACTCCACCGAGATCGGACCGTCGTAGCCGATGGTGTTCAGCATTCGGAAGCTGTCTTCCCACGGAACATCCCCATGCCCGGTGGAGATGAAGTCCCAGCCGCGGCGCGGGTCGGCCCAGGCCAGGTGCGAGCCGAGCCGCCCGTTGCGGCCGTTGACCATGCGCTTCTTCGTGTCCTTGCAGTCGACGTGGTAGATCCGGTCCTGGAAGTCCCAGAGGAAGCCGACCGGGTCGAGGTCCTGCCAGACGAAGTGCGACGGATCCCAGTTGAGTCCGAAAGCTTCACGGTGACCGATGGCTTCGAGGGTCCGCACCGTCGTCCAGTAGTCGTACGCGATCTCAGACGGGTGCACCTCGTGCGCGAACCGCACGCCGACCTCGTCGAACACGTCGAGGATCGGGTTCCACCGGTCGGCGAAGTCCTGGTAGCCGGCGTCGATGGCCTCCTGCGACACGGGCGGGAACATGGCGACGTACTTCCAGATCGACGAGCCGGTGAAGCCGATGACGGTCTTCACGCCGAGCTTCGCGGCCAGGCGGGCGGTGTGCTTCATCTCCTCGGCGGCGCGCTGGCGCACTCCCTCCGGGTCGCCGTCGCCCCAGACGACATCGGGCAGGATGTCGCGGTGCCGCTGGTCGATCGGGTCGTCGCACACGGCCTGACCCTTGAGGTGGTTCGAGATCGCGTAGACCTTGAGGTTGTACTTTTCCAACAGCGCGAGCTTGCCGGCGACGTACTCCTCGTCGTCCCAGCGCCAGGGGTCGAGGTGGTCGCCCCAACAGGCGATCTCGAGACCGTCGTACCCCCAGCCGGAGGCGAGGCGGGCGACTTCTTCGAGCGGGAGATCGGCCCACTGGCCGGTGAACAGGGTGACGGGGCGGGGCATAAGTACTCCTTATTTCGTTACGGATGCCGACGAAGCGGCTGAGTCTGACGTTGCGGTCCACGCGCTGCCGGTTTCGGCGCTGCGCTCGACCGCATCGAGGACCTGCTGAACCTGCAGCCCGTCCGCGAACGACGGGGTCGGCTGGGTCTTGCCGACGACGCCCTCGATGAAATCGCGGGCCTGGTGTGTGAAACCGTGCTCGTAGCCGAGGGTGTGACCGGTCGGCCACCACGCCTCCATGTACGGATGTTCCGGCTCGGTGACCATGATCTTCGTGAAGCCCTGGCGGTCGGCAGGGGCGGTGGCATCGTAGAACCCGAGCGAGTTGAGGTCCTCGAGGTCGAACGAGATCGCACCCTTCGACCCGGCGACCTCGATCCGCAACGCGTTTTTACGGCCCGTCGACATCCGCGTGGCTTCGAACGAGCCGATCGCGCCCTGGTCGAATCGTCCGGTGAACAGCGCGAGATCGTCGACGGTGACGTCGCCCATCTCGTCGGATGCCGTGCCGGACAGACCCGAGACACTCTCCAGCTTGGGACGCTGCTTGACGAAGGTCTCGAGAATGCCGCTCACGCTCGTGAGCCGCTGCCCGGTGATGAACTGCGCCAGGTCGATGGCGTGCGCACCGATGTCGCCGAGCGAACCCGAACCGGCGAGGTGCTTCTGCAGGCGCCACGCGAGCGGAACCTCGGGGTCGACGAGCCAGTCCTGCAGATACATGGCGCGCACCTGCCGAACTTCTCCCACCGCACCTGAGGCCACCAGGTCACGCGCGAACGTTGCAGCAGGGACACGCCGGTAGGTGAACCCGACCATCGCGTAGACGCCGCGGGCGGCGGCCTTCTCGGCAGCATCCGCCATCGCACGGGCCTCCTCGACCGAGTTCGCCAGCGGCTTCTCGCAGAGCACGTGTTTGCCGGCCTCGAGGGCAGCGATCGCGATCTCCACGTGGGAGTCGCCCGGGGTGACGATGTCGATCACATCGATGTCGTCGCGAGCGATAGCCTCACGCCAGTCGGTCGCCGTCTCTGCCCAGCCAAGTTTCTCGGCGGCCGCGGCAACACCCTCGGGGTTTCGGCCGACGAGCAGGGTCATTTCGGGCGTCGCCGGCAGGTCGAAGAATCGCGGAGCGACCCTCCAGCCCTGCGAGTGCGCAGCGCCCATGAAGCCGTAGCCGATCATGGCGATGCGAAGTGGTGCGGGGGTCACGTTTCCTCTTTCTGGCGGCCGGATACCGGTGGCCGCGGGTTCGGGACGATGAAAGGCGGGAGCGCCCGGAAGACGCCCCCGCCCGATTCGATTATGACGCGAATGCGGTCGGCAGGTACTTGTCGACGTTCTCGCTGGTCACGACCGGAGCGTTCAGAACGATGCGGCTCGGAACCTCGATCTCGACCAGGTCGCTCAGCGCCTTCTCCTGTGCGATCAGGCGGGCGAGCCGGATGCCGTCAGCAGCCTGGGTCGACGGGTAGATGACCGTCGCCTGCAGCACGCTGTCGCCGCTCTTGATCAGCTCCATGGCGTTCTTGGATCCTGCACCACCGACCATGATGAATTCGTCGCGACCGGCGGCATCGATGGCCGCGAGCACGCCGACACCCTGGTCGTCGTCGTGGTTCCACAGCGCGTCGATCTTCGGTGCTGCGGAGAGGAGCTGCGAGGCTGCGGCCTCGCCACCCTGAACGGTGAAGTCAGCGGCGACGCGGTTCGAGACCTCGAGTCCGCAGTCCTCGAGGGCATCGGCGAAGCCTTCGCTGCGGTCCTGGGTCAGCGGAAGCGAGTCGATTCCGGCGATCTCTGCGACGACGGCGTCGGCATTGCCTCCGAGCTCTTCGCAGATGTAGGTTCCGGCCGAGACTCCCATGCCGTAGTTGTCCCCGAGGATCGTGACGCGCGAGGCGAAGGTGCTCGAGAACTCGCGGTCCACGTTGATGACCGGAATCCCGGCTTCCATCGCCTTGATGGCGACCGCGGTCAGTGCGGCCCCGTCGGTCGGCAGGAGCACGATTGCGTCGACGCCGTCGTTGATGAAGGTCTCGACCTGGCTGATCTGCAGGTTGGCGTCGTTCGTTCCCTCGGCGACCTTGAGATCGACGTCCGGGTACTTCTCTGCCTCAGCGATCGCCGCGGAGTTGATGGCGCCGAGCCAGCCGTGGTCGGCGGCGGGGCCCGAGAAGCCGATGGTGACGGTGTCGCCCTCGGCTTCGTTCTCCTCGGCGGATGCTCCGGTGGGCTCGGTGTCGTTGGTGGTGCTTCCGGGGGTGCAGCCGGTGAGGACGAGGGCGGCGGCGAGCGTGGCGCCGGCGGCGACGAGCATCCGTCGCCGAGCGTGTGGTGCAGGCATGTGTTTCCTCCAGGTGGATTGATCGCAAGGTGCCAACGAGGAGGAGCGCGACCGTTCAGTGTGCTGTCGAACCGCTCTGCCGTATCGACGCTGACGAGTGTCACGATAGCAGAAGTGATGTCGGAATCGGCGACTTATTCTTGTCCATCGTCATATGTGTGTACAGTGGCAAGCATGATCGATGAAGACCAGGCGTCGCCCCTGCTCCAGGTACGGGAAATCACCAAGGCCTTCGCCGGCGTCCAGGCCCTCAAGGGAGTGAACCTCGACGTTCGCGCGGGTGAGGTCCATTGCGTCCTCGGCCAGAACGGCGCAGGAAAGTCGACATTGATCAAGACCCTCGCCGGGGTCCACCAGCCCGACACAGGTGAGATCGTCTGGCAGGGCACGACGGTCACGATCCCCCACCCGGTCGCAGCACTCGACCTCGGTATCGCGACGATGTACCAGGAATTGGACGTCGTCGACGGACTCACTATCGCCGAGAACATCTTCCTCGGCCACGAACATTCCGCGGGCGGCATGTTGAAGGTCGCCCACGCCAATCGACGAGCGACGGAGCTCCTCACCCGGCTCGGCCACGGCGAGATCCCCCCGTCGACCGAGGTCGGCCAGCTGTCATCCGCCACCAAACAGATCGTGAGCATGGCGCGCGCCCTGTCCCGCAACACCAAGCTCATCATCATGGACGAACCCAGTGCCGTCCTGGACTCCGGTGAGGTCGCCAACCTGTTCCGCGTCATCCGTGAACTGACCGGCCAGGGCATCGCCGTGGTCTACATCTCTCACCGGCTCGAGGAGATCAGGCAGATCGGCGACCGCATCTCAGTGATCAAGGACGGGCGAAGCACGGCGAGTGGCCTCGCGGTGTCCGAGACCCCGACCCCCGATCTGATCAAACTGATGACCGGACGCGACGTCGCCAACGTCTTCCCGGACTCCCAGCCCGTGCCGACGAACGCCCCCGTCCTTCTCGAGGTGAATCACCTCAATCTCCGCGGCCATTTCACGGACGTCGACTTCACCGTGCGCGCGGGGGAGATCGTCGGTCTCGCCGGCCTCGTCGGCTCCGGCCGGTCGGAAATCCTCGAGACGATCTACGGGGCGAGGAAGGCGACCTCGGGAACGGTGTCGGTCCAGGGAAGGAAGCTGCGACCGGGTTCGGTCAGCGCGGCGGTCGACTCGGGGATGGGGTTCTCCCCCGAAGAGCGTAAAAGCCAGGGTCTGATTCTCGATGAACCGATCTTCAGAAACGTCACACTGTCCACGTTCGGGCGGTTCTCCCGCGGAGGCGTGCTGAACGAGGGAGCCGAGAGGGAGGCTGCCCGCGAGCAGATCGCCGCACTCGAACTGCGCCCGGCCGATCCGGAGCGCCCCGCACGGACCCTTTCCGGCGGCAACCAGCAGAAGATACTCCTCGCGCGGTGGCTCGTGCACGGCACCCGAGTGCTCCTTCTCGACGAACCCACGCGCGGAGTCGACGTGGGTGCTCGCGCAGAAATCTACGCCCTCATCCGCCGACTTGCTGCGGAAGGCACCGCCATCGTCGTCGTCTCGAGTGAGATCGAAGAAGTTCTCGGGCTCTCCGATCGGGTGCTCGTCATCGGCGACGGAGAAGTGCTGGCCGAAACCCATGCGGGCGACATCGATGAATCCGGCGTGCTTGACCTCGTCATGAAAGGAAGTGCCGCGTGAGCGTGCAGAAGTCCACCCTCCTCACGGAGGCAGCGCCGTCGAGTGCGCAGCAGCCCGAACGCCCCAGCACGATCAAACGCGTCCTCAGCGGGTCGGTCGGCCGCAACCTCGGCCTGGTCATTGCGCTCGTCGTCCTGGTCATCATCGGGACGGCCACCTCGGGCGATCGATTCGCCAACGTCGACAACTTCCTCACCATCATCCGCTTCGCCTCGATCATCGGGGTCATCTCGATCGGTATGACGTTCGTCATCACAGCGGGCGGAATCGATCTCTCCGTCGGCTCGGTGATGGGCCTGGCCACGGTGATGGCAAGCCTCACCGCGGTACAACTGGCGGCGACCCAGTCCTCCTGGCTGCTCATGGTGGTGATCGCGCTCGCGGTCGGTGCCCTCGCCGGGCTGGTCAACGGCATCGTCATCGCGTACGGCAACGTGGTCGCCTTCATGGCGACCCTGGCGATGCTCGTCGGCGCTCGCGGGCTCGCCGAGCTCATCTCCGGTCGCCGCACGCAGATCGTGACCAACACCGGTTTCCTCGAATTCACCCGGGCGGACCTGCTCGGCGTGCCCGTGCTGATCTGGATCTTCGCGGTCGTGGCCGTCGGGGGCTGGATCCTGCTCAACCGCACCACCTTCGGGCGCCGCACCGTCGCGATCGGCGGCAACGCCGAAGCATCCCGCCTGGCCGGCATCAAGGTGAAGCGTCACCTGCTGATGGTCTACGTGCTCGCCGGCTTCACCGCCGGGATCGCCGCCATCATGATGCTCGGCCGTACGACCGCTGGCACGTCGACCCACGGCACGCTCTACGAGCTGGATGCCATCGCTGCGGTCGTCGTCGGAGGCACGCTCCTGATCGGAGGGCGCGGCACCATCGTCGGCACCGTGCTCGGCGTGCTCATCTTCGCCACCCTGACCAATGTCTTCACCCAGAACAACCTGGACACCTCGGTGCAGGCCATCGCGAAGGGCCTCATCATCGTCGTAGCGGTGCTGCTCCAGCAGCGGTTCGCGACCCGCGGGTCGGGCTCAGGGAAGCGGTAACCGTCGCGTTCAGTCGCGAGGCGCTCGGCCGAGCAGCTCCGGTTCGAACAGCTTCGTCCGTGCGCGCAGCGCCGACGCCACCGCCGCGACCGCGGGCTGGCGGAGCGAGTCCGGTCGAACCACCATCCAGTACGGCAGTCGCTCCTGGAAGTCGGCGGGCAGCAGCCGGACGAGATCCGGATGCCGGTCGGCCATGAAGCACGGCAGAAACCCGATCCCTGCTCCCGCCCTCGTCGCCTCAACGTGGACAAAGACGTTCGTCGACGTGAAAGCATCCCGCATCGTCGGGACCAGCCGCCGGGGAGCGTCGAGCGCGTCGACCTGCAGCATCGAATCGACGAAGTACACCAGCGGATGTTCGGCCAGCTCACTCACGCGGGCAGGGGTGCCGTTCTCGTCGAGGTAGGCGCGGGACGCGTACATCCCGAGGATGTACGAACCGAGTTCGATCGCCTCTGCCCGGTGCGCGTGCGGGTCGCCAACGACGACCTCGATGTCGAGGCCGGAGCGATACTGCAGTGCCGGCCTCGTCACCGTGATGATCTCGACGGTGAGTTTCGGATGCTCCCGCTGCAGCTCCGCAACGGCGGGTGCGGCGATGTAGGCACTGAATCCGTCGGTGGCGGAGAGCCGGACGACTCCGGAGAGGCGATGGACGTCATCCGTCGGACCCGCGAGGGCCGCCACGGCGGCTTCGACCCGTTCGGCGGCCTCGAACGCCAGCGCCCCAAGATCCGTTAACTCCCACCCGCCGACGGTGCGGGAGAGGACCCGGCCGCCCAGGTCTCGTTCGAGCGCAGTAATGCGTCGGGAGATCGTGGTGTGGTTCACCCCGAGTGAGTCAGCTGCCGTGATGTACCTGCCGCTGCGGGCCACCGCGAGCAGCACAAGCAGGTCATCGGGGTTCGGCGGGCGCGACGCCGTCGTCGTCAGGAAGCTCATTCTGCAAGTATGCACATGCCATGTGGAAATCTGGTTATTGTCGCGGTAGAAGTCTGCACGAATACTCAGTAAGGCCGTCTCCCCATTCGGGGGCGTGCACCAGACCCCCAGCAGTGTGTCAGAGACGACACAGAGGAGACAGACAATGAGTGTCAACAAGAGCGAAGATCGGGCCGATCCAGGCACGACAAGCGAAAAATCCGGGCTGAAAAAGATCGTCGCAGCGTCGATGGTTGGAACGATCGTCGAGTGGTACGAGTTCTTCCTCTATGCCACGGCAGCGAGCCTCGTCTTCGGCGCGTTCTTCTTCCCCAACGCCGGCAGCCAGCTCGACGGCATCATCGCCGCGTTCCTCACCTACGCGGTCGGCTTCATTGCCCGCCCCCTCGGTGGAATCGTGTTCGGTCAGATCGGTGACAAGCTCGGCCGCAAGCACACGCTGCAGCTGACCATCATCCTGGTCGGTGTCGCCACCTTCCTCATGGGCTGCCTCCCCGGCTTCAACTCCATCGGCTACTGGGCCCCAGCACTGCTCGTCATCCTCCGCTTCATCCAGGGCTTCGCCGTCGGTGGCGAATGGGGCGGCGCCGTCCTCCTCGTAGCCGAGCACAGCCCGAACAAGTCCCGCGGATTCTGGTCGAGCTGGCCCCAGGCCGCTGTGCCCGTCGGCAACCTGCTCGCCACCCTCGTGCTCCTGACCACCTCCTGGGTCCTCCCGGAAGACCAGTTCATGAGCTGGGGATGGCGCATCGCCTTCTGGCTCTCTGCTGTCATCGTCGTGATCGGTTACTACATCCGGACCCACGTCTCCGAAGCCCCGATCTTCCTCGAAGCCCGCGCCAAGGTCGACGCCGAGAAGGCTGTCAACTACGGCGTCGGTGAGGTCATCCGCAAGTACCCGCGCGGCATCCTCAGCGCCATGGGCCTCCGGTTCGCCGAGAACATCCTGTACTACATCATCGTGAGCTTCTCGATCGTGTACCTCGTCACCGTGCACCAGTACGACACGAGCCAGCTCTTGCTCGCGCTGCTCATTGCGCACGTCGTCCACTTCCTGGTCATCCCCCAGGTCGGACGACTGTCGGATGCCTTCGGCCGCAAGCCGGTCTACCTCGCCGGCGCGATCCTCGGCGCAACGTGGGCGTTCTTCGCCTTCCCGATGTTCGACACGCTCAACCCAGTGCTCATCGTCGTGGCCATCACCATCGGCCTCTGCTTCCACGCACTGATGTACGCGGGCCAGCCGGCCATCATGGCCGAGATGTTCCCGACGCGGATGCGCTACTCGGGTGTCTCGCTCGGCTACCAGGTCACCTCGATCGTCGCCGGCTCACTTGCGCCGATCATCGCCTCGGCGCTGCTGCAGCGGTTCGAGTCGTGGGTTCCTGTCGCGATCTACCTGATCATCGCCTGCTCGATCACCGCTGTCGCCGTGATCACGCTCAAGGAGACCCGTGGCGCCTCGCTCTTCGAGGTCGACGCGGTCGACGCTCGCAAGCACGGCCTCGAGCCGGTGAACGTGCCGGTCGAACGCTGAGCCTGAGCCGGCGGGGCACGTTCCCCGCCGGCTCTTTCTCCCGTCGCCGGTCGACGCGCTCTCTCGCGTCGGCCGGCGTTCGTGCACGCGGGCATCCGCCCCACCCCCGATCGCCGAAGGACCTCTGATGACCGACACTCTCCAGCCCACCACCGACATCGCCCCGGTTCGCCTGCCGCTCTCGGGAAAACGAGCCCTCGTCACCGGCGGAGCGAGCGGAATCGGTGCCGCCGCCTCCCGCGCCCTCGCCGCCCAAGGCGCTCATGTGGTCGTCGCCGACATGGACGAGCCCGGGGCCGACTCCCTCGCCGACGAGCTGAACGGCTCGAGCTGGGGTGTGAACCTTCTCGATTCAGACGCGGTGACGGATGCCCGCCTGGCGACAGCGCTGGACGGCGTCGACATCCTCGTCAACAACGCAGGCATCCAGCGGGTGAGTCCGATCGAGGACTTCGACCCTGCCGACTTCCGGCGCATCATCAGCCTCATGCTCGAGGTGCCGTTCCTGCTCGTGCGCGCCGCACTGCCCGGCATGTACGCGACCGGATTCGGGCGGATCATCAACGTCTCCTCCGTGCATGGCATCCGCGCTTCGCCGTTCAAGAGCGCATACGTAGCTGCGAAACACGGCCTGGAAGGGCTGTCGAAAGTCACCGCGCTCGAGGGCGGAGAGCACGGCGTCACCAGCAACTGCGTGAGCCCCGGATACGTGCGCACCCCGCTCGTCGAGAAGCAGATCGCCGACCAGGCCGCGGTTCACGGCATCCCCGAGGACGAGGTGCTCAGCCGGATCATGCTCACCGAAAGTGCGATCAAGCGCCTGGTCGAACCGCACGAGGTGGGGTCCCTCATCGCGTGGCTGGCCTCCCCCGACGCCGCGATGGTGACCGGGGCGAGCTACACGATGGATGGTGGCTGGTCGGCACGGTAGCAGCCCTCACACTCTCGGGCCCGCGCGAGAACATCCGTTCCGGTCGAGAGCATCCGGCGCACCGGGTGTTCTCGACCGGAAGTGATGCGCTCGAGGTTTCGGCCGAGTGGGATGCGACGCCCTCGCGCATCGAACCCCGCGAGAACATCCGCTCCGGTCGAGAACATCAGGCGCACCGGGCGTTCTCGACCGGAAGTGATGCGCTCGGCGCCGGATGTGATGTTCTCGCGGTCCCGGACCCGCGCTAGTCCGTTGCTACCGCCGCCCTCCGTTGCTACAGTCGCCGCTCGTCGCAGAGGACCCCGGCCAGCGCTCCAGCTCGCCCTCGCGCACTCGAACCCGCGCGAGAACATCCCGCTCCGGTCGAGAGCATCAGGCGCACCGGGCGTTCTCGGCCGGAAGTGATGCGCTCGGGCGCGAGGCCGCCGAGCGGCTCGGTCAGCCGCCGGACGTCGCCTCGCGGTACCCGTCGAGCAGCGCATCCGTGAATTCGTGCGGCCGCACCACGCTGACCATGTGGCTGGCACCGGGAACCGTCACGAGTCGGCCGTTGCGGGTCGCGGCAAGGTAGCGACCCGCGTGGGCGCGCACGTGGTCGAACCGTCCGTTGACAAAGAGCACGGGCACGTCGATCTCGGGCAGCCGATCGAGCGGACGCAACGCCAGCAGCGACCGCAGCACGTCATCCATCACCTCGAGGGCGACGCCGCCGGCGATCACATCCGTCGCGCCCGGTTCAGGGACCAGCGTCCGCACGGCGAAGTCGTTGAGCGCCCGCCCGCGGTCGGGGAAAGTGTGAATTACCTTCGCGATGCCGCGCCATCCGTGCATGACGACAGGATTCGGGACCGTGGCGCAGGCCGCAGCGAGCAGCCCGGCGACGCGGCCGGGATTGCGGGCCACCCACTCGATCGCGAGGTACCCACCGAGCGAGAATCCGACCAGATACGGCTTGGTTCCGGATGCCTCGGCCCTCGTCACCGCGTCATCGATGCTGCGCAGGGCGAGCTCCAGGGTAAAGCGTTCACCCAGGCGCTGACCGTGTCCGGGCAGGTCGATCGCGTCGGTGGGGATGCCGAGCCGGTCCAGGTGCTCCACCTGGTGCCGCCAAAGAGTGGCGGACGTGCGCAGGCCGTGCACGAGGATGACGGAAGCAGGCATACGTCTCATCCTAGGTTTGCGGCGGGAGCGTTTAGCACCCGCCCGACTCCTGCGTCGTTTCAGCCGTCGACCGAGGCCACGATCTTCCCTGCCCACGCCGCAGCGCGATCGAGTTCGCCGTCGACGAGCGGCCCCTCGTAGCCGTGCACTCGAAAGGTCTTCGCCTTGAGCGCCGTGTCGAAGCCGAGCGACCGGAGGTCGTGCCTCGCCGCCTTCGCCGCCGAACCGGGCAGCCGCGGCTTGTCGACGCGGGTGTCGAAGGCGGCTGCGGGAATCATCCGCGCGGGTCGCTCGAGATCGTTCAGCCACTCGCGGATGCCGCGGGCCGGCTCATGCGGGGCGTCGTGCGTTCTCACCGCTTCGGCGCGGGTCGACGGGCGCGTCATCGAGAACGCGTGTGTCGGGCCTCCGACGACGAGCAGGTCGTAACCGTCGACTGACGTGGGTGCGGTGTCGGCCTCAATCACATCGACGGCGGCCCCGCTGCTGCTGATCGCGGAGGCGATTGCTCGCGCGACCTTCTCGGTGTTTCCCCAGAGGGATTCGTAAATCACCAGTGTGCGCATCGTGTCTCCTCCGTGAGCGATCGAAGCAGGGCCCGCCTTCACCCTAGACCTGACGAAAAACGCGGCCGGCCGGGGAGCTGCGACTCGCCAACTCCGCACGGGTCGGCGGGAGGGCCCGAAGCCGGCACCCAGCATCCGTCACTAGGGTCTGACTATGAGCATCCGCGACATCCCCCTGACCACGATTTCCGGTTCGACCACCACCCTGGCCGAACACAGCGACAAGGTCGTGCTCGTCGTCAATGTCGCCTCCAAGTGCGGCCTCACGCCGCAGTATGACGTGCTCGAGGCCATGTACCAGAAGTACCGCGATCGCGGCTTCATCGTGCTCGGGTTCCCGAGCAACCAGTTCTTCCAGGAGCCGGGCCAGGGCGAAGACATCGCCGAAACCTGCCGGATCAACCACGGCGTCACCTTCCCACTGTTCGAGAAGACCAAGGTGAACGGCAAGGGCGCCCACCCGCTCTACACAGAACTGACAAAGACACCGGATGCCAGCGGCAAGGCCGGCAAGATCAAGTGGAACTTTGAAAAGTTCGTGATCACCCCGGACGACGAGGTGCACCGGTTCCGTCCGACCACCGCACCGGATGCTCCGGAGATCGTCGCGGTCGTCGAGGGCGCACTTCTGCCCGTCTGATCTGAGACCGCCGCGCGCGGCCAGGCACGGGAGCCAGCGCTGCTGAACGAGTCGTCGTCGTTGTCGCGCCGCCGGGCCCTCGAGCGATCCACGCCCACTGGGATGTCCGCCGCGAACCCTGCATTTGAGCGCCGGAGAATCCGACGACAGACTCTGGTTTCGCTCGGGGATGTGTTGCATGCCGCCCGACCTCACACCGTCCGCGCACCTTAGTTTGCATAGGTGGTTTCATAACCTGCTATTGTAACTCTCGGATCAACGATGACCGACGAGACAGGGGGGCAAGACATGAGCACGCTCAGTCCAGCCGACATTCGACACGTCAATGCGTTGAGCTGCGTGCACGTGATCCGAAGTACCCCGGAAACGCTCAGCATCTCCGACATCGCTGCCCGCACGGGGCTTTCCCGACCAACGGTCGATGCGGTCGTCGCCGGCCTCGAAGCCCGGGGCCTCCTCGCCGAATCTGCAGCGGACGCGGGCCAGGCAAGTGGCGGGCGTCCCGCGCGCCGGTACCGCTTCGACGCGGACACCTCGATCGTTGCGGGAATCGACGCCGGGCCGAACAACATCCGTGTGATCCTGGCCAACCTCCGCGGAACCCTGGTCGGCCGATTCGATCGCCAGATCTCGGCTTCGCTCAGCGCAGACGAGCGAGTGGACGCCGTCATCGCAGCCGTCGAGAACGCCCTCCGATCGTCAGAGCTCTCCCCCTCCATGCTCAAAGCGGCCTGCGTTGGCGTATCCGGGATCATCGGAGACGACGGCGATGTCCTGCAGAGCTTTGTTGTTCCTGAGTGGAACGGGGTCGGGGTGGCCCAGCGGATCAGCGAGGCTTTCGATGCTCACGTCTTCCTGGAGAACGACATCAAGCTCGCCGGATTTGCCGAGCACCACCTGGGCGCCGCCCAGTTCGTCGGCAACACCATCTATTTCCACATCGGTAACCGAATCTCCATGTCGCTCATGATCGGCGGCAACATCCACCAGGGATTTCATCGCAGTTCAGGCGAGATCAGTAGCCAGCGCGGAATGCGATGGACCCACAGCGCAGTGCAGGGACAGCTCATGTGGTCATCCGCGCCGACAGCGGAGCAGGTGTTCGCAAACGCGAAAAAGGACGACCCGGACGCGATCGCGGAAGTCGAACGCTTCGTCGTCGAGATCGCGCCGCACATCACCACGGTCGGACTTGCCTTGGATCCTGACCTCATCATCATCGGAGGCGGCCTCTCGCGCTCCAGCGACCTGTTCGTCGACATGCTCCGCACCGAAATACACCGCCTCGTCATGCTCGACGGAAAGCCGGCCGTCGCCGCGTCGACCCTCGGATCAGACGGCACGCTGTTCGGCGCGCTGGCCCTCGCCTTCCAGAAGTCCTCTCAGGTGCTTTTCGGCATCGAGGACGTTCCCGTGCCCGACCTCGCCTACCCCGGGAACCGAGAGGATGCCGAATGACCAGTCTTCGCGTAGGAATCGTCGGCGTCGGGGCCCGTGCCTCGATCGGCCGGCACGTGAGCGCGAGCGACGCAAGAATTGTCGCGGTTGCAGACCCGAGGCCCGCAGCAGCCGGTCGCGCTCGCGAGCTTTTCGGTGACGATGTGATCGTCCTCGAGTCCTATCGCGACCTTCCCGCCCACAACCTCGACGCGGCCATCGTCACCGTCCCGGATGACGCGCACGCCGACGTCGCAGACTTCCTCCTCCGGCAGGGAATCGCCGTCTACCTGGAAAAGCCGCTCGCGACGACGATCCCCGACGCCGACCGCATCCTCAACGCTGCAATGGAGTCGGGTAGTCGACTGTACATCGGGCACAACATGCGCCACATGAAGGTCGTGCGGATGCTGCGCGACATCATCGCGCGAGGCGAAATCGGCGACGTCAAGGCCATCTGGTGCCGCCACTTCGTCGGGAACGGCGGTGACTTCTATTTCAAGGATTGGCACGCCGAGCGCTCCCGCGTGAACTCGCTTCTGCTGCAGAAGGGTGCTCACGATATCGACGTCATTCACTGGCTGGCGGGTGCGTACACCGAACAGGTGACGGCTATTGGCGATCTCATGATCTACGGCGGCGTGGAGGCACGGCGCGACAATTCGGATCGCCTGCTCGCCGACTGGTTCAGCTATGACAACTGGCCCCCGGCCGAGCAGACCGATCTCAATCCGGTCGTCGACGTGGAAGACATCTCCATGGTGCATATGAGGCTCGAGAACGGCGTGCTCGCCTCATACGAGCAGTGCCACTTCACCCCCGACTACTGGCGCAATTACACCATCATCGGCACGAAGGGCCGCGCGGAGAACTTCGGCGACTCGGCCGGCGGAGTCATCAGAGTGTGGAATAAGCGGCACGACTACCAGGCATCGGGTGACATCGAATATCCGATTGACGGCGACGAGGGTGGGCACGGCGACGCCGACGCACTCAGCGTGGCCGAATTTCTCACCTTCGTCAGACTGGGCGGCCCGACCGAAACCTCACCGATTGCTGCGCACGCTGCCGTGACGACCGGAATTCTCGCAGCGGAGTCGCTGCGCAGCGGTTCGACACCTCGCCGCATCGATCCCGTCTCCAGCGACGTGCGTTCTTATTTCGACAACCACCAGGAAAAGCTTCATCGCACCAGATGAAGACGTAGCAGTACCCATCAATGAAGAAGGAGTCTCTCATGCGGTTATCTCGAGCGGTCGTGGCGGTCGCAGCCACGGCGCTATTGCTGTCTGGATGTTCGGCCGGTTCAGGAGGCGACGCCACCGGCGAAATCGCGCTCCCGGATGACCCGACGGAACTCAAGGGTGACATCACCTACGCGATCTGGGACGTCAACCAGCAACCGGCGATGGAGGAACTCATCGCCGATTTCAACAGCACCTACCCCAACGTCAAGGTATCGATCGAGCTCACGGCCTTCGAGCAGTACTTCACGAAGCTCCAGACCCAGGGGTCGTCCGGCACCCTTCCCGACGTGTTCTGGATGAACGGCCCGAACCTGCAGTTGTTCGCGAGCAATGACCTCCTCGCGCCCCTTGATCCGTTTATCGAAGCGGATCTGCTCGACCCAGCGAACTATCCCGACGCGATGAACGACCTCTACAGCCTCGACGGCGTCCAGTACGGCGTGCCGAAGGACTTCGACACCATTGCTCTGCTGTACAACAAGGCCATCCTCGAACGGGCGGGCGTCGAAGCTCCGACCTCTGACTGGACCTGGGACGACTACCACGCCGCAGCCAAGACCGTGTCGGACACCCTTGGCGCTGAAGGCATCGTCGGTTCTGGAGACAGCAGCCGCAACCAGGAGGTCGTCTACCCATCCATCATGAGCAACGGCGGATCGATCATCGAGGGGTCTGCCTCGGGCTACGACAGCCCTGAAGCTGTCGAGGCGCTGCAGTTCTGGGCAGACATGGCCGCAGACGGGTCGAGTATCACCCCGGCGGAGAACGCTGACACCGACGGGTTCGTCCGGTTCCAGAACGGCAAGGCCGCAATGATGTGGGGCGGCAACTGGCGCATTTCCGGTCTTCTCGATTCCGCCGTCAAGGACGATGTCACCGTCGCGGAGCTCCCCCTCGCACCCAGCGGTGAGCGGAAAACCGTCATCCACGGCGTGGGCAATGTCATGAATGCGAAAGCGAAGAACCCCGAAGCGGCTCAGGCATTCCTGAGCTACCTCGGATCTGAAGAGGCGGCCCTGATCCAGGCAGCCAGTGGAGCGGCCAACCCGGCCTTCACCGGCACGCAGCAGGATTTCGTCGACTCGGCCCCCGGCTACAACCTGCAGGTATTTGAGGATGCCGCGGCGGAGTACTCCACCGCGTATCCCGTATCGAAGAACACCAGCGCGTGGAACAAGCTCGAGATCGACCTCTCTCCCGCAGGCGTTCTCCGGCGAGCGCCCCGTCGCGGAGGTCCTGAAGGACCTGGCCGAAAAGATGAACGCAGCTCTCGAAAAAGAGAAGTAAGCCACAGCGATCGTCCGCGTGTGGGTGGTGCCGACACGGTCGGCAGCACCCACACCGCCGCTCACGGAGGTGGGTCGAATGACGTCCTCGTCTAGGAGAAAAACGAATGAAATATCAATCCCTCTCGCGTGACGGGTGGTGGCCGGTGCTCTTCGTCGCACCGTTGTTTGCCGGCGTCGTGCTGTTCTACCTCTGGCCGCTGGCGCAGTCCTTGTACTACAGCTTCACCGAGTGGGGCGTGTTCGGGGGTTCGACCTGGACCGGCCTGGACAACTACCTCAGGCTTGCTCGCCGACGGTGACGTGTATCGCGCAATCGTCAACACCCTCGTCTACACCGGCATCCTGCTCTTCGGGATTCCCATCGCCGTCGTCTTCGCGGCGCTGCTCAACCGCCCCGGACTCCGGTTCGCGATGCTCTACCGCACCTGCTTCTTCCTGCCATACGTCGCGATGCCGACGGCGATCTCCATGGTCTGGCGGATCATCTACAACAACGACTACGGAGTCATCAACACCGCACTCGGAGTGGTTGGAATCAACGGACCGGCCTGGATTTCCGACCGAGTGGTTCTCACTCCTGGCCGTGGCCATCATGGGTCTGTGGATGTCCATCGGCTTCAACATGATCATCCTCTCGGCCGGCCTGAAAGGAATTCCCCCGAGCTCTACGAGGCGACGGCGATCGACGGTGCCAACACCTGGCGGCAGTTCCGTTCGATCACCATTCCGCTGCTGACGCCGTCGATCTTCTTCCTGTCCGTCATGACGTTCATCGCCGGGTTCCAGCTCTTCGACATGCTCTACGCGCTCCTCGGTCCGGGGAATCCGGTGATGCCGAAGACGCAGTCGCTCGTCTTCCTGTTCTATGACGCAGCCTTCAGCTACAACGAGAAGGGCTACGCCGTCCGCGGTCGGAATGCTCATTCTCGTCATCATCGGTCTCTTCACTCTTGTGCAGTTCCGCCTTCAGCGCAGATGGGTCCACTATGTCGATTGACACCTCTGAAACAGCACCGACCAGCCAGGCTGCACCGGTCCGGGGCGCTCACACGCCACGCGGCACAACGCGCCACAGGCAACCCTGGGGTGCACACACCGTCCTCATCGTGGCCTCGCTCGTCATGATCTTCCCCTTCCTCTGGCAGATCAAGATGTCACTGTCGACCCAAGCGGATATCACGTCGATCCCACCGATCCTCATCCCCACCAGCCTCGAGTGGGGGAACTTCGCCGAGGTGTTCACACGCCTGCCCTTCCTCAGCCAGTTTTGGGTGTCCATTGCTGTGACGACCCTCCGCACGGTCGGCGCAGGTCGTCCTGTGCTCGATGGCCGGATACGCCTTCGCGCGCATGCAGTTTCGTTTCAAGGGTGCTGCTCCTCGCGCTCCTTCTTTCGATCCTGATGGTGCCGCCCCAGGTCTACCTGATCCCCCAGTACCAGATCATCCAAAGTGCCGGGCTGCTCAACACCGTGCTCGGAATTGCCGCCCCCGGGCTGTTCAGCGCCTTTGGAACGTTTCTGATGATGCAGTTCTTCAAAGGCATGCCCCGAGAACTTGAACAGGCTGCGCGCCTGGACGGGTGCAACAGCTGGCAAATCTTTTGGCGCGTCATGCTTCCCCTCGCCAAGCCCGGGCTCGTGTCGCTGGCGATCATCACCGTGCTGGCATCGTGGAACGACCTGCTCTGGCCCCTTGTCGTTGCCAGCACCCCCGACACCATGCCGCTGTCGGTTGGACTGGCGACCTTGCAGGGCTACCAGGGCAGCGTCGATACCGGCGTACTCATGGCTGCGTCCCTCATGGCGATGGCACCGATCCTGATCACCTTCATCGTCCTTCAGCGCCGCGTCGTTGAAGGAATCGCCCACGCCGGTCTGAAATGAGAGAGAGCACAATGCACACGTCCACGACTCCAGAGAACGGTGCGGCGGAGACACCCGCCCAGCCGCTCGTCGTCGCCCTCATCGGCGCAGGCGCGATCTCCCGAGTGCACGCGTCTGCCTGGAAGGAGCTCGGTGCGAGGGTGCTCGTGTACTCCGAGCGCCGGGGCATCGGAGCTGGCGGAGCAGTACGGGATGGAGGTCGTGGATACTCTCGCTGAAGCCCTGCTCCGTGCGGACTGCGTTGACATCGTCACGCCCACCAGGACGCATCGCGCGCTCGCCCTCGCCGCGATCGCCGCCGGTAAAGACATCGTCTGCGAAAAGCCACTCACCCTGACGGCAACCGATTCCCTCGAGGTGTACGAGACCGCCAGGAGAAGCCGGTGTGCAGGTGTATCCGGCACACGTCGTCCGCTTCACCGCCCCTTACGTCGCGGCACACCGGGCAATCACATCCGGTCGAATCGGAAAGGTCGCCGTCGCGCGATTCTTCCGCGGCGGCTCAAGCCCTGCTGTCGGGACCTGGTTCCAGGATGAGGCGCGCATCTGGCGGAATCATCATGGACCTGATGATCCACGACCTCGACCAGGCGCGCTGGACCTGCGGTGAGGTCGAAACCGTCTACGCCGTACAGAGCCCGCCGACCGTGGACAACGTCGTGCCGCCGTTCGTCTCAGCACATGTCACGCTCACGCACACCGGTGGCGCAATCTCCCACATCCGAGCGACCTGGGGAGCGCTCGGCACCCCGTTCACAACCGGCTTCAGCATCGCGGGAGACGCCGGTGTCCTGCGATACGACTCGACCGACAACACCGGTCTCACGACGTCACTGCACGGCGGAGACAGGCGATGGCCTCGTCATCCCGACCTCGGCGTTGAGGGAGAGCCCCTACCTCACCGAGCTCAGGGAGTTCGCCGCGGCATTCGCGGGAGGGCCTGAGCCGCGCGTGAGCGCAGAAGACGGCGCAGCCGCCGTCTACCTCGCACAGGCGGCTTACGAATCGATCTCGACCGGGAAGGTCATCGACATGAAGAAGTTCGGCACAGCAGAAGGGGTTGCAGCATGACCGGCATTCCGCTCAAGGTCGCGATCGCATCGTTCGCCCACACGCATGCAGCGAGCTACGTCTCGGCGCTGCGAACCGAGGCGATGTCGACATCCTCGCCGCGGATCCGGACGGCGCACATGCACCAGATTCCGCCCTGCGCGGGGCAGATCTTCGCTGCGCGCCTCGGCGTGCGCTACGTCGAGAGCTATGACGAGTTGTTCGCCTGGAGGCCGGACGCTGTGGTCATCGCGAGCGAGAATTCGCGTCACCGTGCCCTCGTGGAGCGGGCTGCTCGCGAGGGCGTCCACATTCTGTGTGAGAAGCCGCTCGCCACGACGGTAGCCGATGGCAACCGCAATGGTGGATGCCTGTCGCGGACGCCGGGGTCATCCTGATGCTGGCCTACCCCGTGCGATTCGCGCCGGGCTTCGGAGTGATGCGCGAGCACCTCGACTCCGGTCGTCTCGGCGACATGTTCGCCATCAACGGGACCAACAATGGCAAGATCCCGCTGCGAACACCGTGAGTGGTTCACCGACAGCGAACTTGCCGGAGGCGGGCGCTGTCGTCGACCATGTCGTCCACTGCGCCGACCTCATCGACGCGCTCACCGACGGGATCCGCGCCGAGACGGTCTACGCGGCGACGAACCGCATCCTGCACGCTGACACAGGACGTCGACGTCGAAACCGGTGGACTGGTCACTGTTCGCTACCCCGGTGGGCTCATCGCCACCATCGACTGTTCGTGGAGCCTGCCGACCTCTGCTCCGACCTGGGGTGGGCTGACCCTGCAGATCACGGGAACGCAGGGCTCAGTCGAGATCGAGCCTTTCGCCGAGCATGTGTCAGGGGTGGGCGTGGACGGCAGCATCTTCCTGGGCTATGGCACTGACCTCGATGCGCTGCTACTGGCAGAGTTCCTCGATGCTGTCCGCGCATCGGGCGCGCCTGTCCCCGGGCAAGCGCCGCATTCCGTGCCGCAGCCAGACGGCTCCGTCGGTCTGCGCACCCTCGAGATCATGGAAGCGGCACTGCGCTCAGCCGAAACAGGGCAGCCGGTGGCACTCGCACGCTAGGTGCAGCCGTGGCGACGCTTGGATGATGCGCTTCGAGAACGGATGCCGCCTGCACCGCGTCGGGGGCATCCGTTCCGTCTGATCCGTGGCCGCCGCGCGCGGGCCTCCGCGTCACCGTCGCCGCGGGGCCGGTATCCTCGGGGTTGTGACCCTCATCATCGATCGCCCGACCCTGTACGCCGAGTTCACCGCGCTGTCGGGGCAGGCCGAAGCGGTAGCCGAACTGCTCGCCGCACTCGTCGACGCTGTACGCACCGAGCCGGGCAACATCGTGTTCGATGCGCACCGCAAGACCGAGGATCCCGACGTGTTCTTCGTCTACGAGGTGTACGCCGACCGCGAAGCCTTCGAGGCACACCTCGCCTCGGAGCACTCCGCGACATTCAACACCGCACTCGGCCCGCTCGTCGAGGGTGGCGGGTCGACCCTGACCTGGCTCCGACCGCTCAACTGACACGCGTCCCGGGATCCCCGCCGCGCGCGAGGTCCAAGCACATCGAGCGTGTGCAAGTTACGCGTCCGGACCGGCGCCCGCCCCCGTGTACGCAAGGATGCAGCGCTCGGCCGCAGCCGACGCCTCCGCCACGGACGCCCCCGCCGCGACGTTCGCGTCCCGCCATTCGAGCCCGCTTCGCGTCATGAAACGGATGCCGTCAGGCGAGGCACTCCACGCCGCAGACGCCTCGGGGTCGAGATGCTCGCCCGAACCGAGGTGCAGGGCCAGGCCGAGCAGCATCATGTCCCAGCCGATGCCCACCGCTCCCGGACCGAACTCTTTCCAGTCCTCGTCGCCGACATGGGAGATGTGCTCGATCTCGAGCGTCGTCGATCCTTCGTCGCCCGAAAGGGTCGCCGTGACCCAGCTCACGTCTCCGCCGTACTCCCAGGTGACCTCGAGGGCGTCCGGCTCAACGCAGTTCAGGACCTCGCCACCCGCGTTCCCCTCGATCTGGTAGCGGCCGCCGAGCCGGAAATCACCCGAGATCGGGCCGAGCCAGCGGGAGATGCGTTCACCGGTGGTGATCGCCGCCCACACCTCCGCGCGTGCCGTGCCAAACGTCTGGGTGAGCGTGACGATGCGCGCGTCCTCCCCGCCCACCTCTCGGGTGCCCACGGATCGCGTCACTGCGGGGATCTGCCGGTCGGTGGTCTGGTGCAGGGCGTCAAGCGGGATATCCATGGCAGAAATCTACCAATGCCACCCTCGTCGCCGTCACCGACCGTGCCGTGACAGACCTCGCGATGTCGTCGTGGAACACCGGTGTCGGAGTCACACCCCGGCGAAGAACGCGCCGATCGCAGCCGAGAGCCCCACAAGGTCGTCCACGTGCGCCAGTTCGCGCGCCGAATGCATCGAAAGCAGCGGCACGCCGACATCCACCACCCGGATGCCGAGCCTCGTCGCGGTGAGCGGCCCGATCGTTGAGCCGCACGGGACTGTGTTGTTCGACACGAACTCCTGGTACGAGCACGTCCGCAGACGCGCAGGCGCGTTCCCAGAGAGCGGCACCGACGGCATCCGTCGCGTAGCGCTGGTTTCCATTGATCTTCAGCAGAGGGCCTGAGCCCATGACCGGCTGGTTCGCCGGGTCGTGCTTCTCGGGGTAGTTCGGGTGGACCGAGTGGCCGGCGTCGGCGGAGAGGCACCAGGATCCGGCGTACGCCTGCAACTTCTGCGACACGGATGCCCCAAGCCCGGCGCCGATCCGCGTGAGGATGTCGTCGAGCAACGGTCCGGACGCGCCCGATCGCGATTCGGAACCCAGCTCCTCATGGTCGAAGGCGGCCAGCACGCTGATGTGGCGGGCATCCGGGGCATCGAGGAGAGCAACCAGACCGGCGTACACGGCGGACAAGTTGTCCATACGGCCGGACGCGAACAGGTCGTTGTCGATACCGAACCGTGCGGGCGGCTGGGTGTCTGCGGTCAGGATGTCGTAGCCGGCGACATCCCAGCCGTCGATGCCGGCGAGCGAAGCGAGGTGACCGATCAGGTCGGCCTGGCTGGCGTCGCCGACACCGAAGACGGGCGCGGTGTGGCGCTGCCTGTCGAGGGTGAGGCCTTTGTTGGCATCACGGTCGAGGTGGATCGCGAGCTGCGGGATCCGCATGAACGGTCCCGTCCGCACCAGGTACTCGCGCCCGTCGCGCGTGACGAGTCGGCCGGCGAGTTCGAGCTCGCGGTCGAGCCAGGAGTTCAGCAGCGGTCCGCCGTAGATTTCGACCCCGGCCTGGAGCCAGCCGTGCGATCCGATCGTGGGTTTGGGCTTGAGTTTGAAGCCCGGCGAGTCCGTGTGCGCGCCGAGGATGCGGAACGGGGTCGTCGGGCCGGATGCCTCCGGCTGGCTCCACGCGATGATCGCACCATCGCGCACCACGTAGTGCCGACCGTCGCCCGCCCACTCTGTCGCCTCGTCGAGCTGGCTGAAGCCCGCACCGTCGAGGCGCCGGGCGACCTCGGCTGCGGCGTGGTACGACGACGGGCTTGCGGCGATGAAGCGGGCGAAGTCGTCGATGTAGGCGGCCTGGTCTGGCGTGGAATGCATGGTTCCATCCAACCATGCAGCCTCGAGCGGCACGTGGTGCACGCCCGACAGGAACGGCGACCTCAGGAAAGCGCGGTCCGTCCTGTTGAACGGGCGACGGGCCCACATTCTCCGGTCGGGCATCACCCGCCTCGCGATTGGGCCTCAGGTGCGCAGCTCGGCCAGCGCGGGGTGGCGGCGCAGGGCTGATTCGCCCACGCTCCCCCACACCGCGAGAACCGCGAGCGATTCCGCGGCATCTCCGGTGAGCAGCACGGGTGCGCGGTCGCGGATTCGCAACACCAGCTGCCCCCTGCCGAAATGCACCTCGGTGATCTCCGAGTAGGACAGGTCGACGAGCCCGCCGGAGAGCCCGATCAGGATGCGGCGGTCTGTGGCGGTGACATCGGCCAGCGCCGCCTGGCCCCACCCGGTGCGACGCGCCGTTCCGGTGTCGCCATGCTCACGGGCCGCACGGGCGAGCCGCCACATGCCTGGCGCGGGGATCGAATGCAGGGATACGGTCATCGGCTCGGAGATGAACACGAGTTCCGTGGCATCCGTTGGGGCGTTCCCGGGCGGCGCGGTCTGCGGCAGCAACCCATGCGACAGCGACCACAGCAGGTCGCGTCCCTTCGCGAGCCCGATGGCATCCGGCCCGACCGCCTCGCGCGCCTGCACCCGGCGGATATGCAGGGCCCGGATGACGAAGAAGAGACTCACGGCCGGCACCGCAAGCGCCAGCGCAAGCACGACTTCGGAGACCATCCAGATGATCGTCGAGGTCGGTGACGCTACGCCGGGATCGAGCACCGCCCAGAGCCCGCCGAAGCCCAGGAGCGCGACAATTCCCACTACCAGGGGCAGCAGAATACCGGGCCGTTTCCTCACATCCCTAAACCTAGACGGCGACGGGGTTCGCAACGTCGGAGATTCACGCGAATCCCCGCCGATTTCAGCCGAACCAGCACCACACGACGAGAATCTCCGACGTTCGAAACAGCACTGCTCCTATCGCGCGGACGTTCCGAGCGGAGAACCCCACGCCTCGAGTGCAGCCCTCACGTCCGAGCGGCGTTCCTGAGCGAGCGCCTCGACATAGGCCGCATCGAGCACGTCAGCGATCTGCACCTTCGCGCCGGTCGACGACGACAGCACGGCGGCCTCCACCATGGCGAGGCTGTACACGTTCGAGTGCACCTCGCCCGACGGCACCGTTCCGGTCCGCAGCGCTTCGACGAATTCGGCGAGCGCGCCACCGATCTCCTCCGCGGACGCCGCGGATGCCGCGGACCTGGAAGCAACGGACTCGATCCCCGCCGGGTCGACGCGTTCGGTGACGGGTTCCCCGTCGCCGTCCCAGCTCGACGAGCCGCCGGATGCGTTGACACGCCAGGTGCCGTTCCATGAGGTCTCGAGCCCGTCGGCGCACCAGCTGCCCGTGTAGACGTAGCGCGCGCCGCCGGCGAACTCGAAGACCGCGGTCGCTGCCGCGTCGCCTGAGTACCAGCTCCAGCCCGGATTGAACTCCTCGCAGTACACCGAAACCGGGTCCCGGTCGAGGAGGTAGCGCACCGCGTCGAACGGGTGGATGGCCATGTCGACGAGGAGCACGTGGTCCATCTCCTCACGGAAGCCGCCGAAGTGCGGCGCCTTGAAGAACTCGGTGGTGACAACGCCAACCTCGCCGAGGGATGCGACCTGCTCTTTGAACGCGGCAAGCGTGCGGTAGTACCGGCGCGACTGGCTGATCATCAGTAGCTGTCCGCTCACCTCGGCGGCCGCCGCGAGCGACAGCCCCTGGGCCACGGTCGGCGCGACGGGCTTTTCACACAGCACGGGAAGCCCGGCGAACATCGCCTCCACGTTGACCGGATGGTGAGCGGCGGGGATCGTCACGTTGACGACCGCCTGCGCACCGGATGCCGCGGCAACAGCGGCAACGCTCGTCCCGACGACGACACCGGTCAGCCCCGCGTCGGCGAGCGCGGCCTCAGCAGCGGCCACATTGAGATCGACGAGGCCGACGAGCGTGACATCGGGTGACTCGGTGAGCAGCTGAATCCAATTGCGGCCCATCCCCCCAGCCCCGACCTGCACGACGCGGATGGGTTCGGTGCCGGCAATCACCGGGAACACGACGCTCAATTTTCCATCGCTCCCTGGTAGTCGTGACCGACGTAGAAGTCCTCGGTTTCGTAGCGGAGCAGCACCGGATCGGTCCGCTCGGGCCGCAGCGTGTGCGCCCACTCGACGCCGTTCGCGATGACGCGGCGAACTTCGGCCTGGTGGTAGACCGGGTAGTCCTGGTCGCCGGGGCTGAAGAAGAAGATCTTGCCGAACCCGCGCTTGTAGGTCATTCCGCTGCGGAACACCTCACCGCCGGAGAAGGTGGAGAGGAAGATCAGCTCGTCGGGCGCAGGCACGTCGAAGAACTCCCCGTACATCTCCTGCTGCGGAATGATGAACGGATGCGGCACGCCCTGCGCGATCGGGTGGGTCGGGTCGACGGTCCACACGATCTCGCGGTCCTGCTCCGAACGCCACCGCAGAGTGCAGGTGGTGCCCATGAGCTTGCCGAAGATCTTGGACCAGTGCGCCGAGTGCAGCACGACCAGGCCCATCCCGGCGAGCACGTGGCGGTGTACCCGGTCGACGACCTCGTCCGACACCTCGGCGTGCGCGGCGTGCCCCCACCAGACGAGCACGTCGGTGTTCGTGAGCACGTCGTCGGTGAGACCGTGCTCGGGGTCGTCGAGCGTGACCGTCGTGACCGAGGCTCGTGACCCGAGGTTCTCCTCGATCCCCTCGCGGATGGTGGTGTGCATCCCGTCCGGGTACAGGGCAGCGACCTCCGGCTGTTCCTGCTCGTGACGGTTTTCGCCCCAGACGACGACCCGCAGTGGGCCGGTGGTGTGTGCGGTGGTGTTCGACATGGTGTTCCTAACGATGAGCGTTTTTGACGAGCGGATGCCGCGGCGCGGCGAGAAGACAGGCCTACTTCACGGCGCCACCGGTGGCACCGGCGGCGATGTACTTCTGGGCCAGGATGAGCAGCACGATCGCCGGGATCGATGACAACACAGCTGTGGCCATGACGGCGCTCCAGTTCGCGACCTGCGTTCCGAGGTACTGGTAGATGCCCAGTGTCACCGGTCGCACCTCCTCCGTGGTGGTGAGGGTGAGCGCGAAGAGGAAGTCGCTCCAGGAGAAGAGAAACGCGAACAGCCCGGCGGTGATGATCGAGTTGCGGCTGATCGGAACGACGATCGACACGAACGCCCGCACCAGACCCGCCCCGTCCACCCGCGCGGCCTCGACGATCGACGGGGGGATGCCGATCATGAACGCCCGCAGGATGAGGATCGCGAAGGGGATGGCGTGGGAGGCATCCGCGAGAATCAGCCCGGGGATCGAGTTGAGCAACCCGATGTCGTTGTAGGCGGCATACAGGGCGTTGGCGATCACGATGCCGGGGATCATCTGAGAGACGATGATCGCCAGCAGTGCAACGTTGATCCAGCGGAACCGGAACTGCGCGAGCGCATAGGCAGCTGGAGCGGCGATCCCGAGGCTGAGCACGACGGTCCCGAGCGAGATCAGCAGGCTCGTCACGAGGTTAGGCCCCTGATCCGCGATGGCCTTCTCGTATCCGGCGAAGCTCGGGGTGAGCGGGAAGAGATCCGCGGTGAGCGTGTTGCCCGATGGCTGCAACGACGCGTTGATCATCCAGTACACCGGAAACAGCATCAGACCGAGGAAGACGATGCCGAGAGCGGTGTATCCGGCGGAGCGTGTGTTTTCCGTGCGTCGACGCCGGGTGGCGCCAGCGGAGAGAACGACGGGTGCGATGGTCATGTCGGGCCCCTTACTCGTCGACCTGGCGCCGGTTGGCGCGGAGGTAGATGATGGCGAACAGCAGGGAGATGAGGATGAGGATGTTGCTGAAAGCAGCACCGACTCCGAACTCGAAGTTCACGAATGATTCCTGGTACGACCGGATCGCGAGCGTCTGGGTCGCGTTGGCAGGCCCGCCGTTCGTCAGGCCGAGGATGATGTCCAGCACCTTGAGTGTGTAGACCACGCCGAGGAGCAGCACCACGCTGACGACCGGGCGCAGGTTCGGCCAGGTGATGTGCCAGAACGCCTTCCAGCCAGTGGCGCCGTCGAGCGCGCCGGCTTCGTAGAGCTCCTCGGGAATGTCCTGCAGGCCGCCGTACAGGATGGTGACGTTGAACGGGATGCCGACCCAGATGTTGACGATGATGACCGCGGTCAGTGCGACGGCCGGGCTGGTCAGCCACGGCACCGCTTCGATCCCGAGGGTGCCCAGGAACCGGTTCAGGATGCCGCTGTCCTGGTCGAGGATGGACCGCCAGGTGGCGCTCGCCACGATCAGCGGGAGCAACCAGGGCAGCAGCAGCATCGAGCGGAGGAAGTTGTTCAGCCGGAACCGACGCTTGAAGAATGCGGCGAGCGCCAGGCCGATCACGAACTGGCCGAGGATCGATCCGATCGTGAACAGCGCGGTGTTGATCAGCGACGGCCAGAACAGGCTGCTCGTGATGACGGTCACGTAGTTCTCGATGCCGACCCAGGGCGCTTCCCCGGTGAAGAAAGTCTTCGTCGTGTAGTCCTGCAGGCTCATCACGATGTTCTTGACCACGGGGTAGCCGAAGAACAACACGATGTAGAGGGCGGCGGGAACCACGAAGAGGATTTTGGTGATGTTCTCTTTCGAGAACTGCCGCCTCAGCGCACGGGTTCGTGGCGAGGGGTGCGGGGTGCCCCGACGAGGCGCGCCCTCTGGGGCGGCCGGAGCCGGCCCGCTGGTGAGACGAGTCGTTGTCATCTGTAGAACCTTTCGGCGTTCAGGTCGGAGCACCCTGCGTGGGAGGGAGGATCAGCCTGCTGAGGCCTGCTCGAAGGCATCCTCTGCGGAGGCCTGGCCGGTGAGTGCGAGCTGAACCGCGGTGTAGATCACGGTCGCCGCCTGTGGCCATTCCTCGCCGAGCTTGCCGGTGCGCGAACGGGCATTCTCCACCTGTTCGGTGAAGGCTTCCATCGTCGGGACGGCGGCGACGTAGTCGGAGGCGAGCTCGGTCGTGACCGGAACGGTGAATCGCTCGGTGGCGAGTTCCAGCTGGTTGTCGTCGCTCGAGATGCACTCGACGAACGCTGCGGCCTGAGCCTGCTTCTCGTCGTCACCGGTCACGGGGACGGTCCAAACCTCACCGCCGAGTGGTGCGATCGGGGTCTGGCCCACGTCGTTCACCGGCACCTGGACGGTGCCCCACTTGACGTCGGGGGTCTCGGCGAGGCCGGGGATCTGCCACGGTCCGTTGACCATCATCGCTGCTTTGCCTGCGACGAACTGGTCCTTGACATCGGCCTGCGACCAGTTGATGACGCCCTTAGACGCTGAGCCGCTGTCGACGAGGTCGACCCAGAGCTGCAGGGCCTCGGCGACCTCAGGGGTGGTGAGGTCGGTCTCGTCGCCGCCATTGGTCCACATGAACGGCAGGAATTGCCAGCTGCCCTCGTAGGTGGCGATGGCGGAGAAGGCGACGCCGTACTGGTCACCGGTGGTCAGCGCTGCTGCTGCGGTCTTGAGCTCGTCCCACGTGGTGGGCGGCTCGACGCCCGCTGCGGCGAGGAGGTCTTCGTTGTAGAAGAGGCCGAGGGTGTTTGCGGTCGGGAGCGAGGCCGTAGACCTCGTCCTCGAACGTGGCGGCTTCGAGCATGCCCTCAGCGAAGCCGGAGGTGTCGACGTCGTAGTCGCTGAGTGGTGCGAGTCCGCCCGTGGCTGCAATCTCCTGCACGTCGGGGTTGTCGAGCATCAGCACGTCGGGGAGCGTCTTCGACGACGAGCGTTGGAGCACCTTCTGGATGAGGTCCTTGCCCGGGACGGTCTCGCGCTTGATGGTCACATCGAGTTCCGTGGCACACGCGTCGAGAGCTGCCTGGATGAGCGTCTTGTCCGGCTCGTTGTTGTAGTAGTCGAGGATCGTGAGGGTGTCTGGGTCCCCCTTCGCCTGGCTTCCGCCGCCGGCACAGGCCGTCAGCGCGAGTGGGGTGATGGCCGCGATGGCCAGCAACGTGGTCAGTGTGCGTTTTTTCATGGGGGCTCCCTTGCCAGAGTGATACGTCATCTGCGTCAGTAAAGCGCTTAACCGCTGTGGTGTACACCGATTCTGAATGCCCTTCCTCGAAGATGTCAAGGAAAAAGTTAAGCGCTTTACTCTTTCGTGATGTCCCGGGCGGATTGGCCCCGCATATTGTGAGAGACTTCGATCCAGCCCCTCCACACGCGCATCCGGGGCATCCGAGTCGAAGGGGGCGCCATGGCTACGATGCAGGATGTCGCCACCCTGGCGAACGTCTCGATCGCGACGGTCTCGTTCACCGTGAACAACAGCAAGCCCGTCTCCCCCGCCACCCGGGCCAGGGTCGAGGCGGCCATGAAAGAACTCGGGTATCGCCGCAACGCTGTGGGGCGCGCTCTGGCCAGCAAACGGACCCACATCCTGGCGTTGCTCTACCCCGCGCTGCAGTACCGGTTCCGCGGCACCGTGGTGAACTTCTTCACCAGCGCCGCCAAGACCGCGAACGAGCACGGCTACAACCTCGTGCTGTGGCCGGCCAGCAACGACGACGAACTCGACGAACTGACCTCCACCGGGCTGGTCGACGGAGTCTTGCTGATGGAAGTGCAGGTCGAGGATCCGCGGGTCGAGCGGCTTCAGAAGTCGGGCATGCCTTTCGCGCTCATCGGCCGCACCGCCGAGCCCGACGCCCTCGACTTCGTCGACATCGACTTCGAGGGCACCGTCGCTGCGGCCATCGATCACCTGGTCGAGCTCGGGCACACCTCCATCGGCCTGCTCGACGGTGGTGTCGGAAGCGGGGTGCTGCGCGGGTACGGTCCTGTGGTCCGCACGCGAGGAGCATTCGACACCGAGATGACGGAACGCGGACTCAGAGCGTTCCGGCTCTCCTGCGAGGAGAATCCCGGTGCCGGACGCGAGATGGCCGCCCGGCTCCGCGATGAAGCGCCCGGAATGACGGGGCTGATCATCATGAATGAGCATGCGGCGCCCGGGCTGCTGAGCGGCCTCCGGCACCTCGGGCTCTCGGTGCCCGACGACCTCTCGATCCTGTCGATCGCCTCATCGAAGGAGATGGCGGCGATGAACGATCCGGAGCTCACCGGCATGAGTGCGCCGAGCATCGAACTCGGTCGTCGTGGGATCGAACTGCTGATCGACCAGCTGGACGGCGGCGGTGACCACGACCGCCACGCCCTGGTGATGTGCACGCTGGAGCCCGGCCAGTCGACGGCGCCTCCGCGCCGTCATCCCTGAATTGCCGTCCAGAGACACACTCACCACCACTTTCGCCCGTGATCGGGACCTCCTCAGACGGAGCGCAACCCCCTTGCACCGGATATTGCCGTCGGACTTGACTGGGTTCTCTCGTGAAAGGACAAAATCTTGAGCACTTCAGATCACAGCGACCCGGACGCACGAACCCAGGCCTACTCCACCCCCGAAACCCACGGTGCTGTGCCGGCTGAACCGCAGGCGTCCCACCGCGAACAGGTCACCGAACGCCAGAAGGAGCAGTTCGGCGGCATGAAGTTCGGGTCGGCCTTCTTCGGCTGGCTTGCCGCAACCGGCCTGGTCGTCCTGCTCAGTGCACTCGCGGCGGGAATCGCGACGGCCGTCAGCGGGGGCGTCGAAGAAGCGGTCGACCAGACCGTTGCGACCCCCTTCGGCGGAGTCCTCGTCTACGCCGTCGTCGTTCTCGTCATCCTCTTCATCGCCTACTACTGCGGCGGATACGTCGCCGGACGCATGGCCCGCTTCAGCGGCGCCAAGCAGGGTCTCGCCGTGTGGATCTGGGCGGTCCTCATTGCGATCGTCGCCGCCATCCTCGGCCTCGTCATCGGCAACAACATCCTCGCCGACCTCAACACCTTCCCTCGTATCCCGACGAATGCCGAAGACCTGTCGATGGCCGGCATCATCACCGCGATCCTGGCCGCTGTTGTCAGCCTCGGCGGTGCCATCCTCGGCGGACTCGGCGGCATGCGTTTCCACCGTCGCGTCGACCGCGTCGGGCTCGGCCGCTGAGTTGCCCGCGAGCATCCGTTTTACAACTGAGGAGTAAGAATGCTTGATTCACGCGATATCGGCGGGCTGCAGGGTGCACCCGTGATCGGCCGGGACAACGACAAGCTGGGCACCGTCGGCCAGGTGTTCCTCGACGCGAGTTCGGGCGCGCCCAACTGGGTGACGGTGAAGAGCGGCCTGTTCGGACACAAGGAGACGTTCATTCCGCTGGCGAACTCCACCTGGGACGGCGAGCAGGTCCACGTCGACATCGACCGCGACACGTTCAAGGAAGCCCCGCGGATCGACGCCGACGAAGCGCTGACGCCGCACAACGAGGAGGCGCTCTACCGGTACTACGGACTGTCGGACGTCGACACCGACGGTGGCACCGCCCGCCCGGACAACTACCCGGACCGCGAGTATGCGGACAACCCGGATGGAAAAACGATGACGCCCGTCCCGACGGATGCCGATGGCAGGGCCGACTCCTCACGGCGCGACGACCACGACCTGCGGCTCAGCGAGCAGCCCCTCGGCGACGCGCCCGCCACCTCCGGCGATGCATCCACCTCAGGAGCAACACGCACCGGCAGGCACGCCCGCCTGCGCCGATACGACCCGGCGACCGATGGCACGTCCGCGACGAGCGAGCCGACGGTCGATCGCACAGATCCCCCCAGGGCATTGTGAGCGTCCGGCCGGATGCGCACGAGCGCCCCGGCCGTCCGTTCGGACCGAAGAAGGAGTATGGATGAGTGATTCAGCAGCAACCGGCGGCGACCCGGAAACGGTCGACGCCATGGCACACCAGACCGTGACGAACGATGCCGTCGCCGGCGAGCCGGTCTACGACACGGACACCGACGGCGACGTCCGATCGGCACTCGACGCGGAGGCGACCGAGGAACAACACCTCGACGAACGTCACGCGACAACGGGCGAGCTGTACACGGGTGGCGGAAGCGACTTCGAGCAGGTCGCCCCTGTTTCCGACGACGACAGCCGCTGACGTCGCGGTTTCGGTGCCCGGCTCCAGCGCGCGGCGTCTGGAGCCGGGCACCATTCTGCGCGCGGGGCTGGTCTGCGCGACTGACCTGCGCAACGACTGAGAAAGTGAACGCATGCCGACCCGCCTGCTGATCCTCGCTGACACCCACGTTCCCAAGCGCGCCCGAGCCCTCCCCGCGCAGGTCTGGCGCGCTGTCGATGAAGCCGACGTCGTGTTCCACGCCGGCGACTGGGTGACCGAGCCGCTCCTCGATGACCTCGAGGCCCGGGCGAAGCGCCTCGTCGGTGTGTACGGCAACAATGACGGTGACGGGTTGCGCGCTCGACTGCCAGAGATCGCGACCGTGGCGATCGACGGCATCCGGTTTGCGATGATCCACGAGACCGGAGCGGCGACCGGTCGCGAGAAACGGTGTGAGGCGCAGTTTCCGGATGCCGATGTGCTGATTTTCGGTCACAGCCACATCCCCTGGGATTCGACGACCCCTGGGGGCCTTCGCCTGTTGAATCCCGGCTCTCCCACGGACCGTCGCCGCCAGCCCGTCTGCACGATGATGACCGCGGTCGCCGATGCAGGCCGGTTGCGTGACGTCGCGTTGGTCCCGGTCGAGCGCGACACCCCGAACTGAGCTCCGGCGCAAGCCCCTTGTCGCCCGATCGGCGCGCTGTTTACGGTGGAACTCCGACGATTGGAGCACCATGAGCGACACGAACATCAGCGACGAGAACGCAACGACGGACGGCCTGAAATCCGAGGGCGGCGTCTGGGGCGTCGGAGACCCGAAGGACGAAGCCGCGCTCGCGGAGGAGACCACTGCCGGCGACACGGACGGCGGGCAGGATGCCGCAGATGGCGGGCAGGATGCCGCGTTCCTCGACGTCGACGAGGCTGATGTGGAGACCTCGGACTCGGATGACTCTGGGCACGACCAGCAGGAAACGGGAGACCGGGAGGGCGACGTCGAGCCCGGAACGGACGACGAAGACACGACGGTCTCACGACTCACCGACGCGCTCGATTCTGACGCGCTCGCATCCAACGGCTCAGCAGGGGCGGATGCCACGGGTTCCGACCACTGATCCGTCGCGGCTGGTCCGGCACCTACGGTGTCGGGCCGTTGTGCGGTGTTGAATCGTCGTCCGCATCGGGCGAATCGTCAGCAGGCTCAGCCGTGGCTTGCTGACCCAGCACGACGCCGAACACCACACCGAGTGAGATCCCCAGACCAGCGAATGCCCAGTTGTCGAGGGCAATACTCAGGCCGACTCCGATGCTCACTCCCAGGGCGATCCCGATGCCGATGTACCGACTCTGCGTGCCCTCCGTGGTCTCCGGATCGGTGTCATCGCTCGGTGTGTGATCGTCTCTGTTCCCCATCTGGCCACGGTAGAGCGTGTGCGTGGCCGCTGGCATCCGTCGCTCGGCGGATTTACATGCATGCCGCTTTAGACTGACCCTTCGGCATTCCCTTGCCGCTAACTGAGGAGGCAACGGTGGCCGTGACGGCAGCGCTCGTGCTCGACGTGGTGATCGTTGTCGTTCTTGTACTCGCCCTGGTTTACGGCTATACCCGTGGCCTGTTCCGGGTGGTCGGCGGTGTCGCCGGGATGATCGTCGGCGCGATCGCCGCGTTCTTCGTCCTCCCGCTCATCTCGACCTTCGCCGCACTGTCAGCCTGGCGGGTGCCGATCGCACTCCTGGCGGCCGTCGTGCTGGTCTCGATCGGGTACTCCGTTGGAGCGGCGATCGGCAACATCATCCGGAAACCCCTGCACCGCACTCCCCTGCGCGGCGTAGACCGCGTGCTGGGTTCCGTCGCAAACGTGGCGGTTTCCCTCGTGGTGATCTCGCTGCTCGCATTCAGCGCCCAGTCGCTCGGTGCCCCAGCGCTCACCCAGGCGATGGCATCCTCAACCGTGCTGCGAACCCTGGACGACCTGACGCCACGCCCCGTAGCATCCGCCCTGGCGCAGTTGAGATCGTCGATTCTCACCGACGGGCTGCCCCGCATCATCGACGCGGTCGGAGTGCCGTCGACGGCGCCGTCGATCCCGCAGCTCGCGCTCGACTCGCCCGCGCTCACGCAGGCCGCCGCCTCTGTGGTGCGCATCACCGGTAACGCCCCGTCGTGTGGCACGGGCAGTGTCGGCAGCGGATTCGTCGCCGCCGACGACCGCATCATCACGAACGCGCACGTGCTCGCCGGGGTGACCGAACTCGTCGTCGAGGTGCCGGGACAGTTGCCGAAGCCGGGACGGGTGGTGTACTTCGATGCGGTCGACGATCTCGCCGTCATCGCCGTCGACGGACTCGATGCCGCGCCGCTCGGCGTCTCCCCCACGCTTGCCGGCGGGGCCGAAGCCGCCTTTATGGGCTACCCGTATGGCGGGCCGTTCTCGGCGCAGGCTGCTGAAGTGCTGTCCAGTGGGCCCACCCTCGTGGGAGACATCTACGGGCAGAACCCGATCCCGCGCGAGATCTCGACGCTCGCCGCCAACGTGCAGCAGGGCAACTCGGGCGGTCCTCTGCTCACGATCGACGGCGCGGTCGCCGGGGTCATCTTCGCCAAGTCGGACGGCACCAACAATGTCGGGTACGCCCTCGCCATGGAGGAGGTCCTGCCGGTCATCGCGCAGGCTCCCGAGCTGACGGATGCCGTGGCATCCGGCGCCTGCGTCGCCCGCTGACCCTTCCCTCTGCCCCAGCCGCGCCCCAGCCGCGCGTTGTGTCCTCGAATGGGCCCAAACGGTCACCCACGGAGCATCCGCGCCGCCCTTCGGGACCACTCAACGCGCGCTACGACCCTTTGGGCCCGCTCAACGCCGCACCCCCGAGCGCCCGCGCACCTCCCACCGGGCGATGCCTCAGCCGAGCATGTGCGCCCACCACACCATCCGAATGGGCCCAAACGGTCACCCACGGAGCATCCGCGTCGCCCTTCAGGACCACTCAACGCGCGCTACGACCCTTTGGGCCCACTCAACGCCGCGCCTCCGAGCGCCCGCGCACCTCCCACCGGGCGATGCCTCAGCCGAGCATGTGCGCCCACCACACCATCCGAATGGGCTCAAACGGTCACCCACGGAGCATCCGCGCCGCACTTCAGGACCACTCAACGCGCGCTACGACCCTTTGGGCCCACTCGACGCCGCAGTACCGCTTCCAGCCCGGCCCAGCCGGCCCGGAGCGTCAGTCGATGCGGCGCACCTCGATCGGCCAGTGCCTGGCCTCACCGAGCCTGCCGGCGATTTCCACGGCACGGTCCATGTCGACACAGTCCACGATGTAGAAGCCGGCGACGATCTCCTTCGACTCGATGAACGGACCGTCGGTCACCGTGCTCGTGTCCCCGTCGTTCCGCACGAACTTCGCCTCTTCAGCGAGCTCGTGAGTTTCCACGAACTCGCCCGTCGCCCTGAGTTCCTTTTGCAATGAGGAGTGCGCCTGCATAATCGCTTCGACCTCAGCGCCCGGGAGTGCATTCCATGTCTCCACATTGATGGGGATCAGCAGTAGGTGTTTCATTTTTCCTCCTTCGCGGCCGGTGCCGCTGTCGTGTTCAGTTCGGATGCGGACAAGAATGCGGCGCTGGTCTCGACCAGCCGTTTGGAGAGGTAACGCTGCTCGACCTCCGTCGGTGCGAGCTCCCGGGCCCGCTGGTACTCCCGGCTGGCCTCGGCCTTCCTCCCCAGCCGCCGCAGCAGGTCAGCTTTCGCGGCCGGCAGCAGGTAGTACCCGTCGAGCGACCGCGTCCGATCCAGCTGTTCGATCAGGGCAAGACCCGCCTCCGGCCCCTGGGACATCGCGACGGCGACGGCCCGGTTAAGCTCCACGACCGGTGACGGTGCGATCCGGGCCAGGGACTCGTACAGCGTGGCCACCCGGGCAAAGTCGGTGCTGCCGGAATCCTCGGCCGTCATGTGGCACGCCGCGATGGCAGCCTGGATCCGGTAGCTCCCGGGCCGGACTCCCCGCGAAACACCCTCACGGTCGGCCTCCGCCAGGAGTGTCACACCCTCCGCGATCGCACCCTGATCCCAGCATCTGCGGTCCTGCTCCTCAAGGGTCACCAGGTCTCCAGCGGCATCCATCCGGGCCCGGCGCCGGCCGTGGTGAAACAACATGAGCGCCAGCAGGGCCAGAGCCTCGGGTTTGTGCGGAGAACCGTCGAGCAAGCTGGTCATCAACCGGGTGAGGCGAATCGCTTCCCTGACGAGCGGCTCGCGGATCAACGTGTTGCCACCGGTGGCCGAATATCCTTCGTTGAACATCAGGTAGAGCACGGCCAAAATTCCGTTGGTGCGTTCGGAGATCCGCTCTGGCGGCGGCACTCGATAGGGAATTCCAGCATCGCGGATCTTTGCCCGGGCCCGAACGAGACGTTTGGACATGGTCGATTCCGAGACGAGGAATGCGCGGGCGATTTCACCGGTCGTCAGCCCCGCAACCGTGCGCAAGGTCAGCGCCACCCGGGCATCGACCGGAAGGGCAGGGTGGCAACAGGTGTGGATGAGTCGGAGCCTGTCATCCTCGACAGCCGCTTCTGTTCCGCTCTCGTCGTCCAGCCGTTCAAGGTCGGCGAGGATCGCGAGTTCACGCACGGCTCGCTGCTCGCTGGCCGCACTCCGCAAGCGGTCAATCGCCCTGTTCCTGGCCACCGTCGTCAGCCAGGCCCCGGGGTTCCGTGGAACACCGTGCTTCTCCCACTCGACGAGCGCTTTGGCGAACGCATCCTGGACGCTGTCCTCCGCGAGGCTCCAGTCCCCTGTCACGCGGATGAGCGTTGCCGTGATGCGCGCTCCCTCAGAAGCGGAGGCCTCCTCGACGGCTGCGCGAACGTCGGTTGGCTCCGGCATCACATGGTCCCGCTTCGATCGTTCGCCGGCATCCGGACGAATGCCTACTCCCCGAGTGGCCACACTGGCCTGATCTCGATTTTGCCGAACCGGGCCATCGGGTGCTTCGACGCGACTTCGATGGCCTCATCGAGATCGGCGCACGCGATGATGTCATAGCCGGCGATCCATTCCTTCGTCTCGGCAAATGGTCCATCAGAGACGATCAGCTCGCCGCCGCGTACCGTGACCGTCGTCGCGTCCTCGACGGGCCGCAACCTGTTGCCGTGACGGGTGATGCCGCGCTCGTCCATCTCCGCCCCCCACTCGACGATGTTGTCCTCGGCGGCCACGTAGGCGGGCGCTGTGGGATCCGTGCAGACAAAAAGCATGTACTCCATGAAGACTCCTTCGTTTCTCGAGCTGTTATACCCCTACGACGGATCGGATGACCGCAATAGGACACTCGATGAAAATTTTTGTCGACTCAATGATCGCGCCGACCGCCCGCAGCACCCATCAGCGCGCGGAGCGCACCCGCAGCGAACCGCTCGCCGATGAGGCGCTGGACGTCCGGCCCCGGATGCAGGTTGTCCGGCAACGGCATCGACTCGGCATCCGCGGGCCCATACAGGGTCAGCCCGTCGAGGTAGTGCAGCGCCGGGTCCGACTCCGCACGGGCAGCGACGATCGCCGAAAGTTCAGCCCGAATCACCCGCAACGACAGCTTGCCTGCGGTGACGTCTGAAGCTGTCCCGCCCGCGATGCTCCATTCGTACTCCCGCGTCGGGTCCTGCACGGTCGGACCTGCGCAGCCCTCGACCGGTTCGCAGAAGATCGGCGAGATGACGAGCAGCGGCGCGGTCGGATGCCCGTCCCGGATGGTGTCGAGGAAGCCGTGCACCGCGGTCCGAAAGGCCCGCAGCCGCATCACATCCCCATTGACGATGTTGATCCCGATCTTCAGGCTGATCAGGTCGGCTGGAGCATCACGCATCGTCCGCGCGGTCAGCTGGTCGAGCATCGCACTGCCCGAGAACGCGACGCTCGTCAGCTCCACTCCGGCGGAACGTGCAGCGACGACCGGCCAGGTGCCGAGCGTCGAGTCCGCGCGGTAGCCGTGGCTGATCGAACTGCCGTGGTGCAGCCAGCGCAGCCCGCCAGCCGGTGTCGGGGGAAGGATCGCGGCATCCGCCCGGAGTGCGTGCAGCTCGACCGCATCGGTGTACGGCAACCACAGCTCGAACTCCTTCTCCCCCGGGTCGAGCCCATCGAATCGCACCACCGTACGCGACCCAGGGACGGTCCGCGCCTCCGGCTCCTCGAAGGTGAACACGTAACGGCCACCGGCGTTACCGGCGTGGGTGTGCACCGCCCCATCGACGACGAGCTCGTACGCACTCGGCGGCACTGGTGACGTGTCGCCCGGCACCATCTTCGTCGCCGTGACCTCCAGCTCGACAACGGATGCCACGCTGCGAAACGCGAGTCGGATCCCCGCGCTCTCGGCCGTCGTCTGGCGCATGAAATCGTCGGGCACCTGGCCGCGAGCCACCGCTCCCAACCGCCGCGGCAGGCATCCGTTCGCGGTGCGCTCGACCTCGATCGCCCCGCGAATTTCAGCCGGACCCCGACCGTCGAGCGGAACACTGATCACGCGGAGTCGACCACCGAGCCATCCGCGTGCACGTCGACCTGCCGCCCGGGCAGGGACACGTTGCGGAGCACAGCGCCCGGGTCAAGGGCCGCGACACACCCGGTGGCGGTGACGGAGCCGTCGACAGCAGGGTTCAGGCCGAACAGCGAGTCGATCACGAGGGCGACCCACGCGCCAGATGAGGAGCACGACCAGTCGGTGATGTACGGCAGCTGCGGCGGCGCCTTGCGCGCACCGCCGTTGATGAGCGGCTGCGCTTCTTCGACGAAATGAGCCTGGCCGGTCGGTCCCTGATTGGTCGAACGTGCGAGACCCTCCAGCCAGTCCAGTGCCACCTCCGGGGCGCCGAGTCCGACGAGCGCGCGTGCGGCGTCTGCCGGCCATGCCGGGTATGCGCCGTTCCACTGGTGATCGGGGCGCACGCTATAGCTCGCATCAGGGTCCCACGGTGACAGGGCGCGCATCCACGACGGCGTCTGGAGCTCGCGGGTGAAGAACGCGACCATCTCGGCGCGTGTCTCTTCGGACAGGTCAGCGGCGATGGTCGTGCCGACGATGTTGAAGTCGTAGCAGTGCCGCACCGGCAACCGCGACCCGTCGGGTTGTCCTGCAGCAAAGTGCCCAGTCCCGGGGACGTAGAGGTCGAGCACCGATCCGACGAGGGCATCCGCCTTTCCGCGCAGCTCGCTCGCCGCCGCAGCGTCCCCCCGCGAATCGGCGATGTTGGCTGCGGTACGCATGTTCCACACGTTCGCGGCATTCAGGCTGGCCACCTCGTGGGTGTACGAGCTGACGCACTCGAGGAGGTTGTCGATCTCCCCGTAGTCAGCCAGGTCGGACCCCTGCCGGAGGCCTTCCCATGCGGTCGACCAGGACAGCAGGTGCTCAGCGACGCTACTCCCATCTGCCTCGGCGGGCAGCTCGTCGAGAAAATCGGTGTCGCCGGTGAACCGCAGGTAGTCGTTCACCAGCCGGGTCATCGCAAAGTCGTTGACCGAATACCAGCGACCAACCGGACCGCCGGTGAGCGATGAGGTCCCGAAATGGGAGTGGATGTCGCTCGAGATCCAGTGGGTCAGCTGCTTCTTCATCGGGGCCGGGTCGAGCAGGGCGTGGCTGATGGAGCTCAGGCTGAAGTCCCAGATGAACGTCGTTGTCGCCCAGTAGTTGGGCATCAGGGTGTCGTAGCTGCGGCCGAGAACATTGCCCGCGTACTCACGGCGGAACCAGATCACGCCGAGCGCGCCCCACCAGTACAGCGTGCGCAGGGCATCGTTCGAGGTTTCGAGCACCGGAAGGTGGCCGGAGAATTCGCTGTTGCCCGGCGTAAACGCTGCCTCGAGCTGGGTATTCCAGAACGCTTCGGACGCCGCGATGGCAGCGGGAATGTCCGCGAGCACCCTGTCGACGGTCTCGAGGGCGGAGTCTCGGGACGCAGCCACCGCGTTCGCGTAGCCGAACCTTCGGGTCTCCCCGGCCGGGATCTCCAGGCTCACGGTGATCTCGCCGCCGCGACCCGCCCCGCCGATCCCCGGCTCGAACTCCTCGGCTGACGCTGGGGCGACACCGCTCAGCCGAACATCAGCGCTCACGTCGACGCCCTGGACGCTCCACGCCGACTCCGCATCGTCGGTGAAGAGCAGCCTGTTCTCGCCGGTCGAGGCGGCGTTCTGCGCACTGGGCGACTCCGCATCGAGCCACGACGACCCGGTTCGCGTCACCCGGGCGTTGAGGGCGAGCGTGAGCGGTACGGTGCGCGCCGATGCTGAGGCGTTCGTCACGCGCACGTCGATCGCGACGGCGGTTTCCCCGGGCACACACACCGTGACGGTCTCAATGAACAGGTCGTTCACGGTCGCGGAACGCACCACCCGGTCGGGTCGCCACTCATGAGTCACGGGGATCCCGTACGACTCGAAGACCCGTCCATCAACGAACAGGACGGCCGTGGCTGCCTGCCCCTGTGACACCGGCGGGAAGGTCACTGCCGTGATCGCGGTGAGGTCATGGTCGACCCGGACTGTGCCCAAAAAATTCGTGAGCCCGGGCGGCGCCATCATGTCCTCGTAGTGGTGCGTGACGGCATCCGCGGCGAGATCGTCGACGGTGGGGATGAGCGAGGAAGGCATAGGACTCCGAGGCTAGTACTGCCCGAGCGCGAGGCCACGGGCAAAGAATTTCTGGGTGAACAGGAACAGGACGACCGTCGGCAGGGAGACCAGCACGCCGGCGGCGAGAACGGTCGACAGCTGTGCGCCCCCGTAGGTGCTCTGCATGCCGCTCAGCGTGGTCACGATCGGCCGCACACTGTCGGACTGGCTCAGCGTCAGCCCGAGCAGCAGGTCGTTCCAGATAAAGGTCGCCTGCAGGATGAAGATCGCCACCAGGGCGCTGGATGCCATCGGCAGGTAAACGCGGGTGAAGATGTGCCAGGTGGTCGCTCCGTCGAGTACCGCGGCTTCAAACGTCGTGTGCGCGATGCCGGTGAAGAAGTTGCGCATGACAAATGCCGAAAACGGAATACTGATCGCGGTGTACACGATGATCATGCCGAGTTGGGTGTCGAACAGGCCGATCCGGGAGTACCCGTCAAACAAGGGAAGCAGCACCATCTGGAGAGGGAAGACGGTCCCGCCAAAGATCACGACGAACCAGATGAAGCCGTGCTTGAGCCGGAGGGCGACGATGGCATACCCGGCGGCCGCCCCCACCAGCACAGCGATGATCGGCGAGACCACGCTGTAGATCACGGTACTGAAGACGCTGTCGGCCAGGCCGCTGAGTTGCAGTGCGTCACCCATATTGGCGAACAGCGAGAAGTCCGTTGGAATCCACGCCTCTTTTGAGGTGTAGTTCTGCGGAGACTTCGCCGCGTTGACGATGAGCAGGTAGACGGGCAGGAGCCAGATCAGGCCGAAGAAGACCAGGACGGCGGTTTTGAGGAAGCGAATCATCGGAGCATCCCTACATTTCGTGTTTCTTCGAGAGCTGCTCGCGCAGATACAGGATGGATGCCACGAGCGTCACGACCGTGAGGAAGACGGCGATCGCCGAGCCGAGACCGTACTCGCTGTTCACGAACGTCTCCTTGTACATCGTCAGTGCGAGCGTCTCGGACGTGCGCCCTGGCCCGCCCTTGGTCATCCCCTGGACGATGTCGAAGGTCTTGAGGCTGGCAACGATGGAGAGCCCGACAACCACGGCGGTGAGCGGACGGAGCATCGGCCAGAGGATCTCGCCGAACAGACGCACGCCGGTTGCGCCGTCGACGCGAGCCGCTTCGAGCGGCTCCTTCGGGATCGACTGCAGTCCGATCGTGAACAGCAGCGCGTTCACCCCGACACCCTGCCACGAGGACGCCATGATCATGACGAACGTGTTGAGCGGGGAGTCCACCAGCCAGCGCGGGGTCTCCCCCATCCCGAACAGACCGAGGGCCTGGTCGAGCGCTCCGTTGGACTGGAGGATGAACGACCAGATGAGGCCGACACCGATTCCGGAAATGGCGTACGGGATCAGGAACGGCAGCCGCAGCCAGACTCCGCCCGGAAGGTTCCAGGTGAGGAGTGCCAGGGCGAGGCCGAGACCGACCGGCACGATGAGCGTGCCGATCACCCACAGCAGGGTGTTCCCCAGGGAGCCGAGGAAGTCAGGGTCCTCGAACATCTCTGCGTAGTTGGCGACGCCGACGAGGTCGGGGTCACCGAGCCCGTTGTATTCAGTGAAGCTGAGGAACGTTGTCCAGATCAGCGGGAGATACAGGAGTACCGCGACCAGGATCACGCCCGGGGCCATGAAGCCCCGGGCTGACCACTGATACGGCGTCTTTGACGTCGCCACTCGCGACTATTCCTGCTCTGCCCAGTACTTGTCCGCTTCGGCCTGGATCTTTTCAAGGAACGGCAGCGGGTCGCCGGGGTTGGCGTTGAACGCACCGAACTGCTCAAGAGCGACGGTGAGGATCGGCGTCGGCGTCGCCTCGAAGTAGCGCTCGAAGAGCGAGTAGTCGTCGCCCGCCACGGTCTGGCCGAGCTCGGCCAGGCTTTCGTTCTTCACTTCTGCGTCCGGGTTGAACGGGACGTCTCCGCGAGCGTCGCCCCACGCGGTCTGCGCATCCGGTGACATCCACCATTCGGCGTACGCCAGACCGAGCTCCTTCTGCTTTGAGTTCTCCGCGGTGCAGAGCGGGCCGGTCTCGACAGCGACCGGGGTCTTGTCGAGCTTCGAGTTCGTCGCCGGGATGACGAAGAAGTCATAGTCGGTTCCCGCGGTCATACCTGCTCCCTCGAGCGAACCACCGAAGAAGCTGCCGAAGTTGATCATCGCGAAGTCACCCTGTTTGAGCCCGACAGCCGGGTCCGTCGTGCTGCCCGCGTCGCTGAACCAGCCGGCCTTCTGCTGGTCGAGCCACATGTTCATGACCTCGACGATTTCGGGGTCGGTGTACTTCACGTCGCCGGTGCCCAGGCCTGCGTACAGTTCAGGGTCGGTTCCGGCAACCATCTGCTGGAACCACTGGAAGGTGAACAGCGTGCTCGTCTGGTAGTACGGGGTGACTCCCGCGGACTTGAGCGTCTCTGCCGCTGAGTCCAGTTCCGCCCAGGTGGTCGGAACGTCGATGCCGTTCTCGTCGAAAATCGTCTTGTTGTAGTACATCACCCAGTAGGCGATGTTCATCGGCACGCAGTACTGCTTGTCGTCGTAGGTGTAGTACTTCTTGAGCTCCTCAGTAGCCCAGCCTTCGTCGATGGCCTTCTCCCAGATGTCCGTCGTCTCGGCGAGCAGGCCCTCATCGACCAGTTCCTTCATCGACCCGCCGGTGTGCCAGCTGAACAGGCCGGGGCTCTTCGCGGTACGGAACGACTGCTTGATGAAGGCGTCGTACTGGTTCGCATCCGAGTACCCCGTGGTGTTGAGGGTGATCTCGGCGTCATCTTCGCTTGCGCTGTTCAGCTTCTTGAAGTCCGGCTCCCAGGCTGCCTTGTCGGTGTAGAAGTTGAGCGTGCCGGTGACCTCGCCGTCGTCCGTGCTGCCTCCGCCGGAGCATCCGGACAGAAACAGTGCACTGATCGATAGCGCCGCGAGGACGCTGATCCTGGTCTTTGTGGTCTTCATGGAGAACTCCTTTGTTCGTGTGCTGTGTGTTATTCGAGTGAGCTGGTGAGTGGTGCGGTGTCCCCGGTCCTCGTGCCGCGCACGAAGGCCTTGACGGTGGCGAAGGTGTTGCTTCGGGAGTTTTCGGTTCGCCGGATCAGGTACGGTCCGACGGCGGCCGGCACGATGAACGTCTCGGCGTAGTGGATCCGATAGGGCGCGAATGCTCCTGTCGGGCTGACGATCTCGACCTCGTCTCCCTCGACCAGGTTGAGGACGTTGACCGTCCCCTCCGTGTCGTGGGCTGCTTCGGTGTCGAACCAGTGGCGGCGCACCTCGATGAACTCGAGGGCGTGCAGGCCCGTTCGTTCTTCGGTGACGCCGTCGACGTCCGAGAGCACTTCGACCTGATCGAGCAGATGCTCCTCAACCCATTCGGTGTCCCGGTCCCACTGGATGTTCCTGCCGCCGTGCTCCAGGTGCACCGGGCGCGGAATGCCGTCGAGGCCGAGTCGACCCCAGTCCCAGAGCTTGAAGGTAAAGATGAACGGTGTCGCCGAGATTTCGAGGACCATCGAGTCCGAGCCGGAACAGTGCACGGTGCCAGCGGGGATCGAGAAGTGGTCGTGCTTCTTCGCCGGGAGCACGTTGACGTACTTCTCGGCGTCGAACGGATGCTGTCCGTCTGTGGCCGCGTGCAGGTCGGCCATCATTTCGGCCGGGTCTGTGCCCGTCTTCGTGCCGAGGTAGACCACCGCATCGTCGGCAGCATCGAGCAGGTAGTAGCTCTCGTCCTGCGTGTAGTCCATGCCGAAGGCGTTCTTGATGTAATCGGTCAGCGGATGGACCTGGAGCGAGAGGTTTCCCCCTCCCATGGTGTCGAGAAGGTCGAACCGGATCGGGAACTCCGCGCCGAAGCGGGAGAAGACCTTTCCACCGAGGAGGGCGTGCGGCTGCGAGAGAACCAGGTCCATCGCCGGGATCTCCACGACGCGTCCGTCGGCCTCGAGCAGCAGTGAGTTCTCCTCGGGAACGCAGTCGAAGCACCACGCGTAGTTGCGAACCGACGGGTCGAGTCCCATCTTGTCTTTCATCCACTGCCCACCCCAGACGCCGGGGTCGAAGAACGGGACGACTCGCAACGGGCTGGTGGTCGCCTGCTGGAGGGCAGAGCGGAACGCTCTCCCGGTGATCATCCCGGCATCCGTCGACGACGATCCGCCGACGGCGTTGCCGTCGAGGACGAAGTCGAGCGTCGGGAAGAGTTCACGCTTGTGCCGGTCGGCGACCCGCCACTCCACGAAGAAGCCGCGCTTGTACTTGCGGAGGATGTCTTCGCTCCCGTTGTCACAGCGCCAGTTGGTTCCGCCGGCTCGGTTGCGCTGCTGCAACTCCCAGCGGGCCATGTCGACGAGAACAGTCGCGTCGGCATCGGGGGCAGCGAGGGCCGCACCCCATCCGACGACCACAACGGGCTCGTAGGAGCTGCGGATGTCCTCGCTGACGGCGGCGAGACGGTCCGCGTCGTAAAACACGTCGAGGGTGGCGTGGCTGATGACGCCGAAGACCCGATCGTCGGTGAGGTTGTGCGCGATGCGCTGGTCGATCTCCGCGATCGGCAGCGCTGCGGACGACTCGACGTCGATGATCCGGTAATCGGGACGCGCGGCGCGAATCATGGCGATGACGGCGGGGAGATCGGTGCCGGGGTAGGTGTCGATGACGACCACCGGGGGTCGGGTCCCCGCCCGCTGGGTGGCCGCTTCATGCACGGCGAGCCAGGCGGCGTCGCCCGTGAGAATGGACTCCCCCTGCGGCAGCGCAATCGTCGGCTGTTTGATGTAGCCGGTCGGGTGGGTGTGCTGCTCGGCGGTCATCGTGCGTGCTCCTGGTCGGTGACGGTCCGGGCAATGACCGAGAGGCCTCGCAGGACGGAAAGATCGGGGTCGGTCGGGGTGACCAATGGTGGACGGTGTGCGGACGACCAGAGGTGCTTGTGCACGTAATCAGTGAGCGCGGGGAGAACGATGTCCCGGGAACGCATCACTCCACCCGAAACGATCACGACATCCGGGTCGTAGGCGTGGCAGAGCGACACGATGGTGGCACCCCACACGCGCAGGAAGCGCTCGAAGACATCTGTCGCGACCTCATCACCCGCCCGTGTTGCTTCGGCGAGCTGACGGATGCCGATGATCGGCGCACCGGTGAGCATGGAGTGTGCGCCGCCCGGGTGGGTGAGCACGGCTCGTCCGGCCGCCCACGTGCTCGCAAGCGATTCGGCGCAGCCGATGTTTCCGCACGGGCAAGCCGGCGCTGCGACGTCGACGGTCACGTGGCCGCCGAGGATGCCTGCGTGATTGTGGGACCCGCGGAGAAGCATCCCGCCGACCAGCGCAGCCGTGCCGATACCGGTGCCAAGGGTGACGGCGACGGCGTCCTTCGCGCCAGCGGCAATGCCATGACTCGTCTCGCCGATCAGTGCCGCTCGGGCGTCGTTCTCCACGGCAGCGCTGATGCCGAATGCCTGCTCGGCCCAGCTCCTCAGGTCGATTCCGGCGAGGTAACCGTATTTCCCGTGCGCCGCGATGAGTTGGCCGGTGTTGTGGTCCACCACTCCGGGAAGGGCGATCCCGATCGCGTCGATCGTCTGGCCAGCGATCAGGTCCCGGCCAACCCGTTCGGCTTCGTCACGGTCGTGAATGGTGCCGGACACCGCGAATTCACGGGATGAGAGAACCTCTCCCCCGGCGAGGACGCCGACTTTGACGGCCGTGCCACCGAAATCGAAACAGAGTTCTGCCATGTCCCCTCCTCATCGCGGGCTGTCGAGTGTTGGTAACGTTACCAGCATCGATTCCGATGGCGCAAGAGCCCTCCGAATCGACCTCTCGAGACCGATGTGAGTGGTCAGTTGCCCGCGACAGCCAGCGTGACGGGCATCTCGAGGGTGCGCGCCGCCCCCGGTTGAGCCGTGTGGTTCAGGCGCGCAAACAGCATCGCTGCCGCTTCCCGACCGAGTTGGCGGGCGTCGTGCTCGAGCACAGCGACAGGCACCGGCATCAGTTCTGAGAGCTCGAAGTTGTCGAAGCTCACGAGCGTCGGCAGATCAGCGGGATCGGCGCCCGCGCGCATGCGGCGGCCGATCTCCTTGAGCGCGCCGATGGTGTTCCTGTTGTTCGCACCGAAGATCGCGGTGGGCGGATGCGGCAGGTCGAGCAGCCTCTCTGTCGCGGCCCGTGCGGCTTCGACGTCCTGCTGGCTGCGTTGCACCAGGTCCGGATCCGGCGTGATTCCGCGTTCGATCAGCGCGCGCTCGAATCCTTCGAAACGGCGCTGCCCCGTGAATACTGAGAGCACGTTGCCCAGGAATCCGATCCTCGTGTGTCCGGCATCCAGCAGCCAGCGGGCGCCCCGGTAGGCGCCACCTACATCGTCGAGAAGGACGGTGTCGACGTCGAGCCCGTACACGCGGCGAGAGGCCAGAACGATCGGGGTGTCCCCCAGTCGTTCCGGCTGCAGGTGGTCGGATTCACCGCCTGACGGCACGAGAATCAGCCCCTCCACCTGGCGCCCGATGAAGTCCGCGATCAGCTGCTTCTCGCGGCCACCGTCTTCGTCGGTATTTCCCAGAACGATGCGTTTGCCGTACTGGGCCGCCACTTCTTCGATGCCGAGGGCGACGCTCCCGTAGTACGGGTTTGCGAGGTTGGTGATCGCAACACCGATCAGCCCGCTCGCCTGGCCGGGCCGGAGGCTGCGCGCATTTTCGTTGCGGAAGTAGCCGAGCGTCTTGACGGCGTGGAGCACGCGCTCCTGCACGTCGGGGCGCACGTTGATGCCGCCGGCCAGCGTGCGAGACACGGTCATCGGGCTGACGCCGGCTTCGATGGCGACCTGCTTGATCGTGGGCTGGCGGGCCGACGAATCGATGGGGCTAACCACGTCCCGCCTCCCTCGTCCTGCGCGCAATCAGCGCTGATCTCACGGTACTACCGCGGGCGCTTCCCGAAAATCACTCTAGCCAGCGCAGCATCGCGGTGCTACTGTCCCGTTGGTAACGATAACAATAGCGGGAACGCCGCCGGTTGTACGGCATCCGTCATCCCGCACCTGCTCAATTCCGATATGACCTCAACGGGGAGTGACCATTTCATGAGACGAATCGACCGATCCGGGCATCTGCGCTTCGGACGCACATCCGCAATCGCGGCAGGCGTTGGCCTGCTGCTCACGCTGGGGAGTGTGTCGGCGAGCGCCGCCGCTGCACCCGCTCCGACGAAATCCTGCGTGCCGCAGGTGTCGGCATCCGTGAACACAGAGATGACCGAGAAGTTCGGCGTTTACGGCGACACCTCCGGACGCTGGACCGGAGCGGACTCGGCATACAGCGTCAAACTCCCGGGCGGAAAGATCGCCTGGATCTACTCGGACACGTTCCTCGGTGCGGTGAACCCCGACGGTTCGCGCCCGATCGAGTCGCCGTTCATCCACAACTCGATCATCATCGACGACCACGGCGTGCTGACGACCTACACAGGCGGAACCCCAGAGGCACCGGAGTCCCTTGTGCACGTGGCCGGTGGGGATGAGGCGGTGAACTGGTACTGGTTCGGCGACGCCACCGTCGAAGGCTCCCACCTGCGTGTGATGCTGCTCGAGTTCGAGAAGACCGGACCGAACCCGTTCGACTTCGCGTTCAAGGGCACCGCCATTGCTTCATTCGCGCTGGACACGATGGAACTCGAGGGCGTCACCGCCCTGCCCGAGAGTCCGGTGCAGTGGGCATCCGCGATTTACGAGGACGGCCGGTATACCTACATCTACGGTGTCGAAGACCGGCAGGCGCAGAAGTTCGCGCACCTGGCCCGAGTGCGCAGCGGCGAGCTGACCACGCAGGCGTGGGAGTACCTGGGGGAGTCGGGCTGGACCACGGACCCGACGGCATCGAAGCGCATTCTCGAGGGCGTGGCCAACGAGTTCAGCGTCTCGAAGTTCCAGGGTCGGTACACGCTCGTCACCGGTGATGCCACCGAGATCCTCAGCTCGAAGATCGTGATGTATCGCAGCGCATCGCTCGAGGGACCGTTCGAGGGCAAGACCGTGCTGTACTCGACCCCCGAGACGGGTGGAAACATCTTCACCTACAACGCGAAGGCGCACCCGGAGCTCGGGAACGGTCACACACTGAACATCAGCTATAACGTGAACAGCTTCGACACGAACGACGTCTACACGGACGTGGACAACTACCGTCCGCGCTACGTGGATGCGACGGTGAAGGTGCCGAACTGCTGAGTGGGGTTCACCCGAAGGGGCCCCTCGTTGCTGCTTCGGCAGTGGCGGGGGGCTTTTCTCGGTGCTGGGGTGTCGGGTCGGCTCGGGGCTCGGATGCTCGGCCACGGTCGCCGCTCGCCCGAGTTCGGATGGGCCCCAGGGTCACCCTCGGAGCATCCGCGCCACCCTTGGGGACCACTCGACGCGCGCCACGACCCATTGGGCCCACTCGACGCGGGTGCGAATCACCCTCAGTAGCGAGCCAGGTGGATCACGGTTGGCAGCGACGCGGGCTACGAATGGGCCCAAGGGTCACTGGCAGAGCATCCGGGCCACCCTTGGGGACCGCTCGACGCCGCCACGACCCTTGGGCCCACTCGGCGCCCGCGACGCTTTTGGGACCGATCATCGCCCGCCGCAATGCGTCACGCGAACCTGAGCGCGAACCTCAGCCCGACTTGAACCCGAGCCTGAACCCGACCCCGAGCCCGCTCCCGAGCCCGAGCCCGAGCCCGAGCCCGAAGAGTGTCGACTGGGCCCAAACGGTCACTGGCAGAGCATCTGCGCCGCACTTTGGGACCAATCGACGCTCGCCACGACCCATTGGGACCACTCGGCCCGGGCGCGGTCACCCTCAGTAGCGAGCCACGCGGATCACGGTTGGACAGCGACGCGGGCCACGAATGGGCCCGTAGGGTCACCCCGTGGAGCATCCGCGCGACCCTTTGGGACCGCTCGACGCATGCCACGTCCCTTTGGGACCGGTCGACCGACCCGCGCGGGGCGCGGCTACGCGACCGGCTCGAACCAGGGCGTGTAGGCGGCGACCTTTGTCGCGAACGGGGTGGGCGCGAGCATCCGCTTGACGGATTCGCGGACCGTGATGTTGGCGACACCGATAAGCGCGATCTTCTCGACCGGCACCGCGTCGGCCACGAGCACCTCGGCCTCGAGCAGCGCGTCGGCCTCTTCGTCGGAGCGGAGTTTGCGCAGCATCCGCACGGCGCTCGCGCTGTTCGCGGCGAACGGCGTCAGCGATCCGGCAGCGTCACCGTCGGCGACGACGACGTTGGCGAGCGCGCCCGCTCCCTCGATCGACACGGCGTCGATGGTGGTCACGAGCACGACGAAGTCATTGACGGCGTGGCCGGTGACGTCGGCGGCGAGCCGCGAGTCCGGCTTCGACGAACGGATGCTCTGCCACAGCATCGCATCCGGCGACAGGAAGAACGGAACGAACGACGCGACCGGCGAATCCTGCTGGCCGGCGACGAACACGGTCTTGCGTGCCTCGCGGTTGGCGGGAGAAGAGATGTCGACGGCGGGAGCGGCATCCGCCAGCAGGCTGCCCGTCTCGAGGATGCCGGGGAGGTTGCTGATGTGCGTCACGTGGTACAGGCGTAGTTCACCGGCGTTGAACGGCGGGAGCTTCGCCGCCGGAGCGGTGACCTTCGCCGTTCCCGGCGTGCGGGCGGGTGCACGAACACGACCGACTCGCTTCGCAGGTTCTTTCGCTTCGACCACCGGAACAGGCTTCGGGAAGCAGGTGTCGCAGAATCCCCGTTCGAATCCGTGCTTACATTCGTCGCTCACTGCAAAACCTCTCATGAGTGGCGTCCTCCGCTCCCGACGGCCGGAAGTGCCACTTCTCTACGTTACGTTCATTTGCCGTGATCCGCCTACCGAAGCAGCGCGCACCGCCGTTCGAGCATCGAGCAGTCGCCCGAGCCAACGATCCTCGGTGACGCGTCGACTATTTGTCACTTCATCGGGCCAAAAGCCGCGACCCGCAGGCACCCCCAATACGAGGGTTGTTGCTTGCGGTCCACTAAATGGGGGACATACGATCATCACTGCGCCGGGGGACCGATGCGCTTTTCTGCCTTATCCGGGGGTTCTTTCTTGTTCCATAGTCTCACGTCTTCGCGCCTGCTCGCACGCACCGCCGCTATCGCCGCAGCGATCCTCGTGACCACTCTCGCGCTCCCCACATCGACCGCATTTGCCGCCGAAACGGCGAACGTCAATGTGACAAAACGCAATGACCTGGGCGGCAAACCGCTGAAACCCGGCGATGACGTCAACTACAACCTCTACCTCTCGTGCTCGAGCATCGAGGTCGACTGCCTGAACTACACCTTCGAGGACACCCTCCCGGCCGAACTCACCCTGGATCCGGCGAGCCTGCCTGCGTCGACAGACACCCGCGTCGTCTCCTACGACTCAGGCACCCGCGTGCTCTCAATTGTGTATACGCAGAGCCTTGACAACCCTGCGGGAGCAGGTCTGCCGGCCGGCTCGAACGAAACCTTCGACATCAAGATGACCCTGCCGTCGAACACCCCGCTGACGGACGGCGCGACCGTGTCGAACAGCGCCACCGTCAAGGCCGACAACGCGGAACCCACGACCGCGACAAATGCGATCGCCGTCAGCGTGCCCATCGTCGTCACGCCCGTGGCGACGAAGTCGTGGACAGGTCCTGCCGCAGTGGCGGGCTCGAAAAGTGCGAGCACCGTGCAGCTGGGGATCCGCAACGCCTCATCCAGCTCCGCGGACGTGCGTTCACTCGCGGTCACCGACAGCGGCAAAGACACCTTCGACCGCTTCGACGTCGCCTCTGCGAATCTCGTTTCCTTCCCGCCGGGAGCCGACCAGGCACGACTGTTCGTCTGCACCGACGCCAGCTTCGAGTGTGCGGATGGCGCGTATGTCGAAGGTGGATCCCTCACCGCCGCCGGGGCCTTCATGTTCCCGGCTGGAATCGACCCGGGTGAGGTGACCGGTGTGCGCGTCGTCTTCTCGAATGCCGCAGGAACGGTGATTTCGCCGTCGGCTACTGCAGGCCGCGTTGATCTCGCTCTCGTACTCCGTGACACGATCCGCTCCACCGGCGAGACCCAGCGTCCCGTGAGCCGCCTCACGATCTCGAACTGTGCCACTCCGACCGCAACTGACGCCTCCGGTGCCACCACGACGGGCGCGTCCGTCTGCGCCTCCAAGGACATATTCCCCGACACGCTCACGATCGACGTCACCAAGACGTTCTTCCCGGACACCAACCAGAACTTCACGAACAGCAGCGGCGAGTACGCAGTCGTCGGGCAGAACTCGCCGGTGTCTGCCCTTGTCCAGGCGGTGAACAGCTCGTCATTCCCGGTGCAGGAAATCACCATCACCGAGCCGGCCGCGACCGTTGCGAGCGAGTTCGATAAGTTCGACACCGACGTGGTGCGCCTGTACTTCCCGCAGGGCGCCGCGACGGGTCGAGTCGTGATCAGTTACTCCGACGGCTCGTCCAGCGATACCACGTACTCTGCCAGCACCACACTCACCGATGTGATTCGCGCGGGACTGCGCATTACGCAGGTCGAGGTCACCTACCGCGGCGCTGACAACGGTCCGACAATCGAGGCAGCGTCAACCGCCAGGCTCGGCCTTTCCGGACGTCTGAATGATCTCGTCACCGACGCCGATCTGCCGAGTGGCTCCAGCCCGGGCGTCGACAACTGCGCGCGGGTCGCGGGCAGCGCAGGCCGTGAAGATGGCACCGGTGCGTCAACGGCCAATGTCTGCCGGAACCTGCCGGTTGAAGCCCCGCGTTCGAGCTCGACCGGCGTGAAGAGCGTCGCACGCGCCTCCATCCCCGAGGGTGAGCCGATTCCGTTCACACTCCGCTACACCAACAACGGCAACATGCCGCTGGTGAACGCGACGATCACCGACCCTGCGGTCGACTCCTCGGATCGTCCCGTCTCCGTCGGCAACCCGTTCAACACTCTCCGGATCACCAGTGCGAGTGTGTCGAAAACCAGCGGAACCGATGCCGCGACCATTCAGGTCTTCGATCCGGCGGCAGACGGATGGGTCACCTTCGTGGCCTCCGACGCGGCCCTGCTGGAACGAGCATCCGGAATTCGGGTGATCCTCTCCGGTGAACTCCTGCCGACGCAGTACTTCCAGTTGAACCTCGGCACGGAACGCCGCGACGGCATCGCCGACGGCGTCGTCGTCAACAACTGCTTCGTACGAACCGCGGATGGCTACGCCGGCCCATCCCCGAGCTGCTCGCCCGCGATCAGCACTGCCCCTGCTGCTGACGGCGGCACGGTGAACAAGACGATCACCCCGAGCGTCCTGCCCCGGCACGTGCCCGGGCTGCCGACCCAGTACGCCACCGTGAACCTGACGATGCGAAACACGGGCAACCTGAGTGCGCGTGAACTCGGCATCGAAGACGTTGACCGCGACTTCTTCGACGACGTGGACTTCGTCAACTTCTCCTCGCTCACCTTCCCCGCCTCTTCGGGCGTTTCGAACCGGGTTCGCATCGATGCGCTGGTGGACGATGTCTGGGTGCTCGGGACTCCGGCCAGCCAGGCTGCTCTGCCCACCGGCGTGCGAGCGAGCGACGTCACTGGTATCCGCGCGACCTTCAGCAACACGTCGACGGCGAACGGTGGCCACGTCTTCACGCCATGCAGCGTGTCCAGTTGTGAGGGTCGGATCGCGTTCCGAGTCACACCGCGGCTTACGACCCGCAGTGATTCCGATGTCGCTGTGGAAAGCCCGATGGAAAACACCGCGTCCGGCTTCTATGCCACGCGCCTGCAGCAGCCCGGCACGCACGAGACGACGGACGGGGTGACGAGTGCTCTGCAGTTGAACAACGGCACACCGAAGCTGGACGTCGATAAGACTCCCGATGCACAGATCGCACCCGGTGAGAGTTCGCCGTTCACCCTGAAAGTGACGAACACCGGCACCTCGAACATCCCGAATCTGCGCGTGGTCGACGCCCTGCCGACCGGGCTCGCCTTCGATGAGGAGTTCAACGGAGACGGTGGTGAGCCGTATCGGATCACCTCCACCAACATCCCGGCTGGAACTCCCCCGGTGCCGACGCCTGTATTCGAGTTGCTTCGAGATGGCCAGCACGTGAGCGAAGCGTCGTTCGATTTCGGTTCGTGGGTCTTCGCGCCTGGAGCCACGATCAGCATCGTCGTCCGCGTGAGGCTTGAGCCGGGCGTAGTCGCAAACCAGCAGATCACCAACACGATGGCGGCCGGATCCGACATTTCAGGTCTCATCTGTGAGGCTGGGGACGGAACGTCGAGCGACAAGAAGTTCGGCGCCGGAACGTACTGCACCGACACTGCCACCGCCCGCACTCGCGCCGGTGCATCATTCGAGGCCCGCAAGTGGGTCTCCGGTAACCCCGCCCTGGGCTGGTACAACGCGCGCAGCGGTCAGAACCTGCCGGTAAACGACGCGAGCTGCCCGTCATTCACCGAGAACAACGTCACCTACACCGCGACCCCCTGCATCGCGCTCGTGAATCCGGGCGATCGGTTCGACTATCTGGTTCGCGTGCTGAACGCAGGCACCGAACCGGGCACGCAGATGACCATCGTGGACAGGCTGCCGGTGGAGGGTGACACTGGCGTACTGGGCGCCCCCCGGGGTACCCAGTGGGACCAGCGACCGACCCTGATTGCTGCGCCGGTCGTCTCGGGCGGCGGTCAGAGTTCCGCCATCGGATACAGCACGAGTGACACGCTGTGCACTGAAGACCTGGACTTCGGCTCGCCAAACACCTGTTCCTCGGAGGACTGGGCAACGACTTTCACCTCGGATGCCACGGCCTTCCAGGTCGCGATGAACTTCCGTCAGGCGCCGCTCGCTCCGGGTGCAGGCGTCAGCATCGCCTTCTCGATGCGGACCCCGCTCGACGTCAGCCGCGTCAGCGACCCCACCATCGCATGGAACTCGGTCGCACACGCCGAAACGACGATGCAGACCAACGGCCGCGACCGCATCCTCGCGCCGATCGAACCGATCAAGGTGGGTGTTGCGACCTCTTACGGTTCGCTGCAGCTTGAGAAGACCCTGGGTGAAAACCCTGCGCAGGTCACGACCGACGGACTCGAATACACCTTCACCTATGAGTGCACGATCACACCCCAGGGCGGAGAGGCTGTCGTCGCAGCATCAGGGCACGAGGACCTCGCCGCCGGCGAGAAGCACATCGTGCGCGGCCTGCCGGCCGGTGCTGACTGTGCTGTCTGGGAAACCAGCGACCAGGGAGCGGTGAGCGGTCACAAGTCCCCCGAGACCGCTCGACACGTGACCATCGCGCCGCACTTCGGTGCGGGTGAGACGGATCCGTCCACCCTGCCGACGGCGACGATCGAAAACAGCTACCCGATGGGCATCCTCCGGGTCACCAAGGTCGTGACCGGTGATGCCGCCGCGTATGGAACCGGCCCCTTCTCCGTCCGGGTCTCCTGTTCCTACAACGACCAGGTCGTCACCGGGTTCCCCCGCACCCTCACCTTCAACGGTGCAGGCACGACGGATGTCGCTGCTCCGGTCGGCGCTCGCTGTACCACCACGGAAACCGTTGACGGCGGCGCCACGACGAGCCGCATTTCACCGGTGACCCCGGTGGTCATCCCGGCGGAAAAGTCGGTCGACCCTGCCGACGAGCCGAACGAGGTCTACCTCGCCACCGTCGACGTGACCAACCGCTTCGACGCCGGCTCGCTCGTGATCAACAAGGAACTGTCCGGTGTCGGTGTACCCACCGCCCGCGACCGCGACTTCGTGTTCCACGTGGCGTGCTCCTTCAACGGAGTCGCCGATGTCTTCGAGACGGAGGTCACCCTGAGCGCGCGTGACGGAGCAAGGAATGTCACCTCCGCGGCAATCACCGGTCTGCCGCTCGGCGCCGAGTGCACGATCACCGAAACGGACGATGGCGGAGCCGACAGCACTCCAGAACCCGTCACCGTCGTCATCTCAGCCGACGACACCACGGACAACACCGTCACGGCCGGCTTTGTGAATGACTACTCGGCCGGGGTTGTCGAGTTGACCAAGCTGGTCGACGGGGCACTTTCGGGCGAGCGATTCGTCACTGACGCCACCTTCACGGTGTTTGTCACCTGCCAGATCCCGATGAGGAACGAAGACGACAGCCCCGTCCGAGCCACGCTGTTCGAGGGCGACGTCGAGATCACCGCGGGCGAGACGACGCGCCTGGAAGGCGTGCTGCTGCCGGTGGACGCCCGGTGCTTCGGCGAGGAGACCGAGACCGGTGGGGCCACGGCGAGCTCCGTCTCCCCGTCAACGTTCGAGGACGCGACTCCCGTGGTCGCGGGCTCGTCCGACGAGGTGCAGGTGCTCGACATCGTCGCCGTCAACACGTTCGATGCTGCCGAGCTTTCGGTTACGAAGCGCGTGATCAACGGTACGGATGCGTCGACCGCGTACAGCTTCGAATTGCAGTGCACGACAACGGACGCGTCCGGGACCGCCCACCCCGTGCCGGTCGTCGATTCGGACGGCAGGTTCACGCTGCGTGCCGATGAAACCCGTGTGTTCACGGTGCTCGCCGGCAGCCTGTGCACGGTGACAGAAACCGATGTTCCCGCCGCCGCAACGGTGACGATCTCGGATGACGAATCCTCGACCGGATCGCTCACCGACGGCATCGTGCTGGCTGGTGGCGAGAACGTGATCACCGTGACGAACACCTTCCCGGTGCCCCCAGCGGGAAGCAAGGGCGACTCGCTCTCCACGACCGGGTCCGACCTGCTCGGTGGGGCAACCCGTGTCTCGCTGTTCCTCCTGCTGGCTGGTGCGCTGCTCCTCGCGCTTCGGAAGCGACGAGAAGCACGCGAGGGTTTCTAGCCGCGTCCCCGTGTGCCGCAGGCCGACTCTGGCCTGCGGCACAGGGGCCCGCTGCGTCTTGATGCCCGAGGCGCTGTGTCCAACTTCGGAGATCGTGCCCTGGCAGGCCGAAACCGCGCGCGCAGCGACACGACCGCGTCAAATCTCCGCAGATGCGAACAGCGGTGAGAAGCTGCGCGCCAAGCTGCTGCCCACGACGGTCTGAATCATCACGGGGCGCCGCGGAGTCCTGCCGGTCAGCCTTGATCGGGCGCTTCCGACCACGCCCTGGCGAAAGCACGTGCGCGCTCGCGGATCTCGTTGAGTGCGTAGTCCTCTCGGAACAGCGCTGAGCCAATGCCGATGCCGGCCGCACCGGCTGCGCGCCATTCGCTGACGTTATCGGGGGTCACACCACCGACAGGGAAGAGCCGCACCTGTGCGGGAAGCACCTCACTGATCGCTCGAAGCCCTGCAGGCCCCATAGAGGCGGCCGGGAAAATCTTGACGATATCTGCGCCGTGGCGAACTGCGGCAAAGACCTCCGTGGGGGTCGAGGCGCCCGGCGCAGAGAACATTCCGAGACCCGTCGTGGCTTCGATCACTCCGACATTCGTGTCTGGGCTCACAATGAAGGTGCCTCCGGCTTGATGGATGCGTTCCACCTGCCGGGCGCTAGTGACAGTTCCCCCACCGATGACGACGCCGGGCCCCGCGTTCGCGGCGAGAACCTCGATGCACTCGAGCGCGCGCGCTTCGTTGTTCAACGGCACCTCAAGCGCTCTGAAACCCTCGCCCTCGAGCGCCATTCCTACGTCGCGGGCATTCGAGGGGTGAAGGTGTCGGAGTATTCCGATCACTGGCAGAGATGCGAGCGCGGTCTCAACGTTAGACTTCATCGGTTCTCCTGCAAACTGTTGATGTGCTTCATTCCTAGGGCAGCAAGGGGACCAGAGACTCTCTCCGCCTGCACCCCGAGTGTTGTCAACGCGCTCCAGTATCGCCCCGGCAGCTCGCCATCACCCGCTAGCAGGAGAGGGCCGTTCGTCGGTCGCGCGAGAGCGCCCCGAAGTTCGCCACCGATCAGGAGCCCCGAGAGGTAGTCCGATAGGTCCCCAGGCTCGGAACTGAACAGCGCGCGGCTGCGCACGGAGAAGAGCGCATGAAGCAGACCACCACTCTCACCGTCGCTGTCGAACCCCAGCAAAACGCCCTCGGTAAAGCGTTCTGCGGCTGCGTCCTCGTCGCCCGCACCACTTTCGGTGGTGCTGAGCAAGGAACCGTTCCGGATGAGCTCGAATAACTCACCAGTCACATGCGTCATGAAGCCGATGATCGCATCGCCGGAGACATCGACCCACTTGGAGTGAGTGCCCGGCAGGACAACTGTGGCGTCGTCAAGCTCGCGGTACGCAGAGATGCCGATGACTTCGACTTCTTCCCCACGGGCGACGTCCGGGATCTGCTCGTCGGTGCGGATCCCCGGAAGAAAGGTGAGGGTGCGGCCGTGAAAGTCTTGCGTGATCGCTGCATGCGCGATGTCACTGCTCGTTGCGGGCACCCGCGCATACGGTGTCTCAACCCAGCCCTGACGACTGGTGATCATGCCGGAAAGCGTGACATCGGCGGGTCCGATGCCGAGACCGGTAAGCGCCGCGTCGAGCACCTCCGCGAAGCGCCCGTCCTTGATTCGCTTGATGCCGAGATTCGCACTGTCCAGCATGAGCGGAACCTTAGGCTCGAGGTCGAACACGCGAAGCGTGGACGACCCCCAATCGACCCCGATCTGTCTCCGGAGCGTCACCGAGGGACTTCGAATCGACGGAGGATTTCCTCGTTGACGACAACTCCCAGACCCGGCCCACTCGGTGGCGCGGCGGTTCCCGTCGCGGCAACCTGACCTCGAATATCCAGTGGGGTTTCCAGAAGCTCCTCGAGAAACTTATTGTCGGTTGTGTCGAATTCGAGCATGGGTTGCCCTGGGTGGGCTGCCCCCGGCAAATCGGGCGCTGCCGTAAGAAGGTGGAGATTCATCGCGACAGCGACGGCGGAACCCCACACGTGATTGACCACTGGGACGAAATGAGCGTGCGCCATGCTCAGCACCTTCAAATACTCGGTGATGCCCCCGAGAGCGCAGACCTCCGGTTGCGCGATGTCGAGTGAACGCTGTTCGAGTAGTGCTCGCCAACCCCAGCGAGTGAATTCTGCCTCGCCTCCGGAGATATTGACGTCCAGCGCTGCCGTCAAATAGCGATACCCGTCGTAATCCTCGGGGGCGACCGGCTCTTCGAACCAGTGGACACCCAGTCGACCAAGCTCACGGCCGACCCCGAACGCTTCGGTTGCGGTGTAGCAATGGTTCGCATCGACCATCAGCATCATGTCGTCGCCGATGGCATCCCGCACGGATTCGACCAGCTTGATGTCTTCCCTCGGCCCTAAACCGATCTTCATTTTTGTGGCAATGAAGCCGAGCTCGCGAATCTCTCGCGCCTCGTCGGCGAACCGTTCGGCAAGGTTGTCGACCCGCTGAAGCATCATCCCGTAGCCATAGACGGGAACTTCCGTGCGAAACTGGCCACCGAGAAGCTGGTGCAAAGGCAAATCCGCCGCTTTCCCGGCAATGTCCCAGAGCGCGATATCGATCCCGGAAAGGGCCTGCAGCGGCATCCCGCCTCGAGCGTGGTCTCGCAACGTGTTGTACACGTGATGCCAGATCACTTCACGGTCGAGCGGGTTGCGCCCGATAATCATCGGAGCGATGACCTGCTCGACAATCGCTGCATTGACGAGCGCCACGGTGCCAGGGCCGAAGCACTCCCCCCAGCCGACGATGCCGTCGTCGGTCTCGACGCGGACGAGGTGGGCTGAGCGTTTGTCGTAGTAGCGCTGCGAGTACCCGAGCTCGTTTTCAAGGTCGTACTGCAGAACGTGGCTTGTGATCTTTGCAATTTTCATCGCGGTGCCACCTCGCTCACACGCTTCAGGCTGAGGTACTCGTGCAACGCGAGGGGCGAACAATCGCACCCGATGCCCGACTGTTTGATACCAAGGTGAGGCAGGTCGATGGCGTACTTGACACCGTTGATCTGCACCTCGCCAAATTTCAGGAGGTCCGCGACGCGTGCGGCGCGATCCTCATCGGTGGTGAAGATGTAGGAGGCAAGACCCGCGTCGGTGGAGTTTGCTTCACGCACGACGTCCGCTTCGTCGCGGAACTCGATCACGCTTGCCACCGGCCCAAAGACTTCCTCATCGTGCAGTCGCATGCCGGGAGTCACTCCCGTGACAACCGTGGGCAGCACGAAGGTGCCCGCCAGCTCGCCATCCGGGGCGACACTGCCGCCGGTCTGGACGGTCGCGCCCTTAGCGGTCGCATCGTCGATGAGTGCCCGCACTCTTTCCCGTGCTCGGTCGTCGATGACTGGCCCCATGGTGACAGTGTCGTCGTCGGCAAATCCGAGGCGCGTGTCGCTCGCTCGCTCCGCCAAGCGACGAGTGAATTCCTGCGCGATGTCGCTGTGCACGTAGACACGGTTCGGTGCCACACAGGTCTGGCCTGCGTTGCCAAACTTCAGCGCGGCAATCACCGACACTGCACTTTCGAGATCCGCATCGGCGAAGATGATAGCGGGCGCGTTTCCGCCGAGCTCCATCGAGTACCGCTTAATGGAGGTAGCGCCGGAAGCCATGACCTTTCGCCCCGTGGCGGTCGACCCGATCACCGTCAGCATCGCCGGGATCGTGGACGACGAAATCCCGTCCCCGACGATGTCGTCGGGCCCCGTCAAGATGTTGACGACGCCTGCAGGCAACCCGACCTGTGCGCACAGTTCTCCGACGCGGTACGCCGCGAGCGGAGTCTTATCTGACGGCTTGATGATGATCGGACACCCGGCAGCCATCGCGGGGCCCAGCTTGAATCCAAGGTTCAGAAGGGGGAAGTTCCATGCGATGAAGGCACCAACCACCCCGACCGCGTCGTACTGGAGACGATGTCGATGCGTTCCGGAAGCATCCGGAAGGTCCGGCGCAACCAACTGTTCTATCTGATCGGCGTAGTACTCGAGCGAATCGACGAGCGATTCAAAGTCTTCCTGAGTCTCGGCGAGCGGCTTTCCCGTTTCGAGATGAACGAGATCACGGAGGGTCGTTTCGTCGTCGATGATCGCGTGCCTGAGTTTACGCATCCACTCGGCGCGGGTCGAAGCCGGCAAGCCTGCCCACCTCGCAAGCGACCGCTCGGCGGCGACCAAGGCGGCTTGGGTCTCGGTGGCGCCCGCCCACGCAATGGTCCCCGCAACGCTCCCGTCCCCTGGGCAGGAGATTTCTTTCGTGATCCCCGACTCGACTAAACGGCCGTCTATGTACATCTTCATTGTGATCCTTCGTCCAGTGGGAAATATCTGCGGGTGCCGGGTGGGGGCGGCCGCATTTTGCGAGGCCGCCCCGCACTTGTTATTTGCCGAACTCCTGCTCGGAGGCTTGCTGCAGTGCCTCCAGCACCTTCCTCGCGTCATCCGGGTTGGAGAGGAATCGTGGCAGCTCGCGCTTGGCCACTTCCGTCACCGGCGGGCTCGTAGCGAGCTCGAGATTCTGCTGGAACGAGCCCTTCTCGCTCATTTCTTTCCACTGTTCCGCGAAGGGCTTGACCTCCGCCGAGAAGACATCGAGGCTGACGTCGGGGTTCGGCGTGAGTGTGGTGAAGTCTTCGACATACTCGGTGAGTTCCCCAGTACTCGCAAAACATTTGAGCACCGACTCAACGTCAGCGGTATTGTCGCGTGCTCCCGTCGTGGCCCAGCCCTCCATTGCACCCTCGGTGGACGGTTCGACAGCGGAATCGATTTCGGGAAAGGGGAACATGCCGAACTGCTCGCTCGGCGTCAGCCCAGCATCGGTGAGAGAATCCACTGCCCATGGGCCCATTAGCATCATCGCTGCGCGTCCATCGGCGAGGTAGGGCGTCATGTCTTCCCACGCCAGGCTCGTCACGTTGTCGTTGAAGTAGCCGGAATCGACCAAATCACCCCACATGTCCATCGCCTCGACCACCTTGGGGTCAAGGTAGCTCTCCTGGCCCTGCATCAAGCGGGCGCGGAACTCCGGCCCCGCAACCCGCATGATCAGATAGTCGAACCAAAACAGCGGCTCCCAGCCGTTCTTGGAACCCAGAACAAGCGGAGTCACATCGTTCTTCTTGAGCGTGGTCATTACCGACACGAATTCATCCCATGTCGCGGGTGCCGTGAGGCCAAACTTCTCGAAGATGTCGGTGCGGTAGTAGAAAGCGTTGGGCTGCACGTTGAAAGGCATCACGTAAACCTCGCCGTCGACCTCCGTCGCGCCAGCATTGGCACCATCCGAGTATCCGGGCGCAATCTCCGCGTTATAGAAGTCGGTGATCGGTGCGATGAGTCCGTTTTTCACTTGGAACGCCGGACGCCCGCCGGGCCAGAGCGCATAGATGTCTGGCGGCGTGCTGCTGCTCAGCGTAACCGGCAGCTGCACCTCGTAGTCGTTGGACGGCACACTCGAAACCTTGATCTGGATGTCAGGGAGCTCCGCATCGCATCGATCGAAGACTGCCTCAATTGCGGCTTTGTGCCCCTCAGTCCAGCGGTGAAACACCGTCACGCTTCCATCGCTGGCCGCTTTTTCTCCGCTGCTACCGGTAGCACCGCCACTGCAGGCAGTAACCCCCAGTAGTACGGCGGTCATTGTGACCGCGATGACATTCGTTCTCTTTCCCATTTCTGCTACTCCTTTGTCGTTTATATGGGTCTTTTGGCACGCTCCCGCTCACCTAGCCGCAGCTCCGCCGCGAAAAGGTGTCGTGAACGACGGGCTGAACGCTCGCGCCTGAGTGCGCTCAGCCCCGCCGCTACTGCGGCATGGTTTCATTCCTGTGAATCGCGTCATCCATGTTGCGACAAGCGACCAGTCCGGCAGCTTTAGCGTCGCCGGACGCGATGCTATCGATGAGCGCCTGATGCAACTCGTAGGTCTCTTCCCAATTGAAGGTTTCGAAGCTGCCATTCACGATGGCGAGAAATATTGGACCGCTGAGGTCTCGGAGGACCTTTTCGAGATACGCGTTGGACGACTGCCGCCAGATCTCCTCGTGGAGAGCCAGGTCGGCGAGCACAAAAGCAGAGCGGTCGCGGCGATCGAGAGCGTCCTGCATCCCTTCCAGCGTGTGTCGCAGCGCGCTTTCCCCCTCGGGCGTTGTCTTCAACGCTGCCCTCTCGGCAGCACGCGCCTCGAGCGGGGTACGCACCTCGAACATCTCGACGATGTCCATCGACGATGGACTTATTACCTTGCGTCGACCTCGAACGTTCTCGACGAGACCTTGCATTTCAAGCTCGAGAAGGGCCTCCCGAGTAGGACCCCGGCTTATTCCCAGGAGCTCTGCGATGTCGCGCTCAACGAGCGCCGTTCCTGGCGTGATGGTTCCCGAGATGACGTGGCTACGCAGCTTCTCGACAGCCTTATCTTTCAGATTTTCGCGCTGCAAGCCCACGCCGGTGCCCAAGCTCTTGATGTCTGTCATGTCTATTGCCCTTCGGTCAATACGGAAAAATCGCTGGAATTGCGCACGGACTAGGTCGCTGGCATCCATACCGTCATTTCGGATATGCCCCGATTTCCCCATGAGTAGTAGGGGATGAGGGTCGCCGAGAACTTCTCATCAGCTGCTGGCGCAACTCTGCCATAGAGCTCGTCGCTGACTGTTGAGCGTCGGTTGGTCAGCGTGCCCACCAGTTCCGTCGCCCCGGCGACCGACTTGCTGCCTTGCCGCGGCTCGAATACAGTGTCGGCGTCAAGGTGGACATCGGAAATATCAACACCCTCCGGCAAGTCAACGGACTCGAGCGCGTACACCACGGGACCCCGCTGAACGGCGAGCTGATTGCGTGTTGCTTCGACGCGCGGATGCGACGCCATGATGTGCGTGGCGAGGGGCATCTCCAGGAGCAGCGTGTCGCCGGCGGCCCATTCCCGCTCGACTCGCACATAGGCGCCAGCGTCGACCGGCTGCTCTATGGGCGATCCATTGAGCGAGATACGCGCACCATCTGCCCAGTCCGGGATTCGAACCGAGATAGTGAAATCGCCAGCCGGGGCCTCGTCCACCTTGATCTGCACAGCGCCGTCCCATGGGAATTCGGTCGATTGCGTCAGTCGGACGCGCCGGCCATCGCCGAGAGTGGTGTCGAGGGTATTCGCACCAAACTGGTGGATCCAGAGCTCGCTGTCTCCGAGCCCGTAGAACATCTCGTGGATGCGCGCCATAAAACGGCTGACCTGCACGGGGCAGCAATAGCAGGTGAATGTCGACCAACGCTCGAGGGCATCTTGGCTCAGCAATTCCTGTTCGGTACCGTGCCAACGTAGCGGATTCGTGTAGCAGAACGTTGCCCCATCAAGGCTCACCCCTGACAGCCCGGCGTTGTAAATAACGCGTTCAACTACCGCCGTGAACTTAGGGTCGTGAAGAATGGATACCAACCGCTGGCCGAGCATCGCGAGCGCCAGGTTGGCGCATGTCTCGTTGTAGGCCGTCGAGTTGGGAAGGTCGTAGTCAAGACCAAACGCTTCCCAAACCAACTGCTGGCGTGTGCTGCCGGTGAAGTGGTGGCTTCCAATTCCCCCGGTGATGTACATGCGACGATTGGTTGCGCTGTCCCAGATGCGCAACACGGCGTCAACCAGTTCCGGGTCGTCGCTTTCTGACGCGAAGTCGATGGCGCCCGCCCAGAGGTACGGCCCAGTCACCGCGTGACCCACTGCCTGGGTCTCTCGGCGGAGCGGCACATTGTCCTGGTTCTGGTCGGTTCCTCCGGGCTGCGAGCCGCGCATGTCGACGAAGATTCCAGCCAGCTCCAGGTATCGCTTGTCGCCTGTCACCCGATAGAGGTCGACGAGCCCCATGATGTTGGAGGGGTTCCATCCAAAATGACCTAGCTCTGGTGGGCGGTGTGCGAACGTCCTATAGAGGTAATCTGCGTTTCGTACTGCGATGTCGAGGAAGCTCCGACGCCCGGTGACGCTGAAATGGGTCGCCGCAACCGTGAGCAGATGGCCCATGTTGTAGTCCTCATGGTTATGCGTGTTCGTCCACCGCTCAATGTTCGGCGACAACTGCACGAAGGTCGAGATATAGCCGTCAGATTCCTGGGCGCGCCCGATCATCGTGATGTGCTCCTCCACCTCGGCCATGAGGGACTCGTCGCCGGTGCGCGCATAGATGAGGGTCAATGCCTCGAGATACTTGTAACAATCTCCGTCGCTCCATTCCACCCCCCGAGGTCCCTTGCCGGGAACGAGATTCGCGGCAAGAGCGAAGTTGCCCAGGAACGTTGCGTTGGTGGGGTCCCAAAGGGCGCGGCGCTGGCTGGGGATGGATCCGCTGAGCAAAGACTCCCAGCGCTGCGCCCAGAATCCGCTCGTCCACGTGACGTCCTGAGGCGCGGGAGGGAGCATGCGCTTTTTGGTGCGGGAGAAATTGGCTGTCGGCATCGTGTGGCTCTCTCTTTCGTGCGTGGAGGTGTTGTGAGTGGGGTTGTCAACGCTCATCCCTTCACCGATCCCATCGTGAGACCTTTGATGAAGTGGCGCTGGAAGAAAAGGAAGACAAGGATCGTGGGAAGAGTTGCGAGAAGGGAGCCAGCGGCAACGAGTGGCCATTGGACCTGATGCTCGCCCTGGAAGGCGACGATTCCCGCTGTGATTGGTTTCATGTTCTCGCTCTGAGTCAGCACGAGACCCCACAGGAGGTCGTTCCAAATCCAGGTGAACAAGAAGATCGACAACGCTGCGAACGCCGGCCGGGTCAGAGGCACGAAGATCCGACCGAAGATCTGGATCTCTGATGCGCCGTCGATCCGTGCTGCGTTTCGAAGATCGCGAGGAACGGCGTTGAAGAAGTTCGTCAGGATCAGGACGGAGATCCCCAGGTTTCTCATGGAGTGAACCAAAATCAACCCGAGATAGCTGTCATATAGCCCAATCGAGTTCATTATTGCGAAGACGGGGATGAGCTGGATATGGATCGGGATGAAGCCGCCTGCGATCAGGATGAAGAAGACCGCCTTACGCCCGGGGAACCGCATCTGGCTGATGGAATATGCCGCGAGTGCACCCACGAGACATGCCAGTATGACGGCCGGAATCGTCGTGATAAGCGACGCGGCGTAGTTCGGGAGGAGCTCGGGAAACGCTCTCGCGTATGAGTCGAAGGACAGCGACCCGGGCAGCGACCAGGCACCGTTCTGCGAGATGTCCTGCACTGTGCGCAGCGAGATGAAGAAGGTGCCGAGGATAGGGATGAAGAACATGATCGCGATCAAGATCACCGACGTGTTGGTCAATGCGGCCCCGACACGGCCCAGTCGACGCTGGGGTCGAGCTGTGTCATCCATCACGACAGGTGGTTGGGTTTCAGTGAGTAGCCTCGACATCGCCTAGCCCTCCTCTTCTTGCAGGTTGTTCATTCGAAGAAGGTATGGAATCACGAACGCGGCCGCGATCAGCGCGATGACGACGCCCATGGCAGCGCCGTAGCCGAAGTTTCCATTGAAGAAAGTTTCGACATACATGCGATAGCCCAGAACATCGGAGCTTCCGAATGGGCCTCCCTTAGTCATGGTCAGCACAAGGTCGGTCGTGAGCAGTGCACCCACGAATGCAGACGAGATGACGATCATGGTCGCCGGACGCAGGGCGGGGAGAGTTACGTTCCTAAAGGTTTGAAGCGCGTTCGCACCGTCGATCTTGGACGCTTCGACGAGCTCGGCGGGGATGCCTGTCAACCCGGCCAGGAAGATCACCATGAAGAATGCCGTCTCTCGCCACGCGTTAGCCACCATGAGCGAGATGAGAGCGAAGTCCGGGCCTAACCATTCCTGCCGCAAACCCTCAAGGCCGATCGCACTGAGACTTTGGTTGAGGAGTCCCGTATCAGGCTGATAAATGAAGGTCCAGATCACTGCGATAGCCGGCGCAGAGAGAGCGAGGGGAATGAAGAACATCGTTTTCACGACTTTGGATTGGATCGCGCGGTTGAGCATGACGGCGAGGAAGAGAGCCAACACCACTGGGACAGTGAGGTTGAAGGCGATCCACAAGACGGTATGTGCAAGTGCTTCGAGGAAGTACTGATCCTGAGCGAGCCGGACGAAGTTGTCGAGGCCGATGAAGTCGCCATCCACGCGGGTGCCGACAGTGTTAGTCAGACTCAGTTGCACGGTACGCACGATGGGCCAGATCCCCAGAGTGGCGAAGAGGGTCAGTGCGGGCAGCAGGAAGAGCCACGGCGTCATGGACGCGACACGTGTCCTGACCCTCCCTAAAGGGGCGGGCGTGCGTGGCTGCCCAAGACGGACGCTGGGCGTCCGCGATGAAGAGTCCGCCGTAGATCTGAGATCAGGCACTCGAATCTCACCTCCGTTGGTGAATTGTATGATGGTTGACCAAAATTAGCATCACCGTGGTGTAGTCGCAAGTGGCAATCGAAAAAACGTTTAGACACGGTCAATTGGCACAGAATGGGGCCGGAAGGCCCCTCCATGTGGACGCGACAGACGTAACGACCCGGGGCATTGTGACGGAAAGGAACCCGTGAGCAAGCCCTTCTCCACCTCGACAACCGTGAACGCTCCGACGCGGACTTCTTCTACACCCCCCGAAAGCGAGTGAGGATGAACGCAGACACGTCTACGACGATTCGGAGCGAACTTGCCTCAGCCACGATCGATACGATCGGTGCCACGCTGATGGATTTCTGCGTGGAAGGGCAGTCTCTCCTGAGTGCTCCAGCGAAGGTTGCGCCGCAGTTCGGGTACCACGGCGCCGTATTAGCACCGTGGCCGAATCGTCTCGCCCACGGCCGCTACACCTTCGCCGGCCACTCCCATCAGTTGCCGATCAACGATTCCGACTTCGGGCATGCGCTTCATGGGCTGGTCTTCGATCGCCCGTGGCAGGTGCTGGAGCGATCTCGTTCGGCTGTGATGATGACGCACACACTGGACCGGCTTCCGGGATACCCGTTCCGTGTGATGATGACGATCACGTACCGCCTTGAGGGCACCCGGTTGCGGTGTGACGCGTCCTGGGAGAACCATGGCACCGCCCCCGCGCCATTCGGCCTTGGCTTCCATCCGTACTTCCGGCCAGGACCCTCCCCTATCGCGGAATGGTCCCTCACTGTACCGTCGTCGACGTTCCTCGCGACCGACCCCGTCACTGCGCTGCCGACCGGCCCGCGCGAAGTGGAAGGTACGCTGTTCGACTTCCGCACCTCGAGGCGGCTAGGGAATCGAGCAATTCAGCGTGGCATACAAGAGGGCACGCCCCGCGAACAATGCGCCGATCACGCTGACCGACCACCGGGGTTGGACGCTATCGATCACGGCATCCAGCGACTTTCGGTGGATTCAGGTGTTCTCGGGTCACCTCTCAGTCGCCGAGTTGTCCCGCCGTGGGCTAGCGATCGAACCACAAACATGTCCTCCGAACGCGTTGGCCACCGGACACGACGTGCTCCATCTGGCTCCGGGCGAATCGGGTGGAGCCTCATGGTCAGTGGCCGGAGCACGAAGCAGGTAAGACGACTGACCCAGCTCGAGGTCAGCGGAATGCGGCGATCTCCGGGATCGCGTTGCCCAACACCAGCGTGTGCACCTCGCTGTGTCCAACTTCGGAGATTGTGCCCCTGCAGACCGAAACCGCGCGCGAAGCGACACGACCGCGTCAAATCTCCGCAGTTGCGAACAGCGCTCCCGCTACAGGCTCCGCCCGGACTCCCACAGGTTGTCTGACGTACCGCTGATCAGGGTCGCAACGCTCATCGCCTGGGCATCGGTGAACGAGGCGATGTAGTCGACCACCGCGCGGCTCCTGCCGAGCCGGATCAGGTCCGCTTCGCCCGTCCCGACGCCGGCGGCGACGAGGTACTCGGGCGCGCTCTCACGCAGGTGGCGGTACTCCTCGGTCGCGGCTTCGACCGAGTCGAGCAGCCGACGTGGCGCGCGGGCGGCATCCGCCGGGTCATTCAGCCAGGCGTGGAAGCCGTCGGCGAGCGCCTCGAGCACCCGCGCCTGGCCGCGCTGGTACACGGCGAGATCCGAGCGATCGAGCACGAACCGGGTGTGCACGAACTTCAGCACCACCACGTCGTGCCAGGCCTGCCGACTCAGCCGCACATGCCCGCTGCGGATGTTCGGATCCCGTTCGACCCGGATGCTCCCCTTCAGCCGATCGATCCACCGGCGCGTGAACGCGGCGACAGCCCGGTCCGCCTCCAGCCCGCCGTCATACGGGATCGTGAGCAACCCTTCCACGAGGTCGGTGGTGACGCGTTCGACCGATGAGCGGAAGATGTCCGCGTCGGCGATCCAGGCATCCTTCTCCTGCACCTTGCGCCAGGCTGCCTCGAGCGAATGCCCCGGGCGGCGGAACGCCAGTTCCGGGTGGTCGAGCGTGGCGAGCTTGGTCTGCGCGGCGAGCCAGCCGTTGAGCTCAGACGACACCGCCGTGTACTGCAGCACTCCGGCGCGGTAAAAGTCGTCGAGGTCGTGCACGGAGTACGCGATGTCGTCGGCGATATCCATCACCGAGCACTCGACGGTCTGCTGGTGGGTGTCGATCTTCGGGAAGACCGACAGAACGTCAGCCATCTCAAGTGCGTCGATCGAGTAGGCCGAGAACTTCAGGGCTCCGGATGTCACGTCGGTGCCGACGCCGCGGGGCAGCTGTTCGGCTGGGCGCGGCGGAAGGGCGCGCCACTCATTGCGTGTCCACGGGTACTTCAGCACGGCGGCGCGAACGGCCTTGGTGAGGTTGAGCCCGCGCGGGGTGGCGTCGCAGCTGTCCAACGCGGTGAGGATGCGGAAGGTCTGCGCGTTGCCCTCGAACCCGTCTGGGAGGCCCAGGCGTTCACGGGCGACGCGGTCGAGCACCTGCTCGCCGAGGTGCCCGAAGGGCGGGTGGCCGAGGTCGTGGGCTGCGGCAGCGGCCTGCACGACGACCGGGTCGCATCCGCCGAGCTCCTCGATGACGCTCCGGACGTCATCCGATGCATCCCGGAACCCGACCGCGATCGAGCGCGCCACAGCCGACACCTTGAGGGAGTGGGTGAGCCTGTTGTGCACGATCGTGCCCGACCCGGCCTGCGGGATCACCTGGGTGACCGCAGACAGCCGGGTGAAGTACGGCGAGAACCGGATGCGCTCAACGTCGACGCGGAACTCGTCCTCGCCGGCGGTGTGCGGCTCGGCCAGGGCGCGGTCGCGACCGCCCTCGGTGTGGGATCTCGGGAAGCTCAGCATGGTGTCGCCAGCCTACCGAGGCATCCGCGGATCGAGGCGCCGAACAGGCGAGCCGGCCTGCACTACCGTTCCGAACGCACCGTGCAGTGCGTCCGGAACGAGAGGGTTCGACCCTAGACCGCGATCCGCGGGTAGTCGGTGTATCCCTCGGCGCCCGGTCCGTAGAACGTGGCCGCGTTCGGCTCGTTCAGCGGGTGTCCGTTCTGCCAGCGCTCGACCAGGTCGGGGTTGGCGAGCGCGAGGCGGCCGACGACGACGGCATCCGCGTGCGATTCATCGATGAGGTCGATCGCCTCGTCACGGGTGGTGATCGAGCTGAAGCCACTGTTCGTGATGAGGGCTCCGCCGAAACGGCTGCGCAGGTTCTGCACGAGCTCGCCGGCCGGCTCGTTGTGCAGCACGCTGAGGTACGACAGTCCGAGCGGCGCGAGCGCGTCGACGAGGGCGCCGTAGGTGGCGGCGACGTCGGCGGCATCCGTTTCGAGGGCGTCCTGGATGTTGTGGGCTGGCGAGATGCGGATGCCGACCCGGCCCGCACCGACCGCCGCGGCAACCGCTTCGGTCACCTCGATGACGAAACGGGCGCGATTCTCGGGGGATCCGCCGTACTGGTCGTCGCGCTGGTTGGCAGCGGGCGAGAGGAACTGGTGCAGCAGGTAACCGTTGGCGCTGTGGACCTCGACGCCGTCGAGCCCGGCGACGATCGCGTTGCGGGCGGCGGCGACGAACTCGTCGCGCACGGCGGCCAGCTCATCGATCGTGAGCGCGTGCGGCACCGGGAACGGCAGCTTGCCCTCGGGGGTGTGCACGTCGCCCTGGATGGCGATGGCCGACGGGGCGACGATCCGCTCGGTGCCGGTGATGGCGGTGTGGGAGACGCGTCCGCCGTTCATCAACTGCATGACGATGCGTCCGCCGTTGGCGTGCACGGCGTCGGCGACCCGGCGCCAGCCCTCGGTCTGTTCAGCGGTGGCGATGCCGGGCTGCCCGGGGTACGAGCGGGATTCGTGGCTCGGGTACGTGCCCTCGGTGATGATCAGGCCCAAGCCCGGAGCGCTGTGCGTAGTGCTCGACCACGAGGTCGCCCGGGACGCCCTCTGCACTGGAGCGCATGCGGGTGAGTGGGGCCATGACGACGCGGTTCGGCAGGTGGAGATCTCCGAGGGTGACGGGCGAGAACAGATCCATGTGGGCGGATGCCTTTCGTAGCGGATGCCACCGTGCGGCGACCCCCGAGGGAACGCACGTTTCTGTTTCCCTATTCCTCGGGCGAGGCCGACTGGGCAGATGCTCAGGTGGCATCCGGTGCTCGTTCCACTCAGCATCCTCTAATCAACAGATGTAGAATAGATACTGAGGCACCGACGCCGTGACACACACTCTGCCGCGGCATCCTGTCTCAGTTCGACACACGGAACACCGAGACCAACAGGAGAATTCAATGGCACGCGTCAGCGGAAAAGTAGCTCTTATCAGCGGTGGAGCACGAGGAATGGGTGCTGAGCACGCCCGACTTCTCGTCAAGGAAGGTGCGAAGGTCGTCATCGGCGACATCCTCGACGACGAGGGCAAGGCTCTCGCCGCAGAGATCGGCGACAGCGCACGATACATCCACCTCGATGTCACGAAGATGGAGGACTGGGACGCAGCGGTCGCGCTCGCGGTCCAGGAATTCGGCGGCCTCAGCGTGCTCGTCAACAACGCCGGCATCGCCAACTTCGCACCGATCGCGGACTACACACTCGAGCAGTGGAACGCGATCATCTCGATCAACCTCACCGGAGTCTTCCTCGGGATCAAGGCTTCCACCGCTGCCCTGATCGAATCAAAGGCCGGCTCGATCATCAACATCTCGTCGACGGCCGGACTCCAGGGCTATGAGGCGCTGCCGGGTTACACCGCCGCCAAGTTCGGCGTCCGCGGGCTCACGAAGGCGGTCGCCCTCGACCTCGGCCAGCACAATGTGCGCGTCAACTCCGTGCACCCGGGTGTCATCCGCACACCGATGACCGAGGACCTCGACACTCCGCAGAGCCACGTCGCCCTGCACCGCGTCGGTGAGGTCATCGAGCTCTCGAACCTCATCCTGTTCCTGGCGAGCGACGAGTCCAGCTTCTCCACCGGCTCCGAGTTCGTGGCGGACGGCGGCGAACTGGCCGGCCTCGCGCACTACACCGACTAGGTTCGGAACGCACAGAACGGATGCCGGCTGTCGCGCGACCGCCGGCATCCGTTCTCTTCGGAGGGGGAGACGATGAGCCCACGAGCGTTGGTCGACGCGGCAGAACCGCGCGCCGCCCGCACGATGCAGAAGCTCACCGACGCCCTGATGCTCCTGCTCACCCGTGAGGAACTCGCCGAGGTCACGGTGACAGAACTCTGCCGCGAGGCCGGGGTGCACCGCACGACGTTCTACGGGCATTTCGCTGGCGTCGAGAACCTCGCTGCCGCGGTCTTTGCGGGCCTGATCGATGACCTGTCCGTCGTCTCGCTCGCCGCGGACCACACCGAATCGGCCCGGGAAATCAGTCGCACCTACGTCGAGACACTCGAGAATCTGCTCACACGGGTCGCCGAGTCGCGGCCCGTCTACCGCGCGCTGTTCTCGGCGCAGTTCAGCGGCGGCTTCCGTGCCCAGCTGACGGCACGGATGCAGCACCGGGTGCAGCTCGCCTTCGATGAGTGGCGCGTGCGCGATCTGGCGTTCGACGTTGATCCGACATTGGCGAGCGCCTATGTCGCCGGCGGACTGGTCGGGGCGATCGAAGCCTGGACTGCGTCAGACGAGACGGATGCCGTCGAATTCGCCCGTAAGGTCCTCGCGCTGATGCCGCCCTGGTGGCCGCGCCCTGGCGCGCCTCAGTAGCGTGCGGTCAGGCTGCACCCGGAGGTGGGGTGTCCATCACTTGTGCGGAAGGTCGTCGATGTAGCTGTTGATCGAGCGCGCTCGCCCAATCGCCGCGCTCGTCACCCGAACCACCGCGACCCCTGGCTCATCTCCGAGCAACACCGCGTTGTGCCCAAACGGCGTCGCAATGCAACTGCGCCCCGTGAACCCCGGGCCGCAGTGGTTCGCATACGCGATCACCACCCCGTTCTCGAGCGCCCGCGCTGGCACCTGCAGCGTCGAGGTTTGCGTGGCCGAGTAGTGCCAGGCCTCCCCCAGCCCCGCGACGCCCTCCTCCACCGTCGGCACAGCGGTGGGCACGAGCAGGATGTCGGCACCGGCGACCGAGAGCGAGCGCGCGAATTCGGGGAACTCGACGTCGTAACAAATGCCAACGCCCCACGACGTGCCGCGCCAACCGACAGGAGCCCCGTAGGCCTCGGCGGGCGTGATCCACTGCTGCTCCACACCGCCGAAGAGATGGCGCTTGTGGACGCGTGTGAGCTCCTCACCCTCCGACGAGAAGAACGACGCCGCGATGTGATGCGCATCGCTCACCGAGTCGACCGACGACGCCGTGAGACCGATCCCGTGCTGGCGCGCCATCGCCGCGAGCGCATCCCGGATCGCCGCGCCATCATGTCGCCAGGCGCGGTCGGGCGCGTAGCCGGTCGCGAAGAGCTCGGGCGTCACGACGACGTCGGCACCCTGCCGGGCAGCCGACTCGATGAGCCCTGCGAGCGTCGCCAGGTTCCGGTCGACGTCGTCGACGACGGCGACCGCCTGGGCCACCGCGATGGTGTGCGTTCGGTCGTCGCTCATTGTGTTCATCATCGTCCACAGTCTGTCATCGGGCCAGGTCGGCTTCAACGAAAGGTTGACGCGAAGGGCCGCCGTGCTTCAGTATGACCCTAAACCAAATCCGATTGGGTTTAGCGTCCTGAACTCGACGCGGTCCACCGACACGGCAAAGGAGCCGACGATGACCCCCACCCCGCAGGGCTACACCGACGAGGCGCACGCGTCGTCGTTCGAGCGCGAGATGATCGCAGCAGGCAAGGAGCCGGCCGTCGCGGCCGAGCTCGAGCGCCGCATCCGCATCGTGGAGCGCGACGAGCGCGACGACGCATCCCGCCTGCCGCTCACCGCTCGTGAGATCGCCACGTACGTCCTGGTCACCGCCGCCGCGGTCGCCGTCGGCATCCTGGTCGTGATCCTGTGAGCGAGCGCAGGGCCACGCTGGCCGACCCGATGCTCAAGAGCGAGCACGTCTTCGGCACGTTCCCGCTGCTGAAGCAGGAACGTTCGTGGAGCGCCCTCGACTTCACCTGGGTGAACACCGCCCTCGCCATCGCCACCTGGGCCTTCCTGGTCGGCGGCTCGACGGCCCTGCTCGTCGGTTTCCAGGCGGGCATCGCCGCTATGCTCATCGGCAACGCCATCGGCCTGTGCTTCATGGTGCTGGCGTCGGTCGTCGCCTCCCAGCGCTATGGCTCCGAGCAGTACATGCTGCTGCGCGGCGCCTTCGGCGTCGTCGGCGTCGGTGCGCTCGTGTTCACCGTCATCCTCATCACCGAGATGGGATGGTCGTCGCTGCTCGCCGTCATGGCCGGCCGCGCCACCAGCCAGGTCGCCTCGACCGTCTCAGGCACCGACCTGGCCCAGTACGGCCCTGTCGTCACGATCGGCGGCCTGGTCGCGATCGCCATTGCCTGGTGGGTGCTCTCGCGTGGACCGGTCACGATCGGCCGCTTCAACGCGATCATCGCCCCGGGGCTCGCCGTCATCACCGTCATCATGATGGTCTTCCTGATCGCCAACACCTCGCTCACCGAGCTGTTCGCGGCAGCGCCGCTCGCGCCGTTCGACGACGAGACGCTCAACTTCATGGTCGCCGTCGAGTTCAACGTCGGCGTCGGCGTCTCCTGGTACCCGGTGATGGGCTCGCTCGCCCGCATGACCCGCACGCGAAAGGCCGCGATCTGGCCCGCTTACGGCGGCCTCCTCATCGCGACGATGGTCGCGCAGATCGTCGGCATGGCCGCCGCTCTCACGCTCGGCGACTCCGACCCGACCGTCTGGATGGTGCCCTTCGGCGGCGCGGTGCTCGGCGTCGCTGTGCTGATCTTCATCGCCTTCGCCAACATCACCTCGATGTCGTCGATCGTCTACTCGACGATCCTCGCCATCCGGCAGTCGTCCGGCGGCCTGCTCGCGAAAGTGCCGTGGAAGGTGCTGACCGCATCGTTCTTCGTGCTGCCCGCGATCATGACCTTCTTCCCGCAGTTCATGTACGAGCAGTTCATGGTGTTCGTGCTGATCTCCGGCGCGTTCCTCACCGCGCTCTGCGGTGTCGCGCTCGCCGACTACTTCGTGGTGCGCAAGCAGCGCATCGACCTGCGCGAGATGCACCTGGGTCAGCGCGGCACGCTCTACGCCTACTCGATGGGCGTCAACTGGGCCGGCATGGGCGCGCTCCTCATCGGCGCCGCCTTCTATCTCTGGCTCTACAACCCGATCACGCTCGAGACGCAGGCCGCGTTCTCGGTCATCACGGCCAGCCTGCCAGCGGCGATCGTCGCGGCGCTCGCCTACCTGCTGCTCACGCGCGTGATCCACCGCAAGCGCACGTTCACGAAAGCAGGCTGACATGGCGACCACCCGCGCCGCCGTCTATGACGGCAACGCGACCCTCGACATCCGCGAGGTCACCCTCCGCGACCCGGGCCCCGGCGAAGTGCTCGTGCGCATCGGCGCATCGGGCGTCTGCGGCTCCGACCGGCATGTGCTCGACGGTGACTGGCAGATGCCGACGCCGACGATCATGGGCCACGAGGGCGCTGGCGTCGTCGAGTCCGTCGGCGAGGGCGTGCGGAGCCTCGAGCCCGGCGACCACGTGATCATGACCTGGTTCTATCCGTGCGGCGTCTGCACCAGCTGCCGCGAGGGTCGCACCTGGGTGTGCACGGGCTCGGGTTCCGAGGCCTGCCTGCTGCCTGACGGCACGACCCCCATGACGCTCGACGGCGCCACCGCCTACCCCTACCTGGCGGTCGGCTCGATGAGCGAGCGCGTCGTTGTGGCAGAGCAGGCAGCGATCAAGGTGCCGAAAGAGCTGCCGTTCGACGTGGCGGCGCTCATCGGCTGCTCGATAGCCACGGGCGTCGGCGCGGTCGTGAACGACGCGCACCTGAAGGCGGGGCGCTCGGCGCTGGTCATCGGTGCCGGCGGCGTGGGCATCAGCATCATCATGGGCCTCGCCCTCGCGGGTGCCAGCCCCATCATCGTGGCCGACGTGACGGATGCGTCGCTCGAGCTCGCGCGCGAGTTCGGCGCAACGCACACGGTGAAGTCAGATGCGTCGCTGCCCGACAAGGTGCGCGAGATCATGCCAGAGGGCGTGGATGTCGCGTTCGAGGCGATCGGCCGATCGGAGACGATCGCGATCATGCCCGCGACGCTGAAGCGTGGCGGCTCCGCTGTGATCGTGGGACTGCCGCCGGAGGACCGCCCGGTGCCGATCGACGCGCTGGCGCTCGCGGAGGAGGGCAAGACGCTGATTGGCTCGAACTACGGCTCGACCGTGCCCGCGCGCGACTTCCCGATGCTCGCGCAGCTCTACCTTGACGGCCGCCTGCCGATCGACCGGCTCATCACGAACCGGGTCTCGCTCGACGAGGTAAACGACGCATTCGATCTGATGCGCTCCGGCGCCCGCGGGCGAAGCGTCATCATGTTCTAAGACCCTCACCGAACGGAGCCTCGTGGCCAGGCCGAATCAGAGCATCCTCTCCCCGCAGCTAATCGCTGCCGCTGCGCTTCGGCTGGTCGCGAAGCACGGTGACTTCACCATCCCCGGCATCGCCGGCGAGCTCGGCGTGCACCCATCGTCTCTCTACCACCACCTGCCTGGCGGGCGCGCGGCGATCGTGCACCGCATGCGCGAGGAGCTCTACGCCGACATGGATCTCGCGCCGGCGCTGGACACGGCCAGGCCGCCGCTCGACCGGCTGCGGCTGTGGATGCGGGCCTATCGCGCGGCGACCGCTCGCGTGCCCGCTGTCGTGCCGGTGCTCGTCGGCGCGCCGGTCGAAGACCTGCGCACGCTCGAGATCTACGAGGCGCTGTTCGTCATCCTGCGCGACGCCGGGGTGCCGGTCGGGCAACGAGTGCCGTGCTCGGCGCTGATCGATGCCGTGGTGCTGGGGTCGGCAATGGATGCCTCCTCCCCCGTTCCGCTCTGGCGCGTCGACGGGCATGACCTGCCGGAGCTGCGGGACGTGGCCGCTGCGGGCGACGACAACGGCCGAGCGCCTGCTGGCTTCGAGCTCGGCGTCGAGGCAGCCGTCGCTGCGGTGGAGCGCATGGCGGCACCCATCGGCTAACGGCTGGCCGCAAAGGTCTTGCCGAGCAGCAACGCCGACGCAGGCATCCTCGACAACGGCGACGCGATCGTCATTCGCTGCCGCTCGGACAAAAACGGCGAGACTTTTCGACAAAGTCCAGCCGTTTTTGGCCGAGCGGCGTCATATATAGCGCCCGTGAACCCGCCACATTCCGCGCCGCGCATTTGGGCGGCACCCGAAGGTGGGGTGTCATAATCCCTGTTCAGGGCGGGAAATGTCGGTGGGATTCGGCAGACTCGACGTATGTCCGATTCACAGCAGCCATACAGCCCACAGTCAATTCCCCCGGTGCCGCCGGTTCCGCCCGCATCCGATGGAACAGCCCCACCCACATACGGTCCTCCGGCCGGTTACGCACCCACCGATCAGTTCCCGCCGACGCCTCCTGCGAAGCAGGGGAACGGCTTCGGAATCGCGGCACTCATCGTGGGCATCTTCGCCTTCATCGGTGCCTTCATCCCCTTCATCAACTACGTCTCCGGCGTACTTGCAGTCGTCGGCATCATCCTCGGTATCATCGCGATCACACGGAAGAACAAGCCGAAGAAGGCCGGTGTCGCCGGGCTCATCGTGTCTGTCATCGCGATGATCCTGTCGATCGTCCTCGCGATCGCCTACACAGCCGGTTTCGTTGCGGCAGTCGATGAGGCACTGCCAAGCTCGAACATCCAGGAGACGGAGATCGCCGCGCCCATCGAGGAAGGCGAGGAGTCCGAGCCTGATGCAGGTGCCGAGGTCGGCACTCGGGAGAACCCGGCCCCGATCGGGACCACTATCGAAATCACCACGGCCGGTGCACCGACGTACGAAGTGACCCTCGGCGCTCCGACCCTCGACGCCACGGCGCTCGTTCTCGCCGAGAACCAGTTCACCGAGGCACCGCCCGAGGGATTCCAGTTCGCTCTCGTGCCCGTCGAGGTCACCTACACCGGCACCGAGACCGGCACGCCCTGGATCGACCTGCGCATCGAGTTCGTCTCAGCAGCTGGCACCACGCACACGGATGCCGACACGCTTGCCGTGGCACCCGCACCGACGTTCATGGACATCAATGAGCTCTACCCGGGTGCGAGCGGAACGGGAAACATCGTCATCGCTATCCCGACGGCAGATGCAGCAGCAGGAACCTGGACCGTTGAACCGCTCTTCCTCGGCGACAAGTTCTTCTTCGCCGCAGAGTAAGCAGTAACCACTTCACCAAGGAGGGGCCGAGCGCAATGCTCGGCCCCTCCTCGCGCTCTACACCGCCGGACGCGGCCGTCATTCCTCGCCGCTCGGACAAAAAGGGCGAGAACTTTTCGACAAAGTCCAGCCATTAGTGGCCGAGCGAGCGTCACGAACAGCCGTTTGTGGCCGAGCGGCGTCGCCAGCTCCCCGTGCCCGAGCGGCTCGCCGCCGCGAGTCCTGCGATACTCTCGGGACCACCGCGACGACCGTCGACCAGCAGTAAGTTCAGGACCCCAATGATGCAGCCCACCCCCGAGTCCCGCGCCGCGCTCCTCCCCGGGGACGAGGCGCTTCGTCAAGCCCTCACCGCCGCACCCGGAATCGCCGACGCGAAAGTCAGCGTCACCGAGTTCGACCGGGTGGTCGCCGGGGTCGACGCCTCGCACTTCCTGCTCACCCCCAGCGCCGTCGTGACTCCGAGGGATGCCGCCCAGCTCGCCGCGGTCCTCTCGTTCGCCGCGGACGCGGGTCGATACGTCACCCTTCGATCCGGGGGCACCAGCCTGTCCGGCCAGGCGTCGACCGACGGCATCCTGATCGACACTCGACACCACTTCCGGCGCATTGAACCGCTCGACCAGGGCTATCGCGTTCGGGTCCAGCCGGGGGCGACCGTCCGGCAGGTGAATGCCCGACTGGCTCGATTCGGACGCAAGCTCGGCCCCGATCCCGCGAGCGAAATCGCTGCCACGATCGGCGGCGTCATCGCCAACAACTCGAGCGGCATGGCCTGCGGAACCCACCACAACAGCTACCAAACCCTTCGCGGGCTCACCCTGGTGCTCCCGAGCGGCACCGTGGTCGATACGACCGCCCCCGATGCTGACGCCCTGCTCGCGCACGCCGAGCCGGAGTTGCACGCTGGCCTCGTCGCGCCTCCGGGACTCCCTCACGAACCGACCCGATCTGATGGCGGAGGTCGAGCGCCAGTATCGGGGCAAGAACACCATGGGTTACGGGCTCAACTCGTTCATCGACTTTGAGGCACCGGTCGACATCCTCGCCCATCTCCTGGTCGGCAGCGAAGGAACCCTCGGTTTCGTCGCCGAAGCGATCTTCGAGACCGTGCCCATCGCCCCCGCGATCGCGACAGCACTGCTGCTCTTCCCGAGTCTGGATGCGGCAACGCGCATCCTTCCCGCCCTTCTCGACACCGGTGCGGCAACCCTCGAACTCATGGATGCCGCCTCCCTCCGGGTCATCCAGGATGATCCAGCCGCTGCTGGCATCCTCGACTCGCTCGAGATCGACGGGCACGCCGCGCTCCTGGTCGAGTACCACGGGACAGACGACGCCGATCTCGGGCGGCAGCTCGACGTCGCCACCGTCGCGCTCGACGCTGCAGGGGCGCCCACCCTCCAGCCGACGCGCGACCCCGCCGAGCGTGCACGACTGTGGCACTTCCGCAAGGGCCTCTACGCCGCGATCGCCGGCGCGCGCCCGACCGGCACCACCGCGCTGCTCGAAGACATCGCGGTCCCAGTGCCGGAACTGGCCGCCGTCTGCGCCGCACTCCAGGTTCTTTTCGACCAGTACGGATACGCGGATGCCGTCATCTTCGGGCACGCGAAGGATGGCAACATCCACTTCCTGCTGACCGAAGACTTCACGCAGGCCGAAGCTGTTGAGCGGCAGCGCGCTTTCACCGAGGACCTCGTCACGCTCGTGCTCGATGCGGGCGGCACCCTCAAGGCCGAGCACGGCACCGGGCGGATCATGGCCCCATTCGTGGAACGCCAGTTCGGCAGTGAGCTGTACGCCGTGATGCTCGAGGTGAAGCGGCTCTGTGACCCGCGCGGCATCATGAACCCCGGCGTGCTGTTGTCCGACGCCCCCGATTCGCACCTGCAGAACCTCAAACTCACACCCCGAGTGGAGTCCGAGGTCGACCGCTGTGTCGAGTGCGGTTACTGCGAACCGGTGTGCCCCAGCAAGGACATCACCCTCACGCCCCGGCAGCGCATCGTCGTGCGCCGTGCGCGTGCCGCTGCCCGCGCATCCGGAGACACCGGGCTCGACGAACGCCTCGCGAAGGCCGAGGGCTACGCCTCGATCGACACCTGCGCCGCCGACGGCATGTGCCAGACCGCCTGCCCCGTGCTCATCAACACGGGGGATCTCGTGCGGCGCCTGCGGGAAGAGGATGCGAATCGGGTGGAGCAGGTGGGCGGTGCCGTTCTCGCGAAGAACTGGGGTGCGGTGAGCCGGGGTGCCTCTCTCGCCCTGAGCACGGCCAAGGCACTCCCCGCGCCGGTGGCTCGTGGTGCGAGTGCGCTCGGTCGAAAAGTCCTGGGCGACGACGTCGTGCCCCAGTGGAGCGCCGATCTCCCTGCCGGGGGCGCTGCACGAGCCGCCAGCGAGGGGTCTGCGCAGTCTGCCGGGTCCGGCGCCCCGACCTCAATCGTTTTCTTCGCCGCGTGCGTGGGGTCGATGTTCGGTCCGGCAGACGATGGGCTGGGCTCCGCTGCTGCCTTCCGTCGACTCTGCGAGCGAGCCGGTGTGGATGTGGTCACGCCCGACGCGATCGACTCGCTCTGCTGCGGCACTCCGTGGAAGTCGAAGGGGCTGACGGCGGGATATGACTCGATGGTTCAGAAGACGGTGCGGAGCCTGGTGGCCGCATCCGACAACGGACGCCTGCAGATCGTCTGCGACAACTCCTCCTGCTCGGAGGGGCTCCTGCACGCGCTGAAGGAGCTCCGCGAATTCGATGGTGCACCGATCCAGCTGACCATCCTCGACGCGGTCGACTACGCCGCTGAGGTCCTGTTGCCCCAACTCGAGGTCGAGCAGAAGATCGGAACCCTCACCATCCACCCCACCTGTTCGAGCACCCGGCTGGGCTCCAACGCGCACCTGCAGCAACTGGCGGATGCGCTCGCTGTCGATGCATCCGTTCCGGTGGCGTGGGGATGCTGTGGCTTCGCCGGTGACCGAGGGATGCTGCATCCGGAACTCACCGCATCCGCGACGCAGGCCGAGTCGGCCGAGGTCGCATCGGGCGACTTCGACGCGCACGTCTCGTGCAACAGGACGTGTGAGATCGGGATGAGCAGGGCGACGGGTGAGGAGTACCGGCACATCATCGAACTGCTCGAGGAAGCGACCCGCCCCGCGTCGACGTAGCGCTGCGCTATCGCTCGCCGCTTGGACAGAAAGGGCGAGAGTTTTCGACAAAGTCCAGCCATTTGTGGCCGAGCAAGGCCACGAACAGCCTTTTGTGACCTTGCGGCGTTACAGGTCAGTCTGCGCGGCCCGCGAGCCCTCGGTCAGAACCGTGCGCAACTGCTCCGCAAACTGGTCGGGGTGATCCACGAACCCGGTGTGGTCGCCGATGAATGTCGTTCGCGGGATGTTCAGCTCCGAGGCGAGCGCCGCCGTGGTGCGGTCGCAGACCTGTCCGGCCGATTCCGACCCGACGCCGATGACGATGCGAACCCCATGATCACTGAGCGCTGCCACGTCGGGGCGCCAGTACGTAGCGGGTCGCAGCGTGTGCGCGAAGAAGAATCGTTCATCGGCAAGCTCCTGGGGATCGGTGCGTCCATCGAGCCAGCCAGCGACAGCCCCGTCCGGCATGTCGATGTTGGCGGAGGCGAAGAACCGCGTCCAGGCGCCGGTAATGTCGCCGTCGAGGTAGCAGCGAACCATCTCCTCGGTGCTCAGTCGCAACTGCTCGTGATCCTCGAGCAGCGTTTCAAGCGGCGGCTCGTGAGCGACGATCAGCTCGACTTGTTCAGGGTGCTGCTCGGCGAAAGCCAGTGCGGCGACAGCGCCACCACTCGATCCAAAGATTACTGCTGAGTCGATCTCCAACTCATGGAGAACGGCAGAGAGATCGCCGGCGAGGTCTTCGGGCGTGACATCCTCGTCCTGGTTCGCCACGGTGCTGCGCTTGAATCCTCGCGGATCGACGGTGATCACGGTGTGGTCGGTGGCGAGTTGCTCCGCAAGCGGCGCGAACGCCTCGGCATCCATCGGGCATCCGAACAGGAGAACGGCGGGCCCGCTGCCTCGGGTTTCGACGTGGAGGTCAGCACCTCCGGTCTGGACGCGCACTATCGCGTGAGATTCAACGGTATTTGTCATAGGTGCGTCCTTTCGCGGCACAGAACTGAACGGTTCAGTACTGAAAACCTAGCAGGAACTGGACGGTCTAGTACAGTAAACGTATGAACTCTCCTCGATCGGCTGCGAACCCAACGTCGACAGAACCCGAGAAGACGCTGTCGCGCTCTGAACATAAGCACCGGGCGATCGTCGAGTCGGCGACCGAGTTGTTCCTGTCCAATGGCTACACACGGACCAGCGTGGAAGACATTGCTCGCCACGCGATGGTCTCGAAACAGACGATTTACATGCACTTCCGCGACAAGGAGAGGTTGCTCTTCGACATCGTGAACACGATCATGACCGCCGCCAGCGACCCGTTTGATCACGAGATTCATCGCCTGGGGGAGTCGGACAACCTTGACGCCGATCTCCGCACGCACGCACGAGAGCAACTCGCCCTCGTGATGCAGCCGCGCCCCCTGCAACTGCGTCGACTCGTGATCGCCGAAGCTTCGACATTCCCGCAGCTCGGGCAGATCTTCTACGACGGCGGACCCGGCCTCACGATTGAGCAGCTTGCCGGTGCATTCGCTCGACTTCACGACCGCGGTCTGCTCACTATCCCCGACTCCGTTCGGGCCGCGTCGGACTTCAACTGGCTCGTGATGTCCGAACCGGTGAACCGCGCCATGCTGCTTGGCCACAACGACACCCCCAGCGACGAATCACTCAACGCGTGGGCGGATGGCGCAGTGAACACATTCCTGGCCGCCTACCGTTGACCCGCCGCTTGGACACAAAGGGCGCGACTTTTCGACAAAGTCCAGCCCTTTATGGCCGAGCAAGGTCACGAACAGCCCTTTGTGACCGAGCGGCGCCCCGGCGAGCGGCTCACCACTCCGAGGCGCCACCGATCCACCGCGTCGGCGGGTTGTGGCCCGCGCAGACCCACTCGATCTCCTCGGCCTTGATCCGTTCACGCAACAGCTTCTCCGTTGTGCGCGCCATCGCCTTGTCGCTGATGATCGGGCGATAGAACTGCTTCATGTCGCCCTCTTTCGTGACGGTGACGGCATCCCCGGTGAAGAGCACGTCCCTCCACCGAAAAGCTATGTGACCAGGCGTATGCCCTGGCGTCGGGAAGGCGAGCAGCCCGGGGAAGATCTCGAGCGTGCCGGTGATCTCGACCACGCCGTCCGGGTAGTCGGACGGCGCGATCCGGTTGATGAATCGCCGCACGAGCGTCGGAGGGGCGACCTCGCCGCGGAGGATTGCGGCATCCGCTGTGCTGATCCAGACGGGAACCTGGAGCTCAGCCTGCAGCCGCTTCGCGACCTGGGCGTGGTCGAAGTCGTAGTGGGTGAGCAGGATGTCAGTGACCGGGCCGATGCGCGACTCGGCCTCGCGGAGCTCTTCAAGCAGGTCGTCGAATCCGGATGTCATCCCCGGGTCGATGATGGCGGTGCGTCCGTCGCCACGCACGACATAGCCGTTCGCTCCCGTTGATTTCTCGAGCTGGAAGCAGTTCTCGGCGATCAGGCGCATGGTGGATCCTCTCTGCTGCACCATTACGCCATGCGCTGCCTCCCGGCGGCAAGGGCTTGCGCGGTCAGATCGAGGTCCTCTGCAATAGCGTCAGCGCACCAACAGGAACCTATCGTGCACAACCGCGCTTTTCTTCCTGTTGAGCGTGCGTCACGCGCCTGTTCTCCGGTTGGGGAGTGACCGCTCAGCCTCAGAGCGCCCGCACCGGCTGCCGCAGGACCGTCCTGAGCTTGCTCGGGTCGGTCCGGCGCGCGTCACTCAGGTAGATCTCGTGATGGTCACCGTTGAAGGTCAGCCCGTGTGCGGGCAGGTACTCGTGGTGGAGTCTGGCGAGCGTCGGTCCTTCCTCGTCATACGGCCCGATGTGCAGGATCTGCACCGAGAGGCCCTCGTCGACGGTGAGGAGTCGCACGCGATCCAGCGCTGGGACGCTCTTTTTTGCGGCGACCGCGCCGATGGCATCCGTCACCATGTCGGCGGTGATCCAGTCGGGTTGGCTGATCAGCAAGGTCCAGTCCCAGGCATCCTTGTTCCCGGTCGTGAACGCGGTCATGTCGTCGGCGCGCCAGAGCCCTTCGAGCGGACCGACGACGAAGTCCCGGCCCAGGCCCTTCTTGCTCGCGAACTTCACCGAGTAGGCGACCGGGTAGAGCGCCTCAATCGCCGCGGTGTACTCCGGGGATGTGTTCGGGTCACCGTGCCCGTCGACGGCGAGGTACTGCATCCTCGGCACCTCGACCATCGCGAAGTCCCGCGACGACGGCGCGTACAGCGCCTTGTGTGCCACCTTGATGTCGTACTTGTCCACGGTGCGAGTCTGGCAGCGGTGCGTCCGCCCCGGAAGGCCCCGGCCACCCGCACTGGGGCCTCCCGCGGGGTGGCATCCGCGACCTAGATTTGGGTGTCGCTGCCGAACGAGGGGATCGGATGAGTCGCGAGACCCACTACGACGTGCTCGGCGCGCCACCCACGTCGACCGCCGCTGAGCTGAAGCAGGCGTATCGGCGAGCGCTGCGCACCAGCCATCCGGATCTGGGTGGGTCGGCGGAGAGCTTCCGGATCGTGCAGGCCGCGTGGGCGGTGCTCGGCGACGTCGCCCGTCGGGCCGAGTATGACCGGCTGCACCTGCCACGGACGTCCACACCGCCGAGGTCTGCTTCTGCGCCGCCGCGGGCTTCCTCCCCGCCGCCGCGGGGAACCGCATCCCCGCCGCCTCAAGGCGAGACCCGGCGGGAGCGCACGTCATCGCGTCGGGCCGCCGGCCAGCCGACACCCCCGCCCCGCGCGACCGCGACTCCCACCTTTGCGACGATTCACGGTCACCCGGGCGGAAGTTCCCGCGCCCGCTACCTCGACATCGCCCGCGAGTGGATGCTGTCGCCCCGGCCGCCGGCACCGCCCGCGAAGCCGCCGCGCATCCGTCACGAGCACGACCGGTTTCTGCACATGTGGGGCGTCGTCTTCCTCCAGCTCACCGCCGGATTCGTCGCCGTGCTCAGCGTTCTGGTGCTGATCGGTGCGATGACCGGGACCCTTCCTGCGGATGTCGTGTGGTCGGTCTGGCGTTCGATCGCGCTTTCTGCCGCAAGTCTGTCGTTCCTCGGTGGTGGGCTGATCGCTGTCCTGCGCCTCGGAACGAGCCCGGCTCGCGCCGAGGTGCGTCGGGTGCGCGGCCAGAACCGGGAGATCTACCGCGGACTGATGCAGCAGCATCGGGCGGAGCGGAAGCAGTTCGCCGAAGACCTGTCGCGGCGTCCGAACAATGTGGAGGCGTTCCTGTCTGCGCCGTTCGCGGTCGATTCGGTGATGGTCGCGCCGGCGCAGGCTCGCGCCTATCTCGACCGTGCGTTCGCGCAGGAGCAGATCGCGCTGGCATTGACGAAGCTGAATGCGGAGTTCACGGTCTGGCATGACGTTCTCGTCGGCAACGCGAACCTCTACGCCTCGCACCTGGTTGCTGGCCCGCAGGGGCTCTTTCTGGTCGAACCGCTCCTGGAACGCTCACGCATCGATCCGGGCCGGCTGGCCGAGCTCGCGGAAGCGATCGGTGTGAGCGGGCTGACGGGCCTCCTGTTCGTGGACGTCGACCCGGCAGCCGTGAACGCGACGCCCGCGAAACTCGGCGAGCGCCCGCTCCTGATGTGGCGGGTCGGCCTGGACCGGCTCGCTCCGATGCTCGGCGGCGGAGTCACGGGTATCCCGCGCGGCGAGGGCTGGGAAGTGCGTCAGCTCGTGGAGCGGGTGGCGCGGCGGGTGGCGTTTGCGTAGGTCCCGGAGCCTCACCCCACTTCGGGTGCACCGTCCCCATTGAGCTCCGACTGAGGTCGATCGAATGTCAGAATGAGCCAGACACGCTATCGGGGGGAGTGGAATGTCGGCTGGAGCATCGGCCGGTCAGGAGTCCCTTCGGCAACTCGCCTTGGCTTCTCGACACGAGCAGGCGGCCCGTGAGGCGCGGGAAGCAGCAAGCCGTTACAACGCAGCCGCCGTTTCCGAGAAGCGAGTGGCGCGAGTCCTCGCCCCGTTATCTGCCGCCGGCTATCACTTCCTTCCGGACCGCCAGTGGCCGGGAAGCCGGACCGCACAAGTCGACCTCATCATGGTCGGCCCCGGTGGGGTCTTCATCGTGGACACAAAATGGTGGAAAGACGTCGTCATCGCCGCCGGGCGCGTTTTCAGAGACCAAGATGACGTCACCGACGAGTTCGACAACCTAGCCGACCTTGCTTTCGGCGCAGAAGGGGCTTTCGGCGCAGTTGGCCTTGCCCCAGGCGAAGTGCGCCCTGTTGTTGTACTTGCCGGTCGCAGGGGCATTAAGGCGACCGTCGGTACCGTCGACATCGTTGGTGAAAGTGATGCACTCCGCCACATTGCTTCCCGAGGAAACCGCCTAACCTCACTCCAGATCGATGCCGTCCTTCGCGTCGCTCTCACCCACTTCCCTGTGCTCGGCGCCCCCCAGCCGGTGAACACCGCAGTGCCAGAGCCCGTTATTGAAGCGCCACCGGTGGAGATCGATGAGAGTGAGTTGCTGTCCACCGACGAGGTGAACAGTGCTCTCCTCGAAGGGATGCTCGCCGCGCCCGTAGAGGACTGGATGACCTTCCTTCACCCTGATCAGACCAAGCTGATCCGGCGCAATTTCAACGGTCCGTCAAGAATCCGGGGAGCGGCCGGAACCGGTAAGACAGTCGTCGGGCTTCATCGGGCTGCGTATCTCGCTCGTTCGCGACCGGGCAAAGTACTCGTCACGACGTATGTACGCACGCTTCCGACGGTTCTCTCGAGCCTCTTGGAGCGGATGGCGCCGGAGGTCAGCGACAAGGTGGAGTTCGTGAGCGTCCACCGATTTGCTGGCCGGGTGCTCAGCGAGCGCGGCATCCGTATCAATACCAACCCGGTGAAGGCCAACTCCGCATTCAAGTCCGCCTGGTTCCATGTCGGAGTAAAGGGGCCGCTCTCCACAATCGACGCCAAGGATCGCTACTGGAAGGAGGAAATCGACCACGTCATCAAGGGACGCGGCATGACCACATTCGAGTCCTACGCCGACTCCGCTCGAGTAGGTAGACGGCGGCGCCTCACCGTAGATCAACGTCGAGCGGTTTGGGATCTGTACCGAGCGTATGAGGACCGACTACGCACGGCAGGCGTGCATGACTTCGCTGACCAGATACTCCTCGCCGCTCGCTCGCTCCGTGACGACCCAATCACTCAGTACTCCTCAGTCATCGTCGATGAGGCGCAGGACCTTTCCTGCGCGATGGTGGGAATGCTCTACTCGCTTGTCGGGGACGAATCAGACGGCTTTACGTTGATCGGAGATGGCCAGCAGAGCATCTATCCCGGCGGATATACGCTCGCAGAGGTCGGCATCTCTCTGGCCGGTCGAGGCGTTGTCATGGATACGAACTACCGGAACACTGCAGAGGTGTTGGCCTTCGCGAATGCGATGATCGCCGGCGATCAGTTCACCGACATCGAGGGTGCCGACCAGCGCGCTGACTCTACGAAGCAGGTTCCGCGTCACGGCAAAACTCCTGTCGTTGTCCCCAATAAGACTTCGACCGATCACGACGCGGCGATGGTGTCACACATCCGGTCGACCGCGAGCGAGATCGGCACATCCTACGGCGACATTGGCGTGCTCGCGCTCACGAAAGCATCAGTTGCGCTCGCCGTTCGCGCCTGCAAGAACGCCGGTATCCCCACGGTCGATCTTGAGAAATACGACGGAAAGACCGTGGACGCAGTGAAGATCGGCACGGTGAAGCGCGCGAAGGGACTGGAGTTCAAGCACGTCGTTGTTCCGCGCCTGACGGCTGCCCAGCTTCACTCGAACGTGTCAGATCGGCGCACTCCTGCCGGGCAAACTGCCCAGCCGAACGACATCCTCCGCGAGCGAGCCGAACGCGATCGCCGGGAGCTCTACGTCGCTATGACGAGAGCTCGCGATGGCCTGTGGGTGGGCGTACTCGGCTAGCGATGCAGTTGGCCGGCGTTCGTTCCGAATCAGTTGGTCAAATCTGTGTGGAAGTAATCGAACAGCGCAGCTTCGATCGGCTCGTCAAAGCTAAGAAGCATTCGAACGACGGGCACAGACCCTCCATTTTCCGCGCGCATCGTGGTCTGCTCGGCGTCACTGGCTTGCGCCTTCCCCAGGTAGTAGAAGCCCGTCCCCTCGGCGTCGCTCTTTTTCACAAAGATGTGGAGATCGACGGTGTTCTCAACGATGGCTTGCACCTCTTCGCTTGCCAGTGTGCGTTTGCTTCTCGTGTACCACCGGAATGTCCGCGTGTCGAGAAGCGCGTCCTCGTAGGCGGTGCTCGCGGTCACTTCATCTGACTTATCCAAGGTCACGAATATTGGGCACGTTCGAGTCTCTTTATCTACGCGATATCCATAGATTGTCGAGTACATATTGGTAGTCCAGTTGAGCAGCCGACTGGCGTCCTTGCGCGAGTACTGACGACCAGGTGCGAACGGAACATCCGGCCTGTAGCGGCTTTCGACAACCTTGAGGCCCGTGTTGATCAGGTCATCTGTGTTCGCTTTGAATTGCGCTGAGCTTGCGTAGTGCGACGCAAAATCAGGTTCCAACTGAAGGTGACCGCTATCCGTGATCAGCGCCGGCCCCTTGACCTTCAAGCTTTGGCGTTCCGTTGCGGTATTGAAGTCGAGAGTGAGACTTCTCATTGCACTCCGCACAACGGCTCGGGATGCTGGCAGCCCGACATCAGAAAAGACCTGCGATATTGCGGCCTCGCTCATTGGGTCGCCTTTGAGGAGGTGACGCAGGAGGAGGAGCTCATGAGCACGTTTAGCCGCGAGCAACTCGCGCGAAATTACGGTCAACGCACTCGAAGCTTCGGGGGCGAGACTGAGTTCCTCGATTTTGACCTTGGCGAGAAGCTCTGGATAGTTTCCGACCTTCGTCGCGAGCACGATCGGGTCGACCGACTCAAAGCGCAGAAAGTCGGACAATTGCGGAGTCCGACCCACTCTCCGTCGGACGGACTCAATGGCCGCTTTGAGGTTGGACAAGCTGTCCAACTTCACTGTTTGCAGGGAGCGCAGCACTCGCTCTTGCGCGATCTGATCAAAACGCACACTCGAAAGCCCTGCGATCACCCCGACTTCTTCAGCAGAGATCAAATTCTTGCGCAGTGATTCCTTATTTAGCGAGTCATCGCCGAATAGCGCGACAGGAATGAGGTAGTTGTTGGTGTAATTGCCAATGAAGTCGATCACGACCAGGTATTCCTTGCCTGGCGCCTTCCTCAATCCGCGTCCAAGTTGCTGCACGAACACGATGCTCGACTGCGTTTGCCGCAGCATGATCACCTGATTGATTGTCGGAATGTCTACACCTTCGTTGAAGATGTCGACAGTGAGGACGTAGTCCCACTCGCCGGCTTCGAGCTGCTCGACGACACGTTCGCGTCGCTCGATCGAGTCCTCGCCAGTCAGCGCAACGGTTCGCAAATAGTTTCCCCGAAGGGATCGTTTATTGAGTTCGACGGATAGGGCGTGAGCTTCATCCTTGCCGCTACAGAAGATAAGGCCGCGAGGCGGGACGCCCGCCTGAGCGTATCTTTCGATAGATCTCAGGATGTGATCGACGCGACTCGAGTCAACCAAGCGCTTGAGCTGAGTGAACTCGGTGGTTACTTCCCCGTCCTCGAAGGTCATGTCCGCAACTCCGTAATAGTGGAAGGGGGCAAGCATGTCGAGTTCAAGGGCGGTGTTGAGTCGGATCTCGTAGGGCACGTTGTAGTTGAAGAGCTCGAAGATGTTCTGTCCGTCGGTCCGCTCCGGCGTCGCTGTCATTCCCAAGAGAAACTTGGGGCGGAAATGCTCGAACACCCGCGAGAAGCTCGCAGCACCGGCGCGATGGACTTCGTCGACGAGCACGTAATCGAACGCTTCAGGATCAATTCCGTCCAGAACGTACTGCTGAGACAGCGTCTGCACGGTAGCAAAAACGTACCGCCGGTCTACCTGGCGGATGGTCCCCGCGAGCTTCCCGAAGTCCGTAGATGGAGCTCCCAGTACACGCTGAAACTCTCGGATTGCTCGGTCGAGAATCTGCTCCCGGTGGGCGATGAATAGAACTCGCTTCGGTTCAAATGAGCGAACATCGAGGGCCGAAAGAATCGTCTTCCCTGTGCCGGTCGCGGAGATAATGAGGGCACGATCGTGGCCTAGTGCGCGCACATTCGCAATCGCGCTCAAGGCATCAATCTGCATCGTGTTAGGACTGATTACGTTGGGATCGAGCGCGAGACCAACATCCAATTCCCGCGGGGGTGTCGGCAAAGGAATCGCGCGCGGAGGTTGATAGGTCTTCGAATAGTCATCGATCCAAGCCTGCGTAAGCGGGGTCGAATCAAAGAGTTCCTCGTCCAGAAGATTCGTGAACTGCGACGCGAGGTCACTCTCTCGACGTGCTGAGACTCTTAAATTCCATTCGTGATTGGTCGCGAGTGCGCGTTCCGTGAGATTCGAGCTGCCCAGAATCGCGGTAACTCCGTCGGGGCGTTCGAAGACATACCCCTTGGGATGAAACTCATTCCGATTATGGAGCCGAACATCGATGCCCAAACCCGTCAGGTTCAGAAGTTCCGAAAACGCCTCAGGCGAGTTAAAGCCTAGGTAGTTGGACGTGACTATCCGTCCTACCCCTTCGAATTCGATCAGCTCTTGTTTGAGCAACGCAATGGCACGGCTGGACACGAAGGCCACCGAGAACGTGAAGGAGGAGGAGTTACGCAGCTCGTGGCGCAGAGCGCGCAACATCGAATCCGTAGCAGTGTTCAAAACGAGCTGCGGGTGATACTTGCGCGGTGACCTGACCTCGCGATCGAGATAGCCGAAGCCCATGTCCTGGCCGAAAGGCTCGAGGTCATTCAGATCAATGGTCACTGCGGAGCAGACTCTTGCTCAATGATGTCGACTGCAGGCACATCGGCTGGTGCCCAGTCGAGTGTTCGGAGCTCCGAGGGTTGCAGCCAGACAACTGCTTCATGCTCCGAGAGGACGGGGGTCCCATCGATGAGTTCGCAGTAGAAAGTCGTCAGAGTGACAACTCCAAAGTCGTATTCGTAAACTGTCGACGTGACCTGATCGCCAACCGAGACTCGGCAATGCAGCTCTTCGACTATCTCCCGTTGGAGCGCCTCTCGCGGGGTTTCGCCAGCCTCGATCTTGCCGCCTGGAAACTCCCACATTCCAGCAAGGCTCCCTTTAGGGCCTCGCTGCGCACACAAGATCAATCCGTCGCGCCGGATGACTGCCCCGACGACGTTGATCTGTTTTTTCACGCGAGCTCCTTAGTTTTGGCGCAGCCCCCACAACAACGTTCTGGGCGTGGAGGGAGAAATGACTCCACGAATCAGCTCCAGCTGCGGAGAAGAGCCCAATCGGCCGATCAGTTCGAGCCTATAGGCCAGGGCCGGGCGATCGTTGGCGACACATCCGTCGTACGGCAGAGGACAGCTAACCGAGCAAGTCCCGATGGTGAATCGCCGCCACATTCGGGTGCGCCCGCAGCCGGTAGCGCAACGCGTTGTCGCCGTAGGTGTCGAGGATGGGGCTGTTCGTCGGATCCACCGACAGACCCCGAGCCGAAGCCGCCAGCTCCGGGCTCAGCTCGAGGCGCGGGATCGTGGCATCCAGCGCCGGGTTGAAGAAGAACGGCACCGAGATGCGATCCGACCCGACCGGGGGAGAGAACACCCGGTGCAGCGTCGCCTTGAGGTAGCCGCCCGTCGCCAGCTCGAGCATTTCGCCGATGTTCACCACGAACGCCCCGGGGATCGACGGCGCATCGATCCACTCGCCGTCGTGCTCGACCTGCAGCCCCTCCTTGCCCGGCTCGACCAGCAGCAGAGTCAGCACCCCGCCATCACGGTGCGCCCCGACCCCCTGCTTGCGCTCGGTGTCGGACTCGCCCGGGTACCGCACGATCTTCGTCAGCGAGAACGGCTTCTCCGCGAACGCCGCATCGAACGCATCCTCCGGCGCACCGAGCGACAGCGCCCAGGCCCGCAGCAACCGCAACGACACCCGGCTGAGCTCGTCATTCCACCGCACCGCGATCTGCTGCAGTTCGGGCAACGCCTCCGGCCACAGGTTCGGACCCTCGAGGCGCCAGTAATCGGCGGTCCCGGATGCCTGCTCCACCACATCCCGCTCCGGTCCGATATCGATCTGCTCACGCCAGTCGACATCACCGTGGGTGAGTTCGCCGCCGACCCGCGTGTAGCCACGGAACTGCGGGCTGTGCACGTTCTCGAGCTTCAGCTTCTCCTCGGTGGGCAGCTCGAAGAAGCGCCGCGACACGTCGAGCAGGTCATCGATCAGTTGCCGGTCGACGCCGTGCCCGACGAGGTAGAAGAACCCGACCTCGTGGGTCGCGCGCAGCAGATCGGCGCGGAATGCTGCGGCTTCGTCAGCGCCGGCATCCAGTCGGGAGAAATCGAGAATCGGGAGGGTTGAGCTCATGGTGAAATCCTTCCACGGCAACGAACCCGCGATCGTTGTGTGACGCTCAGCGAACCTCGGGCGGGTACGCCATTGCCGGGCCGGTGACGGTGATTCGCACTCTGCTGCCGACCGCCGGAAACTCGGTGCTCGGCTGCGGAACACGAATGACGACGTCGCCTCCCGGGTCGCTGCGGCTCCCGCAACCGAATCGTGAGCACGACCGCCGAGCCGAAGAAGTCGGCGGCCTCGACAACGCCCGGCCCGTCCGGCTGCTCGGCGACGGCCAGTTGTTCCGGTCGGAGCATCAGCTGCACCTCGCCCCGCAGCGCCGTCGGTACAACGTCGACAAGGCCGAGGGCGCAGCTCGCGCCCGAGCCGTCGACCGTGGCGGTGATCACGACGGCGTCGCCGAGGAACAGCCCCGTCCCGAGGTCGACCGGCCGCGAGTACAACTCACGCGGTGTGCCGACCTGGGCCAGGCATCCGTCACGGAGAATCGCCAGCTGGTGCGCGAACGACAGCGCCTCGGCCTGGTCGTGCGTGACGAGAACCGTCGTGACGCCCTCCCGCGTCAGGAGCTCGGCCACCGATTCACGGGTAGCCGCACGCAGTCCGGCGTCGAGCGCAGAGAACGGTTCATCGAGCAGCATCACCGTCGGTCGGCGCGCGAGCGCTCGGGCGATAGCGACCCGCTGCTGCTGGCCACCAGACAACTGATCCGGCCGCCGCGAAGCGAAACCGGGATCGAGCGACACCATCTCGAGCAACCGCTTCACCGACTGGTCCCGCCCGGCACCGCGCTCGTCGAGCCCGAACGCCACGTTCTCTCCGACGGTGAGGTGTGGGAAGAGCGAGCCGTCCTGCGAGACATACCCGATGCCTCGGCGGTGCGCGGGGACGACCCCACCGGCACCGACAACGCTGCGGCCGCCGATCTCGATCGTGCCGACATCCGGAGTCTCGAAACCACTCAGCAGCCGCAACAGCGTCGTCTTGCCCGACCCGGACGATCCGACGATCACGGTGCGGCTGCCCTCGGGAACCGAAAGGTCGATCGACTGCAGCACGGGGACGGCGGCGAAAGCCTTGCTCACACCCGAGATCTCGATGGCGCTCACAGCGTGATCCCCCGCGGGTTTCTTGCGAACAGCAGGTAGGTGACGGGCAGGGAGAGAGCGACCATCAGCGCAGCATACGGTGCTGCGCCCACGTAATCGATGTCGTTGACACGCGACCAGAACTGCGTCGCCAGCGTGCGCGTGCCGTTCGGTGCAAGCAGAAGAGTGGATGTCAGCTCGGTCACGATGCCGAGGAAGACGAGCGCAGCACCGGCGACCGCCGACGGCGCGATGTGCCGCGCCGTCACGGTCATGAAGGCGGTGAACGGGTTCTTGCCGAGCGAGCGCGCCGCTTCCTCCAGGCCGGGCGGCACCTGCGCGAGCCCCGCACGGAGGTTGACGATCGCCCGCGGCAGGAACATCAGCAGGTACGCGAGCAGCACGAGCGAGACGGTCTGGTACAGCGGCTGCGCGACGCGGATGGCGACGGTCACGAGAGCGAGCGCGGTCACGATCCCGGGCAGCGCGCTGGTCAGGTAGTTGAGCGCCTCCAGCGTGCGCGTCGCCCGGCTCGGGCGGCGCACGGCGAGGAAGGCGATCGGGAAAGCGAGGCAGACGGTGACGACGGCACCGGCGAGGCCGTAGCCGAGTGTGGTGCCCAGCGAGGACAGCAGCACGGGGGAGGTCCAGGCCTCCATCCCGCCGGCGGCGAGCCAGCGGCCCACCGTGGTGAACGGCACCCCGATGGAGAGCCCGACCACGGCGGCGAGGAACAGCGCACCAGGAACGGTGAAGCCACCGAGCGCCAGTCGTCGGGTGGCCCTCGGAGCGCCCGAGCCGATCCGCGCGTAGCGCGCCCGGCCGCGCGCGCCGGATTCGGCGACGAGCAGAACGAGGCAGCAGAGGATGAGCACACCGGCGAGCGCGGTGGCGGCCGGGCCGTTGAACGTGGACCGGTACTGCTCGACGATGGCGGTGGTGAAGGTGTCGAACCGGATCATCGCGAACGCGCCGTATTCCGCGAGCTGGTGCAGGCCGACCAGCAGCGATCCGCCGACGATCGGCAGACGCAACTGCGGCACCACCACACGGAAGAAGACTCCGACGGGGCCCATGCCGAGGGATGCCGCCACCTCTTCGATCGTGGGATCGAGACGTTTCAGGGCGGCCGCGCACGGCAGGTAGACCAGCGGGAAGTAGGAGAGGGTCGAGATCAGCACACCAGCACCGAGCCCGTTCAGCGAGGGGACGGCGCTGACCCAGCCGTAGCTGTTGACGAACGCCGGCACGGCCAGCGGTGCAGCGAGCAGAACGGCGAACAGGCGCGGCATCGGCACGGATGTGCGCCCGACCAGCCACGCCGCGGCCACCCCGATCACGATGCAGGCCGGCACCGTCAAGAGCACGAGACCCGCCGTGTTGAGCAGCAGTTCGCCGACCCGGGGCCGAAAGACGAGCGCCGACATCGTCGGCCAGCCGGTTGCCAGCGAGCTGACGAGCACGTATCCGAGGGGGAGGAGCCCCAATGCGGCGACGATCCCGGCGAGCACCCCGAACGCAGACAGTCGCGATGAAAAACGTCGCGGCGCCTGGCCCTGTTGCGGGTCGCGCGAACGCCCCACGGCATCCGACGGTGTGGTGTCGGATGCCGCGGGGGCGCTGTGCTCGCGGATGGTGCGGGTCACGCTATAGGAGTCCGGCCTTAATCATCAGCTCGGTGACGGCCTCGCTGTTGAGCTTCGACGGGTCGACCGTCGGTGCTTCGAGTTCGGCGAGCGGAACGAGTGCGGGGTTGGAGTCGACGTCGCTGGCAATGGCGTACTCGAACGAGTCGCCGGCCTGCAGGATCGTCTGGCCCTTCTTGCCGGTGATGTAGGCGAGGAACGCCTGCGCTGCGGTCGGGTTCTTGCTCGAGGCGAGCACGGCGCCGCCGGACAGGCTGACGAAAGCGCCCGGATCCTCGTTCTTGAAGTAGTGCATGTCGACGTTCGCGCTGTTCTCGCCCGTGCCGGCCTGGTCACCGTAGTAGTAGTAGTGGTAGATGACTCCAGCGGGGATTTCACCGGCGTTGACGGCCTTCATCACCGTGCTGTTGCCCTTGTAGGCGACGAAGTTCTCCTTCATCGACGTCAGCCACGCTTCGGTGGCGTCCGCGCCCTCCAGCTCGAGCATGCCGCTGACGATGGCCTGGAAGTCGGCTCCGGATGGGGATGCCGCCCAGCGACCCTTCCAGCTCGGGTCGGCCAGGTCGAGGAGGGACTCGGGAAGCTCGTCCTCAGAGACGAGCGAGGGGTTGTAGACGAACACGGTCGACCGTGCGGCGATACCCGTCCAGGTGCCGCTGCTCGGCTGGTACTCCTCGGGGACCTGCTCCAGCGTCGACTCGTCGATCGGGGCCAGCAGCCCGGCGTTATCGACGAGGCTGACCGAGGGTGAGTTCTCGGTGAGGAAGACGTCGGCCGGCGACGCCGCGCCCTCCTGCACGATCTGGTTGCCCAGCTCCGAGTCACTGCCGTTGCGGAGGATGACGCTGACGCCGGTCTCCTCACTGAACTCGTCCGCCCAGGCCTGGGTGAGTTCTTCGTGTTGCGCGTTGTAGACGGTGATCTCGCCCGAGGGTTTCTCGGCGGCATCCGCGGACGGGGCGGCGGTCGGGGCTGTGCTCGGGCTGCAGGCCGCGAGGGCGAGCATTGTCGAAACAGCGAGAGTGGACAGAACGGGGAGTCGGAGCCGTCGGCGCATGCGGGGAGATCGTCCTTCAGAGTCTGGTGGGAAAGAGAGCCAGTGGCGCGCGGCCACGGTAGCTAGGTAAGCCTAACCTAATTATCTCGTAGTGCTCGTCTCGGGTTTCCCGAGCAGCTGAGATCCCACGCAGATCGGGATGCGCTCACCGCGAGGACGCGTCAGCAGGTTCGCGCGCGGCGTCCGGCTAAAAACTGGGCGGCGCAGCGACCGAGGCTCGCTCGATCAACCGGGTCGTGAGGGTGTGGATGCCGACGGCCGGCTCAGTGCGGGCGGCCGCATCCCGATCAGTGGCCTCGAGCTCGTCGAGCAGGAGACCGGCAGCTCGGGCTCCCAACAGGTGCATAGGCTGCTCGATCATGGTGATCGGGGGATCCATCACCGCAGCCCACGAGCTGTCGTCAAAGCCAATGAGTGAGATGTCGGCCGGGTAGCGCAGGCCGCGCTCGCGGATCGCCCGCAGCGCCCCTGTCATGGCATCCGTCTCACTGCACAGCAGCGCTGTGGGGCGATCGTCGAACGAGAGCATCCGGCCAACCACCTCGGTCGCGTGCTCCTCGGTCTTCGGACCGGTCATCACGAGGGTCGCATCGAAGGGGATGCCTGCATCATCGAGGGCATCGAGGTAGCCGTGCAGCCGCTCTCCGTCGGTGTAAAGATTCTTCGCGGATGCCGCGGTCAACGCGCGGCGAGTGGTCACCTGCGCCGTGGTGGATGGACCCCAGATGAAGCCGATCCGCCGGTGGCCGGCAGCGACGAGCTGGGCCGCCGCCCGACGGGACGCATCCCGGTTGTCGATCACGACGGCTGCCAGGTCGAGGCTGTCGATCACACGGTCGACGAGGACGATCGGCATGCCATGGTCGACCGCCGTACGAACATGCTCCACGTCTGCGCGCACGAGAGCTGCTGAGGCCATGATGATTCCGTCGACGCGCTTGTCGAGGAGCACGTCGAGCGCTGCTCGCTCTTCGTCGACCTCCTCGTGCGTCGAGAGCACGATGGTGTCGAAGCCGCGCGCGCGGGAAGCATCGCTGATACCCCGGACCACACCGGCGAAGAACGGGTTACCGATGTCAGCGACGATCACGCCCAGGGTGTGGGTGACACCCGTCGACATGCTGCGAGCCAGGGCATTGGTGCGATAGCCCAACTTTTCAGCCGCGGCCTGCACACGCTCCCGCAGCTCCGGACTGACGTAGCCATAATCTCCCAGCGTGCGTGCCGCTGAAGCCCGGCCGACCCCGGCTTCGGCGGCGACCTCGGAAATCGTTGGGCGGCCGGGTGCGCGGATCGGTGTCCGATCGCGATCTGAGGCCATGAGTCGAATCCGTCTGTCAGGGGTGGAGTGGGGAGACGCCAGTCACATCGTATCGAGGCGGGCACGCACCGGAGCGGATGCCGGGGCGCACCATATCGAGTTGCCCGTGGCCGAATGCTCCCTCGGTAAGGCACTGACGTGAGGCGAACGACGCACCGGCAGTCAGCGCGTTGTGCAACGCCACCGGGCCCGGCGCTGCCGAGCGCCGCCAGCCCGAATCAAGCAGCGACGCCACGAAAGCAGCCAGGAAGGCATCCCCACAGCCCATCGTGTCGACGATCACCGTCGGGTCTGCGACGGTCTCGGCCGGTGCCTCGATGAAGACATTTCCGTCGTAGACCATTGCCCCCAGGATGCCTCGGGTCGCGAGGGCGAGCCCAGCTCCACGGTTCACGATGTTCCGCAACAACTCTCTGGTCTCAAGATCGTCGAGGTGGGAGCCGGAAACGAGAGCCAGATCAATGAACGGGCAGACCCTGTCGAGGTAGTACGCCGAACGGTAGTCGTCTTCACTGGAGAGGTCGTAGCTGACCAGCGCTTCGCTCGTCCTCAACGCGGGCAACTCCGTCTCGGATGCCGAGTAAACGCTGGAGTGAATCAAATCGAAGCCGGATGCATACGTTCCCAGCTCCTCGTCGAGCACAAGGGGTTCGGCGACCGTCACGCCTCCGCCGTTCCAGCCCTCGAAGATGCGTTCGCCGTCGACCACGGTGATCGTTGAAACGCCACTCTTGCCTTCGCGCACGATGGAGCGTCGATGGTCGACGCCCTCCGCTGTCAGTGCCTCACGAATCAGTTCGCCGTAGCGATCTGAGCCGAAAACGCCCAGGTAGGCGGCATCCGCTCCCAGCATCCGGGCGAACACGGCGACGTTGACGCAGTTGCCCCCCGGGTAGACCAGCCCGCGGTCCACAAAACGGTCGATGATGTTGTCACCGAAACCGAGAATCTTCACGTCTGCTCCTTCCGGGGCACGGTATGTCGCGAGGTGCGGCACGACATACGGATGAGTCAAATACGGGAGGCCTAGTACTCCATGACGCGGTAGTAGCGGCGCAGGTCGAGGGAATGGTTGCGTACGCGTTCGAGGTGCTTGCTGATGCGGTCCGCAACCGTGTCCAGCACCAGCGGCGAGAGCAGCCCGCGGAATTCTTCGCTGATTCCGGTGAGCTCGTAGCTTTTGCTGTCGAATACGGACACGTCGCCAGAAACCTTGTGCACGAAGTTCTCCACGCGCTCCGTCAGGGCTCGGCTTTCGTCCTCGCCCTGGAACAGGATCATGGCGGTGTCCTTCTCGATCAGCTCGAGCGAGCCGTGGAAGAACTCGGCGCTGTGCACGCGCGTGGTGCGCAGCCACTGCATCTCTTCGAGGATGCACATGGAGTAGAGGTAGGTGAATCCCCATACATTGCCGGCGCCCACCAGGAAGTAATAGTCGTTGTCGACGTGCGCGTCGGCAAAGGCGGATGCGATCGGCTCGGCCTGCCGGGAGACGTCCACGAGGATTTGCGGGATGTGAGCGAACTCGTCTGCGAACTTCTCGTAGCCGTCGAATTCGCCGCGCAGTGACAACAACCGGGTCATGAACAGCAGCATCTGTATGTCGAATGGCCAGGTTTTCGGTTCGGAAAGCAGCGCGATGTCCACGTTTTGCGCGATCGGGGAATCGGCGAACCCCGTGAAACCGATTGTGTAGACGCCGCGCTCCTTGACGTAGTCCAGAGCGCGGAGGCTGTCGTCGGTGGTGCCGGTGACCGACGTGAAGATCGCGACGGATTTGTCGGTCATGGTGGCACTGCCGGTGACTATCAGTTCAGCAGCGATGACCGCCTCAACTGGCAGCGTCGACTGTTTTTTTGCGAGTGCCTCGTACGGCAGCATCGCCGCATAGGTGCCTCCGGCACCGATTAGGAACAGTTTGTCGAACCCGCGCTCGAGGAGCGTGTCGATTAGCTCTTCGATCTGCGGGCGCAGCGCAACGGCGCTTGAGATCTGTTTCACGAAGGCGGCCTCATCGAACTTGAGCATCAGTGTGTCCTTTCAAACGGAAGTGTGGCGGGGCGAGGTTCGCGACCCGGATTGGAGATCGCAAAACCTGATACCGGTATCAGCTTGCGGTAACACTGACACAAATTCCGGCTATGCGTCAACCGCGCTGCCAAAATCGGCTCTAGAGCCTGCTCCCGATAACTTTCTCGCAACACAGTGGTACCGGTATCAGAATTTCTGTATAGTCGGCGGCACACACGCAGTTCAGTCACACCACAGATCCAACGACGGATCAGGGCAGACCGGCTCGACGGGTACCGTAAGACATCGACTGATGAACGCGGTCCGCCTCGCCTCGCCCCGTTTCCGTTCAACACCGCGAGACGAAGGAAGACAATGCACGCACGTACCCTCATGACCTCTACGGCGCTCGTGACCGCGACCCTGCTGACCCTCAGCGGCTGCGCGGGCAGTACCGAAGCTGCGGCTCCCGTCGATGTCAACGCAGCACCGGAGTACTCCGGCACGCTCAGCATGATTACCAAATTCGCAGGTGAACCGCTTGAGCCGTACTTCGAAGACCTCGCGGCTGCCTACACCGAACTCCACCCCGACGTGAAGTTCGACCTGATCCAGGAGAGCGACCAAAGCGTCAAGGACAAGCTCAAGACGCTCACGGCATCCGAGGCCCTGCCTGACATCTACTTCACCTACCCCGGCAACTGGGCCGAGAACTACGTGCGCGGCGGGCTTGCCGCCGATCTCAGCGACGTCATCAAGCCGGGCTCCGAATGGGGCGACACCTTCGGCGAGGCTTCCCTGGACACCTTCAAGTACGACGACAAGTACTATGGCGTTCCGCTCTACAACAACGGCAAGTTCATGGGCTACAGCAAGGCGGCATTCGATGCGGCCGGAGTGGACGTTCCCACGACCTTCGAGGACCTTATCGCCGCATGCGCCCCCCTCCGGGATGCCGGCTACGAGCCGATCGCCTTTGGGAACAAGGACGGCTGGCCCGCGCTGCACTACCTGCAGCAGCTCTTCGCATTCAACGTGCCAAGCGACGTGCTCCAGGCTGACTTCAAGCCCGAGACAGCGACCCTCGACGACGCTGGCTACATCACCTCCCTCGAGCAGTTCAAGCAGCTCGTCACGGAATGCACCGACTCCGGCAACGGAACCAACGGTGTCCTCTACTCCACCGCCCAGGAGGCACTGGCTGGCGGCAAGGCCGCCATGTACTACCAGGAGATCCTCGAATTCGACTCGATCACCTCCGAGGGCAACGACATGACGCCGGAAAACTTCGGCATCTTCCCACTGCCCGTTCCCGAGGGCGCCAAGGGCGACCCCGGCGCAATCCAGGGCGCACCGGAGGGCTACCTCGTCAACGCCAAGTCGCCGAACGCTGCGCTCGCTATCGACTTCCTCAAGTTCGTCACCGAACAGGAGAACGCTGCCACTCTCGCGGCACCGCCGTACGGCCAGCCCAGCACCGTCATCGGTGCCGTCACCGCTGAGAATTCCAGCGTTGCGGTCTTCGAAGGCATCACCCAGGTCAACGAGGCATCGCAGATCATCATCTGGCTGGACACCGTCACCGTGCCCGAGGTAGCCGACGCTTGGCTCGCTGGCGGCGAGGCCCTCATCAGCGGCAGTTCGACACCGGAACAGGTGCTCGAGAGCGTTCGCAACGCGTCAGAATCGGCGAAGTAGGCCAGAACCACGGGGGCGTGGTGAACGCGAGTTCACCACGCCCCGCTCCTAAACTCACCACCTGATCGACCCGAAGGGAGAAGTCGTGGCCAGCACCAGCAGCTCCATCCGGAGCCATCCGCTGAAGCACCTCGGCAACTTCGCCTGGGTGCTGCCCGCGCTCGTGCTACTCGGCGTGTTCGTCTACCTCCCCCTCGTGCAGAACGTCGGGTTCAGCACGCTCGAGTGGGACATCTATTCGGGTAGCCAGGACTTCATCGGCTTCGCCAACTATGTCAAGCTCGCGGGCGATCCGATCTTCTGGAATGCCCTCGGCAACAATATCCTCTACGCCGTCATCTCGATCGTTTTCCAGGTGTTCGGAGCCTTCGTGCTCGCCGCGGTGATCGAGAGCATCCGAAGTGACCGCTGGCGTCAGAGTCCTGCGGGCCATCTACTTCGTGCCGTCGGCGATCTCGCTCACCGTCGCCGGCCTGTCTGTTCTACTTCATCTACGAACCCAACCTCGGCCTGCTCGAACGCCGGTCTCGACGCGGCTCGGGCTCGCCGCCATGGGCCCAGCCCTGGCTCGGGCAGCGAGAGCACGGCGATCTACGGCATCATCGCTATGAGCCAGTGGCAGGGTTTCGGCTACTCGCACCCTGCTGTTCGCCGTGGCCATCCAGCGCATTCCGCGCGAGCTCTACGAGGCCGCCGTCGATCGACGGTGTCGGGCCGTCCGCCGCTTCTTCTCCATCACGCTCCCGCTTGATTCGCGAGATGACCGGCCTGATGGTCATCGTCACGATCTCAGGTGCGTTCCAGGTCTTCAACGAGGTCATGGTGATGACCAGCGGGCGGGCCGAACAACTCCACGCCAGGTGCTCGCGACCTGGCTCTATCGCAGCGGCTTCGTCCGCAACGACTTCGGCTACGCCGCCGCGATCGCGATCGTGATCTTCGTGGTCACTATGCACCATCGCGCTTGTGCAGCTCTGCGTCACCCGAACGCAGAAGGGTCGAATGGTGAACGTCGATACGACGACCCGGTCTATCGTGCAGGCTGGCTCTCCACAGGGACGCCGCGCAGCCCGTGCAGCCGCGTTCCGAGCACGCGGGGTACAACGCCTCAGCTTTACGGGCGTGGTGATGAAGGTGTTCATGTGGACCTTCTTGCTCTGCCTGGCGATCGTGGTCATCTACCCGCTGTTCTGGATGGTGTTCAACGGCTTCAAGACGAACAGTGAGCTCTTCGGCAACCCGTTCGCGCTTCCGGTGGAGTATCACTGGGAGAACTACGTCGAAAGCGTGGAACTCCGGGCGTGAGCAACTACCTGACGACGAGCATCATCGTCACCGTCACCTCGACCATCGCCACCGTCTTCATCAGCGCCTGGGCAGCGTATGGGCTGACCCGGGTCAACGATCCCGTTCAACAAGCGCCCGTCGTCGGCCATCGTGCTCGGCGGCCTGATGCTGGCACCGGCCGTTGCGCTCATCCCGCTGGTGAAAATGTTCCAGGGCGCTCGGGCTCTACAACACGTATTGGGCGCTGCATCATCCTCTACACCGCGTTCCGCATCCCGTTCACGACCTTCCTCATCCGCGCCTACATGATCGACCTGCCTCGCGAGATTCGACGAGGCGGCCGAGGTCGACGGCGCGTACCGAGTGGACCGCCTTCTGGACGCATCATCCTGCCGATGTGCAAGCCGATCATCGTCTCCGACGGTGATCCTGCACATCCTCTTCGCCTGGAACGAGTACCTGTTCGCCATGGTGTTCACCAGCGGCCACGGAGGTGCAGACGCTGCCGGTTGGACTCACCAGCCTGATGTCCCGGCACGGCACCGACTACCCAGTCGTGTTCGCGGGCATGGTCATCGCTGCTGTCCCTGTCCTCGCACTGTTCTTCCTGAGCCAGCGATACTTCGTCAAGGGTCTCGCCGATGGCATCGGGAAATAGCAATAGGGCCAAAGCACCCGACCGATCAACCGTCGTGAGCCGCCTGCAGTTCGGCGATGTCGATCTTCGTCATCCCGAGCATGGCCTGCATCACGCGGCCTGACTTCTCAGCATCCGGATCGCTCATCAGCTCGCCGAGGGCTGGCGGGATGATCTGCCACGACAGCCCGTACTTGTCTTTCAGCCAGCCGCACATGCTCGGCTCGCCCCCGTCGGCGGTGAGCGCATCCCAGAGCCGATCGATCTTCTCCTGCGTCTCAGCGCTCACCGAGAATGACGTCGCCTCGGTGAAGCTGACGTTCGGCCCACCGTTGATGGCCTGGAACTCGAGACCGTCGAGCACGAAAGAGATGGCGAGCGCCGTGCCCGCGGGCATCGGGCCGCCCTCGCCGTAGCGGGAGATGCTGCGGATCTCGGAGTTCTCGAACAGGGAGACGTAGAAGGTGACGGCCTCCTCGGCATTCTCGGCGAACAACAGGCTTGGGACAATTTTCTGCATGGAGCGCTCCTTTGTGCTGGCCGGGTTCGGCGCCATGTTACTGAAATCGGTCGGTCGTGCCTAGAGCGTGCCTCGTGCGAGCGGTCAGGGAACGGTGACCACAACCTTGCCCCGCGGATGTCCCGTGTGGACGTACTCGATGGCTGCGGCCCCCTGCTCGAGCGGGAACTCCCGGTCGAGAACCACCCGGATGCTCCCGTCGGCCAGCATCTCACTCAGCGTTTCCAGTGTGGACTGGACTTCATCGGAGACGAGTCCCTTCAGCTTCTGGCTCACGAATGCCGAGACCACTGGGGCGCGGAGCGCGCGATCAAAGCCCCCGAGCATCCGCCCCCCGCCTTCCCCGCCGACGATGACAAGTGTGCCGCGCCGTCGCAGCACCCCGCGCAGGCGCGAGAGCGAGTTGTTCCCTGCCGTGTCGAGGATGACGTCATAGGCGTCGGTGCCGTCGGCGAAGTCCTCCTGCGAGTAGTCGATCACCCGCTCGGCGCCGAGCGACCGCACGAGCTCGACCTTCGACGTGCTGCACACCCCGGTCACAGTGGCGCCGAGAGCGACGGCGATCTGCACGGCGAACGACCCAACGCCTCCGCCAGCGCCAAGCACGAGAACCTTCTCGCCCGCCCGCAGGCCACCGACCTCCCGTAGCCCGTGCACAGCTGCACACCCCGAGATCGGAACCGCAGCGGCCTCCTCGAAACTGATGTTCGCTGGCTTGCGCACCAGCCGCTCCTCGGATGTCCTGGTGAGCTCCGCGAAACTGCCCTCGAGGGTCGTGCCGAACACCGCGTCTCCGACCGCGAAACGGGTCACCCGCTGGCCGACCTCGACGACCTCGCCGGCGACATCCCGCCCGGGAATGGGCTGCTTCGGCGCGCGGAGGCCTGAAAACAGCCGCACCAGGTATGGCTTGCCCGCCGTCATGTGCCAGACGCCCGCGTCGACGCCCGCAGCACGCACGCGGATGAGTACGTCGCTGTCGCCAGGCGCAGGCTGGTCACGCTCTTCAAGGTGAAGCTGAACGGGCGACCCGTACGCCTTCTGGACCGCTGCCTTCATGGCGACTCCCTGCTTCGATAGCACCGCGGCTTCGTCGACACCGCGTCGATAGTCGCCCATGCTACGACCGCGGCCCGCGCGCCGGTACCCTCGCCCGCAAGCAGCGCGGGACGGATGCCGCGTCAGCTGAGGTGGGCCACTGACGCCCGCAGCGCCTCAGCGGAGCGGTGAAGCAGGTCGATCTCCACCTCGTCCATCGGAACGTCCAGGGTTCGTTCGACGCCGTTCGCACCGACGATCGACGGAACGCTGAGCGCGATCCCCTCGATCCCCCGGTACCCGTGCAAGACGCTGGACACCGGCAAAATGGCCCGCTCGTTGCGCAAAACGGCCTCGACGATCCGCGCGCCCGAGAGCCCGATTGCGTAGTTCGTCGCACCCTTGCCTGCGATGATCTTGTACGCGGCGTGGACGACATCCGAGGTGAGGGATGCAAGCCGCTCACGGGGGAAGAGCAGAGTGCCGCTTTCGTCGGTCCAGTCCCGGAGCGGAGTCTGGCCGATGCTGGCATCCGACCACAGCGCGAACTCGCTGTCGCCGTGCTCACCCACGATGAGCGCGTGAACGTTCTGCGGCGCCACCCCGGCGGCTTCGGCCAGCAGCCAGCGGAGACGCGCCGAGTCGAGCACGGTGCCGGAGGAGAACAGTCGCCCGGCGGGCAGGTCGACGAGCTGCTCGGCGACAACGGTGAGCACATCACACGGGTTCGTGACGAGGATGAACACAGCGTGCGGCGCGAGCTCCACCAGCCGTGGCATGAGCTTCTCCAGGATCCGCGCGTTGACGCCGGCCAGGTCGAGCCGGGTCTGGCCGGGCTCCTGCTTGGCTCCCGCGGTGATCACGACCACGTCGGAGTCCGCCACGACCTCGATGTCGCCACCGCCCGTGATCCGCGACGATCCGGTGAACGGTGTGCCGTGCGCGAGATCGAGCACCTCGGCTTCCGCCCGGGCCGCGTTCACGTCGAACAGCGCGACCTCCCGCGCCGAGTTACGGATCAGCGCGGCATAGGCCAGCGACGATCCGACGCTCCCCGCTCCGATGACAGACAGTTTCGTGTTTCGCACAGGGCTCATGGCCCCATTATCGCGCTGCCCTTCGGATGCCGGCGGTACGGCCTGCTTCCCCCGTCACGTTTGCCCGGCATCCAGCGTCCGGCGCTCCTCAGCCCGGAAGTCAAAAAGCCCCGGGGAAGGAGGCAACCGCAGTTGCGTCCTTCCCCGGGGCCATGACCTCTTTCGGAGCTACTGCCCGGCGGGCACCGGAGCATCCGCGCCAGCGGGCGCCGCAGCGTCCTTCGACGTGTGCGCAGCAGAGCGGCCGCCGACGAACCCGTTGAGGAGGCTCGCCAGGTCGATGCCGGTGGAGTCCTTGAGCAGCTGGGTGACCTCGGTGACGTTGCCGACGACCTGCTTGGACAGGTGCGACGCGCCGTCGGTCGAGATGACCGTGAGGTTGTCGATGGCACCGTACGGAGCGGCAAGCTGCTTCGCGATCTCCGGCAGGATCTCGATGGCACGCTGCTGGAGGAGGGCTTCGGACTCATCCCGGAGCGCGGCAACGCGAAGCTCGGTCGCCCGTGCCTCTGCCTCACCCTTCGCGAAGATGGCGGCCGCCTCGGCTTCACCCTCCGCGCGGGTGGCCTCGGCTTCGGCGATACGACGATCGCGGTCGGCCTTCGCTTCCGCGACGACCTGCGCGGCGTGCGCGTCGGCAATCTGGCGGATGCGGTACGACTCGGCATCCGCGGTCTTGCGCACGTCGGCGTTGAGCTGCTGCTCCCTCAGGGCGGTCTCACGCTGGGCGGTGACCTCACGCTGCTGCAGGATGCCCTGCTGCGCGAACGCTTCGGCGAGCGGTTTTGCTGCCTCGGCTTCAGCGAGCGCCTTGTCGGTCTCCATCTTGATCGACGCATTCTTCAGCGACAGTTCACGGTTGGCGTCGGCGATCGCCTCAGCGGCCTCAATGCGTGCCTGCTCCGAGGAACGGGCCGAAACCGACTCCGCGATCTCGGCTGCCTGGCGCACGCGTGCCTGCTCCGGTCGCCCGAGGTCGGTGATGTAGCCCTTGTCGTCGGCGATTTCCTTGATCTGGAACGTGTCGACGTCGAGGCCCTGGTTGAGGAGCGACGTCCGAGCCGCTTCGATGACCTGTTCGGCGAGGCCGGCCCGGTCTCGAATGATCTCCTCGACCGTGAGGTTACCGATCGAGCTGCGCAGCGAACCAGAGAGCACCTCCTGGGTGAACGGCTCGATGTGCTGGTCCTGGCCGAGGAACCGCTGCGCTGCCGAACGGATGGCGCCATCGCTGTCGCCGACCTTGACGACGGCGACGGCCTCGATGCGGATCGTCACGCCGTTGCGGGTCTGGGCGACCACCTGGATTCCGATGGCCCGCGAGCGCAGCGACATCGAAAACTGCTTCTGCAGGAACGGAACGACGAAGACACCGCCACCCTGCACGACCTTCTGACCGGTCAGATCGGTGATCGTGCGACCGTCTGCTCCCACCGACTTGCGGGCCCGGCGCCCGGTGACGATGATCGCCTCGTCGGGTTGGGCGATCTTGTACCGGCTGTTGACGAAGCCGATCACGATCAGCAGCAGGACGATTCCCACCACGACCGCGAAAACAGCGGGGGTGAACAGGATGGCTAGCAGTTCCATGACTCTCCTTGGTGCCGGCGGTCCTGACGGCGCCCTCAGCCTAGTCGGGAGAGATTTCGGGCAGGGGGAGCGAGCTACCCCATCTTCGGGAGCACCACAGCTGAACGGATGCCGGTCAGCGCCTGGTCAGGGGCGGCGCCTGCTGCGCGCCAAAGAAGAACCACGCGAGGGCCCCGAGGAATGGTGCCAGAACAACGATGAGAACCCAGATCGCCTTGGCCGTCGAGTCCAGCAGGGATCGCGAGATCTGCAGAAGGGCGATGGCCCAGAGCGTAACTGCCCCCGCCAAGACCGCGAGCCACAGCACGATGAACAGAAGATGCCACCCGATCAGCCCTGATTCCATGCCGTCAAGTTAGCAGGTCGCGAGCGGCGCGACAGGCTCCTCGTCAGGACATGGTGCATCCCACATCGCCCTAACCCGGCAATTGTTGTGTGAAGCTGATACATGCGCGCATTCGCACGTCTGGTGATCTAGGCTGACACCACGCGCGCGGGGCCGGGGTGGCCCATTCGATACGCACAAAGACTGCAGTAACGTACTGCGGCGCACCGCTGCCACAGCACGAGGGGAACCATGGTCATCGACGTCGCCAGAGCGCAGATCGCGCGCGAGCAGATGCGTCTCGCCGCGCTCGACGACACCGGGCTTCTCGACACGCCCGCCGAGGAACGGTTCGACCGGATCACCCGCGTCGCCCGCGAGCTCTTCGATGTGCCGATCGTCGCCATCAACCTCGTCGACGCCGACCGACTGTTCACGAAGTCGCCGCAGAACACTCCTTTCCCGACGAGCATCCCGCGCTCCGCGACTCTCTGCGACGTGACTGTCCAGGGGGAGGGAATCCTCGTCGTGCCTGACGCGAGCGCCGACGAGCGATTCGCGCACCGCCTGGCCGTGACCGGGGATGCACACGTCCGCTTCTATGCCGGTCGGCCGCTCAGCACCGGCGACGACCTCAACGTCGGATCGCTCTGTCTCATCGACTCATCGCCCCGCGAACTCGACGAAGCCGGTCGACAGCTGCTCGACGAGATGGGCATCTGGGTCGAACGTGAACTTCGCGCGAGCGCAGATCGGGACCGCGCATCCGACGTCCAGCAGGGTCTCCTGCCGCCGGGCAGGCCGGGCTGGCCAGACTTCGACGTGGCCGGGCTCTCCGTCCCGATCCAGCACGTCAGTGGCGACTTCTACGACTGGAACGAGACACCGACCGGTCTCGATCTGACCGTCGCGGACGTCATGGGCAAGGGAGTCGGCGCCGCGATCATCGGTGCAGGCATCCGTTCTGCCTTCCAGGCACGGACCGACACCGATCCCGCCATGGCGATCGAACAGGTGGACGCCCAGCTTCGGCGGGACTTCGACGCCACCAACACCTTCGCGACGCTCTTCCACGCCCGGCTCGATTTCGCCTCCGGGGTCCTCAGCTATGCGGATGCCGGTCACGGGCTCACGGTCATCGTGCGCGCAGACGGCACGATGGAGCGGCTCGCGGCCACCGGACTCCCCCTCGGGATCTCGCACGACACCTGGCAGACAGAGACGGTCTCGCTCGCAACGGGCGACACACTCCTCTCCTTCACCGACGGCGTTCTCGACCTCTTCGACGGAACACTCGAGTCGGTCGCGACGCTCTGCGACCTCGTCGACGGCTCATCAGCACACGACATCACCACCCGCGTCCGCTCCCTTGTCGCCGACGCTTCCGACCTCACAGATGACCTGACGCTCATCGTGATCGCCCGGCGGAACTGACGAACCCATGACTCTCTCCAACAGAATCGCAGCACGGTGACGCATGACTGATAACACCAGGCTCCTCCAGGACGATCTCCGGATGGCCGCACTGTCTGGTCTCGGCCCGTTGCGCGGCGGCACGGATGCCCGACTCGACCGCGTGCTCGGAATGCTTTCCGAGTTCTTCCGTCTCCCCCTGGCCGCGCTCGTCATCGCCAAGCGCGACAAGCTCTTCGTGAAGGCGGGCTGGGGGATCAACATGCAAAACCCGGACTTCGACGGCAGCTTCACCGCCGCCGTCATGGAGGCCGACGCCATGGTCGTCATCGAGGACGCCTCGCTCGACGCTCGCTTCGCGCACAGCGACCTCGTCACGTCTGCACCGTTCGTCCGGGGTTACATCGCCCAGCCGCTGCGCGCAGGAGGCGTGGTGATCGGCGCCCTGGCGATGGCCGGCCCGACTCCTCGTGTCTTCAGCACCGAGGAGCAAGAGCACTTTCGTCGGGTGACGAGCTGGATCGAGGAAGAACTCGCGGCCGAGGCCGACATGGCGTCCGCCGCGCAGGTGCAACGTTCGCTCCTGCCGCGCTCCACTCCAGCGCTCCCGGGCTACGAGGTCAGCGCCGCATCGACTCCCGCGCGTGCGGTCGGTGGCGATTTCTACGACTGGTATCCCAGCAAGGGGTCACTCGGTTTCACGCTGGCGGATGTCATGGGCAAGGGGATGGGCGCTGCAATCGTCGCGGCCACGGTGCGGGCCGCGCTGCGCAGCTCGGTCACCGACCTGGGCGTCGCCGCAACCGTCACTCAGGCGGCGCGGGTGCTCGACGCGGATCTCAGTGACACCGGCTCGTTCGTGACGCTCTTCCACGCCAAGCTTCGGCAGAGCGACGGCCGGGTCCGCTACGTGGACGCCGGACACGGGCTCTCACTCGTCGTGCGAGCGGACGGTTCCTTCCTCCGACTCGCCCATGAGGACCTGCCACTCGGTACCGGTTTCGTACAGAAGTGGCGTCACCACACCGTCCATCTCGGCATCGGAGACACCCTCATCTCCTTCAGCGACGGCGTCCTCGACCTGTTCGACGGCACCGTGGAATCGCTCGAGCACGTTGTCGAGATGGTGCGGTATGCCGAATCGGTGGAGTCGGTGGTCCAGACGCTCACCCAGATGGCTCAGCTGAACCCGGAGACGGATGACATCGTCGTGGTGGGCATCCGGAGGACAGGCACATGAAACGGCTTCTGCTGATCCGACTGATCGTCGTCCTCACGCTGATTCTCGGTGTGAACTACATTGCCTGGCGCTGGTTGTTCTCGCTCAACTTTGAGGCCTGGTGGATCGCGATCCCGCTGATCGTCGCCGAAACCTACAGCCTCATCGATGTCTGTCTCTTCGGAATGACCATGTGGATGGCGAAGTCGCGCCCCGCGCCACCGGAACCGGATGCCTCCGCCACCGTCGACGTCCTCATCACCAGCTACGACGAACCGATCGACCTGGTCATGACCACCGCCATCGCGGCCAAGGCGATTCGGTTCCCGCACAAGACCTGGATTCTCGACGACGGAGCTCGCCAGGAGATGCGCGAGGCAGCAGAGGCCGCCGGAATCGGGTACATCACCCGTGGCGCGGAATGGGATGGTCAGCCCAGGCACGCCAAGGCCGGCAACGTCAACAACGCACTCTCGATGACCGACGGCGAGTTCATCCTCATCCTCGACGCCGACCAGATCCCCCGTCCGGAGATCCTCGACCAGACGCTCGGGTACTTCATCGACGAGAAGGTCGCCCTCGTCCAGACGCCGCAGATCTTCAGCAACGTCGCCACCGGCGACCCGCTCGGCAGCCAGGCGCCGCTGTTCTATGGCCCGATCCAGCAGGGCAAGGACGGCTGGAACGCCGCGTTCTTCTGCGGTTCCAATGCCGTTCTTCGTCGCGAAGCCCTGATGATGCTCGGCATCCTCGGCTACGTGAAAGAACTGGACCGGTCCGTGGTGACGTCGCTGCGCCTGGCGTCCCGGGTTGTTCAAAAGGCGAAGTCCCACCCGACGGCCGCCGACCCCGTCGTTGGCACAGCGCTGAGCATGGTCGCCGATGCGATCACGGATGCCCGAACACAGCTGTCACAGGGCGCCCCGTTCGCCCAGATCACCTACGACCTCCACCGCCGCGTGGACGAAGCCGCGGAGTCGATCGTCGCCGTCGACATCGCCGCGATGGAAGACGACCTCCAGGAGATCTACGCCCTCGCCGGGGCGGAAGCGGGCGCGACGCCGGAAGAGCACCGCGTCGATGTCCAGCGGTCTGTCGCCGTTCTCGCATCGAAGGAATTGTCTCCGTTCAACGCGCTCGAAGCGGTGCAGGCCGTGCTCCGGTCCATCGCCATCGACCGGCCGGACGAAGCGCAGCCGGTGATGCCGCTCGCGACGATCTCCGTGACCGAGGACATGGCCACGTCGATGCGCCTGCACGGTCTCGGCTGGTCGAGCGTCTACCACCACGAGATTCTCGCTGACGGCCTGGCGCCGGAAGACCTGGGCTCGATGCTCACCCAGCGCCTGCGCTGGGCCCAGGGCACCATGCAGGTCCTGCTGCGGGAGAACCCGCTGACCCAGTGGAGCATGTCGCTGCCGCAGCGCATCATGTACTTCGCCACAATGTGGAGCTACCTGAGCGGCTTTGCCGCCATCGCCTACTTCGCGGCGCCGATCATCTTCCTGGTGTTCGGCATCCTGCCGGTCGCCACGAACGCGTTCGACTTCTTCGTGCGCTTCATCCCGTTCATCGTGGTGAATCAGTTGCTCTTCGTCGTCGCCGGGCGCGGCATCCCCACCTGGCGCGGGCAGCAGTACAGCCTGGCGCTGTTCCCGGTGTGGATCAGGGCGTGCACCACCGCGCTTCAGAATGTTGTCTTCAAGATCCCGCTCGACTTCGCCGTCACACCCAAGACCCGGCAGGTCTCCACAGGTCGACCCTGGCACCTGATCAAGCCGCAGCTCGTCGTCATGGTCATGCTGGTCATCGCCATCGTGGTCGGGGTGGCCCGGATCTTCGTCCATGGAGCCGACCCGCTCGGCACGGGCGTCAATATCTTCTGGGCCGTTTTCGACATCATCATCCTGAGCGTGCTGTTCCAGGCCGTCTCATATCGTGGCTACAACGCCCCCAAGGAAAGCATCGAATGAAATTCAACAGCGAACACCTCAGCGACACCATGGCCATCGTCTGGGGGGAAGGCCGACTCAACATGGTCTCAGCGCCTGCTCTCAGGCAGGTCATCACGGGGCTCGTCGCCGAGGGCCGCTCAAAGATCGTGGTCGACCTCTCCGGGGTCGAGTTCATGGACTCCTCAGGTCTCGGCTCCCTGATCGGATGCCTCAAGACCACACGTCAGGCCGGCGGCGACCTCCGCATCGCCGCGCCGACGAAGCAGGTCACGATGGTGCTGAAGCTGTCGAACCTCGACCGCGTGCTCAAGGCATACGACACCCCCGAGGAGGCCTTCCGTGACGAAGCATGAGACCTCGCTGAGGTTCTCGTCGCCTCCGACCGACGTCGACGCCGTCCACGACTTCCTCGAGGGCATCTGGGAGGCTGAACCCGACGTCGATGAGATGGACCGCATGGCGTTTGAGACAGCGCTGATCGAACTTGCCTCGAATGTTATCCAGCACGCTGACAGCGGAGACGGGGTCACCTGCGTGATGTCCGTGTCGTCCGACAACGGAGTGCTTCGGGCTCGATTCAGTGACACGGCCGAGGCGGGTGGCTTCCGGCTGGCCACGGCAACCATGCCCGACGAACTCGCGGAGTCGGGACGCGGTCTTGCCTTCATGCAGATGCTCGTCGATGAGGTGCGTTACGAGCGCGTCGACGATCGCAACGTCTGGTCGTTGACGAAGAAACGCGCAGCAGCAGAAAACTAGCCGCTGATCGTCATCTCCCGGACGAGGCCATCCTCGACTGTGAAGCTCAGATGGCTCTGCCCGTTGAAGCCGCCCCCGCCGACCGTGGCGGTGACCGTCGAGAATGCGCCCGTCGTGATCTCGGCGGTAACGTCGAGCACAACATCGACCCCGATGAATTCGGCATCCGACCAGGCTTCGATCGCCTCGCGGCCTGTGAACACTCGCCCCCAATCGTTCACGCTCCCATCGGGGGCGAACGTGTCGAGGAAGGCCGGGGTGTCTCCGGAATTTGCCGCGGCCAGCAGGCGCGCAACCGGCTCGGGAAGGGTGGACGCCATGTCGGTTCCTCTCTCGCGTGGTGACCCTCACGTTAGCCCCGATGACGGGTGCCGTAAATGGTGGTCTGAATCCAGATAGCCTGAGGCGGGGGGTTTTTGTGATGACTGGGGATGGCGACGGCACTCTATTGGGGTCCGTCCAACGGGCGCTGCAGCTGGTCGATATCGTGGCGAACGCGAGTCGGCCGATACCGGTGAAGGCAGTCGCCCGAGCATCGGGCCTCACGCTGGGCACGACCTACAACATCGTGCGCACCCTGGTGCACGAGGGCTATCTCCGCACGGAACCGGACGGGCTGGTGCTCGGCCATCGTTTCCCGGGCATGCGCGCCCAGGGCGATGACGGTGTGTTTCTCGCGCGCGTTCGTGCCGCGCTCCGCTCGGTCACCCAGGAACTCGGCGCGACCGCGTACCTCTCCCGATTCGACGACGGTGAAATTCACCTGGTCGACGTCGTCGATGCGATCGACAGCCCCCGAGTCGAAGTATGGCTGGGACTCGATAACAGCGCACACGCGTCCGCTCTCGGCAAACGCATCCTCGGTGAGCTGAACCCGGGCGACCGTCTCGACTACCTTTCTCGGCATCCCCTTACCTCACTCACGCCGAACACCATCTGCGACCAGCGCACCCTCCTGCACCACCTCAGCGAGAACACCACCGAGTCGGTGGACCGGGAGGAGTACGTCCTCGGGTTCAAGTGCCTGGCTGTGCCTGTCCGCGCTCCGGGAGTGGTCGCCTCGCTGGCCGTGTCAGCGCCGGCCGACGTCGTCCCTGACAACGTCCCGGCCATCAAGAAACGGTTGCGGGCAGCAGCGGAACGACTCTCGCTCCAGCTGGGTGCTGACGGGCTGCCGTGACCGTTTCAGTATCTGAAATCCTGCCCCTAGCCGAACGCCGGACCCGGGACTAACGTCGAGTTGCAGCGTGTGCACCTGAGTGCCGCGCGCGCCAGCGCACCACGTGTGCTGAACGGGTCGTCTCCGGCCCGTGGGGGGAAAGATGCCGCGACCGTACGCGCATCGCGGCATCGTCCGGGGCGAGGAGGCGTGCATCTAAGTTGCGCGCCCCCTCGTTCTGACGGGGCTGTGAATTAGGGCCGGCTACTAGCCCAGCGCCGCCTACTGGCTGAAGACGGCCGACAACACCGGAGCCGCGAGAGCGATCGCCGTGGCCCCGACGGCAGCGATCCCGCCGATCGCCCAGAGCGACCGCCGAGTTGCCGCCTCTTTGACCTCCTGGTCAAGAGCGGTGAATCGGGTCATCACGTCACCGTCGGGTGCTGATGCCACCGCGCGCCAGGTCTTCGGGTCGTCGATCAGCCGCACGACGCGATCGCGATCCTCGACCGACAGAACGGCGGGCCATTTCAGCAGCCAGCGCCGCAGTCGTCGGCTGTCCATCACGGCGACGAGATCCGGTCGTTCCTTCACGACGATGGATGATGCCCCGTGGATGGCCACGACCGGGCGAACCCGCCCGGTCAGCCCCAGGGTCTGGTGCACGATTTTGGTCACACGCGCTGCCTCGTGCTCGGCGTTGCGGATGTGGGGTTGGCGATGCCCGGAGACCATCAGGGTGCGGTTGGCGACCCAGATCGGCTTGCCACTGTGGTGCTTCGTGTTGATGGAGAACACTCCACCCGGCCCGACGACGAGGTGATCGATGTCTGACTCCTTCGTACCGGCTGGGAGCGCATGGAACACGGTCCAGTCGGCGGGAAGTGCCGCGAGCATCCGCCCGACCGCGATTTCGCCCTGGGCTCCCCGGTACCACGCGGTCCCGCTGCAGGTCAGCGGAGAGTGGCCGAAAATTCGCGCGGCTCGACCGCGCGAGACCACGTGGGTCTGGTCGCCGACGAGTTCCTCGATGACGGCTTGCGCGGCGAATCGATCGCGCATGCGTGTGGTCGTGACCGCTTCTGTCACAGAGATCTCCCTTCTGGCGTCGCTTGACAGTACCGAGGCGTCAACCCCGTCACGCATCCCCAGAACGGGCTCGAAATCCATCGCTATACTGCCGCGAGCCTCGTCGTCGAACCCTGGCCTAGTCAGGAAGTTCGACGGTGTCGCTGTAGACGAGGCGCTCGTCCCGCATTCGGAAGGGAGCGATCAGCCCGACCGGTGATCGGTCCGAGCGATGCAGTTCGTATTCGGCGATGCGCACCCTCCAGCGCTCCCCGACGCCACGGTCGGGAATGGAGACGGCTCCCGCCCACTCCACATCCTCGTAGCGTGCGTTGCGCAGCGCGGCCAGTCCGAGGACGAGCTGCAGGGTGGCGGTCGACCCCACCTGCTTCCACGCGAGGTCGGTCGTGGCATCGGCCGGCAGCATTTCCACCCACGCCTGCACGAGCCTGGACGCCGTGATCCTGCTTGCTGTGTTCGGTGAGGAGACGGCGTGCTGAGGAATGCCGACGGGGCCCGACATCGTGACCGCCATCGACCTGGCATCCGCGCTGAGGACGAACGTGGCTTCCCTGCGCGGCAGCAGCTGCACGAAATCAGCGGTCACGACCTTCGACAGGTGCTGCTTTTCCACCGAATGCGGCTGGTAGCGGGCGAGGGCGAGCTGGACGAACGGAGTGTACGAGTTGCCGGCGTCGAGCTGCAGGTCGCAGAACCACAACCGACGTTCCGGATCGAATTCGGGGGTGTGACCGATGACGGTCACCCGTTCATCCACTTCGGCGAGCGCGATCGAACTCCCGATGCTGGTGCGCAGGGGGAACTGATGGATGTAGGGCCCTGGCGCCACCGGTGCAGACGTGAAGACCGGGTCGGCACCCCACACGCTGGTAAACGGGCGCCCGTTCGGCCCGGTCTGGAAGTACAGGGGAAGGTAGCCGGCCACCGTGCTCACGTCGACAACCGTGTCCCTGGCGCGGAGCTGCCCGACCAGCTGTCGCGCTTTGACGAGAATTTTCTCGTCGTCGCTCCGACCACGCGAGGTGACGCTCGCCACCCGGAGAGGTGTTGTCAGGGAATCCAGCAACTGGCTGGAGGCAGGGGCGTCGTCGGAGACGGGTGTTCCCGCGTGCTCGAGCACAGTCTTCGCCCAGGTGTCACTCAACGCCCGGGCTTCGAAACTTCCGTCGATGCCCCTGGTGACATCGATCGGCCAGGTCAGCCACGGCTGAATCCTCACGACGACGCCGAGCAGCTCGTCAGGACCGCTCGAGTACCAGGGTCGGCCGAGGTAGACGCGCAGCCCACCGCCCGAGCGGACCCGGCGCACACCGAAGCTCCCCGCTCCGATCTCGTCGGTCGTCCATGTCCACGTCGGCACGATGTAGCGGATGTCAGGGGGGTCAGGGCGACGGCTGGATGGAATATTGAGCTGCAGCGGGTCACCGACCGTCGTGACCAGGTCCGGATCATCCGTGATCACGGTCGGAAAGTACTCCCTGAATCGTGTCGTCGCTGTCGCCGTGTAGTCGACGTACCGGTGCCGGGTGTCGCCGAACTCATGCTTCACCTCGTGTCGGGGGCCGACCGGGCCACCCGCGGGCCCCTCGGTCTCAGCGATGAGGGCATCCGTCTCGCCGCGTTCGATCTGGAATCCGGCAACATGGGCGAAGACGCTCTCCACATCCGGTGCCGGGGCGAGCACATCGTCGACGGGGTCCACCCAGACCGCATCGATGTCGATACGGCCGGTACTTGCCGCGTGATTTCGGATGTCGCCGAACAGTGCGGCGTAGGTCGACCCGACCCGGCGCGCGACCCGGCTTCCGGAGGGGCCACCCGGGCCGACGCGAATGGCGGGCTTGTCGAGCGGCTTCTCGACGGCGTGGACGAAGGTGAGCTCGGTGAACGGCGTGAGCATCCAGTGCAGTCCTTTTTCTGCTGCCTCCCTCTGGGCCGGCGTGGGGATGCCGTTCTGTGCGATCAGGTTCCAGATGCGCAGGATGTCGAGGTCCGGCTTGTCCAAAAACGACGACACCCGCACCGTGCGGAACTCGGCCTTCGGGAGAAACACGGTGAGTGTCCTCGCGGCCTCGTCGAAAGTGGGCTCCCCCGTGCCCTCCACCGCCCGGACGAGAACAGGCAACCGATCGTGCCAGGCGTCTGCGGCACCCGGCCACCGGAGGAGTCGGGTGTCCACGTCACCGGGAAGCGTCGAGAAGGACAGCCCGCGGGAGAGCGGGTCGGGGAGATACGGCAGGGGCAGGGCCTGGGTGTCGTGGACGACATACTCACCCTCGTTCAGCAGTTGGGTCTTGAGACCCAGGAGTACCGACGCCTGCTCGGGGTGGGTGGCGTTCACGACTCGGCCGCCGGGCAGGAGGAGGAAGCTGCCGGATTCCCGGGCTGCTATTGCGAACTGGGCGGCAACCGCGGCCGGATTCCCGTCCAGGGCGGCGTCGAAGACCCCGTGTGCTTCGGCCAGCTGCACGCTCGATGCGGGGGCGGCGAGGTGCCTGGCGTTGTCGGCGCGATACCAAACCGCATCCGGGGAGTGGCCGTTCAGCCCCGTGACTCGCGGCTGGGCGACGTAGTCCTCGACCGGCATGCCGTCTGTCGACCGGATCACCAGCCGCACCAGCGATTCACCCTCGGTGAACTCGGTCAGGGGAACGATTGCTGGGGAGGGGACGGGCTCCCACCGCTGGTAGGGCTCGGCAACGTCGCGTTCGTGGTCCTCGAGCAGTTGCTCGTCGGGGATGGACCCGCCGGAAAGGTCGACCGCCCTGACCCTGACCCGGTACTGGCGACCGAACCGCAGGCGAGGAAGCGAGCCTCGCGCCGGCCGAAATTCCACCGCGAGGGGGAAGCCGGTGTCTGCTACCTCTGGCGCTTCGTTCGCGGGGACGGTATCGTCCTCTCGCTGTAACCGTCCGGGTCGTTTGACCGCCAGCGACCAGCCGTCCCAACCACCGACCGACTCGTGCAGGTACTGGTCCGCAGCGGTACCCGGTTTCGTGCTCGAGGTGCTCGCCGCCTTGAGATGCCCCTCGTCGGGTTTCGGCTGCACGGGCAGAGCGCTGGCCTGTCCGCCGGGGTCGACGATCTCGTAGCTGCCTTCACGTCGGTGCAGCGACTTCCAGTCCGCACCGATCGACGCATCCTGGATGTCGATCCGCCAGCCTCTCGTCACATCCATCACCCCCAGCCGCGCAGGCGAGTGCGTTCCGCGATCCTTTTCGTGCTCCTTCGCCCGGTCGAACTGCCCGACGAGCCCCTGAGCACGATTGCGGCGGGAGATCAGGATGCCGGTGGAACGAAGCGCGGGAAGAGACGCGGCATCCGCGGTCATCGAGCGTGGCGGGTCGACCAGGTCAGCGGCCGTGCGTCGAACCGTGTCCAAAAGATTGGACAGCTTGAGCACAGAGCCGTCGGGATCCAGTTGCTCGATCGTGAACGCGTCGTCGCGCTCGATCGAGAGGCTTCCGTCGCGCACATCCTCCTGGTCTTCCCTGCTCGCTGGCGCCCACACGCGATCGGTGTGCCGGACAAAAGTGAACGGTCGGGCCTCCTCCTCATCGAGAAGGGCACGGATCAGCCCGTCGTTCTCGTCGGGCAGAACGCGGATGGTGGAGAAGTCCGGGTAACCGGGGTCGTCCTTGATGAAGACATCGAACGCGAGGCCCAGTCGGCGGAGCAGCTCGGGGTACTCGGCGCAGCGAGAGACAAAACTGTGGAACTCCGGCGGGACCGGTTTCGGCGCACCCGTCGTGGAGACGACCGGGTCGAGGGGGTCGTCGGAACGATCGTAAAAAGCGGATGCCGCCGCGAACGCCACCTGAGTCTGCTGCGCCAGCGGAACAGCGTCGATGTTGAGATAACGACCCGCCGGTTCGGATGCCAGTCGGTGTGTGGCGAGGCCCGCCCTGATCCTCGCCCGTCGAGGCCCGTCATGCCGGGACGGATCCTTCAGCGAATCAGGAATGCTGAGCTCCGCCGCCGCCGCCGCCAGCGGACCGGTGGTCACCGGCGGGAACGTCTTCGGATAGTTGACCGCGACGTCCTGGTATAGCTGTGTCAGTCTCGCGGCGACCTCCGCCACCGGGTAGGAATGAACCGTCGCTGCCGAGTAGTCCTGGAAGGCGGCCGCGCCCACCATCGTCCGGCCGAACAGGATGTCCCACAGCGCCGGGTCCGGCACGATCGGGTTGGTCAGCCCAAACCCCTCGAGAACACCGACGCCGTCGAGATCGAAGAGAAACCGAGCATGCTCGACGGTGCGGGGCCAGTTGGCGAAGGCCTCGAATTCTTGCAGCGGTACTCCCGCGGCGGGGCTCCCGGGCGGCGGAACGAGCTTCGGCGTGATGAAGACCGTCACCTTGAGACCGTCGGCCACGCGTCCAGCCGGGATCGCGGTGAAGATCGCCTGCTCGGCCATGATTACACCCCCTCCGGCGCGAACGCCTGGCAGTAATCGAGCCACGGGTCGAGAGCCCGCTGCCGATGGTCGGTATACGGGCCCATCATGTCGACGAACGTCGGGTCGCCCGCAGACCCGGCGAGCTTTTTCTCACACGACACCGAGACCGAGAAGGAGAGGAAGCAGACCGACACCTCGATGCTGATCGATGCCTTGCCGATCGCCTTCGCCTTGCCGCCGTCGTTGAAGTAGCTGAGCTCCAGATACAGCTCGATCGAGGCGGAGATGAGCCCGAGAACGTCGACCTCTCCTCGTGCCCGAAAGTACCCGGTCAGTTGCACACTTTGGGTGGTTCCCTTGAGCTCGAGCTTGAAGTAGATGCCGGCCATCACCGACAACGACCCGGATGCCACCACGAAGCTCATCGCGACGGCGGCGCCGAATTCGAACGACGCTTCGATGATCTTGAGGCCCTTCGGCGACACGGTGATGGCAAAGAATCCTCCGCCGGCGAACAACGACACCTGCAGCCGGAACGGATCTTCGCGGGTGGCGAAGAAGAACCGGAACTCCATCGACTCGCCGATGAACGGCACGACCAGCTCAGCGCCGAGATGGATGTTCGACAGGGCGAAGATTCCCATCGGCACGTCGGGGAGCGCCAGGTCGAAGCCCGCCCGGATGCCGGCGGTGCTGACATCGAGGAACGGCGGGTCGCTGAAGCCGTCAAAGGGGATGATGTCTTTCAGGGTCTCCACGAATGCGAGCGGCCCCAGGAACTGGATGCCGTTGCCCTCGTCGAGTTCGACGTTCACGTCGGGCTTCGACCCTGGCCGCACCGAGAACTCCATCACGCTGACGTTGATCCCGACGAACGGGTCCTTTCCCATCAGCATGATCCCGAACGGAGGCAGTGCACACGAGATGAGGGCGGATGGCGTGCCGCCGCCGGTCGGCACCTGGATTTCGGAGACGAGCCGGAGCATCCCGCTGCCACCCGGTTTCGGCACGAACAGCGGGAACGTCGCCGGCCAGGACTTCAGCTTGATCTCCCAGTCCAGGCGCGCCGTCACGATCTCCGGCAGCGCCACGCCCTGATAGAACTGGGCGATCATCGTCGCGGTCGCCGCCGCGGTCGCGGCCGCCGAACGCACAGCATCCAGAAGCGCGCGCATCTGCTCCAGGGTCGGGCGGGCGAACGGGAGGGGAGACACCGTGTCATCGAACGGGACCATCAGTGCGGTGAGGTCTGCCGCCATGGCGGTGAGGAGGGTGGTGACCTGATCGGTGGGATGGGGCTCTTTCGCGACGAGTGCGAGAGCGGCGGGGAACGCCGCCGCGTGCGTGGCGAGGTCGTTCGCTGCGGTGCCGACCGCCGCCGAGCGGGCTTCGAAGACGGCGATGTGAGCCTGCACGAACGCCTGCGCCCTGGCGATGTTCTCCTGCAGGGAGACCACGGCGGTCACCGCCTGGGTGACGAATGCCGGCATCGGACCGTTGGTCAGCAGGTCGGCGAGGGACAGGACTCCGAACAGCTTCGCGGCATCAGCCGGGAACATCGAACCCACGGAGAAAGCGGCCTTGTTCGTGGTGAGCGAGGCGAGGTCGCCCCCGACCGGGCCCACCCGACGGGCGAGCGCTTTCATGCCGACGCTGGGGCTGACAAACCCACCCGAACGGTCGGACTTCGTCGCGAAACCGAGGACGGCAGGGTTTGCGGCCTCGTTGCCCTGCGCGTCGGCGAGCTGGAGAAACAGCGCAGACCAGTTCTTGGACGCATCGAAGCCGTTCGCGGCGAACGCGGTCGGATAGGACAACGCCACCGGGTCGTTCTGGCCGGTGAATGCGCTCATCGCGGGCACAATGGCCTTCGTCACCCGGAGCACAGGGAGGATGTAGTTCGGTCGTTTCACCGGGTCCCGTTCGGCATCGAAAATGATGGTCCGGGTGCTGAGGGTGGTGTCGTCCGGCTCGTCCGGTGACGCGAACGCGATCCGCTGGCCCCGCATGTCGTACTCGATGTTCGTCGCGTTGGCCTTGTTCAGGTTCGGCTGCGGGCTGGCTACGTCGACGATGCTCTCCTCGATGAACACGAGCGGCCCGTTGAACTCGATGAGGTGGTTGTCGACATCGCTCGCGAGCATCCGGAAGTGGAACGGTGTGCCACCGGCTGCATTCGGTGAGGCGCTGTCACTCGCGACGTGCGGAACGAACATCTGGCCGTTCAGTTTGCTGGGCAGGAGACCGTTGCCCGGATCCATGAGCGGCGGGGTCGACTCCGTGAGAATTCGAACCCAGCTGAACGGCATCCGGTTGTTCAGGGAGGCATTGCTCGAGACCCGGAACAGTCGTTCCGGCTGGCGGACGATGATGAACAGACGCTGGAACAGGATGGCATGGGTGCCGCCCTCTGGGACCCGCCGTTCGGTGATCTTGATCAGCGATGCCCGATGCCCGAACGGATGCAGGATGCCGCTGTAGACCACCTTGACGAACTGGTCGCGCCCCATCGTGGCCCGGTGGGTCCATTCCTGCAGTGACAGGGCTCCGGCGGTGATCGGGAACTTTGCCTCACTGTCGAGCCAGCCACCGAGGGTGGTGAGCATGAGGTTGTTGACCCGCGCCGCCCGCGGACTCCACAACGGCGGCATTCCCTTCAGGGCGAAGTTCGAGCTCTGGTGCACGATCATCTTGCGGTCACGGCTGGTCAGCGGGGAAAGGAACGGATCGCCCCCGGGCAGCTCCGGCGGAATGTCGCCGAGTTTCACCGGGATCGTTCCACCTGCCCTGTCGAAGTCCCGTGTCCAGATCGCTCGCACAGTCCTGGCGACCGGGTCGGTTTCGTTGATCGTCAGGTCGTCTGCCCGGGTGCCCAACCGGGTGTGCCACAGTTCGACCCGCTCGGAGTGGGACACCTCGGACGTGCTGTGGGCGAAAGCGCCCTTGGCGTGCGGACTCAGCTGCAGGCGCCAGGGCAGCTCGATGGCCGTCTCCGTACTCGACGGCGCGCGCGGAACGGGTGGAGTGCGCGGAATCCTCGGAAGCGGAGTGAGAATGTTGATGTCGTCGACGCGGTCGGTGACAGCCGCGACAGCGCTCCACGGGCCGTACGCTGCCTCGACGTACAGGGCGCTGCGCTGTAATCGGCCGCGCCCGGCCAGATCGGTGAGGGCACGTCGGGCGGCGACCGTCGGAGCGATGCGCGCGGCGGACCGATTCAACGTCCGCGACACCCGCGCGACCGGCGCGAGGGCATGCACGTCGGTCGCCACCACCCACCACGGGAGAAGATCGAGGAACGTTTCTGCGTGCGGCGCGACGCTCAGCGGAAGCGCACGCATCGCATCGAGCAGGCCGGCCTCGCTGAAGGAGATCTGCTGGTCGGTGACGCGGAACACGAGCCGACTCGCGCCGGAGAGAATCGCCTGGACGGGAAGCGGGACCGACTCCGACGGCTTCGGCGGAAGGACCGGCGGGGGGTCGGTGGGCGCGACGTTCCCTGCCGAGTCGAAGAAGGCCTGCTCGAGCAGGTGCTGCGCGCCGAATTGAGCGACAAGGTACGCCGGCCGGGAGGCGATCTTCCTGGTCAGCCGGGGCGACGCGTCCGTCGTCAGGTCCAGGTTGACGAAGCGAAAGACGATGTGGACGAGGTCGGTCGTTCGCAGCAGCTCGACGGGGGGAAGCGACTCGGTGCCGATCGGCGACAACCGGTCGAGGGGAAGATCGATCGGGACCAGGACGGTGCTGTCATCGCGCAGGAAGACGTGGTCGATGGCCCGGGCGAAAAGCGGATCGAGTGGTGACATGACGATGCTCCTTGGAGCAACCGTTGTGCGCTGGGCAGGCGCTGGGGGTGGTGCAATCTGGCGGGTTGGGGGTCGTCGGCCTCACGGCCGGACTCGGTCCGCCGGCACGGACGGGCTAACCGTACTGCGGCCCGCCGGGTCCGTCAATCCGTCCCGGCGACCAAATTTTGAAGCCGGGTTAACCGCCTCACGCCCGGCCGGAGCCGGGCGTGAGAAAGGGTCGATCAGACGGCGACGTCACCGACGAGGTGCACGTGCACCCCGAGTTCGGCGAACAGTACCGCCTTGGCGACGAGGGCCTTGTCGGCGGTCTCGGCATCCGGTGCATAGACGACCTGGGCGTGGTTGGCCTTGTGCCTCGCCATGTACTGGTCGCGGGTCACTCCGCGCAGGACAACGTGCGCAATCGGCCACTCCGGGTTGGTGGCCTGCTTGCGGCGTTCGGTCTCCTCAGCCGGGAGTTCGACAACGCTCGCGCGGCCGATGTCGAGGTGGAGTTCGCCGTCGGCGATGTAGACGCGCGACCAGACGATCTCGCCGGGCTTCGAGACACCGTTGATCGTGCTTCCGCCGGCCGGGAAGAATACGGGGTCCTGGCGCCAGCCCTCTGCTTTGTCGTAGCCGCCGAGGTGCGATGCCGGCACCGAGCCGGAGATCTCGTAGACCCAGACGAAATCGCCCTCGAAGTCTTCGCCCCAGCGCACGTCGTGCAGCGTGTTGTCCGGCACGAGTCCCATCGCACGCCAGACGCGGTCGGTGATGAGTGCGTCGACCGCGACGCCCTCGTCGGCCTCGTTGAAGTGCGGGAACGCCTTGCCCTCGTGGAGCACGCGGGCGCCGTCGCGGCTTGTCACCGGGGGGCGCTCGGTGGCGTTCAGCAGTCCCTCGGCGAGGTCGCTCGCGGGGACGAGGTCCTTGAGGCCCTGCTGGTACTGGATGCCGACGGCGTCGAGTCCGAAGTCGTCGCTGATCCGCAGTGCGGCGATGTACATCTTGTACTGCCAGGTGAGCTGTTCTTCGGTGAGCTCAGTAGCGTCATCCGTGCCGACCCGGAAGGTCATGCCGGCGTTCAGGAGCCACTCGCCGACGGCGGCGGCATCCGACTCGCTGACGGTGAGCATCTCGGCGTAGAGGGCGCTCTGCGAGAGGCGCTCCTTGTAGATGCCGAGCGTGTTGAGCAGTTCGTCGTCGAAGATCGCGTTGTACATGCCCATGCAGCCCTCGTCGAACACTCCGATGATGGCCTTGTCGGTCTTCAGCTCGCGGGCGAGCGCGACGCCGAGTTCCTTCTCGGCGGAGTCGGGCAGTTCAGGCAGCGGGCGCACGTGCGACGCGTCGTGGCTGATCGAGCCGGTTTCGGTCCAGCTGCGGATGCCGTCGAGGAACCACTCGTCGGTGAAGTCGACGCTCCAGATGGTCGAGTACTCGGTGCCCATCTTGGTCAGTCCGGCGTTGAGGCCGAGCAGGCCGACGAGTCCTGGCCAGTCCGGGGCGAAGTTCGCAACGGTGAGGATCGGGCCGCGGTGGGTGCGGAGGCCGGCGAGAACGTGGTGGCTGTACTGCCAGACAGCTTCGGCGACGATCAGGGGTGCCGTCGGTGGGATGTTGCGAAAGACGTCGAGTCCCATCCGCTGGCTGCGGATGAATCCGTGCCCGAGTTCCGGGTCGATCTCGTTTCCGCGCGTGATGCTCCAGCCGATGCCGGCGAATGCTTTCTCGAGGTCGCGTTCCATCGCTTCCTGCACGGGCCAGCCTGCGGTGTTCGCCGACTCCCGAAGGTCTCCGCTCGAGATCAGGTAGGCGGTCTTCGGCTCGGGAATCGCCTCAGTGCGAGTCGTCGGGAGGGCATAGCTGGACATCGTTGGCTCCTAAGTCGTGCGATGGACGATCTCTCTCAGAGTCGCAGAAATCGATTTCATAATCAAGCGGTCCACCGCGTCGATCAATGGGCGGCACGCGTCGCGCGAACGAGTTCGCCCGGGAAGACGACGGTCCTGGCAGCCTGTGTTTCGCCAGCGATCCGCGAGACGAGCATCGACACGGCCATGTGCCCGAGGTCGCGCGTCGGCAGGTGAGCGAGCGTGATCAGACCGGGGGAGAGGGTGGTGAATGGGAGATCACCGATCACGCCGACACCGAAGGCGGGCGGGGTCAGACCGTGCTCGTTGAGCACCTGCAGCGCCCCGACGCCCATCAGGTTGTTCGTGACGACGACGGCATCCGGACGCTCAGGCCCGGCCAGCAGGTCGGCCATCGCTGCCCGCCCGCCGTCGACACGGTGGTTCGCGATCCGCAGGAACGCAGACGGGTCGTAGCCGCCTCGATCCTCGACAACGGTCCGCCAGCCCCGTGCCCGCTCAGCAGCCGTGACGATGGTCTCGGGGCCGGCGATGCAGGCGATCCGCTCGTAGCCGTCGTCGAAGAGAGCCGCGGTGACGGATGCCCCGACCGGCCGGTTGTCGATCATCACCCGGTCGACGGCGAAGCCTGTCGTGCGGTCGACGGTGACGACGGGGCGCCCCTGGCCGACCATCGCCGCGAGATCACTGTGATCAGACGCCGGCACGAGGATCACCCCGGCCATGTTCTCGGACATCGCGATCTGGAGATAGTGGGCTTCCTTCTCCGGATCATCGTCGGTGTTGCACAGCACGACCGAGAAGCCGGCGGCCTGTGCCCCGTCTTCGACGCTGCGCGCCAGCGCCGTGAAGAACGGATTCTCGATGTCGGGGATGATGAGCGCAATGACCTCTGAACTCTGGCGACGGAGCGTCCGTGCGGTGCGGTTCGGGGTGTACGACAGGCTTGCTGCCGCTTCCCGCACCCGATCCGCCCGGTCCTCGGACACGGCTCGGCCGTTGAGGACTCGCGAGACGGTCGCCGGTGAGACGCCGGCAAGCGCCGCGACGTCGTAGATCGTGGCCATGCTGCCCCTTCATCCGCGGCCGACTGGCCTGTCCCGTCATACGCTATCGCCGCAGGGCCAGCGATGATGACATCAACTCCGGGCACACCGTCACTGGACGCGTCATTCGACGAAGCGGATGCCGTTCTGCAGCCTGGTCCGCAGGTCGAAGAGTTCGTTGCCTCCAGCGCGCGCCAGATCCGGGAGCCCCGCGCGGAGGAATCCGGGCAGGAAGGACTCACGGATGGCCAGGGTCGCAGCGCCTCGAGAGCTCCCGAGCTGCACATACGGAGCCTCGAGCGCGGCATCCGGCAGCACGATGGCCAGTCCGGTGAATTTCACCCGGAGAGACCGGCTGAGCACCTTGGCGCGCGCGGCGAGGTCGTGCATGGGTCTTTCGCCGGCGAGAGCCTCACCGATGAGTTCGCCTTTCTTCACCCTGACGGCGTCGCCGTAGTCCTCGGACAGCAGGGCGAACACGCCGGTCGGGCCGAGCACGACATGGTCGATCTTCTCGTCGGGGGCACCGGTCGCGACGTCGTGCCAGACCGTGAAACCGAGACCGAGTTCTGCGAGGTTTCTGGCCGTGGACTCCTCGGCGAGCGCGTCGGCGAGCAGATGGCGCAATTCGCGTGGCGCGGTGCGCACCAGGGCGGGGTCGTACGGATCGGCGTCGACACCGCGGCCAGCCCACTCCCGCATCAGCCGGAGGTAGCGCTCACGCCGCCACCCGCCCGGGTGCCCGTACGAGCGTGCCCTCGGGCGCGAGTCCGCTTGCGGCTTCGAGGCCGAAGCCGCCCAGGTGGGGTGTTCGTCGGACGCGCTCGCGCCCGGGGTCCTGCGGTCGTATGCGGCACGGCTCTCGGCGGTTCCGACCCGTTCCCAGGCCAACTGCACAGCGGTGAATCGGGTGGCGTTGCCGCCGGTGTCCGGATGCGTCTCCCGCATCAGCTTTCGGTAGGCGCGGCGAAGATCATCCTGGCCGGCCGTCGGGCTCACACCGAGGACTTCGTACGGCGTCGCCGAAATCGGGCTGTCTGGCATCCGCTCACTTTCGGGTGGGGAGTGATCGGTTCCGACGATACCCAGAAAAACTGGGAGGAAGGTGCCGGTCAGAAGCCCGCGGGGTCAGGACTCGCGCTGGTAGACGTCGGGGATACCGTCGGCGTCTGCATCCCGCTTTTCCTCGCGCTCGACCCGGCGGTAGTGCCGGTTGCGGCTGACGAGCACCACAGCGGCGAGGACCGCGGCGAGCACAGACGCCAGCAGAATGCCGACCTTGGCGTGGTCGTTCTCGACAGCACCCAGACCGAAGCTCAACTCAGCGACGAGCAGCGAAACGGTGAAGCCGATTCCGCCGAGCAAACCGATGCCGACGAGGTCGATCCAGGCGAGGGACTTGTCGAGTTGCGCGCGCGTGAAGCGACTCATCACCCAGGTGATGGCGACGATTCCCAGCGGTTTGCCGACTACCAGCGCGGCGATGATGCCGATCGTGACCGGGTCGAGCAACGACGAGGTGAGACCCTCCACTCCACCCACGGCGACACCGGCCGCGAAGAAGGCGAAGATTGGCACGGCGAAACCGGCCGAGATCGGACGGAACCGGTGCTCGAAGATCTCTGCGAGCCCGGGGCCGGCATCCGGTCCGCCACTGGCCTGGCTGCGGATAACCGGTATCGCGAAACCGAGCACGACGCCGGCGATGGTGGCGTGGATGCCGGAGGCGTGGAGCAGGCCCCAGGCCAGGACGCCGAGCGGCAGGAGGATGAACCAGGCCGCGGACGGGTGGAGTCCGAAGAACCGGCGGTAGCGGTGCGCGATGAACGCATAGATCGCGACGGGGATCAGGAACAGGAGGAGCGGGGGGATGACGATCTCATCCGTGTAGAAGACGGCGATGATCGTGATGGCGAGCAGGTCGTCGACGACGGCGAGGGTGAGCAGGAAGATCCGCAGGGCGCTCGGCAGGTGCGATCCGATGATGGCCAGCACGGCGACCGCGAACGCGATGTCTGTGGCGGTCGGGATGGCCCAGCCCCTGAGCGCCTCCGAGTCTCCGAGGTTGATCGCGACGTAGACCAGGGCGGGCACGACCACGCCGCCGATGGCTGCGGCGACAGGAATCACCGCTTTGCTGAACTGGCTGAGGTCTCCGGCGATGAATTCCCGTTTGAGTTCGAGGCCGACGAGGAAGAAGAAGATCGCGAGCAGACCGTCGGATGCCCACTGGCCCAGGGTCAGGTCCAGGTGCCAGGGCTCATATCCGATGCTGAAGTCGCGGAACGCGAAATAGCTGTCAGCGACGGGCGAGTTCGCCCACACCACGGCAATGATCGCTGCGGCGAGCAGCAGCAGGCCACCGACGGTTTCCTTGCGGAGGATGTCGCCGATTCGGAGCGCTTCGGCGTAGCTGCCCGGGCCGAATATCCGGCGAATGGGTGGCGTCACAGACGATCGGTCGGTCACGGGAACTCCTTGCTGACGGTTCGCGAAAATGAGTGCCGACCAGACTTCCCGGCTCACCGGCGACAAGTCTAACGGCAGCAACCCTGATGATTACCCGGCACCGAGCGCTCGAGCCACCTTGGCGACGCTGGTCGAGGGGTGCGCGCCCGCCACGGCAATCGCCGCTTCGATCGCGTCGAGGAGAGCCGTGCGCCCCGTTTCGGTGTCCGGCGCGCCGGGGAGCAACTCGACCTCCCATTCGCGCCAGCCGCGTTCGACGCCGCCGCGGACATCAACCGCCGTCACGTGGTCATCCGCGATCTCGACGACGCCGGTGCCGTCAGCGTCGAGCAGGTGGATCGCCGTGCGGCGGGTCGATATCCGGGCCAGCGGAGTCAGCGAGCGATCGCGCACCCACTCACGCACGTATTCGCGGATCTCGTCCGGCACTGAGCCGGTGTCATCACCGAGAGGCCAGTGCGTCTCGGTCCTGCCCTCCACTGCCGGCTTCTTGATGTGCCAGCCCGCGTCGCCGCCCCCCGTGCGTCGCCGCACGACGATGCGGCGCTCGGCCAGGTCGAGTCCCTCAGTGTCGTAGTACACGGCCTCGAGGTCGACCGGCTCACGGATGTCGACCGAGTCGATCCCGTCCACCGAACGGAGGTCGGGAACCTTCGCTCTCTCGTCTACGTCGTACTTGCGCTCGATCTCGGTCTGGGAGTGGCCGGCCGGCCCGGGATTCGTCATGGTTCCTGTCTACCGTGTCGGCGTGCATGTGGCGACCGCACGCCTGACGGATCGCTGCGGTGAGGTGTCAGCGTTCGAGCGAGACCGGGTCGACGAGCGTGCCGACGAGGGTTCGAACCCACCACGCGCCGGAGTCCCGCCGTTCAGCCCACGTCGAGTAGCGGTACCGGAAGGCGCGCGCGCGAATCCAGGTGGGCGGCGCATCCGGAAACGGGTTGACCCTGATCAGCCGCAACGTGCGCTCGTCCCCGTCGAGCAGTCGGTACACCAGCATCTGGAACCACCGCGTGTCTGGCGACCCGAGAGCGAGGAACCACATCAGCCAGCCCAGTCTGAGGTGGTACGGCGCGATCTGCGGAGGCATCCGCCCGACGTCGCCCGGTTTTCCGGTGAATTCATAGGCACGCCACTCGCTGTCCGGCCCCGGTCGTGGATCGGAGCATCCCTCGACGATGACCTCGATCCGGACCTTCGTGACCGTTCCGAATGCGCCGTAGGCGTTGACCAGGTGGTACCGGTTGAAACTCGCGTTCATCAGCTGGTGCCTGGCGAACAGGTTGGCGAGCGGACGCCAGCTGAGAACGAGCAGGAATGCCGTGACCACGAGCACGAGCCCGTCGAACCACAGCGGGGTGGGTTGCGAAGTCGGTGGTGAAGCCGAACGCCGGAATCAGCGCACGAACTGTCTCGTCATCGATCGCGGCGAAGGCGAGAACGATGGTGATCCAGTTGAGCCACGCGAAGTTTCCGGTGGCCACGAGCCAGAGCTGGGTGAGGACGATGATGAGCGCAGCGACGGATGCAACGGGCTGGGGGGCGAAGAGGAAGAACGGCACCACCAGCTGCGCGACGTGACTGCCGAGGACCTCCCCGCGGTGGAACCAGCGGGGCAGGTGGTGCACGTACCAGCTGAGCGGGTTGGGCATCGGCTGGGTCTCATGGTGGTAGTACAGCGCGGTGAAGTCTCGCCACTCGCGGCCGCCGCGCATCTTGATCATTCCGGCGCCGAACTCGAGCCGGAACACGAGCCAGCGAAGGAAGAAGAGGACCAACAGTGGTGGGGCGACCTCGTCTGAGCCGAGGAAGGCGACGATGAATCCGGCTTCGAGCAGCAGGCTCTCCCAGCCGAAGGCGTAGAAGGTCTGCCCGATGTTCACGATCGAGAGGTAGGCCGCCCACAGCGCGAGAAAGATAATCATCGGCAACCAGGGCGGTCCCGACTGTGGGATGCCGACCACCAGAGTCGCCGCTGCGCCCGCGCCCGCCGACGCGACACCGAGCAGCAGGTTGTCGCTGTACCGCCAGTGAAAGAGGCTTGGGGACTGGCGGAACGAGATGCGGTTCATGAACCATTGCGCCGGAAGCAGGCCCCGGTCACCCAACAGCGCTGGGAATTGGTATGCGGCAGAAACGAAGGCGATCAAATAGAGCGCCGCGATGCCCCGTTGCAGAACCTGGCGGGCAAGCTCATAGTCCCCGGCGGCGAACCATTCCATCTCATGGGCGACGTTAGCCCTGCGGCTCCGCGAGGACAATGGGGCGCTGCCATCGACGGCGCAGTTGTCAACGGGTAGAGGTCGTCGGACGCCACGGCGTACCGTGCGATCAGCGGCCGGCCCTGTTGCTGCCGCGCGTTCACGACCAGAAAGGCACACGCCATGACCTCCAGCGACAACGAGACCGCGACACCGGCAGATACGACCGTGCCCACTGACACCTTCATTCCGGCAGACGACGATGACATGAAGACCATCGCCGGACTGGTCAAGGCGGCCAAGATCGCCCTGCTCACCACGGTGACCTCCGACGGACACCTGCACAGCCGGCCGCTCGCCACCCAGGACGTCGACTTCGATGGTGACCTGTGGTTCTTCACGCAGGACCCTAGTTCCAAGGTGGATGACATCCGTGCTCACAACCGCGTCAACGCGTCGTTCGAGTCCGGCAAGGGCTACCTCTCGATCGCCGGAACGGCAACGATTGTGCACGACCGGGCAAAGATCGATGAGTTGTGGAGCCCGACGGTCGAGGCCTGGTTTCCCGAGGGCAAGGACGATTCAACGGTCGCCCTGATCCGGGTGGATGCCGAGTCTGCGGAGTATTGGGCATCGAACGAGCCCGGCGTCGTGACGATGTTCAGGATCGCGAAGGCGGTCGTGACTCACACCCAGCCTGACGTCGGAGAAAACAAGTCCGTCGACCTTTAGACCAGGTAGTCCTCCGGTGCCATCCAGCGGATGCCCCGCCTGTGACTGAGCAGCTGGGCCCGCACGACGACGCCCTCCGCGAGGCATGCCACGTGCAGGTGTTTCGCCCAGGCGGTGTCGGACGGAGTGAGTCGATCGCCCGAGTACCGCTCCCACACGAAGATCACCTGTGCCGCCCCAGCGACCTCGATGATTTCCCTCACCCGTGTGGCGAAGACGGCGGCGTTACCGTCGCCCGGTGACGACGGGTAGTCAGCCATCGGCAGGATCAACGGCACCTGCACCTGGTTGTCGTCGAGAAAGAGCATCCACACCTGCCGACGGCATGCCCGCCCGACGATTGCCCGCACTCGCTGTTCGATGAGCTCGTCACTGACGAGTGGTTCGTTCTCTGCCGTTTCGGCGCTGATCTCGGTCATGCCCACCAGCGTGGTCGGAACGGAGGTGGCGTGCCGCAGCATCCGGATTCTGTGGAGAATCGGATGCCTGTGGAGAACTCCGCTCCGCGCTCACGCCTGCAGAGCCGGTCGGTTATTCCCCGCCCGAGGCGCTGTTGAAACGGTGCTCGGGGTCGAGTTTCGCGAGCACCCGCGCCATCACGCGATCGAGATCGGCGACATCCTCGGCGGTGAGCGGGTCGATCACGTTCTCGCGCACGGTTCTGACGTGGCCGGGGGCCGTCGCGTCGACCTTCTGCCAGCCGGCGTCGGTCAGGGTCGCGTTTGTTGCCCTGCGGTCCTCGGCGCACGCCGTTCGCGCGATGAACCCGCGCTTCTCGAGCCGCGAGACCACGTGGGAGAGGCGCGGGAGCGTCGCGTTCGTCGCCACCGCCAGCCCGGTCATCCGCAGTGTCCGGCTCGGAGCCTCTGAGAGCATGGCGAGCACGAAGTACTCAAAGTGGCTGAGATCGGCGTCTCGCTGCAACTGAGAATCGAGCACCCCCGGCAGCAGTTCGACGACGGCGACGAAGCGTTTCCACGCGGTCAGTTCCTCTGAGGTCAGCCAGCGCACGTCATCCATGGCCCCATCCTATCAACTAGTTGACGCTACAACTAATATCTCATAGGCGGATCAGCGTCTCAGATCGCCGGCGTATTCACCCCGAAAGTCAAGTCGTCGTCGCGTACAGGTCCCGCCCGTACAATGAGGAAGCAGCCGCGATATCCGTCGAGCCGCTCGCGCTCAGTGACAGCGCATTTCTTCGCCCTCCTGGTGGGCGACCCATCGGGAAGGGTGGCGATAATGACGACAGTTAAGAAGCATCACGCAACGACGACAGAGAATTCCGCCGACGCTTTCCGTCGTGACGACCCGATCACGGCATCGATGCCGATCATCAGTGACACCCCTGAATTCGTGCTGCTCTCGAACGGCACCCGGGCGAACCGTTTCAGCCGCGAGGACGTCGTCCTGCGTAAGGGCGAGTACACCCTCATCAACGGTCACCTCACGCCACGTGAGTCCATGATCACCGACATCCTGTCGCTGCGCCGCGTGCTCGAACGCCACGAAATCCCGTACCTCCTCGTCCGCGGCAGCAACGACAATCTCGTGATCGCTGTCGACCGGAAGTGCCGCAAGCAGTTGAATGCCGCCTTCGCCGACGCGTATGCCGCCGAACCGTTCTATGCCAGAAAGCTCGACCCTGGCGCCCTGAACTCCGGAAAGCGCTCCAAGAAAGAAGAGACGCCGTCGGTTCTTCTCGCGGATGGTGCGCTGACCACGTTCCGCAAGGCATCCGTCTTCCGCCTGTATCGCCCGCGGATCGAGCCGATCGGCCGGCTGCGCTACGGACCGGACACGGCGGTACAGCTTGAGCTGTGGCGTTTCGGTGAAGACGAGATCACGGCACCGGTCGAGAACGCGCTGATGCGTCGGTGGCTGCCGCGCTCTGAGGCACTCGAGGACACGGTCGAGATGTTCGGCCAGACCTGGCCGACGCTGCAGAACATGTTCGCAGAGCTCGCCAGTGACGTGAGCTTCGAGATCGACATGGTCTTCTCGTGGGTCGACGGCTCCAGCGCCGAGTTCCAGCGGGCTCGCGCCAAGCGGATGCAGAACTATGTCGTCGGTGACGGCGATGATTCGGATGCCCGGTTCAGGCAGATCAACGAACTCAAGTACGCGCTCCGCAGCGTCTACATGTTCGCGCCCTGGGTGCGACGCATCTTCATCGTCACCGATTCGCCGCGACCGGAGTGGCTGGCGGAACATCCGGCGGTGACCCTCGTGCGCAGCGAGGACCACTTTGCTGACCTCAGCGTGCTGCCGATCCACAACTCGCACGCGGTGGAAGCGCAGCTGCACCACATCGACGGACTCGCCGAACACTTCCTCTACTCGAACGACGACATGTTCTTCGGTCGGCCGATCAAGCCGGAGGTCTTCTTCTCACCCGGCGGGATCACGAAGTTCGTCGAGGCATCCACCCGGATCGGTCTCGGCGACAGCGATCCGTCGCGCAGCGGATTCGAGAACGCCGCGCGGGTCAACCGGATGCTCCTCCGCGAGCGCTTCGGCAAGGTCACCACGAGGCACCTCGAGCACTCCGCCGCGCCGCTCCGAAAGAGCGTGCTGAGCGAGCTCGAGCAGGAGTTCCCCGAGGACTTCGCCAGGACAGCCGCCAGCCGGTTCCGGTCAGCCACAGACATTTCGGTCACGAACTCGCTGTACCACTACTACGCGCTCATGACGGGTCGCGCTGTCGTGCAGATGAACGCCCGGGTCAAGTACATCGAGACCACTCTGCGGTCGGCCCTCCGCTCCATGGACCGGCTCCTCAAGCGTCGCGACCAGGACATGTTCTGTCTCAACGACGGCTCCAAGCCCGAGATCTCGGTCGAGGAACGCACCCAGGCTGTCACCGAGTTCCTTGAGCATTACTTCCCGTTCGCCGCGCCGTGGGAGACCGAGGTCGCCATGCACTCGAGCGAGCAGACGGCGACGGATGCCGGCTAGCGCTCGCGCGTAGCCCGGCCGACGGCGATCGGTCCCACATGGCGGCTCGGGGCGTCGATCGGGCCCAAACGGCGACGGAAACGCCACTCGAGCAACCCTTTGGGCCCACTCGGCCGCGCACCGGGACGCAACCCCACCACATCCGCAGGGCGTCCGCGCGTAGCCAGCCCTCCCGCCTGCGCACCCCCAAGGCGCCGGCAACGTTCGCGGTCAGTCCCACATGGCGGTTCGGAGCGTCGAGCGGGCCCAAACGGCGACGGAAACGCCACTCGGGCAACCCTTTGGGCCCACTCGGCCGCGCACCGGGACGCAACCCCACCACATCCGCAGGGCGTCCGCGCGTAGCCAGCCCTCCCGCCTGCGCACCCCCAAGGCGCCGGCAACGTTCGCGGTCAGTCCCACATGGCGACTCGGGGCGCCGATCGGGCCCAAACGGCGACGGAAACACGGCTCAAGCAACCCTTTGGGCCCACTCGGCCGCACTCACGGGCCTGAAGCACCGGGCGCGCGACCCTGTGGCCCCACTCGGGTGCACACCGGGACGCAACCCCACGACATCCGCAGGGCGTCCGCGGGTAGCTTGCGCAACCCAAGGGCACCGGCAACGTCGGCGATTGGGCCTGGATGGCGGCTCGGGGCAGCGATTGGGCCCAAACAGCGACGGAAACACCACCCGAGCAACCCTTTGGGCCCACTCGATGAGCCGGCGCCGCCCCGGGGTCAGCGCAGGACCGGGATCGACTCCGTCGGAGGAACACTCGACGCGACCAACGGCGCGAGGTCGAGGTCGAGGTCATCGTGCGCAAATCGTGGAGTCTCCTCGAACCTGACGCCGAGCGCCGCGAGCCGACGGGCGCTCTCGTTCGCGTCGATGTAGTCGAGGGTGGGAAAGCTGCCGAGCGGAACCACCGAGTGCAGCACCGTGTTCGGGTAGATGTGCACGAGGTTGAACGCCCGCGCCCCGTCACGACCGCGCGTGCCACCGACCGGCACGGTGAGGTCCTGCGTGTAGCACGTGGCAGACGCCACCGACACGGGGATGCCCGCGAAGGTTGCGTTCGACGAATAGTGCAGGTGACCAGCCAGAATACTGCGGACATCCGTTCCCTGGAGCACCTCGGCGAGGCCGGACTGGTCGCGCAACTCCACGCTCGCTGCGAGGTCGAGCATGCTCGGAACCGGCGGATGATGCATGGCGAGGATCGTGCCATCCGGAGCGGGCACCGAGAGTTCCTCGGCGAGCCAGTCGAGTTGATCGCTCGTCACCTCACCGTAGTGATGGCCGGGCACCGTGGTGTCGAGGGTGATGACGCGAAGACCGTTGATCTCATAGACCCGGTCGACCGGGCGCTTGGTCGGCACCTCGTTGAACAACCCGGCACGGAATGCTTCGCGGTCGTCGTGGTTTCCCATGACCCAGATCACCTGGGCACCGAGGCGAGCGGCAACCGGGTCGACGATGCCCCGAATGCGTTCGTAGGCCTCCGGTTCGCCGCGATCGGCCAGGTCCCCGGTGAAGACAATGGCTTCGGGGTGACCCCCGGATGCCTCAAGCTCGGTGAAGACCTGCCTGAGGTGCGTCTCGCTGTCGACCTGCCCGTAGAGCTTGTTGCCTCCGGCCAGCAGATGCGTGTCGCTGATGTGAAGAATGAAGTGATCCGGCCTGGGGTACTCAGCCGTTCGGGTGGTCACAATCCGTCCAATCGGGGTTTGGCGGTGGTGCTCGTTTCCTCACACCATGGTGCGGTTACTTTCCCTATTCGACCAGAGTATTCCGAACGTTTCGTGAACGCCACGCATCTATCGGGAGTACGTACCCCGACTTCGGGTGTGGTCCTGACGCCGACTTCGAGTGGCGGCAGCCGCCGGAGTCAGGTGAGCACAGCCGCCGTCAAGGGGTCGCCCGCGCCGGAACGCCGGTGCCATACTGACGACCAATGACTCAGCCAGATGCCCTCGTAATCGGTGCGGGACCGAACGGACTCGCGGCTGCCGTGACGCTGGCGAGAGCCGGCGTTTCCGTCCGCGTCTACGAGCGCGACGACACGATCGGCGGCGGCTCCCGCACGTCAGAGTTGACCCTGCCCGGGTTCCGGCACGACGTCTGCTCCGCCGTGCACCCGATGGCCTTCGCATCCGAGTTCTTCCAGCGGTTCGGGCTGGCCGAGCGACTCGACTTCGTCAATCCGGAGCTGGCCTACGCGCATCCGCTCGACCACGGGCAGGCCGGACTCGCCTGGCGCTCCCTCGACCGCACAGCCGACGGCCTCGGCGCAGACGGGCGCGCATGGAAGCAACTCTTCGCTCCCCTCTCTGAGCACGCGGATGCCGTCGCGCAGTTCACGTCCACGTCGCTGCTGCGGGTGCCACGGCATCCGATCACGCTCGCACGATTCGGACTGCGCGTGCTCGAGCAGGGCAGCCCGCTCTGGAACCTGCGCTTCAGCGGTGATGTCGCCCCCGCGCTGCTGACCGGGGTGCTCGGCCACGCCGTCCAGCCACTGCCCGGGCCGGCCCCGACGGCCGCGGGACTCGTTCTGGCCACCTACGCGCACGCGGGCGGCTGGCCGATCCCCGTCGGCGGAAGCCAGGGCATCGTCGACGCCATGGCTGCGGATGTCGTCGCGCACGGCGGCGAGATCGTGACCGGTTACGACGTGACCAGCCTCGCGAGAGCTGCCGCCCAGCCGGGCCGTGCTCTTCGACACGACCCCGCGCGCTCCTGCAGAAGATCGCAGGGAATCGACTCCCGGCGGGCTACTCCCGCCGCCTCAGCCGGTTCAGCTATGGCAACGCCGTCGCCAAGGTCGACTTCGCCCTCTCCGGACCCGTGCCGTGGACGAACCCGGACCTCGCGCTCACCGGCACCCTCCACCTCGGCGGAACGCGCGCCGAGATCGCCCGCGCCGAACGGGATGTCGCCCGCGGCAGGCATCCGGAGAATCCGTACGTCCTCGTCTCCCAGCCGAGCAGCTTCGATCCGAGCCGGGCGCCGGAGGGCAAACACGTGCTCTGGGCGTACACCCACGTTCCCGCCGGGTCGACCGTCGACCGGACCGAGGCGATCATCGCCCAGATCGAGCGATTCGCGCCGGGGTTTCGGGATCTCATCCTCGCGTCGGCGTCGAAGACCGCGCTCGAGTACGAGCACTACAACCCGAACTACATCGGCGGCGACATCGCGGCGGGGGACGTGAACCTGCCCCAGCTGCTCGCGCGGCCCGTGCTGTCACCTCAGCCCTGGCGGACACCCCTTGACGGCGTGTACCTCTGCTCGTCGTCGACGCCGCCCGGGCCCGGCGTGCACGGCCTTCCCGGCTGGCATGCCGCCACTCTTGCCCTGCAGGACGTCTTCGGCCTGCTCGACGCCGCCGTCCCTCGCGCCAGACACCGCCCACTAACCGGAGGAAAGCCATGTCCGTCAACTACCGCTTCATCGAGGCCACTCCCGACGAGGTGTTCGCGGTGCTGGCGAACGGATGGCTCTACCCGAGCTGGGTGGTCGGCGCGTCCCGGATGCGCGATGTCGACGACGCCTGGCCGGCCGAGGGCGGTCGGGTGTTCCACTCCTTCGGGATCTGGCCGTTCCTGATCAACGACTCGACCTCCGTCCTGGAGTGGGATCCGCCCCACCACATGAAGTTCAAGGCGAGGGGATGGCCGATCGGTGAGGCCCACGTGACCCTCGACGTGAAAGCGCGAAAGGACGGCTGTGTCGTGCGCATTGTGGAGGACGCCATCCGAGGTCCGGGGCGTTACCTCCCCGGTTTTCTCAGGCAGCCCATGCTGCACGTGCGCAACACGGAAACCCTCCAGCGACTCGCGTTCCTGGCCGAGGGCGGCGCGTCCACGACCTGACCGGGTGACGCTCGACCGGATACGGCGGTCGAAAACGGTCAAAAACTCCTGTTGAGCGTGCGGCCGGCGCTCATTCCTCCTGTCGAGCGTCCGGCGTCCGTCACTCCGTGGGCGGCAGCAGGAAGCCGTCGTCGACGAGCGCACGCACCCGCGGGACCACTTCCTCAAGCAGTTCCCGGTAGTCCGCGTCGAGCAGCTGGGCGATCGCTCCGGTCACAGCCCCGACCGAGAGGTCCCCGTCACTCGCCCCGACCAGCGCGGAGAGAGCGGTGTCCAGCCTGACCGTGCGCCCGAATCCGCCGCCCTGGCGCAGCATCATCGCCGTCGGATGCTCCGCGCCCGGCCAGTAGTGTCGCTCTTCGGTCACATCGGGCGCCACAGTGACGTGAGCGCTCGCAATCTCCTCGTCCGAGCGGACCGCCTGCCAGTCGTGCCCGGCCAACGCCGATGCGAGGTGCACGCCGATCCCCGATTCGTTCGACCCCAGCGAGCCGTGGAGCCGCTCGAGGCGACGCAGCGTCGGGTCGCCGGCCACCGGCATCCGCAGGGTGACGTAGCCGAAGCCGACGGATGTCACGCGGCGGCGCAGCGAAATCGTCCAGCCAGGCTGAGTAGAGGCGATCGAAGTCGGGGGTCCCGGAGCGAGTGCCGGCGTCGCGAATCCAGGTCTCGGCGTACTCGGCCGGATCCTGGACGTCACGTTCGATGATCCAGGCGTCGAGACCGGTGCCGTCGATCCAGCCTCCGACGCGCCTGAACGCATCCTGCCCGACGCGGTACTCCCAGTTGCCGAGCATCTGGGCGACGCCGCCCGGGGTGAGGTGCGCGGCTGCACCGCGGATGACGGCCTCGACGAGCGCATCGCCGACCATGCCGGCGTCGCGGTACTCGTACGCGGGGACGCCCTCCACCCTCGGAGTGATGACGAAGGGCGGGTTGGAGACGATCTGGTCGAAACGCTCACCGCGCACGGGCTCGAAGAGGCTGCCGAGCCGGAACTCGATGTTGTGGATGGCATTGAGCTCCGCGTTGAGCCGCGCCAGCTCGAGAGCGCGCTCGGAGATATCCGTCGCCACGACGGTCGTCGCGTGGCGAGCCGCATGCATCGCCTGGATACCGCAGCCGGTGCCGAGGTCAAGGACGCTGCCGACCGGGTTCTGCATCATCAGCCCGCTCAGGGTCATCGATGCCCCGCCGACACCGAGAACGTGCTCCTCACCGAGCGGGCGGCCGAGGGCGAGTTCGCCGAGGTCTGACACGATCCACCAGCTGCCTGCACCGTGCGCGTCCACGAAACTGTACGGGCGCAGGTCGAGAAGCGGCCGCGCTTCGTCGCCGTCCACGACGACCAGGCCAAGCGTCGCCGCGCCGTCGACGCCGAGGGTGGAGAACGCCTGGGCCAGATCGGCCATGGTGACCGGGAGACCGAGCACGAACAGCGTCGCCAGCGTTGCGGATGCCTCGGCCCCGGTCTCGTCGCGGCGTCTCGCGAGCGCGCGGAGGGCCGGGACCCTCTCGTTGCGGTGCAGCGCGGCATCCGCCTCGTCTCCCCACAGGTCGGTGAGGGTCGTCACCGTGAACCGGGCAGCGTCGAGGTCGGATCGGAGGTGGTGCACGAGCTCAGAAGTCACAGTTCCCAGTGTGGCACCGCGCGGAGGCGCGCATAACTCCGCCAGAACCTCGCCGAATCGAGCTCGAACCGGCCGAACCGGCGGCCCAGAGCGAACAGAGGCGGAGTTATGCGCACCCACGCCCGGAGCGGATGCCAGACTGAACCCACCATGAAGACTCTCCTCAACATCATCTGGGTGCTCCTGTCCGGATTCTGGCTGTTTGTCGGCTACATGTTCGCCGCACTGATCATGTTCGTGCTCATCGTCACGATCCCGTGGGGCATCGCCTCCGCCCGGATCGCCGTCTACGCACTGTGGCCGTTCGGCAAAGAGGTCGTCGACCGGCCGACCGCCGGCGTCGGCTCCGCCATCGGCAACGTGATCTGGGTCGTTCTCGCCGGCTGGTGGATCGCCCTCGGGCACATCGTCAGCGGCCTGGCCCTCTTCGTCACGATCATCGGCATCCCGTTCGCCTGGGCCAACTTCAAGATGGTGCCCGTCGCCCTCCTGCCGCTGGGCAAGCAGATCATCGACGCCTGAGACGGATGCCGCCGGCATCCGCTTCGAATCCCGGCTGTCAGCCGCACCTGACAAGCTGGGGAGATGACCGACACCCGCACTGACGCCCTCGAGATCCTGCGCACGCTGGTCGGTTCACCGGACGCCGACTTCCACGAGGGCCAGTACGAGGCCATCGAGACCCTTGTCGCCGAGCGAAAACGCGCCCTCGTCGTGCAGCGCACCGGGTGGGGCAAGTCGGCCGTGTACTTCGTCGCCACGCTGCTCCTCCGTCGACAGGGTGCCGGGCCGACACTTCTCGTCTCTCCGCTGCTCGCGCTCATGCGCGACCAGGTCGAGGCGGCCGCCCGAGCAGGGGTCCGCGCCGTCGCGATCAACTCGGCGAACCCGCACGAGTGGGGCGATGTGCTCACCAAACTCGACAATGACGAGGTAGACGTCCTGCTCGTCTCGCCCGAGCGTCTCAACAACCCGCGATTCCGTGAGGAACAGCTGCCGAAGCTCATTCCGCGCACCGGATTGCTTGTGGTCGACGAGGCCCACTGCATTTCGGACTGGGGCCACGACTTCCGCCCGGACTACCGTCGCCTCCGTGACCTCATCGCCGAGATGCCGCACGGCGTCCCGGTGCTCGCCACCACCGCGACGGCCAACAGCCGCGTCGTCACCGATGTCGCTGAGCAGCTCGAGCACGCCGGCGGTGAACCGGTCGTGACCATTCGCGGCCCGCTCGCCCGGGCATCCCTCCGTCTCGGAGTGCTCCGGCTGCCTGACGCCGGCGCCCGCCTCGGCTGGCTGCTCGAGCCACCTCGGAGACCTGCGCGGATCGGGCATCATCTACGCGCTGACCGTCTCCGCGGCCGAAGACACTGCGCGGTTGCTGCGCGAGGCCGGGCACGAGGTGCAGGCGTACACCGGTCGAACGGATGCCGGCGATCGCGAGGGCCTGGAACAGGCGCTCAAGAACAACCAGGTCAAGGCGCTCGTCGCCACGAGCGCGCTCGGCATGGGTTTCGACAAGCCGGACCTCGGCTTCGTCATCCACCTTGGAGCGCCGTCGTCCCCCGTTGCGTACTACCAGCAGGTCGGTCGTGCCGGTCGTGCCGCCGTCATCGACGGGCGGCCCGCCAGCGCTGACGTCCTGCTCCTGCCCGGCACTGAAGACGAGGCGATCTGGCAGTACTTCGCCACGTCGTCCATGCCGAACGAGCAGAAAGCCCTCGCCGTCATCGACGAACTCGCGTTCAACGGCGCTCCCCTGTCGACCCCGGCCCTCGAAGCGCGGGTGAACCTCAAGCGCAGCCCCCTCGAGCTGTTGCTCAAGGTGCTCGACGTCGACGGCGCCGTGCAGCGCGTCACCGGCGGCTGGGTCGCAACCGGCCAGCCCTGGATTTACGACGCTGAACGCTACGAACGCATCGCCGCAGCACGCGTGCGCGAACAGAACTCGATGCTCGAGTACGAACGCACGACCGGATGCCGCATGGAATTCCTCCAGCGAGCCCTCGACGATGACACCGCCGTCCCCTGCGGTCGATGCGACACCTGCGCTGCCGCGGCTGGGCAGCCCGTCTGGTTCCCGACCGACGTGCGGCAGGAGGCATCCGGCCAGGCCCAGAAGTCGCTCGGCCGGGTCGGAGTCGCCATCGACCCGCGAGCACAGTGGCCGACGGGTGCCGAGAGCCTCGGTGTGCCCGTGCGGGGAAAGATCGCGCCCGACGACCGGGTGGAGTCCGGCCGCGCCCTGGCCAGGCTCACCGACCTCGGCTGGGGCGGAACCCTTCGAGACCTGTTCTCGCCTGGTACAGCGGATGCCCCGGCGAGCCCGGCTCTGGTCCAGGCGTGCATTCGTGTCCTTTCCGAGTGGGGCTGGGAGGAACGACCGGCTGCGGTCATCACCGTTCCCTCGAGGCGTCGCCCGCAACTCATCGACTCGGTGGCGCGCGCGCTCTCCGAGGTGGGCCGGCTGCCGTACCTGGGTGCGCTGAGCCTGAAGAACGGTGGGCCGTCGGGCGAACCTGGGGGCAACAGCGCCTACCGGCTGGCAAGTGTCTGGGACCGGTTCGACCTCGATCCGGAGCTGGTAACCGCTCTGGAGGGTTACCGCGGGCGCCCCATCCTGCTCGTCGATGACCTCACAGACAGTCGCTGGACGATCACCGTCGCTGGCCGCCTGCTGCGTGGAGCCGGTGCATCCGCCGTGCTGCCGTTCAGCCTCGCCCTGCAGGCCTGACCGGCAGGTCGCCGGCCACCACGGTCGACAGGTCGTCGCCGAACACGAACCGACGTTCGCAGTACTCCCCGGCGAGTGCGTCGGGGAGCCAGAATCTGGCATCGTCCCACATGCGGTCGAAGGGGATGTCCGCGACCCGGTGCCAGCGGAGCAGGAGTTCGTCGGATTCGACGATCTCACCGTCCCAGGCGTGCGTCGCGAACACCCACGAGACCTGGCTCCACGCTGGACGGTGAGGAAACTCGTAGCGGATGCGCCCGAGGGCAACGAGGTCGTTCTCCCGGACGGTGAGTCCGGATTCCTCGAGCACTTCCCGCACGACCGCCTGCATCGGAGACTCGCCCGATTCGAGCTTTCCGCCCGGTCCGACCATCTTTCCGAGACCGAGGCCCTTCTTCTTCTCGCCGAGGAGGACCTCGTAACTACCCTGGGCGGTTTCACGCAGGATGTAACAGACGCAGACCTCGGGGAGGTCGGGTTCGCTGTCCATATCGCGAGAGCGCTACCGGGTTTCGGCGAGCCTGGCGCAGTCGATGCAGAGCTCGGCCGACGGACGTGCGTCGAGGCGGGCACGTCCGATTGGTTTGCCGCAGCTCGAGCAGAGGCCAAAGGATCCATCGTCGATGCGGGCGATGGCCTTGTCGAGAACGGCGAGTTCCTTGCCGGCCTCTTCCTGGAGCCCGGTGAGCCTCGACCATTCGGATGCGATCGTGGGACCCTCCGGGTCGTGCTCGTCGTCTGACTCGCCGTCGCGGGCGATCCGGACTTCGACGAGTGACTCCTCGGTGTGCAGCCGATGCTTCTCGAGATCGGCACGCTGCTCTTCGAGGACGGCGCGGAAGTGCTCCAGCGTCGTCTTGGTCAACCGTGAGTTTTCCATAGCCCATCGTTGCACGACCCGCGCCACTTGTCGTTGATTGGGTGAGGCGCGCGGGGTCATCGCTACGGTCACGCTCTAGAAAAACAGGCGTAACCTTTAACGCGCACACGGCTCAGACGATCAGGAAGGGGCCGACTTGTGACGACAACGCCCTTTGACCTTGACCGGCTTCGGCGCTATGCCCGCGACGAGCTCGACGTGCTCATCGACCATCGGTGCCGCGCCGGAGAGGACCCGTACGACTTCATCCACGACCTTCCGACCGTCGATGAACTCGTCGTCCACGAGCTGAAGATCGACGCCCTGGAGGCGCGCGGTCTGACCGCCGAATACACGATGGCTCGGTATGCGGCCCGCAGCAACCGCTCGGATGCCGATTCCCACCGCCACAATGTCGCACAGCTCGAGTACGACCTGCTGCGAGAGATCGCGCTCGAGCACCCCGACCTCACCCGCACCATCTGGACCATGATCGGATCGATCGGCCTGTAGGCACCCCTGCGGCACTCTCCGCGGCGGCAGGAACGGGCTCACTCACGCAGTCAGCGATTCCGGCCTTCGTGGCGCGCGCTGGCGGCATCCGCCCAGTGTCCACCCGTAGAATCAGGTTTCATGCTGGCTGAGGCCCAGAGCCAGCGAGAGCCTATGACGACGAACCGACTGCACAAGACGCTGCGCGTGATGACTGCCACCGCGGTCTGCTTGGTGTCCCTCGGAATCGGCGCGACCGCCACGGCACTCGATGCCCGTGCGTCTGACGTCCCGGTCGGCACGCGAACGATGCTGACCACCGCCACCGCTGCGGACGATGTCACGGTCGAGATGAGTCCGTCAGCCAGTTCCCTCGCCGCCGATGGATCAATGACGCTGACCATCACGATCGAGAACTCCGGCGAAACGGACCTGGAAGCCGGAACGCTCGCCGTCGAGTCCGGGTCCGTCGCGATTACCTCCCGAACGGCGCTCTCGGAGTGGCTCGACGGCGGCGGCAAGACGACGAGCGACCGGCCGATCGTGAGCCTCGCTGTCCCTGCGCTCGGTGCGGGTCTTCGGCACACCGCCGTTCCGATCGTCGTCACCGCTGATCTCCTCGATCTTCCTGACGAGGCGGGCGCATACCCCGTCGACGCGACCTACACGAGTGCGGACACGGTCGTTTCGATTCACGAGACCCTCGTGTTCGCCCCGGATGTGACTGCGCAACCACTCGGGGTCGCCGTCGCTGCCCCGATCACCGCTCCCGCGACGGCGGACGGTCTGCTCGACGCCGAAGCGCTCAGCGTGTACACCGCGCCGACCGGCATCCTCACCCGCCAACTGGACGGACTTATTGACCGCCCCGTCGCGCTCGGCATCGATCCGATGCTTATTGCGTCGATTCGTGCCCTCGGCACAGCGGCTCCGGCATCCGCGACCAGCTGGCTCGAGCGCCTCAGCGGTGCCACCAATGAGACATTCCCGTTGCAGTATGCGGATGCCGATGCGTCTATCCAGTCGCAGGCCGGCCTCACCGGACTGCTGAACCCGACCTCCCTGCGCTACGGACTCGACCCCGAGAATTTCACCGAGGCCGTTGAACCGGATGCGCCAGCCACTCCGGATCCGACCGAGGCACCGTCCACCGAACCCGCCATTCCCGCCACTCCGGCCCCTGACGAGGCGACCGTGCCGACCCTGGCTGAACTGACCGACTGGCCGTACACGACCACGGGTATCGTGTGGCCTGCCGACGACTCGGTGCAGGCATCCGACCTCCCGGTCTTCACCGCGTCCGGCGCCACCACGACGATCCTCTCGTCGACCAACGTAACCACCAAGAGTGGTTACACCCCGGCCGCCTCCGCCACCGTCAGCGACACCTCCGTCCTGGTGTCGGATGCGGCGGCATCCGAAACACTGCGCCGAGCGGCGACGGCGATCTCCGCTGAACGCCAGCTGGATGCGCTGGCCGACCTGGCCGCGCAGCTCATGGTCATCGGGTCGGAGAAGAGCGCACCGAGCCGCACGTTGCTCCTCACGCTCGACCGCGCATGGCCCCCGACGGCTTCCCGGCTCAGTGACGCCGTCACCTCGCTCATGTCGATGCCCACCGTTGCCGGCACTGTTCTCAGCACCGCCGCCGCACAGAAGTCGGTCGCAGCGACGGTGGCCACCGTCCGCAAGCAGACGAGCGCGTCGCCCTGGTCAAGCGGCTGCACACCAGGGAAGCCAGCGTCGCCGCCTTCTCGACGATGCTCGACGACCCCGCCCGCCTGACCGGTCGGGAACGCGCTGAGATCCTCGCACTGCTGGCCGTCTCGTGGCGCTCCAATGACGCGGACTGGACAGACGCCGTGACGACACACGACACGGCAACCACCGCAACACTGGAGTCCGTCTCGATCGCCGCGACCAGCCCGATCCTCATGGTGAGCAACCAGTCCTCGCTTCCATTCACCGTACGGAATGAATACGGCCTCCCCGTCACCGTTGTCCTCCAGGCCTCCAGCTCCAGCCTCAAGCTCAACGTCGATTCCAGTGTCACCCAGGTCATCCCGGCGAATTCGCGTGGGTCGGTTCGCGTACCCGTCGAAGCACGACTCGGTAACGGTGAGGTCACCGTTCGTCTGCAGTTGTACTCGCCGCAGAGCGCCGTGATCGGCGAGAGCGTGCTCGTACCGGTGACTGTTCGCGCCGACTGGGAGGGCATCGGTGCAGCAGTCCTCGCCGTGCTCGTCGCGCTGCTGTTCGTCTTTGGCCTCATCCGCACTGTCCGTAAGCGCCGGGCCGAGCGCCGCAGCCAGGTCAGCACAGACTCCGCCGCCACGGATGCTCCGCCCGCCACCACCCCTGGGGACCGATGACGAAGACGACCGACAACGCCGGCATCGGACGGGCGAGCTTCTTCCTGGCCTCGGGCACGATGGTGTCTCGCATCCTCGGGTTCGTCAAGGCCATGCTGCTGGCGTGGACGATCGGACTGGTCGCGAGCCGCAGCGCTGACGCGTTCGGCGTGGCCAACCAGCTGCCGAACACGCTCTATGTGATCATCGCCGGCGGTGTGCTCAGTGCGGTTCTCGTGCCGTCGATCGTGCGGTCGATCGTGCATGCCGACGGAGGCAAGTCCTACGTCAACAAGCTGCTGACGATCACCCTCGTCGTACTCTTTGCCGCTACCGCAGCCGCCGTGCTCCTCGCACCCGCGCTCGTGCACCTCTATTCGTTCCGGCTGGATGCCGAGACGCGGGCGCTGGCCGTCGCGTTCGCGTACTTCTGCCTCCCGCAGATCTTCTTCTACGGCCTCTACTCCGTGCTCGGCGAGATCCTCAACGCCCACAAGCTTTTCGGTCCGTTCACCTGGTCGCCCGTGGTCAACAACCTCGTCGCGATGGCCGGCCTCGGCGTATTCATCGTGCTGTTCGGTTCCGACCCGAACGGCACGCGGCTGGTCTCCGAGTGGACCCCGGACATGATCCTCCTGCTTGCGGGCACCGCCACCCTCGGCGTCGCAACGCAGGCCGTCGTGCTCTTCTTTTTCTGGCGCCGGATCGGACTGAGCTTCCGCCCCGACTTCCGGTGGCGGGGCATCGGTCTGCGGGCCACCGGGAAGCTCGCCGGCTGGTCCTTCGCCATGCTCGCCCTCACCACGATCGCCGGCCTCGTGCAGAGCAACGTCGCCCTCATCGCATCCGGTGAAGGCCCATCGACCGCGACGCTCCAGAACGCGTGGCTCATCTTCATGCTGCCGCACTCCGTGATCACGCTGTCGGTCGCGACGGCCTACTTCACGCGCCTCGCCGAGCACGTGCGTGAGAATCGCACCGAAGAGCTGACGACGGATGTTTCTGCCGCCACCCGCCAGATCACCCTGATCATCGTGCTGGCCACGGCCGGACTGATCGTGCTCGCATTCCCCTTCGCGAGCCTGTTCACCGCTGCGTTCAGCGACACCGTCGCGATGGGCTTCGTTCTCATCGCGTACCTCGTCGGACTGGTCCCGTTCGCCGTACTGTTCGTCTTCCAGCGGACGTTCTACGCCCTGGGCGACACCCGCACGCCCTTCCTCTTCACCCTCGTGCAGGTCGGCGTCTACATCGCGCTGGCCCTGCTGTGCTCGCTCCTGCCGCTCCCGCTGATCGGTATCGGCCTGGCCATCTCCATGTCGATCTCGATCACCGTCCAGATGGTGACGGCCGGCATCCTGCTTCGAAAGCGGATCGATGGCCTGGATATCGCCCGAATCGTCCGCAGCCTGGTGGTCTACTCGGTCGCCGCCGTGCCGGCGGTGCTCCTCGGAGCCGGCCTCGTGTGGCTGTTGGGTGGGTACACGGGCGGCTGGGCTCTCGACTCCGTCCTGGGCGCCCTCGTGACAATGGCCGCGGTCGCAGTCGTCATGTCTGTGGTCTACGGCGGCGCGCTCACCCTGATGCGCTCCGCAGAGCTCCGCGAGGCGCTCGCCCCGGTCGCCAGGCGCCTGCGCCGCCGCTGACCTGGCACCCGCCGCAACCTCGTGTATCGGCGTCGTTCGGGCCCACGGAATATCGTCGAACTAAGATGTGTTCCACTCAGCGTCCGCCAAATTTCAAGGAGCCTACGTGCGCAACGTCATCATCATCGGGTCCGGTCCCGCCGGATACACCGCAGCCATCTATGCGGCTCGGGCCAACCTGAAGCCGCTGCTTCTGGCGTCCAGTGTCGAGGCCGGCGGCGAACTGATGAACACCACCGAGGTGGAGAACTATCCCGGTTTCCCCGCGGGAATCCAGGGCCCCGAGCTCATGAGCATGTTCCAGGAGCAGGCTGAGCGGTTCGGCACTGAGGTCATCCTCGACGACGTCACCGAAGTGTCCCTCGAGGGCGAGACCAAGACCGTGAAGACCGGATACTCCGGTGACTTCGAGGCGTCCTCCGTCATCGTGGCGACGGGCAGCGCCTACCGCAAGCTCGGGCTCCCGGACGAAGAGCGGCTCTCGGGTCGTGGCATCTCGTGGTGTGCAACGTGCGACGGCTTCTTCTTCAAGGAGAAGACCATTGCCGTGGTCGGCGGCGGGGACTCCGCTATGGAGGAAGCCACATTCCTCACCCGCTTCGCGTCCAAGGTGTACGTCATTCACCGCAAGGACACGCTGCGCGCATCCAAGATCATGCAGGACCGGGCATTCAACAACGACAAGATCGAGTTCGTCTGGAACTCCGAGGTTGTCGGCATCTCCGGTGAGAACGCCGTCGACGGCGTGACCCTCAAGTCGACGGTTGACGGCTCCGAGAGCCACCTCGAACTCGGCGGCCTGTTCGTCGCGATCGGCAACGATCCGCGTACCCACCTGTTCCACGGCCAGCTCGAGCTCACCAAAGACGGCACCATCGCCGTCGACGGTCGCTCATCGCGGACCAACCTGCCCGGTGTCTTCGCCGCGGGCGACGTCATCGACCCGACCTACCGCCAGGCCGTGACCGCTGCAGCATCAGGTACCGTGGCGGCGCTCGACGCGGAACACTTCCTCGCCAGCCTCGAGCAGGAGGCGCAGCACAACCCCGAGATCGCGTCAGCCGTCGCGGCAACCGTTTAGACTTCGATTCATCCACAAAGGAGACCCAGTTATGTCAGCACGCGCAGTATCCGAGAGCACCTTCGACGCAGAGGTTCTGCAGAGCGCCCGTCCGGTGCTCGTCGACTTCTGGGCCGAGTGGTGTGGTCCCTGCCGCATGGTTTCACCGATTCTTGACCAGATCGCGAGCGAGAACATCGACAAGCTCGACATCGTCAAGGTCAACGTCGACGAGAACCCCGGCCTGGCCATGAAGTACCAGATCACGTCCATCCCTGCCCTCAAGGTGTTCAAGGGCGGCGAGGTCGCGCAGACCATCATCGGCGCAAAGCCGAAAGCAGCCCTCGAGGCCGACCTGGCCGCCTTCCTGGCGTAGCCCGACGACCCTCGATCTTCGACCCGTCCGGCACACGCCGGGCGGGTCGTTTTCGGTTAACCGGCAGCGCCGCGCCCGTCACCGAAAATCGACCATGCTCAACCCCGATAACATCGACTAGGACCAGGAACGGAAGAACAGTGTCAGAACCAGGCTCTCGCCACGCATCCGGAAACAACCTCGACCCGTGGTACGGCGCATACGCCGCCCGCACGGCCGGGTTGGCCGCCAGCGAGGTCCGCGCCCTGTTCGCCGTTGCCAGCCGCCCGGAGGTCGTTTCCCTGGCCGGTGGAATGCCGTACGTATCCGCCCTCCCCGAGGATCTGGTGACGGATGCCATGGGGCGCGTCATGCGCGAGCAGGGGCCCGTTGCGCTGCAGTACGGCTCAGGGCAGGGCGTCGAGAAGCTGCGTGAGCAGACCCTCGAAGTGATGGCGCTCGAGGGCATCCAGGGCAGTGCCTCCGACGTCGTGATCACGACGGGGAGCCAGCACGCGCTCGAACTGTTCAGCAAGCTCTTCATCGACCCGGGCGACGTCGTCCTCGCCGAAGGCCCCAGCTATGTCACCGCGATGGTGATCTTCAAGAGCTACCAGGCCGAGGTGCAGCACGTCCTGATGGACGATGACGGACTCATCCCCGAGGCGCTGCGCGAGAACATTGCCCGGCTCAAGGCGGCCGGCAAGCGGATCAAGTTCCTGTACACGATCCCTACGTTCCACAATCCGGCCGGGGTGACCCTGTCTGAGGCCCGCCGCAGCGAGATCCTTGAAATCGCGCGGGAGAACGACATCCTCGTCCTCGAGGACAACCCATACGGTCTGCTCTACTTCGACCAGAAGCCCCCCGCTGCCCTCCGCTCGCTCGAGGCCGACGGCGTCGTCTACCTCGGCACGTTTTCGAAGACGCTCGCCCCTGGGTTCCGGGTCGGCTGGGCCCTCGCGCCCCATGCCATCCGCGAGAAGCTCATCCTCGCCAACGAAGCAGCGATTCTCTGCCCGTCGTCGTTCAGCCAGCTCGTCATCTCGCAGTACCTGGACCAGGCCGACTGGAAGGGCCAGATCAACACCTTCCGCGGTGTGTACAAGGAACGTAAAGAGACGATGCTCGCCGCGCTTGGCGAGTACCTTCCCGACCTGACCTGGACGAACCCGACCGGCGGGTTCTACGTCTGGCTGACCCTGCCCGATCGCCTTGATTCGAAGGCCATGCTCCCTCGTGCGGTCAAGGAACTCGTCGCATACACCCCCGGCACCGCCTTCTTCGCTGACGGAGACGGCCGGAAGAACATGCGCCTGTCGTTCTGTTATCCCACACCGGAGAGCATCCGCCTCGGTATTCGCCGTCTGGCTACCGTGATCAACGGGGAGCTCGACCTGCTCGATACTTTCGCGGGCACCGGTGACCTTGCCACCTCGCGTTCACGGGTGTCGTACACGGCACCTCCGCCCAACATGTCCTGACGCCCGCCCACACGGACCACAGAAAAGGCCTGACTATGACCGATTTCCAGAAGCTCGATATCGTGGTGCTCGCCGGCGGGATCTCGCACGAACGTGACGTGTCCCTGCGTTCCGGGCGCCGCGTCGCCGAGGAACTCCAGTCTGCGGGCCACACGGTCACGCTTCGGGACCCGGACGCCACCCTGCTCGAGGCGCTGACCGAGAAGAATCCGGATGTCGTCTGGCCGGCTCTCCACGGCGCGAGCGGGGAAGATGGCGCGCTCCAGGCCCTGCTCCGCGCCCGGGGCATCCGCTATGTGGGTTCTCATCCCGAAGCTGCCGGTCTGGCCTGGTTCAAGCCGACCGCCAAAACGCTCGTGTCGCGGGATGGCATCGCGACGCCGCCGTGGCTGGCCCTGCCAACGGAGACGTTCCGTGAGCTCGGCGCCAACGGTGTGTTGGCCGAGGTGTTGCACGGGATCGGTGCCGCAGCCGTCGTGAAACCGGCCCAGGGTGGGTCGGCGCAGGGCGTCACGATCGTGACGGATGCCTCTGAACTGCCCCGGGCGATGGTGAACGCCTACACCTACTCGGACGTGGCGTTGATCGAGAAGAAGATCGAGGGGACCGAGCTCGCCATCACCGTGATCGACTCCGGACACGGTGCGGTGGCGTTGCCTGCGGTCGAGATCGAGCCGCTGTCTGGTGTGTACAGCTTCGAGGCGCGGTACAACGCGGGCGAGACGACGTTCTACGCGCCCGCCAGGGTTTCGGAGGACGTCGCGGCACACGCAGCCGAGGTCGCCGTGCGCGTGCACACCCTTCTCGGGTTGCGCCAGATCTCCCGAGTCGATGTCATCGTGGACGCCGAGGGCGTCGTCTGGTTCCTGGAGGCGAACATGCTCCCCGGGCTGACCGAGACCTCCCTCACCCCCCAGGCGATCGAAGCTGCCGGGCTCACGCTCGCGTCAACGTACAGCGCACTGGCCATCGCAGCGGCCGGGGAGTAGCACCCCGGCTCACTGCCGGCGTCTGCGGTTATCCGCCGTAGACCGGCTCGCCGATTTCGTTGAGGATTCTATTGAGGTCAGAGATTGTCGCGAAATCAATCGTGACCTGGCCTTTCTTGGCGCCCAATGATACTTTCACCCTCGTGTTGAGTCGGTCGCCGAGGCGCTCACCGATCTCATCGAGGTGGCCGTGCCGTGAACCCGATGCAGCTTTCGCCTTCTTGGGGGCGAGGCCCTGGGCTGCTGCCGCCTCCGCGGCCCGAACGGAGAGATCTTCGTTGACGATCTTGTCAGCGAGACGCTGCATCCCTTCGGGGTGCCCGACGGAGAGAACCGCGCGGGCGTGACCGGCCGTCAGCACGCCGGCTGCAACGCGCTTTTGAACGGCTTCCGGAAGCTTCAGGAGACGAATCGTGTTTGTAATTTGTGGCCGTGACCGGCCAATTCTCTGCGCGAGCTGGTCCTGGGTGATGCCGAAGTCCGCGAGCAACTGCTGGTAGGCGGATGCCTCCTCGAGCGGGTTGAGGTTGGAGCGGTGGAGGTTCTCCAGGAGGGCATCCCGGAGCATGTCTTCGTTCGCCGTGTCCTTGATGACAGCGGGAATGCTGTCGAGGCCGACCTCTTTGGTCGCACGCAGGCGCCGCTCACCCATGATGAGCTCGTACTTGCCGTCTTCGGTGGCATGCTTGCGCACGACGATCGGCTGCAGAACGCCCACTTCGCGGATGCTGTGCACCAGCTCGGCGAGGTGATCGGCGTCGAAGTGCGTGCGGGGCTGGGCCGCGTTCGGAACAATGTCGTGCGGGCTCAGATTGACGAGTCGTGCCCCGGGCACAGCGACCAGCTGCTCATCAGAGGAGCGCCCAGCGCTGTTGTCGGGGAAGAAAACATCGACCGGGCGACCATTATCGGTCATCTCCTGAGTCGTGGTCGGGATGAGTGACCCAATACCGCGGCCGAGACCGGTGCGTTTCGCAGCCATTAGTGTGTTGCTCCTTCAGTGGATAGTTCTGAGTCGTCTTGTGTTGCCGCCGCTTCGGCGTATCTCTTGGCGATTTCCGTTGCCGCTTCCAGGTAAGAGATTGCCCCGACCCCGCTGGGATCGTGCGTGATGACTGTTTGGCCGAAACTCGGTGCTTCTGAGATTTTGACTGCTCGGGGGATCAGCGTCGTGAGAACTTCCTTCGGGAAGTGCGCACGAACGTCATCGGCGACCTGATGGGCGAGGTTCGTGCGTCCGTCGTACATCGTCAGGAGGATGGTGGAGAGCTTCAGACGCGGATTCAGGTGCTTCTGGATGAGCTGGATGCTGTTGAGGAGCTGGCTGAGGCCCTCCAGCGCGTAATATTCGGCCTGAATTGGGATTAGACCTCGTGAGCGGCCACAAAAGCGTTGATCGTGAGTAGTCCAAGCGACGGTGGGCAGTCGATGAAGACGTAGTGGTACGGCGTTTCCGCCTCAGCGATGAACTGCTCGAGCGCCGTACGGAGTCGATGTTCCCTGGCCACCTGCGAGACGAGTTCGATCTCGGCGCCGGCAAGGTGAATCGTCGATGGTGCACAGAAGAGCGTGTCGAACTCCGGGCTCTTCTGCACGACATCCGCTAGAGGGAAGTCGTCGATGAGCACGTCGTAGATGCTCGGAACCTCGGCGTGATGGTCGACACCCAGAGCTGTGGACGCGTTCCCCTGAGGATCAAGGTCGATGACGAGCACGCGGGCACCGGTCTTGGCCAGCGCAGCGGCGACGTTCACCGTCGTGGTGGTCTTGCCGACGCCACCTTTTTGGTTCGAAACCGTGAAAATCCGCGTGTTTGCGGGGACTGGAACGTGTGCTGCAGCGAGATTCTTGCGACGGTGGGTCAGGTCCAGGATCTCCCGCATGAGTGGGGAAGTCTCCTCAACCGCTGACGATGTGTTCACCGACTCTCCTTCAGATTGGGGATGTTTCACGTGAAACGGTCTCCGTTCGTTCGTTCCTTCCAACCGTACCTGACCACGCGGTCCCCCTTCGCCATACACGCGTTTCACGTGAAACATTCCGCTCGACGTCCCCGCCCCCGCCGCTGATCGAGCCTGTCGAGATCCCCGTCTCGACAAGCTCGACGAACGCCACATCCGCTGATCGAGCCCGTCGAGATCCCACCTTGAGCGTCTCGGCAAGCTCGACGGACGTCATATCCGCTGATCGAGCCCGTCGAGATCCCATCTCAACAAGCTCGATGACCGACCCAGCTGCATGTTTCACGTGAAACCACGCCGATCGACCCTGTCGAGATCCCGCCTCGAGCGTCTCGACAAGCTCGACGAACGCCATATCCGCTGATCGAGCCCGTCGAGATCCCATCTCGACAAGCTCGATGACCGACCCAGCCGCATGTTTCACGTGAAACCTCGTTGATCGAGCCCGTCGAGATCCCACCTTGAGCGTCTCGACAAGCTCGACGAACGTCATATCCGCTGATCGAGCGTGTCGAGATCCCACCCTGAGCATCTCGACAAGCTCGATGACCGACCCGGCCGCATGTTTCACGTGAAACCTCGCTGATCGAGCCTGTCGAGATCCCGCCTTGAGCGTCTCGACAAGCTCGACGAACGTCATATCCGCTGATCGAGCCTGTCGAGATCCCATCTCGACAAGCTCGATGACCGACCCAGCCGCATGTTTCACGTGAAACCTCGTTGATCGAGCCCGTCGAGATCCCACCTTGAGCGTCTCGACAAGCTCGACGACCGATCGCCGTGCCCGGTTCCGCCTACCAGTTCCGGACACGGCGAGCTATTCGCGGCTATCGCGACCCGGCGGCACCCGGGTCTTTTGCAACCGCACAATCCCAGGCAGCTCAGCAGCTCGGTCCTCAATGAGCGCACGGCGTTTTCGCCTGCTCCAGCCCTGTACCTGCTTCTCACGACCAAAAGCTTCAGCGATGCTTGGGTATTCCTCGCTGTAAACAAGTCGGACGGGCAGCCGGCGCTTGGTGTACACGGAGCCAAGCCCGTTGTTGTGCTGTTCAACTCGCTCAAGAACGTGCCACGTGCTCCCGACGTAATAAGTACCGTCGGAGCATTCGAGAATGTACATGTAGGGCATCTACCGATGGTGCAGCATTGCGTCGTGCCTGGGCCTCTTCATCCGCATCGGGGGATGGAGAGCTGGCACCAGCTGAGCTGTGAGGGAGCTCCTGGCGAACTGTCGGGATCGTGTTTCACGTGAAACCCGTCATTGAGGCGCGGCCTCGGCGCTGGCGAGAGGCTTACCCGCGAACCGTTCCCAGGATCACCCGGGTGACATCATCCGTGATGCCCTCCCCGAGGACTTGTACGCGCGCACCGGACACCTTGTACTTGCGCATCTCTTTGGCAGCGGAGTCTATCTCGGCCTGCGCATTGGCACCCTTCATCAGTACCAGTTCGCCGCCGTCGCGCAACAGGGGCGCAGTCAGGGGGAGGAGCTTTCGAAAGGCGCTCACGGCTCGGGCTGTGACCTGGTCGAGTCGCTCAGAAAGCTTGACGTCCTCAGCTCGCTCACGGATTACAGACACATTGCGCAGTTCTAGTTCATTAACTTGATCATTAAGCCAAGCAACGCGACGTTCCATCGGCTCTATTAGCACAAATTGCACATCGGGGCGCGCGATTCCAAGAACCAGGCCCGGCAGACCAGCACCTGAGCCGATGTCTCCGACGATCCCCGGACGGAGGAGGGGCGCCACCAGCGCGCTGTTCAGAATGTGCCTCGACCACAGGCGCGGGAGTTCAAGCGGTCCGATAAGCCCCAACTCCTCGCCACGGCGGGCGAGGTTTTCGGTGAAGCGGCGGGTCAGCTCGAGGCGATCACCCAGGAGTAAGGCGGCGGAAGCGGGTTCGGGCTCTAGTGTGGCAGCAGTCATGTCGGGACAATTCTATTCTGTGCGCGGAAGCGCTGGGGATGGGGGATCTCGACAAGCTCGATCAACGGTCGACGCACCGGTCATTGAGCCTGTCGAAATGCCGACCCTCAGGAGGACCGGGATCTCGACAAGCTCGATCAACGGGGGGCTCCGGTCATTGAGCCTGTCGAAATGACTATCCAGGAAAACCCGGGATCTCGACAAGCTCGATCAACGGCGCTATCGGTCATTGAGCCTGTCGAAATGACTATCCTGGAAAACCCGGGATCTCGACAAGCTCGATCAACGGGGCGCTCCGGTCATTGAGCCTGTCGAAATGACTACCCTGGAAGACCCGGGATCTCGACAAGCTCGATCAACGGCGCCATCGGTCAATGAGCCTGTCGAAATGACTACCTTGGAAAACCCGGGATCTCGACAAGCTCGATCAACGGGGGGCTCCGGTCATTGAGCCTGTCGAAATGACTATCCAGGAAAACCCGGGATCTCGACAAGCTCGATCAACGGCGCTATCGGTCATTGAGCTTGTCGAAATGACTACCTGGAAAACCCGAGATCTCGACAAGCTCGATCAACGGCGGGGGCTCGATCAACGGCGGGAGCTCGATCAACGGCGGGGCCCACCCCGTTTCACGTGAAACGTCCGCAGTGTTAGGAGCGCGTGATTACCGTGTGACGATCGCGGCCCTCGCCGTGTGAAGTCGACACAAATCCCCGGTCAGACACAACATCGTGCACCAGCTTGCGCTCGTAGCTCGACATCGCGGGCAATGAAGCGGAGGATGCGCCGGCGTCGAGCTGCGCAATGGCACTGTCGACCAGAACAGTCAGCTCGCCCTGGCGCGCATCACGTGATCCGCCAATGTCGAGAATAAGGCGCGAGAACGCGCCGGTCTTGCTCTGCACCGCGAGGCGGGTCAGCTCCTGAAGGGCGCTGACGACATCCGGCTTCGAAAGGACACGGATGTTGCTGCCCTCAGAAGCGGTGACCGCTACATAGGCGCGACCGTTGCGGACGTCAATGTCGATGTCCCCATCAAGGTCGCAGATGTCGAGAAAGTCCTCGATGTAGTCCGCTGCGACGTCGCCCTCTTCTTCGAGCTGGGTTGCTGTGGGGGAGTCGTTCCGAACGACCTTAACATCCGCCTGGTTGTCGATCACGTCGCTCATCGCGCTACTTTCCATTGTTCGTGGGAGGCTGTCCGGCCTCGGGGTTAGGTTTTACAGCGGGCGCCTTCGCCGCTGGTGTCTTTGGAGCTACCGTCTTCGGAGCTGGAGCGGGCTTCCCCGCCGAAGCAGCGGAACTCTTCGGCCCGGTCGCTGCAGGGTTCTTCGGCGCAACTTTCTTCGCACGGTTCTTCCCGACCGGCTGCTGGCGCTGAGCGGGCTTCTTCTCCTCGATGACCAGGGTGTCGCCTGAGCCTTCGGCCGGCTTCAGCTTGCCCTTGCGAGCGAGGCGCTCTTCGCGCTCCTTTGCCGCTTCCGTACCCGGCATCGGCATGTTCCTGATGATGATGAACTGCTGAACCATGGTCCAGATGTTCGAGACCAGCCAGTAGAACATGACACCGAGCGGGAACGCGAAACCGGAGAACAGGAAGACGAACGGGAGGATGTACAGCAGGACCCGCTGCTGCTTGAACATCGGGCTCGCCTTGGTCTCGTCCGACATGTTCTTCGAAACGATCTGCAGCTGCGTGATGAACTGGGATGCGGTCATCAGCACGACCATGATCGCGGCCACGATCATGACGCCGACCTCAGGTCCGCCAACAGCATTCATCGCGGACGAGAAGCTCATGTGCAGCGGAGCGAAGCCGAAGAGCGAGGACGAACCGAACTGCTCTGAGAGCTGCTCGTTCAGCGGGCCGACGCCGGCCTTGTTGTTCTGCGAATCGTTCAGCACCGAGAACAGCGCAAAGAAGATCGGCATCTGAATCAGGAGCGGCAGGCACGAGCCGAGGGGATTGGTCCCGGTCTTCTTATAGAGGTCCATCGTCTCGCGGCTCATGGCCTCGCGACTGAACTGGTCCTTCTTGCCCTTGTACTTGTCCTGGATCTTCTTCAGGTGCGGGGCGACTTCCATCATCCGTCGCTGGTTCTTGATCTGCTTCACGAAGAGCGGGATCAGGAGCGCACGGATGACGAGCACCAGGCCCACGATCGAGAGAACCCAGGTGAGTCCCTCTGCCGGAGCGAGCCCCACGGCGCTGAACAGCGCGTGCCAGCCCACCAGAATGAGCTCAACGACCCACTTCAGCGGCCAGAGGATGATCGACAAGAGATCCATGTGGGATTTAGCCCTTTCGGTGGCTGGCTGTTACAACGAAACCGCGCGGGGTCACGGTGTATCGGAAGTTCTTTTTGAGTGGCGCATCATCGACGCCGCCGGCCGCCCACGGGTGGCACCGAGAGATCCGCCGGAGAGCAAGTCCCGATCCGATCACCGCACCGTGCTGAGCGATGGCATGCATCGCGTAGGCCGAACAAGAGGGATAATACCGGCAGACTTCCCCATAAAGCGGTGAGATCGCTGTGCGGTACGCGATGAGAGCAGCGACCGCCGCGTTCCGGGGCAGTAGCAGGATGCTCCGGGCCATCTCCGTTCCCGGTGCCTGGTCTGCAGCGTTGGCGGTCACGATCGACCAGCCAGACTCGTCGCTGAGCGCTCGATTTCGACCGTGAGCTCAGCGAACGTGGCGACCGCGGCAGTGGGAAGGGCCCGAAACACTGTTTCGGTGCCGTCAGGCAGGCTCGGGGCGATCGCAAACGAGACAGCCTTGAGTCGGCGCCGGACCCGGTTGCGTACGACAGCGTTCCCGACGGTTTTTGCAACAATGAACCCGAACCGCGGAGATCCGCCATTCGGGTTCATCAGTTGATAGGTCACGCTGTTCACGCCAACCATCCGTCGACCACGGCGCACGACCCGTTTGTAGTCATCTGCACTCGTGATGCGTTGCGCTTTAGCGAGCACGATGACGACGGGTTGCCGGGGTCAGGATGCTACGCGGAGAGTTCGGTGCGGCCCTTGCGACGACGGGCGCCGAGGATGGCGCGACCGGCGCGGGTGCGCATGCGCAGACGGAAACCGTGCACCTTGGCGCGACGACGGTTGTTCGGCTGGAAGGTTCTCTTGCTCATAATCACTTACTCCACGTTTGGAATCTCCACTGCGGCGGTGTGCATAGCAGGGGAAAGATTGGTGCCCGTAGGCAGAAGTCAACTGATTAAACCTACGGCTTGGATGCTCGCTGGTCAAACTGAATCAGGCCAAACGACTGATTATCCACAGGTTTCTCAGGGAAGCCGGCACTGACACGCGGGCGGATTTCTGCGGTAAATTTGGGCTCGTGCCTCCGATTGGCTAGCGTGAGGGACTAGTTATCCCCAGCCTCGACAACCCGCTTCCCTCTGGATCCGCCGGTGTGAGAGCATCCGTGGATAACTCTGTGAATAACTTCTATGTAGGGAAATATGGCAAACGAGCAAGAGTCAATCACGCAGACGTGGCAGACCGTGCTCGATGAGCTCGCCACCGATGAGCGCATCACGCCACCGTTACACGGGTTTCTCAACCTGGTCGTGCCCAAGGGCATCATGGCCGGAACCTTCTACCTCGAGGTTCCGAACGAGTTCACCGCCGGCCAGCTCAACATGCGGATGCGTGCGCCTCTCCTCAAGGCGATCGGCACCCTCCAGGACACTCACGGCGCTTCGACGTTTGCCGTCGTCGTCAATCCCGAGATCATCGACGAAGAGTACGAGCCGCTGCCTCACGCTCCGGCGAGCCAGGAACAACCGAGCTATCTCTCACACGCTCCCTCGCACATGTCGATGAGCGACACCGCGCTGCCTGCCCGCCAGAACGACACGCGCCTCAACTCGAAGTACTCCTTCGACAACTTCGTCATCGGCCAGTCCAACCGGTTCTCCCACGCGGCAGCCGTCGCCGTGGCAGAGGCACCGGCGAAGGCATACAACCCGCTCTTCATCTACGGCGACTCTGGGCTCGGCAAGACGCACCTCCTCCACGCCATCGGGCACTACGCCATGAGCCTGTACCCGGGCATCCGGGTCCGCTACGTCAGTAGCGAGGAGTTCACCAACGACTTCATCAACTCGATCGCAAACAACCGTGGCTCGATGTTCCAGTCGCGTTACCGCGACATCGACATCCTCCTGATCGACGACATCCAGTTCCTGCAGGGCAAAGCGGAGACCCAGGAAGCGTTCTTCCACACCTTCAATACCCTGCACGACCACAACAAACAGGTGGCGATCACCAGCGACCTCCCGCCCAAGGCGCTCACGGGCTTCGAAGACCGGATGCGATCGCGCTTCGAGTGGGGTCTGATCACCGATGTCCAGGTCCCCGACCTCGAGACACGGATCGCCATCCTTCGCAAGAAGGCCCAGAGCGAGAAGCTGCAGATTCCGGACGAAGTACTCGAATTCATCGCCTCCAAGGTCTCCAGCAACATCCGCGAACTCGAGGGAACCCTCATCCGCGTCACAGCGTTCGCCAGCCTCAACCGCACGCCGGTCGACATGAACCTCGTCCAGACGGTGCTGAAGGATCTGATCACGCTCGACGACGACAATGTCATCTCGCCTGTCGACATCATCAACATCACCGCGGCTTACTTCAAGCTGAGCGTCGACGACCTCTATGGTTCGAGCCGCTCACAGGCAATCGCCACCGCGCGGCAGATCGCCATGTATCTCTGTCGTGAGTTGACCAATTTGTCGCTCCCAAAGATTGGGCAGTTGTTCGGAAACCGGGATCACACCACCGTGATGTACGCCAACAAGAAGATTTCCGACCTCATGCAGGAGCGTCGCTCCATCTACAACCAGGTCACCGAATTGACCAGCCGGATCAAGCAGGGGCACCGCTTCACGCGTTAAAGCCGTGAACAGACGGGGTTAATCGGTGGAAAACTGAGACTCCGTACACAATGTGGATAACCCTGTGGAAACTATCCGCACAACTCGGGCGAGTCTGTGAAATGTGACCGATGAATTGTGAACAAGCCCCTCGGATGCCAGTAATTGCATGGGATGTGCTTCAGGACGACTGCACAGCTCCCCAACAACTCACACGACTGTAGTTCCCATACGGATGCTCGCGTGTCGGAAGTTATCCACAGTTTCCACAGCGGTTAAGACCTTTAACCATTCATTAACTCTCTCTCCAGTCGACAACCTTCTCGCTGGGGCTCGACGCCGAGCAGCGGGTGAATGACAGTGCTTCCCCGACCCGACTAACATGGGGAAACACTCGTACCTTGAAACGACAGGGGATCCACCGTGCGGTTTAGCGTCAATCGCGATGTCTTCAGCGAAGCAGTCTCATTCGCAGTGAAGCTGTTGCCGCAGAGAACGACACTTCCCATCCTCAGCGGAGTGCTCATCCAGGCCACCGACGATGGCCTGACTCTGTCGAGTTTTGACTACGAAGTTTCCGCCCAGACGCAGATCAGTGCCCAGGTCGACGAAGCCGGCACGATCCTAGTCTCCGGCCGTCTCCTGGCCGATATCGCGAGCCGTCTGCCCAATGCGCCGGTGCAGTTCACCACCAACGACAACCGGATCGTCGTCTCCTGCGGTTCAGCCAACTTCACGCTGCTGTCGATGCCTGTCGAGGAATATCCGACGATCCCCCAGATCTCCGGTGAGACCGGCCTCGTCCCGGGTGAGGACTTCGCCGCCGCAGTCGCCCAGGTCGCTGTCGCCGCGTCACGCGACGACGTCACCCCGGTGATCACGGGCGTCCAGCTCGAGGTCGTCGACAACCGCATCAGCCTGGTCGCTACCGACCGCTACCGCGTCGCCGTCCGCGAGATCGACTGGGACAACGGCGAAAACACCACCCCCGACAACCTGGTCGCCCTGGTTCCTGCCCGCACACTGCAGGAGGTCGGCAAGACTTTCGGACACTCCTCGACGATCTCGGTTGCCTTCACCAGCAAGGACGACCGCGAACTCATCGCCTTCACGGCAGACAAAAAGACCGTCACGTCGCTCCTGATCAAGGGATCATTCCCCCCGGTCCGCCGGCTGTTCCCCGAGTCCAGCGAAAACTACGCCGTCATCAACACGGCCGAGCTCATCGAAGCCGTCCGCCGCGTCTCCCTCGTTCTCGAGCGGGAAGCCGCGCTGCGGTTCACGTTCACCATCGACGGGCTGACCATGGAGGCCGTCGGATCCGAGCAGGCACAGGCATCAGAAGCGATCGATGCCCTGCTCACCGGCGACGACATCGTGCTCAGCCTCAAGCCGCAGTTCCTCATCGACGGGCTCACCGCCGTGCGCAGCGAATACGTACGGTTCTCGTTCACCAAATCGGAGAACACCAATAAGCCAGGCCCGATGCTCATCACGAGCCAGTCCTCCAAGGACCAGCCGGGCGCAGACAGCTTCAAGTACCTGCTCCAGCCGAACCTCCTCCTCCGCTAGACCCGCGGCCTCGGCCCATACCCGACTCGAAGGACACCCCGCATGCACATCGGACTCATCGGACTCGGCAAAATGGGTGGCAACATGCGCACCCGCCTGCGGAACGCGGGCATCGAGGTCACCGGTTTCGACCGGAATCCGGAGGTGTCGGACGTCGCCAGCCTGGACGAGCTCGTTGCCGCTCTGCCGACTCCCCGCACGATCTGGGTGATGGTTCCCGCCGGGAAGATTACGGATGACGTCGTCTCGGAGCTCAACGACCGCCTCGACGCCGGAGATCTCGTCATCGACGGAGGCAACAGCCGGTTCACCGAGGACTTCAAGCACGCCGAACTGCTCTCGGCGAAGGGAATCGACTACATCGATGCCGGTGTCTCCGGTGGAGTCTGGGGCCTGGAGAACGGATACGGCCTGATGGTCGGCGGATCAGCGGCACAGGTCGAGCGCGTCATGCCCGTCTTCGACGCGTTGCGTCCAGAGGGACCCCGTGAAGAAGGATTCGTCCACGTCGGAGAAGTCGGGGCGGGTCACTACGCGAAGATGGTGCACAACGGCATCGAGTACGCCCTCATGCAGGCGTACGCCGAGGGATTCGAGCTCCTGGAAAAGCGCGAGGACATCGTTCGCGATGTTCCGGGAACGTTCAAGGCCTGGCAGCGCGGTACCGTCGTGCGGTCCTGGTTGCTCGAACTGCTCGTTCGTGCGCTCGATGAGGATGACGACCTGTCCGAGATCGAAGGATACGTCGAGGACTCGGGCGAAGGACGCTGGACGATCGAGGAAGCCGTCGCGAATGCAGTCCCCGTGCCGACGATTTCAGCATCCATTTTCGCCCGCTTCGTCTCGCGCCAGGACGACTCACCGGCCATGAAAGCCGTTGCAGCCCTCCGCAATCAGTTCGGCGGCCACGCGACCAAGAAATCCGACGACTGATCGGCCTGTCAGCCGCGCTCGATAGGCTTCTGGGGTGATCGTCACCCACCTCAATCTCAGCAATTACCGCAACTATGCGGTCGCTGATGTGACGATGGCCCCCGGCGCCAATCTTTTCGTTGGGCGCAACGGCCAGGGCAAAACCAACCTGGTCGAGGCCCTCGGATATCTCTCGACTCTCGGCTCACACCGCGTCTCCACCGATTCCGCGCTCATCAGGGCTGGTCAGGATGCCGCGATCATTCGCGCCCGGCTGCAGCACAACGGGCGTGACCTCTTGACCGAAGTGCAGATCAACCGCACCGGCGCGAATCGAGCGCAGGTGAACCGCGGCCAGATCAAGCCGCGCGAACTGCCTCGGTACTTCTCCAGCGTGCTCTTTGCGCCTGAGGATCTCGGGATTATCCGCGGGGACCCGTCAGCTCGCCGGCGATTCCTCGACCAGTTGCTCATTCTTCATACCCCGCGGCTGGCCGGCGTGATGAGTGACTACGAACGCACCCTGAAGCAGCGCAACTCACTCCTGAAATCGGCGCGGGCTTCCGGACTCAAACCCAACCAGCTGACGACCCTCGAAATCTGGGACGACAAGCTCGTCGCCCTGGGGTCCGAAATCATCGACGAGCGCGTCGCCCTGATCGAGGCGCTGCACCAGCCGATTCGGGATGCTTACGCCTCCGTCGTCGGTGATGACCACGGTCCAGCCCTCGCACCGCTGCTCTCGATCGACGGCGTCGATGCAGAACTCGAGTCCCCGTCATCGCCCGATGGAACACCGACCGCGTCGACCGGGGCCACCGTCGAACGCTTCCGTACTGCTCTCGCGCTCCAGCGACGCAGCGAACTGGAGCGTGGGCTCACCCTCGTCGGGCCACACCGGGACGACATCCTCTTCGAACTGAATTCCCTGCCCGTGAAGGGATACGCCAGCCATGGCGAGACCTGGTCATTTGCGCTCGCGCTGAAACTCGCGTCTGCAGAACTGCTCCGGCGCGACTCGAATACCGGAGACCCGGTGTTGATCCTCGACGACGTGTTCGCCGAACTCGACCTCAACCGCCGCGCCAGGCTCGCCGCCGCCGTCGCCGGGTTTGAGCAGGTCCTCATCACAGCCGCCGTCCTCGAGGATGTTCCCGAGGCACTCACCGCCCACACCGTTCACATTTCGGCCGGTCGGATTCTCGAATCTGCAGAGGAGAGCTTCCATGGGTGAGATAAAACGCGAGTCCGATTCCGCGTCGGAATCGGCACGGGTGTACGTCCGGTTCAAGGAACTTTTCGGGGGGCACAAGCACTATGCGCGATCCAAACGCGACCGCAAAGCAGAACAGGGTGAAAGTGTTCCGTTCGGCGTGGGACGAGACCCAAAAGGGGTGGGTGATGTCCTCGGTGCGCTGACAAGCCAGCTCGGCTGGGACTCCCCGCTAGCCCAGTCCGAACTGGTGTCCAACTGGACCGAACTGGCCGGAGAAGAGACCGCCAACCATTCGACACCGGTCGGAATCGAGAACGGCATTCTCACCGTGCAGTGCGAATCGACGGCCTGGGCGACTCAACTTCGACTCATGCGCGTCGACATCATGACGCACATCGCGGTCCGGTATCCGGAAGCGGGAATCGAGAGCATCCGTTTTCTGGGACCCAACGTCCCAACCTTCAAACGCGGCCCCAGATCGGTTCAAGGGCGTGGCGTACGAGATACCTACGGCTAACCAGACAAATCTGGTCGACCCTGCGACAAAAGTGGCTCAGACAGGCATTTCGACCCCGAAGCCCGCGCGTTCTTGATAGAATTACATGTCGAGCACGAACACGGTTTGGAGCCTAATTTCATATGTCATCAGAACCGAACAGGTCCGCGGATAACAGCGACTACGGCGCAAGCCAGATTCAGGTTCTCGAAGGTCTCGAAGCCGTACGTAAACGCCCCGGCATGTATATCGGTTCTACCGGTCCGCGGGGTTTGCATCACCTGGTCTACGAGATCGTCGATAACGCCGTCGACGAAGCGCTGGCCGGCTACTGCGACAACATCGAGATCACGATCCTTCCGGACGGTGCGGTCCGGGTGTCCGATAACGGCCGTGGAATTCCGGTTGACATGCACCCCGTCGAGGGAAAGTCGACCGTCGAGGTCGTTCTGACGATTCTCCACGCCGGCGGCAAATTCGGTGGTGGCGGATACGCCGTCTCCGGTGGTCTCCACGGCGTCGGCAGTTCCGTCGTGAACGCACTGTCGAACCGGCTTGATGTCGAGGTCCGACGACAGGGTTCTGTCTGGCGCGCCACGTTCCACGATGGCGTCGCTGATGCGCCACTCGCGCAGGGCGAGGACTCTGACGAGACCGGAACCACGGTGACCTTCTGGCCCAGTGCCGAGATCTTCGAAACGACCGAGTTCGACTACGACACCCTGCGCATGCGCTTCCAGCAAATGGCCTTCCTCAACAAGGGCCTCCGCATCGCGCTGACGGACGAGCGTGCAGACCACCTCGTCGAGGGAAAAATCACCGAAGACGGCACCGAAGCTGAGCTCGTGCAGCAGTCGAACGTCTTCCTGTACGAGCGCGGTCTCGTCGACTACGTCGAGTACCTCAACCACGCCCGCAAGGCCGACCTCGTCAACGACGAGATCATTTCGTTCGAGACTGAGGACGACAATCGCAAGATTGCCCTCGAAGTCGCCATGCAGTGGACGACCGCGTACACGGAAAGTGTCCACACGTACGCCAACACCATCAACACCCACGAGGGTGGAACCCACGAAGAGGGATTCCGCGCAGCACTCACCACACTCGTCAACAAGTACGCCAGGGAAAAGGGCCTGCTCAAGGAGAAGGACGACAACCTCTCCGGTGACGACGTGCGCGAGGGCCTCACCGCGGTCATCTCGGTCAAGCTCACCGAACCGCAGTTTGAGGGGCAGACCAAGACCAAGCTGGGAAACACCGAGGCGAAGGCCTTCGTTCAGAAGGTCGTCGGTGACCAGCTCGGCGACTGGTTCGGTCGAAACCCGATCCAGGCGAAAGAGATCATCCGCAAGGCGTTCCAGGCGGCGACCGCACGGCTCGCCGCCCGAAAGGCACGCGAGACAGCGCGCCGCAAGGGACTCCTCGAGGGTGGCGGAATGCCCGGCAAGCTCAAGGACTGCCAGTCCAAGGATCCCTCCCTGTCCGAGATCTTCATCGTCGAGGGCGACTCGGCCGGCGGTTCCGCCGTGCAGGGCCGCAATCCGGAGACCCAGGCGATCCTGCCCCTTCGCGGCAAGATCCTCAACGTGGAGAAGGCACGTCTCGACCGGGCACTCGGCAACGCCGAAGTCCAGGCGATGATCACCGCGTTCGGTGCGGGCATCGGGGAGGATTTCAATCCCGAGAAGGCCAGGTATCACAAGATCGTCCTGATGGCCGATGCTGACGTCGACGGCCAGCACATCACGACACTGCTGCTCACGCTCCTGTTCCGTTACATGCGGCCTCTGATCGACTTCGGTTACGTCTACCTGGCGCAGCCGCCGTTGTTCAAGCTCAAGTGGACCAACGCCGAGCACGAATACGTCTACACCGATGCTGAGCGTGATGCCCAGCTCACCGCAGGACTCGCGGCCGGCCGTCGCATTCCGAAGGACAACGGCATCCAGCGTTACAAGGGCCTCGGCGAGATGGACTACAAGGAGCTGTGGGAGACCACGATGGCTCCTGAGACCCGCACGCTGATGCAGGTCACCCTCGACGACGCAGCGGCGGCCGACGAGATTTTCTCCACACTGATGGGCGAGGACGTCGAGTCACGCCGAAACTTCATCCAAAAGAACGCGAAGGACGTGCGGTTCCTTGACATCTAACGACGACACCACCCCCGAGACCGGAACCACCGAGGACGTCGTCACAGACGAAACCGCTGGTCCCGGCGTCCACGGCAAGATCAACCAGATCGATCTCCAGCTGGAGATGCAGCGGTCGTATCTCGACTATGCGATGAGCGTGATCGTCGGTCGAGCCCTCCCCGAGGTGCGCGACGGACTGAAGCCCGTCCATCGTCGTGTGATCTATGCGATGTACGACGGCGGATACCGCCCCGACAAGGCGTTCTCCAAGTGTGCCCGCGTCGTCGGCGACGTCATGGGACAGTTCCACCCGCACGGTGACTCGGCGATCTATGACGCACTGGTTCGCCTCGTGCAGCCGTGGAGCCTTCGTTACCCGCTCGCGCTCGGCCAGGGCAACTTCGGTTCCCCCGGAAACGACGGTGCCGCTGCACCGCGATACACCGAGACGAAGATGTCCCCGCTGGCCATGGAGATGGTGCGGGACATCGACGAGGACACCGTCAACTTCAAAGACAACTACGACGGTCGTACCCAGGAACCGGAAGTACTTCCGGCGCGGTTCCCCAACCTCCTGGTCAACGGTTCGGTGGGAATCGCGGTCGGTATGGCGACGAACATCCCGCCACACAACCTCCGCGAGGTCTCGTCGGCTGCGCTGTGGCACCTCGCCCACCCGGATGCCACGCGCGAGGAACTGCTTGACGCGCTGATGCAGCGGATCAAGGGCCCCGACTTCCCCACCGGTGCCCAGATTCTCGGCACCAAGGGAATCCAGGACGCCTATCGCACGGGTCGTGGGTCGATCACGATGCGCGCCGTTGTCAGCGTCGAGGAGATCCAGGGCCGTAACTGCCTCGTGGTCACCGAATTGCCGTACCAGGTCAACCCGGACAACCTCGCGATCAAGATCGCGGACATGGTCAAGGACGGCAAGATCTCCGGCATCGCCGACATTCGTGACGAGACCTCCGGTCGAACCGGACAGCGGCTCGTCATCGTTCTCAAGCGTGACGCTGTCGCCAAGGTCGTGCTCAACAACCTCTACAAGCACACGCAGCTTCAGGAGAACTTCGGCGCGAACATGCTCGCGATCGTCGACGGCATCCCGCGCACGCTCGCTCTTGACGGGTTCATCACCGCATGGGTAGCGCACCAGATCGATGTCATCGTCCGCCGCACCAGGCACCGCCTGATGAAGGCCGAAGAACGTGCACATATCCTGCGCGGGTACCTCAAGGCTCTTGACGCGCTCGACGAGGTCATCGCGCTGATTCGCCGGTCCAAGACCGTCGAGGATGCGCGTGACGGCCTGATGGACCTGCTCGACATCGACGAACTGCAGGCTCGGGCAATCCTCGACATGCAGCTGCGACGCCTGGCCGCCCTCGAGCGTCAGAAGATCATCGACGAGCACGACGAGATCGAGCGGGAGATCACCGAATTCAAGGCGATCCTCGCGAGCCCCGAGCGCCAGCGCACGATCGTGAGCGATGAGCTCGGAGAGATCGTCGACCGGTTCGGTGACGATCGTCGTACCGAGATCATGTTCGGCTACGACGGTGACATGAGCATCGAAGACCTCATCCCCGAGGAAGAGATGGTCATCTCGGTCACCCGCGGCGGCTACATCAAGCGGACCCGAAGCGACAACTACCGTCAGCAGCACCGCGGAGGCAAGGGCGTCAAGGGCGCCCAGCTTCGGGCCGATGACGTCGTTGACCACTTCTTCGTCACGACGACACACCACTGGCTGTTGTTCTTCTCGACCAAGGGACGCGTGTACCGGGCGAAAGCCTATGAGGTGCAGGAGGCCGGGCGTGACGCCAAGGGCCAGCACGTCGCCAACCTCCTTGCCATGCAGCCGGATGAGGAGATCGCCGAGATCCTCGACATCCGGGACTACCAGGCGGCCACCTACCTGGTCCTGGCAACGCGCAACGGACTCGTCAAGAAGACGGCGCTGAGCGAGTACGACACGAATCGCACCGGTGGCATCATCGCCATCAACCTGCGTGAGGGTGACGAACTCGTCGGAGCACTTCTGGTCGAGGACGACAGCGACATCTTCCTCGTCTCTCGGCGCGGGTTGTCGATCCGCTTCCGCGCGAGTGACGAGGCGCTGCGGCCGATGGGTCGTTCGACGTCCGGTGTGATCGGAATGCACTTCCGCGACGAGGACGAGCTCCTCTCTGCATCAGTGCTCCCCGCAGACCCGGAGTCCGACGCCTTCGTCTTCATTGCGACCGAGGGAGGCTGGGCCAAACGCACCGCCGTCGAGCAATACCGCCTGCAGAACCGTGGTGGGCTCGGCATCAAGGTGGGCAAGTACAACGAGGATCGCGGCGACCTGTCTGGTGCACTCATCGTGAGTGAAGACGACGAGGTGCTTGTGGTTCTTGCCAGCGGCAAGGTGGTAAGGTCTGCGGTGGCCGAAGTTCCCGCCAAGGGCAGGGACACCATGGGCGTCGTTTTCGCACGATTCGCTGACGATGACCGGATTATTGCCCTGGCCAGGAACAGTGACCGCAATCTTGTGGCCGCGGAGGCAGAAGCAGTTGAGATCGTTGTTGTCGAAGAGGCTGCCCCCGCCGCCGAGGCTGAGAAGGAAGAGTAAGTATGAGTAGCGTTGCCGAGAAGCTCGCGAAAAAGTCGACGAAACGCACGTCGACGAAGCAGGTCCGACTCAAGCTGGTTTACATCGACTTCTGGTCGGCAGTGAAGCTGTCATTCCTCGTCGCCCTGGCACTCGCGGTCGTCACGATCGTTGTCTTCTTCCTCGTGTACACCGTGCTCGACCAGACGAACATCTTCGACCAGGTCAACGGTCTCTACAAGGATGTCGCCGGCGTCGGGAATGACCTCCTGGCCATCTTCAACCTCGGTCGCGTGATGGGCTTCGCGGTTGTCGTCGCGATCCTGAACCTGATCGTCGTCACTGCGCTCGGTGCCCTGTGCGCTGCGCTGTACAACCTGAGCGTGAAGATCACCGGCGGACTCCTGGTGGGCTTCACAAACAACTAAGCGTGGTCGAGAGGGCTCGCATCCCGAGCCCTCTCGATTATAAAAAATGGCAGATCTCAGGTAGTCTCAGAGCTGCCCAAAACGGGGATATAGCTCAGGCGGTTAGAGCGCTTCGCTGATAACGAAGAGGTCCCAGGTTCAAGTCCTGGTATCCCCACTCGGGAGACGTTTACACAAACATTTCCCTAATCGGGGCCTTAGCTCAATTGGTAGAGCGCCTGCTTTGCAAGCAGGAGGTCAGGGGTTCGATTCCCCTAGGCTCCACAACATATATTCCGCGCGGCCTTTCGCACTAGAGTCACTTGTAGCACTTTGCTACACTGGGAGCATGAGCAGCACAACACCGATGCGAGTCGATGGCGACCTCTTCAGCGCCGCGAAAACAGTCGGCGCTGTCACGAGCAGGAGCGCGGCTCAGCAGATCGGCCACTGGGCGCGAATAGGGCGCGAGCTCGAAGCGTCTCCGACCACCAGCCCCCGAGACATCCAGCGTGTGCTCACCGGAGACGCACCATATGACGACCTTGGCGAGCGTGATCAGGCGATTGTGCGGGCGTATTGGGACGAGCAGATGATCGAGAGCCGGGCGCGTCTGGACCTCGCGGCTGAGTTCACGCGGGCCGGACGCTCGTGGACTGAAGCCGACGAGCAGGGCGAGACAGTGGAGCGCAACGCGAATGCAGACGAGCCTTCAGTTTCAGCCACGCCCGCCTAGTCTGTGCCTGTCCTTCACGTTCTCGCTGGCCCGAACGGCGCCGGCAAGTCCACCTACGTCAATCGCATCCTGCAACCGGTGATTCACCTGCCGTTCGTGAACGCTGATGTGATCGCCGCCGAGCGGTGGCCCGACAGCGAGGCTGAGCACGCCTACGAGGCATCACGCGCCGCAGCTGACGTGCGTTCGGAGTTATTGGCGGCAAACACATCCTTCATCACCGAAACGGTGTTCAGCCATCCCAGCAAACTCGACCTCGTCGAGGACGCGATCGCGGGCGGCTACCTCGTGCACCTTCACGTGATGCTGCTCCCCGTGGACGTAGCCGTGAACCGTGTCGCTGAACGCGTGCAGGACGGCGGTCACGTCGTTCCCGAGCAGAAGATCCGTGAACGATACGCGCGCCTCTGGGATCTGATCGTGCGAGCACGGGCGACGGCCAGCCGCACGGAATTCTTCGACAACAGCACTGCCGCAACACCCTTCCGTCTCGTCGCAGCGTACGAGCATGGGCTGCTCATCGGCACTCCTGCCTGGCCCACCTGGACTCCAACCGTGCTTACTGCTTGACACCTGAAGTGAACTCATCGCGCAGTGCTCCTGGTTGTTGCTGGTGGGCTGCGCTCAGGCGCGAGCGAGAAGCCGCCGTTGTGTCCCGGATATGGTGGAGACAAACCACGAGCCAGCCGATAACTTGAGCGTATGACCAACGTAGAGACTCGACGCGCCGATACCACCTTCCTGAGCCGGTGGGGAGCCTCACTCATCCTGGTCGCGGGCATCCTCGTGATTCCCGCGTTGCTCATGCTGCTGGCCAATAGCTACTCTGCGCCGGACGCTGCCGCACACGTACGGATGGCTTTCGCAAACGTTGCGGGTCAAACGATCGCGATCGTCACGGTCGCTGGACTGCTTGTATGGCAGATCGTTTCTCGCGCTCGACGGATCGAGATCATCAGGTTTGCAGCGATAGGCGCGGTCGTGACCTTCTATGCCGTTTCAATCATTCGGGCTGCTGGTGACATTCTGCTCCAACGCCTCGACCTGCTCGGCTAGCACTTGGGCTTCTGCTGGTACGACAGTTCGGGAAACGGACTGCGAACGCACGGCCCCCGGACCGGCGCCCGAAGCGCCGCGTTCGGGTACTACATCGGCACAACGTTCCTTGCGCCGTCTGCGGTCAATCCAGCGTCGAGCCCTTCGGGCACTCCGAGTGGGTACTCTGCTCCGTCCGGAAGCGGGTGCTCCATGGTTTCGATTGCGGCCAGGTTTTCGTAGTATCCCTGACCGGATGTCACCCTCCTAGGCCCGTGCGGTATCTGGACAATTCCACTAAGCCCCGGAATACTCCTATGATCAAGCCCTCAACTGTCACTAACGTCATGGCTGGGTGCACCGAGGGTCTTGCTGCGCGGCCGACTCGAGGCCCATGGGTCGCCACTACTTTTTCTGATCAGTACTGTGGGCGGATGGACATCCGCATTGCTGCATACGGGCTCATCATCGACGGCGACAGGATTCTTCTCGCTCACTGGCGAGAGGGCGGCCACAGCGGCTGGACTCTTCCGGGTGGCGGGATCGACCCCGGGGAACACCCGGCGGATGCTGCGGTGCGCGAGATCTTCGAGGAGACCGGGTACAACGCCGAGCTCGACGGACTGCTCGGCATTGATTCTTTTGTCGCCCAGCCGGAGAACCGCATCACGCCGGGCGCCACGCAACCCCTGCACGGCCTTCGGATCGTCTATCGGGCACACGTCACCGGCGGTGAACTGACGTATGAGCTGGACGGCTCGACCGACCTCGCCGCGTGGCACCCTCTGGAGAACGTGACGTCGCTCAGGCGCGTCTCCCTGGTGGATATCGCGCTTCGGATGCTGTAACCGCCTCAGGCGGTGTCAGTCCACGGACAGGTCCGCGGGGTCCGGCGTCGCGTCCTCCTCGACCGGGTGAATCTGTCGACCGCTCACGGAGCTCGGAACGATTCGGACGATGACATCCTTCCGACCCCGCACGAACGGCACATTCAGTCGTTCGGCGACCGGCTCGATCTCCTCATCGTGCTCGAGGCGGCGCGCCAGGCCCCGCACGACCACGCTCCACGCGTCGCCCTCGCTGAGGTGGTCGGCTTCGAAGACGACGGCGGCGTTGGCCGCGAGGCCGGCGAGTTTGTCGCCGGGAGACGTTCGGAAATAGATCGCACCGTCGAGCACCGTGTGGGACACGGGGTAGATGTCGACGATGTCACTCACCGAAATCACGATACGACCGACGGATGCCCCCGCCAGTAGCTCCAGGGATTCTGCTTCGGACAATTCTGTGATCGGCATACGTGCTCCTCGCTGTCAGGGACAGTCGTCCCACCCTCATTCTCGTCCACAGGCCAGTGGAAAGACAGGGCGGGTCGAGACTGAGGCACAACGAAGATGGCCGGTCCCATCCGGGACCGGCCATCTTTCGAAGTAATCAGATCAGAGGTTCGGCAGTGCCGGCTCCTCGTCAGCGACCCACAGCTCGTCGTCTGCGCGGAACGTCTGCCACACGGCATACGCAACACCCGCCGCTGCGAGCACCCCGACTCCGACAGCGATGACGCCGCCGACGTTCGACTTCTTCGGGGCCGGCTTCGACGGCTGGAAACGTTCCAGGGCCGCACGCACACGGTGGTCCTTGGCAATATCGCCGATGGACATGACGCTGCCCACCACTCCTCCGAGCACCGGCAGGATCGTCTTGTCCACGCCACGCTTCGCCACATCGACGAAGTCGCGTGACGCTGCATAACCGCGGTCGACGACCGGCTGCACCTTGTTCTCGTACGTGTTCACAACACCGGGCACGAGCTGCTCCCGCCCGTATGCACCCAACTGCTTGCTCGCCTCGCGGGCGACGTGGTTGGCGTGGTCCAGAATTTCCTGCTGGGCATGCCACAACTGATTGGCTTCACCCTTGAGTCGCTTGAGCTCTTTTTTGCGCTTCCGTGACAGACTCACCGCTGACCTCCATTGATCTCGTTTTAACGCGACAGACCTCCATCTTGCCACCGAATGCCCGGAACGCCACCCGGGTTGACTCAATGCGTGTGTAAGAATTGAAAACATGTCAAAGCACACCGCTGTCGCAACCCTTCACACCAACTACGGCGACATCAAGGTCAACCTCTTCGGGGACCACGCGCCCAAAACCGTCGGTAACTTCGTCGGGCTCGCCACGGGCAGCATCGAGTGGACCGATGAGCGCACAGGGGAGAAGAAGAAGGACACCCCCCTGTACAACGGTGTCATCTTCCACCGCATCATCCCGGGCTTCATGATCCAGGGCGGCGACCCCCTCGGCAACGGCACCGGCGGCCCCGGCTACAAGTTCGACGACGAGATCCACCCGGAACTCAACTTCAACGAGTCGTACATGCTCGCCATGGCCAACGCAGGTTCGATCGGAGGCAAGGGCACCAACGGTTCCCAGTTCTTCATCACGGTCGGTGCCACCAGCTGGCTGCAGGGCAAGCACACCATCTTCGGCGCTGTCGAAGATGAAGCCAGCCGCAAGGTTGTCGACAAGCTGGCCGAGGTTCCCCGTGATGCACGCGACCGTCCCCTCGACGACATCGTCATCGAGAGCGTCACGATTGCAGACGTCTAAACACCGGGCGGGTTTCGTCCCGCGGGGGATCGGCGAATGAGCCAGTCATCCGTTCCTCCTGTCACTCGTGACAACTTCTGTTATCGCCACCCCGACCGACAGAGCTTTGTGCTGTGCCAGCGCTGTGGGCGAACCATTTGCGGTGAATGCCAGACGCCAGGCGCTGTCGGTGTGATCTGCCCCGAGTGCATGAAGCAGCAACGGCAGAACGCTCCGCGACGGACGGGATTCTTCACCCGCAGTGGTGAGCGCCCGATCGTGACGTACGTGATCATCGCAGTGACGGCGTTCGTCTTCCTGCTGCAGCTCATCCCCGGGCTGAACGTCACGCAGTATCTGCTCTACGCCGGCGTCTACTCGACTCCTCTGGCCTTCGAGCCCTGGCGGATGTTCTCCACCGTCTTCGTCCACTCCCAGAACTTTATTTTCCATATCGCGCTGAACATGTACACGCTCTGGATCTTCGGCCAGGCACTCGAGCCCATGCTCGGCCGGGCACGCTTCCTGGCGCTGTACCTGATCTCCGGGTTCGCAGGTTCGCTCGGGGTGCTCTTCCTCACCGACGGAACCGTCCCCGTCGTGGGCGCGTCGGGAGCGATCTTCGGCCTCATGGGCGCGTTCCTGGTGATACAGCGCAAGCTCGGAGGCAACATGAACGGCCTCCTCGTGCTGGTCGGAATCAACCTCGTCATCGGGTTCATCCCCGGCATCAACATTGCCTGGCAGGCCCACCTCGGCGGACTCATCGGCGGTGCACTCGTCGGCCTGATCTACTACGAGACCAGGCACCTCAAGCACAAGCAACGCCAGACCCTTCTCATTTCCGGTCTGTGCGTGCTGCTCGCTGCTGCGAGTCTGATCCCCTACTTCGTGTGATGCGCGCCTTCTGGGGCTGACCGGCTAGAATCGGCCCTATGGCACGCGATAAGACGAAGAGCACCCAGGCCACCTCGAGCACCCAGCGCTCCGGTGAGCAGGCACCCAACCCGGTTTGGTTCAAGCCGGTGATGTTCGGCTTCATGCTCCTCGGGCTGATCTGGATCATCGTCTTCTACGTCAGCCAGGGCACCCTGCCTGTTGCGTCGCTCGGCTCGTGGAACATCGTTGTGGGATTCGGGATCGCCTTCATCGGCTTCCTGATGACAACCCGCTGGCGCTAGTTTCCCCAGCCCCAGCGCGCCGCGCCCGGGATTCTCGAACGCCACTCCGCGCCCCTCGGAGAAAAACCCCCGGCCAGAGTTGTTAACAGGGTTATTAACACTGTGGACAATTACACCGGTGTAATTATCCCCAGCTTGTGGATAACTCTGTGCACAACTCGGAAAAGCCCCGACCACTCGCCGAGAGACCTGCCGAATGCCACACAGCCGCGAGCTCACGAGACCACCGAGGTCCTCGCGTCGATCCTCGCGCGCCGCAGCGCGACGCCCCCGCGTGAGCGTCGTCGGGGTCATCGGGGAGCTCCTCGTCACCGGAGGAGTCCTCGTCCTCCTGTTTCTCGTCTGGCAGCTCTGGCTCAACGATGCGATCCTCCGTGCAGCCCAGGACAGCGACGCGGAGACCCTGAGTACATCGTGGGCGTCGAGTGCGCCGGTGTCGCCGGACCCCGAGGCGCCGCAGGACCCCGCCGTGCCTGTCGTCCTGCCCGAACCCGCCGACGCCGAGGTCTTCGGAATCCTCAGGGTCCCTCGGTTCGGCTCCGAGTACGCAGCGAAGATGGCCGGTGGCGTTTCGACATCGCGGACCCTCAACCCCCTTGGCCTCGGACACTACCCCGGCACACAGATGCCGGGAGAGCCCGGAAACTTTGCCGTGGCAGGGCACCGCAACACCCACGGCAAGCCGCTCAACGAGATCGGTACCCTGCAGCTCGGCGACGCCATCGTGGTCGAGGTCCCCGACGGCTGGTACACCTACCGGTTCAGGACGCTCGAGTACGTTCCGCCGACCGGCGTCGGCGTTCTCAATGCCGTCCCACAGGCAGACGGGGTTGAAGCATCCGATTCATTCATCACCCTCACGAGCTGCAATCCGGCATTCTCAACCGCGGAACGTATCATCGCCTATGGTGTCTTCGACTCGTGGACTCCTCGAGCGGCCGGGGAACCGGCCTCCCTCACCGATCCGCTGGAAGGCTGACGATGTACGGTGCGTTGTGGCGGGCCCTGCCCGGGCCGGTCTGGGTGCGCGTGCTCATCATGGTCGCGCTGATCGCGGTAGTTTTGTATGTACTGGCGACCTGGGTCTTCCCCTGGGTCGAATCGTTCATCGAACCCCAGGAAGTAACTGTTGAAGAGTAAGAGGCTCCCGTGACTCGTGTTTTGGTGATCGACAACTACGACAGCTTCGTCTACACCCTGAACGGCTACCTGCTGCAGCTCGGAGCGGAAACCGAGGTGCTGCGCAACGACACGATTCGTGAGTCGGATGCCGCGGCGAAACTCGCCGAGTACGACGCCATCCTGGTCTCGCCCGGCCCGGGCAAGCCCTCAGATGCGGGAGTATCCATCCCGATGGTGAAGGCTGCCCTCGCATCCGGTACGCCCTTGCTCGGGGTGTGCCTCGGACACCAGGCCATCGCTGAGGCCTTCGGCGCAACCGTGACGAACGCCGACGAACTGATGCACGGCAAAACGTCGCTGATCGAACACGACGACAGCACGTTCTACTCGGGCGTGCCCCAGCCGTTCACGGCGACGAGGTATCACTCCCTCGCCGTCGTCGACGGAACCGTGCCCGACGACCTCGTCGTCACGAGCAGGACCCAGGGCGGGGTGATCATGGGACTCCGTCACCAGGATGCCCCGATCTTCGGCGTCCAGTTCCACCCCGAAAGTGTGCTCACCGAAGGCGGATACCTCATGCTCGGCAACTGGCTTGCTGCGGCAGGGCTTCCTGAGGCAGCCGAGACGGCCAAGGGGCTCACGCCACTCGTCCCATCCTGACGAACGGTGACCTGACCCAGAAGTAGATCAGCCCGTGCAGTAGGTGAGATCGATCGTCGACCGTTGTGGCACGTCCCCCGGGGCGAGCGACTGAATCGTCACCGGGTTGCCCGGCTCGGCCGTGCATTCGGGGTCGGGGACGGGCTGGACAACCAACCCGACTGCGGCGTCTTCCATCAGTTCGGTGGCAACGTCGATCGACTGGCCACGCACATCCTTGATCGTGACCAGCCCGCTCGAGACCACCAGGTTCACCGTCGTGCCTTCGGCGACCTCGGTGGATGCGACGGGGTCGGTACTGATCACTGAGCCCGCTGCGAGGTCGGGTGAGTTCTGCTTCGAGATCGATCCGGAGGACAGGCCGGCGGCGGTCAGGTCAGCCTGGGCCTGCTCTGTCGTCTTGTTCCTCACATCCGGTACCGTGACCTTCGCGGCTCCGAGCGACACGTAGACCCGGACGACGTCCTTGGGGCGGACCTTGCTGCCCTCGTTCGGGTCGGTGCGGATGACGAGTCCTTCATCGACGGTCGTGCTCTCCTCGTTGACGACGCTGGAGACGAGGTCGAGATCGGTCAGCGTGTTGACAGCACTCGCCTCGCTCACGCCGACAAGCGCCGGGATCGTGCGCGACTCGGTCTGGAGCACGGGCGCCTGCCCGAGGGACATGACCCAGATCATCACGGCAATGAGAACGACGGCGATGGAGGCGATGCCGGCCCAGATCCAGACCACGGGTGGTCGGCGCTGCGTGCGGGTGACGGAGTCGTCGCTCGTCAGCTGGCGAAGGGCCTGCTCCGTGCTTGCCGATGCGCGGGGGGATGGACCGAAGAGCGCCGTGCTGGCATCGTCGGTCTCGTGGTGGACCGGTATCTTTCCGGCGGCCGCGATTTCGACGTCGTCGCGGAAGTCTGCCGCGGTCTGGTATCGGCTGAAGCGATCCTTGGCGAGTGCACGCATCACGACGTGATCGAGCGCTGGTGAGACCTGGGAGATGACCGACGAGGGCCTCACGGCGGTTTCACTGACGTGCTGGTACGCGACAGCCACGGCAGTGTCGCCGCGGAACGGGGCCCGGCCGGTCAGCATTTCAAAGAGCACGACGCCGGTCGAGTACAGGTCGGTACGAGCGTCGACCGTTTCACCCTTTGCCTGTTCCGGCGAGAAGTAGGATGCGGTGCCGAGAATCGCGGTGGTCTGGGCGACGGTCGACGAGGAATCTGAGACGGCACGGGCGATACCGAAGTCCATCACCTTGACCTGCTCGTCCGGGGTGATCATCACATTGCCCGGCTTGATGTCGCGGTGGACGACTCCGGCGCGGTGCGAGTATTCGAGGGCGGTGAGGATGCCCTGGGCGATTGCCACAGCGCGTGAGGATTCCATGGGTCCCTCGGCGATGACGGACTTCAGGGTGCGCCCGTAGACGTATTCCATCACGATGAAGGGTTCGCGGGCGACGCGTCCGTCTTCCTTGAGTGTCTCTTCGCCCGCATCGAACACGCGCACGATGGTGGGGTGCGCCATCCGTGACGCCGCCTGGGCTTCCTGGCGGAATCGCGTACGGAAGGCGGGGTCGGTGGCAAGGTCTGGTTTGAGGATCTTGATGGCCACGGTGCGGCCGAGTTTGGTGTCCGTGCCGCGGAAGACGTTCGCCATTCCCCCGCGGCCGATCAGATCGCCGACGAGGTAGCGCCCGGCAAGCAGGCGTTGTTCGTCAGCCACGCATGAACTCCTTAGATCACATCCACAGTCAGGTCAGGAATAGCTTAGTCGCTGGTGTCGGCTCACTCGCCGGAGGGCTGAATCGTCGCGGTTGCCGCTGGCGACTGCCCGGACTCGCCTGATCCGCAGAACACGCTGTACGTGATGCTGAGCGGACCGGGAGTGTCTCCGACGAGGACCTGGCCGGTGTTGCTGGACACGGCTCCGTCCGGAGTGGTCGGCGTTCCGCCGCTTGCGGTGATGCGGTAGCCGAGCACCTGCTGGCCAGCGGGGCACTGGGTGAATGCCGGCCAATTGACGGTCACGGTCGAGCCGGACGCAACGTTGACGCACTGCCCGCCACCGCCGTCGCATCCTTCACCCGAGATCGTCGGAGCGACCGTCGGGTCGGGGATGGATGCCATCGGACCGTACACGGTGACGGTGACGACCTGACCCTGCTGGAGGTTGCCCTCGGGGTTGATTGCATAGACGATACCGACCTGGTCGGCGCTGGTGGCGGCGTTGCCGTCCTGGCGCTCCGATGCAAGTCCGAGATCCTTGAGCTTCGCCGCGGCCTCGTCGTAGGTGTCGCCGATGAAGTCGGAGGCACTGACCGAGATGAGGTCGCTCGTCGGTTCCGGTTCCGGTGTGGGATCCGGAGTCGGAGTCGTCACAGCGGGGGTTGGGGTGCTGGATGTCGCGGGTGGCGTGGTGCCGTCGTCCTGGTTGATCAGGGCGATCACGGTGCCGGCGAGCACGATCGCGAGGATGGTGATCAGGGCGATGAGCGGCCAGGTCCACGGGCTGCGCTTCTTGCTTTTCTCGGCTACCGGGACCTCGGCGGTGGTCGTCGTGACCGTTGTAGCTCCGAGGAGCTGGGTGGTTGCGTCTCCTCCTGAGCCCATCACCATGGTCGCATCCGTGAGGGCGCCGCCCTCGGCGATCGCAGGCACGGCGGCAGCAGCGGCGGCCGTGTCTCCGCGGCGGAGTGCCTGCGCGGCACGGCTGACGTGGGCCGCCGACGCCGGCCGGTCGGCCGGGTTCTTGGCGATCATCGAGAGTACAAGGTTGCGGACCGGTTCGGACACCGTCACCGGGAGTGGTGGCGGCGTCTCATTGATCTGCGCCATGGCAATCGCGACCTGCGATTCGCCGGTGAACGGCCTCTTGCCCGCGAGGCATTCGTAGGCGACGATGCCGAGCGAGTAGATGTCGGTGGTCGGCGATGCGGCATGTCCGGATGCCTGCTCCGGCGAGAGGTACTGGACGGTTCCCATGACCTGGCCGGTCGCGGTGAGCGGAACCTGGTCGGCGATGCGGGCGATTCCGAAGTCGGTGATCTTGACCCGACCGTCCGGGGTGATCAGCAGGTTGCCCGGCTTGATGTCTCGGTGAACGAGGCCGGCGGCGTGTGCGGCCTGGAGCGCGAGTGCGGTCTGGGCGGCGACGTCGAGCACCTTGTCGGTGGACAGGACGTGTTCCCGCTCGAGCATCGTCGACAGGGCTTCCCCCGGGACGAGCTCCATCACGAGGAAGGCGCTTCCCTCTTCTTCGCCGTAGTCGAAGACGTTCGCGATGCCCTCGTGGTTCACCAGCGCCGCGTGGCGTGCTTCCGATCGAAATCGCTCGAGGAAGTTCGGGTCGCCAAGATATTCCTCTTTGAGAATCTTGATGGCGACGGTGCGGCCGATGACCAGATCGGTTGCGTTCCAGACTTCGCCCATGCCGCCGATGGCAATCCTGGACTCCAGTTCGTAGCGTCCCCCGAAGGTGACCCCTGCTGTGGGTCTCATTTGTTCAGCACCGCCTCTATGACTTTCTTTGCAATGGGCGCGGCAACGATGTTTCCTGAGCTGTGACGACCCAGATCTCCGTCGTTCTCAACAACAACCGCGACCGCGACCTCGGGGTTGTCTGCTGGGGCGAATCCAGTGAACCAGAGTGAATATGGTTCGTCTTCACCGTTCTGTGCTGTGCCGGTCTTCCCCGCCACGTCGACCCCCTCTATTCTTGCACCGTTCGACTGGCCGACAGAGACACCGTCGACCAGCATCTCGGTCAGCGGAACACATTGCTCTTCCGTGAGTGCTTCGTTCATCACCTGGGGTTCGAAACTCTTGAGGACCTCGAGATTCCGGCCGATCACGCTGTCGACGAGTGTCGGAGCCATCACCGTTCCCTTGTTCGCGATTCCAGCGGAGACCAGGGCCATCTGGAGCGGTGTGGCCCGCACCTCGTACTGACCGAATGCGGTGAGCCCGGTCTGGGCGTCGTCGAGATCGCTCGGGTAAACGCTCACGCCGGTGGGCGTCGGAAGGGCCATCTCGGTGTTGAAACCGAACTTCTCGGCCTGCTCGCGCAGCGCATCCTCACCGAGCTCCATGCCGAGCTCGGCGAGCGGAATGTTGCAGCTCTGGCGGATCGCCTCCGCCAGCGTGACGGTCTCGCCGGGGCCGCAGGTCGTGCGCGTCCAGTTGTAGACGACGGCGCTGCTGTTCGGAAGCTGGAGAGACGGCGGGTTCGGGAACGTCGACTCCGGCGTGTAGTTGCCGCTGGCGATGGCGGCCGCAGCGACAACGACCTTGAACGTCGAGCCCGGTGGGTTCATGTCTCCACTGGTCGCCCTGTTGATCAGCGGGTCGAGTGGATCCGTCTCCAACGCCTCATAGGCGGCAATGACGCTCTGCGAGTCGTGCGAGGCGAGCACATTGGGATCGTAGGTGGGCGTGGTCACCATCGCGAGGATTCGGCCGGTGGACGGCTCGATCGCCACGACGGCTCCTGTCCGGGTACCGAGCGCGTCGAATGCCGCTTGCTGGACGACCGGGTCGATCGTCACCTCGACGGCGGCGCCCCTCGGGGTCTGGCCGGCGACGATCCGGTTGAGGCCGTCAAGGAATTGCGAGTTGGACGTGCCGGACAGGTAGTCGTTCATGTACTGCTCGATGCCAGCCGAGCCCTGGGTCGGGTTGAAGAACCCGGTGACCGGCGCATAAAGAGCACCCTGCGGGTACTCACGCTGGAAGACGAACTGGTCCCCGGTCGGGACCGACTGGGCGATGACCGTGGTTCCGGCGAGGATCGGTCCGCGTTCGGTGTCATAGCTGTCGTAGAGTGCTCGCGTGTTCCGGGCGTCGAGCTGGAGGGCATCCGCCTGGAATGCCTGGATGACCGTCGTCGAGCCGAACAGGGCGAAGAACATCAGAAGGACGACGATACTGACGCGTTTCAGTTCGCGATTCATGCGGTGACCTCCGTTCCCGGTCCGGTGCGGATGCTGTCGCTGACGCGCAGCAGGAGTGCGACGATGATCCAGTTGGCCACGAGCGATGATCCACCCGCAGCGAGGAACGGCGTCGTCAGACCGGTGAGGGGGATGACGCGGGTGACGCCGCCGACCATGATGAAGACCTGCAACGCGATCGTGAAGGCGAACCCAACGGCGAGGAGCTTGCCGAAGTCGTCCTGGCCCCTGAACCCGATGCGAAGGCCACGGGAGACGAAGAGCAGGTAGAGGCCGAGGATCGCAAACAGACCCGCGAGGCCCAGTTCCTCGCCGAGACTGGCCATGATGTAGTCGCTCTGCGAGAGCGGGGTGAGCTGCGGCCTGCCCTGGCCGAGTCCGGTGCCGATGAGGCCGCCGTGAGCCAGGCCGAAGATGCCCTGAACGAGCTGGTAGCTGCCGCCCTGGGCGTCGTAGACCGGTGTGCTGAATGCGCTGAGCCAGTTCTGGAACCGCCCCTGCACGTAGGTGAGGGTCTGGCTGGCGAAGAATGCGCCGGCGCCGAAGAGACCGACACCGATGACGATCCAGCTCAAACGGCCCGTCGACACGTAGAGCACGACCGTGAACAGACCGAAGAAGAGGAGCGCCGTTCCCATGTCGTGCTGGAACACGATGATCGCCATCGACAGTGCCCAGACGACGAGGATCGGGCCGAGGTCGCGCAGGCGGGGGAATTGCATCCAGAGGAACTTCTTGCCCACCATCGACAGACTGTCGCGGGTGCGCACGAGGTAGCCGGCGAAGAAGATCGCCAAAGCGATCTTCGCGATCTCACCGGGCTGGAAACTGACGATGTTGCCGATCCCAATCCAGACGCGAGCTCCGCTTACCTCGCGGCCGATGCCGGGAACGAGGGGCAGGAGCAGGAGCAGGAAGGCGAATGCGCCGAACAGGTAGGTGTACCGGAAGAGCACCCGGTGGTTCTTGATGACGAAGATCACCGCGATCGACGCGAGGATCGCAATGGCGCTCCACAGGATCTGGCGGGTCGACGCGGCACCCCAGCCGGTGGCCCCTGTCGCGAGGTCGATGCGGTAGATCATGGCGACGCCGAGGCCGTTGAGCACCGTGGCGATCGGCAGGAGGAGCGGATCCGCCTGGGGCGCGACGTAGCGCAGGCACACGTGCAGACCGAGGACGAGCGCCGAGAGGCCGGCTCCGAGCGAGATGAGGTCGAGGTCGACAGCTCCGGTCGCGCCGAGCTGTACGAGCAGGATAGCCACGGAGTTGATGGCACACGCGAAGAGCAGCAGCGCCAGTTCGCGGTTGCGAAGCTTCTGCGGCAGGTGCAGCTTGCGCATCGTGCGGATGACGGCGGTATCCGCCTTGAATTCGCTGTCCGAAGCGGGCAACTCGACGACGCGACCGCCGATCGCTCCAGTGGATTGGGTCTGTTCTGACATCACTCGTCCTTCGACGTGGTGGTGCGGAGGCGCGAGACGATCTCCTGCGCTTCCTCGAGTGAGGAGGCGCTGATGGTTCTGTCGATCTGCTGCCGGTCGTAGGTCGACAGCAGCGAGATCGGGATGCCGGTGTCATTGTGCTCGGTCGACAGGCTGATCGGCCCGATGTCCTGTTGGATGCCCTGATAGATGACGACGGTATCCTCGTCCGCTCCGACGAAGTAGCGGGTCTGGGTCCAGGCGTAGCCGAGGAGAAGGGTCAGGGCGATGGCCAGGGCGATGGCGATCGAGCCGACGAGCCAGGTGAGACGACGACGTTTGGCGCGTCTGGCATCCTCTTCGATGAGTTCGTCGAGGTAGTCCTCGGACGCCGGCTCGAAGTGGCTGGGGCCTGATGACGTTGCGCGACCGGAGTGCAGTCGGAGTGACGGCAACAGGCCAGTGCGTCTCGGCACATCGTTCTGGTACGCGAGGGGTCGTGACGCCGATCCGACGATGACGGGAGTATGGGCGCCTGGGGCGGGCTCAGCACTGACGTCGAAGATGACGACCGTGACGTTGTCCGGCGCTCCACCGTCGAGGGCCTTGCGGACGAGTTGCTCACCCACCTGGCGGGGAGAAAGCTCCTGGGCCAGCGTGACCTGGATCGCGTCGTTCTCGACGACACCGGAGAGGCCGTCGGAGCAGAGGAGCCAGCGGTCGCCCGGGTGGGTTCCCATGACCATGGTGTCGATCTCCGGGTTGGAGTCGACGTCACCGAGAACCCGCATCAGCACGGAGCGGCGAGGGTGAACCATTGCCTCTTCCTGCGTGATCCGTCCCGAGTCGACCAGACGCTGCACGAAGGTGTGGTCGGTCGTGATCTGGCTGAGCTCCCCGTCGCGGAGGAGGTAGATGCGGGAGTCGCCGATGTGGGCGATCGCGATTTCGTCGCCGACGACGGCGACGGCATCCACCGTTGTGCCCATGCCCCCGAGTTCCGGATGCACGATCACGATCTCGGCGAGCTCGGAGTTCGCGGCGCTGATTGCGGTCTGCAGCGCCGCCTCAGCGTCCTGCGCGCTGGTGAAGTCGGCATCCGCCTGCATGATGCGTTTGATGGCGATGGCGCTGGCTACGTCACCGCCGGCATGGCCGCCCATGCCGTCGGCGACGACGAACAAATGGGTTCCGGCGTAACCGGAGTCCTGATTGTTCGAGCGAACCTTCCCGACGTGGGAGATGGCCGCCGAGGCGCCTGCCTTCGTCATCGCCTACCGTCGCAGTTCGAAACTGGTCGCGCCGACTTTGATCGGGGTGCCGAGAGTGATCTGCGTTGGTGAACTGATGCGCTTGCCGCCGAGGAATGTGCCGTTGGTGGAGTCGAGGTCCTGGATCATCCAGTCTTCATTCCACAGCAGGAGCTTGGCGTGGTGGGTGGAGGTGTAGTCGTCGCGGATGACGAGGCCTGAGTCTGGGGCGCGGCCAATTGTGAGCGGATCGCGGCCGAGCATAACCTCGAGGCCCTCTTTTGGCCCGTCGGTGATGACGAGGCGGTTGACGTTGTGAAGGTTTGCCTTCTCGTGTTTTCGGCCGCCGGTTGGAAGGACCGGTGGCGCGGCGGATGCTCGCGGGGGAATCGGTGGAGCGGGTGTCGCTGCCCGCGGAGCCTGTCCGGCCTGTGCGGCCTGGGGCTTGCGTGCACCCTGGCCGAAGATATCCGAGCGCAGCGCGTAGACGATGGCGAAGACGAACAGCCACAAAAGAAGCAGGAAGCCGATACGGAGGACAAGCAGGGTGAGTTCGCTCACGAGGACGGCCCCCAGAAATTCTCGCCGACACCGTACGCCCGGGTGGAATCGTCGGAGTCATCGCGGGGTCCGCGGGTGGAAGATTGTGCCAGCACTCGGAACACAATACGGGTGCGGCCGATCTGTACGACCGAGTCGGGCGCGAGGGCGGCCTGGCTGAACGGTGTTCCGTCCAGCGTGGAGCCGTTCGTTGAGCCCAGGTCGCGTGCCTGGGCGCGCTCGCCGTCCCAGAGAATCTCGACGTGCTTGCGGCTCGTGCCGGAGTCGTCGATGGTGATGTCTGCGTCGCTTCCGCGGCCGATGATGGTGCGGCTCTTGGTGATCGGATGGCGCTGGCCGCCGACATCGAGAACCGGGGTCCACGCCACCTGGCCCTTCACATTGACCGAATCGAGCTGGAGCATCCCGTCTGACAGGCTGCCGTCTGATTTCAGTCGAATGCTGATTCCGCCCGCAAACTGGTAGCCCTGGTGGGTGGCGTGCTTTTGCACGAGGCTGGTGAGTTCGTCGATCAGTGCAGGGCCGATGCCGGTCATGCGTTCGTGGTCTGCCGGCGACATGCTCACGACGAACTGGTTCGGTGCGAGGATGCGGTCGCGGCTCAAAACAGCTGCTTTGGTGTCGAGTTCACGCTTGAGCGCCGATGTGATTTCGACCGGCTGAAGCCCCGAACGGAAGGTCTTGGCGAACGCACCGTTTACGGCACGCTCGAGACCTTTCTCGAAGTTGTCCAGAATGCCCACAGGTCTCCCGATCGTGTCAAATGGCTATGCACATGTTAGTAGGCGGGGCTGAGAGTGCGAGCCAAGGCACCGCCGTTGCCGCCGAAGCCCCTTTTCCGCCAGTCAGTCAATCGTGCTCACCCTTATATAAGACGGCACCGGCAACCCTGTCGCCGAATGGCATATCACCCGTCGCCATGCTAATCTCGCTGAGTTGACACGGAAGTGTCGCAACACTGCGCGAGTGGCGGAATTGGCAGACGCGCTGGCTTCAGGTGCCAGTGCTCGAAAGGGCGTGGGGGTTCAAGTCCCCCCTCGCGCACAGTGAGAAATACCGGGTACGGCCGAGATGATCGAAATGATCAGCTCGGCCTTCTGTGTTTACGCTCGAGCTCCAAACCGTGCAGCTTCCTCCGGCCGCTCCCCGACCGCGGCGGATAGGCAATCGTTGGTTGCGCATTCTCCGCGATCCGCATACGATGACATGCAACCAGACATTGCAGGAGGTCGAATGAACACGGAGTACGGACTCATCGAACGCGAGTTCCACGTCGACGCCTCGCCCGAGGTGGTGTTCGACGTCATCAGCAGCCCCGCGCACATTCGCCAGTGGTGGCACGCCGAGGCGGACATCGATACCGTTCCCGGATCGGCCGGTGAGCTCGTCTGGGGGGACAAAGCGACGGCCGACGCGGAGGTCGCCTCCATCACCGTCGTCGAAGCCGAGCCACCACGGTTATTCTCCTTCCGGTGGGTCTATCCCAGCGGCGAGGTGCCGATCCCGGGCAACTCCCTCCTCGTGACCTTCGAACTCGTTCCCTCAGGAACGGGAACCCTGGTCCGGCTGACCGAGGGGGGATTCCGCGAGATGGGCTGGGAGGCGGCAGTTCTCGAAGAGCAGTACCTCGAGCACGCTGCGGGATGGGATATCCACTTCACCGGCCTCCGCGACTACCTCCTGCGCCTCATTTCTGTCTGATGACTGCCGTAGTCGACGACGACCTCTGGTCCGCGATCGGAGATCCGACGCGAAGGCGGATGCTCGACCTGCTCGCTGAGACCGGGGAGGGGACTGCCACCAGCCTCAGCAGTCAGTTGCCCGTCACGCGCCAGGCCGTCTCGAAGCACCTGGCTGTCCTTCACCGTGTGGGCCTGGTCCAGGTCGAGCCCGTCGGACGGGAGACGCGCTACCGGCTGGATGATGCGCAATTCCGTCGCGCGATAGCCCAGCTCACGACGGTTGGGGCAGCCTGGGACGGACGGATACATCGAATCACCCGGCTCGCTGAAGCAATCCAGCGCCGACGAGACGGCGACCCGTCGCAGCAGGACACCGACTAACACGACACCACGTAGAGGAGTACTTCATGGATACGACGGCATTGCGTCGTGCATATGACACCTTCGCGGATGCGGCAGGGTTGCCCGATCTCGGCGCTGCTCGCGACGGCGGGTGGAACGCAGACCAGATCCTGGCGCACGTCCTCAGCGTTGATGCGGCAATCGCGGCTGTCGCTCTGGGAGTCGTGGCGGGCTCCCGTCCCAGTTTCGACAATCGCATCGCGCTCGACGTCTGGAACCTGGACCGCATCGTTGCCGAACACGCCGGCCGGTCCGACCTGATCGAGCACGTTCAGCGCCAGGCAGCAATTCTCTGCGATATCGCCGAACAACTGGGCGACCGTGACTCCGCAGTTCTCATCCCGACCCTTCTGGTGTCCAACGACGAGCTTGTCGTGGACGAGCCGATGTCCCTCGCTGCGCTCATCGACGGGCTCGCAGAAAACCACGTGCCCGTCCACACCCAGCAGCTTGTCGACCTGCGCGACTCGGCCTCCGCCCGAGTCTGAGGAACCGCTCCGGGTGGCCGCGTTTCAGGAGCGGGATACGGCTCACTGCTCCTTGAGCAGCTCCAGGAACTCATCCGCCATCACGAGCTGATCGCGGAGTTCTTGGCGACGGGCTTCGGCATCGCTGATGAATTCGTTGAGAGACGCGCGCACGGCATCGTTGTCTGACCCGGGGACACCGGACTGAACGGCGTGCACAACGTTGAGGAGCTCATTCATGTCATCGAGCGAGAAACCCAGGGGCTTCATCCGTCGGATGAGCATGAGCCGGGCGAGATCGTCGGCGGCGTAAAGCCGGAAGCCCCCTTCGGAGCGGGTGGATGGCTTCAACAATCCGACCTCGTCGTAGTGCCGGATCGTGCGGAGCGAGAGTCCCGTCTTCTCGGCGAGTTCGCCGATCTGCATCGTCTCTGCGGTGGTGTTCATCGTGTGTGGGGGTTCCTCTCCGAAGTGCACTCTACCCTCACGTTAGGGTAGAGTGCTGACTGCGGCCATCGGCCGATCCCTTTTCCCCACTACATCCCTGGCGCTCGCCGTGCCGGATGGTGGCGTGCGCAGTGCGGCGCCGGAGACACAGCATTTCCCATCCGGTTCTGAGCAGAGAACCTCGACTCCACAAGGAGCGCACAATGGCCATTGCCCCCAAAACCACGGCTGCCGTCGACCGGTACAAGCCCGATCCGTCCGTTCTCACCGCCCTGCGTTCGCCGAAGATCCTGACGCGCGAAGTGCTCGCCGGGCTCGTCGTGGCGATGGCGCTCATCCCCGAGGCGATCTCATTCTCGATCATCGCCGGTGTCGACCCGCGGGTCGGACTGTTCTCATCCTTCGTAATGGCTGTGTCGATCGCCTTCCTCGGTGGGCGTCCAGCCATGATCACGGCAGCAACTGGCGCCGTCGCGCTCGTTATCGCCCCGGTGGCGCGAGAGTACGGGATGGATTACTTCATCGCGACGGTCATTCTGGCGGGCGTCTTCCAGCTCGTCCTCGGAGTGCTCGGCGTCGCCAAGCTGATGCGATTCATTCCCCGCAGCGTGATGGTCGGCTTCGTCAATTCGCTCGCCATCCTCATCTTCATCGCTCAGTTGCCGCACCTCATCGGCGTGCCGTGGCTGGTCTACCCGCTGGTCGCGGTCGGAATCCTCATCATGGTCGGGATGCCTCGGCTGACGAAGGTCGTACCGGCTCCCCTCGTCGCCATCATCCTGATCACCGTCGCGACAGTCGTCACCGCTCTGAACGTGCCCACTGTCGGTGACGAAGGCGAACTGCCGCGCAGTCTGCCTGAGCTTTTCATCCCGAACGTTCCCCTCACCTGGGAGACCTTCACGATCATTGCTCCGTTCTCCCTCGCGATGGCCCTCGTCGGACTGCTCGAGTCCCTGATGACCGCGAAGCTCGTCGACGACATCACCGACACCCACTCCCGCAAGACCCGGGAAGCTCTCGGCCAGGGCACAGCGAACGTGCTGTCCGGCCTCTTCGGTGGGATGGGTGGCTGCGCGATGATCGGCCAGACCATGATCAACGTCAAGGCCTCCGGTGCCCGCACCAGGATCTCCACGTTCCTCGCGGGCGTCTTCCTCCTGATCCTCGTCGTGGTTCTCGGTGACGTCGTCGCGATCATCCCGATGGCCGCGCTCGTCGCCGTCATGATCATGGTGTCGGTCGCGACGTTCGACTGGCACAGCATCCGTCCGTCGACCCTCAAGCGGATGCCGAAGAGCGAGACCCTGGTCATGGTCGTCACCGTGGCCATCGTGGTCGTCACCCACAACCTCGCCATCGGCGTCATCATCGGCGTCATCGCAGCAATGGTCATGTTCGCCCGTCGGGTCGCACACTTCGCCACCGTTGAGCGCGCTGTCCGCCTCGACGAGGCTGTCCCCACCGCCTATTACACGGTGGCCGGCGAGCTGTTCTTCGCCTCGAGCAACGACCTCACCACCCAGTTCGAATACGCGGACGACCCCGACCGCGTCGTCATCGACATGTCCGGCTCACACATCTGGGATGCCTCGACGGTCGCGGCACTCGACGCGATCACCACGAAGTACGAACGCCTCGGAAAGCGCGTTGTCATCGACGGAATGAACGACGCCAGCACTGCCATGCACACCAGGCTCGCCGGGAACCTCGGCGGAGGCCACTGAGCCGCACCAGCAGACTCCGGCCCGACGGGTCCCGGCTCAGCCGGGTGCTCGTGAGGGCCGGATCTTCGTGGTGGCGATGAGGATGCTCGCCAGTGTGACGATCACGGTGGCGAGGCCGAGAGCATAGACGCTGATCATTCCGTATCCGCCTGCCGCCTCCGGATCCAGGAAGAAGTAGGGATACCATCGCGCCGAACTCCCCCGGACGAGCGTGTAGCCGGCCCACGTGATCGGGAATGCCAGCGCCAGCCAGGCCGCCTTCCAGGGCGGGGGCCGGCGCGTGCCGAACGCGAAATCGGCCACCGCGTACACGGGCAGGACGAAGTGAAGAAGTTGGGACGACAACGGTGCCTGCAACAGGAACGGAGCCAGGGCATCGTCGAGAATCAACAGGGCGAACACTCCGCCTGACACGACGACGTAGGTCGTAGCGAGGAGGCGGAGAACGGTGAGCCACTGGGGTTCGGGTCGCCCACCCATTCCGACGACGACGACGAGAGCCAACGCGATGACCATGATGATGTGGCTCTGGATCGTGAAGTAGCTCATCACGTTGATGGCTACGCACGTGCCGTAGATGTAGAAGCAACTTGTGCGGGACAACAGCGCCCAGACCGTAACCGCCAGCACGGCTATTCGGATGGCTGTGGCAACGAATCGCACGATGGACCTTTCGCTCCGAACGGGACATGGCCCAGTGTTGGATAGCGTAGCGCCAGCGCCGCCGCTTCGGCGCTACCGGAGCAATGATTCGAGGATGAGGAGCGCACGTTTCGTGCCGCCTTCTTCTGATCGGATGCGATCCCCGATCCGTTCCGCCTCGTCGCGACAGGTCACGCTGGCCGTCAGCGCACCGTCCATCCGGGAGGGAGTCAGTTTCTTCTGCGGGATCGGTCGCGGAGCCAGGCCCAGCTCAAACAACCTCCGGCCCCAAAACGGTTGGTCCGCGAGGAAGGGCACGACGATCGATGGGACGCCTGAGCCGGCGACGGCATGAACCGTCCCTGCGCCTCCGTGGTGGATGGCCACCGTCGCCCGTGGGAGCACAGGGCCGTGTGGCACTGTCGCCACCGCGAGCACGTCGTCACCGTGATGCGAATCCGGCACCCGAAGTCCGCCCCATCCTTCGACCGCAAGCACGCGAAGCTCCCGCTTCCTGGCGGCGTCGATAATGATGGCGGCTCGCGCGGCCGGATCCCCCGCGACCATGGACCCGAATCCCGCATAGACGAATGGACCCTGATCCAGGAACTGCTCGACGGCAGGGGCGAGTTGCTGGCCGGACATCTCCTGATGCCAGGCGCCGGTCAAATGCACCGATGCGGGCCAGTCCGAGGGCCGGGGCAGAAGCTCGGGGCTGATCGGAATGAGGGTCGCAGCTGGCGGCGTCGCTCGACTTCTCGACGGGCGAGGCAGCAGAGTCCTGACGGCGGCGACCTCTCCGCTGAACATCGCCGCTGCGCTCCGGACCACGGCGTAGGTCGCCGGGTTCAGGGGCCCGAGGCTCACACTCGCGACGCCGGGCGCCGGGAATGCTCGAGTGGGCGTCATGGACGGCACCATCTCGACGAGCACGTGCGGTACCCCGAGGGCATCCGCAACGAGGGGTGCGGAGAGGACTTTCGGGTGATAGACGATCAGGTCAGGATGGAAGGCGAGAGCGACCCTCACCGCTGCTGCGAGGAACCGCTTCATCGCCGGACGGATGGTCGTCCGCAAGGCACGTGCTGCGCGCAGGGGCGACGGATCGTTCGACGGGATGAGCGCGGCGAAATCGATCCGGAGGCTTTCCACATCGATCCCGCTGAGGTCTGTGCCCGAATTGTCTGGAACCCCCAGCCGCACCGTATGACCGCGGTGGACGGCTGCCCTGGCGAGGGCGGCGAATGGCTCGACGTCGCCTCGTGATCCGCCGGTCAGAATGAGGATTCTCACGGGAGAAATCCTAGACCTGCTCCGCCTATCCGATGATGGGGCTTTCGTTCGGGAAGCGGTACAACTGGCGCCGTTGACGGATGGAGAGCGCGGCCGCGAGGCTGATCGGTCCGACCCTGCCCGCGAACATCAGGGCGGACAGCACGTACTTTCCGGAGGGCGGGAGTTCTTCGCTGAGGCCGACGCTGAGACCGCAGGTGGCGAACGCTGAGATCACCTCGAAGAGGATTCGATCGAGGGGTTCCCGGCTGACGGCCATGAGGAGTCCCGTCGCGACCAGGATCAGGGTGGCCGCGAGGAACAAAACACTGATCGCGACCCGGAGAGCACCCTCGGTGATGGTGCGCCCGAAGACGCGGACGTCGGAGTCACCCCGGGCCTCGGCCAGGATAGCCAGGAAGAGCACAGCGATGGTGGTGACCTTGATGCCGCCCGCGGTCGATGCAGAGCCGCCGCCGGCGAACATCAGGGCATCCGTTGCGAGCAGTGTCACCGGGCTCGTGGCGCTGGTGTCCACGATGCTAAAGCCGCCCGAGCGCATCATCGTGGAGGCAAAGAGCGCATGGAAGATCTTCTCGCCGACATCCATGTCGCCGATCGTCGCCGTGTTGGACCACTCGAAGACGGCCCAGATGATGGTTCCGATGAACAGCAGCATCGTGGTGACGACCAGGGTCAGTTTGGTGTGGATGGTCCACTTGCGGAACTCGAACTGGGTCGCCATCAACACCATGAACACCGGGAACCCGAGACTTCCGATGAACACCCCCAGCATGATCGGCACGAGGATCCAGAGGTTATCGTCGAAGCCGGCCAACCCGTCCACGTGGGATACAAAGCCCGCGTTGTTGAAGGAGGAAATGGAGTAGAAGATTCCGTGCCAAAGCCCTGTCGTCCACGACTTGTCAGCGATGATGAAACTCGGCACCAGAAGAATGGCGAGTGCGAGTTCGATCGCGAGCGTCGTCAGGAGGACGGTCCTCAGCAGGCTTCCGACCTCGCCCAGCTTGCCGGTGCTGATTCCCTGCTGGGCCAACAGTTTGCTGCGCACGCCAAGCTGGCGCGTCACCGCCCTGGCCAGCAGGGAAGCCATCGTGACGATGCCGAGCCCGCCGATCTGGATGGCGAGAAGGATGACGACCTGGCCGAAGAAGGACCAGTGTTCGGCGGTGTTCACGGTGACCAGACCCGTGACGGTCACGGCGGAGAACGCGGTGAACAGGGAGTCGTGAAGCGGTGTGGCGCGACCGTCAGCAGCGGCGATCGGAAGGCTCAGCAGCAGGGTGAAGAAGAGTGCGACGAACGCGAAGACCACGAGAGCGAGGCGCGCGGGTGAGCTTCTCGCCACAGAATCGATGAGTTGTCTGGGGTTGCGTCGAAGCCAGCCGGTCACGTTCGGGCTGCTGGGAGAGACCGCCATGACTGTCTACCCTCCGCGCTGAACGATTTCACCTACCTGAACGACCGGTTGATCGAACGCCGGCCAGACCTCCCGGCGCACCGGAGTTCAGTTTAGTCATGAGAGACCGGCCGGACCGTTAGCTCACGGCCTTCTTCACGAGCGTGGCGATCGCCTTCTCGTCGGCCGCTGTCAGCTCCGTCAGGGCGAACGCGGTCGGCCACATGGTTCCCTCGTCCAGATTCGCTGCGTCATTGAACGCGAACGTCGAGTACCGGGTGTCGAACTTCTGTGCGGGCTGGAAGAAGCAGACGATTTTGCCGTCCAGGGCGTAGGCGGGCATCCCGTACCAGGTCTTCGGCATCAGCTCCGGCGCATTCGCCGCAACCAGGGCGTGTACCCGTTCCGCGATGGCGCGGTCCTCGTCGGGCATTTCGGCGATCTTGGCAAGCACATCGCTTTCGCCCTTCTCCCGAGCCTTCGCGTCACGCGCGCCCTGGCGCGCCTCCGCCTTGAGCTCCTGCGCGCGTTCCTTCATCGCCGCGCGTTCGTCGTCGGAAAACCCGTCGTAGGTCTTGCCGTCTTTGCCGGCCTGTGCTTCAGCCATTGCCTGCTCCTTTCTGATCCTCACCCGCCGATGTATGCCGCGAGGTGTTTGCCGGTGAGAGTGGACCGACCGGCGACGAGATCCGCTGGCGAGCCTTCGAAGATGACCAGCCCGCCGTCGTGACCGGCCCCGGGGCCGAGGTCGATGATCCAGTCGGCGTGTGCCATGACCGCCTGGTGGTGTTCCACGACGATGACCGACTTGCCTGAGTCCACGAGGCGGTCGAGCAGACCGAGCAGGTTCTCAACATCGGCGAGGTGCAGGCCCGTCGTCGGCTCATCGAGGATGTAGATGCCACCCTTCTCACCCATCTGGGTAGCCAGCTTCAATCGCTGGCGTTCACCACCGGAGAGGGTCGTGAGCGGCTGTCCGAGACTGAGGTAGCCGAGACCGACGTCTGCCAGACGGTCGAGGACGACATGCGCCGCCGGTGTGCGCGCCTCCCCAGCTCCGAAAAACTCCTCCGCCTCGGTCACGGACATCGCGAGCACCTCGCTGATGTCGCGGCCGCCGAGCTTGTACTCGAGAACTTCTGCCTGGAACCGCTTGCCCTCGCACACCTCGCATGGGGATTCGACCGTGGCCATCACACCCAGCTCGGTATAGATGACACCGGCACCGTTGCAGACCGGGCAGGCACCCTCGGAGTTCGAGCTGAACAGTGCGGGCTTCACGCCATTGGCCTTGGCGAACGCTTTGCGGATCGGTTCGAGCATGCCGGTGTAGGTCGCCGGGTTGCTCCGCCGGGACCCGCGGATCGCGCCCTGGTCGATCGACACCACACCGGCATCGGCGGGCAGCGATCCGTGCACGAGCGAGCTCTTGCCCGATCCGGCCACACCGGTGATGACGACGAGAACACCGAGGGGGATGTCGACGTCGACGTCCTGCAGGTTGTGTTTCGTTGCGTCCGCGGATCTCTAGTGAGCCGGTCGGTTTGCGTACCGCTTTCTTGAGCGCGACCCGGTCGTGGAGGTGGCGACCGGTGAGTGTGTCGCTCTCCTGCAGTTCGTCGAGCGTGCCCTCGAAGGTGATGCTGCCGCCGGAGGTACCCGCGCCCGGTCCGAGGTCGACGACGTGGTCGGCGATGGCGATCATCTCGGGCTTGTGCTCGACGACGAGCACGGTGTTCCCTTTGTCTCGCAGCTGCAGCAGCAGGGTGTTCATGCGCTCGATGTCGTGGGGGTGCAACCCGATGGTGGGCTCGTCGAAGACGTAGGTCACGTCGGTCAGCGAGGATCCGAGGTGACGAATCATCTTGGTGCGCTGGGCTTCTCCGCCCGACAGGGTACCGGCCGGGCGGTCGAGCGAGAGATATCCCAGTCCGATGTCGACGAACGAACCGAGGGACTCCCGCAGTGCGACGAGAAGCGGTGCGACCGACGGCTCGTCGAGGCCCCGCACCCACGCGGCCAGGTCGCTGATCTGCATCGCGCAGGCCTCGGCAATGTTGATGCCGCCGACTTTGGACGACCGCGCTCCCTCGTTGAGCCGGGTGCCTCCGCAGTCCGGGCAGGTCGTGAAGGTGACCGCGCGATCGACGAAGGCCCGGATATGAGGCTGCATGGCCTCGCGGTCCTTGGAGAGGAAGGATTTCTGAACCTTGGGGACCAGGCCCTCGTAGGTCATGTTGATCTCGCCGACCTTGACCTTGATCGGCTCCCGGTACAGGAAGTCGTCGAGCTCCTTCGGCGAGTAGTCGCGGATCGGTTTCTGCGGGTCGAGGAACCCTGATCCGGTGAAGATCTTCACACCCCAACCGTCTGCCGTGTAGCCGGGAATGGTCATCGCGCCGTCGGCCAGCGACTTCGAATCGTCGTAGAGCTGGGTCAGGTCAATGTCGTTCACTGTTCCCATGCCCTCACAGCGTGGGCATTGCCCGCCCGTGATCTCGAAGCTCCGCCGCTCCTTCACGGTCTTACCGCCGCGCTCGAGGGTGACGGCTCCCGCCCCGCTGATCGAAGCCACGTTGAACGAGAATGCCTGGGGCGAGCCGACGTGTGGCTGGCCGAGTCGGCTGAAGACGATCCGCAGCATCGCGTTGACGTCGGTGGCGGTCCCCACGGTCGAGCGGGAGTTCGCTCCCATCCGTTCCTGGTCGACGATGATTGCTGTCGTCAGCCCTTCGAGCACGTCGACGTCCGGTCGGGTCTGCGACGGCATGAAGTTCTGCAGGAAGGAACTGTAGGTCTCGTTGATCATCCGCTGCGACTCGGCCGCGATGGTGCCAAAAACCAGCGAGCTCTTGCCGGATCCCGAGACGCCGGTGAAGACCGTCAGGCGGCGCTTCGGGATGACGAGGCTGATGTCCTTGAGGTTGTTTACCCGTGCGCCCTGCACGCGGATCAGGTCATGACTGTCTGCGACGTGGGCTTCGGGCGATGACGTGTCCGCTGTTGTGGTCGTGCTCATCGGTTCTCCCTCTGTCAGACGGAGACGTGAAGCCTCCGTCGGCCTCGCCTGGCCGGTCGGACCGGCTGAAGGCGACACATCCGATTCTCGTGGTCTGGTGCTGCCGTGGCAATGGTCGCCAGGAATCCGAGTGTGCTGGCGAACCCCGATGACGCTACGGCAGGATGTGCCCTGCCGCGGTGTACAGGCGGTACCACTCCTCGCGGGTGAGCGGCAGGTCAGACCCCAGCGCGGATTCCTGAACCCGGTCGATCTTCGTGGTTCCGAGAACGACCTGGATGTTGGCGGGGTGCCGAGTGATCCAGGCGACAGCAATGGCGGGAGCCGGAACCCCGTAGGCGCTCGCCAGGTCGTCGATGACCTCGTTCAACTCGGGGTAGTTCCGTCGATCGCCAAGGAAGACTCCGTCGAAGAAGCCCTTCTGGAACGGCGACCAGGCCTGGAGGGTGATGTCGTTGAGGCGGCTGTAGTCCAGAATGCCGAGGTCGCGGCTGATCGACTGGTCGAGGCCGGCCATGTTCGCCGCGGTGCCCTGGGCGATGATCGGGGCGTGGGTGACGCTCAGCTGAATCTGGTTGATCGCGAGTGGCTGGTTGACGTACTTCTTGAGCAGTTCGGTCTGGCCGGGCGTGTGGTTCGAGACGCCGAAGTGCCGCACCTTGCCGGCGGCGTGGAGTTCGTCGAATGCCGCCGCGACTTCTTCGGGTTCGACGAGCGTGTCCGGCCGGTGAAGCAAAAGGGCGTCGAGGTAATCGAGTTGGAGCGCGGCGAGGGACTCGTCCACGGTGGCAAGGATGTGTTCGCGGGAGAAGTCGAAGAACCCGTCCCGAATGCCCACCTTCGACTGGACGACAACGGACTCGCGTTCCGCTGGCGAGAAGGAGACAGCGTCGCCGAAGCGGCGTTCGCACTCGTGGCGGGTGTCGCCGTAAATGTCGGCGTGGTCGAAGAAGTTGATGCCGGCGTCCCTGGCAGCAGAGACGAGATCGCGAACTTCTGCGTTCGAGAATTCGGAGATGCGCATCAATCCGAGGATGACGTTGGAGGTTTCGAGATCGGTCTGAGGAATCGTGGAGATCTTCATCCGAGAAGTATCGCAGGTCGCCTCCTCTCGGCTCCCTCAACGGTGAGCGCCCCCCTCCGCTGATCGGCCCCTTCCCGCTGATCGAGCTTGTCGAGATCCCGCCCCGCCGTCACCTCCCTCCGGTGATCGAGCCCCTCCGCTGATCGAGCTTGTCGAGATCCCGCCCCGCGAACGCTGATGGCCCCCCCTACGGTGATCGAGCTTGTCGAGATCCCGCCCCGCGAACGCTGATCGCCCCCCAACGGTGATCGAGCCTGTCGAGCGGTGATCGAGCCTGTCGAGCGGTGATCGAGCCTGTCGAGATCCCGCCCCCAACGCTGATCGGGACCCCTACGGTGATCGAGCCTGTCGAGATCCGGCCCGCCGTCACCTCCCGCCGGTGATCGAGCTTGTCGAGATCCCGCCGCCGTCACCTCCCGCCGGTGATCGAGCCTGTCGAGCGGTGATCGAGCTTGTCGAGATCCTTGTCGTGGACCGCGGTCCCTCCACAGGCACGCCGGTTGTGGAAACCATCCACAGCCAGCCCTTTCGTGGCGGCGGATGCGCGGGCCAATGTCGGTGGTGCGCGGGACAATGAACGTATGGAAGAACTCCGATACCCGCTGGCTGAGGCGGACGACATGACCGTTGATGGTCTGGTGGAGCCGCCGTTGAGTGGGCGTCGGGCTGAGGCGTGTAGTGCGTTGGTGGATGAGGTTGCGAAGGTGCAACGGAATCTGGCGCGGTTGCTGGCGTGGCAGTTGGAGGTGATCGATGATGCGGTGCGGGTGGCGGAGGAGACCGAGCGGGGGTTGGTGACGGTCGGGTCGACGTTGTCGGTGACGCAGCGGCGGGAGATGGTGCGGCGGTCGGTGGTGGCGGAGTTGGCGTGTGCGTTGCGGATGCCGGAGTCGACGGTGTTCGGGATGGTTGCTGATGCGGATGCGTTGATGCACCGGTTGCCGGTGACGATGGCGGCGTTGCGGGCGGGGGAGTTGTCGTATCGGCATGCGCGGGTGCTGGTGGATCAGACCAACACTCTCAGCCCGGAGCTGGCGGGGGTGGTGGAGGAGCAGGTGGTTCCGTTCGCGGGAACGGTGACGGTGTCGAAGTTCGCGGCGCGGGTGCGGGTGGTCAGGGAGCGGGTGGATCCGGAGTCGATCACCGTGCGGGTGGCGAAGTCGGTGAAGGATCGGCGGGTGGAGTTCCAGCCGGCGCCGGATGGGATGGCGTGGCTGGGGTTGTTCACGACGGCGTCGGAAGCGTTGACGGTGTTCACCGCGGTGCGGGACCAGGCTGCCCGGTTGCAGGCTCGGGGTGATTCCCGCACGTTGCCCCAGATCACCGCGGATGTCTGCACCGACGCCCTCACCGCAGCCCTCTCCGGAGACCTCACCACGGAACGGCAGCGGGACAGCACGGTTCAGCCACCAGCGCACGGAGTTGATTGGGGAGGGGTCGGGGTTGGGTCGGGTTCGTCCGACGGTGACGGTCACGGTGCCGGCGTTGACGTTACTCGGGTGGGGTGAGGAGCCGGCGACGTTGGAGGGGTACGGTCCGATCGATCCGAAGACGGCGCGGGTGTTGGCAGGGCAGGCGTCGATGTGGTTTCGGATGTTGACTGATCCGAAGACCGGTGCCCCGGTCGCGGTGGACTCGAGAACGTATCGGCCGACCAGGGCGATGAGACGCTACCTGCAATACGTCGACGGAACCTGCCGGTTCGCCGGCTGTAACCGGGCTGCCCGGTACTGCGACCTGGACCACACCACAGCGTTCGCGTTCGGTGGGGCAACCCAGTGCGAGAACCTCGCGCACCTGTGTCCGAAGCACCATCGGATGAAGCACCACACCACCTGGCACCTGCAACAACGCGGGCACGGAACCCTGGAATGGACCACCCCGGGAGGCCACACCTACGAAACCCACCCCGCGATCCAACTCCCCCGCAGCCGCCGAAGGCGCTGCCCCCGCCAAAGCTTTCCCCGCAGCAGGATCTCCCGGGCGTAGACGACCCACCGTTCTGAGTCACATGCAGCGTTTGCTCGAGGGAGGGATGAGTGTTTTCGGGGTGTCGAGTTATGAGGTGTGAGGCCAGGGGCAGCAGCCCAACCTCACAATCCGCACCACTCGGCGCCCCTGGCCTCACACCTCATTGTTTGAGCTGAGGAGAAAATTCTCATCCCTCCCGCCCGCACGTGAGAACTCGAACACCCTCCTACTCGGCGCCCCTGGCCTCACGCCTCATTGTTTGAGCTGAGGAGAAAATTCTCATCCCTCCCGCCCGCACCCAAGAACCCGAACTTACAACCCGCCAATCAACTCGGAGACCGACTCCATCGCCGCAGGAACAAGGCTGTAGTACGCCCACGTCCCCCTCTTTTCGCGGTGCAGGTAGCCCGCGTCCACGAGGACTTTCAGGTGGTGCGACACGGTTGGCTGGCTCAGGCCGAGCGGCTCGGTGAGGTCGCACACGCATGCTTCCGCATCGGCGTGTGACGCGACGATCGACAGCAGCCGCAACCGCGCCGGGTCAGCCAGCGCCTTGAGCGAGCGGGCAAGCTTCTCCGCGTTCTCGGCCCCCATCGGCTCTCGACTGATCGGAGAACAGCACGCCGAAACATCCGCAATCGGCTCCACCTCGGTCAGCGACATCCGGACCCCCATAGATTGACAAGCATCGATATTGTGAGTCACACTATACATCGACAGCCGTCGATATAACAGGTGCCGCGATACCGTGCAGCGATCGATACGGCGAGAAACGGGATGCCACGATGAGCGAAAAACCGTCGGTACTGTTCGTCTGCGTGCACAACGCTGGACGCTCCCAGATGGCCGCCGGGTTCCTGACCGCGCTGTCCGGTGGGCAGGTCGAGGTGCTGTCCGCGGGGTCAGCGCCCAAGGACCAGATCAATCCGGTCGCCGTCCAGGCCATGGCTGAGGCCGGTATCGACATCGCGAACAACGTGCCCAAGATCCTCACGACAGACGCCGTCCGTGACTCGGATGTCGTCATCACGATGGGCTGTGGAGACACCTGCCCCATCTTCCCCGGCAAACGCTACGAGGACTGGGAGCTCGACGATCCCGCAGGCCAGGGCATCGACGCCGTCCGACCGATCCGGGACGACATCAAGGCGCGCGTCGAGCAGTTGCTGTCCGAGATCCTTCCCGCCACCTCCGAAGGCGAGCCTCAGCGATGAGCATCGCGGAACTGCCGACCCTGACCGCTCCGTCGACGCGCTCGCTCGACGGACTTCCGGTAGCCATCATCGGGGCCGGTCCGGTCGGACTCGCGGCCGCGGCCCAACTTCTCGAACGAGGTGTCGACGTCGTCGTCTTCGAAGCGGGCGCAACCGCCGGCACATCCGTCGAATCGTGGGGTCACACCCGGCTGTTCTCGCCGTGGAAATACCTCGTCGATGACGCGGCCGTCCGGCTCCTCGACAGGACGGACTGGCAATCGCCCGAAGCGAGGGCACTGCCATACGGTCGCGATCTCGTCAGTGACTACCTCCTTCCACTGGCCGCGACCCCGCAACTCGCACCTCGCATCCGCTACAACAGCACGGTGTCCGCAGTGTCCCGCCAGGGGATGGATCGAACGCGATCCACCCACCGCAGCACGACGCCATTTGTGCTCAGGACCATCAGCGCCGGTGTGGCCACCGACCACCTGGCGCGCGCCGTCATCGACACCTCAGGCACATACAGCACACCCAATGGCCTGCTCGCGAGCGGGCTCGCCCCGACTGATGCCGACGCCGTGCGCGACGATCTCGTGCAGGCGCTCCCCGATGTACTCGGAAGCGAGCGCGCAACGTTCGCCGGCCGGCACACGGTCGTCGTCGGAGCCGGTCACTCGGCAGCGAACACCCTGCTCAAGCTGGTGGCGTTGGCGCGGGACGAACCAGGAACCACGGTCACCTGGGCGATCCGCGGTGCCAGCCCCGTGCGAGCCTACGGATCGAACGACGACGAACTCGAGGCCCGCGGCAAGCTCGGCAGCTCGGTTCACGACCTCGTCCGCAACGGACGCGTTGCCCTCATCGACCATTTCGAAATAGACGATGTGCGGCGCACCGACGACGGACAGGTGGCCCTTGTCGGCCGCAAAAATGGCGAGTCGTTCACGATAGTGGCCGACCGCGTCGTCAACGCGACGGGCTTCCGGCCGAATCTGGAGATGCTGCGCGAGATCCGACTCTCACTCGACGAGATCGTCGAAGCGCCGACCGCTCTCGCGCCCCTCATCGACCCCAACCTGCACAGCTGCGGAACGGTGTATCCCCACGGGGTCACCGAGCTCGCGCATCCGGAGCCGAACTTCTTCATCGCCGGCATGAAGAGCTACGGGCGCGCCCCGACCTTCCTGCTGCTCACCGGATACGAACAGGTTCGCTCGATCGCCGACGAGCTCGCCGGCAATCACGGTGCCGCTCGACAGGTGCAGCTGGTCCTGCCGGAGACCGGGGTCTGCTCAGCGTCGCCGACAAACCCCGCATCCCCGGAAGAGGTCGTATCGGCCTGCTGCAGCTAGCTAGCTTTCGTGGCTGTCGACCTTCTCGGCGGAAGCCTCCGCGATCGACTTACGGACCTCGTCCATGTCGAGTCCCTTGACCGCGGTGATCACCTGGTCGAGCTGCGGCGGGCTCATGGCACCCGGCTGCGAGAAGACGAGGATCTGGTCGCGGAAAGCCATGAGGGTCGGGATCGACGTAATGCCGGCAGCTCCGGAGAGCTCCTGCTCGGCCTCAGTGTCGACCTTCCCGAAGACGATGTCCGGGTGGGATTCGGAGGCCTTGGTAAACGTCGGTGCAAACGAGCGACACGGGCCGCACCAGGCTGCCCAGAAGTCCACGAAGAGAATGTCGTTGTCCTCGATAGCGGAATTGAAGGTGGTTGAAGTCAGATCGATGGTTGCCATGCCGGATGTAACGCAGAGCGGCTTCCACAGATTCCATAATTCTGAAACACTGCTGTCATCGCGGAAATGCGGTGAGGCGGAGGGTTCCCCGCGGAGAGGGGGAATTCATGCCAGACCCAAGCGTCATCATTGTCGGAGTGGTGAAGAGCCAGCCGGCCTCCGTGCTCGAGCAGGCCGCTGAGTTCGCCCGGAAATTCGACGCCATGCTCGTCTGTGCCTCCGTCGACCCGAGTCGCTACCTCGTCGAGCGGTTCTCCGACGGTCGATTCACGTCGATGCCGATCGACCCGGAGATCCAGGACCTCCGCGTGGAGAAATTCGATGAGGCCCTCCGCGATCAGATCGGGGCGGTCCTCGACCCGCTCGGTGTGCGCTGGAGTGTCCGGCCGCTCGTCGGCGATCCGAGCCATGAACTGATCGCCCTCGCAGACCGGGTGGATGCCGTGATGATCGTCGTCGGGGTCCGCTCGCCCGGATTCCGTGGCACGCTGCAGGAGTTCTTCACCGGTTCGGTGGCCGCTCACCTCGCGCACCGGCAACATCGTCCGGTCATCATCGTGCCGCATCCGACAGCCAGGCCGGGGACTCGGCTGCCCTGGGAGGGTGGCGAGTGACCGCGCCGCACCTGCGGCCGCCACTCATCCTGCTCGTCATCCTCGGAGGAACGCTCGGCACCGCGTCCAGGGAGGCCCTGGGCTTGTGGATCGCCCCCGTCGGATCCTTTCCCCTGGCAATTTTTCTCATCAATGTGGTCGGCTCGTTTGCGCTCGGACTCCTGCTCGAAGGTCTGGTGCACGGGGATGCCGACTCGGGCAGGCGGCGCAACGTGCGCCTGTTCGCCGGCACCGGATTCCTCGGCGGCTTCACGACCTATAGCGCGCTGGCGACCGGAACGGACCTGCTGGTTCGTTCCGGCGAGGTGGGTACTGGAATTCTCTACGCCGTCGGCACCCTCGTTCTCGGCCTTGTCGCGGCCTGGGCGGGCATTCTCGTCGCGGCGTTCGCCCATCGCCGTCGGTCCGACCGCGGGGCAGTCGCATGACGCCGCTGGTGTTCATCGGCCTCGCGCTCGCCGGGGGGCTCGGCGCGGGAGCCCGTTTCGTTCTCGACGGAGCGATCCGTTCGCGGGTGACGTCGTCGTATCCGCTCGGAACATTCGCCATCAACATCACCGGCTCGTTCCTGCTCGGCCTCGTCACCGGGCTGGCCCTCGCGACGACACTCGCGCCGGAAGCACAGCTGATTCTGGGGAGCGGGTTCCTCGGAGGTTTCACGACGTTCAGTGCGGCCAGCGTCGAGTCGGTCCGGCTCATCCATGAGCGACGCGCGGGCGTCGCCATCGCCAGCAGTGTGGGGATGCTCGTTGCCGCTGTGCTGGCCAGCGCGGGCGGTCTCCTCCTGGGCGGTCTACTTGTGGGCAGCCTGTAACACCGGGGCCGGGATGTACCGGCTCTCATCAACGAGGGAGCGACCGAACAGGCCCGCCCCGATCGATCCGAGACCCCCGGCGACGAGGTCACCGATCGTGTCTGCATACCCCACGAAGATGGCGTCATCGATGTACGTGTGTCCGGCCCACTCGCCCAGTTCCCAGAAGACGCCGGCCGACAGGCCGAACGCCAGGGTCAGGGCCACGATCGCACCGCGGGTGACGGATGTTTCCGCCGGATCGGGGAGGACACCGACCCGCACCGCGAGGACGTAGAGCACGGCGGCCATCAGCCCGTTGAACACAAGGTGCACGGCGAAGTCCAGGTACGCGATGGCGTTGTAGAGGTCGAGTACCGCGCTCCAGGCCGCAGCGAGGACGGCGAGGCAGAAAGGGATGTCCAGTCCGGGCCGAATCCCGAGAAAGCGCGGGACGAGCAGACCGAGGAGCGCGAGGGCGAAAACCGCGACGTCGACGAGGGGCCAGCCGATCAGGACAGCGACGAGACTGAGCACACCGAGCAGCCGACAGGCATCCGCCACCAGCTCGCCGGCTCCACGGGGGGCCCGCAGGAACGTCCGGATCATCTCTTCAGCGTAACTGCTGACTGCTGAGCGGCCGCGAGCGGTCAGGCGATGACGTCGAGCGTCGCCCGCACGATGCTGTCGACGTCGATTCCGTGGAATCGGTAGACGTCCTCGACATCCCCTGCCTGCCCGAACCGGCTCACTCCGAGGTTGCGACTCTTCACCTGATTGACACCCGCCAGGAACGCGAGCGTGTGCGGATGCCCGTCGAGCACGGTGACAAGGGGAACGGCACGGTCGTGCGGGAGGATCTGATCGAGGATCCAGCTCGGAGCGGAGTCCTGCCCGTTGCGGCCCTGCAGCGCCTCGAAGAGCAGCCCGGGGCTGGTCACGCAGACGACATCGACGGGGGAACCCTGCGATTCGAGTCGCTCGGCCGCAACCAGGGCATCCGTCACCATCGCCCCCATCGTGACGATCGTTGCGACCGGGTGATCGACCGAGCGGAGGACGTATCCGCCGGCGACAACCTGCCGACGCCGACGCTCGCGAGCGGCTGGATCGGTCGGGACGTGCGCCAACTGCTGGTTGACCGGCTTGGTCGACAGCCGGAGGTAGGCCGACTTGCCACCTTCGCGTCCCATCTGGGCCATGGCGGCGAGGAGGGTCCATTCGACATCGATCGCGAACGCTGGCTCATAGCTGGTGCAGCCGGGCTGTTCCAGGCCGATCGACGGCGTCTTGATGGACTGGTGCGCTCCACCCTCTGGGGCGAGGGTGACCCCGGATGGCGTGCCGACGAGGATGGACTGTCCGCCGGCATAGATGCCGTACGACCACGGTTCGAGGGCCCGTTCCACGAAGGGGTCGTAAAGCACACCGATCGGGAACAGCGGCTGGCCCCACCTGCTCCAGGTCGCGCCAAGTTCACCGAGCAGGCAGACGAGGTTGACCTCGGCGATGCCGAGTTCGATGTGCTGCCCCGTCGGCTTCTCCCGCCAGTGCATGATCGTTTCGGCGTCGTCGCTGAACCAGTCCTGACGTTCCTCGGTCGACCAGACGCCGACCTTGTTGAGCCAGCCGGCGAGGTTTGTGCTCGAACTCACATCGGGGCTCACGGTGACCACGCGACGCGCGGCCTCCGGTGCAGAACGGGTGAGGTCGAGCAGCGCGCGCCCGAGCGCCGCCTGGGTCGTCGCGGTGCCCGAAGGAGTCCTCCCGAACTCGGTGGGGACGGTTGGCGGTGCGACCGCGACGGCTTCTTCCCGTCGAAGCGTCGCTGCCGTGTCGGTGCAGAGACGACCGGCGGCGGTCGCGGGATCGAAGCGCGACCAGGGAGCATCCGGGTTCTCATTCAGGCCGTCGGCGAGCTCGCGATACTGCTCCACGGTGAGAAGCGACGAGTGATTCTGCGGGTGTCCCTCAGTGGGAAGCCCGTGGCCCTTCACCGTGTAGGCGATGATCACCGTCGGCCTGGTGTCGTCAATCTGCGCGTACGCGTCGCGGAGGGCACCGAGGTCGTGCCCGCCGAGGTTCTTGATGGCGGCGAGGAGGGTGGCATCATCGATGCCGGAGACGAGGTCCGCCACGACGGTCGCATCATCGCCGATGCCGGGGAGCCTGGTGCGGAGTTCGCTCGCCGAGCAACGCAGGAGTCGCTGGAATTCCGGGTTGGACATGTCGAGAATGCGGCGTCGGAGGGCATCCCCTCCCGGTCGAGCCATGAGCTTCTCGAGCAGCCGACCGAACCGAACCGTGATGACCTGCCAGCCCGCAGCCCCGAACAGCGCCTCGATCTTTCCCGCAGCGATATTCGGCACGACGCGGTCGAGCGACTGCCGGTTGAGGTCGACGATCCAGACGATCTCGCCCAGGTCCGCAACACTGGAGTCGAGAACGGCCTCCCAGATCGCGCCCTCATCGAGCTCGGCGTCGCCGACGAGTGAGTACTGGCGGCCACGACTCGGCACACCGCTGACGGTTTCGGTGTACCGGCGCGAGATGGCTCCCCAGATCGGAGCCGTTGCGCCGATGCCGACTGAGCCGGTGGAATAGTCGACCTGGTCGGGGTCCTTTGCGCGGCTCGGGTAGCTCTGCAACCCGCCGAATTCGCGCAGGGTCGTGAGGAACTTCTCATCGAGCCCGCCGAGCAGGTAGTTGATGCTGTGCAGAACGGGTGACGCGTGCGGCTTTACTGACACCCGGTCCTCTGCACGCAGCTGGCCGAACCACAGCGACGTCATGATGGTGGCGATCGATGCGCTCGAGGCCTGGTGCCCACCGACCTTCACGCCGGATGGCGTGACCCTGACCCGGTTCGCGTGGTGGATCATCGAGGTGGCGAGCCAGAGGACCCGCTTCTCGATAATTGCGAGGGTATCGAGGCGAGCATCTCCGTACGGTGACGTGCCCAGTGGGTTGCGGTCGTCGATGACTGTGTCCATGTGGTGTCCCAGGTAATTCGGATGCGCTGCAGTGCGCTGGCGTCGGCTCGACACCGAGAGAGTGAGGGGGACGGTCCTCGTGGAACCGCCGGTGCGTTGGCCAACTGGTGGTGGCTTCGACGTCAGTAGTGCATGGTGTGCATTTCTGTCCTAGAGTCGACCATGTGAGACTCTCGCGCGCAAGACAGGGCTATCAAAATGCGCAAAACGACCACCACCGGCATCCATCCTCCGACCTGAGGTGAGCACAATGAGCACGGAACGCACAGCCGACGCGATCGATTCGCTCATCCTCGACGCCCTGATCGCCGATCCGGATGCGACAAACGTGGCCATCGCGGAGCGCACCGGCCTCGCGCGGAATACGGTACGCGCCCGCCTGTCGCGCTACACCGAAGAGGGCACACTCCGGTCATTCGACCGTCGGATCGACCCGGCTTTCCTCGGCTATCCGCTTCGTGCCTATGTGGTGACGAAGGTGACGCAGCGCAAGCTCGCGGCAGTCGGAGAGGCACTCGGCGCGATCCCCGAGGTGCTCGAGGTGCACGGGCTCACCGGAGTCACCGACCTTCTCATCCACGTGGTCGCACGAGATGCCGATGATCTCTATCGGATAGCCGGGCGCATCCTCGGCATCGACGGCGTGAAGCGGACCGCTACCGGGTTCGCCATGCAGGAACTCGTCGGCTACCGGATCGGTCAGCTGAATGCTTCACCGGCCCCGTCGGACGAGTGATCACAACCGAATTCGCGCCTGCACTGGTTCGTGGTCGGACGGCGCTCGACCGTTGAACCTCACGGCGTTGATGCCGATCGACTCCACGGTCACCGAGTCGGTGATGAGGATCCAGTCGATGCGTTTCCCGCCCTCCTTGGGCGCCCGGTAGTTCGAAAACGTCGACCACGCCGGGGTCAGTCGATTTCGAGCGACCATCCAGGCATCGCTGAGTGGACCAGCGGTGAGGCTGCGATGGGGAATGGAGCGGACGCCGGAGTTCATGTCGCCGGTCACGATCGCGGGGGTGCCGAGTCCTTCAACCAGGTCGCTGATCATCGCGGCTGATTTCGCGCGTGCTTTTCGGGAGAGGTGATCGAAATGGGTGTTGAAGACGGTGAATTGGATACCGGTGGCCTGGTCGGTGAAGTCGGCGATGACGACGATTCGCGGCAGCATGTTTCCCCAGGTGCGGGACCCGGCGATGTGTGGGCTGTCCGATAGTGACAATTGTCGCCAGTCCCGCAGGGTCAGCCGGGTGCTGTCGTAGAAGATCGCGCATTGCTCGCCGTCGCCGGAGGCATTCCTGCCCCGCCCGATCCGCCGGTAGGAGGGTCCGAGCACCTGGGAGATGAACTCGACCTGCTCGAGCAGGCCCTCCTGGGTGCCGAGAATTGCCGGGGCCTCCAGTGTCAGGAGTCTTTTCACCAGTGGCCGTCGTCGAGCCCACTGGTCGGGGCTGCGACGCGGGACCCGGGCCATCCGCCGCCTGACGTTGTACGTCATCACATGCAGATCGGGCTCGGCGACCAGTCCGATCATGGCGGCATCCGTCATTTGTCCAGCGTAGGGGGTCGTGAAAGATCAGCCGGAACGCGACAATGGTGATCTGACGATTCGCGGGAGGGTGAACCATGGCGACGTTCTCGGTCGGCGACCATGTGCGCTGGAATTCTGAGGTAGGGCACGTGCACGGCAAGGTCACGAAGATTCACACGCGCGATGTGGAGTTCATGGGTCGCACCCGCCGCTGCAGCCCGGACGAGCCGCAGTACGAGGTGACGAGCGACAAGACCGACCACGTCGCTATGCACAAGGGCAGCGCGCTGTCGAAGGTCTGACGGAGCGACGGATGCATCCAGCCGACGGTGACGACCGGATCGTCGCGGAGATTCGCGCGCTGCTCGATCGCGCCGTATCCCGGTTGAGAGACGCTGGCGCTCGCGATGAAGCGATCGCCGAATACGTCCCGGAGCGCAGGGTTTTACTTATTCCGCGAGCGGCCATGTTGAGGTCCATCGGTCGCGTCTGGCGCCTCGGGGTCTTCCTCCTCGGCGAGGACGGCGCCCTGTATGAGACCGGGCTGACCACTCGTGCACTCGATCCCGGACGACCGGCCTATCAGTCTCAGTCAGCTGAGACGCGTCGGGAGTATCGGGCCGCGGCATCGCGAGGTCGCTTCGGGCACGGCGAGACCGTCAACTTCGATGCGGTTCCTATCGACCTCGACGCCGCCGCACTTCGCACATCGACCGGTCGTCTATTTGTGTCGGGCAATCGACCCCTCGTGCGCTGGAATGCCTCGGCGGGCGATGCCGAGGCGATCGAGCTCGAGGTATACCTCGCCGACCGGGTCGAACTGCTGGCTGAGCCGCCCGTCGGGGCCTGAGCCGTGTCCGCGGACGAGGGCTACGCACGCGCCCCATTCTCTGGCGAGCCGGTCGACCCGAGCGAGCGCCCAAACGCGAATCATCGAATTTAGCGCCGATCCCAGATCGACTACCGCGGTGGCTTGACAGATTTTTGACTTACTCATAATCTTTATTTAGTCCTAAAGTAAAGGGTAATCAATGACGCTTCGACCCTCACCCCGCGCCGATGTTAACCGGTCCGCAGTGCTCGCTCACCTTGGCGCACACGGTCCAGCGTCGCGCGCTGATCTCGCCCGCAGCCTCAACGTCTCGCCGGCTCTGATGACGTCTTTGACAAAAGACCTTCTCGGCGACGGGCTTCTTATCGAGCTCGACCGCTCCCCATCACAAGGTGGTCGACCGGCTCGAATGCTGGGTCTCGTCTCGTCTGCGGGTCGGGTAATCGGCGTGAAAGTGGTCGTTGATCATGTCGCTTTCGTCGAGGTCGGAATTGATGGTTCGGTCACGCGCTCCGCGAGCGAGCCGTTTGATGCGACCGCTTCGACGATGCTCGCAGACCTCGTGACGCGGCTTCGACACTTCATCGCGGGAGGTTGCGACGCGCCGTTGCTCGGTATCGGCGTGGGTGTGCCCGGATCGGTCGACAGTCAGGAAAGCGGTCTTGTCGATTCCACCCAGCTCGGCTGGAACCAGGTGCCCATCGGTTCGGAACTTCGCCGTGAGCTCGGCCTTCCGGTGATCGTAGAGAACAACGTGAACGCCCTAGCCGTCGCTGAACGACTGTACGGAATTGGCAGATCCCACGACAACTTCCTCGTCGTCACCATCGGTTCGGGGATCGGCGGCGGCATCGTCGTTGACGGAGCGGTGCTGCGCGGTTCCCGCGGGGGTTCGGGAGAAATCGGACACATCCCGGTCGCGATCGACGGACCCGTCTGCGCGTGCGGGAACCGCGGATGCCTCGAGGCCTTCATTGGGGAGGCATCGCTCGTGCGCACCGCCCGCCTCGGCGGGATCATCTCCGAGTCGAGCGGTATCGAGGCATTGCAAGCCTCAGCGGATCGCGGCGATGCGCCCGCCGCACAGATTTTTAGCCAGGCCGGTGAGCTACTCGGGCGCACGATGGCGGGTTTGGTCCATACGCTGGACCCTGAAGCGGTCGTCGTGCTCGGCGAGGGTACCGCCGCCTGGGACTATTGGTCGTTTGGGTTCGAACCCGCCTTTCGGTCGCACCTGATTCCGAGCAAACGCAGTGTCAGGGTCGCAGTCGAGACCTGGCAGGACGAGAGCTGGGCCCAGGGGGCGGCGGCACTTGTGCTCGCGACACCGTTCGACACCGATGGCATTGCGGGGGATCAGGGCAGCCTCGTTCGCAGACGCCTGGTGGAGCAGTCCCGAGGCATTGGCTGATGGCTACTACCGCCGTACTCACGCCTGAGAGGGTGAGCTCGCCTCGCCCCCGGCCTGCCGCCCGACGTCGCGGACGCCACACTCTGGTGGTCCTCGCTTTCTTGCTCCCGAGCGCCATCCCCCTGGTCCTGTTTGTCCTCGGTCCCATGGTCGCCGCTGCTTGGATCAGTCTTCACGAGTGGAACCTCCTCGCTCCGATGGAATGGGTCGCCCTCGATAACTACGCAAGGCTCGTAGCCGACCCGACTACGGGAGAAGTATTCCTCCACACCCTGTACTACATCGTCGGATACCTTCCCCTCGTCTACATCGGCGGTCTCGCGCTCGCGCTCGCGCTCAACGCGAAACTGAAAGGACGCTCGCTGCTGCGTGGGGTCTACTTCCTGCCGGTCGTCACGAGTTGGATCGTGGTCGCTCTCGTCTGGCGATGGCTTCTCAACCCATCGACTGGAGTTGTGAACACGGTCCTCGCCTGGTTCGGGATCGCGGGACCCGGTTGGTGGACGGATCCGAGTTGGGCAATGCCTTCGATCATTCTGGCGTCAGCGTGGAAGGACCTGGGTTTCGTAATGGTCATCCTGCTTGCCGGGCTTCAAGCAATCAATCCGGACATGTATGACGCGGCAAAAATGGACGGCGCCGGACCGTGGAGGCGGCTGTGGAGCATCACCTTTCCCCTGCTGAGCCCGAGTACGTTCTTTGTTTTCGTAATTTCCCTCATCAACGGTTTTCAAGTGTTCGACCAGGTGTACGCGATGACCGGAGGGGGGCCTGCGGGCGCGAGCCAGGTGGTCGTTCAGCAGATCTACGACCTCACCTTCCGATACGGCGCCGCAGGAGAAGCCTCCGCCCTCAGCTGGATGCTCTTCGTCGTCGTCCTCGGAATCACGGTGGTTCAGATCATCGGACAGAAGCGGTGGGTCACCTATGAATAGGACACGGTTTACTCCGCAATCGATTCTCTTGCATGTCGTGATCATCCTCGGCGCGCTTGCCATGTTCTTTCCATTCTTCTGGACGATCATCACCTCGATCAGCCCCGGGGCGAGCCTCACGACAGCGCCGTCACTCGTGCCGACTGACCCGTCCCTTGGCGCGTACCAGCGCCTGTTCGAGGAGCGCCCGTTCGCCCGGGTGATTGCGAACAGCATGTTTTTGGCACTCGTCACGACGATTGTCCAACTTTTCACCAGCGCTACAGCGGCATACGCCTTCAGTCGGCTTCCGTTCCGCGGACGGACGGCGGTCTTCGGGGTCTACCTGGCTACGATGATGATCCCGCTGCAGGTGCTCATCGTTCCGCTGTTCGTGGAATTGAAGACGTTTGGTTTGCTCAACACCTACCTCGGTGCGCTGCTCCCCACCTTTGCCAGCGCCTTTGGGATCTTTCTGCTGCGTCAAGCGATGAATCAGGTTCCGCTGGAACTGGACGAGGCAGCGACGCTCGATGGTGCAGGGCATTTTCGCATCTTCGCGTTCATAATGCTCCCGAACATCCGCCCGGCCCTAGCGACTCTCACCGTTTTCGCGTTCATGGGCAGCTGGAACAGCTTTCTCTGGCCTCTCGTCGTACTCCGCAAACCCGAACTCCAGACGCTGCCAATTGCACTTGCCGGGCTCCAGGGTCAGTACACGACACAGTGGGACATCGTCATGGCGGGGTCAGTGGTCAGTGTTCTTCCCATGCTTGCGCTCTACATCTTCGCCCAGAAGTACGTAATTCAGGGCGTCGCCAGCTCGGGGATCAAATGATCCACGAGACCCTTCGCACCACCCGAACAGCAATATCAAAGGAGATATGAGTCCCATGAACAGCAGAATTCTGGCCGGTATCGGTCTTGCAAGCAGCGCTTTGCTCGTGCTTGCCGGATGTAGCTCGGCTACCAGTCCCTCCAAGGATGGCAACGAGGTCACCATCACCTACTCGAATTTCATCAGCAACGACGGGAACGAGGCGAATCTCGAAACCATCGTCGCGGCATTCGAGGAAGAAAATCCTGGGATCACCGTCGACGTCACGACGCTCCCGTACGGTGACTACGGAACCGCGCTCCAGACCGACCTCGCGGCTGGAACGGTCGCTGATGTCTTCGATATCGAGTACGCCAACTTCCGGTCGTACCAGGCGAACGGCGTCCTCGCCGAGATCCCGGTGGAAGACGCGGCAGCGTACGATCCGTCACTGATCGAGTCTTACCAGTCCGACGGCACTCAGTACGCGCTCCCGAGCTCTTTCTCGACCGTCGTCATGTTCTACAACGCCGACCTCTTCGACGCAGCCGGCGTCGAATACCCGACAGGTAACTGGACGTGGGAGGACGAACAGGCTGCCGCAGAGGAGCTGACGGATGAAGGCGCCGGAGTCTGGGGCAGCCACCAGCCGGTCAGCTTTTATGAGTACTACAAGGTTTTGGCCCAGAATGGCGGGTCATTCCTGAACGACGACGGTACTGCGGTGGCCTTCAACTCTCCGGAAGGTATCGAAGCCGCTGAGTGGCTCGTCGGGAAAAGCGGCACCGTCATGCCGACAATCGAAGCAGGGCAGGGAAGCGCCGACTTCGACACCAATCTCTTCAAGGATGGCAAGCTCGCCATGCTGCACACCGGGATCTGGATGTTTGGTGCATTCGCCGACGCGCCATTCGCGTGGGACATTGCTGTCGAGCCTGGCAAGGCGGAGCAGGCCAGCGCCGTCTTCTCTAACGCTGTGGGGGTCTCAGCTGCATCCGAGCATGTCGATGCAGCCGCAAAGTGGGCCGAGTTCCTCACCTCTTCATCAACGATGGTCGATGCGCGCCTCGAGTCAGGCTGGGAGCTTCCGCCCGTCTCAGATGAAGCTGCGCTCGCGACCTACCTCGAGAAGGACAGTCCTGCGAACCGCAAGGCCGTCTTCGACTCACTCGAGGGAATCGCGCTCCCCCCGGTGGTCGCCAAGGGCCAGGCAGAAATGCAGGACATCATGACCGAAGAACTCGTCGAGGCGCAGGCAGGTCGTAAATCGGTCAAGGACGCCCTAGCAAGCGCGGAAGAGAGGATCAACACCGCCATAGGCGGTTAGCACCGAACTGGTGCCGGGGCCAGACCCCGGCACCAGCCACCCTCGCAACCCCAACGCCGCGACACGTTCCGCGGCGCCTACGACAGGAGCACACGTCCTCATGACCGGTTCTGCCACAGACCTCGACAATACGGCGCTCGCCGCCCTCGCATCGTCGAGCTTCGACCTCATCATCTCGCTACAGGATGCATCGGGCGCATACCCTGCCAGCCCGGAGTTCTCGGCGTATCGCGACCACTCGTGGTTCCGCGACGGTGCCTTCATCGCTGACGGAGTGTCCTCGTTCGGTGGCGTCGAATCCGCCACGCGGTTCTTTGACTGGTGCTCGAGCGTGGTGCTCGACCACCGGGAGCGGATCGAGCGTATCGTCCAGGCTGCGCGGGACGGCGCGCCGCTGCCCGATGCCGACATGCTCCCGACCCGCTTTCGGTTCGATGGGGCGGTAGGAGACGAGGGCTGGTGGGACTTCCAACTGGACGGCTACGGGACCTGGGTCTGGGCGGTAACAGAACACGCCCGTCGGTACCGCCTTCCACTCGGACGATGGGAGCAGGCGATCAGTCTGACCGTCGATTATCTGGTGAGTTCGTGGTCGCGTCCCTGCTTCGACTGGTGGGAGGAGCACAGCGAACAAGTGCATGTCTCCACACTCGGCTGTATCGCCACTGGGCTTGTCTCGGCGCGGGATTCCGGACTCCTCACGGCGGAGCAAACCACCGCGGTCGAGGAAGTCCTGACCGGAATCACCAGAACGGTACACGAGCGCGGAATCGTTGACGGGCACCTCACGAAATGGTTGGGCTCGTCCGAGGTCGACGGTAGCCTCGCCGCCCTGATCTCGCCGCTCAATCATGTTGATGCCCGGAGCCCCCTCGGCCGCGCCACCATAGCCAGCGTCGATGCCGCTCTCAACGTCGACGGGGGTGTGCACCGTTTCCGAGCTGACACCTTCTACGGCGGTGGTCAGTGGCCGCTGCTCAGCTGCATGCTCGGGCTCGCGTTCGTCGCATCCGGAGACACCGATAGAGCCCGTGAGCAGCTGATATGGGCAGCGAAAACGGTCACCGACACGGGCGCGATGCCCGAGCAAGTAGATGAGCATCTCCTTGACCCATCATTCACCGATGAGTGGGTTGCCCGGTGGGGGCCTGTTGCCACCCCCCTGCTGTGGAGCCACGCCATGTATATCCGTCTTGCCGTTGAACTCGAAATCACCCCAGGAGCAACTCGATGATTCGCCACCGTCCATACGGTTCCGGCCACCCGTATTCGGTCGACACCGAACAACGACACCCCATCGATCCAGTCGCGGGCGTCCCCTTGACACTCGGCGTTCGCACATCCCCCGGCGTCGAGGAGGTTGATCTCGAGCTGGAGGGCCCCTCAGGGTCATCGACGATCCCGCTGAATCCGGCGATGCGGATGTCTCGCGGTCAGGGCGTGGATGGTGGACATCTCGCCTCAGCGCAGGCGAGGCTTGCCCGGTCATCCGGCGGGTGGCGGGCCACGCTCGACCAGCTGGAAGCAGGAGAAGAGTATCGCTACCGTTTTATTGGCGGCAGGGAGAAGACCCGCTGGTTCACCTTTCGGGTCGCTGGTTGGTCTCCCGAGGACGCGGGACTTCTGACGAGGATCGGCTCGGACCGCGTTGTGCCTGGAAGTGTTTCGGTGCTGGGGGACGGCGTCACCATTCGTCGTGTTCGATTCGCGCTGCGGCTCGTTGCCGAGGAACATGTTTCGGGCTTTGGAGAACGCTACGATGCCCTCGACCATCGCGGATCCGAACTCGACTCCATCGTGTTTGAGCAGTACAAGAACCAGGGCGCGGAGCGAAAGACATACTTGCCGATGCCATTTGCTCATGTGATTGGAGGGTCCGGATGGGGCTTTCATGTGCGCACATCTCGCCGGGTCTGGTTCGACATCGCTGCATCGGACCCGGAACTTCTATGGGTCGAGGCCGAGACGGGATCAACCGGTGAGCTTGAGATCGCCTTCTATGACGGCTCTCCAGCATCCGTACTCGACCAGCACCTGAACGAGGTGGGAAGGGCTACTGAACTGCCCGACTGGGTGTTCCGACTGTGGGCGAGCGGCAACGAGTGGAACACGCAGGCTGAGGTGATGCGCCAGATGGACGCGCACCGAGAACACGACATCCCCGTCGGGTCGGTTGTGATCGAAGCGTGGAGCGACGAGAGCACCTTCACGACGTGGCGGGATTCCCGCTCTCGCGTCGCGCCCGATGGGAAGCCTCGCCAGCTCAGCGACTTCGATTTTCCCGCCGAGGGCGCCTGGCCGGACCCGAAGGGAATGGTCGACGAATTGCACCGTCGAGGCGTCAAGGTTCACCTGTGGCAGATCCCGCTGATCAAGATGAGGCCCCACCCCGTCGGCGATGCCAGGGCCGATGCGGAGGCGGCGATCCGCGATGATGTTCTGATCAAGGAGTATGCGCCAGACGGGACTCTCCGCCCATACCGAAACCGCGGATGGTGGTTTCCGCTCAGTTTGATGCCTGATCTCACGGACGCGCGCGCTGCAAAATGGTGGACTGAGAAGCGCCGCTACCTTGTCGAGGAAGTTGGGATCGACGGTTTCAAGACGGACGGTGGCGAGCATGCCTGGGGCCGCGACCTGCGTTACCTCGACGGGGGCCACGGAGAAGAGAAGAACGGGCTATTTCCGGTCGCATACGCGCGCGTGTACGGCGAGCTTCTGGCGTCAGCCGGCAAAGCACCCGTGACCTTCAGCCGAGCTGGGTTTACCGGTAGTCAGGCCCATGGGGCATTTTGGGCTGGCGATGAGAACTCGACCTGGGAAGCATTTCGCTGGTCGATGTTTGCCGGCCTGTCTGCTTCTGCTGGAGGCATCCTGTATTGGGGTTGGGATTTCGCTGGGTTCAGCGGACACATTCCGTCGGCGGAACTCTATCTGAGGTCAGCTGCTGCTGCCGTCTTCGTGCCGATCATGCAGTACCACTCGGAGTTCAACCACCACCGTTCGCCTTCCAACGACCGAACACCATGGAATATGTCGGAGCGAACGGAAGACGGACGAGTGTTGCCCGTGTTCCGCTACTGGTCAAAACTTCGCGAACGCCTCGTGCCGTACCTCAAAGATCAGGCGAAGCGCTCCATCGAATCCGCGAATCCGCTGATGCGCGCACTGTACTTCGACTGGCCATCTGATGAAAAGGTCTGGGATTACCCGCTGCAGTGGATGCTTGGAGACGAAATTCTCGTCGCGCCGGTACTCCAGGAAGGGGCCGAGCGATGGGACATCTACCTCCCCGAAGGTAGTTGGGTCGACGCTTTCACCGGTGCGGTCGTGGCTGGAGGCGCCGTCGTCACTCGTAGCGTGCCACTGGACGAGATACCCGTGTATGTGAAGGCGGACGCGTGGCCTGATCTCCGCGAAGTGTTTCGACCGGAGCAGGCGGACGGGGTATAGGACCGATAGCAAAGTGAGGATGTGAGCGCAGGTCGCACACGCTCACATCCTCGCCGCGGTGTCGAATAGGCTGAACTGCCCGCGCGCCGCACGACGGAGTCGGCTCCGCACCTTTCCCTCCCCGTCTGATGGGCAACGCCAGTGTCTTCTCCTTCCAAAGCATCCGAAACGGATGCTCCTGCCGCATTCCCGTGGATCGGGCTGCTCACCCTTGCCGGGGCCATCTTCGTCTCCGTCACGAGTGAGTTCCTGCCGACCGGCCTCCTTCCGGACATGGCCAGGGAGCTCGACGTCAGCCTGTCGACGGCCGGGCTTCTCGTGACCGTCTTTGCCGGAACCGTCGTGATCGCGACCACACCGCTTGCAGCCCTGACCCGTAAGTACTCTCGCAAGGGCCTGGTCGTCGTCGTGCTCGGTGTAATCGCCCTGGCCAACGTGCTCGCCGCAATCGCACCCTCCTACGAGATCCTCGTCGGTGCCCGCGTTCTGGGCGGTCTCGCCCACGGCCTGTTCTGGGCAGTGGTTGCCGCGTACTCGGCGCACCTCGTACCCAAACACCAGCTGGGCAAAGCCGTCGCCATCACCGCCGCAGGAGCATCGGCCGCTTTCGTCCTCGGTGTTCCGGTCGGCACCGCACTCGGTCACGCGCTCGGCTGGCGCGCGGCCTTCCTGATCATCGCCGTCATCGTCGTCGTGCTCGCTCTCGCCGTGGTGAAATTCCTGCCCCCGGTCAATCACCATGTGCAGCTGAAAACGGGAGAGATCGCGCTTCCCTTCTACCGGGACCGCAGCATCAGTGCGGTCTTCCTGCTCTGCATCGTCATCGTCATCCTGATCACCGGGCAGAACACGTTCTATACCTACATCGCCCCGTGGCTCATCGAAGTGGCCGGATTCCCCAGCACCTCGGTCGCGTTCCTCCTCTTCCTGTTTGGTGGGGCGGGGGTGATCGGACTCGTTCTCGCCGGCTTCGCCGCGGACCGCTTCCCGAAGCGCGGGTTCGCCCTGGCCATCGGCGGTGTGATGCTGGCGATTCTCGTGCTCGCCCTGTGGTCGTCGAACTCGGCGGTGGTCGTCATCGCCTTTGTGGTCTGGGGCGCGGCATTCGGCGGTGTGCCCGCGATGCTCCAGACACGGATGCTGCACACGGCGTCGTTCAGGACCAGGGATCTGGCTGCCGCACTCCAGACGACGGCGTTCAACATCGGGATCGGTGGCGGAGCGCTGTTGGGCGGTGTGCTGCTCGACCAAACCGGGATCCAGTCGCTGCCGACCGCCGAGATCGTCTTCCTCGGGATCGGCCTGATTCTCATCGTCGGCACCGATGCCGCTCGATCCGCTCGGGCTCGCCGACTTCTCAGCTGACCAGAAAGGGCCTCAGCATGGGTCACAGCCATTCGCAGCTCGATATGTCCGACGGGGCCGTCGCGACAAGGCGTCGGGCCAATCGTCTCCTCGCCGTGATCCTCGTGCCGCTCACGCTTGCCGCGATCGTGGCCATGTTCTTGCTCTGGCCGAGTGGAATCTCGAGTGATGTCGAGGTCGGCAACCCGTACTCCGCGACGGAGGGCGCGAGCTTCCAGGTCGGCACCGTCGAACGAACAAGCGTTGCTCCGTGCCTTTATCCCTCAGGCGACGCGCCCGAAGGCCAGGAATGCCTGGTCGCGCACGTCGTGCCTGACCGTGGGGGCGAGACTGCCGGTGTCGAGATCCCGCCCGAGGTTCTCCGGGAAGCCGATGTGGAGGTAGGCGACCGAATCCGATTCCTGGATCTCGGCACCGCGAGCACCGGGGCTCTTTCCCCATACTCGTTCGTCGACTTCGTTCGCACAGTGCCGATGGCCCTGCTGGCCGCGGTGTACGCGCTCGTCGTCGTCCTCGTCGCTCGCTGGCGCGGCTTCCGCGCGCTTCTCGGACTGGGCGGCGCGTACCTCGTCGTCGCGCACTTCATCCTCCCGGGACTGGTCGAAGGGAAGCCCCCGCTGCTCCTCGGGCTTGTCGGGTCGACGGTCATCATGGTCGGGGTGCTGTACTTTGCGCACGGGTTCTCGGCGAGAACCTCGACGGCGTTACTCGGCACGATTTTCGGGCTCGTCACGACATCGCTGATCGCTGCGTGGGCGACAGGATCGGCGCATCTCACCGGGCTGAACGATGAGCTCGACTACACCCTCTCGTACGCGACCGGGTCGATCTCGCTCTCCGGGATACTGTTGTGCGGGTTGATCATCTCCGGGCTCGGGGTGCTCAACGATGTCACCATTACGCAATCGTCGGCGGTCTGGGAGATGCACGAACTCGCCCCCGCGTCGAGCGCCCGGCGACTTTTCGCCGGTGCCATGCGGGTCGGGCGCGACCACATCGCGTCGACCGTCTACACGATCGTGTTCGCCTACGCGGGGGCGGCGCTTCCGCTCCTCATCCTGTTGTCCCTGCAGGATCGCCCGCTCATCGAGACGATCACCAGTGGCGAGTTGGCGGAGGAGATCGTCCGCACGCTCGTCGGCTCGATTGGCCTCGTCCTCGCAATCCCGGTCACAACGGGCATCGCCGTTCTTGTGGTGAAAGCCGTCGGGACGAAAAGCGAAGGTCAGCACGCCGAAGGAGTTGAACCCGTCGACGTCACCGCTGATCCCACGGGTTCGCGGGCGCTCGCAGCCGTCGAATTTCCCGCAGCCGATGTTCCGATCACCCGACGGGAACTTCGTCGACAGTCAGATGCTGACGGCGGTCTCTCGTGGGATGCGACAGATCGGACAGACGGCCCCAGCTGAGTGGTGAGGGTCAGGCACCCGTGGGAGACGCCTTGGCATCCTGAATCGGGAAGACGACCTTCTGGATGATGATGATCGCTGATGCGGCGATCGGGATCGCGACGAGGGCGCCGAGCACCCCTCCCATCGCGCCACCGGCGACGGCGGCGATGACCACGATCGCACCGGGCACCGCAACCGCACGACTCATGATGCGCGGACTCAGCACGTATGCCTCGACTTGCATGTAGATCAGGTAGTAGATGCCGGCAAAGAGAGCAATGGTCGGCGAGACAAACAGGCAGATCAGCGTGTTGATGATCGAGGCGGTAAGTGTTCCGACCAGCGGCACCAACGAGCCCAGGAACGCGATCATGGCCAGGAGGAACGGCAACGGAGCGCCGATGATCGACAGGAAGATGAGGCTGAGGATGCCGTTGAATGCTGCCAGCGTGAGCTGGCCGACGACATACCTGCCGACAGCGCTGGTGATCTCCTCGGTGATTTTCGCGAAACCAACGCGACGGTAGGCGGGCACGAACCGGTACGCAACACCCTTCATCGAGCGAAGGGAGCTGAGGAAATAGAGCGTCAGAATGAGGACGATGGTCGCACCGGTCACCCCGGTAGCGACGCCTGCGCCGATCGCCGCGAGACCGCCGCCGATGGCGACGAGGTTCTTCGGGTCGCTGATGAAGTCAATGGCACCGGAGAGGGCATCCGCGATGCTCAGGGAACCGCCGAACGCGCCCTCCAACTGCTCGATGAACGAACTCGACTCCACTTCCTTCTGCACGCGTGGGAAATCGTCCACAAGGTTCGTGGCCTGCTCGACCAGTACGGGGATGACGGCGAAGAGCAACCCGGCGAACACGCCGAGGACGGCGAGAACGACAAGCAGGATGGCGACACCACGGTGGATGCGCTTCTCCAGCCAGGTGACGAGCGGGTCGAGGCCGAGGGACAGGAAGAGGGCGAGGCCGATGTAGATGAGGACCGTGTTCAGTTGCCCCAGGATCCCTGCGATGAGCAGGGCTGTCAGCACTCCGAGTCCACCGACGAGTCCGATACGGAAGGCAGCGATGCTGAACCCTGCAGCGCCGGCGCCGCGCTGAAGCGCGAAATCCGGTTTCAGGTCCGCCTGGTCGACGTCAGCCGTGATGTTCTTGTTCTTCTTAAACATGTCTCCACACCTCGATCGGGCGCGGCTGCTTGCCGGCTGCTTCCCTCGTCTACATATCGTGCCGCACCGCGGCGATGCTGTCGGTCGCCTCGCCGCAGGTAGCACGCGACCGGCGTGAAGTTTCTTGGCTCCGTGGCTGGATCAACCGGGGTGCGATCCAGCCCTGAGCATCCTGATGGCGGAGAGATCACCGCTGGGCTGTTTCCTGGAATCACGGCCGCCGTCAGCTACAAAACCGTTGCGTCGGTAAAACGCCCGGGTGAGCAAGTCGCGCTCGACAACCCAGACCTGTGCGTCTTCACCGCTTCTAAACACAGAATCGAGCAGCTTTTGTCCGATTCCGGAGCCGTGATGGGCTCGGAGCAAAAAAAGAATCCGAATCTCGAGGTCGCACACGGGAGGGTGGTCCGGATGCTCCCGTGGGACCGGCGGCCCAGCGAGCGCGGCCCCGACGATGACGCCATCGATCTCCGCGACACAGAGGCGACGGGCGTCGTCGGAACGGCGCAACATCCGCTCCCACATGCCGATCCGACGGGCCTCTGTCGAGTGTTCCCAGAAGTCGGCGGTGACGACTGCGCCGACCGTTTCGACCCAGGATTGCTGGTGCGCCCGGCCGAGATCCGCCGCATCCTCGATGGTCGGATTTCGCAGTACGAGGTCCATAATGGACGACCATACAGACGTCAGGCGTTCACAGGCACCCGAACTGGGAGTGTCCTCTCAGGTTGCTTCGGTTATCCTCGGGGGTACCCGAAATCGGGCGAAGGTCGCCAAAACCCTCGTCCACCACTGAACATCAGCGCCCGTTCGAGCGCATCAGACACTGTGAAAACGGATGCCTGCTGGGCCGATCGTGAGGGCGCGCGGAGAATTCTTTGATGATTGACGAGACAAACCGAGAGCCAGAGCGGACGACACCTGACCCCGCTTCTGCTTTCCCCACCCGCAGGAGCATGCGAGCCGCGGCTGGAAAATCCGCGGCACCGGCCGAGAGTGACGCACAGGCCTCCGAGGTCGAAGCGACTCCGGCGAATGTCGTCTCCGAGGTCGAAGTGACCCCTGCGATCGTCGCCCCCGCTCCCGCTGTGTCTCCGATCTCTGCCGCTGCTCCGTCGCCCGTGACGGCGCCGGCTCCCGCAACCGCCCAGTCCTCCGTTCCCGTCGCCGCCCGTGTGGCCGCCGCTCGGACGAAGGCATTCGTCGCTCCCGTCGCCGGCCCGTCCCGTTGGAAGACTTTTCGCTCGCTGCTCATCGTCGCCGTCGCCGTTCCCGGGCTCTTCGGCACCGTCGCACTCCCCGCATACGCGTTCAACTCGGATGACTCAGTAGCAGCTGCGCCCGCGCATGACACGGGCGCCCAGTCGCTCTCGGTCCCCAACTGGGATCGCCCCGAACTCGCTCGCGACAGCTACTCAGCTACGTCAATGCAGGAGCTCGAGGCTGCTGCAGCCGCGAAGGCCGCCGCTGAAGCAGCCAAACTCGCCGCAAGCCGGGCATCGGCGGCCGGCTACACCTACAACGCCAGCGACTCAGACCTCTCTGCGTTCCTCGCAACGCGCAGCAACACCTGGATCCGCCCCCTCGCAGCCGGCATCTCGTCGCCATACGGTCCGCGCGGCCTCATCTGCAACTCCTCAGGGTGCTCGAACTCCTTCCACGACGGCGTCGACTTCGGCGCCAGCTGCGGTACGCCGATCAAGGCTGTCTCAGCCGGTCGCGTCACGTTCACAGGCTCGGCCGGAGCGTACGGCCAGCGCGTGATCGTCGATCACGGTGGCGGAGTCGAGTCGATTTACGGTCACGTGGGAAACGGTTCGTTCCGTGTTTCGGTCGGTCAGCTCGTTGAGGCTGGAACGATCGTCGCCGGTGTTGGCGCCACGGGTGTGGTGAGCGGTTGCCACCTCGACCTCAAGATCCGCCTCGGTGGCAACTTCACCAACCCCGTCCCATACATGGCATCCCGAGGCGTCAACCTCTAGATCTGCTGTGCTGCCGGTCAGTCCCTGATCGGTGCGGTTCGCGGACCGGCGTCGTAGCGCGCGAGCGCGTCAGCGTCCTGGGCGAGCCGCGACACACGCCTGGCGGTGTCGAGCGCCTCAACGGGATCGTCCGCTGCTTCGGCCAGCGCGAGCTGGCGCTCCGCCTCGGCCAGGCGGGTCCGGGCGTCAGGTCCGACTCGCCCGCGGTTGCCCGCAATGAACGCGGATGCCACGTCCAGATGGCTTCGCGCTGAGAAGAGTGCGCCGCGGAGGGCCTCGCGAGCGGAGTCGATGCGCTGCTGCCGGCTTCGGGCACTCGACAACGCCGCGTCGAGCCGGGATTCTGCCTCGCGGAGTTCGTCGAGCCTGCCCAGCGGATCCGGCAGCGCGGATGACGCAGCGGCACGGGCGATGGCTGCTGTCATGATGTCGAGGCCAGAGGCGATCTCCGCCGCCGCTTCTGGCACCTCGGCCTCGTCGCGCAGTCGTCGTGCCTCCTCGACCGCGGCGCGACCGTGCTCGATGGCGGCCGCGAGCTCGGTACGGGCGGAGTCCAGTCGGGCGGCGGTTGTCGTCACGGAGTCCAGCGCCTGGCGTGCCTGGGTGAGGTGCGATGACGCGGAGTCGAGTGCGTCTGCCGCAGCCTCGCGCGCAGCCACCCGCGCCGTCGCCCGCTCAACGGCCTCGCGCGCCTGTGAGAGCGCTTTGCGAGCGCGGGAGGGCGCATCCGTCACCGTGGCGATCGTTGCGGGGGCGTATGCGGCGGTGAGACGCTCAAGGATCGACTCCGCCTCGACCAGACGCGTCCCGGTCATGCTGATGCGCCGGTCGAGATCCTCCACGTGGTCCGGGGCGTCCCGCTCGATGGCTCGTCTCCGGTCCAGTCCGGTGGTGTGAAGCGCGATGCCCTCGGTCACCTGTGTACACAGGTCGACGATCTGCCTGTTCCAGCGCTGTCGCTGGGATTCGCTGTCCGGCACGGCATCCGCGAGCTGCTGGTGCAGCCGGAACGCCTCGCGCAATTTCTCGCGGGCCGACGTGACGGCATCCGCGAATTCCTTGGCGGCGGCTTCTCCGAACTGAGCAACAGCGAAGTCGACCTCTTCCTCGGCGGAGTGCACGCGGTCATCGGCTCGCACCAGCGCGATTCCCGCCTGCTGTTCGAGAGCGGCGAGGGTATCTCTTGCGCCAGCGCGAAGCGTGCGGCGCCTGGAGGCCGCGACGCGGAGCCCGGCAACGACCCCGATGCCGACCGTTCCGAACACGATGAGGGACGGGAGCCACCAGAGTCCGTCAGTCATGACCCAAGTTTAGGCGTCGGCGACGCGGGGCGGTCAGCCCAGGAGGTGCTTGGTGAGCTGGTCCACCGAGTGCACGACCGCCAATGCGTGTGTCGCCTCAGCCGGGGAGCCATAGCCCCACTCGACCATGATCGTCGGGATGCCGTGGACGGCAGCGCCCTCGACGTCGTGGTGGCGGTCTCCGACAAGCACGGTGCGAGTGAGGTCGACACCCTTGTCGGTGAGCCGCACGATGGCTTCGGCGACGACATCCGCCTTGGCGCTGCGCGTCTCGTCCTCTGAGGCCCCGCAGATGACGGTGAAGTACGCCGTCAGTCCGAAGTGGTCGAGCACGGCGTGGATCTGTGACTCGGGCTTGCTGCTCGTGATCGCGATCGGGATGCCGCTCGCGGCGATCTGCCTGATGAGTCCGGCGACGCCCGGGTACACGGCCGAACCGGTCCAGGGGCCGTCGACATCCGAGATGCCGCGGTAGACGGTGAGCGCGTCGAAGGCTTCTGTCGGGGTCATTCCCGCACGCAGTTCGAGTGACTCGAGCATGGGAGGGCCGACCCAGTGCAGCAGTTCCTCCTCGGTGGGCACGGGGAGGTTCAGCGCCGCGAACATCTTGGCGAGGCGCGCGACGATGCCGGGCGCGGAGTCCGTGATCGTTCCGTCGAGGTCGAAGAGGATGCAGGACCAGGTGCGGTTGACGGCGTCTGAGCCCGTGCTCGTGAGTTCAGGAGAAGAAATAGTCATAGGAGCTTCCATAGTAGGCAGATTCTCTGGGAGTCAGCACTCTGGCGGCTGACGCGTCCTGTCGTCAGAACAGGCGACCGTCTGCGTTGTCGAGGCCGCGCATCGCGTCGTAGTCGAGAACAAGGCAGCGGATTCCTCGGTCTTCGGCGAGGACCCTGGCCTGCGGCTTGATCTCCTGGGCAGCGAACACGCCCCGAACTGGGGCGAGGTGCGGGTCGCGATTCATCAGCTCGAGGTAGCGCGTGAGCTGTTCGACGCCGTCGATGTCGCCGCGGCGCTTCAGCTCGATGGCGACGGATGCGCCGGAGGAATCGCGCGCGAGGATGTCGACGGGGCCGATCGCGGTCATGTACTCGCGTCGAACAAGGGTGTGGCCGTCGCCGAGGAGGTCGATCTGTTCCGCGAGGAGTTTCTGAAGATGCGCCTCGACGCCATCCTTTTGGAGGCCGGGATCGACACCGAATTCGTGCGCAGAGTCGGAGTAGACCTCGTACAGGGACACGATCAGCTGGTCGCCCGTCTTCGCGTGGGTGACCTTCCAGAGTTCGAGGATGCCGGCATCCGTCTGGTCATCGTCAGGCTCCGACACCGCGAGGGTGCACGGCGGGCTCATCCAGTTGAGCGGCTTGTAGCTGCCGCCGTCGGAGTGCACCAGCAGGCTGCCGTCGCTCTTGAGCATGAGCAGCCGGGTGGCCAGGGGCAGGTGTGCCGAGAGTCGTCCGGCGTAGTCAACCGAGCACTTCGCAATTACCAGACGCACTCGATCGAGTGTAGCCGGGGTTCGCGGTGGGTTCGTCCGTCGCGTGTGTCGGCCTGCGGCGGCCGTTTCCGGCATCCGTGACGGATGAAGCGGCGGAACGTGTGGTCGCCGCGGTTCGTCCGTCGCATATGACGAGTTTTTCCGCGCGAAGTCGACATTCGTGACGGATGAAGCGGTGGAACGTGTGGTCGCGGCGGTTCGTCCGTCGCAAATGACGTGTTTCTCCGCAGCGAAGTCGACATTCGTGACGGATGAAGGGGTGGCGTCTGATGGCGCCTCGGCTCGGGTCAGGCGCGCGTGCGGGCTGTACGTTCGTCCGTCGCAGAATGTCGTGTTTTCCGCGCGAATTCGGCATCCGTGACGGATGTGGTCGTGGAGCGGGTAGGGCGTCGGCGCAGACCAGGCAGCGGGTCGCGGCGGTCGTCCGTCGCAAATGTCGGAGTTCTTCACCGCGTATCCGGCATCCGTGACGGATGAGGCCGGCGGAGCGTGCTGGTCGCGGCGGTTCGTCCGTCGCAAATGACGTGTTCTTCCGCACGAATCCTTCATCCGTGACGGATGTGGTCGTGGGGCGTCTGGTCGCTGCGGTTCGTCCGTCGCCAATGTTGAGTTTCTCCGCGCGAAGTCGGCATTCGTGACGGATGAGGGGGCGGGGCGTGCTGGGCGGGCGGTTCGTCCGTCGCAAATGTCGAGTTTCTCCGCGCGAAGTCGGCATTCGTGACGGATGAAGAGGGGAGCTGTCGCCGCGCCGCTCAATCCTCTCGAGTGCTGAGCTTCGCTCCGCGCTCTCTGGATTTCGACTGCTCCGGCAAGCGTGCCGGAGCGCTCAATCCTCTCGAGTAGAAAGCTCCGCTTTCTGCTCTCGAGCTGCGGGGGTGGCGAGGCCGGAGAGCACCACAAGGACGAGCACCACGAAGAGCGCATTGAGGAGACCGACATAGTCGCCGAGGATACCGATCAGCGGCGGTCCGACGAGGAACGCCAGGTAGCCGATCATCGCGACAGCACTCACACGCGCCGCCGCGTTTGCGCCTTCTGCGGCAGCCGACATCCCGAGCGGGAATGCGAGCGCGCTCCCGAGACCCCACAGCACAGCACCGACCAGAACCAGCCAGAGGGAGGGCCCGAGGATGAAGACGAGCAGCCCGATGACCGCCAACACGGCAGAGACCTGGAGCACAAGCACCCGACCGAAGCGATCGATCAGCGGGCCGCCGACCACCCGGCCAATGGTCATCGCCGAAACGAAGACACCGAACACAACCGCGCCGGTCGCCGGCGACTCGCCGTGCCCCTCGACGGTCGCCAGCGCGAGCCAGTCGTTGGCGCTGCCCTCGGCGAAGGCCATCCCGAGCATGATCACGCCGATGAGGATGAGCCGAACATCCGTCCACACCGACAGGTTCGCGCGCAACCGTGCCTTCCAGTCGCCCGCGTGCGAGTGCGTCGGTGTCTCGTCGCCGAGCTCGTCACGCACGGGCACGAACCGAACAGCGATGATCGCAGTAACGGCGATGACGACGGCCATCGCGATCGCATGCCAGCTCACCGGGATAGCCAGAACGGATGCCGCGGCTCCGATGGCCGCACCGATCACGGTTCCGAGGCTGAAGCACGCGTGCATCAGCGGCAGGACCGTCTTGCCCAGCTCGATCTCGGCGGCGGCGCCCTCGACGTTCATCATGACGTCGACCGTCCCGTTGCCGAAGCCGAACAGGGCGAGCCCGATGAAGACGAGAACCGGCGAGAAGACGATCCCGGCACCGATGCCGATGAGGACGAGACCGAGGGAGACGAGACCAAGCGCGAGCACCATCCCTGCCCGCGCCCCGAGGCGCGCGAGCAGCCATGCGGATGCCATCAATCCGAGGATCGAACCGACACTCATCCCGAGGATCAGGATGCCGATGGAGCCGGTCGACACGTCGAGGTTGGTCTTGATCGCGGGCAACCGCGCCGCCCAGGTCGCGATGCTCAGCCCGGACAGGGTGAAGATGACGAAGATGGCGTTGCGCCAGGCGACGAGTTCGCGCCGTGGTCGGAGAGCGGAAGGTGCGGGCACGGTCGAAGCAGCCATATCAATTCGGGGGAGTTGTGGGGAGAAGGAAGAGGGTCGAATCGATTCGACCCGACGTCGCCTAAGCTATCCGAGAGTCCGATTCCGGTCAAGCGGGTCCCGGACTCACCCGACTCAGCCGACCAATCACTCGAGGGGCAGATGACACGCGAGCCGCGGGAATCAGGCGAGAGCCGTCCGACACTGGCCGACGTCGCAGCACGGGCCGGAGTGTCGCCCTCCACGGCATCGCTCGCCTTCAGCGGACGCGGGCCTGTCTCCGACGACACACGCGACCGGGTCCTCGCCGCGGCTGCCGAGCTGCACTACGGCGGCCCCGACCCGCTCGCCCAGTCGCTCCGCCGTGGGCGCAGCGGCATCATCGGTGCCCTCATCCCGGCGCGAATCGGCGTCTCCTTCCGCGATCCTGTGCTCATTCAGACCCTCGACGGCCTGGCGGAAGAAATCAGTGGCATCGGCGCCGGTCTCCTCCTCATGCCCGACCTCGGCGACGGTCAGATCACTGTCACGACAGCCCCGGTGGACGCCGTCGTGCTGGTCGGATGCAACGCTGACGCGCTCGGGACGCTCGACGTCCTCCGACGCCGGAACATCCCGATGGTCCAGATCGAGGGTGTTGAGGCCCCGGGGGTGTACACGATCGGCGTCGACAACCGGGGCGGCAGCCGCACGCTCGCCCAACACCTCAAGGACCTCGGACACACGCGGGTCGCCCTGGTCACGCTCGGACTCGACCGGGAACGCACCGTCGGCCCGTTGACGTCGGAGGGCGAGTCCGACGCAACCGTCACCACGACCCTCGAGCGGATCGCGGGCGCCCGCGACGTCTATCCCGAAATCGGCGGCAGGATCGCCGGCAGCAGTCGCAGCGATGCCGGGCGGGAAGCAGCGCTGGCCCTGCTCGCCGTGCCCGCTGCCGAACGACCGACCGCCATCATCGCGCAGAGCGACCTCCTCGCGGCGGGGGTCCTTGCCGCCGCGGAGGAACTCGGCCTGCGCGTTCCGGAGGATCTCAGCGTCGTCGGATTCGACGGCATCCGCGTCGATGGACTCGAACGATCCCTGACAACGGTGCGTCAGCCGTCGCAGGGCAAGGGCGCCGCCGCCGGTCGCGCCGTCGTCGAGATGCTCGCCGGTCGCACACCAGCGCCCGTCGCGTTCGATGTGACCTTCCTGCCCGGGGATACGACTGGGCCCGCGCCGGCCTGAGCGCTCAGTCCTCGGTGTGGCGGGGCATGGCGGTACGCATGATGGCGAGGATCCGTCGAAGGTCCATGGAGATGGATGCCGTCGGGGTGAGAGCGGACGGCGCGAGCTCGCGTTGCTTGTCGAGACTCGCGAGCAGGTTGTCCAGCGCCTCATCGGCCTGCGAGACGCTCTCGGTGATGTCGTCGCCCGCGTTCCGGGCGGTGAAGACCGCCGCAACCGCTTCGATCGTCACGCTCAACGGCTCTCGCAGTGCCTCGGGAAGCTCGGCGGCGTACGTTCCTTCCCAGATCGTGGCGGAGAGCACGTCGGTGAGGTCGCGCACGTGGAAGGTGATCGTCTCGAGCTCGGTGAGGTTCTGATAGTCCTCTCCGATGTTGCGCCGGTGCCGCCTGGCCCGCGGGTTGAGCCTGCGGCTCTCATCGGCGTGACTGATTGCTCCCCGGACGTCGCCGGCTGTGCGGACAAGCGCTCCGCTGCGCCCCGCCCACGCCTCGTGCTCCGGCGGCCACTCTTCGACGAGTGCCTCGGCGATCTCATTCAGATGCGCCGCGAGCTGGGAGCGGAAGTCCGCCAGTTGCAGCACCGCCGCGCTGAAGTTCAGAGGGGGAAAGATCAGGATGTTCACCGCGAGTCCGACGGCGATTCCCACCGATGACTGCACAAGGTAGCCGATCGAATACGAGTCGGCATCCGGTCCACCGATGATGAGAACGAAGAGGGCCGCGACGGCGACGTATTCGCCGCCCGATGCCAGCCACTGGCTCCCCGCGACGAGCACCCCGATGCCGACGACGACCGAGATCGTGATGACGTTGGGTTCCCAGAGCAGGAGGACGGCCGCGGCCAGCGCGATGCCGATGGCGAGCGCCGCGAGGGTCTCCGCACCCCGCCGAACTGATCCCATGAGCGTCGGCGACATGCTGATGATCGCTCCGAGCGGTGCGTAGTACGGGTAGTTGTCGGCGACGCCCGGCATGAGGGGAGCTATGAGCCAGGCGATCCCGACCGCGATCGCGGTCTTGATGGCGAGGAGCACGCGAGGGTGAACGATCCACGCCTTCGCGTGTGTCCCGGCGCGGTGCACCGGCGAGCTGGCTGTGGTCATGGGTCGATCTTCACAGGGCGGCGCCGGGAAGACCAGCGACGGGTGCCCCCTTGCGTTTCGGTCGATCGTTCGCAGGCGATCACTACAGTGGAGCGATGAGGACTCCGACCCGGATCTGGCTCGCGATCGGCGCCATGGTGCCGATGTGCCTGGTCCTTCTCCTTCCGCTCTCGCTGGCGGCCATCACCTTCCTGCGCGAACGGATGCACCTGTATTGCGGCTTCGCTCGAGTGGGTGCGCGATGACCCCGGCTCCTGGTACTGCTCGGATGGCATCGGCTACATTCTGCCGGGGGTCGTCATCGGGTTCTGGGTGGGAGTCCTCCTGCTGGCGGTCGCGCTGGCCACGGCGATCCTTCTCCCGAGGCCGCTGCTGGCGAGCCGCGTCCTCGCTGTCGTCGGCGTCGCCGGGCTCGGCTTCACGGTCGCGACGTCGCTCGTCGCGGATTCAGGCCGTTCACCGACCGATGACGCCCCACCGGATACCTGGATGTCGGTGATGGCGGTTCCGTCCGTGTTGTTCGCGGTGGCAACCGTCGCCCTCATGATGGTCGCCTTCTCGCGAGAGCGTCGACGCGCGCGACTGGGTCTCTGGCCGGCGCTCGCCGTCGTCACGGCGGCGACGGTGGTCGAGCCCGCGCTGTTGTTCGGAACCGCGCCGGCGATCATCGCGGTGGGCGCAGCGCTGGTCCTGTCCTACATCCGCGTGCCCGCGTCGATGACGCAGCAGCGCGAGCTGTCAGTCGTCCGACGCTGACCATTCCCGGTCGAGCATGGCGTAGACGCCGGTGTCCTCCCACCGGCCCTTGATGAACATGTCCTCGACGAAGTGCGCTTCCTCGCGCATCCCGAGCCGAAGGCACAGACGAACGGATGCCGTGTTCTCGGGAGTGAGCGACGCCTGGATGCGATGGGCCCCCATCGTGCCGAACCCGAGGGACAGCAACGCCCGCGCAGACTCGCCCGCGTAGCCCAGCCCAGCGACGTCCGGATGGAAGACCCAGCCGATCTCGAGCGTGGAATACTCCGCCTTGTCGACGGTGAAGAACATCTGGCCGATGACGCGCCCGTCCTCCTTTCGCTGCACGGCGAGCTGGAGGTAGTCGCCGTCCTTCTCCAGTCGCGTGTGGGCGACGTCCTCGGCGACCTTTTCAGCCACGGTTGCACGGTCGCGCGGCCCATAGAGGAGGTACCTGCAGACATCCTCCCGCGACTGCCAGGAGTGGATCGCGTCGACGTCGGCAGCGGTTTCGAGGCGGAGGGTGAGCCTGTCGGTTTCGAGGGGTTCGCGGAACTCGAATGCGCGCATGCCTCATGCTAGCGAGGCGCTCGATTCAGAGCATCCCTCGATTCAGAGCATCCCTCGATTCAGAGCAGCCCGAGCTCGAGCGCGAGGGTGACGGCGCGGGTGCGGTCACTCACGCCGAGCTTCTCGAAGGTATGCAGCAGGTGCGTCTTCACCGTCGCCTCACTGATGAACAGCTGCGTCGCGATGACCGGATTGCTGTTGCCTGCGGCGACCAGTCCCAACACCTCCAGCTCGCGGGCGCTGAGCTTCGGCGCGGGAGTGGCGCCCTGTCGCATCCGATCGACGAGTTTCGCGGCGATGGCGGGGGCGAGGACGGTTTGTCCGCCGACCACGGAGCGCACACCGGCGACGATCTGATCCTGCGGGGCCGCCTTGAGCAGGTAGCCGCTGGCACCGGCCTCGATCGCGGCGAGGATGTGGTCGTCTGACTCGTACGTGGTGAGGATGAGCACGCGCGTCCCAGGTACGGTCCTGATGATCTCCGCCGTCGCCGCAGCCCCATCGATCTCCTTCCCGCCGGGGACGGGCATCCGCAGGTCCATCAGCACGAGGTCGGGGTGATGCTCCTGGGCGAGGGCGATTGCCGCCGCTCCGCTCGCCGCCTCGCCGACGACCTCGATGCCGTCGGCGAGCGAGAGCAGGGAGGAGATGCCGGAGCGAACGATGGGATGGTCGTCAGCTACCACGACGCGGATGAGGGGTTGGGTCATTCGGATGCGTCCTTCACGAGGGGGATGTCGACGGTGAGTTCCGTCCCGGGCGCGGACGTGGCATCCGCGACGGTCAGTGTGCCGCCGACCAGGCCCACCCGATCGCGCATGCCGCTCAGGCCGAAGCCGCGCTCATCGCCCGGCTGGAACCCGCCAAGTCCACGGCCGTCGTCGACGACACGGAGACTGATCACATCCTCATCCTGAACGACGGTGACGGATGCTGAACGCGCCTGGGCGTGCTTGCGTACGTTGGCGAGTCCCTCCTGGGCGCAGCGCAACACCACGACCTCGATGTCGCGGGGCAGACCCGAGAGCGTGGTTGTGGTGGTGACGTTGACACCGGTTTCGCGGGAGAAGCGTTCGCCGAGCCGTGCGAGGGTGTCAGCGAGCGATGCGTCGCTGGTGGGCAGTCCGGCGTTGGCGGTCACCAGGGCCCTGGCCTCGCTGAGCGCGTCGCGCGCGGTCGACTCGATGAGCTCGAGGGTGGAATCCGGCACGGGTTGCTCGAGTCGGGCGCGCTGGGCGAGCATCACGACGCTCGTCAGGCTCTGGGCGATGGTGTCGTGGATCTCGCGGGCGATCCGTTCGCGCTCGGCGGTGGCCCCGGCATCCCTGCTCAGCAGTTCCAGCTCGCCCTGGGTCGATTGCAGTTCGTTCAGCAGCCGTTGCCGCTCTTCGCCGTACTCAGCGATGCTCGTGATCCAGAGACCGAGCGCCAGGCTGAAGGCGAGCGACAGGCCGCCGACGAAGAGGGCCTGGACGACCCCGCCGATGCCGTCGTCGAGCCCGATGAAGAAACCGACGGAGATCATGGTGGCGGCGGCGATGTTCGCCAGGATCGCCTGCCTCGTCGTCAGGGAAACCACCCAGATAAGCGGGTAGGCGATGACCTGGGCCGTGACGAGATTCGGTTCGAATGAGGCGCCGACGGCCACGATCAGGCCGAGAAGGAACTGCAGGAGGAGGCTCGGGGCGATCGAGCTCGGGGGCGGATCGCGATATTCGGCCCCGACGAGCCGGCGGCCGAAGCCGTAATACACGACGCCGAGCAGGGCGAGGGCGATCCAGGCCGCCCAGCGATCGCGACCAACGGCCGTGTTCAGGACGGTGATTCCCACGATGAGGACCGTCGCAGCCACCGCGATGTCCCACCATTTCGGATTGTTCACGGCACTACTCTCCCACCTCGGTGTTGCCGAATCGGGTGTCAGCTGTCCTTACGGATCCAGCGGAAGGTGAGTCGGCAGAGCACAAGGCCCACGATGCACCAGACCAGCAGGTTGACCGCGATCCATCCGAGATCCCACACCCCGTTTCGCTCGAGGGCCGCGAAGCTCTCGGGCAGGAACACCGAGCGCATGCCCTGGGCGAGCCACTTGAGCGGGAAGACGCTGGCGATGTTCTGCAACCACTCCGGCAGCATCGTGAACATCAGGTAGACACCCGAGATGAACTGCAGGACGAGCACGATCGGGATGACGACGGCCGTCGCGCTCTTGCCCGACCGGGGAACAGCGGACAGGGCGATGCCGAGAACGGCCGAGGTGACGATCCCGAGCAGGTACAGCCAGGCGAAGGTCGCCCACGCTTCAGGTTCCGTCGGCAGTTCGATCGAGAACACGACCCGTGCCACCAGAAGAAGGAGGGCGATCTGGGCAAGCGACGTGACGAAAACCTGACCCATCTTGCCGATGAAGTAGCTGATCACCGGGAGCGGCGAGCCGCCCAGTCGTTTGAGGGTGCCGTCGCTCTTCTCGTTGGCGATGTCGGTGGCAAGGTTCTGCACGCCAGAGAGCAGGATCCCAGCGGCCACCAGCCCCGGGAGGAAGTAGGCGCCCTGGCTGATGCCGCCGCTGCCATCCGGGTTCGTGCCGATATTGCCGGCGTTGCTGAACGCGGTGGCGAAGATCGACAGCATCACGACGGGGAACAGGAACGTGAAGAACACCTGGTCGCCGACCCGGAAGTACACCCGGGTCTCGTAGGCGATCCGTGAGATTCCCAGGCGGATGCCGCGGCCGCGCGAGAGCGCAACGGGCGCGGACGGGGTCGGCTGGGTGAGGGTGCGGTCAGACATGCGCTGCTCCTGTCGATTCGACGGCGTCGACGGTACTGCCGTCTGTGCCGTTTGCCGCAACGAGTCCGAGGTAGACGTCTTCGAGGCTGGGCCTGATGATCTCCAGGTCGCGGGGTTCGCCCCCGGCGGCCGCGGCGAGCCGGGCGACGAACTCAGCCGGAGCGTGGGTGCGTTCTTCGTGGATGCCGTTTCCGTCGCGCCAGCGCACGACCGGAACACGGGCATCCGCCCCGCCGATCGTGTCCACGCGACCGATCTCGACCAGTCGCCCCGCTGTGATCACGGCCACTCGATCGGCCAGCTGAGCGGCCTCGTCGAGGTAGTGCGTGGTGAGCAGGATCGTGGTGCCGTCGGCTTTGAGCGAGCGGATGAGTTCCCAGAAGTGCCGCCGGGCTTCGGGGTCGAAGCCCGTGGTGGGTTCGTCGAGGAAGAGGAGCTGGGGCCGACCGATGACGCCGAGTGCGACGTCGACGCGGCGACGCTGCCCGCCCGAAAGCTTGCCGATCCGTGTTTTCGCCTTGCTGGTGAGGCCGACCGCGGCGATGACCTCGTCGACATCGCGGGGATTGTCGTAATACATCGCGAACTGTTCGACCTGTTCGCGCACCGAGACGTGGGCGGCCTCCGCGCTGGACTGGAGCACGATGCCGAGCTGGGCCTTCCAGGCGAGCGTGGACTTCTCCGGGTCGACGCCGAGCACGCGAACGTCACCGCTGCTTCGGTCCCGGTAGCCCTCGAGAATCTCGATCGTGGTCGATTTGCCTGCTCCGTTGGGGCCGAGCAGGGCGAAGGTCTCGCCGCGATGGATGTCGAAACTCACGTCGTCCACGGCATTCAGCGAACCGTAGCGCTTGGTGAGGTTGCGGACGCTGACGGCAGCGTCGACCTCGGTCGCGTGTCCTGGGCTTGATCTGGTCATGAGTACAGGATGTCGTGCGCTGCCGCGCGGCGACAGCGGTGGTGTGGCTGATTCGCGCATCAACCGATCGGTGGATGCCCGGGAGGAGCGTCAGCGCAGAGCTGCAGGTGCGGCGAGCATCGCGTCGAGTACGGGCAGGAGTTCCGGAATCGAGCGGCAGCCCTGCCGCTCGACGAAGTGGCCGCCACCCGGAATGATCGTCAGCGGTGCATCCAGGCTCCTGGCCAGGGCGGCGGTCAGCGGCGGCGCGACGGTGGTGTCGTCGTCCGAGCCGAAGACGTGTCGCTGGCGGGTGCCGGCGACGATGGAGGCCAGATCGACGGGAGTCGCCGTGAACGGGTCGAGCTTCGGGAGATTCGGCAACGGCTGTGCGAACCCGGCGACGAGGACGAGGCCCCGCAGGCTCCAGGGTCGGGGGAGCGAGTCGAGCACCCGCAGTGTGGTGATCGATCCCAGGCTGTGCCCGACGAGGATCGTGTCGTCGTCGACGTGTCCGATCGCCGTGCCCAGCGTCTCCAGCCAGCGATTGAGCCGCGGCTGGGTCGGCTCGGGGAACTTTGGCACGGTCACCACGTCGGCTCCGTAGTGCTCGACGAGCCACGGGAACCAGTGCTTCTTCGGGGAGGCGAGGTAGCCGTGTGCGACGACGATCCGTGGGGTCATGAGTCGAGTGTGCCAGTCACTCAGACGCCGACGCGCATCCAGGTGGTGGTGCGCGCCCGAAGCCCGAGGGTGACCGCGCGCGCGGCGATGTATCCGAGCGCGAACGCGGCCGTCAGCAGGGCGAGACCGAAGGCATCCGACGGTGCCGCGATCAGCAGCCACACGGCCAGCGGCACGAAAACGGCCACGTTGAGGATGCCGGTGAGCGCGAGATAGCGTGCGTCGCCCGCGCCGATCAGCACCCCGTCGAGCACGAAGACGAACCCGGCGAGCGGGGCACCGATTCCCAGCACGATGAGGCTCGGCGCCAGGAGCGCCGCCAGCCGGGGGTCGCCCGTGAACAGCAGCCCGGCCACTCCCGAGGTGGCTACGACCACGAGCCCGAGAACGACTCCCGCACCGACGCCCCACTGCAGGCAGCGGGTGAGCACGGCACGGACGCCGGCGATGTCTCCGGCCCCGAGTCCCTTGCCGACGAGTGCTTGCGCCGCGATCGCGAGCGCGTCGAGCGTGAATGCGAGGAGGGTGAAGACCGTCATCACGATCTGGAATCCGGCGAGTTCACTCGTGCCGATTCCGGTTGCCACGAACACCGCCAGGAGAATCGCGGCCCGGAGGCTCAATGTCCGCACGAACAACCAGCCGCCGGAGAGAGCGGAGCCGGAGATCCCGGCACGGTGCGGGCGGATGGTGGCCCCGGTTCTCCGTGCGTGAGCGAGCGTCACCACGATGTATACCGCGGCCATTCCCCACTGTGCGATCACGGTCCCCACCGCCGATCCGGCGATGCCGAACCCGAGCAGGTAGATGAACACGAAGTTGAGCGCGACGTTGATGCCGAATCCCGCGATCGCCACGATCAGCGGCGTGCGGGTGTCCTGCAGCCCACGCAACAGCCCCGTTGCCGCGAAGACGAGAAGCATGGCGGGGAGCCCGGCCATCGAGATCGACAGGTAGAGGGATGCCTCGGCGGCGACCTCCGCGTCGGCGCCGAACGGTGCGATGAGGAGCGGGGTGGCGAGAGCACCGGCAGCGGCCAGCGCCACCCCGAGCCCGAGTGCGAGCCAGAGTCCGTCGATTCCGACGGAGACGGCGCCCGGTTCGTCGCCGGCGCCGAGTCGGCGGGCGACGGCGGGGGTCGTGGCGTAGGCCAAAAACACCATCAGACCGATGATCGTCTGCAGCACGGCACCGGCCAGCCCGAGCCCGGCGAGCGGAGTCACACCGAGGTGGCCGACCATCGCCGAATCGGCCAGCAGGAACAGGGGCTCAGCGATCAGGGCACCGAGGGCCGGAACCGCGAGTCGCAGGATGTCGCGGTCAACGGTTCGCACGCATCCGAGCCTATCCGTGGGGACACCAACGCGCCTGACACAAGGGGTTTCGAGTGGTGGGGCGTGCCGGTAACGTCGGGCAGCATGATCGGAAAACTTCACTCAGTGGTCCTCGACTGCCCTGACCCCCGCGGCCTCGCCTCGTTTTATGAAGAACTCCTCGGGATGGAGCGGATCCTCGACCACGAGGACTGGGTCACCCTTGCCCCGCCTGGCGGTGGGCCCCGGGTCGCCTTCCAGCTCGTCACCCCGTACACGCCTCCGCAGTGGCCCGGCCAGCTCGTGCCGCAGCAGCTGCACCTCGACGTGCAGGTCGATGATCTCGATGTGGCCGAAAAGCAGATTCTCGACCTGGGCGCGACCGATGCCGACTACCGCGAGGATGACTTCCGGGTCTACCTCGACCCGGCCGGGCATCCGTTCTGCCTCGTTCTCGTGGACTGACCGGACGCCCCTCCTTCCCAACACGCACCGCGCCCCCTTAACAACGCACCGCGTGGGGCGTAGTCTCCGCAGCATGAGCACGGTCATTTCGGCGCACGACCTGCGGAAGTACTACGGTCACACCCGGGCTCTCGACGGCCTTGACCTCACCGTGACGGCGGGCGAGGTCCACGGCTTCCTCGGGCCGAACGGGGCAGGCAAATCGACGACGATCCGAATTCTTCTCGGTTTGGCCAGAGCCACCTCGGGCAGCGTGACGGTGTTCGACCGGAATCCCTGGTCGGATGCCGTCGCTCTTCATCACCGGATGGCCTACGTCCCGGGTGGGGTCTCCCTCTGGCCCACACTGACCGGCGGCGAAGCCATCGACCTGCTCAGCCGGCTCCGCGGGATCGACGATCCGGCGCGGTACGCAGAACGTCGCGCCCATCTCGTCGAGGCCTTCCAGTTCGACCCCAGCCGCAAAGGCCACACCTACTCGACAGGGAACCGCCAGAAGGTTGCCCTCATCGCCGCGTTCGCCACCCCGGCCAGCCTGTACCTGCTCGACGAACCGACGGCTGGCCTCGACCCACTGATGGAGGCGGTCTTCCGACGCGAGCTCGGCGCCCTGGTGGCCGATGGGGCGACCGTGCTGCTCTCGAGCCACATCCTCAGCGAGGTCGAGCATCTGTGTGACCGGGTCAGCATCATCCGATCCGGCCGCATCGTCGAAACCGGCACGCTGCCAGAACTGCGACACCTCACCCGAACCGAAGTGGCCTTCGCCGCCGATGGGCTCAGCGAGTCCGACCTGAGTGGCATCCCCGGCAGCCACGACCTCACGATCGACGGCGCCCGCGTGACGTTCACGGCCGACAGTGACGAACTCGTCACCGTGCTCCCGAGCCTCGCAGCGCTCCGCGTGCGCGGGCTGACCGTGACCCCACCCTCCCTCGAGGAGTTGTTTCTGCGCCACTACGGGGATCTCTCCACGGATGTCGCGCGCAAGACCAGGCGCGCCGCTCGCCACAGCAGGGTCGGCAAGTGACAACGCTGGCGCTTCTCATCCGGCACCGGATGCGGAGGGACCGGATCCAGATCCCGATCTGGCTGGCCTCGATCGCGACCCTCGTCCTCTTCGCCGGGCTCGGTCTGCAGGAGACGTTCGGCAGCCTCGAGGAACGGACGTTGCTCATCCGGCTGGCCGCGGCGAACCCCAGCATCCTGTTCCTGCGCGGGACGCCCCAGGGCACAGACGTCGATGCCGTCCTGATCTTCACCATCCTCGCCTTCGTCGGCGTACTCGTCGGCCTGATGAACACGTTCCTGGCGGTTCGCCACCTGCGCGCCGAGGAGGAGAGCGGCCGCGCCGACCTCGTGTCGTCGACCCCCGCAGCCCGCGTCTTTCCTCCGCTGGCGACGCTGGTCTACGGGCTCCTCGTCAATGCGGCCCTCGCCATCACTGTGACGGGAAGCCTGCTGATCGCCGGCCAGGCGGTGGCTGGGTCGATAGTCACGGGCGTCGCCCTCGCCGCCGTCGGTGTCGTCTTCCTCACGGTGGGAGGCGTGGCATCCGAACTCATGCCGAGCGGTCGCGCCGCCAACGGTGTCGCCGTCGGTGCGGTGCTCGTCGCCTACCTCCTGCGGGGGATCGCGGATGCCTTCGGCACGGTTTCAGCTGACGGGCTCACCGTCCAGAGCGCGTGGCCGTCCTGGCTCTCGCCGATCGGCTGGGCCCAGCAGACGCATCCGTTCACCGGCAACAACCCGGCACCGCTGGCGTTGCACCTCGCGGCCGCTGTGGTGCTCTTCGGGTGGGCGCTGCTGGTCATGTCGCGCAGGGACACCGGGGCGAGCGTGCTGGCGAGCAGTACAGGGAGAGCGACGGCCAGCCGGGCACTCTCCGGGCCGGTCGGTCTGGCCTGGCGCCTCCAGTGGCCCTCGATCATCGCCTGGTGCGCGGGCGGGGCAGCGTTCGGGGTACTCGCGGGGTCGCTGGGGATCGCGATCGCCACCACCGACCTCGGCAACAACGCGATCGCCGACCAGCTCGCCCAACTCGCCCGGGGCGGGGACACGCTGACCGGGGCATTCATCTCCGTCATTTTCACCCTCGTGGGTGTGATCGCGGCCGGAAGCGCGATCCAGGCGGTCGTCCGTCTGCGGCAGGAGGAATCCCTCGGGGGCGGTGAACAGGGTCTCGCCACCCCGCTCTCCCGCTTTCGCTGGGCAGGCGCACACCTGGCGGTCGGGGTGATCGCCATCCTCCTCGTCCTCGTCGCCGGCGCCGTCGGATCCGTGGTTGCGGTACTCGCGATCGGCGCACCGGAGGAAAGCATCGAGGATTCCGTGCTCGCCGCGACCGCGCAACTCCCAGCCGCGCTGCTCCTGCTCGCCATCGTCGCGCTGGTCTGGTCTCTCGCTCCCCGACTCACGTCCGGCCTGGGCTGGGGGCTGCTCGCGCTCGCCGTCTTTCTTGCGCTTTTCGGCAGGCTGATCGGGCTGCCCGACTGGACGGCGGACCTCTCGCCGTTCAGCCATACCCCGGTACCGTCCGGCGCGGCCACGGATTGGACAGGGGGCATCGTGATGGCGGTCCTGGCGCTGGTCGCCGGCGCAGCCACGTTCCTGCTGTTTCGCCGACGGGATATCGCGGTGGGCTGATCCGGCGGGATCAGCGCATCACGGACGTCAGGAGCAGGCTCGTCTCGCTGTTGAGGACCCCGTCGACAGATCGGATGCGGCCGAGCACGCGATCGAAGTCGGCGAGGCTCGACGTTCGGAGTTCGGCGACGAGATCCCAGCCGCCGTTTGTCGAGTGCAGCGCCTCGATTTCCGGGAACCCCCGCAGCTTGCGGATGACGTTGTCCGTCGACCGGCCCTCGACTTCGATCAGGGAGACCGCGCGCACCGTGTCGAGGTCGCTGTCGTCACGGATCCGAACGGAGAATCCGACGATGACCCCGGCAGAGACGAGCTTGTCGAGGCGGCTGGTGACCGTCGCCCGCGAGACGTCGAGCGTCCTGGCCAGCTCGGCAACGGGTGCGCGGCCGTTCTCCCGCAGGGCGGCCAGCAGGCGTCGGTCGAGGTCGGTGAGGGATGCCATGAGCAGAGTGTATATCTGTATCCCGCATTGTGTCGGTGTGGCCGGGAAAAGCTGCGCTCTTTGCTTCTTGTCGTTGCAGATCGCCACTACATACCGTTACAGAGAACAAGGAGAACACCCGATATGACCAGATTCGTTGACGTGAGAAACATGGTGCGCTGGGCGGCGGCATCCGGTGTCGAAAACATCATCGCCGGAATGGCGCGCTACGTGGAAGACGACTTCCGCCGGTGGGAGGCATTCGACAAGACGCCCCGGATCGCCAGTCACACACCGTTCGGCGTGATCGAACTGATGCCGACGAGCGACAACGAGACGTATGCCTTCAAGTACGTCAACGGGCACCCGTCCAACCCCGGTCGCGGCTACCAGACGGTGACCGCGTTCGGCACGCTCGCCGACGTCCACAACGGGTACCCCGTGTTCATGGCCGAAATGACGCTGCTGACCGCGCTGCGCACCGCTGCGACCTCCGCGATGGTGGCCAAACACCTCGCCCGACCCGGATCCCGTCGCCTGACCCTCATCGGCGCGGGCAGCCAGTCCGAGTTTCAGGCCCTGGCGTTTCGCACCGTGCTGGGGATCGACACCGTCACCGTCTGGGACACCGACCCGCTTGCGATGCAGAAGTTCGCCCGCAACATGGAGCCGCTCGGCTTCGATGTCACCATCGCCCCGTCCGCGCGGGAGGCGGTCAGGGGAGCGGATATCGTCACGACCTGCACCGCCGACAAGACCCAGGCCACCGTGCTGCACGCCGAGTGGGTGGAGCCGGGCATGCACCTCAACGCGATCGGCGGCGACTGCCCCGGCAAGACCGAGCTCGACGCCGCGATCCTCACGATGGCCGACGTGTTCGTCGAGTACACGCCGCAGACTCGAATCGAGGGTGAGATCCAGCAGGCGGACGCTGACTTCCCCGTCACCGAGCTGTGGGAGGTCATCCTGGGCCGCGCGGCCGGGCGCACATCAGAGTCGCAGGTGACCCTCTTCGACTCGGTCGGTTTCGCGATCGAGGACTTCGCCGCGCTGCGCTACGTCAGTGACGCTGTGCTGGGGACGGATTTCTTCGACGTCCTCGACCTCGTCGCCGAACCCGAGGATCCGAAAGACCTTTTCGGCCTGGTCGGCGCGCTCTCGCCCGTCGGCAACTGAGGGCAACGCGTGTCTGCCCAGGCGCCGTCATCCGTCATCCTCATCCGACCCAGCGGATTCCTGCCCAACCCGGAGACCGCGCTGGACAACGCGTTCCAGGCCGAGACCGACGCCGATCCGGCTGACCTCTCAGCCCGAGCCTTCGACGAGGTGACGGCTGTCGCTGACGCTCTCGACCGGGCAGGGGTGATGGTCCACCTCTTCGACGACGACGAGCACACCAGGCCCGACAGCGTGTTCCCGAACAACTGGCTGTCCACCCACGCCGGCGGCCATGTCGCCCTGTTCCCGATGTTCGCGGCGTCGAGGCGCGGAGAACGCCGGGCGGATGTCGTCGAAATGCTGAAGGCCGGCTACCGCGTGCAGTCCATCACCGACTACTCGGGGCTCGAGCCGGATGGCGTCTTCCTCGAGGGCACCGGGGCGATGGTGCTCGACCATGAGGCGCGGATCGCCTACGTCGCCCGGTCCAATCGGGCCGATCCGGTCGCCCTCGAGCGATTCTGTACGGATTTCGGATACGAGCCGATCGCCTTCGACGCGCGGGACGAACACGGTGTGCCGATTTACCACACCAACGTCATGATGTGCATCGCGACCGACTTCGTCCTCGTCGGCCTCGACCTCATCTCGGTCGAGGCACGGCGGCGTGAAGTCGCTGAGCGCCTTCGGGGTCGGCGACGAGCCGTCATCGCCCTGTCACACCACCAGATCCGCGAGTTCGCCGGCAACGCGATCGAGCTCGAAGGTGCAGAGGGGCGAATCCTCGCGGTGTCGCAGCGCGCCCTGGACAGCCTCGAGCCTGATCAGCTGGCGATCATCGAACGAAGCTGCACCATTCTTCCGGTGTCTGTCCCCACGATCGAACTCGCCGGCGGGTCGATCCGGTGCATGATCGCGGGCATCCACCTCGAGGCGCGTCCGGTCGCGCCGGCCTGGTCCGAGGTATCCGGATCGTCATACGCAGACCTTGCCGACCGGACCACCACGCTGAGCGACGAGCCCACCGGGGAGGCCGTTGAGAGGGTGCTCTGAGCAGCCCCCGAGAATTGACCGCCCGGAAGCATCCGCAACCTCCTAGGGTGGAGATATGACTGACGAAGCGCTCCCCTCCGGCATCATTCTCGATGAGCTCGACCCCGCGGTCCGCCCGCAGGACGACCTCTACAGGCACGTCAACGGCCAATGGCTCGACCGCACGGAGATCCCGGCAGACAAGGCGCGGTGGGGTTCGTTCCACATGCTCGCCGAGGAGGCCGAGAAGGCCGTGCAGGCCATCATTCTCGAGGCGCAGGATGCCCCGGATGATTCCGGCGACGCTGAGCAGCGGAAGGTCGGCGACCTCTACGCGAGCTTCATGGATGAGGACCTGATCGAGGCGCTCGGCGCGACACCGATCGCCGGACAGCTTGCCGCGATCGAGAACATCAACTCGATCGAGCAGTTCATGCGCACCACGGCCCAGTTCGACCGCGCAGGGGTCAGCGGTCTCTTCCAGCTCTACGTCGACAACGACCCGGGCAACCCGGAGCGTTACCTCGTGCTCGTCGAGCAGGGCGGAATCTCGCTGCCGGACGAGAGCTATTACCGCGACGACAAGTTCGCGTCGATCCGTTCCGCCTACGTCTCACACGTGCAGCACCTGTTCGAACTCGTCGCCGACGGTGTCCCAGGGGGAGCGCAGTTCCGCAACGCCGCTGCTCGCGCCCAGCACGTCTTCGACCTCGAGACGGCCATCGCCTCCGTGCACTGGGACAACGTCCGCTCGCGTGACAGCGAGGCGACATACAACCTGCACACCTGGGACGAGGCCGCCTCCCTATTCGACGGCGGCACCGCCGGTCGAACCCTGATCGACGCGTGGCTCGACGCGCTCGGAGCGCCGGAGGGGTCCTTCGACGAACTCGTCGTGCGCCAGCCGAGCTTCTTCGCCGGCCTCGCGCCGCTGCTCGTGAGTTCGAAGCTCGAGGCCTGGAAGGACTGGCTGGCGTGGAAAGTCATCCACGGTGCAGCTCCGTACCTCTCGACCGAATTCGTGGCATCCAACTTCGCGTTCTACGGTCGGACCCTCTCCGGTACGCCGGAGATCCGCGACCGCTGGAAGCGCGGCGTCTCGCTCGTCGAGGGCGTGCTCGGGGAGGCCGTTGGCAAGATCTACGTCGACCGGCACTTCCCGCCGCAGGCGAAAGCATCGATGGACGTTCTCGTGGACAACCTCGTCGAGGCGTACCGCCAGTCGATCTCGACGCTCGAGTGGATGGGCAACGACACCCGCAAGCGTGCCCTCGAGAAGCTCGAGAAGTTCACGCCGAAGATCGGCTTCCCGACGACCTGGCGGGACTACTCTGCCCTCGACGTGCAGCGCACCGACCTCATCGGCAACGTCCGCCGGGCGAGCCTGTTCGAGTTCAATCGCGAACTGGGCAAGATCGGCAAGCCGCTCGACCGCGACGAATGGTTCATGACCCCGCAGACCATCAACGCCTATTACAACCCGGGCTTCAACGAGATCGTCTTCCCTGCGGCCATCCTGCAGTTTCCGTTCTTCGACGGTGAGCGGGATGCCGCGGCGAATTACGGAGCGATCGGAGCGGTGATCGGCCACGAGATCGGGCACGGGTTCGATGACCAGGGTTCGAAGTACGACGGCGACGGCAAGCTCACCGACTGGTGGACAGCGAAGGATCGTAAGGCGTTCGAGAAGCGGACCGCGTCGCTGATCGCCCAGTACAACGCTCTCGCGCCGGCGCAGGTGCCCGACCACCACGTCAACGGCGCCCTCACCATCGGTGAGAACATCGGCGACCTCGGCGGACTCTCGATCGCGTGGAAGGCGTACCTGATCTCGCTCGGTGGGGAGACACCACCGGTCATCGACGACCTCACCGGCGCCGAACGGTTCTTCCTCTCCTGGGCTCAGGCCTGGCAGCAGAAGGGCAGGGATGCCGAGGTGATCCGCTTGCTGGCGATCGATCCGCACTCGCCCAACGAGTTCCGCTGCAACCAGATCGTGCGCAACATCGACGAGTATTACGATGCCTTCGGCGTGACGTCGTCGGACGCCCTGTGGCTGGACCCAGCGCACCGCGTCACGATCTGGTAGATCGCCCCTCCGGTATCGCAGCAAGTCTGCGATACTGGAAAAACGGCCAGGGCGATCGCGCTTCGTCGCAGGGACGGGCGAAGCAGCATCCGCATTTTCGGCCGGATCCAGACCAATCTGTGATCGGAATGCCCGCGAAATGCGGCCATGGAAGATGTCGATCACTCAACGGAGATTCATGCCAGTGGCACCGTCGACGCAACACCCGGCTGCACCGCAGTCCCGAGGCAGATCACGTCAGCGCGAGCGACGTCGCGCCAGGCACAGGTCGGCCGAACCGGCAGAGACGTTCTCGAGGAGCCTCAAAGCCCTCGGCTTTCTCGCGCGCAACGGCGTGCAGGTCTCGGCGAGGGTGACCGACCTGTCGACGGGCGCCGAGTTGCTCAGCGTCGACGACTACGTCGTCATGCCGACCGCATCCATCGGGAAGGTTCTGCTCCTCGTCGACGTGGCCGCGCGGCTCGCCGACACCGAGTTCGCCGCGCTCACGATCCTCGACCGCGAGTCGAACGACTCCGTCGGCGACTCCGGCATCTGGCAACACCTCCAGGCCCCGTCGCTGCCGGTCGCCGACCTTGCCGCCCTCATCGGTGCGACGAGCGACAACCTCGCCACGAACGTCCTGCTGCGACTCATCGGCCTCGATTCGGTCCGCCAGCGTGCCGAGGCGATCGGCCTCAAGCGCACCGCCCTGCTCGACCGGGTGCGCGATCACCGTGGTCCGGATGATGCGCCGCACCTGTCCGTCGGCTCGATGAAGGAGATCGCCTGGCTGTTCTCCGCCCTCGCACGCGGCGAGATCGTCGACCCGTCGACGAGCCAGCGGGTTGCCGGGTGGCTGTCGCTCAACGCCGACCTCTCGATGGTCGCGTCCGCGTTCGGGATGGACCCGTTGTCGCACCGCGGCGGGGATCACGGCATCCAGATGTTCAACAAGACCGGAGTCGATACCGGTATCCGGGCAGACGCCGGGGTCGTGCGTGGACCCCGTGCCGGTGTGGCGTACTCGGTTGCCGCGTCCTTCACCGACACGGATCTGTCGACCCGGCTCGCGGTGTACGACGCGATGCACACCGTTGGGCTCGACCTGGTGGAGTACATCCACTAGTCGCACCACGCGCCTTGCTTGGCCACAAACGGCTGGAGCGCGCCGTCGCTCGGTCACAAACGGCTGCACTTTGTCGCAAGTTTCGACCCTTTTTGTCCGAGCGGCGCGTTTAGTCGTGCGTTGCGGGAAGGAGCGCGGGGTGCGGACGGTTGCATCCAGCACACCGTTTACGAGATGAGGACACCATGGGCAAGGTTCTGCAGATGCGACTCGTGGTCGAGGCCGACGACTACGACGCGGCGGTCGCGTTCTACCGTGACGCACTTGGGCTCGACGAGGAGGCCGCGTTCGAAGGCGATGACGACGCCCGCGTGATGATCCTCGACGCCGGCCGCGCGACCCTCGAGATCATCAACCCAGCCCAGAAGCGCATGATCGACGACGTCGAAGTGGGCCGCCCCGTCGCGCCGAAGTTTCGGCTGGCGTTCGAGGTGACGGATGCCGCCGGCACGACCGAGATACTCACCGAGGCCGGAGCGACACTCGTCGCCGCCCCCACCGAGACGCCGTGGCGGTCACTGAACGCGCGGCTCGAGGCTCCAGACCTGCAGATCACCGTGTTCCAGGAGCTCGACCCGCCCCGCTGAAGCAAGGCTGTTCCGCCGTTGGGACGGTGGGTCAGTCGACGAGGCCCATGGCGGCCAGTCGCCGCAGCACCTCGGACCCGGCCGGAGGGCACCGGTGGAGGTCCGCCGTCGTCGCCCAGTGCAGCTCACTCACTTCGGCGCTGGGCTGAGGTTCTCCTGCGGGTTCCGCAGAGAAGACCACCATGCGCACCTGACGTCCGTCGGGTTCGCCGTGCGCCTGAGTCACGACGGTGAAGAGCTCAGACACTGAACCGGGGACGAGGCCGACCGCGACCTCCTCGCGCGTCTCGCGCCCGGCGGCATCCGCGGCGGACTCGCCCGGATCGATCTTGCCGCCGGGAAGGTAGATCACGTCGCGACCCCGTGCGGTCACCATGAGCATCCGTCGGTCGCGAATGATGGCGACGGCGGCGACCTCGATCACCGGGAGAACACTCATCCGTCCGCTCCGTCGGCTGGCAGGTCAGGGAGTTGTTCGGCACCGACGGGATCGCTCGCGCGCTCCAGCAGGGCGACCGCGTCGCCGACGGCGGCGAGTGTCTCGGCCAGGTGCAGGATCCGGAAGTGCCCGTCGACGGGTAACAGCACGTTGGTGGCACCGTCCAGGACGCTTCCGTCGGGCACGTGCGGGTCGAAGCCCCCGAAGATGGAGACGATGTCCGCGTTCACGCTGGCCTGGCTGCCGAGGCTCACGATCGTCTCATTGGTGGGGATGAAGGCGCGCAGGGTGCTCCCGAGCACATAGCGGGCGTACCGAGATCCGCCGAACGGGGTGCAGATCGCGACCAGTCCACGCAGGTGGAGGTCATCGCGATGGGTCAACAGCAGGTGCTTGCCGACGAGGCCGCCCTTGCTGTGGGCGACGATCAGCCGGCCAGCGGGATTGGCGGAGACCTGGGAGAGCGCTCGCGCGAGTCGCTCCGACGTGTCTACGACGGGGCGGCGGTTGTAGCCCAGCCCGTGCACGACGCTGATCGGGTAGCCGGCAGCGTTGAGGCTTTCGGCGATGGGACGCAGGAAGCTCCAGCGCTCGTACACCCCCGGGATGAGGACGATGGTGGGTTTGCCGGGCTCACCCTGACCAAAGCGAGCCGGCACCTGCCAGCGCAGCACCGACGCGGTGTGCACGACGGCGGCATCGACGTAGTCGCGAGCCCAGATCCAAAGTTTGGTCGCCACGTCGTTCATTCGTGTCCCCTCGCGTGCCGTGCGATGAGGTCCGCGACGGTCTTGCCGTTCGTCATCATCACCTCGTGTCCCGTTCCGCGCACTTCCACGAGACGAGCTCGCGGGATGGCCGCGACGATCCGGTCCACCCAGCTCCTCGGGCAGAGCATGTCCTCATCACCCCGAACGACGAGGGTGCGCGCCCGCACGTGCGGCATGGTCTTCTCCACCTGGTGGTCCATCATCTTGCGCAGGGTCTTGAAATACCAGCGCGGCCCGGCCTTGAGGTAATAGACGAGCCCGAATCCGATCACCCGGAGCTGGGCGCCCCAGAGATCCTGCACGAGGCGGACCGCCTGGATCCTCGCTCCGCGTTCGTCGGGGTTCACGGTCGGGCTGATCAGCACGAGGCAGTCGAAGACATCCGGATGACGCGCCGCGGCCTCCACCGCGACCTGCGCTCCCATGGAGTGTCCGACGAGCACGGGGTTTGCCAGCCGCAGTCGGGTGGCAAGCTCGGCGATGAGGTCACCAGACTGTTCCATGTTGAGCGGCGTCTCGGGCTCGGGCGCGTCGCCGAAGCCGGGGAGATCGAGCGCGTAGACGCGGCCGGTGGTGCCGAGGACATCGGTGAGGTCGCCCCAGTATCGCCTCCCCATCCCGATGCCGTGGAGCAGGATGTAGCTGGGACCGGTGTGCACGCCGCTCTCGGCGATCACGGTCACACGTTCGCGAGACCGAAACTCAGAGACGTGCGGCGCGGGCATTGCGTCAGTCTACGGAAGGGACCTGACGGTGACCGGTCAGAAACCGCGCGGCTAAGCTGGAGAGGTCCGTGCAGCCGGCACGGACCCCGTTCGCATCAGGAGCCACAGTGGCCGCATCCAGCCGTCTCGACTCAGTCATCGCCCTCGCCCGCCACCGCGGATTCGTCTTCCAGGCCGGTGAGATCTACGGAGGATCGCGATCCGCCTGGGACTACGGGCCCCTCGGTGTTGAGCTCAAGGAGAACATCAAGCGACAGTGGTGGAAGTACATGGTCACCCGTCGCGACGACGTCGTCGGGCTCGATTCAAGCGTCATCCTCCCCAAGCGGGTCTGGGAAGCGTCCGGCCACGTCGGGGTCTTCACCGACCCGCTCGTCGAATGCCTGAGCTGTCACAAGAGGTTCCGCGAGGATCACATGCTCGAGGCATTCGAAGAGAAGAAGGGGCGTGCGCCCGAGAACGGGATGCTCGACATCGCCTGCCCCAACTGCGGCACCCGCGGCGAGTGGACACCCCCGCGCGACTTCAACATGATGCTCAAGACCTATCTCGGCCCGGTCGAGGATGAGTCTGGCATGCACTACCTGCGTCCCGAGACCGCCCAGGGCATCTTCGTGAACTTCGCCAACGTGCTGCAGGCTGCCCGGATCAAGCCTCCGTTCGGTGTCGGCCAGATCGGCAAGTCGTTCCGCAACGAGATCACACCGGGGAACTTCATCTTCCGCACCCGCGAGTTCGAGCAGATGGAACTCGAGTTCTTCGTCGAGCCGGGCTCGGACGAAGACTGGCACCAGTACTGGATCGACTACCGTTTCGCCTGGTACACGGATCTCGGCATCGACCCCGAGAACCTGCGCCTGTTCGAGCACCCGCAGGAGAAGCTGTCGCACTACTCGAAGCGCACCGTCGACATCGAGTACAAGTTCGGCTTCATCGGCGGCGACTGGGGCGAGCTCGAGGGCGTCGCCAACCGCACCGACTTCGACCTCACCACCCACTCTGATCACTCAGGCAAGGACCTGTCCTTCTTCGACCAGGGTAAGAACGAACGCTGGGTTCCCTACGTCATCGAACCCGCGGCCGGCCTGACCCGTTCGCTGATGGCGTTCCTCGTCGACGCGTACCATGAGGAAGAAGTGCCGAACGCGAAGGGCGGAACGGACAAGCGCACCGTTCTGAAGCTCGACCCGCGCCTCGCGCCGGTCAAGGCGGCTGTGCTCCCGCTCAGCCGCAACGAGGCTCTCTCGCCCGTCGCGAAGAAGATCGCTGCCGAACTGCGCGAATCGTGGAACATCGACTTCGACGACGCCGGCGCCATCGGTCGCCGGTACCGCCGGCAGGATGAGGTCGGAACGCCGTACTGCATCACCGTCGACTTCGACTCGCTCGAGGACCACGCCGTCACCGTGCGCGACCGCGACACGATGGCGCAGGAGCGCGTGTCGATCGACGCGCTTTACCTGTACCTCGCGGAGCGACTGAAGGGCGCGTAGCGCCACCCCGGTGACGGAGGCGGCCCCTGGCGACAGGGGTCGCCTCCGCGCGGACTTCTGCCCCGCGAAGACGGGGAGAACTGCCCATGCCACACACCGTCACGGTCGTTGACACTGCATACCGCTCCTGCCAGCATGGAACCCGGCTTACGAAGGAGCACTATGTCTGACAACAACAACCCCCCCGTTCCCCCGGCCGGCTCTAACCAGCCGTACGGTCAGAACCCGCAGGCTCCGCAATACGGTGCCCCCCAGTACAACTCCCCGCAGCAGGGTGCGCCGCAGTACGGCCAGCCCGGCCAGCAGAACCCGAAGTGGAACATCCTCTCGATCGTCTCGATCGCCGGTGCCGTCCTCGGCTTCAACATCATCGCGGCCATCCTCGGATTCATCGCGCTGAACCAGATCAAGAAGACCGGAGAGCAGGGCAAGGTCCTCGCGATCATCGCGATCGTCCTCGGAATCCTGTCGCTCGTGATCATCGTGATCGCCGTGATCGCTTTCTTCGCGGCGCTGAGCGCCGGAGTCGCCACGTACGACACCTACTAGAACGGATAGGAACGCCCGCACCACGAATCGTGGGGCGGGCGTTTCTGGTTTAACGCTGGTGCTGTCAGGACGCGGCTTCGTCGTCCTCGAGAGGAACGACGTTTGCCGGCGCGGCATCCACAGCGAGACCGAAGAGAGCGTCGAGAGCGTCAAGGTAGCGCTGGTGCTCGCCGGTTCGCGCGAGCTCCCGGGCACGGACGGTCGGCGCGTGCAGGAGACGCCCCATCATGTGCCGGAGCGCCTGTTCGACCACTCCGTCCGGGTCCCGGGGCGCAACGCGGGCGATCTCGCCCTCGAGCACCTCGTGCGCACGCTTTCTCAGCGCAACCACGGCGGGGTCGAGGCTCTGCTCGTCGGTGACCGTGGCGAACTTGCGGGCGGCCCTGTCCACGATCTGGTGCGCGTGATCGGTGGCCTGCAGCTCTTCGAGCGGGGCGTGGATCCGGATCGTCTCGAGGTCGAGCAGGTCAACGCCATGCACCCCGGCAACATCCGGGTCGACGTTGCGAGGAAGTCCGAGGTCGATGACGAGCTGGGTGGCCGAGTGGTCGACCGGGCAGCCCGGTGTGCCGTCGTGTTCGAACGTGGGCAGGCCCTCGCTGATCGCCGTCCGACCGGCGGTGAGGGCGGCCGCGTCGAGGACGAACCCGGATGCCGTCGTGCAGGTGACGATGATCGTGGCGTCTGCGGCCGCGCGGGTATACCCATCGGCGTCCACGGCGCGGATCGCGTGGCTGGCGGCGAACCGTGCGGCACGCCCGGAGGGGGAGTAGACGGCGACGTCGGTGACGCCGCGGTCGCGGAGGGCGGCAAGGCTCGCGCCGGCATACGCGCCGGTGCCGATGAGGAGCACGCGAACGGCCGACCAGTCGACGATACGGCTCTCGGCGAGGTCGAGTGCGAGGCGAACGATGGAGCGGCCGGCGCGCCCCAGCGGCGTGTTGTTCTTCACTCCGCGGGAGGTCTGGGATGCGCGCTGGAACAACCGCTCCAGGTCGCTCGTGGTCGTGCCGGAGTCACGCGCGGTTTCGAGGGAGCGCCGCACCTGGCCGGCAATTTCCCCCTCGCCGATGATGACGGATTCGAGGCCGGCGGATACCGCGAAGAGGTGCCTGGCTGCGTCCTGATCGGTGTAGACGCTCCACGTTGCGCGCAGCTGATCCGCCGGGATTCCTGTGGCCGCGCTGATGGCGGTGGTTGCTGCTTCGAGGCCGACCTGGTGGCCCGCTGCGGCGGATTCGTCGAGGTCGATGTACGCCTCGAAGCGGTTGCAGGTGGCGATGACGACCGCGCCGGTGACACTCTCGGAATCCCCCGTGATGCGTCGACCCACCGACCCGGCGCCCACAGAGAGCCGCTCGAGCAGGTCAAAGGAGGCGTTTTTGTGACTCGCCGTCAGACACATGAGCACCAGTCAAGGATAGCCGCTCAACTTGAGTGATCGTGCCCTCACAGCCCCCGGTGGTCAGCTGCGGAGAAAAGCCCAGGCGATCAACAGCATCGTCACGAAAAAACCCACCGCGAAGTTCAGCCAGAGGAAGTGCTTCCAGCCGCGGTTCGCGCGTTCGGAGTCGGTGTCGGCGAGTGACCGGTAGGGCAGGACGGCGGCGAGATAGGGCACGGCGAGGAGTGATGCCAGCGGACCCGGCCATTCGGTGAACAGCATGAGCAGCCCGGCCAGAGCCCAGGCGCCGAGTGCGAGCCTGACCGTCGTCCGCGCGCCCATCACCGTCGCGATCGAGGCGATGCCACCGGCCCGGTCGGGGAGGATGTCCTGCACAGCACCGAACGCGTGGCTGGCCATTCCCCAGAGGAAGAATGCGCCAAGCACGGCGAGCAGGGCCGGGGTCGGAGTCGCTGCCGCCAGCACCAACGCATACACGGCGGGGCTGACGAAGTGGATGCTCGAGGTCACCGAGTCGAGGAACGGTCGTTCCTTGAATCGCAGCCCCGGGGCCGAATAGGCGACGACAGCGAACAGGCTGATCACGAGGACGAGCCAGGACGCCGGGGATCCGACGAGCACCAGGTACACGACGAATGGCACACAGCTCACGACGGCGGCGGTGAGGATCCAGCGGTGCAGGCTTCGGTCGAGCACCGCACCTTCGACTCCGCCCTTGCGCGGGTTGGCGAGGTCGGACTCGTAGTCGAATACGTCGTTGATCCCGTACATCGCCAGGTTGTATGGGATGAGAAAGAAGATCGTGCCGACGATGAAGGTGAGGTCGACGGTTCCTGCGGTGAGGAGATAGGCAGCGCCGAACGGGAACGCCGTATTGATCCAGCTCAGCGGACGGGAGGAGAGAAAGAGCGAGGACGCGATGGTTCCCGGACTATTCGCGGTCATCTGTCCTCCGTCGACGACCGAGGAGCAGCCACAGTGCTGGCAGGAACAGGAGCCCCGCGAGTGGATAGGTGAAGTCCTCGATGGGGGCCAGGCCGATGAGGACACCGACAAGGTGCGTCGGCTCATAGGCGATGAGGCCGATGGCGATCATCACGTTGTCGAAGATCGCGGTCAGCACCATGAGGGCGACTCCCGAGGCGAGAACCGGTCTCCACCACCGGGCGACAAGCGCGCGTCGCCGCGGTGCTGTGGCGACCACAGCCACCAGGAAGAGCAGGGAAACGACGACGAAGACGGCGCTGAGCGAGAGGTACGTCATCGCTGCACCCGCCTCGTCCGGAGGAGAGCATCCGCTCCGGTGATCAACACCATGGTCAGGTAGCAGAGGAAGAACAGGAAGAAGAGCTCCTCGAGCGGGAGCTCGGGGGAGACGAGGATGCCGGTCATGAACTCGGTTTCACCCCGGTAGAAAATTCCGAGCCCGATGCCGGACAGGTCCCACAGAACGAAGAAGATCAGCCCGGCGACGGTCACGATCGTTGCGCGGCGGGCGTCCCGCCAGAAGAACAACGAGAAGCGTCGGTCGAGGAGCACCATGCAGCCGATCGAGGCCAGCAGGGCGAGGAGGTAGACGACGCTCATAGTGGCTCGGGGAGGGGTCCTGTGCTGACGTCGCCCCTGATCCGCTTGAGCACCAGCTCAGCACTGATCAGGCACATCGGCAGACCGATCCCCGGAACTGTCGTCGCTCCGGCGTAATAGAGGCCGTCGACGCGGGCGGAGGCGTTCTTCCCGCGGAGGAAGGCACTCTGCCGAAGAGTGTGCGCTGGGCCGAGCGAGGTTCCGCGCCACGAATTGAAATCATCCCTGAAGTCTCGTGGTCCGACCGTCTTCCGCACAACAATGCGGTCGGCGAGGTCGGGAATTTCCGCCCAGGAGGAGATCTGCGCGATGACCTCGTCCGCGAGTTCCTCGACGAGTGGGGAGCCGTCGCCATCCTCGCCGCCCGAGCCGATGCCGGGATCCGCGGGAACGGGAACCAGCACGAAGAGGTTTTCGCCGCCCTCCGGCGCCGTGCCATCGTCTGTCGCGCTCGGCCGGCAGACATAGATCGACGCGGGGTGAGGGATCGACGTGGTCTCGCCGAAGATCCGGTCGAAGTTGTCGTGCCAGTCCTCGGTGAAGAAGAGGCTGTGATGGGCGAGCTCGGGGAGCGCGCCTTCGACGCCGAGGAGCAGCAGAACGGCACCCGGCCCCGGCACACGGTTCTTCCACCAGCTCTCCGGGTAGCTCTGAAGCGCGCGTGGCAGCAACGTGGTTTCGGTGTGGTGGAGGTCGGCGGCCGAGACCACGACGTCAGCCGAGAGGCGATTCTCTGTTCCGTCGGCATCGGTGTACCGCACGCCGGTCACACGCGCCCGCGTGCCGCCCGCTGTCGTGATCGCCGTCACCGTTGCGCCCGTCGTCACCGTCACGCCCGCAGCCGTCGCGAGTCCGGCGATCCGTGCGATCACCTCAGAGAATCCTCCACGCGGGTAGTAGACGCCGTCTTCAAGGTCGAGGTGGCTCATCAGGTGGTACAGGCTCGGAGCGATATACGGCGACGATCCAAGGAAGACGGCTGGGTAGCCGAGGATCTGGCGAAGTCGCGGGTCTCGGAACGTCCGCGAGACCAGCGTGTCGAGTGGCTGCAGGAGCAGTCGAACCAGTCGACCGGTGCGCCGAAGCACGTCGCGCGTGATTGCTGTGCGGTAGGACTGGAAGGTGCTGTAGAGGAAACGCTTCACGGCGATCTCGTAGGTATCGCGAGCGGATGCAAGGTAGCGCGTGAGAGCGGCCCGTCCGCCGGGTTCGATCCGCTCGAAGGTGTTGAGGTTGGTTTCGCGATCGGCGGAGATGTCGATCGGCTCAGCGTGCTTCTCGAAAAAGACGCGGTAGCCGGGGTCGAGGCGGTCGAGGGTGAGCTCGGCGTCTGCCGAGCTGCCCATCAGCCGGAAGAAGTGGTCGAAGACCTCGGGCATGAGGTACCAGGACGGACCGGTGTCGAACCGGTAGCCGTCTTTTTCCCAGCGTCCGGCGCGGCCGCCGAGTTCGCTCCTGGCCTCGAGCAGGGTGACGGCGAATCCATCCTTCGCCAGGAGTCCCGCCGTCGCGAGGCCGGCGATGCCTCCGCCGATCACGATCGCCGTCCGTTCGGTGGGCGCGCTGCTCACAGCGGTCGGGATGGCATCGAGGAACGGGCGAGGACGGCCAGCTTGGTTCGCGCGGAGACTCGGACCCGGGTGGAGAGCAGCTCGGCTGCCGGAGTCGAGGACACGCGGTCGGTCAGCACGCTGAACAGACCGTGGGCAGCGGAGACGGCATGGCGACAACCCTTCGGGAGATCAGGAATCACAGAGCCCGCAGCGTCGAGGTCGGCCCGGATGTCGGCGACCAGTTCTGCTTTCTGCTCTTCGGTGAGGGTACCGGGGTCGATACCGGGAAAGTAGTTGCGACCGAGCACCGTCCAGTCGACCGCGAGGTCGCGCAGGAAGTTGATTTTCTGGAACGCTGACCCCAGGCGCCGAGCGCCTTCCTCCAGCCGCTCGCGCTCGGGCTCGGTCACCGCGTGGTCTGCCAGAAACACCCGGAGACACATCAGTCCGACGACCTCGGCGGATCCGTAGATGTACTCGCTGAGTTCCTGCTGGCTGAAGTCGACTGGAGTGAGGTCCCTGCGCATCGACGCGAAGAACGGGCCGGTGAGGTCGCCGCCGATGCCGCTCTCGCGCGCCGTGACAGCGAAGGCATGGACGACGAGGTTCGTGCTGTAGCCATCGTGCATCGCGGCGATCGTCTCCGCTTCGAGAGCATCGAGTAGTGCCCGCTGCCTGTCGAGTCCGAGCCCCGCCTGCTCCGCGGCGCCGTCCACGACCTCGTCGGCGACCCGAACCAGGGCATAGATGTCTTCCACCCGATCCCGGATGTCCCCGGCGAGCAGCCGAGAGGCCATCCCGAACGAGGTCGAGTAGTCCCGGATGATGCGGGCGGAGCTCCGGTGGGCAACGCGCGAGTACAGCGCGAGGTCGCTCGTCGCGACCGGCTTCCTGGCCATCATGACGACCGCACGACGGCGTGCCGTGCGACATCGCGCAGGTGGGCCGTCAGGGTCGGCGGAAGAGTGGAATTCTCCACAAGTTCTACAGCCCGCGCCACATGGTCGCTGATGAGCGTGTGAACGAAGGAGCGCGCACCGCACTCCTCAAGGACGGCCCGCAGGGCGAGGCCGTCAGCATCGGAAAGCCCGGGCCTACCCAGGACGTCTTCGATTCTCGGCCAGTGGGCGGTGGACCTCGCGTGGGCGATCAACGGGGTCTCCTTTCCGTTGCGGAGATCGTTGATGACGCTCTTGCCCGTGACACTCTCATCGCCAAAGACGCCGAGCAGGTCGTCGCAGAGCTGGAAGGCGATTCCAACAAGGCGACCGAATTCGCCGAGTGTGTTGAGTGCATCCGCATCGGCCCCCGCGAGCATCGCCCCCGCCTTCAGCGGCGCCTCGAACGAGTAGTTCGCCGTCTTCTGCTCGGTCATCTCCATCACATCGGCGAGCGAGGGTACGCGGACTCGCATGCTGAACGCGACGTCGGAGAGTTCACCCGCTGCGGTGACGAACACGCCCGTGTCGAACAGATCGAGGAGCGACGCACGGATGTCGTCGGCCACGGCGAGCCGCGCGATGAACCCCTGTGCCGAGTGAATGAGCAGATCGCCCGCGAGAATGGCGGATGCCTCTCCCCAGGTTCGGGCCGCGAGGTCTGTCGCACCGCTGGCCGAGGCATCCGCAGCGAAGGTGCCGACGAGGTTGGGCACTCCACGACGAACGATGTCGCGATCGATGACGTCGTCGTGGATGAGGAAAGCCGTGTGGAGAAGCTCGAACGCCGTGGCGATCCGGAGTGCGGACTCGTTGTCGCGACCGCCGAGGTCGCGATACACGCCGACGACAAGGGCGGGCCGAAAGCGTTTGCCGCCGGTGCTCGCTTCGCGGGCGGCCTCCCAGAGCAGCCGGTAGTCGTCGCCATACGCGGCGGCGCGACCGATTCGTTCGTCGAAGAAGGCGTCGAGCCTGTTCTGGACGGCTTCGTGCACGTCAGCTCCGGCGAATTCGGTCAGCACGCTCGTCACGGGTGCCTCGAATCGAGCGGAACGTCGAGCATCGCCAGGTCTACAGACTGAAGCACCAGCCACGGGCTGTACGCCCACGGCGTCAGGTCGAGCGCGCGGCCGAGCGCCCCAGGGGCGACCCATGCGGTGTCCATCACCTCGAGCGGATTCGGGACTGGATCCCCAGCGGTGCGAGCGATGTACACCGGGCACACCTCATTCTCAACGAGGCCGGAGGCGTCAACGGCACGGTACCGGAAGTCGGGAAGCGCGAGTTCGAGATCAAAGATCTCCAGCCCAAGCTCGTATTCGGCTCGTCGATGAACGGCATCAGCGGGCGCCTCGTCCGGCTGGGGATGACCGCAGAACGAGTTCGTCCAGACCCCGGGCCAGGTTGACTTGCCGAGCGCCCGGCGGGTGACGAGGACCTCGCCTGCAGCGTTCACGACGTGGCAGGAGAAGGCCAGGTGGAGCGGGGTATCCGTCGTGTGCACGGAGGCCTTCAGTTCGGTGCCGATCGCACCGCCGTCTGCACCGAGCAGGACGACGCGCTCGGCGGTCTCCTGAGGGTGCATCGTCGTCCATCGCTTTCGCTAGCTTGGTGAATAAATAGATTAGCATGCGGAATTTTCGTATGATAGGCGGGTGCCCACCGACCAATTTCGTGCTCGACCAGCGTCGTGGATGTTCGATCCTCGCGTGATCGATCCCGCGGAGGAACTTGTCGAGCGTGCGTCGATGGTGGATGCAGACGTCGACTCGGTGGTGCAGGTCCTTGCGGCTCTTCGCGCCTGGGCGGACGCGGAGCAGACAATGAGCCGGGCGTCGCAGGAGCAGATGAAGCTCAACGCGACCGACATGAAGGCGCTTCGATTCCTCATGGCCTCTCGCTCTGCGGATGCCATCGTCACTCCGGGTCGGCTGGCCGAGATGCTGGGAATCTCGACGGCATCCACAACCAAGCTCCTGGACCGGTTGGAGAGGGCAGGCCATGTGGTGCGCTCCCCACACCCGACCGATCGACGTGCCCTGATGATCACCGTGACGGACAGAACCCGCACCGAAGCGCGGGAGACCGTCGGCCGACTTCACGCCAGGAGATTTGCGGCAGCCGCGCGGCTCAGCCCGGAGGAGCGGGACGTCGTCATCCGGTTCCTCACCGACCTCAGTACGGTGCCGGACCAGTAGGATCGGCACGCAGCAGTCGAAGGGGGAACGATGCTCCGCAGACTCATGATCATCCTGGTCACCGGCGTCCTCGCCATCGGCGCTCTCCTGGCATACACGTCCGGCATGGACACGCAATTTCCTGCGTTCCCTCCGGCCCCGTCCGTCGCTGAACCCCCACTCGAGGTCCAACCGGACTCGGGGGTCGGTGCCGAATCGGGGCTTCCCTCTTCCCCGTCCCCCACGGCCGAGAGGGCTGTGGTCGTCCGCGTCGTCGATGGGGACACCCTTGTCATCGATCGGGGCAACGGAAATGAGCGGGTGCGACTGGTCGGCATCGACACGCCCGAGACCGTCGCCCCCAACGCACCGGTCGAATGCTTCGGCCCGGAGGCATCCGCCTACGTCACCGACCTCCTCGCCGGGGCAACCGTCAGTCTCGACCCGGACCCGACCCAGGGTGACACCGACCGCTACGACCGGTTGCTCCGCTACGTCTGGGTGGCGACGAATACAGGGGGCTGGAACTCGGTCGAGGCGCTCCTGCTGACCGGAGGGTTTGCTGAGCCGTACCGTGACGCGCACTCACGGAAGGCCGGGTTCGACGCGCTCGCTGCCGAGGCCAGGGCGGAAGACCGCGGTCTCTGGGGTGCCTGCGCCTGATCGTCAGGCGGAACGATTCTCCGCTTCGAGCGTGATGCGGTTCGCCATGCCGTTGAAGATGACGCCGTGGAACGGGAGGATGGCGAACCAGTAGAGCCGCCCGGCGAGACCCATGGGGAAGAACACCGCGCGCTGGCGGTACCGCGATCCGCCGCCATCACCCGGCTCGATCTCCATCTCGAGCCAGGCTTTGCCCGGGACGCGCATCTCGGCGCGGAGTCGCAGGCGGCGCTCGTGCTCGATCGATTCGACCCGCCAGAAGTCCAGAGCATCACCGGTCTGCAGCTCCTGCGCGTGCCGGCGTCCCCGTCTCAGGCCCACGCCGCCAACGAGCTTGTCGAGCCAGCCGCGCAGTGCCCAGGCGAGGGGGAAGGAGTACCAGCCGTTGTCGCCCCCGATGCCCTCGATCACACTCCAGAGCTGCGCCGGCGTTGCATCCGTGTCCCGGACCTTGAGATCGGTGAAGACGGTGTGCCCGGCCCAGTCGGGGTCGCTCGGGAGAGGATCGCTCGGAGCGCCATCCACCGAGGCGTTCTGCCAGCTGGTTTCGATGTCACCGTCGCGCATCTTCGCCAGCGCGAGCCGCACGGCTCGTCGATAGCCGGTCAGACCGCCCTCGGGCGGGGCAATGACGTCGTCGATGTCATGCTCGCCCATGACGCAGTCGAACTGGAGCGACTCGACGATCGGCACGGCGATCGAGCGCGGGATCGGCGTGACGAGATTGACCCACTGGGACGCCAGCCACGGTGTGAGCACAGGCAGGGATGCAATAGCGCGCTGCGGGAGCCCGGCCTCGACCGCGTAGCCGTTCATCATCTGCCCGTAGCGGAGGATGTCCGGGCCGCCGATGTCGAACGTCCTGTTGATCTCGGCGGGCAGGTCGATGGCCTCCATCAGGTAGTGCAGCACGTCGCGAATGGCGATCGGCTGGATCCTGTTGCGGACCCACTTCGGTGCCGGCATGTACGGGAGCACCTCGGTGAGGTGCCGAATCATCTCGAACGAGGTCGAGCCGGAGCCGATGACGACACCCGCCTGGAACGCGACCGTCGGAACTCCGGAGGCGAGCAGGGTCTTTCCGACAGCGACCCGGGAACGCAGGTGGCGAGACAGGTCAGCCGTAGTCCGGGTGGAGTCCGCCGAGGTAGATGATCCGGGAGACGCCGGCCTCCACGGCCGCGGAGGCAACGCTCTCGGCCGCATCGCGCTCCTCCGTTTCGAAGTCGCCGCGGCCCGTCATCGAGTGGACGAGGTAGTAGACGACGTCGATGTCCTGAGAGGCGCGCCGCATGGCATCCGTGTCCTGCAGCGTTCCCTCGACGATCTCGACCTGGTCGGCCCAGGGCACGTCGGTGAGCTTCTGCGGGCTGCGAACGAGCACCCTCACCGAGTGTCCGGCATCCAGCAGGCGGGGGACCAGTCGCCCTCCGACATACCCGGTCGACCCGGTCACAAGCACGCGTTTCGCAGTCATGCGGAGACCTTACGCCACCAAACCGGGCAACGGACGGGAGCCGGGGAATTTGACACAATGAGATCGTGCAGCTTTCACAGAACCACCCGCTTGAAGCAGGACTCACCCACGATTCCCGGCTGATCACCGCCTACGGCGGTACACGCCCGGATGTCACGCCGGTGTGGTTCATGCGCCAGGCCGGCCGTTCCCTCCCCGAGTACCGGGAACTTCGCGTCGGCAATGCGATGCTCGACGCCTGCCTCACCCCCGAACTCGCCAGCGAGATCACCCTGCAGCCGGTGCGCCGCCATGGCGTCGACGCGGGGATCTTCTTCAGCGACATCGTCGTTCCGCTCAAGCAGGTCGGTGTGGACGTCGAGATCGTCCCGGGCAGAGGGCCGGTGCTCGGCACCGCCGTTCGAACGTCCGCTGATGTCGACCGACTGGTCTCCCTCGATCCTGCGCAGCTCGACGACACCCTTGCCCCGGTCACCGAGGCGGTTCGACTCACCGTCGCCGAGCTCGGCTCGACACCCCTGATCGGGTTCGCAGGAGCGCCATTCACTCTCGCCGCCTACCTCGTCGAGGGCGGCCCGTCGAAGGATCACATCCACGCACGCACCCTCATGCATTCCGACCCGGATGCCTGGGCGCGCCTGATGGAGTGGGTCGCTGAGGTCACCGGTCGGTTCCTTCGCGCGCAAGTGCTCGCTGGCGCATCCGCCGCCCAGCTGTTCGATTCGTGGGCAGGGGCGCTCTCACTCGACGACTACGTTCGCCATGTCGCACCGGCATCCGCCCGTGCCCTCGAGCACGTTCGTGATCTCAGCTACACGACGCCGGCTGCAGAGGCGGATGCTGGACGCACCACACGCAACGTGCCGATCGTGCACTTCGGCGTCGGGACCGGCGAGCTGCTCAAGGCCATGCACGACATCGGCGCCGACGTCGTCGGTGTCGATTACCGGGTGCCGCTTGACGAGGCATCCCGTCGGCTGGGCGGCGTCGTCCCGATCCAGGGAAACATCGACCCTGCACTGCTCGCAGCACCGTGGCCCGTTCTCGAAGCGCACGTCCGCGACGTGCTCGACCGGGGGAAGAGCGCGCCGTCCCATGTGCTGAACCTCGGCCACGGCGTTCCGCCGGAGACCGACCCGGCCGTCCTCACCCGACTCGTCGAGTTCGCGCACACGCAGTGATCGAACCACGCCATGTCGTCGTGGTCGGTGGCGGAGTCGCCGGCCTCGTTGCCGCGCTCGACTGCGCCAGGGTGGGCATGCGTGTCACCGTCATCGAACGCGCTGAGGCGGCCGGCGGGGCTGTCGCCACGGAAACCGTCGCGGGCATCCGGGTAGACACGGGAGCCGAGAGCTACGCGACGCGCGGTGGGACCGTGCGAGCGCTCGTCGAGAGCGTGGGCCTCGGCGACGCCATCGTCACCCCGGCCGCTGCCGGGGCGTGGGTGCGCCTGGCCGACGGCCGATCCGCGCCGTTGCCCAAAGCAGGACTGCTCGGCATTCCCTCAAATCCGCTCGCCGAGGACGTGCGCCGCGTGATCGGCTGGCGTGGCGCCCTCCGTGCGTACCTCGACCGCATCCGACCCGTCCTGACCATCGGCGCGGAACGCAACCTCGGCGACCTCGTCCGCCGCCGGATGGGCGCGGCTGTCCATGACTCCCTCGTCGCCCCGGTCACCCGCGGCGTCTACTCCGCTGACCCCTCCGATCTCGACGTCACCAGGGCTGCACCGGGGCTCAATCGCGCGCTGACCGTGACGGGCTCCCTGTCTGGGGCCGTCGCCCAGCTGCGCGGAGACGCGCCAGCCGGTTCGGCCGTGGAGGGGCTGCGCGGCGGGATGTCGACCCTCGTCGATGCCCTCGTCGCTGAACTCCGCGACCGGGAGGGCGAACTCCTTCTCGGGGTCGGCGTGACCGGGCTTGCCCGCACCGGAGAAAGCTCTGACGCGTCCCAGGAGGCAGACGTCGTCGAGTCGACCTGGCAGGTGGCACTTGACGACGAGCGAGTGCTCGGCGCCGACTACGTGATCGTCGCAACACCCGAAACCCAGGCCCTCGAATTGCTTGCGCCCTTCTCGGCCGAGATCGCGGCCGCGGAACCTGCAGACGTGCCGACGGTGGAACTCGTCACCCTCATTCTCGACGCCCCCGCGCTCGACGCAGCACCCCGTGGAACCGGTGTGCTCGTCGTTGAGTCGCCGCGTCAGACCGTCACCGCCAAGGCGCTCACCCACTCCACCGCGAAATGGGCGTGGTTGCGTGAGGCGGCCGGCGCGGAGCATCCGCACCGCCACGTCGTCCGCCTCTCATACGGACGCCAGGGGATGGAGAACCCCACCGTCGGGCGACCAGATGACGAGGTGAGATCGCTCGCTCTCCGCGACGCCGCCGACATCCTCGGTATCTCCCTCGAGATTTCTGCTGTTGCCGGATACGCCAGGACGGTCTGGACAGGAACACTTCCCGGTGCGGCCGTCGGGCAGCGCGAGCGGGCTGAAGCCCTGCGTACGGCGGCCATCGCGATCGGCGAACTCGACGTTACGGGGGCATGGCTGTCCGGCACCGGCCTCGCCTCGGTCGTCCCCGATGCGCTGGCAGCCTCGGCCCGGATCAGGCACCATGTGGCGGCTTCCTACCTCGAATCAGGTGTACTCAACGACGGACATACCAGAACAGACATAAACAAGACCACCCCGGACGAAAGACCGGCGTAGGGGCTACGCTTGACCAAACTGCAAGCGTGACGAACGGAGAGAACATGAGGGGCAAGCTGATTCTTGTGGCCGGACTGGCTACCGGATATGTGCTCGGATCCCGCGCGGGACGTGCACGTTACGACCAGATCAAGAAAAACTGGCTGAAGGTCTGGAACACGGATGCCGTCCAGGACAAGGTCGAGATCGTCGAGGGATTCGCCAAGGCGCGCGCGAGCGAATTGCCCCGGGCGCTCTTTGACGGAGTGAAGAAAGTCTCCACCGCCATCGGTGGCGAGGGAACTGCGGGCCAGAAGCTCGATGCCACGATCGCGAAGACCAAGGATGCCGTCGACGACGTGGTTGAGAAGGTCAAGCCCGAGGGTTCGCCCTCGACGTCGAACGGTTCGTCGAAGTCCAACGGTTCGAAGTCGACCCGTTCGTCCAAGTCAACGAGCACGTCAACGTCACGCACCACCAAGTAAACGTCTGGGGAGTTGTTTCATGACGGATCGCACTGTGAACGACAAGGGCCGTGAATCACTCGTCGCTCTGATCGGCAATCTGCCCGGTCTGGTGACGAACCTGATCAAGGCTGAGATCGACCAGCTCAAGACGAAGGCCGTCCACCTCGGTACCTATGCGGGTAAGGGCGCTGTCTTCGTGATCCTCGCCCTGGTGTTCCTGTTCTTCGCCATTGGCACGCTCGTCGCCGTCGGCATCCTCGCCCTCGCGCTTGTGATGCCCGCCTGGCTGGCTGCGCTGATCGTCTTCGTCGTGTTCCTGCTCATCGCGGTCGTTCTGGCGCTCATCGGCGTCAGCTTCTTCAAGAAGATGGGCGATGACCCCGGCCCGATCGAGAGCGTGAAGAAAGACCTCCGAGCCGTGAAGGGAATGGGCGAATATGACCGCTACTAACCCGATGATCCCCTCGACCGAGCAGGCCCGTGCCGAACTGGTCTCCACGCTCAACGCGATCGAAGACAAGCTCAACGTTCCCCGCAAGGTCTCTCGCGCCGTCGCGCGCGGCAAAGTTACCGTCGCTCGATTGCAGCGTGAAAACCCCACAGCACTCGTCGCCGGGATCGCTGCCGTCGCAGTCGTTGCCGGTGCAGCGGCATGGGCGATCACCCGCGCCATCGTCAACCGCTAGACCACAAATTCAGGAGATTCTGGCGACACGCCGGATGTTTCGGTGCGACACGCCGACCCTCCGCATGGTTCTCCTGAATTTGGATGCGTGCCTGAATTTGGGGTGGGGCACCGAAGATCTCGACACGATCCGGCAAGCGTGCCGGATCACTCGATCTGCATGGCTGCGAATGCTCTGCATTCGCGGCCATGCAATTTCGACAGCCGCGGCAAGCGTGCCGCGTCGCTCAATCTGGGAGTGTTCAGAGGCTTCGCCTCCGAGCACCCCCAAAATTTGGGCGGCGACAGTTAAGGGGTAATGATGTTAGGTATGACTCACCCGGCCTCTGCCGAGGCACCCTCGACCCTGCACGACACCGAACCTGAAGAAAATCCGACCGGCTACGCCCTCTGGGCTGTCCTGCGCCGCGACCCGGAACATCGAGCTCCCCTGAGCGACCACGCCGTCTTCGAACTCGACGGCGCCGTCACCCGCATTCAGGCCGACGGTGTGACCGTCCGCGGCTTCTACGACGTCTCCGGACTCAGGGCTGACGCCGACATCATGATCTGGCTCCACGGCGACACCGCAGAGGGTCTGCAACACGCACTCCGCGTTCTCCGTCGCACGAGCATCCTGCGCCCGCTCCTGGCCACCTGGAACGCCATGGGCGTTCACCGGGAGGCCGAGTTCAACAAACGCCACGTTCCTGGCTTCCTTCGCGGTGTCGAGCCGAAGGGCTGGCTCACCGTGTACCCGTTCGTGCGCAGCTACGAGTGGTACCTGCTCCCCGACGAGGAACGCAGCACCATGCTCGCCGACCACGGTCGCAAGGGCGCCGCCTTCCGCGGAGCCATCGCCAACACCGTGTCTGCTTTCGCCCTCGGTGACTACGAATGGATTCTCCCGATCGAATCTGACGAGCTCCTCGACCTCGTCGACCTCATGCGCGCACTCCGGGCAACCGACGCCCGCAGGCACGTGCGCGAAGAAGTTCCTTTCTACACCGGTCGCCGCATCGCGACCACAGAGATCCCGGAGGTGCTCCAATGAGCGAGCTCGTCTCAGGCGCATCGGATGCCGCCTCGTCCGGCCCGGAACACGTCACCGAGCCTGTCGCCTACGACGCCATCCTGCTCGCCGGATTCGGCGGGCCCGAAGGCCAGGACGACGTCATCCCGTTCCTCCGCAACGTCACCCGCGGTCGCGGCATCCCCGAGGAACGTCTCGAGGAGGTCGCGCACCACTACCGCCACTTCGGCGGGGTCAGCCCGATCAACGACCAGAACCGCCAGCTCAAGGCGGCGCTCGAGGCCGAACTCGCCTCCCGCGGTATCGACCTGCCCGTGCTCTGGGGCAACCGCAACTGGGACCCGTACCTGCGCGACGCCCTCACCGAAGCGAATGAGCGTGGATTCACGAAGCTCATCGCGATCGCGACGAGTGCGTACTCCTCCTACTCCAGCTGTCGGCAGTACCGCGAGGACTACGCAAGCGCCCTCGACGAGACGAACCTCTTCGACCACATCTCGATCGACAAGGTGCGTCAGTTCTTCGACCACCCCGGCTTCGTGACGCCGTTCATCGACGGCGTGCGTGACGGTCTCACGCAGATCCAGCGTGACAACCCCGGCATCGACCTCTTCTCCGAGGTGGAGGTTCTCTTCTCCACGCACTCGATCCCCTCGACGGATGCCGCGAAATCCGGGCCCGAGGAACGCGGGTTCGGTGAGGGCGGCGCCTACGCTGCCCAGCACAACGCCGTCGCCGAGGTCGTCATCGAATCGGTCACGCGCGAACTCGCCCTCGAGGGTGAGCTCGCCTGGCAGCTCGTCTACCAGTCGCGGTCCGGCCCGCCGAGCATGCCCTGGCTCGAGCCCGACATCAACGACGCCATCGCCGAGCTCCCTGGACGTGGCATCCGCGCGGTCGTCATCGTTCCGCTCGGATTCGTGAGCGACCACATGGAAGTGCTCTGGGATCTCGACAACGAAGCGACGGAGACGGCGGGGGAGAACGGGCTGTACTCGGTCCGCGTTCCGACCCCAGGAACACACACCGCCTACGTCACGGGCCTCATTGACCTCGTGCTCGAGCGCGTGGAGGGAACCCCGGTGGACAATCGTCCAGCCATGACCGCGCTCGGCCCCTGGTACGACGTCTGCCGCCCCGGATGCTGCGAGAACGTCCGCCTCGGATTCAAACCGGCCCTCGCCGGTCTGAAACCATGACCCTGCGAATCGGAACCCGCGGCAGCGCCCTCGCCATGGCACAGACGGGCGAGATCGCCCGGCAGATCACCGCTGCCACCGGCTCGGAGACCGAGCTCGTTCCCGTCACGACGCACGGTGATGTATCGCGCGGAGTCGCTCTCCAGCCTGGGCGGCACCGGTGTTTTCGCCTCTGCCCTGCGTGAGTTTCTGCTGCGCGGCGAGTGTGACCTCGTCGTGCACTCGATGAAGGACCTGCCCACCGTCGCCTACGCCGGCCTGCGAATCGGGGCAGTCCCCGAGCGCGCGGACGCCCGCGATGTGTTGTGCGCACGGGACGGCCTGACGCTCGCCGAGCTCCCCGACGGAGCGCGCGTCGGCACGGGCTCGCCTCGCCGTGCCGCCCAGCTGGCGGCACGGCGCCCTGACCTCGGCATCGTCGACATCCGTGGCAACGTCGAGACCCGCCTGGGTTTCGTAGCGTCCGGAGAACTCGACGCCGTTGTACTCGCCGCCGCCGGGCTTGGGCGCCTCGGCCGGCTCGAGGCGGTCACCGAGTACTTCGACCTGGACTCCTGGCCGACCGCCCCGGCCCAGGGAGCTCTCGCTATCGAAGTGCGAACCGCCATCTTCGACGACCGGGAGGGCAACGCGGCGATCCTCGCAGCGCTCGAGGCGGTTGAGCACCAGGACACCCGGGCGAACGCCACAGCGGAGCGGGCGATCCTCAACCGACTCGAGGCCGGATGCGCCGCTCCGATCGGCGCCCATGCCGTGATCACCGACCAGACGATCCGGCTCTCAGCGGCCGTTTACGCGCCCGACGGGTCCGGGGTCCTGACCCTCAGCCGCGACGCCGATTTCGCGACTCCAGCCGAACACGGGATCATGGGGACGGCAGAGAGTCTCGGCAGCGCCCTGGCTGACGACCTCCTTGCGCAGGGCGCGGCAGAACTCGCGCCACTCAGGCACAGCTGAAAGCAACCATGATGTCCACACCCGTACCCGCCAAACCGCTGAAGGGCTGGCGCATCCTCGTGCCGCGCGGCGGCCCCTGGGGAGACAGTGTCGCCGCCGACCTCCGCGCCCGCGGAGCGACCCCCGTCGTTGCCCCGATGATCAACTTCGCCCCGACCGAGGACCCCGAGCGGCTCACCTCGGCACTTGCAGCCCTGGCGGATGGAAGATTCGACTGGCTCACGGTGACGAGCGCCACGACCGTCGACGTCATGCACTCGCAGGGTGCCCGGATTCCGGACCGCACGAGAGTGGCGGCAGTCGGCGAGACCACGGCGGCAGCACTGCAGGCCGTCGGCTACCGGGTGGACCTCGTGCCCGCCAAGGACAACTCCGCCAAAGGAATGCTCAAGGAGCTCACCCGGCTTGAACCGGCCCCGAAACGCTTTCTCACGCTGCGCTCCGAAATCGCGAAGCCGCTGCTCACGGCAGGCCTTGTCGCAGCCGGGCACGATGTGGAATCGGTCATCGCCTACCGAACGATCGGCGAACCCGTCTCCGAGAAGGTCATCACCGACGTCCGTTCCGGACGCATCAACGGCATCCTCGTCACCAGCGGCAGCGTGGCTCAGCAGGTCGTCGACCAGTTCGGCGAACTGCCCGACTCGACACTCGTCGCTGCGATCGGTCCGCGAACCGCGAAGGATGCCTCGGGCTACGGCCTCGCTGTTCACGTGGTGTCTCGGCACCAGACGGTAAGTGCGCTGCTCGACACCATGGTCGCCCTTGTCGAGTCGGGCGAAGCACCCAAGGCCGTCGGGATCGCGGAAGCCTGACCCGGTCATTCGGGCGGGGCCCAGCCTCAGCGCGTAGGCTTGCCGGGTGAACGTACCCGTGATTCGCCCTCGCAGACTTCGTCAGACCCCCGCTATGCGCCGCCTCGTTTCCGAGACCCGGCTGAACCGGGCGGAATTGATCCTCCCGATGTTCGTGAGGGAGGGAGTGCGCGAGCCCGTGGAGATCACCTCGATGCCCGGCGTCGTTCAGCACAGCCTCGACTCACTGAAGCGGGCGGCGACCGAGGCTGCCGAGGCAGGTGTCGGCGGCGTGATGCTCTTCGGCGTCCCGAAGGTCCGGGACGCGATCGGCACGCAGGCAACCGACCCGAACGGCATCCTCAACACCGCAACTCTTGCGCTCGCCGCGGAGGTCGGGGACGCGCTCGTGGTGCAAACGGACCTGTGCCTCGACGAGTTCACCGACCACGGACACTGTGGGGTGCTCGACGACGACGGTCGCGTCGACAATGACGCCACGCTCGAACGCTACGTCGACATGGCCCTGGTGCAGGCGGAAGCCGGGTCGAGCATCCTCGGGCTGAGCGGGATGATGGACGGCCAGGTCGATGCAGTGCGCACCGCGCTCGACGACGCCGGCTTTCTCGACACGGCGATCCTCGCCTATTCGGCGAAGTACGCCTCGGCCTTCTACGGGCCGTTCCGTGAAGCTGTCGACTCCCAGCTGAACGGTGACCGGCGCAGCTACCAGCTCGATCCGGGCAACCGGCGTGAGGGCATGCGGGAGGCGACCCTGGACATGTCGGAGGGCGCGGACATCGTGATGGTCAAGCCCGCGGGCAGCTATCTCGACGTTCTGGCGGATGTCGCGGCGATGAGCGACATTCCCGTCTGGGCATACCAGGTCTCCGGCGAGTACGCGATGATCGAGGCCGCCGCTGCAAACGGCTGGATCGACCGCCGTCGGGCCATCGAAGAGTCGATCGTCGGTATCAAACGCGCTGGAGCCGATGCCGTTCTGACCTACTGGGCGACCGAGCTTGCGGAGTGGATCAAGTGAACAACGACGAGCTCTTTACCCGCGCCAAACTCTCCATCCCCGGCGGTGTGAACTCGCCGGTCCGTGCGTTCGGCTCCGTCGGTGGGACCCCGCGCTTCCTCGTGAAGGCGTCGGGAGCCACGGTGACGGATGCCGACGGCACGAACTACATCGACCTCGTCGGTTCCTGGGGTCCTGCGATCCTCGGCCACGCCCACCCCGATGTGGTTCAAGCTGTTCAGGATGCCGCGGCACTCGGCCTCTCCTTCGGAGCATCGACCCCAGCGGAAACCGAGCTGGCCGAACTGGTCAAGGAGCGGGTCACCGCTGTCGGTGTCGAGCCGATCGAGAAGCTCCGTCTCGTCTCAACGGGTACCGAAGCCACCATGACCGCCATCCGACTGGCCCGCGGGTTCACCGGTCGCGACCTGCTGGTCAAGTTCGCCGGTCACTATCACGGCCACTCAGACGCCCTCCTGGCGGAAGCGGGTTCGGGCCTGGCCACTCTCGCCATGCCCGGTTCAGCAGGAGTCACCGCCGCCACCGCGGCCCAGACCCTCGTGCTCCCGTACAACGACCTCGACGCTCTCCGCGCGGTCTTCGCTGAGCGAGGCGACCAGATCGCCGCGGTGATCACCGAGGCAGCCGCAGCGAACATGGGGGTCCTCGCGCCCGACCGCGGCTTCAACGCCGCTCTCGTCGAACTCGCGCATGAGAACGGCGCGCTCGTCATCATCGACGAGGTGCTCACCGGATTCCGGGTCGGACCATCCGGATACTGGGGCCTCTCACTCGCCGACGGACCGGTGTACCAGCCCGACCTCTTCACGTTCGGCAAGGTCATCGGCGGAGGTATGCCGCTTGCGGCATTGGGCGGCCGGGCCGACATCATGGACTATCTCGCACCCCTGGGGCCTGTCTACCAGGCCGGGACGCTCTCGGGGAATCCGGTCGCGGTCGCGGCGGGCATCGCCACACTTGAGCGCGCCACCCCCGCCGTCTATGCGCGCCTCGACGAGGCATCCGCCGTGCTCTCCACCGCCGTGTCCGACGCGTTGAATCGTGAAGGAGTTGCGCACTCCGTGCAGAGCGCCGGAAACCTCTTCAGCTTCGCCTTTGCCGAGGAACGCCCGCGCAACTATGCACAGGTGCAGGCACAGGAGGGCTGGCGTTACGCCCCGTTCTTCCATTCGATGCTCGACAGCGGGGTGTCGCTGCCGCCAAGCGTCTTCGAAGCCTGGTTCGTCTCGGCCGCGCACGACGAGAGCGTCATCTCGCGGATCGTCGATGCGCTCCCGGCAGCAGCGCGGGCGGCGGCGGCAGCGGTGAAACCGGCCTGACCGAATTCCCGTACGCCACCCTCCACAAGCTGGGTGTTATCTCTTTGTGAGGTGTCACGGCGGTGATTTCGTTCGGTCACCGGCAGACTAGGGGGATGGCTCGACTCCTGCTGCACTCCGATCGTCTTGAAGTCATTCTGTCGACGGCGGAGAAGACGCTCGCACTTCGCCGGGAGAACATCATCGTGCCTCGGTCGTCGATCCGGTCGGCGACTCTGACGGACGATCCGTGGATCTGGGTTCGCGGCATCCGTGCACCGGGGACGGCGCTCCCGCTGACGCTCGCCGTCGGGCAATGGAAATTTCACGGCGGCAAGGACTTCCTCGTGCTCAAGGGCACCAAACCGTCGGTGGTCATCGACATCGCCGACGAGGAATTCTCGCGGGTCATCATCACGACCAAGCACGGAATGGAGCTCGTCTCCAAGCTCCAGGTCGATGTGAAGCCGGTCAAGAAATCGCCGCGCGTGCGCAAGACGACTCCGAGGGTGACACCCAAGCCGAAACGTCAGGTCAAGTCCCCCGCGCCAGTCGGCGGCGAAGCAGCTGCCGACGCCGGGGCAGCCGTCACGACCGATGGCGACGCCGTGGTCACCAAGAAGACAGCGGCGGCGGCATCGAAGGCCCGCGCGCCCCGCCGGACCACAGCACAGTCCTCCGACGAGACGCAGGCTTCAGCGAGCCCGTCAGCCGAACCCGCTGAAACGCCCTCGGACGACACGATCTAGCGCACCGCGCACCGCGCACCGCGCACTGCCAGGCCGGAGCGCAGCACGATGGCGACGGTCAGGCGTTGACGTCGACGACCACGCGTCCTCGGACGCGGCCGGCCAGAATCAGCTCAGCAGCATCACCGGCCCCGTCGAGCGCAACCACCTCGGTCATCCGGTCGAGGAGGGTGAGGTCAAGATCCCGCGCAAGCCTGGTCCAGGCCTCCTGCCGCATGGCGAGCGGAGCGTCGACCGAGTTGATGCCGACGAGGCTCACCCCCCGCAGGATGAACGGCAGCACCGTCGCGGGCAGGTCAGCGCCCTGGGCAAGCCCGCACGCGGTGGCGACGCCGCCGTAGCGAAGCTGGGCGAGGGCGTTCACGAGAGTGTGGCTGCCCACCGCATCGACGACTGCGGCGTAGCGCTGGGACTGCATCGGCTTGCCCTGGTCCGAGAGCGTGGCGCGATCGAGGATGTCGGTGGCCCCGAGCGAGCGCAGGTAGTCGCCCTCGGTCTCGACGCGACCCGTGGACGCGACGACCTCATGGCCCAGCCGCGACAGAAGGGCAACCGCAATCGACCCGACGCCGCCAGCGGCGCCGGTCACGAGAATCGGGCCGTCGCCCGGGGTGACGCCGTGGCGCTCGACCGCGAGTACCGAGAGCATCGCGGTGAACCCTGCCGTTCCGATCGCGGCGGCGCGGCGGGGACCGATGGCATCCGGAACCCGAACCAGGCTTGCCCCGTCGACCCGTGCACGCTGCGACAGCCCGCCGTGGTGGCTCTCGCCGATCCCGGCGCCGTTGAGGATGACGTGGTCGCCCGGCGCCCAGGCATCCGAGTTCGACGACTCCACCGTGCCGACGAGGTCGATCCCGGGGATCAGCGGCCAGGTCCGCACGACGCCCGGTCGACCGGTGAGGGCGAGGCCGTCCTTGAAGTTGATGCTCGAGTACGACACGGAGATCGTGGTGTCACCGTTCATCAGATCGCTGTCGGAGAGATCGCGGATGGATGCTGCCGGTGAATCGGATGCATCCGTCTTCTGCTGCACCTGCCAGGCCCTGAACGTTGTCGTCATCTGGCCAGCCTAAGCCTCCGCCGGGATGAAACGGCGACCAGCGCAAGGGCCTTGCCCGGATGAATCGCCTCGGCTTAGCGTCGGAGAAAACGAAGGAGATTCCAGATGAGTGACATCGAGAACGGCTCGCCCAAGAACGCCCTGCCGGATGGCCTTTCGGCCACGCCGGAGGTCGTTGACGCCCAGTTCGTCGACCAGGGTTTCAGCGAAGACATCGTGTCGTCGCCCGAGATGCGCGGCCAGGAGTACGGGGGAGACAACGAGGTTCTCAAGGAGCACTACAACGCCGAGGACGCTGACCCCGAGGCCGCAGACGAGGTTCTGAACGACCAGATCGACGGCCGTACCGACGGTTAGCCCGTGACGGCCGCGTGCGTCCCGCAGAGGGGCGCCGCGGCCGCGTGTTCCTCACAGAGGACGAGCTGGGTGCGGCAGGAGGCATCCGCACAGTTCTGCATGTGCTTGCTCGACGCGCCGCAGACCGCGCACGAGCCGATGACCGCGGTGTGGTCGGAAAAGTCCATCGACATCCGGTTGTCGAAGACGTAGAGCGAGCCCTCCCAGAGGCCGTCGTCGCCGAACGTCTCGCCGTACCGCACAACGCCGCCATCGAGCTGGTACACCTCTCCGAAGCCACGGCTCTTCATCAGCCCTGAGAGCACCTCGCAGCGGATGCCGCCGGTGCAGTAGGTGACAACGGGCTTGTCCTTGAGGTGGTCGTACTTGCCGCTGTCGAGTTCGGCCACGAATTCTCGGGTGTTCGAGACGTCAGGCACAACCGCGTTCCTGAAGTGGCCGATCTCGGCCTCGAACGCGTTCCTGCCGTCGAAGAAGACGACGTCGTCACCCCGGTCGGCAACGAGGTCGTGCAGTTCGGCCGGCTGCAGCTTCGTGCCGCCACCGACGACCCCGTCTCCATCCACCTGGAGCTCTCCTGGCGCGCCGAACGAGACGATCTCGTCGCGAACCTTGACCACGAGGCGAGGAAAATCGAGGCTTCCGCCGCTCTCATCGAGCCCCGTCCCCTCCGACCATTTGACGTCGAGGTTCTTGAATGCCGGGTACTCGCGCGTCTTGCGGAGGTACTTTTTGACCGCGGTGAGTTCGCCGCCGATCGTGCCGTTCAGGCCGTCCTTCGAGAGAAGGATGCGGCCGCGCAGGTTGAGGGATTCGGCGAGGTCACGTTGCCAGAGCCTGACGGCATCCGGATCGGCCAGTGGCGTGAAGACGTAGTAGAGGAGAATCTTCGAAATGGCCACGGGGAGATTTTACCCGCTCCTCGCTGGGTGCCTGTCGGTGGCATCCGTCGTACGCTCGAAGAAGACCGACCGATCGGAGCACCATGTCACCCGCCGTCATTGTCGACGCCATCCGCACCCCGTCAGGGCGGGGCAAGCAGGGTGGGGCGTTGAGCGGTATCCACCCCGTCGACCTTCTCGCGCAGACCCTGCAGCACCTCGTCGCGCGGACGGGAATCGACCCGGTCCTGGTGGACGATGTCATCGCCGGATGCGTTACCCAAGCCGGACGCCAGTCGTCGAACATCGCCCGCAACGCGGTGCTGGCCGCCGGATTTCCGGAGACCGTCCCCGGGACCACCGTCGATCGCCAGTGCGGGTCCAGCCAGCAGGCCGCACAGTTCGCGGCCCAGTCGATCATCGCAGGTACGAGCGATATCGTCATCGCCTGCGGCGTCGAGCAGATGAGCAGGCAACCGATCGGATACGCGAGGCTCGGTGAAGATGCCGCTGGGCCGATGGTCGGCGAGAGGTATCCTGACGGTCTCGTCCACCAGGGCATCTCGGCCGAACTCATCGCCGCGCGGTGGAATCTGGATCGCGCAGAGCTCGACGCGTTCGCCGCCCAGTCACACTTCCGTGCCGCAAGCGCGATCGACCGCGGACTCTTCCTGCCCGAGGTCGTGCCGGTGACGGTGACGGATGCCGACGGTCACGTCGCCCTCGTCAGCATCGATGAGACGGTGCGGCGCACCACCACAGCCGAGGGACTCGCCACCCTGCCGGCGGCGTTCCACACCGAGGAGTTTGCCCGGAGGTTCCCCGAAATCGGCTGGAACATCACCGCGGGCAACTCGTCTCCGCTCACCGATGGGGCGTCCGCTGCACTGATCATGAGCGAGGAAAAGGCCGACGAGCTGGGGCTGACACCGCTCGCCCGGTTCGTCGGGTTCGCGCAGGTCGGCAGTGACCCGATCGAGATGCTCACCGGCATCATCCCCGCCACCCACCGCATCCTCGAGCGCTCCGGCCTCTCTGTCGACGAGATCGACGTCTTCGAGGTGAACGAGGCGTTCGCGTCTGTGCCCCTCGCCTGGCAGCGCGAATTCGACGTCGACGCATCCCGGCTCAACCCGTGGGGCGGTGCAATCGCGCTCGGCCACCCCCTCGGGGCGTCGGGCACCCGACTCCTCGCCACCCTGGTGAATTCGCTCCACACCGGCGGGGGCCGCTACGGGCTGCAGGTGATGTGTGAGGGCGGCGGCATGGCCAACGCGACCATCATCGAACGGCTCTGACCCGTGGCGTTGTAGACACCACGTCGCGTTGTAGACACGACACAAGGGCACAGGCGGGAGGCGTCGTCGCGACCGTCGCCGCCGACAACCAGAGTGGAGAGCCGCCCGGCTGACCCCTAGGCTCGCAGCACACCGCTCACCATCGAGAGGATCCAGCAATGAAGCTTGACGGAGCATCCGCCCTCATCACCGGGGGAGCGTCCGGTCTCGGCAACGCCACCGCCACGCGGCTGGCCGCCGCCGGTGTCTCGGTCGTGATCGTCGACCTGCCGTCTTCAGCTGGAGAGGATGCCGCCGCGAGGCTGGGCGCGAACGCCCGGTTCGTCGCAGCAGACGTCGCCGATGAGAGCCAGGTTCAGACCGCCGTCGATGCCGCTGTGGCGCTCGCGCCGCTCCGGATCGTCGTGAACTGTGCCGGCGTCGCCACCCCGGGCAAGGTGATCGGACGCGACGGCATCCTGGCGCTCGCCGACTTCAGCCGCGTCATCCAGGTGAACCTCGTCGGCACGTTCAACGTCGTGCGCCTCGCCGCTGCAGCCATGGCAGAGTCCGAGCCGGACAGCGACGGGGAGCGCGGAGTCATCGTCAACACGGCATCCGTCGCCGCATTCGACGGCCAGATCGGGCAGCCCGCGTACGCCGCATCGAAGGGTGGGGTGCACGCCATGACCCTGCCGCTCGCCCGCGAATTCGCGCGCTACGGCATCCGCGTCAACACCATCGCCCCCGGCATCATGGAGACTCCGATGCTCAAGGGTCTGCCGCAGGCGGCGCAGGATTCACTCGGACAGCAGGTGCCGTTCCCCTCCCGTCTCGGCCGCCCGGACGAATACGCGGCCCTGGTCGAGCACATCGCGGTGAATACCTACCTCAATGGCGAGACCATCCGTCTCGACGGTGCCATCCGGATGGCACCGAAGTAGCAGCGTCCAGTCCCGCCGAGCGCGGGCACCAGGACCCACAGACCCGAACCGAAAGGCCGCGCATGAGCGACAGCATCCTCCTGACCGTCGACGACGGGCTCGCCCACATCACCCTCAACCGCCCGCAGCGGCTCAACGCCATCAACGGGGAAGCCGCACAGGCGTGGCGAGACATCGCTGCCGAGGTGGCGGAGCGGGATGACGTCGGCGCCGTGCTGTTCGACGCTGTTGGCCCCGCGTTCTGTGCCGGAGGAGACGTCGCCGAAATGTCCGGCATGGACGGGGGCGAGGGGTCGATCGGCGCGTTCGCCGACATCATCCACGAGGGACATCGAACCCTCGCCGCGATGCCCAAGCCGATCGTCGCCGCCGTGAACGGCGCGGTCGCGGGCGGCGGACTCGGCTTCATGCTCGTCGCCGACTACATCGTGGCCAGCGAGTCGGCAAAGTTCGTCTCGAAGTACGCCGATATCGGGCTCACCCCCGACTGCGGCGTCTCAACCCTCCTACCCGAGGCGGTCGGCATGCGGCGCGCACTCCAGCTGACCCTGACCAGCCGGTCACTCTCCGCCGCTGAAGCACTCGACTGGGGACTCGTCGCCGAGGTCGTCGCCGACGGCGAGACGGATGCCCGCGCACGGGAGATCGCGCAGGGCTGGTTGTCCGGAGCGACAGCGGCTTTTGGGCAGGCGAAGCGCCTGCTCCGCGGCGGGGTCGGCCGGGACTACGCCTCCGCGCTCGACGACGAGGCACGCACCATCGGCGCGGCTTTCGAGACCGCTGACGCCCAGGCGCGCATCGGAGCGTTCCTCGCTCGCTCGGCCCGCCGCTGACATCCGCCCCACGAGGCTCGAGAACTCCACTTCCGGTCGAGTGCATCCCGCGCACGTGATGCTCCCGACCGGAAGTGATGTGCTCGCCCCGCACCGCAGCATCCGCTCCCGCTCCCACTCCCCACGGAAAGTGACACCATGAACGCACCCCTCGCCGGAAAGACCATGCTCATGTCGGGCGGAAGCCGCGGCATCGGCCTCGCCATCGCGCTCCGCGCCGCCCGGGACGGTGCCAACATCGTGCTCCTCGCCAAGACGGACACCCCGGATCCGCGGCTCGAGGGCACGATCCACACCGCGGCCGAGGCGATCCACAAAGCCGGAGGACAGGCGCTCGCCGTCGTCGGTGATGTGCGCAACGACGACGACATCGCGAACGCGGTCGCGCAGGCCGTCTCCGCGTTCGGCGGCATCGACATCGTCGTGAACAATGCCAGCGTGATCAGCCTCGCGCGGACGCTCGACCTCGAACCCAAGCGCTTCGACCTCATGCAGGACGTCAACATGCGCGGCACCTTCATGCTCTCGCGTGCCGCCATCCCGCATCTGAAGAAGGCTGAGAACGCCCACATCCTCTCCTTGAGCCCGCCGCTCAACCTCGACCCGAAGTGGCTCGGCGCGCACACGGGCTACACGTTGGCGAAGTACGGCATGTCGATGGCCACCCTCGGTATGGCTGCGGAGTTCGGCCGCGATGGCATTGCCGCGAACACTCTCTGGCCGCGCACGACGATCAAGACCGCTGCCGTCGGCAACATCCTCGGCGGAGAGGCGCTCCTCGCGAAGAGCAGGACCCCCGAGATCTATGCGGATGCCGCGTACGAGGTCCTGGTACAACCTTCCGGCTCCTACACCGGCCAGTCCCTGATCGTGGAGGACGTGCTCATCGCCGCCGGAGTCACCGACTTCTCGCAGTACTCGCCTGGCGTCGAGGAGAAGGACCTCTTCCCCGACATCTTCCTGTAGCGGCTGGTTACGCCCGGGGTCAGTCGAGTGCCCGGGCGGTAGGCTCGAATCGACGTGAGGGGACCGGCGTGGATGAGCTGCTGACGAGCGTGGCGGACGGGGTCGGCCGCATCACCCTGAACCGTCCCCAGGCACTCAACGCCATTACCCACGGGATGATCCGAGGCATCGACGACGCCCTCGCGCGCTGGCTCGACGACTCGGAGGTCTCCCTCGTTGTCATCGACGGCGCTGGCGACCGCGGGCTGAGCGCCGGTGGCGACATCCGCGCCCTGCACGCCAACGCGGTGGCCGGTCGCAACGACCTGTCGCGGCACTTCTGGCACGACGAGTACGAGCTCTGCGCCGCCATCGACGAGTACCCGAAGCCGATCGTGTCGATCATGGACGGCATCACCATGGGAGGCGGTGTCGGCGTCTCCGCGCACGCTGCCATCCGCATCGTGACGGAACGCAGCCGTGTGGCCATGCCGGAGACCCGCATCGGCTTCAGCCCGGATGTCGGGGGAACACACCTCCTCGCCCGAGCACCGGGCGAGCTGGGGACCTACCTCGCCCTCAATGGAGCGACGATGACCGGGTCGGATGCCATCGCGTGCGGTTTCGCGGACTACTACGTTCCCTCGGACCGGCTCCCGCACCTGTACCAGGCCCTCGGTGAGCGGGCGGACCCTGGCTCGCCGGCCGAGGTGGTGCTGCTCTTCGACGAGACCCCTCCGCCGTCGGAGCTCGAGGCCCGTCGGGTCTGGATCGACCGCTGCTACGCCCCGGACACCGTTGCCGGGATCATCGAATTGCTCGGTTCCGAATCGGACCTGAACGCCGGCGACGCAGCAGATGAACTCACGCAACTGTCACCCCTCGCGCTGACGGTCGCGCTCGCCGTGGTGCGGAACGCGCGCTCCCTCACCTCGCTCCGCGACGTGCTGGCCCAGGAATACCGGGTGTCTGCGTGGCTGGCCGAACAGCCCGACCTGGTCGAAGGCATCCGAGCGCAGGTGATCGACAAGGACAGGAAACCGCGCTGGACCCCATCGACGGTCGCCGCGGTGCCGTCGACGGTCGTCGAAGCCGCCCTGCACCACCACCCACCCCGCCACTGAACTCGGTATACAAGAGGGTCGCACCTTGGCGGTTCGTAGCGAGGAAAGTCGCTCTCTGTATACCTGAGCACGGAACTCGCGTAGAGTGGTGCCGTGCGTGCAAGCGATCGGGCCTACGACGTCCTCAAGGATGACATCCTTCAGTGGCGGCTCGCCCCCGGCACGGTACTCGGCGAGACCGAGCAGTCCGAACGCCTCGGCATCTCGCGCACTCCGCTCCGGGAGGCCATCACGCGCCTGGCCGCCGAAGGCCTCGTCGACACCCAGCGTGGTCGGGCCGGCGTGGTCACCGACGTCTCTCCGACCAACCTGACCGAGCTGTTCGAGCTGCGCGAAGCACTCGAAACCCAGGCGGCACGGCTCGCGGCACGGCGGCGAAGCACACGGGTGTTCGAGGAGCTCCGGGAGGATTTCCTTGTCGCGCCCGCCGTCCTCGAACAGGGCGTGGCTGGGTACTACGAGCTGGTCGCGCGCCTCGACGCGGCCGTCGACGCCGCCATGGCCAACCCGTTCCTGCTCGCCTCGCTCTCCGGGCTCCGCAGCCACCTCGCGCGTGCCCGGCGGCTGGCCCAGGACAACCCGGCCCGGCTGACAGAGTCCGTCTCGGAACACCTCCTGATCGTCCAGGCCATCCTCGACCGCGATGAGATGCTCGCTGCGCAGGCCACAGCAGTTCACCTGCGCAGAAGCCTCGCCAATCTGCTTGCCACCGCCGACCCGCTCGGCGCCTCACACCCGTCCTCCATGAAGGGAACACCATGAAGACCCACCACCTGCGGGTACACAAGAGCGAAGAGAACCTCGAGCGCGAGGGACAGCTCGCCTGGGCCATCGCCGAGATCGCGGCGGATCCCGTCGAGGTCACCGATGAGGTCTCCGAGATGATCATCAACCGGGTGATCGACAACGCTGCGGTCGCCGCGGCATCCCTCACCAGGGCTCCCGTCGTCGCCGCGCGATCCCAGGCACTCGCCCACCCGTGCACAACCGGGGGAGCCGGTTCAACGGTGTTCGGTGTGGATGCCGCCCGTCGCGTCAGCCCCGAATGGGCCGCCTGGGCGAACGGCGTCGCCGTGCGCGAACTCGACTACCACGACACCTTCCTGGCGGCCGATTATTCGCACCCGGGAGACAACATCCCGCCTCTCATCGCTGTGGCGCAGCACGTCGGTGCGACCGGACGTGACCTGGTGCGCGGCATCGCCACCGGATACGAGATCCAGGTCGACCTGGTGAAGGCGATCAGCCTGCACAAGCACAAGATCGACCATGTCGCGCACCTCGGCCCCTCCGCTGCTGCCGGCATCGGCACGCTGCTCGGTCTTGACGTCGACACCATCTTCCAGGCCGTCGGCCAGGCGCTGCACACGACAACCGCCACCCGGCAGTCCCGCAAGGGCCAGATCTCGACCTGGAAGGCGCACGCGCCTGCCTTCGCCGGCAAGATGGCCGTCGAAGCGGCCGACCGAGCGATGCGCGGCCAGACGTCCCCTGAACCGATCTACGAGGGCGAAGACGGCGTCATCGCCTGGCTGCTCGACGGCCCCGATGCGTCATACGAGGTTCCGCTTCCGGACGCAGGCGAGGCGAAGGTCGCCATCCTCGACACGTACACGAAGGAACACTCGGCCGAATACCAGGCACAGGCGTGGATCGACCTGGCCAGGAAGCTGCACAACGAGCACCCGGCCATCCTCGAACCCGGCGCCATCGACCACATCGTGATCCACACGTCACACCACACGCACTACGTCATCGGCTCAGGTGCCAACGACCCGCAGAAATACGACCCGACGGCGTCGCGTGAGACGCTCGATCACTCGATTCCGTACATCTTCACCGTCGCGCTTCAGGACGGCCGCTGGCACCACGTCGACTCGTACACCCCGGCCCGCGCCGGCCGCGAAGACACCATCGCCCTGTGGAACAGCGTCACCACGCAGGAGGATGAGGAGTGGACCCGCCGGTACCACTCGATCGACCCGGCGGAGAAGGCGTTCGGCGGTCGGGTCGAGATCGTCCTGGCCGACGGATCGACGATCGTCGACGAGATCGCGGTCGCTGACGCGCATCCGCTCGGCGCCCGCCCGTTCGCCCGTGAGGACTACATCGCCAAGTTCCGGATGCTCGCCGCTGACGTGCTCGACGCTGACGAGATCGAGCGCTTCCTCGAGCTCGTCCAGCGACTCCCCGAGCTCACCGCTGACGAACTCAGCGGGCTCACCATTGTCGCCTCGACCGGAGTGCTGTCCTCTGTCGAGTCACCGAAGGGACTGTTCTGATGCTGTATTCGACGACCACACCGGAGGACAAGCGACGGATCTTCCGTGAGCGGCTGGCCGCAGGGGAATTCCTGCGGTTCCCCGGCGCATTCAACCCGTTGTCGGCCCGACTGATCGAACAGAAGGGCTTCGACGGCGTCTACATTTCCGGCGCCGTACTGAGCGCGGACCTGGGCCTGCCGGACATCGGACTCACCACCCTCACCGAGGTGGCCGGCCGGGCGAAGCAGATTGCCCGGATGACCGAGCTGCCTGCCCTCGTCGACGCCGACACCGGCTTCGGCGAGCCGATGAACGTCGCGCGCACCATCCAGGAGCTCGAGGATGCCGGTCTCGCCGGCATGCACATCGAGGACCAGGTCAACCCGAAGAGGTGCGGCCACCTCGACGGCAAGCAGGTCGTCGACGAGTCGACGGCCCTCAAGCGCATTCGCGCCGCCGCCGATGCGCGCCGCGACGACAACTTCCTGATCATGGCGCGGACAGACATCCGTGCCGTCGATGGACTGGATGCCGCCATCGACCGGGCCAAAAAGCTCGTCGATGCCGGCGCCGATGCCATCTTCCCCGAGGCGATGCGGGACCTCAGCGAATTCGAGGCCGTCCGCAACGCAGTCGACGTGCCGATCCTCGCCAACATGACCGAGTTCGGCAAGAGCGAGCTGTTCACCAGTGCGCAGCTCGCCGACGTCGGAATCAACATCGTGATCTGGCCGGTGTCGCTGCTGCGCATCGCCATGGGAGCGGCCGGACGGGCGCTCGATACGATCACCGACGAAGGGTCGCTCACGTCGAAGCTCGACGAGATGCAGCACCGCGCCGACCTGTACGAACTGGTCGACTACGAGGGCTACAACCACTTCGACACCTCCGTATTCAACTTCACGGTGTCCAGGTAGATCGGTCCGATCGGCAGAGGCGGTCATCCCGCCAGTCAATAGGGTGGACAGAGAGCCCCGCCCCCATGAGCAAAAGGAGCACGGAATGTCAGATACCGACATCAAGAAGGGCCTCGCTGGCGTCGTCGTCGACTACACAGCGGTCTCGAAGGTCAACCCGGAGACCAATTCGCTGCTCTACCGCGGCTACCCGGTGCAGGAACTGGCGAAGAGCTGCAGCTTCGAACAGGTCGCATACCTGCTCTGGCACGGCGAACTGCCGACGGATGCCGAGCTCGCAACCTTCGTCGACGTCGAGCGGGGCCAGCGCGCCCTCGGTGACAACGTGAAGGCCGTCATCGACCTGATTCCGACGACGGCGCATCCGATGGACGTCATCCGCACCGCCGTCAGCGCGATCGGGGCATCGGATCCTGACGCCGACCTGGCCACGGAGGAGTCGAGCCTCAACAAGGCCGCCCGCCTGTACGCCCAGCTCCCGGCGATCGTGGCCTACGACCAGCGCCGACGCCGCGGGGAGGACCTCGTCCCGCCGCGGGATGACCTCGGCTACTCCGAGAACTTCCTGTGGATGACCTTCGGGGACGTGCCCGACCCGGTGGTCGTGGACGCGTTCAACGTCTCGATGATCCTGTACGCCGAGCACTCTTTCAACGCATCCACCTTCACGGCTCGCGTGATCACCTCGACCCTCAGCGACCTGTACTCGGCCGTCGTCGGCGGAATCGGAGCGCTCAAGGGCGCCCTCCACGGAGGAGCCAACGAGGCCGTCATGCACACGTTCGACGAGATCGGGACGGCAGACAAGGCCGAGGCCTGGCTCGAGGACGCGCTCGCGACGAAGCGCAAGATCATGGGCTTCGGGCATCGTGTCTACAAGAGCGGCGACTCGCGGGTGCCGACCATGAAGGCGGCCTTCGAGAAGCTCGCCGAGCACTACGACCGCCAGGACATGCTCGACCTGTACACGACGCTCGAGGACGCGATGGTGTCGCGCAAGAACATCAAACCGAACCTCGACTACCCGTCCGGTCCTGCGTACAACCTGATGGGATTCGACACGCTCACCTTCACTCCGCTGTTCGTGGCCTCCCGAATTGTGGGCTGGACCGCGCACATCATGGAGCAGGCTGCATCCAACGCGCTCATCCGTCCGCTGTCCGAGTACAACGGCCCCGATGAACGGCATCTTTCGGACTGACCACCCTGCCTGCGGTTGTGGGCTCGGTGCAGAGCCGTCGCGGCTCGGTCCGGGCGGTTTGTCCGTCGTCTACAGGGCGGATGCTTCGCCCCTCGCAACCGCGTAGCATCCGTTCAATGCACATGATCTTTCGCACCCTGCTGTTGTTCTGGCGCGCCCCTCGGGCCGGGAGGCGGGGCACGCCGATCGGGCACTACGACGTCGGGCGACTGCCGATGCGCACGCTGCCGACGGATCTCGACCTGAACCGTCACATGAACAACGGCGTGTATCTCTCGGTGCTCGACCTCGGCCGGTTCGACCTGCTGATCCGCAACGGGATCTGGGACATCCTCCGCGGTCGCGGCTGGTACCCGGTCGTTGTGTCGGAGACGATCACGTTTCGTAAGTCGCTGAGGCTGTGGCAGAAGTTCGTCGTCGAGACCCGGGTATCCGGCTACGACGACAAGGCGGTCTTCGTGGACCAGCGGATCGTCGTGGACGGCGAGATCTACGCGCAGGCTGTGGTTCGGGCGCGGTTCCTCAGAAAGTCAGGGGGCACCGTGTCGGTTGCTGACCTGATCGACGCGATCGGCACCGTGCCGCCCGAGCTTCGACTGCCGGAGTGGCAGGTGCGCTGGGGTGCGGATGTGGCGTTGCCGTCGACATCCGCTGCCGCCCCGAGCGTCTGGCCGGACGTCGTCCACGCCGAGAAGGCTCGCTGAGTCGCCGCCGGCCCTGTTGCCCGCCCGCCTGCGCTTGCTGTTCGTCCGTCGCACATGTCGGATTTGTGCGCGCGTTGTCGGCATTGGTGACGGATGAGTGGCGGGCGCGGAAGTGGGCGGGAGTTCGTCCGTCGCACATGTCGGATTTGTGCGCGCGTTGTCGGCATACGCGACGGATGAGCGCCAACCACCACACCGGATGTCGGTGGGGCTGACGTAGGGTGATCGGAATGGACGGACTCGCCACATCCCCTCGCGCGCCGCACGATGCATCCCGCATCGCACGCTTGAGCGCGCCGTCGTTCGTGGACACCGCCGCGGAGCGACGTGGACAACCTCGCGGATGCCGCCGCATCTGAGGAAAAGGCGCCGATTCGTGCGCGCTACACGCCGAAGCATCCGCTCCAGCTCCACCGTACGATTGGTCCGCTGTCGCGCGGCGGGGATGGACCGTGCTTCCGCCGCACCGCCACAGGAGCCTGGATCACCATGCGCACGCCGCTTGGCCCGGCAACGATGCATCTCGCGCAGGACCGGACCGGGGTCGACATCACGGCGTGGGGCCCCGGAGCTGAGTGGGCCGTCGACGGCGTACCCGAATTGCTCGGTGCCGCCGACGACTGGAGCGACATCGATCTCTCGCTCAGCCCCCTGCTCACCGAGGTGCGTCGCCGCAATCCCGGCCTCAGGCTCAGCCGCAACCGACTCGTCTTCGAGATGCTCGTGCCGGCCATTCTCGAACAGAAGGTCACCGTCGTCGAAGCCTGGGGGGCATGGCGGCTGCTGGTCCGCAGGCACGGTTCGCCCGCTCCAGGACCCGCCCCGGAGGGCATGGTCGTCGCGCCTGCCGCGGACACCTGGCGGCTCATCCCCAGCTGGGAGTGGCACACCGCCGGTGTCGGACCGCAGCGCTCGGAGACGGCGGTCCGCGCATCACGGGTGGCTGTCGCGCTTGAACGCACCATCACGGGGGCGGGCGACGTTCGCGTGGAGGCTGCTGAGGCATCCGTCGCGCTGCGCAGCCTGCCGGGTATCGGGGTGTGGACCGCCGCCGAAGTGACGAGCAGGGCGCATGGCGACCCGGATGCCGTGAGCGTCGGCGACTACCACCTCGCCTCAACCGTCGGCATGGCGCTCACCGGCTCCCCGGTCGACGACGACGGGATGCTCGACCTCCTTGCACCGTGGGCCGGCCAGCGGCAGCGGGTTCTCCGGCTGATTCTCGCGAGCGGGATACACAAGCCGCGTCGCGGTCCAAGGATCACGATTCAGGATCACCGCAGGCACTGAGCGTGACGGATGTCGCGGCATCCGTCCCGGGTGCGCTGCTCGGTCACAAATGGTTGCGTTTAGGCGAAAAGTTTGACCGTTTGTGGCCGAGCGGCGCGGCGAACAGCCGTTTGTGGCCGAGCGGCGAACGTCTGGCCAGCGGGTGCGCTGAGGGCTGAGGATGTCGCTGCATCCGTCCCTAGATGCGCCCGTGGTCACAAATGGTTGCGTTTAGGCGAAAAGTTTGACCGTTTGTGACTGAGCGACGCGGCGAACAGCCGTTTGTGACTGAGCGACGCGGCGAACAGCCGCTCGCGACTGCGGTTCGCTGACTCACGAGCCGCGGCCGTGCACCGGTCTGGCGTTCGCCGGGGGGACTCCAACCTCGTCAATGGTGTGGCCACTACAGGCTGACTTTGTGACGTAGGCACGCTCGATGCGCGCCACGGTGAACCATCGCATTGCATTGCGCAGTCGACACCACCCGACGAGGTACCAGCGGCCGTTCGTGGAGGCGAACAAGACGGGCTCGACGTCGCGGGTGCTCGTGGTGTCGTCTTTCGAAATGTAGCGAATGCGGACCACCCGCTGCTCGACCATCGACTCCTCCAGTGCCGACCGGATTGCACGCGAAGAGGAGGGGAGCGCGTTGACCCAGACGCGGTCTGCCAGTTCGTCGGCTTGTGCTCGAGTTCTGGGATCGAGGACGTCCAGGATCTTCCTGACTCCGGCTGCCGCCAGATCGGCATACGGGGCGTCGGGAGCAGCGGACACCGCTGCCATGAGCGCCACGGCCTGCGCTGGAGACAGGCTGACCGGCGGCAGGGACGCGCCAACCGCCAATCCGTACCCACCACCCGGGCCTGGGCGCGACCAGAGAAGCGCTCCGCTGTTTTCCAACGCATCGAGGTCTCGCTTGACCGTGCGAACGGATACCTCGAATTCCCTCGCCAAACGATCGGCCGACACTCCGCGCGCGCCGCTGCGCCGCAACATCTCGGACAAAGCATGGAGCCGCTCAGTTCGCTTCACAGTCCCGACCCTGACCAATTCATGACATAAATAGTGACACACTCGTGTCCGTCGAGCCCGCGAGAGTAGAGGCATGACAATTACGACGAGCGGTCCCACCATCATCCTCATCGCCGGCCACTGGCTGGGTGCCTGGGCCTGGGAAGAGGTCCTTGAACACCTGAAAACCGACCACTCCCGTGCAATCGCCCTGACGCTGCCCGGTCTTGACGGGGACGATTCGGAACGTACGACGAAGACTCTCGACGACCAGGCGGAAGCGATCCTGGGCGTCATCTCCCAACACGGAAATGAGCCCGCGATTCTCGTCGCCCACAGTGGGGCCAATGCCCCCGTCAGCCTCGTCCTTGACCGGCACCCAGAGCTTGTCCACCGAGTGGTGTGGGTCGACTCCGGCCCTGTGGCGGCAGGCAGTGCCTTCGCCCCCGACTTCTCGGATGAGCTGAACGAGTTGCCGCTGCCGTCATTCGATGTGCTTGCGCAGCAGGCGAGCCTCGAAGGCCTGAGCGCAGAGGTCCTCGAGCGTTTTCGGGCACTCGCGGTCCCTGAGCCCGGCCCAGTGCTCCGTCAGCCCGTCGAGCTCACGAACGAGGCTCGCCGCAACGTCCCGACCACCCTGGTGTGCTGCTCGATCTCGAGCGATCAGGTGATGGAGCTGGTCCGGGCAGGCCATCCCATGTTCGCCGAAGTCGCGAACCTCGAGCGGCTCGACGTCGTGGACCTCCCCACGGGGCACTGGCCCATGTGGAGCCGTCCCCGCGACCTCGCCAGGGCCATCCACTCAGCGGCTGTACCAGACAACGAAACCGCAGCCACCGGGTGAGGCTCGACCGAAGGCGGATACCCGGGGTCGCTGCTCGGCCACAAATGGTCGTACTTTCACGAAAACTGCAGCCGTTTGTGGCCGAGCGACGCGTGCGAGCAACCGTTTGTGGCCGAGCGGCGCGACGGCTGGCCAGCCGTGCGCTACTCGCTCTCGAGAACCGCCATCGCGGCGTTGTGCCCGCCCAGCCCGGAGACCGCCCCACCACGCCTGGCGCCTGAACCGCAGAGCACGACCCGCGGATGCGCCGTAGCCACGCCCCAGCGCTCGGCGGGGGTTGTCATCGGGGCGTCATCCTCGAGGAACGGCCAGTCGACGCCGCCATGGAAGATGTTGCCCTTCGGCATCCCGACGGCACGTTCGATGTCGAGCGTCGTCTTCGTCTCGATACAGGGCCGCCCGGCCGCATCCGTCATCAGGACGCCCTCGATCGGCTCGGCCAGCACCGAATTGAGCGAGGCGAGCACGGCTGCCTGCAGGGCGTCGCGCATCTCGTCGTTGTTCTCGGCGGTGATCAGGCGCGAGGGAACGTGCAGCCCGAACACGGTGAGCGTGTGCGCCCCTGCGTCGCGGAGTTCGGGGGAGAGGATCGTCGCGTCGGCGAGGGAGTGGCAGTAGATCTCGCACGGCAGCGGGTTCGGGATGCCGCCGCCCGCCGCGGTCAGGTATGCCGCGTCGAGCTGCGACCAGGTCTCGTTGATGTGGAACGTCCCGCCGAATGCCGCCTCGGGGCTCACCGTCTCATCGAGCAGGCGAGGCAGGCGTGTCAGCAGCAGGTTCACCTTCACCTGCGCGCCCTCGCGGGAGTGATTGGGGTTGGGGTCTGAGCCGACGCCGAACGGTCGGGCCTCGAACACCCCGGCGGATGGCTCACCGGCGGCGAGTTGCTCGCGCCCGTACGAGACCTCGGAGCCGGCGACGAGGAGCCGGTCGAGGGTGGCTGGGGCGACATTGGCCAGGACCCAGTCGCCGGATGCCTCGTGGTCCGAGCCGTCGACGACGTACCGCACCGTACCGGCCGGGTCGATCGCGGTGACCTCCGCTCCGGTCACCAGGGTCGCGCCGGCATCACGCGCCGCTCGGGCGAGCTCGGACGACACGGCACCCATCCCGCCGACGGGCACATCCCAGTCGCCGGTTCCGCCGCCGATGAGGTGGTACAGGAAGCAGATGTTCTGCTGCAGGTCGGCGTCATCCGCTCGAGCGAACGTGCCGATGAGGGCGTCGGTGAGAACGACCCCCTTGACGAGGTCGTTGTTCAGGTGGCCGATCACCTCGCCGATGGGCGTCTCGATCATGGCGGTCCACTCGCGCGCCCCACCGGCATCCGTCACCAGTCGGCGAGCCTCCGACCGGGTCAGCAGAGGAGAGGTCATCGTCGGCCACAGAGCCTCGGTGAGCCGCCGGCAGTGTTCGTAGAACTGCTCGAAGAGCTCGAACTCTCCAGCGGGCGCGCCGATGCGGTCGAAGGATGCCGCCGTCGCTGATGAGTCGTCGTTGTCGACGAGGAGCCCGCGCGTGGGGTCTGCCGGGTCCGGCGTGTAGGAGGAGTACCGGCGCCGGACGAGGGAGATGTCGAGGCCCAGGTCGTCGATGATCCGGGCGGGCAGGAGGCTGACCAGGTAGGAGTAACGGGACAGCCACGCGTCGACACCCTCGAACGCCTGCGCAGAGACGGCGGCGCCACCGACGGCGTCCAGCCGTTCGAGCAGCAGCACCCGCTTGCCGGCTTTACCGAGGTAGGCGGCAGCAACGAGGCCGTTGTGTCCCCCGCCCACGATGATGGCGTCGTACGTCTGCGTTGTCGTCATGCTGCGATTCTTCCACGGCGACTCGCGTCAGCATGCCGGTCAGGCCCTCGGCTGCAGGAATCCCGTCGCCCGCGCCAGGGCGCCGCGAACCGCGGTGACCGCCGGCCGCGCCGCACTCACTCGCCTGGCAGACGTGAAGACGGTGCGCGACGGTGTGCCTGGCAGGTCGACGAGCCGCAATCCTGGCTCCCGGCCGGCCCAGACCAGGTCGGGCAGGAGTCCGACCGCGTTGCCGGATTCGATCAGGCGGATGTGTGCGATCAGATCTGCGGTCTCGAAACGCACGTCGGGTTCGAACCCGGCCGCTCGGCACAACTGCGTCGCCCACAGCCTCGCGACCGTGCCCTCCGGTTCCATCACAAACGGAAGCCTTGCAGCCTCCGCCAGCGAGTTCGCGTCGGATGCCGGCGGCACCGCGAGCCGGAGGGCATCCGTCGCGAGGAACTCACGGTCGAGGTCGGGCAGGTGGGGCCGGGTATGTCCGGGGTACTGCTCAGCGAGGACGAGATCGAAGTCACGGGCGGCGAGGTCGAACAGGCCGGCTTCAGGTTCGCGCTCCACGATCTCGACTCGCAGCTGCGGATGGTCGACCCGCAGCTGGGAGAGAGCTTCGGGGATCACCGCGTGCGCCGCCGATTGGAAGACGGCCAGACGCACCGTTCCGACCACCGCATCGAGGGATGTCGACAGCTCGGCCTCTGCGCGTTCGAGCCCATCGAGGAGCTCGGCCGCCCGGTTCGCGAGCAGCTCACCCTGGGGCGTCAGCTGGACTCGTCTGCCGCTCTTCTGGAGCAGTTTGACGCCGGCTTCGCGCTCCAGTTGGGCGAGCTGCTGCGACACCGAGGAGGGGCTGAAGGCCAGTGCGGCAGCCACGTCGGCGAGGGTTCCGCGCAACTGGACTTCGCGGAGCAGCCGCAAGCGCCTCATATCGAGCATGGCCTCAGCCTACTCGTCGGAAAACCTGACGGATATCCGTAAGAAACATTCGCTTTTCCGAATCGTCGCGACAGCGCACACTGAGACTGAGAGTTGCAGCAGGAACCGCGTAGCTCACCGCCCACGACCTTCAGAGGGAATAGTCTCGTGATCATGCCTCACACCTCGGCCGGCGCCGATTTGAGCGCCACCCAGCTCGCAACGGATGCCGTCACCCTCGCCCGCAGCTGGGTGGACGAGAGCGCGGACGCGCCCGTCGCCCCTGCCGCCCAGCGCCTCGCCGAAGTCCTCAAGGATCCGAACGGGCTGGAGTTCACCGTCGGGTTCGTCGACGGGGTCATGCGGCCCGAAGACCTCTTCGTCGCCGGCTACAACCTGCAACGTGTCGCAAAGCTCACCCCGGCGTTCCTGCCCTGGTACCTGCGAGCGGCGATCACCGCCGGTGGAATCCTCGGTCCGGTCATCCCGTGGATCGTCATCCCGATCGCTCGCCGGGTGCTCCGGTCGATGGTCGGCCACCTCGTCGTCGACGCCACGTCTGAAAAGCTCGGCCCCGCTATCGCCAACCTCAAGGAAGAGGGCTCGAGGCTCAACCTCAACCTGCTCGGCGAAGCTGTGCTTGGTGAGCAGGAAGCCGCGAAGCGCCTGGCCGGCACCCGCGAGCTGCTCGCCCGTGACGACGTCGACTACGTCTCGATCAAGGTGTCGTCCATCGTCTCGCAGCTCTCGATGTGGGCGTTCGAGGATGCCGTCGAGCGCGTGGTCGAACGGCTCACGCCGCTCTACGAACTCGCCGCAGGCTCGGGCTCCGAGAAGTTCATCAACCTCGATATGGAGGAGTACCGCGACCTCGATCTCACCGTCGCCGCCTTCACGAGGATCCTCGACCAGCCCCAACTGAAGAACCTCGAGGCCGGGATCGTGCTTCAGGCGTACCTGCCCGACGCCCTCGCGGCGATGCAGACGCTGCAGGACTGGGCCGCCGAGCGGGTGGCATCCGGTGGCGCTCCGATCAAGGTCCGCCTCGTCAAGGGCGCGAACCTCGCCATGGAGGGCGTCGACGCCGGCATCCACGACTGGCCCACAGCGCCGTATGACTCGAAGCAGGATACGGATGCCAACTACAAGCGGGTGCTGATGTGGTCGCTGACGCCCGAGCGCGCCAGGAATGTGCGCGTCGGAGTCGCCGGCCACAACCTGTTCGACCTCGCTTTCGCCTGGCTGCTCGCCCAGGCGCGCGGTGTCACCGATGGCGTGGAGTTCGAAATGCTCCTCGGCATGGCGACCGGCCAGGCCGCCGCCGTCAAGCGCGACGTCGGCAACCTCCTCCTCTACACACCGGTGGTCAACCCTCGCGAGTTCGATGTCGCCATCTCGTACCTGATCCGACGGCTCGAAGAGAACGCCTCGCAGGAGAACTTCATGTCAGCCGTCTTCGAGCTGCACGAGAACCGGGCGCTCTTCGACCGGGAGCGCCGCCGCTTCCTCGCCTCCGCCGAGCAACTGGATGCAACACCGCACGAAATCCCCTCCCCACGTCGCACCCAGAACCGCGAGACCGAATGGAGCCTCGGCACCGCCGACGAACAGGTCGCCCCGCGGCTTCCTGACGCGTTCACCCGGCCGGAGCCCGAGGAACTCGGCATGACGCAGCAGGTTCTCGGACTGTCGCGCGGGTCGAAGACGGAGTCGCCGTTCGACACCGTCCGGGTGTTCGACACCACCACCCTCAACACTGTTCCGGCGACCGACCTGGGTGCTCCCGGCTTCGTGAATTCCAGGGACACGGACTCCGCTCTCCCGGCCAACCGTGCCTGGGCCGGTCGGATCCTCGCCCGTGTCCCCGGGAGCGAACTCGGCAATCGGACGATCGCGGCGTGCTCCGTCGAGAGCGCCGAGACGCTCGAGTTCATCATCGAGGGCGTCCGCGAACGTGGTGCCGCCTGGGGCGCACTCCCCGCCGCCGACCGGGCGGCTCTGCTCGACCGGGCCGGCCTTGCGCTCGCCGCCAACCGGGACCGCCTGATCGAGGTCATGGCATCCGAAACCGGCAAGACCGTCGCCGAGGCTGACCCTGAGGTGAGCGAGGCGATCGACTTCGCCCACTACTACGCGGCCAAAGCGAGAGAACTCGATGCCGTTCGGGGCGCGCGCTTCGTCCCGTCGAAGCTGACCGTCGTCACCCCGCCGTGGAACTTCCCCGTCGCGATCCCGGCCGGAGGGGTGCTTGCAGCGCTCGCCGCCGGCTCCGGCGTGATCATCAAGCCGGCACACCAGGCCCGCAGGACTGCCGCGGTGATGATGGAGGCCCTCTGGGAGGCCGGCATCCCGCAGGAGCTGCTCACCCTCGTTTCGCTTGACGAACGCGCGCTCGGGCAGAAGCTCATCTCGCACCCCTCCGTCGACCGGGTCATTCTCACCGGCGCCTGGGAGACAGCGAAGCTGTTCCGTTCCTGGCGTCCCGAGCTGCCTCTCCTCGCAGAGACCAGCGGTAAGAACGCCATCATCGTCACCCCGAGTGCCGACCTCGACCTGGCAGCGGCCGACGTCGTCAAGAGCGCGTTCGGGCACGCGGGTCAGAAGTGCTCCGCTGCCAGCCTGGTCATTCTGGTGGGGTCGGTTGCGAAGAGTGAGCGGTTCCGCCGCCAGCTCGTCGACGCGGCCACCTCGCTTCGTGTCGGCTACCCGGAGGACGCGACGAGCCAGATGGGCCCGATTATCGAGTCAGCGGACGGCAAACTGCTGCACGCGCTCACCGAACTCGGCGTCGGGGAGAAGTGGCTCGTCGAGCCCACCAGGCTCGATGACACCGGTCGCCTCTGGACACCGGGAATCAGGGCGGACGTCGCCCCTGGCTCCTATTTCCACCTCACCGAATTCTTCGGCCCCGTCCTCGGTGTGATGCACGCTCCCACCCTGACCGAGGCGATCAGGCTGACCAACGCCATCGACTACGGACTCACCTCCGGCCTGCACACCCAGGACCCGGATGACCTCGCCGAATGGCTCGACACGGTCGAAGCCGGAAACCTCTACGTCAACCGTGGAACCACCGGCGCGATCGTCCAGCGTCAGCCGTTCGGTGGCTGGAAGCGTTCCGCCGTTGGCGCAGGCGCGAAGGCCGGCGGGCCGAACTACCTGCTGACCCTCGGAAGCTGGCTGCCGGACACCGGATCGAGCAGCAAGACGCTGCACCTTCGCGGGCTCGACTCCCGGGTCACCCGGCTGATCGAAGCGGCACAGCCGTCGCTCGGCTACGAGGAGTTCGACCTGCTACGCCGGTCGGCGCTGTCGGATGCGATCGCCTGGGGCAACGAGTACGGAGAGACCAAGGACGCCTCAGGGCTCACGGTCGAGCGGAACCTCTTCCGCTACCGCCCTGTTCCGGTCTCCGTGCGGGCAACGGTCGATGCCGACCTCGGAGAGGTGTTGCGTATCGTTCTCGCCGCCGTCCGTTCGCGATCGGCGTTTACCCTGAGTGTGGCATCCGGACTCCCAGCCGCGATCCGCGGGGTGCTCGGCGACCTCGGTGTTCCGGCGGCGGTCGAAACCGAGGACGAGTGGGTGGCGCGAACCGCGTCCAGCGACATCCCCCGCGTTCGGCTCATCGGAACCGAGGCATCCCGCACCGCCCTGCACCACAGGCTCGCGGTTGCAGCGGAGGGGAACCCCGACCTCGCGATCTACTCAGGCGCGGTCACCCCGTCGGGTCGGATCGAGCTGCTGCCCTTCCTGCACGAACAGGCGATCTCGATCACCGCGCACCGGTTCGGCAACCTCGACCCGTGGAGCGAGACGGTTATCTGAGGGCTGACGTTCGAGGCGAGAATTCGAGGCCGGGAGGCTGACGCACCGTTCGTGTTTCGGCGCATACTGGTGCCATGGCATCTGTTCCCCGCACCGATCAGGCCACCCAGCGGATCGTGTTGCTTGTTGCAATTCTCGCCTCGTTCGTCGCATTCCTTGACGGGACGATCATCAATGTCGCCCTGCCCGCCATCACCCGCGAGTTCGGCGGCGGTCTGCCCGTGCAGCAGTGGGTGGTCGACGCCTACCTGCTGACCCTCGGCGCCTTCATCCTCCTGGCCGGATCGCTGTCGGATGCCTTCGGCCGGGTTCGCATCCTCGCCATCGGTCTGGTCGGATTCGGCGTCACCTCGCTGCTGTGCGCGGTCGCGCCGAGCGCCGAGTTCCTGATCGTGATGCGCGCCCTCCAGGGTGGTGCCGCCGCCCTGCTCGTGCCGAGTTCCCTCGCGATCATCATCTCGACATTCCATGGCCAGGCCCAGGCCAGGGCGATCGGCACCTGGACGGCGTGGACGGGCACGGCCATGATCATCGGCCCGCTGCTCGGGGGGCTGCTGGTCGACTCCCTGTCGTGGCGCTTCGTGTTCGGCATCAATGTGCTGCCGATCGCGGTCACCCTGTGGCTGCTGATGACGATGGACAAGGCGCCGGCGCAGCTCACCCGCCCCCGGGTCGACGTGGTCGGCGCCGTGCTCGGTGCCGTCGGGCTCGGCGGACCCGTCTTCGCGCTGATCGAGCAGGCCAGGTTCGGCTGGACGAGCCCGCTGGTGTGGGTTCCCCTCGTCGTCGGCGTGATTTCGTTCTGCGCCTTCCTCTGGTGGGAGAGTCGCACCCGCGACCCGATGATGCCGCTGTCGCTGTTCCAGTCGCGCAACTTCTCCGCCGGCAACATCGCCACCGTCTTCGTCTACGGTGCGCTCGGCGTCGGTTTCTTTGTGCTCGCCATCTATCTGCAACAGGTCGCCGGCTGGTCCGCCACAGCCGCGGGGGTCGCGACACTGCCGCCCACCGTGGTGATGCTCCTGCTTTCGAGCCGGATCGGTGCCCTCGCGGGAACATACGGTCCGCGGCTCTTCATGACCATCGGTCCCGTCATCTGCGGACTAGCCTTCCTCCTGATGCTCACGGTGACAGAGGACGTGAACTACTGGCTTCAGCTGTTCCCCGGTCTCGTGCTCTTCGGACTCGGGCTCTCCATCACTGTCGCCCCGCTGACGAGCGCGATCCTCGGTGCCATCGACGCCGGCCAGGCCGGTATCGGGTCGGCCGTCAATAACGCCGTCGCCCGGGTGGCCGGGCTTGTCGCCGTTGCGGCCGCCGGACTCATTCTCGGCGGAGTGCTCGATCTGGCGGGACTCCACCGGGCTCTGATCGCGACAGCCCTGATGCTCATCGTCGGCGGCGTTGTCTCCTTCATCGGCATCCGGAACCCCGTGCTTGCCGACGCATAACTCCGCCAGAACGGTCGGCGTCCGGGCCACAACGGCACTGACGAGGGCGAGCGGAGTGCGTTGAGTGGAGTTATGCGCACCGGTGCGCGTCAGGAGCGGACGCCGAGTGCAGCGGTCACGATGAGGAGCGCTTCGTCGCGCGCGAGGCCCAGCGACTGCACCCGGTCAGCGTAGGCGACGGCGGCGAGCTGTGCCTGCTGGTGTCCGGCGTCACCGGATGCGGCGATGAACGAGCCATTGCGCCCCCGGGTCTCGATCACCTCGTCGCGTTCGAGCTCCCGGTACGCCCGGGCGACCGTGTTGGCGGCGAGGCCGAGCTCCTCAGCGAGGCGGCGCACGGTGGGCAGTTTGTCTCCGGGTACGAGGGTGCCCGATCGGGCACCTTCGATCACCTGCATCCGCAATTGTTCGAACGGAGGCGTTGAGGAGGCCGCGTCGATGACGAATCCTGAACCCATGGTCGCTCCTCTGATGATCACCTATTGTCGCAATACAAAGACAGGTCTGCAAGACGCTTGCGGGCCGGATCCTGAAGGGGTCAGGGCCGTTCCTGCGATCGTGCCGCCGCGAGCATCCTGACCAGGGCGTCTGGCAGTTCGAGCCTGCCGATGTCGACCGCATCGATGACGCCATCGTCGGAGCCTGTGACGTCGCGGAGTGCAACGACCTCGTCGTGCAGGCGTTCCATCTTGACGTCGAGTTGGCTGGCGGTCAGAGCAGCGGCCCGTAAGTCTTCCAACAGGCGGTCAGGGACGTCGCGGTGGTACTTGTAGTAGATCTTGTGTTCGAGGCTGGCCCAGAAATCCATGGCGATCGTGCGGATCTGGATCTCGACCTTCACCTGCTCGACGTGATCGGACAGGAAGACCGGGATCTCGACGATCAGGTGCAGGCTCTGATAGCCGTTCGGTTTGGGGTCGGCGATATAGTCACGCACCTGAAGCACGGTGACGTCGCGCTGCGCCGTGATCATGTCGCGGATCTTGTAGCTGTCCGAGATAAAACTGCAGGTCACCCTGATGCCGGCGATGTCGTGAAGATCCGAGCGGATGCCGTCGAGCGTCAGGTCGCATCCCTTGCGCATCGCTTTCTTCACGATGCTCTCCGGTGACTTCAGCCGGGAGCTGACGTGCTCGATGGGGCTGTAGTCGTGCCGGTGCTCGAACTCTTCCCTGAGGATGTTGAGCTTCGTCATCACTTCATCGATGCCGAACTTGTACGAGAGCATGAAGCGCGTGAACTCGTCGGTGATCCCGCGCAGTTCGGTGAGGTCTCGATGGACGTCGGCCATTGCAGGGTTCCTTCCGGTGGCGGCGGGGTCCGCTCCTCACAAGTCTGGCACCCGGCTGCTGGGAAGTATTGGGGTCTCACGACGCACGCTCGAACCGGAATGCACCCGGGAGCGCAGCCCGCAGGTAATCGTGGTTGCATGTGAAGAAGACAACGCAGTCGCTGCGCAGCGGGCGAGAACAGTGGCCAGAGCATCGCAGTCAGAACCAAAGGAGACAGACAATGGCGTACATCACCGTCGGCCAGGAAAACTCGACCCCGATCGACCTGTACTACGAAGACCACGGCTCCGGCCAGCCCGTCGTCCTCATCCACGGCTATCCCCTCGATGGTCGATCCTGGGAGAAACAATCTGCTGCGCTCCTCGACGCCGGCTTCCGCGTCATCGCCTATGACCGTCGCGGTTTCGGCCAGTCGAGCCAGCCGACGACCGGCTACGACTACGACACGTTCGCTGCCGACCTGAAAACGCTCCTCGACACCCTCGACCTCACGGATGCCATCCTCGTCGGATTCTCGATGGGCACCGGTGAGGTCTGCCGTTACCTCGCAACCTACGGCTCCTCGCGGGTGGCCAAAGCCGCCTTCCTCGGATCCCTCGAGCCGTTCCTGCTGCAGACGGACGACAACCCGAAAGGTGTTCCCCAGCACGTCTTCGACGGCATCATCGCAGCAGCGTCGACCGATCGTTTCGCCTGGTTCGACGGCTTCTTCTCGAACTTCTACAACCTCGACGAGAACCTCGGGTCGCGGATCAGCGAGGCTGCGGTCAGGGGAAGTTGGAACGTCGCGGTCGCGGCGTCCTGGTTCGCTGCGTCGGCCGTGGTCCCCACGTGGCTGACCGACTTCCGGGGCGATATCCCCCGGATCGACGTGCCGACGCTGATCGTTCACGGTACGGCCGACCGGATCCTCCCGATCGATTCCACCGGGCGTCCGTTCTCGACACTGCTGCCAGACGCGGACTACGTCGAGATCGAGGGCGCACCCCACGGAATGCTCTGGACGCACGCCGATGAGGTCAACATGGCGTTGCTCACGTTCGCTGCACAGGAGGCTCCCCGAACGGGGGGACCTCATTAACAGCGAAGCGGCGCGGAGTCAAGGCCCCCCTGCTTTGAATGGACCGCGAGTCTGCTGCTGGTACCGTCTCAGGCATGAACATTCTCTTGATCGTCATCGCAGTTATTGCCGTTGTCCTCCTCGTGACCGGTGGGTTCGTGCAGTCCCTCAACTTCCTGTTGTGGGTTGGCGTCGTCCTCCTGGTTCTCGCAATCATCGTGTGGCTGCTTCGCAAGACCACCGGCAAGAAGGTCATCTAGTCCACCCCTAACGGGATACCCCCCAGACACAACTGAATAGACACAACCACGCCGCCGCACGACAGTGCGAGCCGAAACCGAACGGGGTTTCGGGGGCGTGGTTTTGTCGTTTCAGTCCGCCGTGCGGTGGATGAGGCGAGAGAGCACGATCGCGCTGCGGGTGTGGTCGACGTTCGGGGCGTTGCGCACCCGCTCCAGGGCGGCCTCGAGGCTGGGGATGTCGCGTGAGCGCATGTGAACGATGGCATCAGCACCACCGGTCACTGTTCCGGCATCGACGACCTCAGGAACCGCGGACAGGATCCGCAGCAACTCATCCGGCGCAACGGTACCCCGGCAAAACAGTTCAACGTAGGCCTCGGTGTGCAGACCGTCGACGGCCGGGTCCACCTGGATCGTAAAGCCGCGGATGACGCCATCGGCGACGAGGCGGTCGACGCGGCGTTTGATCGCGGATGCACTCAGCCCGACTTCCTGGCCGATGTCTCCGTAGCCAGCTCGCGCGTTCTGGCGGAGAAGATCGATGATGCCGCGGTCAAGGTTGTCCATGTCGCCAGTCTACGGGCCATCATTGCGTTTGACCCGGTCGGGACGCACGATTACTGCGCCCGACTGCGGACAACTTCGCATCGGTGCGTGCCACACTGGAGGAACGGCGTGCCCTCGCGATTGAATCGTGCTGCAGGGACTCGAGGACTGCGTCCGCCGCTTCCCTTCGAACGGAGACGAGCATGACAAACATCGACACAGCCGCACAGGTGACTTCGGCTACCAGAACCCCGACCCCCCGCACCTACCTCATGTGCCGGCCGGACTACTTCACGGTGTCCTACAAGATCAACCCGTGGATGGAGCCCACCATACCGACCGACACGGCTAAAGCTGTGGCGCAGTGGCAGACGCTCTATGACACGTACGTCGGTCTCGGCCACACCGTGGAGCTCATCGACGGCGTATCCGACCTTCCCGACATGGTCTACTCGGCCAACGGGGGTTTCGTCGTCGACAACATCGCGTACGGCGCGCAGTTCACGTTCCCGCAGCGCCAGGCAGAGGGCCCGGCATACATGGACTGGTTCCGTGCGAACGGTTATGACGTGCGTGAGCCCGGAAACGTGAACGAAGGCGAAGGTGATTTCCTCCTCGTGGGAAACACGATCCTCGCGGGCACCGGATTCCGCAGCGAATCCCGAAGCCACACCGAGGTCGGCTCCCTCTTCGGGCGCGAGGTCGTCACCCTCACCCTGACCAACCCCAACTTCTATCACCTCGACACCGCCATCTCCGTGCTCGATCCGCTCACCGGCGACGAGAATGCGAACATCGCCTACCTGCCGTCGGCGTTCGACGCGAAGTCGCTGGCCATCCTCGAGGACCGCTACCCGGATGCCATCATCGTGAGCGAAGAGGACGCCTCCATCCTCGGACTCAACTCGATCTCCGACGGTTACAACGTCGTGATCGCCGTCCGCGCGACCGGCTTCGAGCGCCAGCTGCGCGAGCGGGGCTACAACCCCATCGGCGTTGACCTGTCAGAGCTGCTGCTCGGCGGCGGCGGGGTGAAGTGCTGCACCCTGGAGCTGCGCCGATGAGCGCGCAGGCGCCCGACATCACAACGATCGACGGGTCGGAACCGTCCGAGGCCATCCGCGCCGAGGAGTCCGTCGTCGCTCACAACTACCATCCGCTCCCTGTCGTCGTGGCGACGGCTGAGGGTGCGTGGGTGACGGACGTGACCGGCAAGCGATACCTCGACTGCCTCGCCGCGTACTCCGCGGTGAACTTCGGACACTCGAACCCGATCCTGCTCGATGCCGCGCGAGCGCAGCTCGACCGCGTCACGCTGACCAGCCGCGCCTTCCACAACGACCAGCTCGGACCATTCGCCCAGGCTCTCGCTGAGCTCTGCGGTAAGGACATGGTGCTGCCGATGAACACCGGCGCTGAAGCGGTGGAGTCGGGGATCAAGGTGGCGCGCGCCTGGGGCTACCGGGTGAAAGGTGTCGCCGCCGACCAGGCGAACATCATCGTCATGGCCGGGAACTTCCACGGTCGCACCACCACCATCATCAGTTTCTCTGACGACGCAGAGGCACGTGCCGACTTCGGGCCGTTCACCCCGGGCTTCCGCACCGTGCCGTACGGAGACGCCGACGCACTGGCGGCGGCCATCGATGAGAACACCGTCGCCGTCCTGATCGAACCGATCCAGGGCGAATCCGGTGTCGTCGTTCCCCCGCCGGGATATCTGCCAGCCGTCCGGGAGATCTGCACGACACAGAATGTGCTCTTCATCGCCGACGAGATCCAGTCCGGCCTCGGTCGCACCGGCGCCACCTTCGCCTGCGAACTCGTCGGCGTCGTGCCCGACCTGTACCTGCTCGGCAAGGCCCTCGGCGGTGGCATCGTGCCCGTCTCTGCGGTCGTCGGCAACAGTGACATCCTGGGCGTGCTCAAGCCGGGCGAACACGGGTCCACCTTCGGTGGCAACCCGCTCGCATCCGCTGTCGGACACGCCGTCGTCCGGATGCTGGCCACGGGCGAGTACCAGAAGCGTGCCCATGTGCTCGGCACACGACTGCACCGTCGATTGGGCGAACTCATCGGTGGGGGCGTCGTCGGTGTTCATGGCGCAGGACTCTGGGCCGGGGTCGACATCGATCCGTCGCTGGCCACCGGGCGTGAGGTGTGTGAACTGCTGATGGCCAGGGGCGTGCTCGCCAAAGACACCCACGGGTCGACCATTCGGTTCGCGCCGCCGATCGTCATAGAAGAGACTGACCTCGACTGGATGGTGGATCAGCTCGGCGAGGTGCTGCAGGAGCTGCGCGGGTTCTAGCCCGCGATCGCCTGCCGGTCTACCCCATCGCCTGGTGCCCGGGATGCCCAGCGCCGTTCTGTAGTCTGGGATCTCGATTGTCTGGCTTCACCAGAACCGCCGGGCTCGGCGCGTGGCCGACTCCGTGCGAGAGAGGATGTTGTGGCCACGACGCTCGTCATCGTTCCCACCTACAACGAGCGTGAGAACGTCGGAGGAATCGTCGACCGGATTCGTCGCGCGACGCCTCTCGTCGATGTCCTCGTCGTCGACGACAACTCCCCTGACGGGACCGGGGAGATCGCGGACAGCCTGGCGGCATCCGACCCCGCCATTCACGTTCTCCACCGCTCGGGCAAGACCGGACTCGGTAGCGCGTACAGCGCTGCGTTCCGCTGGGGACTCGAGCGTGGATACGACTTCCTCGTCGAGATGGACGCGGACGGCTCGCACCAGCCCGAACAGCTCCCCGCACTTCTCGCGGCCGCAGAGGCCGGCGCCGATGTTGTGCTCGGATCGCGCTGGGTGCCGGGTGGCGGTGTGCAGAACTGGCCGAAGCACCGGGAACTGCTTTCCCGAGGCGGGAGCGCGTACTCCCGCGTGGTTCTCGGTCTTCCCCAGCGGGACGTGACCGGCGGCTACCGGGTCCTGACCGCGAACGCGCTGCGGAGCATCCGGCTCGACGACGTCCACAGCCAGGGCTACGGATTCCAGGTCGACCTGCTCTTTCACGCCCAACGCGCCGGGCTCACCATCGTCGAGGTTCCGATCACCTTCATCGAACGCGAGCTCGGGGTGTCCAAGATGACCGGCGGGATCGTCGCCGAGGCGATGGGACGCGTCACCCTCTGGGGCATCGGCGCGTTGCCCGGTCGGGTGCGGCGCCGGCTTCGGCGAGCGTGACCCCGGTGCGTCCGCTTTTCGGACGCACCGACGCCACCCGCGTGAGTTAGCGCTGTGAGGCGGCTACCGCATCCGCCGCTGGCTGCGCGTACGGCACGAGTCGCGCCAGCTGGGTGACGTGACGCGGTTCGAGTTCGTCGAGGCTGGCCACGCCGAGGAGCTTCATCGTGCGCGTGATCTCCTCCGACAGGATCTGGATCGTGCGGTCGACTCCTTCGCGACCACCGGCCATCAGTCCGTAGAGGTAGGCGCGGCCGATCAGCGTGAACCGGGCACCCATGGCGACGGATGCGACGATGTCCGCACCGTTCATGATGCCCGTGTCGAGGTGGACCTCGACCTCGGAACCCACCTCGCGCACCACGCTCGGGAGGAGGTGGAACGGGATCGGGGCGCGGTCCAGTTGGCGTCCGCCGTGGTTCGAGAGCACGATTGCGTCAGCGCCGAGCTCGACAGCCAGTCGCGCGTCGGCGACGGACTGGATGCCCTTGACGACGAGTTTGCCCTTCCACTGTTCGCGGATGAACCGGACCTCGTCTGGCCCGACCGTCGGGTCGAACATCGTATCGATGAGGGCGGCGACCGTGCCCGACCACCGGTCGAGGCTTGCGAAGGCCAGGGGCTCGGTCGTGAGGAAGTTGATCCACCAGGCCGGGCGAGGGAGCGCGTTGAGCACCGTCTTCGGCGTGAGGGCGGGCGGGATGGAGAAGCCGTTCTTCACATCCCGAAGGCGCGCGCCACCGACCGGGGTGTCGACGGTGACCATGAGTGTGTCGTATCCAGCCGCGGCGGCGCGGTCGACGAGGGCGAGGGAGCGATCGCGGTCGGTCCACATGTAGAGCTGGAACCAGTTGCGTCCACCGGGGGCCGCGGCCGCGACATCCTCGATCGACGTCGTCCCCATGGTGGAGAGGGTGAACGGGATGCCTGCGGCCTCTGCCGCTGTCGCTCCGGCGCGCTCGCCCTCCGTCTGCATCATCCGGGTGAACCCGGTCGGCGCGATACCGAACGGCATCGCGCTGGTCTTGCCGAGGACCTCGCGAGTGGTGTCGACCTGTGACACGTCGCGGAGGACGGACGGGTGGAACTCGATGTCCTGGAACGCCTGGCGGGCGCGGGTCAGCGAGATCTCGCCCTCGGCGGCACCATCGGTGTAGTCGAACGGGGCCTTCGGGGTGACGCGCTTCGCGATGGTCCTGAGGTCCGCAATGCTCGTCGCTGAGGCGAGGCGGCGGGTCCGCGCGTTGAACTCGGGCTTCTTGAACTGCATGAGCGGCGCGAGGTCGCGCACGTTCGGGATTCGTCTCTCAACCATGGGAGTGTCCTTCTGTCGGGGTGATCTCGCTGGATCGGGGGGAGGGGAGGTTGGTTTCGGCGTAGTAGTCCGCGATGTGGGCGTGCACCACGCTGCGGGCGCTCGCCGCGTCACCCGACGTGATCGCCGACAGGATGTCACGGTGCTCACGCATGAGGCGGACGGCGGTGTCGGACCAGGACGGCAGGGAGGATGCTCCGGCCCGAACGTAACTCTCGATCGAGCTGCGCAGGCCGGCCATCGTTGCGGCGATCACCTGGTTGCCTGCGGCCTCGGCGAGGGTCAGGTGGAACTGGGCATCAAGCGCGAGGAACTCCGCCTGCGAGAGATCTCGCGATTCCATCGCGTCGAGCAGGTCGATGGATGTCGTCAGATCCGGCCGTGGTGACGCCTCCGCGAGAGCCGCGGCGACTGCGGTCTCCAGTACCAGCCGGGTACCGACGATGTCGGTGACCGCGAACCCGGTTGCCGCGACCTGCAGTCGCATCAGCGCAGACATCCCACCGCCTGGAAGGGCGACGATGATGGCGCCGGCGGTCGGTCCGGAGCCGGTGGCCGTGCGGATGAGGCCGAGCACCTCGAGCACACGGAGCGCTTCGCGCACGCTCGACCGGCCGACGCCGAGGTCGGCGGACAGTGCGCGCTCGCCGGGGAGGCGGTCACCCGGCCGCAGGCGACCGTCGAGCAGGTCGCGCTCGATCGTCTCGAGCACCACCCGCCACGCGCGAGGTTCGTCCGTCACGCTGCTCCCGTCTCGTGTGGTCAGACCACACATGTTACACGGCTTGGCGCACCGACGCGAGGGTTCATTAGGCGGCAGCGGCGCGGCGAGTGCGCTCGTGCTTCGTGACTGCGCCGCAGCTGACGCGACGTGAGTGCGCATAACTCCGCCACGCTGACGCTCCGTCGCACCGCTACCCTGACTTCTGCGCGTATGCGAACCGAGTGCGGCGAACACCGGCGGAGTTATGCGCTCGGTGACGCTCTGCGGTCAGGCTCAGCGCGCGCGAGTCAGGTGCGCAGCACCACGTTGACGGGGTCGTCTCCGCGCAGCATCCGCTCTGCCTGTTCGCGGACGAGGCGGGCCATCCGGGGCAACATCGCCGTCGACGCTCCGCCGACATGGGGACTGATCAGGACGTTGGGGAGTGCGAACAGCGGATGCCCGTCGGGCAGTGGCTCCGGGTCGGTCACGTCGAGCGCGAACCGCAGTCGGCCGGACTCGGCGTGCCTGAGGATCGCGTCGGTGTCGGCAACAGGGCCGCGCGCGATGTTCACGAGGAGCGCGCCGTCCCGCATCGACGCGAGAAAGTTCTCGTCGACGAGGCCGGCCGTTCCCTCGGTGAGCGGGACGCCCACGACGACGATGTCCGCCATCCGGCAACAGGGCAGGGAGTTCGTCGAGGCCGTGGATCGGGCCACGCTCGTCGCTGCGCGCCCGACTGGCGACGCGGACGACGTTCGTCTCGAACGGCAGCAGGCGGGCTTCGATAGCCTTCCCCACTCCGCCGTAGCCGAGCAGCAGCACCGTGCGGTCGGCGAGGCTGTCGAACCGGGCCGGTGCCCAGCGCCCCTCGTCTGCGGCCCGGACGAACTGCGGGATGCCGCGCTGGGACGCGAGGATGAGCGCGAGCGTCAACTCGGCGGTCGACGTCTCATGCACGGTGGTCGCGTTGGCGAACACGTTCCCGGGCGGCAGGACCGCGTCGACATTGTCGTAGCCGATCGACTGGCTCTGCACGAGCCGGGCTGTGACGGCGGTGAGGTTCGCAAGCTTTGCCGTGCCGCCCATGTACGGCTGGATGACGATGTCGAGCGCCTCGACCGGCGGTGGCCCATCCATGTCCCAGCGGATGAACTCGACCCCGTCGAGTTCGCCGATTTCGGCACGGAGGGCATTTCCGGGGACACTGACAAGGAGCGGAGCGGTCATTTCTCGAGCTTAGCGACAGCCCTCGAACGGGAGGACGCCGCGTGATCCGCTGTAGGTTCGGGGGATGGAATCCCCGCTCGTCGCCGTCATCCTCTTCGCCAACGCTGCATTCAACGTCATCGCCTGGCCCCAGTTCCTGCGGCGTGTGCTTCGGGATCCGCGGGCCAGGGATGCCGCGGGAAAGCGGACGACCTTCCTCAACGTCCACCTCGTGCTCGTCACCATCGCCGTCGCGCTGGCCGTCGCCAGTGCGATCGCGGGAATCGTCATCCTGGGCGTTTAGCCGCCGCGCGGCTCGAACCGACGGGGCTCGAACGAGCGTGCGACGAGCGCGCGCATCGACTCGAGGTCACCCGAGAGCAGGCCGACAGCCCTCGCCTGGACCAGGACGTTGCCGAGAGCGGTGGCTTCGACCGGCCCGGCCAGGACCGGGAGGCCCGAGCGATCGGCGGTCAGCTGGCAGAGCAGCGTGTTCAGCGATCCGCCTCCGACGAGGTGAATGACGCCCACCGGGGAATTCGCCAGGGCGGATGCCGCGTGCACGGCGCGCGCGAACGCATCCGCGAGGCTCTCGAGGATGGCGCGCACGAATTCGGCCTTCGACTGCGGAACGGGCAGTCCCTGCTCGGTCAGTACCTCGGCGATGCGGGTCGGCATGTCACCGGGGTGAAGGAAGCGGGGATCGTCGGCGTCGAAGACGGGCATCGGCGCGTCGACGGCGGCGGCCTGGGCGAGGAGCGTGGGCAGGTCGATGGCTTCGCCCATGCGCTCCCACGTGCGTATCGACTCGCTGAGCAGCCAGAGGCCCATGACGTTGTGGAGGAAACGCACTCGCCCGTCGACGCCGCCCTCGTTCGTGAAATTCGCATCGCGGCTGGCCGGGGTCAGCACCGGGTGATCGAGTTCGAGGCCGACGAGACCCCAGGTCCCGCACGAGATGTATGCGGCGTCAGTGGTTGTCATCGGCACGGCGACGACGGCGGATGCTGTGTCGTGGGATCCGATGGCCGTGACGGGGACCTGGGCCGAGAGTCCGATTTCGGCGGCGATCGCCGGCAGCAGGGTTCCGAGCAGTGTTCCCGGCTGGACGAGCGGGGGGAAGATGCCGCGCGGAAGGCCCAGGCGCTCAATCAATGCCTCGTTCCAGCGGCCGTCGATCGACAGCAGACCCGGTTGTCGACGCGTTAGTCACCTCCGCGCTGCGAGACCCGCTGAGCCAGTGCGCGAGCAGGTCGGGGATGAGCAGCATCGAATCGACATCGCGGAGTCTGGTGCCGTCTGCCGCGAGCTGGTACAGCGTGTTGAATGGGAGGAACTGCAGTCCGTTCTGGGCATACAGGTCGACGAACGGAACCCGCTCGTGCACGGCGGAGACGCCGCGTTCGCAGCGGTCATCGCGATAGTGGAACGGCTCGGAGAGCATCCGACCGTCGGCCATCAGAGCGTAATCCACGGCCCAGGAGTCGATGCCGACACTCTGGATCGACGGGTCGCGGCGACCCGCTTCGGTCAGTCCGGTCTTGACGGCGTGGAAGAGGCCGGTGGCGTCCCAGCGGAGTCCGTGGTCCGTGGTGACCGGCCCGTTCGGAAACCGGTGCACGGGCTCGAGCCGCAGCTCATCCGGCCCGACATGACCGAGCATGACCCTGCCGCTCGTCGCACCCAGGTCGACGGCGGCGACGGTGCCGTTCACGCCGCGGCCCCGGTCTCCTGGCCGCGAGCGAGAACTCCCATTCCGGTCGAATGCATCCGCTGCGCCGGATGCAGTCGACCGAAGGTGATGTTCTCGGCGCCCGGCGGGCGACTCATCGGAGGAACGCGGCCGCGACGCCCGCGTCAACGGGGATGTGCAGGCCGGTGGTGTGGGACAGGTCGCTCGTGCACAGCACGAACACGGCGTTGGCGACGTTCTCGGGCACGACCTCCCGCTTGAGGATGGTGCGCTGGGCGTAGAACGAACCGAGGTCCTCCTCCTCGATGCCATAGGTTTTGGCGCGGTTGGCGCCCCAGCCCGAGGCGAAGATTCCTGAACCGCGCACGACGCCATCGGGGTTGATGCCGTTCACCTTCACGCCGAACTCCCCGAGCTCCGCCGCGAGCAGCCGCACCTGGTGGGCCTGGTCCGCCTTCGTGGCCGAGTAGGCGATATTGTTCGGACCGGCGAAGACGGAGTTCTTCGACGAGATGTAGATGATGTCACCGCCGAGCTTTTGGTCGATCAGCACGCGGGCGGCCGCCTTCGAGACGAGGAACGAGCCTTTCGCCATGACGTTGTGCTGCAGGTCCCAGTCCGCCTCGGTGGTATCGAGGAGAGACTTCGACAGCGACAGTCCTGCGTTGTTCACGACGAGGTCCAGTCCGCCGAACGCGAGAACGGTGGCGTCGATTGCGGCCTGCACCGCCTGCTCGCTGGAGACGTCGGCGGCGATGCCGATGGCAACATCCGTCGATCCGATCTCCGCCGCAGCGGCCTGCGCCTTGTCGAGCGAGAGGTCGGCGATGACGACACAGGCGCCCTCGGCGGCCAGTCGGGTTGCGATCGCTTTTCCGATTCCGGACGCGGCACCGGTCACGAGGGCGACACGGGTGGCGAGCGGCTTGGGTTTCGGCATCCGCTGTAGCTTGGCCTCCTCCAGCGCCCAGTACTCGATGCGGAACTTCTCGGCCTCATCGATCGGGGTGTAGCGGGAGAGCCCTTCGGCACCGCGCATGACGTTGATGGCGTTGATGTAGAACTCGCTGGCGACGCGGGCCGTCTGCTTGTTCGCTCCGTAGCTGAACATGCCAACACCCGGGACGAGCACGACGAGCGGGTCAGCGCCGCGGATCGCGGGGGAATCGGCGGACGCATTCCGTTCGTAGTAGGCCGTGTAGTCGGCGCGGTAGTCCTCGTGCAGGGTGCGCAGCCGTTCGATCGTCTCCTCGACCGATGCGGATGCCGGCAGGTCGAGGAGAAGCGGCTTCACCTTGGTGCGGAGGAAGTGATCGGGGCAACTTGTGCCGAGAGCGGCAAGGCGCGGGTGTTCGGTGCTCGCCAGGAAGTCGAGGACTTGCGGCTCGTCGGTGAAGTGACCGACCTGCGGCTTGTCCGTCGAGGCCAGTCCGCGGAGCGTCGGGGCGATGGCGGCAGCCTTGGCGCGGCGCTCCTCCTCGGGGAGGGCGCCATAGCCGTCGAGCGCAGCACCGAACGGCTCCTTGCGTGAGTTCGCCGCAATGTACTCGGCGGCGGTATCGATGATCCAGAGCGAGTTCTTCTCGCTCTCCTCGCTCGTCTCTCCCCACGCGGTGATGCCGTGCCCGCCGAGGATGCAGCCAACGGCATCCGGATTCTCCGCCTTGATCGCGGCGATGTCGAGCCCGAGCTGGAACCCGGGGCGACGCCATGGCACCCAGACGACCGCGTCGCCGAAAATGGTCTTCGTGAGCGCTTCGCCGTCTGCCGCCGTAGCAATGGCGATGCCGGAGTCGGGGTGCAGGTGGTCGACGTGTGCAGCGTCGACGAGTCCGTGCATGGCGGTGTCGATCGATGGGGCAGCGCCGCCCTTGCCGTGCAGGGTGAAGTCGAAAGCGGCGACCATCTCGTCTTCGCGGTCGACGCCGGGGTAGACAGTGGTCAGCGCTCGCATCCGGTCGAGGCGGAGAACGGCGAGGCCCTGCTCCGTGAGGGTACCCAGGTCTCCGCCCGACCCCTTCACCCAGAGAAGTTCGACGTCGTCGCCCGTCACGGGATCGGTGGCGCTGCCCTTGGCCGACGTGTTGCCGCCGGCGTAGTTCGTGTTCCTAGGATCGGCGCCGAGCCGGTTGCTGCGCGCGATCAGTGCCGCCGCGGTGTCGTGTGTCATGCGCCATTCCTTGACTTGTTGTTTTGTGTTAGCTAGAACAAAAAATAACAGCGGAGCTTTCCGGAGTCAAGGTGTTAGAGAAGGTCGGCCAGCCCCCGATAGGCCTCGAGCCTGTCGTCGGCCGGGTCGAGTTCCGTGATCATCACAGAGATCAGATCCCAGTCGAGTGCCCGGGCGAGAGCACGCTCTCCGAGCTTGCTCGAGTCGACCAGCAGCACCGTCTCCTCCGCTGCATCGACGAAGGCAAGCTTGACCTGGGTCTCGGCCAGGGTGACCTCGCTCGTTCCCCGGGTCGGGTCGACGGCAGCGCACGAGGTGAAGAACCGCGAATAGTGCAGCGCCCCGGCGGCCTGGCAGGCGAGAAGTCCGACGAAACTGTCCGTGCGCTCCTCAGCTTCCCCGCCGATGAGAAGCGCTGTCGCGCCCGGAAGGCGTCGAGCGACCAGAAAATTCTCGTACGAATTGGTCGCGATCGAGAGGTCGGATGCCTCGTCGAGTCGCGAGAGGAGGGTCCCGACGGTCGACGAGGCGTCAAATGCCGCAGCGCCGGACTCCGGGACCAGGGCTCGCGCCTTGTCGGCGATCACGAGCTTGGCGTCCGCGCCCGTCGACATCCGTTCGAGGAAGGAGCGCGGCTTCAGCGAGGGGACCGCCCCGCCCCGCACCCGGCGGAGTTGTCCGTCGGTTTCGAGGTCGGCGAGGTCGCGCCGCACGGTCATCGCGGAGACGCCGAGACTCTCGGCGGCCGCGTCGAGGCGGATGATCCCGTCTGCGTTGAGAATCGCGAGGAGGCGCTCCCGCCGTGATTCCGCATCAACGGTCGATGTCGTTGCCATCTCCTGCTCCTCGCTTCGCCTGAAATGCTACCGCTCGATTCGTCCGCGGGACGGGCGCTGATCCGGTAGCCCCCTCAGAACGCAAGTGTTTTGCATCGTTTTGGTTTCGTTTATTGACGCGAACTGTCTTTCGGGCTTACGTTGCGAGGGCAATCCCGTTCGTCACTGCTGCCGGTTGGAGGGTCACGTGAGTCGATACGACTTCGTTCGTGAGCAGGTCATCCTCGACGAGCTCAATGCCGCCGGTCGAGTGACCGTCAATGACCTCGTCCGCCGCCTCGGAGTCTCTCCCGTCACCGTGCGGAAGGATCTCGACCTTCTCGAGCATCGTGCCCTTCTCCGCCGTGTTCGTGGTGGAGCAGTCGCTGCGCCGCGCGACGAGGGCGCGTTTGAGACTCGCCTTCGCTCAGAGTCCCACGCAAAGCGTGCGATCGCCGTCGAGGCAGCGAAGCTCGTGGACGACGACGATGTCATTGCCATCGATTCCTCGACGACGGGCTTCTACCTGGCCACGGAACTCATCTCGCGAACGGGATTGATGGTGGTCACCAACAGTATGCGAACGGCGACGTTGCTGATGGAGCGATCCGATGCCACTGTCGTCATGCCGGGCGGCGTGCTCCGCCGGGCATCCCACTCGGTCGTCGGAGCCTTCTCCGATGTCCTGGAGGGCCGCGGTCGAATCAAATCGGGCTTCTTCGGCGCGGCGAGTGTGTCGCGCACGCTGGGCCTTCTGGAGCTCTCGACCGAGGAATGCGAAGTGAAGAAGCTCCTTGTGCGAGCGTGCGACTCGGTCGTCGGGGTGTTCACCTCGTCGAAAACACAGGGTTTCGGGCTGCACCCATTCGCTGATGCCGATCACATCTCCGCGCTGTACACCGACGACGCCGTCGAACCCGGGTTCGTGTCGGCGTGGGACGGTTCGAACGTGACGATCGTCACGGTCCCGGTGTCGAACCCGGGTGACCAGCGCGACAGGAGCATGACGGCATGACCCGGCCGACGCCCTGCGGCGAACAACCCACAAGCGGCGGCAATGTCGTCGCGCTCAACCCGGCCCGGCGCGGTTGCCAGGGTCTCCATCAGAAAGAGGCAAACCAATGTTGAAAAGGAAAGTACTCGCGTTCGGCGCCCTCGCGCTGACCGCAGCCCTCGTCACGACAGCATGCACCAGTCGCGGCAGCGACGACGGTGGCGACAGCTCCGGCGGCGGCGGTGGCGACGAGAAGATCTCGGTCGCTTTCGTTCCCAAGCTCCAGGGCATCCCCTATTTCGAGGCGATGAACGCCGGTGGAAAAGCCGCCGCGGACGAACTCGGGATCGAGTGGCTCTACCAGGGGCCGACCACGGCGGATGCCGCTGCGCAGGCAGATATCGTCCGTTCGTTCATCCAGCAGGGAGTGGACGCGCTCATCGTTGCGCCGAACGACCCCGATTCGATGGCACCGCTCCTGCAGGAAGCAGCGGATGCCGGTATTGCTGTCGCGACCAGTGACACGGACGCCCCGAACTCGGTGCGGGAGGTGTTCGTCAGCCAGGCCTCCGTTGAGGGTATCGCTGAGGGGCTGACCGACTCGCTGCTCGAGGCGATGGGCGGTTCGGGCAAGTACGCGATCGTGTCGTGTGGAGAGACCGCGGCGAACCTCAACGCGTGGATCGAGGTCCAGAAGACCTACACCGCCGAGAAATACCCGGACGCCGAGATCGTCGACATCGTTTATGCGGGTGAAGACCAGGCTGCAGCGACAGCAATGGCCACCGACCTCATGAACGCGCACCCCGACCTCACCGGACTCGTCGGCGAATGCACGTCGTCGGCACCGGGCGTTGCGCAGGCGGTCGGCGACGCGGGCAAGACCGGCTCGGTCTTCACCGTCGGCCTCGGGACCCCCCAGTCCATGAAGCCGTACCTCGAGGACGGCTCGTCGAGCGCCTCCATTCTCTGGGACGTCCAGTCACTCGGATACCTCACCGCATGGGCCGGCCTCCAGCTGGTTGAAGGCAATGAATTCGAGGCGACGAACGACGTCAGCGGCGACCTCTCCGAGGTCGAGTACGACGACGCGAGCAAGGTTCTCCTGCTTGGGCCGCCGCTGAAGATCACGGCTGACAACGTCGACGAGTTCGACTACTAAGAGGAACAACCCGAACCGGAGGGGTCCGGCCAGACCGGACCCCTCCGCTTCCTGGTCCAGTAGCAGTGAGGAATTCATGACCAACGCAACCGTCGCTACAGTGCCCCGCGTCGAGCTCTCCGGAGTGGTCAAGAGCTACGGAGGTGTCCGTGCCATCCGGAATGCCGACATGAGTGTTGCGCCGGGAACGGTCCATGCGCTCGTCGGTGAGAACGGCGCAGGCAAATCCACCCTGATCAAGATCGTGGCCGGTGCCGAGCGGGCAGACGCGGGTTCACTGGCGTTCAACGGGAATGCGGTCTCGATTTCATCGACGACGGATGCCATCGAGCTCGGCGTGCAGACCGTCTACCAGGAACCCCAGCTCTTCCCCGAGCTCAGCGTCGCGGAGAATGTCTTCGTCGGCCGGGAGCTGAAGAAAGGCATCCGGGTCGACTGGGCAGCCCAGGCGAACGCGATGCACACCCTGCTCGACACGGTCGGCCTCCCCGACAGCATCTCCACCGAGATCGTCGGCACACTCTCGATCGCCGAGCAGCAGCAGGTTTCGATCGCCAAGGCGCTCGCCGGCGACGCATCCGTGCTCATCCTCGACGAACCATCGGCGATCCTCACCGACTCCGAAATCGACGTGCTCTTCTCGGTCATCCGCAAACTGACGGCAACGGGTGTTGCCGTGATCTACATCTCGCATCGTCTCGACGAGTTGTTCCGCATCGCGGATGTGGTCACCGTGATGCGCGACGGCGAGACCATTACGACCCGACCGATCGCGGAACTGAGCGTTCGCGAGATCGCCGAGCTCATGGTCGGCGGAGTGCTCTCCGAGCCGAGGACGGTCGAATCCTCCTCGTTCGGGAACGTGGTCCTTGAACTCGACAAGCTGCACCTGGACCATCACTTCGACGGCATCAGCCTCACCGTTCGCGCCGGTGAGATCGTAGGGCTCTACGGCCTTATCGGTTCCGGCGCGGCCGAGATCGCCAGCGCCGTCTACGGGATGGAGCGACCGACGGGCGGAAGCATCCGGATCAAGGACCAGGCCGTCCGCATCAAGCGTCCGTCCCAGGCGAAGAAGCTGGGGATCCACCTGCTTCCGGCGAATCGCAGCGCCCAGGGTTCGTTCTCATTTCAGAGCATCGCCTTCAACATCACGGTTGGCGAGCTGGGGATGCTCTCGAGGCTGCGCGGCTGGGTCGAGCAGCGTCGGGAGCGGGCCATCGCTCGCGATTTCATCACCCGGCTTTCGGTGAAGACACCGAGCGAGAAGCAGCCGATCAGCGCCATGTCCGGTGGAAACGCACAAAAAGTCGTTCTGGCCAGGCAACTGGTCGACCGTCCGGAACTGCTGGTCCTCGTCGAACCGACACAGGGAGTCGACGTCGGGGCGAAAGAGGAGATCCACCGCATCATCGACGGACTGGCTGCGGACGGAACGGCCGTGCTCGTCGTCACGAGCGACCTCGGTGAGGTCCAGCGGATCTCCGATCGAATTCTCGTCGTCCGCGGGGGAGAGATCGCCGACGAATTCGCACCGGATGCCACGCAGGTGCAGATTCTCGCGGCCGCGTCAGGCGAACAACACCAGGAGGAATCCCGATGACCGTTCTCGACCAGAAACCCCCGGGCGCTGTGAAACCGGTGGCCAAGCGGGTTCTCCCGCCACCGGTGACCGGCCAGGAGCTCGTTCTCGTCGCTGTGATCGCCGTGCTCTGGGTCGTCCTCGGAATCTTCACTCCGTCGTTTCTCAGCCCGTCCTCGATCCAGCCGCTTCTCGTCTCCGTCGCGCCGCTCGCCCTGATCGGCGTCGGGATGACGTTCATCATCATCACGGCAGGGATCGACGTCTCCGTCGGTGGAGCCATCGCATTGTGCGCGGTGGTGACGGCCAAGCTGCTGGTGAACTTCGATGTGCCGCTCCTGGTCGCGGTCGGTGCCAGCATGGTGCTCGGACTGGTCCTTGGGTTGATCAACTGGGTCGGAGTCATCCGACGATCGCCGCGCCAGAGTCAAGATTGCCCTTGTTCCGGGCGGAACCGAGGGGACATAATCGGTGGGGATGGCTCATCGACCGCCGTCTGAAGGGATAAATCGTGGCTGAAATCCTGCTGTTCCATCACGCCCAGGGGCTGACCGAGGGGGTGAAAGCTTTCGCGGAAACCCTCACTCGAGCGGGACATCGTGTGCACCTTCCGGACCTCTACGACGGCAACACATTCGAGCAGCTGGACGACGGAATGGCTTACGTGCGGTCGATCGGCTTCGAGAACGTTCTCGAGCAGGGCCGTGCGGCGGCTGACGGTCTGCCGGACCACCTGGTCTATGCCGGGTTCTCGCTCGGTGTGATGCCCGCGCAACTGCTCGCCCAGACGCGACCGGGCGCTCGCGGTGCGCTCTTCTTCCACGCGTCGGTTCCCATCTCCGAGTTCGGCGAGTCGTGGCCTGCGGGCGTTCCCGTGCAGATCCATGCCATGGACGGCGACCCCGAATTCGTCGATTCGGGCGACATCGACGAAGCTCGAGCCATCGTTGCGGCAGCGGAAGACGCCGAGCTGTTCCTCTACGCCGGAGACCAGCACCTGTTCGCAGACGCGAGCCTGTCCTCCTACAACGAGCAGGCGACCGCGCTGCTCACCGAGCGGGTGCTGGGATTCCTCGACCGCATCAGCTGACGCTCTCTGCTCGCCTCAGTGGAAGTAGGGTTTTCGTCGCAGCCAGTCGGGGATGGTGACGATCGGTGTGCCTCTGATCACTTCGATGGAGAACACGCCGGTGTCGATCATTCGATGGTGAAACCAGCAGCAGAGGATGCCGTTGTCGGTGTGGGTGGGTCCGCCGGCGGAGTGTTCGGTGATGTGGTGGGCTTCGCATCCGGTGGCGGGGATGTGGCACCCGGTGACCGCGCAGGTTGGTCCGTCGCGGGCGATCATGCCCATCCGTTGGGCGCGGGTGAAGAGCCGCTGCTCGTTTCCGAGGGCCACCAACGCGCCGTTCGGGTCGATGATCGCGGGCAGGACGCTGCTGTCGCAGAGGATCTGTTTGATCATCGAGTACGGCACCGGGTCTGGGACTCCGACGATGTCGCCCGTGCCTCTCCCGAGCTCGATCACGTCTGCGGTGACGCGGACGACCACGGTGGGTGCTGCTCCGGTGAGGGTGGGGGCATCGACGGAGCGGGCGAGGGAGTCGATCATCGCGGCGAACACGTCGGCGCGGAGCTGCCCGGGAGTGCGGGTCTCACGCGGCACACCACTCTCGGCGGTGGCCGCAGTGGCCGCGGTGGTGTCGCTGTTGTCGGTGTGGAAGCGGGATTCGGTTCTCGGGCTGAGCACCGCGTCGAACAGCGCGTGAAGTTTCGCTGCGACGTCGATGGTGACCTGTCCGCCGAAGCGGTGGAGTCCGTTGGTCGCTGTGCGGCTGATCCAGAAGTCCCGGTTGGTGAATGCTTTCTCTGCCCGGGGTTCGATGCCGTTCTGGTCGAGCAGGTCACGCCACTGCTTCGCCTGGATCGCGACCAGGTCCGGTGACAGCGGCAGACCGAGGTCGGTTCCTGTCCCGGTGGCCTGCCCGACGAGGATCTGCTCCGCGACCGCGAGTCGGTCAACCTCTGCCCTGGGTGCTGCACTGCTGAGTTCCCTACCGATCACGTCAGCGGTCTCGAGCCCGATCAGCCCCGCCCGCAACGCATCGCCCACGACCGGGAACAGCGGCGGAAGCGGCAACCCGGCATCCGTCGTCCGCGGGGACGTCAGCCCCCCGACCCGGATCATCCGCAGTGCGGCGGTCGCGGACACCCCTGCGACCATCTCGACCAGGTGCGACGGGCGTGCGAAGTTCAGCCGGGCAGCGAGCCCGGTACTGCCCCGGACGGGATCTGATCGGACCGCGACCTCACTGCTCACCGCTGCGAGGATCGCCTCGATCCCACGACCCAACGCTGCGGCCTTCGACAAGACGCCGAGCAGCCCGTCACCGGTCAACCGGTCGAGGTGGTCCAGATCCAGAGCATCGATCACCCCAGCGAGATCTGCTCCCCACCGGTCAAGCGCGACCTCTTCAGCCGACACATCCGATGCCGGGAGGAGAACGCTGACCGGGGACGTCACGGCTCGACGTCACCACCGGCGGTGTGCCGAGCGGAGACCGGGATCGGCTCGCTGACCTGTTCTTTCATGCCTTCAGTGAATCACCCACCACCGACATTGGGTCGGCGGGCCGAGGCGTCCCGCCGAGGCGTCCCGCCGAGCCGTCCCGTCAGGCGTGGATCGCCCGCCGAGTCCTACGCCCCCCACCCCGCCTGCTGTCCGCCGACGCGCTCGGCCGCGATCTTCTCCTGGTAGCCGGACGCCGCGTACGCAGCCATCGGTTCGGCCGGAAGGCCACGGGATTCTCGCCATCCAGCCAGGTCTGAACGGACATCCGTGTAGAACGCATCCATCAGGATGGCGTTCGCGCCGAGTACGTCGCCGGAGTCCTGCGCCACCGTCAGCGCCTCGCGGTCGACGAGGAGCGCCCGCGCCGTCATTTCCTGCACGTTGAGAACGCTGCGGATCTGGCCCGGAATCTTGTCCTCCACGTTGTGGCACTGGTCAAGCATGAATGCGACCGGGCTGTCCGGGCCGTAGCCGCCGCCTCGCACGACCTCGAACAGAATGCGGAACAACTGGAACGGATCCGCAGCCCCGACGATCAGGTCGTCGTCGGCGTAGAACCGGGAGTTGAAGTCGAACGAGCCGAGCTTTCCGAGTCGCAGGAGCTGCGCGACGATGAACTCGATGTTTGTGCCCGGGGCGTGGTGGCCCGTGTCGAGGCAGACCATGGCCTTCTCCCCGAGCGCGGTCACGTGCGCGTATGAGGTTCCCCAGTCGGGAACATCCGTGTGGTAAAAAGCCGGCTCGAAGAACTTGTACTCGAGCACGAGGCGCTGTTCGTCACCGAGTCGCGCATAGATCTGCTGGAGCGAATCAGCGAGGCGCTCCTGGCGACCGCGGATGTCACCCTGCCCCGGATAGTTGGTGCCGTCGGCGAGCCAGATTTTGAGATCGGTCGATCCGGTGGCGTGCATCACGTCGATGCAGTCGAAGTGATGATCGATCGCCTTGCGCCTGACCGCAGCGTCGGTGTGGGTGAGGCTACCGAACTTGTACTCGTCGTCTTGGAACGTGTTCGAGTTGACCGTGCCCAGTTCGACACCCAGCTCACCGGCGAACTCGCGGAGGGCTGCATAGTCGTCGACTTTGTCCCAGGGGATATGGAGGGCGACCGTGGGCGCGAGGCCGGTCAGGGTATTGACCTGGGCGGCGTCGGTCAGCTTCTCCTGGATCGTGCGCGGAGTGCCCGGCGTGCCGAAGACCTTGAACCGCGTGCCTGAGTTTCCGAAGGCCCACGAGGGCAGCTCGATGGCCTGCTGGGCCAGCCGGTCGGCGATGGAATCGAATGTCGTCATGATGTCACTTCTCTGTGGTGTGGTCTGGTGAGGTTCGGATGTCGTGGAGGCCGGGTTGATCTTCGAGGTGGAAGATCTCGGGGATGCGGATGAATCCCTCGTCGGGGGCTCCGTCCAGATCCTCGAAGAAATCGCTCATCTCGCCCTGCCAGCGCGCGTTGATCTCGGTCGCAGCCATCCCGGCCTCGGGCGGCGTCGAGGGAGTGGGTCTCGAAATAGCCGATGAGCAGCCCGTCCGCGCGGAGGAAAAGGGAGTAGTTGTTCCAGCCGGTGGCGGTGAGCGCCTGCGCCATCTCCGGCCAGATGACGCGATGACGCTCGGTGTATTCCGCGATTCGGTCCACCTTGACCTGAAGCTGGAAGCACACACGCTCCATGTCAGGACACCCCCCTCATCGCGGGATCACGCCGTACGAACGGGTACGACCCTGTCGGTATGAATCGTTTCAAGATCATGCCACGAATATACGTCTCCCTCCACGTGCCCGTCAACATCGAGTCGCGACCGGTGCCTTAGGCTATGGCTCGACAGGGCTGGAGGACGTGGTGGCATCGATGAGCGTGCGGGACGTCGCCAGGCGCGCCGGGGTCTCGGTCGGCACCGTCTCCAACGTCCTCAACCGGCCGGACAAGGTGTCGCCCAGCACGATCGAGCGAGTGCAAGCGGCGATCGACGCTCTTGGTTTCGTCCGCAATGACGCTGCCAGGCAACTCCGCGCCGGGCGCAGCCACAGCATCGGCATGGTCGTGCTCGACGTCTCAAACCCCTTCTTCACCGACGTGGCCAGGGGAGCGGAAGACCGCGCTGCCCGAGAGCGCCTGACCGTTCTCCTCGGCAACAGCGATGAGAACGCCGACCGTGAAAAGGCCTACCTCGACCTCTTCGAGGAGCAACGGGTGCACGGCGTACTCATCTCGCCGGTGGGAGAGGAGAGCTCCAGGCTCGAGCGGTTGCACCGCCGCGGCATCCCGACCGTCCTCGTCGATCGGCAGACCGATGACGAACGTTTCTCCTCCGTTTCCGTCGATGACGATGCGGGCGGTTACCTGGCGGTCCGGCATCTCCTCGACACCGGCAGGCGGAGGATCGCCTTCGTCGGTGGCCCAGACAGCCTGCGCCAGGTCGCCGACCGTCTCTCCGGTGCGCGTCGCGCCGTGAGCGAAGTGCCCGGCTCGTCACTCGAGGTGCTCGACACCGACACGCTCACGGTTTTGCAGGGGCGGCGCGCGGGAGAAAGCATCAGGGACCGCGGCGCGGCCTCCTGGCCTGACGCCGTCTTCGCCGCCAATGATCTCGTGGCGATGGGCGTGCTGCAGGCTTTGAGCATGCTCGGCGCTGTCCGTGTGCCCGACGATATCGCCCTGATCGGCTACGACGACATCGATTTCGCTTCGGCTGCGGTCGTGCCGCTCTCCTCGATCAGGCAACCGAGCACACTGATCGGCCACACCGCCGTCGACCTGCTCATCAGGGAGGCGGCTTCGCCGCAGGACTTCGTGCGTGAGCACGTGGTCTTCCAGCCGGAACTCGTCGTTCGCGCGTCCACGACGCCCCGGACCTGACGACGAAACACCCCGGCAACACGCGCCACGTTAGGCTCGGTCCATGGCGGACCTCTTTGATGGATACGGCGGCACCCTTGCACCACGCGTGAGCGCCACGGGCGAGACGCCGTTCGACGAGATGTTCCAGGATCCGCCGGCGCCGGGGCACCCCGCCGAATCGCGTGATGCCTACCGCGAGATCTACGCCGGCCTCGCTCAGATGACGCAGGACGAGCTCCGCGGTCGAACGGAAGCGCTCGCGAGTTCGTACCTCGCCCAGGGTGTCACGTTCGACTTCGCCGGCGAGGAACGCCCCTTCCCGCTCGACGCCGTGCCTCGCGTAATCCAGCAGGAAGAGTGGACCGAGATCGAGGGCGGGATCAAGCAGCGAGTCCGCGCCCTCGAGGCCTTCCTCGCGGATGTCTACGGTCGCCAGAATGCGGTCCGCGACGGAGTGATCCCCGCCGGACTGATCAGTTCATCGAGCCACTTCCACCGCCAGGCTGCCGGCATCGTCAGTGCCAACAACGTGCGCATCCAGGTCTCCGGGATCGACCTCATCCGTGACGGCGCAGGAAAGATGCGCGTACTCGAGGACAACGTGCGCGTGCCGAGCGGTGTCAGTTATGTGATCTCGAACCGCCGCGTGATGGCACAGACCCTGCCCGAGTTGTTCGTGTCGATGCGGGTGCGCCCGGTCGGCGACTACCCGAACAAACTGCTGCACGCCCTTCGTGCCAGTGCTCCACACGGCATCGACGAACCCAACGTCGTCGTGCTCACCCCCGGCGTCTACAACTCGGCCTACTACGAGCACACGCTGCTCGCCCGGCTGATGGGGGTCGAACTGGTCGAGGGTCGGGACCTGTTCTGCTCCGGTGGCAAGGTGTTCATGCGCACGACCTCCGGACCCCAGCGCGTCGACGTGATCTACCGCAGGGTCGACGACGAATTCCTCGACCCGCTGACGTTCCGCGCCGATTCGATGCTCGGCTCCCCCGGCCTCATGCTCGCCGCAAGGCTCGGCAACGTCACGATCGCGAATGCCGTAGGCAACGGGGTCGCAGACGACAAGCTGGTCTACACCTACGTGCCCGATCTCATCCGCTATTACCTCAGCGAAGAACCGATCCTGCCCAACGTCGACACCTGGCGTCTCGAAGACCCCGGGGCACTCGAAGAAGTGCTCGACCGGCTCGACGAGCTCGTGGTGAAACCCGTCGACGGGTCGGGCGGCAAGGGACTCGTGGTCGGGCCGGACGCGTCGAAGAAGGAACTCAACGAGCTCGCGGCACGGCTGCGCAAGGACCCGCGCGGCTGGATCGCCCAGCCCGTCGTGATGCTCTCCACCATCCCCACCCTCGTCGAGGATGGGATGCGACCGCGACACGCGGATCTCCGCCCGTTCGCTGTCAACGACGGCGAAGACATCTGGGTTCTCCCCGGCGGTCTCACCCGCGTTGCACTGCCCGAGGGCCAGCTGGTCGTCAACTCCAGCCAGGGCGGCGGTTCCAAGGACACCTGGGTCGTCGGACGCCGCGGATCCTCCGTCGGTGCCCACGACATCCAGGGGCTCGTCGCCGACCAGGCCACCGTCACCCAGGCGTTGCCGATCGTCTACGACGAACAACACGAACCCGAACATTCACCGCAGGACGAGCCGCGTGGTCGCCGCGACCAGCACGAACAACAACAGCAGACAGGAGACGCGACATGCTGAGTCGGATCGCCGAGAGCCTGTTCTGGATTGGTCGCTACATCGAGCGGAGCGACGGGACCGCCCGCATCCTGGACGTGCACCTGCAACTCCTCCTCGAGGATCCGTGGATCGACGAGGACTCGGCCTGCCGTTCGCTACTCAGCGTGATGGGTAGCGTCCCTCCGGTCGACACGGACCTGGCGCGCCAGGACGTGCTCCAGCACCTCGCCATCGACCGCGCCGAACCCGCCTCCATCGCGTACTCGATCACGGCTGCCCGCGAGAACGCCCGCCGTGCCCGCGAGATCGTGTCGACGGAGCTCTGGGAGTGCCTCAACACGACGAGTGCTCGGATGCCGCGCCGCATCCAGAGTGAGAAGGTCCATGAGTTCTTCGGCTGGGTCCGCGAGCGCGCCGCCCTCGCCGTCGGCATCATCGACTCGGCCACGAGCCGCGACGAAGCATGGCAGTTCTTCACCCTGGGTCGCAGCATCGAACGAGCGGATATGACCGCCAGGCTGCTTGCGACGCGGTCGCTCACCGAGGCATCCGGTCCGAGCTGGACCACGATCCTGCGATCGTGCGGGGCATACGAGGCGTACCTCCGCACCTACCGCGGCGTTCCGAGCTCGAAGAACGCGGCAGAGTTCCTCATCCTCGACCGGTTGTTCCCGCGCTCCATCCTCTTCGCCCTCAACCAGGCCGAGGCCTGCGTGCGTGAACTGGAACCGCGCACCAACCGGGTCGGCGTCGGCGGACAGGCGCAGCGTCTGCTGGGGCAGGCCAGAAGCGAACTCGAGTACACACCGATCGCCGAGGTTCTCGACGACCTCCCGACACACATGGACGCAGTCCAGCAGGTCACACTCGACACGTCTGAAGCGATCAGGCAGCGGTTCTTTCCCACGCACGCCGAACCGAGCTGGATCGGAGAACACTCGTGAAGCGCCTACGGATTCGCCACAGGACCGGCTTCAGCTACGAGGGCGAGGTCAACGCGTCATACAACGAGGCACGGATGCTGCCGTCGACGACCGACGGACAGTTCGTGCTCTCGTCCCAGATCGACATCCACCCGCCTGCCTCGCAGCACAGCTACGTCGACTACTTCGGCACGAAGGTGACAACCTTCGAGGTGCTCACGCCCCACAGCGAGCTGTCGCTCACCGCCACGAGTCTTGTGGAGGTGCGACCGCGACCGCACCCGGAGCATCCGATGACCTGGGAACACCTCGAGCAGCAGACCGCCCGCAGCATCGAGACGGTCGAACAGTTGTCGCAGACCCGGCGTTCCGACCCGCCGGACGAACTCGCCGCCCTGGCGCGGGAGATCGCGGATGCCCACGAGAGCCCGTGCGATGCCGCCCTCGAGATCGTCGAGACCATCGGGCGCCAGGTCACCTACATGCAGGGTGTCACCGGCGTGCAGACGACGGCGGCGGATGCGTGGGAGCGCAAACAGGGTGTCTGCCAGGACATCACGCATATCGCCCTCGGTGCGCTCAGATCCGTCGGCATCCCTGCCCGCTACGTGTCCGGATATCTCCTGCCGAAGCCCAACGCGGAGATCGGCGAGACGATCACCGGCGAATCCCACGCGTGGGTGGAATGGAACTGCGGATCCTGGCGCGGGTACGACCCGACGAACCTCATCGACATCGGCGACCGGCACGTGCTCGTCGGCCGCGGGCGTGACTATGCGGATGTCGCTCCGTTGCGTGGCGTGTACGCGGGGCCGTTCAGCTCGAGACTCTTCGTCAAGGTCGAGATCACGCGCGAGTCGTAACCCCGAGCATCCGTCACCCCCTGGCATCCGTCCCCTGGCCACAAATTCAGGAGAAGACTACAAATTCAGGAGATCCTGCCCGACACGCCGTTCAGACGCGCGCCGGGACGGCGTGTCGCAGTCGTTCTCCTGAATTTGTGGTCAGGCACACGGGTCAGGGGCGTGGCGCCGGGTCGTGCGCGCCGGCCAACTCGGGGGTGTCCCTCGGGTCAGACGGGTCTCCGGCGCTGCGGGAGTCGACCAACTCGCGGGCGATCCGGGAGCCGGCCAGCTCGCGGGCGTCCCGGCTTGCCGTGTGCTGCCGCCGTGACCCGTGCCCCGCCAGCGCGGGGATGGAGATCGGCGAGGTGAGGGCGACCTGCTCGGAGAAGTCCTCCGGCACGATCGACGACACCGGCAGGGGCTTGCCCGCGTGTGTGAGGACGAGGCGCCAGCGCGAGTCAGGGTGCAGTTGCACCCGCAGGCTTCTCGCGGCGACGGCCCAGCTCAGGGCGAAGATGCAGGCGAGGAGCGCAGCGACGCCGGCAGCTGCGAGTGCCCAGCGCGGCCCCCACGCATTCGCGATGCCCCCGACGATCGGCGCACCGATCGGTGTGCCGCCCATCAGCACCGCCATGTAGAGCGCCATCACGCGGCCGCGCACCACCGCATCCGTTGTCGTTTGTACGAACGCGTTAGCCGTGGTGAGCATGGTGACGGTGGCGAATCCGATGAAGATCAGAGCGAACGCGAAGGTCCAGAAGGTCGGCATGACGGATGCCGTGAAGGCGGCGATCGCAAAGAGGCCGACGGCGGCGATGATCACGCGCATCCTCGCCCGGTCGCGTCGGGCGGCGAGAAGAGCGCCGGTCAGGGAGCCGATCGCGAGGATCGAAGACAGCAGACCGTAGTCGCCCGCGCCGCCGCCGAGCTCGACCGCCATCGTCGAGGCGAAGATCGGGAAGTTCATGCCGAACGCGCCCATGATGAAGACGATGACGAAGATGACGCCGAGGTCGGGGCGCGACATCACGTAACGGAATCCCTGGGCGAGCTGTCCGCGCTGGCGAGGCGCCCTCGGCTGGATCCGCAGGCGGTCGGTGCGCAGCCTGGAAAGCGCGAAGAGCACGGCGAGGAACGTGGCGGCGTTGACCATGAAGACCCAGCCGGAGCCGATGACCACGATGAGGAGTCCGGCGAGGGCCGGCCCGACCATGCGCGCGGCGTTGAACGAGGCTGAGTTGAGAGCGACGGCATTCGACATGTTGTGCTCGTCGACGAGGTCCGAGACGAAGGTCTGCCTGGCCGGGGCATCGACAGCGTTCACGATGCCGAGCAGGAGGGCGAAGACGTAGAGGTGCCAGAGTTCGGCGTGGCCGAGGATGAGGAGAAGTCCAAGCGCGACGCCGAGCAGCATCAGTGCGCTCTGAGTGACCATCAGGATCTTGCGACGGTCGAAGCGGTCGGCGATGAGCCCGGTGAATGGCACGAGCAGGAGTTGAGGACCGAACTGCAGCGCCATGGTGATCCCAACGGCAACGGCGTCGTTGTCGGTGAGCACGGTCAGCACGACCCAGCTCTGGGTGGTCGACTGCATCCACGCGCCGATGTTCGACACGAGGGCGCCGATGAACCACAGGCGGTAGTTGTAGCTGGAAAGCGAACGGAACATGGCACTCACTGGGTGGCGATTCTCCTCATCAGGTCTGCGGCTTTCGCCAGTATTTCTCTGTCTGCGGGGTCGAGGGTGCGCAGGCGGTGGTGAAGCCAGGCATCTCTCTTCTTGACGGTTTCCTTGACGATTGCCGTTCCGGCATCCGTCAGTTCGATCGTCACGCGGCGTTTATCGGCGGCGTCGGCGACCCGGGTGAGGTAGCCGGATTCTTCCAGGCAGTTCACCGTGCGGTTCATCGACGGGGCAGAGACCAGGTCGCGCTCGGCCAGGCCGCTCAGGGTGTGTGGTCCGTGGGTGAAGAGGCCGCCGAGCACCGAGAACTGGCCGTCGCTGAGTTCGTTGTCAGCGCGTTCGGCACGGAGCCGTCGAGCAAGCCGGAAGGTGCCCATACGGAGATCTGATGCCTGCTCGGCGATAGTTTTTGCCACAATCATCGACTGTATCAAATTAGTTAGCAAAGGTAAAGATCTGGTTAGCAATGCTAATAGATCGACAGCGCGTCCGGGTCCGGCCAGGGGCCATTACGCTGGGAAAATGGCCGAAGAAGATCAGGCAGGGGCGGATGCCGCCTCCCTGGAGACCCGAACTCTCACCGATGCGCACGGCGTCACGATCTACTACTACGTCTGGCCGGTGACGGCGCCCAAAGCGGTCGTCCACCTCAGCCACGGCGTCGGCGAGCATGCCCGTCGATATGCGCCCCTCGCGGCCGACCTCAACGCCGCCGGCTACACCGTCGTCGCCGACGACCACCGCGGCCACGGGCAGACCGGCATCAATCACCTCGGCGTCGGGAAGCTCGGCGAGAAGACGACGAAAGCCGCAATTGCCTCGACACGCCTCGTCGGCGAACGCCTCCGTGCGGACTATCCCGACACGACCCTCGTGCTCCTGGCCCACAGCTGGGGTTCGTTGATGGGCCAGAAGATCATCAATACCACCGAGATCTACGACGCCGTCGTGCTCAGCGGGTCCTCCCTCGCCGTGCCCGGTGTCATCGGGACGGGCAACTACAACAAAAGGTGGGCGTCGCCGACCGCGACCGGGCTCGAGTGGCTGAGCCGCGACGAAGCCGTCTGGTCCGCGTTCACCGCCGACGAGCTGAACTTCGACATCGGGGTGACACCCGCCTGGACGCCGGTGCAGGCGTTTGCGTTCCTCGGTCGTCCGCCGAAGAAGATGCCCCGTGACATCCCGATGCTGATCCAGGGCGGGGCCGAGGATCCCCTCGGTGGAACCCGTGGGCTCACCCTGCTGCGCAAGGCCTACGTCGATCGGGCCAAACTCAGCGACGTCACCCTGATGATCTACCCGGGGGCACGGCACGAGATCTACCGCGAAACGAACCGCGACGAGATCATCGGCGACCTCGTGGCGTGGCTGGATCGGCAGGCGGGTACGTCCGCGTGACCTTCCGCGTCGAGACCCGGTCGGGAACGCTGCTCGGTGAATCGGATGCCGACGTCTCCGTCTGGCGCGGCGTCCCGTTCGCGGCACCGCCCGTCGGTCGACTGCGCTGGAGGGCACCGCAGCCTGTTGCGCCGTGGGCGGGGGTGCGGGATGCTACCCGTTTCGGACCTGTTGCGCCGCAGCCCGGCCCGCGCAGCGCGGGAGGGGTGCCCGCGTCGTTTCCGCGCGATGAGGACTGCCTCACGCTCAACGTCTGGTCACCGACGGCACCCTCGCAGCTCACCGGCGTCGGACTGCGCCCGGTCGTCGTCTGGTTTCACGGAGGAGCCCAGATGCAGGGCGCGGGGTCGATGGCCGACTACTCGGGCCGGGCGCTCGCCGCCACCGGGGACATCGTCGTCGTCACCGTCAACTATCGGCTCGGGGCGCTCGGCCAGCTCGATCTCAGCTCACTCGGGCGGCGCACCGGCTTCGACAGCAACCTCGGGCTGCGCGACCAGGTGGCTGCCCTGGAATGGGTTCGCGACAACATCGCTGCCTTCGGCGGTGACCCCGGCCGAGTGACGATCATGGGGGAGTCGGCCGGTGGAACCGCCGTGACCACACTGATGGCGCTCCCTGCGGCGGCCGGACTCTTCCGTGGAGCGATCGCGCAGAGCTCGGCGCCGACCGCCGTGTACGGACTGGACGGCCACGCCGAGCGGGCTGCCGAGTTCATGGCAATCCTCGAGCTCGACGCTGACGACCACGCACGGCTCGGGGACCTGCCCGTCGATGCGCTCGTAGCCGCCGGTACCGAACTCGCCAGGCGGAACGCGCGCGATCGACCGGGAACCCTTGCCTTCGGGCCGGTCGTCGACGGCAAGTACCTGCCGGAGCATCCGATCGATGCGTTCGGTGCCGGGCGGGCAGCGCCGGTGCCCCTGCTGATCGGAACCAACAGGGACGAAGCGAACCTCTTCGTGCGCTCAGACCCGCAGATCGTGCCGATCCGCGAGACCGCGCTGCGCGAAATGCTGCGGATATTCGTGCCTGAATCCGCCCCCGCCATCGTCGAGGCATACGGCCGGCTGACGCATCGACGCGACCGCCTGGGGCTGTCGGGCGACTGGAGCTTCACCATCCCCAGCATCTGGGTGGCCGACGGCCATGCAGCTGTCGCACCGACCTTCATGTACCGGTTCGACCACGCGACACCGGCCACCAGTGCCGTCGGCCTCGGAGCCACGCACGGCACGGAGATTCCCTACGTGTTCGGAAACCTCGACGGCCCGATCGGTCGCCAGGTGCTGCTGTTCGGCGGTCGTCGGGCGGCGCGCACGCTCTCCCGGTCGATGCAGGCACACTGGATCTCCTTCATCCGCTCAGGCGCCCCCGGCTGGAGTCGCTATGACGCCGCTGACCGGACGACGCGCCTGTTCTCGTCGCAGACGACGGATTCGCGGCATCCGGCTGCAGACCGCCTGGCCGTCTGGGAGGGCGTCGACCGTCACCTGTAGCCCACGCCTGCGAGCCGGGCACGGTGAGTGGGCCCGAAAGGCGGTTCCACCCATTGAGTTGCCCCAAAGGGCTGCTCGCAAGCCCGCCGAACCGCCGTTGGGGCCCACTCAACCCGGACGGGGCGAGTCAGCCCTCGCGGTGGGCCGTCAGTGGGGGCACGTTGAACCCCAGAAGTGAGGCTTTTCCGTCCTCGTACTCGATCGTGTTGAGCGCGCAGTTGCCGACGACAGGAAAGAGGTCACGGTAGCGGTTCGGCTCGATGCCGAGCAGCGAGCAGAGTGCCAGTCGGAGCGCTGTGCCGTGGCAGAGCACGAGGACGCGACCACCGGGGAAGGCCGTCTCGATCCGGTCGAACGCCCTCAGGTAACGGGTGATCCCATCGAGTCCCCGCTCCCCGCCAGGCAGGGTCGCTTCGGCGGGTCGAGCGACGAACGCGTCGACGGCATCCGCATGATCGACACGCAGTTCGTCGAGTGTGCGGCCCTCGCCGACGCCGAAGGCCACTTCGCAGAGGTCCGGGTCGGTCTCGACGACCAGTCCGGTCTCCCGGGCGCTTGGCTCGGCGGAGAGGACCGACCGGCTCAGGGTAGACGCATATACCGCGTCGAGCCGGGCATCAGCGGCCCAAACCGCCAGGTCCTCCGCCTCGCGCAGGCCGTTGTCGTTGAGCTCGACGTCCGCCATTCCTGCATACCGGTGTTCTGCGTGCCAGATGGTTTCGCCGTGCCGGGCCAAAAAGAGTGTCGTCATCACCCCATTGTGCTCTTGCCGTCGCCGGGATGGGGCAGACACCCGAGACTAGGCTGAACCCATGCATGGTGAGTACAAGGTTCCCGGCGGAAAACTCGTCGTCGTCGACCTCGACGTGATCGACGGTGCGATCGCCAATTTCCGGCTCGCCGGCGACTTCTTCCTCGAGCCCGATTCGGCCCTCGAAGACATCAACCGCTCGGTCAACGGGCTGCCGGTCGAGACGGATGCGACGTCGCTGGCATCCGCGATCCGCCGCGGGTTGCCCGACGGCGCGACCCTCCTCGGCTTCAGTCCTGAAGCGGTCGGCACCGCGATCCGGCGGTCCCTGGCCGGGGCGGCGGACTGGAAAGATTTCGACTGGGAGCTCATTCACACCGGCTCCGTCTCGCCGCGGATGCACCTGGCGCTCGACGAGGTCCTGACGGCGGAGGTCGGAGCCGGTCGGCGCGGTCCCACACTCCGGATCTGGGAATGGGACGAATCCGCGGTCGTGCTGGGCAGCTTCCAGTCGGTCAAGAACGAGGTCGACCTGGAGCAGGCGAAGGAAAACGGATTCGAGGTCGTGCGACGTGTTTCCGGTGGCGGCGCCATGCTGATGAAGCAGGGCGAAGTCATCACCTATTCGCTCTACGTTCCCGCTGAACTCGTGCAGGGGATGACCTTCGCCGACAGCTACGCCTACCTCGACGACTGGGTTCTCACGGCACTGCAGTCGCTGGGGATCGACGCGAGCTACCAACCGCTGAACGACATCACGAGCCCGACCGGCAAGATCGGCGGCGCAGCCCAGAAACGACTGGGCAACGGCGCCGTGCTGCATCACGTCACCATGAGTTACGACATGGACGGCGAACTGATGGCCCGCGTCCTGCGCATCGGCCGGGAGAAGCTCAGCGACAAGGGAACGAAGTCGGCGGCGAAGCGGGTCGACCCGCTCCGCACCCAGACCGGACTCAGCCGCGCTGAGATCATCGAGCGGATGAAGGCCACATTCGTCAGTCTGACCGGGGCGAAGCCCGGCCATATCACTCCAGAGGAATATATCGCAGCCGAGGAGCTCGTGGAGTCGAAGTTCACCACCGACACGTGGCTGAACCGGGTGCCGTGAGCGGCGGCAACGTCGTTTACTCCGGCGACAACCTCGACATCCTGCCGACCCTCGCGGACGCATCATTCACCCTCATCTATATCGACCCGCCGTTCAACACCGGCCGAGCGCAACAACGCCACGAGACGAGCAGCGTGCGTGCCGAATCCGGGGGGACGGTCGGCTTCAAGGGCCAGAGTTACGAGCGAATTCGTGGGGCGCTCAAACGCTACGACGACGCCTTTGACGACTACTGGGCGTTTCTTGAACCGAGGCTCGTCGAGGCGTGGCGGCTGCTCACCGATGACGGCACCCTGTATCTCCACCTCGACTACCGCGAAGCGCACTACGCCAAGGTGCTCCTCGATGCGATTTTCGGGCGCGACTCGTTCCTCAATGAGCTGATCTGGGCATACGACTACGGAGCCAAGTCGAAGAGCAAGTGGCCGACGAAGCACGACACGATCCTCGTCTACGTCAAGAACCCGAAGCAGTACTATTTCAATTCGGATGCCGTCGATCGAGAACCGTACATGGCGCCGGGGCTGGTCACCCCGGAAAAGGTCGAACGGGGCAAGCTCCCGACGGATGTCTGGTGGCACACGATCGTCTCGCCCACGGGCAAGGAGAAGACCGGCTATCCGACACAGAAACCGGTCGGCGTCCTGCGCCGGATCATCCAGGCCTCCAGTCGCGAGGGCGATGCCGTGCTCGACTTTTTCGCGGGCAGCGGGACGACGGGCGCCGTCGCAGCCGCACTGGGACGGTCGTTCGTTCTGATCGACCAGAATCCGGAAGCCCTCACCGTCATGCAGAAACGCTTCGATGGCATCGCCGTCGACTGGCGTCCCGTTCCAGAAACCGAGGAGAAGACATCCCCATGAAGTTCCGCATTTTCACCGAGCCGCAGCAGGGTGCCAGCTACGACGACCTCCTGGCCGTTGCGCAGTCGGCCGAGCGACTCGGCTTCGACGCGTTCTTCCGCAGCGACCACTACATGGTGATGGGCGACCACTTCTCCGGGCTTCCCGGGCCAACGGATGCGTGGACGACGCTCGCCGGCCTCGCGCGCGAAACCACGAGCATCCGCCTCGGCACTCTTGTCTCGAGTGTGACCTACCGCCCGCCGGGAATCCTCGCTATCCAGGTGGCGCAGGTCGACCAGATGTCGCGGGGTCGGGTCGAACTCGGACTCGGCACCGGGTGGTTCGAGGAAGAACATGCCGCGTATGGCATACCGTTCCCGCCCAAGCGCTTCGGGATGCTCGAGGAGCAACTCGAGATCGTCACCGGGCTCTTCGGAACGCCCGTGGGCGACACCTACTCGTTCAGCGGCACGCACTATACGGTGACGGACTCGCCCGCGCTGCCGAAGCCGGTGCAGTCGCCGCTGCCGATCATTGTCGGAGGTGGTGGCGCAAAGCGCACGCCAGCCCTGGCCGCACGTTTTGCGACGGAGTTCAACCTGCCATTCACTCCGTTCGACGAGATAGCAGGCAAGTTCGCGAGGGTCCGCGCCGCCTGCGACTCCATCGGTCGGAACGCGGATGAGCTGGTCTACTCGGCCGCGTTCGTCGCTGCTGCCGGCGCGGACGAGGCCGAGTACGTCCGTCGCGCGACGGCGATCGGCCGCGAGCCGGGCGAGCTCCGACAGAACGGGCTCGCCGGAACCGCTGCTGAGATCATCGACAGGCTCGGGTCCCTACAGGATGACGGTGTCGAGACCGTGTACCTGCAGATCCTCGACCTCGCCGACCTCGATCACCTCGAGTTCCTGGCGGCTGAGGTCGTACCGACCTTCGCCTAGCCGAAGCCCGGCGCGGGAGGGCCAGGTCAGCGGGCTTCGACCTGCGCGAGGTCGGCCTCGAGCGCGACCCACGCCAGCATGGCGCACTTGACCCGGGCAACGTACTTCGAGACGCCCTCGAGCACGATCGCATCGCCCAAAAGCTCGTCCTCGTCGTCGATTCCCGCTCCGCGCGAGTGCATGAGCTCCCGGAACAGCGCAATCCGTTCCCGAGCCTCGGCGAGGGTGAGGCCAGGTGCCAGGTCGTGCAGCAGCGATGCGGATGCCATCGAGATCGAGCATCCGGCGCCCTCCCAGGTGACCGAGCTGACCACGCCATCCGCAACGTGCAGCTGCAGGGTGAGCTCATCACCACAGGTGGGGTTCACCTGGTGGCTGGAGGCATCCGCTTCCGGGGCGAGCCCGAAACCGTGCTTCTCCTTTGAGTGATCGAGGATCACCTGTTGGTACAGACCTGCGAGGTCTCCTGACATCAGTTCACTCCGAAGAACGAGCGAACGCCGCCCATGCCGTCGATGACGGCGTCGACGTCCGCGGTGGTGTTGTAGAGGTAGGCGCTGGCACGGGTCGATGCCGTTACGCCGAGTCGCCGGTGAAGGGGAGCGGCACAGTGATGTCCGACCCTCACAGCGATGCCCTTGTCGTCGAGGAACTGGCCGACATCGTGGGCGTGCACCCCGTCGACGTCGACGCTGGCGAGTCCCGCCCGCTCGACGCCCGGGCCCGGTCCGAGCACTCGCACGCCGGGGAGCGCGCTGAAACCCTCGACGAGCCTCGCGCCCAGTTCTGTCTCCCACGCATCGATCCGGTCCAGTCCGACGGCGGTGAGGTAGTCGATCGCTGCCGCAAGGGCGATGGCCTGCGAGACCTTCTGCGTTCCCGCCTCGAAACGTTGCGGAGCGGGCAGGTAGCCGGCTGTCTCCAGCGTCACGGTGGTGATCATGGACCCTCCGGTGTGGAAGGGCGGCAGCGCATCGAGCAGTTCAGCGCGCCCGTAGAGCACACCGATCCCGGTTGGAGCGAGCATCTTGTGCCCGGAGAACACGGCGAAGTCGACGTCGAGGGCGGCGAAGTCGAGCGTTCGGTGCGGAGCCGACTGGCAGGCATCCAGCACGACGAGCGCCCCGACGGCGCGGGCCAGCCGGACGAGTTCGTCGACCGGGTTGATCACCCCGGTGACATTGGAGACGTGGGTGAATGCGACGATTTTCGTGCGCGAGGTGAAGAGGGCGTCCGCCTCATCCATCCGCAGCGAGCCGTCGTCGGCAACCGGGATGTGTCGGAGCGTCGCGCCCGTGCGGGCTGCAAGTTCCTGCCAGGGGATGAGGTTGGCGTGATGTTCGCCCTCGGTCGTCAGGATCTCGTCACCCTCCCGAAGCGCGAAGCGCGCGGCATCCGCTCCACCGCGCCCGAGGCTGGCGTTGGAGATCCCGTAGGCGATGAGGTTGATGCCCTCGGTGGCGTTCGACGTCCAGACGATTTCGTTCTCACGCGCACCGACAAAGCGGGCGACGGTCGCGCGCGCGTTCTCGAAAAGCTCGGTGGCGCTCGCGGCGAGGGCGTGGGCACCGCGGTGCACGGCGGAGTTTTCGTGTTCATAGAACGCTCGCTCAGCGTCGAGCACACTGCGAGGTTTTTGCGATGTCGCGCCGGAGTCCAGGTAGATGAGCTCATGGCCGTTGACCTGCTGGTTCAGCGCGGGGAAGTCGCGGCGCAGAACCAGGACCTCTGCATCTGTGAGGGGGGTGGTCGCCAGCTCCGTCGTCGATCCTGTCTGGTGGGGCATGGCATGACTCTCGATCTGTTTCGGGGCGATCTGTACTCGGGCACAGCTGACGTCTCTCACTGTCAAGGACCGTCGGCTCCCGGGTATTCCTCCATTGTCCCCCTCACGGGCGGGAACGGCCACCGGCGGTGCTCATGCTCGGCATCCTTCCCCACCGCCCTCAGGCCTGCGCGGACTCTCCCGACTTGGCGTTCGCAATGATCTGCGCGTAAGCGAGACCGGAGTCCTTGATGATGCGTTCCTGCGTGTCGTAGTCGACCCGGATGATCCCGAACCGCTTGTTATATCCCCACGACCATTCGAAGTTGTCGAGGAGCGACCAGAGGAAGTATCCGCGCACGTCGGCGCCGTCAGCGATAGCATCCGACACCGCCTGCACATGCTCGGTCACGTACTGCGTGCGTTCGGGGTCGTGCACGCGCCCGTCGGCGGAGACCTCGTCCTCGTATGCTGCTCCATTCTCGGTGACGAAGAGGGGAGGCAGGTTCGGGTACTCGCGCCCAAGGCGCACGAGGAGCGAGTGCAAGCCAGACGGGTTGACCTCCCAACCCATGGCCGTTCGCGGCAGCCCGCGGCTCGGGAAGGAGATGTACTCCGACCCGATCCAGGGTGAGGAGAGCTCACGCTCGGTGGCTCCGGAGTGACCGTCTGATCCGGTGCTGTGCGGGTGACCGGAGACCTGGTCATCGTGATAGTGGTTGACGCCGAGGAAGTCGATCGGAGCGCTGATGGTCTCGAGGTCGCCGGGGAGGATCACGTCGCGGATGCCGAACTGTTCGAGGTCGGCGAGGGCGTCGTCGGGGTACGCGCCGGTGACGATCGGGTCGAGGTACACGCGGTTGGCGAGCACGTCGAGTCGGCGCGCCGCCTCGACGTCGACGGGATCGTTCGCGTCGAGGGGGATGGCGTTGGTGAGGTTCAGCGTGATGCCGATCTGCTCGGCACCCAGCTCACGCAGCCGGTTCACCGCGAGGCCGTGCCCGAGGTGCTGGTGGTGGATGGCGGCGACCGCGGCTGTCGGGTCCTGCCTGCCGGGTGCAAGAACTCCGGCGGCGTAGCCGAGCAGGGAGGAGCAGAACGGCTCGTTGAAGGTTGTCCAGTGCTTCACCCGGTCGCCGAGCGTTCCGTACACGGTCTCGGCGTAGTCGGCGAAGCGCAGCGCGGTGTCGCGATTCGCCCAGCCGCCCTTCTCCTCGAGTGCCTGCGGGAGGTCCCAGTGGTACAGGGTCAGCCAGGGCAGGATGCCGGCGCCCAGCAGCTCGTCGACGAGGCGTGAGTAGAAGTCGAGGCCGGCCGGGTTCGGTGAACGGTCGCCCGGCACGATGCGGGCCCAGCTCGTCGAGAACCGATACGAGTCGAGGCCGAGCTTCTTCATCAGCGCCACATCGGATGCGAAGCGGTGATAGTGGTCGACGGCGACGTCGAGGGTGTCGCCGTTGGCGATGGCGCCGGGAACACGCGCGAAAGCATCCCAGACGGAGTCCTCCTTGCCGTCTTCGTAGGCTGCGCCCTCGACCTGGGCCGCAGCGGTCGCCGATCCCCAGATGAACGTGGGAGGGAAGGTGTAGGTCATTGGCGTTTCACTGCTCCTTGCGTCGTGCCTGAGTGAGTAATCAACCTACCGCCGCTGCCTCAGAAGTTGTTCACCTGGGTCGCTTACCATGGGAGTTCACCCCATTCGTCGGAGGATTTTTTCGTGTCGAGCAGTATCAGCAGGCCTCCCGGTTCGCGTCTCCACGCCCGCCGGATCACGGCGATCGTTGCCGTGGCATGTTCCGCGCTGCTGTGGTCAGGATGCGCCAGCCCGGCGACGCCGACCGGGTCACCCTCGCCCGTGGCAGCCACCCCTACACCCACCCCGTCAGCTGTGAGCAGCGTGACCGCCGTCGCGCCGGCATCCGGATCGGTGACCGGCGGAACGACGCTCACCATCACCGGGACCGCGCTCGATGACGTTACCGGTGTCACTGTCGGCGGAGTCGCGGCAACGGATGTGACGGTTGCCGATGACGGCACCGTGACGGCTGTCGCGCCCGCTGCCGTCGACTTCCAGCCGACGGACGCGCCCATCGTCGTATCTGCCGGCGACTCCGTCGTCCCGCAGGAGTCGGCGCTGACACATTCGTATGCGGTCGTGACCGGACTCGACGCTCAGATGCAGTATGCCCTCGCGCACTGGGATGACTACAACGAAGCCGAGTGGGGCAACCTCAACCCGGTCGGTGGAGACTGCGCCAATTTCGTCAGCCAGACGCTGATCCAGCGTGGGTGGACCCAGAACGCCACCTGGTACAACAAGAATGCGGCGGCCGACTGGAGCGGCGCGTGGGGATACGTTCCAACCATGCACAACTGGTTCTCCAGCGACAGCGGCCCGGACGTCACGCGGCTCAGCCTCGACCAGCGGGATCAGGTCAAGGTGGGCGACATCGGCATGTTCGACTGGAATGTCAACGACATCCCCGACCACGTGATGCTCGTCTCCAGCGTTGAGGTCGTCGACGGTGTCACCAAGATCGGATTCGCGAGCCACAACCTCGACGGCGCCTACCGTGACCTCGACAACGCGATCACCGTCGAGCACCCGGGAGGGACCGCATGGTTCTGGAGCATCCCGGCCTGATCTCCCGCGACGCCAATCCGCGAGGGAGCGGGCGACGAATGACTGGTGTGACTACTTCTGCAACGACCAGGCTCTGTGCTGCCATCGGACTGCTCCTCGGCGCTGGGGCGCTCACCGCCTGTGCGAGCGCAGAACCGGGAGCAGGTGACGTGGCATCCGCACCGCCCGGACAGCCCGTCGTCGCCTTCTACGGCGATTCGTACACCCTGGGAACGGGCGCGAGCGATCCGTCCGAACGCTGGTCAACGCGCATCGCCGATGATCGCGGCTGGACAGAGGTCAACCCGAGCGTGAATGGTCTCGGGTTCGTGAACAACCGCGCAGGCAGTGCGGACGACCTGATCCCCCGGATCATCGACGCTGACCCGGACATCGTGTTCGTCACCATGGGTCTCAACGACAATTTCTCGATGCCCGACCGGGCGAGCGAGATCGAGGCGGCCATCACCGCAGACATCGAGACGCTGTCCACGGCGCTCCCCTCCGCACGCCTCATCGTCGTCGAGCCGTTCTGGTACACCGACGAACGGCCCGACTCCGTCGAGACGATCATCGAGTGGGTTCGCGCCGCGGCGGCAGAGGTCGGCGCCGAGTACATTCCCGGTGCGTCACGATGGATCGAGGGGCACCCCGAGTGGATGGCCGCCGACGGCCTGCACCCGAACGATTCCGGGTACGCCGCCATGACCGAACGGATGGATGACGAGCTTCAGGAGCTCGGGCTGTGACCGCGATCGGCGGGGATCTCGACAGGCTCGATCACCGTGGTGGGCTCGATCACCGTGGCGGGCGCGATCACCGTGGTGGGCTGTAGCCGGGCTCAGGCCCCGAGTGCCGCGTCGACGATGAGTTTCGCCTCCGCCTGCACCTGCTTGAGGTGATCAGGCCCGGTGAATGACTCGGCGTAGATCTTGTAGACGTCTTCGGTGCCGCTCGGGCGGGCAGCGAACCAGGCGTTCGCGGTCACGACCTTCACACCGCCGACCGCAGCCCCGTTGCCGGGTGCCGAGCTGAGTTTGGCCAGGATCGGGTCGCCCGCCAGTTCGGTGGCGGTGATCGCCTCTCCGTCCAGCTTGCCGAGTGCTGCCTTCTGCGCCGGGGACGCCGCAGCATCCACCCGCTCGTAAACCGGGTCACCGTACTTCTCGGTGAGTTCCCGGTACAGGGCAGAGGGGGTCTTGCCCGTGACGGCGAGGATCTCCGAGGCGAGCAGGCAGAGCAGGATGCCGTCTTTGTCTGTCGTCCAGACCGTCCCGTCCATGCGCAGGAAGCTCGCTCCGGCGCTCTCCTCGCCGCCGAATGCCACGGATCCGTCGATCAGCCCTGGAACGAACCATTTGAAGCCGACCGGCACTTCCCAGAGGGTGCGACCGAGGGACTCGGCGACCTTGTCGATGATCGAACTCGAGACGAGGGTTTTGCCGATGGCTGCGTCCGACCCCCAGCCCGAACGATTGCGGTACAGGTAGTCGATCGCCACCGCGAGGAAGTGGTTGGGGTTCATCAGCCCGCCGTCGGGGGTGACGATGCCGTGCCGGTCGGCATCCGCGTCGTTGCCGGTCAGAATGTCGTAATCGTCCTTGTGGGCGAGAACGGATGCCATCGCAGACGGTGACGACGGATCCATGCGGATCTTGCCGTCCCAGTCGAGCGTCATGAACCGCCAGGTCGGGTCGACGTGAGGGTTCACGACGGTCAGGTCGATGTTGTACCGGTCGGCGATCGCCTGCCAGTAGTGCACGCTGGCTCCGCCGAGAGGGTCGGCCCCGATCCGGATCCCCGAACGCTTGATCGCCTCCATGTCGATGATGTTGCCGAGGTCCTCCACGTACGCACCGCGGAAGTCATAGGTCTCGACAGCACTGGGCTCCGCCATCATCACGTCGGTGAGCCCGGCTTCGATGATCTCGTTGGCGCGGTTCGCGATCCAGCTCGTGGCGTCGCTGTCCGCGGGTCCGCCGTGCGGCGGGTTGTACTTGAAACCGCCGTCGCCAGGGGGGTTGTGGCTGGGTGTCACGACGATGCCGTCTGCCTGCTCCTCAGCACCCGAGCGGTTCCAGGCGAGGATGGCGTGGCTGAGTGCCGGGGTGGGAACGAAGTCGTCGAACTCGTCGACGAGCACCCGAACGCCGTTGCCGACGAGCACCTTGAGTGCCGTGGTCTGGGCGGGGTGGCTGAGGGCGTGGGAGTCAGAACCGATGAAGAGCGGCCCGGTGATGCCCTGGTCGGCGCGGTATTCGACGATCGCCTGTGTCGTCGCGGCGATGTGGTGCTCGTTGAACGCCGTGTTGAGCGAGGAGCCGCGGTGCCCCGAGGTGCCGAACACGACGCGTTGTTCCGGGATGGAGACATCCGGTTTCAAGGCGAAGTACGCGTCCAGGAGGGCGGTGACGTCGATAAGGTCGGACTCAGCTGCTGGGGTGCCTGCGCGGTCAGTCATGTCCCCATTGTGGCACCGGCCACGGCCATCCGTCAGAGAATTAGTGCGCCCCGTCGGCGAGAATCGCCGGATCGGTCGACGCGGTACGCGTCCCGGGGGTGATCGCGTGCAGTTGACCGGTGACGATATTGCGAATGTCGTAGAGGCTTTCCGTGCCGTCACCGAGGTATTTGTCTCCGTCGGCTGTCGTATCCTGCCCGACCACGTCGTGGGCGGCGACCGCGCTGAGGATGGTGCCATCCTCGAGCGTCGTGCCGTTGCTGCCGAACAATTGCGCGCCCCAGTCGATCGACGCCGGGTTCACCCGACCGGACCAGAACTGACCCTTGCCGGCCATCACATCCGCCATCGCCTCCGAGGCGTAGACACGGTCAGAGGGAACGTGCAGGTCGGCGAGGCTGATGTCGGACGGGATGCCGGCCGATCCGATCATCACGAACGAGCTCACCCCGTAGCTGCCCCTGGTGAGGGCGATGGCCGCCGTGGTCGAGCCGTAGGAGTGCGCGAGAACGGTGAGTTCTGAGGACAGGTCGACGACGCTGCGGTACGCGTTGTATCCGTCGAGCGCCGTGCCCAGCAGCACGGCTCCGGCCTCGGCGCGTTTCGTCGACACGGTTTCGACAGGCCCAGGGCTCTCGTAGCCGAGCCACAGCACGGCGGCGCTGTCTTCGGAGGCGTTCTGAATGCGGGTGACCCCGCGGAGATAGTCCTCGGCCTCGAGCAGGCTGCTGTTCATTCCCGGGACGAAGTAGGTCGTGTAGAGAGCGGAATCGAGATCGCCCACCGCGATCGATGCGAGCGGAGGGCCGGCGACGGAGTCGTCGAGACTGATCAGGTAACGGCGTGGTTCGGTCGTCGAGGTCGTTTGCCCGGCGACGAGACCGAGCAGGACGTCGATGGATTCCACCTTCGCCTTGGCCTCGGCGAGTTCCAGGCCCGAGGTGCTCTGCGGTGAACCGGACCGCAGGCGGGACAGCGCCTGCTGTTCGGCCGCGAAAGCGTCCCGGTAGACAGTGGCAAGTCGGCGGATGTTCGCCCGGTCGCGGTCGACGTAGCTGGCGCCCTCGAGGTTGCCGATGACATCCGGCCTGTCGTCGATGAGGGTGTCGACGAATGCGCGGGGGAGTTCGGCCCACAATCCGGCGACGTCTACGGCTGGCAGCGTCTGGAGAATATCGGCGGCCACGGACTCGCGCCCGCTGAACTGCGCTGCGAAGGTATCGCCGTCGAGCGGGAGCGGCTCGGCCGCGACAACGGCCTGTGGCGGTGTGTCAGGAAGCCGGAAATCAGCGAGAAATCCCAGGCCGGCTGTGCCGACCGCGAGTGCTGTCGCCGCTCCGCCGAGCGCGCGCAAAACAGGGGAAACACGACGCGACATCGTCCCCCTGAAAGCCCCCCATGCACTCACGCGATTCCACCCTCTGCCTCGCGACACCCGAATGTCGCTCCCACCAGCACGGACGCTGGTGACTAGACTCACTCACTATAGCGGTGAAAACTCTCGCTGAGCAGGTCGAACCTGCCATGAACAGCCCTGTCAGGGCAGTGACCAGTAGGCTCGGAGCCATGTCTGACACCCCCGACGGCCCGCCGATCCGCACGTACAGCTACCTGGGTCCGAGCGGGACATTCACCGAAGCGGCGCTCGCCCAGGTGCCCGAGGCCGTCGGCCAGAACTGGCATTCCGTCACCAACGTCGGCGAAGCGCTCGACGATGTCCTCTCCGGGCGCAGCGCTGCCGCCGTGATCGCCATCGAGAACTCCGTCGAGGGTGGGGTCTCCGTCGCCCAGGACGCACTCGCGACGATTCCGGGACTGCGGATCATCGGTGAGTACCTCGTCCCGGTCAATTTCGTCCTCGTCGCGCGGCGGGGAACCACCCTCGCGGACGTGCGTGTGATCAACGCCCACCCGGTGGCCTATGCGCAGTGCCACCTCTGGGTGGATGCGGCGTTGCCCGCTCACGGGCATATCCCCGCGACGAGCAATGTGGCGGCGGCATCCGCCCTGTTCGACAACGACCAGGCCGATGCCGCGATCGCGCCCCCTGGGATCATCAACCAGTACGACCTCGAGGTTCTCGCCGAGAACATCGGCGACAACCCCAATGCGGTCACGCGTTTTCTTCTGGTCAGCAGGACAACGGTGCTGCCGGAGCCGACCGGAGCGGACAAGACGAGCCTCATCGCTGAACTGCCCGTCGACCGTGCCGGTGCACTGCTCGAATTACTCGAGCAGTTTTCCACCCGGGGTGTGAATATGAGCCTCATCGAGTCCCGACCGATCGGTGACGAACTGGGCCGGTACCGATTCATCATCGACGCGGACGGGCACATCAGGGACGAACGTGTCGCCGATGCGCTGCTCGGAGTGCGCCGGTTCAGCCCCAGCGTCAGATTCCTCGGATCGTATCCGCGGGCGGACAAGGCATCGATCGACTTCGACTCCCGGTACTCAGATGAGGTCTTCGTCGAGGCGCGTGACTGGCTGCGCGCCCTGATCTCGGGCGAACCCGGCGCGTAGGGCACTCCAAAGCGCCGCGTCAGCCCGTCGCAGCCTCCGCACGGAGCGCGTCATCGAGAGTGCCGACTGACGTCGGCACCAGATCCTCGCGCAAGTACCGGGCGTAGCCACCCGGCGTTCGCCCGACCTGTCTGCCGGAGGTCACGACCTCGCACTCGTCGCTCGCCGTGATTCGACCGACTCTCCTCAGTTGCGCAACGAGTTCGACGTCTTCATGCTCCGGCAACTCCACGTACCCGCCCGCCGCGAGGTAGGTGGATGCCCGCACTCCCAGGTTTGCGCCGTGAACATGGCCATTGGGTTTACCCGGAACGTGTCGTGCGTGCCACGCGCGCTCCTGTTCGACGGAGAGTTCCTCGAAGTCCGGGCGCACGGTGCCGATCATTACATCGGTACCCGAATCTGCCAGTCGCACCTGTTCGCGCAGCCAGTTCGCCGGCACAACGGAGTCGGCGTCGGTGTTCGCCATCCACACGCTGCCAGGGTCGCCGGATGTCATTTCCAACGCGGTGAGCGCCGCTATCCGCCGTGCCGTACCGACGTTGGATGAGTCGATCTCCGCGACGAACACCCCGTCGAAGCCGCGGGCGACTTTGGCTGTGGTGTCGAGGCACCCATCGGCCACGACAATCACTCGCACCGGGAGGGAGACGCGGGAGCGCGCCTCCAGCACAGATTCGAGGCAGCGCCCGATCAACGCCTCCTCGTCTCGCGCCGGGATGAGCACCACGATCTCGGTTATCTCCATCACAGCAGCCCCGTCTGTCGTGCGACCGATTCAGCCTGTCGACTGAAGATCTCCAGAATAAAGTCTTCTTCTTCGTGGCGTGCGATCCTGGCGAGCCCTGACTCGGCAGCGAGCGCGGCGACGGCGTCATGCACTTCGTCGCCCGAGAGGGGATAGTCGGCGACCGGATGTCTCCAGTGGCAGGCGACGAGTGTGCCCTGGGCCGAGAGCGCCGATCCGATGGACGTGAGGACGGACGCGAGCCCCGAAGACGCCGAAATAATATCCGACCTCCGATAGCACGATGAGATCGAATTCTCCGGCGGGAAGTCACGCGTGACATCCCGCACCTCGATTCTCGCCTTCTCGCCCACCCTCCTGCGCGCTCGCTCGACCGCCGCGGCCGAGACATCCACGGCCAGCAGGTCCTGGCAGCGTCCGGCGAGGGCATCCGTTGTCACTCCGATGGATGAGCCGATCTCGAGCGCGCGTGGATAGCTCTCCCGGGGCAGCGATGCGAGCAGAATCGACCGCTTTCGCGTCTCGTACCAGCGCGTTGCCAGCCCCCACGGGTCGTCGTGGCGCTGATAGGTCGCGTCGAAATACTCGGCGGGAAGCGAGCCGGGCTCGAGGATGAGGTGCTCCGTGCCGCCGGTGAAGTTCTCGAGGAAGTCCGCTCGAAGGACGGGGCGCTCGCCACGGGTCTGCGACCGGAAGCTGGCGAGGGCGCGCTGCTTCGTCGAGTCCACGTCGACGCTCACCATGTCGCGCCACGGCGTGACCTCTGCACTCGGATGCGCCCAGTGCCACATCCAGATCGGGTACTCAGCGAACCTCCGGCCCGCGACGAGTTCAGCCACGATCTCACCGACGATGCGGTGATCGCGGTGTCCGTCTCCTCGCCAGGGAGCCACGATGAGCGCCCCTGGCGACGAGCGGGCGATCCGCTCGCCGAGTGCGGCGGTGATGTCAGCCCTGTTCTCCCGTGTCGCGCCGTCGGCGAACCCGAGCTCGACGATTCTGACGTCGTCGGCTCCCGCTGTCAGGATCGCGACGGATGCAGCCAGCTCCCTGGAGCGCTCGGCCGCTGTCTCGGGTCCGCCAGTCGCCGCGCCATCGGTGACCATCAGGATGGTGATCGGGATGCCGCGCCGACTACAGAGCGAGATCAGCCCGCCCGCGCCCAGGGTTTCATCATCGGGGTGGGCAGCGACGACAACCAGTTCGTCCACTCCGAGCAGGTCGAGCGGAGGTCGGTCATGTAGTCGCGTGTCTGCCGCCCAGGTCGCCCGTGGGGTGCCCGCACGGTTCGCGTCGAAGGTCACCACGGCGCAGGGCCCTCTGCAACGGCCCGACCGAGGGACTCGTCGTCCCGCTCGGCGTGATGCTGCCTGATGTAGAGCTGGAGGTCTGCGACCCGCTTGGCATGCAGCGGATCGAGGGCGAGGGGGCCAGGTCCGAGAGCATGACCGGCGCGCATGAGGATCTCTTCGCTGGCATTCGCGACGGTCGCGCGCACCCGTTTGGCGAGTAGTCGACCGTTCGTTGATGCCTCCCCGACCAGGTGGGTCGCCTCGAGCAGTGCACGACGGCAGGAGTGCAAAAGTACGTCGATCGCGCCGAGATGGGCGAGAAGGAAAGGATTGGGTTTCGCCTGCGCGGCAGAGTGCACGGTGCGACCGATGCCCACCGCTCCGCCAAACCAGCACGCGGCAACGCCGATTCCACCGAACGCGAATCCGGGGCGTTCGAGGTACCAGCCCGGCTCGCCGACCGGAGTAGCGGGAACCGAGCTGAACGTCACGGGACCGCTGGGGATCTCGCTCAACCCCCGCGCCACCCAGGTCGACGGCTGCACGCGCACGCCGGGGTGTCTGAGGTCGACCGCGAACAACTGACGACCACCGAAGCTGGTGCTGGCGGTCACGAGTGCGAAATCCAGGCGGTCAGCCAGGGAGCACCACTGTTTTGTTCCGCTGAGGGTGCCGCTGGACGAGGCCGTGAGCGGCGCATCTCCGCCCTCCGCTGCGAACACCCCCCACGTGCCATCGATGGTCTCGACTCCGGCCTGTGTCAGGATGCCGACCGCATCCAGATGTGGCTCCATCGCACGCACAGCGCCGAGATCATCGGCAGCAACCGTTGCGAACGCCTCCCAGAGGTCACGTGTTGACGGATCTCCCGGCACCGGCCGCGACAAGCCCAGCGAACGTCCGAGGCGCAGGGCGGCATCCACATCTCGCGGGTTGCCGGTCACGGCGGCCGCCGTGAGCGGTCCGGCCAACGCGGACGCTGCTGCTGCGGAAAAGGAGACATGCATGCCACTTAGCTTGGGCCGCGGGACCCGGTGCGGCCAGGGGGTTGCCGCGCCGGCGGAGACGGGCCTAGGGTTTGGCGGGCCGCGGGTCACGACGTGCGCAGGTCCGGGGGCGCACCGAGGTCCGAAATTGACGATGCCGAGCTGCGGCGGCAGACTGTCGGAGGCCGCACAACGGCTCACTGCGCGACCAGCGCCCGGCAGATCCACAGATCGGGCGTTGCCGCGCGCTCTCCCGCGTACAGCGTCGTTCGCGTCTCGTCACGCTTCAGAAAGACTCTCCGTGCCCTCTTCTCCCACGCCGTCCGAGCTCACCCGTTCCGTCTATGAGACCGCCGTCTCCCGAAACCAGGGCGAGCCGGAGTTCCATCAGGCGCTCCTCGAAGTGCTGGAGTCGATCGAGCCGGCGCTCGCCGAGCATCCTGAATTCGGAGAGTCCGGCATCCTCGAGCGACTCGTCGAGCCGGAGCGTCAGGTCATGTTCCGCGTGCCGTGGACCGATGACAGGAACCGCGTGCAGGTCAACCGTGGCTTCCGGGTGCAGTTCAACTCGGCCCTCGGACCGTACAAGGGCGGACTGCGGTTCCACCCGACGGTGAACCTGTCGATCATCAAGTTCCTCGGCTTCGAGCAGATCTTCAAGAACGCTCTCACGGCCCAGGGCATCGGTGGAGCCAAGGGCGGCAGCGACTTCGACCCGCACGGCAAGAGTGACGCCGAGATCATGCGGTTCTGCCAGAGCTTCATGAACGAGCTGTACCGACACCTCGGGGAGCACACCGATGTGCCAGCCGGAGACATCGGCGTCGGTGCCCGCGAGATCGGTTTCCTCTTCGGGCAGTACCGCAAGATCACCAACCGCCACGAGTCCGGGATGTTCACAGGCAAGGGCACCGGATGGGGCGGGGCCGAGGTCCGCACCGAGGCCACCGGATACGGTGCCGTCTTCTTCACCGAGGAGATGCTCGCGATGACGGGCCGGTCCATCGACGGCCTGACCGCGATCGTCTCGGGTTCGGGCAACGTCGCCACCTACGCCATCGAGAAGGTGCACCAGCTCGGCGGACGTGCGATCACGGCATCCGACTCGTCCGGCTACGTCGTCGACGAGAAGGGCATCGACCTCGAACTGCTCAAGCAGATCAAAGAGGTCGAGCGCGTGCGCATCTCCGAGTACGCGGCCCGGCGTTCGTCGGCGCGATTCATCTCCGGCGGAAGCGTCTGGGATGTTCCCGGTCAGATCGCCCTCCCGAGCGCGACCCAGAACGAGCTCACGCTTGCCGATGCCAAGACCCTCATCGGCAACGGCGTCGTCGCGGTCAGCGAAGGCGCGAACATGCCCTGCTACCCCGACGCCGTGCACGCGTTCCAGCAGGCCGGGGTGCTGTTCGGGCCGGGCAAGGCGGCGAACGCCGGCGGCGTCGCGACCAGTGCGCTCGAGATGAGCCAGAACGCGTCGCGCCAGCGCTGGAGCTTCAGCGACAGCGAAGACCGTCTCCACAACATCATGCGGGGCGTCCACGCGGCCGCGTACGAGGCATCCGACCGCTACCGTCACCCCGGTGACTACGTCATCGGCGCCAACACGGCGGCGTTCGTCAAGGTGGCGGATGCGATGCTCGCGCAGGGCGTGATCTAGCCCTCTCTGCTCGGTTGCGCGCGCCGCGGCATCCGTTCGTCGCTTGGCCACAAACGGCTGGACTTCTGCGCGTTCTTCGACCCTTTTTGTCCACGCGGCGAGGAGTAGCGACCATTTTCGACCGAGCGGTCGAGTGTGGGCGGTCATCTGACGCGGCCGGATCCGTAGGATTACGCTCATGCTGCAACCTGAGCTCGACCTGCCGACGCCCGAGGATCGTGAACTCATCGAGCTCGCGCGGGCGGCCATCGACGCGAATACGGATGCCGGTCCGGATGCCGATGGTGCCCACACGATGGGCGCCGCGGTTCGCGACGCTGACGGTCGCGCGTTCGTCGGGGTGAATCTGTTCCACTTCACCGGAGGTCCCTGTGCCGAATTGGTTGCACTCGGCGCAGCACGCGCCAACGGTGCGCGACGGATCTCCACCATCGTCGCTGTCGGAAACCATGGCCGCGGCGTCGTCGGACCATGCGGGAGGGACAGGCAGATACTGTTCGACTACCACCCGGGGATCCGAGTGATACTCCCCACCAGTGCGGGTGTCCGCGTCGTCACCATCGAGGCGCTGATGCCGTTCGCAGCCGCATGGAGCATGGAGAGTGGCATGCAACCGATCGACGCCGAGCGGGCGCGCTGACGACTGCGGGCTGCCGCGGCGGCATCCGTTCGTCGCTTTGCCACAAACGGCTGAACTTTGGCTCGTTCTCCGACCCTTTTAGTCCACGCGGCGAACTGCAGCGGATCAGCTCTCAGCGCGCCAGCCAAGCATCCGAAGCCGGCGTTCGACCCGTCGTCGCAGGCCAGGCAGGTCGGCGAGATCGTCGCCCGTGAACTGCAGCGTCTGCCAGCCTTCGTCGCCGATGTCGTTTGCGCGCCGAACGTCGCTTCGCCATTGCCGCACGTCGGTGCGGTGCTGGTCGCCGTGGTACTCGAGTTCGAGTTTGTATCCGGGGAACGCGAGGTCGAAGAACACGGTGCGGTGCGCTCCGGCCAGGTACACCTCGTAGTTCGCGAGCGGGGTGGGGAGGCGGCTCAGGGCAAGGTCGACGCGCACGAGCGATTCGGGGCGGGACCGCGAGTGGTCCGACGCGAGCGCGAGCGCCGTGCGCAGGGTTCGGATGCCTGCTCGCGCCGGGTAACCGTCGATTGCAGCGGCGAGTTTGGCCCGTGAGGTTTGCGGCGCCTCGTGCCAGAGCAGAAAGTCGGCAACAGCCACGAGGTCGGGCAGATCGAGCAGCAGGCCGAGGTCGCACCAGGTTCGTTCCACCGATGTCACCGGAAGACCCACGAGCACCTCGACGTCTGACGCCCGGAGCACTGCGGAATGCCCCCGGGTTCCGCGTCGACGAATCGCGCGCGCAGGGCTCGGAACGGTGACGTCGAGAACGAGGTCGTCCGCGGGGAACGGCAGCGGCATCCCGCGAAGAAGCGCGGCCGTTCGGTGGCTGAAGGTCGCGCCCGGCGGCATCCGCGTGGCGAGAGCGCGGCAGCGAGACTCGAACGAGGCCGCTGGCGTCGCGGTGGTCCGCGTGCCGTGGAACGGAGCGTGGAGCGAGCGGTTGCGCATCTGCCCGCGCGTGAAGCCTCGGGCATAGGCATCGGCGACGGAGAATGCGGCGGGGAGCGGCTGCGGCAGGGGTTTCCGAAAAGTCACCGCTTGAGGATGCCGCATTCCGCGCGGATGCCGTCTGCTTCGTCCACAGGCCCCGCGGCCGTGTTCACGGTCGGGTCTGACACTGCTCGGTCACTTTTGGCTGGAGTTTGGGCTGCGGAGCAGCCCTTTGTGGCCGAGCGGTGAGTGCTGCAGCCGTTTGTGGCCGAGCGAGCGGGCGGCCGAGGCGTTGTGGTGCAGAGAGTTGTCCACAGGGGAGTAATGGGAGCTGTGGTGTCGCGCAGGTGGAGGAAGTGCTGCTCGGTCACTTTTGGCTGGAGTTTGGGCTGCGGAGCAGCCGTTTGTGGCCGAGCGGTGGGCGCTGCAGCCCTTTGTGGCCGAGCGGCGGGGGCGGAGAGTATGGGCGAGGGGCGGATGCGAGGGCGCTACCGCACCCGGACGGCCAGCGCGCCGGCATCCGCAGCGAAACGCACGCCAACGACGACTCCGAACTCGTCGCCGTCGAGTTCCACGTGCCGGGCTTTGTCGAGCAGGACCGTGATGCCGGTGCTCCGCAGATACGTGATCGTCGACGCGCTCCCGGACGTGACCTTGATGATCCGTCGCCCGATGCTCGAGCGTCGCAGAAAGCCGCCCTCCCACCGCAGTTTGCGCCACAGCTCGATCCAGCCGAGGGTGCCCTTCGGCTGCAGCACAGCAACATCGAGGAGCCCGTCGTCGATGATCGCGTCGGGCATCATCTCCAGCCCGCCGGTCAACGTGCCGCAGTTGCCGAACAGGATGGTGCTGACGTGGGCGTTGTGCGGCGGCTTCTCGTCGAGCTGGTACCGGATGCGAAATGGTCGCGCTTCGGGCAGCATCCGGATGCCGGCGTCGACATACGCGAGCCAGCCGACGGCTCGCTTGAGGGATTCGTTGGTGTTCGCCATGATGTCGGCATCGATGCCCATGCCAGCCATCACCACGAATGTGCGTTCCTCGATCGAGCCGTCCGCGCGGCTGAGCGTGGCGATGCCCAGGTCGATGCGGCGGGTCCGGCCGGTGAACGCGATGGCGACTGAATCCGCAATGTTCGTGAGCGGCAGGCCGAGGTTCCTGGCGAGGAGGTTGCCGGTTCCGGACGGGAGCAGCGCCAGGGTGGAACCCGAATCGTGCATTCCCTCTGCCACCGAGCGCGTTGTGCCGTCGCCCCCGGCCACGATGATCATGTCGACGCCCGAACGGGCAACCTGACGAGCGAGCTCTCTGCCGGGATCATCCGCCGTCGTGGGGAACCACCGCGTCTCAGCCCAGCCGGCGTCGGCTGCAGCCCGATCGACCACGGGTCGCAGAGCTGCCTCGGTGACCCGGGTCGGGTTGTAGATCACCGCCGCCTGCTTCCGACCTGGCTCGCTCATACCTGCAACCGTACCCCGCGCCGTTAGACTTGCCCCCGTGATTGATCCAGTGCTCCTCCGCGAAAACCCAGACCTCATCAGGCGTTCGCAGCAGGCGAGGCGATCGCCCGTCGAACTCGTCGACCAGGCGCTCGACGCCGACCGTGAACGTCGCGCAGCGATCACCGCGTTCGAGGAGCTCCGCGCCGAGCAGAACGCGTTCGGCAAGCGCGTCGCCCAGGCCTCGAAGGAGGACAAGCCGGCCCTCGTCGCTGAGGTCAAGGGTCTGTCAGAACGCGTCAAGCAGGCACAGCAGCACGCGTCGGAAGCCGAGGAACGTTTCACCGCGATCGTCGGCGCCATCCAGAACCCCATCATCGACGGCGTCCCGGCGGGGGGCGAGGATGACTTCGTCACGCTTCGCGAGGTCGGCGACAAGCCCTCCTTCGACTTCGAACCGAAGGACCACCTCGCACTCGGGGAGATCCTCGGCGCGATCGACATGCAGCGAGGCACCAAGGTCTCCGGCGCGCGCTTCTATTACCTGCGGGGCATCGGCGCCCGCCTCGAGCTCGCGATCATGAACATGGCCCTGGATCGTGCGCTCGCCGAGGGGTTCATCCCACTCATTACGCCGACACTCGTGAAGCCCGAGATCATGGCCGGCACCGGGTTCCTCGGTGCGCACGCCGACGAGGTCTACTACCTGCCCGCCGACGACCTCTATCTCACCGGCACCAGCGAGGTCGCGCTCGCCGGGTACCACGCCGACGAGATCATCGACGTGGCCGACGCGCCGATTCGCTACGCCGGATGGTCCACCTGCTACCGCCGCGAGGCCGGATCGTACGGGCGGGACACCCGCGGGATCATCCGCGTGCACCAGTTCAACAAGCTCGAGATGTTCGTCTACACGACCCCGGCAGAAGCCGAAGCGGAGCACCTCCGCCTGCTCGGCTGGCAGGAGGGCATGCTCCAGGCGCTCGGGCTCAGCTACCGCGTGATCGACACGGCCGCCGGCGACCTGGGCTCCAGTGCCGCGCGCAAGTACGACGTCGAAGCCTGGGTTCCGACCCAGGACGCCTACCGCGAGCTCACATCGACGTCGAACTGCACCACCTACCAGGCGCGCCGGCTGAACACCCGCTACCGGGCAGGCGAAGACGGCAAGACCACACCGGTGGCCACCCTCAACGGCACCCTCGCCACCACCCGCTGGCTCGTCGCGCTGCTCGAGACACACCAGCAGGCCGACGGATCCGTCGTCATCCCTGAGGCGCTTCGCCCCTACCTCGGCGGACTCGATATCGTCAGGCCGCTGTGACCGACGGAGGGATGCTCGTCGCCCTCGACGTCGACGGAACGCTGATCTATGAGGACGGAACGATGGCGGATGCCGTCGTCGACGCCGCGCAGGCGGCATCCGCCCGTGGGCACCACCTCATGCTCGCGACCGGCCGCAGCTGGGAGACGACGCACCAGATCCTCGACCTGCTCGGTCTCACGCCCGAGTACGTCGTCTGTGCGAATGGCGCCCTCGTGATGCGCAAGGACCCGACGGAGCCGACCGGATACAGCCGGTATGTCATCGAAACCTTCGATCCGAGCGAAGTGCTGAAGACCATCCGCTCTCATCTCGACGACGGCCGGTACATGGTCGAGTACCCGAGCGGTTTCCGCCGGTACACCGCGGGGATGGCCGACTGGAACCTCGAGAATGCCGAGGAAGTCGAATTCGACCTGCTTCTCTCCGAACAGGTCACGCGTGTCGTCGTCGTCTCGCCCGAACACGACGAGCTGGACTTTCTCTCCGTCGTCGAGAAGATGGGCCTGCACCAGGTCACCTACGCCATCGGCTGGACAGCGTGGCTCGACATCGCCCCGCTCGGCGTCAACAAGTCGACGGCGCTGGAACGCGTACGTATGTGGCTCGACATCCCCGAAGAGCGGATCGTCGCGGTCGGCGATGGCAGGAACGACATCGAGATGTTCCAGTGGGCAGGCCGTTCCGGTCGCGCCGTCGCTATGGGTCAGGCCCCAGACGAAGTGAAATCAGCGGCGACGGAGGTCACGGGAACGATCGATGAGGATGGTGTCGTGGCAGTGCTCGAGTCGCTCTGACCGAGTCGTTCAGGCACCTGTCAGGAGCTCCTGTCAGTCTGGAACTGCCCTCATCGGCTACAATCGAGCGTTGCCCGCTGTTCCTGACGGCGAGCATGGAGGGCTGTCCGAGCGGCCGATGGAGCCAGTCTTGAAAACTGGTGGGCAGAAATGTCTCGTGGGTTCGAATCCCACGCCCTCCGCGTCGCATCCAATAACGTGGCGGAACCGGGGCACGGATTGCATAACCGACATGTGCAGTTCGAATCCCACGCCCTCCGCGTTGCATCCAATAACGTGGCGGAACCGGGGCACGGATTGCATAACCGACATGTGCAGTTCGAATCCCACGCCCTCCGCGTTGCATCCGTCTCCACCTGACCGAACCTGTCGTGAAAGGAACGTTGCGTGAGTGAACCCGACCGCCGTTCCCGGCGTGCTCCGCTTGCCGCCCGTCATGGGCGGCTCAAGACATCCACTCCCGCGAAAACCATCGCGAAACTCGTGTCAGCCGCTCTCGCGGTCGTTCTCGTCAGCGGATCCGCGCTCGCCGCGTATGCCGTCTGGGACATCGCATCGAGCGTTGCTCCTCCCGTCGCCCTCGCCAACGAAGAGCCCGGCAGCGATGTTCCGAACATCGACGCCATCGAAGGTGGCGTCAACCTGCTTCTCGTCGGCAGCGACAGCCGCACAGGGCAGGATGCCGTCTTCGGCGACGTCGACAAGGACTCGGCGACGCTCAACGATGTGACGATGCTCATGCACATCTCCGAGGACCACACGGCGGCGACCGTGGTGAGCATTCCCCGCGACATGTTCGTTCCCATCCCGGCCTGCCCCAAGGAGGGTGGAGGGACGTACGACGCCAGGGCCGCACAGAAGATCAACACGACGCTCTCGTACGGCGGTCTGGCCTGCACCGTTCTCACCGTCGAGAAGCTCACCGGACTCAGCATCCCGTTTGCCGCCGAGGTGGAGTTCGGCGGAGTGATCGAACTCTCCAACGCTGTCGGTGGCGTCGACGTCTGTGTCGCCGAGCCGATCGACGACTGGCGCACTGAGACGTACCTCGACGCAGGCACTCACACCCTGCAGGGGATGGCGGCACTGCAGTTCCTCCGCACCCGTCACGGTGTCGGCGACGGTTCGGACCTCGGCCGCATCAGCAACCAGCAGGTGTTCCTCTCGTCGCTGGTGCGCACGCTGAAGAGCAGCGAGACGCTGACCGACCCGGCCAAGCTCTTCGGCATCGCCAAGGCGGCAGCCAGCAACATGACGTTGTCGACCAGCCTGTCAAACCTCAACACGATGGTGTCCATCGCGATGGCGCTGAAGGACATCCCGCTCGATCAGGTCGTGTTCGCCCAGTACCCCACGGAATACGGCGACATCAATGGCTACGAGGGCGTGCTCCCACTTGAGGGGCCGGCGACGGAACTGTTCGATGCGATTGCCGCTGACGAGCCGTTGACCCTGAGCGGCGAGACCGGACCCGGCTCCGTCATCGATCCGAATGCCCCCGTTGACGCCACGCCGGATCCGGATGCGACCACCCCGGCAACCGGGGAGCCGACTCCGCCGGGGGTCGTGCTCGATGAGTCAGTGCAGGGTCAGACTGCCGGCGACTTCACGTGCTCCAAGGGTAACGATTAGACATACCGCCTTTCGGGGGATTCGCTGGTTGCCGGAGAGCCTTAGAGTTGCCCTGTGGTCAGGTCATCGAGAAGCAAAGCGGGCGTGAAGCACGGCCGCCAGCCTCGCCGTGGCGCTGTTGCGACGATCCTTCGTGGCCTCGCGGTCGCCCTGACCGTTGTGCTCGTAAGCGGAGCATCCCTGGCTGCCTGGGTCATCTGGGACCTGGCCTCGAACGTCAACTCCAACGCGATCGACATCAGCCAGCCGGGTGGCACCAGCACGCCGCTGCCCGAAGTGCCGAACATCGACGCGTTTGAGGGCGGTTTCAACCTTCTCGTCGTCGGGGCTGACAACGATCCGGCCCAGGGGAACGACTTCGGTCTACGCGAGGTCACCCTGAACGACGTCAACATGCTCCTGCACGTTTCAGAAGACCACTCGAGCGCCGTCGTCGTGAGCTTCCCCCGCGACCTGATCATTCCGCATCCGAGTTGCACGGACCCCACAACACGTGAGGTTGCCGAACCGTTGCGGGCGCAGCCGCTCAACATTGCCTTCGAGCGGGGCGGTCTCTCCTGCGTCGTCGCCACGATTTCGCAACTGACCGGACTCGACATCGAGTACGCGGCGCTGATGTCGTTCGCGTCCGTCGTGAAAATGACGGATGCCGTCGGCGGCGTCCCCGTCTGCCTGACAGCGCCGATCAACGATCCGCGGTCCGACCTCGACCTGCCAGCGGGGACGTCGGTCATCTCGGGCGAGACCGCGCTCGCGTTCCTCCGTACCCGCCACGGCGTCGGTGACGGCAGCGACCTCTCGCGCATTGCGAGCCAGCAGCAGTACATCTCGTCGCTCCTGCGGACGATCAAGAGTGACGACACACTCACCGATGTGACCAAGCTTTATTCGCTCGCCCAGGTGGCGGCGAAGAATGTAAACCTGTCGACGTCGCTGGTGAACCTCACCCGCATGGTGGCGATGGCCCGGACGCTGCAGACGATCGACCTCGACGCGCTGAATCTGATCCAGTATCCGGTGATGGACGACCCGAACAACCGCAACAGGGTCGTCCCGCTCACGAGCCTGGCCACCGAGCTGTTCGAACGCATCGCCGCAGACGTGCCGTTCGCGCCGGACCCTGAGGCTGTCCGCACCGGCGTCGAGGCCGCGCCCAACGCGCCGACCCCGACCGTCCCTCCGACTACGCCGGGCGCCACACCACCGCCCACCGAGGCTTCCGATGTGATCAAGGGGCTTCAGGGCCAGACCGCACTCCAGCAGACCTGCTCCGTCGCCAACGAGTAGCCGCTGGGGCGATTGCGAGGTCGAATTCGGCGGGTGGCGGTTTGCCCGTTATGATTAACCCCGTGCGCCCGCCAGCCGGTCGCACATGGAGACGTCGCATAGTTCGGCCTAGTGCACCACCCTGCTAAGGTGGAGTCCTCGTAAGGGGACCGCGGGTTCAAATCCCGCCGTCTCCGCCGCTGAAACCCCCACCATCGCGTGGGGGTTTTGCTGTTTGCAACTGGCCTCTCAGGGAAACACGGAGTCCGTGTGCCAGACTGACCGCCGTCCGTCCTGGCATCGTCGGCGTTGTCGTTGCCACAGTCCCAAACCCACTGTGGAGACCACCCAACATGCACCTTCCCGCCGCCGCGCTCGCCGCCGCTGACTCACCGTCCGCCGGCGTCGCTGACAGCATCGCCCAGTGGGCTATCGGAATCATGGATGCCCTCGGTCCGATCGGCGCTGGACTCATCGTCTTCCTCGAGAACGTTTTTCCGCCCATCCCGAGCGAGATCATCCTCCCGCTCGCCGGGTTCACAGCGAGCAAGGGTTCATTCACCGTCGCCGAGGCGATCATCTGGACGACGATCGGCTCGATACTCGGGGCCTTCGTCCTCTACGGACTCGGTCGGTCACTCGGCCACGACCGCACCGTGCGACTTGCCGCACGGATCCCGTTCGTCGACCCTGACGACATCACGCGCACGATCGACTGGTTCGGTCGCCACGGGAAAAAGGCCGTGTTCTTCGGGCGCATGCTCCCCATCTTCCGCAGTCTGATCTCCATCCCCGCCGGGATCGAGCGGATGCCCCTGGTCACGTTCGGGCTGCTCACCGCCGCTGGTTCTCTGATCTGGAACAGCATCTTCGTGCTTGCGGGATTCCTGCTCGGGGAGAACTGGGCGGTCGTTCTGGAGTACGCCGACGTGCTCAAGTACGTGGTCGTCGCGGGCATCGCCGTGCTCGTCGTCTGGTGGGCAGTGCGAATGGTGCTCCGGCAGCGAGCTCGCCGGCGTGAGCGCACACTCGAACGAGTCGGCTGACCCGCCAGCAGTCGACGCCGAGGTGGGCGAGTCGGGGTGAAATCGCTGTCCCCCGTCGCAGGGTGACCCCTTCGAGTCAAAATTGAGCAAAAATTGAGCTTGGCCAGTGGTTTCGGGTCGAAAGTTGCGGAGATCTTAGGGGCGCATCGACAGGATTGGGTGCCGGGAGGGACCCTACCTCTCGTCACGACATCGGTCGTGTGATCGATGAAAGCCCTGCCCAATGGCGGGAACATCTGTGCGAAAAACGCACCCTGTTGCCGCCGCTCCGATTGGGCCGACTCATGGCGCCCCGATGCTCCCTAAAGCAACGGTCGGCGCCGGAAACGGATATCAGTGAAGACCCGAATCAAACTCCTCGCTGGGCTCAATGCCAGCCTGCTCACCGGCGCTGCGCTCGTGCTCATGGCCGGCGCTGCACCAGCCAGTGCCCACACGCCCCAGGTCGTGCCCGAGCTGTTCCGGCGTTGCCGTCGAACTCGTCAAATATAGGGCAACAGCAGACGAGCCGACCCCGAACCTCGTGACCGTCGCCATCGACGATATCGAGGTGGCTCACGAGAAATTCGGGAAATCATTCTCCGGTCGGTATGACTTCGACGACACAACAATCGGCCACGAATACTCGGTCGTCGTCGATGCGGTCGGTACCGCATACGATCGTTCGTTCACGGGATCGACTGAGGCGTGCGAAGCACCGCCCACTCCCACCGACGCATCAGCGGCGGTACGTGTTTTGCCTCCCACGTGCGATGTACCGGCACGGTTGGTGTTGGAAGATGCGGTGAACGCCGTGTGGTCGACACCTACGGCCGTTGAAGGGCCCGCTGAGTATTCCGTTGTCGCAACCGCCAACGACGGACACCTCTTCTCCACAGGCGAGGACACGGAAACGTTCACAGGAGAGCTTGCCGACAAGCTCGATTCCGTCGAAGACGGATGCGAGGCTCCGCCCGCTCCCGTTCCTGCACGTCCCGAGCCGGTTGAGACCTCGACGTCGGTCGACACTCAGAACTGTGACACCGAGATCGTCACGACGACCACCACGACGAGCGTGACCGGTTGGGCGTATGACGAGGAGTCCAACACGTGGCTCGCGACGCCCCCAGTCACGACCGTGACCACTTCTGACCGTGACGCGACCGAGGAAGAATGCCCGACCCCCGTCGTGCCGGCGACCAGCGATTCGGGCACGACCTCGGTCGCCGACGTCGACGAGCGAGTGTCGACAGGTGGAGGAGAACTGGCCTCGACCGGTGCTGACAGCGGCTGGCTGCTCGGCGTCGCAGGGGCGTTCCTGGCTGCAGGAGCTGCACTCATGCTTGTGCGCAGGACGCGTCGCGCCTGACCTTGAGACCGAGCGGGCCCGTGGAGTGTTTTCTCCACGGGCCCTTCGTGTGCCCGGCGACGACTCACAGGCCGTTGCATCTCCTATCAGGCGTTGTCAACGGGGGAGTGAATAACGGGCGAAAACTGCCCATTGTCAGCCGAATTGAGCTGTGGCCTGAGCTCCTGTGGGTATGTTGTGAAGCACTGTATTTCACATGCTCAGCAGGGGGCGCCCACGGGGGGTCGTCGCTGCTCGAAAGGACTGAACGTGAACAAGCGTCACTGGGGGGCAGCGTTTGCTGTAGTCACAATTTCGGCAATGGGACTCGCGGGCTGCTCAGCCGACCCGTCCCCGTCTGACTCAGGGGGAGGCGATGAGGGCGGCACCCTCATCGTGTACACCAACTCGAACTCAGACGGCCGCGGTGAGTGGATCACCGAAAAGGCGGCTGACGAAGGCATCGACATCGAGATCGTAGGCCTCGGCGGCGCCGACCTGGCCAACCGCATCGTCGCGGAAAAGAACAATCCCGTCGGTGACGTCGTGTTCGGCCTGAACAACATGTTCTTCGAGACCCTCAAAGCAGAGGAAGCCATCACCGCGTACGAGCCCTCATGGGCCGGCGAGGTAGACAAGGAATCAGGCGACCCGGACGACGGCGCCTTCTGGCCTCTCGTCGAGCAGGCGATCGTCACCGTGTACGACACGAACAGCGTTTCGGAATCGGATGCTCCGGACGACACGAGCGATCTCTGGAAAGAGGACAAGTACGACGGCCGCTACGAGGTCAACACTGCACTCGGGCAGGCGACGCCACAGCTCATCCTCGCCGGACTGCTCACCCAGCACCTCGACGAGGACGGCGACCTGGGCGTCTCGGACAAGGGCTGGGAGGAAGTCGAGGCCTACTTCGCACACGGGTCCCCTGTCGTCGAGGGCACCGACCTGTACGCGCGCCTCACCCGAGGTGAGGTCGACTACGGAGTCCTCCCGTCGAGCGGCATCACCGCCCGCGACGCCGAGTACGGCACGAAGACCGGTGTCATCACGCCGAAGGTCGGAGTTCCGTACGTCACCGAGCAGATCTCGGTGATTGCAGGAACGAAGAAGCAGGGGCAGGCCGAGAAATTCATCGACTGGTTTGGCAGCGCAGAAGTCCAGGGCGAATTCGCCCAGGAGTTCGCCGCATACCCGGTCAACGAAAAGGCGCGCGAGCAGGCTCTGCCCGAGGTCATCGAACTCATCGACTCGCTGCCGAAGCAGGACATCGACTTCGGGCTCGTTCGCGAGAACATCAGCGCCTGGGTCGAGAAGACCGAACTCGAATACCTTCCCTGACCCGACAGCTCCTCATTCAGGGGAGCGGCGGTCGCGGGCAGCGCGCCCGTGACCGCCGACTGACAGACGCTGGTCGTTCATCGTTGAACGGGCCATCGGGAGTACAGATGATCAGCTACGAGAACATCGAAGTCCGATTCGGTGAGCACATCGCCATCCCTGACCTCAACCTGCGAATCGCCGAGGGGGAGTTCTTCACGCTCCTGGGGCCATCGGGTTGCGGCAAGACGACGGCGCTGCGCACCCTTGCCGGGTTCATCGAGCCCTCCAGAGGCGAGATCATCATCGACGGCAAGGATGCCACCCGGCTGCCCAGCGAGAAGCGACGCGTCGGCATGGTGTTCCAGAACTACGCCCTGTTCCCGAGCATGAGCGTCGGAGCGAACATCGCCTTCGGTCTCGACGTTCGGAAGACGAAGAAGGCCGAATCCCAACGGCTCGTCGATGAGATCGCCGACCAGGTCGAGCTGACCCGGGATCAGCTCGACAAAAACGTCTCAGAGCTTTCCGGCGGCCAGCAGCAGCGCGTCGCCATCGCCCGTGCCCTCGTGCTCAAACCGCGGATCCTCTTGCTCGATGAACCACTGTCGAATCTCGATGCCAAACTGCGGGTCCAGCTGAGGGAACAGTTGAAGAGCCTCCAGAGCGATCTCGGCATCACCACCGTGTATGTCACGCATGACCAGGAGGAGGCACTCACGATGAGCGACCGAATCGCGGTCTTCAACAAGGGCGTCGTCGAACAGGTCGGCACCCCGGAAGACATCTACGACCGTTCGGCCACAGAATTCGTCTCCACCTTTGTCGGCGCGATCAACACGCTCTCGGCCGAGCTCGTCCAGCGGCTGGTCGACGCGGGCGCGGTCGGCCTGGACCCGACCAGACCGTCCTACCTTCGGCGGGAAAAGGTGTCGTTGCATCCACCGCGAACCGGGGATGTCGGCATCCGTCTTGAGGGGATCGTCGCCGGTCGCACCTATCACGGCGCGTACAGTACCTACGCCATCGAGTCGGCCGGATCTTCACTGCTCGCGATGGTTACCGAGAACGGTGAAGCGGTGCTGCAACCGGGCTCCACCACCGATGTGTACATCGACCCAGCCGCGATCCTGCAGTACTGAGGCATGGACATGCGAAATTCGTCACTCCGGGCGATGGCCCGATCGCCCCTGGTCCTGATCGTCTCAGTGGTCCTGCTCTGGTTCATCGCCACCTTTTTGCTCTTTCCGAACATTAACCTGCTCGTGTCGACGTTCTTCCCGGGCGGAGAGTTCAGTGCCCGCGCCGTGGAGAAGCTCTTCAGCTCCGAGCGCGCAATGAAGAGCCTCTGGCATAGCTTCCTGCTCGCGATATCGCTGTCCGTGACGGTGAACGTCGTCGGAATCTTCATCGTGCTCGTGACGAAGTACTTCCAGATCCGCGGCGCACGGGTGTTGTGGCTCGGTTATGCCACCACGCTGATCTATGGCGGAATCGTTCTCGCCGCCGGGTACAACTTCATCTACGGGCGGTACGGATTCATCACCAACGCGGTGCGCAACGTCTGGCCGGAGGTTGATCCGAACTGGTTCTCCGGTTTCTTCGCCGTTCTCCTCGTCATGACCTTTGCCACGACGACGAACCACATGCTGTTCCTGTCATCGTCACTCGCCAAGATCGATTACCAGACCATCGAAGCCGCCAGGAACATGGGCGCGTCGACCTGGCGCATCCTGTGGAAGATCGTACTTCCCGCCCTGCGCCCGATGATCTTCGCGGTGACGGTGCTGACGTTCCTTACCGGGCTCGGCGCACTCACCGCTCCGCTCGTCCTCGGTGGGGCGGACTTCCAGACCATCGCGCCGATGATCGTGACCTTCTCGAAGAGCGCAAGTTCGCGAGACCTCGCCGCGCTGCTGGCGATCATCCTCGGCCTCGCGACGATCCTGCTGTTGGCGGTGATGAACCGGGTCGAGAAATCCGGAGTCTATTTCTCCGTCGCCAAGGTCGCGACACCGCTGCAGAAGCAGCGGATCCCGAACCGTGCGGCAAACGTGATCGTCCACGTCATCGCCTACGCACTCTTCGTCATCTACTCGACTCCGGTGTTGCTGATCGTGCTGTTCTCGTTCCTCGACTCGACGGCCATCCTGACCGGCACGATCACCTGGGACGCCTTCACCCTCAGCAACTACGCCACGGTCTTCAGCTCTCCTGACGCCCTGCGGCCGTTTGTCGTGAGTCTTGTCTACAGCGCGCTCGCAGCGCTGATCGTCGTCGGAGGGCTGCTCTTCGTCGCCCGGGTGATCCAGAAGTACCGCAACCCCGTGACATCCACGCTCGAATACCTGCTGCACATCCCCTGGATCCTGCCGACGATCCTCATCGCGCTGGCCCTCGTGATGACATTCGACCGGCCCAACCCGCTGATCGGCGGTCAGGTTCTCACCGGAACCACGGTGCTGTTGCTTGTGGCCTATGTGATCGTGAAGGTGCCGTTCACCCTGCGCTTGCTCAAAGCGGCGTTCGCCTCGGTGCCTGACTCGCTGGAGGATGCTGCCCGCATCCTTGGCGCGAAGTCGTTCTTCACATTCCGGCGGGTGCTGTTTCCGCTCGTGATCCCCACGGCAGCGGCAATCACCGCGCTGAACTTCAACAGCCTTCTCGACGACTACGACGCTGCCGTCTTTCTGTATCACCCGCTTTTCGCACCGCTCGGCATCGCGATCAAGCAGAGCACCGAGGGAGAGAACAACCTCGACTCGATGTCGATCACATTCGTCTACACGGTGCTGCTGATGCTCATCATGGGTCTCACCATGTACCTCGTGTACGGCAGATCAGGCAGGACGAAGAAGCGCCGACGTCGTGCCGCGCCGACGGATGCCGTCGAGTCGGATGCTGCAACGGTCGCCGCTGCAACCGCCCGTTAACCGCTAGGAGTCGGAGTTCTTCTCGGAGTTGGCTGCCTTCTTGCGGGCCGCCTCGCGCTCCGCGTTCCGTTCGTTGATGCGCGCATTCTCGGTCATGACGCCGGCGTGGGTCGCCCGCTCGGCGACCAGCCACGCGGGGGGAGCCTGAAGCAGGGCAGCGATCTCGGCGGTGGTGAGCGCCGTGTCGTTCATCTCGGCGCGGGCGAGACCGGACACGGAGACGCCCAGCTTGCGCGCGACCTCGTTGCGAGGGTGAGGTCCGTTCTTGCGGAGCTCGACGAGCCACTCCGGCGGAGAGGACAGCAGCTCGTTGAGCTGTTCTCGTGTCACAGGGGAGTTCTGGAAGTCGTCCGGGGTAGCGGGCAGGTAGACGTTGAGCTTTTTCGCGGCCGTCTCCGGCTTCATCGTTTGGGGGGTCTTGTTGGAAGCCATGTCCCCAGAGTATCCCGTCGAGTGCTCGCCGGCCCCCTCGCGGTCGGAGGCAACGCACGTCGCAGCGGTGGCATCCGTATTAGCCTGTGACACGACCCGTCACCCGCGCGGATGGAAGAGAGGGACATCATGGATGCCGAATCGACGCCCGAACGTCTCTTCACCATCGCCTTCGTGCCCGGAGTGACGCTGGCGAAATGGGCGAAGGTGTGGACCGAGCGTCGCCCGGACCTGCCCCTCGGCTTCGAGCCCACGCCCGAGGCTGACCAGATCCGGGTGTTGCACGATGGCACAGCCGAGGTCAGCTTCGTGCGCCTGCCGATCGACAACGCCGGGCTCAGCGCGATCCCGCTCTATTTCGAGGTCCCGGTCGTGGTCCTGCCGAAGGATCACGCGCTCGCCGAGGCGGAATCAGTGACCGTCGCCGAGCTCGCCGGTGAACACCTGCTGCAGGACCCTGACCTCGTCCCGGAGTGGCGAGACGTTGCCGACGAGATTCGGGAGGGCACCCGACGGCCGCTCCCGGACATCCGCACGGGGGACGATGCAGCCGAGCTCGTTGCCGCCGGTGTCGGAATCGTGATCGTGCCGCAGTCCGTCGCCCGACTGCACAGCCGCAAGGACGTCGTGGCCCGGCCGGTCACCGATGTGGCCGAGTCACAGATCGCCCTCGCCTGGCTCGAGGACAACACCACCCCGGATGTCGAGGAGTTCATCGGTGTCGTGCGCGGCCGCACCGCGCGCAGCTCGCGAGCCCCTCAGGAGGAACCGGAGAAGGCTCCCCCCAAGGCGCGCAAGCCGCAGCAAAAGCCGAAGGCGAAGCCGTTCACCCCGCGCCAGGGACGTGCGCCGAAGAAGCTCGGCAAGGGTCGCAACCGCGGTCGCGGTCGTTCATAAACGCCGATTTGAGCCGGGTCGCTCTACGTGACCGTCGTGCCGAACAGCAGTCCGAGAAGGTAGGTGATCGCCGCGGCGCCGTAGCCGATCGCCAGTTGGCGGAGTGCACGCTTGAGCGGTGACGCACCGGACAGAACACCGACGACCGCCCCGGTGAGAAGCAAGGCGATGCCGACGAGAACGGATGCCACGGCCACCGCCACGAGACCGGTCAGGCCGAAGAGGTAGGGGAGCACGGGCACGATCGCCCCGGACGCGAAGAACAGGAAACTCGAGATGGCTGCGCCTCGGGCTGAGCCGATCTCCTCGTGAGTCGACGCCTGCGAGACGATGCTCGCGGAGTCGAGGCCGACGTGCGCGCAGTCCAGGTCGTTGAGCACCTCGTGGGCATGTTCGGCAGCCTGCTTCGGCGCCATTCCGCGCACGCGGTAGACGAGCTCGAGTTCGTTGGCATCGACGTCGAGGTTCGGCAGCACCCGCCGGGTCGACGGGTCTGGGGCGGTGGACTGGAGCAGTTCCCGCTGCGAACGCACCGAGACGAACTCCCCGGCAGCCATCGACAAGGCCCCGGCGAGAAGCCCGGCCATCCCGGCGGCGAGCACGATTCCGGTCCCGACGCCGGTCGCGCTCATCCCGAGCACGAGTGCCAGGTTCGAGACGAGCCCGTCGTTCGCTCCGAACACGGCCGCCCGAAAGGTGCCGGAGATGCTGTTGCGCCCCCGGGCGGCGAGTCCGCGCACGATCTCCTCGTGCAGCCTTTCGTCGGCCGCCATAGCATCGGTGGCGTCGACATCCGACTCATACGGTGACCGCGACTCGGTGCGCTGCATCAGGGCCAGCACGAAGACCGATCCGAATCGGCGGGCGAAGAAAGCCAGGAGCCGGGTGCGCAGCGCGGTGCGGGTGGGAAGGTCGGCATGTGCGCCGAGCAGCTTGATCCAGTGCGCTTCGTGGCGACGTTCGGCGTCCACCAGCCCGCGGAGGATGGCGCGTTCCTCGCCCTCCCTGCGGCTGGCGAGTTCGCCGTAGACGGATGCTTCCGCGCGCTCGTCGGCGAGGTATCGACGCCACCGTTTGATCTCAGCGGTGCTCGGCGCTGGGCGGTCGTGGGGTTCGGTCACGGCATTCTCCTGGTGCAGGTGGCCGGAGATTGAATCCTCTTCGGCCATCGTCGAACGTCTGGCCGAAGGTCTCGCTCGCCCGCATCGAGTGCGGGTGGGCTGCCGGGTTGGGAAACCAGTATGTCGACAGACCGCGTTGCCGTTTCTGGAGTGAAAGCGGCGGTGGGAACTACTCCCCTTCGCTGGTCCCAGTCTATCGCAGGCGGTCGTACTGGGCGCGCGGTCGGGAGCGGCGCCGAGCGGCGGACGTACGCTGGGGGTATGGCACGAACGAACAAGCGACGGGAAAGCATCTCGGATGCCGGTGGTTTCACCAACTGGTTGAACAATCGCCTGCGCCCGTACATCGGGCCGCCGCCGCTGGGTCCGTACGGCGAGGACCCCCTGCCGCCCAGCTCCGAGTCGGGCTGCCCGCTGTGCGGCCAGACTATGTCTGAGCACGAGGTCGATCGCACCGGAGTGAAGACACAGCTGCACTGCCCCACACCGTCGAGCTAGCGTTTCCGCTCGCCACGGGGTCGAGTCGCGTGATCGCCCGATCCACAAATTCAGGAGAGACCCACAAATTCAGGAGAATTGAGCGACACGCCGTGTGATCCGGCCCCGGCTACGGCGTGTCACCCCGATCTCCTGAATTTGTGGGGTGTTCGGCGGGTGTCGACAGCGCGGCGTAGAATCGCGGCCATGGGGCATCCGCAACTGTTTGACTCCGGGGACGCCGTCGTCGACCGCATCCGCACGATCTGCTCGGAGTACCCCGAGTTCGCCGAGGTCGAGTCGTGGGGACGTCCCACGTTTCGCGCGGGCAAGAAGCTCTTCGTCGTGATGGGATCGTCGATGGACCGCCCGCACACCATGGTGTTCAAGCCCGACCCGGACGAACGCCCCGCACTGCTCGAGGACGCCCGCTTTTTCGTCCCGCCCTATTTCGGAGCACTGGGCTGGCTCGGCATGGACATCGAGACCGCGAGCGACTGGGTCTTCGTCGCCGAGCTCATCGACGAGTCCTACCGTCAGGTCGCCCTGAAGCGCCAGATCGCAGCGCTCGACGAGCGGCACCTGCGCTAACCGGCGGCCAGCCGACCCGCACCATCCGTTCGACGAGAGTCCCGCAAATTCAGGAGAATTGAGCGACACGCCGTGTGATCCGGCCCCGGCTACGGCGTGTCGCCCCTGATCTCCTGAATTTGCGGGGTGTTCCTGAATTTGTGGAAGGGGTTTCGGCTCCCGTGGGGCCGGGCGGCGGACCGGCTACAGGTCGCTCGACTGCGCCCAGAGGTTGACCCCGGCATCGCCGGCGAACTCGTCGATGCGCGTGAGCTCATCGTCGGTGAACGACGTGTTGTCGAGCGCCGCGAGGTTCTCGTCGAGCTGCTCGATCCGGGAGACCCCGATGAGAGCGCTGGTTGCTCCACCTGGGCGGAGGACCCACGCGATGGCGAGCTGCGCGAGGGTCTGGCCGCGGGATGCCGCGATGTCGTTCAGGCCGCGCAGGCGGGCGAGGTTGTCCTCAGACAGGAAGCTGTCGTTGAACGAACCACGCGGGGTGGCGTGTGTGGCTTCCGGGTCGTCCAGGAACTTGCCGGTGAGCAGGCCCTGGGCCAGCGGGGTGAACGCGATGGAGCCGAGCCCGCCGTCGCGAAGCGTGTCGAGGAGACCGTCTTCGACCCAGCGGTTGACGAGCGAGTACGACGGCTGGTGGATGACCAGCGGAGTGCCGAGCCCCTTCGCGATCTCGATCGCGTGTGCGGTGCGCTCGGCCGAGTACGACGAGATGCCCGCGTAGAGTGCCTTGCCCTGGCGCACGGCCGTGTCCAGCGCGCCGATGGTCTCCTCGAGCGGGGTGTTCGGGTCGACCCGGTGCGAGTAGAAGATGTCGACGTAGTCGGTGCGCAGGCGCTCGAGTGACTCCTCGAGGCTGTTGAGCAGGTATTTGCGCGACCCGAAGTCGCCGTACGGACCCGGCCAGTGCGGCCAGCCGGCCTTCGTCGACACGATCAGCTCGCTGCGGTACGGCTTGAAGTCCCGCGAGAGCATCCGCCCGAAGTTCTCCTCGGCGCTGCCGTTCGGCGGTCCGTAGTTGTTGGCGAGGTCGAAGTGGGTGATGCCGCGGTCGAAAGCGTGACGCAGGATCTCCCGCTGGGTGTCGAACGGCCGGTTGTCGCCGAAGTTGTACCAGAGCCCCAGCGAGATCGGCGGAAGCAGCAGGCCACTGTCGCCCACGCGGCGGTAGCCGAGGTGAGTGTAACGGTCGGATGCTGCGCGGTACGGCGCGTGGATGTCGGGAACGGATGCGTCGAAGCGCACGTCGTCGGTCACGTTGGTCTCCTCAGTGATGAAACGGGCGGCAAGATGGCCTGTAGGTACACGGTAGGGGATTCGCTGGCCGGGCACGCAGGGAGCGATGGTCAATTGGCGCCGGGCCGAATGGTCATGTAGTCTCTACTACGGCCTGCGAACAACTGTGTTTTGTCAGGCCAAGCCCATGCGCCCGTAGCTCAACGGATAGAGCATCTGACTACGGATCAGAAGGTTGGGGGTTCGAATCCCTCCGGGCGCACGTTTAAGCCTCGACCATTGGTCGAGGCTTTTCTGTTGCTTCGCCAGTATCGTGTCGGCTCCGTTCGTGTGCGCGGCCGCGATCGACCGATCTTCGCAATCGATCGCATCCCCGCACGTCATACGATGTCCGTGACTCGGAAGGGAACCCATGACCGTCCTACTGACCGTCACCGGCGTGCTGATCATTGTGCTCGGCCTGTGGGATATTCATCACACCCTGTTGCACCCGAGCGGGAAAGGCGCCCTCAGTCACCGGCTGATGAGGCTGGTGTGGGCGGTCTCGAGACGCAGCGGTCACCGTCTCGGTTCCATCGTTGGCCCGGCCACGATGATCGTGACCATCGTGGTGTGGGTAGTGCTCCAAATACTCGGGTGGGCGTTGATCTATCTGCCGCACGTGCCCGCGGGATTCCTTTATTCTCCCGGGGTCGACCCCGCGCGGTACATCGACCTCTTCGAGGCGCTGTACATCTCGGCGGTGACCCTCGCCACTCTCGGGTTCGGCGACGTGGTGGTGATCGAGCCCTGGTTGCGGAGTTGCATCCCCGCTGGAGGCGCTGACCGGTTTCGCCCTGCTGACCGCAGCCCTGACCTGGTTCATGCAGATCTATCCGCCGCTGTCACGCCGTCGAGCTCTCGCGCTCGAACTCAAGGCCCTCGCGGACACCGAGTACGCCGAGCGGCTCGAGGCGCTGAATCCGGTGGTGGCCACGCGCGTTTTGCACAGCCTCGCCACGGACATCAGCAAGGCCCGGATCGACTTCACGCAGCACACCGAGACGTACTACTTCCAGGAGGAGGACCCCGACCTCTCCCTGTCCCACCAGCTTTCGTACGCGCTGATGCTTCGCGACGCGGCGGCCGCCTCCGCGTCACCGGACCTACGGGCGGCGGCGGCGCTCCTCGACCGGGCTCTGAACAACTGGCGACCAAGCTCCAGGAAGACTTCGTGGCTACCGACGGTGATCGTGATTCGGTCTTCACGGCGTACGCCACGGATCACGGGCGCGCCCCACGCGATTGATCAAGCTGCCGGCCCGAGTGCACCCGTGGCTATCTTTCCGGCCGCGCTGCCTTTCAGCTCGATGAAGATGGTGTGAGTCGGAGTGTCTCCAATGTTCTGGCCGGCATGCTGCTGCGCAGGCAGCCACACCGCTCGCCCGGCCGGCAGCGTTGTTTCGAATGTTCGGTCGCCGTTGACGAGTTTTCTGGAGAACGACGTCAGCGTGATCATCACACTGTTCGGGTGCGCGTGCGGTGTCGTGCTGTCACCCGGTGCATCGGTGTATTCAAGGACGCGAACGAATTCGTTTTCCCACAGAGTGGAATAGAGGTGAGGGTTCGTCAGCGTCGGATCATCTCTGTCCATAGAGGGACAGTACGCCCGTGGGAGGTTCTTCGGACAGGGTCTCTTCGGTTTCGTCGACTCTCGGCTGAGGGCAAAGGATGCTCGCATACTCCTCGACTTGGAACAAGGAAACCCCCACTTTGCCGCGCGACTTGGGGCCTACGATTGATGTCCTGACCAAGGGGCATTGGCCAGAAGCTGGACCGGGCGCACCGGTGTGCTGCGGTCTTGTCTGCACGAACTGAAGGCCCTCCCGACCCATCCCTATGTTGGTCCGGGAGGGCCTTTGGCGTGCCTGGACGTGTGCAGCGACGAGCAGGCACCAGCGAGAAATACGATCGACCGCTTGACATATCCGTATGTTGTATACAGAATACAGATGCTCTTATTTCACTGTTGAAAGGCATCCATGTCCGCGCCAGCCACCTTCAAACGCAAGCTTGCCGCCATCGTCGCGGTCGGTGCGTTCACCATTTCTCTCGCTGCGTGCAGCGGATCGTCGTCGTCCTCCGACCCGAACACCGTTGTCTGGTCCACCTGGGGAACCCCGGAAGAACTGACCCGTTTCGAAGAATTCAACGACGAGTTCATGAAGCGCCACCCGGAGATCACGGTCAAGCTCCAACCCGTGGCGTCCTACAGCGACTACCACTCCAAGCTGCTTGCCCAGCTGACGTCGCGGACCGCACCTGACGTCTTCTACATCGGTGACGACAAAATCGGCCAGTTCGTCGACGCGAACGTCCTGCTCCCCCTGACCGGTCTGATGGAATCCGACAAGAGCCAGACCAAGCCGGATGACTTCTTCCCCGGGCTGTTCGGTGCTGCCCAGACCGACGAGGACATCTACGCCGCACCCAACGACTCCAACCCCGACGTGCTCTGGTACGACAAGGTCGCGCTGGAAGCAGCAGGCATCACCGAGGATCCCGCCGAACTGGCCGAGCAGGGGCTGTGGACCACAGACACCTACCTCGACATGAACGCGAAGCTCAAGGCCGCGGGGCTCACCGGCTCCCTGTTCTGGAACTACTGGGCCACGCACTACAGCTGGATCTCGTCGCAGGGCGCGACTGCGTTCGATGAGTCGGGGGCATTCATCGGCGATACGGACCCTGCCACCCTCGACGCGGTCGAGACACTCGGCGAAGAATTCCAAAACGGCACGTTCGTCGTCGCCGACTCGCTCCCCGAAGGCGCAGGCGCAGACAGCCTCTTCGTGTCGCACAAGGCCGGCTTCTTCTCGCAGGGTCGATACACGATCGGCACCGTCACCTCCGCCGGTGAAGAGGCGAGCTACGACATCGTGCGCTGGCCGACGCCCGACGGTTCGGAGGCGCCCACGGGAGTCGCCACGTCCTACCTCGCCATCAACGGCAAGACCAAAAACACCGACGCAGCCTTCACCTTCTGGACCGAGTTCCTCAGTGCAGAAGGCCAGACGTTCCGCCTCCAGGGCGGCGGCAACGCCGTGCCGTCGATCAAGGGCGCCGACGAGGTCGTGCTCGAGGACGGATACCCGGCTCACGCACAGACGTTCCTCGACATGCGGGACATCGGATTCGAGGACCACCCGACGGTCGCGGCCGTTCCGGGACTCTCCACCGACATCAGCGACCTGATGCTTGCCCTGTACGAGGGAAAGAGCGATGCGCAGGCCACTCTGGACGCGATCGCGGACCTCATCGCCAGCAAATCCGGCGAATAAGGCTGAATCGTGACCACCATGCTTGACCGGCGCTCACCGGGCGCCACCCCCAGCGTGCAGAAGTCAGGCGGACTCCGGAAAGAGTCCGCCTGGCGGCGCAAGGATCGTCGCTGGGGCTACGTTTTCGTCGGGCCGCAGCTGGTCGGCATGGCCGTGTTCGTGCTGCTGCCATTCATCGGAAGCCTCATCCTCGCCTTCGCCTCATGGGACGGCCTGACCGACCTCACCTGGGTCGGCTTCGACAACTTCACCTCGCAGCTCCAGGACCCGCTCCTGCTCCGCAGCATCATCAACACGCTGCTCATCGCCCTAATCACGGTGCCGATCGGGCTGACGTTCGCTGTCATCATCGCCGTCGCGCTCGAGAAGCTGAAGACACGGACGCTCTACCTCGTCCTCTTCTTCGCCCCCGTCGTCACCAGCACCGTCGCCGTTGCGATGATCTGGCAGCAGATGCTCCGCGCCGACGGAGTGCTCAGCAGCACGATCTCGAAGATCTTCGGCATCGCACCTCCCGACTGGCTCGGTGACCCCCGCCTGGCCCTCATAGCGGTGTGCATTGTCTCGATCTGGGCATCCATGGGCCTGAATGTCATCATCTTCCTGGCCGGTCTCCAAAACATCTCTGCGTCGGTAATCGAGGCCGCCCGCCTGGATGGGGCCGGCGCACTCACCCTGTTCTGGCGCATCCGGATGCCGCTGCTGTCACCGATCATCTTCTTCTCGTCGGTCATCGCCTTCATCAGCTCTCTGCAAACCTTCGACGTGGTGTTCGTCCTCACCGCGAACGCCGGCCCCGACAACGCGACCCGCACGATCGTGTACCACATCTACGATCTCGGCTTCGGGCGGTTCCAGTTCGGACCGTCGAGCGCGGCGGCGGTCATCCTCCTTCTGCTCACCCTCATCGTGACCGCACTCCAGTTCGGTGCCCAGAAGAAGTTCGTCCACTACGAGGATGGTGCCGCATGACCGCCACGCAACTGCCGGTATTAACCGAGCGGCCGCCCATCGCCTCTCGCCCGAACCGCCGATTCGGTCGCGCGACGCTCCTCCACGTTGCGCTCGCCATCGCCGGGATCGCCATGGTCTTTCCGTTCCTCTGGATGATGCTCACGGCGTTCAAGACGTTGCCGCAGCTGCTGCAGGACCCGCTCAGCTTCTGGCCGTCGCCGTGGACGTTCGACAACTTCGTCGATGCGTGGAACGCCGCGCCCTTCGCCCAGGCGTACCTCAACAGCATTTACATCGCGGTCCTCGCGGTCGTCGGCACCCTGGTGACGGCATCCATGGCGGGCTACGCGTTCGCCCGCATCCGATTCCGCGGCAGCAAGGTTCTCTTCATCGTCTTCCTGGCGACGCAGATGATTCCCAAGCAGGTCACGCTCATCCCCTTCTACCTGCTGATGAGCAACCTCGGCTGGGTCGACTCGCACCTCGCGCTGATCGTCCCCGCGATCATGGTGAATCCGTTCGCCGTGTTCCTGATGCGGCAGTTCGTCCTGTCGCTGCCGCGTGAGCTCGAGGAGGCGGCGCTGGTCGACGGTGCCGGCCGGTGGCGGACCTTCTGGAGTGTCGTCCTGCCGAACCTTCGCCCCGGACTCGGGGCGTTGAGCATCATCGTGGCGCTGGATGTCTGGAACGCGTTCCTGTTCCCGCTGGTGCTCCTCAACAGCTCCGAACTGTTCACCGTCCCGCTCCTGCTGGCGTCGTTCCAGGGCCAGCACGGTTCGGTGAACTACGGACTCGTGATGGCAGCATCCGCCGTCGCGACGATCCCCATGCTGATCGCGTTCGTGATCGGGCAGCGCAAGATCATCAGCAGCATGGCCGCGTCCGGACTGGGCGGACGATGACCCCCGACAGCCCGACCGCGGCGCGACCATCCACCGCCGACCTGTTCGACCTCGTCGGCGAGTACCTCGACCTCGTCGCGGCACCGTTCACCCTGCCCCGCTCACGCATCCTCGTACTCGCGGCACCCGGGCAGGCTGGGCGCGCCACGCGGCTGCGTGTCAGCAGGGCGGAATACGAGCGCAGCATCGACGACTGCTCCGTTTTCGATGAGCTCACCATCGCCGTTCCCGGCGGTGACCCTCTCCCCGTGACCCGCGTCCTTCCTCACCTGATCGAGTTCGGCGACGGGGCGGCGTCGATCACCTTCGCCGGCCCGGACGCACTGAGTATCGGCGGGTCCGGGCAGGCCGTGGAACTGCGCCTCACCGGGCCTGACGGGGGCACCACCAGCTACGTGCTCGACGAGAACGCTCAGCCATCCGTCGACATCGAGATCGACGAGCACCGCTGCGCGACCGTCACTGCCTCGTCAAGCCACCCGACGAACCTCGCCAGCACTCGCGAGACCTGGTCGACCTGGCTGGACCGCTGCCCGCGTGTGCGCGCCGATCTGCAACAGATGACCGCGCTGTGCTGGTGGGTGCTCGGAGCGAATATCGTCGAGCTTCCTGGGCAGGGTCGAGCCCGAGCGGTGGTCCCCTCGAAGATCGGCTACGTCGGTCTCTGGCAGTGGGACGCCTACTTCATCGCGGTCGGCTTGCGCCACGGCGACTTCGACCTGGCGAGGGAGCAGCTCGACCTCGCGTTCCGGTTCCCGACCGAAGACGGTCAGCTCCCCGACGTCGTCCACGACGAGGGAGTCCTCGCATCCAGTGACGACCTTCCACCGCAGGACCAGGAAACGCTCCGCCGGCACGGTTCGAGCGTCGCCGATCTGACCCGGCCGGTCCCGCTGACCAAACCGCCGCTCGCGGCGTGGGCGCTCCGAAAAGTGCTCGCCCTGGCGCCAAAAACCGTGGACGCAGCCGGTGACGCCTGGGTCAGCGCAGCCTGGAACACGATCGCGCGATCACAGGACTGGTGGTTCGCCCACTCGGATGACGACGCCGACGGCATGCCGGAGTATGGGCATCCGTATTCGTCAGGGCTCGACGACAGCCCGATCTTCGACAACGAACTCCCGCTGGCATCGCCCGACCTTGGTGCGTACCTCGTGTTGCAGGACCGGGAACTCGCACGCGAGTGGACCCGCAGAGGCGACGTCGTCACAGCTCGACAGTTCACCGATCGCGCGGACTCCACGCGGGCGCGCCTCCTGGAGATGTGGAACGGGAATACCGACCGCTTCAACGCCCAGGCTGCAGGTCGGCCCCTGGCGTCCTACTCCGCGGTCAGCCTCTTGCCACTCCTGGTCGGTGACCTTCCGGCGCCGGTCGCCTCCGCGCTCCGTGCCGCCCTCGAGGATCCGGCACAGTTCAAGACGGCGTGGTCCGTGCCGACCGTTGCGGTCGAGGATCCGGATTTCTCCACGGAACGGATGTGGCGCGGCCCCATCTGGATCAACATCAACGCGTTGCTCGTCGAGGGCCTCACGGCATCCGGGTTCACCGACGAAGCGCGACGGCTCGCCGAGCAGACGGTTGAGCTCGTGAAGCACGGGCGCGGCCCGCACGAATACTTCAACCCGGTCACCGGTGAACGTGCGGCAACGGCTACGACGTCGTTCGGCTGGTCGGCCGCGCTCTTCGTCGATCTCGCCGTCTCCCTATCTGACTGACCGCACCGGTCGCGATTTGACCGACCTCCATCCCCATACCCATCTCCATACCCGTGTACTGTATACAGTATTCTGAACACCGCAAAGAAGAGGTTTCACATGAACATTTCCAGGATGCTGCCGCCTGCCCTCGGGCTCGCCGTCCTCCTTGTCGTTTCGGGATGCGCGGGTGGAGCGGCGAACCAGCCCGCCGCGTCCCTTGATCCGAAGGCAGAAGCAACCGGTGAAATCACCGTCTGGTCGTGGGACAACGCGGCCGCTGGGCTGAAGCGGCTCGCCGAGAGCTACCAGGAGAGCCACCCGGAGACGACGGTCAACGTCGTCGACGTCGGCTACGACAACGCCTACGACAAGCTCTCCGTCGGTCTGCAGGCCGGCAGCGGGCTTCCCGACCTGGTCACCATCGAAACCGACCGCGCACCGGGCTACATCACCGAATTTCCGAACGGGTTCACGAGCCTGACGCCGATCCTCGGCGACGACGAAGCGCAGTTCGACCCGTCCAAGTGGTCAGCGGGGAGCAACGCCGATGGCGACCTGATCGCTGCTCCCTGGGATTCAGGAACGGTCGGACTGTTTTATCGCTCGGACTACTTCGCCGAGGCAGGCGTCGACCCAGCATCGCTCGACACCTGGGATGACCTCGTCGCCGCGGGCGAGGAGATCAAGGCCGAGACCGGGCACACGCTCATGTCCATCGATGTCTCCAGCGGGGCCACATTCACCATGCTCCTCCAGCAGGCTGGCCAAGGACTTTTCGATGAGAACGGCGACATCGCGATCGCCTCACCGGCATCGGTCGAAGCGCTCACCCTGCTCAAGACCATGAACGACAAGGGCCTGATCAAGAACGTCAAGGGCTGGGATGGTCGCGTGACCGCAACGAAGGCCGGCGACTCAGCCGTGCACCCCGAAGCGGTCTGGTGGATCGGTACCCTGACCGCCGAGATGGCGGAACTCTCCGGCAAGTTCGGTGTCACGCAGCTTCCTGCCTTCGGCGACAGCGACGCCCGCACCTCGAACAACGGTGGCTCCAACCTCGCGATCCCTGCCCAGGCGAAGAACCCTGACCTTGCGGCGTCGTTCCTCGCCTACGCGCTGGCCGACCCGGACAACCAGGTCTCCATGATGCAGGAGGAAGGGCTCTTCCCGTCCTACCTTCCGGCACTGCAGGACAGCTACTTCCAGCAGGAGGAGCCCTACTTCTCCGGCCAGAAGGTCTACGAGCTCTTCGCTGAGCAGACCGCACAGATCCCGTCGGTGACGTACACCAGCGACAACGCGAAAGCGCTCGGGATCGTGGCGAACGCTGTTGTGGCATCCGTCATCAACGGTGCAGATCCGAAGGCAACCCTCGAGGATGCCGCCGACGAGATCGCGACCGCCACCGGTCGCGAAATCGCGAACTGACGTGACCGCACACCTGACTGCCCGGACGCGCACGACGTCCGGGCAGCGTCCGCGGACGCTCGGGCGGCGGCTGCAGCGCCCGGGGATGTACTTCGTGCTCCCCGCGGTCGTGCTGTTCAGCCTGTTCTTCGCGTACCCGCTGGTGTCGTCGCTCTGGCAGAGCTTCTTTGCGACCAGCGGTGGCGTGACGACGTTCGTCGGCTTCGACCAGTACATGCGGCTCTTCTCTGACCCGCTGATCGCCAAAAGCCTGGGCACGGCCGGCATCCTGCTTCTCGTGCAGGTGCCGCTGATGATGGCCCTGTCCGTCGGGCTCGCGTACATGCTCAACCAGAGCTGGCTGAGATTCCGCACCGGCTTCCGTGTGCTGCACTTTCTCCCCGCCGTGACGACTTTGGTGGCGTACTCCGTTGTATTCCGCGTCATGCTCGCCACCGACGGTGGTGCGGTGAACCAGATCATCGGAGTGATCGGCATCGCTCCCATCGACTGGCTGAACAACGAGACGTGGGCGCGGGTAGCGCTGATCGCGTCGATCACGTGGCGCTGGACCGGCTACAACATGGTCATCATCCTCGCCGGCCTGCAGGCCATCCCCGAGGAGCTCTACGAGGCGGCCCGGCTCGACGGCGCCGGGCGTTGGGCGATCTTCAGCAGGATCGTGGTTCCGCAGCTGCGACCGGTCCTGCTCTTCACGGGTGTCACCTCCACCATCGGCGCCCTGCAACTGTTCGACGAGAACTTCATCCTCACCGGAGGTGGGCCGAGCAACGCAACGCTGACACCGGTGCTCTACCTCTACCAGGTCGGCTTCCGGCAGTTCGACTTCGGATACGCCTCCGCGATCGCGTGGCTCCTGGTGATCCTCACGGGCATCATCGCGATCATCCAATTCCGTGTCACCAGGGAGAAGCCATGACCCGCCTGCTCGAGACGGATCGCCCGATCACGACGCCCCCGACCCCCCGGGCGAAGCGGATGCCTCGGCGACGCAGCGGCGTGGCCGCCATCCGCCACCTGCCCGTTTATGCGCTCCTCGCGTTCGGCAGCATCGTCAGCCTGATTCCCTTCCTCTGGATGGTCATCGCCTCGACGCACCAGACGTCAGCGTTGTTCGCAACGCCCCTGCCGATCCTTCCGGGCGGTGAGCTGATGGAGAACCTCGCCCGGCTGCAGGAGGAGACCAACTTCGGCCGCGTCATGGTCAACAGTCTCGGCCTCGCCATCGTGTACACGGCGTTCAGCTCGATGATCAGTGTCATGGCCGGCTACGGCCTGGCGAAATTCCGGTTCCGCGGTCGCGGGATCGTTCTCGGACTGATCCTCGTCACGATGATGATCCCCATGCAGGTTCTGCTGGTTCCGCTGTTCCAGATCATGGCAAGCCTGGGCTGGATCGACACCTACCAGGCCGTCATCGTTCCATTCCTTGCCAACGCCTTCGGGATTTTCCTCATGCGGCAGTCGTTTCTCGACTTCCCGGATTCGCTGATCGAATCGGCTCGAATCGACGGGGCCAGCGAGATGCGGACGTTCTATCGGATCGTCCTGCCGGTGGCGCGGCCGCAGATCGCCGCCCTGATCATCTACACCTTCATGACCCAGTGGAACTCGTTCATCTGGCCGTTGCTGATGCTGAACACCGAGGACAATTACACCGTTCCGGTCGCCCTCAACACGATGATCGGGCTGTCGCGGGTCGACTATTCCGGCCTGATGCTCGGGTCGCTCATCGCGACTCTGCCGCTGCTCATCCTCTTCCTCATCTTCCAGCGCCAGTTCATCGCCGGGCTGCTGGGTGGCGCGGTCAAGGGCTGAGCGCCGTCTACGGTGTGAGGTACGAGATGCTGGCGTTCGCGAGGATGCGTTTGGCGCCCTGGATCCAGTTCGACCGGAGTGCCGTCTGCGCCGCGGGATGTCGCCGTCGGCGAGGCGCCGCGCGATGTCGGCGTGCTCGGCGGCGACGCGCTCGACCATGACGTCGTCGGGGACCAGCAGCGACTCGTACCGGTGGAACGAGCTCGCGCACGCTCTCGATGAGATCGAGCGAGTCGCGAGTTCGGGCAGGCCGAGAGCATGAGCGCGTGCCACTCGTCGTCCTTGGAGATCACGAGCCCGTGCTCGACGACCTCCTGGTCGAAGTCGTCGGCCAGACGCGCCGAGTGCGGCTCCCGAGATCGCGGATCGCTCGAGCGGGCTGAGCTCGAGCGGCGAGGCCCTCGAGGGTGGCCATGACCGGTCGCGAGATCTTCGAACTCGGCGCGCAGACAGCGGCACGAAACGGAATCCCTTGCCGTTCTCGCTCTCGATCTGTCCCTCGCTCTCGAGGGCGATGAGCGCCTCGCGCAGGGGAGTGCGACTGACGCCGAGTTCGGCGGCCAGCTGCACCTCGTTGATGCCCTCGCCGGGCTGGACGAGCGCCGGAGCGCATCCGCGCGAGCAGCTCCTCGCGCACCTGCGAGCGCAGGTTCTTGCGTTCGATCGCCATGTCGTCTCCCGACTCTCCGCCGCCTGTCGGCCAGCCTATGGGTTGACGCCCATCCGGACGGGTCCTAGTGTGTGTATACAGAATACAATGTGCAGGTTGCGAATGTGCCAGCAGCTCCGCCCGCACCACAGACGGACTCAGAGAGGAGACCGATGGCGCACGACATCCGCCGCGCCACCGATCCGGCTCGACGCGCTCGCCTACGGCGGCGACTACAACCCCGACCAGTGGTCGGAGGACACCTGGCACGAGGACATCCGGCTGATGCGCGAGGCCGGCGTGAACCTCGTGTCAGCCTGCCGATCTTCAGCTGGCCGCAGCTCGAGCCGGACGCCGGGCGTCTACGACTGGGCCTGGCTCGACCGCATCATCGACCTCCTCTGGGACGCCGGCATCGCGATCGACCTCGCCACCGCCACCGCGACCCCGCCGTCGTGGCTGCTGCGCGCCGCACCCCGAGATGGCGCCGCGGGATGCCGACGGCCACCGACTCGAATTCGGCTCCCGCCAGACCTACTGCCCGAGCTCGCTCGCCGATCTGGCGGGAGAACGTCGCACGCATGGCCGCGCGCGATGGCCGAGCGCTACGGCGACCACCCGGCGCTCGCGCTGTGGCACATCTCGAACGAGTACGGCGACCACGTCTCCCGCTGCTGGTGCCCCGAGTCCGCCCGGCACTTCCGCCGCTGGCTGCGAGGACCGCTACGGCGACCTCGACGGGCTCAACGAGGCCTGGGGCGTCAACGTGTGGGGCCAGCGCTACACCTCGTGGGACGCACATCGAGACCTCCGCGCACGGCGACCGGGTCCGATCAACCCGACCCAGCTGCTCGACTTCGAGCGGTTCTCGTCCGACGCGCTGCTCGAGCTGTTCCAGGTCGAGATCGACGTGCTCCGCGAGGTCACCCCCGACATCGCGGTCACCACGAACTTCATGAGCATGTTCCGCGACCTGGACTACTGGGACTTCGCGGCGGTGGAGGACGTCGTCACCGATGACGCCTACCCCGAGCCCGCCGATCCGACCTCGCCCACGTCGGCGCCGCGCTCAACTACGGCCTGATGCGCTCGCTCAAGGGCGGGCAGCCGTGGCTGCTGCTCGAGTCGTCGGCAAGCGCGACGAGCTGGCGCGACGTCAACGTGCCGAAGGCCCCGGGCAAGATGCGCGTCGAGAGCCTGCAGGCGGTCGCCCACGGGTCGGATGCCGTGATGTTCTTCCAGTGGCGCCAGGCCAAGTACGGCCAGGAGAAGTTCCACTCGTCGATGCTCGGCCACCGTGGCGAGCGGTCGCGCACCTTCCAGGAGACCAAGGCGCTCGGCGCTCGAGCTGCAAGCTCCTCGAGCCGGTCGCGCGGCACGCGGGTGCGCTCGCGCGTCGCCCTCGTCGTCGACTGGGACTCCTGGTGGGGCTCAGCGCGCGTCGAGTCGCTGCCGTCGCAGCGGCTGCGACTGGGCGCGAGCAGGCCCGCGCCTGGCATCGGCGCGCTGTACGCGCTCGGCCAGCCGGTCGATGTCGTGCGCGCCACTGGGCCCGTTCGACAGCTACGACGTGGTCGTCGTGCCCGAACCTCTACATCGTCGAGCCGACGAGCAGGCCGCTGCGCTCACGCGCGTTCGTCGAGAGCGGCGGACACCTGGTCGTCGGCCCGTTCTCGCGGCGTCGTCGACCCGACCGAGAAGGTGCACGACGGCGGAGCGCCCGGTCCGCTCCGCGACCTGCTCGGTGTCGAGGTCGATGAGCAGTGGCCGCTCGCCGACGGTGAGGAGCGATCGATCACGCCGACGCCGATGCTGATCCATCCCTGCCGCTCAGGGCCCGCGTCTGGACCGAATGGATCGAAGCGGCCCCGGCCGCCGAAGTCACGGCACGCTATGAGGACGGCGAGCTCGACGGACGCGCCGCGATCGTGCGGAACCGCCGCGGCCACGGATCCGCCTGGTACGTGAGCGCGGCGTTGGACGACAACTCCCTGAGAGCCGTCCTCCGGCAGGTGCTGACGACCGCCGGCCTTCCCGCCCGCCCCTCGGCCAATCGTGATGTCGAGATCGTCACCCGAACCGACGGCAGCACCGACTACACGTTCATCCTCAACCACGGAACGACCGGAGCATCCGTGACCGTGCCCGCACGAGCGTGGAACCTGCTCACCGACACCGAAGCGACAGGAGCAATCGACCTGCCCGGCCTTGGTGCCGCCGTTCTCAGCCATCCCACCAGCCCAGCGAGCGACCTTCTGACCGTCACCATCCCATCCAGAAACATCGAGGTTTAGTCCATGACACAACCGTTCGTCCACCCTTACCTGCCGAACTCAGCACCGGAGATCAAAGCGGCGATGCTCGAGGCTGTCGGTGCGGAGTCCGTCGACGAGTTCTACGCGGATATTCCTGCGGACCTCCGGCTCACCCGTCTTCTCGACCTGCCGGCGCCGCTCGTCGCCGAGCAGGATCTCGTCCGTCACGTCGAAGGCATCCTCGACCGCAACGTCTCGACCCGTCAGCGTCTGAGCTTTCTCGGTGCAGGCACGTACAACCACTTCGTGCCCGCCGTCGTCGACGAGGTCATCCGTCGCAGCGAGTTCCTCACCGCGTACGCCGGAGAGCCGTACGAAGACCACGGCCGATTCCAGGCCCTGTTCGAATACCAGTCGCTGATGGCCGAACTGCTCGAGATGGACGTCGTCAACGTGCCGACCTACGACGGATTCCAGGCCACGGCAACAGCACTGTCGATGGCCGGCCGGATGACGGGCCGCCGCGGCGTCATCGTCGCGAGCGACGTCCTGCCCGACAAGCTCTCCCGGGTCCACGACTTCATCCGCCCCAACCTCGACCTGGTCTTCGTGCCCACGGCCAACGGCACAGCGAACGTCGACGCGATCGCGGCGCTCGTCACCGAAGACACCGCGGCGATCTGGATCGAGACCCCCAGCTACTCGGGTGCGGTCGAGACGGCGGTCCAGCGTCTCGCCGACGCTCGCCCACGCGGTCGGCGCTGTGCTCGTCGTCGGCACCGACCCGATGGGCTACGGCGTGCTCACCCCGCCCGCCGACCAGGGCGCTGACATCGTCTGCGGCGACATCCAGTCCCTGGGCCTGCACCAGTGGTTCGGCGGAGCGCACGGCGGATTCATCGCCGTGCACGACGACCCGCGCTTTCGTGATGGAGATGCCCTCACGCCTGTTCGGACTGGCGACGACGGATGTCCCTGGCGAGATCGGATTCGGTGACGTCGCCTACGACCGCACGTCGTTCGCGCACCGGGAAGACGGAAAGGAATGGGTCGGCACCGCTGCCGCGCTGTGGGGTATCGCCGCCGGCGTGTATCTCGCCCTGATGGGCCCGCAGGGAATGGCCGACCTCGGCGAGACACTCCTGCTCAGCACGACGCTACGCGCAGAAGAAGCTCTCCGTCCATCGCCGGGGTCGCGCTGACCGACTCGGCGCTGCACCTCCGTGAGTTCGTCATCGACCTCAGCGGAGCATCCGTCACCGGCCACTCGATCGTCGAGAGCCTCCGCGCAGAAGGAATCGAGCCCGGCGTCGTCGTCGGCGAGTACGAGCTCCTCGTCTGCGTCACCGAAAAAACAACCCAGAACGACATCGACCGGTTGGCGGATGCCGTGGAAGCGGCTCTCGCTTCGACGTCCACCCAGAACAACTCGTCCGTCAGCCACACCGAGGAGAAGAGCGCATGAGCCTCCCCATCGCACCAAAACCCGCGATCCGTCGCTTCCACCAGGCGCGCTGGGACGAACCCATCATCTTCGAGTCGTCGACCCCCGGCGAGCGTGGCGTTCTCGTGTCCCGCGCTGAGCCCGGCGTGCGTGAGGCCGTCGGAGACGTGCTCGGCACGCTGCCGGCCGGCCTTCGGCGAGAGAAGCAGCCGGCGCTGCCCGAAATGGGACAGATGCGGGTCCTCCGCCACTACCTCAGGCTTAGCCAGGAGAACCTCGGGGCCGACTTCAACATCGACGTCGGGCAGGGCACGTGCACGATGAAGTACGCGCCGAAGGTCAACGAGGCGTTGATCAGCACCCCGAAGCTCACCGACCTGCACCCGCTGCAGCACACCGACGACGTCCAGGGCATTCTCGAGATCATCTGGAACCTGGAACGCGCCGTCGCGGAGATCTCCGGAATGCACCGGGTGTCGCTGCACACCAGCGGTGGCTCCACCGCGATCTGGACGAACATCGCCATGATCCGCGCGTACCACGAGTCGCGCGGCGAGGCCGAGACGCGGGATGAGGTCATCACCACGATCTTCAGCCACCCGTCCAACGCCGCAGCGGCGAAGGCTGCCGGATACAAGATCATCACCCTGCATCCGGACGCAGACGGATACCCGGACGCGGAGGCGCTGCGCGCTGTCGTCGGGCCGCGGACCGCCGCGATCATGATCACCAACCCCGAAGACACCGGAATCTTCAACCCTCGCGTCCGGGAATGGGTGGACCTGGCGCACTCTGTCGGAGCCCTCGCCTCCTACGACCAGGCGAACGCCAACGGCATCCTCGGCATCACCCGGGCGCGCGATGCCGGTTTCGACGTGTGCCACTTCAACCTGCACAAGACGTTCGGCACGCCGCACGGTTCGGGCGGCCCCGGCGCTGGCGCCAACGCCGTCTCGGAGGCTCTGGCACCGTTCCTCCCCGGTCCGGTCATCGAACGCGTCGGCGACCGGTTCGTGCTGGACTCCGACCGACCGCAGTCGATCGGTAAGGTCGCTCCGTTCTACGGCGTGGCTCCGAACCTGGTTCGCGCCTACGCCTGGATCCTCGCCCTCGGGCCCGAGGGGATCAAGGCGGTCGCCGAGATCGCTGTGCTGAACAACAACTACCTGATGAAGCGGATTCTCGAGATCCCGGGTGCTTCTGCGCCCTACGCGGTCGGCCGCCGCCGGATCGAGCAGGTGCGGTACTCCTGGCAGGAGCTTTTCGAGGACACCGGCATCACGTCGGAGGAGATCGGCGTGCGCGCGGCCGACTTCGGGATGCACTACTGGACCAGCCACCACCCCTACGTGGTGCCGCAGCCATTCACCCTCGAGCCGACCGAGTCCTACTCGATGGCGGAACTGGACGAATACGCGGACGTGCTTGCGGAGGTCGCACGGGAGGCTCGGGAGACACCCGACGTCGTGCGGTCGGCCCCGCACAACCAGACGGTGCACCACACCCACCACGACGACCTGGACGATCCCGAACGGTGGGCGATCACCTGGCGTGCCTACCAGCGCAAGTACTTCAGCCGACAGTGACCGTCGACGCGACCGCCACTCGGCTCGTCGGGCTGGTGATCAATCCGGTCGCCGGCGTCGGCGGGCCGGCCGGGCTGAAGGGCAGCGACGGCCCCGACGTTCAGGCGGCCGCGCTCGAGCGTGGCTCGCGCTCGCGGAGTGCTGACCGCGCGGCGACTGCCCTGTCGGCGATCGCCCGGGCGTTCCCGGCAGCACGAATCGTCACAGCGGCCGGCGCGATGGGAGCGGATGCCGTCGCTGCCGCCGGTCTCACGCCGACTGTCGTGTACACCGGCGGCACCCCGTCGACCGGGGCGGATACGACATCCGCCGTCACAGCGATTGCGGAGGCCGGAGCGACCCTGGTGCTCTTCATCGGGGGCGACGGTACGGCCCGCGATATCGCGACCGGGCTGCCTGCTCGCGCTGCCCGTGCTCGGCGTGCCTGCGGGAGTGAAGATGTACTCCGGATGCTTCGCGGTGAGCCCGTCCGCTGCTGGGGCGCTCGCCGCCCGCTGGATCGAGTCTGCGGTTCCGCTGGAGGACCGCGAGGTGCTCGACGTCGACGAGCAGGCGATCCGGGCCGGTCGCGTCGACCCGACCTTGTTCGCGCTGGTGTCCGTGCCGTTCATGAGCGGGCGGACGCAGGCGCGGAAGAGCGCGACCCCGGCATCAGAAGCAGCGGGGGTCCGCCTCGCGGCGGCCGGAGCGATCGCGGCCATGCGACCCGGAACCCGGTACCTTCTGGGCCCGGGCGGCACGACCAGGGAGGTGGCCCGCCAGCTCGGTCTCGACAAGACCCCGCTCGGAGTGGATGTCGTCCGCGACGGACAGATCGAACTGGTCGACGCATCCGAACGGGAACTGCTCGAGCTCCTCGCGGAGGGCTCGGCAGCAGACCCGGCACAGGCGATGGTCACCGTGATCGGGGGGCAGGGTTTTCTCCTCGGGCGCGGAAACCAGCAACTCTCGTCCGCGGTTCTTCGCGCTCTCGGCCCCGATCCGCTCTGCGTCGTCGCCACCGAATCGAAACTCACCGCACTCGGCGGGCGGCCGCTGCTCGTTGACACAGGAGATCGCGATCTCGATCGGACTCTCAGCGGGTATGTCCCTGTCATCACCGGGGTCGGGCGCACCAGCGTCTACCCTGTCCACGCACCAGAAAACGAAGGAGCGCACTCATGCGTCTAGAAAACAAGAACGCCATCGTCACCGGAGGAGCCGGCGGAATCGGCCGCGCGACCGCACTGGCGTTCGCCGCCGAGGGTGCCAAAGTTGCCGTCGTCGACCTGCGACGCGGATGCCGCGGCAGAGGTCGCCGCCGAGATCACCGCTGCCGGAGGCACCGCGATCGCCATCGCCGCCGACGTGTCGAGCGAGGCCGACATCGAACGCATCCTCGCCGAGACCGTCGACGCATTCGGGGGAGTCGACGTCGTCTTCAACAACGCTGGAATCATCCGCCGAACCACCGCCGTCGAAACGACGGTCGACGAGTGGGACCAGGTCTTCGGCGTCAACGTGCGCTCCATCTTCCTGATGTGCAAGCACGTGGTGCCGATCATGGCCGCGAACGGCGGGGGCGCGATCGTCAACACCGGGTCGGGCTGGGGACTCAAGGGCGGCGGCAAGGCGATCTCGTACTGCGCCTCCAAGGGCGCCGTCGTCAACATGACCCGCGCGCTCGCCATCGACCACGGCCCGCAGGGCATCCGGGTCAACTCGGTGAACCCGGGCGACGTCAACACCGGGATGCTGCGCGAAGAGGCCCGTCAGCTCGCGCAGGACGACGCGTCATTCCTGGCCGAGGCCGCTGATCGTCCGATCGGCCGGATGGGTGAGCCTCGCGAGGTCGCTGCCGCGGTCGTCTGGCTCGCCAGCGACGAATCGTCCTACGTGACCGGAACCGCCCTCGTCGTCGACGGCGGAGGAATCGCCTGACACGCCGCAGAACACGCTCTTGCTGATCACGGCGAGCAGCAGAAACGCCCCCTGTCCGATCGACGATCGGGCAGGGGGCGGAACTGTTGGTCGGCTACGGGACGATGTGGCCCGCTGCGCGGAACAGGTCGTACCATTCGGCGTGGGTCAGCGGAAGGTCGGAGCCGAGCGCTGCGCCCGCGACGCGCTCGGGGCTCGTCGTTCCCAGCACGACCTGCATCTGAGCGGGGTGGCGGGTGATCCAGGCGGTCGCGATCGCGATCGGCGGCACGTCGTACTTCGCTGCCAGGCGATCGATGGCGGCGTTGAGCTCCGGGTACTCGTCCGATCCGAGGAAGACCCCGGTGAAGAAGCCGGCCTGGAACGGCGACCATGCCTGCACCGTGATGTCGTTCAGGCGGCAGTAGTCGACGATGCCTCCACCGTCGAGGGTCACCGACTGCTTCTCGGCGAGCATGTTGGCTGCGACGCCCTGGGCGATGATCGGCGAGTGCGTGATCGAGAGCTGCAGCTGGTTCGCCACGATCGGCTGCCGGACGTGGCGCTTCAGCAGATCGATCTGACGCGGGGTGTGGTTCGAGACGCCGAAAGCCCGCACTTTTCCCGAGCCCTCGAGCTCGTCGAACGCTCGGGCGACCTCTTCCGGTTCGACGAGGGCGTCCGGACGGTGCAGGAGCAGGATGTCGATCCGGTCGGTCTGCAGGGCGTCGAGCGACCCGTTGACCGATTCGATGATGTGATCGTAGGAGAAGTCGAAGTACGGGCCGTCGCCCACGATTCCCGTCTTGGTCTGGATCGTCAGCTCGTCTCGCTCCGACGGGCTGAGCTTCATCGCTTCGGCGAATCGTCGCTCGCAGCCGTGCAGGTCGTTCCCGTAGACGTCAGCGTGGTCCAGGAAGTCGATGCCGGCGTCACGGGCCGTCCGAATGAGCTCGCGAACCTCATCATCCGTCTTGTCGGCGATGCGCATCAGCCCGAGGATGACGTTGGGTGCGACGATCTCGGTGTTCGGCAGGGTGAAAGTTTTCACGGTGGTTCCTTTCGAAGAGGCCAGGCCTCCGGTTCGGTCGATCACGCGTTGATGTCCGCGTTGGAAGTGTTCAGGGTGGCGAGTTCGTCGTCCGTCAGGTCGAGGTCGACAGCTCTCGCCGAGTCCTCGATGCTCGCCGGACGAGACGAGCCAGGGATGGGGATCACTCCGGGCGACAGGGCCAGCTGCCACGCGAGCGCCACCTGCTGTGGCGACACCTCATGAGCATCCGCAACCTCCTGGAATGCTCGGTGGGAACCCAGCGAGCCGGCTTTGGAGATTCCACCCAGGGGGCTCCAGGGCAAAAACGCGATGCCGAGGTCGGCGCAGTGCTTCAGTTCGTCGAGGCTGCTGAGGAAGGCGGGCGAGAACTGGTTCTGCACGGCCACGAGGCGATCCCCGAGGATGTCACGGGCGAGGTCGATCTGGGCAACGGTGGCGTTCGAGATTCCGGCGAGTTCGATGACCCCGGCATCGAGCAGGTCGCGGAGGGCTCCGATGCCGTCCTCGTATGGAACAGCCGGGTCGGGGCGGTGGTAGTAGTAGAGGTCGATCGCGTCAACGTTGAGTCGTGATGCCGACGCTTTCGCGGCCGCGCGGATGTGCTCGGGGCTGCCGTCCTGGGTCCAGCTCCCGTCGCCCGGGCGGAGGTGGCCGCCCTTCGTCGCGACGAGCACGTCGGAGGTGTCGCCGGCGTAGGCGCTGAGGGCCTCGGCGATCAGCGACTCGTTGTGGCCGACCTCTCCTGCGTGCAGGTGATAGGAATCAGCGGTATCGATGAGCGTGATGCCGGCATCCAGGGCAGCGTGGATGGTGGCGATGGACTGGGGGGCTTCCGGGCGGCCTTCGATCGACATCGGCATGCCGCCGAGTCCGATGGCGCTGACGGTCCTGGAGCCGATTCGGCGTTGCTGCATGGTTCCTCGCGAGCGTTCGTCTGTGTTGTCGCAGCCGGAAATAGCTGCCTGAACGACACTAGGATCGGCTAGGTTAGAAGTCCAACACCTGATTCTTATGCTATTCAGAAGGTCGAGTTCTCAATGGACCTGCGACAGATGGAGTACTTCGTCACCCTCGCCGAGGAGCAGCAGTTCACGCGAGCGGCAGCGATCACCAACGTTTCCCAGTCGGGTCTGTCCGCGGCGATTCGCGCGCTGGAGGACGAGCTTGGCACGCCCCTCTTTCACAGAACCACCCGCCGCGTGGATCCGACCGAGGCCGGGCTCGCGCTTCTGCCGCATGCGCGAGCGATGCTCAGCCAGGCTCTCGACGGCCGGGATGCGGTCGTGCGGGCGACCCAGAAGCTGTCTGGCACTCTGCGGGTCGGCTCCGAACAGTGCCTGGGGGTCGTCGATGTCCCCTCGCTCGTGGAGCGTTTTCACCGACGCCACCCCCAGGTCAGCGTCGAGTTCACGCAGGCCGGGTCCCAGCACCTCCTGGCGCAGGTGCGAGCCGACGAGATCGATGTGGCCTTCGTGGCGACATCAGAGCACCTCGGCGCCCTTCCTCGACTGGCGATCGCGCGCGAATCGATCGTCCTGCTGTGCCCTCCGGGGCATCCGCTCGCGACGAAGGCCCGCGTGAGCTGGGAGGATCTCGACAACGAGAGGTTCATCGACTTCGACGAATCGTGGGGGGTGCGCGGGATCAACGATGCTTCGTGTGCGGCGAACAACGTTCGTCGCCAGGTTCGCTGCACTGTCAATGACATTCACACGATGCTCGACCTGCTGCACCGAGGCCTGGGAATTGCGATGGTGCCGGCGCCTGTCGCGCGAAAGCGCGAGGCGGAGGGGCTGACGGTCGTCCAGTTGCCCAGGGACGGAGCGCGCAGCTGGGATGTGTCGGCGATCAGTGGCACCTCCCGCCAGGCGACCAGCATCGCCTCGCAGTTGCTCGAGCTGCTCGACGTCGAGGAAGAAAGCGGCGCTCGATGATCGCGCGCGCAGAGTAGCCCTGCGCCCACCACGGTCGCTCATGGCGCACGCACGGTGATTCGGCTGACAGCACCGGCCTCAATCGTGAAATCATCGACGCCGTCGATCATCACTGTCAGCGGGGAATCGCCCATATTTCCCACGAGGACCACCCTCTCGCCGCCGATCGCAGAGGCAGGGTCCGTGCCCACTGCGAGGCCGACGATTGCCGGGTGGTCCGCGTTGAGTGGGGCGACGGCGTTGCCCGCGAGCTCGGCGACCCATTCGAGAACGGGAGCTGCAGCGGTCGGGCGACCAGAGGAATCGATCACGCCACGAGCTCCGAACGCCTCGAAATACGACAATGACGCCACGCCGGCGACGGCAAGCGCCTGGACGCTCGCGAGCACCCATGCGCCCAGGGAGGGCGCACCCTGCCGGGGGTCGGTCGCGCCGGCGACAAGCTCCGCGCCGAACCCTTCGTCGAGGGTGTCGGATCCCGGAGAGCGAGGAGCTGATGTTGCTACCGCGTTGAACCGGGCACCCAGCGTGATCGGTCCGACGTGGAGCGGCCGACCGCTCGCAATGGCGAGAGCGTCGCGGATGACGAGGCGTTGCATGGCGATGGATTCCGCGAGCTGGTGCCCGCCGCGATCGTGCATGAAGGGCGTGATGCTGAACGACAGTGGACCATCCCACGCGGTCAGCCGGGAGGAGTTCCGGTTGAGTTCGGTGAAATGGGCGCGAGTGCCGCCGACCAGTTCTACCGAGATGCCGCGGGAGTCCAGCTGCCGACGCACCGTGGTGAGCAGGTCCGGCTCGGAAAGGTGCGTTCTTCGGTGGAACACCCCGATCCGGGCGATGTCGACGCTCGCATCACGCAGCCGGTCCCAGACAGGATCCGCCGCCTCGCTGCGCTCGAGGATCAGCCGCAGGTCGAGAGGGCGTCCGGCCGACTCTGTCACGGCACGATCGAGGATGGCGCGCCACGAGGCCTGGCCGACGTCGAGTTCGCAGACCAGCGGCCCGAATGCTGCGGGAATCGGCGGTCCGGAACGGGGACCGCTTGACACTGAGGTCGTCACAGCGGGCAGCACGATCGCGGAATCCACCGATCCGACGGTCACCCGCGCGAGCTGGGGCGCGGTGCCCGTGGCTGGGGTTCCGCCGATGACGCCGGAGGACACGCAGCGCAGCTCGACGCTCTGCTCCACAGTGTCGCCGGGCGACAGGTCGACCGGGAACGGTTCGGCCAGCGGTGTCGAGTAGGTTTTGAACGAGGCATCGGTCCAGTTGCGCTGGTCTTCCATCTCGAATACGTCCCCGCGGAAGTGGATGCTGCTGTCGACGATGGCACCGAGGCCGGGCGACTCCGGTCCGTTCCGCCATGACAGTGAGCTGATGTCCTGGGCCGGCTGGTGTGGGGAGATGCGGTGCGGAAAAGTCGTCCGTGTCGCTGAGCCATCGGGGTGGTGCACGGTCAACGCGCGACCGGTCAGCTCCGGACTGTGTAGGACGATCAGTCCGAGCCGGTTGCGGCGGAATGGAGCAGTCGCCTCCACACGAGCCCGGACGCGGAGCGCGGATCCGTCGGCGTAAAACGACAGAGTCCACGAACAGACGCCGGCGTGCGCTCCGGCTCGACCAGAAAGCACGAATTCCAGCGGGTCGTCGGTGGGGTTCAGGTCTGCCGGCTGATCACTCCTGTCCAACTGCATCGGCAGCGTGCCCCAGTCCTCATCGCGAACAACGAGGCGGATGCTCCGCGCGACGAGCACGCCGTCGTACATGATGTCGTCGAATTCGGAACCGCGCAGCGACAGCGACCACGGGCCCGAAACGACCCTCGCTGCGTTCACCTCGCGCTCGAGAAGAAGGTCGGTCGGCGGACGGACAGCACCGCGGTAGGGAACCCATTCCGTCGGGATTTCCGTCATCACGGCCTGCTCACAGGGAAGTCATCCCGCCATCGACCCGGAAGATCGCGCCAGTGGCGTAGGAGGACTCGTCACTCGCGAGGTAGACCATGATTCCCTCGACGTCGTCGGGGCGACCCGCGCGTCCCATCGGGATGCGCGACACGATGGCGGCACGCGACTGCGCATCGCCAGAGATGGCAGCGACCAGAGGGGTCTCGGTGTATCCGGGCACCACCGTATTCACTCGGATGCCGGCGGTGGCGTATGCGGCAGCTGCTGCGCGGCCCAGGCCATGGATGCCGGCCTTGGAGGAACTGTACGCGGTGAATTCCCTCCCCTCGCCGTTCAGCCCGGTTGGGCTTCCCGTAAGGATGATCGAGCCTCCACGACCGAGCATTGCCCGCACGGCGTGCTTGACGGTGAGGAAAGTGCCGGTGAGGTTCACGTCGATGGTGCGTTGCCAGGTCTCGAGGGAAAGCTCGGCGATCGGGGCATCCTGGCCGAACAGTTGCACTCCGGCGTTTGCCACGACCACGTCTGGCGCGTTGCCGGAGCTTTCGAGCTCGGCGAATGCCGCCTCGACACTCGATTCGTCGGAGATGTCGAGTTCGAGAGCGATAGCCGTGGGGATCGCCGAAGCGACTGCGCGGGCAGCGTCGATGTCGCGATCCGTGACCACGACGATTGCTCCCTCCCGTGCAAAGCGTTCGGCTACGGATCGTCCGATTCCTGACCCCGATCCCGTTACGAGCGCCGTCTTGCCGTTCAGTCGTCCGGTCACCGGATTCATCTCCCTTGATTGCTTTGAGTGCCACCCTGTGTGGGCCCAGCCCGCCCGTGGGTGCCCCTCAGATTTATCACGTTTCCGAACAGATTACGACAATAATAGGCAAACCGGTTGACCAATACCGTCGTGTGGGTCCATGATGAGCACGCTCGTTGAACTCGACAAACGAATGAACGCACTGCATCCCGTCGTTACCGGCCTCATGTCGACACGACGAGGTGCCTGACCCGCAAAGGAGCGGTCGATGGCCCTCTCAGCACCAGGACGACGCCTGATAGTGAAGCTCGCCGGAGCAGTCCTCGCTCTCGTGGTGGTTAGCGCCGCGGTCTCCAGCACCCGGGTGTTGTCGACCGACGAGGCTGCGGAAGCGTCGCAAGCCGGTGCATTCGAGCCTGCCGACTACGCGGCCGAACACTTCGACGCGGACATCGTTCCGAAGATCACCGACGACGCGGTCGACTTGTCGACACTGCTCTCAGACTTGGCCGGGGGCGCCGAAGAAGCCGACTTCGGCAACTCAGCGGGCTCGTCGAGTGCCTTTTCCTTCCCGGTCACCTTCGAGGGCGTAGCCGGGACTCCGAACGGGTCAATCCTCCCGGTCACGGTCGCCGGTATACCCGAGGGGACCGTTGTTCAAGTGCAAATCGGTCCGGCAATCAACGGCACCGCCATCCGCGATGCCACGGGCACCGTGAAGTTCAACGACTTCACCAACCAGCTGGAATTCCAGCAGGTGGCCACTGAGCTCAACACGCTCGTCAAGACCCAGGTGCTGGCCGACATCGACCCCGCATCGATCGCGGGCAAGACCATCACGGTGACCGGTGCATTCACCCGCGTCAATCCGGCACTCGTCTCCGTCGTGCCCGTGTCTTTGGACATCGCGCAATGAGCGGCTCTGACGGAGTGGTGATGCGGGCCATCGGCATCACGAAGAGCTACGGCGGCACGCGTGCGCTGAAGGGCGTCGATTTCTCGATCCGGAAGGGTTCGGTCACCGTGCTGTTCGGCGAGAATGGCGCCGGCAAGTCCACCCTGATGAAGATTCTCAGCGGCGTCGAGACCCCGACATCCGGCACACTCGAACTCGATGGGGAGCCGCTACAGCTCCGCGGCACGGTGGATGCGGCATCCCGCGGTATCGCGATCATTCATCAGGAGCTGAGCCTTGCCCCCAATCTCAACGTGCGGGACAACATCTACATGGGGCGAGAGAAGGCTCGTGGCGGCGTCCTCATCGACTATGGCACCGAGAACGCCACCACGGTACGTCTCATGGAGCGGCTGGAGGAGTATCTCGATCCGAAGACCCTGGTCGGCGACCTTCGGCTGGGGCAGCAGCAGATCGTCGAGATCGCTCGTGCACTCGCGGGCGAAGCCCGGGTCCTCATCATGGACGAACCGACCTCAGCCCTCAGCGGGAGCGAAGTCGAGGTGCTGTTCAGGCTGATCCGCGAACTCACCGCAGAGAACGTGGCCATCGTCTACATTTCTCACCATCTCGAAGAAGCTCTGGAGATTGCCGACCACGCCGTGGTGTTCCGCGACGGTGATCTCGTCGCTCTCGGTGATCGCGACGAGATCGACCTCGGTTGGGTGATATCGAATATGGTCGGCCGCGACGTCGGTGACCTGTCCCCGGATCTCCGCGACGAGTTCGGCGAACCGGTGCTGTCGCTGAGGGACGTCGTGATCGCCGACCCGTCCAACCCAGCACGACTTGCCATCGACGGCCTCTCACTGGACGTCCGGGCCGGAGAGATCGTCTGCCTCTACGGGCTCATGGGCGCGGGGCGGACTGAGCTCCTCGAAGCCCTCGCAGGTCGCACGCCCATCCAGTCGGGGACGGTGGAACTCAAGGGTCGTGCCCTCGGCCGCGAATCCGTGGCAGAGCGGATCGCCCTCGGTCTTGCCCTGGTGCCGGAGGACCGCCAGCGTGACGGTCTCGTGCAGACGATGTCGGTGGGCGAGAACTCATCCCTGGCCAACCTCCTGGCGTTCGTGAAGGGGCTCATGCTCAGCAAACGAGCGGGAGCGCGCAAGCATCGACAAGGCCGTCGCGGATGTCAGGGTCAAGACCTCCGGTCCGTCGGCCGCCATTACGTCGCTCTCCGGAGGCAACCAACAGAAAGTCGTGATCGCCAAAATCCTGATGACCAATCCGGACGTCATCCTGCTGGACGAACCCTCTCGCGGAATCGACGTCGGTGCGAAAGCAGAAATCTTCGGGCTCATGGCGCGCGAGGCCAGGCGTGGCCTCGGCGTGCTGTTCGCGACCTCCGAAGTTGGAGAAGCCTTGGGCGTCTCCAATCGTGTCATCGTGCTGTCGAAGGGGCGCATCGTGGGCGAATTCGACCCGAAGACCACCGACCGTGAAGGCCTCATGGTGGCCTCCGGCGAGTCAACTGAAGCTGCGAAACCAGAGAACGGACTTGGAAAGTGACTGCTACCACCTCGGGCGTGCGCCCGTCCACGAATGGCCGAGGGCCTGACGGCGGAAACTCCGCTGCAGAGAAAAGGCAGATCGACTACCTCGGGATACTTCTGGAGGGTCGAGCCTTCATCGCCCTGATCGTCCTGATCATCATCTTCGCGCTGCTCTCCGACTCCTTCCTGACCTTCAACAACCTTCTGACGATGACCAAGCATGTGGCGTACAACGCGATCCTTGCGCTCGGCATGCTCTTCGTCATCCTGAAAGGCGGCATCGACCTCTCCGTCGGTTCCACCGTGGGCCTCTCCGGCGTGGTGGCTGGGGTGTTGTTGCAGGGGTGGCAGCTGGACCTCTTCGGCGTAGTCATCTACCCGCCGGTCTGGGTGGTGGTTCTCTGCTCCCTGGCGGTCGGCACTCTGGTCGGGTACGTCAACGGTCTCCTCGTGACGAAGTTCGCTGTAGCCCCGTTCATCGCGACGCTGGGTATGTTGTACGTCGCTCGCGGTGCCGCGCTCCTCATTTCAAACGGCTCAACGTATCCGCGACTCAACGGCGAGGAGTCGCTGGGCAATACCGGATTCGGCATCATCGGCGGAGGCCGCGTATTCGGCGTTCCAACCGCAATCTGGGTCATGGTCGTCTTCGCGCTCGTGGCCGCCTTTGTCCTGAAGAACACTCCGTTCGGTCGCTGGGTGTACGCGACAGGCGGGAACGAGCGAGCGGCCGAACTCTCCGGCGTACCCGTGCGTCGGGTGAAATTACGTGTCTACATGGTCAGCGGATTCTGCGCGGCGACAACCGGGCTGATCATCTCGTCCGAACTGACGAGCGCGGCACCGCAGCTGGGCGAATCGTTCGAACTGAACGCCATTGCGGCGGTGGTCATCGGAGGCGCAGCCCTCACGGGAGGACGCGGTAACGTGCGCGGAGTGCTCATCGGAGCGTTCGTCATCGGTTTCCTGAGCGATGGCCTTGTCATCGTCGGTGTCTCCACTTTTTGGCAGATCACGATCAAAGGTGCGGTCATCATCCTCGCCGTCATGCTCGACCAGGCTCAACAGCGCATCAAGCGCTCGAAGAACGCTGCCCTCGCCGCGAGCAATCACAGCGACCTCGTGACTCCCGCCACGACCTCCTGACTGCATTTCCCACCCACTGCGGTGCACGCACCGTGGCACACCAAGAAAACGAAAGGCATCCACATCATGAAGCGACAGATTTTCGCTGCGACCATCGCAGCATTCGCCATCGCCGGCCTGGTCGGCTGCGCTGGCGGCTCTGGCGGCTCCGGCGGCTCAGGGGGCTCCGGCGGCTCAGACGAAGGTTCCGGCGACGCTGGCGGTCTCATTGCCATCATCACCCCGGCGCTGGAGAATCCCTTCTTCAAGGCTGAAGCGGATGCGGCGAAGGCCGAAGCGGAGAAGCTCGGCTACGAGACCTCCGTGGCATCCCACGATGACGACCCGAACAAGCAGAGCGAGCTCATCGACTCGGCCATCAGCAAGGGCGCAAAGGCGATCATCCTCGACAACGCAGGCGCGGACGCCTCCATCGGTCCGGTGAAGAAGGCCGAAGAAGCGGGTGTCCCCGTGTTCCTCATCGACCGTGAGATCAACGAGACCGGCATCGCCAAAGCCCAGATCGTGGCAAACAACGCGCAGGGTGCGGCGGCTGTGGCAGAGTCTTTCGTCGCGGCACTTCCGGATGGCGGCAAGTACATCGAGCTGACCGGCAAGGAATCCGACACCAATGCCGGCGTGCGTTCTGAGGCTTTCGCGAGCGTCATCTCGCAGTACCCGAACCTCACTCAGGCTGCGAAGGAGACCGCCAACTGGAGCCAGGACGAGGCCTTCTCCAAGGTGGAGACCCTGCTTCAGCGTGACTCTGACGTCCAGGGCATCATCGCGGGAAACGACACCATGGCGCTGGGCGCCGTTGCGGCCGTCGAAGCTGCCGGGCTGCTGGACAAGATCAAGATCGTTGGCTTTGACGGAAGCCCTGATGCTGTCCAGGCGATCAAGGACGGCAAGCTCGTCGCTACCGGCCTCCAGCCCGCTGTGCTCATTTCACAGCTGGCCGTTCAGCAGGCAGACGAGTTCATCCGCACCGGCGAAACCGGCACCGAAGAGAAGCAGTCCATCGACTGCATCGTCATCGATGCCGCGAACGCCGAAAAGTACACGAGCTTCGCGCTCGAGGGCTAAGTCGCAAGCACAGTGATCGGCGGGTTCGCACGAGCGGGCCCGCCGATCACACCCGTCTCAGGGTGTCAGCGACTTTGTGAGCCGGGCACCCGCCGTATTCATGTGGATGGCCATGGCGCTCGCGGCGGCATCCGGATCACGCGTGGCGATCGCGTCATACACCGCCGTGTGCTCGGTGATCGCGGCCGCTGCCTCTTCCGGCTGTTGCACAGCCCGGTCCACCCAGACGCGCAGCAGCGACCTGATGCTCTGCAGAAGGTCGAGAAGCACCGTGTTGTTGATACTGCGAGCCAGTTCGGAATGGAATTGGAGGTCGGCCTCCACGAACGCACCGAGGTCGTCGGCGTTGCTCCGCATATCGTCGAGGTGTTTGCCGAGTCGTTCGAGTGCATCGTCCGTGATGCGCGATGCGGCGAGTCGGGCTGCGTAGATCTCGAGCGCGCCACGCACCTCGATGAGTTCGACCGTTCGCGGCTCGCCGAGCATGAGGCCCCAGCTCAGTGTCTGCGGGAGGAGTTCGCTCGTTGCGCCTCGCAGGTAGGTACCCGAGCCTGGCCGCACGTCGAGAATGCCGAGGATCTCGAGCGCGGCGAGCGCTTCGCGCACCGCTGATCGCCCGACGCCGAGAGTCGACGCGAGCTGGCGCTCAGGGGGGAGGCGTGTCCCCGGTTCAATATCTCCCTTGGTGAAGATTTCCAGGAGCCGTTTTGCTACGGCGGACACAGGGGTACCTCCGGAAAGGCTACCGATGGAGGCTGCGATTCCCGATGAAGTATCTCTGGGGTATGCCGGCATGACTCCAAGCTACAAGACCTACCGACGTCACGTGTCCACCGGTTGACTTATTTTGGTCAACCGGTTGACAGGATCGAGAGAAAAGCGAATACTCATTGAGGCGAGCATCGAAGTTCCCTCTCGAATGCGTGTGCCGCCACCCGTCTTAACGAAGGAGTTACTGTGGCATCCACCACCCCGGGCCCACGCCCCCAGTCAGCGGTCGAAAAATCCGCCATCAAGAAGGTTGCCATCCGCCTTGTGCCATTCGTGGCGCTGATGTTCTTCATCAATTACCTGGACAGGACCGCGATCGGGTTCGCCGCTCCCAACGGGATGAACGACGATCTCGCTTTGTCTGCCGCCCAGTTCGGATTTGCGTCCGGAGTTTTCTTCATTGGCTACATCCTGCTCGAGGTCCCGTCAAACCTCGCGCTGCATCGGTTTGGGGCACGCAAGTGGCTCGCCCGCATCATGGTCAGCTGGGGAATCGTCGCCCTGCTCTTCACCTGGGTCGGGAACTTTGAACAGCTCATCGGACTGCGATTCCTACTTGGCGTCGCCGAGGCCGGATTCTTCCCCGGGGCAATCCTCTTCCTCAGCCTGTGGGTGCCCGCAGCACATCGGTCGAAGATCCTCGCGCTGTTCTACCTGGCACAGCCGCTCACCACTGTGATCGGCGCCCCGCTCGCTGCCATCCTGATTCAGCAGGACGGGCTGTTCGGTCTTGAGGGATGGCGTTTCATGTTCGCCGGAGTCGCGATCCCCGCGATCATCATCGGAGTCATCGCCTGGTTCTACCTCAAGGATCGCCCTGCCGACGCGAAGTGGCTGACTGCTGACGAAAAAGTCTGGCTCACCGCAGCCCTCGAGCACGAGCGTACCTCCACCGAGCAGAAACACGGGCGCGGCCGTATTCGCGACGCGTTCAAGAGCGGGCGCGTGTGGGCGCTGGCGTTCATCTATTTCGGATTCATCTACGGTCTCTACGCTCTCGGGTTCTTCCTCCCGACCATCATCGAAGGGTTCCAAGCCCAGTTCGGTACTGAGCTCGATGTCTTCCAGAAGGGGCTCATCACCGCTATCCCTTATATTCCGGCCGCCATCGCGCTGCATTTCTGGGCTCGGGATGCGACCAAGCGCGGCTTGAAGACCTGGCACATCGCGATTCCAGCCTTCGTCGGCGCACTGAGCATCCCCTTCGCTCTGTTCGCTGGATCGCCCGTTGCGACCATCGCGATCATCGCCGTCACCGCCATGGCGATCTTCTCCGCGCTGCCGAACTTCTGGACCCTGCCGACTCAGTTCCTGACCGGTGCTGCTGCTGCGGCGGGTATCGCGCTGATCAACACTGTTGGTAACCTCGCCGGCTTCTCGGCTCCGTACATCACGGGGGCAGCTGCCGACCTCACCGGCGGATATGAAGTCCCCATGTTCATCGTGGGCGGGTTCATGGCCCTCTCAGGGGTCATCATGCTTCTGCTCGCGCGTGCCCGGAAGAAGCCAGGATCGATCGATCCGGTCGAGCCGATCGCCACCGAAACACTGGCGCACTAAGCACCGGCGGAGCGGCAGCTTCCTGCCGCTCCGCTTCCCCTACTCGTCACATCCCAGCCATCGGAGCACAGAGATCATGACCCGCTTGTTCAACGACCCCGTCGCGTTCGCCGACGAGATGATCGACGGTTTCGTCGCCGCCAACGCGCACCAGGTGCGCCGAGTGTCTGGCGGAGTCATCCGAAGCACTGTTTCGACGCCCGGATCGGTCGCTCTCGTCATTGGCGGCGGTTCCGGGCACTACCCGGCATTCGGCGGGCTCGTCGGGCAGGGTCTCGCGCATGGTGCGGCGATGGGCAACCTCTTCGCGTCTCCGTCTGCACAGCAGGTGCACGCGGTCGGCGCAGCAGCACACCTCGGTGGGGGCGTGCTGTTCAGCTACGGCAACTACGCCGGAGATGTGCTTCATTTCAACCAGGCCCAGGAGCGGCTCATCGCCGAGGGCATCGACTGCCGGACGGTCGTCGTCACGGACGACGTTGCCAGTGCCCCAATATCGGAGAAACACAAACGCCGGGGGATCGCTGGTGACCTGACCGTTTTCAAGGCGGCTGCAGCAGCCGCGGAGGCAGGGTACTCCCTCGATGAGGTGGTGCGTGTCGCCACTCTCGCCAATGAGCGCACTCGTTCGTTCGGTGTCGCGTTCACCGGCTGCACGCTGCCCGGCGCCGACGCGCCACTGTTCACGGTGCCAGAGGGGCGGATGGGTGTCGGTATCGGAATTCACGGTGAGCCGGGAATTGACGAAACGGACGTTCCGACCGCGAACGGTCTCGCCGAACTGTTTGTCTCGACCCTGCTCGCCGAATTACCGGAGGGGATCGCTTCGGCCGACGGGCAGCGGGCCGGAGTCATTCTCAACGGCCTCGGCTCGGTCAAGTACGAGGAACTCTTTGTTGTCTACCGACGGGTGGCCGAACTGCTGAGTGATGTGGGCGTGACCATCGTCGACCCTGAGGTCGGCGAACTAGTGACGAGCTTCGACATGGCCGGGACTTCGCTGACCTTGTTCTGGCTCGACGACGAACTCGAGGGCTTCTGGCGTGCACCCGCTGACACACCCGCCTACCGCAAGGGATCGGTCGCGAGGGTCGAGCAGGCGCCGGTCGCCGACCAGATCGATTCCGTCGATGAGATTCCGGAGGCGAGCGACGAGTCGCGAGCCGCTGCAGTTATTGCCGCTCGTGTGGTTGACGCGATTGCCTCGGTCGTCGACGAAAACGTCGACGAACTCGGGCGGATCGACGCGGTCGCCGGAGACGGTGACCACGGCATCGGAATGCAGCGCGGGGCGCACGCTGCACGTGCTGCAGCATATGACGCCCTCGACCGCGGCGCCGGAGTCGAGACCTTGCTCACCCGAGCCGCCGATGCGTGGTCCGACCGAGCCGGAGGAACATCCGGCGCACTCTGGGGTGCAGCGCTCACCGCGGTGGCCACTGAACTCGGGAACACCGATGCGCCCGCCGCCGTCGCCGTCAGTGCGGGGGTACGGGCGGCGACAGACAGGATTCTCACGTTCGGTGCGGTACCGGGCGACAAGACAATGGTCGACTCACTCGTGCCATTCGCTGATGCGCTCTCGCACGAAATCGCCGGGGGAGCACGGTTGGCCGCAGCGTGGGCGGTCGCCGCTGACGTGTCCAGCGCCGCCGCCGCAGCAACGGCCGATTTGCTTCCGCTCATGGGGCGGGCCCGCCCCCACGCCGAGAAATCCCTCGGAACACCGGATGCCGGGGCCCACTCCCTCGCGCTCATCGTGCAGCGCATCACAACCGTCCTCGCGGAAAACGAACAGGAAAAATAATGGACAAGCTTCGTATTGTGATCGGGTCGGATGACGCCGGGTTCGACTACAAAGAGATCCTCAAGAAGGATCTTCTCGCCAGCGACCTGGTCGAGAGCGTCACCGACGTCGGCGTGGATGCTGGCGGACGCACTCCCTACCCCCGGGTCGGCGTCACGGTCGGCGAGACGGTCGCTGCAGGGAAGGCCGACCGCGGGCTCGTGATCTGCGGAACGGGCATGGGAGTCGCCATGGCCGCGGGCAAGGTTCGCGGCATCCGTGCATCCGTCGCCCACGATAGCTTTTCTGTCGAGCGCCTCGTTCTCTCGAACAACGCCCAGGTCCTCGCCCTCGGGCAACGTGTCATCGGCGCCGAACTCGCCCGACGGCTCGTCCGCGAGTGGCTCACTTACCGCTTCGATGAGACGTCGGCGAGTGCCGAGAAAGTGGCCGTCCTCGACACGTATGAATCCACCGGCAGCTGCTGATGCCTCCCGTTGTCGTGGGTGTGAGCCTGAAGATGTATTTCCGGCACGCCCGCGCCCTTGAGTGGTTCGATCAGGTCGATCGGCTCGCCCGGAAGAACGAGTCCGTGCAGAACGGAGCCGTCGAACTGTTCATCATTCCCAGCTTCGTTGCAATCCCCGCAGCGGTCGGTGCCCTCGCGCACACACCGGTGATCATCGGTGCCCAGGATCTGTTCTGGGAGGACGAGGGCGCATACACCGGGGAAGTCAGCGGTGTCGAACTTGCGGAACTTGGTGTCGGCGTCGTCGAGGTCGGCCACGCTGAACGACGACGAATGTTCGGTGAAACTGAGGAGATCGTTGCGGCAAAGACGTCCGCGGCCTTACGAAACGGGATTACTCCAGTGCTCTGCATCGGGGAGTCGGTCCGTGGCGAGGCGCGTGTCGCGGCAGAGGATGTCGCAAGCCAACTGGAATTCGCCCTCGCGGATGCTCCGGCCGGACGGGTGGTCGTTGCCTATGAGCCCATCTGGGCGATCGGCGCGGCTGAGCCCGCAGGCGCTGAACATATTCGGGTGGTGTGCGCTCGTCTGCGCACCGTCATCGCGTCGCTCGACGGTCGAACGGGAAGCTCCGTAATCTACGGTGGATCTGCGGGTCCCGGGCTGCTGACCTCACTGAACGGTGCCGTCGACGGTCTCTTTCTCGGTCGGTTCGCCCACGACCCCGTCGCTCTGGCATCCGTGCTCGACGAAGCCGCCAATCTCGCCCATTCGACGGTGCGCGCATGATCGGACTCGGGACCTACGCCTTCTTCTGGCAGCATTCGACGCGCGTGCCAAACCCGCTCAGCCTGATCGGCGCTTTTGAGCGGACCAGGGAGCTCGACGTGGAGCTTTTTCAGATCTGTGACTACGCGCCGCTGCTCACCATGTCCCACACCGAACTCGAGTCGGCCGCGCGCGAAGCCCGTACGCTCGGGCTCGAGATCGAACTGGGCACCAAGGGAATCGAACGCGCGCACCTCACGGACTTCCTCCGGCTCGCCGACCTGTTCGACGCGAAGCTCATTCGCAGCATGCTGTATACGCCGGAATCTCGGCCTGGCCTCGACGAAGCCGCGCAGATGCTCGACGCGATGATGCCTGCATTCGAGGCCGCAGGTGTGACGCTCGCGCTCGAGACGTACGAGCAGGTGCACACAACCGATCTCGTCCGCCTCGTCGAGGGAGTCGGCAGCGAGCAGCTCGGTATCTGTCTCGACCCGGCGAATGTCGTGGCGGGGCTGGAGCTTCCGAAAGAAGCAGTCGAACGATGCGCCGCGCTCGCCCGCAATGTCCACGTGAAGGATTTCGCCTTCGCGCGCCAGGACGGTTGGGTCGGATTCACCTACAGCGGTACCCCGATGGGCGAGGGCTTGCACGACTACCCCCACCTGCTCGAGAAGGTACGGCCAACGCCAAGAGGCATCAACGAAATCGTCGAACACTGGTTGCCGTGGCAGGGCGACCCCGAGACCACCGTCCGGGCAGAGATTGACTGGACGGCTACCACCCTGGACTACCTGAGGAGAAACCGATGACCCTGACAGACTTCACCCCCACCATCGCCGTGATCGGCGCAGGCGGAAGATGGGGACTCGCGTCTCCGACAATCTCGCGAAGACGGATCACACCGTCTTCTACAGCGAGAATTCACCCGCCGGCCAGGATCGGGTTCGAGCGGCGGGGAGGGAGCTCACCGAGACGACCGATGCTGTGGCCGATGCCGACATCGTCGTGCTCGCCGTTCCTGACCTCGCCCTCGGGCCGGTGACGGCGGATATCGTTCCCCAGTTGAAGGCCGGTGCCATAGTACTGACGCTCGACCCTGCGGCTGCGTATGCGGGACTGCTCACCACCCGCGATGACGTCATCCAGGCGGTGGCGCACCCCTGCCACCCGTCGATCTTCCTCCAGCGAACTACTCCGGAGGAATACGCGGATACTTTTGGCGGGATCGCCGCGCCGCAGGATGCCATCGCCGCCATCGAATCGGACGACCCGGCCAAGAAAGCCATCGTCGAGGCGACGGTCCGCGCCATCTACGCACCCGTCGTCGACGTGCACTGGGTCACGATCAAACAGCTCGCCCAGCTCGAGCCCACACTCGTCGAGACCATCGCCTGCATGATCGGTGCGCTTCTGAAGGAGGCACTCGACGAAGCCGTGAACACCATGGGCGTCCCCGAGCCGGCTGCCCGTTCGATCCTGCTCGGCCACACCCAGGTTGCCCTCGCCAACGGACTTCGCGGCGATAACCCGTTCAGCGACGCCTGTCTGATCGCGATGGATTACGGCAAGGATTCCATCATCAAAGAGGACTGGAAGAAGGTCTTCCGCGACGATGAACTCGACAAGAACCTCGCCAGGATGCTGCACCTCGACAAGATCGAGCGCTAGCACCTGTCTGGTGGAGGCCTCGTCGGCTTGGCTGGCGGGGCCTCTACGTGCTTTCGCGCGGGACGACGCGGCACGGCAGGGACTCGATGCCTGGGCTGGCTTCTCCGTTGATCGCGTCGAACAGACGACGTGCAGCACGAGCCCCTGAGCGCCTCGAGGTTCATGTCGACACTCGTGAGGTGCGGGCTCGCCCCCGTCGTGAAGACTTCCCAGTTGTCGTATCCCATCACGGAAACGCGGGAGGGGACGCCCCAGCCCGCTTCGTGCAGTGTGTCGAGCGCGCCGCGGGCGATCTGATCGTTTCCGCAGAGGATGCCATCGACATCCGGATGTTTCTCGATCAGTCGTGCTGTCGCGTTGCGTCCCCACTGCTCGGTCCACGAGCCGAACTGCGCACCGCCCACGAGCGAGAGGCCGTGGCGACTGAGCGCTTTCTCGATACCGGGACGCGGGTCTTGCGCGGCCACATAGTCGGACTCACCGGTGATGTGCGCGATACGCCGGCGGCCTCGAGACACCATGAACTCGGCGGAATCGGCGCCGCCACCCACGTTGTCGACGATGAGCGAGAGGTCGTTCTCGTCGGTCGATGGACCGTAGGCGTACACGACAGGGACCGGCAGGTTCCGTCCGATCGACGGTCGTGGGTCCGTCCGCGACCCGACGACGATCAGGCCATCGACGCGGCGGCTCAGGAGCGCCTCCAGATGGTATTGCTCGCGGATCGAGTCGCCTCTCGCGTCGCAGAGGAACACCGACATTTTTCCCTTCCCGAAGGCATCCTCGGCCCCCATCAGGATGGGAGCGAGAATCTGCCGTCGAGGTCGCCGGCGATGAGGCCGACCGTTCCGGTCTGGCCAGCGAGGAGGCCTCGCGCCAGGGCGTTCGGTGTGAAGGAGATCTTCTCGGCGGCGACGAGTACCCGTGCTCGTGTATCGGGATGGACTTCAGCCCGGCCATTCAGTGCTTTTGATGCGGTGGCGACGGAGTACTTCCGCCAGTTTCGCGACGTCGCGAAGGGTTGCCCGAGGAGGCGGCGTGTGTGCGATTGTCATGGTGCGCCCCTGGGGTGTTCGCGGCTGCTGGCTCTGTGGCACCGCCAGAGCGGTGCCGTTGGCGCTCTCGCGTCTGTCACGAAACGTTCGACCAACTCTTTCGGCTGACTTGACAATACACCGGTTGACGGAAGCGATGAGGTAATGCTAGATTCACCGAAAACCTTTTCGGAACGTTTCGTCAAGGTGGCAAACCCGTGCACTACTCCAATCAAAGACGATTCCAGACAAGGAACTCACATGGCAGCGAAAATTCCGCGTATCAGCCGCAACTGCTTCCTCCCGTTCGTCGGGGTGGCAATTGCCGCTTCGGCAGCGCTCGCACTCACCGGGTGCACCCCCAGCTCGTCGGGCGGATCATCCGGCGACAGCGACACCATCACGGCGTGGCACTACTTCAGCGACGAGAACGAGGTCAAGGTCATGACCGACTACAAGGAACTCTTCGAGAAGAACGACGACGGAGTGACCGTCGACAATGTCTTCGTTCCCTACGACCAGATGAATTCCAAGCTGATCTCGGCTGTCGGGTCGAAGACCGGGCCCGACGTCGTGGTCTTCAACGGAGCAGAGACCTCCACCCTGGCGCTCGGCGGCGCGCTCGCGCCGATGACCGAGCAGTGGGAGAGCTTTGGCGAGAAAGACGAGTTTCCCGAGTCGGTCCGTTCACTCGCTCGAGGGCGAGGTCTACGCGGCCCAGGGATACGTCAACCTCCTCGGGCTCTGGTACAACCAGGACATCCTCGATGAGGTCGGTGTCGAACCGCCCACCACAATGGACGAGTTGAACTCGGCGCTCGACGCCGCGATCGCGGCAGGCAAGGGTGGCATCACGCTTCTCCGGCCTTCCCCAGTCCCAGGGTGAATGGCAGGCATACCCATGGCTGTCCAGCTTCGGCTTCACCTACGACGACCCGCAGGCAGCACCGCTCGAGGAAGCATTCGCGACCATTCAGTCCTGGACTGCTTCCGGCGCACTCACTCGCGAAGCCGTCACCTGGGACCGTACCGTTCCGTTCCAGACCTGGGCCGCCGGAGATCGCCAACGAAGCCGCGGGTAAGCTGGGAGGATCTCGATCCACGCTGAGACCTTTGAAGCGGCTCGCATCGACGGCGCGACCCGCTGGCAGGAGATCGGCACATGATCGTCCGCCGTTCGACCAACGCACTTGCGCTCGCTGTCCTCACCATCGTCTACGCCTTCCGATCATTCGACTTCATTTTCGTCATGACCTACGGGGGGCCGGGGGTCGCGACAAACACGCTGCCGTTCCTCAGCTACCTGCAGGCGTTCGTCCGGTTCGACTTCGGCATGGGCGCCGCGACCGCGGTCATCTCCGTGCTTCTGGTTCTCGTTCCGCCGTGATCTACGCGCGCAGCGTCCGTTCAGAGGAGGCCAACTCATGAGCATCGTGATTCCGGCAGCGGATCCTACGTCGGCCGCGCCGACTCCTCCCCGGCCGCGACGGAAGAGGCGGCGCTTCGAGCCCGTCGCCGGTCCGCTGAGGGTGGGGCTCCTCCTCGTCTATGCAGTGCCGATCCTCTTCATCGTCCTGACCTCGCTCAAGGATCCGAGCGACGTGATCTCGTCGCAGTCATCGTTCCTGTTCACCCCCACGCTCGAGGCGTACACCTCGGTTCTCTCGAACCAGGGTCTCTTCGTGGCGATGCAGCAGTCCCTTGTCATCGCGGCGGGTACGACGGCTTTGACCCTCCTGGTCGCCATCCGAGCCGGCTACGGCCTGGCCCGGGTCAACTCGCGCCTCACCACCATCGGACTCGGGCTGCTGATCGTTCTGCAGATGGTGCCGTCAAACCGCGAACGTGATCCCGCTCTACCAGATCTTCGGAGCGTGGGGCCTGCTCGACCAGAACATCGGCGTGATCATCGCCGATACCGCCCTGCTCATTCCTTTCGCCACGCTTCTGCTCCGACCGTTCTTTCGGGCTGTGCCTGAGGCGCTCGAGGAAGCCGCGTCCATCGACGGTGCAAGCGTGATGAAGACGTTCTGGTCGATCATGCTCCCGATCGCCCGAAACGGAGTGGCCACGACCGGCACCCTCGTCTTCCTGCTCTCCTGGGGCGAATTCCTCTACGCCGTCAACTTCTTCCTGTCGCCGGGCAACTACCCGCTCAGCGCCTTGCTCGCTCAGCAGGTCTCGGCGTTCGGCATCAACTGGCCCGGGCTGATGGCGCTCGGTGTCATCACGTCCATTCCCATCCTCATTCTTTTCTCCTTCACCTACCGGCTGCTGCGTGAAGGACTCACGCTCGGTGCCGTGAAGTAGCCCCGATTCTTACTCGACACTCCCCAATTGGAGACTCCATGACTGTGCACACCGACACGACCACCTCAACCACTTCCATCCCTGTCGACCCGTCCAGCGGGGCGCTCAACCCGCTGTCGCTGGCGCAGGTCCGGATCGACGGAGGGTTCTGGGCCGAGAAGCAGGAGCTAAACGCTTCGGCGATCATCGCCCACTGCGAAGCCTGGATGGAGAAGGTGGGCTGGATCGGCAACTTCGATGCTGCCGTCGAGGGGCGGCTGCCGGCCGACCGGACGGGGCGCGAGTTTTCCGACTCGGATGTCTACAAATTGATGGAAGCCATGGCCTGGGAAATCGGCCGCACGCACGACGAGCAACTCGACGCCCGGTTCCTGGCCCTGGTCGCCCGCATCGAACCGGTCCAGGAGTCGGACGGATACCTCAACACCAGATTCGGTCGCCCAGGTCAGGACGAGCGCTATTCCGATCTCCAGTGGGGACATGAACTGTACTGCTACGGCCACCTCCTGCAGGCGGCGGTGGCGCGCGGCCGCACCGTGGGAGAGGATGCCTTCGTCCGGATGGCCCGCCGCGCAGCCGACCACGTCTGCGAAGTCTTCGGCGAGGGTGGCATCGAATCCGTCTGTGGCCACCCCGAGGTCGAGATGGCGCTCATCGAGTTCGGCCGGTACACCGGCGATCGCCGGTACATCGACCAAGCGAAGCTGTTCATCGACCGCCGCGGACACGGAGTGCTTGGGGACATCGAACTCGGCCGCAGCTATTACCAGGACGACGTGCCCGTCCGCGACGCCGACGTGCTGCGCGGGCATGCGCGTCCGCGCCGTCTACCTGGCCGCCGGTGCTGTTGACCTCGGTGTCGAAGACGAGCAAGACGAGCTCATCGAGGCCGTCGCATCGCAACTCGAACGAACGGTCGCCCGGCGAACGTATCTGACCGGCGGGATGGGAGCTCACCACGAGGGCGAGTCCTTTGGCGCCGACTTCGAGTTGCCGAGCGATCGGGCATACTCCGAGACCTGTGCCGGCATCGGATCAATCATGCTCAACTACCGCCTGCTGCTCAGGACGGGAGACCCGCGCTACGCCGACCTGATCGAACGCACCCTGTTCAACGTCGTCGCCACGTCACCGGCCGCGGATGGCCGCGCCTTCTACTACACGAACACCCTCCACCAGCGGGAGCCGGGTTCGACGCCGTCCGAAGACGAAGCCAGTCCGCGCGCGTCATCCAGCCTGCGAGCGCCCTGGTTCGATGTTCTCGTGCTGCCCCACGAACGTGGCCCGTACACTCGCGTCGCTCGGCTCGTATTTCGCGACATCGACCGTAGACGGTGTCCAGGTGCACCAGTACGCCGCAGGCGAGGTGTCTGCGACCCTCGCCGGCGGGGTGGTCGCGGTCCGAGTCGAGACGAACTATCCGACAGATGGGGAAATTCGGTTCGTTGTTACCGAGACCATCTGCGGCGAATGGGAGCTCTCGCTTCGGGTTCCGGCCTGGGCTCGAACGGGTGCATCGCTCCGCACAAACGGAGAAACGCGCGACGTGGCCCCGGGAACGGTGTCACTCCGTCGGGCGTTCGAAATCGGCGACCAGATCATTCTCACGCTTCCCGTCGATGCGCGCTGGACCGCACCCGATCCCCGGATCGACGCCCTTCGAGGCCAGCTCGCTGTTGAGCGCGGCCCTCTCGTTATGTGTCTCGAGTCCACGGACATCCCCAGTTCGACGAGCGTCGATGACTTGCGCGCCACTGGGGGCATCCGGGATTCCGGGGGAGAGGTGACCATCGCCGTCCACCGAATGACTGTCTCCGATCACGCGTGGCCGTATGGTGTCGATACGCCAGAGATCTCGCCCGAGACGGAACATGTGCGCCTCCAGCCATACCATTCGTGGGCGAACCGAGGTCCGTCGACGATGCGCGTGTGGTTGCCGGTCGACGGGAACACGGTCTCCGGATGAGCTGAGCTCTGGAAGTGAACTCGAGTGTCCCGTCCTGCCGCTAAATGCCCAGGAGCAGGCTCTGCCGCGATGGCGATCATGACGACCGCGATCAGGGCGTCGAGGATGCGCCAGGAGACGGGCCTGGAGAAGACCGGTCCGAGGAGCCTCGATCCGAAACCCAGCGCCGCAAACCAGGCGACGCTGCCGAGGGCGGCGCCGAACGCGAACCACCACCGGCCGTCACCGTAGGTCGCGCCGATCGACCCGAGGAGCACAACCGTGTCGAGGTACACGTGAGGGTTCAGCCAGGTGAGCGCGAGCGCGGTGAAGATCGCGGTTCGCAGAGGCACCGGCGCACCGGCGGGGCTCGTGTCGAGGCTGCCCGGGCGGGCTGCGCGGATCGCCGACCGCACGCCGTACCAGACCAGGAACGCGGCCCCGGCAATCCGGACGACCGTGAGCAGCCATCCCGCTTGCTCGATGATCGCGCCAAGGCCCCAGATGCCCAGAGCGATCAGCACGGCATCGGAGACGGCGCAGATGGCGACGATTGTGATGATGTGCTCCCGCCGGATGCCCTGACGCAACACGAACGCGTTCTGGGCGCCGATCGCGATGATGAGGGAGAGGCCGAGGCCGAGTCCGGCCAGCAGGGGAACGAGCATGGTTCCACGCTAGAGACAGAACTCGCATAAGGCCAGCTACGGATTCTACGGGTGCATTAGCATTGCTGTTCATGGATCTCTCGCAATTGCAGGCACTGGCCGCTGCAGTGGATGGCGGCACTTTCGAGGCAGCTGCACGAACACTGCACGTGACGCCGTCAGCGATCAGCCAGCGGATCCGTGCCCTCGAGAACACCGTTGGCGGCGTTCTCGTCCTGCGCAGCAAACCGATCACGGCAACCTCGGTCGGGCTCACCTACCTCAGGCTCGCCCGGCAGATCGAAATACTGACCGCGGACGCCGCTGCTGAAACCACCAACGGGTCGGCCGGAGCGTGGCCGAATGTGTCCCTCGCCATCAACGGAGACTCGCTCGCGACCTGGGTGATGCCCGCGCTCGCCGAACTCGCGCACGAGGTCACCTTCGACATTCATCGCGAAGATCAGGACCACTCGGCTGAGTTGCTCAGGAGTGGCACGGTCATGGCAGCGATCACGACCCAGGCGCGGCCCGTGCAGGGATGCACGTCGACACCCCTCGGCATCATGCACTACCGGCCGATGGCATCCCCCGACTTCATCTCCCGATGGTTCCAGAACGGGGTGGATGCCCGCTCACTCGCCGCGGCGCCCGTGGTCGTCTTCGACCGGAAGGACGATATTCAGCACCGCTACCTGCGGACCTTCTCACGGGTTCCGCTAGACCCTCCGCGGCACTTCGTCCCCAGTTCGGCAGACTTCGCTGAGGCCGTTCGGCTCGGCTTCGGCTGGGCCATGCTGCCCGACCAGCAGTCTGCGGAACTCGTCGCTCGTGGTGAACTGGTCGAGCTTGACGCGGGAGACGTGGTCGACGTGGCGCTCTACTGGCAGCAGTGGGCGTTGCGGATCGGTGCGCTCGACCGTGTCGCGACCGCGCTGGGCGCTGCCGCCGAGCGGATGCTGTCGAGGGCATAGGCGAGGTTGTCCCCGCGTGCCGCACACGAGCAGACCCGCCGCATGAGTGCTCTCACCGCCCGCCGCATGGCGCGCGCGATTTCCCCACGGTATATGGTGCAATCGACGACTACCTGCGGAGAGCGGCCATCCGGCACACCCGTCAGGTGAGCCCGGCCAAACTGGAGCAACAGTGAACGATGACGACGAAGTAGACCTGCTGGTGGACGCCTGGGCCGATCGTCTGCCCGGTGTGGACTTCGCGCCGCTGGATGTCATGTCCCGGCTCCGCCGCGTCGCTCTCCGGCTCAACGAACTTCGCACGGCCGCCTTTCGCGGTGCCGAGCTGACCAGCTGGGAATTCGACGTGCTCGCGGCACTCCGCCGGGCCGAGCCGCCCCACGAGATGAGCCCGATGGAACTCTCCCGGGCGACGATGATCGGCACCGCCGCGATGACCAACCGCCTCGAGAACCTCGCGGCGCGCGACCTCATCGCGCGCAAGCCCAACCCGAACGACGGGCGGAGCAACCTCGCCCGGCTGACGGCGGAAGGACTGGAACGGGTGGACGCCGCGATGATCGCCCTGGTTCAGCTGGAGGCCGAGGAGCTGCAGGTTCTCTCGCACTCAGCAGCAGGCTCAACTTGCCGGTCTCTTGCGACGGTTGGGCAGCTCGCGCGGCTGACGATACGCTGATGGCGATGAGCCGGAGTGCACGCCTGAAATGGGCGCTGGCCCGCCATCTCGAGGAAGGCGCTGTCGATGGAAATCTCGCCGCTGGTCTGGACCCTGACGATCGTCTTCATCGTGGCGCTGCTGGCATTCGACTTCATCTTCCACGTTCGCAAGGCGCACATTCCTACCCTCGGGGAAGCAGCGGTCTGGTCGTCGATCTACGTCGGCATCGCCGATCCTCTTCGGGCTGGGCATCCTGATCTTCGGAGGTCCGGATCCCGGTTCTGAATACTTTGCCGGTTACATCACCGAGAAGGCCCTCTCCGTCGACAACCTCTTCGTTTTCCTGATCATCATGTCGAGCTTCCGGGTGCCCCGCGAGGACCAGCAGAAAGTCCTCCTGTTCGGGATCGTGTTCTCGCTCATCGCTCGCGCCGGGTTCATCCTCCTCGGCGCAGCCCTGATCAACACCTTCGCCTGGGTGTTCTACTTCTTCGGTCTCATTCTCCTGCTCACCGCCGGGAACATGCTCAAACCGAAAAAGGACGAAGCGGATGAGGCGGACAATTTCATCATCCGACTCGCGAAGAAAGTCCTCCCGACATCGGAGCACTACGACGGCGACAAACTCTTCACCCAGGAGAACGGCAAGCGGGTCCTCACCCCGATGCTTCTCGTGATGGTGGCCATCGGCGGCACCGACATTCTCTTCGCACTCGACTCGATTCCGGCGATATTCGGTCTTACCCAAAACGTCTTCATCGTGTTCACCGCCACAGCGTTCTCCCTACTGGGCCTGCGGCAGCTCTACTTCCTCATCGACGGTCTGCTCGACCGCCTGGTCTACCTCTCGTACGGGCTGTCCGCGATCCTCGCCTTCATCGGTGTCAAGCTGGTGCTGCACGCCCTCCACGAGAACAATGTCGCCTTCATCAACGAGGGCGAGCCGGTGCCCGTCGTTGAGATCAGCACCGGATTGTCGCTCACCGTCATCCTCGGAGTGCTCATCGTCACCGTCGTCGCATCGATCGTGAGCCCGAAGGGGAAGGCGCACGCCGCGATCTCCGGGGCCCGCCGCCACGCGACCGCATACGTCGACCTCGACTACACGGCCGACCAGGCCGAGCGCGACCGCATCTTCGCCAAACTCCTGCTGGAGGAAGAAGCGATTCGCTCACTCCAGCCGAAGTACCGGCAGTGGGTGCGGGACGAGGCCGAACTCATGGCACTGCTGCAGCGCGCGCACGCCGAACACGACGCATCCCTCACCACATAACCCCGCGGACCCCCCGTTGCGCCAGCAGGTCGCGGGCGGCTCTGGCATAGGATCGGGCGCATCCACTCGCCTGCGGAAGGAAACCATGTCCCGGATCATTGTCATCGGAGCGACCGGTCACGTCGGGGGATACCTCGTGCCCCGGCTCGTCAACGCGGGCCACGATGTCGTCGCGATCAGCCGGGGACTACGCGCTCCCTACCACGAGGACGACGCGTGGGCGCGGGTCACGCGGGTCGAACTGGACCGAGATGCCGGGGATGCTGATGGCTCATTCGCGCGCGCCGTCGCAGACCTCGAGGCCGACATCGTCATCGACATGATGTGCTTCACCGAGGACTCGGCCCGCCAGCTCGTCGACGCCCTGCGGGGGCGGGTGGGCCACCTTGTGAGCTGCGGCACGATCTGGGTGCACGGAGCGGGCGTTGCCGTTCCGACGACCGAGGCTGACGAGCGTCGGCCGTTCGGCGAATACGGTGTCCGCAAGGCCGCGATCGAATCAATTCTGATGGAGGAGTCGAACCGGGACGGGGGACTCCCGTCGACCGTTCTGCACCCCGGGCACATCACCGGCCGCGGCTGGCCGATGGTCAACGCGGCGGGCAACTTCGATCTCGGTGTCTGGGAGACGCTCGCCGCCGGATCGCCCCTGACCCTGCCGAACCAGGGCCTCGAAACCGTGCATCACGTGCACGCCGACGATGTCGCCCAGCTCTTCCAGCTCGCAACCGAACGACCCGAGGTTGCAGCGGGGAAGAGCTACCACGCCGTCTCTGCGCGCGCGATGACGCTGCGCGGTATTGCCGAGACGGCATCCGGCTGGTTCGGACAGGAGCCCGCCCTCGAGTATCTGCCTCTCGACGAGTTCCTCGCGCAGATTCCTTCCGAGCATGCCGCCGCCACCCTCGACCACGTCAGCAGAAGTCCGTCGATGAGCATCGCGGCTGCGGTTGCAGACCTCGGTTACACCCCGCGATACTCCTCTGCGGCGGCCATCGCCGATGGACTCGAGTGGTTGATCGCTGAGGGGCGCGTCGATACCGGCGGGAGGCCGCTTTCGGCCTGACCGCACGAGCACAGGCTCAGCGGAGTGGTTCGCCGGTCGGGTCGTCCGCTGAGTCATCATCCAGTGCCGGACCGCCGACCGGTTCACCATCCCATTCCTCGACGATCCAGCCAGCACGAGCGCTGCCCCGAACGATGACCACGCCGGTATTCGACAGGGCGTGCTCTGCTGCGTAGTCGGCGTCGACATTGCTCGCGCGGGCTCCCGCCCAGGTGCGGATCGCTGCTCCGTGGCTCACGACCGCAACCGTGCCCTTGTGCTGCGCGCTGATGGCATCGACAGCGGAATCGAAGCGACCGAAGAAATCGTGGCCATTCGGCCCGCCGGGCATGGGCCGGTCGAGGTCACCGCTCGCCCACGAGACGACGGTCTCCAGATAGGTCTGGCCCGCGGCATAGTCGCTCTTTCCCTCGAGGTCGCTGGCTTCGATCTCATGGATGCCGTCGATCACGTCCCGTTCCAGGGACCTGTCGCGCGCCAGGGGCGCCGCCGTGAGCTGCGTGCGCACCAGCGTGGAGACGAAAATCCCCCCGATCTGCTCGGCGCGCAGGGCGTCGGGAATCGCCTCGGCCTGCCGATGTCCCAACGCGGTGAGTCCCAGGACCGGGGTGAGCCGTATCCAGCTGGCCCAGCACGTTGGCCGGCGTCTGTCCGTGGCGGATGAAGAGGATTCGCATAGCCGCCAAGCCTACGCAGGCAAGCTGACAATGACCCTCCTGGCGGAGTGGGGCCGGAATGTTTGGCGTGTCGCCGAATCGTGTCTATGCTTCTTTAACATTCGAACATATCTACGAATGAGGCATTCATGGACACGATAACGGATCGAACCGCGACGATCTGGACAGACGGGACTCGCCCGCTGCGGATGTTCTGGCGAGAGCGACGCTGGCGTGTCTCTGACACGCCGACCGGGCTCTACGGTGAACCGGAGTACCTGCATCCGCTGATGACCCATTCCCCTCTCGTTCGCATCGGCTGGAGGTTTCAGGCCACGGACGAGTCCGGGGAGTCCGTCGTCGTCGACGCGGTGCACACCGAATCCGAATGGGTCATCGTCCGCACCTACCAGTAACGGCCGGATGTCGCCTACGGGTCTCGCCAACCCGCGCGGCTTCCTAGGATGAGGATGTGACATCCCCACTCAGACCGCGTCGCTGCTCCATCTCCCAGGCGGTGACCCGTGGTCCCCTCCGTTGAGTCGAGCGCGGACGAGTCCGACCGCAGGCGCGACGACATGAAGGACGCAGCCCGTCGAGCCAACCGTGACCCCAAGGTGCGCGGGTTCGGTCGCGCCGGACTCATCGCCAACGGGGTCATCCACGTGCTCATCGGCTCCATCGGCATTGGCGTGGCTTGGGGAAGCAGGGCTGACGCGGACCAGTCCGGTGCCCTGCGGACGGTCTCGGATATCCCCGGTGGCCCATTCCTGCTGTGGGCCGCAACAATCGCGCTGTTCGGACTGGCGCTGCTCCAGTGGACCGAGGCCGCACAGGTGGTGTCGAAGAAGCGACGACTCGTCATCATGCGGCGAATCACCAACGTGGCAAAAGCCCTCGGCTTCGCGGCCATCGCGTTCGTGGTTGGCTTCTACGCACTCGGCGGACGATCGAACGCCTCAGAGACGTGGCAGGGTCTGAGCGCGTTTTTGCTCGGTAGCCCTGGCGGTGTCTTCGTCCTCGCCGCGGTGGGCGTACTCGTCGGCACCGTCGGCGGCACGCTCGTCTTCCGCGGAGTTACCCGCAACTTCCGTGAGGAGCTGGAACCGCTGGAGGGCACCCTCTCCCGGTCCGTCGATGCGCTGGGCGTCGTCGGCCACGTGGCGAAAGGTCTTGCCCTGGTGGTCACCGGGGTCCTGTTTCTCGCATCCGCCGTCTTCACCGATCCCGGTCCGGCACGGGGTCTTGATGGCGCTCTCAAATGGGTGGCGACCGTTCCGCTCGGCGGGGGGCTGCTGCTCGTGATCGTCGCGAGCGGATTCATCGCCTACGGCTGCTACCTGTTCGCGCGCGCGAGGTTCCTGCGGCGGGGGCCGATGGTGGTGACGTCGGTGGGCGAACGCTGACCCCCGGCGACTGTCGGCGCCAGACACAGAACAGTGGCCCGAACCCCGCTAAGGCGGAACCCGGGCCACTGTTGATCAGGCGTCACTAGTTGGTGAACGCGTCCTTTACGTTTTCGCCGGCCTGCTTCAGATTGGCTTTGGACTGGTCAGCCTGGCCTTCGGCCTCGAGGCGCTCGTTGTCCGTCGCCTTGCCAATGCCTTCTTTGGCCTTGCCAGTACCTTCTTCAGCAGCGTTGCCGATCTTGTCTCCGAGTCCCATATGGTCCCTCGCTTTCTGTCTAGGCGATCCGCGGTTTCCCGCGGCCGAACTCCCTCAGGCTAAGCAGCGCAGTTCGGTTGCTCAAGGGCCTTGACAACGGGACTACGGTGAGGCTCGGCCTCGCTACAGATCCGGGTGACGGAACCGGTCGTCGGCGAGCTGCGCCGGGGCGTCCTGGTCGAGCGGACGGATGTGGTTATCTCCGTCAGACGCGGACGTGCCGGGAGCATCCGGATCGCCGGTGGAATCCTGTGCGGTGCCGCCACCTGTCGCTGTGCTGCCGGGTCCGAGCAGTGCGTCGTCCGGTGCATTCTCGTTGTCGTCGAGCGGGTTGCTCATCGCTTCTCCTCTGGGTCGGACGCCCATTCTGCCGGGACACACCACGGCGGTCAAGCCGCGCAAGATCGCGCCGAACGCAAGGCCCTTGACGCACGGTTTGGGCCCCCGTTTCACTGGTTCGATGACCACTTCATCGCTCAGCGCCTTTGCCCTTGTCTGCACCTTGACCCCGTCCCCCGATGCATCCAGCAGCGATCTCCTCGCGGACCAGTTCCTCGAGGCACTCAGCGGTCACGGCGTGGCCGTCGACAAAGTTCGAGTCGTCGATCACGATGTGAAGCCCGGCGTCAAGACCGACATGGGCGACGGTGACGCCTGGCCGGCGATCCGCGAGAAAATCCTTGCCGCCGACATCCTGCTGATCAGCGCTCCGATCTGGGCCGGTCACATGTCGAGCGTCGCCTCGCGCGTCGTTGAACGGCTCGATGCCGAGCTGGCTGAGACGGACGATGCCGGACGCCCGATCCTGGCCGGCAAGGTGGCGCTGGTCGGCGTCGTGGGCAACGAGGACGGAGCCCACAAGGTCACCGCCGACCTGTTCCAGGCGCTCAACGACTACGGATACACGATCCCTGCGCAGGGCGGGTCGTACTGGAACGGTGAAGCCATGCACACCACCGACTACAAGGACCTCGAGAGAACCCCAGAGGCCACGGCATCCGCGGTGTCGTCTGCCGCAGCGAACGCGGTGCACCTCGCCGGACTGCTCAAGAGCGCCAACTATCCGGCGCCGGAGTAACCGCCCTCCAGGGTCGGGCGGGCCGCCTGGCGTCGCGCGGCTCGTCTCCGCACCGGCGACTCGGCGAGCACGTTCACCGAAACCGTGACGACTCCCCAGTAGACCCGTTTGCCGAAGCCAGCCCAGGATTCGAACGGGCGGGCTGACACCGAGACGGTGAGGTCGGGCTCGAAGTGCACGGTCATGCCCGGTCGGAACTGGAAGCTGAGGTCGAGGTCGTCGTGCACGTCAGCCCTGTCCCGGTGCGCCACTTCCCGCAGCACCCGCCAGGCGTCCGCTCGGAGGGCGTAGTTCGAGCCGAACAGCGGCGGATGCCCGAGGAGTCGCTCCATCACCCAGAAGTAGCTCGCCAGGTAGCAGGAGCGACCGAACCATCGGCTCAGCGCGGTCCCGCCGTAGAAATCGGCGGTGCCGGTGACCGCGGCAACGTTCGGATTCTCCTCGAGTGCGCGCTCGATGCGTTCGAGCCAGTCCGCGGGCGGCACCGAGTCCGCGTCGAGGCGGGCGAAGATGTCTCCCTCAGCGGCATCGAAGCCGGCGCTCGTCGCCGCAGGAACGCCGCGTTTCGGTTCGAACACGACACGGGCGCCGGCCGAGTGAGCGACGTGAGCGGAGGCATCCGTGCTCGCGTTGTCGACGACGATCACCTCATCAGGCAACCGGGTCTGCCGGGCGAGGGCGTCGAGGCAGACGGTGAGGAGCGCTGCGTCGTTGTAGACGGGGATGATCACCGAGATGCTGGTCACAGTCCCCACGATACGGAGTGTGAACGGATGCTGTCGTGGGGTTGCGTGACGGTGCCAGTTCCGTCTCGGGCAGGCAAGCCCTATCTCGAATTTGCGACGGACGATTATGGTGAAGAACATGGCTGAACAAAATGGCGTCGCGATGACGCTCCCCACCGATCGTCGCAAACGGGACGACACGATGGGTGAGCAGGTGCGCATGCTCAATCTTGAGGAGATCAGGGAGGACCTGGCGTCGACGCTCTCGGAGATTCGCCGCCGGGTGTCGCTCGTCGCCGTCATCGGAGTCTCCGCGGCCTTCGTCGGCATCATCGTCGCAGCAGTCGTCGCGATTTCGAGTGGTGATCATGACTCCGAGTAAGGCAGACAGCGACCGCAACGAGTCGGAACGGGAAGCCGACGACACAGCGATCGCCTCGGCGCCGTCGGATGCCGAGCTGACCGATCGGGCGCCATCCGACGCGAAGGTGACACCGCCGAACCTGCGTGCGTCTGACCTCCTGGCGGTGTACCGGAGGGCGCTGCAACAGTTCGGCGCGGACCAGGTTCCGGATATCGCGGCCGCGCTGACCTACTTCGCCGTCCTCTCGCTCTTTCCGGCCATCATCGCCATCGTGTCGCTGCTCTCGCTGATCAACCAGGGCGACAACGTCACGGAGCAGCTGCTCGGCATCTTCCGGTCGATCGCGCCGGCGAGCACGGCGGAGACCCTCGAAGGCCCGATCGCTGCTCTCACGGAGACCCCGGCTGCCGGGTTCGGTCTCGTTGTCGGTCTCGTGGGTGCCATTTTCTCCGCCTCCGGCTTTGTTCGTGCCTTCTCGAGGGGCATGAACCGCATCTACCGTGTGGAGGAGGGGCGCAGCTACCTCAAGTTCCAGCCCGTGATCCTGCTCGTCACCGTTATCTCCCTGGTCACCCTCACGGCGATGGCACTGATCGTCGTGGTGAGCGGCGGCATCGCCGAAGCGGTCGGCAGCGTCATCGGCGTCGGTGCCGAAGCCGTGCTGATCTGGAACATCGTCAAGTGGCCCGTTCTCGCCCTCCTGGCCATGCTGATCCTCGCCATGCTGTACTACGCCACGCCGAACGTGAAGCAGCACAAGTTCCGCTGGCTGACGATCGGCTCGACCACGGCGATCGTCGTGTGGGCAGTTGCGACGCTCGGTTTCTTCTTCTACGTGTCGAACTTCGGGAGTTACGACGCGGTGTACGGCACCCTCGGTGGCGTGATCGTCTTCCTGCTGTGGCTCTATCTCAGCAACATGGCGCTCATGTATGGAGCCGAGGTGGACTCCGAGGTCGAACGGATGCGCGAGCTGCGGGCGGGAATCAAGGCCGAGTATGCCGTGCAGCTGCCGCTGCGGGGGACCTCGAAGATCGACTCGGCGATCGAAGCTGAGGCCAAGGCCGTGCTCGAGGCGAAGCGGATCCGCCAGGAGGGCTGACCCGGACTGTCAGCTGGCGGCAGCGGCAGCCTCCCGCTCGAGCAGTGAGCGCTTCACCTCGACGCCCCAGGCGAATCCGCCGAGGGAACCGTCGGTGCGTAGTACCCGGTGGCACGGCACGAACAGGGCTGGAGCGTTCGTGGCGCAGGCGCTCGCCGCGGCCCGCACCGCCCGCGGATTGCCGATTGCGGCGGCGAACTCCGTGTAGCTCTGCGGGTGACCGGGGCGGATGCGACGCAGCTGCTCCCATCCGCGCATCCGAAAATCGCCACCCTGCTGAGCGACGGTCACATCGTCGATGGCTGACACGTCGCCGGCGTAGTACGCGGTGACGGCGTCGGCGGCCGCGACGTGGCCCGGCTCGGTGGCCGTCGGCCGGAGTTCCGGGACTCAGGCGGGCGAGCAGGGCGTCGACGGATGCCGTCCAGCCCGACGAGAGCACGGCGCCGTCGGCGCGCGCGAGGATGCTGAACGGTCCGTCGGGGGTGTCGATCGTCTCGAACACGGCCGGGGTTCGGGTCGATGGATGTCATGAGATCTCCTGGGGAATCGGGCTCGGAATCGGGGCCGGCAGCCCGGCGGCGCGCCAGAGGTGCAGGCAGAGGTAGGACCGCCAGGGCGAGAGCCCGGCGGCGTAGGCGGTGAGGGGGCGTGCCTCACCCGGCAGGCCGAGCTTGCGGGCACCGGAGCGAACGGCGACGTCGCCGGAGAGGAACACGTCCGGGTTGCCGAGCACGCGCATCCCGACATAGCCGGCGGTCCAGTCACCGATACCGGCGTAGGCGGTGAGCCTGGCGTGCTGTTCTGCGGCGTCATCGCCGAGGCCGAGGGTGAGATCGCCGGCGGCGAGGGCATCCGCGATGCGCATCACCGTGTCGATTTTGGCCCGTGGCCCGACGAGGGCATCCCGGCCGTGTGCGACGATCTGCGCGGCGGTCGGGAACAGACGGGTCAGGCCGTCGGCGTCGGCGGCCGGGTCGAGGTGTGCGCCGCACGCCTCGGTCAGTCGGTTGAGCTGCGTGCGCGCGGCGGCGACGGTGATCTGCTGGCCGATGATCGCGCGGAACAGCATCTCCTCGGCATCCACTGCTCCCGGAAGTCGGATGCCGGGGATCGCCGCGACGCGTGGGGCGAGGAGGGGGTCTGCGCTGAGCGCGGTGTCGACGGCGATCGGGTCGGCGTCGAGGTCGAACAACCGGCGCACGCGGGACACGAGCACGGGGAGGTCGCCGAGTTGGGTGAGTCGTGCGTCGAGGCGGAGTGCGCGTCCGTCGAAGCGGACCTCGAACCGGGCAGGGCCTCCGGGGAGCAGAAGCGTGCGGGCGTACGTCGTCGCCGTGGCGACCTCGACCCCGGTGACGGCGCGGGGGATCAGCCAGCCGAACACGCCGGCGGCGTCGAACGGCGCGCGGAACGGCAGCGACAACGACAGCGTGCCCGGAGTGGATGACTGGGCTCCGCGCTTCGCCCGGATCTGCCCCGGTGTCAGCTCGAAGACCTCGGCGATGGTGTCGTTGAACTGGCGGATGCTGGCGAACCCGGCCGCGAAGGCGATGTCGGCGACGGGCAGGGTGGTCGCCGTCAGAAGGGTGCGGGCGGTCTGTGCCCGGTGGGCGCGGGAGAGAGCGAGCGGCCCGGCGCCCAGCTCCTGGTGCAATACGCGGGTGAGGTGCCTGGACGAGTAACCGAGTCGACCGGCGAGCCCGGGGATTCCCTCACGCTCGACGATGCCGTCGCCGATCAGGCGCATGGCGCGGGAGGCGAGGTCGTTGCGCAGGTTCCAGTCGGGGGTTCCGGGGACGGCCTCGGGGAGGCACCGTTTGCACGCGCGGAAACCGGCTTCGTGTGCGGCAGCGCTTGTGGCGTAGAAGGTGACGTTCTCCGCCTTGGGCGTCCGCGCCGGGCAGGACGGCCGGCAGTAGATGCCGGTTGAGCGCACCGCGGTGATGAACTGTCCGTCGAAGCGGGCATCCTTCGCCTGGATGACGCGGTACCGCTCGGTGAAGTCCATGGCCTCAGCCTGACACAGCGGATGTCGACTCGCTAGCGGAAATCGGACATGACCGTGGGGGGCCTGTGAGGCAAGCGGGAGCTACTCGGCGGCGGGCGTCTCGGAAAGCTCGGGCTCCGGGCAGCGGAGTTTGGCCGTGAGGTGCGCGAGCTGCGCAAGTTCGTCGTCGTTGAGCGCGGACCCCATGAGCTCGGTGATCGTTTGCATGTGCAGTCGGGCGACGTCCCGGTACTCGGCGAAGCCGGCATCCGTGATGGCGACGATCGTGCCGCGCTTGTCTGTGGGGTCCGGATGTTTCGACACCAGACCGCGCGAAACGAGTCGGTCGATGAGGCGGCTCACGCTGGGCTGGCTCAGCAGCACCAGCTGATTGATGTCGCGCAGCCGTGCGCGATGATCAGGCTGGAGCGAGAGGTTGAACAGCACGTCGTACTCGTTGAGCGACATGGTGTGCGTCGGGAACTCCGACGCGAGCGCGCGGATGACCCCAACCTGTGCGCGGAACAGCGACTCCCATGCCGCTACCGCCAGCTCACGATCTGTCATGCCCGCGCCTCCTGACGACCAAGCCTAGAGCTTTCGGTCGCCATTCCCAGTCCCTAGCCTGGGGTTGACGGCGCCGCGATACAGCAGCACGAGTCCGGTTGCGGTGACGGCGAGTCCGACCAGGGCGAGCAGGATGCCGAAGATGATAGCCGCGGGGTTCAGCGTCAGCAGCCAGCTCAGCGCGAGCAGGATGCCGCCGACCAGAGTCAGTAGGCCGATTCCGAAGCAGACGATGCCGAGAACGACAGGGGTGGTGAGCAGCCGGGGAGGGTTCGCGCCCGTTGCGTCGGCATCCGAATTGTCGTGGCTCATCGTCTCAGGCTAGCGGCGCTAACCGCGCGGGTTGTCGACCTCGCCGGTTAACGATTGAAGGCCGGTCGTAGAGGCTTACGACCGGCCTTACCCTTGCACCAAGAGTGTCCTGCAATCACATTCCGCGGTAGCTGCCACAGCAAAACAACTAACGCTCTCTGAATATATAACGGAAAGATAACGGCGTCTAGTTATCGAAACGTTATTTTTCAAAAAGTTTTCTCACAGCGCCAAAACGGTGCCCATTTGTCGTTCGCCAGGCTAGTTGAGACTTCTGCCAGGCAAGTTGAGACCGATCGGATCGAAGTCGGTGCTCCTGCGAGCGGTGAGCATTTCCCCAGCAGTTGAGGATGGGAGGCGATGATGCCGCGCAGAAGGTACCTCACCGGGAATTTAATGCGGGCGGGTGAAACGGGCAGCGATAGGTTGCGGAGCGCATCAAGCCTTATAGTGGCGCGGATGTGCCCGCAGAACGTCCGGCTTGCGGGCACTGTTGGGCGGAAAATCAGCGTTACATGCGCTCGATCCTGCTATATTTGTATAGCAACTTGAGGAGTGCCCCATGCCGCAAATCAACCTTCGCGTAGACGAAGAAACTGAGCAACGTCTGCAGTACTTGTCTGCCCGCACTGGGCGGTCGAAAACGTTCTATGCAACCGAAGCATTGACACAGTATCTGGACGAGAACGAGGACTACCTCCTGGCGAAAGATGCTTTGGAGGAATTCACTCAGTCCAACGACGACGCGATCGATCTTGCTGACGTGGTCTGGCCTGCGTGAGCTACTCGATCAGATTCACTCCAAAGGCCGCAAAGCAGGTCGGGAAACTTGACCCAACGGCAGCAAAGCGTATCCGTATTTTTCTTGAGCAAAAGCTTGCCCAGCTTGATAATCCGCGCTTGCTTGGCAAGAAGCTCGTGAACGAGGAATTCTGGCGTTATCGAGTGGGCGACTACCGGATCCTCACGAATATCGACGATGACCAGATTTTGATCCTCATCGTTGAGGTCGCGCACCGCCGCGAGGTCTATAACAAGCTTTGAAGATAGAGGCGCGATGCCAGGTCACCGGTTTCGAAACACAGATTCCTGTCGCGCTCACCGTTCCTCTTATGCGGCCTCCGGAAAGAGCGAATGCGCGCCTTTCATCCCGACGCCATGTTGAACTAAAGACGGTTCAGTGAGTGTGCCCCGAACTGGACCATCCAGCGGTTGGCCCGGACAAGGTGCCGAGCACGCTTGGTCGCTGTTGCGTTCATGTACATTGCAAAGTTCTGGATGTACAATTCATCTATGTCCATTGTCAGCGTCGCAGACGCACGCAACCACTTTTCAGACGTCATCGAGCGCTCGAAGACCGAAGCGGTGTTCATCGAGCGCCGCGGTCATCGCGCTGCCGTGGTTGTTAGCCCTGAGCGCTACGAGCAGATGCTTGAAGCTCTGGAAGAAGCCGAAGATATGGCCGCATTCGATGAGGCGATGGCAGAGGAGGGCCCCAACATCCCCTGGGCTCAAGTGAAAGCCGACCTGGGCTGGGCATGACCTACCGAGTCGAGTTGCGCCCTGCCGCAGTTCGCGCGTTGAAACGAATCGACCATCAGGATCGCGACCGAATTCGTGGAGCGATCGCGCTGCTCGGTGAGAATCCACGACCGCCAGGAGCCAAGGCCCTCCAAGGGCGTCCCGGCCTCAGGGTTCGCGTAGGGGACTACCGCATCGTCTACACGGTTGACGACGACATCCTCGTTGTAGCAGTGATCACGCTTGGTCATCGCAGCAACGTCTACGAACGCTGACTGCCCACCGACAGATCAGCTTCTCCACGCTCATTCGCGAAGGCTTGTGAGCGAGGCGCTTTGCCTGAGCGACGGTGTATTCGGTGAAGCTGTCGTCCAACACCGCTTCGGGCCGGGCAGCAGTCTCGTATTCGAGAGTGTCAATCCCGCCGTAGCGGCGTTGGGTTAGCGCCTTCATCATTCTCAGCTCGTGCCGATGGCTCATGCGTGGGCTTTCTGTTGCAGTCGGTCGGTCGTCGCGACATCTGCAGCGTCGGAGTGCGTTCGGGGCCAGGTCCAGGCGGAGCGCAGAATGAAGGCCAGGATCAGCACCTCGACCCCGATGGTGAGGGCGTAGTAGAAGGCCCAGTCCGAAGACGCCCCCACAAAGTTGAACACCATCACCGGGATGTACAGCGATCCCACGACGAGGTTCGTGACGCGGTTCGCACGAGCGGCCAACGTCATGGAGAGCATCACCATCAGTGCCGGGATGGCGATGATCACGAAGAAAACGGACATCAATGTTGCGCTGATGTCGAACTCAAAAATGACGCCACCCCGGATCGCGTCGATTTCGCCGGGCTGGTAGAGGTGGAAGTAGTCAATGTAGATGACGAGGAACATGAGGCTGGTCCAGGCGGCCGCGAGCCTGGCTTGCACCGAGACCGGCGGGTTGTCGAGCGTATCGGTGTGTTGACGTGTTCTCATCATGGGCTCCGTTGTTGTGATGAGGATCGGTAGATCCTCGGGGTTCGTCAAGCGCGCACCTTACGGGTGTAAGGGGCGATCACAAGGGTAGCCTTACGAGCGTAAGTGCGCAAGGATGGGAAAATGACGCGACGCACACCACTGAGCAGAGAGAGGATCGCCGCCGCCGCTGCCGCAGTCGCCGACAGTGCGGGTGTCGCCGCCGTGAGCATGCGCAGTGTCGCGAAGGTGCTCGGCGTCGAGGCGATGTCGCTCTACCATCACGTCCCAAGCAAGGAGGCGCTGCTCGACGACCTCGCCGACTGGGTATTCGAGAGGATCGAACTGCCCCAGGTCGGCGCTACATGGCGGGAGGCGCTGACCGGCCGGGCACGATCAGCACGGTCGGTGCTCACCGCTCATCCGTGGGCGCTCGGGATGATGGAATCTCGCCCCAACCCCGGCCCGGCGCTGCTGCAACACCACGACCGTCTCCTCGGCGTGCTGATGACCGAGGGATTCAGCGCCGCGCTCGCAACACACGCGTTCTCGGCGATCGACGCCTACGTGTACGGGTTCGCGCTGACCGAGACGAGCCTGCCGTTCGAACCGGGGGACGGCGCCGAGGAAGCATTCGCCGTCAAGGTCGCGGCGCCGGCGGAGCTGTATCCGCACATCGCGCGCTCGCGCGCCGAGCTGTTTGGCGATGGCGGTTACACGTTCGCGGACGAGTTCGACTACGGGTTGGAGCTGCTGCTGGAGGGCCTGGAACGTCGGGTCGCCGACGAGATCCCCGCGCTTCGCGAGCCTCAGCGCATCCGCCTGTCGGCGAGTGATTGTGCGCGACGGCGGGCGCGACTAGCGTCGGGGCATGAGAGCGATCGTCTATGACCGCTACGGGTCGCCCGATGTGCTGCGGCTCGGCGATATCGCCACGCCGACGCCGGGGAGAGGCCAGGTGCTCGTGCGGGTGATCGCGACCTCGGTCAATCTGAGCGATTGGGAGGCGCTGCACGGGTCGCCCGCCTACGCCCGATTCGGCGGCCTGTTCAGACCCGCCCGCCGCACGCTCGGTTCGGACATCGCGGGAGTGGTCCAGGCGGTTGGCGCAGGGGTCACGCGGTTCCAGCTCGGTGACGACGTTTACGGCGACAATCTCGCTCTGAAAGGCGGCTTCGCGGAGTACGCGGTGGCGCCGGAGCACGCTCTCGCCGCGAAGCCGTCGCAATTGTCGTTCGCTCAGGCCGCTTGCGTGCCGCAGTCGGGGGCGATCGCGGCGCAAGCGGTTGCGCGTGCGAAACCAGGTGGGCGGATGCTGATCAACGGCGCCGGCGGAGGAACTGGGGCGTTCGCGCTCCAGCTCGCGGCTGCCGCCGGCATCCATGTCACGGGAGTGGACAACGCCGGCAAGCTCGACTTCATGCGCGACCTGGGTGCTGCCGAGGTCATCGACTACCGAACCGGCGACTTCACGCGCACCGGCCCGTACGACGTCATCATCGACCTCGTCGCCCGGCGGTCGGTGTTCGCGTATCGCCGCGCGCTCGCCCCCGGTGGCACCTACCTGATCGTCGGCGGGACGACGCGCGCCCTGCTGCGAGTGGTGACGATTGGCGCGCTGATCGGTGCCATCACGGGTCGGCGTTTGGGGGTTCTCGCCGTCAAGCTGGGTCCGGCGCATTTCTCGCCCCTCGCCGAGCGATGCATTGCAGGAGATGTTCGCATCCACATCGACCGCGTGTTCCCACTCGCGCAGGTGCCCGAAGCGCTCGCCTACGTGGGCGAGGGCCACGCGCTCGGCAAGGTGGTGGTCGAGGTGCGGGCAGGCGCCGATTGAAGACACGACGAGAGGGAAGGCCCGACACCTCGAGGAGCCGGAAGAGGCGAGTCGTCTGCCTGATCGACGAGAGCCCCGCCGGGTCAGCGCCTGCGCCGTCGCGCAGATACCACGGTCACACATCCCCAAGCCATCGCGAGCACACCAGCGACGACGAACACGACGCCGATCAGCCACATCGCGTCGTTCCAGTAGAAATAGCCGTACGAGAGCGATCGAATAAAGTCCCCGAGATCCTCGGGGAACTCGGCAATGTTCCCGCCGTCACCGAATTGCCAGAGTGCAGTCCCCAGCATCGTCGCACCGAGGCCGCAGAACACAAGCGCAGCTGTTGGGTCTCGCTTTTCGGCAGTTACCGCTTCAATGTGTGAGCCGCTGGATACCGTGTGGGGCGCCCGCAGCGAGAGAATCGGCAGCGTCAGGATCATGCAGACGCCCAGAGCAACGACCATGCCTATCGCCCAGCCCGCCAACGGCACGAGGAACAGTTGGGCACCAATGCCCTCGTCCCAGTAGTAGTGGAATCCGCGGTTATTTTCCGTCGCAACGTCGATGACATCTCGGATCCCGGGGAAGATCACGGCGATGGCCTGCACCGCCCCAATCGCGACAGCTGCCAACCCTGGCGCAACCAGACAGGCCGACGCCAACCGCACTATCACCGACGCCGTAGTCGTCGTGCGGCGCAGTGCCGGCTCCAGCATGCACCATCCGGCATAGATGCTCGGCGCGACGGTGCTCAAGGTCCCGGCGAAACGATCGCCTCCGGCATCGATCATACCGTCGAAGACCCCCCACACACCGGCCGCGACAGCGATGAGAAGCACAACCAGGTTGACCCCGGTCGTGAGCGACCTCAATTCCGCCCGCCACAGACGGGCATCGCTTTCTACCAGTTCCTGTTGCTTCTGCTGCGCCATGCCATCCCCCCTGGCGCCTACGCTACCGCCCGCCGCGGTGCGCTCACCACCGACCCGGCTGACGATCACAAAGTCAGATGAGCCCGGCTACCTGCGGTCCCTTGCGGGACTGACCGGTCGAGATCACAATGTGCGTGTACGCGCACTGGCGTGACCGGGCTCTGATCGGAGTAGTCCATGGTTCCTCTCATCGTTCTCACCCTGATGTTCGGTGTTGCAATGTTCGCGACGTCTCGCCGTGGCGAATCGGGGCATCCGGATGTGGCCATCTCGTTGCGCATCGCCATCGGCGCGATGTTCCTCGTCACCGGCATCAGCCACTTCGTCGGCATGCGCGAGCAGATGATCGAGATGGTTCCGGAGTGGCTGCCGGCTCCCGACCTGATCGTCACCGGCACCGGCCTGCTTCAACTCGCCGCTGCCGTCGCGATGGTCTCGCGCCGGCTCGCTCCGTGGGCTGCTCTCGGGCTCACCGCGCTGCTCATCGCGATGTTCCCGGCTAACATCAACCTCGCCCTCACCGGAACCGACTTGCCCTGGACGAGCACGCTCGTTCCGCGGACGATCATCCAACTGATCTTCCTTGCCGCAACAGCAAGCCTGGCGATCCTCGGATTCGCCCGGCGCAACGCCGAGCATCCGACCCGGGTCTGAGATTCCATACCTTGCTAGCCGCTCGCATCGTCGTCAGCGGGTGGGAGGACTGGTGATGTGAAACCTCACACGCTGCGATGTCAATCCCGCCGCAGGGTGGCATCCACGTGCGAAACTCGGGTTATGGCTGACGATCACGAGACAAGTGCCGACGAGCGGCGCGCCGACGGGGCGAACGAAGGGCCCGTCGAAGAAGAGCTTGAGCTCGAGTTTGAGGACGTGGTCGGCGAGGGGGCTGAACGCCTGCACCGCACCTTTCGAGCGACCCTCGTCACAGGGTTTCTCGGTGGCGTCGAAGTGGGCATCGGAGTGCTCGCCTATCTCGGCGTTCTCCACGAGACCGGCGACCAGCTCCTCGCAGGCCTTGCCTTCAGCATCGGATTGATCGCGCTGCTGATGGCGCACAGTGAATTGTTCACCGAGAACTTTCTCATGCCGATCGCAGCACTCATCGCCCGTGAAGGAACGTTCTGGCAGCTGGCCAAGCTGTGGTCAGGAACGCTGTTCGCCAACCTCCTCGGCGGCTGGCTGGTGATGCTCATCATCGTGACCGCCTTCCCTGAGTGGCACTCGCTTCTTGCTGAAACAGCCCATCACTTCATCGACGCGCCGTTCTCCTGGCAGTTCGTCACCCTTGCTCTGCTGGGCGGCGCAGTGATCACCCTCATGACTCGGATGCAGGAGGGAGCCCACTCTGAAATGCCGAAGATCGTCGCCGCAGTTGTGGGCGGCTTCGTTCTAGCGGGGTTTCAGCTGTTCCACTCGATTCTGGACTCACTCTTTGCGTTCGGAGCGATTCTCAGCGGTGCCGACATCAGCTACCTCGAATGGCTGGGCTGGTTTGTGCCGGTCCTCGCGTTCAACCTGCTCGGCGGCGTGATGCTTGTGACGGCGTTGCGCATCGTGCGAGGTGGCGAGCTCTTCAAGATGCGCCGGCGCAATAACCAGGCGTGAGGGAAGAGCAGGGCTGAAGAGCTCATCGCGATTGCTGTGGTGCTGATCACGGCGGAGCTCAGATGCGGCCAGCGCTCAGCAGCCGCTGTCAATGGCCCCCGTCCGCATCCGCTCCCCGCCTAGGGTGGAGACGGTGTCGACCCTCCAGCAACACCCCAGCCCCGCCACCCCGGATGCCCACGACGCCGGTTTCGTCCGCGTCCGTGGCGCCCGCGAAAACAACCTCCGCGATGTCGACGTCGATGTTCCCCGCGGGAGCATCGTCGCCTTCACCGGGGTATCCGGCTCGGGTAAGTCCTCGCTCGCGTTCGGCACGATCTTCGCCGAAGCCCAGAGGCGGTTCCTGGAGTCCGTTGCGCCGTACGCCCGGCGCCTGATCGCCCAGGGACACACGCCCCACGTCGACGAGATCACGGGCCTGCCTCCCGCGGTCGCACTGCAGCAGCGCCGCGGCGCCGCGAGTTCCCGCTCCACTGTGGGAACCCTCACGACCCTGTCGAACTCGACCCGCATGCTCTACTCGCGGGCGGGCAGCTACCCGGCCGATGCGCCGCGGCTAGAGTCCGACTCCTTCTCGCCCAACACCGCAGCCGGCGCATGTCCGCGCTGCCACGGACTCGGAATCGCCCATACGGTGACGGAGGCGTCGGCGGTCCTCGACCCGACCCTCAGCATCCGGGACGGGGCGATCACCGCGTGGCCCGGCGCCTGGCAGGGGAAGAATCTGCGGGATGTCGTGTCTGAGCTCGGATACAACATCGAGATTCCGTGGCGGGACCTGCCTCGTGCCGACCGGGACTGGCTGCTGTTCACGGAGGAACAGCCCGTCGTCGAAGTGACGCCGCAGCGGGACCGGGTCGCGAAGCCATACAAGGGTCGTTTCTGGAGCGCGAAAAGCTACGTCATGCACACCCTCGCCGATTCGAAGAGCGAGACCGCCCGCAGCGCGTGCGCTGCGATTCGTCGACACAGGTCCGTGCGACCTCTGCGGTGGCAGCGGTCTCACCCGGGCCGCGCTCGCGGTCACCTTTGCCGGACACACCATCGCGGAGCTCAACGCCCTGCCGCTCTCCGAGCTCGCCGAGGTCATCCGGCCGACCACCCAGCTGGACGCAGCGACCGCAGCCGTCGCATCCGCGTCATCAGGGGAGGTGACCGAAGTTGCCGTCACCATCACGACCGACCTGCTCGAGCGGATCGAGGTGCTCAGCAGCCTCGGCCTCGGCTACCTGAGCCTGGGGCGCAAGACGCCGACACTGTCGCCGGGCGAGATGCAACGGCTGCGCATCGCCACCCAGCTGCGCTCGGGCCTCTTCGGCGTCGTCTACGTGCTCGACGAGCCGTCGGCGGGCCTGCACCCGGCCGACGCCGAGCCGCTGATCATCGTGCTCGAACAGCTCGTGGCCGCCGGCAACTCCGTCTTCGTCGTCGAGCACAACATGGACGTCGTCCGGCATGCCGACTGGCTCGTGGATGTGGGTCCGCGTGCCGGGTCTGGCGGCGGTTCGGTTCTCTACAGCGGACCGGTTGCGGGGCTCGCCGAAGTTGAGACCTCGCTCACCCGGCCGTTCCTGTTCCGGGACGCAGCCGCGATTCCCGAGCAGCCGACCCTCCGCACCCCCTCAGGCTGGCTCGGACTACACGGCATTACCCGGCACAACCTCATCGATCTCGACGTGAAGATCCCGCTCGGCGTGCTCACCGCCGTGACCGGGGTGTCCGGCTCGGGCAAGTCGACGCTGGTCAGTCGTGTGCTGGCGGATGCGGTCCACGAGGGTCTGCACCGTGCGCGCGGACATCAGGTGCCGCTCGCCGAGCCGACTGGCGACCTCCCGGATGGCGACCTCGTCGACCCGACCGAGGCGACCGCGATCGATGATGTGACCGGACTCGAGGCTGTCGACCGGCTGGTGCGCGTCGACCAGCGCCCCATCGGTCGCACGCCACGGTCGAACCTGGCGACGTACACCGGCCTGTTCGATGCCGTCCGGGCGACGTTCGCGGCGACACCGGATGCCGTCGCGCGCGGCTACGACGCCGGCCGGTTCTCGTTCAACGTCGTCGGTGGTCGCTGCGACACGTGCCTCGGTGAGGGTTTCGTCGAGGTGGAACTCCTGTTCCTGCCCGGCAGCTATGCGCCCTGCCCCACCTGTGGCGGATCCCGGTACAACGCCGAGACGCTCGAGATCCTCTACCGCGACACCAACGTCGCCGACGTGCTGCGGATGACCGTCGACGACGCATCCGTGTTCCTCGCGGAAGTGCCGGCGGCATCCCGCAGCCTGGAGACGCTCAAGGAGGTCGGCCTCGGATACCTGCGGCTCGGCCAGCCCGCGACGGAACTGTCCGGCGGCGAGGCCCAGCGCATCAAGCTCGCCACCGAGCTGCAGCGTGCACGTCGCGGTCACACGCTGTACCTCCTCGATGAGCCGACCACGGGCCTGCACCCCGCCGACGTTCAGCTCCTGATGACGCAGCTCAATCGACTTGTTGATACCGGCAATACCGTCGTTCTCGTCGAGCACGACATGGATGTCGTCGCCGGCGCAGACTGGGTCATCGACATGGGTCCATCCGGGGGCAATGAAGGCGGGCGCGTCGTCGTCGCTGGCGTCCCTGCAGACGTCGCGGAGCATCCGGACAGTCGAACGGCACCGTACCTGGCCGAACGGATCGCCGAGTACTCGCGCGCTTCGACGCGGTAGCCCTCGGCGCCGCGGGTCAGGATTCCCTGCCCGCGCTCCTGATGATCGTCACTGCGACGACGGCAGCGCAGGTCACCGCGATCGCAGCGACCACGGGCCCGACCCCGATTGACCCAGCAGCCAGCGGGAACAGGAGGATGAGAACCGCGGCACCGAGGAGAAGCCCCGGCCGGATGATCGGGCGTGACACGATGGGCGCGTGCACGGCCCAGAGCAGCACGACAAAGACCGCTGTTGGGATAGCCACCGCAAAACCAACGATGGTCGGCGAGACCTCGAGGTGATGTCCGGGTCTGTTCGACCGCGACCTCGAGTCCGGCTCCGAGAGCGGCGAGTGCGGCGAACAGTCCGTAATGGCCGTATCCCCAGAGAAATGAGCGATGCCGGTTGGCGGCGAGGCCATCACCAGCAGGTTCAAGGAAGTACATCCACCACAGCGCGAAGAGAAGCACCAGGCCGGATGTCGCGATCAGCACGAGCATGCCCGTGATCCCGCCAGCATCCAGTGCGGCCGTCACCCCGACCGACGCCGCCAACACGCTTTCGCCGAGGAGGATGATCGTGAACAGCCCGTAGCGTTCGGCGATGTGATGCGGATGCCACGAGGTGCGGCCCCGACGTTCCGCCCATCTCGGAATCAACAGCTCTCCCACCACGAGGACGAAGAAGGAGGCCAGCAGCCAGTCAGCGGGCATCAGTTCGGTGGTGCGGAGCAGCCACCCGACCTGGACCAGGCTGATCCCGGCGGCGTAGCGAAGCGCGGTACTTCGGCCAGCCGGATGCTCCCAGGCGGCACGCAACCACTGCGCGACGAGGCCGATACGCATCAGGAGGTAGCCGAGCGTGATGGCCAGGAAGTCCCCATCGTTGAAGGCGGCAGGCACGCCGGCGGCAAGCAGAAGGACACCGGCCATCTGCACCATGGTGAGCAGCCGGTACGGGATATCGTCGGTGTCGTACGACGACGCGAACCAGGTGAAGTTCATCCACGCCCACCAGATAGCGAAGAAGACCTGAAGGAACGGCAGCGAAACCTCCCCGGCGTGCCCCTCGGCGATGCCATGGGCGAGCTGGCTGGTGATGCTGGCAATAGCGACGACGAAGGTGAGGTCGAAGAGTAGTTCGAGCGGGCTCGCCGCCCGGTGTGGTTCGTCGACAGCGCGAGCCGTCATCCTCGTCCGAATTCCGCGGCCGACCGATCCGTCCCCTGCTGTCATGGCACCAGCTTAGAAGCGGTGACGTCCCGTTAGTGCGTTCCCGCTGGCGTCACGGAAATGTCCTAGAAGAGGTCGGGCGACGGAGTGGAGGAGTGCCGGATCGACACGTCGGCGTGACGGTCGAAGCGGTATCCGACCCCGCGAACGGTGCGAACGATGTCTTCGTAGCGGCCGAGCTTGGCGCGCAGGCGACGCACGTGCACGTCGATGGTGCGTTCGTTGGGAACCTCGTCCTCGTCGCCGGCTTTCCAGAGCGAGGAGATCAGTTCGGCACGCTCGATGGTGCGTCCCTCGCGGAGAACCAGGTACTGCAGCAGTTCGAACTCCTTGTAGGTGAGGCCCACCGAGTCGTTGTCGAGCAGGAGGCGCTTGCGCGAGATGTCGATCACGACGCCGGAATGTGCCCGATCGAGGTCCTCGTCCTCCTCTGCCTGGCGGTGCTTGGCCAGCGCCGACGGGTCCTGGAGCGCGAGGCGCACGACGTCGACATCGCGACCACCGGCCTCCTTGGGGGCGAGTGCAACAGCCGCGTACGTTTCGGATTCGGGGGCGAGTTCAGCTGCGAGGGCCTTGAGCGCCTGCACGATCGCACCGAGGTTCGTTCCGGCGGCGGCGGCCTTGACGTCGTCGATGCCGACGTAGAGAACGAACCCGCGTGCCTCGGTCCCTTCGGGAACAGCGCGGAGGCGGGGGGCGGATGCCGCGGCGGTCGGGGCGACGGCGGTGGACGGTGCGAAGGTGGTGGCGTGAGCGAGAGACATGCGGGCAATCCTTTGAATGATGATGATGCGTCGAACCGCGGTCGCCGCGTGAAGCGGATACGACGGATGCCGTTCATCTGACGGCGGTTCGGAATGTGGCCTGTGCGGTGGCCGGAACGGATGCGAGGTGTGGCATCCGGGACGCAACGCGACGACGAGATCGGTCGGCGCGAGCGTGGCGTCGGGTTACGCGGTTAGCGACACATTCGACAACACACGACTGCGCTACGGGCCATCATCATGCCCGCAGTTCCACGAGGCTCGGGGGAGCTCAGGGGATGTGCGTTATCAGTCATGTGGATGAGTCAACAGCACGGTGTCGCCGTGTGTCAAATCTTTGCACCGCGTGACGAATATCCGTCAGATTCAGAAGATTCTTCGTGTGCGTGGCGTTTATCGCACAAGATCTGCGAGGTGTCTGTCGGCGTGGTCGTTCTGTCGCAGAGCCTGCATCGCGGAAGATCGCGGTGGTAGGGGCGCGTCGAGGGTGCCGCGTGCGGGCGTCGCTCGGTCACAAACGGCTGTTGCGCGCGCTGCTCGGTCACAAATGGCTGGAGTTTGGCTCGTGGAGCAGCCATTTCTGTCCGAGGAGCGTTCGTGAGCGGATGCCGCCGCGTCCTCATCGCGCTCGAAATGTCTGGCGTGCACCTGTCGCTTGGCCCGCCAACGCCCGGGCGCACATTGCTCGGCCACATTTGGCTGTTGCGCTCACTGCTCGGTCACGAATGGCTGTTGCGCTCACTGCTCGGTCACGAATGGCTGGAGTTTGTCTCGTGGAGCAGCCGTTTCTGTCTGAGGAGCGTTCGTGGGCGGATGCTTCCGCGTCATCGCGCTCTAAAAGTCTGGCGAGCACCAGCCACGTGGCCGCAGATGGCTGGGCGCTGTTGCGCACACTGCTCGGTCACAAATGGCTGGAGTTTGGCGCGTGGAGCAGCCGTTTCTGTCCGAGGAGCGGTCGTGGGCGGATGCTTCGGCGTCATCGCGCTCGAAATGTCCGGCGTGCACCAGTTACTTGGCCAGCTATCGCCTGGTGCGCTTTGCCGCGTACGGCTCGCCGCGCGCTGCTCGGTCACAAATGGCTGTTGCGCTCACTGCTCGGTCACGAATGGCTGGAGTTTGGCTCGTGGAGCAGCCATTTCTGTCCGAGGAGCGTTCGTGGGCAAATGCCTCCGCGTCATCGCGCTCGAAAAGTCTGGCGTGCACCAGCCACGTGGCCGCAGATGGCTGGGCGCTGTTGCGCACACTGCTCGGTCACGAATGGCTGGAGTTTGGCCCGTGGAGCAGCCATTTCTGTCCGAGGAGCGTTCGTGGGCGGATGCTTCCGCGTCATCGCGCTCGAAACGTCTGGCGTGCACGTGTCACTGGCCCGCTATCGCCCGGGCGCACATTGCTCGGCCACAAACGGCTGTTGTGCTCGTCGCTTGGCCACAAACGGCTGGAGATTGGCCCGTGGAGCAACCGTTTCTGTCCGAGCGGCGCGGGGTCAAGAGCGCGCGCCGGCGGGAGCAGAGGCTAGACGAGCCCGTACAGGCGGTCGCCCGCATCGCCGAGACCCGGCACGATGTAGCCGTTCTCGTCGAGTCGTTCGTCGAGCGCACCGAGGACGATGGTCACATCGCGGCCCTCGGTCGCCTTCTCAAGTGCGGCAATGCCCTCGGGCGCGGCCAGGAGGCAGATCGCGGTCACGTCGACGGCACCGCGGTCGAAGAGGAAGTCGATGGCTGCACCGAGCGATCCGCCCGTGGCCAGCATCGGGTCGAGCACGAAGCACTGGCGGTCGGACAGGTCGTCCGGCAGGCGCTCGGCGTAGGTGGTCGGTTCGAGGGTCTCCTCGTTGCGAACCATGCCCAGGAAGCCGACCTCGGCGGTCGGAAGCAGCTTGACCATGCCCTCGAGCATCCCGAGTCCTGCACGGAGGATCGGCACCACAAGCGGTCGAGGCTGGCTGATCGCCAGGCCCGTTGTCGTGGTGACCGGGGTCTCGATCTCGACGCTCTCGGTGCGCACATTGCGGGTGGCCTCGTAGGCGAGCAGCGTCACCAACTCTTCCGTCAGCGCCCGGAACACCGGAGACGGGGTCGTCCGATCCCGCAACACCGTGAGTTTGTGGGTGATCAGGGGGTGGTCCGCTACGTGCACTCGCATGGGTTAAACCTACCGCCTGCCGACGCTTTCCTCGGCGGAAAGCTCACCGCTGCGCCCGGGGCCGCGGATCAGTACTGTTTTGAACACGCCCCCAGACGAATCGAGGTCCTCCGTGTCCGACTCCACCCCTGCTGCGCCCGCACTGCACGCCGTCCTCGCCGATCTGTCGACCGAGCGGGTAAACGAACGGTACGCCGACCTCGACCTGCTTTCGACGCGAGAGCTCGTCGCGGCGATGAACGCCGAAGATGCCGGCGTGGCTTCGGCGGTGGCCGAAAACGCGGATGCCATCGCAACAGCGGTCGACGGAATCTCCGAACGGATGCTCCGCGGGGGTCGCCTGATCTACGTCGGCGCTGGCACACCCGGGCGCCTCGGCGTGCTCGACGCGAGCGAAGCGCCGCCCACCTTCGGCATCGACCCCGGGCGCATCGTCGGGGTGATCGCCGGAGGCAAGACCGCGCTCGTCTCTGCGGTGGAGGACGCCGAGGACGACAGCGAGGCCGGCCTGGGGGACATCGCCAACCTCGACGTCGGCGAGCAGGACACGGTTGTCGGCATTTCAGCATCGGGCCGAACGCCATACGTGCTCGGTGCGATCGCGGAGGCGAGGCGCCGCGGGGCGCTCACCGTCGGCGTGGCCTGCAACGCGGCATCCGACCTCGGAAGGGCGGCCGAGGTGCGGATCGACGTGGTCGTCGGACCCGAACTTCTCACCGGGTCCACCAGGCTCAAGGCGGGCACAGCCCAGAAGATGGTGCTGAACATGCTCAGCACCCTGGCGATGGTGCGACTGGGCAAGACGTACGGCAATCTCATGGTCGACCTCAAAGCCACCAACAAGAAGCTGGTGGCGCGGTCGGAACGCACGGTCATGCTCGCGACCGGCGTGGACTCCGCGACGGCGTCACAGACCCTCGCCGCCGTCGACGGATCGGTCAAAGCGGCGATCCTCGTGCACCTCGCCGGAATCGAACCCGAAGCTGCCACGGCCCTCCTCGCCGAGCACGACGGGTTTCTCCGCAGGGCGCTTGGCGCTGCCGGATCGCGCTGACCCGGCCATAGGGGTCGAATAGTCTTGCGGTATGCCGCTGCCCACCGACCCCGTCGATCGCGACCGGATGAGCCTCGCCCTGGCAGAAGCACGTGCGGCGCTCACGACCGATGACGTCCCTGTCGGCGCCGTGGTCGTCTCTGCTGACGGGCGCGTGCTCGGAACAGGACGAAACGCCCGCGAGGCGAGACAGGATCCGACGGCGCACGCCGAGGTCGAGGCGATCCGCGCCGCTGCTGAAGCGACGGGCGACTGGCACCTGACGGATGCGACGCTCTACGTCACCCTCGAACCCTGTGTGATGTGCGCTGGGGCGATTCTTGCCGCCCGCATCCCGCGGGTCGTCTTCGGGGCGTGGGATGAGAAAGCGGGTGCTGCGGGCAGTGTGTACGACGTGCTGCGAGACCGGCGGCTCAACCACCGGGTCGAGGTGGTGTCCGGGGTCGACGCGGATGCCTGTGCCGCGCTTCTCACGGACTTCTTCCGCTCGCCGTCGAGCTGACGCGGTTCCTGACCGAAGCCACGCAGCGTCCGGTCAGCGCACGATCACCGTCGGCGCCGCAAGCTTGTTGAGCACACCGTGGCTGACCGAGCCGAGCAGGAACCGTGCGACGGCTCCACGGCCGTGGCTGCCGACGACCACGAGCGAAGCGCTCGCCGCCTCGTCGAGCAGCACCGACGTGGGGTCGCCCTCGGCAACCACGCGGCGCACGCTCACGTTGGGGTGAGCCCCCATCACCTTGTCGAGAGAGCGTGTCAGGGTGTCGCCGCCGATTTCGGTGAGGTCTTCGACGTATTCGACGGGGAAAGCCAGGTCGTACCCATAGACGACCGGGTTCGGCCAGGCGTTCACAGCGACGAGCGTTTCACCCAGGCGATCGGCCTCGTCGATGGCGAAGGCGAGAGCGTGGTCCGACAGCGGTGACCCGTCGACACCGACGACGACCCCGTGGCGTTGCGTCACATCGAGGGTGGGGATCACGGCGACCGGTGTCGTGCTGGCCGCAGCGATCCGGAACCCGCGGTTCCCGTGACTGCCCGACGAATCGTCGCCGGCCGAGTCGCTGCCGACGACCACCATGTCGGCATCCTGTGACAGGCGCACCAACTCACCCAGGGGGTCGCCTTCCGCCGAGTCGGTCGTCACCGCAACCCCTGGAGCGACCTCGCGGGCGATGTTCGCCGCAGCCGCCAGCATGGCGTCGACGTCGAGCCTTGTCGCTTCGAGAAGCCCGGCATTGTCGGCGCGGCGCATCCCGGCATCGACGATGTGCACGAGGTGCAGTCCCAGCCCGCGGGAGTGCGCGCGCCTGGCCGCCCACTGGACCGCCGCCCTGCTCGTGTCGACATTCCGAACTCCGACCAGCATCCGATCAACCATGGGGTCCTCGCTCTCGTTCAGTGTTCAGGAGGTCTTCTTCGCGGCCGCTTTGGCCGCTCGTTTGGTCTCGCGTACCTTCGCCAGCGACTCGGCGTCGACGATGTCGGCGACGGAGCGATGGCTGCCGTCCTCACCGTATGCGCCAGCTGCCTGACGCCAGCCGGACCCGTCGAAGCCGTATTGCTTGCCGAGGAGTGCGACGAAGATTCGTGCCTTCTGGTCACCGAAACCGGGCAGTGCCGCCAGCCGGCGGTAGACCTCGGCACCGTCAGGCTCACCCCGGGTCCACAGGGCGGATGCGTCACCGTCCCAGTCCTCGAGAAGGCTGCGGCACAGCGTCTGGATCCTGCCTGCCATGTTGCCCGGATAACGGTGCACAGCGGGCGGTGTTCGGCAGACGTCGACGAAGGCGTCAGGGTCGGTGTCGGCGATCGCCCTGGCGTCGAACGAACCAAGCCGGTCCCGGATCTTCGCCGGGCCGGCGAACGCCGTCTCCATCGGGACCTGCTGGTCGAGGAGCATCCCGACCAGAAGCGCGAGCGGATCGGTCGACAGCAGGTCGTCTGCGTCGCGATCTCCGGTGATCGTCAGGCGGGGCGTCATGTCTCATGCTTACCACTCGGCAGCACGGGGCGCGATCCCGTGATCGGGGCCGCGCTCAGATCTCTCCGGCTCGTCGACCGCCTCCGCGCGTCAGTCCAGGCCGTCGAGCCACTCGGCGAGCATGGCCCGCGACGCGTCCTGGGCCGCCGGGGCGTGTGCCGTCCTCTCGGCGTGCATCGCTGCATCCGTCAGTCCGTTTCGCTGCAGCTCGGGCTGGCTTTCGGCCACCCACGCCTCGTGCATCTCGGCGGTCAGTTCCGGGTGAAACTGCACCGCGAGAGCATGGGAGCCGACGGCGAACGCCTGGTTCTCGTACTGGGCGGACGAAGCGAGGAGGGTGACCCCGTCGGGGAGCTCGAAGGTGTCTGAGTGCCAGGCTGCGGCCGGCACACCGGCGAAATGCCTGACCGGCGATTCCCGTCCGGCCTCCGTCGGGGTGATGGCTCGGTATCCGATTTCGTCAGTGTCGCCGCGATAGACCTGTTTTCCCAGGGCGGATGCCATGACCTGCGCGCCGAAGCAGATTCCGAGCGTTGGTTGCGCTGCGGCAAGTCGACGACGGACGAGGTCGATCTCCGGTGCCATGTATTCGAGGTTCTCGTACACGCCGTCCGTCGACCCGAGCACGATCAACAGGTCATGTTCGTGCGGGTCGAGCCGAGCGAGTGTGTCTGCCTCAGCCTGGACCGTGATGACCGAATATCCGCGCTCAGCGAGCACCGGTTCGAGGTTCCCCAGCCCGCCGCTGGCGAAGTGCTGAACGACGAGGGCGCTTCTGGTCGCGGCGGCGGTGCTCAATCCTCGCTCTTGAGGATGATGGTGTCGGTGGCGGGGGCCTGCCCGGCAGGCACCCGGTAGACGTCGGGCTCGATGTAGATCACGCGCGCCGTCGGGACAGCCTCACGGATGCGCACCTCGATGTCATTGATCGTGGTGGCGACCTGGCCGAGCGGAAGATCGGTGGCGAAGCCGAGCTTGGCAGCGACGAGGAGTTCATCGGGGCCGAGGTAGAGCGTCTTCATGTGGATGAGCTTCTCCACGTCGTCATCACGCTCGATGACCGCCACGATGGCCTTGGTGTCGCGGTCCGTCGCGCCTTCTCCGACGAGGAGGCTCTTCGTCTCGATGCCGAGCACGATGGCGACGACGATGAGGAGCACACCGATGAACAGGGTTCCGATGGCATCCCAGATTCCGTCACCGGTGATCACGCTGAGGGAAACGCCGACGAACGCGAACGTAAGGCCGAGGAGCGCGGCGACATCCTCGAGCAGGACGACGGGAAGCTCAGGGGCTTTTGCCCGCCGGATGAACTGCACCCAGGTCTGGGACCCGCGGATGTGATTCGACTCGCGGACAGCGGTGCGCAGCGAGAAGGATTCAAGCACGATGGCGATGGCCAGCACCACGAGCGGCAGCCAGGGAACATCGATCGGGTGCGGGTCCTGCAACTTGAGGACACCTTCATAGATCGAGAACATGCCACCGACGGAGAACAGGATGATGGCCACGACGAAGGCATACACGTAGCGTTCGCGACCGTAGCCGAACGGGTGTTCCTTGTCGGCTGCGCGCTTCGCCTGGCGTCCGCCCCAAATCAGCAGCAACTGGTTGCCGGCGTCGGCGACCGAGTGGACGCTTTCCGCGAGCATCGACGATGATCCGGAGAACAGGAACGCAATGAACTTGGTGACCGCGATCCCTGAGTTGGCCAGGAACGCCGCCATTATTGCCTTGGTGCCGCCCGATGCGCTCATGCTTCTCCCTTTGGTCTGTACGAAGTGTAGTTATTGCTCGGCTCGTGGCAAGAACCCGGCACGGTGAATGAACGATTGAAGCGGATGGTTGTCTGCGACATCGAGGAGCGCGCCGACGCCATCGAGGGGGCGACCGAGTGGCTCTTCGAGGGAGGTTCCCGGTGCCTGGGCGGCCAGGGCCGCGGCGAGGGCTTCGCGCACGGCGGGCGCTGCCGCCATCGCTCCGACCGCTCCGACCCGTGCCGGTTGACCGGACTGCCAGCCCACGCGCCGCAGCGCGCTGGCCGCAGAATGCGCGAGTTCGTCCGCCGCGGCGACAACGATCGCGCGAGCGGTCTCGTCGCCCGCGGTCGCGGCGGCAACGACGGCCCGGCTGAAGGAGGCGATGAGGGAGACCCGCTTGGGGTCGGCCTGCACCACCATGTACACCTCATCGAGCGGCCCAAACCGGTCGATGGCCGTCGCCTCCAGGCTGGTGTGGGGCCCGCGGCCGTCGAAGGCACGGAGCGCGGCGTCCAGTCCGGCACGTCCGACCCAGTATCCGCTGCCCGCGTCGCCGAGCAGGGAACCCCAGCCGTCGACCTTGGCCACCGTCGACTCGGACAGCGCAAGAACAACGACGCCAGTGCCCACGGCGAGCATGACGCCGGGGGCTGTGCCGTTCGCCGCGAGATACCCGGTGATCGAATCGTGCGCGAGCGCGACCCGCTGCACGCCGATCCCCTGTGTCGCAGCGAGCAGTGCTTCGGGGTTGGCCGCAGCTGGGGTGAGCCCGGACGTTCCAACGGCGAGTTCGCCGATGCGGTGCCCGGTGCTGGCCGCCAGGTCGATGGCCAGGTCAGCGATCTGGTCGACGACAGGGCGATCGGTGAGGATGCCGTGCCCCTCGGTTTCAGCAACGACGCTGCCGGAATGGGTGAGGCGCAGGCGGGCGCCGGTCTGGCCGCCGTCGATCGACAGGCGAAGCGGAGAGGAGGTCATGGGTGCTCCGCGGATCACAGGGTAGCGGCCCGCGGATCCCAATCCTCCGGGAGCGGCAGGACGGAGGGGGCGGTGCTGGCGACGGTGACGAATTCGCCGGAATCTGCCGACTCGGCGATCGCGACCATGGCATCGACGACGTGGAACGCGAGTTCTCCCGTGGCCCGGTGGGGGCGGTCCTCACGGATCGCCCGGGCGAGTTCGAGCACCCCGGTGCCGCGGGTAGAGGTCGCGACCGTGGAGGCCAGGACCTCCGGGCCCTCGGCTCCGCGCCGGTGGATGACGAGTTCTCCATCGAAGTTGTTCGGGTCGGGGAGGACCAGCGTGCCCTCTGTCCCTGAGATCTCGATGAACCCGTTGCGCGACAGGGCGGAGTCGAAACTCCAGATGCTCTGCCCAGAGCCGCCCGCCGCGAATTGCAGAAGCGCTCCGACGTGGGACGGCACGGTCACGTCGAATTCTTCGCCCGCCTTTGGTCCTGAGCCGATGGTCCGGCGCGGGTGGGCGGTGGATCCGGAGGCGGCGACACGTGCGATCGATCCGAACGCCTGGACGAGCGCCGTCAGGTAGTACGGGCCGATGTCGAACAGCGGGCCGGCTCCCTCCTGGAAGAGGAACGCGGGGTTCGGATGCCAGGCTTCAGGTCCGGGGGACTGCATCAGTGTGAGGGCCGACAGCGGTGTGCCGATCTGGCCGTCGTGGATGGCACGAAAAGCGGCCTGCAGTCCGGCGCCGAGGAAGGTGTCAGGGGCGCAGCCCACACGGACACCGGCGGCATCCGCCGCGGCGAGAAGACGGTGGCCGCTCTCCCGGTCGAGGGAAAACGGCTTCTCGCTGACGACGTGCTTGCCCGCGGCGACGGCATCCAGCGCGATCGGCACGTGGGCGGTCGGGATTGTGAGGTTCACTACGATCTCGACGTCCGGGTGCGAGAGCACGGCGTCGACCCCGCCACTCGTTTCGATGCCGAATTGAGCGGCGCGTTTGGCCGCTGAGTCCTCAAAGAGGTCGCCGACCGCGTGAACGACGACATCCGGGAACGACGTCAGATTCTCCAGGTAGGTTTCGCTGATGACTCCCGTGCCGATGACACCGATGCCGACGGGACCTGTGCCGGTCATGAGGTGGCCTTTCCGGAGGTGAGGTAGGTGTAGCTGTCCGCGACGGCGTCGAAGACATCGCCGTCGAAGTCGTCGAGTTCGACCACGCCGATCTGGAGGTCGGGCACCGCGTCGATGATCGACCAGATCGGCAGGCTGCCGGAGCCGACGGCGACCTGCTTTTTCGTGTCGAGGCTGCCGTCACCGTCCTTGATATGGATGGCGGCCACGCGGTGGCCGAGGCGCTTGAGCAGCTCGACCGGGTCGACTCCACCCGCCTGGGCCCAATACGTGTCCACTTCGAGAACGACGGCCGGATCGAGCCGGTCGACGAGCAGTTCGAGGGCAGGGCGCCCGTCGATGCGGTTCTCGAGCTCGAAATGGTGGTTGTGGTAGCCGACGGTGATTCCGAAGTCGGCGGCGAGCCGGGCGGCCGCGTTGAGCTTGTCAGCGGTGGACTCGATGCCGTCGGACGTGGTCCAGTGGGACGGGTCGACGAACGGGTCGATGACGTAGGTGATGCCCAGCCGCGCGGCGGTCTCGAAGACCGGTCGCTGGTCGTCGGCGTTGAGAAGTCCAATGTGGGTAGAGGGAGCGGTGAGCCCGGTTTCCGCGAATGCCGCCGCGAGCTGGTCCGCGCTATCAACGAAATTGAACGGCTCCACACGGCGGTAGCCGATCTCGGCGACGCGCTGCATCGTTCCGGCAAAGTCGATCTCGAGGGCGTTTCTCAGGGTGTAAAGCTGGAGGGAGGGGTTCGAAAATACAGGCATTGACTCCGTCATCCTTCGTGTGTTTTGCGCCAGTTTCTTGACTGATCTACGAGACTAGCGGTGCTCGGGATCAATGGATGTCGCCCTGTCAGGGGCGGGGTGAACATGGTTGACTACACCAGGCTGCCCGTAGCCACCTGCCCCCTCCAAACGAAGGTTCCTCCGCGTGAGCATCACATCCCTCAACACCGCAGACGGCACGGCCTGGGTTCTCCGGGCGACGGCCGGCCCGATCGACGCCGACATCGCCGGTCGCGACATTCCGGCGTCCGTTCCGGGCGAAGTGCAGCTCGACCTGCTCGCCGACGGCCTGATCGGTGACCCGTTCGACGGCTCCAACGAGACAGTCCAGGCGTGGATCGGCTACTGCGACTGGCGGTACAGCACCACCTTTTCCTGGACGCCGAGCGACCATGACCGGCATGACCTCGTCGCCGACGGCCTCGACACCGCGGCGACGATCACGCTCAACGGCATCGACGTCGGTCGAACGCAGAACCAGCACCGGGGATATCGGTTCGACCTCGCCGGGCTGCTGCGCGAGGGCGTGAACGAACTCGTCGTCGACTTCCGCTCACCGATCGAGTTCGCCCGCGAGCAGGAGACTCTCCTCGGAGAACGCCCGACGGTGATGCACCACCCGTTCAACGCCATCCGCAAGGTCGCCTCGAACTTCGGCTGGGACTGGGGCATCGATGTGTCGAGCTCCGGCATCGTGAAATCCATCGGGATCGAGTCCTGGTCGGGAGTACGCATCGCGTCGGTGCGTCCGCTCGCCGAGGTCGACGGCACCACCGGCACGCTCACCGCCCACGTCGAGCTCGAGTGGGCGGACAACGGCCGGGGCACAGACGTCAAAGTCAGCATCAACGGGCGCACCGAAGCCGTGACCGCCGCCGCCGGACAGACGGAGGTCGTCGTGCGGGTCGCCCCGGGACAGATTGCCCTCTGGTGGCCGCGCGGGTATGGCGACCAGCCACTCTACGACGTCGAGGTCGCTGTCGGCGACGCCTCCTGGTCGGGCCGGGTGGGCTTCAGGGCAGTCGTGCTCGATATCGCACCGGACGAGAACGGATCGCCGTTCCACCTCACGGTCAACGGCCGGATCATCGGCGTTCGCGGCGCCAACTGGATCCCGGACGATGCATTCGTCACCCGGGTCACCCGGGAGCGATACCGGTCGCGGGTCAGGGACGCCGTCGACGCGAACATGAACCTGCTCCGGGTCTGGGGCGGCGGGCTCTACGAATCCGACGACTTCTACGATGCCTGCGATGAAGCCGGGGTGCTGGTCTGGCAGGACTTTCCCTTCGCCTGCGCCGCCTACTCCGAGGAAGACCCGCTGCGCAGCGAAGTAGACGCGGAGGCAAGACAGGCGATCACGCGTCTCTCCACCCACCCGAGCCTGGCCCTGTGGAACGGCTGCAACGAGAACATCTGGGGCTATCTCGACTGGGACTGGCGTCGCCAGCTCGGCGACAAGACCTGGGGCGAGGGCTACTACTTCGATCTGCTCCCGTCGCTCGTCGCCGAACTCGACCCGCGGACCCCGTACTCTCCCGGTAGCCCCTTCTCCTTCACCCGGTATGCCCACCCGAACGATCCCAAGCATGGCACCACCCACATCTGGGACGTGTGGAATGTGAAGGACTACTCCGTCTACGGCGAGTATGCGCCGCGGTTCGCGAGTGAGTTCGGATTCCAGGGCCCACCCGCCTGGTCGACCCTCACGGCATCCGTCCACGACCAGCCACTTGAGCCGCACGGCGATCAGATGCTCGTGCATCAGAAAGCCGCAGACGGCAATCTCAAACTCGAACGCGGACTGGGCGAGCACCTGCCTCAGCCCCGATCGATCGAGGAGTGGCACTGGGCAACCCAGCTCAACCAGGCCAGGGCGATCCGCTTCGGCATCGAGCACTTCCGGTCACTCAGCCCGCTGAACGCCGGTTCGATCGTCTGGCAGCTCAACGACGACTGGCCCGTCATCTCCTGGGCAGCCGTCGACTACGCCGGTCACCGCAAGCCGCTCTGGCATGCGCTCAAACACGCCTTCGCCGACCGGTTGCTCACCATCCAGCCGCGCAACGGCAGGCCGACCCTCATCGCGCACAACGACTCGGATGAGCCCTGGCACGCAACGGCGGACGTTGTGCGACAGGCGATCGACGGCACCGTGATCGCCCGTGAGTCGATCGATCTCGACATCGCCGGGCGCGGCATCCTCTCGGTCGATCTCGATGAGTCCGTGATCACCGCGACGGATGCCGCGGGCGAGTTCGTCTCGGCGACCGCAGCGGACGCGAACCCGGCATTCTGGTACTTCGTGGAGGATCCACAGCTGGCACTGCTGCCCACGGCGGAGGCGCTCAGTGTCACAACCGAGGCGATGCCCGGCGGCATCCGCATGGTGGTCGCCGCGTCATCGCTCGTCAAGGACATCGTGATCCAGGCCGACCGTCTGGATGCCGCAGCATCCGTCGACATCGGACTGGTCACCCTCCCGGCCGGAGCGACCGCCGTCTTTGCCATCACCGGCGACATCCGCGACGTTCACACCGGGTTTCCGGTGGTGTGCTCGGTCAATGACCTCGTCACCGCGTGAGCGGGGATCGACGCGCACCACCCGGGCAGCAGCGATCAGCTGACGCCTACACTGGCAGGGTGAGCGACGACGTGACGATCCCCAGCATTGCGATTCTCGGCAGCGGTTCGATGGGGTCGGCGATCCTGTCCGGCCTGCTCCAACCCGGGGTGACGGTGACGGGCGGCATCCGCGTCACCAACCGGACCCGCGCGAAGGCCGATGATCTCGCGAAGCTTCCCGGTGTGACGTCGCTGGCCGTCGAGGATGACCCGGAGGCCAACCGCAGGGCGGTCGCCGGCGCTGGTGTGGTTCTGGTGGCGGTGAAGCCCGTCATGGTGCCCGACCTCCTGCGCGAGATCGCCGACGCACTCGATCCGGGAACACTCGTGATCAGCGTCGCGGTCGGCGTTCCGGTTGCCACATTCGAGTCCCTGCTTCCCGCAGGCATCCCGGTGCTGCGTTCGATGCCGAACACACCGTCCGTCGTCGGCCGCGGAGTCACTGGGCTATCGGCTGGCACCCGCTCAAGCGAATCCGACCTCGCGCTCGGACGCGCCGTGTTCGAGACCGTAGGAACCGTCGTCGAGGTGGCCGAGAGCCAGATCGACGCCCTCAGCACGATCTCGGGCTCCGGCCCTGCGTACGTGTTTCTTCTGATCGAGGAGCTGACGAAGACGGCCATCTCGAAGGGCTTCACCCCGGAGCAGGCAGCGGTACTCGTGAACGGAACGTTCAGGGGGGCGGCGGAGCTGCTCGCACAGTCAGACAAGACGCCCGAGCAGTTACGCATTCAGGTGACGAGCCCCAAGGGAACAACCGAGCGCGCTGTCGCCGTACTGCAGCAGGCTGATCTCGCCCGCACGTTCGGTGAAGCGACGGATGCCGCGCTCGCACGCGCGAAGGAACTCGCGGCCGGTTCCTGACCCGAACTGCGGGTCTCGCTCAGGCCAGGGTGAGGAAGAGCTTCTCGAGCTCGTCGACGGTGAGCTTGTTGTCGGGATCTTCCGGGTTGGCGATGCATTGCCGCATGGCGGAGGAGACGATGGTGAAGCCTGCCCGGTCGAGCGCGCTGGAGACCGCTGCGAGCTGAGTGACGACGGAGCGGCAGTCGCCGCCGTTCTCGACCGCGGTGATGACCGCGTTCAGCTGGCCCTGGGCCCGGCGGAGGCGGTTGACGATCTTCTTGGTTTCTGCGGCGGCCTGGGCGAGGTCCGCCGCGGTCTGGTCGGTCGTGGGGAGTGCGGCGATGTCAGGAGTACTCATGCTGAGGTGCTTTCGTTTCGGGGGTGAACGAGAAGGGTGACTTAGTGATTCGCCGGTTCGGTGGGGAAGCCAGCCTGGACCCACGCGGTCGTGCCGCCCTCGACGTTGATGGCCGTCATTCCGTGCCCGGTGAGGACGTCGGCAGCGTGAGCGCTCCGTCGGCCTGACTGACAGATGAGGTAGACGTTTCCCGTCGACGGAATTTCAGACATCCGCGACTGGATATCACCGAGCGGGATGTTCACCGCCCCAGGGGCATGGCCGCCCGCATACTCATCGGGTTCCCGCACATCGATGAGTGCTGAGGGCGCGAGGGAGGCGAGTTCTGTGACCGTGATCTGTTCCATGAGGTGTTTTCCTTCCGCGGATTTCCGCCCGGGTAGGCGTTCTAGCCGACTGAGTGAAATGGTACCCGGCCTGGCTCTCCGTAAGTTCGGTTTACATCATATTACCCCCGGGGGTATACTAAGTCGAGTACCAGTCATCGGTGAAAGGAAAATTCATGTGCAGTGCAGTTACCTGCCGTAAGTGTGGCAAGACGACGTGGGCGGGCTGTGGCCAGCACGTGGACCAGGTCATGCGCAACGTCCCCAAGAACAACCGGTGCGAAGGGCACGCGAAGGAACCGGGAAGCGGTTCGTTCCTGTCTCGTCTCTTCGGACGCTAAGCCGACGAGGGGATTCATCCCCAACGCCGCCGCGCGGGCGAAACCGCAGCGGCGGCGTTTTGTCTTTCGCCTTCCGGTTATCACGCCAACCAAGAACAATGGACAGTGGGGCACGACCGTGCCTCGTTGTCATCGACAGGAGTATTGAATGCCTTATACGAAAACCGTGCTGGTCGCCTCGAGCTTCGACGACGCTGTCGCCCGCACGAGGGAGAGCCTGACGGAACACGGATTCGGAATCCTGACCGAGATCAACGTGACGGCGACCTTCGCAGAGAAGCTCGGCGCCGAGAGCGCGGACGCCGTCGGCGACTACCTCATCCTGGGCGCCTGCAACCCGAAGCTGGCACAGCGCGCGATCGCTGCAGACCCCAACATCGGTGCGCTCCTCCCGTGCAACGTCGTCGTTCGACGCGGCCAGGGCGCTGAGGCGACAACCGTTCAGGCGATCGATCCCCAAACCATGGAACAACTCAGCGACGCTCCCGAAATTGCCGCGGTCGCGTCCGAGGTCTCAGAGTTGCTCGACGGCGTGCTTGCGGCGGTCACCGGCCCCTGACGCACGGGGCGACAGCGCTCGGGTCAGGCGCCGGCGATCAGCGATGTGATGCTCTGGATCAGAACGAAGGCAGCGATCAGCAGGATCAGGCTGGCGAAAGCCACCTTGACCACGCGTTCGGGTAGTCGTTTCGCGAACCGTCCTGCGATGAGCGATCCGACAATCGCGGCCGCTGAGAAGGTCAAAACCAGAGGCCAGTTCAACGCACTGTCGTTGAGGTGCGCGGTGAAACCGGCCGCCGAGTTGATCACGATGATGGCCAGCGACGTGCCGACGGCGACGCTCATGCGGAGCCCGAGCAGCAGAACGAGCGCCGGCGTGATGATGAATCCTCCGCCGATGCCGAGCATGCCCGTCAGGAATCCTACGGCCAGGCCGACGAGCAGCGCCTTGGGCAGATAGGTCTTCATGGTGCGGTTCGCTGCGCCGGATGTCGTTCCGGCGCCGGGGCTGGCGAACATGCGCACCGCGGCAACGATCATCAGCCCGGCGAAGATCAGCAGCAGGACGTCCGGGTGCAGGAGGCGGTTGACGGCGGCACCCGCCCACGCGGCCGGGATGCCGGCGATTCCCACGATCCCGACGGTCGGCCAGTCGATGCTGGTGCGGATGCGGGGGATGACGGCAGAGAGCGATGCCAGTCCGACGATGATGAGCGAAGCCGGGATTGCCTCAGCGGGGCTGAATCCCACCCCGTAGACCAGGGCAGGGACGGCGATGATGGAACCGCCCGCTCCAACGAGGCCCAGGAGCGCGCCGATGATGAGCCCGAGCGGGATCGCGATGAGTGAGGACATGGGTCTGCTTTCGAAACGGGGGCGTCAGGGCGAATGGCGCGAAGGTCAGGAGACGGCGCGCTGGCCGCGACGGGATGCCGTCGCCAGCCAGGCCACAGCGAAGAACGCGACCGCCGCGATTCCGAGAATGTTGAAGTCGACAGACTCGAGGATGGATGTGAGTGCGAAATCGGCGCCGACGATCTCGCCGACGACGGCGATCAGTCCGGATGTGCCGACCACGAACGCGAGCGCCACCGATACTGAGGTTGTCGCGATGTTGTGGTTCAACGTGCGTTTCGCGTCCGAGGACGCCCACCGGTAGACCCGGGAGACCAGCGCACCGTCCAGGGTGTCGAAGAGGGTCATGCCGGCGGTGAAGAGAATCGGGAGGACCAGGACGGCGTACCAGGGCAGGGCCTGGGAGAACGTGCCGGCGAGCGCGAACAGGCTGATGGATGCGACCGTGTCCAATCCGAGTCCGAACAGGACGCCGACCGGATACATCCGTGACGGACGATCGACAAGCTTCGTCACCGGGCTCAGGAGTCGGGACATCACACCGCGACCGTTGAGGGCCCTGGCAACGTCTTCGGGCTGGTGGGTCTGCCCCGGTCGAAGATTTCGCCGGGCAGCGGTCAACGACTTGAGCGCGGGCAGGTTCAGAATGCCGGTGGCCAGGAGGAAGACTCCGGAGACGGTCCCTCCCCAGATTCCCGCGATGTGGCGGAGTGAGGAATTATCGTCGGCGACGACGGCGGTGAATGCGCTCGCCCCGGCTGCAATGAGCAGCACGGCGAGGGCGACAACGCTGGAGTGTCCCAGTGCGAACCAGAAGCCCACGGAGGCGGACCGTCTACCTCGTGCGATCAGTTGTCTGGTTGCGTTGTCGATCGCGGCGATGTGGTCGGCGTCAAAAGCGTGGCGTATCCCGAGAGCGTACGCACCCAGCGACAGAGCCAGCAGAGCGGTGCCATCGCCGCCGGCGGACTGTTGCGCCGGCAAAATCACGCCGAACAGTGCTCCCCAGCCGAGGGCGTGCAGCGCGAGGATGGTCGCAGGAATCCTGAGCCCGCCGCGAGTGTTTGCTCGCGGCGGGCTGACCTGGATGTCTATCACTGTGTGCTGGTGGCCGCTTAGCCGCGGACGATCGGGACGCCGGAACCCTCGGCGTCATCGAACTTCGCATCGATGTGGACAACGTCATGGCCGACGCGCTCGAGGAGACTGGCAGCGACGCCCGCGCGGTAGCCGGAGCCGCAGTGGATCCAGAGACGACCGGTGGGAACATCCGCCAGGCGTCCGAGAAGTTCGTGCAGCGGGATGTTGACCGCTCCGGGCAGGTGCGCGGCGGCATACTCGTCTACCCGGCGCACGTCGAGAACGGTCTCGTCCTCGCGTCGGTTCTCCACGTATCCGTCCCACGATTCGCGCGGGTACGACGTCACGGTCACGTCCGGAGCCAGCGCGGTCGGGTCGGTGCCGACGGCCGCGTCGGGCGAGTCGATGCCGATGCGGGAGAGGTCGCGGATGGCGTTCTCGACGTCGTCGCGGGATCCGACCAGCGTCAGCTGCTCTTTCCACGGCAGCACCCAGCCGAGGAACGTCGTGAAGGACGATCCGTCGCCATACTCGAAGCTCACTGTGCCCTGGAGGTGGCTGCTGGCGAAGGCGACCCGGTTGCGCAGGTCGACGACCCATTCGCCGTCGGCCAGGCGCTTGCCGAGTTCGTCGGCGTCCAGCGATTCGGGAACCGCGAGGTCGGGAGGGGTCGGGCCGGCGAGGTTGGCCGGCGCCATGTGCGCGTAGTACGAGGGGTAGTTGGTGAGGTTCGCGATCAGCTCCTGAACGAAGTGCTCTTCGTCCGGGTCGGTCAGGGCGTGGTTGGACTCCAGTTGCTCGCCGACCGTCGACTCGCCGGCACCGCTCGCGGGCCCCGATGAACAGAAGGAACCGAAACCGTGGGTCGGGTACAGCGCGGCGTCGTGCTCTGCTTCGTCGACGAGCCGTCGTACCGAGGCGTACTGGTCGCGGGTCAGCTTGACGGTGTCGTCGGCGTGCACGAGGTCGGTGCGTCCGACCGATCCATACAGCAGGCTTCCGCCGGAGAAGACGGCCTGCTCATCGCCGTGCGTCACGATGTACGAGAGGTGCGTGTGCGTGTGGCCGGGTGTTGCGACGGCCTTGACCCTCAGCTCGCCGACGGTGACGATCTCGCCGTCGGCGATGGGCTGGCGCTCGTAGTTGACGGAGTCCGCCGCGTTGACGAGGTAGGCCGCGCCGGTCTCGCCGGCAAGGACGAGGCCGCCGGTGACGTAGTCGTTGTGGATGTGGGTTTCGGCGATGTGGGTGATCCGTGCGCCCGCGTTCGTGGCGGCAGTCAGGATGCGGTCGGTGTCGCGCTGGGGGTCGATGACAAGTGCGACCTCGCCGTCGTGAATGAGGTAGCTGCGGTCCCCGAGCTGAGGGGTTTCGATGACGGATACATGCATTGTCGTGTCCTTTCGATTACTACTCGGCGTGCGCGGAGGCGTTGTCGTGGTCGTGGTCGTGGTCGGCCACACGGGCCCGGAATGCGTCCATATCGAGCGCGCGGACCGCGGCGATGATCTCCTCCAAAGCTGGTGCGGGTACTGCGCCCGGCTGTGAGAACACCAGAATGCCATCGCGGAACGCCATCAGGGTAGGGATTGACGAGATCTGGGCGGCAGCGGCGAGCTGCTGCTCGGCTTCGGTGTCGACCTTGCCGAACGTGATGTCGGGGTGGTTCTCGGCGGCGGCGGCGTAGACGGGCGCGAACATGCGGCAGGGGCCGCACCACTCGGCCCAGAAGTCCACGAGGACGATTCCGTGGGTCGAGACGACTTCGGGGAGGCTCTGCTCTGTGAGATCGATGATTGGCATGGCTCCAGACTATACCCCCGGGGGTATAGTCGCAAGCGACGAGATGCTATGCCAGGAAGTCGCTGAGCGGCACGGGTTGGGAGATCGCGCCCCCGAATTGTCCCTCGACATCGTTGATAAAGCCGAAGACAACCCACTCGCCGTCCCGTTTGCGGAAGACCTGCGTGGCATACAGTCCCGGGAGGAAGAAGCTCTGTGCCTGGTGCACGTCCCAAGGGCCGAGCGAGCTCTCACCGTACGCGATCCACGACCCCGTCGCCTGACCGGAGGTGACTTGGTGGTCGGCATGTTCGGGGAGGCAGGAGAAGACGAGAATGTTCTTTCCATCGACGACCCTCGACTGGAAGACTTCCATCTCTCCGAATCCGGAGGGCTCCGTTAGTGGAGGCTGGACCGTCCAGGTCTTGAGGTCGGGGCTGGTGGCGTGACCGACAACAGCGCGCCCGGCAGGATCGCCGGTGGATGCTCGGGCGGTAATGAGCATGTGCCAGTCGTCCGATTCGGCATCGCGAAAGACGAACGGGTCCCGCCACGCCTCGTCCGGCCAGGTGCCCTCGCCGAGTTTCTCGTACCATCGTGGGTCTGCTTCGAGCGGAGGCGCCTCAGACCGCTGCCAGGAGATCAGGTCGGTAGATGTGGCCCACCCGATGCGCTGTTTCAGTCCGGCCTCTGCCCTGCTGATGCCGGTGTAGAAGAGGTACCAGGTCCCGTCGGGGGCCTGGACGGTGCATCCGGTCCAGGTTGCCTGGCCATCCCACGCTGATTCCTCTCCAGCCACCAGCGCGTCAGGGAGCAGTTCCCATGTGAGCAGGTCGGATGAGACAGCATGGCCGATCGAGGCCCGGAAGTGGCGTCGGTGTGGATCGATCAGTGCCCTGCTGGCCCGGAGGAAGAACAGGTGATAGTTCTCCCCATCGTCAGCCATCCAGCTATCCCACACCCAGTGATCGGCGAGTCGGAACGACATGTCAGCCCTTCACCGCCGAACTGGCGACGCCCTCGATGAACCAGCGTTGGAAGATCAGGAACACGACGACGACGGGGATGACCAGCAAAACGCCGAACGCCATCACCTGGCCCCAGGCTGGCGGAAGTTGGCCAGCGAACACGCTGATCTGCAGGGGCAGTGGCCGCAGATCTGGGTCCGAGATCATGAGGACGGGCCAGAGGAACGAGCCCCACTGTGTCAGGAACGTGAGGATGGCGACCGACGCGTAAACCGGCTTGCTCATCGGAGCGATGATGCGGAAGAAGATCCGCCACGGGCCCGCGCCATCCATGCGAGCAGCCTCATCGATGCTCCTGGGGATACCCGAGAAGAACGAATAGAACAGAAAGATGGACAGCGCGTTCCCGATGAAGGGGACGATCTGGATCCAGAGCGTGTTCCGTGCGTCGTTATACAGATAGAACATCGGCACGGCGACAGCTTCAAATGGAACGACGAGCAGGAGCAGGATGCCGAGCAAGGTCAGGTCGCGACCCTTCCACGACAAGCGGGAAAGCGCATAGGCGGCCATCGAGTTCACGATGAGTCCGAGGAGGACGACCGAGACGGTCACGGTGAAAGAGACGAGGAAGAACTGGTACAGATATCCGGTACTGCTCGAGGACAAGCTGTTGGAAACGCCTGAGTAGTTATGCAGTCCCCACTTGGTCACGTCGAAGACTGCAAATCCGGAGAGAGTATCCCGGGGCTGAGCGAATGAAGCCGCCACCATGTACGCGATCGGTGCCAGGAAGAGTACCCCTGTCACCACCAGGACGATGTACCGGGGCACCCGTGCTTTTCGTTCCCTGCGGCTGACAGTCCGGGCCGATGTGGTCGATGTCATGGGATCAGTTCTCCCGCTCTTGCGTGGCGCGGCGTTGGATGAGGGACAGGACGACAACGATGACGAAGAAGACAACGGAGATCGCGCTCGCACGGCCGACGTTATTTTCATCGAAGGCCGATGTGACGGCCTCGTACATCACCGTTCGTGTGGCATCTTCGTTGAGCCCGCCACCGCCCTTCGCCAGCACGTACACCTGGTCGAACACCCGGAGGGAGAGGATCGTCGTGTAGAGCGCGACAAACACCAGCGTGGTCCGGATTCCGGGAACCGTGACGTGGATGAACCGATGCCAGGGATTGGCCCGGTCGAGTTCCGCCGCTTCGTACAGTTCGGCCGGAACCTGCTGGAGAGCGGCGAGGAGGATGACCATCTGGAAGCCGCAGCCCTGCCAGATGGACAGAACGATGACGGAGCCAAGAGCCGTCAATTCTGAACCAAGCCAATCCTGGGAGCCGAAGGCTCCGCCGGAGAAGAAGATCAGGGCCTCATTGAGCAGGCCCTGGTCCCCCCGGGCCAGGATCAATCGCCAGATGATCGCCACGAGGGCGATGGGAAAGATGACGGGGAGAAAGTAGAGGGCCCGGAACACGCCGATTCCCGGCAGGCTCCTGTTGACGAGCATGGCCAGCGCCAGCGCCAGCGCCGTCTGAACGGGGACGACGATGGCGGCAAAGATGAAGTTGTGAAGCAGGGCACCGAAAAACTCGCTGGAGACGTCAGGATCTGTGAATATCCGAACGTACTGTTCGAACCCCAGGAAGTTTGGTGGGCGGGGGTCGCCCAGACGCAGGCTGAAGAGCGAGAACCCGATCGCTGAGAGGAAAGGAACCGCCAGAAAGGCTATGAGGAGTACGACGGCCGGGGCCGCCATGAGCGGGCCTGCTCCGCTGCGTCCCGCAGCCCCTTTTCGGCGTTTCTTGTCCGTCGCTGGTGGCACAAGACCGGTTGATGTGGTGATGGGGTGCTCCTTACGCCGGAACGGGCGGGGCCGGATTCCCAGCCCCGCCCGAAACCTGCTTAGTCTTCCTGGTATCCGTTGTTGTCCGAGAAGTCAGCGTCGATCGTGCGGGCAGCCGTATCCAGCTCCTCCTTGACGTCAGCTCCGCCCCAGATGGCGAGCAGGGCACTTCCGAACGAGGACGTGACGGTCGGATAACCCGGTGTCACCGGACGAGCGACAGCAATGCAGTCCTCGGTTACGTCTTCCGAACTGCACGCGCTGGCCAGGCCGTTCGCGAAGAGTTCCAGAGGCTTGCCCTCACCGTAGAGTTCGCTCTGCTCGAGTGCGGTGGTGCTTCCCGGGACGGCCGCGTTTGCCTTCGTCATGGCGCCGATGCTGTCATCGGTCATGAGGAAGTCGATGAACTGTCCTGCCGCGTCGTCGTTGTCCTCAGCGGCGGATGTCACGCCCCATTGCCATGAACCGTGTCCGGATTTGGTGCCCATTCCGAAGTCCGGCATCGGCATCAGAACCAGGTCCTCCCCGAGCGCCTCGCTGAAGTTCGGGTACATCCAGTTTCCTGTCACGCTCAGGGCAACCTGGCCATCCTGAAGAGCGGTCCCACCGGTGTTCGGGTCGGTGAAAGGCTTCCAGGAGACCCACTCCTCGAGTGCTTCCACGTTCGTCGAGCTGTTGATGACGCCCTCGGCCTTCCCGTCAAGCACAAGGGTTCCGCCGGCCGACCAGATAGCGGGAGTGGTGGTAAACGTCCCCCACTCGCCGGCGAAACCGTTCGCTTCGCCGAGATCCAGCGCCTTACCGGACGGGGTTGTCTTGGAGAGTGTCTCGAGGACGGTGCCGAATTCCTCGGTGGTCCAGGCCTCGTCGCTCGTGGTCGGGATGTCGACGCCGGCGTCGGTCAGCAGCGTCTTATTACCCCACAGGCCGAGACCGACGTCAAACATGCCGACCGCGTACGTCTGGTCGTTGTAGGTTCCGCTCTCCTCGACACCCGAAATCCGGTTGTCGAGCGTTTCAGCAGAGACGATGTCTTCGAGCGGGACGAGCTTGCGATCGTAGGCGAACGCCGCCATCGTGGGTGCGTCCATCTCCATGACATCCGGCAGGTCATTGGGCGACGTCGCCTGAATGGTGCCCGTGTAGTCCGCCTCCGGGATGAGGGTCAACTCGACCTTCACATCCTCCTGCGACGAATTGAATTCTTTGACCAGCGCTTCCAGCGCCTCCGCCTCGGACGCCTGACCGCTGTGCGCCCAGACCTCGATCGATCCGTCGCTGGACTCGGACTCGGCTCCTCCACAGCCGGTCAAGGCCAGGGCTATGGCGAGCCCGGCTGCTGTGATCGTCGCCGCCTGCCTCGGTCTGCGTGCTGTCATCATTTGGTGCCCCTCTCTCCAGCTCGCGATCAGTGACCGGGGAGCGGGAAAGCTCGTGATTTTCTAGAAGTTCACCATGTTGGCCTAGACCAATTAAATCGGTCAAGGATCTGGAAACTGGTTACCATTCGTGTTATGACCAGCGAGCTCCACCGAGGTACGCCGAAGTATTACGTGTTGAAAGAAGAGCTACTTTCTCTCATCAAGGGTGCCGAGCCCGGCACTCTGATTCCCACCGAACGAGCCTTGGCTGAGCAGTACAGCATTTCCCGCACCACGGTGCGGCAGGCTATCGGTGAACTCGTAGCGGAGGGGCAACTCGATCGGACCCAGGGCAGCGGAACGTTTGTTAGCAAGCCGAAGCTGGTGTACGTCCGCCAGCTCACCTCTTTCTCGGAGGATGCGACCCTTCAGGGGAAATCGGGCACATCCAGGGTGTTGGATGTTAGTCGAGCGGCGGCGGATGCCGAGACAAGCGAGCGCCTTCAGGTCGCGCTGGGCACACTGCTGCATCGGGTCGAGCGGGTGCGACTGGTGGACGGCGAGCCCCTGGCCCACGACACTGCGCTTCTCCCCGGCCCCCTCCCCGGGTTGGCAGACCACATCACGGAGACCAGCTCTCTCTATGGCGTTCTTCGAGATATTTACGGGATCGAAATCTCAGAGGTCGAAGACATGGTCGAGACCACTCTGGCCGGCCCGGACAACTCACGTCTGCTTGGGATTGAGATGTCTGCACCGTTGCTGCTCGTTCATCGCCTCGGTAGCGCCGGCGGGAAGCCGGTGGAGTGGACCCGGACGGTCTTCCGAGGTGATCGATTCCGCTTCGTGGCTCGGATGTGCGGCTAGCTCGAGAACGCGGTTCGGCCGATTGGTCAACGGTCAGCGCAACCCATTGACACTGTAATTGGTCTAGTCCAACATAGGGTCTCGGCTGGGGCGGAGATCGGGACCCTGCTCCAGCGACGCTGGAATTCGGGTCACTCTGGCTCGAACTGCCAGGTCCCAATGAAGGAGATCAGCATGCTGAGAAAACTAACGACCGTGGGCGCTGCCGGCGCCGTCATGCTTGCGACGGCCCTCGGCGGATCCGCCGCAATGGCGTCGCCCGCAGCCAAAGCGCACAGCGGAACCGAACTCCGTGTGATGTCGTACAACATTCACCACGGAGCGGACAACAACGACGTTCTCGACCTGGAACGTATCGCTTCTGAGATCGAAAAGTCTGGCGCCCAGGTGGTGGGTCTTCAGGAAGTCGACAATCACTGGTCTGACCGCAGCGACCTTGTCGATCAGGCCGCGTGGCTCGCGGACCGCCTGGATATGCACTACGCATACGGAGCCAACCTCGACCTCGAACCCCAGCCGGGCCAGACTGACCCGCGCCAGTACGGCAACGCTGTCCTCAGCGAGTTCCCGATCATCGCATCCGAGAACCACCTGTTGACGAGCATCGACTACGCGGAGATGCCGACGGAGCAACGCGGTCTGCTGGAGACCGTGATCAATGTGCGAGGCAACCACATCAGCTTCTACAGCACCCACCTGGATCACCAGCGGACGGAGCAGCGAGAGTTGGCCGCAGAGGAGATCGTCGACATCGCGGGCGAGCACAAGCGTCCGGCAATCGTGGTGGGTGACTTGAACGCGACCCCAGAGAAGGCAGAACTCCAGCCGTTGTTCTCGGCGTTCACTGACACCTTCGCTGCCCTGGGCCAGAACGAGGACTACACCTTCGCGCCGGACCTTGAGGGGCTCCCCGGCAGTGGTTCCGTCGTCAACCCGACGATGCGAATCGACTACATCCTCACGCGTGGCGCAGTTCAGATCGAAGCTGCGAAGGTCATCTCAACGGATGCGTCTGACCACCTTCCGATCGTTGCCGACCTGAAGATCGCGAAGACTCCCAACGGTCACACGAAGTAGATCTTGCAGACGACGGTCAGTCGCCCGCCACGGTCCGTGGTGGGCGACTGACCGTCGCCGGGTCGGGGCAGCGGCCCTCAGTGTGCTCCACGCAGGGGCTGAAGCTCCGGGTTCGCGAAGGACGCGGCTGGGAGAGGGCTGACCAGTCGCACGCGTGACGGTTCATCCCGGATCGTGTGGTCGGTGAGGTACTCCGCAATGACGGTCGCCGCGTCGCCACACGACCGATCGGCGGTGCGGATGGGTGTGGCAGCGGTCGAGGCCTCCAGCCCGCCGACGTTGCCCGGATCCGTCGGGAACCAGTAACCAGCGAAAGTAAAGATGCTCTCAGGATCGAGGTCGCTCCACTCGCTCTCACCGTGACGTTTCACCTGGACGCCGGAGACGCGTTCACCCGTGCCGCGATGAACATCCAGCGCGAATCGCACTCCGGCATAGCTCGAGAGCCAGCCGCCGGCCCACGCGAACGGATCAGGGTTGAACGTGCCGTCGGCGGACTGTTCGATGCTCCGCCGAAGCTGCTCTCCGCTGATCTCGATGCGGCCGATCTCCGCTCCGACCGGCAGGTAGTGATACAGGTCTTCCAGAAGAATCGGGCCGGGCGCGACGTGGGTCCCAAAGCGGAATCCGCGCAGGTGTCCGACATCCGCCCCTGACACTTCCCGGATGGCGCTGGCAAGCGCATCGTGCGACGTGCCGCTCACCGCAGCAGGCCGATCGTGATGGCAGAAGTTCGACCGGTGGAGCGGCACCTCGGTGGTGCCAATCACCGTGTCAATCGGCTGATCGAGCAGTTCGCCGTTGATCGGGTTGCGGTGTGGGGTGAATCCCGGCCCGGCCAGGAACGGGAGTCGGGCCCGGGCGACGAGGCGGTCGATCTCGGCATCGGGTTTGATCGAGGAGTCCACAATGTGGAGCACATAGTTCCACGCGGTGATGCGACCGTCCTCGATCGTGAGGTCGAATTGGCCCAGTCTGGTTCCGTCCTGGCCGACTTCGGAGACCAGGGCTCCGGTGGAGGTGACGACACAGCGTTGGGTTTCCTCGTGCATGTCGGAGGAAAGCACCACTCCGATCTCGGGGTTCTCTTCGGCGATGAGGATGTTCTTCGCCAACCCGAATTCGGAGATGAGGACGATGAGGTCGACCTTTTCCGCGCGCAGGGCCTCGACGTGGCCCGGCACTTCACGGGCATCCGCCGTGAATGTGATGCCGTCGGTGAGGCCGCGACCGACGGCGATACCTCGCTCGCTCGACAAGCCGATGACGCCCACCCGAAGTCTGCCGACGTGGACGACGGTGCGCGGCGGGAGAAGCGTTGTTGCTGAGTCGTCGTGGTACACATTCGCAGCGAGAGCCCCCCACCGACAACCGACACCATCCGCACCGCTGCCCTCGCCGAACAGCTCGAGGAATCGTTCCTTGCCGTAGAGGTAATCCCAGTTACCGGGCGCGAAGAGGTCTACCCCGAAACGGTCGAGGACATCGACCATCGCCTGGCCCCGGGTGAAGAGCGCTTCGGCTCCGCCCTGGATCGTGTCCCCCGTGTTGACGAGCAGGCTCGCCGGGTGGGCTTCGCGGATCTCACGAATCCGGGTGGCCAGGTGGGCGAGACCACCCTCGAGGCGACCGGTTCCGTCGGATCGGAGGTTGGGTCGTGGCACCAGGTGGCCGTGAAGGTCACCCAGGTGGATCAGGGTGAGCTCAGCCATCGGTCTCTCCGCTGTTCACCAGCGCCGCCTCGGTCTGCCTCGACCGGGGAACGGGGCAGGACTCTTCGCTGGTCATTCGTCGGATAAGCGCCCAGAGCAGGAGACCGATTGATGCGGCAGCGAGGTAAGGCTGGATCGGTTCGAAGAATTGCATGGCGCCCGTGGTGCCCAATGCGAGGAGGACGAGCTTGTTGCACACAGGACAGCCGACGGCGAAGAACGACACGATCGCCCCGGCGCCGCCGAGCCGCGCTGTGGTCTTTCGGGTTGGGGCATCCGGGCGGGAGACGTAGGTGGCGGTCAGGAGTCCCGCGAGGACTGCGGTGACGACCAGCACCGGCTGCGCCCACCAGGTCGGCGGAATCTCGCGCCAGAACAGGGGCGTGTCGATGAGATCCGTCGGAATGGCGACGATCAGATAGGTCGCCACCGCGGTGCCCGCCGCCACCAGCCACCGCCGCATCGGCCAGCCGCGGAGATTCCGGCTCAGGGTTGAGAGTCGCTCGTTCATTGGACTGCCTTTCGTATGCCGCACCGCTTGATCATTTGACACTCTCATGTTCGGTCGCAGCAGCGCGCCGCTTCCGGTGCGAACGCACGCTGAACCCAGCGACGATGAGAGAGAGGGCGAGCACCGCAACGATGCTGAAGATGAGGTTGGACATGCCGGAGGCCAGGTCAAGCACCCAGCTCTCTGTCGCGAACTGGTCAGAGATGGTCAGAATTCCGCCAAGGCCAGCCGTGCCCTCCGTCGCGAGCAGGAGGATACCGATACCGATGGAGAGAGCGCCGGCGACGATCATCAGCCAGGAGTTCTGCCACCGCCCGATGCGGAGGACGCGCGGACGCAACCAGGACCGCTCACCGATCCTGGCGCGGTCCCAGACGAGCGCGAGAATCACGAGAGGGACCACCATGCCGAGGGCATAAACGGCCAGGAGAATCCCGCCGTAGAGAGCATCCCCGCCGATGGCGGCGACGGTGAGGACGGACCCGAGAATGGGCCCTGCGCACATTCCGGCGACTCCGTACACGGTGCCGAGAAGGAAAACCGATGCTGCGGAGGTCCCTTCGGCGCCTGCGCCGCGCGTAAAGCTCGGGAGCCGGATGCCGGAGAGCTGCACCAGTCCGAGAGCGATGATCACGACCGAGGCGACCACGATGAAGACACCACGATTCTCGCTGAACAGGGCACCGACCGATCCGGCTAGAGCACCGATCGGCACCAGGGTGGCAATCAGGCCGAGGTAGAAGACCCCCGTCCGTGCGAGCAGGCGCCTTGGCGAGCTGAACGCGTAGGAGAAAAACGCCGGGAGCAGCATGACGGAACACGGGCTCAGGAGGGTCAGAATGCCACCGAGGAACGCGCCGGCGTACCCGATTTCCATCAGCGTGCGGCCTGGTCGAGTTCGGCCTCGATGGCTGCCTGGAACGCGGCGAGGGGCTGCGCTCCACTGAGAGGTGTGTCGTTGACGAGGAACGTGGGTGTGCCGGTGATGCCGATCGACCGTCCCTCAGCGAAGTCTGCGTTGACCCGTTCCCGCAGTTCAGGGTTCGTGAGGTCCGCTTCGAACGCAGCCATGTCCGGTACCCCGATCTGCTCGGCGATCTCACGCACGCGCTCGGGTGGCAGCGCGACGTGACCGCGCTCGGGGGCGTCCGCAAAGACTGCTTCGCTGAATTCCCAGAACAGACCCTGTTCGCCTGCCGCGCGCGCGGCCACAGCGGCTTCGAGGGACTCCTCACCGAAGACGGGCATGTCCCGCCACTCCATCCGCACCTGGCCCGACTCCACGTATTCGTCGATCAGCTGCGGCATGGTGTCACGAGCGTAGACGCCGCAGAACGGGCAGCGAAAATCGGCGTACTCGACCAGCACGACGGGAGCGTCAACGGCTCCGATGGCGGTGGGGTCGCCGTCGATGCGACGGGACAGGTCGAATTCCGGTTCCCCGCCGGCTTCGGCTGGGTTGCTCGACGAGGACCCCGGGCTCATCGCCCCCTGGTCGGCGGGCTGTTGAGCTGCGACTCCGACGCCCACAACCCCCGCGACGAGCACCAGGAGCGCCGCCGCAATGGCATAGCCTTTCCAGGATCGGCCTGCTGAACTACGTTTACTGCCTGACGGCGACATCAGACTCCTCTCATGGCGGAAAATGTCGTGAACAGTAAAATGTACATACATTTAGTGTGAGAAGGAAGTGAACGACGTGATCGAGGCAGAATCTCCGAACCCAGGATCGGCCGGTCCGTTGTGGAAGGCGATGTCGGCCGACCTCGGCAGGCGCCTCGCGAACGGGGAATTTGTCGACGGATTTCCGGGCGAAATGGAGCTCGCGCAGACGTACGGCGTCAGCAGGGGAACCGTGCGAAACGCCCTGCGGCCACTCCGGGAAAGTGGTGCCATCACCGCTCAGCGCGGGCGCCGCCAACGCGTCATCGAGTCTGAGGACGGACTGCTCTTCGGGCCTCTCCACAGCTTGTTTGCCTCCGTCCGGGCCGCCGGAATGACACAGCGAAGCGCGGTCCTCACCCAGACCGTGACGACGAATCCGCGGGCAGCAGCATCACTCGGCCTCGCGCCGTCGAGCCCGCTTTTCTATCTGGCCCGCGTGCGATTCGCTGACGCCGAGCCCCTCGGATGGGATGAGGTCTGGTTGCCGAACGACCTCGTCGAACCGCTTCTGCAGGTGGACTTCTCGAACACCGCCCTCTACAAAGAGCTTCGGGAGCGTTGCGGCATCACCCTGGAAGGCGGGCAGGAAGAAGTCAGGGCCGACCTGGCCGGCGCGCGCGACGTCGAGTACCTCCGTTGCAGTCCGGGTGAGCCGATGCTGCGCATCCAGCGAATCGGGATGCACGCGGGTGCGCCGTTCGAGTTCCGGCAGAGCCGCATCCGGGGCAACCGCTACGCCGTCTCCACGCATTTCGGCGCGCCGACCGACGACGATTAGCGACTGCCAGCAGAGACGGGTCAGCTGGTGAGCGAGGCGAACTTCTCGATGTCGCCCGTCGTGCCAGACACGATGATGAGGTCGTGGTCGGTGACAACGGTCTCCGCGGTGGCGTAGGTGAACGGCTTTCCGGGAGACTTCACACCGACAACGGTGATGCGGTATTTCGAGCGGACGCCGCTCTTGCCGAGGGGGAGTCCGCGGATCGGCTTGGGCGGGTACATCTTCACCAGGGCGAAGTCGTCATCGAACTGGATGAAGTCGAGCATCCGGCCGCTGACGAGGTGCGCGACGCGCTCGCCGGCCTCGGCCTCGGGGTAGATCACGTGGTTCGCCCCGACGCGGGCGAGGATCTTGCCGTGCGACTGAGAGACGGCCTTCGCCCAGATTTGCGGAATCTTCAGGTCCACGAGGTTGGCCGTGATGAGCACGCTCGCCTCGATCGACGATCCGACAGCGACGACAGCGATGGAGAAGTCCTGCGCGCCGACCTGCTTGAGCGCCTCGATGTTGCGGGCATCCGCCTGGACGGTGTGAGTGATCCGCTCTGACCATTTCTGCACGAGGTCGAGGCCCTCATCGATGGCGAGCACCTCGCGGTCGAGACGATCCAGTTCGCCGGCACACGCTGCACCGAACCGACCGAGCCCGATGATGAGGACGGGGGCGTCGTGCTTGATCCGATCAACCAACGATGGGCCTTTCTTCCGTTCTCCGGTGACACGTGGAGGTCGTGGTGACGCCGACAGTCGCGGCGAGTGTCACTGTACCAACTCGGTCGAGGAACGTGCTCGCTTCTGTCGTTCCGAACCCGGTTGAGGTCGTTGTCATGGTACTCCGTGCTGAGAGTCACTAGCCTTGACCCATGGCTGACATTTTTGACGTGATTGCAGACGCCACTCGGCGTGACATCCTGCAGATCCTCCTTGACCGCTACGAGAGTGATTCGGCCGTCACGCACGGGGGCACGAGCGTCTCCGAAATCGTCACGGCGCTCGGTCTCAGCCAGCCGACCGTCTCGAAGCATCTCAAGGTGCTCCGCGAGGCGGGCCTCGCTGTCGTGCGCGAGGAAGGACAGCACCGGTACTACCGGCTCGAATACAGCCCCCTCGAAACGATCGAGGACTGGCTCATCCCGTTCCTCAGCGTCGACTTCGACATCGCGGAGGCGGTCGGCCTCGGCGAGAACGCGCTCACCGGTCAGGCCAGGCAGATGGCGGATGCGATCGGGCATGCGGTCGCGGACACCACGCACCGTGTTTCATCCGCAGTGCAGGCCGTCAGCAAGAAGCTGGGCAAGTAGTCCCCTCGACAGGGCGAAGCGGCGGAGGCTACAGTGGGCGAGAGATCACCCCTCGATCAGCCTCACACCGCACAGGAGACGCCATGGCTACCGGAATGGAAGACGTTCGTTTCCTGACCGTCGCCGAAGTGGCCGACATGATGCGGGTGTCGAAGATGACCGTCTACCGCATGGTTCATGCGGGCGATCTGCCGGCCATCCGGTTCGGACGATCGTTCCGTGTTCCGGAGTCAGCGGTCGCCCAGGTGATCTCAACGCACGTCGCCGACACCGCCTGAACCGGCGTGGGAGCTTGCGCCTCGCGAATCAGCTAGACTGTTCCGAGGCATTTTTTTCTGCCGGCCGTGGCATCCGCGGCCACAGCCAAACTTTGTGAGGTAGTAGTGGGTTCTGTAATCAAGAAGCGCCGCAAGCGTATGGCAAAGAAGAAGCACCGCAAGTTGCTTCGCAAGACTCGTCACCAGCGTCGTAACAAGAAGTAAGTCGCAACGCACCAGTTAAGCGTCAGACCCTCAGGGCTGGCGCTTTTTGGCGTGCCCGTTTTCGGTGCGCTATCGCGACAGACCTGAACCGCCAACGATTAGCGGCTCGGGCCTCGAACTCCGAAGTCAGCGTCTGGACACACCGTCGCCATTGCTATGCCGGGCACGAGCCGCAAGTGGCGTCGGCGCACCTACGCGCTGTCCCGCTGTACGAGGGAGGTCGGCAGGATCGACGCCTGCTCCGGAGTCTCGCCGACCAGCCATTCGGGGTTGGGGGCACGGTGACTCCGTTAAGCTCGGTGTATGAGCGAATCGAAGAAGACTGCCGATCCGAAAGCGGATGCGAGCTGGGACGTCGGAGTTCGCAAAACCGTTGCCGCCCCTGTGCCGGAGGTCTGGGCATTCCTCCTCGGCAAGGGCCTGCCGATGTGGCTCGGAGAAATCGCCGAACTGCCGTCCAAGAAGGGCGTTCGCTACCGCACGGATGACGGTGTCCGCGGAACGATTCGTGGGTTCACCGAGCAGAAGCAGGTCCGACTGACCTGGCAGCCGGGGGACTGGCCGCACGGTACGACGCTGGAACTGACCCTCACCAAGGCGGGCGCCGGCGCGATCGTTGCCATCCACCACACCGAACTCGCCGATCGCGACGAACGACACATGATGGTCGGGCACTGGCACCGGGTCACCGACGACATCGTCGCCCACTTCGCCTAGCCGCCTGCCGATCACTCGAAGAATAGGCTGAACGCGTGACCACGGCATCCCTCACCCTCATCGGCAAACCGGGCTGTCATCTCTGCGACGACGCGCGTGATGTCGTCACCGGGGTGATGGACGATCTGGCCTCACGGAGTGGAGCCCCCGGGCTCACCCTGGCCGAGCTGTCGATTCTCGATGACCCCGCGCTTAACGACCGGTACGCCGAAGAGATCCCCGTCCTGCTCATCAACGGGCGAGTCCACAACTACTGGCGCATCGACCCGGTCCGCCTGACCACCGCACTCCTGGAGCTCACATGATCCGTCACATCGTCTGCTGGAAACTCACCGCGACGGATGCCGCCACGAAGGCCGAACACGCCGCCGAGATCGCGCGCCAGATGAACGAGTTGCCCGCGCTGATCCCGGAGATCCGTGCGTTGCAGGTCGGCGCGAACACGCTGTTCCCCGAGGTCAACTGGGACGTCGTACTCGTCGCAGACTTCGACGACGCCGACGCGCTCGAGCGCTACTCGGTGCACCCCGAACACCAGCGGGTGGGCAGGTACATCGGCGAGGTTCGCTCGGACCGGGTCGCCGTCGACTTCGAGGTCTGACGCCGCCACGCTCGCGACAGCATCACTTCCGGTCGAGACCACCCGGCGGAGCGGGTGCTCTCGACCGGAAGTGGAGTTCTCGGTGCGGCGGCAGCCTACGGCAGCAGCCGGGTGGGGCCGCGGAACAGGTAGGTGACCTCGCGGATCGACGCCTCGTGCAGCATCAGCATCAGCACACGGGCGAGACCCATGCCGAAACCACCGTGCGGGGGAACGCCGTAGCGGAAGAAGTCGAGGTAGAACTCGAGCTCCTCCGGCTCGAGGCCCTTTTCCTTCGCCTGCTCGATCAGCACATCGATGCGGTGTTCACGCTGGGCACCGGTCGAGATCTCCACACCGTTGAAGATGAGGTCGTAGCTCTTCGTGACCGAAGCGTCGTCGTCTGAACGCATGTGATAGAACGGCCGGATGCTCGACGCGTAGTCGGTGAGGAACACGAACTCGTGCCCGAATTCCTCGGCGACATAGGCCGCGATCTGGCGCTCGCCCTCCGGGTCCATGTCGTCGTCTGCACGGGGCACTTCGTAGCCGCGCTCGGCGACGATGCGCTTCGCCTCGGCGAGTGGAATCCGCGGGAACGGCGTCGCCGGAACGGTGATCTCGATGTCGAACAGCGCCTTGACCTCGTCGCCGTGCTTCTCCTTGACCGCGCTGAAGCCGGCGACGATGAGGTCCTCGTGCAGCTGCATGACGTCTTCGTGCGAGTCGATCCAGCTCACCTCGGAGTCGATCGAGGTGAACTCGGTGGCGTGGCGCGACGTGAACGACGGGTCGGCGCGGAACGCGGGCCCGACCTCGAACACCTTGCCGAAGCCGGCCGACTGGGCCATCTGCTTGAAGAACTGCGGGCTCTGCGCCAGGTACGCCTTGGTGTCGAAGTACTCCACCTCGAACAGCTCGGCGCGGGACTCACTCGCCGACGCCATCAGCTTCGGGGTGTGGATCTCGATGAAGTCATTGTCGATCCAGTACGTCCGCAGCGCGTGCTCGAACGTGGTCTGGATGCGGAAGATGAGGTTCTGTTTCTGGTTGCGCAGGTCGAGGAAGCGCCAGTCGAGTCGCTTGTCGAGGCTCGAGTCCGGCGCAATCGGCGTCTCAGGGAGTGCCTCGCCGACGACGTCGAGAGTCTCGAGCTTGATCTCGAGCCCGCCGAGCTTGACCCGCTCGTCGTGCTTGAGCGCACCGGTCACAGTGATGAAGGAGCCGTGGGCGAGAGCCGAAATCGTCTCGGTGATCGCCAGCTTCGACGCTGACGCCTCGTCGTCCGGGTTCAGTTCGCGGACGGCCGGGTTGACCAGCTGCACCGCCCCCGACTCATCGCGCAGAACGATGAACTGGACCTTCTTCTGATCGCGGACGGTCTCCACCCATCCGGAGACGGTCACAGGACCTTCGGGAAGAGCGGCCAGGTTCTTGATCAATACACGTGAGTTCACGGTAGCCAAGCTTACGCGAGGCTTTCTCTCTGGCGGATTCCCAGCATCCACCTCCGTAGACTGGACGGGTGGTAGCCAGCCAGATCCATCTCGTCCGTCATGGAGAGGTGCATAATCCCTTGCGCGTCCTGTACGGGCGCCTCCCCGGCTACCGACTTTCCGACCTGGGCGAGCGGATGGCTGCTGCCGCCGCTGACGACCTGGCCAGCCGGAACCGCGAGATCACGCGACTGGTGGCATCCCCGTTGCAGCGCGCGCAGGAATCCGCCGCCCCGATCGCCGCACGGTTCGAGCTCGACGTCGTCACCGACGATCGGATCATCGAACCCACCAACCACTTCGAGGGCACCATCATGCGCCTGGCGCTGAGGAACCCCGCCAACTGGGTCGCGTTGCGAAACCCGAACAAGCCCAGCTGGGGCGAACCGTACGTCTCGATCGTCGCGCGAATGCTCGACGCGGTTCGGGATGCCTGGGAGTCGACCCCGTCTGGCGATGTCGTCCTGGTCAGCCACCAGCTCCCCATCTGGATGGTGCACTCTGCGCTCGGCGACGGCCGACTGCCGCACGACCCACGCCAGCGTCGCTGCGCACTGTCGAGCATCACCACCTTCGAACGTCGCGACGGTGTCTTCGTCGAGGTCGGCTACACGGATCCGGCCGCGGCGCTTGCCGCTGACGCGACGGATGTGGGAGCAGTATGAGTCGTCGGATGCGCCTGGCCGCGATCGCGATCGCCGCCTCGGTCCTCCTCGTGGGCTGCTCGAGCGACCCGCTCGTCGACCAGTACACCGAGGGCAGCAACAAGGGCTACATCGCGGGCGACGGAACGGTGACCGAGATCGCCGAGGCCGACCGCGGCGAGTCGATCAGTTTCGCCGGTACGACCGAAACCGGCGAGAAGATCTCGTCGGCGGACTTCCCCGGGGACGTCCTGGTCGTGAACTTCTGGTACGCCTCCTGTGCTCCATGCCGGGCAGAGGCACCGCAGCTTCAGGAACTCAGCGCCGAGTACGACGGCGAGGGCGCCCGCTTCATCGGCGTCAACGTCTACGACCAGGCCGACACCGCACTCTCGTTCAACGAGAGCTACGGAATCACATACCCGTCGATCATGGACGTCAAGGACGGTGCCGTGAAGCTCGCGTTCACCGGCACCGTTCCCCCGAAGGCGGTGCCGACCACCCTCGTGCTCGACAAGGACGGCCGGGTTGCCGCCCGCATCCTCGGACAGCTGAAGGATGCCTCCATCCTCGGTACCCTCATTCGCGACGCGATCGCGGAGTAGGTCGCAGCGATGAACCCGGGCGAGATCGTCTTTACTGGCCAGTTGTTTGCGGCCATCCCCATCGCCGTGCTCGCCGGGCTGGTCTCATTCGCATCGCCGTGCATCCTGCCGCTCGTGCCCGGCTACCTCGGCTACGTCAGCGGGATGTCCAACGGTTCACGGTCGAAACAGGCACCAGCCCGCTCCCGCGTGATGCTCGGCGCCCTCCTGTTCGTGCTCGGCTTCAGCGCGGTCTTCGTGCTCATCGGGGCATTCGCTGGCACGATCGGCGCTTTCGTCGTCCAGTGGCAGGATGTCATTTCCCGGGTGCTCGGCGTCGTCGTGATCGTCATGGGGCTCGTCTTCGTCGGCCAGTTCTCCTTCCTCCAGCGCACCGTGAAGTCATCGTTCCGGCCCGCTACCGGTCTTGCGGGCGCCCCACTCCTCGGTGTCGTGTTCGCTGTTGGCTGGGCACCCTGCCTCGGCCCGACTCTGATCGCTATCCAGGCACTTAGCCTCAGCGCCGGTTCGACCGGGCGGGGCGCGCTGCTCAGCCTGTTCTATTGCCTCGGCCTCGGCATCCCGTTCCTGCTGGTCGCTGCAGGACTCAACTGGGTGACCGGATCTGTAGCATTCCTGAAGCGGCATATTCGGGCGATCAACGTGGCCGGCGGCATCCTGCTCATTCTCGTCGGAGTGCTCATGGTGTCCGGGATCTGGGGCGTCATCATGTCGAGAGTCGGAGTGTTGATCGAGGGTTATGTCACGACCATCTGATTACGTCGATGCGGGAGCACCGCAGCGGCAGAGCGACCCGCAGGACGACATCGTTCAACCCCGGCTTGGCTTCGCCGGCACCCGCCGCTTCATCTGGCGACAGCTGACCAGTATGCGCACAGCGTTGCTCCTGCTGCTGCTGCTCGCCATCGCCGCCGTGCCCGGATCGCTCGTGCCCCAACGCAGCTCAGACCCCAACGGCGTGATCCAGTACTTCGCCGACAATCCGACGCTTGCACCCGTGCTCGACAACATCCAGATGTTCGACGTCTACGGCTCTGTCTGGTTCTCGAGCATTTACCTGCTGTTGTTCGTCTCGCTCATCGGCTGCGTCATCCCGCGCACGAAGCATCACTTCGAGGCCATGCGTGCACGCCCTCCGCGCACCCCAGCGCGCCTGGAGCGACTCGCCGTTCATCGTGACGTGACGCTCGAAGGCGGGGATGCCGGCACGGCGATCGAGTCGGCGCACACTCTCCTGAAGAAAACCGGCTACCGCACCGAGCTCTACCAGGGGCGCAACGGAGAGCGTCTCCGTCTCTGCCGAGCGCGGCTACCTCCGTGAAACCGGCAACCTCGTGTTCCACACGGCGCTCGTCGGCATGCTCGTCACCGTCGCGCGTCGGCGGTGGGCTGGGCTACGCCGGCCAGCGGGTCGTCGTCGAAGGACAGACCTTCGTGAACACCCTGCTCGACTACAACTCGTTCAATCCTGGGCGGTTCTACGACGCAGACACACTCGCTCCCTACTCGCTCTCGCTCGACTCGTTCGACGTGACCTACGAGCAGGAGAACCGCGACGCGTACGGCCAGCCGATCGACTTCACCGCGAACGTCACCACCCGCCTTCCCGGCGGAGCGGAGGAGAAACGGTCGATCAAGGTGAACGACCCGCTCCGCTTCGAGGGCACCGATGTGTTCCTGCTCGGCAACGGATACGCGCCGACGATCACCGTGCGCGATCCGGAGGGCGCAGTCGTGTTCACCGACTCGGTTCCTTTCCTCCCGCAGGACGGCAACCTCACCTCCCTCGGCGTCGTCAAGATCCCGGACGGGCTGGAGAAGCAGCTCGGCATGATCGGGTTCCTCTATCCGACCGCGGTCGAGCTCGACACCGGCGCCCTCACGTCGTCCTACCCCGACCTCGTGTTCCCCGTGCTCACCCTCAACGTCTACGCGGGCGATCTTGGTATCGACGCGGGCGTGCCCAAGTCCGTGTACTCACTCGAGATCGACGACATGACGCAGCTCACCGGCGGCAAGACCGGGGTGGACTCGATCGAACTGATGCCCGGGCAGAGTCAGGACCTGCCCGACGGCCAGGGCTCCATCACCTTTGAGAATGCGAATCCGGATGCCGCTGCGCCGACGGATGACGACGTCACGGCCGCCGATTTCGCGGGCTCGGTGCCCCGGTTCGCGTCGTTCGACGTTCACCACGATCCGACACAGGGTTGGGTGCTGCTCTTCGCGATCCTCATCCTCGGCGGACTTCTCACCTCTCTGTTCGTCCCCCGTCGCCGGGTCTGGATCAAGGCAACGGACAACGCTGACGGCACCGTGCGCGTCGAGTACGCCGGCCTGGCTCGCGGCGAGGACCCCGGTCTCGCCGAGGCCGTCGACGTTCTCGCCTACCGCCACGGCACCGCGCTCGGCCTCGAGCGATGAGACGCCGGATCGCGGTCGCGCTGGGCATCGACCTCGGTGCCACCCTGGTCTTCGTGCTCACCGGGACGGGGAAGTCACAACGAGGACGCGACCCTGGGCGGCCTGCTGGTCACCTGGTGGCCCTTTGTCGTGGCGCTCCTCGCGGGCTGGCTGGTGACGGCCGCCTGGAAGCGTCCGTTTGGCGTGCTCCACCCCGGGGTGGGAATCTGGCTGGTCACCGTTGCAGGTGGGATGGCGCTTCGTGCGCTGTCCGGCCAGGGAACAGCCGTGCCATTCATCATCGTGGCGACGATCACACTCGCTGTGCTGCTCGTCGGATGGCGCGGGATCGCCGCTCTCGTTCGTCGCAGGCGTACAGCCCGCGCAAAAGTTTCGCCCGAAGCCGGAAGGTACTCTTAGACCGTGGATCTGAACGAACTCTCAGTGCTGTCCCTCTGGTCGGCGATGGCGATGTACGCGCTCGCCTTCATCGCGTTCGCCCTGGACCTGGCGAAGCGCTCAGCCGACGTCACCGCGGCGGGCGAGGCTGAGGCATCCGGCTCATCTGTCTCGCATGCCTCCGCTGACGCAAGCGTGCTCAACGGCTCACCCGTGGCGACGCTCCCGCGGATCGACAGCGATGCGCCCCAGATCCAGCCAAAGCGATCACCGGTGCTTCGTGTCGCTGTCGCGCTCACCGTGCTCGGTTTCCTCCTGCAGCTGACGGCGACGCTCACGAGGGGCGTCGCCGCCGAACGCGTGCCGTGGGCGAATATGTACGAGTTCGCGATGACCGGAACGCTGCTGATCATCGCCGTGTACCTTGCCGTTCTCGTCCGCGTCGACCTGCGATTCCTCGGTACCTTCATCACCGGTCTCGTGCTCGTGCTCCTCGGCATCGCCGCGGTGAACTTCTACGTCGAGGTCGTACCGCTGCCGCCGGCGCTGCAGTCGGCGTGGCTGATCATCCACGTCTTCGTCGCCTCCACCGCCACGGCTTTCTTCGCGCTCGGCTTTGCTCTCTCGGTTCTGCAGCTGCGTGCAGCACCGGCGCCAGCTGATCGGCATGGACGTGCAGAAGCTCAAGCTCAAGTTCCTCGCCACGCTGCCCGTCGGCCGAACGGCTCGAGAACCTCGCCTACCGCACCAACATCGTGGCGTTCATCCTCTGGACCTTCACCCTCATGGCCGGTGCAATCTGGGCGGAACGCGCCTGGGGCCGGTACTGGGGCTGGGACACCAAAGAGGTCTGGACCTTCATCATCTGGGTGATCTACGCCGGATACATCCACGCGCGCGCCACCCGCGGCTGGCGCGGATCACGGTCGGCGTGGTTGTCGATCATCGGTTTCGCCGCCGTGATGTTCAACTTCTCGGTGGTCAACCTGTTCTTCAAGGGCCTGCACGCGTACTCGGGCCTGTAGGGGTCGGGTCCCTCTTCGTCGAGTGCTGCACTTCCAGTCGAATGCTGCAACTGCAACTGCAGCCCTCGACTGCAACTGCAGCCCTCGAGCCGCAGGCGGTTTATCCGGCCAGCAGCGCGTGACAGCGGCGCAGGCGGTCCAGCCACCAGTCACGTCGTTCCTCGGATGCGGCGTAGCCGTCGAGCAGGCGCGGCGACGGGATGACCCGGCGCACGTCGATCGATCCGTTCACGGCCCGCAGCGGGTCATCCGTCACGTCCGCTGAGAGCAGCGACGCGGTTCCGAGCCCGCAGTCGTACTCGAGCTCGGGCACGGCGGCAGCGAGCCACGCGCCCATCGACAGCCCGACAGACGTGTCCAGCGCGCTCGACACGACGACGGGGAGTCCCGCCTGGTCGATGATCTCGAGCGAACGGCGGATGCCACCCATCGGCTGTGCCTTCAGCACGAGGATGTCTGCGGCGCCGGCCCTGGCAACGACGAGTGGATCGGCGGCCTTGCGGACGCTCTCGTCTGCGGCGATGGGCACGCCCATGTACTTGGTCCTGCGGCGGATCTCGACGAGCTCCGCTACGTTCGCGCACGGCTGCTCGACGTACTCGAGGTCGAATTCCGCCAGGGCGTGGATCGCGTGTTCGGCTTCGTCGACGTTCCATCCGCCGTTCGCGTCGACACGGATGCGACCTTCAGGCCCCATCTGCTCACGGACCGCCCGCACCCGCGCCACGTCTTCGACGAGCGTCTGCCCGCGTTCGGCGACCTTGACCTTGGCGGTGCGGCATCCGTCGAATCGTTCGAGGATGCCTGCCACGCGATCGACGTGCACGGCCGGAACGGTCGCATTTACCGGGATGCTCCGTCGCACCGGCGTCGGGCAGCTCGCCCCAGGCGAACTCGATGGCGGCGCGGAGCCAGGTCGCGCTCTCGGCATCGTCGTACTCGACGAAGGGGGAGAATTCTGCCCAACCACTCTCGCCCTCGAGGAGGAGTGCCTCGCGGACCTCGATGCCCCTGAACTGTGCGGCCAGGGGAAGAGCCACCACCCGCGCTGAGGCGAGGAGGTCAGCAAGATCCGGCAGCGGCCGGCCGAACGACGTTGTGTCAGGCATGCACTCATTCTGCCGTGTGGGGAGGTGTCACGGAGCCACGCGCGCCCGCACGGATCCGGGGCGAGTGAATCGCGTTCAGGCGCTCTAGGCTGAAATCATGACCGTGTCTGAGATTTTCGACGAGAACGCGTGGACCGGGGTAGCCGGATTCGACGGCTTTACCGACATCACCTACCACCACGACACCTCGGGGCGGATCGCCCGCGTCGCGTTCAACCGACCGGAGGTGCGCAACGCCTTCCGTCCGCACACCGTCGATGAGCTGTACCGTGCGCTCGAGGACGCGCGCACCAACCCGCGCATCGGCGTCGTTCTGCTCACCGGCAACGGCCCCAGCCCCAAGGATGGCGGGTGGGCGTTCTGCTCGGGCGGCGACCAGCGCATCCGTGGTCGCGACGGCTACAAGTATTCCGAGAGCGACGAGGCATCCGGTGTCGACACCGCCAGGAGCGGACGCCTGCACATCCTCGAAGTGCAGCGGCTGATCCGGTTCATGCCGAAGGTGGTCATCGCCGTCGTTCCGGGCTGGGCGGCCGGCGGCGGCCACTCGCTGCACGTTGTCTGCGACCTCACCATCGCGAGCCGTGAACACGGCAAGTTCAAGCAGACGGATGCCGACGTCGGCTCCTTCGACGCCGGCTACGGCAGCGCCTACTTCGCGCGGCAGATCGGCCAGAAGTTTGCCCGCGAGGTGTTCTTCCTCGCGGAGGAGTACTCCGCCCAGCGCGCCTACGAGATGGGCGCCGTCAACGCGGTCGTCCCGCACGCGGAGCTCGAGTCGACAGCGTTGGACTGGGCCCGCACCGTCCTCACCAAATCGCCCACCGCGATCCGCATGCTGAAGTTCGCCTTCAACGCGGTGGACGACGGCCTGATGGGCCAGCAGGTGTTCGCGGGCGAGGCCACGCGTCTCGCCTACGGAACGGACGAAGCCGTCGAGGGTCGCGATTCGTTCCTCGAGAAGCGGGAACCGGACTGGTCGCCGTACCCGTGGCAGTACTGAGCAGCAGTTCTACACTGGGAGCATGACGCGCAAGCTCGTCCGGGTGCCGGCGGCGGAACCACTCGACCTCATGGTCGAGTTGCGCCGCGCCCTCGACCGGTCGGGCCCTGCGCTCACGCCGGTCGCAGCGGACGAAGTCGTCGTCCAAACCGACGAGGAGGTACCGCAGTCGGTCGGCGTCGTGATCGACACGTCAGGCTCCACCGGGCAGCCCAAGCGGGTTGCGCTTAGTTGCGACGCGATGCTGGCCAGCGCTGCCGCGAGCGCGACTGCTCTCGAGGGCCAGGGCCAGTGGTTGCTCGCGCTCCCCGCGCAGTACATCGCCGGACTGCAGGTGCTCGTCCGGTCGATCGCCGCAGGCACCGTTCCCGTCGTCCTCCCACCCGGACGATTCGACCCCGCGGCATTCGCAGAGGCATCACGCACCCTCACCGGTGAGCGGCACTTCACGTCGCTCGTTCCCCTGCAACTCGCCAGGCTGCTGGAGAGTCGGGCCGGGCTCATGGCGCTCCGTCGCTTCGACGGCATCCTCGTCGGCGGCCAGGCAACGCCGCCCCAACTGCTGCAGCGCACCGAACAGCTCGGCCTGCCGATCTTTCGGACGTACGGATCGAGCGAGACCTCAGGGGGCTGCGTCTACAACGGTGTCCCGCTGCCCGGCGTTCACGTGCGTGTCGTCGACGGGCAGCTCGAGCTGGCCGGCCCGATGCTCGCCGAAGGGTACCTCGGTGACACGGAGCTCACCGATCGCACTTTTGTCGTCGCGGATGGACTCCGCTGGTACCGCACCGGTGACCTGGGCGAGTTCGAAGACGGCCTTGTGCGCGTCACCGGTCGGGCAGACAACGTGATCATCTCCGGCGGCGTCAACGTGTCGCTCGACAGGGTCGAACGCATCGTTCGCGGGCTCCCCGACCTGACCGAATCGGTCGTCGTCGCTGCAGCCCATGACGAGTGGGGAGAGGTTCCCGTCGTCGTCACGGCCGGACGGCATCCGACCCTGCGGGAGATCGCGGATGCTGTCGCCGCGGCCCTGGGGAAGCCGGCGCGCCCCGCCCACGTGGTCCGGCTCGATGAGCTCCCGCTGCTCCCGTCAGGCAAACCGGACCGACGCGCCATCGTTGCGATCGTCGCCGTCGAGCTCGGTGTCGACGACCAGGACCCGGGCGGCGCCGCGATGTCATGACGGATGGCCGGGGCAGTGCCCCGGCCATTCCATTGAGCCCGACGATCAGGCGTCGACGGACTTCTGCCCTTCGTTGACGGTCAGGCTCTCCTGTTCGCTTCCCGCAGAGACCTCGATCTTGCGCGGCTTGGCGCGCTCGCTCACCGGGATCGTCACACTGAGAACACCGTTCGTGTAGTTCGCCGCGATGTTCTCGATGTCGATGCCCTGGCCGAGGTTCAACTGCCGGAGGAACGATCCAGCCATCCGCTCGCGGGCGATCCACTTGGCCCCGTCGGCCGCACCAAGGGTGCGTTCGGCGCGAATCGTCAGGAGCTGCCCGTCCACGTCGATATCGACCGAACCCGGGTCGATGCCCGGCAGATCTGCCGCCAGGACGTAGTGGTCGCCTTCGCGGTACAGGTCCATGGGCATGACGCGCGGACCCTGGCGTGAGCCGAGCAGTGTCTCGGTCATACGGTCGAGTTCGCGGAACGGGTCGAAGTTCAGTGCCATGTGAGGGTCCTCTCTTGTCGTGTTTGTCATGTGTGATGGTGGGTTGAGTCGATGTGACTCAACTCTTGAAAAAGATGTTAAGAAATCCCGTCGACATTGTCCAGTCGGTCGTGTTTGCCGTGAGCGAACGGTCTCAGTGATCCCCGATAAGCTTCTCGCGGAACAGAGGGAGGTTGCCCGGTGGCAGCTAGACAGCGACGATTCACGCCCCCACAGCCGCACAGCGGCAGGCCCAGGGCGACGGGCAGGAGCGGCAATCCGGCAGCGAAGCCGTTCGAGAAGATCCGCCCGGCCACCTTCGGTGACTGGGTCGCCGGCGCCCGCGTCTTCACGCTGTCGACATCAGTGTCGCCCGTCCTCGTCGGCACCGGGGCAGCCACCGTCGCCAATGACCCAGGCGAGTTCCACTGGGTTCGCGCGCTGCTCTGCCTCATCGTCGCCGTCAGCCTCCAGATCGGCGTGAACTACGCCAACGACTACTCCGACGGAATCCGCGGAACCGATAAACACCGTGTGGGCCCGTTCCGCCTCGTTGGCAGCGGCAAGGCACGACCGAAGACGGTTCTCATCGTCGCGCTGGCGTTCTTCGGAATTGCCGCCGTCGCCGGCCTCGTCCTCACCGTGATCACCGGGCTCTGGTGGCTCATCGCCGTCGGTGCGCTCGCCATCCTCGCCGCCTGGTTCTACACCGGCGGTCGCCGGCCGTACGGGTACAACGCGCTCGGCGAGCTCTTCGTCTTCGTGTTCTTCGGCCTCGTTGCCACGCTGGGCACAGCGTTCGTCCAGTCATTCACGTTGAACCAGGAAGCCTGGCTCGGAGCGATCGGCGTCGGTCTCATCGCTGTCGCCACGCTCATTGTCAACAACATCCGTGACATCGCACAGGACAAGGAGGCGGGAAAGCGCACCCTCACCGTCCTGCTCGGCGAAAAGGCGAGCCGGGTGCTGTACATCGTGTGCCTGCTCGCGCCGTTCGGCATCGTCGTCTGGCTCGCGTTCTTCTACCCGGTCGCCTGGTTCGCGCTGTTCGGACTCCTGGTCGCACTGCCGGCGGCGATCATCGTCGCGACGGCACGGACGGCGAAGGAGTTCGTGCTCGCTCTGAAGCTCACCGGACTGGTGCAGCTGCTCTACGGCGCCGCGCTGCTGTGGGCGTTCTGGAAGTAGGTCAGCGCTCGGTCGATGGTGTGGCGTCCGATGAGGATGCCGCGGCATCGGTCGCCGAGTCCTCCGCGGTTTCGTCGTCCGCAGTGCGATCCTTTGCACCGTGCCGGAGCTCATAGAGATCGCGGGACACCGCTTCACGCGGCGTTCGGAGGACGATGTACGAGAGGCTCAAACCGATGAGCGCTGCAAGCACCGTCGCGATCCAGGGCTCGATCCCGAGGATCAGCAGAATGGCGAGCGGCACGGCGAATGCGGCCAGGCGCAGCACCGTGTAGGACACGACGGGGGGAATGCGTTTCACCCGTTCAGTGTATGCGGCCTCGCTGGTGACGAGCCGTGGCTCCCGAGGGACGGGGACGGGGGGCAAGTTCCCAGAACGGCGAGCTACGATGAAGCTATGCGCTGGTTCCTTATCTTGGCGGTCGTTCTCGTAGTTGTGACGGTCTATTCGGTGATCGATTGCGCCTTGATCCCGGCTAACCGCGTTCGCGGGCTGAAGAAACCGGCGTGGATCGTCATCATCCTCCTGCTCCCCATCCTCGGCGTCGCCCTGTGGTTCCTCATCGGCCGCGCCCGCGCTGGCCAGGAGGTCAAGCCTCACCTCGCCCCGGACGACGACCCGGCTTTCATCGGCACGCTGGGGCGCGATCACGAACAGGACGAGCGCATCCGTCGTCTCGAGGCAGAACTCGCCGCGCTCGACTCGGACGGTCCCGAGCCGGACACCACAAACACATCGACACCGGATGACGCCACCGACGGCACCGCTGGGCACAAGCCCGACGACTCGGGCCGAACGGATGCCTGACCCTTCGCCGGCCACCACATACTCCGTCGCGCTCCTCGAAGAACTCGTGCGCCTCGGCGTGCGGGATCTCGTTGTCTGCCCGGGCTCCAGGTCGCAGGCGCTCTCGCTCGCCGCTGCGGCGCTTGAGCGGGCCGGTTCGATCCGGCTTCACGTCAGGATCGACGAGCGCGTGGCGGGATTTCTTGCCCTGGGGCTCGCGGTGGAGAGCGGCGTACCCGCCGCGGTGATCGTCACCAGCGGCACAGCCGTTGCGAACCTGCACCCGGCCGTTCTCGAGGCGAACCATTCGGGTGTCCCCCTGGTGCTTCTGACTGCTGACAGGCCGGACGAACTCCGCGGCATCCGATCGAACCAGACCACACACCAGGCGGGGATCTTCGGGGTAGCCGTCCGGTTCACCCGCGATGTACCCGCGCCGATGGGGGCGGCCGATGACGCCGCATCCGCGCGGACCCTGGCCCGTCTCGCGGTTGACGCAGCGATCGGCGTCGGCCCGGCCGGGGCAGGACCGGTTCACCTCAACCTCGCCATGCGCGAGCCATTGTCCACGCCGATTTCGGCACTCGCCCGGGTCGAGCCGACCGGCACGCCCGTGGTCGGTGCTCACAGAATCACCCGCCCCGGGATCCTGCTCGAACGAGGCAAGCGCACGGTGGTGATCGCCGGCCACGGCGCCGGTCCCGTCGCCGAATCGCTGGCTCACGCCGGGGGCTGGCCCCTTCTGGCCGAGGTGTCCAGTGGGGCTCGATTCGGCCGGAACCTTGTCGTCTCCTATCGTGAACTTCTCGCCGACCCCGACTTTGGCGGCCAGGTCGAGCGGGCCGTCGTCTTCGGGCACCCCACCCTCAGCCGCGAGGTACCCGCGATGCTCACCCGGAACGATGTCGAGGTCGTCGTCGTCGCCCCGACCGGTGATGAGGTCTACAACCCCGGCCGTCGCGCCGCTCACATCGTTGGTGCAGCGAACGTCGTCGATGGCAGCATCGACCGTGCCTGGATCGGTTCATGGGTGAATGCATCCCGGACGATCTCCGACGCGAAGTCCGCAGACGTCGCGCCCGATCTCGAGGCTGCCCACTCGTCGGACCCGGCAGCCCGGCTGGGTTACGTGAAGAGCGAGTTCCGGGCGATCCGTGCGCCGCTCGACAGACGGATGCTCGCCCTCGCCGTGTGGGGAGCCACCTGGCCGCACGACCGGCTCGTGCTCGGGGCGTCCCGCCTGATCCGGGATGTCGACGCTTCCGTTCCAGGTAAGAAGATCCGGGTGCACTCGAATCGCGGTCTCGCCGGAATCGATGGCACGGTGGCCACTGCTCTCGGAATTGCCATCGCCAGCCAGGCGGAAGGCGCCGGAATCACCCGGGTGCTTCTCGGCGACCTGACTCTCCTTCACGACGCCGGTGCGTTGCTCGGTGGCATGGGCGAACCGACACCCCGGATCCAGGTCATCGTCGGCAACGACGGCGGCGGCACGATCTTCGACGGACTCGAAGTGGCCGATTCCGCCGAGAGCGCCGACGCTGACCGGGTGCTCTACACTCCGCAGAAGGTCGACCTTGCCGCATTGGCGATGGCGTACGGCTGGACCTATGTCAGGGCGACGACCAGGGGAGAACTGGATCAGGCGCTGACCGCGCCCGTGTCATCCGGAGTCCTGATCGAGGTTCCGCTCGAACGATGACGCCGACCCGGTCTCGCGCAAGGCATTGAGCATGTCGCGCCAGACCGACACAATGAGCGGATGAGTAAATCATCAGCGTGGAAGAAGCACCCGGCGGACCTGCTCCGCGTCGGCCCCGGCTTCACCCTGGCAGACATCGACACGAACTCCGCCCCGGGCTTCCGCGGAGGCAAAAGCGACGGCAAGGCGGAGCTCGCCCGGGCGTCCGCTGAGCTGGACGAGAGACAGGAACGGCTTTACGCCGCGTCGAAAGGCGGGGCGACCGATGCCGTGCTCCTCGTGCTCCAGGCGATGGACACCGCAGGCAAGGGCGGGATCGTGCGCCACGTCGTCGGATCGGTCGACCCCCAGGGTGTCGCGCTCGCCGCATTCAAAGCCCCGACGAAGGCCGAACTCCGCCACGATTTCCTCTGGCGGATTCGCAAACGTCTGCCGGACCCTGGGCTCATCGGGGTGTTCGACCGGTCCCACTACGAGGATGTGCTGATCGCCCGCGTGCACGGTCTTGCCGACCCGGATGAGATCGAACGGCGATACGGTGCCATCGTCGAGTTCGAGGAGGAGGTCGCCGCCCGCGGCATCCGGATCGTCAAGGTCATGCTGCAGATCAGCGCCGGCGAGCAGCGGGAGCGCCTCGCCGAGCGGCTGGACCGCCCGGACAAGTACTGGAAATTCAACCCCGGCGACATCGACGAGCGCGAGCACTGGCCCGCGTACCAGGAGGCGTTCCAGACCGTGTTCGACCGCACGTCGACCGATGCGGCCCCCTGGTTCGTGGTGCCGGCCGACAAGAAGTGGTACGCCCGCGTCGCCGTTCAGCGACTGCTTCTCGATGCCCTCAACGGGATCGACCCGCAGTGGCCCGCCGCCGACTTCGACATCGAGGAGCAGAGGGCGCGGCTCGCGGCATCCTGACCCAGCGGTTCGTCCGTCGCGGATGCCCCGTTTCCGCGGAAGTCGGCAGGAGGGACGGATGAACGCGCGGGGCGCGGATGGCGCGGCTTTCGTCCGTCGCAGATGCCGCGTTTCCCCCGCAGAAGTCGGCACCAGCGACGGATGAAGTGTCGCGGCGTCCGCGCGGTCCGGCTCAGCCGAAGGCGTCGACGATCGGGCGGAACTTCATCCTGGTCTCGGTCAGTTCCTTGTCCGGGACGGACTCGCTCACGATTCCGCCCCCCGCATATGCGGTGACATCCCCGCCCGGCTCGACCTGGGCGCACCGGAGCGCGATGGCCCATTCGCCGTCGCCGTCGGCGCCGACCCAGCCGACCGGTCCGGCGTACCTGCCCCGGTCGAAAGGCTCGAGTTCGGCGATGAGGGCGACCGCGGCGGGCGTCGGGGAGCCGGCCACGGCGGCGGTCGGATGCAGCGCATCGATGAGGTCGAGGGATGTGGCGTCGTCTGTGAGCGTGCCCTCGATGTCGGTGGCGAGGTGCCAGAGGTTCGGCAGTTTGAGCGTGAACGGCATCTCACTGGTGAGCACGTGGGAGGTGTGCGGCCGCAACGAGGCAAGCACACTCTGCACGGCGAACTGGTGTTCGTCCTGGTCCTTTGCGCTGGTGACGAGATTCACCGCCGCCTGCTGGTCCGCCTCGGCATCCGCTCCCCGTGAAGCGGTACCGGCGAGGACGCGGGCGGTGACGGATCCGTCCTGCACTCCGACCAGCGTCTCGGGACTCGAGCCGACGAGGCCATCGACGGCGAACGTCCAGCAGTCGGGGTAGCCCAGCGCGAGATCGGAGATCAACCGGCGGAGGTCGGCGTCCGCCGGGATGCGGCCGGTGAGATCCCGCGAGAGCACGACTTTACTGAGGTCGCCGTCAAGGATCCGCTGGACCGCCTGCGCCACGTGAGACCGGAATCCATCCGCCGTCTCGGCCCCCGGGGTCAGCGTGACCCGGTATTCGGGTCCGAACGCGGTGGCCTGGGGCTCGCGCGGTGCAGCGTCCGCCTGCTCCGATCGGAGCCGGATCCTGGTGAGCCAGGTCACGCCGTCGCGGCGGCCGATCACGACCTGCGGCACGATCAGGACGCTCTTCTGTGCTGACCGATCGGCGAACGCGAACGTGCCGAAAGCGATGAGGCCGGTTCCCGGCATCCGCAGTGGATCGTCGACCATCGCCACGCAGGCGATATCGCGCCACGCGGCTGCGGCATCCTGCATGCGGGTGGGGCCCGAGAACTCGAGGCGAAGCGCCTCTCCGATTCCGGCGAGGCCGCACCCCTTGCGCAGCCAGAGCAGCGGCTGGTGGGGATCGACGAGGGCGATGAGCGAGCGGATGTCGTCGACCTCGTGGGTCTCGACGATCAACTGCTGGGCGGTGGCGAGTGTGCCGGGTTCAGTCACCTCCCCAGCGTACGCCCCGGCAGGAGTCACCCAGCCGGCACGCGGGCGATGCTCAGCGGGCTCCGAGGTCTGGTCGATGCGGCCGCGCCGATGCGGCCCGTACTGCGCAGAATGCCGGGGCGCAAGGCCCCCGGCAGAGCGGTGGGCGACGACAGCCCGGCCGTACACTGGGGTAATGAACAAGGCAGATCTTTCCAAGCAACCGCAGCAGGTATCAGCCATGTTCGACCAGGTTTCCACGCACTACGACCGCACCAATACCGTGATGAGCGTCGGCAATGACCAGCTGTGGCGGATGGCCACCACTCGGGCCATCGATCCGCACCCGGGCGACCGCATCCTCGACCTCGCCGCTGGGACAGGGACGTCGAGCGCATCGATCGCCAAGTCGGGGGCAACCGTGATTGCAGCGGATTTCTCGCCTGGCATGATCGAGGTGGGGCGCAAGAAGTTCGGCCGCATCCGCAACATGCAGTTCGTCGAAGCGGATGCCACAAATCTTCCGTTCGACGACGATGAGTTCGACGCGACGACCATTTCGTTCGGACTCCGCAACGTGGTCGAACCGCAGAAGGCGATCGCCGAGATGTTCCGCGTGACCAAGCCCGGCGGATCGATTGTCATCTGCGAGTTCTCCACTCCGCCAAACACTGTCATGAAGAGGCTCTACGACGTCTACCTGAAGCGGATCACCCCTCTTCTCGTGAAGTTCGCGAGCTCCAACCCCGACGCGTACGACTACCTCAACGAGTCGATCAAGGCGTGGCCTGCCCAGGCCGAGCTCGCCGCCTGGCTCCGAGGTGCAGGCTGGACAGAGGTCAAATACAAGAACCTCACCGGCGGAATCGTTGCGCTGCACCGGGGAACCAAGCCGCGCGTCGCTGGATGACGCCACATCCGGCGACGGTCACGGGGCAGTGAATAACCCGGTGTGGATGGTCCCGAACGGGGTCGCCCTGTACTACCTGGCGGTGAGCATCCTGTGCTTCGTCGTCTACGCCGTCGACAAGTCCGCCGCGATAGCCGGTCGGTGGCGGGTCTCCGAGAACACGCTGCTCGGGCTCGGTCTGATCGGCGGCTGGCCTGGCGCGATTCTGGCCCAGCAGATTCTCCGGCACAAGATCCGCAAACGTCGCTTCATGGTGGTTTTCGCCGGCACCGTCCTGGCGAATATTGGCGTGCTCGTCGTGTTGTTGTCTCCGCTCGGTTCGACGATCCGTTCGGCTGTCGCGACGGCCCTCTTCTAGCCGCTCCCGGGTCTCGGGCCCTGTCGGTGGAGAGCATCCCGGTGGCAGACTGGGCGCGAGCGAAGGAGGTGCGCGATGGATCTGATCCCGCTCACCCCGGTTCCGCGAGGCGATGGCCTCCGGGCAGACTGCTCCCGGTGTGTCGGCCTGTGCTGCGTCGCTCTCGCTTTCGCGCATTCTGCCGATTTCGCCTATACCAAGGAGGCCGGCGAGCCGTGCGTCAACCTTGATGACAACGACCGCTGTGCGATCCATCCCGACCTGCGGGAACTCGGGTTCAAGGGCTGCACCGTCTTCGACTGTTTCGGCGCGGGGCAGAAGGTGACGCAGCAGACGTTCGGTGGAGTCAGCTGGCGGGATGACCCCGACTCGAGGCAGGCGATGTTCGCGGTGTTTCCGATCGTGCGCCAGCTCCACGAGCTGCTCTGGTACCTCGACGATGTCGCGGCCAGACCGCAGGCGGCGCCGATCCGAGCCGAGCTCGAGCGTGCATACGCTGAAACCGAGGCGCTGACAGCCGCGTCGCCGGAGGAGATCCTGACCCGGGATGTCGACGCATACCGCGAGACGATCCTGTCGATTCTCACCCGCGCCAGTGAGCTGGTCCGGGACGGGATCGCGACCTCGACAGCGGCTACCGACATCCAGCCGGGAGTCGATCTTATGGGGGCGCACCTGGCCGGAACCGACTTCCGCGGTGCGAATCTGCGCGGCACGTGGCTCATCGGTGCGGATCTGCGGTCAGCCGACCTGTCGCTCGCCGATGTGATCGGTGCCGATTTCCGCGATGCGGAACTCGGCGGAGCCAACCTGGCTACGACGCTCTTCCTGACCCAGTTTCAGGTCAACGCAGCGCAGGGGGATGCTTCGACGGAACTCCCCGCATCCCTCACACGACCCTCCCACTGGCGAAGTTGACGGTCGCGAGATCGCACTTTCGACCCCAAAAAGCGCGATCTCCCGAGTTTTGGGTGCTCAAGTGCGATCTCGGCCGCGGTCAGTCGTAGAAACTTCTCGCCCCGGGCCAGTTTTTCGACGAACGTGTCGATCCGTCTGGCCCGTGTCTCTGGGCGCTTGGCCTCATGGACGCGGTAGTAGATCGCGTAACGGTTCTGGCTGTTCAATGTCTCGAAGAACGCAGCGGCCTCCGGGTTCTTCTCCAGCGCTGACACGAAGTCCGGATGCGGCTCGGCGGTCTTCGGGCCCTCATAGGCCCGCTCCCACCGGCCGTCAGAGCGCGCCCTCTCCACTTCTGCAAGTCCGCGCGGCTTCATCCGGCCGTCTGCGATCATCGCTTCGGCAGTGCGGACGTTGCGCATCGACCACGGACTCCGCGGACGGCGGGGAGTGAACCGTTGCACGTAGGTTTCGTCGTCCACCCGGCGGGCCTGGCCGTCGATCCAGCCATGAGCAAGCGCAACATCGAGCGCCTCGGCGTAGGTCACCGTCGTCTGCCCGGAACCTTTCTTGGCGAGGACCAGCCAGATCCCTGGCGAAGAGTCCTCGTTCTCGTCGATCCACGATCGGAAGTCCTCTGGGCCGTCGAATCGCAGCGTCTCCTGGCTGACCGCCATCACGTGCCGCGGGACGCGAGGACGTCGAGGTAGTGCGGGTTGTGCATCACCCCATCTTCCGCCCCGAGCGTCGTCTCGTCTAGGGTGAGGCACCATGCACCCGCACGGGGCGAATTCCCGCCGACCCTCCATTGGGCCCTCCTGGGCAACGTACCGAGAGAGCATCGGGGACCGCTCGGAACTCTTCACAGCACTCTCGGAGGTGTGGGGTCCGACATCCGCCCTCTATCCAGGCAGCTACCTTGATCTGTCCCCATCGACGGCGATCCCCCGGGTCGTCTATGTCGACACGGACCGCAGGGCTGCGCGCTACTTCGGTGACCCGGAGCTCGTCGCCTCTGATCTGGCCGGGCGCACGCTGCCCGGTGCCGCAGTCGCCGTCGAATTCGTCAACGGCGACTACACGCGACCTCTCCCCGTGCCCGAGGCCGCGTTCGACCTCCTGATCTCGCTCTACGCCGGTCCTTTCTGGGATCAGTGCCAGCGCTACTTGAAGCCATCCGGGCTCTTTCTTGCTAACAGCAGCCACGGAGACGCCAGCCTCGCCGCGCTGGATCCCCGCCTGGATCTCGTGGCCGCCGTCATCCACCGCGATGGGCGGTACCGTCTCGATCGCGATGATCTCGCCCGTTACCTCATGCCCAAGAAACCGGCGGCCGCCAATCCTGGACTGATCAGACAGAGCGGCCGGGGTATCGCGTACACCCGAGCCGCCTTCGCGTATGTCTTCCAGTCCCGCAGAGCGCCGGACCCGCTGTCTTGCACGGGTAGGCTAGAACCGTGAATCCGAGTGCCACGGGGCGAACCACCAGTCTGTCCAATCATTTGGGCTCGACCGATCGCATCTTCGCCTCGCCGAAGACGAAGCGTCTGCTTGCGGCCGTCGACGAGGGACTCGAACAGATCGAGCGCGGGCTCGACACGCAACTGATGTTCGCAGACACGATCGCGGATGCTTCGACGAGGTACCTGCTCGAGGCCGGCGGCAAGCGCGTGCGCCCGATGCTCATCCTCCTCACGGCCCAGCTCGGCCGGGGAAACACCGAAGAAGTCATCACCGCCGCTGAGGCGATCGAAATCACCCACCTCGCCTCGCTGTACCACGACGACGTCATGGACGACGCCGACCGCAGGCGCGGGGTCCCGAGCGCCCACGCCGTGTTCGGCAACAACGTGGCGATTCTCACCGGCGATCTGCTGTTCGCCCGTGCCAGCCAGCTGATGGCCAAGCTCGGCGAACGCGCCATCCGGTTGCAGTCCAACACGTTCGAGCGCCTTGTCCTCGGTCAGCTGCACGAGACCGTCGGGCCCAAAGACGGTGAGGACCCTGAAGCGCACTATTTGCAGGTGCTGGCCGACAAGACCGGATCACTGATCGCCGCAGCAGCGCAGGCCGGTGTCCTCTTCTCGGGCGCCGACGAAGCGTTCGAGCCCGCGGTCGTCGAGTACGGCGAGAAGATCGGTGTTGCTTTCCAGCTCATCGACGACGTCATCGACCTGTCACCGCAGCCGGAGGAGACGGGCAAGGTCCCCGGCACCGACCTCAGGGCCGGGGTTGCAACCCTGCCCCTCATCCACCTCAGGGCGCTGGCCGAAACGGACCAGGACGCCGCCGCACTTCTCGCGAGGATCGAGGCGGAAGCGGCAGAAGGGACGGAGGGGGAGGCATCCGCTGACTTCACCGCGGCGATCTCCGAGCTCCGGCAGCACCCCGTCACTACCCGGACGCTCACCGAAGCCCACCGCTGGGCGCACGAAGCCGTCGCAGCCCTCGACCCGCTGCCGGATGGCCCCGTCAAGCAGGCGCTCACCCGATTCGCGGAGACGATCGTCGACCGCAGCAAGTAAGGAACCAGACGCAGATGACCAAGTTGAGACTCGCGATTGTCGGCGCCGGACCCGCAGGGATCTACGCTGCCGACATCCTGCTCAAGGCCGAACGCAAATTCGACGTGTCGATCGACCTCTTCGACCGCCTGCCTGCTCCGTACGGTCTCGTCCGCTACGGTGTCGCGCCCGACCACCCGCGGATCAAGGGCATCATCAACGCGCTCCGCGAAGTGCTCGACCGCGGTGACATCCGCGTCTTCGGCAACGTGGAATTTGGCACCGACATCACACTCGAGGACCTCAAGCGGCACTACAACGCCGTCATCTTCGCCACCGGCGCGGTGCGGGACGCCGAGTTGAACATCCCGGGCATCGACCTCGACGGCTCGTACGGCGCTGCCGAGTTCGTCAGCTGGTTCGACGGGCACCCGGATGTGCCGCGCGAGTGGCCACTGACCGCACAATCGGTCGCCGTCATTGGAAACGGAAACGTCGCACTCGACGTCTCTCGCATGCTCGCGAAGAAGGCGGACGACCTGCTCTCCACCGAGATTCCCGAGAACGTCTACCGGGGACTCAGCGCGTCTCCCGTGACCGATGTGCACGTCTTCGGTCGCCGCGGTCCGGCGCAGGTGAAGTTCACCCCGCTCGAACTCCGCGAGCTCGGCGAACTGAATGACGTCGACATGGTGCTCTACGACGAGGACTTCGACTACGACGAGGCGTCGAAGAACGCCATCGCCAGCAATAAGCAGGTCATGGTGATCGACAAGATCCTGCAGAAATGGCGCGAACGTCCGACCGGCTCCGCATCGCGTCGGCTGCACCTGCACTTCTACGCGAAGCCGATCGAGGTCGTCGGGGACGAGAACGGCCACGTTGCTGCCTACCGCTATGAGCGGACCCGGCCGGATGCTGAGGGCGGTGTTGTCGGCACCGGCGAGATTCGCGAGGTCCCCATTCAGGCGCTCTATCGGGCGGTGGGCTATTTCGGATCGCCGCTCGAGGGCATCCCATTCGACAGGAAACACGGTGTCATCCCGAACCGCGAGGGTGTTGCGCTCAAAAAGGGCAGTAACGACATCGTCCCCGGCGTCTACGCCACCGGATGGATCAAGAGGGGCCCGGTCGGGCTCATCGGTCACACCAAGTCGGATGCCATGGAGACGATCAGACATGTCATCAACGGCGAAGGCAGCTGGTGGAGTCCTGAGGCGCCGACCGAGCAGGCTGTTGTCGATCTGCTGGACTCGCGTGGAGTGACCTATACGGACCTTGACGGCTGGCACAACCTCGACCAGCACGAGATCGCCCTCGGAGAACCGCACAGTCGCGCCAGGGTCAAGGTCGTTCCCCGGGATGAAATGGTGGCGATCTCGCGCGCGAAGCGTACGGAAAGCTAGGGAGGTTCTCCCTGTGCACGTAGGTTTCGCCGCCCGATAGGGTTGTGGCATGTCGAACGCAGGAAGTGCCCAGAACCCGTACGGACAGCAGGCTCACGGCGGCCAGCCCGCATACCAGCAAGCCCCGCGGCCGACCGCAGACAAGGCCGTCGTGCGACAGATCATCTTCGGCGGGGTCGTCGTGCTCGGGATCGCGGTCGCGACGAACCTTCTCTCGACAATCGGTAATTCGGTCTACGGGCTTCGGGCTGAGCAGGTCTTCGGGTTGTTCTGGAGCATCTTCATCGCTCTCGTCTTCATCGCTGGCGCCGGACTGAGTGCGCTGTACATCGCACCGTTCGCCCGGGCGACGTCCGCCCGCGACCTGATCAAGCGACTCTCGATCGCCGCCCTGATCGGTGCGGCAGCCCTCCTCGTCCTCAACTTCATCTGGTCGGTGATCAACGGAGGGCAGTATCTCTTCCAGATGATCATCAGTTCCGGGATTTTCGGGTCGATCTCGACCGGTCTCACCTACGGAGCTTTCTTCGCACTCGGGGTGTTCGTCTCGCGTGCACTCCCAGCGGCTCCGCGGCCGCAGGCGTACCCAGCTCAGCCGCAGGGATACCCCGCGCAGCAGACGCCGGCGCAGCCGCAGGGTTACCCGGCGCCGCAGCCATCCGGCTACCCCCAGCCGCAGCCAGGGCCCCAGCAGCCAGGGCCCCAGCAGCCAGGGCCCCAGGTACCCGACGCCGGGCAGGGCCAGCCGCCCGTGCCGCCGCAGCCTCCTCTCCCGCCCCGGGCGTAGCATCCGGTGACCGGCGCCGATCGATCGCAGGAGGGTCGGTGGGTCCCCGACATCCTCGGGGCGCCATTCGAACAACAGACGCTTCGGCTCGGTGACGAGCCCGAGGAAGACCTTGTTGCGACACGTCGTCCGTCGCCGGGAGTCGCCGCTGGATGGGATCCGGTCAGCGTTCGGTCCCGCGCGCGGTTGGGACGTGTTGTACGTGCACGGCTGGTCTGACTACTTCTTTCAGGTCGAGCTCGCCGAGTACTGGCACCGACAGGGTGCCCGGTTCTACGCGGTTGACCTGCGCAAGTACGGACGCAGCCTCCGACCGCAGCAGAGCCCCGGGTATGCCGCCAGCCTCAGCGTTTATGACGAGGATATCGAGGCTGCACTGTCTGTCATGGGCCACGGAGTCGGTGACGCGCGCTCCTCACGACGACTCCTCCTGATGGGCCACTCCACGGGCGGGCTCACCATCAGCCTGTGGGCCGACCGCAATCCTGGCCGAGCCGATGCCCTCATCCTCAACAGCCCGTGGCTCGAGTTCCAGGCTGGTGCGATCGCGCGGCGGGCCATCGCGCCGCTCGCCAACATCGGTGCACGTCTCGACCCGAGGGGGCAGCTCCCGAACGTCGACCTCGGCTTCTACACCCGGGCCGTGTCGAAATCGATGGACGGGGAATGGGACTACAACACCGACTGGCGGCCTGCCCGCGGATTCGCTGCGCATCCAGCCTGGCTCGCGGCGATACTCGCCGGCCACAACCGGGTCGCCGCAGGACTATCGATCTCCGTCCCGGTGCTGACGTTGCTGTCCGCACGCTCGACACTCTCGGCGACCTGGTCGTCGGAGATGCTCTCAAGCGACAGCGTTCTGGTCGTCGATGAGATCGCCGAGCAGTCGCTCAGGCTTGCGCCGACCGTGACGGTCGCGCGGATCGAGGGGGCACTGCATGACGTTCTCCTGTCGCGGCCGGCGGCCCGAGCGGCCGCGTACCAGGAGATCACACGCTGGGCGTCCGCCTACCTCGACTGACGGCGGGCGTGTCACTCCAGCTGCAACGCCAGCCAGAGATTCGTTCGTGCGTCGACGGTCGCCAGTGAACGGGCCGTGAGGCGTTCCACCAGCGCGACGCGGTTCTTCAACGTGTGACGGTGGATGGCGAGGGACCGTGCGGCTGGATCCCACTGCCCGTTGTGTTCGAGCCAGGTGCGCACGTCGGTGAGCAGCTCTGTGCCGTGCTCAGCATCGTGGTCACGCACCGGCCTGAGGAGCGCCCGGGCGATCTCCCGTGCATCGGCGCGGGGAAGCAGGGCGGCCAGCCCGCGCTCGGTCAGGTCCGAGAAAACGGCGACGGATGCGGTGTCGTCCGGCGAATTCTCGGCCGTGGAATCACGGAGCACCCGCCCCAGTGCCTGCGATGCCTGGCTGACTCCCGTCGCCGTCTCGCGCCACCGCATAGGGTCCGAGATGCCCGCCGACAGATGATGCACCCGGCTCAGCTCGGTCGCGAGCTCCTCCGCGGCATCCGCGGTCACACCGACGACGACGAGCCTGTTCGAGGCCGCGAAAAAGAGGTCGCCGGCGAACTCCGCATCGCGTGCCTCGAGATCGCCGAACAGCGCGTCCCGGCTCTCGGTGCCCGGCTCGAACACCACGAAACAGACCGGCTCGGCCGGGAGCTCTCCACCCATCTGGCGCACGATCCGCCTGACGAGTTCGATGTTGCCCTCCAGCACCGTTTGGAAGAGTCCGCTGCGCAAGCGACCGCGAGCCCGACCCAGTTCCCGGTTCTGCTCGAGGGCGAGACCGGTCAGTGCGATCACACTGGTAACCACGGTCTGATCGGCGGCGTCGAGTGGTGACGCGCCGGCGGTGACGAGCACACCACGGAGAGAACCGCGCCTGCCGAGCGTCTGCAGGGTGACCTGGCCGGTCTCGTCGCTGATCGTCGAACTCGAGCGCTGCCCCCGGCCGAGCAGGCGTTCAGCCTCGAGAAGCACCCGCGCCAGCGGGGCCTTCTCCGACAACGCGGGGACAGCGGATTCCTCGTCGAAGGCCTGGGCGAGCCGGCCTCGCGAATCAACAAGCCCGACCCACCGACTCAGCTGACGGGACAGCTCCTTGAGGATGGCTGAGGACGCATCCGGTCGCAGGGCGGCGAACGAGATGGCGCGCTGGGCGTTGAGCGCCCAGGTGTCCCTCGCGTGCGCTGCTTCGGCGATCATGTCAGCGGCCGTGCGGATGACCGCGATGAACGGCACGCGATACGGGACTTCGAACAGGGGCATTCCGAACCGCGTGCAGGCGGCGATCAGTTCCGGTGGGGTTCCCTCCCGGATGACCTCCATTCCGAATCCGATTCCGACGATCCCGCAATCGACGAGGCGCTTGACATAGGCATCGAGGTCTGCTGGGCCGACACGGGCGGGATCGAACTGGGTTCCGGTGGTGAGGACGAGCTGACCGGCATCGAGGAACGGAGTCGGATCGGAGAGATCCGAGCTGTGGATCCAGGAGATGGACGCTTCCCGTCGCTCCACCGCCCCCTCGGCACGAAGGCGGAGGTCGAGAGCGCGCGTCTCGAGGAGGCGTCGAACGGTGGGCTGCATCTGCTCACCGTACGCGAATTGACAGACTGGCAAAAGCACCGCTTCACTCTGGCCATTCCGGCAGTTCCTGCGGTCGTGACGTGCTCTTAGTCTGGCAAGCACGCGACAAGCGAAGGAGAACGACGACGATGACTCTCACCACGACCGTAACCGGCGGGCCCACCCTGGCGCAGGAACGCAGGATCGTGACCGCGATCCCCGGGCCGCGATCGGAAGCGCTGATGGCGCGGAAGAACAGCGCCGTCGCATCCGCTGTCGGCACCACAATGCCGGTGTTCGCTGAAGCCGCGGGCGGCGGAGTGGTCGTTGACGTCGATGGCAACTCCTTCATCGACCTCGGTTCAGGGATCGCCGTGACCGGGGTGGGCAACAGCGCTCCCCGTGTCGTCGAGGCTGTACAGGCCCAGGTGGCCGCCTTCACCCACACCTGCTTCATGATCACGCCGTACGACTCGTACGTCGAAGTGGCTGAAGCGCTCAACCGCCTCACCCCTGGCGACCACGAGAAGCGCAGCGCCCTGTTCAACTCCGGCGCCGAGGCCGTCGAGAACGCCGTCAAGGTAGCCCGCAGCTTCACCGGCAAACAGGCCGTCGTCGCATTCGACCACGCCTACCACGGGCGCACCAACCTCACGATGGCACTCACCGCCAAGTCGATGCCGTACAAGAGCGGGTTCGGCCCGTTCGCCTCGGAGATCTATCGGGCGCCGATGTCGTACCCCTTCCGGGACGGCCTCACCGGGGCTGAGGCGGCGAAGCGCGCCATCTCGATGATCGAGAAGCAGATCGGTGCGGCCAACCTGGCCGCGATCATCATCGAGCCGATCCAGGGCGAGGGCGGATTCATCGTTCCCGCTGAGGGCTTCATGCCCGCCATCGTCGACTGGGCCCGCGCAAACGGCGTCGTCTTCATCGCCGACGAGGTGCAGACCGGGTTCGCCCGAACCGGCGACCTGTTCGCGAGCGAACACGAGGGGATCGTGCCGGACATTGTCGTCACGGCCAAGGGCATCGCCGGTGGGCTGCCCCTGTCCGCGATCACCGGACGGGCTGAGATTCTGGATGCCACCCACGCGGGCGGCCTCGGCGGAACCTACGGCGGGAACCCGATCGCCTGCGCTGCTGCACTCGCCTCCATCGAGACCTACATCGAGGATGACCTCGCGGGTGCGGCCCGCCGGATCGGTGCCACCATCGTCGACCGGTTCACCTCGGCGCAGGCGGCAGACCCGCGAATCGGAGACATCAGGGGCCGCGGAGCGATGATCGCCATCGAATTCGTCGAGCCCGACACGAACGAACCGGATGCTGCCCTCACCGGGCGGATCGCGAAGGCCTGCCACCAGGCCGGCGTGATCGTCCTCACCTGCGGCACCTACGGAAACATCATCCGTTTCCTTCCCCCTCTCTCGATCCCCGACGACCTGCTCTCCGAGGGCATCGACGTCGTCCTGAACGCATTGGAGAACGCATGATTTCCGAGAAAGAGCTGCTCGCGAAGGTCCCGACCGGGCTGTTCATCGGTGGTGAGTGGCGGTCAACCGAGAAGACGATCGACGTCTTCGACCCGTCAACCGGCACCGTCCTCGCCTCGATCGCCGACGCCTCCGCCGACGATGCGGTCGCTGCCCTCGACGCGGCCGTCGCTGTGCAGGACGAGTGGGCGGCAACGCCCCCGCGTACCCGGTCGAATATTCTGCGGAAGGCGTTCGACCTGATGCAGGAGCGCCGTGACGAATTCGCGCTTCTGATGACGCTGGAGATGGGCAAGCCACTGGCGGAGTCCAACGGCGAAGTCACGTACGGCGGGGAATTCCTGCGCTGGTTCAGCGAGGAAGCCGTTCGGATCACCGGTCGTTACGGCACGAATCCCGAGGGCACGGGTCGGATGATCGTCTCGCAGCACCCGGTGGGGCCGTGCTACCTGATCACCCCCTGGAACTTCCCGCTGGCGATGGCCACACGGAAGATCGCGCCCGCGCTCGCCGCCGGGTGCACCGTCGTCGTCAAGCCGGCGTCGCTGACGCCGCTGACCACGCTCTACGTCGCACGGCTGTTCGAGGATGCCGGCCTTCCCGCCGGTGTGATCAATGTGATCACGACGTCCTCATCCGGCGCCGTTACGGAGCCGTTGCTCAACGATCCTCGCCTCAGGAAGCTCAGCTTCACCGGGTCGACCCCCGTCGGGCAGAAGCTCATCGAGCAGTCCGCGAAGAATGTGCTCCGCACGTCGATGGAACTCGGCGGAAACGCGCCGTTCGTCGTCTTCGAGGATGCCGACCTCGACGCAGCGGTCGACGGCGCGATCGCCGCGAAGTTCCGTAACATCGGCCAGGCCTGCACGGCGGCAAACCGGTTCATCGTTCACGAGGCCGTCGCCGAGGAATTCGCGCGCCGGGTCACCGAGCGCGTGTCCGGCTTCTCCATCGGGCGCGGCACCGAGGAGGGCGTCACCATTGGCCCGCTGATCGACGATCGCGCTGTCGCGAAGGCTGGTCAGCTTGTCGACGACGCTGTGTCCAAAGGCGCGACCCTGAGAACCGGCGGTTCCCCCGTCGATCGCGACGGCACCTTCTACGCTCCGACCGTCCTGTCGGACGTGCAGGCCGGTTCTGACATCCTCCGCGAAGAAATCTTCGGCCCGGTGCTCGCCATCGTCCCGTTCACCGACGAGGAGGATGCCGTCCGTCTCGCCAATGACACCGAGTACGGTCTCGTCAGCTACGTCTTCACAAAAGACCTGGCCCGCGGCCAGCGCATGATCGACAAGCTGCAAACCGGCATGATGGGGTTGAACGTTGGAGTGATCTCCAACGCCGCTGCCCCGTTCGGAGGCGTCAAGCAATCCGGAATCGGTCGGGAAGGCGGATTCGAGGGAATCCACGAATACCTGTCGACCAAGTACACGATGATCCCGGCCTCCTGAGCCGGCGCCTGAAAGGACAGACAATGACGTTGACCACACTCACCACGCTTCAGAACTACATCGGGGGTTCGTTCGTCGATGCCTCGGCGGTCGACACGATCGATGTGATCAACCCGGGATCGGGCGACGTCGTCGCGCGCTCTCCGATCTCCACGATCGATGACGTGAACAGGGCGTTCGATGTCGCGAAGGCAGCCTTCGCAACCTGGAAGCGGACCACGCCGGGCCAGCGACAGGCGATGCTGCTCAAGATCGCGGATGCCATGGAAGCGAACGCCGACGAGCTCGTCGAGGCACAGCACCGCAACACGGGACAGCCACGCGAGGTCATCCGGGTCGAGGAAGTCATTACCGGCGCTGACCACATGCGGTTCTTCGCCGGGGCGGGTCGAGTGCTCGAGGGCAAGAGTGCTGGGGAGTACCTCGAAGGTCACACGTCATTCGTCCGTCGTGAGCCAATCGGTGTTGTGGCTCAGGTCACCCCGTGGAACTATCCGCTCATGATGGCGATCTGGAAGATCGCGCCTGCGCTCGCCGCCGGAAATACGGTCGTGCTCAAGCCGAGCGACACCACCCCTGAATCGACACTCGTCCTCGCAAAGCTGACCCAGGGCATCCTCCCCGATGGTGTGCTCAACATCATTCTCGGGAACGGGGCAACCGGCCAGGCGATGACCGAACACCCGGTGCCCGGGCTGGTGTCGATCACCGGTTCGGTTCGCGCCGGCATGGCGGTTGCGGCATCCGCTGCGAAGAACCTGCATCGAGCTCACCTCGAGCTCGGAGGCAAGGCCCCGGCGATCGTGTTCGCCGATGCCGATCTCGCCGCGACAGCAGAGGGAGTCGCCGGCGCCGGGTACTTCAACGCCGGGCAGGACTGCACCGCGGTCACGCGCGTGCTGGTGCACGAGTCGATCCATGACGCGTTCGTCGCAGAACTGGTGAAAGCGGCCGAGGCTACGAAGACCGGTGATGCTGAAGATCCGGACGCCTACTACGGGCCGCTGAACAACGCGTCCCACTTCGACAAGGTGTCGAGCGTGATCGAATCACTTCCCTCCCACGCGACTGTCGCTACGGGCGGACATCGCGTCGGCGAGACCGGCTTCTACTACGCGCCAACGGTGATCACCGGCGTCAGCCAGGTGGACGCCTGCGTGCAGGAGGAGACGTTCGGACCCGTGATCACCGTCCAGAGCTTCTCGACCGAGGATGAAGCGATCGAGATGGCGAACGATGTGCAGTACGCCCTCGCGTCCAGCGTCTGGACGAAGGACCACGGCACGGCGATGCGCGTGTCCCGTGACCTCGACTTCGGAGCGGTCTGGATCAACACCCACATCATGCTCGCTGCCGAGATGCCGCACGGCGGGTTCAAGATGTCCGGCTACGGCAAGGATCTTTCGTCGTACGGGCTCGAGGACTACACCCGCATCAAGCATGTGATGTCGGCGCTGCAATGAACGCAGTTCATTACAGCGCCGAGATTGAGCGATCCGGCACGCTTGCCGGATCAGTCGAAATCGTCGAGCAATGAACGCAGTTCATTACAGCGCCGAGATTGCCCTTCGACGGGGCTCAGGAACCAAGCGCGGCACGCTTGCCGCGCAGTCGAAATCCGGCGGCAGTCGAAATCCAGCCGGCAGTCGAAATCCTCGAATAATGAACGCAACACAGGAGAACCCCATGACCGAACTTCAACGCGACGTCGTCATCATCGGAGCTGGAGCATCCGGTCTCACCGCCGCCGCGCGACTGCGGGCCGCAGGCCTGACCGTTGCGGTGCTCGAGGCGAGGGATCGCGTCGGCGGTCGCCTGTGGACGAACGACATCGAGGGCGCGACGCTCGAGATCGGCGGTCAGTGGGTGTCCCCGGACCAGGATGCCCTCATCGAGACCCTCGCTGAGCTCGGTCTCGAAACCTACTCGCGCTACCGCGAGGGCGACAGCGTCTACATCAACGCCATCGGGGAGCACACCCGCTTCACCGGCGAGATCTTCCCCGTCGAAGCGTCCACGCAGCGGGAGATGGAGCGTCTCATCCGGGTGCTCGATGTTCTCGTCGCCGAGATCGGACCGCGGGAGCCCTGGGCTCACCCGATGGCGGAGCAGCTCGACTCGGTCACATGGATCGAGTGGCTTGAAGGCCAGACCGACGACATCGAGGCGCGCGACAATATCGCGTTGTTCGTCGCGGAGGCCATGATCACCAAACCGGCCCACGCATTCTCGGCGTTGCAGGCGATCCTGATGGCAGCGTCCGCCGGGAGCTTCTCGAACCTGGTCGACGCTGACTTCATTCTCGACAAGCGGGTGATCGGTGGACTCCAGCAGGTGCCCCTGCGCCTTGCCGCCAAGCTCGGTGACGACGTGTTCCTGAACCAGCCCGTGCGCCGCCTCGACTGGTCGCACACCGGGGTCACCGCAACGACCGACAGCATGAGCGTCAGCGCCCGCCACGCAATCGTCGCCGTGCCGCCGAACCTGTACTCGCGGATCAACTTCCAGCCGTCTCTCCCGCGTCGCAGGCAGCAGATGCACCAGCACCTGTCGCTCGGCTTCGTGATCAAGGTGCACGCCGTCTATGAGTCGCCCTTCTGGCGCGACGCCGGGTCTGTCCGGCACCGCGTTCAGCCCGTACGAGGTCGTGCACGAGGCGTACGACAACACCAACCATGAGGATCCGAGGGGAACACTCGTCGGCTTCGTATCCGACAAGAAAGCCGACCAGCTCTTCACCTTGTCAGCCGAGGAGCGGAAGACGCTCGTCCTCGAGTCGCTGTCGCGCTACTACGGTGAGCAGGCGATGAACCCTGTCGTCTACTACGAGAGCGACTGGGGTTCCGAAGAGTGGACCGGCGGCGCCTATGCCGCGAGTTTCGACATGGGCGGACTCCACCGGTACGGCGCAGACCTCCGGACCCCGGTCGGACCGATCCACTGGTCGTGCAGTGACCTCGCCGCCGAGGGCTACCAGCACGTCGACGGTGCCATCCGGATGGGCCGCGAGACCGCTGACGCTATTCTCGCCGACCGCACCTGACCTGACACCCCGCCCCCGCCCGTCCCGACCGCACCACCCCAGCAGGACCCGACCGCAAAGGAGCGATCCACGCATGCGTTACATCGTTGGTTACACAGACACACCGGCCGGCGCGGATGCGCTGGCGCTCGGGGTGCGACTGGCACGGTCGATGGGCGCGAGCCTCGACATCGTGACCGTCCTGCGCAGCGAGGCGAGACCGACCCTCGTTCCGTCCGATGCAGGCTACGAGCGCTTTCTCCACGAAACCGCTGAGGGATGGCTGAAGGACGCCGCGGCCGTCGTGCCCAGGGACGTGCCGACCGAAGGCCACATCGTCTACGCCGAGTCCTTCGCGCGGGGGCTGCTCGACACCAGCCGCGATCTCGAAGGCTCGATGATCATCATCGGTGCCGCGCGGGGTGGACTCCTCGGCCGTGCCACCGTCGGCAGTGTGGCGAGCGCGCTCCTGCACTCCGCCGTCGTCCCCGTCGCGCTTGCTCCTGAGGGCTCGAGCACGACCGTCGGGCTCAACAGCCTCTCGCGTGTCACGTGCGCGATCGGCACGCGCCCGGGTGCCGACGAGTTGCTGGATGCTGCTGTCCTCGCCGCGAAGGCAGGCCACGTTCCGCTGCGCCTCATCTCTCTCGTCACGATCGACATGGACGATATGACGACGCCACCCGCTGTCGCCGAACGAGCGGCAACCCACGCTGAACAGGTGCTCGCCTACGCGGCCGGGCATCTGTCGGAGAAACTCGACGTGTCGGTGCTCACCGCATCAGGCAACCGGGTCGAGGATGCTGTCAAGCAGGTCGACTGGGACCCGGAGGAGCTTGTCTTCGTCGGTTCCAGCCGCCTGGCCAAACCGCGCCATATTTTCCTGGGCTCCACGGCAGCAAAGATGCTGCGCGAACTGCCCGTCCCCATGATCGTGGTCCCTCGCGACTCCGTTCTCACTCTCAAGGACTGACACCATGACTGAAACAAAAACCGAACACGGGCTCTCCAAGAAAGGCCTGAGCGCCGGATCCGTCGGCCTGATCGGGGCCATCGTCATCGGAATCTCGTGTATCGCCCCCGCGTACACGATGACCGCGGCGCTCGGGCCCACCGTCTCCGAGGTGGGCCTGCAGGTACCGGCCATCATCCTCGTCGGATTCATTCCGATGCTCCTCGTCGCCTTCGGCTACCGCGAGCTGAATCGGTCGATGCCCGACAGTGGAACCTCGTTCACCTGGGCCACCCGGGCATTCGGGCCGTGGATCGGCTGGATGGCCGGTTGGGGACTGATCGCAGCGACCATCCTCGTGCTGTCGAACCTCGCGGGAATCGCGGTGGACTTCTTCTACCTGATGCTCTCGCAGATCTTCAACAACCCGGATATCGCCTCCCTCGCCCTGAACCCGCTGATCAACGTCGTGACCTGCCTGGCATTCATGCTCGGAGCGACCGCCATCTCGTACCGCGACATGCAGACCACCCAGAAGGTGCAGTACGTGCTCGTCGGCTTCCAGCTGATCGTGCTCGTCCTGTTCGGCATCGTCGCCTTCATCCACGTCTCCAACGGCACGGCATTTGATGCCACGCCGGTCAGCCTCGAATGGTTCAACCCGTTCGCGGTCGAGTCGTTCAGCTCGTTCGCCGCCGGTCTCTCGCTGTCGATCTTCATCTTCTGGGGCTGGGATGTCACGCTGACGATGAACGAGGAGACCAAGGGATCCAGGTCCACACCGGGACGCGCCGCCACGCTCACCATCGTCATCATCGTGGTGCTGTACCTGCTCATCGCGGTCGCCTCGATCAGCTTTGCCGGGATCGGGACGGGAACGTTCGGGCTCGGGAATGAAGACATTCAGGGCAACGTGTTCTTCGCGCTTGCTGGGCCCGTGCTCGGGCCACTGGCGATCCTCGTCTCGATCGCTGTGCTGTCGAGCTCGGCGGCCTCCCTGCAGTCGACGTTCGTGTCACCGGCCCGAACGCTCCTGGCCATGGGGCACTACGGGGCGCTTCCGACGAAGTTCTCCAAGGTCAGCCCCCGGTTCCTCACTCCGGGCTACGCGACGATCGTCTCGGCCGTCGTGGCATCCGCGTTCTACGCCATCATGCGTTTCATCTCGGAGGATGTGCTCTGGGACACCATCACAGCACTCGGCATGATGATCTGCTTCTACTACGGCATCACAGCCTTCGCGGCAGTCTGGTATTTCAGGAAGCAGTTCTTCGCTTCGGCGCGCAACTTCTTCTTCCAGCTGCTGTTCCCGCTGCTCGGAGGCGTCATCCTGGTCGTGCTGTTCTTCACGACCATCACTGACAGCATGGACCCCGACTACGGCAGCGGCTCGAACATCGGCGGCGTCGGACTCGTCTTCATCCTCGGAATGGTCGTCATCATCTCGGGCATCGTGATCATGATCATCCAGGCGATCCGTCGCCCGGCCTTCTTCCGCGGCGAAACACTCTCGATGGGCCTCTCGGACGGCAAGGAAGACGAGGCTCTCGACGAACTGCCCGTGTAGTCAGACTCGACCGGTCTGGTGGGGCAGGGGTGCCGCTGTCGGCGCCCCTGCCCGCCCGGCAACTCGCGTAACGTGTGGATGTGACTGAACGACTTACCCGGCGTCTCGGGCTCGCGGATGCCGTGTTCATCGGGCTCGGATCCATGATCGGCGCGGGGGTGTTCGCCGCATTCGCACCCGCCGCCGGTGCTGCGGGATGGGGTCTGCTCATCGGGCTCGGAATTGCTGCTGTCATCGCGTACTGCAACGCGACGGCGTCCGCACAGCTCGCCGCCGAGTATCCGTCGTCCGGCGGAACCTACCTTTACGGCCGGGAGCGGCTGGGCGAGTGGTGGGGCTTTGCCGCTGGCTGGAGTTTCATCATCGGCAAGACCGCCAGTTCCGCTGCCATGGCGATGACATTCGCGGCGTACGCTGCCCCTGCCGGGTGGGAGAAGCCCGTCGCTGCCTTCGCCGTCGCTGCCCTCGTGCTGGTGAACTACTTCGGAGTCACACGGACGGCGCTTCTCACCCGCGTGCTTGTCGTCGTCTCACTGCTCGCCCTCGCCGTCGTGGTGGTGTCGGGCGTCATCGGCCCGGCCGCAGCGGGAGACACAGCTGTGCGGGGAACCGCGCTGGGGGATGTCGGTGCCTATGGCATCCTTCAGTCCGCCGGCCTGCTGTTTTTCGCGTTCGCCGGCTACGCGCGCATCGCCACGATGGGCGAAGAAGTGCGGGACCCCCAGCGCGTCATCCCTCGAGCCATCCTCATCGCCCTGGCGCTCGTCGTCGGGATCTACGCCGTGATCGCCGTGGTCTCGCTCCGCGCTCTCGGGCCGGAGGCGCTTGCAGCGTCGTCGGCGCCACTTGTGGATGTGGCCGTGGCTGGAGGCTGGGACTGGGCGGCTCCCGTCGTGCAGGTGGGAGCGGCCGCGGCGTCGTTGGGCGCGCTGCTCGCGCTCATTGCCGGCATCGGGCGAACGAGCCTGGCCATGGCGCGGGAGGGCGACCTTCCGCGGGTTCTTGCGGCGGTGCATCCGCGGTACCGGGTGCCGCACCGGGCCGAACTCGCGCTCGGTGGCGTCGTGATCGCGGTCGTCCTCGTTGCTGATCTTCGCGGCGCGATCGCCTTTTCCTCCTTCGGGGTGCTGCTCTACTACTTCGTCGCGAACCTGGCGGCCATCGGGCAGGATTCCTCTGCCCGGCGCTTTCCGCGCTGGTTGCAGATGCTGGGCATGGTCGGATGCCTCGTGCTCGTCGTCACCCTGCCGCCGGTCGGCATCGCGGTTGGCGCCCTCGTTCTCGCGGTCGGACTCGCTGGTCGGTTCGTGCTTCGCCGGGCGAGGGTCCGCTAGCGATCCGCTCGGGACCGGTAGAACCCGACGGTGGCATGGAGCGCGACATCCCAGGCGGTGGCGGAGACGCCGAGTTCGCGTTCGGTCTCCGTGGCATCCGACAGAAACGGTGCCGTCATCTGGTAACTCGTCGCCGCGACCTCCCTGAGCACGGGATTGAACACGCCGACCGCGCGCAGGAGCAAGGGCGGCAACGCGGTCACAGACCCGGTGACGTTATAGCGCTGGTTCACCTGTCGGCAGATGTCGCTGCGGCTGAGGGTGGTCGCGGCGGGGACGTGCCAGATCCGACCCCAGTCTCCGTCGAATTCGGACGCTGCCACGACGGTGCCCGCTATGTCGGGCAGGTAGGCCCAGCTGTGGATCATGTCTGGGTCCCCAACCGCTGATGCCCTTCCACCGGCCAGGATCGGGTCGAAGAATCGTCCTCCCAGGTGGGCGTCCGTCGTCGCGCCGGGGCCGAAGTAGTCGCTCGCGCGCACCTCGACGGCGCGCACATCACCGCGTTCGGTGGCGGAGCGAAGTGACGCCCACAGGTTTCGGCGCACCTCGCCCTTCGACTCCGCAGGAACCTCGGGGGAGTGCTCGGTCATCGGCATCGTCGCGCGGCCGTACGAGTACAGGTTGCCGACCATCACGATGTCTGCGCCGGTGGTTCGGGCAACTCGAATCACCGAATCCACGATCGGGGGCCACTCGGAGCGCCAGCGATGGTATGGCGGGTTCGTGCAGACGACGATGGTGGAACACCCGGTGGCGGCTTGCAGAAGGGCTCCGGCGTTGCTCGCATCGACCCCAACCGCACGCGCACCGGGGAGCGGGGTGGCGGATCGTGTCGCGACCGTGACCGAACATCCACGATCGCGGAAAGCCCGCGTCACTGTCGAACCGACGGGGCCAGCGCCGAGGACCAGCACCTTGTCCATTTGTCGACTCCGTCCGCAGGGTTCCTGATCGAAGCCTAAACCCGCGTGGAGGTGAGCGTCAGCGGAAGTTGATGAACTGCAGGTCGATGTCGAGGTCCTTGCCCTTGAGGAGGGCGATGGTCTCCTGCAGGTCGTCACGGCTCTTGGACTGCACCCGCAGTTCGTCGCCCTGGATCTGGCTCTTGATGCCCTTGGGGGCTTCGTCGCGGATGATCTTGTTGATCTTTTTCGCGTTCTCCTGCGTGATGCCGTCCTTGAGTTCCGCTTCGATGCGGTACTCCTTGCCGCTGGCGAACGGATCCCCTGACTCGAGGCTCTTCAGCGAGATGCCGCGCTTGATGAGCTTCGTCTGGAAGACATCGAGGATCGCTTTCACGCGCTCCTCGCTGTTCGCCTTCATCAGGATCTTGTCGCCGGACTGCGCGATGGACGCACCGGTGCCCTTGAAGTCGTAGCGCTGCTCGATCTCCTTGTGCGCCTGGTGGAGGGCGTTGTCCGCCTCCATCTTGTCGACCTTGCTGACCACGTCAAACGATGAATCTGCCATGCCCCCATGCTATCGGCCCGAGTGCATGAGCGGGGCGGCGACGGACTCGAAGCGGAGGGGCTGTCGTCACTCCGGCGGGCGGGCCGTCGATGACCGCACGATGAGTTCGTACGGCAGTGGTACGGCCTCGCTGTCTGGTACTCCCTCGGCAGGTTCCAGAAGTTGCATCAGCGCTTCAACAGCGTGCTCGCCCTGCCGTCGAGGAAATTGCGCGACGGTCGTCAGGCCAAAGAACGCTGACAGCTGATGGTCATCGATGCCGACGATGGAGACGTCGCGCGGTACCTGGAGCCCCAGGTCTCGGGCTGCCAGGATGCTGCCGATCGCCATTTCGTCCGACGACGCCACGATCGCGGTCGGACGGTTGTGGGGGGAGCCGAGGAGCTGCTTGGCTGCCTCGTATCCCCCAGGCAGCGTGAAGTCAGCGGGCCGGTACAGAGAGGGATTCACCTCGACGCCGGCATCCTGCAGCGCGCGCTCGTAGCCGGTGCGGCGGTGGGAGGGCAGGTGGAAGTCGAGGTCGAACTCCTGGCCGCCCCCGATGTGCGCGATGCGGGTGTGGCCGAGGCCGAGGAGGTGCTCCGTGGCCAGACGGGCGACGGCGACGTCATCCATGATGAGGCTGAAGACCCCGGCGATCGGGCCGCCCACCCCGATGAGCGGCTTGCCCATGGCGTGCAGGCTCGACACTTCGGCCTCGGTGAGTTCGAGCCCGATCGCGATGACAGCGTCGACCCTCTGGCGGAGCAGGAAGTGGTCGAACACACTCTTGCGGGCCTCGCCGCCTCCGGTCAGGTTGTAGAGCGTGAGGTCGTAGCCCTGCCGCAGCAGCGCGCTCTCCGCGCCCTCGATGACGGAGGCGAAGAACCAGTGGTTGAGGAACGGCACGACAACGCCGACATTGCGGGTGCGGCCGGAAGCCAGGCTGGACGCGTTCGAGGAGACAACGTAGTCGAGTTCCCCGGCCGCTGAGGCGACCTTCAGCCGTGTCGTTTCCGAGACGTACCCGCGCCCGCTGAGTGCGCGCGAGACCGTCGCCGTCGAGACGCCTGCGCGTCGCGCAACCTCTTCGATACCCGCCATGCGACCCCTTTTATCAGCGTGGATGCCCGTGGTCAGCTTAGCGATGCGCTGGCGGCGCTGGCGGTAGCGTTAGCCCATCGGGTGTGGGACGCTCGGTAGCGGACGAAAGGGCACCAATGCACAGGGACGACGACCGGGTGATTGTCATCGGCGACGCGCTCATCGATGAGATGAGGGACGCATCGGGCAGTCGGGATTTCGTCGGCGGTGCGGCGCTCAACGTCGCGGTCGGTCTCGCTCGTCTGGGCGTGCCGACCACCCTCATCGCGATGGTGGGCGACGACGCAGACGGGCGCAGCATCCGGACCTTCCTCGACCAGTACGGCGTCGAGCTGATTGCAACGCCCGGACTCCTCGGGTCATCGCGCGCCACGAGCGACCGCAGCGAGGGAGAACCCCGGTACAGCTTCAACGAGGCAGCGCAACGTCGCCGGATCGTCTTCGGCGACGAGGAGCGACTGGCGATGGCGGATGCCAGGCTCGTTGTTGTGAGCTGCTTCCCCTTCGACGACGACGAGCAGTCGGCCAGCCTCGAAGAGTCTGTCGCCAACCCGGGTCGGCGACTGGTCATTGACCCGAACCCTCGCGGCGGGATGCTCAACGACCGCGACCGATTCGTCGCCAACTTCGAACGCCTCGGGGCGACCGCCCTGCTCTGCAAGGTGGGCGACGAGGACGCCGAACTGCTCTACGGAACGGACCTGCCGCACCTTGTCGATCGGCTACACGAGGCCGGAACCGCGAACGTCCTTGCGACAGCAGGCAAGGATGGGGCATCCGTCTCACACAGCGACGTCGGCCGTTGCGCGGTCGATCATTCCATTGTCAGAACCGGTCATCGACACCATGGGTGCAGGTGATGCCACGCTGGCCGCGTCGGTGCACTCCATGCTCACGAACGGTGTGCCGACGGGCGACGACGACTGGGGTCGGTTGCTCGATGAAGCGATGCTCATCGCCGCGCTGACCTGCCGCAGCGAAGGTGCCCTGCTGCAGCTGCCTCCGGCAGCCGGGGCCTGATCTTCTCGCCGATTTCCGGAAGACGACCAGCAAGGGTACTATTTTGACGCGCCTTCGGTTGTCTGTTCAAGTCGGTCGGGTGCGTCTGGCGAGTTACCCAAGCGGCCAAAGGGATCTGACTGTAAATCAGACTGCTCAGCATTCGGGGGTTCGAATCCCTCACTCGCCACGCTGCGATATGTCGCAACAGACATGAAGAAAGCCCCGACCTGTGGTCGGGGCTTTCTGTTTGATTGTCTCAGTCCCGGTCGCCCGTTCCACGACCGTGTCCCTACTCTGGCGACGCAACCTCGTGGTGGATGCCGGCGCTCGGGATGATCTCGCAGACGCTCCCCGCGGAGCAATCCGCCGGGTCGAGCTCCAGACCGGCGCGGAGCGACTGCTGCAGTTCGCGCTCGAGGAGCGCGAGCTCCTGTTGCCGGGTGCGCACGTCCTCGAGCTTCCGGGCAAGGAGCGACGAGACGTGCTCGCACGGCGCCTCGCCCGCGCGGCGAAGAGCGATGATGCTGCTGATCTCTTCCAGGGTCAGGCGGGCTGTCTGGGCAGAACGGATGAATCGGAGCCGGGACACCGCTGTGTCGTCGTACTGACGGTAGCCGTTTCCCTGCCGCGACGGAGAGGGCAGGAGGCCGCGCCGCTCGTAGAACCTGATGGTCTGTGCGCTCACGCCCGAGGCAATGGCGAGCTCCCCGATCTGCATGTGTCTCATTTCGTCGCTTGACCTTGCAGCGTAGTACAAGGTCTACGGTCAGGGTATGGAAATCACTCTGCAGTATTTCGACGGCTGCCCGAACTGGACCGTGGCGGCCGAACGTCTGGCGATCGTCGCAGCGGAACGACTCGACCTCACGGTAACCCGGCGACTGGTGCAGTCCCCTGAGGATGCCGAGGCGCTCGGATTCCACGGTTCGCCGAGCATCCTGGTCAACGGAGCGGACCTCTTTCCCGACCCAGGCGCTGCCATCGGCCTCGCCTGCCGGAGGTACGTCACCCCGGATGGGCTCGACGGTGCGCCGACGCTTGACCAGCTGCGTGCGGCGATTCCTGCCGCCTGAACTGCCGTCGGAGCCGGGGCTGACAGGCGGTCAGCCGACAGAATCAGAAGAAGAGAGATCATGAGCGAAGAATTTGACCTGTTCGTCATCGGTGCGGGGATGGCCGGGACGTCCGCCGCGAACAAGGCTGCGGCGCAGGGATGGCGGGTCGGAATAGTGGACGCGCTTCCCTACGGGGGGACATGTGCACTCCGAGGGTGCGATCCCAAGAAGATCCTCCGTCGGGGCGCAGAGGTGGTTGACGCCGCACACCTGATGCGTGGCAAGGGCATCAGCGAGAGCGACCTGACGATTGACTGGCCCTCGCTGATGCGGCACAAGCGGACGTTTACGGACACGGTGCCGCAGGGGATGGAGGTGGAGCTGACCGGAAACGGTGTGGCAACCTTCCACGGCTCCGCCCGGTTCGCCGGGCCGAACCAACTCAACATCGACGGCGCTCCGCACCACGCGAAGCGATTCCTGATCGCCACAGGCGCCCGGCCGCGGACGCTGGACTTCGCAGGCCAGGATCTCCTCGTCGACAGCACGGATTTCCTCGACCTTGAGGCGCTGCCCGCGCGAATCGTTTTCGTCGGTGGCGGGTTCATCTCGTTCGAGTTCGCGCACATTGCTGCCCGCGCCGGCGCGGAGTGTGTCATCGTCGACCACGGCGCCCGCCCGTTGCGCGGATTCGACCCGGATCTCGTTGACCTGCTCGTTCGCCGATCTGAACAAGCCGGAATTCGAGTCCTCAGCAACAGCGCCGTCAGCGAAGTGACCCGCACGCCAACCGGTTTTGGTGTGGTCGTGGAAGGCGATGGCACCCGCGACACGATTGCTACCGACCGTGTGGTCCACGGCGCTGGACGAGTCCCCGACCTGGACGGCCTCGACCTCGACGCCGCGAATATCGCCTGGGGTCCGCACGGCGTCGAGGTGTCAGCACACCTGCAAAGCGTCAGTAATCCGGCCGTGTATGCCGCGGGCGATGCCGCGGACACCCCGGGCAAACCGCTCACTCCCGTCGCCGTGTTCGAGGGAAAGGTGGCCGCCTCCAACATGCTCAAGGGCACCCAGACGGCTCCTGACTATCACGGCGTTCCGACAACGGTATTCACTATTCCGGAACTCAACCGCGTTGGGTTGCTCGAGACAGAAGCCATCCGAGACGGCCGCGAGGTCAGCGTCCGTTACAAGGACACCGGTGGCTGGTACTCGAATTTCCGTGTCGGAGAGGAAACCGCGGCCACCAAAATCATCGTCGACACCCAGACCGACCAGATCCTCGGCGCGCACCTGCTCGGCCCCGGCTATGCCGAATTGATCAACATCTTCGGCCTGGCGATCAAGCTCGGCCTGACCACCCGGCAGCTGAAATCCTTGACCGCGACATATCCGTCCGTCGGTTCCGACCTGGGCTCAATGCTCTGAGGCCCTCGTGCGGTGCTACAGCGGGTAGCGCACCCCGGTCAGTTCCTCGGATGCAGCCCACAGCCCGGCGGCCATCGCCAGATCGCTGGCACGCGCGGTGCGTCCGACGAGCGTGGGGGCGCCGTGCAGCTCTCCGACCCCATCCGGGCCGACATAGCTGGCACCGGGGAGATCCTGTGTTGCAGCAAAGAGTGTCGGCAGCGCTCCCCGCTCGGCAGACTGCGCGAAGAGGGCATTGCCGATGCTCATGAGCCGCTGAAGGACAGCGTTGGTGGCTGGGCCGCTCTGCAGGTTGGTTGCCGACCAGCCGGGGTGGGACGCTGTGGCCCGCACGGACGAGCCGTCACGCTGAAGTCGACGCTGGAGCTCGAGCGTGAAGAGCAGGTTCGCAAGTTTGGACTGGGCATATGCCGCCCACGGCTTGTACGGCCGCGCCCTCCAGTTGAGATCGTCCAGATCGATGGCGCCCGCCTTATGCGCGTGCGACGACAGCGTCACCACGCGGTCGGAGATCTTCGGCAGAAGCAGATTGGTCAGCGCGAAATGACCGAGGTGGTTTGTTCCGAACTGCATCTCGAACCCGTCCCGCGTCGCCGCTTTCGGGATGGCCATCACACCGGCGTTGTTGACGAGGATGTCGATCGGTTCGCTCCACTCATCCGCGAAGCTGCGCACCGAGGCCAGGTCGGCCAGGTCGAGCGAACGGACGTCGACGTTTCCGCCGATTCGGCGGGCTACTTCCTCGCCACGGGTCACGTTGCGTACAGCCAGCACCACCCGAGCGCCGGCTTCGGCCAGTGCCTGGGCAGTCACCAAGCCGAGGCCGCTGGTCGCTCCCGTCACGATCGCCGTGCGTCCGTCCTGGGAGGGGATGTCTGTGGTGTTCCATTTGCTCATGTCGCCCACCGTAGTGTGAAGGCCTGTCCGGAGGCCGTGAGGCAGGGGTATGCTCGCCGCAGGCTCTCAACGATGGAGGCAACCGTGTGGATCATCATTGCTGCGCTGGGGATAATCGCCCTCGCGACCGGGGTGTTCTCGCGCCGGGCATCGATCGATCGCCACATCAACGAGCTGCAGGGAAGCAATCCTGAGATCGCACAAGCGTTGCGGGACGCCCAGAGGGACATCGACCAGGGGCGCTTCTACGGCGGTCTGTGACGGGGAAAGTTGCCGTGACTGCTGGTGGGCTACCGTTGACAGGACCACGTGCGAGAGGACTTCCTGTGAGCGACGAGCTGCTGAAGCTGTCCACCGAGATTGCGGAACGGGCCGGTGAACTCATCCTTCGGCGACGAAACGAGGGTGTGACGGTCGCCGCAACCAAATCATCGGCCGTGGACGTCGTCACGCTTGCCGACCGGGAATCCGAGGAGCTCATCCGGTCGCTCATCGCCGACGCGCGACCCGGCGACGGATTCTTCGGTGAGGAATCGGATGCGACGTCGAGTTCGACCGGGGTGACCTGGGTCGTCGACCCGATCGACGGCACGGTCAACTACCTCTACGGCATCCCCAGCTACGCGGTCAGCATCGCCGTGGTCGAGGGTGACCCGGACCCGCACTCGTGGACCGCGCTCGCCGGCACCGTACTGAATCCTGCTGCAGGCGAGATGTTCAGCGCCGCTCGCGGGGCTGGCGCCACGCTCAACGGAGCATCGATTCGAGTCAATGCGTCGGTCGACGCCTCCCTCGCGCTTCTGGGCACGGGTTTTTCCTACAGCGCTGAGCGTCGGGTCTGGCAGGCCGGAATTGTGCAGCACCTCATCGGGCAGGTCAGGGACATCCGCCGCGTCGGATCAGCCGCACTCGACCTGTGCTCGGTGGCCAGTGGTCGGCTCGACGGGTATTACGAGCGCGGTCTCAACCCGTGGGATCACGCGGCCGGTGTACTCATCGCCCAGGAGGCTGGGGCCCGTGTCGGCGGTCTTCACGGAGCAGCCGCGAGCCACGACTTCACCCTGGCTGCCGAGACCGTGCTCTTCGACGAGTTGCACGAGATCCTCCTTGCGGCTGGCGCTGAGGCATCCATCCTGGGTTGAGGGAGCACACTCACGCCCAACAGGAAGGCCGCTGGAAAGGCGCGCCGGATCTCCGGTTGAGCGTGCGATGAGAGCAGAAAGCCCGGTCGGGCGTCAGGCGATTGTCGTGCCGAGCAGCGAGCCGATGGCGAAGGTCGCCACGAGCGCGAGCGCCCCGCCGAGCACCACGCGGATGGTCGGGCGAAGCATCGGGCTGCCACCGAGTTTCGCCCCCAGCGCGCCGGTGATGGCCAGCGCGATGAGTACGGCGACGAAGGTGATGGGAATCCGCACCTCCTCGGGCGGAAGCAGCACAGCGAGCATCGGCAGGGTCGCTCCGATGGTGAACGCGATCGCCGACGCCAGGGCCGCGTGCCAGGGGTTGGCGACCTGCTCTTCGTTGATGTTGAGTTCCAGCGACAGGTGAGCGGCGAGGGGGTCGTGAGCCGTGAGCTCAACGGCGACCTGGTCTGCTGTCGCCTCAGACAGTCCTCGCGCCCGCAGCAGTCCGGCGAGTTCCGCGAGTTCCTCTTCAGGCTGCTCTCGCAACTCCCGCTTCTCCTTGGCGATGAGTGCACGTTCGCTGTCACGCTGGCTCGACACCGACACATATTCGCCCAGGGCCATGGAGATCGCCCCACCGACCAGACCGGCCATCCCCGCCGTGAGTATCGGGAAGAACGCGCTCGTCGCTCCCGCGACACCGACAACAATGGCCGCGACCGAAACGATGCCGTCGTTCGCACCGAGTACACCTGCGCGCAGCCAGTTCAGCCGCGAGCGCGATCCCGGTGGCGTGTGGCTCGTTCGCGTGCTGCCCCTGCAGGGTGTCGTCGATCTCGCTCATGCCTCCAGCTAAGCACGGTCCGGCGCCGACGCGTGGAGACCGCGCATAACTCCGCCGGCGTGCGCTGTTTGGGCCTCGGTCCGACTGATCAGGCCGCTGCGCGACTATTCAGGCGGAGTTAAGCACAGGGGGCGGATGACCGAAGTCACCCGCCCCCTGCGTGCGAAGCGGGATCTACGGGGTGCGTACCCAGATCGTCGAGTCCGCTCCGATGCTCGTGCCATTGACGGACCCGCTCGCCAGCAGGACCTCGGCCTCAGCGAATGGCGCCGGGATCGCGGACACCGCGTTGCCGGTGTTGGCGATCACAGTGATGGCCCCGTTGCTGAACGCGACGACGTGATCGTCGAAGCCGTCGAGCCAGGTCAGGTCGCCGAGACCGAGTTCGTTCTCGCGGCGGAGGCGGAGAGCCTCCCGGTACAGCTCGAGGGTCGACCCCTCGACGCCGACCTGGCTGTCCCTTGCGAAAGAGTCCCAGTCGTCCGGCTGAGGCAGCCACGCGGCGCCGGTCGTGTTGAAGCCGTACGCCGGAGCGCCCGCCTCCCAGGGAATCGGGACGCGGCAGCCGTCACGGCCGTAGCGCTCGCCGTTCGTGCGGAACCAGGTCGGATCCTGACGGGCCTCGTCCGGCAGGTGAATGACCTCGGGGAGGCCAAGCTCTTCACCCTGGTAGAGATACGCGCCGCCGGGGAGGGCGAGCATGAGGGCCGTCGCCGCGCGGGCGCGACGGAGTCCGGTCTCGCGGATCGGCTGACCGGGGCTCTTCGGCCCGATGCCGTGACCCTGCGGGTTCTCTGCGGTGACGGCGAGCCGCGAGGCGTGGCGGACGACGTCGTGGTTCGAGAGCACCCAGGTGCTCGGGGCGTCGACGGCGCTGAACGCTTCGAGCGACTCGTCGATGACGGCACGCAGGGCGGATGCCTCCCACGGCGTTTCGAGGTACGGGAAGTTGAATGCCTGCTGCATTTCGTCCGGACGCACCCACTTGGCCATCTTCGACAGCGGCTCCACCCAGGCTTCAGCGCAGAGCACGCGGTCGCCCTCGTACTCCTCGAGGAGGAGGTGCCAGTCGCGGTAGATGTCGTGCACGCCCTCCTGGCCCCAGTAGGGCGCGCCATCGTCTCCGATGTCGTCGATGGCCGGCTCGAGGCCGAGCGGGGTGCCGCTTCCGCCCATGCTGCCGCCCTCGGCCGGCGGGGTGTAGTCAGGGAGGCCGTCGGCTTTGATCATGCCGTGGGCAACGTCGACGCGGAACCCGTCGACTCCGCGGTCGAGCCAGAAGCGGAGTACTCCGCGGAACATCTCGCGAACTTCGTCGTTGCTCCAGTCGAAGTCTGGCTGGCTCGAGTCGAAGATGTGCAGGTACCACTGCCCGGGCGTGCCGTCGGCGTTCGTGGTGCGGGTCCACGCCGGGCCGCCGAAGACGCTCTGCCAGTTGTTCGGCTCGATCTCGCCGTTTTCGCCCTGGCCATCACGGAACATGTAGCGCGCGCGCTCGGGAGACCCCGGGGCTGCGGCGAGGGCCGCCTGGAACCACGGGTGTGCGTCGGAGGAGTGGTTAGGGACGAGGTCGACGATGACGCGGATGCCGTATTCGTGGGCCTTCCCGGTCATCGCGTCGAAATCATCGAGCGTTCCGAAGATCGGGTCGACATCGCAGTAGTCGGCGACATCGTAACCGGCGTCTTTCTGGGGGCTCGTCATGAAGGGGGAGAGCCAGATGGCATCGATCCCCAGCGACTTCAGCGACGAGAGCCGGGAGGTGATGCCTGGGAGGTCACCGAGGCCGTCTCCGTTCGCGTCCGCGAAGGACCGGGGGTAGATCTGGTAGATGACCGCGGAGCGCCACCATTCTGTACTCTTGCGCGAATTCATGCCGCCCACTCTACGTCATCCGTTGAAGCATGTGGAAGCGCTTGCCTACAAGGGGGAGGTCGAGAGGTCACGATTATGCAAACATGTCCTCTATCTAGCTTGTACTTTGCGTTCGGAGCGGGTATATCTGGAAACGCTTGCAGTATTGTGAGCACCGAGAGAATGGCCTTTCATCCGAGGAGCTCCCCAGCGGGGAGACGGGACACAGCACCCGGCATCCGAGGGCGGCAACGAGGCCACACTCGCTCGAATGATTCCTGATGAAAGGCACACACCAATGAGGGTGAAAAACTCTTCACTTCTGAAGGCAGGCGCACTCGCGACCATCGCGACGATCGCTCTCGCCGGATGCGCCAGCGGGGGCAACACCTCCGATGGCGACGCCGCGTCTGACGCCACACTGACCGTGTGGGTAGATGCGGACCGCGCTCCCGTCCTCAAGGACGCAGCCGCCGACTTCACCGCAGAGTCCGGCGTCAAGGTCAAGCTTGTCCAGAAGGACTTCGGCACGATCCAGGACGAGTTCATCGCCCAGGTTCCGTCCGGCAAGGGCCCAGACATCACCATCGGCGCGCACGACTGGCTCGGTAACTTCGTCACCAACGGCGTCGTCCAGCCGATCGAGCTCGGCGACAAGGCCAGCGAGTTCGAAGACGTCGCCGTCCAGGCGATGAGCTACGAGGGCAAGACCTACGGCCTGCCGTATGCGATCGAGAACATCGCACTGCTGCGCAACACCGCGCTCGCCCCCGACGCGCCGACGGACTACAACGACATGGTTGCAGACGGTAAAGCCGCAGGCACCGAGTTCCCGTTCCTCGTCCAGGTCGGCCCCGAGAGCGACCCGTACCACCTGTACCCGTTCCAGACGTCATTCGGCGCTCCGGTCTTCGGCACCAACGACGACGGCAGCTACAACGCCGAGGACCTCCAGATCGGTGAGGGAACCGAGTTCGCCAACTGGCTCCGTGAGCAGGGTGCTGCAGGCCTGCTGAGCACCTCCGTCACCGGCGACATCGCCAAGGAGAAGTTCAACGCCGGCGCCAGCCCGTACTTCATCACCGGACCGTGGAACGTCGGAGCCGCTCAGGAAGCGGGCATCGATGTAGCCGTCGACCCGATCCCGTCCGCCGGTGGCGACGTGGCACAGCCGTTCGTCGGTGTGCAGGGCTTCTTCGTCTCGGCGAAGAGCGAGAACACCCTCGCGGCGAATGAGTTCCTCACCAACTTCATCGGAACCGAAGAAGTCCAGACCGCCCTGTTCGAGAAGGGCCAGCGCCCGCCCGCACTGACCGCATCCTTCGAGAAGGCCGCCTCGGACCCCATCGTCGCCGCGTTCGGTGAAGTTGGCGCCAACGGTGTGCCGCAGCCGTCCATCCCTCAGATGGGCAAGGTCTGGCAGTTCTGGGGTGTCACCGAAGCCGCCATCATCGACGGCGGAGACGCCGCAGCGCTGTGGACCAAGATGACCGCAGACATCCAGGCTGCGATCGCAGAATAACGAGACGCAACGCCGGCCGGGAGGCATCCGCTTCCCGGCCGGCGTTCTTGTCCCGTCGAGCCACGAAACACACTGAGGCGACAATGAGCACAGGCACACAGCCCACGAGTACCGAGAACAGCCAGCGGGCACCCGAATCCAAACGGTCGAAACGTGCCGGGCGGATCGCGGAGCAGGCATCAGGTGGCATCGTCGCCCTTCTGGTGAAGATCGCGCTCCTGTCGATCGTGGATGCGATCGCCGTCTACGCCCTGTTCATTCTCTTCCTCAAGCAGGACTGGGTGGTCTTCGCGATCGTCCTCGTCGTGACGGCGCTCATCAACGTCATCTACTTCAAGCGCGGCCTCCTGCCCCTGAAGTATCTGACCCCCGGGCTGATCTTCCTTCTGATCTTCCAGGTCTTCGTCATCGGCTACACGGCGTACATCTCCTTCACGAACTACGGCACCGGACACAACAGCACCAAGGACGACGCCGTCACCGCGCTCATCCAGTCGGCCCAGTACCGCGTTCCGGACTCGGCCACGTATGGCCTCACCGTCGTCGAGCAGCTCGGCACGTTCAGTTTTCTTGTGACCGACCCTGACGGGGATGTCTCGATCGGCAACACCGACGTCCCGCTCAGCGACGTCTCAGACGCGGAGATGTCGGGTGGAAAAGCCGTCGGCATCACCGGCTACAACACGCTCAACTTCACCGACATCATCACCAACCAGAACACGATCGCGGACATGACCGTCCAGATCTCGGACGACCCGAACGATGGCGCACTTCGCACCCCGGACGGATCCAGCGCCTACCTCTACCTGTCCACGCTGAGCTTCGACGAAGCAGCTGACACCATGACCAACACCGACACCGGCGTCGTCTATGAGGACACCGGCAACGGTGCCTTCACGTCGGCGGACGGCGACGAACTGCTGCCGGGCTGGAGCGTCGTGGTCGGCGTCGACAATTACGCGAAGGCGTTCACCGACCAGAGCATCCGTGGGCCGCTTCTCAGCGTCACGGCGTGGACCTTCGCGTTCGCGATCCTCAGTGTGGCGACGACGTTCATCCTCGGGCTCTTCCTCGCCATCGTTTTCAACGACATGCGGATGCGTGGCCGCAAGTTCTACCGGGTCCTGATGATCCTGCCCTACGCGTTCCCCGGATTCCTCGGCGCGCTGGTCTGGGCCGGCATGCTCAACAAGGACTTCGGATTCGTCAACCTCGCACTGCTCGGCGGGGCAGAGATCCCCTGGCTGACGAACGAGTGGCTGGCGAAATTCAGCATCCTCTTCGTCAACCTCTGGCTTGGTTTCCCCTACATGTTCCTCGTCTGCACCGGGGCGCTCCAGTCCATTCCCGAGGAGCTGCAGGAGGCTGCAACGGTGGACGGTGCGAATCCGTGGCAGGTGTTCAGACGCATCAAGTTCCCGCTCCTGCTCGTCTCCATCGCGCCGCTGTTGATCGCGTCATTCGCGTTCAACTTCAACAACTTCAACCTCATCTACATGCTCACCGACGGCGGGCCACGCGACGCGGGAGCGGGAATCAACGTCGGAGCATCCGACATCCTGATCTCGATGGTCTACAAGGTGGCGTTCGTCGGAGCCAACCGTGACTACGGCCTCGCCAGCGCGTTCTCCATCATCATCTTCCTCATCGTGGCGATCATCGCCATCGTGGGCTTCCGGCAGACCAAGGCCCTGGAGGATCTGAACTAATGAGCACCTCGGCACCCGTCCAGACGGACAACGACATCCTCCCGTCTCGCTCCCCCGAAGAAGCGTCCATTCAACTTCGCGCGCTGGTTCGCGGCGACCGGCTGGCGACACCTCGTCGGCGTCGTCATGATCGTGTTCTCGGTGTTCCCGCTGCTGTACGTACTCTCGGCATCGCTCAACCCCGGCGGCACGCTCCTGCAGTCGAATGGTCTGTTCTCGTCGGTCGGCATCGAGAACTACATCACCCTGTTCAACTCGCCGCAGCAGCCATACGCGGCCTGGTTCGGCAACACTCTTGTCATCGGACTCACGACCGCGGCGGGGACAGTCTTCCTCGGCGCACTCGCGGCCTACTCCTTCAGCCGGATGCGATTCACCGGCCGGCGGTTCGGCCTGATGTCGCTGCTCGTCGTCCAGATCTTCCCGCAACTGCTCGCCGTGGTCGCCATCTTCCTGCTGCTCACGACGCTGGGGGACATCTTCCCGATCCTCGGTCTCGACAACCAAATCTCGCTCATCCTGGTCTACCTCGGTGGTGCGCTCGGCGTGAACACCTACCTGATGTACGGCTTCTTCAACACGATTCCCGCCTCCCTCGACGAGGCAGCGAAGCTTGACGGCGCAGGCCACGCGCGGATCTTCTTCACGATCATCCTGCGACTGGTTGCGCCGATCCTCGCGGTGGTTGGCCTGTTGAGCTTCATTGCCACCACGAACGACTTCGTCATCTCGAGCGTCGTCCTGGTGACCCCGGAAAGGCAGACACTCGCGGTGGGCCTGTACCAGTTCGTCTCGCAGGAATTCACGAGCAACTGGGGCGTGTTCGCCGCGGGCGCCGTGCTCGCCGCACTGCCCGTGATGGCGCTGTTCCTCTACCTGCAGAAGTACATCGTCAGCGGCCTGACCGCTGGGGCGGTCAAGTAGCATGCTCGAACCGCACCACGACGGATCGCCGCTGTATGTGTCCAACCCCTCGCCTGAGCTCGGCGAGACCGTTCGCGTGCGTCTCCGCGTGCCGGAAGCGCTCGGACCGGTTCGAGCCGTCCGGGTGCGGTCGAATCCGGACAGGGAACCGCGGATGGCGATCGCCGACCGGCTTCATGCCGCAGACGGCTGGGTCTGGTGGGAGGCCGAGATGCTCATCGAGAACCCGGTTCACGGTTATCGCTTCCTCGTCCGCCTCGACGACGGGACCGATCTCTGGGTGAACGCCAGGGGCGTCTTCCGGATCGAGACGCTGGACAGCGAGGACTTCACGCTCACCACGCACCCGCCAGCGCCGGTCTGGGCCGCCTCGACGGTGCTGTACCAGGTCTTCCCTGACCGGTTTGCCCGGTCGGCAGCTGCTGACGACCGGGAGATCCCCGAGTGGGCCATCCCCGCCGAGTGGACGGATGCGGTCGACCTCGTTCCACCCGCGCGCTCCGCCCAGCTCTACGGAGGAGACCTCGACGGAATCATCGAGCGACTCGACCACCTCGAGCGACTCGGCGTGACGATGTTGTACCTCACCCCGGTGTTCCCGGGGCGTTCGAATCACCGCTACGACGCAGCCAACTTCGACGCGGTGGACCCGCTCCTCGGCGGCGACGAAGCGCTCGTCCGGCTCTCAGAAGCTGTCCACGCCCGAGGCCTCACCCTCATCGGCGACCTCACGAGCAACCACTCCGGCGACGCGCACGAGTGGTTCCTGTCTGCCCACCGGCATCCTGAGGCCGTGGAGAGCGACTTCTACTACTGGCTCGACGAGGAGCAGGAGACCTACGCGTCGTGGCTCGGCGTGCCGAGCCTGCCGAAGTTCAACTGGAACTCGGCCGAACTGCGTCGTCGCTTCATCGAGGGTTCGGATTCGGTGGTCGCCGAATGGCTGAAGCCCCCGTACTCGCTCGACGGATGGCGCATCGATGTCGCCAACATGACCGGCAGGTACGGGAGCGAGGACCTCAACGCCGACGTACGGCAGACGATCCGGCGCACCATGATCGACGTCAACCCCGACACGATCCTCCTGGCCGAATCCACCAATGACGCCTCGAGCGACTTCCAAGGCGATGCGTGGCACGGTGCCATGACGTACGCGAACTTCACCAGGCCGCTCTGGGGCTGGTTGTCACAGCCAGCGAGCCCGGCCGGGGGCGGTCTCGGGATGACGATGGATGCGATCCCCTCCTACACCGGAACGCAGTTCTACGAGGCTCACCGCCAGTTCTCGGCCGGTTTCCCGTGGCGTACGCGACTCGCCAACATGAACGCACTCGACACCCACGACACCCCGAGGTTCGCCACCCGTGCGCTGCCCGGCGTCATTCCGGTCGCCGTCGGCCTCTCGATGACGCTCCCCGGTATTCCCGTCGTGTTCGCCGGCGATGAGTTCGGGCTGACCGGGGTGGATGGCGAACATTCGAGAACCCCGATGCCGTGGGGCGAGCTCGACGCCGCAGCCGAGACTATCGACATGTATGCCGCCCTGATCGGACTTCGCCGGTCCCATCCGGCACTGAACGGCGGAGGCATGCGCTGGCTGCACGTCTCGGACGACGTGCTCGCCTTTGTTCGCGAGAGCGCTGAGGAGAGCATCCTCATCATTGCCGCGCGCGCGGATGTCGACGTTGTCCTGGAGCCGGATGCTCTCGCGGGTGTTGACGACGCTGTCGCCCTCTTCGGCGAGGGTGAGCTCCGCACGGTTGACAGTGGGATCCAGGTTGCGGCGGCCGGACCGGCATTCCTGGCCTGGTTGTTGCCGGGTATCCCCGTCAGCTAAGTTGGGGGCGCAGGCCGGCGACGGTTCAGGAGGGCGACTCAGTCGTCGCCCTCATCCTCGGCGTCCTTCTCTGCCTTCTTGCGTTCCTCTTCAGCCTGCTTCGCAGCCTCCTCGGCCGCTTTCTTCGCTTCCTCTGCAGCTTTCTCTGCTGCCTTTTCGGCGGCCTCCCTGGCCTTCTTCTCGTCCTTCGTCTCCGTGTCGTTGTCTTCCTCTGGAGCTGGAACGACAGGCTCCGGAGGGGCAACCGGCGTGACCGTCTCGACCGGGGCCGGTGGCGCCTGGGCATCGATGGCGGCCTGGAGGTCTGCCCGTACCACCGCGATCGCGGCGGCTATCCGCTGGTGGCGGGCGAAGGAAATGGCTCCATCGGCCGCAGCGGCGTCGAGCTCGGTCTGGAGCGCCGTCAGTTCCTCGAGTGCAGCTGCGTAGCCGCCGTCAGCGACGGACGAGCTGACGGTGAGCACTCGGGACTGGAATGCTTTCGCCTGCTCGGCAGCGATGTCGGGTGCCTGGGCCTGGCATCCCGTTGTGAGCCCGAGAACCACGGCGGCGCCGACGAAAGCGGAGAGAATTCTGTGTGTCATGGGGTCACGCTGTCCTGGAGATCCTTGAGGTGTTCGCCGATGGTGCCGGGGACTGCCGGGTATTCGACCGCGGGAACCGTGTCTTCCTGGTTATTCTGCACACCGATGATGAGCGCGAGGGCGATGAACGCGACGGCGACGGCCCCGGCGATCAGCAGGAGCCGATTCCGCTTCGGGGCCGGGGCACGGGTCTGAACAGTGTCCCCTGTGGCGTTCTCGTTTGTGCGCTCGACACCGTTCGCGGTCTCCGTGGACGAGGGGGGAAGTGGAGGTGGTCCCTGCGCGAGGACCGCCGTGACGTCGGTAGAGACGGGGATGACCTTCGTCGCTTCGGGCGCCATGCCTACCGGCACGGTCATCGCCGCTGTGGCGTCCGACTCGGCGTCGACACTGCGCTGGAATCCGTGCACCGGGGCGATTCCACGCAGCGCAAGAGCCACCTCATGGGCGGTCGGCCGAGAGGTGGGGATTCGAGCGGTCATCGCCGCGATGGTTTCGGCGAGGACGGGATCGAGATCGTCCGGAATTTCAGGATCGCGCGTGATCGGTGCGAGCGCTGCCTCCTGGCCGTGCCCGGCGAAGACGCGCTGACCGGTAACGCTCTCCAGGAGGACGAGCCCCAGCGAATAGACGTCGGTGGGAGGTCCAACCGCGTCACCGCGGGCTTGCTCGGGGCTCAAATATCCGGCTGAACCCACCGTGAACTGGGTCGCGGTCAGCCGTGCGCCGTCCACCAGCCTGGCGATCCCGAAGTCACTGAGTTTGGGGTGAGCGCGGGTGTCCGTTCCGACAGTGTGCGCCAGGAGGATGTTCGCGGGCTTCACATCGCGGTGGATGACGCCCTTGTCGTGGATGTAGTTGAGCGCGTCGGCGAGGTCAGCGCCGATATGGCGAACCTCGTCGGCGGTCATGGTGCCGGAGTCGAGGGCGTTCCGCAGGTCCGAACCCGAGATCAGCTCCATCACGAGGTACGAGCGCGGGTTGAGTGGGTCCGACTCGTCGTTGCCGGCATCGAACAGGGCGACGAGGCCCGGATGGCTGAGGCTGGCCAGCAGCCCGACTTCTCCCTGCTGACGACGAAAATCAGAGGGGTTGGTCGAGGCAACGCGGAACAGCTTGATCGCAACATCCCGGTTGAGGACCTCGTCCCTGGCGCGGTAGACCGACGCCATCCCGCCGGAGCCGATCAGGTTGAGGAGCCGATAGCGGTCGCCAAGGAGGATGTCGAGGGCTGGGGCATTCGGATTCTGGTTCATGGGTCGTCCTGTGCCCCATGCTACGTCGAACAGGGCATCCGCGGCATGCTGTTCAAAGGGCGCCCTGAGTGGTGCTATTCTCTACTGGTGCCATTTTGTGATGGTTGCGCCCCGATAGCTCAGTGGTAGAGCACTTCCATGGTAAGGAAGGGGTCGTCGGTTCAAACCCGACTCGGGGCTCGTTACTTTTCCGGACAGCCGGGCGAAGTTTCGCGGCAGGGTAGCTCAGTTGGTGAGAGCGCACGACTCATAATCGTGAGGTCGCGGGTTCGAATCCCGCTCCTGCTACGGTGAAAGCTCTCAAAGCTTTCTCCATGTGGCCCCGAGGTCTCGCCACCTCGGGGCTTTCTCATTCCCTCGACTGTCGTTCCGGGCGGACGAAATCAAGCCGGTCAACGATCAGCCGGAAGCGACGTAAAATCAGTGGGCACCATCTAGCCTGATTTTGCAGTTCGACAGGGAGTCCCCGTGGACGGAAACGCGACCACCACGCACCGCAACGTAGCGTTGCTGTCTGTGGCCAGCACCCTGGCGACGCGCGTCACGACATCGGCGGAGATCGACTCCCGGCTGAGTCCTGTTCTCACCCGTCTCAAGCTGCCAACCGGGCTGCTGCAGCGAGTCGCCGGCGTGCACGAGCGTCGCAACTGGGACGACACCCAGTCGTTCGACCGGGCCGCGGTCGACGCCGGGCAGCGGGCGCTGGCGTCGGCGGGCATTCCAGCAGACCGGATCGGTCTGCTCATCAACACGTCGGTCACCCGCAAACACCTGGAGCCGTCCGTTGCTGTGAAGCTTCACCACGGACTCGGCCTTCCCTCGTCCGCCATCAACTTCGACATCGCCAACGCCTGCCTCGGTTTCGTGAACGGGATGAGCCTCGCCGCGCAGCTCATCGACTCCGGGCAGATCGAGTACGCGATGATCATCGACGGCGAAGACGCCGACGACATCCAGAACAACACGATCGAGCGACTCGGGCGCGAAGGCATCAGCCGCAAGGACTTCATGAGCGAGTTCGCCAGCCTCACCCTGGGCTCCGGCGCCGCCGCCGCTGTGCTCGGTCGCGCGGATGCCAACCCGGGCGGTCACCGCATCCTCGGCGGCGTCACTCGGGCGGCCACCCAGTTCAACGAGCTCTGCGTCGGTAGCGTCGACGGCATGTTCACCGACGCCAAGGCGCTCCTCAAGGGCGGGATGCAGCTTGTGGTCTCCGCCTGGAAGGAAGCCCGCAGGGACTGGAGCTGGACGGCGATGGACCGCTACATCATGCACCAGGTCTCCGACGTGCACACCAATGCCATCATCAAGGCCGTCGGCATCGATCGGGCGAGGGTCCCATTGACCTATCCGATGCTCGGCAACGTCGGACCAGCGTCTATCCCGATCACCCTGGAACGGGAATCGGCGTCGTTGCGGTCGGGCGACCGGGTCCTCCTCATGGGTGTCGGCTCCGGGCTCAACACCGCGATGATGGAAATCGCCTGGTGAGCTACCGACTTCCGGTGGCTGCCGGGACACTGTCCCCGGCAGGTCTGCCTCCGCACGGACTCGACGGGCTCGACCCGGCATTCTCGCGGATCGTGCGCGTGCGAGAGCGCGGAACATCCGTTGTTCGTGGCTGGCACGTGCTCGACAATGTCGATCGTCTGGCCCAACTGGGTGTCGAGCCCGTCGGCACCATCCTCGCCGTCCACGGCAATCCGACCTGGTCCTATTACTGGAGGCACCTGGTCGACCGGGCCACCTCCACGGCTGCTGATGGCGGCGATGCCTGGCGGGTGATCGCTGTCGACCAGCTCGACATGGGATTTTCGGAACGCACAGGAACCACCCGTCCGCTTGCCCGGCGGGTGCGAGACCTCGGCGACCTGACGGATGCGCTCGGCGTTGAGGGTCGCGTCATCAGCCTCGGCCACGACTGGGGTGGAGTGGTGTCGCTGGGCTGGGCGATCGATCACCCGGAACTGCTCGCCGGCGTGACGCTGCTGAACACCGCCGTGCACCAGCCGGCCGATCGGCCGATACCGGCTCCGCTGCGTCTCGCGCTTCGTCCCGGGATCCTGGGGCGGGCGACGGTGTCGACTCCGGCGTTCCTCGAGACGACACTCGCCCTCGCGCATCCTGCGCTGCCGTCTGCGGTCAAGGAGGGTTATCGTGCGCCCTACCGCGCCGCGAATCGGCGGGGAGGAATCGGCGGGTTCGTCGCAGACATCCCGGTCGGGCCGGACCACGAAAGCCGAGCAGAACTGGACAGGATCGCCGACGGCATCACCCGGCTCCGCGTTCCCGCCCTCATGCTGTGGGGGCCGCGCGACCCGATCTTCGGCGACCGCTACCTCGACGATCTCATCGACCGGATGCCCCACGCCGACGTGCACCGCTTCGAAGGCGCCGGACACCTTCTCGCCGAGGACGTCGACTACTCCTCTGCCGTCCTGACCTGGCTGGGGGACAGCATCCGTACCCCGGAGCCTCTGCCGGTCGTCGCCTCCGGGTCGGATGCGCGACCGCCGCTCTGGCACTACCTCGACGAGCTCAGCGACAGCGCGGACACCGCCGTCATCGACATGGTGCCGCCGAACGGTGGCGAACCGCGCGTCGTCAGCTGGCAAATGCTCTCCCGTCGGGTGCGGCAGCTCGCGTCGGGCCTCGACCAGATCGGGGTGAAAAAGGGGGACAGGGTCTCGCTGCTGATTCCGCCGAGTGCCGACCTCGTTGCCGTTCTCTACGCGTGTCTCCGGATCGGTGCGATTGTCGTCGTCGCGGATGCGGGCCTCGGCCTGAAAGGCCTGACCCGCGCCGTCCGTGGCGCCTGCCCTGACCACGTCATCGGGGCGCTGCCCGGACTGACCGCCGCACGTGCCCTTAGCTGGCCAGGGCAGAAGATCTCGACGACGACACTGCCCGGGGCGGCCCGCCGGGCGCTCGGAGTCTCCTTCTCGCTCGCCCAGTTGGTGTCGCTCGGCTACGACGAGGAGCTGCCGGACCCGCCCGACCAGAACCACACCGCCGCGATTCTCTTCACTTCAGGCTCAACCGGACCGGCGAAGGGCGTCGTCTACACGCACGCCCAGCTCTCGGCTGTTCGCGACGCCCTGGCGGCGCAGTACGGGGTGGGTGTGGGGACGGGGCTGGTCGCCGGGTTCGCGCCGTTCGCGCTTCTCGGCCCGGCACTCGGAGCCCGCTCGGTCACCCCGGACATGGACGTCACTTCCCCGAAGACGCTGACCGCCTCGGCCGTAGCCGCCGCGGTCAGCGCCGTCGACGCGACCGTCGTGTTCCTGTCGCCGGCGGCTGTGGCCAATGTGGTGGCGACAACGGGCGACCTCACTGCAGCAGACCATCGGGCCCTCGGCGGCGTCGAGCGGTTCCTCTCCGCGGGAGCCCCGGTGTCTGAACCGCTGCTCGCGGCCATCTCCGCGTTGATGCCCGGCGCGACGGCGCACACGCCGTACGGGATGACCGAAGGCCTGCTGATGACCGACATTACACTCGACGGCATCCGCAACGCCGCAGCGGAAGCATCCGGTGCCGGCGGAGTCTGCGTCGGCATGCCATCGGGGCCCACCCGCGTGCGCATCTCACCGCTCGACGAGACCGGTGCTGCTACTGGGGAGGCGACGGACGAAGCCCTCGTCACCGGTGAGATTCTCGTCTCGGCCCCCCACGTCGAAGATCACTATGACCGGCTGTGGCTCACTCACCGCGCGAGCAGGCGCGGCGGGATCCCCGGGGAGCGCTGGCATCGCACGGGTGACGTCGGCCACCTCGACGGTGCCGGCCGGCTGTGGGTCGAGGGGCGGATGCCGCACATCATCACCACCGCGACCGGAGTCGTCACCCCGGTCGGCCCGGAACAACGGATCGAATCCCTGGCTTCTGTGGTCAGGGCGGCCGTCGTCGGCGTCGGCCCGCGCGGCGTACAACAGGTCGTCGCCGTGGTCGAGACGTCCCCGGCAACGCGACGTGTCGGACTGGCGCCATCGCAACTCGCTGCAGATGTCCGAGGCGCCCTTGACCTGCCGGTCGCCGCCGTCCTCGTCGTGCCGCACCTGCCGACTGACATCAGGCACAACTCGAAGATCAACCGTTCGGCGCTCGCCGCGTGGGCTGACCGCATTCTCTCGGGCGGGCGGATGGTCGCGCCGTGAAGGTTCTCGTCACCGGTGCGAGCGGTCTGCTCGGCCGGGCCGTCGCGACGGAACTGATCGGGGCCGGGCACGAGGTCCGCTGCTTCCAGCGCCGACCGTCGGGGGTCACCGGAGCCGAGGACGCCCTGGGGTCCGTCACCGATCCGGATGACGTCGCTCACGCCGTCTCCGGGTGCGACGCGATCGTGCACCTCGCTGCGAAGGTGTCGCTCGCCGGGGAGGCAGCTGAATTCGAGCGGGTCAATGTCGCAGGGCACGCGAAACATTCTCGACGCGGCACGGGCGGCGGGCGTCTTCCGCGTGGTCCACGTGTCGTCACCGTCCGTCGCACACTCCGGCGCGTCGATCGTCGGCGACGACGCGCTGCCGGCTGACCCCGAGGGCGCGCGGGGGAACTACGCCCGCACGAAGGCGGAGGCCGAGGTACTCGCGCTCGCCGCTGACTCTCCCGACCTCCGGGTTGTCGCCGTTCGACCGCACCTGGTCTGGGGTCCTGGGGACACCCAGCTCGTCGAGCGGGTGGTCGAACGCGCGCGTCGTGGTCGGCTGCCGCTTGCTCGACGCTGGTGCGGCGCTCATCGACTCGACCTACATCGACAACGCCGCGTCGGCCATCTCCGCTGCGCTGTCGCGCATCGACGACATCCACGGGAACAGTTACGTCGTGACGAACGGCGAACCCCGGCCGGTCGCGGAACTGCTGGCGGGCATCTGCGCCGCCGCCGGCGTTGCCGCTCCGCGGTGGAGGGTGCCGGCATCCGTGGCCCGGACGGCAGGAACGCTCATCGAATCGGCGTGGCGGGTGAAGCCGGGAGCGGATGAGCCGCCGATGACCCGGTTCCTCGCCGAGCAGTTGTCGACGGCGCACTGGTTCGACCAGCGACGGACCCGCGCTGATCTCCAGTGGACACCGGCCGTGTCACTCGACGAAGGATTCCGTCGCCTTGCCGCCCACTATGCGGTCAAAGCGTCGACGGACTCGCCCTGACACCGATCTTCCATCCGGACCGTCGTGTCAGGAGTCGACGACGGATGCCCAGGCAGCCCCGTCAACGATGTGCTGGCGCCACTGCCGCACGGCCTTGGCCGCGCCGATCCCCATCACCCCGACGAGACGGTCCCCTCGACGGAAGAGGGTGATCATCCGCTTCTCGTCGAATGAGCCCTCGATGACTCGCGCTTCGTCGTGGCCACGCAACCAGCCGTGCACCTGCAGTTTGTGGTCGTACTGGTCGGTCCAGAAATAGGGAACCGTCGCGAATGGCGTGGGTTCGCCGTCGAGGAGCCGGCGAGCGACGTGCATGCCCTGCTCGGTCGCGTTGGTGCGATGCTCGACACGCATCGACTGGTCGAAGACCGGGTTGTGCCAGCGGGCCACGTCACCGGCGGCATACACCCCGGGCGCAGCAGACAGGTCGGGGGCACACTCGATCCCGTCACCGACCCGGATGCCGCTGCCGGCGAGCCAGTCGAGATGATGCGTCGCCCCGATGGCCACGAACACCACATCGGCGGGGATCACCGAGCCGTCGAGGAGCGTGACCCCGTTGACCCGTCCACCCCCCTGATGGACAGCGGTGACGATCGACGCCGGGCCGATGTGCAGGGTGATTCCGTGGGCGCGATGCAGCCGGGCCACCTCGTGCCCGACGGCCGATCCGAGGCTGCGTTCGAGCAGGGTGGCAGCGCCCGAGATGATGGTGACATCGACGCCGAGTCCGACAGCGGTCGCGGCTATTTCGGTGCCGAGGAACCCTCCGCCGACGACGACCAGCCTGCGTCCGGGGAGGAGTTCGTCCCTGAGTGCGAGGGAGTCCTCGACGGTCCGCATCGTGTGGACCCCCGCGATGTGTGTGCTTGCCGGCAGGGTGCGCGCCTGCACTCCGGTTGCCAGCACGAGGCGGTCGAAGCTGAGCTCGCTGTCGTCCGAGAGCCTGAGTCTGCGCGTATCGAGGTCCAGCCCGGTAGCCGCGACCCCCGGATGGAAATCGACGGACAGGGCGTCGAAGTCGTCGTCTGATTTCAGCCGCACCCGGTCGACATCCCACTCGCCGGACAGCAGGTGTTTGGAGAGTGGTGGGCGGTCGTACGGTCGATGCGACTCGGCACCGATGAGGGCGATGTCGCCGTCGTATCCGGTGCGCCGCAGGGTAGACGCGGTCGTCAGCCCGGCGGCCGACGCGCCGACGATCGCGATGCTGCGGGGGTCAGCCGTCATTCATCGTCCTGCAGGCGCAGGGCCGCAGACGGGCAACTGAGAACGGCGTCGCGCACCGCTTCGTAGTCCTCTTCGCCCGGATTCGGGGTGAGCAGGATGACCTTGCCCACCTCATCGTCCTGGTCGAACACGGCCGGTGCAAGAGTCACACAGACGCCGGCAGCGACACACACTTCGGTATCGGCAATAACCTTCATCGGAAACCTCATTTCTCCGGCGACGAGCTCTTCAACGCCTGGGGTCAATTCTGCCAGTCTGCGGCATGGTGTCAGCGACTATGGCTGGGGCGCGTTTCTCCCCGGCGACTGTCAGGCAGGGGGCAGGTCGAGCATCCGGTGCATGACGTGGATCCCGACGAGCCCACGAGCCGGATGATCGAAGGCCGCTGGTACGGTCGCCAGGATGGTGAAACCGAATGACCGCCAGAGGGCGACCGCTGCTTCGTTGGTCTCGACCACCGCGTTGAACTGCATGGCGAGATAGCCGTCGCGTGCGGCGCGATCGAGCACGTGCGTTGCGAGCGCCCGGCCGACTCCCCGCCCCGATGCCGTCGCTGCGACCATGAACCCTGCATTCGCGACGTGAGAACCGGCGGCGGGCTGGTTCGGATGCAGCTCCGCCGTGCCGAGGACCGTCCCGTCGTCGTCGATGGCGAGGAAGACGCGTCCTCCCGGCTTCTCCATCCACCAGGCCCTGGCGGTCTCCTCTGTGGTGTCCCTCGGCCAGCAGTACGTCTCGCCCGCAGCGACGATCTCCCAGAGGATCGGCCAGATCCGTTCCCAGTCGTCGTCGTGAGCATCCCGGATCAGCATGGGAGCAACGCTACCGAGGATCAGCGCCTGCCGCCGGTGATAGCGTCGACGGGTACGAATCAGAGCAGGGAGACGGATGCCGCAGCACCACACTCGAGGACGATGGATCGGCCTCGTTGTCCTCGGACTCGCCGCTGGTTTCCTCTCCGGAATGTTCGGGGTCGGTGGCGGCATCCTCATCGTCCCAGCCCTGGTTCTCCTCCTCGGATTCGACCAGCGAGTGGCGGCAGGAACCTCCCTCGCCGCGATCGTTCCGATGGCCATCGTCGGGGTGACCAGCTACGCCCTGGCCGGCTCCGTCGACTGGATCGCAGCCGCGCTCCTCGCAGGGGGAGCGATCGTCGGTGCGCAGATCGGCAGTCATCTGCTCAGTCGGCTGCCGGTCCAGGCACTGCGCTGGGGCTTCATCAGCTTCCTGATCGTCGTTGTAGTCAGCCTCTTCCTCGTCATTCCGTCGCGCGATGCCGTCATCGAGTTGACCGTCTGGACCGTGCTCGGACTGCTGGCGCTGGGTTTCATCACCGGAATCCTGTCCGGTCTGCTCGGGATCGGCGGGGGAGTGGTCGTCGTGCCCATGCTCATCGTGCTGTTCGGCGCGAGCGACCTCGTCGCCAAGGGCACTTCGCTTCTGATGATCATTCCGACCGCGCTCTCGGGCACAGTGGGAAACCTCCGCCGTCACAATGTCGACCTCCCGGCCGCAGCGGTGATCGGTCTGTCCGCATGCACGACCACAGCGCTCGGCGCCCTGGCCGCCGCCGCGGTCGATCCGGCCGTCGCGAACATCCTGTTCGCCGTGTTCGTCGCGGCCATCGCCGTTCAGCTCACGGTCAAGGCACTACGTTCACCCCGCTAAGCAACCCCTCCGCTGAACTCATCGGCTGTGGCTACCCTGAAAGACAGCGCCGCCACGCGGGTGCGGCTATCGACGGAGGTATGCCATGGCATCCATGGATGAACTGATGAGCCAGATTCCGATCGGCGACGTGGCCACACGGCTCGGCGTCGACGAGCAGACGGCCAGGGCGGCCATCGAACAGGCGCTCCCCGCTTTGGTGAGCGGCCTGAAAGCGAACGCGCACGATCCGGGCGGAGCCGCATCCATCGAGAAGGCTGTGTCGAGGCATTCGCCGTCGCTCGTCGAGGGTGGAGTGGATCTCGCCGAGGTCGACACGACGGACGGCGACAAGATTGTCAGTCATATCTTCGGCCCCAACCGCGAGCAGGTCGTTGCGACGCTCGGCGCCCAGCCCGCCGCAGGCATTGGGGGTGCGGGGAGCATCGTCAGCAAGCTCCTGCCGATCCTCGCGCCGATTGTGCTCAGCTATCTGGCCAAGCAATTCCTGGAGCGCAAACCGGCCGCCGAGGCATCCCAGCCCACTGAACCGATGCGATCGAAGAAGCCGGAGGCCGAGTCCGGTGGTGGACTCGGCGGACTGCTCGGTGGCCTCCTCGGCGGTTCTGCCGGTTCGGCATCGGGGTCATCCGGCGGTGGTATCAGCGACATTCTCGGTGGACTCCTCGGCTCGGGCGGAAACTCCGGCGGGGGAGTCGGCGACCTCCTCGGGGGCCTTCTCGGGTCCGGTCGACGGTAAGGCTGACACGGCACCCTGTGCCCAGGGAGGTGGCCGGTAGGCTGGAGGGGTGTCAGTGAACCCCGAACTCCAGGGCCGCGTCTTCCCGCCGGCCCCGCCCTACCTGGTCGGACGGGAGAAGGTGCGCGAGTTCGCCCGCGCCGTCTTCGCCACCAGCCCGATCAATCTGGATCCGGATGCCGCTGTGGCGGCCGGCCACGCCGACGTGGTCGCACCGCCGACCTTTCCCGTTGTCGTCCAGGAGCACACTCTCGCGCAACTGCTCAGCGAACCCGATGCCGGCATCGACTTCTCCCGGGTCGTACACGGCGACCAGCGATTCACGTACTCACGGCCGATCGTTGCTGGGGACGAACTCACCGCGACGCTCACGGTCACGAGCGTGAAGACGCTCGGCCCCCACGCCATGGTCACGGCCTCGTCTGAAATGCTCGATGCGTCCGGTGCCCACGTTGTCACCGCCATCTCCACCCTCGTCGTGCGGGGTGGCGAATGAGCGCTCCGCTTCTCTCCAGCCTGGCCGTCGGCGATGTCGTCGCTGAACGGGAGTTCCCGCTCACCCGGGATTCCCTCGTGCGCTACGCCGGGGCATCCGGAGATTTCAACCCGATCCACTACCGCGACGACGTCGCGGCATCCGTCGGCCTTCCCGGTGTTCTCGCCCACGGGATGCTCACCATGGGCTTTGCCGTGCAGCCGGTCGTCGACTGGGCAGGAGACCCGTCCCTCATCGTCGACTACCAGGTCAAATTCACCCGGCCGGTCCCCGTCGATCCTGCGTCCGGGGCGACGGTCACCGTCACGGCAAAGATCGGCGCGCTCGCCGAGACCACCGCGCGGGTCGACCTGACAGTGACGTTCGACGGAGCGACTGTTCTGGGCAAAGCCCAGGTCGTCGTCGCACTGGGATAGTCGGAGATGACCGACACGCTCTCCGACCTGACCACGCTGAAGGTCGGCGGTCCTGCCACGCGACTGGTTCGGGCAACCTCCAGGGACGAACTGGTGTCCGTCGTGGTCGAGGACTGGCAGAACGGCGAGGAGCCTCTCGTGCTCGGCGGCGGGTCAAACACCCTCGCCGCGGATGACGGATACGACGGCACGGTCGTGCACGTCGAAACCCGGGGCATTCAGCGGCTTGACGCCCCTGCCGGGCGAGTCAGGCTCCGGGTTGAGGCGGGCGAGTCATGGGACGCGCTCGTGGCCACCGCCGTGGACAACGGCTGGAGCGGGATCGAAGCCCTCAGCGGCATTCCCGGTTCCACCGGCGCGGCTCCGATCCAGAACATCGGTGCATACGGCCAGGAGCTCGAGTCGGTGCTCGTGTCGATCGACTTGCTCGACCGCGACAGCTATGAGGTCGTTCGGGTTCCTGCCGCGGAGCTGGAGCTGGGCTACCGCACATCGGTCCTCAAACGGCACGGCGGTTCGGTGCCTGAGCGGGACGGGGTCGTCCTGGCAGTGGAGTTCGAGCTGGGTGACGACGAGGGGCTCAGCGCTCCGATCGGGTATGCGCAACTCGCCTCGGCCCTGGGCGTCAGCCTCGGCGCACGCCTGCCGATCGCCGACGTCCGGAGCACGGTCCTCGCGCTGCGGGCGTCGAAGGGAATGGTCCTCGACGCGGCAGATCGAGACACCTGGAGCGCCGGATCGTTCTTCACCAACCCGATCGTGTCGGAGGCATCCGCGCGATCGCTGCCGGCCGACGCGCCCCGCTGGCCCATCGACGATGGACACGATGACGCCGTCGTCATCCCTCTCGGCGAGTGGGACGGGACCGTTCCGGCACGATCGTTCGACCACAACGCCCAGGTCAAGCTCAGTGCAGCCTGGCTGATCGAACGTTCAGGTATCCAGCGCGGATTCCGGCTTCCGGGATCACGGGCAGGGATCTCAACCAAACACACCCTCGCGCTCACCAACACCGGTGGGGCGACGGCCGAGGAGATCGCCGCGCTCGCCCGGTTCGTGCAGGCGAGGGTTGCTGCCGAGTTCGGCGTCATTCTCCAGCCCGAACCCGTCTTCGTGGGCATCAGCCTGTAGCTGCAGCCGGTCCTCCGAGACGTCAGCCTGGAGCCGCACCCCCCGGTATCCCGATCCACAAACTCAGGAGTCGACTCAAATTCAGGAGTTTCTGACGACACGCCGTGTCAGCCCGCGCGCTGGGCGGCGTGTCGGGTCAATTCTCCTGAATTTGGGGTGGTGGTGCGGATGCTGCGCTGCGCGCGACGAACAGCTGCCTCTCGTCACCAGCGCGCCCCCGGCATCCCGATCCACAAATTCAGGAGTCGACTCAAATTCAGGAGTTTCTGACGACACGCCGTGTCAGCCCGCGCGCTGGGCGGCGTGTCGGGTCAATTCTCCTGAATTTGGGGTGGTGGGTGCGGATGCTGCGGTGCGCGTGGCAGCGTCAGCCGAACAGCTTCTGCAGCCGCTGCACGCCCTCGAGGAGTGCGTCGTCGCCCAGGGCATAGCTGAAGCGCAGGTAGCCAGACGGCCCGAACGCCTCACCGGGAACGGCGGCGACCTCGGCCTGGTCGAGCATGAGGTCGGCCAGCTCGAGTGACGTCGTCGGGGTGACGCCGCCCCACTCGCGACCGAGCAGCGCGGACACGTCGGGGTAGACGTAGAACGCGCCCTGCGGCGTCGGCGTGTGGAAGCCCTCGATCTTGTTCAGCTCGGCGACGATGACACCCCGGCGGCGGTCGAAGGCCACGCGCATGGCCTCGACCTCGTCCTGCGGCCCGGTCAGTGCGGCGACCGCTGCACGCTGTGCAATGTTGTTGACGTTGCCAGAGAGGTGCGACTGCAGGTTTGACAGTGCCTTGATGGCGGATGCCGGCCCCACGGTCCAGCCGACCCTCCAGCCGGTCATCGCGTAGGTCTTGGCGACGCCATTCACGAGCAGGGTCTGCCCGGCGAGCTCCGGAACAGCCTCGACGATCGAGACAGCACGGATGCCGTCGTACGTCAGGTTCTGGTAGATCTCATCGGTGATCACCCAGAGGTTGTTCTCGAGCGCCCACTGGCCGATCGCGGCGGTCTGCTCGGGGGAGTAGACGGAGCCGGTCGGGTTCGAGGGCGAGACGAAGAGGAGTACCTTGGTGCGCTCCGTCCGTGCGGCCTCGAGTTGCTCGACGGTGACCTGGTAGTTCTGGGAGGCATCCGCGAACACCTCGACGGCGATACCATCGGCCAGCGCGATGACCTCGGGGTAGGTGGTCCAGAACGGCGTGGGCACAATGACCTCGTCGCCCGGATCGAGAAGCACCTGGAACGCCTCGTAAACCGACTGCTTTCCGCCGTTGGTCACGAGGACCTGGTTGACGGATGCCGAGAGCCCGGAATCCCTCAGGGTCTTCTCGACGATCGCCTCGCGCAGGTCGGGGAGGCCTGCTGCCGGCGTGTACCTGTGGTTCTTCGGATCGCGCGCGGCCGCGATGGCCGCGTCGACGATGTGCTCCGGCGTGGAGAAGTCCGGTTCACCAGCCGCATAGCTGATGACGGGGCGTCCCTGTGCCTGCAGCGATTTCGCCTTGGAGTCGACCTTCAGCGTTGCTGATTCGGCGATGGCGGAGATCTTCTTCGAGAGTGTCGGTGGTGTGCTCACCCTAGAAGGGTACCGCTTGCCGCCCAAGGCTGAAGGTGGCGATGAAGCGCGTGAGGACAGCCGGGTTTCCCCCGAGTATGCGCACGGTGCCGTCGGCAATCGCATTCTCCGGTGACAGATCCCCGGAGAGGAGGGGGCGGATGTCAGGCCCGGCCGCGAATTCCAGGTCGACTGGCGAGCCGTCGTCCAGCCAGGGCGCGACGATGAGCCCGCCGGCCGACACGTGCAGCACGAGACCGACGTCGCCGACGTGCGCGACGTAGGTCGTCGCCGGGGACGCCCGGGCAGCATCCGCCCGGAACGCCGACCTGAGGTCCATGGTCAGGGAATCGGCGGTGACGATGTCATCGCCTGCCGGGTTTCCCGCGCTCTGGAGGCCCCACCGGCCCAGTGCCAGGATGATGTCCTCAAGGCTGCGGCCCACGTCGGTGAGTTCGTAGACGATCGAGCGAAGCAGCGGCGCTCGGCGGATGACCCCGCCCTCCTGTAGCTCCTTCAGCCGGGTACTGAGAATGTTGGTGGGGATCCGAGGAAGCCCGGCCTTGAGGTCCGTGTAGCGTCGTGGGCCCACGAGCAGGTCGCGGACGATGAGCAAGGCCCACCGTTCCCCGACCAGCTCGAGTGCGCTCGCGACGCCAGAATGCTGACCGTAATTCCGGGCTGTCACCGAACGTCAGTTCTGGGCGCCTTGGGCGGCTACATACGCATCTGGCCCCATTTCGGATGCAACGGGGTCCATGTAGAAGAACTCGAGGATGTTGCCGTCCGGGTCCTCGAGATCCCGCGAGTACATGTATCCGTAGTCCTGTGCGGTGCGCGGCTCTGATCCCCCGGCAGCCAGCCCGGTGTCGACGACCGCGTCGACGGCCTCGCGATCGTCGCGACTGAATGCGATGAGCGCCTGGGCGTGTGTAGCTGTGTCAACAATCTTCTTGTCGGTGAAGGAGCCGAGGAACTCCCGGGTGAGGACCATGAAGTAGATGTGTGAGTCCACGACCACGCACGCGGCGTTTTCATCGCTGAACAACGGATTGATCGTCCAGCCGAGTGCGGTGTAAAACGCCTTGGAGCGCTCGAGGTCCGTTGTGGGGAGGTTCACGAAAATGTCGGTCACTGGGGTCTCCTTCGACTCATCCGGCAGCGATTGTCGCCACCGACCACTCATACTTGCAAAAAACAAGTAACCCCGTCAAGGGGCAGTGGATCCGCGTCGCAGAGCCCATCGCACGACGGCCACGCCGGCACCCACGAGTACGGCGACGAACACCGGGGGCGCGCTGAAGCCCAGCGCGACCGGGAATATCTGCGTCGCCACCTCGAACATCGCGCTCAGGTCGCCGTAGAGCACCCGCATCCCCAGCGCGCTCGTCACCGCGGTGAAGAGTGCGGGTGTGACCCAGAGCGCAGCCAGCGAGACAAGCCAGACCCAGAGTCGTCGTGCCGGGCGGATGCCGCACCAGCCGAGTGCGACGCCGGCGATGATCGCGGGAAGCCACACGCCGATGGTGTTGAACACCATCGGCGAACCGCCAGGGGAGCTCAGGCCAGCGACGGCATCCACGATCCAGGACGCGACGGGCACCGCTGAGATCGACACGGCGAGAGCGGCGGGACCGACGGAGCGCCGGGATGCCAGCCAGAATACGGATTGGGCGAGCAGGGCTGCCACAACCGTGCCAGCCAGCATGCCCGCGAAATATAGGACGGCACGCAGGTCAGGATTCGGCCCGTCGATTCCCAACCCGTGAGCGAGCACGACGAAGCTCTGGGCGATCGCAATGCCGTGCGCAAGGGCGAGGCCCACGGATCCCGACCAGGAAGGTGCCCCCGATCGGAGCCTGATGGAGCGAACCACGAGACCCGCGAGAAGGCCGCCGACAACGAGGAGCACCACGATTCGGGTCGCGTAATACTGGTTCACAGGCAGGAGGCTGACGGGCATGTCCGCTGGCAGGGTATTCGTGCGCCACAGGTTCTGCAGCGGCAACACGGCGCCGGTCGCGAGCCAGGGCACGAGGGCGAGCACCGCGGCGGCGAAGCCGATCCCGAGCCCGAGAGCAACCGGCCTGACGCCGCCGGCTCCGGTGTTGTCAGCGAGTTCGACCCCGTCCCGTGCACCGGTTGTTTCTGCGTTCGACCCGATCTGCATCGCCCCTCCAATGGATTCGAGCAGGACGATACCAGAGCTGCAATCGAGTACAGACGAGTCGTGGTTCCTCCAACGATGGTTGGGGGAACCACGACTCGTGGGCTTCGCGGCCGGGTCAGGCCAGGTCGACGAGGAACCTCGAGTACGCGCCCACCGTGAGGAACGTCGGGAACTCGTCCTTCAGCGCCACGTCACGGAACACCTCAGCAGCGTCATCGAACCGGTCCCCGTCGAAGCGGGCGACGCTCGCGAGAAGCTCCGAGAGAATCCGTTCGACCCGGTCGCGCGTGATCGACGCGCCGTCATCGGTCCGAACGTCCTGGTGGATCCACTGCCAGATCTGTGAGCGGCTGATCTCCGCCGTTGCAGCGTCCTCCATCAGATTGTCGATGGCGGCTGCGCCGATGCCGCGCAGCCAGGATTCGATGTAGCGAACGCCGATCGACACGTTGTCGCGGAGCCCGGCATCCGTCACCGCTCGTCCGATGTGCACGTCGAGCAGTTGCGCGGCGGTCACGTCGACATCGTCCCGTTGGCGGTCGACCTGGTTCGGTCGATCGCCGAGGATTGCATCGAATTCGGCCCTGGCAGCGTCGATGAGGTCGGGGTGGGCCACCCAGGTGCCGTCGAACCCGTCGCCGGCCTCACGCTTCTTGTCCGCAGACACCTTCTCGACCGCGCGAGCCGTCACCTCAGGGTCCCTGCGATTCGGGATGAATGCGCTCATCCCGCCGATGGCGTGCGCGCCGCGCTTGTGGCACGTCTTCACGAGCAGTTCGGTGTACGCCCGCATGAACGGCACGGTCATCGTGACCTCACTGCGATCCGGCAGCACGAACCGGGCGCCGCGGCCACGGTAGTTCTTGATGATCGAGAAGATGTAATCCCAGCGACCGGCGTTGAGCCCGGCGCAGTGGTCGCGCAGTTCGTAGAGGATCTCGTCCATCTCGAATGCCGCCGGCAGCGTCTCGATCAGCACGGTGGAGCGGATCGTTCCGTGGGGGATACCCGCGTGCCGCTCGGAGAAGCTGAAGACCTCGTCCCACAGTTTCGCTTCCTCGCTCGACTCGAGCTTGGCGAGGTAGAAGTATGGTCCGCGACCGGCGTCGATCAGGGCCTGGGCGTTGTGGAAGAAGTAGAGCCCGAAGTCGACGAGGCTTCCGGATGCCGCCATGGCGTGCCCGGAGGAGTCGACGAACCGCAGGTGCTTCTCGACGAGGTGCCAGCCACGCGGACGCATCACGATCGTCGGAGTCTGGGCTGCGGTGACGCGATAGTCCTTCCCCTCGGGGGTGGTGAAATCGATCTGCCCGCGGATGGCGTCGAACAGCGACAGCTGACCGCCGATGACGTTCGCCCAGGTGGGGCTCGTGGCATCCTCCTGGTCGGCAAGCCAGACCTTCGCGCCCGAGTTGAGGGCGTTGATGGTCATCTTGCGGTCGGTGGGTCCGGTGATCTCCACCCGGCGGTCTTCGAGGCCGGGGCCGGCGCCGGCGACCTGCCAGGAGGCATCCGATCGGATGCTCGCAGTGTCGTCGCGGAACTTCGGGTCGCGTCCGTTACCGATCTCGAAGCGGCGGCGCATCCGGTCCGCCAGTCGGTCGTGACGGGGCCCGGCGAAGCGCTGGTGCAGTTCAGCGAGAAAGGCGAGCGCCTCGGGGGTGAGGATCTGGTCGAAGCGCTCGTGCAGCCGGCCGACGATCTCGATGCTCGGGCCGGCAGCGGTGGTCTTGGTGGTGCGGGTGGTCGGTGCCGAGGTGTGTTCGGCGAGCAGTGTGGTCATGATGAATGTCCTTTGGGATATCGCCCGCCGCTCGCGTTGCGGCGAGCGGCGGGCGGGAAGTGGTTAGTGGAACTGGTCTTCTTCGGTCGAACCGACGAGCGCGAGGGTGGCGCTCGTCGGGTTCAGGGCCGTCGCGATCCGGTCGAAGTAGCCTGTTCCCACTTCGCGCTGGTGCTTCGTCGCGGTGTAGCCGGATGCCTCCGAGGCGAATTCGGCTTCCTGCAGTTCGACGTATGCGCTCATGGCGCGGTTCTTGTAGTCCTGGGCGAGCGTGAACATGGAGTGGTTCAGCGCGTGGAAGCCGGCCAGCGTGATGAACTGGAAGGCGTAACCCATGGCAGCGAGTTCCTTCTGGAACGTTGCGATCTGCGCGTCGTCGAGGTGGGATTTCCAGTTGAACGACGGCGAGCAGTTGTAGGCGAGTTTCTTGCCGGGGAAGTCCTGGTGAATGCGCTCAGCAAAGCGGCGGGCGAGTTCGAGGTCTGGCTCAGCCGATTCCACCCAGAGCAGGTCGGCGTATTCGGCGTATGCGAGGCCGCGCGAGATGACGGTGTCGATCCCGTTTCGTACCTCGTAAAAGCCCTCGGGGGTGCGTGTGCCGGTGAGAAATTGCTGGTCCCGCTCATCGATATCGCTGGTGAGCAGCGTCGCGGCGAGGGCATCGGTCCTCGCGATGATGACGCTCGGTACCCCGGCGACGTCTGCGGCGAGGCGTGCGGCGTTGAGGGTGCGGATGTGCTGGCTCGTCGGCACAAGGACCTTGCCGCCCATGTGGCCGCATTTCTTTTCGCTGGCGAGCTGGTCTTCCCAGTGGACGCCGGCCGCCCCGGCCTGGATCATGGATGCCATCAGCTCGTAGGCATTCAACGGACCGCCGAAACCGGCCTCGGCATCCGCGACGATCGGCGCGAGCCAGTCCACGGTGGTTGTTCCGGTCTCCGCGACCTCGATCTGGTCGGCGCGAAGCAGCGCGTTGTTGATGCGGCGAACGACGGAGGGGACCGAGTTTGCCGGGTACAGCGACTGGTCAGGGTAGGTCTGGCCGGAGAGATTGGCATCGGCGGCCACCTGCCAGCCGGAGAGGTAGATGGCCTTGAGGCCTGCCCGCACCTGTTGCACAGCCTGGTTGCCGGTGAGCGCACCGAGTGCAGGCACCCACTCCTCGGAGTGGATCAGGTTCCAAAGGTTCTCCGCACCGCGCCGGGCGAGGGTGGAATCCTCACGGACGCTGCCGCGCAGGGCGACGACCTCGGCGGCGGTGTAATCCCGGCGGATGCCGTCCCAGCGGGGATTGGCATCCCATTCGAGCTGCAGCTCGGCAGCGGTCTGGATCTGGTCGCCGGGGCGGGGTGTCTGGGTGCTCATCGTTGTGCTCCTTGGCTTGGGTTCGTGTCTGGTCCAGGGCCGGTGTCGGCGCCTGACCAGCGGTGCGTCTGAATCGAGTCTGTGGGCGCGAGGACGCTGGAAGTCCAGATTCGTCCCCAGAAAAAACGCTGTTCTTCTGTTTGTCGGAAAGAGCTGCGGATGGCACGATGGCACCATGAACAGCACTGCAGCTGACCCCGTTTTCATTGCGACCGCCGAGGAGGACGCGGGCGCCGTCGACGCCCTCACCCTGGGTCGACGCATCCGGAACATCCGCCTCTCGCGCGGAATGACGGTCGAGCAGCTCGGGCTCGCGATCGACAGGGCGCCCTCCCAGGTGTCCACCATCGAGAACGGCAAGCGCGAACCGCGACTGTCGATGCTGCGTCAGATCGCCCTCGCCCTCAGCACAACAACCGACGATCTTCTGCGTGACGAAGCACCATCCGAGCGCGCGGCCCTCGAGATCGCCGTGGAGCGGGCACAGCGTGGACCGGTGTTCCCGGCCCTCGGCATCCGCCCGGTCCGGGTATCGAAGGGGCAGAGTGACGAGACGCTTCGCGCGATCCTCGCGCTGCACCAGGAGGTCGAGCGGTTGCACCGGGAACGCGCGGCAACACCCGAGGAGGCCCGGCGAGCGAACGCACAGCTGCGGGCGACGATGAAGGCACGGGACAACTATTTTCCGGAACTCGAGGAGCAGGCGACGAAGCTCCTCGCTGCCGTCGGGCACTCCGGCGGGCCGGTGTCGCAGCAACTCGTCGGCGACATGGCCAACCACCTCGGGTTCACCCTGCACTATGTCGGCGACCTGCCACACTCGACCCGGTCGGTGACCGACAGTCGCAACGGCCGTATCTACCTGCCGACGCAGCAGTCTGCATCGAGGGACTCACGCTCGCCCGTGGTACAGGCGTTCGCCAGCCACGTGCTCGGCCACCAGGAGCCCTCCAACTACGCGGACTTTCTGCGCCAGCGCGTGGAGACGAACTACCTCACCGCGGCAATCCTGCTGCCGGAGGCTGACGCGGTCAGGTTCCTCGCCGAGGCGAAGAACTTCCGCCGCATCTCGATGGAGGACCTCAGGGATGCGTTCGCGGTCTCCTATGAAACGGCCGCGCATCGCTTCACCAACCTCGCAACGGCGCGCCTCGGCATCCCCGTGCACTTCACGAAGGTGCACGAATCCGGCACGATCGTCAAGGCATATTCCAACGACGGGGTGAGGCACCCGACGGATGCGCTGGGCGCTGTCGAGGGGACGACCGTCTGTCGGAAGTGGACAGCGTTCACCGTCTTCGCGGCTGAGGATCGATTCAGCCCGTGGTACCAGTACACAGACAATCCGAACGGCACCTACTGGTGCACATCGAGGATCGAGAAGGCCAAGGAAGGCGACTACTCCGTGACCGTCGGGGTTCCGTTCGAACACGTCAAATGGTTCAGGGGGCGTGAGTCGGCGAACAGGTCGCAGTCGAACTGCCCAGACGAGTCGTGCTGCAAGAGCGCACCGAGCGCGCTCGCCGACAAATGGGCGCATCAGTCGTGGCCGGCTGCCCGGACGCCCACGAGTCTGCTCGCTGCCCTTCCGACCGGCACGTTCCCGGGCGTGGACGACGTCGAGGTGTATTCGTTCCTCGAAGCCCACGAACCGCGCTGAATGCGTGGGCGCTGGGGGGTGCCTCCGTCAGGTTGGCGGAGCCTCGAACGCCCTGTACACTTGTCGAGGTAGTTGAAATCTGCCAAGCTTTTTTGCGCCAATTTTCGAGGTAATCCCTACGGACCCGACAAAAGAAGGCGCGAGGGTGCCTGTCAGATTTCACATCCTGACCGGGATATGTCCGGGTCTAGGGCGGTGGCTCAATTGGTAGAGCAGCGGTCTCCAAAACCGCAGGTTGCAGGTTCGAGTCCTGTCCGCCCTGCGCGTCGGTATTGAACGTCCTGAGTACCGACACATGAAAGGTGTAACCAGGTGGCCCGAAAAGTTATCGACGAACCGAGCGAGGAAATCGTCGCAGCCGCAAAGAAGGAACGTGCGGCAAAGCGCGGACCCTTTGCCGGGATCATCCTGTTCCTGAAGCAGGTGATTGCTGAGCTCAAGAAGGTCGTCACTCCGACCCGAAAAGAACTGTTCAGCTACACCGGAGTCGTGCTCGTGTTCGTCGTGATCATGATGGCCCTGGTGTACGGCCTGGACCAGCTGTTCAGCTGGCTCGTGATCTTCGTCTTCGGGACTCCAGCCTCGTAGCATCCGGGCGGCATCCGATCGACAGTGATCGACAACGAGGACCGTGGCAGAGAACATCGCCACCCCACAAGCAAAAGGAATGAGATTTAGGTGTCTGAGAGAAATCTGGGCGACGTCGACTGGGCAACTGCCGCTGAGCAGTCCAGCGAGGAAGACGAAGCACAAGAGGGCAACGTGCTCGCCGCCGAGGAGCACTCCGTCGACGCCGCCGAGCACGAAGCGCTGCACGTAGAAGACTCCAACGATGTCGTCGACCTGGACGCTGTCCTGGACGCCTTGGCTGAGGCCAACGACCCCGAGGCTGACGCCGTCGTCGACGACGCGCTCGAGATCGACGAGGCCGCCGAGGTCGAAGCTGCCGCCGAGGCCATCGACAACGAAGAAGAGACCGACGAGGCCGACGCTGAGCCCGCCGATGTCGACCCGTACGATGCTTTCCGTGCCGAGCTCCGCACCCTCCCGGGCAAGTGGTTCGTCATCCACTCCTACGCCGGCTTCGAGCGCAAGGTCAAGGCCAACATCGAGCAGCGCAAGGGCTCGCTCGACGTCGCTGACTTCATCTACCAGGTCGAAGTACCGATGGAAGATGTCGTCGAGATCAAGAACGGCCAGCGCAAGATGGTCACCCGCGTGCGCATCCCCGGTTACGTGCTCGTCCGCATGGACCTCAACGAGGATTCCTGGTCTGTCGTTCGCCACACCCCTGGAGTCACCGGATTCGTGGGCAACGCCCACAACCCGACGCCGCTCCGCTTCGAAGAGTCCTTCAACATGCTGAAGAGCCTCGTCGAGGTCAAGGACACCACGCCGGTGAAGGCCGGCGGTGGCAAGGGCGGCCAGACCCCCCGTGCGATTCCCGCCGAAGTCGACTTCGAGATCGGCGAGACGATCACGATCAAGGAAGGCTCGTTCGCTGGTCTTCCCGGTTCGATCAGCGAGATCAAGCCGGAGAGCGGCAAGCTCATCGTGCTCGTCTCCCTGTTCGAGCGCGAGACCCCGGTCGAGCTCAGCTTCGACCAGGTCACGAAACTCTAGATTTCCCCATCCACCGCGGCCCAACCGGGTCGGCGGGAGAGCATCCGTCAATCGACGGGAGCTCGAAACCCAATAAGAAGGAAGAAACATGGCACCGAAGAAGAAGGTTACTGGTCTGATCAAGCTTCAGATCAAGGCCGGCGCCGCGAACCCCGCCCCGCCCATCGGCCCGGCCCTGGGTCAGCACGGCGTGAACATCATGGAATTCTGCAAGGCGTACAACGCCCAGACGGAAGCCCAGCGCGGAAACGTCATCCCGGTGGAGATCACCGTCTACGAGGACCGTTCATTCACGTTCATCCTCAAGACCCCGCCGGCCGCTGAGCTCATCAAAAAGGCTGCAGGCGTTGCCAAGGGTTCAGGAACGCCCCACACCGTCAAGGTAGCGAAGCTCACCAAGGCACAGGTCCGCGAGATCGCCGAAGTCAAGATGGCCGACCTCAACGCGAACGACATCGAGGCTGCCTCGAAGATCATCGCCGGCACCGCGCGCTCCATGGGCATCACCACCGAGGCCTAAGACTCCCGGACCACGGCTGATTCGCCCCGCGGGGCGAATCGCTCAATCCACCCGGTCTCGGGCTCCGCTCGCGGCTTTCAGGATTTCGACTGATTCTCCCAGTGGGGCGAATCGCTCAATCTCTTCCGGTCACGAGCTCCGCTCGCGGCCTTCAGAATAATCGTGGCAGCGCCGGCCAGGCGCAGATGACCACATTCTCGAATTGGAGAAATTCACATGGCACAGAAGTCAAAGGCCTACCGGGCCGCCGCCGAGAAAATCGGCACTGACAAGTTCTACTCCGCAGAAGAGGCAGTCGCCCTCGCCAAGGAGACCGGCTCGGCCAAGTTCGACTCGACCGTCGAGGTCGCACTCAAGCTCGGTGTCGACCCCCGCAAGGCAGACCAGATGGTCCGCGGCACCGTGATTCTTCCTCACGGCACCGGTAAGACCGCCCGCGTCATCGTCTTCGCGACCGGTCCGGCAGCAGAAGCCGCAATCGCGGCCGGCGCTGACGAGGTCGGTGGCGACGAGCTCATCGAGAAGGTGGCCGCAGGCTACACCTCGTTCGACTCCGCCGTCTCGACCCCCGAGCTCATGGGCAAGGTCGGTCGTCTCGGTAAGGTCCTCGGACCCCGCGGCCTCATGCCGAACCCGAAGACCGGAACCGTGACCCCTGACGTCGCGAAGGCTGTCTCCGAGATCAAGGGTGGAAAGATCGAGTTCCGCGTCGACAAGCACTCCAACGTGCACTTCGTCGTCGGCAAGGCCTCGTTCGCTTCCGAGCAGCTCAACGAGAACATCCAGTCGGCCCTCGAAGAGGTCAACCGCCTGAAGCCGTCCTCCTCGAAGGGTCGCTACATCCTCAAGGGCACCGTCTCGACCACGTTCGGTCCTGGCATCCCGATGGACATCAACTCCATCTGATCCACAACGCACTGAAGAAGGGCCTCGCGATTTCGCGGGGCCCTTTTTCTGTGCCCGGATGCTGCGGCACCGGCGAAAACACCTCTTCCGGTCGAGACCACCCGGTGCGCGGGGAGGTCTCGACCGCAGCGGGAGTTCTCGGCGGGCAGCGGCGGCGGGTGGGCATCCGTCGCCCGTACACTGGCGGGGTGACTACGACTGTGAGACGGGCCGGAACAACGGATGCGTCGGCGCTGGCCGACCTGGCGGCGGCCACGTTCCCGCTCGCGTGCCCGCCAGACAGCGACCCCGACGACATCGCGGACTTCATTGCCACCCAGCTCAGCCGGGAGCGCTTCGTCGAATACCTGGCCGATGACCGCCGCGTCATTGTCGTCGCTGAGGATTCGAGCGGACTGTGCGGCTACACGATGCTCGTGCTCGGTGAGCCGAAGGATGCCGACGTGGCGGCGGCGTCACGCTGTCGCCGACGGTCGAACTGAGCAAGGTCTACGTGCTGGCTGGCTCGCACGGACAGGGCGTCTCGGCGCCCCTCGTCACCGCAACGATCGACGCCGCCCGGTCGACCGGAGCCGCAGGGATCTGGCTCGGTGTCAACGAGCAGAATGCCAGGGCCGTTCGTTTCTACCAGAAGAGCGGTTTTGGTGTTGTCGGCCGGAAGCGGTTTCAGCTCGGCACGCGGCTGGAGAACGACTTCGTGATGGAGCGCGCCCTCTGAGGGTCAGTGCGCGGGGATGGTGAGGACGATCTTGCCGCGCGTGTGACCCGACTCGAGCGCGCGGTGCGCGTCGGCGGCATCCGCAAGTTCGAAGACCTGGTCCACGAACACCCGGACGTCCCCGGACTCGAGCAGCCGACTGATCGTCGACAAGGCATCCCCGTCAGGAGCGACCTTGTATGTCGTCGCCCTGACGCCGACCGCACCGGCCTCGTCGAGGAACGTCGGCCAGCTGCCGGTCGGGGCGTTCACGATCAGCCCACCCGGCTTGAGAACGCCCAGGGAGCGACTGCCGGTGTCGTCGTGCACGTTGCCGATGAGGTCGATGACGACGTCGACCTGGCTGACGGCATCCTCGAATCTCGTGGTCGTGTAGTCGATGACCTCGGATGCGCCGAGCTCTCGGAGCCACTGCTGGTTGCGTGTCGAGCCGGTGGCGATGACGTGCGCACCGAAGTACCGCGCAAACTGCACAGCGAAATGCCCGACCCCGCCGCTCCCGGCGTGGATCAGTATTCGCTGGCCGTGGTGGGCCTTCGCGACCTCGACGACCATTCCCCACGCCGTCAGTGCGGCCAGGGGAACGCCCGCTGCCTCCACGTGCGACAGGCTGGGCGGCTTGCGCGCAACGGAGAGGCTCGACACCGCGAGGTACTGCGCATAGCTGCCGGTCGTCCGGGGCACCATGGCCATGCCGTAGACCTCGGTTCCGGGGGAGAGCGGATGCGCCTCGTACGGTGACTTCACCACCACACCGCTGAAGTCGTTGCCCAGGATCGCCGGAAAGGTGAGGCCCGCTGACACCCCTCTGCCCGCGCGAGTCTTGGCGTCGATCGGGTTGATGCCGGCTGCGTCGACGCGCACCACGAACTCGGAGACATACGGAGTCGGGCTGGGCACCGTGGCGAGGTGCATCTCCTCCGGTCCGCCGGTCCGGTCGATCACGGCGGCGAGCATCGTCTCGGGGACCGAGTGTTCCGCGATCGAATCTGAGATCTCATCCCGTGTGGCCGTCATGCCCCGAGTCTGCCATGTTCGCCCAACGCCCTCACGCACGTGAACCCCCTACCGTCATTGCCATGACACCAGCTAACCCCGGCAATGAGTCAGCCGTGTTTCGGCGCGATTCCCTCTCCGCTAACAGTGCGACAGCCACCCCCTCGAGCGACGATAGGGTGAACGCATGCGCAAAGTCTTCGGCGTCCTCAGGATCATCGCCGCCGCCGTCATTCTGACCGCCATCATCGCCCAACTGATGCACAGCCTCAGCTTCGACCTCCCCGATGTGTCGTTCTTCTTCGTGAACTTCTTCAGTTTCTTCACGATCCAGTCGAACGTGCTTGCGGCGGTGAGCCTGCTCGTCGGAGCGTGGTTCTGCTTCACCAGGCCCCGCGATCCGGCGTGGTTCAGCCTGGCTCTTGCGGCCACGGTCACCTACATGGCGACAACGGGTGTGGTCTACAACCTGCTGCTCCGCCAGGTGTCGCTCGACCAGGCATCCACCCTGGGCTGGTCGAATGAGATCCTCCACCTTGTCGCACCGATCTACATGGTGCTCGTCTGGCTGTTCTCGCCCGGCCGCACGCCCGTGGCATGGAACCAGCTCTGGATCATCGCGGTGTATCCGGTCCTCTGGTCGCTCTACACGATGGTGAGGGGCGCACTGGTGAACTGGTATCCCTATCCGTTCCTGAACCCGGGTCAGCCTGGCGGCTACGGTGCCGTGGTGATCTACATCATCGCGATCGCGTCGTTCATCCTGCTGGCCGGCGCAGGGGTGGTCTGGTTGAGCAGAAGGCACCTGTCCAGGAAAGCCTGAGCTACGGGATGTCGTAGGGGTCGTCGTTCACCAGGTAGCGGGACACGCGCGTTGTCCGACGGTGGAGTTCGTCGATGAGGTTGTTGGCGAGGCCCACAAGCTTGTCGATCTCCCTGTCGTCCCGCTCGATCCAGCGGCAGCGCGGTTCGTCGCCGACCGGCACGAAGTTGGCGTGTTCTTCCCAGACCACCAGTGTGCGCTCGGCGCCGAGAACGTATTGCTGCCACCAGATCTGCCGCAGGTAGTTGCGGGGGACCGAGCGCCAGGCCTTCGTCGTCGTCTTGATCTCTGCGAGCACGAGGGCACCGGATGCGGTAACCGCGAGTCCGTCAGGCGTTGCGAGGTGTCGTCTCTCCACCTCGGCGTGGAACAGGGCCGAGGACGGGGCGATCCCGTGGGTGGCCGCCACCCAGCTGGCGATCTGGGGCTCGCGTGCCCTGCCGTGGTCTGTGTAGGCGTTGCCGGAGAAGCCGGGGCCTCCGCCGAGCTTCTCGGTTGCGACCGCGTTGATAGCCGCTGGGCCCGAGAGCCGCGCGACATCCGTTGCCGTGATTCCCCTGGAGCGTGCCCTCAGCCACGCCACGCGGTCCGTCGAGTCAGCGACGAGACGGTCGAGGTAAGTGGTTGGCACCCCTCTATTGTGCCTCCGATGCCACGACACGCCCGCCAGACCGATTCCGTCGGCGCGCCACGCGCCGGACGCACGCGAGGTCAGCTCGGAACGGGTGTCAGAGGGCCTGGGCTGCAGCCGTCAGCATCTGATTGAGGGTGGGCACTCCGGCGGCGCGGAAGACCTCGGTTCCCTCGTCGCTCAGCACGACGACCGTGGGGGTGATCCGGATTCCATCGTCTGCGGCCAGCACATTCTCCCGCGCCACGTCACGTTCGATGATCGTCGCCTGCGGAATCAGGCGGGCGGCTTCGGCGAGCACGGATCGCGCCTGCGCGCACGGTTCGCAAAAAGAGGAGGTGTAGAGAACGAGCTGCATGTAGCAAGCAAACCATGTCCGGGGCAATCCCAGTCCCTCTGGTCGGAGAATGCACCAGACTGGAGGAATGAGAATTGCAGTCACGGGTGGATCAGGAAAACTGGGCAGGACCGTCGTGCGGGAACTTCGCGAGGCCGGGCTCACCGTCATCAACCTCGACACCACCGGGGAGCGGGGTCCGGGCTTCGTCAAGGTCGACCTCACCGACTACGGCCAGACCGTCGATGCGATCATGGGTGTCGACGACAGACACGATGGGTTCGACGCCATCGTGCACCTCGCCGCAATCCCGGCGTCCGGTCTGACCAGTAACGTCGCCACGTTCCACAACAACATGCTCGCGAGCTACAACGTCTTCAACGCGGCGATCCGCGCCGGCATCCGCAATGTTGTCTATGCATCCAGTGAAACCGTCCTCGGGCTTCCCTTCGACGTTCCTCCGCCCTACGTCCCCGTTGACGAGGAGTATGCGGCGCGTCCGGAGAGCACCTACTCGCTCGTCAAGCACCTCGAGGAGCAGATGGCGATCGAGCTGGTCCGCTGGCATCCGGACCTCAAGATCGTTGCCCTGCGCTTCTCGAACGTCATGGACCAGGAGGACTACGCAGCATTCGGGTCATACGACGAGGACGCGGCGAACCGGAAATGGAACCTCTGGGGCTACATCGACGGTCGGGATGGCGCCCAGGCCGTCCTGCGCGCTCTCGAGCTCGAGACCGTGGGCTTCGACCGGTTCATCATCGCTGCGGCTGACACGGTCTCGGCGCGACCCAACGCGGACCTTCTCGCGGAGGTGTTCCCCGACGTCCCGGTGACGCGCGAGGTCAGTGAGCACGAGACGCTGCTCTCGATCGATAAAGCCCGGAGAATCCTCGACTTCTCCCCGAAGCACTCCTGGCGCGACGGGTAGACAGCGTCAGAGCGTCGCGTTGACTTTGGAGAGAAGCTCGGCGAGGCGCTGGATGTCGGCGAGATCCCATTCGCCCAGCCGCGACCGCCACTGGTCTTCGTTGGCGGCCCGGACGCGCGTCACACGTTCCACACCGATGGCGGATGCGGCGAGGTAGGTCGCCCGACCATCATCGGGATCTGCCTCACGGACGACGAGCCCGAGATCCTCCAGCTGTTTCACGGTGCGGCTGATGGTGCTCTTGTCGGTCATCAGGAGATCGCCGACGGTGCCGGCGTGCATGCGCCCACCGCGGACCAGGGTCGACAGCACCTTGTAACCGAGCGGCTGGAGGTCCGGGTGGATCTGCTCCGCTCGCTCGCGCATGATTCCACGGACGCGGTTGAACATGAGGCTGAACTCGTGTTCGACGTCTCCGATCGCGGTGAACATGTCGGCGGGTAGTTGTTCAGGCATGCTCAATTATCCCGCGCGGCGTTCGACGGCCGTTCGGTCCCGCCGACAGACGGGTTGGGGACGACAGCGACGGATGCCGTGGAGACGTCGACGAGGATTTCAGCCTCACGGGCCGCGGTCGTCGTTTCAGCCATCCGCTCGACGGCGGTCTTCGTGCCGAGGCTGAGGTTCGGCAGGAAGACGATGGCGACGAGCGTGACAATGGCCAGCGGCGCTGCCACGAGGAAGATGTCGGCGACGGACTGGCCGTAGACCGATTCGATGATCGTCCTAATGCCAACGGGCAGTTCGTTGACCCGGGGGATCGTGCCACTCTGCAGGGACTCGGCAATCGCGACTCCGGGCGCTCCGAGCTTGATGATCTCGGCCTGCAGGGCAGCCGCTTTGTCCGTGAGGAGACCGCTGACCCGGCTGGCGAGCACAGCCCCCATCACCGAGACTCCGATCGTGCCGCCGAGGCTGCGGAAGAAGGCGATCCCGGAGCTGGCCACGCCGAGCTGTGTGATGTCGACGGCGTTCTGGACGATCAGCACGAGGTTCTGCATGACCATGCCGACGCCGGATCCGAGGATGAACATGTACACCGAGACGAGGACGTAGTTCGTGTCGTACTGGATGGTGCCCATCAGGAACATCCCGGCTGCGAGGGCGATCGAGCCGCCGATCAGATACGGCTTCCAGACACCGAACCGGCTGATGAGTGCACCGGCGACCGTCGATGTGACGAGCAGGCCGCCGATCATCGGAAGGGTCAGCAGGCCGGACTCGGTCGGGGTGGCACCGCGGGCGAGCTGCATGTACTGGCCGAGGAAGACTGAGGTGCCGAACATGGCGACACCCACCGCGATGGACGCGATGACAGACAGGGTGAAGGTGCGGTTCTTGAACAGCGACATCGGGATGATCGGATCAGCGACCTTCAGCTCGACGATGACCGCTGCGACGAGGAGTGCGACCGAGAGGCCGACCATCCACGCGGTGTTCCAGCTTGCCCACTCGAACTGGTTCCCGGCCATCGTGACCCAGATCAGGAGGAGGGATACGCCCCCGGCGATGAGTGCTGCGCCGAGGTAGTCGATGCGAACCCTGCCCTGCTTCTCCCGTTTGGGCAGGTGCAGAGTCTTCTGGAGCAGGACGATGGCGGCGATGGCGAACGGCAGGGCGACGAAGAAGTTCCAGCGCCAGCCGAAGCTGTCGGTGATCACACCTCCGATCAGTGGCCCGCCGATCGTGCCGACGGCCATCACGGCGCCGAAGAGTCCCATGTACCTGCCGCGGTCACGTGGGCTGATGATGTCGGCCATGATGATCTGGCTGAGTGCGGTGAGGCCTCCGGCGCCGAGCCCCTGGAACACCCGGAATGTTATGAGGGTGGCGGTGTCCTGGGAGAAGCCGGCCAGCGCCGAGCCGACGACGAAGAGCACCAGGGAGAGCTGGATGAGCAGCTTGCGATTGAACAGATCCGCGAACTTGCCCCAGATCGGCGTGGAGACCGTCGTCGCCAGCAGGGTGGATGTGACGACCCAGGTAAACGCAGCCTGGTCGCCGTTGAGGTCGGAGATGATGCGCGGAAGCGAGGTGGAGACGACGGTGCCGGCGAGGATCGAGACGAACATGCCGAGCAGGAGGCCGGACAGGGCTTCGAGTACCTGCCGGTGGTTCATGGCAGGCGCGTCGGCGCTTGTGGACAGGGGAGAAGACACGGGTGCTCCAGATCAAAGAAGTGACGAGGCCCGCCATCGCGCCTGAAGTTGACTGGCATCAACTATATGCGAATGGTGGACCTGCGTCAACTATCTCGGGTGGATGCGACGATGCCGGCAGGGCGGATGCCGCCGCCCTGCTCGGTCGGCATCCCCCGTCGGTTCTTACGTGATGTCCTTGACCTGCCCGTTCTTGATGTGCAGCCGGCGCTGGGCGCGCTTCGCCACCGCAGAGTCGTGGGTGACGATGACGAGGGTGAGCCCCAGTTCGGCCCAGAGCTTCTCGAGCAGCCCCATGATGTCGTCGCGGGTGTCTTCGTCCAGTGCTCCCGTCGGCTCGTCAGCCAGGAGAACCGTAGGGTTCTTGACGATCGCCCTGGCGATCGCGACCCGCTGCTGCTGACCACCGGACAGCTCGGCGGGGCGGTGGTCCCCCCGATCGGCGAGCCCGACGGAGGCGAGGGCGTCGATCGCCCGCTTCGCCCGCTCCGACGCCGGGATTTTCAGCGGGACAAGCGCCATCTCGACGTTCTCCTGGGCGCTCAGCGTGGGGATGAGGTTGAAGCTCTGGAACACGATTCCGACGTTGTGCGCCCTGATCGTCGTGAGCTTCGACTCCGGCAGGGAGCTGAGGTTGTTCTCGCCAAACACGATGCTGCCCGAGCTTGGCCGGTCCAGGGCGCCGAGCATCTGCAGCAGGGTGGACTTGCCCCCTCCCGTCGGCCCCTGCACGGCAACCATCTGGCCGTCCGGGATGGTGAGGTCGACGCGGTTGAGCGCCGTGATCGTGGTCTTGCCTTGCGCGTAGGTTTTCGACAGCGCTGAGAGGGTGTACATGATGTTCCGTTCAGGAGGTCAGTTGTTGAGGAGGTCAGGAAACCGAGCGAAGAGCTTCGGCGGGGCGCAGGCGGGAGGCGCGCCAGCCGCCAATCGCACCGGCCAGCAGGCCGCCGGCGATGGCGATGGCCGCCGCCACGATGATCACGACCGGGGTGATCGGGGCGGTGAGCACGACATCGGTGGTTGCGGCGACGGTCTCGGCCGCCTCGCCGAATCCTCCGCGCTGGCCAGGTCCGCCAGCTGCGCCAGTTCCGGCTGCGGCGGCGGTCGAGGCCCCGAGTGTGATGCCCGACATATTGATCGCGACGACGGCTGCGAGTCCGATCACCACTCCGACGGCTCCACCGATCAGTGCCTGCACGGTGGACTCACCGGCGACCTGGCCGACGATCCTGCGGTTGGACCAGCCGATGGCCTTCAGGGTGCCGAACTCGCGGGTACGACGCGCGACACCGGAGATGGTGAACAGGACCGCGATCAGGAATGCGGCCAGGAGAACGAGGAGGGACAACCAGAAACCGAGGCCTGACACCAGACCGGATGCCGACGCCAACGAGCCGGACACGCTCGACGCCAGGTCCTCCTGGGTGCTCACCGTGGCCTCCGTCAGTTCGGACTCGATGTCTGATTTCACCTGATCGATGGCAGTGGACGACGCGGCCTGGACCGAGATCGTCGACACCTGGCCGTCGAGACCTGCCACCGTCTGGGCTGCAACGAGCGGGATGTATACCTCCGCTGCCGTCGTGGCATCGGCTGAGCTGGAGGCCACGGTGCCGACGACCTCGAAGTCGGTGCCGCCGATGTCGATGGTGTCGCCCACGGCGAGTGCAGCGGATGTCGCATACGCGGTGTCGATGACGGCAACGAATGCGCTGTCATCGTCGGCGTCGAGCCCGCGGCCCTCGTCGAGGGTCACGGCTGACAGTGGGCCGACGCTGTCGCCGGCCGGGTCGAGACCGAGCACGGTGAAGGAGTTCACGTCGAATGAACTCCCACCTGCGCCGTCGGGGCCGCTGGGCCGCGCCGCACCATCCGCTGGCTGCTCCGCCTGCGAGAAGTCAGGCAGTTCACCGTCGAAAGTCGTGTTCGTCAGGGCCAGGGTCGCGGTCGCCGCTGAGACGTTGTCGACATTTTGCACGGTGGTGAGCGCCGTCTGGTCGAATGTCGAGGTCCCGCGGTCGGCGGAGAGCCGGGACTGGCTCACCGCGGTGGAGCCGTCAGCGGTGGCGGTGCCGTCGTCGGCACCGAACTCGAAGGCACGGTCCCGCTCACCCCCACCCCCACCCTCACCGGGTGGGGTGGGCGCTGTGCTCACCGTGATGTCGGTTCCTACGCCGTAGACCGAGGCAAGCACCGTTGACTGTGCGTCTTTCACGCCGACCGATACCGCATTGACCACGATGACCAGGGCGATGGCGAGCGCCATCCCGAGGGCGACAATAATTGTTTGTTTGCGGCGGCCGACGAGCTCGCGTCTGAGATAGGTTCCGAACATCATTTCCTTCACTCCGTGCCGGGTTGCGGCCAGACTTCACTACGCGACCTCTCTGGTCACAGCGAGCATCACCGTAGGAATCACGCCTATGGCCGTCCAATGTCATTCCTGTGAGTTTGCCCGGGAACGGGATCGCCGGATCTCTGCGCGACCATTGCGAGTTCATCGGGGACTCATAGGCCGGCTCATAGGGCGTTCATAGGAAAGAGTCGATACTGGAAACCGTGAGCACATTCCTTTCCTCCACGTCCCAGCCGGCCGCCCCCTCCGACGCGCTGACGGGAGCCCCGTCCGGGTGCTCGTCGTCGACGACGAGCACAGCCTGACCGATCTGCTCAAGATGGCGTTGCGCTACGAAGGGTGGGAGATCCGCACCGCGGATACCGGTCGCGGCGCCCTCGCCACCGCGCGCGAGTTTCGTCCCGATGCGATCGTGCTCGACATCATGCTCCCTGACCTGGACGGCCTCACGGTGCTGCAGCGCCTGCGAGCCGAAGGGGACGACGTGCCCGTGCTGTTCCTCACGGCGAAGGATGCGCTCGACGAGCGGATCGCCGGACTCACCGCGGGCGGCGACGACTACGTTACGAAACCGTTCAGTCTCGAGGAAGTGGTTGCCCGGTTGCGCGGCCTGATCCGCAGGTCGACGCTTATCGCGTCATCCGACGGCCCAGTGCTCACCGTCGGGGACCTCAGCCTCGACGAGGACAGCCATGAAGTCAGCAGGGCAGGCGAGCCGATCGACCTCACCGCGACGGAGTACGAACTGCTCAGGTTTCTGATGCGGAATCCGCGACGGGTGCTGAGCAAGGTCCAGATTCTTGACCGCGTCTGGAGCTATGACTTCGAGGGAAAATCCAGCGTGGTCGAGATTTACATCTCCTACCTGCGGAAGAAGATCGACGCCGGTCGTGCCCCAATGATCCACACCGTTCGTGGGGCCGGGTACATGCTGAAGGCTGCCGGAGTAACCGCATGATTCGGATGGCGCGGTGGACGCTCCGACGGCGACTGATCGTCGCCGTCGTGGCTCTGCTCGCGCTCGCGGCCGTCGTGATCGGTACGGCAAGCGTTCTCAGCGTGCAGGCTGTGCTTCTCGAGCGCGTCGACAGCCAGCTGACCTCGGCCACAACGCGGTCCTCCGGCGCCGCAGACTCCCAGCGAGGCAGGCAGTTTCCCGACAACGACCAGACCCCGGTCCCTGCTTTTATCGGGGCCCCCGGTCAGTCGGCCGGAACGCTCGGCGCCATCATCGACGATGGTGCGGTGCAATACGCCGGATATACCGACGACGCAGGCACTCTCCTGCCCCTGACCTCGACGCAGGTCTCCGCATTGCTGTCGCTCGAGGTCGGAGCGGACCCCGTCTCGATCGACCTCCCTGGCGAGCTCGGCCGGTATCGGGTTGTTGCTGTTGATGCCGGTGACGGCGCACTCGTTGTCGGCCTTCCGCTTGCGGACCTGGACTTCTCCGTCGCGCAGCTCATCGCGGGTATCGCTGCGATTTCACTCGGCGCCCTCGCCCTCGCCGGGAGCGCAGCGTACGTCATCGTCAGACTGGCCCTTCGCCCGCTCGACCGGGTCGCGCGGGCGGCATCCGAAGTCTCGGATCTTCCACTCGACCGTGGTGAGGTCGCGCTCGCGGTGCGCGTTCCCGAGGGCGACGCGGATCCGCACACGGAAGTGGGGCGGGTCGGAGCGGCGATCAACCGGATGCTCGGCCATGTGTCGAATGCCCTGCAGGCACGGCAGTCGTCCGAGAACAAGGTACGAACGTTCGTGTCAGACGCCAGTCACGAACTGCGCACGCCGCTCGCGTCGATCCGGGGATACGCGGAACTGACTCGCCGGTCGGGGGAGAAGCTCCCGGAGGATGCCACGTATGCACTTGGGCGGATCGAATCCGAGGCCGTGCGGATGACCGCGATCGTCGAGGACCTGCTCCTTCTCGCCCGTCTCGACGAAGGTCGCGAACTCGCGAGGGAGCCGGTCGACCTCCCTGGCCTGCTCAGCCATGCAGTGAGCGATGCCCGCGCGGCTTCTGTCGATCACGAGTGGGTCCTCGACCTCACTGATACACCGGTGGCGGTCACCGGCGACACCCAGAGACTGTTTCAGGTGGTCTCCAATCTTCTCGCCAACGCTCGCGTCCACACCCCACCGGGGACCCGGGTCGTCGCCCGGCTGTCGACCACTGCCGACGAAGCCACCATCGTGATCGTCGACGATGGTCCGGGAATCGATCCGGCGGTGCTTGGCTCGGTCTTTGAACGATTCGTCCGCGGCGACGCGTCCAGGCAGCGAGCCTCTGGCGGCACCGGTCTCGGACTGGCCATCGTCGCGGGAGTCGTGGACGCCCATGATGGATCCGTCTCGGTCCGGTCGGAACCTGGAAGCACCGAGTTCCGGATCACACTGCCGCTGACGGCCGAGGACTAGAGTTGCGGGGAACTGGAGGATGAATTCATGACCGAGACACCCGCTGCCGTCCTGTTCGATGTCGACGGCACTCTCGTCGACTCCAACTACCTCCACGTCGAAGCATGGGCCCGCGCGTTCGCCGAGGTCGGGGTGTCCGTCCCTGCATGGCGGGTGCACCGCGCCATCGGTCAGGACTCCGCCAAGCTTCTCGACGCCCTCCTGGGCGACCGGGTGAGCGAACTCGGCGACCAGGCCACCGAACTGCACTCCCGCTTCTACTCCGAACTCGCCCCCCGGTTGAAGCCGCTCGCCGGTGCGTCCGAGCTCCTGCGCGCCCTGCACGACCGCGGAACGCGAGTCGTGCTGGCCACCTCTGCCCCCGAGGACGAACTCCTGGTGCTCACCGAGACACTCGACAGCGACGATTTCATCGACGCGACGACCAACGCCGACGATGTCGAAACAGCAAAGCCGGATCCGTCGATCGTCGCCGTTGCGCTGGAGCGGGCCGGCGCGGAGGCGGACCGGGCGATGTTCATCGGCGACAGCGTGTGGGACTGTATCGCGGCATCCCGCGCAGGAGTCCGCACGATCGGGATGTTGTCCGGAGGAACGTCCTCGGCAGAGCTTCTCTCGGCCGGGGCAATCGCCGTCTACGATGACCCGGCAGCCCTGTTGCGAGAGCTCCACCTCAGTCCGCTCGCCTGAGACCGGGCAGCGCCCGATTTGGCCGATCCCCTCCCATGCCCTACGCTTGGGGAAAACCAAAGACCGCAGGTTTTCGGTGTGCCCGCGCAAGCGAGCATCCGATCGAAGGTTCTCAACTGAGACAACCCGCGCAGGTGGACGAAACACTCTCGAGATTCTCTCTCGAACTGCTCCGTGCCTCTGCGCCGGAGCTTTTCTTATTTCTGAGCCGACTGCCCCTTTGGCTCGTGCCGCCTCCGCGGTACGAGGAAGACTAATCAAGGAGTGGCTATGGCGAACAAGGAAGCCTCGGTTGCCGAACTCACGGAGAAATTCCAGAGCTCGACTGCCGTACTGCTGACCGAGTACCGCGGCCTCACTGTTGCTCAGCTCAAGACGCTGCGCAAGAACATCAGTGCGGACGCAACCTACGCCGTGGTGAAGAACACGCTGACCAAGATCGCCGCGAACAACGCGGGCATTTCGTCGTTTGACGAAGAGCTCGTGGGACCGTCGGCCATCGCATTCGTGCACGGGGACCCAGTCACCGTCGCAAAGAGCCTGCGCGACTTTTCCAAGGCAAACCCTCTCCTGGTGATCAAGGGCGGTTACTTTGACGGTAACCCTCTGACCGCCGCAGAGGTAGGCAAGCTCGCCGACCTCGAGACCCGTGAAGTTCTGCTCGGCAAGCTTGCCGGCGCCTTCAAGGCCTCGCTGTTCGGAGCCGCATATCTGTTCAACGCACCGCTGTCGAAGGCCGTTCGCACGGTCGACGCGCTGCGTGAGAAGCAGGAGTCCGCTTCCTAGGCTCGTCCTGGGCAAGCGGTGAGTAGACCAAAGAAATCTAAGGGAGAAAATCATGGCAAAGCTGTCAACTGAGGAACTGCTTGAGCAGTTCAAGGGACTCACGCTCATCGAACTCAGCGAGTTCGTGAAGGCATTCGAGGAGACCTTCGAGGTCACCGCCGCAGCACCCGTTGCTGTTGCAGGTCCGGCTGCTGCCGGCGCCGCTGCAGAAGAGGTCGAAGAGAAGGATTCCTTCGACGTCGTTCTCGAGTCGGTCGGCGACAAGAAGATCCAGGTCATCAAGACCGTTCGCGAGCTCACCTCGCTGGGTCTCGGCGAGGCCAAGGCCGTCGTCGATGGTGCTCCGAAGGCTGTCCTCGAGGGCGCAAACAAGGAGACTGCCGAGAAGGCAAAGGCTGCACTCGAAGAGGCTGGCGCAACCGTTACCCTCAAGTAGTCTGCGCCCTTCGGGGCTCTTACTTGCGGCGTAATTGCGCTACCGCTTCGGTAGTCGAACGCGGGCGTCACCCCTTACGGGGTGGCGCCCTTCGTCGTTAACATACGGATGCGCCGCGATCGATCGGGCCGAGACGGCTACTTCCGAGATCGATCGGTCCACAGCGGCGGCCCGCAGGCGGGTGCGGCAGCCCTTTCGGACCGATCAACGTGTGCTGCAGGTCAGACCGCGTCCGCGGCCAGGTGGATGTGCGCGGTGCTCGCCCGGACGACAAGGCGCGCAGGCATCTGGACGACGTCCGGTGGCCTCGGCTCGCCCGTGATCGCGGCCAGGAGGTCCTCGACCGCCAGCTGCCCCTGGGCGCTCGGCTGCTGTTCGATGGTGGTGAGCGAGAACATCTCGGCGTACTCGTGGCCGTCGATTCCGACCACCGAAAGATCGCTCGGGACGCGGATGCCGGTTCGCCGCGCGGCAATGATCGTCCCGATCGCGACCTCGTCGCAGACTGCGAAGATTGCGCTCGGCCGCGACAGCGGGTCGCTGAGCGCGTGGGTACCGGCATCGTACCCACCGGGAACGCTCAGGGGAGTCTGTGCCGTCCGGACCTCGCCATCGAGACCGGCCGCTGCCATCGCCTGCAGGTAACCATCACGTCTCAGCGTGTGAATCGCGGAGTCATCCGAGTGCCCGATGATTCCGCCCAGGTGCATGATGCGTCGGTGCCCGAGACCGATCAGGTGTTCGGTGGCCAGGCGCGCTGAACCGCAGTCGTCGATGGTCAGGGAGCGGATGCCTGTGGTTGGGGCGCCGATGCTGACGATCGGTTTGCCGACTCGGAGGAGCCGTTCCGTTTCCTCCGGGGTGGGCTCTACCCCGACGACGATCACCCCATCGAAGCGTTTACGTGCGAGGAAGAAGTCGAAAACGCGGCCCCTGTCGAGTGACCCGGGATGCAGATTGTAGAGGGTCATGTCGTAGCCGCGGTTGAGGAGTGCCTTCTCGATGCCTTCGAGGATCTCGCCGAAAAACCACCGGTTGATGAAGGGAATGACCACGCCGATGTTCTTGGTTTGCCCGGTGACGAGGCTCGCCGCATTCGGTGAGGCTATGAATCCGATCTCTTTCGCAGCCTCCTGGACACGCAGGCGCGTCGCCTCAGCGACATATCCGTTGCCGGAGAGTGCGCGGGATGCCGTGGCCTTGGAGACGCCGGCGCGCGCGGCGACATCGGCGATTGCGCTTCCCATGGTGGCCTCCCGCCGGTGGGATCGAGCCCCGGTAGGTGGGGGACTGCATTGTCTGGATCAGGGTACCGAAGATGATCCCGATATGGAACCGGTTTCAGAAATTTCGGTTCCTCAGTCGGATCATCAGGCCCGGTTTCACGGGCATCGACGCCGCAAGAGCGCGTCCGGGACCGAAAGTCGTTATGTTTCCGTGCTTGTAAAACCACACGACGTGCCGTAACTTTTGCATGGAACCGGTTCCCTACAGGGGTGTCGGATTTGCACCAGCACAGGGTGAGGCTCCGAACCTCAGCCCGGAGAAATCACACTCAATGAGGAGAACAGAGATGAGCTTCACGAAACATCGCCGCATCCTGCTGCCGCTCGCGGCCGCCGGAATCGTCGGTCTCGCTCTCACCGCCTGTACCGGCGATGTCGCGGCGGGGAACAAGGAAGACACGGACTGCGCGGACTACGAGACGTACGGAACGTTCGATGACAACCCCGAGGTCACCATCGGAGGAACCATCCAGGACGTGGAGGCCGACCGGCTCGTCGAATCCTGGAAAGACTTTCAGACCTGCACCGGCATCGAGGTGTCGTACCAGGGAACCAAGGAGTTCGAAGCACAGATCGCCGTGCTCGCCGAGGCGGGTAACGCGCCCGACATCGGCATCGTGCCACAGCCTGGGCTTCTCGCTCGTCTCGCCGAAGGCGGATGGCTGAAGCCTGCCCCTGAAGCAGTCGAGGCAAACACCGACGAGTTCTGGGGCGAGGACTGGAAGGCATACGGCAGCTACGACGGCACCTTCTACTCCGCCCCTCTGATGGCCAGCGTCAAGGGCTTCGTCTGGTACTCACCGACGGAGTTCAAGGAGAAGGGCTACGAGGTTCCCGAGACCCTCGACGAGCTTACCGCCCTGAGCGAAGAGATCGCCGCTGAGGGCGACCACAAGCCCTGGTGTGTCGGTCTCGGCTCAGGCGACGCCACCGGATGGCCAGGCACCGACTGGATCGAGGACTACGTCCTCCGCCAGTCAGGCCCTGATGTCTACGACCAGTGGATCAACCACGAGATCCCGTTCAACGACCCGCAGATTGTCGAAGCCTTCGACGCAGTCGGCGACATCATCAAGAACCCCGAGATGGTCAACGGCGGCCTCGGGGACGTGTCCAGCGTCATCTCGACCGAGTTTGCTGACGGTGGTCTGAACATCCTCGATGGGACCTGCTCGCTGCACCACCAGGCATCCTTCTACGAGGGATTCTGGCCCGAGGGCACCGACGTCAGCCCCGAGGGTGACATCTTCGCCTTCCTGCTTCCGTCGGTTGAGGCTGGCGGAGACAAGGCTGTGACCGGTGGTGGCGAGTTCCCCGTCGGGTTCAGCGAGGGCGAGGACGTCGACGCCGTCCGTGCCTACCTGTCCAGCGACACCTGGGCGAACAACCGGGTCAAGCTCGGCGGTGTGATCAGCGCCAACAAGGGCCTCGATTCGGCGAACGCCTCGAGTGATGTGCTCAAGGAGAGCATCGAGATCCTTCAGGACGAGAACACCGTGTTCCGTTTCGACGGTTCCGACCTGATGCCGGCTGCCGTTGGTTCCGACTCCTTCTGGAAGGGCATCGTTGCCTGGGTGTCCGGCAACAGCACCCAGCAGACCGTCGACGCCATCGAATCCAGCTGGCCGAAGAGCTAGCTGACACCACCCATCGAGGGCGGGGTCGCCACCGGCGGCTCCGCCCTTGATCTCCTCATTCCGAAAGGCGTAGTTCAATGACGACCGCTGACCTCATCGGCAAAATCATCCAGGTGGTGGGTGGACTTGCTATCTTCGCCGCCATCGTCGGCCTCCTCTTCTTCTTCCTCGATAAAGCTCCGAAACGGGGCAAGGACTACTGGCAGCTCGTCGTGTTCCTCGCGCCGGCCCTCATCCTCGTCTTCCTTGGCCTGATCTACCCCGCCATCCGAACGAGCCTCCTCGCGTTCACCGACAACAGGGGCGCGTTCAACGGCATGGACAACTTCGTCTGGATGTTCACCCAGCCGGCCATCGTCAATACTCTGGTCAACACAGTCATCTGGGTGCTCCTGGTGCCGATCATCTCGACGGGTGTCGGCCTCGCGTACGCCGTCTTCATCGACAAGTCGCGTGGCGAGAAGATCTACAAGGCGCTCGTCTTCATGCCGATGGCGATCTCCATGGTCGGCGCTGGAATCATCTGGAAGTTCGTCTACGACTACCGCCAGGCCGGGTCCGAACAGATCGGCCTGCTGAATCAACTCGTGGTGCTGTTCGGCGGCGAGCCGGTTCAGTGGCTCCAGACCTCACCGATCAATACACTCCTCCTCATCGTCGTCATGATCTGGATTCAGACCGGATTCGCCATGGTCGTCCTCTCCGCGGCAATCAAGGCTGTTCCGCTCGAACAGCTCGAAGCCGCCGAGATCGATGGGACGAACCCCTGGGAACGTTTCATCCACGTGACCCTCCCCGGCATCCGCGGATCACTCGTCGTCGTGATCACCACCATCTCGATCGCAACGCTGAAGGTCTTCGACATCGTTCGCACGATGACAGCGGGAAACTTCGACACGAGCGTGATCGCCAACGAGATGTATACGCAGGCGTTCCGTGCCGCTGAGCCCGGTCGAGGGTCCGCCCTCGCCCTGGTCCTCTTCATCCTGGTCTTGCCGATCGTCATCTACAACGTCCGAGTTATGCGGAAGCAGAGGGAAATCCGATGAGCACCACACCGATCCCCCCGACCACCGCTGATGCCGAGACCGGCCGCAAGCTCGCCGCGGGTGCCGACGCCGAAGTCGGCACGAAGCCACGGCGCGTCAAGCGCAGGCTGACATCGCGCACAGCGACCGTCGTGTCGCTGGTCATCGCGGTGATGTGGACGATCCCCACATTCGGCCTGTTCGTCTCGTCGTTCCGTCCGGCCGAACTGATCCAGTCGACCGGCTGGTGGACCATCTTCCAGAACCCGGGCTTCACGCTCGACAACTACTCCGAGGTCTTGCTCTCGGCGTCGCAGTCGTCACCGCAGCTGGGGTCGTACTTCGTGAACTCGCTCGCGATCGCCATCCCCGGCACCATTTTCCCGCTGATTCTCGGGGCGATGGCCGCGTATGCCTTCGCCTGGATGAAGTTCAAGGGGTCGAACTGGCTGTTCATCCTGATCTTCGCATTGCAGATCGTCCCTCTGCAGATGGCCCTCCTGCCGCTGCTGCAGTTGTTCACCGCGTTCCTGCGCCCGTTGCAGAACGGAATGCACGACGTGCTGCCGATGATCCCCGAGCAGAACTACCTGCCCGTGTGGATTGCCCACACGATGTTCGGTCTGCCGCTGATCATCTTCCTGCTGCACAACTTCATCTCGGAGATCCCGGGCGAAGTGATCGAGGCAGCGCGCGTCGACGGAGCGAGCCCTGGACAGATCTTCTTCCGGATCGTCCTTCCGCTCGCGCTCCCCGCGATCGCATCGGTGGCGATCTTCCAATTCCTCTGGGTGTGGAACGACCTGCTTGTCGCGTTGATCTTCTCCGGCGGAACGCAGGATGTTGCACCGCTCACGCAGAGGCTGGCGGAGCTCACTGGCACGAGAGGCCAGGACTGGCAACGATTGACCGCCGCAGCGTTCGTCTCGCTCATCGTTCCGCTGATCGTGTTCTTCAGCCTGCAGCGCTACTTTGTTCGCGGCCTGCTCGCTGGGTCCACCAAGGGGTAGAGGCGCGTTCGCGCAGGGCGTTCTGGTCACCCTGGCCCCGGCATCCGATCGTCTGATGCCGGGGTTAGGGTGATTCCATGAGCATGCATGGAGGGGGCCGCGGAGGCGGACGCATGCGTGGGGGCGGCGACGAAGAGGCGCAGCGAGCGGTCAACGCCGACGCGCCGCGGATTCCGCACCTGTTCCCGCGGATCGCCGCTCTGTTCCGACCGCACCGGGGCAAGATCGCCCTCACCGTCGCCCTGGTCCTGATCGGGGCCGCGCTGAGCGTCATCCCCCCGCTGCTTGTCGAGCGAGCCTTTGACGACGGACTGTTCCCTGGTGGCGGGGGACCGAACCTCCCGGTGCTCGCGCAGATCGTCGGCCTGATGATCGCCATCTATGTCCTCACGACCGGACTCGGCGTGTGGCAGACCTGGCTCACCGCGACCGTCGGAAACACGGTGATGGGCGAACTGCGCGTTGCGCTGTTCCGGCGGCTGCAGTCGATGGAGCTGAGCTTCTTCACCCGAACGAAGACCGGGGTCATTCAGTCGCGGCTGCAGAATGACGTCGGCGGTGTGGCCGGTGCGCTCAGCAACACCATCGCGAGTGTCCTCGGCAACACGGTCACCGTGCTGGCGGCATTCGTGGCCATGGTGTTGATCAACTGGCAGCTCACGATCGTCGCGCTCGTGCTCATGCCGATTCTCGTCCTCGCCCAGCGACGCGTCGGCCAGGTGCGGGCCCGCATAGCGACGAAAACCCAGGAATCCCTCTCGGATATGACGGCGATCACGCAGGAGACGCTGAGCGTATCCGGCGTTCTGCTGTCGAAGAGCTTCAATCAGCAGCCCGCCGAGATCGCTCGGTACGAGGCATCCAATGATGAGCAGGTGGACCTTCAGGTCAAGCAGACGATGAGCGGTCAGTGGTTCTTCGCGATGGTCGGCATCTTTCTGTCGTCGATCCCCGCCATCGTCTACCTCGTCGCCGGCTGGCTGATGGCCGGGGGTGCCCCGGAGATCACGGCGGGCGCGATCGTCGCCTTCACCACCGTGCAGTCCCGACTGTTGTTTCCGCTGATGGCGCTGATGCGGGTCGGCCTGGACCTGCAGACATCCGGTGCCCTGTTCGCCCGGATCTTCGAGTATCTCGATCTCACCCCGGCGATCTCTGACCGACCGGATGCCGAACCGGTGACGGATGTCAGGGGTCGCCTCGGCAGCGTCGCCTTCGACGAGGTGTCCTTTCGATACCCCGATGCGACGCCGGCGTCGCGTCCGACGCTCGATCGCGTCTCGTTCTCGATCGCGCCCGGTCAGTTCGCCGCCTTCGTCGGGCCCAGCGGCGCGGGGAAGACCACGGTGTCCTACCTCGTGCCCCGGTTCTATGACGCATCGGGCGGGCGGGTGCTCTTCGCCGGGCGGGATGTTCGTGAGCTTACGCACGAGTCCCTCGTCTCGAACATCGGCATCGTCAGCCAGGAGACGTATCTCTTCCACGCGTCGATCGCCGAGAATCTCCGGTACGCGAAGCCGGATGCCACCGATCACGAACTCGAGGTCGCGGCGCGCGCTGCGAACATCCACGACACGATCATGTCGTTCGAGCAGGGCTACCGGACGGTCGTCGGTGAGCGCGGTTATCGCCTCTCCGGCGGCGAAAAGCAGAGGATCGCGATCGCCAGGGTGATGCTGAAGGACCCGGCCGTGCTCGTGCTCGATGAGGCGACGAGCGCCCTCGACACCATCTCGGAGCGCGTCGTCCAGCGCGCGCTCGAGGCGGCATCCGCTGGTCGGACGACGATCGCGATCGCGCACCGGCTGTCGACGGTGGTGTCGGCGGACGTGATCTTCGTGATCGAGGGCGGACGTATCGCCGAGACGGGAACCCACGCGGAGCTTCTCGCACTCGATGGAACGTACACGCGCATGTACGAGGAGCAGGTGGTCCAGAGGCCGCTCGTCGACTGAGCCGGCTGCCGGGTTGGTGGTTCGTCCGTCGCGTGTGGCGGTTTTTTCCCCGCGAACCGTGCATCTGTGACGGATGAACGCGGGGTGGGACTGGGCGGGTTGCTTCATCCGTCGCTTCTGTCGGCTTTGCCCCCGCAAACCGTGCATTTGCGACGGATGAGCGTGGGACCGGACCGCATGCGATGCTTCGTCCGTCCGTCCGTCCGTCGCGTCCGTCGCGTCCGTCGGCTTTCCGCATGTAGACCCGACATGTGTGGCGGATGAGCGTGAGGCGGACTCTGTTCTGGTGGTGGCCGCCTTCAGTCGCATCGGCTGGAGGCGGGATGCTTCGTCCGTCGGCTATGCCGCTTTCCTGCCTGCGGACTGTGCATTTGCGACGGATGAGTGCGCGACCGCGCCGCAAGGGATGTTTCGTCCGTCGCTTCCGTCGGTTCTCCGCCTGTAAACCCGCCATGTGTGACGGAAGAACGTAGGGTGCATTCCGTCTCGAGGTGGTCAGTGAGCGCCGGAACGCTGGGCGCGCGCCACAGACACACGCCGGACGACCTCGTTCGGATTCGTGAAGACGTGACCCTTCGTCAGGCGAACAATCCGCCAGCCATTTTCCACAAGCCGGTCGAGCCGGTCGATGTCGTGCTGGATTTGTTCAGCGGAACTCCAGTGATGGGCGCCGTCATATTCGATCGCAATCTTGAGATCCGGGTAGGCGAGATCAACGCATCCGAGGAACCGGCCATCATCGTCGAACGCATCGAAGTTGAGGACGGGCTCGGGCAGGTTCGCGTCAATGAGAATCAGTCGCACCCAGGTTTCGAGGCGCGACCACGACCCGGTGCGGATACGACACAGTGCGTCGCGGAGGGCGCCGACCCCGGGGCGGCGGCCAGCATCGACCGCGGCTCGGAGCTGATCCAGGGTCGCGAGCGGCGGAGGGGCGACGGCGATGCCCCCGAGTGAAGCACGCACGCAGACGATGGCATCACCCGCCGCGACGAGATCGTACGGATGGAGCATAGTCGCGAGCCCGGCCCAGGTCGAGGCGGGGGTGGTGAGCTGCAGTCCGTCGTTGACGGTGATGTGGACCAGGCGCGGATCGACTTCGTGTCCACGAACGCCGGCACCGCGCGGGGCCCGTCGATGACGGAGCACGGACACGTCCAGGAGTCGATCACCCACTCGTGGAAGCGGGATGTCCCAGAGAATCGCCGCTGTTCTGTGGCTGAAAAACTCGGTCGGTCGCATCTGTGCGGCGTAGGCGCGAGCACGGCGTCGAACGTCAGCGCGGATGCTTTCGGCTGGGTCGCTCTCGACCGGATCCGCTGAGATACTCGGAATCCTCGAGCGCACTCCGTGAAACGGGCGCTCGAGGTCCGGGCCGTTCAGCCGCGACCTCCCGACGCCGAGGCGGACGGCCTCGGTGTAGGTGAATGAGGCGGGGAGTTCTCTGGGAAGCGGGCGAGGGGTGAGCATCCGTCCACGGTGGCAGCGGTGTGGTCGGACGGCCTCGTGTCTCGCGAAACTGTGGACAAACCGAGTGCTGTGGAGAACTCCGGTGGCTACTGCGGTTTCGCCTGCGGCCGACGAGGGCGCGTTCCGGCGGGCGGCTTCGTCCGTCGCATGTGGTGGATTTGTGGCAGCGGAAGCGTGCATTCGCGACGGATGAGCGTGGGGCGGCCCCCGGCGGGCCGCTTCGTCCGTCCGGTATGGCGGGTTTGTGCCGCAGAAACGCGCATTCGCGACGGATGAACGGTCGCAGCGATGGGGAGTCGGCATCGCCCAACGCCGTGGGAGGTGTGGAGGTGCGGGCGGTTCATCCGTCCTATGTGGCGGCTTTGTGGCACGGAAGCGTGCATTTGCGACGGATGAATGTGGGGCGGCTCCCGGCGGGCCGCTTCGTCCGTCCGGTATGGCGGGTTTGTGCCGCAGGAACGTGCATTTGCGACGGATGAACATTGGGAACGGCCCCGGCGGCGCGGCGGGGGGACGCTACGGCGCCGGGCGCTCCGCCAGCATGTCGTTCATCAGGTCGATCTCGGACTGCTGGGCGTTCAGCACGCCGGAGGCAAAGGTGCGCACCGTCGTGTTCGTGCTGCGGTCGAGAACCGCCTCCGCCATGTCGATGGCACCCTGGTGGTGCGCGATCATCAGCTCGAGGAACATCCGCTCGGCAGCGACGCCGTCGAGCGTCTTCAGCTCCGCAATCTGCTCATCGGTCGCGAGGCCGGGCATCGGCTCACCTGGCTGGTGCGCGCTCTCCCCGCTGCCGTGGTCATGCCCCTCGCCATCCAGCGTTGGAAGGGTCATCCACGTCATCGACGGCTCCGGCGCAGCTGCCTTCAGGCCCCAGATCTGGAGCCAGCCGCGCATCATCCCCGACTGTGCACCCTGGGTCGTTGCAATATCGAAGGCAAGCAGGCGCGTTGCCTCATCATCGGTGAGGTCACGGATGATGAACGACAACTCGACGCCCTGATTGTGGTGGGTCTGCATGTCGCGGGAGAACCCGGCCTCCGCGCTGTCCGCTGTCGGAGTCGGATTCTGCAGTGTCGACAGGCGACCAACCGAGAACGCCACGGCGCCGACGACGACGATGGCGACGAGCGCAAGCGCGATCAGCGCGAGGGGTGACCGCCTCCGAGAAACAACGGACGGGTGCCGGTCGGATGCCAGGGCATCCGTCTCGATGCCGTCCGTCACCATCAGGCCTTGCCCGGGCCGTCGACTGCGCCGGTGCACAGGGCACCGGGCTCAGGAACGTTCTCGCTCTGCCAGTACTCCTCGAAGAATTCGCCGATGACCTCGTCAGAGGCCTCATCGACCTGCACCTGGGCATCCCACGCGGAGAGAACGATCGGCGAGGGGAGGCCGTCGAACGGCGACAGGATCACATAGGTGGAGGGGAGCTTAGTTTTCAGCAGGTCGAGTTCCTCAGCGGAGATCGACGGGTCGTATGTGACCCAGACGGCGCCGTGTTCCAGCGAGTGGACGGCGTTTTCGTTGGCCTGCGGCTCGGTGTACACGCCACAGTTCAGCCACGCCGGAGCGTGGTCGCCGCCGGCGGGCGGGGTCTGCGGGTATTCGACGGTCGTCTCGACGTGGTTGTTCGTGTTCTCGAAGGTCTCCACGCCGGCGATCTCAGCCCCGGAGCCGCCTGCCGAGTAGCTGGCGTTCTTCGGCACGGTCAGAACGATGGCGGTGACGATCAGCCCGACGATCGCGACACCGGCAACGATGGCCGTGGCAATGCCGATCTTCTTGTTGCGGGCTTTGCGGGCCCGCTCCTTCTTGTAGTTCTCCACCTTCGCCGCGCGCTGCTCTGCGCGCTGTTCTTTAATGGTCAACTGCCTGGCCGGGTTGCCGCTCTTGCTGCCGGGGGAAACATTTCGGGGGGTCACGGGGGGCCTCTCGTATCTGGGGATGCTCACGGCTCGATCTCTGCACGCGCGGATGCCGGAGTGTCCTGTCAGTTTATGGGCCGACGCTGTATTTGTCTGGGAGCCCGCGGTGAAGCGGGACGGCGTCATCACCGGCCACGGCGACGGCGTCATCACCGGCCACGGCGCCAGCGTGCCTGTAACAGATGGATGCCAGCGGCTAGGCTCGAACGTGGCGGTCACGAACTGCCTCCGGGCCGGTTCCCATGCGAGAGCCCCCGACGAACACACACCACTGAACGGATGAACGTGAAGTACGCAGAGAGCATTCTCGATCTGGTCGGCAACACCCCGCTGGTCCGGCTCAACCGGGTGACCGACGGCATCCGGGCGACAGTGCTCGCGAAGATCGAATATCTGAACCCGGGCGGCAGCGTGAAAGACCGCATCGCGACGCGCATCATCGACGCGGCCGAAGCATCCGGTGAGTTGAAACCCGGCGGAACGATTGTCGAACCGACCAGCGGAAACACCGGCGTCGGCCTGGCCATGGTCGCCCAGCAGCGCGGCTACCGCTGCGTCTTCGTCGTGCCGGACAAGGTCGGGGAAGAAAAGCGCGAGGTTCTCACCGCCTACGGTGCCGAAGTGGTGGTCACACCGACCTCTGTCGCCCCGGATCACCCCGAGTCGTATTACAGCGTCTCCGACCGACTGGCCGCTGAGATTCCCGGGGCGTTCAAGCCCAACCAGTACTTCAACCAGAACGGTCCGCTCAGCCACTTCGAGAGCACCGGGCCCGAGATCTGGAAGGACACCGACGGGCGCATCACCCACTTTGTCGCTGGTGTCGGTACCGGGGGAACGATCACAGGCACCGGGCGGTTCCTGCGCGAGGCGTCGAACGGGACCGTGCGCGTCATCGGCGCGGATCCCGAGGGATCGGTCTACTCGGGAGGCACCGGTCGCCCGTACCTCGTAGAGGGTGTCGGCGAAGATATGTGGCCGGGGGCATACGATCCGGGCGTCGTGAACGAGGTCATCGCGGTGACGGATGCCGAATCGTTCGCCATGACCCGCAGGCTCGCGCTCGAAGAGGGTCTCCTCGTCGGCGGCTCCAGCGGCATGGCCGTCGTCGCCGCACTGCAGGCGGCGCGGGACCTCACTGAGGATGACGTCGTCGTCGTGCTCCTGCCCGACGGGGGCCGCGGCTACCTGGCGAAGATCTTCAACGACGGGTGGATGCGGTCGTACGGCTTCCTCGACGACACGACCGACGAGCGCACCGTCGGCGACGTCGTCCGGGCCAAGAGCGGCGACCTCCCCGCGCTTCTCCACGCTCACCCGAGCGACACCGTGCACGACGCGATCAGCGTCATGACCGAGTACGGGGTCTCACAGCTCGTCGTTCTCAGCGCTGAACCGCCGGTGGTCATGGGCGAAGTCGTCGGTGCCGTGTCGGAGAGTTCGCTCCTGGACAGCGTCTTCACCGGCGACGCGAAGCTGACGGATGCCGTATCGAGCGTGAACCAGCCCACCCTGCCGATCATCGGAAGTGGAGAATCGCTTGCCGCCGCCCGCGCCGCGCTGAAAGCATCCGACGCCCTTCTGGTCACCCAGGGCGGAAAACCACACGCCGTCATCACGCGGCAGGATCTGCTGACCTTCCTCAGCGAATAGCCCGACCACACATTCAGGAGATTGCGCCGAATTCAGGAGTTTGAGGTCGACACGCCGGCGGGGCGACCAGCCACCCCGCGTGTCGGGCAGGATCTCCTGAATTTGTAGCAACGCACGCGACGATTGAGAGAGACACCATGGGCAAGAAGATGAAGAGTTCAGGACTCGCCACCCGCGCGATCCACGCCGGCCAGTCGTTCGACCCGACCACCGGGGCCGTGATTCCGCCGATCTACCAGTCGTCCACCTTCGTGCAGACGAAGATCGGCGGGCTACGCAACGGATACGAGTACGGCAGGGGAGGCAACCCGACCCGCGACGGACTCGAGGAGCAGCTCGCCGCACTCGAGGGCGGCGAACACGGGATCTCCTTCGCCTCAGGCCTCGCCGCAGAGGACGCCCTGCTCCGCGGCATCCTCAAGCCCGGTGACCACATCGTCATCGGAAACGACGCATACGGCGGAACGTACCGCCTGATCAACCGGATCTTCGGCGCGTGGGGAGTCACCCACAGCGTTGTCGACATGTCGAACCTGCGCTCGGTGCAGTCGGCGATCACCCCGGAGACCCGTGTGCTCTGGGTGGAAACCCCGTCGAACCCGCTGATGAAGATCACTGACATCGCCGAACTGGCCGAGATCGGCCACGCTGCCGGACTCGTCGTCGTCGTCGACAACACCTTCGCCTCTCCCGCGCTGCAGCAGCCGCTGTCGTTCGGCGCAGACGTGGTCGTGCACTCCACCACCAAGTACATCGGCGGACACTCCGATGTGATCGGCGGCGCCCTCGTGCTGAACGATGACGAGATGCACGAGAAGGTCCGCTTCATGCAGTTCGCCGCCGGTGCGATCGCCGCGCCGATGGAGTCCTACCTCACGAGCAGGGGAGTGAAAACCCTCGACGTCCGGATGCAGCGCCACAGCGAGAACGCGCAGGCGATCGCCGAGTATTTCTCCGAGCACTCCGCCATCGAGACCGTCTACTACCCGGGGCTCGAGTCCCACCCGGGTCACGCGCTCGCAGCACAGCAGATGTCGCGATTCGGCGGGATGATCTCACTCGCCTTCGCCGGAGGGGAGCGGGTCGCGCGCCGGTTCGCCGAGTCCACGCGGCTGTTCCAGCTCGCCGAGTCGCTGGGGGGCATTGAATCGCTCGTCAATTACCCGGCCGAGATGACCCACGCCTCCGTCGCCGGAACGGAACTCGCTGTGCCGGCAAACATCGTCCGGCTCTCGGTCGGGCTTGAGACGATCGACGACCTGCTCGCCGACGTCGATCGCGCGGTCGGAAAGGCGACCAAGAAGCGCTGACCGTTCGGACGTCACCCGCTCCGACGAGCACACGTGTTCCTTCGGACATGTCGCGTTATTTCCCGGGTGACCGCACGCCCGGATGTGGCTAGGCTCAGCTCGTGACAACCAACGTCGGGCTGGACGCCACATCCGCTGCGCAGGGCTCCTCCAGGCCGGACACCATCTACTCCGCTCGCTACCTGTGGGTGACGTTCGGCACGTGTGCGCTCGTCTTTCTCGGTGCCTTCGAATCGTTGGCCGTGACGACGATCATGCCCCTGGTGAGTGCCGATCTCGACGGGACGACGCTGTACGCGCTGGCATTTGCCGGCCCGCTCGCATCCGGCGTCATCGGCATGGTCATCGTCGGCAACTGGGCGGACCGCAACGGCCCCGTCGCGCCGTTGATCACTTCGGTCGCGGTGTTCATCGTCGGGCTGCTCATCGCGGGAACGGCGAACGACATGGGGATGCTTGTCGTCGGAAGGCTTGTGCAGGGCCTCGGCTCCGGCGCCATGAACGTCGCCCTCTACGTCGTCGTCGCTCGAATCTACCCGCCGTCCCTCCACACGAAGATCTTCGCCGGGTTCGCCGCTGCCTGGGTGATCCCATCGCTGATCGGGCCCTTTGCCGCCGGCGTTGTGGCCGAGCTCACGAGCTGGCACTGGGTGTTCCTCGGTGTCGTTGGGCTCGTCCTCATTGCGATGCTGATGGTGGTTCCTGCCCTTCGGATGCTGTCGGGCCGTCACGCGGTCAGTGAGGCAGGCCGTCCACCGTGGGCCGTTGGCCAGATTCTTTGGGCTGTGCTGGCGGCTGCGGCTGTGCTCGGCCTCAATCTCTCCGCCCAGTTCGATGGTGCGCTTGTCGGCGTCGTCGCAGTCCTGGCCATCGGAACTGCCCTCATCGCCGTCAGGGCGCTTGTCCCCGTAGGCACTCTCCGCGCCGTTCGAGGGCTGCCGACAGTGATCCTTCTTCGCGGACTCGTTGCCGCAGCATTCTTCGGTGCGCAGGTCTATCTCCCCTACCTGCTCACCGAGCGGTATAGCTTCTCTCCGGCATTCGCCGGACTCGCGCTGACCGGCGCCTCCCTCAGCTGGGCAACGGCGTCGTGGGTCCAGGGTCGATTCGGGAATGCGCTCAGCCACGTCCGGGTGATGCGAATCGGCACCCTGCTCGTTCTCACCTCGATCATCCTCGCCGTCGCCACCGCGGCCGCAGCATATTCGCCCATCGTGATCATCGCCGGCTGGCTTCTGGGTGGCGCTGGGATGGGCCTCATGTACCCCCGACTCAGCGTGTTGACCCTCGCCTACTCGACCGAACAGAACCAGGGTTTCAACAGTTCGGCACTGTCGATCTCCGATTCGCTCGGAGGCGCCCTCGCCCTCGCCTCCACCGGGATCGTCTTCACCGCCCTCGCCGGGTTCGGGGGAGCGTGGTCATTCGCCGGATGCTTCGCCCTGGCCGCCGTGATCGCCTGCGTAGGCGTCGTTGTCGGCTCCCGTGTCGGCGCTGGCGAACGCGTGCAGCGTGGGATCCGCGCATAACTCCTGCACAATCGCGGGGCACGCCGCCCCTGTCCGCGACAACCTGAGGCCTGGATGCCCGGGGCAGGAATTCCGGCGGAGTTATGAACGCTGGGTGCGGCCTTCGGCCCGGTGTGACGGCATGTGACAGACCGCGATCGGTGTCACATCTTTGTCACATTCGGGTCGATGCCTTACGGAGGGAGGATGGCTTTTCGCGGAAGGGCGTGCATAATTGACGGTATCGCGCGGATGTGACCGTGCACATGGATTCAGGGATGTCTCGGTGACCGACAACGTCGACAAGGCCAAAGCGCCTAACATTCGGGACGTCGCGCGCCTGGCCGGGGTCAGCCACCAGACCGTGTCCCGCGTGCTCAATGATCACCCGAGCATCCGGGACTCGACAAAGCAACGCGTCCTCGACGTCATGAGCGAGATCCAGTACCGACCCAACCGGGCGGCACGCGCCCTCGTGACGAGTCGCTCGCGCACGCTCGGCGTCCTGGCCTCGCAGCGAACCCACTACGGTCCGTCGAGCATCATCCAGAGCATCGAGACCGCTGCGCAGGATGCCGGCTACCTGGTATCGACCGCCAACATCACCGCCACGGATGAGGACTCGATCATCGCGGCGCTCGACCATCTCAACGCCCAGGCCATCGAGGGCCTCGTCATCATCGCGCCGCAGGTGCGGGTGTTCCGCGCCATCTCGAACCTCGACCTTCGCGTGCCGTTCGTGACGATGAACACGAGTGAGGGTACTGACAGCCACGTCGTCGCCGTCGACCAGGTGGCCGGCGCGCGGATGGCCACGCGCCACCTCATCGGCCTGGGCCACCGCGACATCTATCACCTCGCCGGGCCGCAGGACTGGATCGAGGCCGAGGCGCGCATGCGCGGGTTCCTCGAGGAGATGAACGCCCAGGACGTGCCCACGACAGCCCCGATCCTCGGCGACTGGACAGCAGATTTCGGCTACTACGCCGGCCGCGAGCTGATGCGCGTGCGCGACTTCACCGCGATCTTCTCGTCGAATGACCAGATGGCACTCGGGCTCATCCACGCCATCCGGGACGCCGGTCAGGACGTCCCGCGGGACGTCTCCATCGTGGGTTTCGACGACATCCCCGAGGCGGCGCACTTCTGGCCGCCCCTGACGACCGTGCGTCAGGATTTCCCGGAGCTCGGCAGACGGTGCGTTGCCCAACTCCTCGGAACGATGGGTGACGGCGTGCCCGGGTACACCGGACGAATACAGCCCGAGCTGGTGGTGCGATCCTCCACTGGGGCACCCTCCTTCTAAGCCCGGTCGCGTCGCTGTTCTCGAGTGGTTATCAAACCGAGATAAAAAAACTTGACAGGAGCGGCACGTTTCTGAGTAACATGTGACAACAATGTGAACGGTCACATTGAGAGTCGGAAACGACAGTGACGAAGGAGTCCCCACACCTTTTCGCGGTTACCCGCACCCGGACCTGTTTCGACAGCCGGATCGAGCACGGCCTTCATGGACGCAGCCTGTTCACGCGGAAAACCACTCCCTGTCTGAGATTTCAGGCGACAACGACGTCCATGGCACTGATTCAAGGAGAGGTAACACAGTGAAGAAGATTCTCATCGCGACACTCGCGGCCGGCGCAATGGTCGTGTCGCTCGCGGCGTGCTCGCAGGACAGCTCAGGCGGAACCGGCGGCGACGGTGCAGGCTCCGGCCAGCTCGTCGGCGTGGCCATGCCGACCAAATCGAGCGAGCGCTGGATCCAGGACGGCAACGCCGTCAAGGAGCAGCTCGAAGCCGAGGGCTTCAAGGTCGACCTGCAGTATGCAGAGGACGACATCCCCACCCAGGTCTCGCAGATCGAGAACATGATCACCAAGGGCGCCGAAGCCCTGATCATCGCCTCGATCGACGGAACGACGCTGACGCAGGTCCTGCAGGACGCTGCTGACGCCGAGATCCCCGTCATCGCCTACGACCGCCTGATCCGCGACACCGAGAACGTCAGCTACTACGCGTCGTTCGACAACTACAAGGTCGGCGTCCAGCAGGCCAACTCGGTGCTCAACGGGCTCGGCCTGGTCGACCTGGAAGGCGCACCGGTCGACGGCGCTCCTGAGGGACCGTTCAACGTCGAGATGTTCGCCGGCTCACCGGACGACAACAACGCCACCTTCTTCTGGGACGGCGCTCAGGACACCCTGAAGCCGTTCATCGACGCAGGCACGCTGGTCGTCAAGAGTGGTCAGACGAGCTTCGAGCAGGCCGCAACGCTCCGCTGGGACGGCGAAACCGCCCAGAAGCGCATGGAGAACATCCTGACCTCGAGCTACTCAGATGGCACCAAGGTCAACGGCATCCTCTCTCCGTACGACGGCATCTCCCGAGGCATCATCTCCGCACTGACCGACGCCGGATACTCGGTCGGCGCTGAATGGCCGATCATCTCCGGCCAGGATGCTGAGCTTGACTCGGTCAAGGCGATCAACTCCGGCGAGCAGTACGCGACCATCTTCAAGGACACCCGCCAGCTGGCAACAGCAGCGGTCGAGATGACGGTCGCCATTCTGAACGACGAGGAGCCCGAGGTGAACAACACCGAGGACTACGACAACGGCAAGTTCATCGTCCCGTCGTTCCTCCTCGAGTCGCAGATCGTTGTCAAGGACAACGTCGGTGAGGTCCTGGTCGATTCCGGCTACTGGACCGAAGAAGAAATCGGCTAAGCACCAATTTCACCAGTGAACGCCGGTGGGGGAGTAGGTTCTCCTCCACCGGCGTACACCAGCAATGAAGCAGGTAATCGGTATGGAGAAGGTGCGAAAGTGACCACAAACATCCTCGAGATGCGCAGCATCACCAAGACATTCCCCGGTGTGAAGGCACTGTCGGAGGTCACGCTCGACGTCGAGCGCGGCACTGTCCACGCCATCTGCGGCGAGAACGGTGCGGGCAAGTCGACGCTCATGAAGGTGCTGTCCGGTGTGTACCCGCACGGCACGTACACCGGCGACATCGTTTTCGAGAACGAGACCGTCGAGTTCAAGGACATCCGCGACTCGGAAGCCCAGGGCATCGTCATCATCCACCAGGAGCTCGCGCTGAGCCCCTACCTCTCGATCGCCGAGAACATCTTCCTCAACAACGAACAGACCGGGCCGCTCGGTCTGATCGACTGGAACAAGACCAACCACGAGGCAGCGAAGCTGCTCGCCCGGGTCGGACTGAGGGAAAACCCCACCACCAAGATCCTCGAGATCGGTGTCGGCAAGCAGCAGCTCGTCGAGATCGCCAAGGCGCTGTCGAAGAAGGTCAAACTCCTCATTCTCGACGAGCCGACAGCGGCACTCAATGACGAGGACTCCGACCACCTGCTCGACCTGATCCTGCACCTCAAGGGCCAGGGCATCACGTCGATCATCATCAGCCACAAGCTCAACGAGATCAAGAAAGTCGCCGACACGGTCACCGTGATTCGCGACGGCAAGACGATCGAGACCATCCAGAAGACGGATGTCACCGAAGAGCGCATCATCAAAGACATGGTCGGTCGCGACCTCGAACACCGCTACCCGGACCACACGCCGAACATCGGCGCCGAGATCCTGCGGGTCGAGGACTGGACCGCGCATCACCCGCAGGACCCCAACCGCGTCATGGTCGACAACGTCAACCTCAACGTGCACGCCGGCGAGATCGTCGGCATCGCCGGGCTCATGGGCGCCGGGCGCACCGAGTTCGCGATGAGCCTGTTCGGGCACAGCTACGGTTCACGGATCTCGGGCAAAGTGTTCAAGCACGGCATCGAGATCAAGACACGCACCGTATCTGAGGCGATCAGGAACGGGCTGGCATACGCCACCGAGGACCGCAAGCACTACGGTCTCAACCTGATCGAAGACATCAAGCGCAACATCTCGCTCGCGTCGCTGGACAAGCTGTCGAGCTCAAGGGCCTCGTGAACGACAACGAGGAATACAAGATCGCCGACGAGCTATCGCACGAGCATGAACATCAAGGCCCCCAGCGTTCTCTCGAAGACCGGCAAGCTCTCCGGAGGAAACCAGCAGAAGGTCGTGCTGTCGAAGTGGATCTACGCCGACCCTGAGGTCCTCATCCTCGATGAGCCCACCCGAGGCATCGATGTCGGCGCGAAGTACGAGATCTACGCGATCATCAACGCGCTCGCTGCCGAGGGCAAGGGCGTCATCGTCATCTCCAGCGAACTGCCGGAACTCCTCGGAATCTGCGACCGCATCTATGCCCTCAGTGAGGGACGCATCACCGGTCAGCTGCCCATCGAGGAAGCCAACCCGGAATCCCTTCTCAAACTCATGACCATGGAAAAGCCGCGCTAGCGCGCCGGGCACCAAGGAGAATCTCGATATGTCAAACATCCAGTCCCCGGTGACAGAGGAACCCGCAGGCGGCGGCGTCCACCCCACCGAGAACAAGTTCACCAGCTGGCTCAGCCACCTGCTGTCAGACCTCGGCAAGAACGGTATCTTCATCGCCCTGCTGGCGGTCGTGCTGTTCTTCGCGATCGTGACCGACGGCATCCTGCTGCGTCCGCAGAACATCTCGAACCTCATCGTTCAGAACGGATACATCCTCGTCCTGGCGATCGGCATGGTGATGATCATCATCGCCGGCCACATCGACCTGTCCGTCGGGTCGGTGGCCGCCTTCGTCGGGGCCTGCTCCGGTGTATTCGCCGTGTCGTGGGGTCTCCCGTGGTGGCTCTCCATCATCCTGTCGCTCGGCATCGGTGCCCTCGTCGGTGTCTGGCAGGGTTTCTGGATCGCCTATGTCGGCATACCGGCGTTCATCGTGACGCTCGCCGGCATGCTCATCTTCCGCGGCCTGGCGCTCGTCGTTCTCGGAAACGCCAACATCGGCTCCTTCCCCGCCGAGTACCGCGCACTCGGCAACGGCTTCCTCAACGACGTCTTCGGTGAGTTCGAGCTCGACCCGCTCACCCTCATCGTCGCGGCCATTGCGGTCGTCGCCCTCATCGTCGGCCAGTTCCGCACCCGCCACGCTCGCCAGAAGTACGGCCAGGAGGTCGAGCCGATCGTCTGGTTCGTCGCCAAGCTCGTGCTCATCACCGTAGCCATCGGATTCTTCGCCTACGCACTCGCCAGCTACAAGGGCATCCCGGTCACGCTCATCGTGCTGGCCGTGCTCGTGCTCATCTACGGCATCCTGATGAACCGGAGCGTCTTCGGCCGCCACGTCTACGCGATCGGTGGCAACCGTCACGCTGCAGAGCTGTCCGGTATCAAGACCCGCAAGACCGACTTCCTGCTCTTCGTGAACATGGGCGTGCTCGCAGCCCTCGCCGGTCTCATCTTCACCGCCCGCCTCAACCTGGCCGGCCCGAAGGCCGGAGACGGTTTCGAGCTCGAGGCCATTTCGGCCGCGTTCATCGGTGGTGCGGCCGTGCAGGGTGGTGTCGGAACCATCGGCGGCGCGATCATCGGTGGTCTGATCATCGGCGTACTCAACAACGGCATGTCGATCATCGGCCTCGGTATCGAATGGCAGCAGGCCGTCAAGGGACTCGTACTCTTGCTCGCCGTCGCCTTCGACGTCTACAACAAGCGCCGCTCGGGCGGCAAGTAATGCGACCTGCCCGGGTCGCAGGCCTCGAGCCAGCGACCCGGGCGATGTCCATGAAAGAGATGCGGATGCCCCTCCTCGGCGCAGTACCGGACGGCGCGCGACTGATCGCCGCGCTCGGCGGTTTGCCCTCGGCCGATGGCGTTCCCCTCATCGGTCCCGAATCGCAGATCATCGGATCGCAGAGCGTCGGTGACAACGTGCTGCTCGGAGCAGAACGGGCGAGCGGCTTCTTCCCGCGGAAGAAGGACCTGGCGCGGAGGGCGACCGAGCTTCTGGACCGGGTCGGACTCGACGTGTCGCCGTCCAGCCCCATCCTCGCCATCGACGCCGTCGATCGCAGGGTCGTCGAACTGGGCCGGGCACTGTCCAGGGCCCCGGATGCCATTCTCATCGACGACCGCTCGCTCGCGTTCAGCGCCGCCGAGTCCCAGCGCTGGTACCGGGCAGTCGGACGCGTCGCCCAGTCGATCCCCGTCGTCGTCGCTGTACGTGCGCTGTCAGACCTGAACCCCTGCCCGATCCCGATCGACGCGGTCAGCATCGTGCGGAACGGCACGGTGGTCGGCACAGCCCTGCCGACGGACACCGCAACGCTGATGGGGTTGTTGCTCGCCGGGAACGACAGCACAGCGCTGACCGACCGGAAACGCGGACCCGTCGTGCTCGATGCCCGGGATGTCTCGGTGTCACATCCGCTCCATCACAATCGGCTCGTGGTGGAGGGCGCCTCGCTGTCGGTTCGCGCGGGCGAGATCGTCGGCGTCGCCGGCGCGCAGGACCTTATTCTCGGGATCTTCGGCGCCTCATCCGGCGGGAGGGTGAGCGGCACTGTCCTCGTCGACGGGGAGCCGGCCGACCTGTCGACGGTCGATCGCGCGATCGCCGCTCGGGTGCTGTTCATCTCGGAGCATCCGCCCGCATACGACGTCGGCCTGATCGGCGGCATCCCGACGAGCGTCTCGGGGGAATCGTTGGCCAGGCTCGCCCGGATGGGCATCATCGATTCCCATCGCGAGTATGTTCCACGCCGGGCTCCGTCGATCCTGCTCGATGCCATTCCAGGTGCTCGTTCGCGTCCGTCGACGACGGACATGAACGAGGTGCTCGCCGGGTGGTCGCACACACCGCCCCGGGTCGCGCTTCTCACCGAACCGTTCTCCGGGCTCTCCCCGGCCGAACGCGACACCCGACGCGCTCTCATCGACGCGATCGCCGCGGCCGGAGCAGCGGTCGTCGTGCAATCCGCAGAAGCCAGCCTGCTTGCGGGCGTCTGCGACCGCATCATCGTGCAGAGGGGCACGCGTCTCGCCGCCGAACTCACCGGCACTGACGCCACCGTCAGCGGACTCGCCGCGCTCAGCATTCGACCGGCGTGACCGCGCAAGAATTGAGGAATACGTGACAGACACAACGATGCCCGCTTCAGGGCGACACGAGGACGAAGGAGTCGAGACAGTGACCGACCAGGCAACAACCCCGACAGCCGACAGCTATGTGATCGGGATCGACTACGGCACCCTGTCCGGCCGCGCCGTGGTCATTCGGGTCTCTGACGGTGCCGAGCTCGGCAGCGCCGTGCTCGATTACCCGCACGCTGTCATGGACACGACCCTCGCGGCATCCGGCAAGACCCTTCCGCCCGACTGGGCGCTCCAGGTTCCCCAGGACTACGTCGATGTGCTCAAGACCGCTGTGCCCCAGGCGGTCGCTGCTGCAGGCATCGACCCGGCATCCGTGATCGGTATCGGCACGGACTTCACGGCCTGCACCATGGTGCCGACCCTGTCGGATGGCACACCGCTCAACGAGCTGGCCGAGTACGCCGACCGACCGCATGCCTACGTCAAGCTGTGGAAGCATCACGCAGCCCAGCCGCAGGCCGACCGCATCACCGAGCTGGCGGCGGCCAGGGGTGAGAGCTGGCTGCCCCGCTACGGTGGGCTGATCTCGAGCGAGTGGGAGTTCGCCAAGGGCCTGCAGCTGCTTGAAGAGGACCCCGAGCTGTACAACCGGATGGATCACTGGGTCGAGGCGGCCGACTGGATCGTCTGGCAGCTCACCGGGGAATACGTGCGCAACGCGTGCACCGCCGGTTACAAGGGCATGTTGCAGGACCACGAGTATCCCAGCAGGGACTACCTCGCCGCGCTCAACCCCGACTTCGCCGATTTCGTCGAGTCCAAGGTCGAACACCCCATCGGCCAGCTCGGTGACGCAGCGGGCCGGTTGTCAGCCCAGGCCGCTGAGTGGACTGGGCTCCCCGAGGGCATCGCCGTCGCCGTCGGAAACGTCGACGCTCACGTCGCCGCCCCAGCAGCCCGCGGAGTCAAGCCCGGCCAGATGGTCGCGATCATGGGCACGTCCACCTGCCACGTGATGAACAGCGATCAGCTCGTCGACGTGCCTGGCATGTGTGGTGTCGTCGACGGCGGCATCGTCTCGGGACTCTACGGATACGAGGCCGGGCAGTCCGGCGTCGGAGATATTTTCGCCTGGTACGTCAAAAACCAGGTCCCTCAGGAGTACTACGAAGCAGCCGAGGAAGCCGACCTCAGCATCCACCAGTACCTCACCAGCCTGATCCAGGACCAGCCCGTCGGTGGTCACGGCCTGATCGCACTCGACTGGCAGTCCGGAAACCGTTCGGTCCTTGTCGACCACGAACTCTCCGGAGTGGTGCTCGGCACAACGCTCACCACCCGTGCGGAGGAGATCTACCGCGCCCTGTTCGAAGCCACGGCATTCGGCACCCGCGTGATCGTCGAAACGTTCAACGCGTCAGGCGTTCCCGTCACCGAGTTCATTGTCGCCGGCGGGCTGCAGAAGAACCCGTTCCTCATGCAGACCTACTCGAACATCCTGCGGATGCCGATCTCCACTATCGCCAGCGACCAGGGCCCGGCACTCGGCTCAGCCATTCACGCGGCCGTCGCCGCCGGAGCATACGCCGATGTCCAGGCTGCCGGGCAGGCGATGGGCAAGATCAACAAGGACGTCTTCACCCCGGACGAGGTTGCCGCAGCCGCCTACGACCGCCTGTTCGCCGAATACCTCGAACTGCACGACTACTTCGGTCGGGGCGGAAACGATGTGATGCGCCGACTGCGTCAGCTGAAGCGCGAGGCCCTCGCGTGAGCACCTATTCGCCCGAGGTCGAGGTCGCCATCGCCCGGGTGCGGGCGGATGTCTCCCGGTTGCACGGCGAACTGGTGCGATACGGACTCGTCGTCTGGACCGGCGGAAACGTCTCCGGCCGTGTACCGGGAGCCGACCTTTTCGTGATCAAGCCGTCCGGCGTGAGCTATGACGACCTGGCCCCCGAGAACATGATTCTCTGCGACCTCGATGGAACGGTCATCACCGGCACGCCCGGGTCTGAACGATCTCCCTCGAGTGACACTGCGGCACACGCCTACGTCTATCGGAACATGCCAGAGGTTGGCGGCGTCGTGCACACGCACTCCACATACGCGGTGGCCTGGGCTGCGCGCAACGAGCCGATCCCGTGCGTGATCACGGCGATGGCCGACGAGTTCGGCGACGAGATCCCGGTCGGACCGTTCGCCATCATCGGCGACGATTCGATCGGCCGGGGCATCGTCGAGACCCTCACCGGCCACCGCAGCCGCGCGGTGCTCATGGCCAACCACGGGCCGTTCACGATCGGTTCGGACGCAAAGGATGCCGTCAAGGCCGCCGTCATGGTGGAGGATGTCGCGCGCACCGTGCACATCTCCCGCCAGCTCGGTGCGCCCGTTCCGATCCCCCAGCCCGCCATCGATTCCCTGTTCGACCGCTACCAGAACGTCTACGGCCAGGCGCCGCAGGGCGCCCTCACCGACTCCACAGGAGACAGCAATGCCTAAACTCATCACCTCCCTCGACCAGTACGAGGTCTGGTTCCTCACCGGAAGCCAGAACCTGTACGGCGAAGAGACCCTCAGACAGGTCGCCGACCAGTCGCAGGAGATTGCGCGCGCCATCGGGGCGGCATCCGACGTGCCGGTGAAGGTGGTGTGGAAGCCCGTTCTGAAGGACTCGGACTCGATCCGCCGCGCAGCGCTCGACGCGAACTCCGACGACAGGGTCATCGGACTCATCGCCTGGATGCACACCTTCTCACCAGCGAAGATGTGGATTGCCGGCCTCGACGCGCTGAAGAAGCCGCTGTTGCACCTGCACACGCAGGCCAACGTTGCGTTGCCGTGGGGGGAGATCGACTTCGACTTCATGAATCTCAACCAGGCAGCGCACGGCGACCGTGAGTTCGGTTACATCCAGACGCGACTCGGCGTCTCACGCAAGACCGTCGTCGGCCACGTCTCGAATCCCGCGGTCACCGCACAGGTCGGTACCTGGATGCGTGCAGCGGCCGGCTGGGCAGCCACCCACGAGCTGAAGCTGGCGCGTTTCGGGGACAACATGCGCTACGTCGCTGTGACCGAGGGGGACAAGACCGAGGCCGAACTGAAGTTCGGTGTGCAGGTCAACACCTGGGGCGTCAACGAACTGGCGGATGCCGTCGAGGCGGCATCCGAGAGCGACATCGACGCCCTCGTGGCCGAGTACGACGAGCTGTACGACGTCGTCCCCGAGCTCCGCAAGGGTGGCGAGCGTCACTCCTCACTCCGCGACGGGGCAGCCATCGAGATCGGGCTGCGGTCCTTCCTCGAGGAGGGTGGTTTCGGCGCGTTCACCACCTCGTTCGAGGACCTCGGCTCGCTCACGCAGCTCCCCGGTCTCGCGGTCCAGCGGCTGATGGCCGAGGGCTACGGCTTCGGTGCCGAGGGCGACTGGAAGACGGCCATTCTCGTGCGCGCGGCATCCGTCATGGGAGCGGGCCTCCCGGGCGGAGCGTCACTGATGGAGGACTACACCTACCACCTCGTACCGGGAGAGGAGCAGATCCTCGGCGCCCACATGCTGGAGGTCAGCCCCGGTCTCACCTCGGGGAAGCCGACGCTCGAGATCCACCCGCTCGGCATCGGCGGCAAGGACGACCCGGTTCGCCTCGTCTTCAACGCCGACCCGGGTACCGCCGTGGTCGTCGCGATGAGCGACATGCGCGACAGGTTCCGCCTCGTGGCGAATGTCGTCGACGTCATCGAGCCGGCCGAGGCCCTGCCGAATCTCCCGGTGGGCCGTGCGGTCTGGAAGCCGCAGCCGTCGTTCTCCGTCTCGGCAGCCGCCTGGCTGACCGCTGGTGCAGCACACCACACGGTGATGTCGACGGCGGTCGGTCTTGATGTCTTCCGGGACTTCGCCGAGATCGCGAAGACCGAGTTGCTCGTCATCGACAACGACACTACGCTCGACGGCTTCTCCCGCGAGGTGCGCTGGAACAACGCGTACTACCGCCTGGCGCAGGGCTTCTAAGAACTGCAGCATCCGCCCAACAGGACGTCACGGTCATACGGGGTCGGATCATCCTGTTGAGCGTCATTCGGTGTCGATTCTTCCTGTTGGGCGTCACCCGTCGCCGCCTTTCTGGCAGTGTTGGGTGCATGACCGACCTCACAGTGGCGATCGCGCCTGACTCCTTTAAAGGCACAGCGACCGCGACCGAGGTGACGGCCGCGCTCGCCGAGGGGTGGCTCTCCATCCGCCCCGGGGATACGGTGATCCGGATGCCGCTGGCCGACGGCGGCGAGGGAACCCTCGACGCGTTCGAGCTCGCTGTTCCCGATGCGAAACGGATGCCGGTCTCGGTCACCGGCCCGGACGGGCGACCGGTCGACGCGAGCTGGATCCTGCTGCCGGACAATTCCGGTGTGATCGAGCTCGCCACGACGAGCGGCATCACCCTGCTCGACCCGCTTCAGCCTCTCGACGCACACACGATCGGCTTCGGCGAGGCGATCGTCGCGGCCATCGACTCCGGGGTCGACCGGCTCTACCTCGCGATCGGAGGAAGCTCCTCCACCGACGGCGGTGCCGGAGCCCTCGCCGCCCTGGGCGCCGAGTTCACCGACACCGCTGGTCGGCCGGTCGTTCCTGGCGGACGCGGCCTCGCGGCGGTGGCGGCAATCGGCACGACAGCACTTCGAGTTGTCCCCGCCGGTGGCGCCACGATTCTCAGCGACGTGACCAATCCGCTGCTCGGGCCGGCGGGTGCCGCTGCGGTGTTCGGCCCGCAGAAGGGCGCGAGCGAGGCCCAGGTGGCAGAACTCGACGCCGGACTCACGCGGCTGGCCGCGGTCCTGGGTGCTGACCCGACAACGGCAGGTGCCGGAGCCGCCGGGGGAACCGGACTCGCGCTCCTGGCCTGGGGTGCGACGATCGCGGCCGGGGCAGAAGCGGTCGGTGAGGTGATGCACGCGCCAGAGACGGTGGCATCCGCTGACATCGTGATCACGGGAGAGGGGCGGTTCGACGGGCAGTCCGACGCGGGTAAGGTTCCGTCGTATGTGCGGTCGCTCGCCGAGCAGGCCGGTGCATCGCCCCTGCTCGTCGCCGGAGCGATCACCGCGGAGCCCGCTGGGTTCGCGCACGCGGTGTCGCTCACCGACCTTGCGGGCAGCTCGGATGCCGCGATGGCCGACACCGTGCACTGGTTGCGTGAAGCGGGAGCGTCCCTCGCGCGGTCGGTCGACGCCGGGGCGTAGGCGCTGCCCGGCGCGTCCCGATTGCGCCGAGGGCATCCGTTCCGGTCGAGAACACCCGGCGCGCCGGCTGTTCTCGACCGGAAGTGATGCACTCGCGGGCTAAATGATGTTGCGGCCCTCCGCCCGCGCCTGACGCCAGTCCTTCAGGAACGCGCGAACGAGTACGGCAAGCACACCGGCGACGATGATCGGCCAGACGAGAACGTAGATGGTGATGAGAATAGCCATGGGGGTCTCCTAGCGAACGGCGGGTGCGGGGTCGGGGTCGACAGCGGAGGACGGTGCCTCGGTCGTTCCGGGATCGAAGTCGCCCGTGCGGTCCTTGATCACAGTCGAAGTCGAAGTTCTGCGAACTGCGGAACGACATGAGGAAGCAGATGACGGTACTCACCGCGTAGGCGACGAGGGAACCGCTGAGCACGGCGTACCCGTGGAGGAATCCGATGACGAACGGGGCAGACCCCAGGGCAGCAACGAGCCCGACAATCATGCCGACCCGTTGGCCGAAGAAGCCGAACGCCATGATCCCGAGCACGACGCCGATGCCGACGACGCTGAGCACGTCGATGGCGATGCCGAACGCCCCGACGAGTGGGATCCACTCGAATCGCACCACGAGGAAGACGATGAGTGCAACGATCACCGACACGGTGAATGCCGCGTTGGTGACCTTCTTCCAGTAGAAGCTGGCGATCACGGGGAACACGAGGGCACCCCATAGCGCGCCGACGAAGACGAGCAGGTCGAGGATATTGAACTGACTCGTCGCAAAGAACAGCGCCGCTCCCGTCGCGACGATCATCGTGATCCGGCCGACGAGCAGCATCGTCTTCGGGTTCGCCTGGCCTTTCTTCGCGATGTTCTGGCCATAGACATCCGCCATCATGATCGACGAGAGCGCCGACAGGTCCGAGTCCGCCGTGGACGACAGCGCACCGATGATCATGATGAACAGCACTCCGAGCAGGACCGGCCCGAGGAACGTGCTGGCCATCTGCGGGATCAGGTTGTTCGTGTCGCCGTTGAGCGGCTCGATTCCCAGGTAGAGCGCCATGACGCCGAGCATGCCGACACCGATGATGGTCGCGCCGTAGCCGATCGTCGCGGTGATGAACGTCGGTTTGATCAGGTCTTCACGCACCGCGAAGAGGCGTTGCGCAATGGTTTGGTTTCCGATCGCATACGCGAGCACCGCGGCGATGTACGGAGCGCCCTGATTGAGGAACGCATCTGAAGAGAAGAAGTTCGACTGCTCGGGCGTGAGGTTGGCTGCGCCCGCCGCGATCATGTCCGTTCCGCCCGAGGCGAAGAACACGATCGGCACGATGATGACGACGGCTCCGAGCATGGCGACGACCTGCGCGAAGTCCGTGAGCACTGAGGCGCGGAAGCCCGACCACAGTGTGTAGAGCAGCACTCCACCGGCGACGAACAGGATGCCCTGGCCGAAGCTGAACGGGGACAGCATCGAGATGAGCGCGCCACCGGCGATGAAGTTCGAGGTGAGGCTGATCACGCTGCCGAGCACGTTGGATCCGGCGAGCATGAGCTGGCTGGAGCGGCCGTGCCGTGCGCGCATGACCTCGGCGAGGGTGTGGGCGCGCGGCGCAACGGCACGGATGCGACGACCGAACGGGTAGATGAACAGGATCATCAGGGCGCCCCACAGCCCGTAGTGGATGGGCCCGGAGAGACCATAGGTGTATCCGGATGTCGCGGACGCGTACATCGATGCGGCCCAGATCCAGGTCGCCGTCATCGATGCGGCTGAAATGCCGAAGCCGATCTTATTGCCTGCCGTCATGTATCCGTCGGCGTTTTCCTTCTTCTTGCCGATCACGATCGACATGATCATGGTGCCCCCGAAGAACACGATGAGAAGGGCGATGATGATCGGCGCCCCCAGTTGCTGCATTTCGATTTCCATCGGCGTCCTCTCGTTGGTCGAGTGCGGAGCCGATTGTGGGCAGGCTCCGCCTCATTTCACGCGCGCCGAACCCCGGTCGGGAATTCACCGCCGGTCCGCGGGTCTCACAGACGACCGGGTGATTTCGGGCACTGCGTCGGCCTTACGCCGACGCCCTGGGTCTGCCGCCTCACTGCCTGCAACGAACGGCGGCTCCCGGTACGGGTGCTCATGCGCGAACGGTTTGCGGCGAGGGACAATGACCTCGAACCCTTCGACACTAGCAAAGGCGCGGCGCATACCTGAAGTTGGCCACGGGCGACCGGCGTAACCGGATCGTCCCGGCGTTCAGAGACCGAGGGTCGGGTTCGCGGTTCGCAGAGCGTCGAGCACGGCGGCGGCCACCTGTCCGGTCGTGCTGAGGGTGTGCGCGTTCGCCATGATCCACACGTCGCCCGTGAACAGGTGTGTCGCGGCGATCGTGAAGACCTCGTTTTCGCCGCTCAGGTCGTACCCCGTGACGGTGCCCATGGTCACGTCCGAAAAGCCCTCAGCGGTCAGCGCGGCCTCAAGACTCGTGCGCTGCTCGGGCGTCACCTCAGCCACATGCACCGTGAATGCGCCGTCGGAATCCGGAATCCCCCACGTGCACGCTCGCGCCTGTTCCGACGCTGCGAGCGTGCTGTCGATCTCAGCGAGGGGGAACCATCCGCCGGATTCGGTCGGAGGTCGCTCGCCGAGGAACTCGGTCGAGTCGGCAAACGCAGCGCGAGCGTCCTCGATCGGCAGCAGGGTTTCGCATCCGACGATCGTCAGCGACTCAGGGAGAGAGTGGGAGTGGGCGTCGACGGTGAATCCGACGGGCTGGCTGTCGCGCTCGGACCCGGCTCCGGCGCTGATGGGGTACACCCGGCGAGGACGATCACCATCGCGGCGCAGGCGACAAGATGTAGTGGCCTCATGCCCCGCATGGTAGTCGCCGGGCCTTGCGCCCGATAGGGGTCTCGCGCGACCGCGTGAAGCGCCGAGAGCATCCGTTGCGGTCGAGAACTCCCGGCGTTCCGGGGGTTCTCGACCGGAGGTGATGCGCTCGCGGCCCGACGCAGTACTCAGCCCAGCGGAACCACTGGGGGACGCTCGACGGTGCTGCCGATGACTTCCGCTCGACCCGTTTCTGCCGATCGCAGAACCGACTCGAGCACATCGAGCACGTGGAACGCGAGCCGTCCGCCGGCACGTGGTTCGGAGCCCGCAGGAGTGTCCGCGAGGTCGGCCAGGCCGAACCCGCGGCCGCTGTCCCGGTATCCTGCGCTCACGGGAAGCTCGGTCCAGCCGTCACCGTCGAGCGGGAAGTGCTTCACCGCTCCATCGAACATGTTGGGGTCTGGCACCGCCAGGCTGCCGGCATCACCGTGCACCTCGATCGGCGCTGCGAGGGTCGCCACGGCATCGAAGCTCATGAGCAGCGTCGAGATGGCGCCGGACGAGTGAGTGAGGATGCCGGTGACATGCGTGTCGATCGACACCGGAACGCTTTCGCCTGCCCGCGGCCCCGAACCGATCGTGCGGGTGTCGCGCAGGTGGCTCGCGACGCCGACAACACTCGCGACCGGCCCCAGCAGCGTGACGAGCGCTGAGACGTAGTACGGCCCCATGTCGAGAAGCGGTCCCCCGCCTGCGGTGTAGTAGAAGTCCGGGTTCGGATGCCAGCGCTCGTGACCCGGCGTGACCATCGTGGCGGTGGCAGCGACGGGGGTGCCGATGAGGCCGTCGTCGATGGCCTGTCTCGCGGTCTGGATGCCGGTGCCGAGAACCGTATCCGGCGCGCATCCCACCAGGACTCCGGCCTCCTCGGCGGCGGCCAGGACATCGCGGGCTTCGGCCGTCGTGACGGCGAGGGGTTTTTCTCCGTACACGTTCTTGCCTGCGGCGATGGCACGAAGCGCGATCGGCGCGTGCGCGGCGGGGATCGTCAGGTTGAGGACGGTGTCCACGGCCGGGTCGGCGAGCAGATCGTCGACCGAACACGCCCGGACCCCGTGTTCGTCGGCGACAGCCTGCGCACGGGTGAGGTCGAGGTCAGCGACCGCGACGAGGTTCAGCTGGGACAGTTGGGGAAGGTTCGCCAGGTATTGGGCGGAGATCGCCCCGACCCCGATGATGCCCAGGTTCAGCGGCTTGCCCACAGCAGCCCCCTCTCGACGATCGTGCGGACGTTCGTATCCTGCAGTACGTCGACGCTGTGGCCGGGCGTCGCCACGAAGATCCGCCCGTCGCCCCACTGTCGGGTCCAGATCGCCGGCGAAGTGACCTCCCGATGCCACGGGTCACCCTCGCGCACCCGCTGGGTCGTTGTGGCAAGAACGTCGTTGAGGTCGTCCGACAGCACCCAGTACTGCTCCGTCTCGAGCTCGAAATCGGCGACGTCCCCGGTGATCGGATGCTGTCGCCCCGCCTCGGTCATCGCCACCGTGTACCGAACGAAGTTGTCGGTCTCGCTGCCGACCTGCTCAGCTTCGGGTTTGCCCGGGTGGCACGCGAACTGGCCGCCGATGAGGTGAAGGTAGTCGCTCGACGCACGGAAGGAGTCAGCGATCCCGCCGTGCCATCCGGCCAGGCCGGTTCCGGCGCGCACCGCTGCGGTCAGGCCGGCGAGCTGCTCGCGCTCGATCGTCGACATCGTCACGCACTGGAGGATGAGGTCGAGGGATTCCATCGCCGCTGCATCCGCATACACCGCCGTAGACTCCTCGACCCGGACGGTGAACCCATGCGATTCGAGGAAGGGGATATACAGTTCGGTGGCTTCGACGGGCGTATGCCCGTCCCAGCCGCCGCGAACGACGAGTGCGGTGCGTTGTGCTGTCATACCGATGGTGCTCCTTGTGGTGGTCGCCCTCACGGACGGTGATGTCGATGGTAGTAGGGATCCGACGCGCCGGCTCAGGCCATTGATTCCAGTTGCTCCGCGGTCACCGGATAACGGGCCGGAGTGCCGGCGACGACGCGACGGATCTCCTCGAGCGCGCTCTCGCCCAGCCTGGTGAGTTCGTTGCCAACCGCCCCAGCGAGATGCGGCGTCAGAAATACATTGGGGAGGGACCGGAGGATGTGTCCGGCCGGGAGGGGCTCAGGGGCGGTCACATCGAGGATGGCATGCAGCCGCCCGGAGACGAGTTCGACCTCGAGTGCTGCATCGTCGATGATCCCGGGACGCGCGGTGTTGATGATCGTCGCGCCGTCGCGAAGAAGCGCCAGGTCGCTCGCCGAGATCATGTGGTGGGTGGAGGGCGTGTACGGCGCATGCAGGCTCACGACCCGGGAGGAGGCCAGCAGCGTCGGAAGGTCGACGAGGCTGGCACCCATCGCGGCAGCACCATCTGGGGAGAGGAATGGGTCGTGGACGAGCACGTCGACGTCGAACGCTCGCAGAAGCTCGAGCACCCGGCGGCCGATCCGGGAGGCGCCGATGATCCCAACGGTCGACCGGTAATTGCCGATCTTCGGGTATGACGAGATCAGATCGACCCGGCCCACCCTGTTCGCCGCGTCGTGTGCGACGCCGAAGGTACTCTTGCCCGCGAGCAGGATCATGGCGAGGGCGAACTCAGCAACGGGCACCGCGTTGGCCTCTGCGGCCGTGGTGACGCGGATTCCGCGCTCCCACACGCCCGGTGTGAGATGTGCCTTCACCGATCCGGCGGTGTGGATCGCGGCGGTCAGCGACGGCATCCGTTCCAGGGCCGACTCGTCGAGGAGCGGAGCGCCCCAGCCGGTGAGGAGGACCTCGATGCCGGCCAGCTCGACGTCGGGTGTGGTGGTGAAGTCGGTCAGCGCGCGGTCGACGTCGATGGAGACGAGGCCTGTCAGTTCGCGGAGCTGGGTCGGGGTGAACATCTTGAATTGGATGCCCGGGCTCAGGGCGAACGCCGCTTTCACCGGTGTCCTCCGATGCAGCCCACGTGGTCGCTCACCCGCACACGGAACGCAGTGTCGCGGCCTCGCCCGGCAGCAACGCCGGGTCGTCATCCGGCACGAATTCAAGCAGGGCGTCTGTGACACGGGGGAGTGTCGCGGCAAACGCGAGGGCGCGAGACCACAGCTCGAAGCGTGAGTCGAGCGGGAGCCGTTCAGCCCCTGGCCACCAGGAGAACACATGCAGTGTCGACACCCAGGGCGCGATCATCTCGAATTCAGCGAGGGCGTCAGCATCCGGGAGTCCGACCGTGGGCTGCCAGTACGTGGAGAGGTTGTCCGATGCCACGTCTTCCAGCAGCCTCCGCGCGGATTCTCCCGTGTCGGTGAGGGTGCCGCCGTGGAACTCGAGGGCCAGTTCGACGCCGTGGTCCTCGGCGCGGAGAGCGCTCTCGCGAAGGATGGCTGTCGTCTCCGCCCGTTCGGCTGGCGAGGCGCTCGCCGAGCCCACGCGTCCTGCCCAGACCCGGAGCCGTGGCGCACCGACGGCGGATGCTGCGGCGAGGAGCCCGCCAAGGTCTTCATTCGGTGTGCAGCGGAAGTAGGAGCCCAACGATGCGACGACGAGGCCGGCGTCCCGGGTCAGTTCGCCGGTTCGAGTTGCCCGGTCGAGGTCGTCGACGGGCACATGGACATCCGTGCCCCACTCGATCGATTCAAGGCCGGATGCCACGGTGTGGGCGATGACCTCGTCGATCCCGAGGTTACGGAAGGTGACCGAGCAGATCCCCGTCCGGACCGAGCGATCCGCTGGTGTCGTCATACGACCCAGCCTAGACACGCGCCGGCCTTCCCGGGACGCCCTCGACCACGCCGCCCGCGGCGCCGAGGTGTGGGGCGACTGTTGCATCGAATGCGGATGCCGTTCGGCTGGCGACCTGCGCCCACGCGGTATCCCAGATGGCCTGGTTGAAAATCTCCACCTCGATGTCGCCCGAATAGCCGGTCTCGACGACCGCCCGCGTGAGCGGGCCAAAATCGATCACCCCGTCGCCCGGGTAGTGACGTGAGAGGAGGGGATCGGCGGCGATCGGTGTTGCCCAGTCGCAGACCTGGTAGCTGGCGATTCGCCCGGTGGCGCCGGCTCGTGCGATCTGTTCGAGCACCTGCGGATCCCACCAGATGTGGAAGGTATCGACGATGACCCCGACGGATTCGGCATCGAACTGCTCGGCGATGTCGAGCGCCTGCCCGAGGGTCGAGATGACGGCACGGTCGGAGGCGTACATCGGGTGCAGTGGCTCAATCGCCAGGGTGACCCCGGACTCCAGCGCATAGTCGGCGAGCTCGCCGATGGCATCCCGCACCAGCGAGCGCGCTCCGGCGAGGTCGCGGGAACCGTCGGATAGCCCGCCAGCGACGAGCACCAGCGTCGGTGCGCCGATCGCAGCCGCCTCGTCGATGGCTCGTCGATTGTCGTCGATGGCCGCTCGGCGCGCAGGACCTTCCTGCATCGTGAAGAACCCGCCGCGACACAGGCTCGAGATCCTCAGCCCGGAGTCGTCGATGAGTTTCACACTCGCGGCAAGGCCCACCTCGGCGATCGGTTCGCGCCAGAGACCGATACTGGAGAACCCCGCATCGGAGGTCACGCGCAGGGCGTCGACCAGCGGCGCGTATTTGATCGTGGCCTGGTTGAGCGAGAGCAGCGGGTGGGTCATGCGTGGATTCCGTTCAGGGCGAGCTGGCTGTGCCAGCGGGCGGCGGCCAGTTCCGGTCGTTCAAGCGCGCCTGAGGCGTTGGCGAGCCGGACGATCTCGGACAGGTGGGGCAGGCTCCTCGCTGAGTGCAACCCGCCGACCATGCTGAAGGCCGGCTGATGGCCGTTGAGCCACGCCAGAAACGCGATGCCGGTTTTGTAGTAGAAGGTCGGGGCGGCGAAGATCTGGCGCGACAGCGCCTCGGTGGGTCCCAGGATCTGTCGGTATCGCACGGCGTCCCCGGCGTCCAGCGCCTGAATCGCAGCTGACGCGCTCGGCGCGACCGCGGCGAAGGCGCCGAGCAGCGCGTCGGAGTGGGAGGTCTCGTCGCCGGCAATGAGTTCGACGTAGTTGAAGTCGTCGCCGGTGAACAGCGTGGCCGACTTGGGCAGCCGGGAACGGACGGACATCTCGTGGGAGGCATCGAGAAGACTCATCTTGATACCGCGGATGCTGTCGGCATTCTCCCGGATGATCTCCAGCACCGTGGCCGACGACTTCTCGAAGTCGGTCGAACCGAAGTATCCGGCAAGGGTCGGGTCGAATGCCTCGCCGAGCCAGTGCAGCGTCACCGGGGTTGTCGCAGCGGCGAGCACCTCCCGGTATACCCGGAGGTAGTCGTCGGCCGACTGCGCTGCCCTGGCGAGATGGCGGCTGGCCATGAGAACGACGCCGGCCCCGGCATCCTCGGTGAAGTGCAGCTGCTCCTTGTAGGCGTCGATCACCGCGTCGAGCGAGATCTGTTCATCCTCGATGTGGTCGGTATTCACCCCGACTACGAGCGCGCCGCCGACGGAGCGGGCTTCGACCGCACTGCGCGAGATCAGCTCCCGGGTGGCCGCGGGGTCGAGACCCATGTTGCGCTGGGCCGTGTCCATGGCGTCGGCGACTCCGAGGCCCCAGGACCAGACGTGGTGACGAAAGGCCAGGGTTGCATCCCAGTCGATGTCGGCTGGCTGGCCCGGAGTGTTATCTGCAAACGGCGTCGGAATAACGTGCGCCGCAGCGTAGGCGACCCGCGATTCGAGTGCGTGTCGCGGCTTTTCGAACGTGGGCGTCGGGGCGAGCTCCGTCGTGGTGATCGTGCCGTCCGCGGCGAGGAGGGCGAGGGCGGTCATGCCGGAACCGGAATGTTCACCGCTGCGAGGTCGATTCGTGCTCCGGTCTCGGAGCTTTTCAGGCCCTGCTCGGCGAGCTGTACACCGCGAGCGCCGGCGAGGAAGTCGAAGGAGTGTGGAGCGTCGTCGACGACATGGAGGATGAACTCCTCCCACTGAGTCTTGAAGCCATTCTCGAAGACATCGTTTGTCGGCACTTCCAGCCAGTCGGTGTCGTAGTCGTGGGTCTCAGCCAGGTCGGGGTTCCAGACCGGCTTCGGCGTCGCGGTGCGTGGCTGGACCTTGCAGCCGAACAATCCGACCACGGCACTGCCGTGGGTGCCGTCGACCTGGAATTCGACGAGTTCCTCGCGGTTGACCCGCACGGTCCAGCTCGAGTTCAGCTGGGCGATGATGCCGCCCTCGAGCTCGAAGACCGCGTATGCGGCATCGTCCGCCGTGGCCTCGTACGCATTGCCGCGCTCATCGACCCGGGTCGGGATGTGGGTGACGGCGCGGGCGTAGACGCTTTCGACCCGGCCGAAGAGGTTTTCGAGCACGTAATTCCAGTGCGGGAACATGTCGACGATGATGCCGCCGCCATCCTGCTTGCGGTAGTTCCAGCTCGGTCGCTGGGCGTCCTGCCAGTCCCCTTCGAAGACCCAGTAGCCGAACTCGCCGCGCACGGAGAGGATGCGGCCGAAGAAACCCGAATCGATCAGTCGCTTGAGCTTCTGCAGCCCGGGCAGATACAGCTTGTCGTGCACGACACCGTTCTTGATGCCGGCCTCCTCCGCGAGACGCGCCAGTTCGAGGGCCTCGTCGAAGCTCTCCGCGGTGGGCTTCTCGGTGTAGATGGCCTTGCCAGCGGCGATCGCCTTCCGAATCGCGGAGGCCCTGGCCTGGGTCACGAGGAAGTCAGCGTAGATCTGCCACCGGTCGTCGGCGAGGGCCTCATCGAGGTTCGTGGTGTAGTTCTCGATGCCGTGTCGGTCGGCAAGTTCCTTGAGTTTCTGCTCGTTGCGTCCGACCAGGATCGGCTCGACCTGCACACGGGTGCCGTCTGCGCGAAGGACTCCGCCCTGCTCTCGGATGGCGAGGATTGAGCGCAGCAGGTGCTGGCGGTAGCCCATGCGTCCTGAGACGCCGTTCATGATGATTCCGATTGTCGTCTCTGACATGGTGTGCACTCTCCTCTGGCGGACGGGGATTCCCCGGCTGCGAGTCACGGCGCGGGAAAGCGTTTACCCGAGTGTAGGACAAGACCGAGCGTTTGGGCAAGCACAGCGCTCGCCGCCCGAAGCCCAGGTGACAGATCGAGCGGTGCGCGGCGTACGTCGAGGGCTGCGGGTGTGCTCAGCGGGGCGGAGTGCTCTCACGGAGGACGACCGTGCTTCCGATCGCAACCGCGGCATCCGCATCCGCGGCGAGGGCGAGGGAGAGTGCCCGTTCGCCGATGTCTTCGAGGGGAATCCGAACCGTGGTGAGCGGAGGCGTGATGTCGCGGACGGTAGGGATGTCGTCGAATCCGGCGACCGCGATCCCTTCGCCCACGATGACGCCGGCCTCGCGGAAAGCCGACATGGCACCAACGGCCATCACATCGCTCGCTGCGAAAACGAGGTCGATCTCGTCGATGCCCTGGGCGACGAGGCGTCGGGCGCCCGCGAATCCGCCGTCTCTGGTGAATTCGGTGCGGATGACATGATCCTCGTTCATGCTGAGACCGTGATCTGCCAGGCCCTGTGAGAATCCGAGCAGGCGATCCCTGGCGGTGAGCAGGTCGTCGCTGCTGGTGATGGCGGCGAAACGGCGATAGCCGAGGCCGATGAGTTCCTCTGCGAGCATCCTCGCACCGTCGATGTTGTCGATCGCGACCGTACGGAACGGGAGCGCATTCTGGCTGATGAAAACGACACGTCCCCCGTTCTGTTCGAATGCCGCCAGCTCGGCGGTGAGCGCCTGTTCGTTGTCACTCGCGCTGGACCGCGATCCGGCCAGGATCATCACCCGCGGTCGCTGGCCCCTGAGAGCGCGGACGAGCTCGAGTTCGCGACCAGGGCTCCTCCCTGTCACCGCCATCGTCACGACGAGTCCCGCTTCCTCCGACGCGCGGATCACGCCGGCGGCAATGGAGGAGAAGTAGGGGTCGGCGATGTCGGCGACGAGGAGTGCGACCGTGTTCGTGCCGCCCCTGGCGACGGCCTGCGCCGACAGATTGGGGGTGTAGTTCAGTCGTGTTGCGGCGGCAAGGACCTTCTCGCGGTAGGCCTCGTTCACCTTCCGCTCGCTTCCGTTCAGAGCGCGCGACGCGGTGGCGAGAGAAACGCCGGCCTCACGCGCGACGTCGTGCAGCGTGACGGGAGACGTACGAGGAGGATGATCCATGACAGTGCCTTTCGGGCCCGACCCGTGCCGGTCAGACAGGCGGGTGAGGTGGGAGCCATTGTGCCACGGCAGCCACGCTCTGCGGTCGAGCGTGGCGGCACCTCGCCTGTGGACCGCCGCAGCACACTAGACTCTCGGGGCGATCCCCCCGGGACGATCACCCTCCCGATTTCACTGATGAAAGGTCCTCGAGCGATGCACTACGGCGGAGATTACAACCCCGAGCAGTGGCCGGAATCGGTGTGGCCGGAGGACGTGGAACTGATGCGCGCGGCCGGCGTCACCATGGTGAGTATCGGCATCTTCTCGTGGGCACGGATTCAGCCCGCAGAGGGTATCTTCGACTTCGAGTGGCTCGACAGGGTCATCGACCTGCTCCATGAGGGCGGCATCGCCGTCGACCTCGCCACCGCGACGGCATCGCCACCGCCGTGGGTCATCTGCAACGTATCCCGAAACGCTGCCCCAGGACGAGAACGGCGCGACGTACTGGCCCGGAAGCCGCCAGCAGTACGCCCCGTCGTCTCCGGTGTACCGACGGCTCGCTTCGGAGCTCGTGACGAGGCTCGCGGAACGCTACGCGCAGCATCCGGCCGTCGTGATGTGGCACGTCAACAATGAATTCGGGTGTCACCTCGACGTGGACTATTCGGATGCCGCGCGGGACGCGTTCCGTGGATGGCTCGAGCGCCGCTACGCTTCGATCGACGCGCTCAATGACGCGTGGGGGACCTTCTTCTGGTCCCAGCGGTACAGCTCATTCGACGAGGTCTTCCCGCCGAGGAAGGCGCCATACAGCCACAATCCCGGGCAGGAACTCGACTTCCACCGTTTCACCTCCGACGCCATGCTGGAGTGTTACCTGATGGAGAAGGCGATCCTCCGCGAGGCGGGGGCGACCCAGCCGATCACGACCAACTTCATCGGCGCATCGAGGCCGACCAACTACTGGCAATGGGCCGACGAGATCGACATCATCACCGACGATTGCTACCCGGATCCGAACGACCCGGAGAGCTTCCGGGCTGCCGCATTCAGTCGGGACCTGATGCGATCGTTGAAACCGGACGTGCCGTGGCTGCTGATGGAACAGTCATCCAGCGCTCTCAACTGGCGGCCGAGCAATGCCCCCAAGGCTCCAGGCCAGATGGCGGCCCTGAGCATGCAGGCGGTCGCGCGGGGAGCCGACGGCATTCTCTTCTTCCAGTGGAGGCAGTCGAAGGCCGGCGCGGAGAAATTTCATTCTGCGATGCTTCCCCACGCGGGGACGCGGACGAGGACCTGGCGGGAGATCGTCGGGCTCGGCGCCGAACTGGCCGCTCTGCCGATGCTGCCCGCTTCGCGCGACGCTCGGGTCGCGATCGTGCTCGACTGGGAGAACTGGTGGGCGATCGAGGCAACGGATCACCCGGTTCAGCTCGACTATCTCGCGCTCGTGCAGGGCTGGTACAACGCGGTGCACGCGGCTCACGTGCAGATCGACTTCGTCCGGGCGCAGTCCGACCTGAGCGGCTACGCCGTGGTGATCGCCCCGAACCTCTACCTGCTCGGTGCCGATGGCGCCGCGAACCTCCGATCGTTCGCCGAGCGCGGCGGCCACCTGCTCGTCACGGCTTTCAGCGACGTCGTCGACGACGCGGACCGATTCCGTGACGGCGGATACCTGACACAACTGGGCGGCACCCTCGGGATCTGGCTCGAGGACTTCGGGGCACTGGCGTTCCCCGGCGGACCGGGCCAGACGACGGCGCCCTTCTCCGGGGCGTTCGGCGAGGTGACGGGCACTCTCCTGGCCGAGGAGATCCATCTCGAGGGGGCGACGGCCATCGGCACATACACGGGTGGGCGTCTCGATGGTCGACCGGCATTCACCGTTCACGAGGCCGGTCGCGGTCTGGCCTACTACCTGTCGACGGTCCCGGATTCGGTGGGGACGGCAGCCATCGTCAACGTCGTCCTCGAGCGGGCAGGGGTGGAACCGCTGCTGCCGGGGCTCCCAACGACGGTGGAAGCAGCGAGGCGCGGCGACGTCCTGACACTCATCAATCACGGTGAGACGACGGTTCACCTGGATATCTCCGGCGAAGACCTGGAGGGCGCGGCCATTGACGGGCTCTCGCTTGAGCCATTCGGCTACCGGATGTTCAGGACGGAGTTCGCGCCGAGCTAGCGCAAATCGGCCAGGGACATCCTGATCCTGTCGAAGACCGTCGCGTCGACGGTGACACCGGCCGCTTGCAGCGTGAGAACGGCAGCTCCGATCACCCCGTCAGGGACCTGCCGGGTCTCCGACACGAGCCCTGACCCCGCGGCGGCGGCTGCGACGGCCTCGGCCACGACGCTCTTCTGCGCGAGGATGCTCCCGCCGAGCACGAGGGGACCGACGAGATCGGGGTCCGCGACGGCACCGAACAGGCGGGCGAGGGCTTCCGCGGCCTCGGAGAGGATGGCTCGGGCGGCCTGGTCATCCGGCACCGCGAACGCCAGGGGAGCGAATCGTGACAGTTCGACGGGCCGGAGACGGTACACGGCGTCGGTCAGCAGCCGGAGGACCCCCGGTCGCCCGTCGTGGTCGGCCCAGGAGCCCCGGTCCAAATCCAGGGCCGTCAACAGCAGGTCGGTCATCGCCGTGGGACTGGATCTGCCGTCGAGCGCCGCGACGGCGTCGCGCACCACGCGGTGACCGATCCAAAAACCGGACCCCACGTCCCCGATCAGCCAGCCGAGGCCATCCGCAGCACGGTCGACGACCCCGCCACGCACGCGGATACCCGCGGAGCCCGTGCCGGCGACCAGTGCATAACCCTCCGGCTCGTGGGTGCCGGAAAAGAACATGGCCAGAAGGTCAGAGCGCAGCTCGACCGACCCGGTGAAGCCGCCATCCGCCAGCGCGCTCGTCACCCAGCTGGTATCGGGATTCACTCCGGATCCAGCCATGGCGAGAATCCCGGATCCGACGTCCTGCGGGGTCAGCTGCGCGGCTGCGGTGGCAGCCTGCGTGGCGCCGACGACCGCGATTGCCGCACGCTCGATACCCGACGAGATCGGGTTGCCTCCCCCGGCGACGCCGTAGCCGAGGCATGTTCCATCTGCGGTCACGAGGGCCGCTCGCGTACTTGTTCCGCCTGCATCAACGCCGAGATAGGCGGGCATTTTCACCATCGTGTGACCCTCTCCAGGGCATCGTTACCAATTCTTGACATCTTCATCGTTGACCGCGCACCATTCTAAGAATAGTTTTCAACAAAGCTCCACGCCAGTGAAATGGATTTTCAGCGATGACGACGAAGTCGACGATGGGTAGCACCGAAGGAGGCGTTCGTGTATCCAACCGCATTCAGGCAAACCTGCCACAGATGTCGTCCGTCATGGTGAAAATCGCCGAGGTGCTTCTCGAGAATCCCACCGCTCCCCTCGAGCTCTCGATCACCGAACTCGCCGAACGCGCCGGGACGTCTGCTGCGACGGTTACCCGGTTCTGTCGACTCATCGGATACAGCGGCTACGTCCAGTTCCGGGTGGGCGTCGCCAGCGACGTCGGACGCGGCGATGCGCTTCAGTCCTGGCAGGAGGATATCGGTCGGGGATTCGGCCCGGATGATTCTCCGCGCGGCGTGCTCAGCACACTCCTCAACTCGCACGTCCACTCGCTGCAGTCGACCGCGGAACTCATCGACCTCGAGCTCTTGTCCGGAATCGCCAAGGCGATCAGTACCTGCAAACACCTCGACATCTACGGCATCGGCGGTAGCGCCGGTATGGCGGCTGAGATGCAGAGCCGGCTGTACCGGATCGGCATCAACGCCCACAGCTGGGGCGAGGTGCACGGTGGGCTCACGAGCGCGGCGATCCTCAGCAAGGGCGCCGTCGCAATCGGGATCTCCAACACTGGACGCACTGAGGAGACGATTCAGATGCTCTCGCAGGCGAAGTCCTCCGGAGCGTTCACCATTGCGCTGACCAACAGCCCGGAATCCCCCCTGGCCGGGATCGCCCACGTCACCGTCATCACGGCGGCGCCCGAGCTGTACCTGCAGCCGGACGACCTGTCGGCCAAGCACTCACAGCTTTTCGTTCTCGATCTTCTCTATCTTTTCGTCGCCCAGCTGAACTTCACCGAGATCGCCACGAAACTCGCCGCGTCGGCGATGGCGGTCTCAGAACACCGCCGCCCCGCGCAAAAGCGAGCCGATGCCCGGTCTCGCGCGCGCACCATTCCATCAGGGAGCATCGCCAATGTCTGACCTCGTCCCGCAGTTTTTCACCGAAGCGACCCGTCGCCTCGACGCGCTCACGCACACAGCCAGCTCCGGCGGGTACAACGATGCGATCGACCTCATCGTCGCCGCGCTCGACGCCGGTGGCGTCGTTCAGGCGTTCGGCACCGGCCACTCCCAGGCCTTCGCGATGGAGATCGCCGGGCGGGCAGGCGGCCTCATCCCCACGAACAACCTGGCACTGCGCGACATCGTCCTGCACGGCAGCCGCGACGTCTCCGTGCTCGGGGGGTCAAGCCTGGAACGCGACCCGTCCGTGGTCGACGAACTCTTCAGGGTTTCGCCGATCAACGACGCAGACGTCTTCATCATCGCCTCGAACTCCGGCGTCAACGGATCCATCGTCGGTGTCGCCCTGAAGGCGAAGGAGCTCGGACACAAGGTCATCGCGGTGACGAGCCTCGAGCACACCAACGCCGTCGAGCCCAAGCACCCGAGCGGAAAGCGGCTCAGCGAGGTCGCCGACGTCGTCCTCGACAACCTGGCACCGTTCGGAGACACCACGCTGTCACTGCCCGGCGACATCGGGGTCGGTGCGATCTCCTCGATCACATCCGCGTTCATCGCCCAGCTGCTCACCATCGAGGTGTCCCGCCGAATCGCGGAGGCCGGGACCGTTCCTCCCCTCTACATCTCCGCAAACATCCCGGGCGGAGATGAACACAACTCCGCCCTCGAAGACCTCTATCGCGACCGAATCCGACGCTCAGCCTGACCCAGCACGACTTGTTCCCCCTACACAGTTCCACCACCACACGGAAGGTACACCCCATGAAAAACATCAAGAACATCGAGATGGATCGAAGGAACGTTCTCCGCGGCGCCATTGCCGCAGCGGTGCTCATCCCTCTCGGTTCGAGCCTCGCCTCCTGTGCCACCGGTGGGCCGAGCGCGCCCGCACCGGGCGGAGCGGTTTCAGCGACGAACCCGTTCGGCATCGCGGCAGACTCGACCGTCGACTCGGTCATCTTCGACGGCGGCTACGGCGTCGACTACGTCGAGTTCGCGGCGAAGCTCCTCGAGAAGAACCACGACGGCGTGACCGCCAAGGTCGCGTCATCCACCCAGATCGCCCAGGAACTGCAGCCGCGCTTCGTCGGTGGCAACCCGCCTGACCTCATCGACAACTCCGGCGCCGGTTCGATCGGCCTGAACACGATTCTTGAACAGCTCGAGGACCTGACCGACGTCATCGACGCGAAGAACCTCGAGGGTGACACCATCCGCGACACCCTGTACGGCGGAGTGCTCAAGCCGGGAACCTTCGATGGCAAGCTCGCCGCGATCAACTACGTGCTCACCGTCTACGGTGTCTGGTACTCGTCGAGCCTGTTCGAGGAAAACGGCTGGACCCCGCCGACCACCTGGGCCGAGGCCCTCGAGCTCGGCGCCAAGGCGAAGGAGAAGGGCAAGTACCTCTTCGTCTTCGGTAAGGAAGCAGCGACCTACTACCAGACCCTCGCCATCGAGTCGGCAATCAAGGAGGGTGGCGACGAAGTGCGCCTCGCCCTGGAGAACCTGCAGGAAGGCTGCTGGTCGCTCCCCGCGGTTCAGAGCGTCTTCACCGCGATGCACGACATCATCGCTGCCGGTTACATGAAGCCGGGTGGATCGGGAACGCAGTTCACCGCCGCGCAGGCCCAGTGGAGCAACGACCAGGATGCACTGCTCTACCCGTCGGGCTCGTGGATCGAGAACGAGATGAAGGACAACACGGCCGAGGGCTTCGCCATGAAGGGCTTCGCAGCCCCTGTCGTGTCATCCAACTCCGCCATGCCGATGGAAGCGCTGCACTCCACAGCAGGCGAGCCGTTCATCATCCCGTCGCAGGGCAAGAACGTCGCCGGCGGCAAGGAACTGCTCCGCACGATGCTGTCGAAGGAAGCAGCGACGAACTTCGCCAAGGAGAAGCTCGCTCCGACCATCGTCAAGGACCTCGTTCCGGCCGACGGTTTCGGATCGACCGCTCTCGTGTCGCAGACCGAAATGCTCGACGCTGCCGGTGAGGACATCTTCACCTGGGGCTTCGTCGACCTGTACGGCACCAACGCCGACCAGCTCGTCCTGTGGAACACGTTCCTCGAGGGCAAGTCGGATGTTGCCACCCTCACCAAGGGTCTCCAGACCATCACCGACAAGGTGAGGGACGACGACTCGGTCAACAAAATCGAAATCAAATGACCACTCCCGCACTCGCTGAAAAGCCGGGCAGCCTCAAGGCTGCCCGGCCGCGGAAGCGCAAACCCACATTTGACTACGTGTCGTTCATGGTGGTCTTCCTCGGACTGCCCCTCGCCATCTTTCTGATCTTCGTGATCTGGCCGTTCATCCAGGCGGTCTTCTACTCGTTGACGGACTGGTCGGGGTTCAGCCCCGAGATGGCTGTCATCGGCATCGAAAACTATGTGCGCCTGTTCAATGACGACATCTTCATGACGGCCCTCGGGAACAACGTCCTGCTGGCCATCGTCGTCCCCCTGGTCACCATCGTCCTCGCGCTGATCCTCGCCACGCTGGTGACCGTGGGCGGGCCCAGCCACGGACCCATCCGTGGGCTCCGCAATTCCAGCTTCTACCGGGTCGTTTCGTTCTTCCCCTACGTGATTCCGGCGATCATCACCGGCATCCTCTGGGGCCAGATCTACAACCCCGCCGGGCTGCTCAACGGACTCCTCCAGCTCGTCGGCCTCGACATGTTCGAATCGTTCCCGTGGCTCGGCGACGAACAGACCGCGATGGGCGCGACGATCTTCGTCATCGTCTGGGGGTTCGTCGGCTTCTACATGGTCCTCTTCGTCGCGGCGATCAAGGGCGTTCCAGCCGAGACCTACGAGGCAGCGCGTATCGACGGAGCCGGGCGTGCGCGGACGGCCTTCTCGATCACCATCCCGCTCATTCGGGACAATATCCAGACGGCGTACATCTACCTCGGGATCATGGCGCTCGATGCCTTCGTCTACATGCAGGCTCTCAACCCGGGCGGCGGACCGAACAACTCCACCCTCGTGATGAGCCAGCAACTGTTCCGCACCGCGTTCGTCAAGGGCGAGTTCGGACAGGCCAGTGCCATGGGTGTGGTCCTCGCCATCGTCACCCTGATCTTCGCGGCGATCGTCTTCACCGTGAATCGCCTCACCGGCGGCAAGGATGAGGAGAGCCGAGCATGACCACCCAGGCAATCACAACGAGCGGGTCGACCGGACGGCGCAAACCGCCCGTCCTCACGCGCAAGCCGAAGAACACACCGGGCGACAAGGCCGTCGGTGTGCTCTCCCACACCGCCCTCGTCATCTGGTCGCTGATCGTCATCCTGCCACTCCTGTGGACCCTGATGACCAGCTTCAAGACGACCAGGGAGATCTTCGCGTCGCCGTTCTCGCTCCCCGCGAGCTGGGACTTCGACAACTACGTCTCTGCCTGGACACAGGAGGGCATCGGCAACTACTTCCTCAACACCGTGATCGTCGTCGGGTTCGCGCTCGTCATCGTGATGGCGCTTGGAGCGATGTGTGCCTACGTGCTCGCCCGCTACAAGTTCTTCGGCAGCCGGGCGATCTACTACCTGATGCTCGCCGGGCTCACCTTCCCGGTGTTCCTCGCGATCGTTCCGTTGTTCTTCGTCCTTCGCAACATCGGGCTGCTGAACACGCTGCCCGGTCTGATCCTCACGTACGTCGCATTCGCATTGCCGTTCACGGTGTTCTTCCTGTACTCCTTCTTCAAGGGGCTTCCGGATGAGATCGCGGAGGCCGCTGCCATCGACGGAGCCGGCGAGTGGCGGACCTTCTTCCAGGTCATGCTGCCGATGGCGAAGCCGGGAATGGCATCCGTCGCGATCTTCAACTTCCTCGGCCTGTGGAACCAGTTCCTCCTGCCGGTGGCGTTGAACACCAACAAGGACAACTACGTTCTCTCGCAGGGAATGGCGTCCTTCGCGTCGTCTGCCGGCTACGCGGTCGACTTCGGTGCGCTGTTCGCCGCGGTCGTGATCACGATCGTCCCAGTGCTCGTCGCATACGTGATCTTCCAGCGCCAGCTCCAGGGCTCGGTCAGCCAGGGCACGATGAAGTAGAACGCCTCACCTCGCGCCCCGGCCGGTCGCCCCGCTTCGCGGTGCTGCTGGCCGGGGCGTTGGTCTTTAGCGCGTGAGGTGCGACCCGCGTCGATCAGGCGCGGTGGGCGCGGTACTGCTCGCGGATGACCGGACGGAAGTCGACGGCGGGTTCGGCCACGATCGACAACGGCCAGTCCGGACGTTCACCGGTGAGGGCCCAGGCGGCCTGGGCGGCGGCCCCTGCGGCGACGTATTCACCGGGGGTCGGGATGACGACGGGGACGTCGAAGACCTGCGCGGCGATCTGTTGCACGGCCGGGTTCTGTGCCGCCCCGCCGACGATCAGGATCCGACGGGCATCGACACCCTGTGCGCGCACAGCCTCGAGCCCGTCCGCCAGGCCGCAGAGCAATCCCTCGATGGCTGCCCTGGCGAGATTTTCGCGGGTGGTCGATCCGAGGGTCATGCCGAAAAGCGTCGCGGTGGCGTCCGGCAGGTTCGGGGTGCGCTCGCCCTCGAAGTAGGGCTGCAGGACGAGCCCGTTCGCGCCGGGTTCGGCACCGAGGGCGAGCGTGCCGAGTTCGTCGTGGCTGACCCCGAGAAGCGCGGCGATCGAATCGAGGATGCGCGCTGCGTTGAGGGTGGCGACGAGGGGCAGGAACAGGCCTGACGCGTCGGCGAACCCGGCAACCGTGCCGGAGGCATCCGCGGCCGGTGTCTCGGTCACGGCGAACACGGTGCCGCTCGTTCCGATCGAGAGAACCACGTCTCCGGCTGCTGCGCCGAGTCCAAGCGCGGCGCCCGCGTTGTCGCCGGCACCCGGGCCGACCACCGTTCCAGAGGTCGTGACGCCGGCCTGCTCCCCGGGGCCGAGCACGCGCGGAAGGAGCGCGGAGTGGCCGAGGGCGCGTTCGAAGAGATCGAGGTCGTACTCGCCGGTGACGGCAGACCAGTACGCGGTCCCCGACGCGTCTGAGCGATCGGTGGTGAGTTCCTCGAGTACCGGGCCGAGCTCTGCTTCGTCTGCGGGACCGAAACCGCGCAGGCGCCAGGTCAGCCAGTCGTGCGGCAGGGCGACGGCGGCGACCCGGGCAGCGTTCTCCGGTTCTGTGTCGCGAAGCCAGCGGAGCTTCGAAGCGGTGAACGACGCGACGGGTACCACGCCGAGTCGGTCGGCGTATTCGCTCGCGCCCACTTCGGCGATGAGGTCCCTGGCGGCCTGTGCGCTGCGGGTGTCGTTCCAGAGCAGGGCATCTCGGATGACGCGGCCATCGGCATCCAGCACGACCATGCCGTGCTGCTGTCCGCCGACCGAGATCGCCGCCACGTCGTCCAGGCCGCCAGCGTCAGCGAGCGCGAGCTGGAGGGCATCCCACCAGGCGGAAGGCGGCACCTCCGTGCCGGCCGGATGCGACGCGCGGCCCTGGCGCACGATCGCGCCGGTGTCGGCATCCGTGACGACGATTTTGCAGCTCTGGGTCGATGAATCGATGCCGGCGACGAGGGTCATGAGGCCTTTCGGGGTAGATCGGTAAAGAGCGCAGGCCCTGACGGATGGTGCTCGCCAATCCGTCAGGGCCTCCGCCCGGTTTGTGGAACTCTAGCGGGCGCCGAGCAGGTGCTCGAGAGCGAGCTGCTGCAGACGGACAAAGCCGAAGCCCTTGCCGTTGAAGTAGGCGTCAGAGTCGAAGTCCTCATAGGCGGAGCGGTCGGCGAGGAAGTCGTCGTAGCTTTCGCCCTCACCGAGCGTGGTGGTGGTGAGCTCATCGACACGCGAAGCGGCGAGTGCTTCCTGCACCTCGGGGTCTGCGCGGAACGAGGCGGCCCGCTCCTTGAGCAGGAGGTAGGTGCGCATGTTCGCTGCGGCCGACTCCCAGACGCCGGTCTCGTCTTCGGTGCGGCTCGGCTTGTAGTCGAAGTGACGCGGGCCGTCGTAGGACGGTCCGCCGTTCGGGCCGCCGTTTTCGAGCAGGTCGACGAGCGAGAACGCGTTCTGCAGGTCGCCGTGGCCGAAGACGAGGTCCTGGTCGTACTTGATTCCACGCTGGCCGTTGAGGTCGATGTGGAACAGTTTGTCCTGGTACAGCGCCTGCGCGATCCCGGCGGTGAAGTTCAGCCCGGCCATCTGCTCGTGGCCGACCTCGGGGTTCACGCCGACGAGTTCGGGGCGCTCGAGGGTGTTGATGAACGCCATCGCGTGTCCGACGGTCGGCAGCAGGATGTCTCCGCGCGGCTCGTTCGGCTTGGGCTCGATCGCGAATCGGATGTCGTACCCCTTGTCGGTGACGTAGTCGCCGAGCAGGTTGACGGCTTCGCGGTAGCGCTCGAGGGCCTGGCGGATGTCTTTGGCGGCGTCATACTCGGCACCCTCGCGGCCACCCCACATGACGAAGGTCTTGGCACCGAGTTCAGCGGCGAGGTCGATGTTCCGCAGCACCTTGCGGAGCGCGAACCGGCGCACGGCTCGGTCGTTCGAGGTGAAGCCGCCGTCCTTGAAGACGGGGGCGCTGAAGAGGTTGGTGGTGACCATTGGCACGATGATGCCTGTGTCGGCGAGGGCCTGCTTGAGGCGGTCGATCTGCTTCTGGCGCTCAGCATCCGTCGATCCGAAGGCGAAGAGGTCGTCGTCGTGGAAGGTGAGGCCGTACGCGCCGAGCTCTGAGATCTTCTCGACCCCGTGCACGACGTCGAGGGGAGCGCGGGTCGGGCCGCCGAAGGGGTCGGCTCCGTTGTAGCCGATCGTCCAGAGCCCGAACGAGAATTTGTCTTCGCGGGTGGGGGTGAGTGACATGGAACGTGCTCCGATTCAGCGTCGTTGATGATTTGTTGGCTATTCAAACATATTACATGATTGCCGCGTTGGCTACCCCGAGCATCCGAACTTTCTCAATCCCGACCCCGGCATCCCTCGCGGGAGAGACCACAAATTCAGGAAATCTGTGCGACACGCCGCGCGTCCGGTGCGTTCGGACGGCGTGTCGCCCGGGTTCTCCTGATTTTGGGCGTCACTCCTGCATTTGTGGTCTGGTGCTCGGTCGGCGGGCGGGTGTTCGGCGAGCGGGGCGTCAGCGTCGCGCATCGACCTCGCGGAAGAACGCGATCGCGCGCTGCTCGTCGATGATGCCGCCACCCTCGTGCCCGTTGTATTGCCAGAGCGACAGGGACTTTTCGCCGCCGTACAGGTTGTAGGCACCGAAGATCGTGGATGGGGGGCAGACGGCATCCATCAGGCTCGCCGAGAACAGCGCCGGGGCCTGGGCGCGCCGCGCGAAGTTCACGCCGTCAAAATAGGGCAGCACCCCGGCAACGGTGTCGGTTTTGTCGCGGTGGACAGCCAGGAAATCGCGGATCTCGCGGTAGGGGAAGGCGTCGGTGATGACCGTCGCGCGCGGGAAATCGCAGAGGAAAGGCACACAGGGCGCGATGGCGGCCAGGCCAGGGACAAGGCCGGCAACCGCCAGGGCGATGCCGCCACCCTGGCTCTGGCCGAAGACCGACACCCGCGTCGGGTCGACCATCGGGAGTTCGCGCACCGTGTCGATCGCCCGGACCGCATCGGTGAACACCCGCCGGTAGTAGTACGTCTCACGGCTCTCGATGCCCTTCGTCATCACGCCGGGCCCCTGCGGTGCCGAGCCGGCCGGGTCCGGGGTGTCACCGCGGGACCACACACTGCCCTGGCCGCGGGTATCCATCTGGAAACTCACGAATCCGGATGACGCCCAGAGCAGGTTCTCGAGGTGATGGCCGCGTCCACCGCCGTATCCGACGTACTGCACAACCGCAGGAAGGGGTCCGGTCGCGCCCTTCGGCACGCGCAGCCACGCCTTCACCGGCTGGCCATCCCAGCCGGTGAAGGTCACATCGAACACGTCGATGGTCGTCAGCCCTGACTCCACCGATTCGATGACGACGTCGGATGCCGCGGCGCGGGCCGCGGCGATGCTTGCGTCCCAGAACGCGTCGAAGTCGTGCGGGTCGGTCTGGCTGCTGCGGTAGTCGGTGAGGTCTGACTCGGGCATGTCGACGTACATGGATGCGCTCTCGTTCGGCGGGGCAGGAAATATCTGTTTACCCTAGCGAGGCGGCGCTGGTTCGCTTCAGCGGAGGACCCCACGCCGGTACCTGCGGGCGGGCGACCACGACCTTCGGTATCGTTCGTGTGGGCACTGATGCCCGTGAGAGCCTGCCCCCAGACAGTGAGCCCTGGTACGCGAGACCCGCCAGGAGCCACAGAAATCCGAGCTGACAGTGAACAACCGCGGCACCAACCTCGACACCGTGCGCCGCTACAACCTCTCGAGGATCCTCGGGCTGGTGCACCGCGACGGTGCCGTCTCGCGGTCGAAGCTGACCAGGGAGACCGGGCTGAACCGGTCGACCGTCGCAGCGCTCGTCGGTGAACTCGCGTCACTCCGGCTCGTCGTCGAGGTCGAGCCGGGAGGAACGCGCAGCGTCGGACGGCCATCCCCGGTCGTTCAGCCGCACCCGGAGTGTGTCGCCTTCGCGGTGAACCCCGAACAGGATGCCATCACCGTCGGTGTCGTCCGCATGCACGGCGAGGTGGTGTCGCAGGTGCGCCACGACCTCGACGCCCCCCTCGATGTAGCTGAGACCGTGCGGGTGACCGCGGGGCTGATAGCCGACCTGCGTGCGGCGCTGCCGGCATCCGTCGTCATCGTCGGGGTCGGGGTGGCCGTGCCGGGGCTGGTGCGCTCGGACGGACTGGTCCGGCTCGCGCCGCACCTCGGCTGGGTCGACGAGCCGGTCGCCTCCCTGCTCGCCGAAGCCACCGGCTTTCCGACCGTGGCGGCGAATGATGCCAGCCTCGGTGCGCTGGCCGAGCAGATCTTCGGTGTGGGGCGGGATGTCCGCGACCTGATCTACCTCAACGGAGGGGCCAGCGGCATCGGTGGCGGCGTGATCGCCAACGGGATGCCGCTCGGCGGGGTCGGCGGGTACGCCGGGGAGTTCGGGCACAACCTCGTCACCGCCCCTGACGGTCCCGACCAGCCGTCGACCGGTGGCGCGCTCGAGGACGAGGTCAACCGCGGACGGCTGCTCGACCTGCTGGGGCTGAAGTCAGCAGATCCTGCCCAGCTCGAGCGTGCGCTGCTGGAATCGGAGCTGCCGGCCGTGACGACCGAGGTCAGGCGACAGCTCGCGATCCTCAGCGTCGCGCTGCGCAACGCGATCAACGTGCTCAATCCGGAACTGGTGGTGCTCGGCGGATTCCTCGGCTCGATCTACGCGGTCGACCCCGACCTGCTCGACCGGTTGGTCGAGGGCCAGACCCTCGCTGCGTCTTTCGGTGAGGTCAGGATCGTCAGGGCCACACTCGGCGCGGATCTGCTCCTCATCGGCGCGGCCGAGCTGGTGTTCGAGTCCCTCATCGCCGACCCGGCACACGTCGCCGGCGCTGGCAAGGACTGATTCGACCTCTCGACAGGAGGCGGCCGCCCGCCGTCGCGGCTTCGGTCCTGTCGAGCGTCCGGTGACGACATTTGTCCCGGTCGAGCGTGCCGCTGCTATCCTGAACCGCCGGCCTCGAATCGATTCGATGAAGTTTCGCCTGGCGGGAATATCGCGACTCAGCCTCGTGGTTACCGTCAGGGCACCGGCAGTTTCGCCCGTGGCATCCGCGGCGCCGCGCCGCTTCCTATCGAGGACTTCATTTCGTGACTACCGTTCTGCATCCAGGCGATTCCCTCTCCCGCAGGCAGAGGCTCGTCTACATTCTTGTGCTCGGATCCCTCACCGCCCTCGGCCCATTCACGGTTGACCTGTACCTGCCGGCCTTCCCCGCGCTCGAGGACGACCTGAATGTCTCGGCCGCGCTGATCCAGCTGACCCTCACCGGGACGACTCTCGGCTTCGCCATCGGACAACTGTTCATGGGGCCGTGGAGTGACAAGGTGGGTCGTCGGCTTCCGCTCATCCTCGCCACCAGCGTGCACGTCGCCGCGAGCATCGGCGTCACACTCTCGCCCGACATCGTCTGGCTCAGTGCGTTCCGGGTGCTGCAGGGCGCAGGCGCGGCGGCCGGCGGCGTTGTGGCGATGGCCATGGTCCGCGACATGTTTGGCGGTCGGCCCCTGGTTCGGATGCTGTCCCGGCTGGCGCTGGTCAGCGGGCTCGCCCCGATCCTCGCGCCGGTGATCGGGTCGCAGCTGCTCTTGTTCGTGGACTGGCGCGGGCTGTTCGTCTTCCTGGCCCTCTACGGCATCGTGATCGTGATCGCGGTGTCGGTGTTCATCGTCGAGACCCTGCCCCCCGCGCGTCGTGCCCTGCCCGGCCACACGACCGTGCGCGACCGCTACCGTTCGGTGTTCAGCGACCGAGTCTTCGTCGGCGTCGCCGTGATCGGCGGAATGAGCTTCTCCGGACTCTTCGCCTATCTGTCGGCGTCGTCCTTCCTGTTCCAGGATGTCTACGATCTCGACCCCCAGCAATACGGACTCCTCTTCGCGGTGAACTCGCTGGGTATCGTCCTCGGTGTGCAGATTTCCTCGCGCCTGATGCGCCGGTACGGTCCGCAGTGGATCCTCGCTGTCACCACTTTCGTGCAGGCTCTCATGGCGCTGGCCATCGTGCTGCTGGGGGTGGCGGATGCCGGGCTGATCGGCATTCTCGTGCCGCTGTTCTTCTTCATCACCGCCGCCGGTTTCGGGTTCCCGGCCGTCCAGGTCCTCGCTCTCGTCAACCATGGTCGAGAAGCCGGCACGGCTGCGTCACTCCTCGGGGCCTTCAACTTCGGTCTGGCCGGCCTGATCTCGCCGATCGTCGGCTGGCTCGGCATCGACAGCGCGATCCCCATGGGATCGGTGATGCTCGCAACCTCGCTCGTATCCATCGGCGCGATCTGGCTGATCGTCCAGCCGAAGCGGGTACCAGCGCTCGTCGGCTAGGACGACAGCGCGGCCGCATCCTTGGCCGAGATCGCAGTTACGCACTCACCCAGCGCGAGAACGCGTTGGTTGAGTGCGAAACTGCCATCTCGCGCGGGACGACAGCCTGCGGGCGGAAGGCTCGGAGACGACGACCGTCGGCGCTGCAACGTTGTAGATTCGTTCGTGGAGGCAATGGCGCGAGCGGTGTTTTCGGTGCGGCAGGCGAAAGGTGGGATCCCGGTGGCAGTGACCCTGCACGACGTTGCCCTGCTGGCCGGAGTGTCGATCAAGACCGTGTCCAACGTCGTCAACGACTATGAGCACATCAAGCCATCGACACGCGAGCGCGTCGAGGCTGCGATTGAGGCGCTCGGTTACACGCCCAATATCTCAGCCAGGAGCCTTCGCTCAGGGCGCTCGGGTGTCATCGGGCTCGCCCTCCCTGAGCTCAGCCTGAGTTACTTCGGCGAACTGGCGGATGCCGTCATCCGCGCGGCCGAAAGACACAAACTTGTCGTCCTGGTCGAGCAGACCGGCGGGGGTGACCGTGACCGCGAGATTGCGATGCTCTCCAGCGCCCGGCTCCAGCTCACAGACGGGTTGATTTTCAGCCCGCTCGGGATGGGCTCGGAGGACGCGGGCCTGCTCACGTGCCGTATCCGCTCGTGCTCCTCGGTGAGCGTATCTTCGACGGCCCGACCGACCACGTCACCATGAAGAACGTCGAGGCAGCGAGGGCCGCGACGGCCCACCTGATCGCTCGCGGACGCCGGCGGATCGCGGTGATCGGTGCGCACGAGGGTGAGCCCGTCGGATCGGGGGCGCTGCGGCTGCAGGGTTACCGTGAGGCCCTCGCTGAGGCCGGTCTGCCGTTCGACCGATCGCTGGTCAGGAATGTGGGGCGGTGGCACCGCGTCGATGGCGCGGAGGCGATGCGCGCGCTCCTCGACTCGGGCGTCGAATTCGATGCCGTCTTCGGGCTCAACGACACCCTCGCGCTCGGCGCGGTCCGGGTTCTGCAGGAGGCCGGGCGGAGGATCCCACAGGATGTCGCGGTGATCGGATTCGACGGTCTCGACGAGACCAAATATTCACTTCCCACGCTGTCGACCGTGGACCCGGGCCGCGACGAGATCGCTGAGACGGCGGTGCGGATGCTCGTCGAACGCATCGCCAATCGCGACGAGCAGCGCGCGCCGCAGCGATATCTCGCTGACTTCGCCATCGTGGAGCGGGAGTCGACCGCGGGCTGAGTGCCGCGAAAACTCCACTTCCGGTCGACAACTCCCGGCGCACCTGATGCGCTCGTCCGCGGGTGATGCCCTCGCGCATCCGCCCTTGTTCCCGCGGGCCGCGTTCTTGACGGCTCTCGATTCCCGTGCCAACGTTTCTAACGTTGTAAATTTGGTTCGGACCCCCGACGACAAGGAACCCTGCGTGACCACCGCATCCATCGCCATCGACCGCACTGCCGTCGTTGCCCCACTCAACCGCCGGATCTTCGGCTCATTCGTCGAGCATCTCGGTCGTTGCGTCTATGACGGCATTTACGAGCCGGGGCATCCGACCGCGAACGAGGACGGCTTTCGCCTCGACGTCGTCGAGCTCGTTACAGAGCTCGGTACGACCACCGTCAGGTACCCCGGCGGCAACTTCGTCTCCGGCTACCGCTGGGAGGACGGTGTGGGACCACGGGAGAATCGCCCGGTCCGCCGCGACCTCGCCTGGCACGCGCTCGAATCAAACCAGGTCGGTACCGACGAGTTCGCCCGCTGGTGCGCGCTCACCGGCTCCGAGCTGATGATGGCCGTCAACCTCGGCACCCGCGGAATCGAGGCTGCCCTCGACCTGCTCGAGTACGCGAACCACCCGTCCGGAACCGCGCTCAGCGACCAGCGGATTGCGAACGGCTCCCCTAAACCCCACGACATCCGGATGTGGTGCCTCGGCAACGAGATGGACGGACCGTGGCAGACGGGCTACATGACCGCTGACGACTACGGCAAGCTCGCCGCCCGCACCGCGCAGGCGATGAAAGCCGCTGACAAGACGCTCGAACTCGTGGTCTGCGGCTCGAGTGGCTCCGGCATGCCGACCTTCGGTGACTGGGAACGCACCGTACTCGAGCACAGCTACGAGCACGTCGACTACATCTCCTGCCACGCCTACTACCAGGAGCGTGGCGGTGACCTCGACTCCTTCCTGGCGTCGTCGCTCGACATGCAGTACTTCATCGAGACCGTGGTCGCCACAGCGGATCACGTGGGAAACAAACTCCGCAGCACGAAGAAGATCCAGCTCTCCTTCGACGAGTGGAACATCTGGTACCTCGACGAGCACCAGGCCTCCGACGAGGTCAGTACGGAATGGCCGTTCGCGCCCCGCCAGCTCGAGGACGTCTATTCGGTCGCGGATGCCGTTGTGCTCGGCAACCTGCTCATCACCCTCCTGAAAAACCACGACCGTGTCCGGTCGGCGTCGCTCGCCCAGCTCGTCAACGTGATCGCGCCGATCATGACGGAGCCCGGCGGAGCATCCTGGCGCCAGACCACATTCTTCCCGTTCTCGGTAACCTCGCGGCTTGCTCGCGGCGAGGTGCTCCGCCCACGGGTCGATGTCAAAACGTATGCGACGAAGGTGCACGGGGACGCTCCCCTCGTGGATGCCGTCGCGACGGTGGACGACGAGTCGGGCGCGAGCGCCCTCTTCCTGGTGAACCGCAGCCGGACCGAGTCGATCGAGGTGAGAATCGACGTCTCCGGGCTGAAGGCATCCGCCATCACCGAGGCCGTGACTCTCTACGATGACGACGTCTACGCGAAGAACACCATCGACGACCAGGATCGGGTCGGCCTTCGTGAGCTCGCGGGTACCTCACTGGCAGACGGCCTGCTGACCGTGACGCTGCCGCCGGTGTCGTGGTCAGCGGTGGCGCTCGGCCGAGCCTGATCGAGATCGCAGTTACGCACTCACCCAGCGCGAGAACGCGTTGGTTGGGTGCGAAACTGCCATCTCGCGCGGCACCACATCAGGACCATCCGTGTCAATGGGCGTCGCGAACGGGCGGGACGCCACGAAACCGGGCATGATTAACGGATGTCTGAACATCGCATCGATCCGGCCACCCGGGCCGACCCGTCTGCCAAACGCGTAGCCAACCTCTGGCCATACGTGTCTGGGGGAGTAGCGCTCGGGCTCGGCCTGCTCCTGGGATTCCTCATCCTGCAGCGCGGAAATTCGGTTCCCTTCGAACTCGATTCCGAGTGGAGTGCCGAGATCTTCGACGAGAACCGCCTGCCCTTTTTGGAGTGGATCTCCTACGGCATGAACTGGATGGGCGGCGGTCTGTTCGGGACCTTCATTCTCCCGGCGCTCATCGTCATCGTGTTGCTGCTCATCAAGCGCCCCTGGGGAGCGCTCTTCTTCGCTCTCGCGTCGCTGGCCAGCGTGGGAGTGGCGCAGCTGCTCAAGTCCGTCGTCGGTCGTGTTCGCCCCGAGGAGATGCTCGTCGCGAGCGATGTGGGCTCATTCCCCTCCGGGCATGCTGCCAACGCGGCGACGATGGCAGTCGCACTCGGAATCATTTTCCCGAAGGTCTGGGTCTGGGCGGCTGGGACCATCTGGGTCGCGCTGATGATGTTCTCCCGCACCTACCTCGGCGTACACTGGCTCACCGACACCATCGGCGGCGCGCTCCTCGGAGCGGGCGTCGTCCTCATCCTCTGGGCGCCGTTCGCCGCCAAGATCTCCGGAGAGCCGGTCCGTAAGAAATCCGCGGCCAGACCGGACGCCTCAGAACCTGTGGCGTGACCACCGCCCGCGACCAGGCGGATGCCGCCGCACGCGCAAGCGACGTCAGCATCCGTTCCGCGTCGAGCCTTGCGGACTACGCCGGCGTCTGTCGCCTGCTCGACGACACGTGGGGCCGTGGTGCTGGAGCGGAGTCGGCATTCATCCAGGCGATCGCCCACGCAGGGAATACGGTGCTCGTCGCCGAGCGGGACGGTGTGCTGATCGGCACGGTCGTCGGGGTTCTCGGCTGGGACGACGGGCTGCACGTCCACTCGCATGTGGCCGCGGTGACCCCGTCCGCCCGCGGCGGCGTCGGCTTCGCGCTCAAGTTGGCGCAGCGGGCGCTCGCCCTCGAGAACGGAGTCGCGGAAATTCGGTGGACCTATGATCCACTGATCCGCCGCAATGCCCATCTCAACCTCGACAAGCTGGGCGCGACGATCAGGGCCTACCTCCCGGATTTCTACGGCCGACTCGACGACGCCATTTCCGGTGCCGACCGAAGCGACCGTTTCGAGGTGAGCTGGCAACTCGATGCTTCCGCGGTGGGGGAGAGCGTCGAGCGCTCCCTCGCACGGCTGAACCCGCTCCTGAGCGAGACCGTGTCCACCGGGCGCCACGTGGATAAACCGGACCGGGGCATCCGGTTCGAACTCCACCCGGACTTCGAGACGCTGCGCCGCGATGATCCGGATGCTGCTGCCGAGTTCCGCGACGCCTCGCGTGCCGTCTTCGGGCCCGCGTTCGACGAGGGACTGGCGGTCGCCTTCGTGAACGGCGGGTACCTGTTCGCGCTAGCTCGAGCCGCGTAGGGATAGGGTCAGCAGATGAAGGTCGAGTCGATTGAACTGCACAGGGTCGGGATGCCCCTCGTGCGCCCCTTCGAAACCAGCTTCGGTCGTGAGACGGCTCGGGACGTGCTGCTCGTCCACCTCCGCTCCGATGTGGGAGACGGCTGGGGGGAGTGCGTGGCTGGGTCCTCTCCCGGCTACAGCTCGGAGTATGTCGACGGCTGCGCCCACGTCATCGAGCACCACCTCGCCCCGCGTCTCTTCGCCGCCCGTGATCTCGCGGCGGTCGACCTCGACCGGCTCTTCGCCCCCGTCATCGGACACCGCATGGCCAAGGCCGCACTCGAGGCAGCCGTCCTCGATGCTGAGCTGAGGGCATCCGGGATCAGCTTCGGAGAGAGGCTCGGCGCCGTGCGATCCGAGGTCGACTGCGGGGTTTCCGTCGGCATCAGCACGTCGATCGACGAGCTGCTCAGCGAGGTCCAGGAGTATGTCGACCAGGGTTACCGCCGCATCAAGCTGAAGATCAAACCGGGCTGGGACCTGGCGCCGGTGCGTCAGGTTCGGGAGCTCCTCGGTCTGGATGCGGCACTTCAGGTCGACGCGAACGCCGCCTACACCCGAGACGACATCGCACATCTCCGCGGGCTCGACGCCTCGAACCTTCTCCTCATCGAGCAGCCGTTCGACGAGGAGGACATCGCCTCACACGTTGCGCTTGCCGCCGCGATCGAGACGCCGGTCTGCCTCGACGAGTCCATCGTCTCTGTCGGAGTCGCTGCAGACGCGATCGAGAGGGGCGCGACGTCGATCATCAACATCAAGCCCGGCCGTGTCGGCGGCTACCTGCCGGCGGTCGCGATCCACGACCTGTGCGTCGATCGTGGCATCCCGGTCTGGTGTGGCGGGATGCTCGAGACCGGCATCGGGCGTGCGATGAACGTTGCACTGGCTGCCCTGCCCGGGTTCACGCTGCCCGGCGACACGAGCGCGTCAGACCGTTACTACGCGGAGGACCTGACCGAGCCGTTCGTTCTCCATGACGGACGGCTCAGCGTTCCGACGGGCCCCGGATCCGGCGTCACCGTCCGCACCGACCTCGTTCGCGCGTGGGCCCGCACCGAACCGACGATCCTGCTCCCGTGACACGTCCGTCCTGAAATGCGGGGCTCGTGGCCGTCGATTACCGGCACAATGGACGAGTCACCTCTGGTGAACATCCCGCGAAACCGACCAGACGGCGCATCTGACGATGGCCCGCGCTTCGGAAACGAAAGGCAACAATGACCAACGTCATCGGCACGAACTGGTCCGGCAATCACGCGTACCGTGCGTCGCGTATCGAGGCCCCCACGAGCGTGGACGACGTGAGGCGGATGCTCCGCGGCGCCACAGCGGTGCGTGCGCTCGGCACCAGGCACTCGTTCAACACCATCGCGGACTCCGCCGACCTGATGATCTCCACCGAACTGTTGCGATTCGCGCCGTCCATCGATGCCGAGGATCGCACCGTCACCGTCGGTGCGGGGATCCGCTACGGCGACCTGGCCTCTGAACTTCAGGCATCCGGCTGGGCGTTGCCGAACCTGGCCTCGTTGCCGCACATCTCCGTCGGAGGAGCCATCGCGACCGGCACACACGGGTCGGGGAACCGTGTGCCGTCGCTCGCCGCCTCCGTCGCCGGGCTGGAACTCGTGCTCGCCTCCGGCGACGTACTTCAGCTGCGACGCGGAGACGCCGACTTCGACGGGGCCGTCGTCAGCCTCGGAGCCTTGGGCATCGTCACCCGGGTGACGCTCGACATCGAGCCCACGTTCGACATCGAGCAATCCGTGTACGAGGGGCTGGCGTTTGACGCCGTCGAGCAGAATTTCGACGCGATCACCGGGGCCGCGTACAGCGTCTCGCTCTTCACGACCTGGCGGAACCCCGACGTACTCGACCAGGTCTGGCTGAAACGCCGTGCCGGGGTGGATGCTGCGGCGCCGTCCGATCTGTTCGGTGCCGTTGCGGCGCCCGCCGACCGGCATCCGTTGCCCGGGATCTCCGCCGTCAACTGCACGGCCCAGATGGGCGTACCCGGGGCCTGGCTTGACCGGCTGCCACACTTCCGCCTCGACTTCACGCCGTCGAACGGCGAGGAACTGCAGTCGGAGTTCCTCGTGCCACGGCGGCATGCTGTTGCGGCGCTCGCAGCGATTCGTGCTCTCGCGGGGTCGATCGCCCCGCTGCTGCAGGTGTGCGAGGTGCGCACGTTTGCCGCGGACACGCTCTGGTTGAGCGGTGCCTATGAGACCGACGCGGTGGGGATCCACTTCACCTGGCTGAAGCAGCAGCCCGAGGTCGAGGCCGTTCTGGTCGAGATCGAGGCCGCGCTTGCGCCGTTCTCGGTGCGGCCGCACTGGGGCAAGCTGTTTTCGGCCGATGCCGCCGCGCTGGAGCGCGTGTACCCGCGGATCGGCGATTTCCGACAACTGGCTGCCCGGCTGGATCCGTCCCGCGTGTTCGTGAACGCCTTCCTCGAGCGGACCGTCCTGCCCGCCTGACCCGATCCGCAAGCACCTGCGAGCGAATTCCGGTGGTGAGTAGGCTCGAGCCATGAGCGCCGATTCAGACCAGACCGATCCTCTCGCAGCAGCGCGCGCCGAAGCCGCAGCGCTCGCACAGGCCGCAGAGCAGGCGCAGGCAGCTGCTGCCGCGGCGCTCAAGAGACTCGAGGATGCGGCAGCCCAGGCGAAGGTCGATGCTGAGGCTCAATCCCGGGCAACAGCCGAGCAGGCAGCAGCGGATGGCAGGGCAGCACTCGAGTCTGCCCGGACCGCGGCTGCTGAGGCCACCACGGCGAAAGACGCGTCAATAGAAGCGGCCGCGACGGCTGCGGAGGAAGCCTCCGCTGACGCCCATGCCGCCGCCGACGCGACCGCAGCGGCGGCGCAGGAGGCGAATCGCCCCCCGGTGTCCGGGCCGCTAGGAGCGGACGACATCGAGCGGATTCGCACCGGATACGTCGTCGAAGGACGAGCGCTCGAGATGGGTGCCCTCGTCAACGGCGACGTTCGGTCCGACGTGCAGGTGCGCATCCCCCTGGCGATGATGAACCGGCACGGACTCGTCGCCGGGGCAACAGGCACGGGCAAGACGCGAACCCTGCAAGGGCTCGCGGAACAGTTGAGCGCCCACGGTGTCTCCGTGTTCGCCGCCGACATCAAGGGTGACCTGTCTGGGATGGCGGTGCCGGGTGACGGCAGCGAAAAACTGCTGAAGCGCACGCGGGGGATCGGCCAGGACTGGACCCCAGCCGCGTTCCCGCTCGAGTACTTCTCACTCGGCGGCGTCGGCAAGGGAGTGCCCATCCGCGCCACCATCGCCGGCTTCGGACCGATCCTCCTGAGCAAGGTCCTCGGCCTCAACGACACCCAGGAGTCCAGCCTCGGACTGGTGTTTCATTACGCAGACAAGGCCGGGCTCCCGCTGCTCGACCTCACCGACCTCCGCGCTGTCCTGACTTTCCTGGCGAGCGACGACGGCAAGGCGGAACTCACCGAACTGGGCGGACTGTCCGGCGCGACCATCGGCGTCATCCTGCGCGAACTCATCATTTTCGCCGACCAGGGTGCCGATGTGTTCTTCGGTGAACCCGAGATCGACACCTCCGAATTTCTCCGCACCACCAGCGACGGGCGCGGTGTGATCAGCCTCCTCGAGGTTCCCGGTGTTCAGGACAAGCCGGCCCTGTACTCGACCTTCCTGATGTGGCTGCTCGCTGACCTGTTCAATGACCTCCCCGAGGTCGGCGACCTCGACCAGCCCAAACTCGTATTCTTCTTCGACGAGGCGCACCTGCTGTTTCGGGACGCGTCGAAGGATTTCCTCGCGCAGATCATCCAGACGGTGCGACTCATCCGCTCGAAGGGCGTCGGGATCTTCTTCGTGACGCAGACCCCGAAGGATGTTCCCGGCGATGTGCTCGGACAGCTCGGTTCGCGGGTGCAGCACCAGTTGCGCGCATTCACGCCGGATGACGCGAAGGCCCTTCGTGCGACCGTCTCCACCTACCCGAACTCGGGCTACGACCTCGAAGAGACACTCACCATGCTCGGCACCGGTGAAGCGATCGTCACGGTGATGAACGAGAAGGGTGCACCGTCGCCTGTTGCCTGGACCCGTCTTCGCGCGCCGCAGGGACTGATGTCGCCGAGTCCGGATGCCGACATCGATGCCGCCGTTGCCGCATCCGCCCTACTGCCGAAGTACGGCACACCCATCGACCGGGAATCGGCACGTGAAATCCTCACCGCGAAAATGGAAGCGGCTAACCTGGCCGTCGCGGCGGAGGAGGAAGCCCTCGCACGCGCCCAGGCCCAGGCCGAGCTCGAGAAGCAGCAGGCTGCGATGGACAAGGCGCAGGCGGCAGCACAGAAGAAGGCCGACGCCGAGTACGAGCGACTTCTCAAGAAGACGCAGGGCACGACGCGGCGCACGACCTCGCGCGCGCAAAAATCCGTGCTCGATCAGGTGCTCGGCTCGCGCGCGACGCGCACCATTCTCACCGGTGTGGTTGAGGGGATTTTCGGAACGCGCCGCAGACGGTAAGTCCTACACTCGGATGAATGATCACCATCCGCCCGTACACGCCAGCCGACCGAGCCGATGTGGCCGATATCTGCGTCCGAACCGCCGACGGCGGCAGCGGTGCTGCTGGGTTGTACTCCTCCGACACGCTGATCCCTGACATTTACGCGCTACCGTACGTCGACCGCGAGCCCGAGCTGGCCTTCGTCGCCGACAACGGTGAGCGCGCGGTCGGTTTCGTCCTCGGGACAGCGGACACCGTGACCTTCGCCGACTGGTTCACCGCCGACTGGTGGCCCACCCGTGCCCGTCAATACTCTGGCACCACCAAGAGGGAGCGGGCGCTCGTCGCTGCTGCGGAGGACTCGAACCGGATGCTCGGCGCGGGAATAGACGAGTACCCGGCGCACCTGCACATCAACCTGTTGCCCGAAGCGCAGGGGCACGGACTCGGTCGCCAACTGATCGAATCGCTGGCAGAGGCTCTCGTCGCGCGTGGTATCCGCGGGCTGCATCTCGTCGTGGGCGCGACAAACACCGACGCGCAGGCGTTCTACCGACGGGTCGGATTCACCGAACTCGCCGCGGATGCCGATGGAGTCACGATGGGCAAGAAGCTCAGTTAGGGCATCCGGCTCGGGCGGCGCTCGAACCAGTAGAGCATTTCCGGGCGTGTCGCCTGCAGTTCGTCGAGGGTGACCGGATGGTCGACGTGCTCGATGGGCACGACGGTCAGATGATTCGCGATCCTGTTGATGCTGTTCCGCGACCAGTACTCACCGCGCATGCGCAGCAACGGGCGGCCGGCCTTGTCGAGCACGAACATCTGCAGGCGTGACTGGGATGCCATCGTCCGGTGCATCTCCAGCATCACGACCCGGGAGATCGTGTCGATCGGGATGCGGGTTTGTCCCATGAAGAAGTGCCGCTCGATCAGCTCCGTCGCCGAGACGGAGACTCGCACCCGGAGAAAGCGGACCGTGCAGACCGCGACCGCGACGACGACGACGAACTGGGCGAGAAGGACCCAGACCCACGCTCCGGTGGGGATGGTGAGCCAGTACAGCACGATCAGGATGGGGACGCTGAGCGCCAGTAGTGCTGCGATTCCCTGGGCGAGAAGCCCCTGGCGAACGCGCACAGAAACCGCGATCTCATTGTCCGTCACACTCATGTCTTGCGCCCCCGCCTCGGAGTACATTCTGGTGCATAAATCCGATCGCGTGGTATCCACCCTTTGGGGGACGCACGAATGTGTCGAAATGTGCGATGCGGATTCCGGTGGGTCGCCGGTGAAACAGAAGACGCCCACCGGGTCGCGGTGGGCGTCTTCACTGTGGCGGAGAATGGGGGATTCGAACCCCCGAGGGCGTTAACCCAACACGCTTTCCAAGCGTGCGCCATAGGCCACTAGGCGAATCCTCCAGGCCATTGAAATCGTTCGCACGTTTTCAACCTCAGCTATCCTACCGTGCTTGCGGGCAGGATCCGACCGCGTGCGTCGGGATGCGCGAACGGTTCCGTTCCGATGTCGTAGAATGGATGCTGGCTCCTCGCGTGGCGCCATCCAGGCCAACTCCCCCAGGACGGAAACGAAGCAAGGGTAACCGGGCTCTGGCGGGTGCGCGGGGAGTCTTTTCTCTTTAAGCGCCCCTCGACTCAAGTGCCCCTCGACGCCGAAAGCATCCGTTGCGGTCGAGAATTCCCCGCGCACCGGATGCCGTCGACCGGAACTGATGCGTTCGGCGCGTTTGTGGCCGGAGGGATGTCCTGCCCCTATCGACCCCATGGTCCTGCGTTCCTAGGATGGGACCATGACAGACCCATCGGACGACGTCGACACCCCCACCCGCGACCACGACCTTGAGGGCATCAACGCCTGGTGGAGGGCCGCGAACTACCTCTCGATCGGTCAGATCTACCTGCTCGACAACCCGCTGCTGCGGAAACCGCTGACCGTCGATCACATCAAGCCGCGGCTGCTCGGCCACTGGGGGACGACCCCCGGCCTCAACTTCGTCTACGCGCACCTCAATCGGGTGATCCGCGAGCGCAGCCAGTCCATGCTGTACATTGCTGGCCCGGGGCACGGCGGCCCCGGCATGGTGGCCAACGCGTACCTTGAAGGCACCTACTCGGAGATCTACGGCCGGATCGGCCAGGACGAAGAGGGGCTGCAGCGGTTGTTCCGCCAGTTCTCGTTCCCCGGCGGCATCCCGAGCCACGTCGCCCCGGAGACGCCCGGATCCATCCACGAGGGCGGCGAGCTCGGTTATGCACTGAGTCACGCCTACGGTGCGGCTTTCGACAACCCCGACCTCATCGTCGCCGCGGTCGTCGGCGATGGCGAGGCCGAAACCGGACCGCTCGCCACGAGCTGGCACTCCAACAAATTCGTCGACCCGATCCAGGACGGCGTCGTCCTTCCGATCCTGCACCTCAACGGGTACAAGATCGCCAACCCGACCATCCTCGCCCGGATCCCCGAGGAAGAACTCCTCGACCTCATGCGTGGGTACGGGCATCACCCGTACGTCGTGTCCGGCGGATTCGACGGCGAGGATCCCCTGCTCGTGCACGCACGGATGGCGGAAACGCTCGACACCGTGATGGATGAGATCGCCGAGATCAAGCGCGCCGCCGCCGAGCAGCTGGCCGCGGGCAGGGTGGTCGAACGCCCGCGCTGGCCGATGATCATCCTGCGCACGCCGAAAGGCTGGACGTGTCCAGCCGAGATCGACGGGCTGCCCGTTGAGAACACCTGGCGCGCACACCAGGTCCCGCTCGCCAATGCGCGCGACACGGACGCGCACACCCGCGTGCTCGAGGACTGGCTGACGAGCTACCGACCCGAGGAGCTCTTCGACGACGCCGGCCGCCTCCGGGAGGAGATCGCCGCGCTCGCGCCGACGGGCGAACTCCGGATGAGTGCCTCGCCACACGGGAACGGAGGGGTGCTGCGACGAGAACTGGACCTGCCGGACTTCCGCGACTACGCGGTCGACGTGCCCGAGCCGGGAGCGTCGACGGCGTCGGCGACGAAGGTGCTCGGCACCTGGCTGGCGGATGTCATCGAGGAGAACCCGAACAATTTCCGGATCTTCGGACCGGATGAGACGGCATCCAACCGGCTTGCTCCAGCGGTCTACGAGCACACCGGCAAGCAGTGGAACGCCCAGATCCTCCCGGTCGATGCCAACCTCGCCCGTGTCGGTCGCGTGATGGAGGTACTGAGCGAGCACCAGTGCCAGGGCTGGCTGGAGGGCTACCTCCTGACCGGGCGACACGGGCTGTTCAACTGCTACGAGGCATTCATCCACATCATCGACTCGATGTTCAACCAGCACGCGAAGTGGCTGAAGGTCACCCGTGAGATTCCCTGGCGGCGATCGGTCTCGAGCCTGAACTACCTGCTCTCGAGCCACGTCTGGCGACAGGATCACAACGGGTTCAGCCACCAGGACCCCGGGTTCATCGACCATGTCGTCAACAAGAAAGCCGATGTCGTGCGGGTCTACCTGCCGCCGGACGCCAACACCCTCCTCTCCACCTACGACCACTGCCTGCGGTCCGTCGACTACGTCAACGTCGTCGTCGCAGGCAAACAACCGCAGGCCAACTGGCTGACCATGCCTGAGGCCATTGCGCACTGCGCGCGCGGACTGGGAATCTGGGAGTGGGCCGGCACGGAAGAGGAGGGTTCGGAACCGGATGTCGTCCTCGCCTGCGCGGGCGACGTCCCGACGATGGAGACGCTGGCGGCGGCATCCATTCTCCGTGAACGGATGCCTGAGCTTTCGGTCCGTTTCGTCAACGTCGTCGACCTGATGCGGTTGCAGGGGGAGCACGAGCATCCTCACGGGCTCTCCGACGCCGAATACGACACCATCTTCACGACAGACAAGCCGGTCATCTTCGCGTACCACGGGTATCCGTGGCTCATCCACCGGCTGACTTACAGGCGCGCCGGGCACGACAACCTCCACGTGCGTGGGTACAAGGAGGAGGGCACCACCACGACTCCGTTTGACATGGTGATGCTCAACGACCTCGACCGGTATCGCCTGGTCATCGACGTGATCGATCGACTGCCGCAGCTCGCGGCGAGCTGTGCCGGGCTTCGGCAGGACATGCAGGACGCGCGGCTCAACGCCCGCCAATACACCCGTGACCACGGGGAGGACATCCCGGAGGTGGCGAACTGGCAGTGGCGTGGCGGCGGGGTAGGTGTGTCCCAGGAAGATGCCCAGGAGCAGATCGACGAGACCGGTGGAGACAACGCGTGAGTTCTCCAGGACGGTAGCGACGTAGGCTGGACCCGTGGCCACAAGCATCTACATCACATCCGCTGAAGGACAAACGGGCAAGTCGACGATTGCGCTCGGCACGCTCGACACCCTGTCCCACCAGGTGCAGCGGGTTGGTGTGTTCCGCCCCATCGCGCGGTCGACCTCGGAGCGCGACTACGTCGTCGAACTGCTCCTCGCCCACGACAGCGTCGACCTCAGCTATGAGGAGTGCATCGGGGTCTCCTACGACGCCGTGCACGCGGATGCCGATGCGGCGCTCGCCGAAATCGTCGCACGCTACAAGGCGGTCGAGGCCCAGTGCGACGCCGTCGTCATCGTCGGTTCTGATTACACCGATGTCGGCAGCCCGACCGAACTCGGGTACAACGCGCGAATCGCCACGAACCTCGGCGCACCGGTGCTGCTCGTGCTCGGTGGTCGCTCCAACCAGGGCTCGGGCGAACGGCTCGGCCAGGCCGATCCGCGCAGCGCCAACCATATGGGCGATATCGCCGAGCTCGCGCTCCTCGAGTTGAAGCACGCCCACGCGACCCTGCTCGCCATCATCGCCAACCGGGTCGACGCTGATCACCTCGCCGAGGTCACCTCCGCCATCGAGAAAGCGGAACCGGGGGTGCCGGTCTGGGCGATTCCGGAGGACCCGTACCTGATCGCTCCGAGCATGGAGTCGATCATGCGCGCCACCGACGGCGTGCTGCTCAAGGGGGACCCCAAGCTACTCGGACGCGAAGCCCTCGGCGTCGTGGTCGCCGGCATGGGAATGGTCAACGTTCTGCCCCGGCTGATCGAGGGCGCCGTTCTCGTCGTCGCGGGCGACCGCACCGAAGTGCTCCTCGCGGCGATGATGGCGCAGAGCTCCGGCACCTTCCCGTCGATCGCCGGCATCGTGCTCAACGGCGGATTCGACCTGCCCGAGCCCGTCGAGCAGTTGCTTGACGGGCTGCCGCAGACGCTTCCCATCATTAAAACCGGGCTCGGCACCTACGACACGATTGTGGCCATCACGCGCACGCGCGGACGACTCGCCGCCGATTCGCAGCGCAAGTACGATGCTGCCCTGGCCCTCTACGAACAGCACGTCGACGGGGCTGCCCTGCTGGAGCGACTCGAGGTCAGCCGCACGAGCGTCGTCACGCCGCTGATGTTCGAGTACGGCCTGCTCGAGCGAGCCCGCGCCAACCCGAAACACATCGTCCTGCCGGAGGGCGACGACGATCGGATCCTCCGCGCCGCCCATACTCTTCTCGCCCGCGGTGTCGCCCAGCTCACCATCCTCGGCGAGACGTTCGAGGTGCGCTCACGCGCCATCGAACTCGGCCTCGATATCTCGGGTGCCGAGGTGCTCTCCTCCCACGATCCGGTCCTCGGTCTGAAATTCGCCGAGGAGTATGTACGGATCCGCGCGCACAAGGGCGTCACCCTCGAGCAGGCTCGTGACCAGGTCAGCGACGTGTCCTACTTCGGCACGATGATGGTGCACCTGGGCCTCGCCGATGGCATGGTCTCCGGTGCCGCGCACACCACGGCGCACACGATCAGGCCGGGGTTCGAGATCATCCGCACGAAACCGGGTGTCAACGTGGTCTCATCCGTGTTCCTCATGGCACTGCAGGACCGCGTCCTCGTCTACGGAGACTGTGCGGTGATCCCGGATCCGGATGCGTCGCAGCTCGCCGACATCGCCATCTCCTCCACGGAAACAGCCGTGCAGTTCGGCATCGACCCGCGTGTTGCGATGCTGTCCTATTCCACAGGGGAATCCGGTGCAGGGGCAGACGTCGAGAAGGTTCGCGAGGCGACCGCACTCGTCCGGTCCCGCCGCCCGGATCTCCTCGTCGAAGGTCCGATCCAGTACGACGCCGCAGCGGATGCCGCAGTGGGAGCTTCGAAGCTGCCCGGATCTGAGGTGGCCGGCCGGGCGACCGTGTTCATCTTCCCCGATCTGAATACGGGCAATAACACCTACAAGGCCGTCCAGCGTTCTGCAGGTGCCGTTGCCATCGGACCGGTCCTGCAGGGGCTCAACAAGCCGATCAATGACCTGTCGCGCGGAGCACTCGTTCAGGACATCGTCAATACCGTCGCGATCACGGCCATTCAGGCGCAGGGCGAGGCAGCGCCGTGAGCGCCGTTCTCGTCGTCAACTCCGGGTCGTCCTCCTTCAAGTACCAGCTGATCGACATGGAAACCGAGCAGATGCTCGCCACCGGACTGGTTGAGCGGATCGGCGAGGAGACCGGTCACGCCGTGCACACCATCCCGTGGGATGCCGTCCCCTCCGTCGAGCGGTCGACCGCTCCGAACACGACGGAACGCGATCTTCCCATTCCCGACCACACGGCCGGATTCACGGTCATGCTCGACGCGTTCGCCGCGAATGGACCGTCACTCGAGGCGCATCCGCTGCTCGCCGTCGGCCACCGCGTCGTCCACGGCGGCAAGCGGTTCTTCGAGCCGACTCCGATCACCGACCTCGTGAAGATCAACATCGAAGAGCTGGCCGAGCTCGCTCCACTGCACAACCCGGCGAACCTGCAGGGGATCGAGGCCGCGCAGAAGGCATTCCCCGATGTGCCGCATGTTGCGGTTTTCGACACGGCGTTCCACCAGACGCTGTCGCCGGCCGCGTACAGCTACGCCATCGATGCGACGCTCGCCCAGAAACACCGGCTGCGCAAGTACGGCTTCCACGGCACCTCGCACAAGTTCGTTTCGGAGGAGGCAGCAGCGTTCCTCGAACGTCCGCTCGGCGAGCTCAACCAGATCGTCCTGCACCTGGGAAACGGGGCATCGGCATCCGCCATTGCCGGCGGGCGCTCGGTCGAGACCTCGATGGGGCTCACGCCGCTGGAAGGCCTCGTCATGGGAACACGTTCGGGCGATATCGATCCTGCTGTGCTCATCCACCTGCACCGCCGAACGGGGATGACGTTCGATCAGATCGACACCCTGCTCAATCGCAAGAGCGGGCTTCTCGGGATGTCCGGGGCCAACGATATGCGAGACGTCCTCAGCCGTGCTGCGGACGGCGACGAGAAGGCGCAGGTGGCTTTTGACGTCTACGTGCATCGGCTGAAGGGTTACATCGGAAACTACATGGCGCAGCTCGGGCGCATCGACGTCATCACCTTCACTGCGGGGGTGGGGGAGAACGCCGCGCCGGTGCGCAAGGCCGCGCTCGCAGGACTGGAGGCGTTCGGCATCCGGCTCTCCGACGAGCGCAACGAGGAAAAGTCCCGGGACGCTCGCCGGATCTCCGCGGACGATTCTGAGGTCGCGGTCCTGGTGATTCCCACCAACGAAGAACTCGAGATCGCACGCCAGACGATCGCTGTCGTCTGACAGCGCCCGTGTCTTGGTGCTGAACTGCGGAGATACTGCGTAATCGCCCACCATTTTGCTCGTCCGAGTCTTCATGGTGGGGAATCTCCGCAGTTGCGAACGCTGCGACGCCGATTCGGTGGCGCCTACGACCGCTACGCACGGGCCGTTCCCCGCTGAGGGTTCCAGCTTCGGAGAATTCTGTTCTGTGGACCAGTTCTTCGTGCGGAAGGGTGCCACGATGCCGGATCTCCGAAGTTACGAACGATGCCTGCGCGGAGGTTGCCTGGCATCGCTCACCATTCGTTGGATCGTGGCAAGTGTTCGAGCCCAGTCTTCGAAGATGTGCGGCCGGGCGACCCGAAGCATCCGCACGCCCTGCAGTTCGGCGTTGCGGTCTTTGGTCCGATCGTGGATGAATCGTTCGGGGCCGTGCCACCGTTCTCCGTCGATTTCCAGGCCGACGCACTCTTCGATCAGAATGTCGATTCGCCCAGCCTCGGGAACGTAGGCCTGCGTTCGAACCTGGAAGTCCGCGCGGATGAGTTTCAAGCGCACGAGTGTTTCGTATCCGGACTCAGCTCCTCGGTCGAGATTCAAGAGGATCGGTACGAGCCGTGCTGGGGCGTGCAGCATCACGAGGTCGAGCTGTTCCTCCGTGAGGAACCCCGTATGCAGTGCCGACTCGACACAGGCGAGCGCGTCGTCAGGGTTCAGGCACCGGATGGACTGCAATACCGCATCGACGGGAGCAACTTCGAGGGGCTCAGCGCTCTGGAACGTGCCACTCCAATGGACGAAAGCCCCTGCGACGCGGCGCGCGTGCTGATGCGGCTCCATGCGAAGGTGCAGCCCCGGGCGTTCAACCCCAGACCACACGCCATGCTGGGCGAGGCTGCTGACGCAATCGAGGCGCCCGCCCGACTGAGCAGCCAACACGAGTTGCGTGTCGAGATGGGTGCAGGAGTACAGGCCGCGGGCAACTCGTCTGATGAGTCCCGTGTCGCTCGCTCGCGCCAGGGAGCGGGCGCTGAAGTGCTCGCGGAGTCGAGCTGTCGACGCCACGTGACCGGCGGCGCACATCAGCGTGAGGATGTCGGTCATTCAGGGATTCTGGTCGACGCCCGCACGCGATGCCGGCGCCGTCGCGGTCAGTGGATGAAGCCGGGTCGGCCGCTGTCGTGTGAGGGGCCCCGCAGTGCCGTCTCCAACTTCGGAGATTCTCCAGGCAAAGCTTCTCCGACGCGTGAATCGAGCAGCGGGAACTCGATTCTCCGAAGTTGCGAACCGTACTCCCGAAGTTGCGGTAGCTCAGCTGCCCGCCCCGCCCCGGTGTGGGTGGTGGCGACTACGATGAGGGAGTGGTTACCGCCCTGTATCGCCGTTACCGGCCAGAGTCCTTTGCCGAGCTGATCGGACAGTCCCAGGTGACCGATCCGCTGATGACGGCCCTGCGCACCAACCGCGTCAATCACGCCTACCTCTTCAGCGGTCCGCGTGGCTGCGGCAAGACGACATCGGCGCGGATACTCGCCCGGTGCCTCAACTGTGTCGAGGGCCCAACCGACACGCCCTGTGGGGTCTGCCCGAGCTGTGTCGAGCTCAGCCGAGACGGCGGCGGCTCACTCGACGTCGTGGAAATCGACGCGGCCAGCCATAACGGTGTGGACGACGCGCGTGACCTTCGCGAACGAGCGATCTTCGCCCCTGCCCGCGACCGCTACAAGATCTTCATCCTCGACGAGGCGCACATGGTCACCCCGCAGGGCTTCAACGCGCTGTTGAAGATCGTCGAAGAGCCACCGGAGCACATCAAGTTCATCTTCGCCACGACCGAGCCAGACAAGGTCATCGGCACGATCCGCTCCCGCACGCACCACTACCCTTTCCGGCTCATCCCGCCGGCACAGATGCTCGAATACGTGCAGACCCTCTGCGAGTCCGAGAAGGTCCAGGTCGAACCGGGGGTCCTGCCCCTTGTCGTCCGCGCCGGGGGCGGCTCCGCCCGCGACACCCTGTCGCTCCTCGACCAGCTCATGGCCGGGTCGGAGGGTGACACCGTCGACTACGAACGCGCCGTCGCGCTCCTCGGCTACACCCACTCGGCCCTGCTCGACGAGGTCATCGATGCCCTCTCCGCCCGGGATGCCGGTGGCGCCTTTTCTGCGGTCGACCGCGTCATCCAGACCGGGCAGGATCCCCGCCGCTTCGTCGACGACCTGCTCGAGCGGCTCCGTGACCTCATCGTCGTCGGCGCCACCGGAGGAGAGGCGGCATCCGTTCTCCGCGGGATTCCCCAGGACGAACTCGACCACATGGCCGTCCAGGCCACCGGTTTCGGCCAGGCAGAGCTCAGCCGGACGGCGGACATCGTCAACAGTGCGCTCAGCGAGATGACCGGCGCCACCTCCCCGCGCCTGCACCTCGAACTCATGGTGGCACGGGTGCTCGTCCCGTCGATGGATGATTCCGCCCGGGGCGCCCTCGCCCGCGTCGAGCGGCTGGAACGGCGCGTCGGGATGTCGGATGCCGCGGCGTCCGTCACGAATGCCCCCGCGCCACCGTCAGCCCAGCGCTCATCCGATGAGCCGGTAGCCCCCGCACCGTCGTTGTCGCAGGCACCCCCGGCACGCCCGGCACCGGCGGCCACCGCGGCACCTGCGTCACCGGTTTCCCCGGCCAGCACCACGCCCGCTCCGGCGGCACCCCCGGCCCCAGCACCCCCGACGCCTGCACCACCAGCAACGGTCAAGCCGGTCGGACCGGTCAGCCTCCAGCAACTGCGGGATTCGTGGCCCGAGATCCTCGACCGGGTGGCGGCAGCGAAGCGGTCCGCCTGGTTGGTTGCTCAAACGGCATCCGTTCGGGCGTTCAGCGACGACGCGGTTCTTCGACTGAGCTTTCCGAGCATCAAGGACGTCGACGATTTCAAGCAGCTCAACGCGGGCGACGGCGTCAGCACGATGGTGCGGCGGGCCATCCTCGATGTGCTCGGCGTGACCGTCAAGTTCATCGCCCACGTCGACGCCCCCGGTGACGCAGACGGGCCGGGCGACTCCGCGCCTCCGGGAGGACCGGAGGGCGCTCCGTCCGCCAGGCCGATTCGACCCAGCCCGCTGTGACCCCATCGACCGCTTCGGCTCCCGCTGCGCCGGTCGGATCCCGACAGCCATCGAACGCTGTCGTTCCTGCTCCCACGCAGTCGGAGGCGCGCCCGGCGAATCCCATCGCGCGGGATCACGGCGCACGAGGTCCTGCCGCTTCAGCGGCGCCCCAGTCCGCGACGAGCATCGCAACCGCCGTCCAGGCCCCCGCCGATGGCGGGTGGCACGTCGTCGCGATTCCGGCCTCGGACCCGACCGCTACCGCAACGGATGTCACGGATGCTCCGGCCGAATCCGCGTCCGCGCCCCCTGCATCCGCAGCATCCGCGCCCCCCGCGCCACCCGCCGCATTCGCGCCGTCTGCACCGACTTCCCGCCCCCAGGGTTCCCCCGTCTCGGACCTCGAGCCGCCGGATGACTTCGACGCACCACCCGAGGACGAACCGCCCTTCCCCGATCCTCAGCGCGATCCCGGCTATAGCGACCCCGTTGCCATCGGCGACGTACCGGCCGTGATGGGGAAGAGGGACTCACGCCCCGCATCCCCTCAACAGGCAGTCCGCGGGCGCCAGACAGCGCACCCGGCAGCATCGACCAGGTACGGCGAATCCGTGGTGCGCGAACTTCTCGGCGCGAGCTTCATCGAGGAACAGCCCCACACGCCGCCCACCCGATTCAACAGGGACTAGACACCAATGTATGAAGGCATCGTCCAGGAGCTGATCGACGAGTTCGGTCGGCTGCCCGGCATCGGACCGAAATCCGCCCAGCGGATCGCGTTCCACATCCTGCAGACCGAGACCTTCGACGTCTCCCGGCTGGCTGAGCTGCTGACCGAGGTGCGCGAGAAGGTCCACTTCTGTGAGATCTGCGGAAATGTCGCCGAACAGCCCACCTGTTCGATCTGCCGCGATCCGCGACGCAACCCGGCCAGCATCTGCGTGGTGGAGGAGGCGAAGGATGTCGTCGCGATCGAGCGAACGCGCGAGTTCCGTGGGCTGTACCACGTGCTCGGCGGCGCGATCAGCCCGATCGACGGCATCGGCCCCGACGATCTTCGCATCCGACAGCTGATGCAGCGGCTCGCGGACGGGGTGGTGCAGGAAGTCATCATCGCCACCGACCCCAACCTCGAGGGCGAAGCGACGGCGACCTATCTCAGCCGGCTGCTGACCGTGCTTGAGATCAAAGTCACCAGGCTCGCGTCCGGCCTGCCGGTCGGCGGCGACCTCGAGTACGCCGACGAGGTCACGCTCGGTCGCGCCTTCGAGGGTCGCACGGTGGTCAAGCGCTGATCCGGTCGTTCCAGGCGAGTGCATCCCTTCCGGTCGAAACCGGCCGGCACGCTGGGTGTTCTCGACCGCAGGTGATGCTTTCGCAGCTGGGTGTCCCGTCGCGGCACCTTTCCGCAACGGATGCTCGGGCACGCGTCGGATGCTCCGGCACGCGGCCGGCATCCGTCACATAGCAACCCCGGCATGCGTGCGGCTTTAGAATGGGGAGTCGGGCATCGCCCACCGACCCCACCAGGAGTACCCGTGAGCCTTATCGTGCAGAAGTTCGGCGGTTCGTCCGTCGCGGATGCCGAGAGCATCAAGCGCGTCGCCAAGCGCGTCGTCGAGTCGCACAAGGCCGGCAATGAGGTTGTCGTCGTCGTGTCCGCTATGGGTGACACCACCGACGAACTGCTCGACCTCGCCGCAGCCGTATCGCCGCTCCCGCCGGAGCCCCGCGAACTCGACCTGCTCCTCTCCAGCGGCGAGCGGATCTCCATGTCGCTCCTCGCGATGGCGATCAAAAACCTCGGCGTTCCCTCGCGGTCGTACACCGGCCTGCAGGCCGGCATGCGCACCGACAAGCACTATGGCTCGGCCCGTATCGTCGACGTCAATCCGGTCAGGGTGCGTAAGGCACTCGATCTCGGGGCCATCGTCATCGTCGCCGGATTCCAGGGCTTCAACGACGAGACCGAGGACATCACCACGCTGGGCCGTGGAGGGTCTGACACAACAGCGGTCGCACTCGCGGCGGCGCTCAACGCCGACGTGTGCGAGATCTACACGGATGTCGACGGCATATACACCTCCGATCCACGCGTCGTTCCCCTCGCCCAGAAGATCAACACGATCACGAGCGAAGAGATGCTCGAGCTCGCGGCCAACGGGGCTAAAGTGCTCTACATTCGCGCAGTGGAATACGCCCGCAGGCACGGCGTGACGCTCCACGTGCGATCATCGTTCAACAACAACGAGGGAACCCTCGTCATCAACCCGAAAGAGGGCGAAGAGATGGAACACCCCATCGTCACCGGTGTCGCAATCGACCTCACCGAGGCAAAGATCACGGTCGTCGGCGTTCCAGACGTGCCCGGTAAAGCCGCCCAGATCTTCAAGATCATCGCGTCGACCGACGCCAACGTCGACATCATCGTTCAGAACGTCTCTGCGGCCGCGACCGGCCTCACCGACATCTCCTTCACCCTGCCGCAGGATGAAGCCCACAAAGTACTCACCGCGCTGCTCGAGCAGCGCGACGATGTCGGCTTCGACTCCCTCCAGCACGACGACCAGATCGGCAAGCTCGTTCTCGTCGGTGCCGGGATGAAGGCCAACACCGGTGTCTCGGCGCGCCTGTTCGAGGCGCTCCACCTCGCCGGCATCAATATCGAGATGATCTCGACCAGTGAGATCCGAATCTCGGTGATCACCCGCGCGGACAACGTGAAGGAAGCCGCCCGCGTCGTCCATGCGGCGTTCGACCTCGACAGCGATGAGACCGCTGTCGTCCACGGTGGCACGGGGCGCTGACCGTATCGAACTGCGGAGAATTTTCGCAACACACCCTCAAATCGCCTCGTGGCGCCGAGTTTGGGACAATTGTCCGAAGTTAGCGTCGGCCACCATCGACAGGCACGCACAGGAGAGAAAATTATGAGCAACGGAGTGAACCTCGGCATCGTCGGTGCCACCGGCCAGGTCGGTTCTGTCATCCGGCAACTGCTGGCGGACCGAGACTTTCCGATCGCCGACATCCGGTTCTTCGCTTCGGCGCGTTCCGCCGGCAGCACGATCGCTTTCCGCGGTGAGGACATCGTCGTCGAAGACGCCGCCACCGCCGATCCCAGCGGTCTCGACATCGCACTCTTCTCTGCCGGCGCGACGGGCAGTCGCGCCCAGGCCCCGCGCTTCGCTGCGGCGGGCGTCACCGTGATCGACAATTCGAGCGCCTGGCGAATGGACCCGGACGTTCCCCTCGTTGTCTCCGAGGTGAATCCCCACGCCATCGACGAGGCGAAAAAGGGCATCATCGCCAACCCGAACTGCACGACCATGGCCGCGATGCCGGTGCTCAAGGTCCTGCATGAGGAGGCCGGCCTCGAGCGCCTCATCGTAAGTACCTACCAGGCTGTGTCCGGATCCGGGCTTGCCGGTGCCCGCGAACTCGCCACTCAGGTTCGCGTCGCCGTTGAGGACGAAAACCTCCTCCAGCTTGTGCACGATGGCCAGGCCGTTCGCCTGCCCGAGCCGGTCATCTACAAGCGCCCGATCGCTTTCGACGTCATCCCGCTTGCCGGGTCCATCGTCGACGACGGCGAATATGAGACGGACGAAGAGAAGAAGCTCCGCAACGAGAGCCGCAAAATCCTCGAGCTGCCCGGCCTGCTCGTCTCCGGCACCTGCGTGCGGGTGCCGGTCTTCACCGGGCACTCCCTGTCGATCAACGTCGAATTCGCCCGTGACATCAGCCCGGAGCGCGCCACCGAGCTGCTGTCGGATGCCCCGGGCGTCGCGCTCTCTGACATCCCGACCCCCCTCGAAGCTGCCGGCCAGGACCCGTCTCTCGTCGGACGCATCCGCGCGGACCAGAGCGCGCCGGCCGGAAAGGGCCTCGTCCTCTTCATCTCTAACGACAACCTCCGCAAGGGTGCAGCGCTCAACGCCGTGCAGATCGCGGAACTCGTTGCCACGCGGCTGCGCGCCACGGTCTAGCCGAACGGCCGTTCAGCGAGGGGAAGGCTGCCGGAATTGCTAGTGTCAGGAACATGACCCTCCCGACGACGCGAGTCGAGCCGCACGGTACGACGCGTGTCGAACCGCACGGTCGGGCGCGCGTCGAACGTTCGATCTTCCTGTGGCAGCTGCTGTTGTCCGTCGGCGTTCTTCTCCTCTTCTCGATCCTTCTGGTCATCGATATCGACCTGTCGCAGGAGCCTGCCCTGCTCTTCGGTGTGGCTCTTATTTTCGTCGCCACCATGGCGGCGTCAGCCGTGCCGTGGCGAAAGATATCCCGACAGTGGGCGATCGCCCTGCCAATCGCAGACATCATCGGCATCGCTCTGATCCAGGAGGGCGAGCCGAGCCTGGGGGCATCGCTTTTCTACGTTTTTCCCGTCATCTGGCTCGCGACCTATTACGGCTTTCTCGGTGCCGTGCTCGGACCCGTCCTGTCGAGCCTGGCGGTGTGGGGTGTGTGGCTGCTGCGACCGGACTCCGTCGACACCACTCCGCAGCTACTGGTCTTCCCGATCGTTCTGGCCTTTGTCGCAACCGCCAGTTACGTCGGAACACAGAAGAACCTTGCCCAGCGCAGGCTGTTGCGCCAGCAGGCGGCATTGCTCGAGGGGGCGTTCGAACGGACGCGGGAGCAGGAGCGCACTCTCGAAGAGGTGCTCGATGCCGTCACCTTTGGAGTGGTCGCTTACGATCGGATGGCGAGACCCACGATCGTCAATCGGGCCCACCGCGCGCGAATGCGCGAGTTCGGGTACAGCGACGACACGATCGTCCCTGACGTCATCTACCGCGCGGATCGCGTCACACCATTCGCGGACGAGGACCGACCGAATCAGCGGCTTGCTCGCGGGGAGTCCTTCGACGACGTCATCGTCTGGTACGGAGAGCCGGGCGGACACCGGGTCGCCCTGGCCGTTTCGGGGCGGACGCTCACCAACGCCGCCGGCGGGCAGGAAGGCTCGGTCTGGGTCTCGCGGGACATCACATCGGAGCTCGACGCCATCGGCGCGCGTGACGACCTCGTCGTCTCGGTCTCGCACGAACTGCGTACGCCGCTCACCTCCATCCTTGGGTACCTCGAACTCGTCCTGGACAGCGAGGACGTCGGCGTCGAGAGTCGTTCGCACATCGAAGTGGCCCTGAAGAATGCCGACCGATTGCTTTCCCTCGTCTCGGACCTGCTCGTGGCATCCCATGATGAACAGGTCGGTTTCCTGCTGAACTTCGCTCCGACAGATCTGGCGGTCATCGCCAAACAGTCCATCCAGGCGCTCAAACCGACAGCCGAAGAGCGCAAAATCTCACTGCTGCTCACCTCGATCGGTGATCCGGTCGTGTACGCGGATGAATTCCGCATCCGGCAGGTCATCGACAATCTCCTGTCCAACGCCGTGAAGTACAACAACACCGGCGGGCGGGTGAGTATCGCGGTCATCGGTGACTTCCACGAGGTCGAGATCTTCGTCTCGGATACCGGTCGCGGCATGACCTCGGAAGAGCAGAAGAACCTCTTCGAACGCTTCTACCGCGCCGAATCGGTGCGCAACACGACCATTCACGGTACCGGTCTCGGCCTCAGCATCAGCCGCGAGATCGCTCGCGCTCACGGCGGAGACGTGCGGATGTCGGCCAGCAGCCCCAGCGGGACGACCATGGTGGTCACCCTGCCCAGAGAGAACGACGAGGACATCTAGCCATGGAGTCAGGCGCCACAGCAGCATCGACATTCGACCTCCAGACGCTGCTGCTCGCGAGCGGGATGGTCGTCGCCATCTGCGGAGTCTCATTCATCATCAACACGGTGTTCGGGCGCAACGACCCGCCCGGACGTCTGTGGAGCGCAGCGTTCACCGCTGGCATCCTCACGACCGTCGCATACGCGATCTGGGGGTCGGAGCCATCTGCGTGGTGGGCGATCGCGATCGGCAACAGTTCCATCGTCCTGGCGATGGGATGTGTCTGGTCGGGTGCGCGGCTCTTCAACAGTCGACCATCGCGGTTCCCGATCGTCGTGGCCGGTTCGCTGGTCGCCGCGCTGGCGGCGGTGATCGAGGGACCGGACGGAGGGGACTGGGCCGGAGGGGCGACCATGTTGCTCGGTGTTGCCGTCTTCGCCAGCCTGGCCGGGCTGGAATCACTGTCCGGACGGATGCGACACAATCTTAACGCGCGGGTACTCGCTGTATTGATGTTCATCGTCGGGAGCTATTACGCCGCGCGCGCGGTCGTCTTCGTGCTGTTCTCGCCTGAGAGTCAGCTTTTTCGCGATTACTTCGGCACCGAGGTGGCGACCTTCGTCACCATCCTTTTTGTGATTGTGGCGTCGACGTCGATGTCGATCCTCCGCGCAGAACGCTCAGCGGTTCGGGAAACCCAGGCGCTCGAAAGCGGTGACTGGAACGGAATCCTCCCCGGCAGGCTCTTTGACACTCCCGCGGTGGATCGAATTCGCCGTGCGACGCTGCACGGCGAGACGACCGCCTTCATCGGTGCGGAGATCGACAACCTGTCCGACATGAACACGGCATTCGGCCGGTCCTTCGGCGACGAGGCCATCGAGTCATTCACGTCGATTCTGCATGACCACATGCCGACGACCGCCCTGCTCGGTCTCCGGGCGAATGCCCGGTTTGCTGCGATCGTCCTGGTCAAGGACCTCGAACAGGCCTATGCCCTCATCGAGGATGTTCGTGCCGCCCTGGTCGAGTCTCCGATCGACGCGGCGAGCGGTCTGCGGCTCAGCGTGAGCTGGGGGGTCACGATGATCAAGCCGGGCGAGACGGACATCGCCGCGCTTGCTGCTGAAGCCCACGAGCTGGCGCAGAAGTCGCGGGACGCCGGCGGCAACCGGGTCGAGGGGTATTCCGTCCCGGCGCAGTAGCAGCCTTCTCGGCCAACAGGAAGCGATAGCTGTGATTCAGCATTTGGTCCTGTTGAGTGGGTGTTGCCGCGATCGCGTCCGGTTGAGTGTGCTCGCCGAGTGATCAGCGCAGAACCGGTCGGCCCTGGGCGAGGATCTGGCGGACGACAGCGATGCAGCGGTCCATCGAGTTCATCAATTGGGGGTGGTCGAATCGGTGGTAGCGGTAGCCGAGCAGAATGAGTTCGGCGTCGCGGGCACGATCAACGTGCATCTGTCTCAGCTCCGCGTGCGTCCCCCCGTCGAGCTCGATCACCAGCCAGCCGTCGATCAGCACATCGACGCGCCCCACTCCCGCGATGAAGACCTGAATGTCGACCGTCCATCCTTCGGCTTCTGCGGCAAGCCGAAACAGAGTTGTCAATTCCCGACATTGCCCCTCGCGCACACCCATCGATCATCCGTCGAAACCGGCGAGGCAGCGCGTTCCGGATGTCGCGAATGAGTGGGTCATCGATCAGCCCCATGTGCCGAGCGCTTTCGAGGGAGGCGATGGCATCTGCTGTTTCCCCACGCGTGAAGGTCTGGACCAGGGCGTCCGGTACGGAAACTCTCCACCGAATGTCGCTGGAGTCGGGAAACAATTCCCGCGTCAGAATGCGGTGTTCTCCGGCGTGCATCGGGGGAAGGCGGCTTGCGTGCGCCGGGGCGCACACCCAGAGACCCGAGCTCGTCCCGACCCAGATCCCATAACTTCGCAGGGCGGAGGAGGCCGCGAGCTTGCCGCCCCTGTCGACGGCCCGAACCGCGTCGGGATGCGCTGCGGGAGTTGCCAGCCACGGTCGGCGAATGGCGATGGCGGAGCCGTCTGCAAGCGCAGAGCGGATCCGGTACGCGGTGTGACCGAGCTCGCGGAGCTGGCCCCGCTGGGCCAGGCTTCCGAATCGGCGCATGTCGTCACTGAGATTGCGGGTCATCCTTCCACTGTCGTGCTCAGTCTCTCCCCTGCAGCGTGCCGGGAAATTCGGTGCGGAATCCCTTCGCGCGCGGGCGCTGTGGGGGAGTCTTGCGACAGCTGCCGTCACGCTCAACAGGAGGCCGACGTCGAATAGGGCTTGATCCTCCTGTCGAGCGTGCATCACCGAAAGTATCTCCGGTCGGACGTGCGGATCGGAGGGTGGGGCAGTGCAAACCCGCTGGTCTCGCGGCCTAAACTAAATCCATGACTTCTTCGAGCCCAGTGGATGTCGCCCTGATCGGTGGCGGCATCATGAGCGCTACCCTCGCGTCCCTGATCAAGCAGCTCCAGCCCGACTGGACCATCGAGATCTTTGAGCGGCTCGGGGATGTCGCCGAAGAGAGTTCCAACCCCTGGAACAACGCCGGTACCGGCCACGCTGCCCTGTGCGAGCTCAACTACACGCCAGAGGGCAAGGACGGCTCGATCGACCCGGCCAAGGCCATCAGCATCAACGAGCAGTTCCAGCTCAGCCGCCAGTACTGGTCCGCGCTCGTCTCCCGCGGCGTACTTCGGGACCCGTCGACGTTCATCAACTCAGCCCCGCACATGACATTTGTGCAGGGCGAGAAGAACGTGAAGTTCCTCCGCGACCGATACGCGGTGCTCAAGAAGCAGCCGCTCTTCAGCGACATGGAGTACTCCGAGGACTCCCGCGTGATCAACACGTGGACCCCACTCCTCATGCGCAAGCGGCTGAAGGGTGAACCATTCGCGGCGACCCGCGTCGCCTCGGGCACCGACGTGGACTTCGGCGAGCTGACCCACCAGCTGATCGACGCAGTGACGGATGCGGGCGCCCGACTCCGCCTCAACACCGAGGTCACCGGCCTGAAGAAGCAGAAGGACGGCAGCTGGCTGATCAACCACCGGCAGCTCGTCGGACGAACCCCTGGCGCGACCCGGGCGCGATTCGTGTTCGTCGGGGCAGGCGGGTGGGCGCTGAAACTCCTGCAGAAATCCGGGATCCCGGAGATCGCCGGGTACGGCGTCTTCCCGATCTCCGGACAGTTCCTGCGCACGGACAACCCCAAGGTGGTCGCCCAGCACAACGCCAAGGTGTACAGCCAGGCAGCCGTGGGAGCTCCGCCCATGTCCGTTCCACACCTCGACACCCGGGTTGTCGACGGGCAAGCAAGCCTGCTGTTCGGACCGTACGCCGGGTTCAGCCCGAAATTCCTCAAGAACGGGTCCATCCTCGACATCATCACCCAGGTGCGACCGTCGAACCTCGTGCCGATGCTCGCCGTTGCGAAGGACAACCCCGGCCTGATCGCCTACCTCCTCGGTGAGGTGCTCGCCAGCAAGGCCAAGAAGTTCCGCGCGCTGCGCGAGTTCATGCCAACGGCAAAGCCCGAGGACTGGTACCTCATCACCGCAGGTCAGCGTGCCCAGGTGATGAAAAAGGACGAGAAGAAGGGCGGTGTCCTGCAGTTCGGAACCGAGGTCATCGCGGCCGAAGATGGCAGCATCGCCGGTCTCCTCGGTGCATCGCCCGGAGCATCCACGGCCGTGCCGATCATGCTCGACGTGCTGAAGAAATGTTTCCCGGCAGAGTTCGGGTCATGGGAACCCCAGATCCAGGCCCTGATCCCGAGCTATGGGACCGCACTCAACGAGAACCCCACCCAGGCGAATGCCGTTCTCTCCAAAACGGCTGAGGCACTCGCGATCACATCCTGAGCATGGGGCTGGCTTCGCTCGCATAGCACCGGTCCCCCATTTGGGGGAACCCCCTTGACTCGAGGTTTGAGGAATCCTCAGCCCGCCCGGTATATTGAACCCTGACCGGGGGGTACGAAAAGATCCCCCGGCTGGCTCGTGTTCCCGAAGACCGAGCGGCTGTGGGCACTGGAACGGTGCCGGAGGGTGATGGATGTCGTGACAACAGCAAACGGTTCTCCCAGCGATTCCGGCGCGCTCTCGGTTCTCTACAGTTTCCCGGGCGCGATCGGCGGTCCCGGTTTCGGTGCGATCGCGTGGCATCAGGTCGACCAGCTCGTTCGCGGTGGACACAACGTGACGATCGTCGTTGGCAGCGTTGCCCGCCCTGTTGTCGGCGTTCGCTCGGTCGTTCGCACGATGGACTTCGCCGGCCGTCGAATCCCGGATCGGACCATCGGTCGTGCCCGCGCCCATGCGTGGCATGACTGGCGCGCGAGCAGGGTTCTCGCTGCCGGACCATTCGACATCGTGCACACCTGGCCCCTCGCGACGGTGAGGACACTCGAGCTGGCCCGTCGGCTGGGGGTCACTGGCGTTCGGGAGGCTCCAAACACCCACCTCGCCGAGGCGTGCACCGTCGTCAGTCGCGAGTATGCCCGCCTCGGGTTGGAAATCCCGGCAACCTGGGCGAAATTCGGAGACGGGGATCGGCTCGAATTCGAGGAACGCGAGTACGCGGCAGCGACAGCGCTCCTCGTCCCATCGGATGCCGTCGCCGCCTCATTCCTGTCCAGGGGCTTCGACTCTGCCCGACTGATCCGGCACCACTACGGCTTCGACCCCGCGGAGATCCGGGTCCCGGTGCGCGAGGCGAATCATCCGTTCACCGCGGTCTACATCGGGCGGTGTGTTCCCCGCAAGGGACTGCACTACGCACTGGATGCGTGGCTCGCGTCCCGGGCCAGTGAGACGGGTCGGCTGCTGATCTACGGCAACTTCGAGCCCGAGTATCGTGAGATCCTTCGTGCCTCCCTCGCACACCCGTCGATCACCGTGTGCGGCCCGACCCAGAAGCCGAGCGCGGCGTTTGCCAAGGCCGATGTGCTCCTCCTGCCCAGCGTCGAGGAGGGGAGCGCACTCGTCACCTACGAAGCCCAGGGCGCCGGAGTCATCCCGCTCGTCTCGACTGCCAGCGGCGCACCGGTGGAGCACGGGGTCAACGGACTTCTCCACGACGCCGGGGACACGGCTACCCTGACCGGCCAGATCGAGTTGCTCTACGATCAGGAAAAAGCGCGCAGACAGCTCCGAACCGCGGTGCTCGCTGGCGCTCCGCAGCTCACCTGGCGGGCCGCCGGTCGCGCGCTCGTGAGCGCGTACCGGGCCGCGATGGACGAATCGGTCGATGGACACTACGGGCGCCCGTCCGAGCAGCTGTCGTCGAGCTGGAACAGCGACTCGGCGGTCTCTTAGCCGCGGCTACACTCGATCCGTGGCAAAACTTTACTTCCGCTATGGCGCGATGAACTCGGGAAAGAGCACGGCCCTGTTGCAGGCTGCGTTCAACTACGAGGAGCGTGGCCATCACGTGCTGCTGGCTAAACCGGCGATCGACACCAAAGCCGAGTCGAACATCGAGAGCCGCCTCGGGGTCACCCGCCCGGTCGACTACGTGATCGAACCGGATGCCGACGCGTATGCCCTCTTCCAGCACCACAGGGCCGAGGCGCTCGCGGTGAACGGCGCCGACGTCAGTTGCCTCCTCATCGACGAAGCCCAGTTCCTCACAGACGCGCAGGTGAACGACCTCCTTCGGATCGCGCTGCTCGAGGGGATCCCGGTGCTCGCGTACGGCATCCGCACCGATTTCCAGACGGTGGCTTTCCCGGGGAGCCGTCGCCTGCTCGAGGTGGCGCACAGCCTGGAGGAGCTGAAGACGATCTGTCGGTGCGGACGTAAGGCGTTGTTCAACGGTCGACGGATCGGCGAACGGTTCATCTTCGACGGAGACCAGGTCGCCATCGACGGCGTCGAAGTGGCATACGAGTCGCTGTGCGGCGTCTGCTACCTGCAGGAGTCGGCTGGCGCGCTTGGGCCTGTGCGCTGACCCTGTGTCAAGGCCACAGGGCGTATTCGTGGTGCGCTGGCAGAGTCCCTAGGCTGGGGATGCCCGGGGGCCTTCCCCGTTGTCGCTGTGTCTTCGAGGCAGCGCCGCAGATGAGGAAGCAGGATTCATGAGCGAGTCGACGTCGCCGGCATCCACCAAGGTCGCCGCAGTGATCTACAACCCGATCAAGGTTGATCTCGATGCCATCAAGGCTGTCGTGGCCACGGAGCAGGAGGCGGCCGGCTGGGGCGAGACACTCTACTTCGAGACCTCGGTGGAAGACCCGGGGCAGGGCGCAACGAAGAAGGCCGTCGAGGCCGGGGCGGACATGATCATCGTCGCGGGTGGCGACGGAACGGTTCGGGCAGCCGCCGAAGCCGTGCACGATACGGATGCGACGCTGGCGCTGCTGCCGTCTGGGACCGGCAACCTGCTCGCACGTAACCTCGACCTGACGCTGGACGACCTCGAACACTCCATTCACTCCGCGTTCTCCGGTAAGAACCGCGAGATCGACCTCGGACTTATCGAGGTTCGTCACGATGACGATTCGCTCACCAAGCATGTTTTCCTGGTGATGGCCGGCCTCGGACTCGACGCGAAGATGCTGGCGAACACCGATGAGGATCTCAAAGCCAAGGTGGGCTGGCTTGCCTATGTCGGCGCGATCTTCAAGGCGTTGACCGACAAAAATCAGTTGCGCGTGAGGTACCAGCTCGATGGGGCAAAGACGAAGTCCGTTCGCGCGCACACCATCATCGTGGGCAACTGCGGCTCTCTGCAGGCGAACGTGCTCCTGTTGCCGGAGGCAGCCGTCGACGACGGGCTGTTCGACATTCTGATTCTCCGGCCCGAGAACTTCTTCAACTGGGTGCAGATCTCGTTCAAGATCCTGTGGGAGAACGGCGTGTTGCACCGTACCAAGCTCGGCAAGAAGCTTCCGACGAAAGAGGTCGACGCCCTCAACTACGTGAAGGCGAAGACGCTGACCATGCGCCTCAGCCGGGCCGAGGAGATCGAGCTCGACGGCGACGGTATGGGTACGGCTCGTGCGGTCAAGGTTCGGATCAAGCCAGGCGGCCTGACCGTTCGGGTGCCCCAGGACGCGTAGTCCTCACGTCCGACCTGCTCGACCTGCTCGGCGGGAACCCGGCCGCAGGTCTGCATTCTTACCTGGCTCATAGGAAAGCCATAGAGTCCACCCATGGCGCTGCTGTGTAGTGAGGATCACCGCGTGAAAATCACGCGGTGATCCCTTACCTGTGGAGGACCCCGTGGACGCTCTCGCCCTCATAGCCATCGACCTCGTTGCGATCGGCCTGCTCACATTCGCCCTGTACTTCCGGCGTCACCGCCGTCGCGACCTCGTCGTGGCCTACCTCGTCGTCAACGTCGGTGTGCTCGCCGTCACCGCCGTCCTCGCCTCCAGCGCGGTCGGAGCTGGACTCGGCCTTGGTCTGTTCGGCGTCCTGTCGATCATCCGGCTGCGCTCATCGGAGATCGCGCAGCACGAAGTGGCCTACTATTTCGCGGCGCTTGCACTCGGCCTCATCGCCGGGATGAGCACAACCGTCAACGTCGTCTCCCTGGGATTGATGGCACTCGTCCTCGCCGGAGTCTTCGTCGGCGACATGCCCGGCCTGCTCCGCCGCTACCGCCAGCAGGTGGTGGTGGTCGACCGCGCCATCCCCGACGAGCCAGAACTCGTTGCGCACCTCGAAAGCCTGCTGGGTGCCCGCGTTCACGGCGTCACCGTACAGCGCCTCGACCTGGTCAACGACACCACCCTGGTCGACGTTCGGTACCAGCTGCTCGACGTGACGAATGCTCCCCTGGATGTCGCACCTCGCCTGGCTGTCTCCGAGCAGCCGACCGTCCGCACCAGCGAGAAGGTGCTCGCGTGACCACCGTGACGGATGACGCAGGAACGGCTCTCGACTATCTGGAGCGACTCACGCCGATCGGGCTCGATGACCTCAACGCCCGAGCGTCGCTCCAGACCAGGGTCGACCGAAAGTATGTCGTGCCTGTCGCGCAGCTGGGCACGGTTCTCGCCGACCTGGGCGGCAGCACGATGGCCCTCGAGATCGACGGGTCGCGTGCGTCACGCTACGCGTCGATGTACTTCGACACCACGAGCCTGTCCAGCTACCTGGCCGCTGCTCAGCCCCGGCGGCGGCGGTTCAAGATCCGTACCCGCAGCTACCTCGATTCGGCCCTGTGCTACCTCGAGGTGAAGACCAGGGGAGGAAGGAGCCTCACCATCAAGGACCGCATCGAACACCCCGCCGCCGACCCGGATCGTCTCACCGGGGAGGGACTGGAGTACATCGACTCGGCGCTGGCCGACAGTGGAATCGACACCGTCGACGCGACCGCGCTCCGCGCAACGATGAAGACGAGCTACACGCGGACCACCCTCTTTCTTCCTCACCCGGAGAGCAGGGCAACCGTCGACCTGGATCTCGAGTGGACCAACATCGACGGCTCCGGCATCCGCACACCTGGCCTCGCCATCGTCGAGACCAAGTCCGGGTCCACGCCATCCGCCGTCGACCACATCCTGTGGCGGCACGGGCACCGCCCGGCGAACATTTCCAAATATGGGATCGGCATGGCCGCGATGCGACCGGACCTCCCTCAGAACAAATGGCGTCGTGTCCTCGACAGGCACCTGCTGCCGAACGCCGTCGCCGCTGACCTCCGGCTGTAGCGACGAGAGTGCGTGTGTCGAACTTCGGAGATCTCGCGTGGGTCGGGCCCGGCGGGGCGGGTAAGGGTCCATCGGGCCCGATTCTCCGAAGTTGAGAACAGCGCGGCCGCAGTAGCAGAGCCACCGCGCCCCGTCGAGTCCCTGAACCCGCCCCGGCGACACGGGTAGTCTCGGACATTCGAGCAAAGGAGCCCCATGGAATACCGCACACTTGGCCGATCGGGTGCCGTCGTCTCGGCACAGGCGCTCGGAACGATGACCTTCGGAGCGGAGGCCGACGAAGCCACTTCCGGCAGCATTCTCTCCGCCTTCGTCGATGGGGGCGGAACGTTCATCGACACGGCGGATGTCTATTCGGCCGGAGTCTCGGAAGAGATCATCGGACGCTGGCTCGTCAAGCACCCCACCGAGGCGCAGCAGATGGTGCTCGCGACCAAAGGTCGATTCCCGATGGGTGTGGGGCCGAACGATGTCGGCCTGTCTCGCCGCCACCTTCGGACGGCGCTCGACGATTCCCTCGCCCGGTTGCAGGTCGATCACATCGACCTCTACCAGATGCACGCGTGGGATGCCGTGACACCGATTGACGAGACACTCCGCTTTCTCGACGATGCGGTCACCGCGGGCAAGATCTCGTACTACGGGTTCTCCAACTACCTGGGCTGGCAGCTCACCAAAGCGGTCCATGTCGCATCCGCCAGCGGGTTCAGCGCTCCGGTCACCCTGCAGCCGCAGTACAACCTGCTCGTGCGTGACATCGAGCACGAGGTGGTTCCGGCGGCGCTCGACGCGGGGATCGGCCTGCTGCCGTGGTCGCCGCTGGCCGGTGGCTGGCTGAGCGGCAAGTACGAGCGCGACGTTCCCCCGACCGGTTCCACCCGGCTCGGCGAAAATCCTGAGCGTGGCATGGAGGCGTGGAAGGCACGCAACGCGAACGAGCGAACCTGGCGGGTTCTCGACGCCGTGACAGAGATCGCCGGCGCCCACTCGGCATCCGCGTCCCAGGTGGCGCTCGCCTGGCTGGCGGCACAACCGGCGGTGACCTCGGTGATCCTTGGCGCGCGGACCGTGAAGCAGCTCGCCGACAATATGGCTGCCGTTGACCTCGACCTCGGCGTTGACGAACTGCAGCGGTTGACGGATGCGAGCGCACCTGAGATGGACGACTACCCGTACGGTGCGGCCGGAGTGCAGCAGCGGAATCGTCCCATCGAAGGCGGCCGATAGGGCGGATGGCGCGGCGAGTACAGGGGTCCCTCAGGAGCCCCTCGGATACGGTGGACCAATGACGACCATTGCTTTCGTGCGCCACGGAGAGACCGATTGGAACCTCCAGCGCCGCCTGCAGGGTCGCGCGGACATCCCGATGAACGAGACCGGATTCGCGCAGGCCCGCGCAGTCGCCGACAGTTTCTCCTCGGACGACTGGTCACTCGTCCTCAGCTCGCCGCTGGGGCGAGCCGTTCACACGGCGAAAGCGATCAGCGAGGGGTCGGGCATTCCGATGGCGCCTCCCGAGGTGGGTCTGATCGAGCGCAGCTTTGGCGAGGCCGAGGGTGCGACCGCCGCCGACGTGGCCGCAAAATGGGCGGATCGCCTGTACCCGGGCGCCGAAGCTGTCGAAGACGTCCGGAGCCGAGGGGCCGCAACCGTCGACGAACTCGTCGAACGTCACGGGGGAAATCTGATCCTCGTCTCGCACGGCGCGTTCATCCGGGCCACGGTCTTCGCCCTGGTCGGTGAGGACATCGGCGGCATCGCCAACGGCGCGACAGTGATGCTCCGGCCGTCCGGTTCCGGCTGGTCGTTGCTCCCGGATCCGGTGGCTACCGCGCGCTGATTGCGCCGTCCATCGGCTCGGATGAGCGCACGGCGCTCGCCGCAGCGGCCGACGGATGGAACTAAGGTATTGGCATGGCTATAGGATCCTCTATTCGCGCCGTGGCATCGCGCCAGGTGCTCGCGGACCATGTCTACGACGAGCTCATGGTTGCGCTCATCGATGGTCGACTCGAGGCCGACGAAGCGCTGAACATCGACGCGCTGGCACGCAGCATGGAGATCTCGCAGACGCCGATCAGGGAAGCGCTCGCTCGGCTCGAGTCCACCGGCCTCGTTGTTCGAGCGGCGCTCAAGGGATACCGGGTTGCCCCGCTCTTCTCCGTCGAAGAGGTGAGCGAACTCATGGAGGCTCGTGCGCTGCTCGAGCCCGAGAACGCCTTCCGGGCGTGCTCCGCAGGGTCGAGTGATCTCGTATCCGAACTCGCCAGGTCGATCGAGGATCTCAAACATTCGCCGAAGGCATCAGGCACGGGCACCATCAAGCCGTACTGGGAAGCTGATGAGCGTTTTCACCGGCTCATCGCCGAGGGCGCCGAAAACCGCTTCCTTCTCTCCGCGTACACGGCGCTCGGAGGACACGTGCAGCGGTTCCGACTTTTCGGTGGCCTGGGAGTGAGCGACGCCGACCACGCGATCGCCGAGCACGCCACCATCCTCGAGTCCTTCCGGGCGGGGGATGCTGCCGGTGCCCGCGCGCACATGGCCGCACACATCGACGGCGTCAAGCGCCGGGCTATCGCCGATAAGACCCAGCTCTCGTAGCTCACTCGCCGCTGGCGGGGTGCGAGATTGCAGTTACGCACCCATAGCGGTCGCGCGGCAAGTTTTTGGGTGCGCGACTGCGAATTCGCGGCGTGGGGAGCGCACTGACTTGACAAGCGCGCCTCGATCATGAATCCTATAGGAAACAGGATGACTGCGGCGGGACTCCCGACGCCACACAACGAGGTGTTGAATGCCCCACACACGAGAGACCTGGCCGATCGCGGCCGCTCTTCACCAGTTTGCCGACCCCACGGTCCAGGATGCTCAGCCGGAGACGTGGCTGAACACGTTCCGCGAGGTCGCCTCCGTCGGGTTCGAACATGTCGATCTGACCGACAACTGGCTCCGGATCGGAGACCTCGACAGGGACCGCCTCCGCGCCTTCGAACTCATGGTGCTCGAGTCGGGCCTCCGCGTTCCCGCCCTCTCGATCACTCGCCGCAGCATCATCGATCCGGAGTCTGGCGTCGACAACCTCGCGTACACGCACCGCACGATCGACGCGGCGGCATCCGTCGGGGTCGAGGTGCTCTCGCTCGGGCTCCACCGACCATTCACGGAAGCCCAGCAGAAACAGTTGTGGTTCTGGAATGCACCCGGTGCGGCCGATCCGGTGGATGACGCAGACACCTGGAATCTCGCCGTCTCCCGGTTCCGCGAGATCGGTCGCCACGCGGCCGAGAACGGCATGATCGTCTCGCTCGAGCTGTACGAGGACACCTATCTCGGCACCGCAGACAGTGCGGTCCGCCTCATCGAGGACATCGACCTGCCGAACGTCGGCCTGGACCCTGACATCGGAAACCTCGTCCGGCTGCACCGCCCGATCGAGGACTGGCGGGAGATCCTCGCGAAGACCCTTCCGTACACGAACTACTGGCAGGTCAAGAACTACCACCGTGACGAGGACCCGGTCACGGGTGCCGTCACCTCCATCCCAGCACCGCTCGCGCTGGGCTTCATCAACTACCGTGACGCCATCCGCGAGGCGCTCGCGCTCGGATTCCAGGGCGTCTTCTGCTGCGAGCACTACGGAGGAGACGGCCTCGGCGTCAGCGCCATGAACATGCAGTACCTGCGCACGCTGCTTCCCGCGGCGCAACGGAGCGCAACCCCCGCCGAAGCTCCAACGATGGGAGTCCTCTCATGACCCAGCTGATCACGGATGCCACCACCTTCGCGGATGCCGCCATCACCGGCTTCGTCGCCGCGAACGAACGCTACGTCCGCCGCGTCGATGGGGGAGTGGTGCGCTCGACCGTCATCCCCGACGGCCGGGTCGCCCTGGTCGTCGGCGGCGGGTCCGGTCACTACCCCGCGTTCTCCGGACTCGTCGGTCCCGGCCTCGCCGCCGGAGCGGTGTGCGGCAACATCTTTGCGTCACCGTCATCCGGCCAGGTCTACCGCGTCTCGAAGGCCGTCGATCGGGGCGCAGGCGTCCTGCTCGCTTTCGGCAATTACGCGGGCGACGTCCTCCAGTTCGGTCTCGCAGAACAGCGCCTTCGCGGCGAGGGGTTCGACGTGCGATCCATCGCCGTCACCGACGACATTGCGAGTGCCCCCGCCGATCAGCTTGACAAGCGCCGCGGCATCGCCGGCGACCTCACGGTGTTCAAGGTGGCGGGTGCTGCGGCCGAGGCCGGCGCAGACCTGGCTGAGGTCGAACGCCTCGCTCGTCGCGCCAATGATCGCACCCGGTCGTTCGGCGTGGCGTTCAGCGGATGCGTCATCCCCGGAGCATCCGAGCCCCTCTTCACGGTGCCGGAGGGCGTCATGGCCATCGGCCTCGGAATCCACGGCGAACCCGGAATCGATGAGGCCCCGATCCCCTCCGCCGTCGACCTTGCCAGGCTGCTCGTCACACGCCTCCTCGACGAACTCCCGAGCGGGGTGTCGTCGCCTGCCGGTAGCCGTGCGGTCGTCATTCTCAACGGACTCGGCACCGTGAAATACGACGAACTCTTCACCGTGTTCGGCGCCGTCGTCGCCGAACTCGCCGAGGCCGGAGTCGAGATCGTTGCCCCTGAGTGTGGCGAACTGGTGACCAGCCTCGACATGTCCGGCATCTCGCTCACCCTGTTCTGGGTCGACGACGAGCTCGAAGCACTGTGGAACGCCCCCGCAGACAGCCCCGCATACCGCAAAGGCGGGATTGACGCCGATCGCGATCAGACCGACGCGAGCGAGACTGTCGCTGTCCGCGATGTGCCCGACGCAGCGAGCGCCGAACAGCGCGCTGCTGCCGAAACCGCACTCGACCTCCTCCGTACCGTGCACCGGACGGTGCTCGCCCATGAGGAGGAGTTCGGCGATATCGACGCCATCGCGGGCGATGGCGACCACGGAATCGGCATGGCCAGGGGTGCAACCGGCGCTCTCGCTGCGGCCGAACGGGTAGTTGCAGAACGGGGCAGTGTCATCCGGCTCCTGGCGGAGGCCGGCGAGGGCTGGTCCGAGCACGGCGGTGGCACATCCGGCGCCCTGTGGGGCATCGCGCTGACGGGCGCGGGAACCCACCTTGCCGCCGAGCCTGCGATCGACGCCCCCGCGGTGTCGCGTGCGGTCCGTGCCGCACTGGACGCCGTCCAGAACCTCGGCAAGGCACAGGTCGGAGACAAGACCCTCGTCGACGCATTGGTCCCGTTCGTTGAGACGCTCGATGCAGCCGTCGCAGACGGAGCCACTCTCAACGCAGCCTGGAGCGACGCGGCATCCGCATCGACCGCAGCGGCTATCGCCACAGCAGGCCTCCGGCCCCGGCTCGGGCGAGCCCGCCCACTGGCCGAGAAGAGCATCGGGCATCCGGATGCCGGAGCGATTTCGCTCTCGCGCATCGTCACGGCGATCGGAGATCACCTCGGGCCCGCCGCAACGAACACAGAGAAAGAAGAGAAATGAGCGAGCAACTTCGCATCGTCATCGGCAGTGATGACGCCGGATTCGCCTACAAGGAAGCGCTGAAAGCGGATCTCGAGAAGGATCCCCGCGTCGCATCCGTCACGGATGTCGGTGTTGACGCAGATGCTCACACCGCCTACCCGCACGTCGCCATCGACGCGGCGCGCGTCGTGCAGGCGGGTGCTGCCGACCGGGCGTTGCTGTTCTGCGGCACCGGGCTCGGCGTCGCGATCGCCGCGAACAAGGTGGAGGGCATCCGTGCGGTCACCGCACACGACAGCTACTCCGTCGAGCGCGCTGTTCTCAGCAACAACGCGCAGGTGCTTACCATGGGACAGCGCGTTATCGGCCTCGAGCTCGCCCGCCGACTGGTTGGCGAATGGCTCGGCTACACGTTCGACCCCACCTCCGCTTCCGCTGAAAAAGTGGATGCCATCTGCAGCTATGAAGGAATCACCCGATGAACGACAGCACCCTTACCGCACCGCGTCGCCCGCGCATCGCCCTCGTCATGGGAGACCCGGCAGGCGTCGGCCCTGAACTCGCCGCCAAGCTCCTGGCCCGGCCATCGACCGTCACCGACGCCGAGGTCTACGTGCTCGCCGACGCCGCTGAACTCGCCGACGCCGCCCGCATGGCCGGTGTCGAGGTGCCGCTGAGCGACGAGCCTACCCCCGGCTTCGCCGTGCTGCTCGACGACAACACAGCTCCGGCGACTCCGATCCCGGCCCAGCAGGTCAGCGCGGAAGCGGGCGCCCGGGTCATGCACCAGCTCTCCCGTGCCCTCGACCTCGCGAACGACGGCAGGATCGACGCCATCGTCTTCACCCCGCTCAACAAGACCAGCCTCAAACTGGCCGGCATGAACCATGAGGACGAGCTGCGCTGGTTCGCCCACGCGCTCGGTCACTCCGGTGTCACCAGCGAGCTCAACGTGCTCGAGGGCCTCACCACCGCACGCGTCACCTCGCACATTCCGCTGTCGGAGGTCGCCGGCTTCATCAAGGCGCCCGCAGTGACGGCGGCGATCGAACTCCTCGACGAGACCCTCAAGGCTGCGGGCAACCCCGCTCCGAGGATCGGTGTCTGCGCGCTGAACCCGCACGGTGGCGAGAACGGCAATTTTGGTCGCGAAGAGATCGACGAGATCGGTCCCGGGGTCGTTCGCGCCACCGAGCTCGGCATCGACGCGCAGGGTCCGTTCCCCTCCGACACGATTTTCGCGGCCAAGCGCCACGAATTCGACGGAATCGTCACGATGTATCACGACCAGGGTCAGATCGCGATGAAACTCATCGGCTTCGATGCCGGTGTCACCATCCAGGGCGGACTTCCGGTGGCGATCGCCACCCCCGCGCACGGCACCGCGTTCGACATCGTCGGCAGGGGCATCGCGAACACCGGCGCGACCGAGCATGCATTCGACCTCGCTGTCGGCATCGCCCGCCGCAAGATCTCTGTCGCGTAGCAGGCAGACGACCATCGCTGAGAAAATGACGCTCGTCATGCCTGACCGGATGGCGAGCGCGTGAACGTGTACGTCGGCGTGAGCACGAAGATGTACTTCGGCCACCAGCAGACGATCGATTGGCTGGACCGCGTCGCCGCTGAGCTCGACGCCCGCCCCGGCCTCGCGGCATCCGGCGTCGTGCCCTTCGTCATCCCCTCCTTTCCGCTGATTCCCGCCGCGCTCGACCGGCTCTCCTCCCGGGGAGTATCGATCGGGGCCCAGACGGTGAGCTGGGGGGAGGGGGCGCTGACCGGGGAAGTGTCTGCTGCTCTCCTCGCCGAGATGGGCGTCAGCCTGGTCGAAATCGGCCACGCTGAACGACGCCGACTGTGTGGCGAGACCGACGCGATCGTCGCGCAAAAAGTTGCCGCTGCGCAGGCCGTGGGGCTGCACTCACTGCTGTGTGTCGGCGAGCTGGAACGCGGGGACCCCGACGCGGCAGTGGCGTTCTGTTTCGCGCAGGTCGAGGCTGCGATTCGCGAGGATGTCGGAGCGCTGCCATCGCTCATGGTCGCGTATGAGCCCGTCTGGGCAATCGGCTCCGACCGCCCGGCCGATCCCGACTACGTGGTCGCCGTGATCACCGGACTGCGCACCGAGCTCGCTCGCCTGGCAGACGATGTTCCGCCGATCATCTACGGCGGAAGCGCCGGACCCGGCCTGTTGCGCGAGCTCCCCGCCGCCGATGGGCTCTTCCTCGGTCGATTCGCGCACGACCCCGTGCGATTCGGGAGGGTTCTCGACGAGGCCGTCGCCAGGCAACGTCACGATCAGATATCAACAGCAACACCGGGTGCATGGCAGTCGTAGATCCGATAGGATCTTTGATTACAGCCTTCCCGGCCAACAACTTGTACCTCACGTACCGGTACGAAAATCAAAGGAGATAGACAATGGTGTCAACCACAGCCAAGGTGGTCGCTGTCGCAGGCGTCGCACTGCTCGCACTGACCGGCTGCAGCGCATCCGCTGCGGAACAGCCCGCGGACGGCGAGTTCACGCTCAGCGGCGACGTTCGGATGATCGTTCCGTTCTCGGCCGGCGGAGGCAGTGACCTCAGCGGGCGCGCAATCGCGTCCGGACTCGAAGAGGTCGCCGGGGTGAACATCAGCACAGAAAACCGAGAGGGTGGCTCGGGCGCGGTCGGCTACTCGCACTTCCTCGCGCAGGAGGGCAAGGACAACTTCCTGCTCGCCTCCGAGACCGCAATGCTTGCCCTTCCGCTGACCCAGGACGTCGAGTTCGAATACACGAGCTTCACGCCCATCATGAAGCTCGGCGACGACTACACACTTCTCGTTGTCGGCCCTGACTCGCCCTATGAAGGATGTGACGAGGTCGTCGACGCCGCGAAGAAAGAGCGCGTCGTCGCCGCCGTCTCCGGCGCGACCAGCCTCGATGAGATCGTCTTCACCCTCGTCGAGGATGAGATGGATGTCGAGTTCGACCGGGTTCCGTTCGAATCCGGCAGCGAAGTCCTCGCAGCCCTGCTCGGTGGCACGATCGACATCGCCTCGCTGAACCCCGGTGAGGTCCTCGGGCAGCTCGGATCGGGAGATCTGAAAGCCCTGTGCGCCTTCTCGGACGAGCGGTACGACTACGACGAGCTCAAGGACATCCCCACCGCCAAGGAGCAGGGAATCGACGTCGCGTTCGCGCAGTTCCGTGGATTCATCGCCCCGGGCGGAATCAGCGACGACGCCCGCGACTGGTGGGTCGAGCAGGCCAAGGCTTTCGAGAAGTCTGACGCCTATGCCCAGTACATCGAGCAGAACGTGATGCAGGCCAACGCCGTCTACGGCGACGACTTCGCAGAGTACCTCGACGGAAACTACGAGGACCTCAAGAAAGTTCTGAACTAGTGGAATCTGTACGACTCAAGGTCGCCGGGATCGCGTTCACCGCGGTCCTGGCGGCCGTCGGCATCATGGTCGTGGTCGGTGGCCTCGACTACGGGATGTTCGGCGAAAAGGGGCGGATCGGTCCCGGCTTCCTGCCCGTCGTGTCCGGGGGACTTGTCGCGCTCTTCGCCCTCAGCGACATCGTGTCGCGGGTGCGTTCCCGCCGTCACATCGCCGATGAGCGCGAACTCCTGCTCGACCCTGAATCCGCCACCGCGCTCGAGGCCGAGGCAACGGTCCCGGACATCGATATCTTCGGTCGTACCCAGAAGCAGCGCAACGGGCAGCTCATCGCCGTCATCGGCATCCTGGTCGGCAGCGTCATCCTGGTCGAACTCATCGGATTCATCCTCGCGTTCGGACTGATGCTCGTCGTCTGTGCGGTGCTCGTCGAACGGCGCAAACTCCTCCCCTCCCTCCTCGTCGCGTTCATCGCGCTTGGGGTGGCCTACCTCGTCTTCGGAGTGCTGCTGCGTGTGCCGCTGCCCCAGGGCCTTCTCGGAGTGATCTAAACCATGATCGACAACCTCATCCTCGGTTTTCAAACCGCACTGACACTCGAAAATATTCTTTGGTGCTTCATCGGCGTGCTGATGGGCACCATCATCGGGCTCATGCCAGGACTCGGCTCGACCACCGGTGTCGCCATCCTGATTCCGCTCACCCTCACGCTCGAGCCGGTCACCGCGCTCATCATGCTCGCCGGCATCTACTACGGTGCACAGTACGGCGGAACGATCACCTCCGTCCTGATCTCCACCCCCGGTGAAGCGGCCAGCGTCGTGACGACCCTCGATGGCTACCAGATGGCCCGAAATGGTCGCGCCGGTTCAGCCCTCGCCATAAGCGCGATCGGCTCGTTCGTTGCGGCGATCATCTCGCTTGCGCTGCTGATGGCGCTCGCGCCCCCTCTCGCAGACCTGGCGCTCAACTTTGGTCCCGTCGAGAACCTCGCGATCATGATTCTCGGCCTGGTGATCGTCGTCAGCTTTGCCGGCGGATCGCTCAAGCGGGGACTGATGATGGCGGCACTCGGGTTGCTCATCTCCACGGTCGGTGTCGCGACCGGATTCAGCCAGGCGCGTTTCACCTTCGGCAACGTCGACATGCTCGGCGGAATCCCCTTCGTCGAGGTCATGATCGGCCTGTTCGCGGTCGGCGAGGTGCTTTACCAGATCCGAATCGGTGCCGCGGCTCCCATTCGGACGCGCTTTCGCGACATGGTCATCTCCAGGTCCGAGCTGAAGCGCAGCGCTGCCCCCATCCTCAGGGGCAGTGGCATCGGATTCCTCCTCGGAATCCTGCCCGGCGCCGGCTCGACCCTCGCCTCATTCATGGCATACGGCATCGAGAAGCGGGTGTCGAAGAACGGGCACAAGTTCGGGACAGGCGCCATCGAGGGAGTGGCTGCACCTGAGGCGGCGAACAACGCCGCGGCGAACGCAAACTTCGTCCCGACACTCGCGCTCGGTATCCCGGGCGGTGGAACAACAGCGGTGCTGCTCGGTGCGTTCACCATCTACGGCCTGCAGCCGGGACCTCTGCTTTTCGAAACCCAGCCCGCCCTGGTCTGGGGGCTGCTGGTGTCATTCTTCATCGGCAACGTGTTGCTGCTGGTGCTCAACCTGCCACTCGCTCCCGTGTTCGCGCAAATGCTCCGCATTCCGTACGGGTACCTCTACCCGATCATCCTTCTGACGAGCTTCATCGGTGCCTACTCGGTGAGCAACAACATGTTCAGCGTCGTGCTCGTGTTGATCTTCGGTCTGGTCGGCTATGTGATGAAAGAGCTCGATTTGCCGGTTGCACCCCTCGTGCTCGGTTTGGTTCTCGGCCCGCTGTTCGAAAAGGCGCTCGTGCAGACATCCGCCCTCGGACAGGGCAGCTTCGGCATCATCCTGGAGAGCCCGATCTCGGTCAGTATTCTCATCGCCGCCGTGTTCTTCGCCTTTGGCCCCGGGCTGCTCGCTCGCGTCAACAAGCGCAGGATTGCGAACAAGGAAGCTGCGCTGACGAAGTAGCCGCTCCGGCTCCTCGTCACGTAAGCCGAGGGCATCCGCTCGCGCGGGTGCTCTCGGCTTCTGACGTTTCGCCCCGCTACAGTTCTGGCATGAGCATCGTTGCGGCCGTCATCGCCTGCCTCCTCCTCGCGGCCCTGGCTGTCTTCCAGGGCATGCTCATCGCCGGGTGGCCGCTCGGCCGCTTCGCGTGGGGCGGGCAGCACGAGGTTCTCCCACGACATCTCCGCATCGGCAGCGCCATCTCGCTCGTGCTCTATGCGGTGTTCGCGATCATCATCGTTGAGAGGGCCGATCTCTCGAGAGTGCTGCCTGCTGTTATCGCCGAGGTGGGAATCTGGGTGCTGACGGCGTACTTCGCGTTGGGCATCATCATGAACGGTCTCTCGCGGAGCAGACCGGAGCGCAACCTGATGGCACCGGTGAGCGCTGCGCTCGCGGTGCTCTGCCTGGTCGTGGCGCTCGGCTAAGTGCTCCCTCGAGGGCGACGGCCGGATACTGCTCGTCGCAGCAACCTCACCCGGGCGGCCCAGGCTGTTCCCGGCACGATTCCCGCTCCACGAGATGCACCGGGAGGACCGTGGAGCGACGGAACCGGCGATTCGGGTGATCGAGCCGGTCGAGGATTCGGGTCGCAGCCAACCGCCCAAGCTCCGCAGCATCCTGGTCGATGACCGAGATCGACGGCCGGAGCTGGTCGGCGAGCGGGAAGTCGCCGAAGGCGACAATGCTCACCGGATCGGGCGTGGGGATCAGTGCGATCGTCGAGCGCACGTTGGACGAAAAGACCGCCGTCACTGGTTGAGACAGATTCCGCAGGGCCTGGAGTGCGCTCGTTGCGGCACCTCGGGTGGTCGCATCCATCACGACGAGCTCGTCGTCCGCTGTCAGCCCCGCCGTGCGGAGCGCCGACTGGTAACCACGCAGGCGGGCGGCCGTCGTCGGCAGCGTGGCCCTGTCCCCAAGGAAAGCGATTCGACGGTGGCCATGTTCCACGAGGTGCATGGTCGCGTCGAATCCTCCGGTGACATCATCCTGCGTGAAGGAATCGGCGGCGAGTCCGACCGGCGAACGGTCGACGAAAACGATGGGCATACGCTCGCCCCACCGGGCGAGAGTGCCCTGATCGTCGCTGATCGGTGCGACGACGAGACCACTGGGCTGTCCGCGCAGGATCGACTCCAGGATCGACTCTTCCCGAGCGGGGTCATCGCCCAGGCTCGTTACGAGGGTCGACATCCCTCGCGTCTGCGCGACCACCTCGACGGCGCGAACGATCGCGGCGAAGAACGGGTCGACGATATCGGGTACCGCAACGCCGATGACCGCGGTGCGGCCGGATCGGAACGTCGTCGCCAGGCTGTTCGGGACGTAGTCGAACTCGCGCATGATGGTTTCCACGCGCGCACGTGTGCCCGGATCGACATGCGGGCTCCTGTTGAGGACCCGCGACACCGTTTTCGTACTGACGCCGGCGGCACGCGCGACGTCCCGCATCGTTGCCATGACCAGTCCCGTCGCCGCTGTCAGCGCGCGGTGTAGCCGCCGTCGATCGGCAGAGAGACGCCCGAGATCATGGCGGCGGCGTCGCTGAGCAGGAAGACGATCGGTCCAGCAATGTCGTCCTCGGTGGCCCATTTGCCGAGCGGCATCTGCTCGAGGAATGGTCCCTCGATATCGGGACGGCCCCAATACCAGGCCGACATCGGCGTCATGACAACGGTCGGATTGACGGCATTCACTCGAATGCCATGGGGCCCGAGTTCCAGCGCAGACACGCGTGTGATGTTGTCGAGCGCCGCTTTCGACGAGCCATACGAGATGTGCCCGGCGAGTGCCACAAGGCTTGCCTGGCTCGAGACGTTCACGATCGCACCCCCTCGACCCTGACGGATCATTTCTCGGGACGCGTACTTCGTCACAAGGAGGGGCCCGCGCGCATTGACCGCCATCACCTTGTCGAACACGTCGATGTCGGTGTCCTGAGGGGTCGCGATCTCGCCACCCCATCCGCTGGAGTTCACAACTCCCCAGATGTCGCGGCCTTCGATGGCCTCGCGGACGCTCGCTTCTGACGAAATGTCGAAGGGGAGCGCCGTGCCACCGATGTCGTCGGCAAGGGAACGGAGCTTTTCGGCATCCCGTCCCGCGACGAGAACATGAGCTCCCGCTGCCGCAAGGTGCCGCGCGGTCGCGCCGCCGATGCCTCCGCTTGCTCCGGTCACGAGGACAGTGCGGCCAGTCAGATCAGTCATCAGTTCGTCCTATCGAATCGAGGGGTCGGATGCGCGTGTGCATCGTCATCGCGCAATACTAGCCTCGATCCGGGGTCATGTCACCGGTGACATGACATTTGATGTCACCGGTGTCATCTGCTCTTGACAGACCTTTGCGTCGCGTCTAGCGTGAGCGGACGCGCGCACCACAAAACCGGCACAGCGCGGGGCGGGACCATGGGTCTGAGATGGGCAGCGATGAAGGAGAGATCACGGTGAGCGGTCAGCCATCACGTGCAGAGCCGGGGACTGAGTCGAAGGGCGAGGTCACCTTCGACGAGCTGATCACACGAGCTCGACGTCTGATGTCCACCGGCTCACGGCGCATCCTCGGTATCTGCGGAACACCGGGATCGGGAAAATCCACGCTGGCCGTCGCCCTCGCCACAGAGCTCGGCGAGGACGCCGTCCTTGTCGGGATGGACGCCTTTCATCTGGCGAGTCAGGAACTCCGGCGGCTCGACCGACTCCATCGCAAGGGTGCGCCGGACACATTCGATGTCGACGGATACGTGGCGCTCCTCGCCCGACTCGCCGAGCAGCATGATCATGACATCTATGCGCCGGTATTCGACCGGAACCTCGAGGAATCGATCGGCAGCGCTGTCCCCGTGCATCCCTCCGCCAGGCTCGTGATCACCGAGGGCAACTACCTGCTCTCGGAGGACCACGGGTGGGACGCAGTGCGTGCATATCTCGACGAGAGCTGGTTCATCGACGTCGAGCCCGAGCTGCGCCGGGAGCGACTCGTCGGTCGCCGGATGTCGTTCGGTGATACCCCGGACGGCGCCGCGCAATGGGTGCGCGACGTCGACGAAGCGAACGCGCAGCTGATCGAAGATGTGAGTGATCGCGCCGATCTCGTTGTCCGGATCGCCGCACCGCTGTGATGACATCCGACTTCCCACCGACCAGAGACCAGGAGATTCCATGACCACGTTGAGCACGAAGACCATCGGTGACCTCCGGGACGACGTCGCGCGTCCTGACTACGACCGAGCCGCAATTCGGCCGGGCATCGTGCACTTCGGGGTCGGTGCTTTCCACCGGTCTCATGAGGCCATGTTCGTCGATCGTATTCTTGCGCTGGGGCACAGCGAGTGGGGGATCGTCGGTGTCGGGACCCTCCCCGGCGATCGGGCGATGAGCGCAGCCCTGGCGCCACAGGATTCGCTGTACACCCTCGTCACGACCAACCCAGACGGCGTCTCGTCGGCTCGGGTCATCGGATCGATCATCGAATACCTGCACGCTGCGGACGATCCTGCATCCGTGCTCGCACACCTCGAGGACCCTGCCATTCGTATCGTCTCCCTGACCATCACGGAGGGCGGCTATGGGGTGAATGACGCGACGGGTGAATTCGAGCCGCAGGACGAGGCAACGCTCGCCGACCTCGCCGGCCTGCCGAACGGAGACGCACCTCGAAGCCCGCTCGGGTTCCTCGTGGAAGGGCTGAGGAAGCGCCGGGAAGCAGGGGCCGTGCCGTTCACCGTAATGTCGTGCGACAACATCCAGGGCAACGGCGCCGTCGCTCGGAAGGCTATCCTGGCACTCGCCTCACGGCTCGACGCCGGGCTCGCTCGATGGATCGAAGCCGAAGTGCGGTTTCCGAATTCGATGGTCGACCGCATCACGCCGGCGACAACCGACCAGGCCCGGGCATCCGTCGCCGAGCGTTTCGGTGTCGACGACCGGTGGCCGGTGCTGTCTGAGTCATTCGAACAATGGGTACTCGAGGACTCGTTCACCGATGGCAGACCGCCATTCGAGCGAGTCGGCGTGCAGGTTGTCGACGACGTGGAGCCGTATGAGGCGATGAAGCTTCGCCTGCTCAACGCTTCCCACCAGGCGATGAGCTATCTCGGACTCCTCTCCGGCGCCAGTTATGTTCACGACGTCTGTCAAGACGACCTCTTTGCTAAATTCCTTCGCGGATACATGGATCAGGAGGCGCGCCCAACTCTCGGGCCGGTCCCCGGCGTGGATCTGGACGACTATTGCGCAGAGCTCATGCGCCGATTCTGCAGCGAGGCGATCAGCGACACCCTGGCCAGGCAGATCGTCGATGGGTCTGAGCGCATTCCCAAGTTTTTGCTCCCGGTGATCAGGGATCAGCTGGAACGGGGCGGGCCCATTGGCAGGTCTGCTCTCGTCCTTGCCGCCTGGAGCCGGTTTCTGGAGGGGCGGGCAGACGACGGCACGGAACTGGAGCCTGTCGATAGTCGCCTCAGCGATCTTCGGGCTGCGGTCGCTCGGGAGGCGTCCTCTCCCGGCGCTTTCCTCGACCTCTCCTCGGTGTTCGGGGACCTCGGTTCGCACGACTCGCTGAGGCGAGCATTCATTGCGGCTCGGGCAGAGTTGCACAGCGTCGGCGCTCGTGCGGCTGTCGAGCGGGTAATTGCGACGGGGGGCGGCTCGAGCGGCCGGTGAGTCGGGGGTGAGGAGGCGGGGTTACCGCAGTCGATTGGCGATGGCCTCGTCCTTCAGGACGGTCTCGACCTGCCGGGCGGTGGTGTCCGTTGCGTCGACGCTGAGATGAGCAACGGTGGGGGGACCGGTCGGGGCAGCGTCGGCGATGTACGCGTCGCGGTCGGCTGACCGCGCTGCCCGACGCTCGGCGAGGACCATCGGGCTCGCGTTCACCCAGACGACGACGGGGACTTCGCCAGCGGATTCGACCAGTTCGTCCCACTCCACCCCGCCCCGCAATTCGGATGTGAACGGGGCGACGACGACCGCACCGACTCCAGCGGCAACCTGGTCAGCGAGTGCTGCTCGCAGAGCGAGGTAGCGAGCCGGACGGACCGTATCGCGGAGCCGGGAGTCGTTCCAGTGCATCTGCTCGGGCAGAAAAATCGAGAGTCGCTCGAGCAGCGGGTTGGTCACGGTGTCGAGATCCAGGTAGGGCAGGCGCAACGCTCGCGCGAGCTGGAGTCCGAGCGTGCTCTTGCCGCTTCCGGCGGGTCCTGCGACGACGACGATCACGATCGCTGCTCCAATCGGCTGTTTCAGAAAAAGCTTGACAACGTTGTCTTACGCGATCCATCATAGGTCGTAAGAGGAACAATGGGGCTCCGGTACGGGGCTTCATTCCGAAATGACAACGCTGTCAGGAGGTGGGACCATGCTTACCGTTATCGTCGCCCGAAGCTGTCCCCTGGACCAAACGGGCGACTCGCACCTGTGCGGACGAGGCTGCTGATGCGCCGGCCCGGGATCAAGGATGTCGCCGCGCACTCCGGAGTCAGCATCAAGACGGTTTCTCGAGTCGTCAACGGGGAATCAGCCGTTCGACCCGAGACGGAACGGCGCGTCCTCGACGCGATCCAGTTCCTCGGCTACGTGCCGAATACCGCAGCGCGGTCGCTCAAGTCGGGCACCGGTGGGGCGATCGGCATCGTCATCGACTCGCTGGCTGACCCCTTCTTCGCTTCCCTCGTGAGCGCGATCGAAGCGCGCGCGTTGACGGAAGGTCTGAGCGTCCTGGTCGCAAGCACAGGGCTCGATGCCGATCGTGAACGGCAACAGATCCTCAGCCTCGTCGCTGGCCACCAGGTTGCCGGGATCATTCTCGCGCCGGTCGCAGAGGAGTTGCCGTACCTGGAACCGTTCCGCAACGTCACCCCGGTGGTCGCCGTCGACCGGGCCAGCGCCGCCTTCGACTCGATCGTGGTGGACGATTATGGTGCCACGTCCGTCGCCATCCGACAGTTGGTCGACCTGGGTCACAGGCGAATCGCGTTCTACGACCGCGACGAACGGTTCACCACAATTCTTCGTCGCTACCGCGCATACACCGACGTGCTCGAGGCGGAGGGTCTCGCTATCGATCCGGAGCTCGTCTCGTCGACGATCGGGGGAGCGCTCGACTATCCGGAGGAGACTGCCCGGCTTTTCGGTCTTCTCGATCCGCCGACGGCGTTCTTCGTGTCGAACGCCAAAGCGGCCATCGGTCTGATGTCGTCGCTCGCTCACATCGGGCGGCAGAACACCGCCGTGATCGCGTTCGGCGACTTCTCTCTCGCCGGTGCACTGCGACCGGCCATCAGTTGCATCGATCAGGACCCGACCCTGATCGGCAACGCCGCGATCGAGCGATTGCTGGAGCTGCGGGCCTCCCCAGGGGCAGAGCCTCGCGAATGGGTTGTTCCGACGACACTGGTCCGGCGCGGGTCTGGGGAGATCCCCGGGCCCGCTCACTCCACCGTCCTCGCGCCAGCGTCCACCCTCCTGACAGGACAAGCATCATGAAGCCGATTGCACTCGCACCCAACCTGGTCGAACACTTTTACCGTGGCGGTGACCGCATCGCTCGGTTGCGCGGGATTGAGCAAACGTCTGAGTTCCAGCCCGAGGAATGGCTCGGTGCCACAGTGAGCCGAGCGGGTGAAGGCGAGATCGGCCTCGCCCGGACGGTCGACGGATCAGTGCTGCGCGATCTCGTCACCGACGACCCGGCGGGCTGGACGGGCCCCGACCACGCGCATGCGTCCAGCCCGTCGGACGTGGGTCTCCTCGTCAAGCTTCTGGACGCCCGCCAGCGCCTTCCCGTCCACGTCCACCCGACGCGTGCGTTCGCGACGAAACACCTCGACTGCCCCTACGGCAAGACCGAGGCGTGGCTGGTGCTGGACGCCGAGCCGGGAACAGCCGTCTACCTCGGTTGGTCCGAGGCCGTTGACCGTGACGAGCTCGACCGTCGCCGTGATGCACAGGACAGCGACTGGATGCTGGCTCGGATGAACCGCATCGAGGTCGAGCGAGGAATGGGAATCCTGGTCCCGGCCGGAACGGCGCACGCCATCGACGGCGGGATCTTCGTCGCCGAAGTCCAGGAACCCACTGATTTCTCGATCCTCCTCGAATGGTCCGTCACGACGCTGGGCAGGGAAGACTCGCACCTCGGTCTCGGCTTCGACGCCGTGATGCCCGCAGTGTCCGTGGACGCTCTGACTCGATCAGACCTCGATCGCCTGATCGTACGGAACGACCTCGCCGATCGGGGCGCTGACACGAAAAGCCTCCTGCCGAGCCCGGCCGACCCGTACTTTCGGATACTGCGTGCCGCACCGGAACCCGACGGCGGCGTCGCGATCGACGCAGGTTTCTCCGTGGTCCTTGTGACCGCTGGGGAAGGAATGCTGGTCGGTGACGGCGAAATCGAGTACTCCTCCGGCGACGTTTTCGCGGTCCCCTCAGCTTTCGGACATTGGACGGTCCGCGGAACAGGAACCGTGCTGGTCTCAACCCCCGGGGTGGGCTGGCCGCTCAACCTCCAGGCAGGAGATGACCTGTGACCATGCTCTTCGCTGCCCTGTATGCACCAACATCTGACCAACCCGCCGGCAGGCGGGGGTGGCGCTGCCGCACTTTCTCGGTCGCCTCACTCCGTATCCATCGGAAAGGAAACACATCGACATGACGACTCCGGTACTGGAGGCTCGCGGCCTCTCCCGAGCATTTGGGCACGTTCAAGCCCTCGACGACGCAGACTTCGAGGTCTACCCGGGCGAAGTGACCGCCCTGATCGGCGACAACGGCGCTGGCAAATCCACCCTCGTGAAGGCGCTGTCGGGCAACCTCGCCGTCGATTCCGGGGTGATCAAATTCGCGGGCCAACCGATTCAGCTCACGTCGCCCACCCAGGCGAGCGGACTGGGGATCGAAACGGTCTACCAGGATCTCGCCCTCGCACCCCACCTTGATCCAGTGCAAAACATGTACCTCGGGCGTGAACTCATGCGCGGAGGGCTGGGCGGCGCTGTCGGGCTGATGAACGTGCAGGAGATGCGCGCCCAGTCCCGTGTCGCCTTCGACGAACTCGGTGCGACAGTCCGCTCGCTCACGACCCCCGTCGGAGCAATGTCCGGCGGTCAGCGCCAGGCCATCGCGATCGCTCGAGCAGTTCACTGGGCGAACAAGGTCGTCTTCCTCGACGAGCCCACTGCAGCACTCGGGGTGCGCCAGACCAAGAACGTTCTGGAAACCATCCGCCGGGTGAGGGACAAGGGAATCGCCGTTGTCTTCATCAGCCACTCCATGCCGCACGTCATGGAGGTGTCGGATCGCGTTCAGGTGCTCAGGCTCGGGAACCGCGTGGCGACGGTGGATGCCAAGAACACAAGTATGGAAGAACTGGTCGGTCTGATGACCGGCGCGAGCACGAGGGGTGCAGCATGACCGACGTCAAGGCCGGAATGGGGCCGGAGACCACCTCCATCGAAACAGCGCGGCGGAAGGAGAGCCCGTTCAAGCGGATTCTCAAACTGCAGGCGTTCCAGATCTTCATCGTGCTGCTTGTCCTCGTCGGCATCTTCAGCGCCCTCGCCCCCGATTCATTCTCGCAATGGTCGAACCTGCGGCTGGTCGTGCAGAACGCGTCCATCCTGGCGGTGCTCGGTGTCGGCATGACCTACGTCATCATCACCGCGGGCATCGACCTGTCGATCGGTTCCGTGCTGGTCTTCTCTGGCGTCGTATCCGCTTTGACCATGCGTGCCATCGGCGGTGACGACTGGGGAACAGCGATCATCGGCATCATCGTCTCGATCATCGTGGGACTGACGTGGGGCGTCCTGAACGGCATCCTCATCTCGAAGGCCAAAGTCCCGCCGCTCATCGTCACACTCGGTAGCCTCGGGATGGCCCTCGGTCTCGCACAGATTCTGACGGGCGGGGTGGACGTCCGAGACGTGCCCTCCGTGCTCACGACCACCATCGGCTACGGGAACATCCTGGGCAGCATTCCTGTCATCTCCGTGATCGCCCTCGTGGTGGTCGTCGTCGGCGCGCTCGTCCTCCACTTCACGAAGTTCGGTCTCCACACCTACGCGATCGGCTCGAGTGAAGAGGCCGCACGTCGTGTCGGCGTCAAAGTCGACCTGCACCTCATCAAGATCTACGCGATTTCCGGAGGGCTCGCTGGCCTGGCGGGTGTGATGTCACTCTCGCAGTTCAGCACGACGGCGATTGCCGGGCAGTCCCAGACCAACCTGAATGTGATCGCGGCCGTCGTCATCGGAGGCACGTCCCTGTTCGGTGGATACGGAACGATCTTCGGCACCGTCGTCGGCCTCTTCATTCCTGCGGTCCTCCAGAACGGTTTCGTCATCACCGGCGTGCAGCCGTTCTGGCAGCAGGTCGCTGTCGGCGCAGTCCTGATCATCGCGGTCTACATCGATCAGGTTCGTCGTTCGTCGGCGGCGCGAGGAAATTCCAAAAGCCTCTGGCGGCGTCTCGTCAGACGAAAGAGCGAGTGAGTTGGCGGCTTCGCCAGCGTCCTCGACAGCATCAAGAAGCAGCACCCTCCATAGGTAATCGATAAACCAAGAAGAGAATGGGTAATCACAATGAAGTGGAATAAATCAGTACTCACGGCCCTGGCGGTCGGCGCCACTGCCGGATTCGTGCTCACCGGTTGTTCATCAGGCGACGCAGGCAGCGGGTCAGGCGGAGGCTCAGCGGGTGGAAGCGACGACGGCTACACCCTCGCCTTCGTGCAGGGCGTAGCGGGAGATGAGTTCTACATCTCGATGCAGTGCGGAATTGAGGCCGCTGCCGAGGAGGCTGGCGCGACCGTGACGGTCCAGGGACCTGAGAAGTTCGACCCGACCCTGCAGAAGCCCCTCGTCGACTCTGTCGTCGCATCCAAGCCCGACGCGCTTCTCGTGGCGCCGACGGATGTCAAAGCCATGGAGGGCCCGCTGAGGGCTGCGGCCGATGCGGGAATCAAGGTCGTCCTGGTCGATACGACTCTCGAGGACCCGTCGTTCGCGGTCTCCGCGATCTCCAGTGACAACAAGGGCGGCGGCGCGGCGGCATTCGACGCCATCAAGGAAGAACACCCCGACGGTGGAAAGGTACTCGTCGTCTCGGTCGACCCGGGCATCTCAACGACCGACGCTCGCGGTGAAGGGTTCCAGGAGGCTGCCGAAGCCGACAGCAACTTCGAGTTCCTCGGCATTCAGTACAGCCACAACGAGCCGGCCACCGCGGCTGAGATCGTCACGGCAGCGCTGCAGAAGGACCCGGACATCGTGGGAATCTTCGCCGCAAACCTGTTCGCAGCGGAGGGAACCGCCACCGGTGTCCAGCAGGCTGGCAAGCAGGGTGAGCTGACCATCGTCGGCTTCGACGCTGGTCCCGCCCAGGTGAAGCAGCTCCAGGCCGGCACGGTCCAGGCGCTCGTGGCACAGGAACCCGCAACCATCGGTGCAGCCGGTGTGGAACAGGCCCTCCTGGCGCTCGACGGCAAGGACACCGAGAAGGACATCCAGACGGGCTTCACCATCATCACGAAGGACAACGTCGACGGCGATGCGAAGGACGCCATCTACAAGTCCAGCTGCTAATCGAGTAGCTCACACGACGACGGCCCCGGGCGCTCCCCGGGGCCGTCGTTCGTCGCGGGAACTGACACAGGAGGTGATCTGTCTGGAGGCCGGGTCACCGGGGGGTCGACACCACGTGGACCGCTGGACCGAGAGCACTGAGCTCAGCGACGGTGCGTGGATCGATTCTGTCGTCGGTCACGATGTCATCCAGATCAGCGATATCGGCGGCGTGGCAGAACGAGGTGGCGTCGAACTTCGATGCGGTTACGGCGAGCACTCGACGCCGGGCCGCGAGGAGCATCCCCCTCTTGATGTCAGCTTCCTCTGGACGGGTTGTCGTCACGCCGAGCTCAGGGTGCACCCCATTGGCCCCGACGATGGCGACATCGACATGCAGGTCGCGGAGTCTCCGCTGTGCCCAGGCGCCGACGGTCGCCTGGGTGACCGTGCGCACACGGCCGGGGAGCGCAAGGACGGAGAGTCGTTCTCGTCGTGCGAGCAGGGTGGCAACGGGCACGCTGTTCGTGACGACGAGCAGCCTGCTGTCATTCGGGATGAGTGTGGCGATCTCGAGCGTCATCGAACCGGAGTCCAGCAGAACCGCCCCTTCTCCGGGCAAGTCGGCGACAACACGTTCAGCGATCGCCCGGCGCTCATCCGGTTCGGAGGTCCGGCGGCCCTGCAGCGACAACTCGAATGGGACCCGGTCGGTGAGAATGGCGCCCCCACGGTGCCGCCGGACGACTCCCTGCCTCTCGAGAATCGCGAGGTCGCGCCTGATGGTCTCCCGGGCGACACCGAGTCGCTCACTCGACTCAGCAACCGAGATCTGTCCGGCCCCCGCTCGCGCGGCCGTCACAATCGCGGCGTATCGTTCGGCTGGATACATGGGGCTCTCCCTGGCGGAGGACGGGGATCCGCATCGGATTCAGAGTAATCGAAAAGACCTGTATTTTGTCCGTTTCTGTTGATAAACTCTTGTTACAGGCACGATCGGACTTTTGTTCGGGCGTAAGCAGGCGTGTGGCGTCAGACCGGGAGTGATCGTGGACGAGCAAGGCGGGCGCAGATATCTGCTCGGGGTGGACGTGGGTCAGACCGCGGTGAAGGCGGTCATTCACGACGAGTCCCTGCGCCCTGTCGCCATCGCTCGCCGGACCAGTCCCGTCGATCGCCGCATCCCGCGCCATGCCGAACGGTCTCAGGACGAGCTGTGGGGCGCGGCGGCCGACGCCATCGCCGAAGCCGTGCACACGTCAGGCGTCGATGCTTCTGAGATCGTCGCGGTGGGGATCACGGGCCACGGCGACGGGTTGCACCTCGTCACCGCGGCGGGGGAGCCCGCGGGCCCCGCCATCACCGCGATGGACTCCCGGGCATACCGGGAGGCCGGCGAGCTCGCCGCCGACCCCGCGAGGCTTCGCACCGTCCTCGAACGCTCCGGGCAGCTGCCGACCCCGGGTGCCGCTGGAAATCTCCTCTTGTGGCTGCTCCGGAACGACCCTGACCGGGTCAGGCACGCCGACGCCATGCTGTTCTGCAAGGACGTTGTCCGCCTCCGACTCACCGGACTGATCGCCACAGACTATTCCGACGCGTGTGCATCATTCCTCGACACGACGACCGCCGAGTGGAGCGCCGACATCATCGAGGCGTACGGCCTCCCCGCAGACATCGCCCGACTGCTTCCGCCCGTTCATCGAAGCGGCGAGATCGTCGGCAGGGTTCTCCCGGCGGCCGCGGCGAGAACGGGTCTGATGGAAGGCACGCCAGTGGTGGCGGGGATGCACGACGTGCAGGCAGCATCCATTGGAATGGGCGCTCTCGTGCCGGGACGGCTGGCCCTGGTTGCCGGCTCGTTCAACACGAACGGCGTGACGACACGTCGGTCCGACGTTGATCCACGCTGGCAGTCGAGGCTCTCGATCACCCCTGACCTGCGCATCGCCATGTCCACATCAGCGACCGCGTCACCCGCGTTCGACTGGGTTCTGCGTTTGCTCGGGGTCACCGGCGATGCCGAACGTGATCTTCTCCTGGCGGATGCGGCACAACTCGACCCCCAGGAGGACGTCCCACTCATTCTTCCTTTCCTGGTCGACTCACCCGGTGGCGCTGAGCCGTCGGGGACGTTCGCTGGGGTGCGGTCCTGGCACACGCCAGCCCACGTGCTCCGGGGCGCCATGGAAGGAATCGTCCTCATGCACCTCTGGCACACGCGGGCGCTGGCGGACAAGTTCACCTGGGACGAACCGGTTCTGCTTGGCGGAGGTCTCAGCCGATCCGCCCTGTACGTCCAGCTCGTCGCCAACGCGCTCAGAGCCCCGGTCTCCGTCGTGAGATCCGAGGAGTCGGGAGCCTTCGGCGCCGCTCTGGTCGCTGGCGTAGCCGTCGGCGTCTTCGAGTCGGTCGAGCGGGCGCAGGACGAGCTGGTGATCAGGGCTCCCCTGGTGCATCCGACCGCCGAGTCTGCCGAGTACTGGGAGAGACTCGTGGCGTCCTTCGACGCTCTCCGGGAGGTGCTCGATCCGTGGTGGGATCGGATGGCTCATGGCGAGGAGCCGGAGGCCGGGTCGTGACTGCGGTCTCCACACCTCGCCCAGGACCGACGGTGCGGCGCGAACGAATTCTCGAGCGTCTCGCTCGGGAGGGCAGGGTGGATGTCGCTGACCTTGCCGAAGCGCTCGCGGTCACGGAGGAGACTGTTCGTCGGGATCTCCGAACACTCGAGGACCAGGATCTCCTTCGTCGCGCGCACGGCGGGGCGATCAGTATCCCCGCAGACGACGCGCTCCAGCCGGACAGCGGGCGAGCGGCGATGGCCGTCGCCGTCGCCGACCTCGTCTCGGAGGGGAGCGCGGTGTTTCTCGGAGCCGGCCCGTGCTGCGAGGCCGCGGCGGTGCTGCTGGCCCGCCGCGGGGGAGTGCAGCTGATCGCGGGCTCGGCGACCGTTGCCCTGGCCGCGGCGCTGTCCAGCGAAGGCGCGCAGGTACACGCGATCGGGGGCAACGTGCATCCCGACGGTTCGCTCTCGGGCATGTGGGCCCGCGAGCAGCTCGCCGACCTCGAGGTGGACGTCGCCGTGGTTGAAGCCGAGGGCCTCGCACGAGACGGACATCTCCTGACGTCGGATCCGGAGCGGGCGGAGGTGCAGTCCGCAGCCTTCGCCGCCGCTCGTACCGTCGTTCTGCTCGCGGACCGCGGTTCACTGACCGGATCAGGGCACGTGAAATACGCCCGGCTGTCTGATGTCGACCACGTCGTGGTCGGCCCGGGGGCGCAGGAGGTCGACCTGGACCGACTCTCCGATGCCGGTGTCAATGTGGTCCGGATCGAGAGGGGAACTGACTCATGAGCGGCATTGTCACAGTGACGCCTGCAGCGGCGATCGACCTGACCTATCACGTGTCGCAGTTGCGGTTCGGGGAGGTGAATCGGGCGGATGCAGTGTCAGCAGAGCTGAGCGGTAAGGGCGTCAACGTCGCCCGGGCGATTGCTCTCAGCGGATACCCGGTCAGTGCTGTCCTTCCCCTCGGAACCGATGGACTGGTGCTGGCCGACGCCCCCGATGTTCGCGACCTTCTCGTCGTCGTCGCCGCCGGGGAGAGAACCCGCGTGAATTCCACGCTGATCGACACGGCGGGAACGACGAAGATCAACGAGAATCCGCTGCCCCTGGATGCAGCGGTGTGGGCATCGCTGGTCGGACAGGTCGACGCGGAGATCACACGGCTCGACGCCGACTGGTTTGTGCTGTCCGGCTCGGTGCCCCGCATGGCTCACTCAGACGCCCTGGTCCCGTTTCTCGACCTGGTCCAGTCTGCGCACGACCGGGGAGTGCGGGTCGCCGTCGACACCGCGGGGACGGCGCTCGAGGCCGCCGTCGAGCGACTCGACCTTGTGACGCTCCTGAAGCCCAATACCCATGAGCTCGCCGAGCTGACCGGGCGCGAGCTCCTGTCGTTCGGCGACGTCGCCGATGCTGCGGGGGAGCTTCGCCGCGCGGGCTGCGACGTCGTCTACGTGAGCATGGGGGCGGATGGTGCGCTCGCCCTGTCGGCAGACGGGCTCTGGCACGCACGTACGCGGGCACGCGTGGTGAATACCGCTGGTGCCGGTGATGCCTCACTGGCCGGGTTCCTGGTGGGATCGTCGGTTCCCGGGTCGGCCGACATCGATGTGCCTGCTGGGCTTTCCTCGGCCGCATCCTGGGGGGCGCTTTCCGTCTCGCAGGCAACCACTGTCCTGGCCCGACTTGAGGACGCACAACAATCTGTCCTCGTCCGTGACCCCGACCCGGCTACCCTTCTGACCGAACCTGCATCGCCGTAACCAGCCCGGTGTCCACCGCCGGGTGAGTTCAGCGGATCTCTGCCACGAGGCGGCGGTACGGGTTGAGGCGTTCGTCTTCCGGGTCCAGATCCGTCACGAGCGTGGTGACTCGCGTCCATGCGAGCGCGCGCACGTGCGAGTGGGATTCGAGCTTGCTGGCGTCAACCGCAAGGATGACCCGGTCGGAGGCCCGCGCCATGGCATCCTTCACCGCAGCCTGGGCAAGCGTGCTCTCGCTGGTTCCGTCCGGGGCGTGCACGCCCATCGCGGAGATGATGCTGCAGTCGAGGTGGAAGGTTGCGAACGCCTGCTGGGTCAGATGTCCGACGAGGCTCGCATTATGCTCGTCCCTTTCGCCGCCGGTGAGGTATGACCTGACCGCGGGTTTGCGCGACAGCGTGTCAAAGGCGACGAGACCGTTCGTGACCGCAGTGACCGTGCGGTCAGCGGGAAAGATCTCCGCCAGCGCGCAGACCGTTGTGGATGCGTCGAGACCGACGGCTCCGTTGACCGGGATCAGCGGCAGGAGTTTGGCCGCGATGGCCTGCTTCGCACGAAGGTTCCTGACCCGCCTCAGCGTGAACGGGTCGTCCTGGATCGTCACGACGCCTCCACGGACCCGGCGAACGAGACCGTCGCGCTCCAGGATGTCGAAATCACGACGGATCGTCATCGGATGAACGTCGTACCGAGCCGCAGCGATCGCGAGTTCCACGCCCCCATTTTCCCGCGCATCCTCGAGCAACCCGGCACGCCGTGCCTCCGAGCTCAGTGTGCTCCTCAACGCCATGCGACGACCTCATCCCTTGCCCTGAGTGTAACCGAATGATAGCTTTCACATGGAATAACATTCCACCGTTTCCGGGACACGAGGAGGTGTCATGAGCGACAGCACTCGGCCCGCCCGCTATTTCGCCGCCGTCGATCTCGGTGCGTCCAGCGGGCGTGTGGTCGCGGCTCGCGTCGACGATCGAGGCATCCGCGTGGTTGAGATGCACCGCTTCAGCAACGGACCGGTCCGCGAGGGCAACGTTTTGTGCTGGGAGGTCGACCGCCTGTTTGACGAGACCGTGCGCGGGCTGGCGATCGTCGCAGAAACCGCACGCGTAGAAAACGCCGTGTTCGCGGGGATCGGGGTCGACAGCTGGGGAGTCGACTACGGCCTGCTGGATGTCGACAGCAACCTCCTGGCCGGTGTGAAGCACCACAGGGGCGCAGATCCCGAGGGGCCGGCTGACGCGGAACGGTATGTCTCCGCGACCGACGCCTACCGAACGACGGGCATTCCCGCGCAGGCGATCAACACGTCGTACCAGCTCCGATCCGACATCCGACGGGGAGTGGTCAGGGGAGGCGAGCAGGTGTTGCTCATCCCTGACCTGTGGGTGTACCTCCTGACCAGGCTGGTGGGAGCCGAGCGCACCATCGCATCGACGACGCAACTGTTCGATCCGCTGAGCGGGGACTGGGCACGCACGATGATCGAGGCATACGGGCTCGGAGGGTTCTCGTTTCCCCCCGTGGTGGACTCCGGCACGCTCGCGGGGCACACCACGGTCGAAATGACCGCGAGGATCGGCGCGACGAACCCGGTCCCGGTCTACCGGGTGGCCGGCCACGACACAGCCTCCGCGCTTGCCTTCGCGGCACCCGACAGCGGGGAACTCCTGATCTCCAGTGGGAGCTGGTCGCTCGCCGGTGTCTGTCTCTCCCGGCCGATGCTGTCCGAGGACGCCCGGGTGGCCGGATACACCAACGAGGCGGGAGCCGGAGGCACGACTCTCATGCTGCGGAATCTCGCCGGCATGTGGCTTCTGACGGAATGCACGCGACTCTGGGCTGAAAACGGCGAAGCGGAACCCGATGTCGGGCGCCTCGTGCAGCGCGCCGCCGACGAGTCGGTCGCCCCAGCGCCGGTCTTCGATGTCGGGGACCCACGGCTGCTCGAACCCGGCGACATGCCTGCGCGGATCGCCGCGTTGTGTATTGAGGGTGGCCAGGCGCCGCCGTCCGGAGTGCTGGGAACCGTCCGCAGCATCATCGAGAGCCTTGCGGCTGCATACGCAGAGACGGCACACGCCTGCGAGCGGCTGACGGGCGTCGCGGTGAGGTCGGTGCGGATCGTCGGTGGTGGTTCGCGAAACGACCTGCTGTGCCGGCGGACCGCCGAATTGACCGCGCTCCCGGTCACGGTGGGTCCGGCCGAAGCATCCGCTCTCGGCAATCTCGCCGTCCAGCTGGTCGCAGCGGGTGACCTGCCATCGGTCAGTGCGGTGTATGACCGTTTCAAACCTGAAGACGTGCCGGTTCGAACGTTGCCGGGCGGATCTCGCGTTCCAGCCGCTCACGCGGAGGATGGACAATCATGATGTCACAACAGAGCACAACGGCGACTGGCCAGCCCGCGACTGGCCGCCCGGCGACAGAGGCGAGCCGACAGGCCGTTGCAGCGCTGTCGCGTGAACTGGGACGTCCCGACCGCGACTGGGCATTGCTTGCGGAAGGGAACACGTCGATCGCGCTCGGAGACGGGCGGATGCTCGTCAAGGCGAGTGGTGCGTCGATGGCGTCCGCGTCGCCGGAGGACTTCCTCGTGCTCGGCATCGATGAGACGCTCCAGCTCGTCGACTCACCGCATGGCGGGGACGAGGATGTGCGTGCGCTGTTCGACTCGGCAGCCGTCTCTCACCGCCGGCCATCCGTCGAAGCGCTCCTCCACGCCGTCTGCCTCGGTCTGCCCGGCGTCGTGGCCGTCGGACACACCCATCCCATCCCCGTCAACTCGCTCCTCTGCTCGGTGAACGCATCCGCTCTCACTGCCGGTTCGCTCTTCCCCGACCAGATCGTCGTGCTCGGGGTCGACCAGCTTCTCGTGCCATACGTCGATCCCGGGTTGCGGCTCGCGCAGGTGGTCAGATCGATGCTCCGCGAACACGTCTTGGAAACGGGCCTGGCGCCCAAGGTGATCTACCTGCGAAATCACGGGATGTTCGCCCTGGGCGCGAGCGAGCGGGAAGTCCTGCAGATCACAGAAATGGCCGTCAAGGTGGCACGGGTCCTTCTCGGAACGATGGCTGCTGGCGGTCCGGTGTACCTCGACGCGGAGCAGGTCGCCCGGATCGATACCAGACCCGATGAATTGCTTCGCCGCATCGCGCTGAGCGGTGCAGTGCCCGCAGCAACGAAAGGAGCGACATCGTGACCAGCCTGGAGGGAAAGGTCGCAGTGATCACCGGTGCGAGTTCCGGTATCGGCCGTGCATACGCCCGAGCACTGTCCGCGGAGGGTGTGCGGTTGGTTCTCGTGGGGAGGTCGACTGAACGCCTCGCGGAGGTCGTCGAATCGCTGCCGGCCCCCGCGGTTTTTCTGGCGGCCGACATCGCGCTCGCGGAAACGTCCGAACAGGCTGTACGCGACGCGCTCGCCGAATTCGGACGACTCGACATCGTCATAGCGAACGCAGGGCTGTACGCCGGCGGCAGCGTCGACGAGGTCGCCTCCGCCGAGATCGAGAAGATCGTGTCGGTGAATGTATTCGGGGTGATGGCGACGATCCGGGCCGTCCTCCCCCACTTCGTCGGCGCCGGCGCCGGGGACATCATCGTCACGAGCTCTGTCTCCGGGCATCAGGACATCCACTGGGAGCCGGTCTACTCGGCCACGAAGCACGCAGTCCAGTCGTTCGTCCATACGGTCAGGCGACAACTCGTCGGCACGGGCGTTCGAGTCGGCGCCGTGGCTCCCGGAGTGGTTCTGAATGAACTGTGGGGCTTCGGTAAAAGCGCAGACGACGTCGAGGCGCAGGTTGAGACGCTCTCCGGCATCCGGTCGGAGGATGTCGCAGAAGCGGTGCTCTTCATGCTCACGCGTCCGCCGCATGTCACCATTCGTGACCTGGTGATCCTGCCCACGAATCAAGAGATATGACAGGGCGGCGAGCGATGACTGACCTGATGGACGAGCGCAGAGGCAAGGAGACGGGCAATGTTTGACGACTTGGGCGGCCGGACCGCCGTAATCACCGGGGGTGCCAGGGGACTCGGGTACTCGCTTGGCATCGCGCTCGCGAACCAGGGAATGAGTGTCGCGCTCCTCGACGTGCTGCCGACGGTGGGCGAGTCGGCTGAGCGCCTCGCGTCCGAATACGGTGTGGATGCTCGGGGCTGGGTCGTCGACGTCACAGACGCGGCCGCGCTCGAGACGGTCTTCACGCAGGTCGAGGGGGAACTGGGGACCCCATCTGTCCTGATCACCGCAGCGGGCATCACCGTGTGGGGAGACAGCGTCGACGTGCCGGCCGAGACCTGGCGGAAGGTCATGGCGGTGAACCTGGACGGGACGTTCTTCACCGCACAGGCCTTTGCCAGGCGCGCAATCGCGGCCGGGAAGCCAGCTTCTGTCATCTTTATCTCGTCGATGTCTGCGTTCATTGTCAACGAGCCGCAATTCCAGGCGTCGTACAACTCGTCGAAGGCGGCAGTCAGCCACCTTGCCACGTCGCTCGCCGTCGAGTGGGCGAGCGCGGGCATCCGCGTGAATGCCATTGCTCCCGGGTACTTCCTGTCGGACATGACACGCGAATTCACCGAGGCAAACCCGGAACTCGCCCGGCAGTGGATCGCCAGCATCCCGGCGGGTCGGATGGGGGAGCCGGAGGACCTGCACGGCCTGGCGACCTATCTGGCCTCGGAGTCTTCCGCATACCTCACCGGCCAAAGCGTCGTGATCGACGGCGGGTATACCGCCGTCTGATTCAGAGGGTCGCTCGACGTCGAGCGACCCCGTGCTGGTTGGGACGTGCGCGGTGCACGGTCCTCTCTCCCGGCCGCCCCTCGACGACGCTCTCGTTCGAGCGCCTGAACCTGCGGGTGCCTGCATTCCACAAACTTTGCGGCGGGGCTATGACATCGATGTCATTTAGGTTATGCTCGCATGACATCGATGTCATGGAGATCGATGTCGTGCTGACACTGTCGTCACACACTGAAGGGAGTACCGCCATTGAATGACACGCTGGTCGTTGGTCTCGATCTCGGAAGCACGGGAATCAAGGTTCTCGTCGCAGACGGAGCGGGTACCGAGGTGCTCGTCCGTCAGTCCCCGACACCCTGGGAATCAGGCCAGGGCGGGACGACCTCGATGACCGCCGAGGCCCTCGTCGAGACCGTCCGAACCTTGCTCGGGTCCGTCGCCGAGCATCTCATCGAGCGCTTCGGCGCCGGGGTGAGAGTCAGCGCGATCGGCATCTCGGGAATGGGGGAGTCCGGAATCCTCGTCGACTCCGACGGAGAGCCTCTCGCGCCCGCCATCGCGTGGTTCGATCCCCGAGGCTCCGAACAGCTCTCGGCGATTCCTGATGGTCTGAGGAACGAGTTCGCCGGCCGTACCGGGATACCTCTCGGGGTGCAGGTGTCGGTGGTCAAACTCCTTCACCTGCGTGACCTGGGCCTCGATCTCACCGGTGCGCGCTGGCTCAACCTCCCCGAGTATGTCGTCGTGGCGCTCGGAGGCCGAGCAGCGGCGGAGTACTCGCTGGCGTCTCGCACCGGACTGATCGATCAGGATACGGGAGCGGCCTGGCCCGAGATGCTCGACTACCTCGGTGTGACCGCGGATTTCCTTCCCCCGTTGACGGAGGCAGGGACACCGCTCGGAGAGGCCGGAGCAACCTGGTTGCCCGACGTGTTCTCCGGAGCCCGGCTGACAGTGGCCGGACACGATCACCTCGTCTCCGCAGTGTCCACCGGAAGCTTTCCGGCCGACCGGTACCACGTCTCGATGGGGACAGCAGAAGTGCTTCTCCGCGTCCTCGACGTCCCGCTTTCTCCCGAAGCGCGCTCGCGCCTCGCCGAACGACTGATCAACTGTGTCCGTCACGTGGTGCCGGGACAATGGGTGCTCGTAGCCGGGCTGAAGTCCGGCCTCCTGATGCGCAGGGCACTCCAGCTCTACGGGATCACCGACCGAGCGGGCAGAGACGCCCTCGACGAGCGCGTCCTCGGATTGCCGCTCGAGGGCAACCTGCCCGAGGGCGACATCGACGTGTGCGGCGCGCGGAACGACGACGGAGTACTCCGCCTCACCATCAAGGGGGACGGAGCTACCCCCGCCGAGACATTCAACGCTGTGCTCAGGCATGGCAACGACGAGATCGAAATTCTCATCGATGCGATGGACCGCGAGATTCCGGCTGCCAGCTCGAGCCTGCTGACGGGCGGATGGGCCACCATGCGCTCGGTGCAACGCGCCCGGGCGGCAGTCCTGCCGGCCATGAGGACTTCTGAGCGCTCTGAGGACACCGCATATGGTGCCGCGGTGTTCGCGCAGGAACTGTTGTCCCCCGGCACGCCCGTCTCGACCCCCGATGACCACTCTCGTCGACACCCCAACACCCCAACCGCAGTAGCCCCATCTGAACCACAGGAGAACATGATGAATACCCTCACGACCCTCGAACGCCGCGCCATGGCCACCATCAGCACGCCGGGAGGCGGCATGCTCATCGTTGCTGCCGACCAGCGCAATGGGATGAAAGCCGTCATGACGGATGCGCCCAACGGCACGCCGTCGATCAGCAAGGACGAACTGGCCCAGGCGAAGGCAGACCTGCTGCGCTACCTCGGCAATGAGGCACCGGCGATCCTCCTCGACCCGGAGGTCGCACTACCCCTGGTCGTCGACGATGCCACCTTATCGAGGGAAACCGGCCTCGTCGTTGGGATGGATGCCTCCGGGTTCGCAACGGAAGGCGGCCTGCGTCGGACGCGTTATGTCGACGGCATGACCGCACGGAAGGTTCGCGACCTGGGTGGCGACGCAGCGAAAATGCTGTTCTACCTCCGCTCGGACAAACTGGAGTCAGAGACGGTGGTCGTCGACGAGATCAAGCGACTCGCGGAATCGTGCGAGAACGAGGGGCTCCTGCTCATCGTCGAGATCCTTGTGTACCAGCTCGAGGACGAGAGCGACGAGGACTACCAGGCGATCTTCGCGGAGCTCGTTCGCGGTGCTGCCGAAATCAGTGTCGCTGCAGGATCCAAGGTACTGAAGCTTCAGTACCCGGGGTCAGCAGAAGCCTGTGTTGCCGTGACCGAGGCGGCAGCGGGCGTGCCGTGGGCTGTGCTCTCGGCTGGCGTCGACCACGAGACCTTCGTCGGTCAGGTACGCACCGCGGTGGAGAACGGTGCGAGCGGAGCGATGGCCGGCCGTTCGTTGTGGAAAGATAGCCTTTCCGTGTCTTCCACGATTCGCCGCGAACTTCTCACCACTCGCGCGCTTCCGCGGTTGCAGGAACTCGAACACGTCATCGACGCCGCACTCAGCAGTCGCGCCTGACACCGCGTCGATCGACGGTCGACCCGATTTTGAACCGAGGAGGCCAACGTGGCGACGATGCAGGATGTTGCGCATCGGGCCGGGGTGAGCCCGAAGACGGTCTCCCGCGTCTTCAACGATGACCCCCACGTTCTCCCGGGTACGCGGAGCAGGGTTGAGGAGGCCATGCGGGACCTGAACTACGTTCCGAATGTGCTCGCGAGAACCTTTCGGGCCGGGCGGTCCTCCTCTATCGGTGTCGCCGTTCCGGATGTGGTGGATCCGTTCTTCGCGTCTGTAGTCCGGGCAGTCGAGGGCGTCTGTGCCGTCACGGGGATCACCACGCTCGTGACGAGCATCGGAGACGACCCAGCTCGGGAGCGTCCCGTGCTCGAGTCACTGCTGCGGACTCAGATGCGCGGACTTATCCTCGCGCCTGTCTCCGAAGATCAGTCGTGGCTGACCCAGTGGGCCGAGCACACCCCGATCGTTTTCGTGGACCGGGCACCAGCAGGAATTGGAGCGGACACCTTCGTCGAAGATGACCGCCACGGTGCCTATCTCGCGACAGAGCATCTGATCAGTCACGGCCACACCCGGATCGGTTTCGTCGCTGATGCGACCCATCCGCCCAGCACCAGGCGCAGGCTTGAGGGATACCGTGCGGCTCTCGCGGATGCGGGAATCGAATTCGACGAGGCGTTGGTTGCGGAGAAGGCAGGAGGGCGGGATGCGGCAGCGGCGGGGATCGATCGTCTCTGGGAGAGCCCTCAGCCGCCGACGGCGGTCTTCTCGTCGAACGCGCGAGTGACGATGGACATCATCCCGGCACTCAGGGGTCGAAATGCGGCGCTCGTCGGGTTCGGCGACTTCCAGATGGCCGACCAGTTGACCCCGCCCGTCAGCGTGGTCAGCCAGGATCCGGCCGAGCTTGGCCGGCTGGCGGCACACCGCGCGCTTGCACGATTCGCCGATCGCGATGGCGTGCACGATGAGAGCACCGTCCTGCCCGTCAGCCTCGTCCGCCGTGAATCCTGCGGGTGCGCTCCCTGACGCGTGCCGCTGTGCATATCTGGCATACCTGCGCTGACCATCACCGTCACATGCGCCGGGGCTTCAACCCGTCATCAGACCGAAACGGCCCGTTCGGCGTGGTGACAGGCGACGGTGCGATCGGCTCCGAGTGGGAATTCGCGTCGCGCCGGGTGATCGACGCGACATTCGGCAGTGGCCAGCCAGCAGCGGGGGTTGAACCGACAGCCACTTGGCGGGTTCACGGGGGAGGGGGGTTCGCCGCCGAGAATTCGCCGGCGACCGAGACGGCCGCGGTCTGCGCGATCGATTGTGGGCGAGGCAGAAAGCAGCGCCTGCGTGTATGGGTGCGCCGGGTTTTCGTAGACCATGGTTGTCTCGCCGCTTTCGACGATCCTCCCGAGATACATCACCGCAACGCGATCAGCAATATGCCTCACGACCGAGAGATCGTGAGCGATGAAGAGAATCGAAACGCCGAGGCGCGACTGGAGATCACGCAGGAGGTTGATCACCTGGGCCTGCACGGAAACATCAAGTGCCGAAACGGGTTCATCGCACACGAGAACCTCGGGGTCGAGAGCGAGAGCGCGCGCGATGCCGATTCGCTGGCGCTGCCCACCGGAAAACTGGTGTGGGTACCTGCTCATCATGCTCGGCGAGAGGCCGACGAGTTCAAGCAACTCGGCGACCCGTGCGCGGCGTTGTGCAGAGTTGCCCGTGCGTGTGGCCGCTAGGGGTTCGGCGACGAGATCGGCAACCGTCATTCGTGGGTCAAGCGATGTGAATGGATCCTGGAAAATCATTTGGACGCCGCGGCGCAGGAGCTTTCGATCCCGAAGCGATCCCGCTGTGACATCATCGCCGTGATATCGGAGGGTGCCGCCGTCGGGTCGCTCAAGGCCAACGAGCATCCGCGCAAGGGTGGATTTACCGCACCCTGATTCGCCAACGATTCCGAGTGTCTCGCCCGCGCGGAGTTGCAGGCTGACTCCGTCAACTGCCGAGACAGATTTCGGCTTGAGCCGGCTGCCGCCCGCGAAAGTTCGGACGAGATCACGTGCTTCCAGCACGATGGTCGCCTCTGTGCGGGTCGGCCCCAGGGTTATAGCGGTCGTCATTGCGCAGCTCCGTTCAGGACCTCTTCGGATCGGTGGCACGCCGCTTCCCACGTTCCATCGACCGGTTCGAGCAGCGGTCGGTCGGAGCGGCACACGTCGATCGCAAACTGGCACCGCGTGTGGAAGGAACATCCCGAAGGCACTTGCCCCGGGCTCGGTGGAGATCCGGGGATGGTCAAAAGTTCACCGCCGCGAAGGCTCGCCTGGGGGACAGAGCGCAGAAGGGCACGGGTATACGGATGGGCGGGATTCTCAAGCACAGTATCGGCGTCGCCTCGCTCGACGATACGTCCGGCGTACATCACCGCCAAGCGGTCTGCGACCTCTGTCACGACCCCCAGGTCATGCGTAATCAGCAGTATTCCCATGCCCAATGTGGAACGCAGATTATCGAGAAGTTCGAGGATCTGGGCCTGCACGGTGACGTCCAGGGCTGTCGTCGGCTCGTCAGCGATGAGGAATTCCGGTTCCAGGGCGATCGCCATGGCGATCAAAATTCTCTGCCTCATCCCGCCAGAGAACTGGTGGGGATAGTCGTTGACCCGGTTTTTCGGGTCGGGTATCCCAACGAGTCCAAGGAGGTCGGTTGCCTGTTTTCTGGCCTGCTTGCGAGACGCGCCCCGATGGACACGAAAGAGCTCACCGATCTGATCGCCGATCGACAGCACAGGGTTCAATGCCGAGAGGGCATCCTGCAGAACAAGGCTCATATGTTCTCCCCTGAGCCTCCGGCGAGCATCGACCCCAAGGGTGAGCAGATCGGTGTCGCCGAGGATGAGCGTGTCGGCGTGGACGCGGGTGTGCTCATCGGTGAGCCCCATGATCGCTCGAGCCGTCACCGATTTTCCGGATCCGGATTCGCCCAGAAGCGCAACGACTTCGCCGCGTCCAACATCCAAGCTCACGTCACGCACAGCGGGCACATCGTTTTGCCCGCCCGTGAAGGTGACGCTCAGGCCTGACACACGCAGCACGGGACCCTGTACGGAGTGATGTTCGAAGTTCACAGTTTCATCTTTGCACGAGACCGGTGCCGATATGTTTCAAATTTATTAACAATGCGCCGGTTTTCTTTATTTTGGTTGACACAGAGACCGATCATCGGCGAGATTGTGATGTATCGCGCCGCTGAAAGTTGGCGCGCACCGCCTCAGCGGTGACGCAACGATGAAGGAGAACAACGCGTGCTTGAACCAGCAGAGCGGTACACCGGCTATACGGCCTACGACTATCTTGAGGCAGGAAAGGACTATAAGGAGTTCGCGTATGCCGAGCAGATCGGTCGAGTCCCCGCCTATGCGGGACTGGACCTCAGCGACGCTGAAGAGGAACGCACGCGTCGCCTGCTGACGCAAGAAACCGTCATATCCCTCCACGATCACGTGCAGGTCTTCCCGGAGGACATGACCCAGCTCCGCGACCACATCCGCCAGGGGCGCGAACCAACGGGATACGCCGGGCTCGCGCGCTCAGGACTGACCGCGGTGTTCGACAACGGAATGGACGGCACCTGCTGCATTTCCAGCGACGCCGGCTGGAAGTATCAGGACGTGCTCTTCGACCTCGGTGTCCGGATGGCCGACCTCGCACACCAGGATTTCGTCATCAAGGGAGAGACGATCGCCGACATCGAGTACGCTGCCGCGACGGGGCGGATCGCCCACATCTTCGCGCTCGAAGCGTCGACGATGATCGAGAACGAAGTCGATCGGCTCGACGTGCTTTACGGATTCGGCGTTCGCCAGATGGGGATCGCGTATTCCGAGGCAAACATGCTCGGCTCAGGTCTCAAGGAACGCGGCGACGGCGGTCTGACCTACTTCGGCGAGCGTGCGGTCGAGCGGATGAACAAGCTCGGCATCGCGATCGACGTATCCCATTCCGGAGATCGCACGTCTGTAGATGTCATCAAGGCGTCGAAGAAGCCCATCTTCATCACCCACGCCGGTGCTCGTTCCGTCTGGCCGACGAACCGTATGAAGACCGACGAGACGATCGTTGAATGCGCCAAGCGCGGCGGTGTGATCGGACTCGAAGCCGCACCGCACACGACGCTGTCACCCAAGCATCCGCGGCACTCACTCGAATCTGTCATGGACCACTTCGAGTACTGCGTCGATCTCGTCGGCCTCGAGCATGTGAGTTTCGGCCCCGACACGCTCTTCGGCGATCACGTCGGACTGCACGATGCGTTCAGCTCGAACCTGTCCCTGGGGCAGGCGCACGGCACCGTGGAGTACGAGAAGGTCGCCTATGTCGACGGGCTCGAGAACCCGGCAGAAGAGTTCTACAACATCATTGGCTGGCTTGTAAAGCACGGCTACTCCGACGACGAGATCCGCGCCGTCGTCGGGGGAAACACCCTGCGCGTTCTCAAGGAGGTCTGGGTTTAATGTCACGCTCATCAAGAATCGCCGCTGTTGCCGCGCTTGCGGCGGCGGGCCTGGCGCTCAGCGCCTGCGCGCCGAGCGCACCACCGCAGACCGAAGCGACCGCCGGCAGTGAGACGCTGACGATCGCCACGACAACCGATGTGGTGAACTACAACCCGCTGATCGGCAACAGCCGCAGCGACTACTGGATCACGAATCTGATGTACCCGCACCTGCTCTCGATCGGCAACGACGGCACAAAAGAGGCGCAGGTGGCGACCGACTGGGGCTACATCGACGACACGACCGGATTCTACGAGATCCGCGACGACCTCGAGTGGAGCGACGGCGAGAAACTGACCGCGGAAGACGTCGCATGGACGATGAACGCCGTCAAGAAGGACCAGCCGTCGGGCACGTTCTACGGTCAGTTGGCCAACTTTGCCTCGGCTGAGGCAGTCTCAGACACCCGCGTCGAGATCGCGCTGTCCTCGCCGGACTCTTCGATCGTCGAAGAGATCGGCTTCTGGGGCAACGTCGTCCCGAAGCACGTGTTCGAAGCAGCGGAGTCTGTGGCATCCTTCGCCGAACGACGGCTCCGACGGCGGTTGGGTCAGTGCGGGACCGTACGTGCTCACCGACGTGCAGGTCGGCCAGAGCTACACGATGGAGCGCGTCGAGGACTATCCGTTCGTCGAGGGCGGCGTTCCGTTCTCGGCCAAAGTTGTCTATCGCGTCTTCCCGGACGTGAACACCGAGATCCTCGCCCTGCAGAGTGGGGAAGTGGACGTCATCGCAAACGCGCTCCCGCCCGCACAGGTGGAAGCTCTCAAGAGCTCCGCTGGCATCGAGGTCGTCGAATCGGTCGGGCTCGGATATGCACACCTGACCTACAACATGACGAAACCGGACCTTGCGAAGGTCGAAGTCAGGCAGGCCCTCGCACACGCGGTCGACTACGAGACGATCCGTTCCGTTGTTCTTCAGGGGCAGGCCGTCTCCACCGGTTCCAGCCCGCTGATGCCCGTGCTCGAAAAGTACTACGACGATTCCATCACTGAGTACGAATTCGACACGGACCTGTCGCGCTCGCTGATGGAAAAGGCCGGGTACAAGGCCGACGCGAACGGGATGTTCCCCGTCAGTTTCCGTCTGATCTACTCACTTCAGGACTCGGTTACCAGCCAGTGGGCGACCCTGGTGAAGGACAGCGCGGCCGAAGCTGGCATCACGATCGAGTTACAGGGAACCGAGCGCAATACCTACCTTGCGCAGACGAACGCAGGAGACTTCGACATCTACGCGGGTAACTTCGCGATCATGGACGACCCGGTCACCAACATGGCGTTGTCATACCTGCCCGATGGCGCAATCAACTACACCTATGTTGATGACGCGGAACTGAACGACCTCATTCTGACAGCCATGCGCACAACGGATGAGAAAGAGAAGATCCAGCTCATGCGCGAGGCTGCGGTCATCGTGAACGAGAACGTCTACGACAACATCATGTACACACAGAACCTCTACTTCGCGCACAGCGACAAGTGGACCGGTTTCATCAGCAAGCCCAGTGAGCTCCTCTCGATCGTCAATCCGTTGTCGCTCGCTGCTGCTCACCTTAAGTAGAAAGGGAGGGCCGCGCCGGTGTCTCTGCCGTCCTTTGTTCTTCGCCGCCTGAGTCGCGGGGTACTCACGATCTGGTTCGCTGTGACCGTGACATTCCTCCTGCTGCGTCTCCTCCCGGGGGACCCGGCACTCGCGGTGGCGAGTCCGAATATGACGGAAGAGGCTCGCGCGGCCCTCCTCGTTCAATACGGGCTCGACCAGCCCCTGATCACTCAATACGTGCTTTACCTGTGGCAGCTGGTCCAGGGCAACCTTGGAGTGTCGTTTACCCAGTCCATTCCTGTTCTGGATGTCCTCATGCAGAGGTTGCCGTGGACTCTTCTCCTCACGACAACCGCGCTCATTGTCACGGTGATCATCGGCGTCCCCCTTGGCGTCCTGGCTGCGGCGCGGCGTGGGAAACTTGCCGATCGAATCGTGCAGATCATCGGAGTCACTGGGCAGTCGCTCTTTGTGCCCAGCGTCGGTGTGTTCCTTCTCTTCACGTTCGGACTCGTGCTCGGCTGGTTCCCGATCGGTGGTGCCTACACGAGTGGGACCTACGGTGGGGAGTGGTATCTCAGTGTCATCACCCACCTCGTCCTGCCTGCGTTCTCGCTCGTGCTCATCCAGCTCGGCTCCTATGTCCTGACGATGAGGTCGACCCTCATCGAGGCTCTCGGCGAGGACTACACCACGCTCGCGCAAGCCAACGGATTGCCGCCTCGCCGCATTCTGTGGAAGCACGCCTTGCGCAATGCGCTCCTCCCCACGACGACGCTGATCGGGCTTCAGCTCGGCTTTCTCGTTGGGGGCGCCGTGCTCACCGAAACCGTCTTTGCTTACCCGGGCATCGGACGGGGCATTTTTGAAGCCGTCACCCAGCTCGATTTCCCGGTCCTCCAGGGGGCCTTCCTGATGCTGGCGGTCACGGTCGTCGTAATCAACATGATCACTGACGTCGTCTACGGACTTCTCGACCCACGGGTGAAGACAGCATGAGCACGAATAAAATGGCAGCGAGTGACCTTCCACCCGAGTTGGCGCCAGGCGCCAGTGAGCCCGTCGCATCTGAGCACGGACGGGCGAGTGCAGCGACCTGGCGAGCATTCCGAAAAGAACCGCTCGGTATTTTCGCCGCGATCGTCATGCTCGGACTGCTGTTCATTGCGGTCGCGGCACCTCTTCTGGCTTCGTACCCGGCGAGCTACGGTCAGCTGGTGCTGAAGCCGCCGAGCGGCGAGAACTGGTTTGGCACAGATTCCCTCGGCAGGGATGTCTTCGGGGAAGTTGTCTGGGGAACTCAGCAGAGCCTTCTCGTGGCAATCGCCGCAAGTGCCATCGCCATCGCTGTCGGCACGCTCGTCGCCGTTGTCGGAGCTTACTTTCGTCGTATCGACCCGGGCGTGAGCGTCATCGTCGATCTCATGCTCTCGCTGCCGGTCCTTCCGTTGATGATCCTCATTGCGGCGCTGGTGGGGCCGAGCACGACGACAATCATTCTTGTGGTCGCCGCCTTCTCCTGGCCGGAAGTAACGAGGCTCGTTCGATCGCAAGCGCTGACCGTCGTCAACCTTCCCTACGTCGATGCCGCGCGGCTGATGACGACTTCGCCGGTGTGGATCATCTCCAAGCATGTTGTGCCGGCGGTGACCCCGGTCATCGTTGTCTCGGTCGTGGTGACTGCTTCCCGAGCGGTGCTGTCCGCTGCCGGTCTTGCCTTTCTCGGCCTCGGCGACCCGACGACGTGGTCCTGGGGACGCATCCTTTACGAAGCGCAGCAGTCTGGCGCAATGTCGAGCGCCTGGTGGCTCACGCTGTTTCCATCCCTCGCGATCTTTGCGCTCGTCCTCTCTGCGACGTTGCTCTCGATCGCCTACAACGATGCCCGTAACCCGAAATCCCGACGCCGGTGAGGACTCCATGACAGACACAGCCATCGCCCTGTTCGACCAGCGGCTTGATCCTTCACTCTTCGACGTGATTCAGTCGAACGTCATCGAGCGGATGCATGAGCTGGGGTTCGACGCCCTGCTTACTGTTGACCCGGAAGATGTTGCCTACCTGACGGGCTTCTTTCATCACCCATGCGAACGCCCCGTCGCTGTCTGGCTGGAAGCGTCGGGGCGCTGCCTTCTCCTCGTCCCGGTTCTTGAGCGCGGGCATGCCGAGGCGCAGAACGCGCGAGCGGAGATCATCGACTACGCAGAATTCCCGGGGCTGGAAAGTCCATTCGGTGTTCTCGCGCGACACATCGACCCTGCGTCGCGCCGCGTCGCGCATTCCACGACCATCTCTTACGAACGCCTGAAGTCGGCGACCGACGAATTGGACGGCGTCGCATTGATCGGTAGTGCCCTGGTGATGGAGGCCCGTTACCTCAAGCATCCGGGTGAGATCGCACTGCACCAGGAGGCGGCCAGAATCACGGATGCCATGCTCGTCTCCGGCGTCGACCTGGTCCGGCAGGCGATCGAGGGCGAGGGCGAGCTGCCGACCGAAGCTGAACTCGCCGCGCATGTCGGGCGGATCGGCACCGGAATCATGTACGCAGAGCATCAGAACGTCGTCGTGGTCTCCTTCCTGGCCGGGGGGCTGGTGTACGCGGGAGCGAACAGCTCGTATCCTCACGGTCTGCCGTCGAGCTACCGCCTGCGGGCTGGCGATACGTTCATGCTTTCCCTCGGGTGTGCGGTCGGCGGACGATTCGTTGAGGGAGAGCGCACCTTTGTGCTGGGAGACCCCGACGAGCGACAGCGGTACTTTCACGACACGATTCGGCAGGCGCAGCAGGTCGGTCAGGACATGATTCGGCCCGGTGTGGAGTGCAGGGAAGCGAACAAGGCGTGCCTGGAAGTCATTCGGGAGGCCGGGCTCGGCGAGCATATCCTGCACCGTCAGGGGCACGGTATCGGACTGGGAATGCACGAACCGCCGTGGCTCGAAGATGGAGATGCCACCGTGCTCCAGGAAGGCATGGTCGTCTCAAACGAGCCGGGTATCTACGTACCAGGCCATGCGGGGTACCGCATCAGCGACAGCATGCTTGTGACCGCGACCGGATCGCGACCGTTGACAGCATTTTCCCGACACCTCGACGACTGTGTCATCGAGGTATAAACGCCCGTGATTCACCCCCACCGAGACGCTATCCCCGAACGAGGAGCACAGAGATGAACAAGGAAGCAGTGTCGCCGGAATTTGCCCGCGCCACAACGGTCGCAGAGATGGTCGAGATCAACGGAAACCTGCTCGCGGTCGAGGTCCTCGGTCCCGAAGGCGCACCCGTGATTGTCGCGCATCACGGGGCACCAGGACTCGGTTCGCGGGCGGAGCCGCGCGCCAGTTTCGGGCGACTCTCCGATGAATATCGTGTGGTGGTCTTTGACGCCCGCGGATCCGGGCAAAGCGAAGGCACGGGGCTGTTCAGTCACGAGCAGTGGGCGGCGGACATCGACGGACTGCGCAAGTGGATCGGTGCCGAGACGATCGTTATGGCTGGCGGATCGTATGGCGGCTTCATGGCTCTGGAATATGCGATCCGCTACCCAGACCGCGTTTCCGCACTCGTGCTGCGTGACACTGCGGCAGACAACAGTCACAGTGACCTTGCCCGCGAAAACGCCCTCGCAACAGACCGCGTCACCGTCGATATGGAGAAGTTCGACCGCATCGATGTTGGCCAGGTCCGTGACAATGACGACCTGCGCGACTGCTGGCGGGAAATCCTCCCGCTCTATGATTTCGACTACGATCCAGATGCGGTCGACCGTAAGGTGGAGGCCACCCCGTACCGCTATGAGGCGCACAACTACGCGTTTGCCCACAATCTGCCCGGGTGGGATATCAAACCCGACCTCCCGAAGATCACCGCGCCGACGCTGATCACTGTCGGTCGCACTGACTGGATCACGCCAGTATCCTGTAGCGAAACCATCAACGGGTTGATCCCCGACTCGACCCTCGTCATCTTCGAGAAGTCCGGGCACTCGCCGCAGATCGAGGAAGCAGAATTGTGGACGTCTCAGGTGAGGACATTCCTGCATCGCGTAGCGCCGCTGACGGACGCGGCGACGACCAACTCGTGACCGACAAGCTCCAGGATGAACTGAGTGAGCTCGATCGCCGGATCATCGTCGCACTCCAGCATGACGGCCGAGCGAGTTGGCGTGCTATCGCGGAGATGGTGGGCGGCACCGTCGCTACCGTCACCCGTCGCGGGCGCCTGTTGCTTGCATCTGGCGTCGTGAGGATTGCCGTGATGCCGGCGTTGGGGTTCAACGGTCCTGTGGACGCGTTTTTAGTCCGGATCAACTGCTCGCCGGGAACTCAGCTGCAGGTCGCGGAAGAACTGATCGACAACCCGGATGTGCGCTTCGTCACTCTCGTCACCGGCAGGTATGACGTCATAGCCGAACTCGTTGTCCACGGGGGTGCCGGCAACTACCCCCAGTTGATTCACCAGCTCCAGTCGATACGCGGTGTGGAGCGGTGGCGAAGCGATCTGATCATGCACATCTACAAGGTCACGTACGACTGGAGCCGCCAACTCTTTGATCGGACGATGAGTTTTCCAGCGGCGCCTGACGCGCTTCGCGCGGCTGTGAACTCGGCGGCCTGCGACCCCGAACACTTCGACGATCATGACCGAGCGATTCTTGCCGCTCTTCACAATGACGGCCGCACAGCGTTCAAGACCGTCGCTGACGGACTCGGAATGAACGAATCGAGTGTTCGGCGACGATTCGATCGGCTCCGGCAATCAGGGTGCGTCGATACCCTGGCCCTGGTCCCGGCTTCGGCACTTGGGATGGGCGCGGAGACGCTCATTGCAGTCGACGTGGAGCCCGGTCGGCTCGATGAAGTGGCGCAGGCGCTCGCCTCGTATCCTGCTGTGCGCTACCTCTCGGCCACGCTCGACAAGAACTCACTATTCTGCGAGGTCATCTCGCCTTCGACGGCTGATCTCTATACCTTCATCACGTCCACGCTTGCAGCGCTGGACGGTGTTCAGGGGTGGGAAGCTGCAATGGAACTTCTGGTTCTCAAGCGTGGATTCGTTGAGACACCGTGGTGGCGTTCGCAGGTCGGAAAGACCCCGCGACCGTAACCTGCCGCCAACCGATGGGGACTACGGGCAGGCGGTCAGCGACTTCACCGATGAGCTCAGCGACGCCGTGCCGCCCAGCAGAACGACCGTCGTTGCCCTCATGGTCTTGATGTCCGCGAGCACATGCGCCGGAATACAGGTGGTTCGCACGGTGTAGAGCGGTGCCTTGTTCTTCCCTGCGACAGCGGCTCCGGCAAGTGCGTCCGCAAAGCCGATTCCGCTGGCGAGATAGACGCTGTCGCTCTGGACGAAGGACGCACGGTTGATGAGTCCCGCCGTCGCATACCGGTCAATACCGCCCAGTCGCGTGACGTTCGCCGTGCCGAAGATCGACTTCAGCGACGACTCGACCCCGGTGCTCACCGAACCGGTTCCTCCCGCGATGACGGCCTTTGTTGCCGTGAGGGAGGTCAGCAGCGCCTTGGTCTTCGAATCGATTGTCGCGCCCTTCCCGTCGACCAGAACGACGGGTGCTCCAATTGCGCCAGCCGATGCGGATGCTGCGAGAGCGTCAGGAAAGTCCCGTGCCGTTGCGACGAAGACGGTGTTGAACACAGCACTACCGAATGCCCTCTGGACGATCACGCGCGATGTTTCGTAGCGGTCAGCGCCGGCGTCGCGTCGAATTTCGGGCGCCAGGGTGCTCAGCTGTGAGTAGACATTCGCCGACACAGCCCCGGTTCCGCCGACAACGACAATCTTTTGCGGCTTCAGCCGCTGGAGCTCAGTCTTCAGGGTCGACGGCAACGCGTTTGGCGCGGTCAGCAGCAGCGGGCCCTTCTGCGCTGCGGCGGCAGGGGCTGCAGCGAGTGCGTCGGGGAAACTCTGGCCCGAGGCGATGTAGACAACGCTGACGGGTGCGGTGAAAGACCTTTTTGAGATTTCGACCGCTGTCGCATAGCGATCGGCTCCAGCGAAGCGATCGACAACGGGAGACGCAGTGGATGCTCCACCCTGAAGCTTGACCGTCGCATTGGTGATCGTCGATCCACCGGACGCGATGATGATCGTATCGGCAGTGGCAAGCGAGGTCCTGCCCGGGTAGAACTGCGGATCGAAGACCGTGCCGCCGAGCAGGACTGGCGACTCCGAGTCGTCAGCGAAGCCGGTATCGGAGAATCCAAGTTTGTACTCGCCGTCGGTCAGTCCGGTGATCAGGTACCGCCCGTTCTCGTCGGTGAACCCGTAGAAGTGCTGGTCCCAACGATCGCCGACCTTCTTCCAAACCGGGACGTGGAGGTCTGCGAGAGGTGCGCCTCCGGCATCTGTCACAACGCCGGTGATGCTCGACGAGCGGGAGAGAACGGCGTTCTTCGCGGCGACGTTCGCGCCAGACAGGACCTGGATGGGCTTTGCATCAGATTCATCGTCCGCGTTGTCCCACCACTGGGGCAGGTATGACTTCTCGAGCGGGCCCGCCCCGAACTTGGAGAATACGAGCAGGTGCGCCCCCGGCGCGAGGCCGGCGATGGTGTAGTTGCCGTTCGCATCCGTGTGTGCGCCTGCGTCGGATTCTCCATCCGGGCTGTATGCGTGCACCCACGCGCCGGACAGATTCACGGCCGGTGATCCCGCAGCCTTGACGTTGCCCGAGATGGAGCCGGTGGCGTCCGCTGCGGATGCCGGAACGCCGACGGCAAGAAAGCCGCCAACGCCTGTCGCCAGCGCGAGAGTCACCGCAATCGCCCGCTTTCGCCAGACGGACCGTAACGGATGTTTTTCATGTTTTGAGCGCAACAAAATTAACCCCCCGAGGGTTTTTGTGAAAAGGAAAAGTTCCGAAGTGGAGAAAACGTCCGGAATGTAGACACGGACGACCTCGAGTATCTTAGACCACTAATTGCTGGACGCCGAACGCGGTCTACGGGCGGAGCCAGCACCTAGGCACAGGCCTTCAGGCGTGCGACATTGGCGGTGAGCACGCCCGCGCCGCCGAGAAGGACCACCCTCTGTGCTTTGAGTCTCGTGATCTCGTCGAGCACCATTGCCGGAATACAATCTGTCCGCACGGTATAGAGCGGTGCCTTGTTTTTGCCGGCAAGCGCTGCCCCGCCCAGGGCATCGGCGAATCCCGTGCCGTTCGCCAGGTAGACCGTGTCGCTTTGCGTGAATGATGCTTTGTTGATCACTGTCGCCGTCGCGTATCGATCAGATCCTCCCAGTCGGGTCACGGTCTTCATGCCGGGCACAGACCTGAGGGAGGACTCGACCCCGGTGCTGACAACGCTGGCGCCGCCGGCGACCACGGCCTCCTCGACCCCCAGACTCACGAGAAGGTCGCGGGTCTTCGCATCGACAGACGTTGCATTGCCGTTCAGTAAAACGACCGGGGCGCCGATGGAGCCGGCGGCAGCTGATGAGGCGAGTGCATCCGGAAAATTCCAGGCCGTCGAGATGAACGCTTTCGCGCTGCCCTGGGGAAATGCGTTCTGCACGATCGTTCGGGACGTTGCGAATCGGTCGGCGCCCGCATCGCGGCGGATCTTCGGGGCCGGTGTTATCGGCAGCGTGCTCAACTGGGAGTAGACGGACGCAGAGACGACGCTCGCTCCGCCGACCACGACGATCTCTTTCGGCTCCAGGCGGATGATCTCCTCTCGAACCGACGCCGGGAGCGTATGTGCGGCGGTGAGGAGCAGTGGGCCGCCCTGGGCTGCTGCAGCGGGCGCGGCGGCGAGCGCATCCGGGAACGCAACGCCGTTTGCGACGTAGACCACGGGAACTTTGGGGGCGAAAGACGACTTCGAGATGGCGACGCCGGTCAGGTACCGATCGGCGCCGGAGTAACGCACAACAGACACGACGGGCTTCGTCCCGAGGGAGAGAGCGATCGCAGCGGTTGCGCCGGTGCCGCTGACGGAGATGGTGAGCTTTCCGGAATTCGACAGGAAGGACTGACCGGCCGTGAAGAACAGGTTGCGCTCTTCGATGCTGGAGGCCGGCCGGGTAATGGCGGTGGAGGAGCCGTCGGTTTCCAGCTTGAGAATCCGAACTCCGACGCCCAAACCAGCGAAGATGTTTGACTCGTAGAGGGCACCGTCGTCGATGCCGGTTCCGGAACGGTATTCGACGAAGTACACCTGTCCGTTCCCGGGATCCGTCACTCGGATGCCGCGAACCCCCGACGATGCCGACGCTGGCTGCAGCGTGACGGTCGCCGCGCTGTAACCCACGCCGTCAGCGAGGGTCACCGACGCAAGGTCGGCCGGGGGGAGCGCATCCAGAACGGACTTGTGCGTGACGTTGAGCGCCATCAGCTGGCGGTTCGAGACGTTGCCGTTCGGGCCGACGTAATACAGCCCGGATCCCATGATGTCGTAGACGTCCCAGTATTCTTCGACGAAGCAATCAGGTCCCTCGCTGACATTGCCCTCGCAGAGCAGGGCGTTCGAGTGGTTGAGACCGAGGTTGTGACCGAACTCGTGGGCGATCGTGTGCGTGGTGACCGTGTCCAGGGCGTCGACCCATATGACGCCACCGGACGCCAGGGATCCGACACTTCCCAGGCCGGTCCCTCCGCCGCATGACGGCGGGGCGATCACGAGGAGGTGATGAGAGTCGTTGTTGGAGAGGTACTCGTTGACAGTGGTCCCGAACCGCTCCGCCCCGGTATCCCACGCACTCATCGCGTCACACGCGTTCGCGGTCGTGATGCGTTGTACCGGTCCCGGCTTGGTGACTCCCGAAACTTGTTTCGCGGTCTGTGACGGCCAGTACGCGTTAAGACTCGCCACCATCGTGGTGACCTCGGCGTCGGTCATGACCTTTTCGGTTGGGTTCGATGACCGAGTCACGATGGCGATATCGAGGGTGTGCGCACGGGGCGTCGCCGTGCGGGCGAACCGAGGAGGGGTCACTGCCGCGTCGACGACGACCAGTGAGGCGTCGAGGTCTGATGTGGCTTCGAGAATCGTTGCGCCGAGTTCTGAGTCGCCATCGACGACATCATCGGGCTCGCCGTTGGTTGCGTCGTCTGGAGGGGTCTCCTCGACGCGCTCTGCGACATCCGCGGGGATGGAAACCGTGCCATCAAACGTACTTCCCGAAATGGCGTCGTCCACGACGTCGCCGGTGAGCTCGACCACTGCCCCGGAGAGAGTCCGAAGCAGAATCTGATCAGTCCCGGTGGATGTCGTCTCCGACGCAGTGCGGGCGGATTCCGCTCGGACGCCGCTTTCATCGGGGAGGACGATCAGGTCGCCCTCGAGCTGAACGACCGTGGAACTGTCGACCGCTGCTGGTTCAGCAGCAGCCGCCCGGGCGCGGCCGGCGGCGAGGGGCATGGCGAGGGTGAGCGCGACGGCGACGGCCATTCCTGTGGCCCGCGTGCGAAGACTCGACCGACCGCCAAAACGATCGGTCGTGTGTTGAGCTCGACAAGGCGCTCCCTCAAAAGCCGTCAAAAAAGGGCCCGGAGAACGTTCTCACGGACCAAGACACAGAGTATGGGCGTGCTGTTCGCGAGCGACACTCCCACAAGGGGTCCCTCCCACATGGGGCACGACCTGACGCCGCCTCTCAGTGCGGGGAGACCGCCACTTCCCACCAAATGGATCGGTTGCTCTTGCGTGCCTTCACGGAGTACAGCGTTTCGTCGGCGACGCGGAGCAGATCGGCGGGCTGGCAGCCGTGCGCGGCCGAGAGGGCTACCCCCATGCTCAACGCGATCTGCAAGGTATCTCCGTCGGGCAGCGCGATCGGGGGAACTGATGCCGCGTCCACCCGCGCCATGATGCTGCGAAGGTCGTCGAGAGGGTTCGCAGGATCGATCCCCTCCAGAACAACGATGAACTCGTCCCCGCCGACTCGCGCAAGCATGTCGCCGTCGCGGATGCAGCTGACGGCTCGGCGCGCGAACTCCCGCAACACGGTGTCACCAGCCGGATGGCCGAATTCGTCGTTCACGCGCTTGAAGTCGTCGAGGTCGATCATGCCGACGGCGACAGAGGTGCCCGTGCGACCACTGCGGGAGAGAGCAGCAACGAGATGGTCGGTGAGGGCATTGCGGTTGGGGAGGCCGGTGACGGTATCGTGCGTGGCCTGGAACTCAAGCTTGTCCCGCAGTTCGATCAACGTGCTGATGTCGCGCTGAACGCTCACGAAATGGGTTGTCGCGCCGGTCTCATCTTTCATCGGCGTGATCGTCAGTGCGTTCCAGAACGGAACACCATCCTTGCGGTAATTGAGGATGTCGCCGCGGAACGTCTCTGCAGAGGCGAAGCTGTCGCGCATCCGCTGGATGGTTCCGAGATCAGTGCCTGGGCCCTGCAGGAGTGCACAATTTTTGCCCAGAAGCTCCTCGGTCGAATACCCGGTGATCGTGGTGATGGCGCTGTTGGCGTAGATGATGCGTTGCTGCGCGTCGGTGATGAGTGATCCTTCTGAGACCACATCGAGAGCGAGGGCGAGAAGCCTGTCTGAGGGTGCGAGCCCACCAGTCGATGGAGCGACTGGTGCCTGGTCAGCGTGTGTGATGTCTGGCCTCCGAACCGATCCCGTGCGAAGGTCCAAGTGTCTCACGAGCATTCGACGGGCGTCTCGTTGACATTGCTGGTTTGTCTGATTGGATGAGCCTGTGACCTTCCCTTTCGAGTTCGAAGACCAGCCCGAGCGCAAGAGCCACGCGCTCCGAAACTTCTTCATCGTGATCGCTGCGCTCCTGGTCCTGGCCATCGCCGTCGTCGGAATCTACGTGGTGAACCTGTCGAGCACGTTCGACAGCGCCGAGAAGATCGCCGTGGAAGAGGTGTTCCCCGAGGAGACCAGCCGGCCGGCCGTTGTGGAGAACGAGTCCCAGAACATCCTGCTGATGGGTTCGGACACCCGCGGCGAAGTGTCCGACGACATCGACGACATCAAGGGCGCACGCTCCGACACCATGATGGTGGTGCACATCTCGTCGGATCGCGACAGCGTCCACGTCATGTCGATCATGCGTGACAGTTGGGTCGACATCCCTGGCCATGGCAAAGCGAAGATGAACGCTGCCCTCGCCTACGGCGGCGTACCTCTCGCGGTGCAGACCATCGAGGGGCTCATCGGCTCCCGAATCGATCGCGTCGCCATCGTCGACTTCGAAGGGTTCAAAGGCATCACGGATGCGCTCGGCGGCGTCGAGATCGACAACCCGGTGGCCTTCAACTCGTCGCACATGAGCGGCAAGAGGTTTGAGCTGGGTCTCAACACGTTGAACGGAACTGAGGCGCTTGCCTTCGTCCGTGAACGTTACGCCTTCGCCGACGGCGACTATCAGCGCGTGCGTAACCAGCAGATCTACATCAAGGGCGTGCTGCGAACGATCCTCAGCGCCAAGACCCTGACCAACCCGGTCACGATCAACAACCTCGTCTCGTCGGTCGCCCCGTTCCTCACCGTGGACTCCGGATTCACCTCCGCCTACGCGGGCGGACTCGGGTTCGAGCTGCGCGACATCCGCATGGACGACATGACCTTCTTCACCATGCCGACCCTCGGGACCGGCACGGAGGCGGGCCAGTCCGTGGTCAACGTGGACTGGGAGCAGGTCGCGGTCATTCAGGAGCACTTCCGCGACGACACGCTGTCGAACTACGCCGTGCCTGTCGCCGGCTGATTCTCGGGGATCTCGACAAGCTCGATCAGCGTTTGGGGCGTCGATCAGCGTGGGGGGCTCGATCAGCGTGCGGGTCGATCAGTGTTGGGGGTCGATCAGCGTTCGGGGCGTCGATCAGCGTTGGGGTCTTGCTCGCCGCTCGCAGCATCCGGATAGCCAGCCAGGTTCCAATGAGGCCGCCGATGGTGTTGGCGAGCACATCCATGGGGTCGGCGAAGCGCGCGGGCCGCAACAGTGCCTGCCCGAACTCGGCTGCGAACGCCAGCGCTATGCACAGCGTCGGTGACATCCAGCGCCGACCGTCAGGCATGAGAAAGCGCGAACGCCAGGCCGAGCGGCACGAACAGTGCAACGTTCGCGGCGGTTTCGAGTGCACCGTAGCCGGCCGCGTCTGACAGTCCGAGTGGCCGCAGCCAGGCCAACGCATAATGCAACGGCATACCGAGCGTTGTATCGATCGGAGTCGGCCAGAACCACACCACAAGACCGCCAGCGAGCATCACCCCAAGCACAGCGATCGCGATGGCGCGTTGGGTTCGGGTCGGCATGATCGCTCCGGTCGGTGCGGGCGGGACGGTTGTGCGCCAGTTTAGGGGTGGGCTCGTTTGCAGGACGGTGCGGATGCTCGCAGGCCCCGCTCCGAGCGTGATTCCCGCGTCCGCGGGCTGCCCGTCCCTCCACAGGAAGGTTGTCGCAGATAGCTATCCCCACCAGCCCTTTTGTGCCGTGTCGGCGTGGAGTGAATGTCGGTGGTCGGGTGTTCACTGGTTGTATGAACAGCCCGAGCTGCACCATCACGACGGAGGCCACTCTGCCCGGTGACCAGACGTGTGCGGATGCGTCGGCTCTCGACGCTGATCTGAAAAGCCTCGGCCAGCTGGCTGGTGACGATTTGCTGGCGCTGGCCTCGGATGCCGCGTCAATCTTGCATCGGGCAGAGGCTGTGCTCGTCGCGTGCAGCAATGAGGTCGCGATTCGATCCGACAAGGCCCGCGGGTCGACGGGCCTTGCGGCGCGACTGGGTTTCGCCCGCCCGTCCCAGTTGCTCGAGCAGGTCACCGGAGCATCCGCCCGGATGGCCTGCCGGTACATCGCACTCGGTGCTGCAACCGCACAGCGGGTATCAGAGACCGGGATGCCACTGCCCGCGTTGTTCCCGAGTGTGGGTAACGCCCTGGCAGTGGGAGAAATAGGGCTCGAGGCGGCCGAGGCCATCACCAAAGTGTTGGCGGCGGTCTCCGCGCGGGCCGATCTCGATGATCTTGCGGCGGCGGAGGCTGCGTTGGTGGGCCAGGCGACCGGGCAGGCGGTGCCTGGCGGACGCCCCCTTCCCGCGGATCTGATCACCGCGCAGGCTCGCGTCTGGCAAGACGTTCTCGACCCCGACGGAATCGAACCGCGCGCCGAAGAAGCGTTCGCCAAGCGGGATTTCTGGATGGGCTCCGGCACACGCGGTGGCGTGGTGCCATTCGGCGGCAGGCTGACCGTTGATGCGGCCGCAAAACTCTCCACCCTGTTCAGCGCCATGCTCACCCCGCGCACCGATCCCCAATGCCTGCCCGAGCAGGAGCAGCGGAACTCTGCTCAGGCAGAGTCGTCGGGGCGGGCGAAGGACACCCGGACGCCGGGTCAGCAGCGTGCAGACATCTTCGCGGCAATGATCGATTCCCTCGCTCGGGCGGGTAACGTGCCCTCGATCAGCGGAGCGGCCCCCACCGTGCTCGTCACCGTTCCCATCGATGTGCTCGAGAAGAAGCAGGGCACCGGGCACGCGGTCGGCGCAACGGACCCGGTCCCGCATTCGGCGATCGAGCAGATCATCTGCGACGGCGAGCTGCGGCCGGTGGTGCTCGGCGGCAGTGGCGACCTTCTGAGGTTCGGGCGAACGCGGCGCCCATTCTCCCGCGCACAGAAGCTCGCGATCATCGCCCGCGACGGACCGACCTGCAAAGAATGCAACATCCCGGCCAGTGCCTGCGAGGTGCACCATGTCATTCCGTGGTCAGAGGGTGGAGCGACGGATGTGTCGAATGGCGTCATCCTGTGCTGGTACGACCATCACAAAATGCACGCCGGTGAATGGCGGATCGAGATGGTCGACGGTCGACCGGTATCCATCCCACCCGCCTGGCTGAAGCGAAAACCCTACTTCCGCTGACCGGGCGGTCGCGGCGAGATAGCCGATCGGTAGCTTCCGTGACGTGTTGCGGGGCGACGACGCGTTGCTGGGAGCGAAACGTACATGTTGCAGCGCCTGAGTTGTACATTGGATGAATGGACGTGGCGATGAGCGCATTTCGGGCGGAACTCGCGAGTTGGATCGAGCGCGCTCAATCGGGCGAGGAGATCGTTGTAACCGACCGCGGAATCCCCGTGGCGCGACTGTCGTCTGTCGACACCGCACCGCTGTTGGAACAACTGACACAGCGCGGAATCCTCGGCAAGCCCCGAGGAGCACGACCGAACGCGCGCGGGGCGACACGCGTGCAGGCCACAGAACCAGTATCTGGTCTGGTTGCAGAACAGCGCCGCTGAGCATGGCAATCGTCTATTTCGACAGCAGCGCCTTCGTCAAACTCCTTATTGAGGAAGATGGCAGCGACCTGGTCGCAGCGCTCTGGGACGGGTGCGACGCGGCGGTCTCGTCCCGACTTACCTATCCCGAGGTGCGCGCCGCTCTGGCATCCGCCCGGCGTGCTCGGCGAATCGATGCCTCTGGCCAACGTCAGGCCGAGGTGGCGTGGGAGGGATTCTGGGCGGCGACCCGTGCGGTCGAATTGACGGACGCTGTCACCATGCAGGCTGGCGAGCTGGCGAGTTCACATGCGCTGCGTGGTGCAGACGCCGTGCACCTCGCCAGCGCGATCGCCGTCGGTGTTCACGACACCGTGTTCGCCGTGTGGGACGACCGGTTGCGTGCCGGAGCCGAGGCCGCAGGGATCCGGGTGGTTCCCGCGGCGTGACGACGACGGGTGTGGAGCTGACCGGGCGGGCGGCGGTGGGATTAGTGCGACCATGGGGGATGCGCATAATCTTCCCGACCGCCGGCATCCGATGAGCCTCCGCTTCGAAGAGCTCGCCTGGCAGGAGACACCCCTCGGCGACGTGAGCCTGCGTCGGCGGCATGACCCCGCACTCGACGTGGACATTTATGAGGTCAAGCTCGGCGACGAGTTCCTCATGTCGAGCCTGTTCCCGGTCGCTGAGATCGAACTCGCCCACCTCGGCCTTGCCGCTGTCGCCGGCGACAGCCTGAACGTCGTCGTCGGCGGGCTCGGTCTCGGCTACACCGCCGAAGCGGTGCTCACCCATGAGCGCGTCGCCGTCATGACCGTCGTCGACGCCCTGGACGCTGTCATCGACTGGCACCAGAGGGAGCTGCTGCCGGTCTCCACCCCGATCGTGACGGATGCCCGCACCCGCCTCGTCCACGACGATTTCTTTGCGCTGATGCGCCGTGAACCGGCATCCGATTCGCTGTTCGATGCGATCCTCGTCGACATCGACCACTCGCCGCGCCACCTGCTCAACGAGAACTCGGCCGGCTTCTACACGGTGCAGGGCATCCGCGAGGCGGCCGCGCACCTCGCCCCCGGAGGCGCTTTCGCTCTGTGGTCGGATGACCCGCCCGACGACGCATACACGGCGGTGCTCGGCGAGGTCTTCGATTCGGTCGCCGCCCATGTGGTGTCTTTCGCGAACCCGCTGACCGGCGGGCAGTCCGCGAACACGGTGTACGTGGCATCCGCGGTGAAGGCCTGAGGCAGCGCCTGGCGTCACCTGGAGGTAGTCAGCGGGTACCGGCCCAACAAAAAGAGGGTCCCGGCTCCGCCGCGGCCCTCATTTTGCCCGTCGCAGGCTGTTCTGGGGGGAATGTGTCTGCGTCGAGTACGGCGGGTCTCGGACAAGTCAACGAAAACCATCGCTCGATACGTTAAATGCTACTCCCCACAGACCCGCAGCACACTGGGTACGCGCTGGGAAAGTGAGGGAATTTTCATATTTCTTTGCCCAACTGCGCGGTCCTCCTTTCCCGAGTCAGCCTCGCAGGGCGGCTGCCTTCGCGTGCAGCACGCCCCGCTCGCGTTCGTTCGCGGCCAGCCCGGCGGCTGTCAACAGTTCAGAGCGGGCCTCCTCGACGCGACCGAGTTGCGCGAGCAGTTCCCCGCGTACGCTCGGCAACAGGTACGAACCCCGCAGCGCCCCCTCGGATGCCAGCTGGTCGACGATCCGCAGCGCGCTCGCTGGTCCCGTCGCCTTCGACACGGCGACCGCCCGGTTGAGATCGACCAGGGGGTTGGGTGCGAGCCGACCGAGAGCTTCGTAGAGCAGCACGATGCGGTCCCAGTCCGTGTCGTCGACGCTCGGCGCGGTCGCGTGGCACTGGGCGATCGCCGCCTGCAGTCCGTAGCTTCCTCGCCCCCGGCCGACGGCATCCGCCCGGTCAAGCGCCGCAAGACCACGCCGGATCTGGGCCCGGTCCCAGCGCGATCGATCCTGGTCGGCCAGCAGAATCGGCTGGCCATCGCTGGTCGTGCGTGCAGCGAATCGAGCGGCCTGGAATTCCATCAGCGCCACCAGACCGTGGACTTCGGGCTCGCGCGGTAACAGACCGGCCAGGATACGCCCCAGCCGCAGTGCCTCGTTGGCGAGCTCGTGGCGAATCCAGCGGTCACCGGTCGTTGCCGCATACCCCTCGGTGAACAGGAGGTAGATCACCCCGAGTACAGCGCTGAGTCGCACGCCCCACTCATTCGGCTCCGGTGCCTCGAACGGCACGCGAGCAGCAGACAGTGTCTTCTTCGCTCGCACGATGCGCTGCTGCACAGTCGCCACGGGAACGAGCAGGAGTCGTGCGATTTCCTCGGTGGTGAGACCTGCGACGATGCGCAGGGTCAGTGCGACCTGGGCCTCGCGCGAAAGGGCAGGGTGGCAGGCGGTGAAGATGAGCCGCATGACGTCGTCGTCGATCGGCTGCCATTCGTGGTCGGTGGCCTGATCGAGGTCGCGTGCCATCGCCCGGTATCGCTCGTCGAGTCGTTCGCGGCGGCGCCATCCGTCGATCGCCTTGCGTTTGGCCACGGCCGTGAGCCAGGCGCCCGCGTTCTGCGGGACGCCCGACTGCGGCCACTGGGTGAGCGCATCGACGATGGCCTCCTGTGCGAGATCCTCCGCGAGGCCGACATCGCCGGTCATTCGAGCGAGCGTTGCGACAATGCGCGCGCTCTCGATACGCCAGACTGCGTCGACCGTGCGACGAATATCGCGCGCCGGAGTCACCGGGTGCCGCCTACTTCGCCTCGAGTTCTTCGCGCCAGCCTTCTTCCTTGCGCAGGAACTCGTTGTCGGCGAAGTCCTCGAAGTCGCTCATGTCAGTGACACGGCGGACCTCCAGCTTGGTGCCAGGGCCCATCGGGCACCGGCTTGCCCACTCGATAGCTTCTTCCTTGCTGGCAACCTCCAGAATCCAGAAGCCGTTGAACAGCTCGTGGGTTTCTCCGTAGGGGCCGTCGGTGACGATCGGCGTTTCGGAGGCGAAGTCGACGACGAACGCTTCGCTCAGGTCATCCGCCAGACCTTCACCGGCGAGCAGCACGCCGGCCTTCATCAGGGACTCGTTGTACGCGCCCATCGCGTTGATGATCTGCTCGAAGTCGGCCTTCTCATAGGCCTTCTTGGCCTCATCGGTTGCGCGCATGATCAGAATGAACTTCATGGTGTTCCTCCCGTATTCGAGGTCGCCGTGTGCGTCCTCCTACCTCTGCGTCGAACGGGCAGACCGCGGATCGACACATCCTTGGAAAATACTCGAAAAAGTTCGGGACAGCCATGCGGGGCGCGGGTTCGTCCGTCGCGTGTGGTGGTTTCCGCATCCGCAACCCGTCATTTGCGACGGATGACCGTGAGCGGCGTGCGGGGTCGCGGTTCGTCCGTCGCAGGTGGCGGTTTCTTCGTCCGGAACCCGTCATTTGCGACGGATGAACGTAACGCGGGGTGGGCCGCGGGCGCTCTCAGGCGGAGCGCAGCTGCGGGATCAGTTCCTCGACGAAGCGCGCGGTGTCTTCCCAGTCCTCGACAGCCTGGCAGCGCACTCCGAGAGCCTTCACGGGGTAGTCGTTGCCGTCTTCGTCGAGCCGGTCACCGATGAAGAGCATGTCATCGAGAGGGATGCCGGTGAGTTCGGCCAGCTTCTTCATGCCGTATGCCTTGTCGATGCCCTTACGCGTGATGTCGACAGACGTGGAACCGCCCGAACGAACCTCGAGATCCGGGATGTCTCCGGCAACTGCCTCGCGCAGCGTATTCTTCTTCTCGCCCGTGGGGTCCCAAACCGCTTTCGCCGACACCGGCGCGGACTGGCCCAGAGCCGAGAAGGTGATCTGGGATCCGCGGTCCTCGAGGATCGGTCCCCACGTGTCGGATTCCCAGAAGCCGAGCTCCTTCGCCCGCGCTTCCACGGCGGCGAGAGCACGGTTCTTCTCGTCGTCGGTCAGGTTCTCCGCGTAGACCTGTTCCCACTCATCCTCGTCGAAGCGGAAGTACTGCGTGCCGCAGGTCGGCATCAGGTGCAGGCGCTCGAGGTGCGCTGACCCGGCCTCGGGCAGGTTGTCGATCGCCTGCATCTTGAACTGCGCGAACTGCCCACCGGAGATGATGCAGACGGGCACCACGTCGAGGAGATCCGCGAGAATCTGGGACATCCGCGGGTCCATCGGGGATTTCGACGGGGCCAGTGTGTCGTCAAGGTCGAAAGCGACCAGTCGGGTCTGAGGCATGACTCCATTCTTGCAAGGTTGACGGGCGTCCTCGACCAGGCGGACGCGCAACGGACCGAACCCGACAGAACGTGCCACGCGGAACGGGCCTAGGTTGTCACGGTGTCTGTCTCCGGCGGTGGAGGAGACCCGGGTATCAGGCCAAGAGTGCCCACGCGGAGGTCATCGTCGTCACGAACCTGGGCATAGCAATACCAGGCCGGTCCTTCAGGACCCGTGAGCTCGAACCGCGCGTCGAAGCCCATCGCAAACGGCGCATCCCGGGCCACGACAATACTGCAGCTCCGATCCGCGGTGCGCGTCGCTGTCGACATGGTGACGAGAATGCCGGGCAGCACCAGCGCGATGAGCCCGAGCACCACGAGGAACCGAGCAGGGCGAAGGATCCGTCGCGAGGGCAGGGGACGCCCGTCGCTGGGCTCATAGCCGTCGAGCTCGGGGTGGTGGTCGGTCACGTCGCCATTGTTTCACGCCGCGCTGGGTATCTATCGTCCTGACGTGGCTCGACGCAAGCCTTGGAACGGCATGCGCCTGCCCGAGGGTGTCGCTGGCCCGGTCACATCAGCAGGAGGGGCTGTCGCCGAGGTGAGATCACTCGGGCCAGCGACGGTCGGGAAAGGCGGTCAGGTTCTCATACCATCTCGACAAGGTCGCTGTAGCTGAACGCGTCGAAGGAGGGGTTGGCGGGAATCGGCCCAGGGCGCGAAATCGGCAGACCGATCATCCGGTCGCGAAGCGTGGCAACCAGATCGTCGTCGACCAGCTCGTCGAACGCACTCAATTCGGACTCGGCTACGACCTGGCTCGTCGGCACGAGCAGGAAATTCGCACGGGCTTCAGATCCGTCCGCCTTGCGGATCGGGATATCGACGGTTGCTGACATGTTGTGAGCGGTGAGGTAGTGCGCGTAGTCGATCAGTGCACGGGCGATCAGGTCGCCCGTGAGAAATGAGCTACCCGCGTAGTGGATGCGTTCCATGTGGGAACCCCCTTAGGTTCAATCCTCTCGAATACGAGGATTGTCCCGGGGTCCGGGGGACAGTTGAGTCTGGCCGGATGTAGGCCATGTTCACACGCTACACCCGGATCAGCCTGCTGAGTAGGGGGTCAGTTCCCAATTGCGAGGGTGCGCAAAACGAGGTTCTCCGCCACGTTCGACAGCAGCATCCCGTGGTTCCGCGCGTACTGGCGCATCATCGCGAACGCTTCATCCATCGACACGTTGTTGGTCTGCGACAGCACGCCCTTGGCCTGCTCGATGACGACCCGGGAATTCAGGGCTTTCTGCAGCTGGTCCCGCACGGAGTCGCTTTCCCGCAGGCTGCGGGCGTGCAGGATGCCGATCGTCGCGACATCCGCGAGAGCCTGCGCTGCGCGAGCATCCCGGTCGTTGAGCTCACCCGCGTCAGCGCGAAGGAGGTTGAGAGCGCCGATGGTCGTCTCGCGCAGGCGCATCGGCAATGCCAGAACGGATGCGAAGCCCTGGGCGGCGGCGCCGTCGCGGAATCGACTCCACTTCTCCGGACTCTCAGAGATATCGGGCACCGACACCTGGGTGCCGAGCGTGAAACAGTCGACGCACGGCCCCGCCTGGGCGCTCAGCTGCATGACCTCGACGAGTCGTGAGGCTTCACTGGTCGAGGCGACGACCTCGAGGTTGCCATCGAGATCAGCGAGCAGGATGCCAGCGGCGGTGACGTCGAGAAGGTCGCGGCAATTGTCGACAAGGGTTTGCATCAGCTCGACCGCGTCATAGTCGTCCACCAGAGTGTCGGCCAAGGTCGCGAAGGCATCCACGAGCAGTCCTTCCCGGGTGAGGTCAGTCATCGGACTCCTCGATTCCGTCCTCGTTCACCGAGAAGTTGAGGCGCCGTTCTACGATGTCTTCTGCGATCTCCTGCATTGAGCGGCCCACCGCAAACGCGTGGGCCTGGATGACGAGGCGCGCCTCGTCGGGCGGGAGGTTCAGCTGGGCGAGCACCATACCTGTGGCCTGGTGAACCGTGCGGCGGGAGAAAGGCGATTCTGTCTCTGCGGCTGTGTCCTGTCCTACCTGCGAGAGAGCGCGGTGCAACACGAGACGGCTGATGACCGAGGCGAACGCGGCGCTCTGCTGGGCGTGCAGGTCGCTGAGTTGCAGCGGCCGGGTGGAGTAGAGGTCGAGGGCTCCGAGCCGCAACGGGCCCACCATCAGTGGGAACGCAAAGATGGCCCCCACATCGTCCTCGCGGATGGCTTCAGAGAATGCTGGCCAGATGTGTGAGGAGCGGCCCTGGAAATCCGGTTCGAAAATCGGTCGAGCCGATTTCATCGCATCCCAGCAGGGACCCTCGCCGAGGTCGAACTGCAGTTCGTCGATTCTTGCCGCCTGTGAATCGCTCGCCGACACGGTTTCATTTCCGAGGAAATCACCCATGGTGGAGATCGCGGCGCCGGTGACGGGCAGCGCATCGACGATCGGCTGCGCCAACCTCGTCGGCTGGAACTCGGGCCGGGTCATGCGGGCCATCGCCGCGGCAAATGTTTGTGACACAGCAACCTCCCTCTCGGACTCTCCGGGGATCGGGGCGTTCCTTACTTCTAGCTTAATCCCGGATCGGCCTCCCGAAATATCTGTTTAGCAATCCATCGGACGGCCGGCGCAGACGTGAATTTGTCTGCTTCCGTGCATTGGACGCCTCCCTTCGGATTTTCACAACCCCCCCTGAATGAGCAGGCGATATGGGTATGGTGAGCGAGCTTCACATTGCGAACGGCGCTCCAAGTCGTCGTCGCCGGGAAGCGTGGTCGGGCGCCACCCACGAAGGTCCAGGGAGCTGACGTGTCAGAACAGATAGAACTCAACGATGAGTCTTCGCGCCCACCGGCAGACGCCGGGCGTCTCACCACCGAGGCGACCGAGCTGAGCGAGGAAGATAGGTTGATCTTCCAGAGCCACTGGGATGAGTTCGGCGGACACATCAACTGAGGAGGACCATGCGCATCGTGATCGTCGGTGCCTCGGGCAACCTGGGCTCGGCACTGCTGCGCCGGTTGCGCGACGAGCCGACCGCGACCGACCTGGTCGGGATCAGTCGACGCACGCCCGATCCTTCAACACCGCCGTACTCGGACGTCGCGTGGCACGCGGTGGACATCGGCTCGCCTTCGGCGCCTCGCGCTCTTGCTCGCATTTTCGCCGGGGCAGACGCCGTCGTGCACCTGGCATGGCAGCTTCAGCCCAACCACGATGAAGCGGCACTCTGGCGTACCAACGTGACGGGAACGAAGAACGTCCTCGCGGCCGTCGCAGCTGCCCGGGTGCCGCAGTTCAGCTACGCGTCGTCGGTGGCGGCGTACAGTCCTGGGCCGAAGGCCTCGCGGGTCGACGAACACTGGCCAACCGGCGGCATCCCGTCGTCGCATTACAGCCGCCACAAGGCGATCAACGAGAGGGCACTCGACCGGTTCGAGGAACAGTACCCCACGATCATCGTCAGTCGGCTGCGACCCGGCCTGGTCTTTCAGCGGCGAGCGGCCAGCGAAATCCTCGGCCTGTTCGCTGGCCGGACGGTGCCGACGCGGTGGCTGCAGTGGGTCCGGCCACCGATGCTCCCGATGCCGTGCCAGGCGATCTCGCAGGTCGTGCATTCGGATGACGTGGCGGATGCGTTCTGGCGTGCCCTCGACCGCAGCGCGGCAGGAGCGTTCAACATTGCTACAGAGCCTGTCGTCGATCCCCAGCTTGTGGCATCCGTCCTCGGGTCCCGCTTCGTCCCGGTGCGGTTCCGGGTCGTTCGCGCGGCGATGTGGATCACGTGGAAACTCCGGTTACAGAAGTCCGATCCGGGCTGGATCGACATTGCCGCGACCGTGCCGGTGATGTCGACGTCCCGCGCCCGCGACGAGTTGGGCTGGACGCCACGTGTGTCCGCCTCCGCTGCACTCGACGAGATCGTGCGCGGAGTGAGCGAGCGCGCAAACGTGGAGGCGTCGCCGCAGCTGCGCGGGTAGAACCGGGACCGGACCTGCCCGCGCGCTGACGCTACTCGGCTGAGAGTGGCGCCGGGACCAGCGTGTAGCCGGCCTCTTCGATCGCTGCGGCAACGTGCGCGCGGTCGAGCGGCGCGTCGCTGGTGACGACGACCGTGGAGACGCCGTTCGGATCGAGGCTCACGTCGACGCCGCTCACGCCAGGAATCTCCGCGAGTTCCTCGGTGACGGCCGAGACACAGTGGCCGCAGGTCATGCCGGCGACGTTCAGGGTCGAGGTGACACCGGACGCCGAGGACGTGGCGGAAGATGAGGCCGTGGAGGCGGCTGCGCCGTGCCCGCAGCCGCAACCGTCGCCGCATCCGCCGGTCGACGGCCGGTTGTCGTTTTTCTCGGTCAGTCCGAGGTCGGCGAAGGGTCCTGAAGTCATGCGGTACTCCTTGGGTGTCGGGTGTGGGAAATCGGGAGATCGGGAGGTCAGGAGCGGACGAGCCTGGCGATGGCGGCGGATGCTTCGCGCAGCTTCTCATCGGCGACGGGCCCACCCTCGCGGGCTGCCGTGGCGACGCAATGGCTGAGGTGGTCCTCGAGCAGTTGCAGCGCGACCGTTTCGAGGGCCTTAGTGACGGCGGACACCTGGGTGAGGATATCGATGCAATACACGTCCTCATCCACCATGCGCTGGATGCCGCGGACCTGTCCTTCAGCACGGCGAAGCCGCTTGGTCAGGTCGGCTTTGTTGTCGACATATCCGTGCTGCATGAGTCCTCCTCGTGACGATGAATTCATCATACCCACTGGGGGTATGAAATCAACCCTTGCGTTATACCCTAGGGGGGTATATGGTGGCCGCATGAACACCGACCACACCTCCCATGGAATGAACGTCGCTGCCGAGCACGGTGCAGACGTCGGCGCTGACCTCGCCGACGCCGAGCAGATGCCTCACGAGGGGCACAGCGCCCCTGGCGGCCATGACGCCCACGCCGGTCACGGCGGTCACGGCGATCACGTCGGACAGTTCCGACGCCTGTTCTGGATCATGCTGGTGCTCGCCATACCGGTGACCGCCTTCAGCCCCATGTTCGCGATGATCCTCGGTTATACGATTCCTGACACCGCCTGGGCGTCCTGGATCTCCCCGGTACTCGGCACGGTGCTCTACGTCTGGGGCGGCCGGCCGTTCCTCGTCGGGGCGGTCTCGGAGTTGCGTGCACGCAAGCCAGGCATGATGCTGCTCATCGGGCTCGCCATCACCGTGGCGTTCGTCGCATCGTGGGGCGCAACGCTGGGCATCCTCGACCACGCTCTGGAATTCTGGTGGGAGCTCGCCCTCCTCATCGTGATCATGCTGCTCGGCCACTGGATCGAGATGCGTTCGCTCGCGCAGACCTCCTCTGCGCTTGATTCACTCGCCGCGCTGATCCCGGACGAAGCCGAACGCGTCGACGGAGACGAACTCGTCACCGTGTCGCCCGCCGACCTCGTCGTCGGCGATGTCGTCGTGGTACGACCGGGTGGACGCGTGCCCGCCGACGGGGATATCACGGAAGGAAGCGCAGACGTCGACGAGTCGATGATCACCGGCGAATCGATGCCCGTACGCCGGAGCCCGGGCGACCCCGTCGTCGCGGGAACCGTCGCCACCGACAGCGGCATCCGACTCCGTGTCACGGCGGTGGGGGAGGAGACGGCGCTTGCCGGCATCCGAAACCTCGTCGCCGAGGCACAGAACTCCTCGTCGCGGGCGCAACGCCTCGCCGACACCGCGGCGGGCTGGCTGTTCTGGTTCGCGCTCGGTTCCGCAGCGATCACCGCCCTCGTCTGGACGCTGCTCGGGACGCCGGACGAAGCGATCATCCGCACGATCACCGTTCTCGTGATCGCCTGCCCGCACGCACTGGGGCTCGCGATTCCGCTCGTCGTGTCGATCGCCACCGAACGTGCGGCTCGAGCCGGGGTGCTGGTGAAGGATCGCCTCGCCCTCGAGAGCATGCGCACCATCGACACCGTGCTGTTCGACAAGACCGGCACGCTCACCCGGGGGGAGCCCGTGGTCTCCAACGTCCTCCCGGAGGGGTCATGGACCGACGACAGGCTGCTGGCAATCGCGGCGTCGGCGGAGTCAGACAGCGAGCACCCGCTCGCCCGGGCGATCGTGCGAGCCGCCGCCCACCTCGAGCTGGCACCAGCGACCGACTTCCACTCGTCACCGGCGGAGGGCGTTTCGGCGACGGTGGGCGGAGCATCCGTCTCCGTCGGGGGTCCGTACATGCTGGAGCGTCACGGGCTTGATGCCCTGGCCGGGACCAGCGAGTGGGCTGGGGCCACCGTGCTGCACGTCGTAGTCGACGGCGCGGTCGTCGGAGCGCTCAGCCTGGCCGATGAGGTGCGGCCCGAATCCCACGAGGCGGTCGACGCGCTGCACGCCCGCGGCATCCAGGTGGTGATGATCACCGGTGACGCGCAGCCCGTGGCCCAAGCGGTGGCGGATGCTCTCGGCATCGACCGCGTGTTCGCCGGCGTCCGCCCCTCCGAGAAGTCCGCTCGGGTGGCCGAGCTGCAGGGCGAAGGTCACCGGGTCGCGATGGTCGGCGACGGCGTGAACGATGCGCCAGCGCTGGCGCAGGCCGACGTCGGGCTCGCGATCGGTGCGGGAACCGACGTGGCCATCGCATCCGCCGGGGTGATCCTGGCCAGCGACGACCCGCGGTCGGTGCTCTCCGTGATCGAACTGTCGCGGGCTAGCTACCGCAAGATGAAGCAGAACCTGTGGTGGGCTGCTGGCTACAACCTGGTGTCCGTTCCGCTCGCCGCCGGGGTGCTTGCACCGATCGGCTTCGTGATGCCGATGGCCGTCGGGGCGCTCCTCATGTCACTGTCCACCGTCATTGTGGCGCTGAACGCCCAGTTGCTGCGGCGACTCGACCTTCGTGCGGGGTCCGGCGCAGTGGCACCGGCCCGGGTGAAGGAAGACGCGCTGAGGTAGCTGCTGGTCGCACGGTTGCCTGGTTGCCTGGTTGCCTGGTTGCACGGTTGTCAGGAGATCACACGATAGTTCAGGATGCTTTGGGCTGATTTTCCTGCCAACCGTGCGATCTCCTGCCAATCGTGTCAGGCCTCCGTCGTGAAGCCGATCGCCTTGTGCGTTCCGTCACAGAACGGCTTGATCGCTGAGACCCCGCAGCGGCAGAGCGCGATCGTCCTGCGCTTGCGTTCGATCGGGTCGCCCTCCGGGGTCACGAGATCCAGCTCTCCGCGCACCAGCAGCGGTCCGTTCGGGCACGCCACAATCTGGGGCGCCGCCCGGTTGAGGTCGCTCATATCCGCTTCCATGCTCAGCTCGCCCCGGATGCAGCCGCGGGTGAAACGACGGTCGTTAGCGGCTCACGCAGGGCGGACTCGCCCGCGGCCCACGCATCGAGCATGTACTGCCCAGCCCACCCGTCGATGGCGAGGCACGCTGCCGCACCGAACATGATGTCGGCGCAGAGCGATGGCTCGTCCTCGGCGAGCGAACCCGCCAGGTCGCGTCCGGCGATCTGCTCGTGGACGGCATCCGCTTCGACGTGCTCGTCGAAGTACCAGGTCACATCCGTGCCGAAGCCGTTCCGCTTGAAACCCCGCGCATACAGCCCGTTCGGAATCGACGAGGTCATCTCGAACGCGGCCAGGTGCCCGGCAATCGCGCCGCGCAGTCGACGGTTGAGCCCGAACATCGACATCATGTTGAACGAGGCGAGGGTCACGGCGGGAACCTGGTTGACGTAGGTGCCGTAGCGGTCGTCCAGGCCGAGGCCGCGCATCGTGCCGGCGAAGATGGCCGCGTGCATGCGCTCAGGGCGACCTCCGCCGTATTCGTCCGCCTGAATCTCGACCAGCGCGGCCTTCGCTCGCCCGGTCAGGCGCGGGATCGCCCAGGAGTGCGGGTCTGCCTCTTTGAGTGTGTAGATCGACCGGTGCACGAGGAACTCGGCCAGCTGTTCCTTCGTCGCCTTCGCCGCGACGTACCGGGACAGGCTCGGCCCGGAGTCTTCCCCCGTCAGCGCGAACAGGGCTGACGCGACCGCCGTGCTGGTCGGTTCGGGCAGCGGCGGCATCACGACGGCCGCACGTAGTGCGCTCTCGAAGGCGTCCTCGAGCCGGCGACGCAGGGTGATGAGCGTCGGGTGCCATTCCCACGCGTCATCCGCCTCCACGACCCCGCCGTAGTGCAGTCCATAGAGCACGAAGAGTGTCAGCTGCACGTCGTCGTCGTGCACGAGGTCAGATGCGCGTTCCAGGGCCTCGTCGGCGAGCGGCAGGAGCTCGAGATCACGGACGCCATCCGGCGCGGTGCCGATGATGTCGAGAAGGCGGGCGCTGAGCGGTCCGCGGGCGGTAAAGGAGGGAGAAATGCCCCGGTCGAGCAGGGTCTGCGAGAGTGCCATTATTCAACCATCGGCCGCGCGCCCGACTACGGTCAAGGCCTTGCCAACGCGCGCGAATCCTGCTCCACGTGCGCCGCAGATGAGGACGCACCATCCTGGCGACGGAGAGGGTTTCCGGAGTCCTCCGGCACGACATTGTCAAGTGTCGTATCGACCCTCCGGGGCGGCGCTATGGTGTGAGAATGATCCGCCCTGTCCGGCTTCGCCTCGTCGGCGTCACGTTCGCGATTCTCGCCCTGTCCGGCTGTGGAACCAGCTTTCCTGCCGACCCCGATGGCACCCTCGACCGCGTGAGCGGGGGCACGCTTCGTGTCGGGGTGTCGCCCAACCAGGACTGGACGGTCAGTGGGGCCGGTGGAGATCCGACCGGCATAGAGGTCGACCTGGTCGAACGGTTTGCGGACACCATCGACGCCGACATCGCGTGGGTAGAGGGCGGGGAAGAGCGGCTCATGACAGACCTCGAAGAAGGTGAGCTCGACCTCGTCATCGGCGGCCTCACCGACCAGACACCCTGGTCCGAGAAAGCGGCGATCACCAAACCGTTCACGGAGGTCAACGGGAGGAACGGGAGGTTAGAGAAGCACGTGATGGCTGCAACGGTGGGGGAGAACGCATTTCTCCTCGAGTTGGAACGGTTCCTGCTCAGCCAGGAGGGTGCGCCCTGATGGCCGCCTCATTCGGTGGGACGGAACTGCCGGCGCAACAAACCGAAACGTTGAGAAAGGCGATCCGGCTCGAGTGGATCACCATCGCCTTCCTCGCGGTCACCGTGACCCTCGTCTTCCTGGTCCTTGGCAACTCCCAGGCGATGAAGGCCGCATGGCTCGAGGATCTGCTCTCATTCATCCCGCCGATCGCGTTCCTCGTCGCCGTGCGGGTGGCGCGACGGAAACCCAGCGCGAAGCATCCGTACGGCTACCACCGGTCCGTCGGCGTCGGGCACCTCGTCGCGGCTGTCGCTCTGCTCTCGATGGGCACCTTCCTCATCATCGATTCCGTGTCGGGCCTGCTGGCAGCTGAACACCCCAGCATCGGATCCGTCGAGCTGTTCGGACAGGTGTTCTGGCTGGGCTGGCTGATGATGGGCGTGATGGCGGCCATCGCCCTCCCGCCGGTTTTCATCGGGCGCGCCAAGATGAAGCTCGCCAGGGCGCTTCACGACAAAGTCCTCTATGCCGACGCTGACATGAACAAGGCTGACTGGATGACCGCTGTCGGGTCGATCGTCGGCGTTGGCGGCATTGGCCTGGGGATCTGGTGGACGGACTCCGCCGCAGCGCTCTTCATCGCCGGAAGCATCCTGTGGGACGGAATCAAAAACATCCGGGCCGCCATCGACGACCTCATGGACAGTCGCGCGACGACCTTCGACGACGCGAAACCCCACCCCGTCGTGCATCGGGTCGACGAGTACCTGCGATCGCTTGACTGGGTCTCGGATGCGGGGTCACGCGCCCGCGACGAGGGTCACGTCTTCCACATCGAGTCGTTTGTCGTTCCTCGCTCGCGGCGAAAGGTGTCCCTCTCCGAGCTCGCTGCTGCCCGAGAGGGAAGCATCGCACTGGACTGGAAGGTCGAGGATATCGTGATCGTTCCGGTCTCGGAGTTGCCTCGCGTGGTGCGTGAGACGCATCCGGTCCACGGACAATCCGCGGGGCGGTGAGTGCGGCTTTTACCGAGCGGCTGGCGGGCCAGACGCCGCAGTTGGCTCGGGAACGATCTCCAGCCCGCCGACCGAGTTGGATGACCGGGCAAGCGCCTGCACCCAGCGGGAATTGATCTGAGCCGCGCGTCCGCCGTAGTACTGGAACGACAGCGAGATGGCGCTGTGGATCCAGATCGTCGTGCGCCCCAGGCCGTTGGAGTTCTCGTTCCAGGTGAACGCAAACGGCTCACCTCGGCGCAGCTTTGCCAGCATCACGATCTGCAGGTGGGCAAGGATGCGGTCATCAATGCTCGCGGTCACCTTCGAGTCGTACATCAGCGTTCCCATGTGACGGGCCTCCAGGATTCGATGTGGTTCGTGCCACGGTCGCGGAAAGGAAAAGTTCGATCGGCAATCGACGCGGACACCCGCAGACTTAATCTACACATGGACGACCGAGGTTCGATTCTTTCCGGCGTTCTTGGACTCGTACATGGCCGCGTCGGCCGCGCGGAGGATCGACTCCGCAGGAACGTCCGTCGCGGAGTCCGGTCCGATCACGGCGATACCGATGCTCGCCGACAGGGGCCGGCCGGCAGCGGCGCCGGAGAGCGGTTCGCCGATCGCGGCCTGCACCCGGTCAGCGACGCGAGTCGCTGCGGCGACGTCGGCGTCCTCGCAGACGACGACGAACTCGTCGCCGCCGTAGCGACCGATGGTATCGCCGTTGCGGACGCCGCTTCGAAGCCTGTCGGCAACCTGCCGGAGTACGTCGTCTCCGGCCGAGTGGCCGCACGAGTCATTGATGTCCTTGAACCCGTCGAGGTCGAGGAAGATCACGGAAACCGGAAGGGCCGTCCGCTGAGACGACTCCAGAGTCTGGCTGAGCCGCTCCTGCAGGAGTTTTCGGTTGGAGAGGCCGGTGAGCTGGTCATGGAGCGCCAGGTGCGTGAGCTGATCCTGGAGGCGGATGCGCGCGACCACCTGTGCAGCCTGCCTGTTCAGGGCGCTCACGAGCTCGGCGGCAGCATCGTCCAGCACGCGTTGCCGACCGAAATAGGAGACGATCACTCCCAGGGTGGTGCCACTGTCGATCACCGGGGCAGCGCACAGCGTCTCGAGTCGAGCTGAGCGGAGCGCCTTGGCCAATCCCGGGTACTCGGTCTCGGTCGTATCCAGAGGTTCCGAGTAGGTCACGATCTCTTCGAGTCGCCACGCCTCGTGTGCCGGCCTCCGCGCGGAAGCGGGCAAAAGCTCCCTCAACGGATCGGTTCCAGCGATGAGCACGAGTTCATCGTTCGGGTCGATGTTGAACACGGCGGTAACGGTGGCGTCGAGGGCGTCGCGGATGCTCCGGACGAGGGCCTCTGCGAGCGACTGTTCGGAATCCGCAGCCATGAAGTCAGTCGATGCCTGCTGGAGAACGCGGACACGTGCCTCCGACAGTTCGGCGGCCCGGCGTGACGCCAGCAATTCGCGCTCGTAGTCGCGGCGCTCGGTGAAATTGAAGACCCCGATGCGGATCTCCTGGCTTCCGTCAGCCCTGTCGACAAGTACCGAGTTCACGAGGGTTGGAACCGGTATGCGGTCGGCGCTCGCCAGGGAGAGCGCGACCTCGTCGACGCGTCCCCTCAGCCTCAGCGTCGGAATATGACGCGTCTCGTAAAAGAGCCCGCTTCCCACGGTGAGGAGGCTCTTGAATGATCGCCCGATCACCTCACCGCGTGCGAAGCCTGTGATGCTGAGGTACGTCTCGTTCGCCTGGGTGACGATTCCCTCGGTGGTCGTCACCAGGTAGCCGCAGGGCGCGTTGTCGAAGAGATCGGCGAAGACCTCCCCGTTCGCCTCGAGCGCGGCATCAGCCACGGAGGTACGACAGGATCTCGCGGCGCAGTTCTTCGGGTGCGGAAAGGTTGGGGCAGTGGCCTGTTGCCGAAAGGACAACGAGTTCGCTGTGGGGAATCTCGGAGTGGACGAACTGGCCGACAGCCATCGGAGCGATGATGTCCTCCTGGCACTGCAGAACCAGCGTCGGCGTGGTCACATTCTTGAGGTCGCGGCGGTTGTCCGACAGGAATGTGACGCGAGCGAAGTGTCGCGCGATGGCCGGGTCGGTGCTGCAGAAGCTTTCGGTCAGGGTCTCTCCGAGTTCGGGTCGCCCGCCGTTGCCCATGATCAGAGGAGCTACGGTCGCGGACCAGCCGAGGTAGTTTGCGTCGAGCGCGTCGAGAAGGGAATCGATATCGGCCTGCTCGAAGCCGCCTGTGTAGCTGTCGGCGTTGATGTACCGGGCAGACGGACCGACCAGGATGAGGGCGCCGAAGGGCTCAGGATTCCGGTTCGAGGCGAGAACGCCGATCATCGCGCTGACCGAGTGGGCCACGAAGACGACATCGTGGAGATCGAGCTCCTCCACGATGTCGAGGACATCGTCCGCGTAGCCGTGGAGGGAGTCGTACTTGCCCCGGTCGTAAGCGCTGAGATCTGATCCGCCGGATCCGACATGGTCGAACAACACGACCTTGAACTCATCCTCGAAATGCGGAGCCACTTCGCGCCACATCTCCTGGCTGCATCCGAAACCGTGAGCGAACATGATCGGTCGCCCTGCGGGGTTGCCGGTGACGGTGACGTTGTTGCGCTCGAGGACCGAGGTCCGGCTTGTCGTGTCCATACCGCTCCTGATCGTGAATCGCGAGCCACCCGGCTGCCGCGCGCACGTCAGCGACGGCATCAAGATATTATCCGAACGCATAGACGCGGGCAATTTTTGCCCGGGGCTTCAACCGAGACCGATAACGGTGTATGGGCGGCTGGATTATACGCACAAGTTCTCCGATCGTGGGTGCGTAGAAAAAACGAACCGCTGACCCGTGACCATGGACTATGTCCATGCGCACATGCACCTGTTGCTCTTCCAGTCGATCGCGCGGCGGGTACCCGCCCCGAACCGATGGCCGGGTCTCGTGAGCATCGAGACGGACCTGGAAGGCGCTGTAGACCGGGGAGAGATCGTCGCGTACTTCCAGCCCCAGGTCGACCTGGCGACGGGTGAGGTCGTTGCCGCTGAAGCCCTGTCGCGGTGGCAGCACCCGACGCGCGGACTCGTGTCCCCGGTGGAGTTCATCCCCGCCGCGGAGCGCACCGGCCTGATCCACGAGATCGGGGCCTTCATGCTGGAGGAGGGATGCCGCCACGCGGCCAGGTGGAGGGCAGAAGGCAGGAACATCGACGTCTCGGTGAACGTCTCCGCGATCCAACTGTCGAAGCCGGACATCTTCAACCGTTTGCATGAGATCCTGCAGGCCCACACCCTTCCGGACGGAGCCCTCACCATTGAGCTCACGGAATCCCAGGTCATCGCCGACCTGCACTCCGTCGCCGCGCGGCTTCGCCTGCTCACGTCGCTTGGGCTCGGAATCTCCCTGGACGATTTCGGCACCGGACGATCGTCACTCTCACACCTGCAGGACCTGCCGATCACCGAACTGAAGATCGATCGGTCCCTGATCCAGGACAAGACAAGCGCGAGCGCGATGGTCGAGGTCGCCGTAGCCCTGCTGAAAGAGCGAGGTGTGCGGGTAGTCGCCGAGGGCGTGGAAACCGAAGAGCACCTCAGGCGCGTCCGAGCGCTGCACTGTGACCGTGCTCAGGGTTTCCTGTTCGGACGGCCGGTTCCAGTCGAGGAGCTCGACGAGATGCTCGCGCAGTCGATGGTGTAGGGACGCCGCGCGACAGGCGCTGACCCCCAGGGCCGTTTGGCACGGGGCCGTTCGGCCGGGGCCGTTCGGCACGGGGCCGTTCGGCACGGGGCCGTTTGGCACGGGGCCGTTCGGCACGGCCAGAGGTTTACAGGCCGCCGAAAGCGTCTTCGTCGATCTCCAGGTGCGTTCCGCTGCCCTGCTCGGTGCCCGCGGTTTTTTCGCCGACGTCGATCTGGCTCCACGTCACCGGCATTCCGGGGGAGAACAGGATGTCAATGCCCGGGCCGGATCGCAGCGGCGGAATGTTGACGTACCCGCCGCCGGACTGGATTGCGGTGAGGATTTTGTTGCGCAGCTCGGTTACGGGGTCCGGGAGGAAATAGTCCCGACCGTCGACGGTCAGCCTGTGAACGATCACGTAAGAGTTCCTGTCTTTGCTCGACGCGGCCAGAGCCGCTTAGGGAACAACGTTACCTGCTGGATCCGCCTGCGGCCGCACCGCGGGGGTGGGCTTGCGATCGACGGGAGAATGAGGGATGGCTCTGCGAGCCGAGCGCGGCTGGCGGGCGCTCAACCGTTCGATTGCTCCGACCGGTCCTCGGTCGACTGCGGAGGGCGCACCCCGCGAAACACGAGGTAGTGATAAAAGAGGAACCTCACGACAACCACGATGACGATGCTCACGAGGTTGACCAGGTTCACGATCAGCGGGCCGGGTGAGTCGAACATCGACACACCGACAGCGACGATCCCGGCACCGAGGGCCGTGCAGATCGCATTGACCACGATGAAGAGAAAGAGCTCGAGTGCGCGACCGTGGTGCCCGCGATGACGGAACGTCCACTCGCGATTGCCGAAGTACGCGTTCACCAGTGCAACGAGCGACGCGACAATCTTCGAGGTGACGACGTCCGCGCCGAGCGCGTAGTGCAACAGGTTGAAGACGGCGATCTCGATGAGCGTGGAGATCGCGCCAACGGTGAGGAAGCGGGTGCCGAGAACGGCAAGCCGGCGGAATCGGGTCTGGGTGGGCATTCTGGGGTCAAGAGTACGTGATGTGCTGGTGAGTTGTGGTCAGCGTGGGAGCGGTCTGGTGCTCGACTACGCTGGGCGCAGACCTATCAGCCAAGGCCTGGGGAGTGCCGTGCCGTTGCAACATCTCGTCGTCGTGATGCCGGCCTACAACGAGGCCGAGGGATTACCGGGCTTTCTCGACGAAATCCTGGAGCAGGTGACACCCCTCGCGCAACGTGTCAGTCTCGTCGTCGTGAACGACCGCTCGACGGATCAGACGGCATCCGTGTTGACGAGCCTCGAGAAGGAACTGCCGGGCCTCGTGGTCGTCGACGCAGAGGTGAACCGCGGGCACGGTCCGACCGCGCTCGCCGCGTATCGGGCAGGGCTGGCCTTGAACCCGGATGCGCTGGTTCATGTGGACGGGGACGGCCAGTTTCTCGGGACGGACTTTCCGCGACTGGTCCGTGCGCTCGAGCAAACGGGCGTCGACGTCGTGCACGGCGTGCGGGGAAATCGCACGGACCCCTGGTTCCGCACCGTCCTGACCGGGTGCGTCGGGATGCTCGCTGCCATCGCCGTCGGCCGTCGCATTCCGGATGTGAACACCCCGCTGCGTGCATACCGCCCCGCAGCCATCGCCCAGTTGTTGTCCCTCGTGCCCGAGGATGCGCTGGTGCCACACGTGCACTTCTCGCTGGCCGAACAGCGCCTCGGGTTTGCCGTGCGCTATTGTCGCGTCCGCAGCATCCCGCGACGAGGGTCGATTGCGACGGGCACGATGTGGGGCGAGGCGCACGCCCTGCCGAAACTTCCGCCGAAACGGCTTCGCGAGTTCAGTGCACGCGCGATCGCCGAGGTGTGGAGGGTGAGCCTCAACCCGTGCCGCAGCCGCTCGTGAGCGGAGTGTTCCGGAGCGTCAGGGTCCCCGGGAACCGGCTCTGGGCATCCATCCTGTTCTGGTCTCTCCTCGGGGTCGTCCTCGTCGCACAGGTGCTGGTCGTCGTTCCCGCGTTCACCGTCATGCGGCTGTGGGAGGACGAAGCGTTCAACCTGACGGTGCCCATGAACCTGCTCGCCGGACTGGGGTACACCAGCGACGGCAGCCTGTCGGGGAGCCAGCTCACGCCGTTCGACCCGCGCATCTCCACCGGTCCGGTCGTGCTGCTGCCGGTCGCCGCAGTGCTCGCGCTCGGGGTGGATCCGGTGATCGCCGGTCGTGTCGTCGTGCTCGTCTTTTACAGCGCCCTGCTCGTCGGGCTCGGGGTGCTCGGCCGCCGGATCGGCGGTCGCTGGGCCGGTCTGGTAGCGATCACCGTGCCGCTCGGGCTGAACACCTGGGACTCGGCCTCGCCGATCCAGACTCCGATCGATGTGCTCGGTGAGGTCCCTGCCGCTGCGCTCATCGTCTGGGCCGTCGCTGTCCTCCGTAGCCGTCCCTGGCTCGCCGGGCTGCTCGTCGGCCTCGCACTGGAAACGAAGACCATCGCACTGCTCGCCGTTCCGGCGATCGCGGTCGGGGTGTTCTTCTCCGTGGTCGGTCAGCCGTTCTGGTCGCGGATCCGTCGGGTCGTGTGGTGTGGCGCAGTCGCGCTCATTCCCGTCGCCGCCGTCGAGCTGTGGAAGCTGATCGCCCTGGGCCCGGCCGCCTACGTCGAGGTGACGAAGGCGTTCGGCTACTTTCTTCTCTCCGGAGGGCAGGGAAACCAGCGCGTCCCGGTGCTCCGCGAAGCTCGATGGTCTGCTGAGCAGCTGGTTCTCGCCCGCCATCCTGTCTGTGTTCCTGATTGCCGCGTTCGTCCTGGTCGCTGTCCTCGTCGCGGTCCTCGCCAGGAGCCGGGCTCTCCCGACGCTGGGACTGGACGCCCGACCGCGCGAGCTCGTGGTGCTCCTGTCCGTTGCCCTCGTCGGCCTCGCCACCTGGATCGGCTGGTGGATGCTCTCGAGCCATCTCCCGGTCTGGATCAGGCATCCGTCACCCGGGCTGTTCGCCTTCGTCCCGCTGCTTTCCGCATTCCTCGTGCTCGGAGCACGGTTGCTCTGGCGCGCGCCATCCAGCGGAGCACTCGCGCGACGGACGGGGCTGCGCGTCGTGGCTGTCGCGGCGTCCGTCCTGCTCGCGGGCACCCTTGTCATCCAGGTCCGCGGTCACCTCGCCATTGCCGACCACGTGCGCTACGGCGAAACCCTGGGGGACCAGCGGGCCGCAGCGGCGGCGATCGGTGAGCTCGGGGAGGATCGGCTGGCGACCAGCTGGGGGCCCACAATTTCAGTGATCGTGCTGTCCGGCGCGCGCGCCGCGCTCGTCGATGCGCCGGGGCTGGACGGAGAAACCCGCCTGTACGCCAACTATGACCTCAGCGATGCCGGCACCGAACGATTCGATGCCGCGCTCGACGCGGCGTGTTCCGACGTGCCGCTGCGCGTGGGTCACTACGCCGTGTGCCATCCCGGCTGACGACCGCTCGCTAGGCTGTCAGCACAATGAAGATCTCAGTGATCGGCTGCGGCTACCTCGGTGCCGTGCACGCGGCCTCCATGGCATCCCTCGGGCACGACGTCATCGGCATCGATGTCGACGCCGCGAAGATCGATGCTCTTTCGGCGGGTCGGGCCCCGTTCTTTGAGCCGGACCTGCCTGACCTGCTCGCCTCGACCCTCGCGTCCGGACGGCTGAAGTTCAGCACCGACATTGCGGATGCCGCGGGAAGTGCGGTCCATTTCGTCGCGGTGGGCACCCCGCAACTCCGCACGGGCGGTGGAGCGGACCTGACCTTTGTCGACGCCGCCATCACCGCCCTCCTGCCACACGTCGTCGCTGGTGATCTCATCGTCGGGAAGTCGACCGTGCCCGTCGGGACCGCTGAACGACTTGCGACAGTCGTAGAACCGACGGGTGCGCTGCTCGCCTGGAACCCGGAATTCCTGCGGGAGGGATACGCCGTCCGCGACACGGTCGCCCCGGATCGGCTCGTCTACGGCGTCGCCGGTGACCAGGACAGCGCCGTCCAGCTTCTCAATGACGTGTATGCGCACGCGATCGCCCAGGGCACCCCGGTCGTCGTCACCGACTATGCGACCTCCGAACTGGTGAAGGTGGCGGCGAACGCGTTCCTGGCCACGAAGATCTCCTTCATCAACGCGATGGCCGAGATCGCCGAGGTGACCGGTGCCGACGTCACGCAGCTGGCCGATGCCATCGGGTACGACGTGCGGATCGGCCGCAAGTTCCTCAACGCCGGAGTCGGATTCGGCGGGGGATGCCTGCCGAAGGACATCCGTGCGTTTACCGCTCGCGCCGAGGAACTCGGGCGGGGGGAGTCGGTCGCCTTCCTCAAGGAAGTGGACGCGATCAACCTCCGCCGGCGCCAGCGGGCCGTCGATGTGGTCGTCGAGGAACTCGGCGGGAGTGTGTACCAGAAGAAGGTGGCGGTGCTCGGCCTCGCGTTCAAACCGGACAGCGACGATGTGCGGGACTCCCCGGCCCTCGATGTTGCGGTGCAGCTGAACGGACTCGGCGCGCGTGTCGTCGCGACGGACCCCGAGGCGATCCCGAACTCGCGCCGGCTGCATCCCCAGCTCACCTTTGGCTCGCTCGACGAAGCGCTCGATGGAGCCGACGCGGTCGTCCTCCTCACCGAGTGGAAGCAGTATCGAGCTCTCGACCCGACCACCGTGGCCGGCCAGGTCAGGAATCCCCTGGTGATCGATGGTCGAAATGCCCTGGACGCCGCCGCGTGGCGAGCAGCGGGGTGGGCGTACCGGGGGCTCGGACGCCGGTAGGTCTCAAGCCGGGTCGGTACGGTCGCGGTACTCGCGGGTGAAAATAATCGGCTATTCTTATTGAGGCCTCCGGGCCATCGGGGTGTGGCGCAGCTTGGTAGCGCGCTTCGTTCGGGACGAAGAGGTCGTGGGTTCGAATCCCGCCACCCCGACACAGTGAGAGAAGGCCCCTGGTCTGCGGAGACGCGAGCGGGGGCCTTTCCCATTTCGGCAACGACAGGCGCTCGGCCCGCGCCGAGTCACCCCGAAATCACCCCCGGCGTCAGCGTGTGGGCGGCGGAGTCGTTGAGCAGCTGCAGCGCGGAGCGGTCGGCGGAGTCGCCGAGGTGGTGCAGGTAGCGCGCGGTGATCTCGACGGAGCCGTGACCGAGCCACGCCTGCACGGTCGTCAGCGGCACGCCCCGCAGGATCCACTCGCAGGCGGCGGTGTGCCGCAGGTCGTGCAGTGTTCGGCCCCGGCCCGCCTCGCTCCAGCCGGTCTGCCGGACGAACGTCGAGCGGTGGAGCTGCCCGCCACCGGGACCGGTGAGCAGCAGGTCGCCCGGGCCCTTGCCGGCAACGAAGCGCCGGAGCACGGGAACCAGCACGTCCGGAACGGGAACCCGCCGGCCCCTGCCCGACTTCGGGGTCTTGGCCGCAGCCGTCCCCTCCGGCTGGTTCCGGACCACGCGCAGCATGGGCATCGGCACCTCGATGAAGTCGCTGACGAGCATCGCCCTGGCCTCACCCCAGCGGATGCCGGTGCGCCCGAGGACGCTGCACGAGATCGGCGTAGACCTGGCCGGTCTCGGCGACCTGAGCCAGGACGGCCTCGAACTCGTGAGCCGGCAGGGGTCGCAGGTCTTCGCGAACGCGACGGTCCTTGCGGCGGTGCGGCGGACTTGACCGGGTTGACGGCGACGTAGCCCTCCGACACGCACCAGGCGAAGAACGACGACAGCGACTCGCGGTGCCGCTTCACCGAGGTCGGCGCCAGCCCGCGCGCCAGCAGGCCGTCCTGCCACGTGCTGATGGCCGAGCCGGTGACCTTGCCGACGTGGAGCTTGCGGAACCAGGTCGGCAGGATCGTCTCGGTGCCTGTTCTGCCGGAACGCTGGCCGGAGGTCGGCAGCAGATAGCGGTCGGTGTTCAGCGTCGTGCGGCTGACCCGCCCGGCCCGCTCCTCCAGCCACTCGCCCAGGAGCACCTCGACGGCGACCTTTCCGCGGCTCGGGTCATAGCCGTGCTCGTCGAACGCGCCGCGCTGACGACGCTCCCAGTCGACCGCCGCCCGCTTGGTCTCGAAGCGGCGGGTGCTGACGACCTGACCGGCGATCTTGAGGCGGCCTTCCCACTTGTCACCTCGTCGAGCCGGCACGGGCACCCACTCCCCGTAGCGCACGGGGCCGGGCCGCCGCGCGCCCGGCCAGCCACCGCTCGACGTCCGATGCCCGATAGCGCGGCACGCCGTCGGCGAGCCAGTAGACGTGCGGCCCCTCGAGCGACTGGCGCCAGCGCACCAGCGTCGACTTGGAGACGGCCAACCAGCTGGCGACCTCTTGCGTACGCAGGAGCCGGTCGGTGGCCTCGGCCGTGTGAACTTCACCCATCGCCGCACCTCATGTTCTCGCGGATACATGCGATTAGATCACATCGCGGGCGTATCGGCAACTACATGAGATTGCGCTTCGATTCGCGTAGCCTGCTCCCATGTCGACATCTCCTCGCCGGCCAGGCGATCAGACCTATGACGGGCTGCTCCTCCAGGACGACCTGCCGGCCGGTTGGCACCTGCCGAGCCGCTTCCCCGGCGAGCGGCCCGACGACGCCAGCGGCGAGATCGACGCCCTCCTCGGGTACGACGATCAGACCGTCACCGGTGAGGATCAGCAGCCGCAGCTCGACTCCGAGCAGAACGAGACGATCGACGGCCGATGGCGCTACATCGAGCACACCGGCACGGCGACACGCGTGTTCATCCGGCTCCAGCGCCAGCTTCTCGCGGTCCCCGAGGAGATCCGCATCACCGGAGTCGTCTACCTGCCCTGGCGCCCGGGTGACCCGATCACCAGCCAGCTCCTACGGGAGCTGCCGACAGCTCGCATCGAAGCGGCGATCAACAAGCGGCTGTTCGCCATGACGCGCACCAGCACCATCACCGGCGGCAAGATCGAACTCCCGAGCGGCCGCAAGGTTGCCGAGCGCGACCTCCTCAAGCCGCTCGACGACCCGAAGCAGACCCCTGACTTCTACGAGCTCGTGGCACTCCAGCACGGCCGGCTCACGGCCAAGGGCAATGCGAACCCCTCGGCGACGATGGCCGAGCTCAGCGGCGTCGCTCTCAGCACCGCCCAAGGCTGGGTTGCGAAGGCCCGCGCCCGCGGACTCCTCCCGCCGGGGCGCCGGGGACGCGCGGGATAGCGAACGAGGATGGCGTCCTGGCCATCATCCCCAACCATCGGACGTAGACCGGGCGCGCGAAGCCGCCCTCAACGAGGCCATGAGCGGATGGACGCCCCCGCCCGAGGGCGGCTGTCAGTCGAGGTACCCGGTCTTGTGGTCGATCTGACCGGAGAAGCTGGAGATGGCGCGCATCATGCCCGCCTCGTCCATCGGTGTGTCCTACGAGCTCCGCCGTAACGGGCGAGGCCGTCGACGCCGCCCCGGCCGGGTATCGAGCCGCGTGGCCCAGGCGGCGGGTCGTGCGGCTGGCTAGCATCAGCGCATGACCTACCCACTACCCCCCAACGGGCCTGTCCCGGATCGAGGGGTGTCGTATGGGCGGCGCAGTGGCCCGACCGGCGCGACTGTGACGGTTCGGGGGAACGGTGGCGGGAGCGCTTCGGGGCGTCGGGGCACCAACCTGCCCCGCATGGCCGACTACAACCAGCTGGTGGTGCTCGACCGGATCCGCCGCGCCCGGGAGGGTGTCAGCCGGGTGGAGCTCGCCGAGAGCACGGGACTCTCGGGCCAGACCATCTCGAACGCGGTCAACAGGCTGATCGAGCGCGGGCTTGTACTGGAGGGTGACCGGCAGATCCACGGTCGGGGTAAGCCGCGCACCATGCTGCGGCTGCGCGCCGAGAGCGGCTATGCGCTCGGCTGCCACATCGACCCCGTCTCACTGTCCTTCGCGGTCGTGGACCTCGCTGGCCGCGCCGTCGACCGGTCGATGATGGACACGCCCGTCGGCCCGGAAGCTGTCGTCGCGGCGGTGGCCGCGGAGGTGACTCGCCTGCGGGAGCGCAACAACCTGGCAGCGTCGGACATCATCGGGCTCGGCGTTGCTGTGCCTGGTCCGATCGACGCCGCCCGCGGGCGCGCGATCGCCCCGCCCCTGCTGGAAGGCTGGGGGACCGTCCCCCTGCGGGACCTCGTCTCCGAGGCGACCGGCCTGCCGACCCTCGTGGAGAAGGACGTGACGGCCGCCATGGCGGCCGAGCTGTGGCAGCGGCACCACGACGTCTGGAGCACGACGCTGTTTGCCTACCTTGGCTTCGGCACCGGCTTCGCCTTCGCGCACCGCGGCGAGGTCCTGACGGGCAGTTCGCAGAACGCGGGCGAGGTGGGACATCTCATCGTCGACGCGGACGGACCGCTGTGCCCGTGCGGCAACCGTGGCTGCCTCGCGTTCAGCGTGTCGCTGGCGTACCTGGTGGGTCAGGCCGTGGAGGTCGGCGCGTTGCCGTCGAGCACGCCCCGGGGGACGCCGCGCGATCTGGACCGCGGGATGGTCGCGCTCGCGGCTGCCGCAGCGGGGGGCGACGAGGCTGCGGTAGCGATCCTGGAGCTGGCGGCCCGGCGTCTGGCCCGCGGTCTCATGGTGGTCGCGGACCTGGTCGACGCCGACAGCGTCGTCGTCGGGGGTGCCAATGCCGAGCGGCTTGCGCCGTACCTGGAGAGGGCCGCCGCCAGCGAGTTCGCCGTGCACGCGACGATGCGAGAGCTGCACACGGTCCAGGTCGAGGGCTCGGCGGTCGGCACCTGGGTGGGAGCGGTCGGTGCCGCGAGCCTTGTCCTCGACGAGGCCTTCACACCCAAGGCCGCGCTGCTCGTCCAACAACTGAGACCCGCTCGGTCACGAATTGGTAACGGTTTGAGCAGGGCCTTGCATCATTTACTCGAATCGGTAGACTAAATCACGCCCGTTGAGCAACGGGTGATCACATGTCGCAAAGGAGCAGCATGAACGCGAAGCGCCCCCCCGCCCCTCTCCTGGTCACCGCCGTGGCCCTGGCCCTCGGGCTCACCGCGTGCGGAGCGGGAGACTCCGGCGACGGAGCCACCGATTCCGCAGGCGGTACCACCCTCACCGTCGCCTACCAGAAGACCGACTCGTTCACGCAGGTGGACGACCTCCTCCAGAAGTCGAAGGCGGAGTTCGAGGCGGCCAACCCGGGTATGACGATCAAGCTCGAGCCGATCAACGCCCAGGAGGACGGGTACTCCACCAAGCTCGCCCTCATGAACGGGTCCGCCCGGACTGCGCCGGACGTCATCTACGAGGACACGTTCCAGGTGCGCGCCGACGCGGCCGCCGGCTTCCTGGCACCGATCGACGACTACCTGGCCACGTGGCAGGACTGGGACCAGTTCGCCGCCGGCGCCAAGTCCGCCGGCCAGGGCGACGACGGGATGACGTACGGCGTCTCCATGGGCACCGACACCCGCGGCCTCTACTTCAACAAGGAGATCTTCGCGAAGGCAGGCCTGCCGGCCGACTGGCAGCCGACCACCTGGGAGGACGTCCTCGATGCCGCCCGTGCGGTGAAGGCTGCCGTCCCGGACGTCATCCCGCTGAACATCTACGGCTCCAAGGCACAGGGTGAGGCCACCTCGATGCAGGGCTTCGAGATGCTCCTCTACGGCACGGAGGACACCCTCTACGACTCCGAGACCGCGAAGTGGGTCACCGGTTCGGCGGGCTTCGTCGACTCCCTCGGCGTGTACGACACCATCGCGACGGAGGGCCTCGGCCCCGACCTGCAGGACGCGCTCGACACGAACCTCGGCAGCCGCGTCGGCACCGAGCTGATGCCCCAGGGCAAGCTCGCCATGGCGATCGACGGCTCCTGGTTGCCCGGTGGCTGGGCGACCGGCGGCGTCCCGTGGCCGGAGTGGGAGAGCGTGATCGGGCTGGCGAAGGTGCCGACCCAGAACGGCCAGGCGCCGGGCGCGACATCGATGTCCGGTGGTTGGCTGCTGGCAGTCGGTGCCCACGCGGCCGACCCGAAGGCCGCATTCGACTTCATCGCCCAGACCCTGAACCAGGAGAACTCCCTCAAGTACGCCACCGAGGCCAGCCAGATCGCGGTGCGCGCGGATGTCGCCGCCGACCCGGCATACCTCGCCTCCAACCCGTCGCTGGACTTCTTCTCGTCGCTGGTGGACGTCACGCACTTCCGTCCCGCGACGCCCGACTACTCGCAGATCTCGTCGAACATCCAGGTGGCCACCGAGTCGGTCATCACGGGTCAGGCGACTCCCGGGCAGGCGGCGAAGACGTACGACGATGCCCTCACCCAGATCGTCGGCGCCGACGGCGTCCAGGCGAGCAGCTGACGTCATGACCACCCTCTCCCTCCAGGGGCGGCAGGGCCGGCACTCGGAGCGTTCCTCCGAGCGCCGGCGGTCGCTGCAGAGTCTCGCAAGGTCGGTCCCTCTGCTGCCGTCCGTCGCCCTGCTCGCCGTGTTCCTGCTCGGCCCGATCCTCTACTCGCTCTACGGATCCCTCACCGACCGCAGCCTGACCGGACCGGCGGCCGCGAACCCCCAGTTCGTCGGGGTGCAGAACTACGTGCAGCTGCTCGGCAGCCCGGTCTTCTGGTCCTCGTTGGTCCTAACCCTCGCCTTCGTCGTCGGCTCCGCGCTGATCGGCCAGAACGTGCTCGGCCTCGCCCTGGCGATGCTCATGCGATCGGTGACCGCGCCGGTCCGCTCGGTGGTCAGCGCGATCGTCGTCGTCGCATGGGTGCTGCCCGAGATCGTCGCGGCCTTCGCGCTGTACGCGTTCTTCTCCGGCACCGGCACGCTGAACGTCGCGCTGGGCTGGCTGGGCCTGGAGGGGACGCCCTGGCTGATCGTGCTGCCGATGCTGTCGGTCACGCTGGCCAACGTGTGGCGCGGAACCGCGTTCTCGATGATGGTCTACTCCGCCGCCCTGGCGGAGGTGCCACCGGAGATCACCGAGGCAGCCCAGGTCGACGGCGCGTCCGCCCCGCAGCGGTTCTTCCTGATCACGTTGCCGATGATGCGCCGCGCGATCGCGACCAACCTCATGCTCACCACCCTGCAGACCCTCGGCGTCTTCACGCTCATCTGGGTCATGACCGGTGGCGGACCGGGCACCGCGAGCTCGACCCTGCCGGTGCTCGCCTACCAGCAGGCATTCAAGTTCGCCCAGGTCGGCTACGGCACGGCCATCGCAACCGTCGCGCTGGTGATCGGCGGGCTCTTCGCCGTCGTCTACATCCGCGTGCTCAAGCCGGAGGTCGACTGATGACCACGAACCCCCCAGGTGACGTCCTCGCCCCCACGGCCGCGACCGCCGGTCGCGAACCGGGGCGGAATCGGGCGCTCGCCTCGCCGCGGGCCCGCAACACCCGGGTCGCCGCGAACCTGACCCTCGCCCTGGTGGGCCTGGCGTTCCTGGTCCCGCTGGCCTGGATCATTCTGGCGGCCTTCGACCCGGCCGCCACCGTCTCGATCGCTCTGCCCGGCTCCTTCACCCTGAGCAACTTCACGGAGATCCTCAACACCGACCAAACCTTCCGGCCGCTGTGGAACTCGGCGGTGCTCTCGTTCGGCACCGCGGCGCTCACCGTCGCGTGCTCTCTGCTGGCCGCCTACCCGCTCTCGCGCTACCAGCAGCGGTTCAAGAAGCCGTTCATGTACGGGATCCTCTTCGGCACCACCCTGCCCATCACGGCGATGATGGTCCCGGTCTACGCGCTCTTCGTGTCACTCAGGATGCTGGACTCCCTCATCGGGACCGTCCTCTTCCTGACCGCGACGGCGCTGCCGATGGCCATCTGGATGACCAAGAACTTCATGGACTCCGTCCCGATCTCCCTGGAGGAGGCCGCGTGGGTCGACGGAGCCAGCTCCATGCGGGCGCTCTGGTCGATCGTCATTCCGCTGATGCGGTCAGGCATCGCGGTGGTCTTCATCTTCGTCTTCACGGCCGCGTGGGGGAACTTCTTCGTCCCGTTCGTCCTGCTGTCCAGCGCCGAGAACCAGCCCGCCGCGGTGGCCATCTACGGCTTCTTCGGCGCCTACGGCACGGTCGCCTACGGAAAGCTCGCGGCCTTCTCCCTCCTGTACTCGGCGCCGGTGCTCGCGCTGTACCTCGTGATCCAGCGCATAACCGGCAGCTCGTTCGCCATGGCCGGCGCCGTCAAGGGCTGACGGCACCGCCCCACCCCTCCCACCTCGAAAGGACTCCTGCACCCCATGCATGACACCGACGTGCGCACCATCGCCCGGATCGACCGGTACATGGCCGAGCTGATCCGCCCGGCGACCTACCGGGCCCGCCATCCCCTGGCGGTCGGGGCGTGGACCGTCCCCGACGAACCCGTGCCCTTCGAGGAAGCCCGCGCGGCCACCTACGCACCCCATCCGGTGGGGACCGCCTGGGGTGCACCGTGGTCAACCGTGTGGTTCCACCTCACGGGCGAGATGCCGGACGGCTGGCCGCTGGAGGGGACCCGTGCCGAGCTCGTCGTCGATCTCGGGTTCATGGAGCAGCAGCCAGGCTTCCAGTCCGAGGGGGCCGCATGGAGCCCGGAAGGCGTGCTCCTCAAGGGCATCTCGCCCCGGAACAACGCCGTGCCGCTGCCGCAACGGCCCGGCCGGGTGGACGTCTACGTCGAGGCCGCCGGCAACCCCGACGTGCCGAGCAACGGCTTCACGAGGCCCACCCGCCTGGGCGCCAAGGAGACCGCCGGCAGCGTCCCGATGTACGTGCTGCGGGCCATGGACGTGGCGCTGCTCGACGAGTGCGTCTACGAGCTGGTGCAGGACGTGGCGACACTGCGCGGAATGGTGGACGTCCTGCCCGCGGCGTCGCCGCGGCGGGCCCAGGTGCTGCGGGCGCTGGAGCGGATGTGCGACGTCATCGACCCTGACGAGGTCAGCGGAACGGCCCCGGCTGGTCGCGAGGCCCTTGCCGGGGTGCTCGCGGCCCCGGCGGCCCCCAGCGCGCACGTGGTCCACGCCGTGGGTCACGCGCACATCGACTCCGCGTGGCTGTGGCCGGTCCGCGAGACGCAGCGCAAGGTGGCGCGCACGGTCGCGAACGTCCTGGCGCTCATGGACGCCGACGACGAGGTCACCTTCGCGTGCTCGTCCGCGCAGCAGTACGCCTGGCTGCAGGAGCGCTACCCGGAGCTCTTCGAACGCGTTCGCGCCCGCGTGAAGGAGGGGCGGTTCGTGCCCGTGGGAGGCATGTGGGTGGAGTCGGACACCAACATGGTGGGCGGCGAGGCCCTGGTACGGCAGTTCGTCCAGGGCAAGCGGTTCTTCATCGAGCAGCTCGGCGTGGAGCCGACGGACGTCTGGCTACCGGACTCGTTCGGCTACACCGGTGCGTTCCCGCAGGTGGCGCGCCTGGCCGGCTGCGAGAACTTCCTCACCCAGAAGATGTCGTGGAACGACACCAACAAGTTCCCGCACCACACGTTCTGGTGGGAGGGCATCGACGGGAGCCGCGTCTTCATGCACTTCCCGCCGGTCGACACGTACAACTCCGACCTCTCGGCCGCCGAGCTCGCCCTGGCGTCCGGTCAGTTCGCTGAGAAGGGTCGCGCCAACACGTCCCTGGCCCCCTTCGGGTACGGCGACGGCGGCGGCGGGCCGACCCGGGAGATGGTCTCGGCAGCGCACCGGGCAGCCGACCTGGAGGGGTCGCCTCGCGTGGTGCTGTCCGACCCGGACTCGTTCTTCGAGGCGGCGCGCGGCGAGTACGCCGACCCGCCCACCTGGATGGGCGAGCTCTACCTGGAGTACCACCGCGGCACCTACACCACGCAGTCGCGGACCAAGCAGGGCAACCGGCGCAGCGAGCACCTGCTGCGCGAGGCCGAGCTCTGGGCCGCGACTGCCACCGTGCGCGAGGGCGTCGAGTACCCCTACGACGATCTGGAGCGCACCTGGCGCACGGTGCTGCTCCAGCAGTTCCACGACATCCTGCCGGGCACGTCGATCGCTTGGGTGCACCGCGAGGCCGAGCAGCGCTACGCCGAGGTGGCGCAGGTGCTGGAGGGGATCGTCTCGGATGCGCTCGAAACGCTGGCGGGCCCGGGCGCGACCGAGCAAGCCGTGAACGCGGCGCCGTTCGCCCGTTCCGGGGTCCCGGCGCTCGCGGCCGGACCCGCGGTGCGGCCCGCGTCGGCGCGTCTGGTCGCCGACACCGACGGCTGGGTACTGGAGAACGGCGCCGCGCGGGTCCGCGTCGACGCACGCGGGCTCGTCGTGTCCGCGGTCCAGCTGGCCACCGGCCGGGAGGTGCTGCCCCCCGGTGAGGTCGGCAACATGCTCCAGCTGCACCGCGACATCCCCAACATGTGGGAGGCGTGGGACATCGACGAGCACTACCGCCGCAACGTCGTCGACCTGGTGGAGGCGGATCTCGTCGAGCCCGTTCCCGGCCGCGCCGCTCTGCGTGTCGTCAGGTCGTTCTCTTCGAGCCGCGTCGAGCAGGTCCTGCACCTGGCGGACGGCGAGGACCCGACGCTGCACGTGGAGACGCGGGTGGACTGGCACGAGCGGCAGAAGCTGCTCAAGCTCGCGTTCCCCGTGGACGTGAACACCGCCGAGGCCCGCTCGGAGATCCAGTTCGGCCATGTCACGCGTGCGACCCACGCGAACACGTCATGGGACACGGCGCGTTTCGAGACCGTCGCGCACCGCTGGGTCCACGTCGGTGAGCCGGGCTTCGGGATGAGTGTCGCCAACGACGGCACCTACGGGCACGACGTCACCAGGTTCCGGGTGGGCGAGCGCTCGGCGTCCCGCGTGCGGCTGTCCCTGCTGCGTGCGCCCCTGTTCCCGGACCCGGAGGCCGACCAGGGGGAGCACGTGTTCCGCTGTGCCGTCACCCTCGGTGCTGACGTCGCGGAAGCAGTGCGGCAGGGCTACGCGCTGAACCTTCCGGTGCGGACGGTGACCGGTGACCGAGCCGTCGCGCCGTTGGTCTCGGTGGCCTCCGAGCAGGTGGTGGTCGAGTCGGTGAAGCTGGCGGAGGACCGCAGCGGCGACGTGGTCGTCCGGCTGTACGAGGCCTGGGGCGCTCGGGCCGCGACAACGGTCCGGCTCGGCTTCTTGCATGGCGATGTCGTCGAGACGGACCTGCTCGAGCGGACGCTA